>NZ_CM166477.1:555000-2110855 GCF_056857055.1 Novosphingobium sp. BL-S-32 | reverse complement strand
TTGTTGGGGGTCAACGAAAATGGCAAACTGCGCTACGCAGGCAAGGTCGGCACCGGCTTTACCGGCGATGAGATCGAGCGATTGATGAAGATCATGTCGCCGCTCGAACGCGATGAAGCAACGGTCGAAGCGCCGCGCGCCGCCGTTCGCACCGCACGCTGGATCGCGCCCAAGCTGGTTGCCGAGATCGCGTACATCGAATTTACCGATGAAGGCGTCCTTCGGCATCCAAGCTACCTTGGACTGCGCGAAGACAAGAAGCCCGAGGCAATCGTGCTGGAGGCAGCGACGCCTGTGGACCTCGCGATCGCTCCGGCCTCAGATGCCGTGCAGATCAGCAACCGCGGCCGGGTTATCTTCCCGGAGGGAAAACTCACCAAAGGCCAACTCGCGGATTATTACGAGACCGTCGCGCCAATCATGCTCTCCTGGGCGGGAAGCCGGCCAATAAGCCTGGTTCGCTGTCCGCAGGGTCGCGCCAACAAATGCTTTTTTCAGAAGCATGATGCCGGGAGCTTTGGCAGCGCGGTCAAGCAAATCGGTATTCGCGAGAAGGACGGCCACGAAGAAGCGTACTTGTTTGTCGATACGCCAGCGGGCCTTCTCACGTGTGTTCAGATGGGTACCATCGAGTTCCATGGCTGGGGTGCGCGGATCGAGGATATCGAGAAAGCCGATAGACTTGTATTCGATCTCGATCCCGACGAGGGGCTGGACTTCAAGGACGTCGTCTCGGCCGCACTTCACGTCCGGGACATGCTCGCGCAGATGGGGCTGACGACCTTTCCGATGGTCACGGGCGGGAAGGGCGTCCATGTCATCGCTCCGCTCATTCCGTCGGCGGAATGGGCGGATGTGAAGGACTTCGCTCGCCGCTTTGCCCTGGCGCTTTCTCAGGCAGAACCCGAACGCTTCACGGCCGCTCTCGCAAAAGCCAGGCGCACTGGGCGGATCTTCGTCGATTACCTGCGCAACCAGCGCGGCGCGACAGCGGTCATGCCCTATAGTGCGCGCAGCCGCGAATTCGCGCCGATCGCGGTGCCGGTGACCTGGGAGGAATTGCGGGACATCGAAAAACCTTCGTATTGGCACATCGGCGACGGCGCCGAGATGGTGAAGCGCGCCGGGTCGAAGAATCTCGCCCACTGGGGGCGCGCGGACCAGATCCTTCCCGACCTGTGAAGGTCGCTGCCAGACGACCTGAAGCCGGACTTTGCTGTTCATGCGCTGCGCGATCATCCGCCAATAACAGGATCTCGCTTTGCGGCCCCCATCGTCTGGATGCGTTCGAGTGCCTCCTTCGATGGCGGGTCCTGGCAAATGTCCCACTTCTTTCCCCGAGGGTAAGCGCCAACGGCCAGGAAATCATCGCTCGCTTCGATCAGGCAATGGCCGGTGCCGACGGGCAATACGAGTGCGTCGCCCGCGTCAACGCTCACGATCAGGGCGCCTGGCCCGCCCAATACCAGCGAGGCGCGGCCGCTCGCGACGCCCAATGCCTCATGGGTGGTCGAGTGATAATGATGAAAGCCGAATATGGTGTCCCGCCATTTCGGCGGCCAGCCATGCCCTGCGAAGCGCTTCTCAAAGACGTCGGCGATTTGTTCTCGCTCACCTCTTTCCACACTTCGGTAGACCAGTACCGGGAAACGCTGATTGTTGGGCACCCAGCCATGTGGATCGAGGAGGAATTTCTCTGGGGCCATGGGATGCTCCTAAGCTTTGCCCCGAACCCTGCGAACGGGCTTATTGCTCAACTCGATCCACACGGGCGCATGATCACTGGTCTTTTCCCAGCCGCGTGCTCGCCGGTCCACCTCGGCCGCCACCAGAAGCCTGGCTGCACTCGGGTTGAGCAGGACGTGATCGATCCTGAGGCCCGCGTCGCGCTCGAAGGCGCCGCGCCAGTATTTCCAGAACGTGTATATGGCCTCATGCGGATGAAGATGCCGGAGCGCGTCGGTCCATCCCTGCTGGAGCAACCCGGCGTAAGCCGCTCTCACTTCCGGTGCGAAGAGAGCATCGTCGCGCCAGCGTTCGGGTGCGTAGACGTCGAGATCCGTGGGCATGACGTTGAAGTCTCCTGCAACGATCACCGGAGCGTCCAGCGCTACAAGCTCCGCAAGACGATCGCGCAGTCGTTCAAACCATCTCAGTTTGAATTCGAACTTGGCGCTCGGCCGCGGATTGCCATTGGGAAGATAGAGCCCGGCAATGAGCGCTCCGTTGATAGCCGCTTCGATGTAGCGGCTCTGCATATCCTGTGAGTCGCCAGGAAGCCCGCGGCGGGTCTCGTGAATCTCACCGACCCTGCTGAGAATCGCGACACCGTTCCAGCGGCTCTGTCCATGCCAGATGGCCTGATAGCCTGCCGCCGCGATTGCAGCTTCTGGAAACCTGTCCTGCGGCGCCTTCAGTTCCTGCAGGCAGACGATGTCCGGCTCGGCAAGCTCAAGCCAGCGCAAGAGCACTGGAAGACGCCCATTGATGCCGTTGACGTTGTAAGTTGCAATTTTCACAGGGTCTGGCCGCTCCTGCCCTACGGCGGAAAACTGGAAGATGGCATCAACCCCGCTCGCTCCCAACGTGAGAGCGTCGGCGGCCGAAAAAGCGGGGCCTTGTCAATTGACTGCATTTCCGCCCGGCTCGTGCGCGCGGCGAACAGCGCGCGGGTTGGCCACCCTTGCTGCCTGGTGCAAAGGCTCTTCCGCGGCATCGCTTCCGGTCCTTTTCGGGGTTATGCCGCCGACCTGATGCACGCGAAATCGTTGCCGTAAAGGTCACGCATCCAACTCTGGATTTGGTCATTCACGGCACGGTGCAGGGCCTTAAGCCGGCGCACGTCCGGCTTACCACCTTCACCCCGAACTTCAGCTTGCTGGATTGCGAGCTCAAGACGTTCTCGTTCTTTGCGCAGCAGGCTGAACAGTGTGTCTGCCATGATCATGCCTCGCGATTATCAAGTGTGCGCATGACAGCCATAATGTCGTCGAACCGAAGTGGTTCCGAAGCGCCTGGCGGTCGCCTCAGATCCCGATTGACCTTCCACGGCAGAGGCGTCCCATGCCCACGATGAAAAGATCGCGCGCCTTACCTCGGGTGCAACCTGGGGATGTTCCATGAATTCAAAGAGATGAAAAATTTGGAGAGGACATTGTGTTGCCTCCTTTCTTCCAACTCTCCTCGCTGCGACGGGCCTGACCTGTCGGATGAAAAAATCTTCTGATTCGCGATTTGATTCAAGACTCAAGTGAGGGTGTATTAGGGTTAGTGCCGGCGCTCGGAAAAACCCCCGCTCGCTCTTCGACTGCGCAAGAGCTCGGGTTGCTCGTCGATCAGTGACGTCATGTTCTCCCTCCACGGACGGCATTGATGCGTGCGCGCTTCCGCGCTTCCACCCATGGGACGCATCCAAGTCACATCCGTTAGCTGGAAAAAGCAGATGAATCGGCAATTGAATAAGGCTGCGCCCTCATCGAGCGGCCAGCCTGCAACAGTAGAATTGCTGGGACATGGACCGCATGGGAAGGTGGCTAGCTCAACAGGTCCGAGGTCATGAGCGGTATTTTTGATGAGATGAAGGTCTCATTCTGCATAAGTCAATCTACGTGAGGTTCGCTTCTGTACGCTTGAACCACCGCACATCGGCGCAGTCGTTAGCTAGGCAGCCGTATGTCTTTTAGCGCCGGGGCACGCCGGGATGTGGAGGATCAGTTTTTCCGGCGCCAGCGACATTGGAAAATGAAAGACCGCAACACGCGGATGCACCGTCTGATCTCGGGGAACGCGATCCGGCTTCGTGCGATTCAAGCGGTATGAAAACGCAAGAGGACGCGCTGGCCCATTCCGGCGAGGCAGGAATAATAGTCGATGCGCAGGAGGCGGCGGAAAACGCGGGCCTTGTCTATGTCAGTGATGACAGTCCGGGGATCAGCCGCCAAACTTATCGTGGCAAGTTTCGCTACCGCGATCCGCGCGGTAACGTCGTCAAGGACGATAAGACCCTGAAGCGCATTGCATCGCTGGTAATCCCCCCGGCCTATGCCGACGTCTGGATTTGCGCGAAACCGAACGGCCATATCCAGGCGACTGGCCGCGACGCCAAGGGCCGCAAACAGTATCGCTACCATGCCAAGTTTCGCGAGGTGCGCGACAGCACGAAGTACGAGCACATGCTCGATTTCGCCAAAGCCTTGCCAGCCGTGCGCGGGCGGATCGACGCCGATCTCCAGAAGCGCGGCCTACCACGCGAGAAGGTTCTGGCTGCGGTCGTCCATCTGCTCGAGACCACGATGATCCGCGTCGGCAACGCGGACTATGTCAAGCAGAACAGGAGCTACGGGCTTACGACGTTGCAGGACCGCCATGTCGCGATTGAAGGATCAGAGCTTCGCTTCAACTTCAAGGGCAAGAGCGGCAAGCAGTGGAAGCTCAGGCTCAGGGACCGGCGCATCGCGAAGATTGTGAAGGCGAGCCAAGATCTGCCGGGTCAGCATCTCTTCCAATATATCGGCGAGGACGGCGCGCAGTACGAAGTCACTTCGAACGACATCAACACCTACCTGAAAGAGATCTCGGGGGCGGACATCACCGCGAAGGATTTCCGTACCTGGAATGGTACGGTGCTCGCTGCGCTGGCACTTGCCGAATACGAAAAGGTGGATAACGAGGCCGCCGCCAAGCGAAACGTGCGCGCGGCTATCGAAGCGGTGGCCTCGCGCCTGGGCAACACGCCGACGGTCTGCCGAAAATGCTACATTCACCCTGAGGTGTTTGACAGCTACTTGAGCGACGAACTCGTGCTTGAGGCACGGGACGCGGTCGAAAAAGAGCTGCGGGACGAATTGTCTCGGCTTCGCCCCGAGGAGGCAGTGGTCCTCGCTTTTCTGCAACGTCGCCTGGCGGACAAGGCCAAGATCCCCGCACTTTGAAACGCGGCGGGGTCGTGGAACGCGCGCCTGCCTCGTCCGTTAATTGTTCGAACCCTCTATCACGGTGACGGCATGATTAATTCGCAGAACGCATTCTCTCAGCTCGTCCCATTCACATCTTTGGGCCCGAAATCGTTCTTGCCGAAACCCGACAACAGAAGCTTCAATGTTGCCGTGATTGGCACATACGCGCCGCGTAAATGCGGCATTGCGACATTTACCGAAGATCTCCAGACGAAGGTCGAGACTTTTTATCCTCGCACGAGTTTCGAGGTTTATGCACTCGACCTGCACGAGGCGGCGCCGCTCTACGGCGATCGCGTCAACATCATTAACGTTGACGAACCGGAGAGTTACCGGGAAGCGGCCCGGCAGATCAACCGTTCCGGCGTCGATGCTGTATGGCTTCAACACGAGTACGGCATCTTCGGCGGGCCCGATGGAACTCTCGTTACCGAACTGGTCGACAGGATCGAGGTACCTCTCATCGTCACCTTCCATACGATACTCTCACAGCCATCCGCTGGTCAGCGTGAAATCCTCGGACATATTCTGGCGCGTACTGATCAAGCCATGGTCATGTCAGAGCATGGCCGCGGCCTTCTCACTGAGCTGTATGGTTTTTCGCCGGATCGTATCACGGTGATTCCCCACGGAGCTCCCGACCGACCGTTCGGCCGCGAGGCGGGCTTCAAAGCGCGCCTCGGCATAGCGGGGCGCCCTGTTCTCATGACATTCGGCCTATTGGGGCCGGGCAAGGGCCTCGAGCAAGCGATCGAGGCGTTGCCCGCGATTACCGCCAAACATCCCGATGTGCTCTACCGGATTGTCGGTGCCACGCATCCCAATCTCGTCCGCGAGCAGGGCGAGGCATACCGAAAACTGCTCGAAACGAGGGTCTTGGCGCTCGGGGTCGAAGATAATGTGCAATGGGACAATCGCTTTGTCGGCACTGAGGAACTGCTCGATCAGATCGAGGCCTGCGACATTTATCTCACCCCTTATCCAAACCTCCAGCAGTCGACGTCCGGCACGCTGAGCTACGCTGTGGCTCTAGGCAAGGCTGTTGTTTCCACACCGTATATCCACGCCCGTGAGCTGCTCGCCGATGGTGTTGGCTGCCTCGTCCCGCCAGAAAAACCATCAGCTATCTCGGCGGCGGTCAACGACCTTCTCGATCGGCCAGATTTTCTGGCCGGCTTGAAGGGACGCGCCTATGCGCGCGGCCGGTCGACAATATGGTCGCGCTTCGCGCAGGCGAGTTCAGACCTTATCAGCAAGGCGGTTAAGGAACAGGCTTCCGGGTTCGGTGCCTGTGGCAGCCGGACGCCTAAGACAAAGGATTGCGCTAGTATCCGGCTCATAGGCTCCGCTGCGACCGCCCTGTCCAGTCCATGAAGGCAAAAACGCAGCATTCCGCAAGGTCGGGTTGAAGCGCAACAAGCGGGAGCGCATTGCAGCGCGTAGCGTTGCTAAAGGCTTTGCCTCGCACCGATGATGACAGGTTCCAATGATCTGCTTGCACGGTGAACGGGGACGATGGCCCTCGTTCGCGTCATTTCTGCGCGATCGAAACAATCATCGGTGCAGGCAGGGTGATCGAAGCCCGGCTGCCGATCCAGCTTGATGCTGCCCGGAAAGCTTTGTCGGCCGATTGAGGCTAGAAGAAGCGGAGTGATCGATGAGTAGGGCGTCGCTTTCAGCCTGTCCAAGCCGCGCGGTAGACGCCGCGATGCAAATTCGAGGATGCGGTGGCCGTGACGCGCGTGATCTCGGGCGCGGAAACCTGGCTCTTCGATTTGCTCGAACGTAAGACGAAGGACCCCGGTCTGCTGTGGCTAAGGCATGATCCCTGTCGGTTCGCTTCCGACGTAGCTGCCCGGTTAGCCGACTCCGAATAACCTGGCGGATTCGTTTAAATCTCAGATTAAGAGTGCTTCGTTGTTACCCAGTCAGCTGCCGGCGTAATTATGGAGAGAAGACTGTTTTCGGTATATGGGTGATGCGGCATGCGAGATCGGCTTCTCCAGAGGCGACGACGTAGTAGCTTCCAGCATCTACAATCCCGGTGGTGAAAACGACATCTCGCAAATACATTTGATGCTCTATCGGTTTGGTGAGTTCCGGACTAGGTTCTATGAGCGGTTCGTGGCTCGAACGAACAGTAATGCTGGGGTCGTCACTGGCCAGTATTGACCAATAGGTTCGATAAATTCCAACCAGTTCTTTCGGTTCGACGCCGTGCCAGAGAGACAACCATCCACCATTCTCGATGCCGTTTGTCAGCAGGGGAGGGCTTCCCCCGCCCATTCGCGCGGTGGCCAGGGTTGCGGCATGTGGCCGAATTCCAGGTTTAGGGAATGGCTTCCAAAACCGTCCGTCTGGCGAATGAGCGAGATTTATCGATGGTCCCGCGCGCCATTCGCTACCAGGCGGGTACGCAAAATACGCATCGCCAAGGGGGCGGGTCTGTGCCCAGTATTCATTATTGATCAGGCCCTCGAACAGCAGCATGTCCTTGTTCTGATGGTCCAGGAGGATGTCAGCGAATGTCCAATCCAACCCGTCGCTCGAGGTGTACAGCGTAGTGCACTGCCGCTCGGGACCGATCGAGCAGGTTGTCATGAGCCATTGACCTTCCACGTAACTGATGCGCGGATCTTCCACGCCGTAGCATTGCAAGCCGTTTATTGGCGCAATCGCCTTATCGTAGTGAAACGCTAAAGGCTTCAACCCGTCCGGGGTCAGTTCGACAGGCAGTAGCCATGAGAGCGAAGTCAGGACCATGATATTCCAGCCGCCTCCACGAAGTCGGACTGTGCGGGGATCCGATGTGTCGACAAGCTCCAATGGCCACGCGTCGGTGACAAAACGGCCCCCGCTCGCGGCCTCCCAGCGAATCGTGTGCAGGTGGCCGTCAGTTATCGGATTGCGCAGTGCCTCTGCAACGCGCACCATCAACAGCAAATTGCCATTGGGCAATCTGGTCAGCCCCGGATTGAAAGCACCCAGCACGAACGTTTCTGCTTCGATGTGGCTTGCGAGCGGTGAGCGAGCCAGATCGATGTCGTCCGGGAGAACCACCAAGGCGTCGACGTCATATTTCATTGCTTTTACCCCCGACAATTTGGCCGTGGCGTCGGTCTACGCCGCCGGCGGGACCGACCGCCGGGCATCTGTCATGATTTCGGAACCCGGGGCCAGTCCGCCGGTCGAACGACGCGGCGCACTGGGTCAGTGCGAGACGGCCGAGCCCGGTTGGAGGCGCGCACCGCGTAAGGTCGCTCCCCGATGTCCGCGAACTTAAACTGGAGAAATTCGCGGGATCATCAGTAGCTGCCTGGAGGATCACTGGCAGGAAAACTCCCGTCGATTTGTTCGTCCACGGCATCCCAATCGTCGTTGCGGATGCCCGATTGCTCCTCTGGTCCCGCATTGCGAACAATGCCCGACGAGCCCACGGGGCCGCGGTCATCGTCAACTAGCCGCTGCGATGCTGCGAACTTTGAGTAGAGGAAGTAACCAAGTCCGGCGAGGATTCCTAATCTCAGCAGTGCACGCATTGTTTTTCTCCACTTTGGAAGCAATTGGCGTGAGCTTGGTGCCTTTGCCAGCAACCGCGTTCCGCATAATGCAACCAACGAGATGAAATCTGGCCAAATCGAAAGGTGATTTGAGCTGGATACCTTGGATGAAGAAGCCGAAGTTGCCCGCTCTCGCTGTAGTGCTTTTTCTTTGGGAACGTCGCATCGGCTTCAGCCCGCTCCTCCGGTCGCTCCAGTGTTCTGGCCCGGGTTGAGCCGCTCATCCTCTTTGTCGGGATGAAGTTCGGCTTCGTTGACGCGGGCCGAGTGAGCTTGCGAAACGCCCTTGGATGGCTTGCCTTCGGTTTTTGTCCCACGCCCGTCGGGCGTGGATGCAATTCCGGTGACGTTTCGCGGATCCTCGGCGTCGTATTCGGCCATGGCATTTCTCCTCTCCTGTCATAAGGCCGGCACAGGCAAAGTCGTTCCCGGCGAACGGCGAAGGGAGTTGGTCATCCGGGTTGCTGCAGGGAGAACCGCGCAGGCTTTGCCGCCGCAGTCCGAAAAATCGTCATGATATACGTTAAGACGGAACCCCCGGCCCGGTTGGCGAATCGTGCCGCAGAACCCGAGATCCGACCGAGGGGATAAATGGCACCTGCGAAAGTCATTCCATCTCCCTGTAGAGTTCTGTCCATCGTTTTGGCCGGCGGCAAAGGAAGCCGTCTTCAAGATCTGACAAACGATGAAGCGAAACCCGCCATTCCGATCGGCCCGGATTTCCGGCTCATCGATTTCACTCTAGCAAACGTGGTCAATTCGGGTTTGCGCAAGGCAATGGTGCTGACGCAGCATGCGCCTGCGACACTGCACGAGCATCTCGAGCAGGCCTGGCATTTCGACCGTTCGCCTTGCGCGTTCAAGGTGCTTGACGGTGCCGACCATGGGCCCTTCGCCGGCATCGCCCAGGCCGTCGCCAGCGTGATGGAAGCGATCGATAGCTAAGCACCTGATCACGTCGTCGTGCTGGCAGGAGACCACCTCTATCAGATGGACTATCGTCCGCTGATCGCGCGTCACCGCGATCGGGCGGCCTCGGTCACGGTAGGCGTCGTTCATGTACCGGTCGCACAGGCCAGCGAATTCGGTATTTTGGCCGCCGATCCGGGCAATCCTAAAATGCAACTGTTTGCTCCGCGCTGAGTTCACGAGAGGGTAATGCAAAATGAGGATTGCAGAATGGCTGAACCCAACCACACGACCACCATTGTCGAAGGCCGCCGGAGCTCTGCCGCTGGATTAATAATTGCAGTGGCTATTTTGATAGCCGTGATTGCTGGCGTGTATTTCTTCAGCCAGACGACGACGAGCGAAGCCCGCAAGGACAACGCGGTCGAGAATGCCGCAAACAGCGTCAGCAACGCCGCTGAGAAGGCTGGCGACGCTGCTCAGGATGCGTCTAAGCATTAATCCAAGCGCGAGCTTGCGCCGGAGATCACAATGATGACCGATCTCACCTTCACATCCGCCGTTCGAAAATGGGTACCGGATCGCCACGCGGTGCAGTTGGATGGCCAATGGGAGGCGAAGCAATACAAATTCTATATCGCGGGCGAAGTGCTGGAGGACATAGCCAGACTCGGCCGCAGAGTGGACGCCGAAACCGCTATTGCGATCTTCGACGACAACTTGGGTATCCTGCTTTCGGCGGCTGACCGGATTTGGGCTAGCGGAGACAAGATGCAGGATACCTACCTGATCACGTCGGAATATCTGGAAGAACTTAAGATCTTCGACCCTCGGCTCTTCGATAATCGTTTTGACGGTTGAGGGTTGCGCTGGGCTTTCTCAAGCTCCGATCAGGGTGCCTTACATCGAGAAGTGGTCGTCCGAGGGCGGCTCCCGCACCGCGCGGTTGCCTTATGATAGCGGGCAGAAACTGGGCGACGAACGCGGACCACCGTCTCGCGATTCTTGGTTGCGACCGTCACATCTAGATTAGCGCCTCCATACCTCGATCGCCTCGTCGACTATCGCGCGGATTGCAAGCAGCGGATGGACCGCAGGCACACGAGTTTCGCAGTCCACGTAAGAAAACAGCCCCTTGGCTCGCCGATGCATGGACACGAATAAAATTGAGCCAGATCGGTCGGGTGTACCAGCTTCGTGACCACATCGTTAGTTCAGCAGATCGACTGCTTTTTATTTCGCCATCAAATCACAGCGCTGCCGACACCGCAGATCACGGGACATGAGGCTCGAAAACGAGCGCTTTAGGTGTGACCAATCGGTGACTGGCCATCTTGCATTGAGAAGGGCCGAGCTTGGAGAAATCTCGGTTGCAGAAAGCTAGGCGATGACCTCATTTGGTTTGCGCCTCTTTCCCATTTCCAAACTCCTTCATGGTCCCAAATAACAGAGATTTTGGACCACTCAGAAAGGGGTGTCAGGCGCCATGTAAAACTGGTCCCCCGTATTGCCTCACGACGCAATGTTACCAGTCAATATTATGACGTTTCCATCTCGGCCGCACCTTCGCTCCCCGTCGCGGCGGGGAGCGAAGGTGCGGCCGAGATTATCCATTCCCCTTCGAGGATAAGGCTCTTCGCCCGGATAATTCGCCAAGCCTTCACCGACCGCTGAACGGTCCGCAGATGTCTGGCGTTGAAGGTTAGGGGTGCAATTCGGATCAATCGCTCAAGAATCTCCACTGCCGGCAGAGTGGGAGCCGCCGCCAGCCATTCCCGAATTTTCTCGGCGTAGGGATCGAGCATGCTGGGCTTTGGGGTTCGAGCCTTTCGGCGGATGTAGGGTCGTCGATGCGTCGAGCGTTCCTCTCCAGACTTCCAAACGGTCTCCAAACTGCTTGCAAAGCAGGGCAGATCGATTGCTGTTGGCTTTATCGGTTCTCTGGGCAATCCTCGTTGATCAACTCGCCGACCAAGATCCGCTTGAGCCGCGCGCATCGCCGCCAGCAGTACGACTGGATCCGCTGTCATTCGCATTTTTTCGAGCGCGGCTCTCGATAAGCGTGGAAGCTCGGCTTGTTCAAGGACGCGGGACACGGGCGTCACCGGTGGGTGATAACGTTTGGTGACCTTAGCGCCGATACGCTTCTTCTCGAGAAGCTTGAAAGAGGGCTGGAATAGATTCACGTGCAACCGAGATGCTGCGTAAAGTCTGGTCAGAGCCATGACGGCATCTTGCCCTTCGAAGCGACCGTATCCAACCAACCGGCGCACGATCGCACCGTTCTTCTGCTCGACCCATGCCTGATCGTTCTTCTTGTATGCCCGGGAGCGCGTAACCTCGAGGCCTTGGGATCTGCACCAATCGACCACGAGCTCATTCATGAACACCGAGTCATTGTCAAAGTCGACCCCGCGCAAGCGAAATGGAAAGAGCTCTTGCGCCTTGTGAATGGCCTCGATCACCAAGCCGCTTTCTCTCATCAGGACCGGGATACATTCCGTCCAACCTGTGGCGATGTCGGTCAGAACAAGCGTCTGTACAAAGCCGCCACCGGCGCTCACCCCGGAGTGAGCTACGAAATCTGCTTCGACATATCCCGGTAAAGGGGCGTTCCAGTCGTTGAATGTACGAACAGGTACCGCTCGTCGGATCGCTGAGCTGGAGCCAGGCCGTCTGCGTCGCCGGCCTGCAGCCACAATCCTTAATTCTGACAACAGCCGATCTATCGTTGCGGCGCTAACGGTGAGTAACTGCGTCCGGGTCTGTTCATCGATCACCAGACTCCCGTGTCGCTCAAGGGACGGCAGCAAAAGAGGAATCATAACCTTCAGACGCTTTGAGCAAACGCGGTCCGAGGTCTCCCATAGGACTGCCAGCGCGTCGCGTATGAGTGGGCCATATATGGCTCGTGCAACCTTGGGCTTTGGTCGTCCCGCGGGCTCCCGGAGCAACCGGATCGCATGCTTCCGATGATACCCTGTCACCGCGACGAACTCATCGAGGACGCGGCTCTTCTCAGACCAGGAACAAGCCCCGTACCGCAGCCTAATCGATTCCAGCAATTCCTTGCGCGTTGCCATGCTGATCCGCCTCAACATCCCGGGCTCCCTGCCATGCTCGCTCCGGGTTGCACTTTTGCTGAGGCAACGGGCATGGCGGGTAACTATTCAGGTGAGGCAATGCGCAGTTCACCCGCGAGCGAACGGCAGCATTTCGCTATTTTAATCTGGAAGGTGCCGTTCCGGACACGCCGACAAACCAGACGTCCCCTCATTGCGACGAGGACGGCGGCATCGTGCTCTTGGACGAACGTGTAACTGTTCGATCCTCAAGGGGACAGTATGGACGAGGTCTTCTTGCCTTTAGGCGGAACAATTCACGATTATAGCGCCCTGCATAAGCAATTTTTTGCGTACCGCATTTGCTCAGAGGATAGTCACAATCCATGCAATTAAGGTGGTGAGTTTTATCGCGAATATCACTGAGATAAATCGAGTCCTGTTTAAAGTCTTCATCCGACCATGGCGCGCCAGGATTCCGAGTTGGAGAATGACCGGGCACTTCCAAACCGTGGCCACGACACTCTTCATACCCTGCTACGAGTTCTTGATAGGAATAACCGTTCTGGCCATACCGAAACAGGCGGGTATCTTCACGGCGGACGGCCGCCATCGCTGCTTGTTCGGGGTTTTCCTGCGGCAAGTCAGCCATGCAGCGCATGTCATCGGCCAATGATGCCGCTCTATGCTGAAGGTGGTGTTCAGTGGCCCTTTCATTCTGCTTTTCAGGGGATTGCCGACATCCCGCCGGTAACATAGCAACTTGCGCAACACATAGTAGGATAAAGCGCGGCCTTGATCCTGCCATCTAAATCTCCGTGCCCAATTGTCCGTCATCTTTGACGAGGAGGTTGCGTTTCACAATTGCCTTATAAGGTGGCCGGTCCGCTTCCCCAAACAAACCGGAATGGCAGAGTTGCAGTATTTTAATCCGAAACCTGCCTGACCGGGCACGCCAACGTTGCGGTCATTTAATCGTCCGGTTCGCCATAGATGTCGAGGTCCAAGGTAAGGCCCCGTGCACCTATGCGTAAAAGCGTTTCCGGCCGTAACGAAAGGCCCTCATTTCCACTCTCCAGAAATAGCCCGCAGAAAACGACAGCACGATAGCGGGTAGAAAACACGCTCCAAGCAGATACGTCTTCAGTGGCACGATCAAGAAGCTCGTTAATTTGCGCATCCAGATCGCCGGGTACGTAACTGTTGGCTTCTAAACGCCAAGACCCAGTATGTGCCTCCTTTTCCGTGCCGAGCGAAGTGCGCCAAGTGGCGCCCTTCTTGACACCGATAGTAGGTTCGCACTCCAACTGTTTTGTAATTTCATCGGGGTCAAGCTCGTCGCCATAGAACCCAACGGTCGCTTCGGTTTGGTGAATTTCGCCCATTCGAGTTTTGTAGCGTCAGGGCGTCTGAGAGCAACTGTGAAGCCTCGGCCTTTGTTGGTCGGCTTCCCCCGACGAAGCGGAATGACCGATTTTCAGGATTTTAATCTGATACCTGCCCTTCCGGAGACGCCGACAGAGCGGTCGTTCAGAAGCCAAAGCGGTCTCCTTAAAACGGGACCTTCGTTAACCAGCCGGCGTGCCTCCGGCAATCCCGACGCGGTTCACGAAACATTAGTGTGGATCTGTCGCACGTCGCATTTTGAGCAGTTATTAACCAATTTCACATACCCCGCCATAAAAGGAGGTGCCGATGGCGGTCGACACACTTAAATTGTTCTGGATCGGAATTTTGGCCACGCTATTCGGGGCATCAGCAGCTTTATGGTCCGTAAATATTCATGTTTTCCCCGGACCAAAAGGATTTTTCCTTTCTTGGGCTGCGGCGTTTTGCCTGGTCGTAAGTTTTAAATTCACTTCTCGTGAAGGATTTATCAAAAATATATCAAATTTGTTCAACGCCATATTGATAATGTCTGCATTAAGTATTTGCGGGGCTCTGCTCAGCTACTGGGCAATGCGGATTACTCCATTTCCTTATGCGGATCCGGTGTTGTACAAAGCCGATCGGTTGATGGGTTTTGACTGGCGCGAGGCTTACGATAGTTATCGTCGATTTCCCGCGATGAACAGATGTATGCAATCGCTGTATATGCGTATTTTTGAACTTCCTATCCTGGTGGCTGCAGTGCTCGCGATGACTGGACGAGAGGTTCAATTGCGACGTTTCATCACCGTGTTTGCCATGAGTTTGGGGGTTACCGTTTGCCTTTCCGTGGCCTTCCCAGCCGTAACGCCACTCCTCTACTTAGTGGGGCATTCCCCCCCGTACGTTCCAGCCTCCGGCACTGAGTATGCGACGGTGCTCGAGGCGCTGCGCTCGGGCGAACCTATGGACATCCGTCTTGATCGGCTATTCGGGATCCTGAGCTTTCCCAGCTTCCATGCAGCCAGCGCAGTGATTTTCGTTTGGGCAGTATGGCCTGCCGTTTGGCTTCGCTGGCCCATACTTGCTCTTTCGGCGGGCATGTTCGTTGCGACACCAATCGAGGGAGCCCACTACCTAATCGACGTTATTGCAGGCGTCTTGGTTGCTGGAGTCTCCGTCAGCACGATCATGGCACTGGAGAAGGCGCATGCTGCAAAGTGGCAATTTTCGAGCGGTGAGAGCGCGGAGACCGCGTAAGGAGCCGGCACCTTACCTCACGCGGGGAAGCGAGAAGCCGCAATATGCCTGAGGTCACTTGCAGACGAGAATTCGTCAGACAATAATCTGCCACCCTCCACGCTCAAGCGGTCACGGAAGCGTACGCCGGCCCGATCGAATGTCGGCTACCCCCAACATCCCGGTCACTCGAGAGGATGGCAGCGCTTCCGTGAGCGGAATGGCCGATTTTCAGAGTTTTAACCGGAAACTTGCCGTTCCGGACCCGCCGACATTGCCGTCGTTCATTCTTGAGCTTAGCCTTCTTCCATGCGCGGGTTAGCTGCTTTTCTGCCACTCATTCTGTTGCCGTCCATTGCAGCGGCGACCGACTGTCCACCTGTCTTGACCCCGACTGACGTCAAGTTGTTACGGCCAACCATGCCGGAACTGCCGGACCGAGACCGTGATCCTTTTCCCGACGCTGACGCACTGGTAACTTGCAAAATTGCAGTGGGCGGCCGTTTGGCCGGCTGCAAGTCAGACCTTGCCGACAAAAGGGGAGCTGCCCTCGTTGCTTACGTAACCCGCTGGAGAGTCGTCTCTTCTGTTAGCCGCGATTGCCCCCTTCGCGGCCGGCAGTTCACTGCAAAATTCGAGCTTCGGTACGGCGGCTAACCCTGACAAAGCGGAATGGCGGATTTTCAGAGTTTAAATCCGAAACCGGCCATTCCGGACACGCCAACAAAACCGACATTCGTTGTGGAATATCGGCAGTTTTGATACCGTATCTGAAGTATTTGAGGGGAAGCGGTTTATGGATTGGAATCCAGTCGTCTATGTCCTTGATGAACTAAGAGACGGGCCACGATCCCTGTTCGAAATTGACGCGACAATCTCGCGGTTTGAACGCGGCTCCTTTGTTCAGAGCTTGTTCTATCTGGCTGATCGGGAGCTTGTTGAATTATCAGCAGCTCGACATCCATTCGAACCCATTCCTAAAACAGAATGGCAAAGACGGTTGCGCGAAGCCTTGGAAGGCAGTCGGCCTGATCCTATCGCGATGACCGGAACATCTATCGATCTGAGTCAAAAGGGCATTCACGTCCTTCAACTACTCGGCATCGGCTACTCATAGCAAAGCAGATTGGCCGAAAACCCCAACAAGCCGGAATGGCAGAGTTGCAGGGTTTTAACCCGAAACCTGCCTGACCGGACACGCTAACAAAACATACGCGACCCCAAGATCAATTGGGTTCGGTCTTCTGAATTGAATACCCGGCGGCTTTGAGCGCAAAAAAGGCCGCAAGTGCCTGATAATGCGCTTCGTGTCCGGCTTCGAACAATTTACCGCGCTGGTCCCCCGCCTTTTGGATTGCGTCCCGAATCAAACGATAGACGTCATCGGGAATGCTGCCTTCCACCATCAGCTGATCAAGCGATTCAGTCATAGTACCTCCATCAACTATATGCGGCATTTAGGAACTGAGACTATTCGATCAAGGTGGCGTTCGCGGGCCTTGACGAAATCAGAACGACCGGATTTCACGATATTAACCTGAAACCCGCCTTTCCGGACACGCTAACGTAGCGGACATAGACAACTTGCGGCAAAGCGATCTATCGCATCTGTTGATGGCGAATGATTGTAAGGGGCACCGTCGATGCCATTTCAGCGAATATTACCCAGTTTATTCGGAATGCTTGCGATCAACGCGCTCGTATGGCTCATTTTTCGAACCTTCTTTCCCGAGTTTGCAACTTGGGAGCGATTGGTCGCCATAAGCGTCGGGGTGTTGATTGGTTTTCTGTTCTGGCCTTGGCGGACAAAATCAAAGAAGCGTTTCAAGGGCTAAATCCCTCGACAAAGCGGAATGGCAGATTTTCAGGTTTTTAATCTGATACCTGCCTTTCCGGACACGCCAACATGGCGGACATCGCTCTTACGAATGACCGTCCATGGGTCACTTCCGTGCCCAACGTTCCCTGACGTAAGATTCCACCCTTCGAACACATTTCATATAGATAAGGTAGTTAAGTCGCCCCAAAGCAAGGGCTAGGCCGATTCCGAAGATCAGGAAGAGGATAAGAAATACAAGGGATGTATTTCCCGCGTGATCTGAATTATGCGCAACGGTGATGCAGATCGCTGCACCAAGAAGACAAACCGCAGCATAGATGGAGACGATTTTCATAAGATTTTAACGCTTTCCACTGGCGTTAGCCATCAAGCCTACACTCAAAATTGTCAAGATCGCGTCTCCCTATGTCCGCTTCCCCCAACCTTCCAGTCATCCGCGATACCGCGCAGCGCTTCCGAAAGCGGAATGGCACATTTTCAGGATTTTAATCCGAAAGCCGCCTTTCCGGACACGCCAACCTTGCAGACGTCCGATGTTTACGCTGCTGCGAGACCATCCCCCCAGATTCCAACTGTTTCCGTAAACTCACCAGGATCGCAGGCTTCTATAGTCACTTTGGTCGGAACAAAGCTCTTCCCGGAATAGCTTGGAACGGCGTTGTATCGAGTGATTTTGCCCTGAAGCGCTAGCGGTTGGATGATGTTCACGTCAGCCATCTGCTTAAGGTCTGCGGCGAAACGTGGGACAAAGACAATATTTGCCGGATGGTCATCGCCTCCGAATATTTCGGGCAATAAGCGCATCGGAACCAGCTCACCTTTTTCGACAAGGACGTTCGCAAGTTCTCGCGACGTTACCGAAGAATAGTCAGGGCCTATGTTTTTGCTCTTCTTTCGGAACCAACCCACGACAATTCTCCATCAAGGATTGGTTTCCCTTACCACTCGCCTTTCATTTTACCACCCAACATTTGGCACCGTCATGTCCGCTCACCCTGACCTTCCAGTCATCCGCGATACCGCGCAGCGCTTCCGAAAGCGGAATGGCACATTTTCAGGATTTTAATCCGAAAGCCGCCTTTCCGGACACGCCAACATTGCCGTCGTTCATTCTTGAGCTTAGCCTTCTTCCATGCGCGGGTTGGCTGCTTTTCTGCCACTCATTCTGTTGCCGTCCATTGCAGCGGCGACCGACTGTCCACCTGTCTTGACCCCGACTGACGTCAAGTTGTTACGGCCAACCATGCCGGAACTGCCGGACCGAGACCGTGATCCTTTTCCCGACGCTGACGCACTGGTAACTTGCAAAATTGCAGTGGGCGGCCGTTTGGCCGGCTGCAAGTCAGACCTTGCCGACAAAAGGGGAGCTGCCCTCGTTGCTTACGTAACCCGCTGGAGAGTCGTCTCTTCTGTTAGCCGCGATTGCCCCCTTCGCGGCCGGCAGTTCACTGCAAAATTCGAGCTTCGGTACGGCGGCTAACCCTGACAAAGCGGAATGGCGGATTTTCAGAGTTTAAATCCGAAACCGGCCATTCCGGACACGCCGACATTGCGGACGTTGAGCTTTGCTGCTGTGATTATGAAATGAGCATATCAGCAGCCCATGCCGATGCCTTCGCTTCGGAAGCACTTGCAGCCCAATCCGTTTGGGCAATCCGTGATGCGACCGGTTTTCCAACATCCACAAATGCGTCAGGCGACACGGCAATGCCTTTTTGGTCTACGGAGAGTCGAGCAAGGCGCGTAATCGAAGGGGTGGAAGCCTACCGTGCGTTCGAGCCTGTCCGACTGGAGCTTGACGCTTTCGTGGGGCGTTGGCTGCCCGGCTTGGAACGCGACGGGCTGGTCATTGGCTTGAACTGGTCGGGTGAAAGAGCAACTGGTTATGACATGCAGCCGGCAGACGTAAGGGCACGGCTAGCGGCGCCGGTTTAATGTCCGCTGTCCCCGACGAAGCGGAATGACGGATTTTCAGAGTTTTAATCTGATACCTGCCGTTCCGGACACGCCGACAAAGAAGCCGCCGTTTTGTTCTGCGAAGTGCGGTCATTGCTGTGATACGTTGCGGGTATGAGCGCAAATCGGCTGCCCCTTAAGGCATTAGCTTTCGGACTGTTGGCATGCGGCACTATTGCGAGTGCTGGCCCTGGGGATGAATGTCTAAGTGGCTTTGGCGCTGCTTTGATGTCAGGTGGCTTTACCGGTTCGGTGGATTGCCGCCATGATCAACTCTCCATTGAGGAAGTCGGTAATGTGCCGACGCAACAGGGCACTTTCACCGTTTTATTCTACCGTTATAAGCTGGCGCCTGCTTGCGCGGATTGCGCGATCCACGGCGGCCAACGAATAATCATCATGGATGGTGGTCGATACGTCGGACAATACAAATCGGATTTCGTAACGCCTTCAATCAAACATGGTAACTTGGTGCTGAGAGCCGCCGGAGAAGAGCCTGTGACAGTCGCGTTTACGCGGAACGGCCCACCAGATGAACTTCAAGTTGATGGAGAAGTGCTTCGCATCTTCAAGTAGATGTCCGCTTCCCCCAACATTGCTGTCGTTTTGGGTGGATCATTCCTCGCCTCAAAGCCGTCATATTTTCAGGAAGGATGGAGGCGGACGGAATGGAGAAATTCGTCCGATGGGAATTCATCGAACGCTGGCACGTCGGGCGGAAGCACCAGCCAACGCTGTTTCCGCTTTGTAAATATATGGGCGGAGGGGATAATGGACTGGCTTTCGTCAAGCGTTCCAGCTCGTAAGAGGACGGCTTGAGGAACGTGGGGATGGAGGTTGAATATTTCGGTGTAGCATTTGGCGCAAAAGCTAGCGGTCACGGCCGCAGCGCTCGGCTCCAGTCTAGTGGCGACGACTAGCGAGCCGGTTACGACAATCTCGCTCGGTTCGACAAAGGCCGTTTGATCAAACGAAGCCCCGGAACGCGTCTGGCAGTCAAGGCAATGGCAACATAGTATTAGGGGGAAATCATCGCGAGACAGAAGGTAACGCACTGTTGAAGCGCCCCGCGAGCGTGGAGGAGCAGGCACATGCCGCACTTTTCCTGCTCGACAATGCTAACATGACCGGAAGCACCCTCTACTGCGACGGCGGATACAGCTTGCGCTGAATCGCCTTTGGAAAATCAGATCCAAAGCGACGGTGATGGAAGGAATATGCTTGATAGCGATGTGATCGGCGAAGTGTTGTATTCACAGCAAAATCGACACTCAGCCCGGATGATTGTGGCTGACAATCAGCAAACGCGCAGTCTTGAACGCAGAAAAACCCGAAAATTTGGGTTGGCACAGTTCTTGATAGAGGCCCCTCGACCAAACGTTCGGGGGTTCCATGACCAAGTTCTTGAATACCGCTGCCACCATCACGCTCTGTGGTTTCTCTATCGTCGGTTACGTGCCGCAGGCGATCGCTGCGGACAGTGCAGCCGAAGCTACTCCGGCGGAAAGCGCAGGCGTCTCAGGTAGTGAAATCGTAGTCACTGCGCTCAAGCGCGAGATCAAGTTGCAGGATGCGCCTGCCAGCATCACGGCGATTTCCGGAGACGCGTTGCGCATGGGGAGCATAGATTCCGCCAACGATCTTGCCCGCGCGGTTCCAAGTCTGACCATCACCGATGCCGGTCCGGGACAGCGCCGTATCACCTTGCGCGGTATCCGCAGTGCCGGCGACGCACAGGTCGGCATTTACTACGACGAGACGCCAGTCGCAGGCCCGCCAGGCACCACCAGCGACCCGGGCGGGAGCCAGTCCGATTTCAAGTTGTTTGATCTGGAACGCGTCGAAGTGCTTCGCGGGCCGCAAGGCACGCTGTACGGCGCGGGATCAGTAGGCGGCACGATCCGCCTTGTCACTCATAAGCCTGAATTCGAATACGGCGGTGTCGTCGATGTTTCGGGGACTGCGACTGAGGGGGGCGGTCTGGGATATCAGCTCAATGCCGCACTGAACGTTCCGATCGTGAAGGACGTGCTGGCCGTGCGCGGCGTTTACTTTCGGCGCTACAGCGATGGTTGGGTGGACAACCCCGGTCTTGGCCTTGAGGGGATCAATTCCGAGCATAGCGATGGAGGCCGCGTTCTTGTGCGCTTCGTCCCGGCATCCTGGCTGACAATCGACGGTGCCGCGCATTTCCTGTTTTCCGAGGGCGGAGCCAGTACCTGGTCGCCAAGCGCCGGGAAGTACAACGCCGTTAATGCTTCCCAAGTGCCCTATTCGGACAAGCAACGACTTTACAGTCTTTCGGCACGCGCGGAACTGGGTTTTGCCGATCTTGTCGCGACAACCAGCTATCAGGATCGCGATACACTCGTGACGCGCGATCCTACTCCGCTGTTTCGCAGCTTGAAAACCCGCGCGGCGTGCGCCACCCACTTCACTTCGGCGGTTTGCGCGACCAATACCGGTTTCGCGGCCTACAACGCCTATGTCGATGGATTGCTGCCGGTCATCTACTACCAGCCGCAGTCGGTTACCGACTGGACGAACGAACTACGCCTGCAATCCAATGGAAATTCCTGGTACCAGTGGACCCTCGGGGGCTTTTACGAGGATCGCGATTCCAAGGTTCTTTCCGAGGCGCGCCGCACGGACGCTTCCGACGGCTCGCAGGTTGCCGGGGCCGCGCCGCTATTGCAGCGGCATGTTGTTGATTATCTGAAGCAAAAGGCGGCTTTCGGCGAAGTGGCGGTCACACCGTTGCGGGGGGTCACTCTGACGGGCGGCCTGCGGTATTACAGTTATGACAAGACCGTGGGCGGGGACACCACAATCGGGCTGGATATCCTGCGCACGTCCGTCACGCCTTGGGCGCTGTACAAGACCAAGAACACCGGTTGGCTCTACAAGGGCAATGCAAGCTGGAAAGTGACCGACGACATTCTGGTCTACGGCCAGGTGGCAACCGGCTATCGGCCCGGCGGCGTCAATCAGGTACTTGGGCTTGCGCAGGCGCTGTCTTACAAGCCGGACAAGCTGACCACTTATGAAGGCGGCATCAAGACTTCGTTCGGCGGAGATGCCCTGATCCTGAATCTGGGCGCCTATCTGACCGACTGGTCGGATATGCAGGTAAGCATCAACAGCGGCAGTTTCCTTTATCTCGGCAACGCGGGCGCGGCGCGGATCAAGGGGATCGAAGCGGAAGCCACACTGAATCCGACGCGCGGGTTGACGTTTAACATCAACGCCGCGTTCACCGATGCGAAGCTGACGCAAGACCAGATTCCGGACGGCGTTACGCCGCTGGCGACCACGGCCCGAAAGGGTGACAAGATTCCGTTCATTGCTCCGCAGACCATCTACTTCGCGGGCCAGTACGAATGGGGGCTTGGCTCGGGTGGTTGGACCGCCCTGGTACGCGGTGACCTCAGCTATACCGGCGCTTCACGGGCCGACTTCCGCCCCACTTCGACCAGCTACCGCAAGGTGGGTGACTACACGCTGGCCAACGCGCGCATCGGCGTGCGCAACGATCGTTACGGCGTGTTCTTCTACGTCAATAATTTGACGAACACAGTGGCCCGTACTTCCGCCGGCAATACGCTGGGCGGCACGACGGAGATCGTCACTACCGTTCCGCCGCGCACTTACGGCATCAATCTCACTGGCACGTTCTGACGCAAGCGAAAGAGCAGATATCATGAAGCACTATTACCTTGTGCGCGCCGCTATCGGCGCGCTTGTCCTTGTGTCAGGACCGGCCGCCCATGCGGACAGCCTTTCCGAAAAGGACTCTGCCGCCATCATCGCGGGGATCGACGCCCGCAAGGCGCAGCTTGCCGCCAATGCCCGCAAGATCTGGGAATGGGGCGAAGTGGGCTTTCATGAAGAGCAGAGTTCCGCTCTGCTCCAGCAGCAGCTCAAGGCCGCCGGTTTCACGGTGACGGCAGGGACCGATGCAATCCCTACCGCGTTTACGGCCACTTATGGCAGCTCGGGCCCGGTCATCGCGCTGCTTGCGGAATATGACGCCTTGCCGGGCCTGTCGCAGACGGATCAGCCGGTGGAACAGTCGCGCGGCGGCGTGGCCGGCCATGCCTGCGGCCACAATCTGCTGGGAACCGCTTCGGTTGAGGCTGCCATCGCGCTGGCCCGCTGGCTGAAGGCGAGCGGCACCCCCGGCACCGTGCGCCTCTACGGTACGCCTGCGGAAGAGGGCGGTTTCGCCAAGGTCTATCTGGTGCGCGACGGCTTCTTCAAGGACGTGGACGCCGTGCTCAGCTGGCACCCCAGCAGCGCGAACGGGGCATCGCAGGGGCAACTGCTGTCGATGGTTACGGCCAAGTTCCGGTTCACCGGCGTCGCCTCCCACGCCGCGGTTGCGCCAGAGCGTGGGCGATCCGCGCTTGACGGTGTGGAGATCCAGAACGTGGCGGTGAACTACCTGCGCGAGCATGTGCCGTCGGACGCGCGTATCCATTACACGATCACCGACGGCGGCGACCAGCCCAACATCGTGCCGGCCCATGCGGAGAGCTTCTATTATGTCCGCCACTATGACCCGCAGGTGGTGCGCGACGTGTTCGACCGTGTGGTGAAGGCGGGCGAGGGCGCGGCGCTCGCCACCGGAACCAAGTTCGAATACGAGATCATCGGTGGCAGTTTCGGCACTTTGCCGAACGATACGTTGGGGCGCGTGGTCGATGCCAGCCTGCGCCAAGTGGGCGGCTATAGCTATACGCCCGATCAGCAGCGCTATGCCGATGCGATCGCCAAGACGCTGCCGAAGGGGGCGGCAAAGGATGGCCCCTCGGTGATCGGCGCCTACGATTTCGGGCGCAAGAGCCCGGCGTCGTCCGACGTGGGCGATATCAGCTGGGTGGTGCCGACGGCCAGCCTTGGCACGGCGACCTGGGTTTCCGGGACCGCGCCGCATAGTTGGCAGGCGGCTTCGGCCAGCGGCACATCCATCGGCGTGGAGGGCGCGGAAGTGGCGGCTAAGACGCTGGCAATTTCGGGCGCGCAGTTGTTCCTGAACCCCGAAACGCTGCGCGCGGCCAAGGCCGAGCTGCAGCGCAGCCAAGGCGCCGATTTCCACTATGCGCCGCTGCTGGGCGATCGCAAGCCGCCGCTGGACTATGCACGCGCCAGTCTGCCGGAGGGGCGATCCGGCAAGTAATCGCCCGGTCCGGTTGACGAAAAACCCGCCGTCGCAAGACGGCGGGTTTTCTGTTTCCAACTTTCGCCCTTCGCCTTGAAATGCGCCTTAGGGCGCATTTCAAGGCCGACTTCATCGATTGCGTTCGAGCCGCTCGTATGCCGCTTCCAGCGGGCGCGGATCGACCCAGTCGGACAGGGCGAAATCCCGTTCGAGGAAGCCGAACAGGCCCAGCGCCTTCTTCTGCTGGTCGAACAGGGCCAGCCGTTCGGCATCCAGCGTGGGGTGCAGCGTCTTGTGGAAGTCCGCGCCGTAGGCCTGTGCTACCGCCTCCACGCTGCCGCGCGTTTCGAATTGCAGGATCTCGTGGACTTTGGCGACATTCTGCGCGGCCCAGTCGGCGGCGCGCAGCGTGGTTTCCAGAAAGCGGACGAGATAGTCGAAATGATTGTCGATCAGGCTCTGGTGAACCGTGATCGGCCGCGGCGTACCGTTGTTCACGCGCGAACTGCGGTTGGGCAGCGCGTCAAGATCGATGCCCACGACCACGCCCGCCTCGCGCGCGCCGTCGAGTGCGGAGGCACCCTTGACGTAGACCGCGTCCACCGTGCCGGCAGCCAGTGCGTCGATCGCCCAGAGCCTGTTGAGCCCGCCCCTGTCCTGTCCGCCCGTTGCCGGACGGTTATCGCGGCCGGCCCCGCCGATATTGCGGATGGTGCCGCCCACTTCGACCAGCTCGACATCGTCGAACGTCAGCCCCGCTGTATGAAGCGCACCCTTGTAGCCAAGCAGCGACATGCCGCGGGCGATGCTGGTGCCGCGAAGATGGCTGGGTATTTCATGATCGGTCCAGCCGGGCAGCGCCAGACGGCGACCCTTGAGATGGGCCGGTTCGGTGATGCCGGAATCCGGCCGTACGAGGATGAGCTGGCTTTCCTCGATCCAGGTCAGGCCCACCAGCTTGGTCGGTTCGCCCTGCGCGCGCGCGGCGAAGGCGAGGATGTTGCCGCCCTCGCGGATCAGCGTCGGCAGGCGGTGGTCGTAATGGCGAAGGGCGATTTCCGGCGTCGATTCCTGCAAGGTGCGCACCGGGATGCTTTCACCGGCGAATTCCTCGGTCAGCCAGCCCAGCTTGTATGCAAGGCCGGTCGCGGTGGGCACCGGGCAGCGGGTGAACCAGATTTCCTCCGGCGCGGCTGATGCGGCTTGCAGCGTTTCGGTTTGGGTAGCCATTTCACGGGTCCTTTCGTTTCACGACACGGCTGCGGCAGGCGTGCGGTGATGCTGGTTGACGGGACGGTCGAGGCCGAGGTGATCGCGCAGGGTGCGGCCTTCGTATTCCCTGCGGAAAATCCCGCGCTTCTGGAGTTCGGGGACGACGAGATCGACGAAGTCCTCCAAGAAGCCCGGATTGAGCGGTGGGATCAGGTTGAATCCGTCGACGACGCCCTGCGTGAACCAGTCCTCGATCTGGTCGGCCACTTGCGTGGGCGTGCCGATGGCGATGCGGTGGCCGCGCACGACGTTGTAGCGCAGTACCAACTGGCGCAGCGTCAGGTTCTCCCGCTTGCCGAGGCGGACGATCTGTTCCCAGCGGCCCTTGCCGTTTTCCGGCACCGGATAGTCGTCGGGGATCGGGCGATCGAGCGGTAGATGGCTGACGTCCTCGCCGATCAGCTCGATCGGGCCGGTGAGGTCCACCTTGGCCTGCAAGGACTCGAACTTTTCGCGCGCCTCCGATTCGGTCTCGCCGATCGCGAAGGAGAGGCCGGGGGTGACTTTCAGCTGGTCGCGCGCGCGGCCATAGGAAGCCAGCCGGCCTTTCACATCGTCATAGTATTCGCGCGCATCCTCCACGAACTGGGCGGCGGCATAGATCATCTCGGCGTGCCGGGCGGCGAAGTCGCGCCCGGTGTCCGAATTGCCGGCCTGCACGAAGACGGGATAGCCTTGCACCGGCCGCGCCACGTCCAGAATCGCTTCGGATCGGAAGTGCGGGCCCCGGTGCGAAACCGGATGGACGCTCTCCGGATCGAGGTAGTGGCCAGATGCCTTGTCGGGATGATCGAAGGCGTGATCGTCCCAACTGTCCCACAGGGACTTGGCCAGGGCAATGAATTCGGCCGCGCGTTCGTAGCGTTCGGCATGGCCGAGCGGATCTTCCACGCCGAAAGTGCGGATGGATCCGGGCGAGAGCGAGGAAACCACGTTCCAGCCCACGCGCCCGCCGCTCAGGTGATCGATCGATGCCATCTGCCGCGCCAGCGTATAGGGATGGGCGAAGTTGGTGTTCACGGTTGCGATCAGGCCGATGGAGCGGGTCGAGACGGCGAGGGCCGAAATCAGGCTGAGCGGCTCGAACCCTCCCCCTGCGGGACGGCGGCCGATCCCGCGCAAGTCGTCCGCGCCCATGCCGACGAAATCGGCGAAGAACACGCTGTCCAGCTTGCCGCGCTCCGCCGTCCGGGCGAGGTGCAGCCAGTACGCGAAGTCCGGATCGCCGCCGCCCGGCGATCCCGGCAGGCGCCAGGATCCCGGATGATGGCCGTGGCGCGTCAGGAACACGCCGAGGGCGAGCTGGCGCTTGCGGCCGGGCTCCCGTTCCTGCCCGCCCATCAGAACGACACCGACACGGCGCCGCCCCAGACGCGCGGCTCGATGATGTACTTGATGTAACCGAAGTTCGCAGAGGGGATGATCGTCGATGCCGCGTGGCTGTTGGTCACGTTGCGGGCAAAGACCGAAAGTTTGATATCGCTCGGCAGCTTCCACGAGAGCGAGGCATTGCCCAGCCACTTGGCCCCCTGTTCCAGCGGGGCGGTCTGCGTGCCCGCGTTGAAATAGAGGTGGGATCGGTACGACCAGTTGGTTTCGGCGACGATCTGGTGTCCGTTGCCAAGTTCGAACGTGTAATCGCCGGCAACGCTGGCAGTGACGTGCGGCGCCCGCACAAACTGGTTGCCCGAACAGTCCACGCCGGCCTTGCAGTTCGGGAACTCGGTATACTTGGTATCCAGCAGGCCAAGCGTTCCCGACAGGTGCAGCGCGTCGATCGGGCGGGCCGTGATCACGGCTTCCGCGCCCTTCGACCAGCCCTTGCCGGCATTGGAAAGCTGGCTGAGCGGCAGTTGGATGACGGTGACCTGGATGTCGGTATAGTCGTTGTAGAACGCGGCGAGATTGGCGGTCAGGCGGCCATTCAACCATTCGGACTTGAGGCCGATCTCATAGCTTTTCACGTATTCGGGATCGACGGTAGCCACCTGGGTGTGCACCGTCGCGCCGGTGTTGAAGCCGCCCGAACGGAAGCCCTTGGCATAGCGGGCGTAGACGTTGAGATCCCGGGTGAAATTGTACTTTGCCGTCGCATCATAAGTGAAGGCGTTCCAATTGCGCTTTTCGTCCTGCACGGCGCGTGTCGCGATGCCGGTCCCGGTGACGGAATTGCGCGACCAGAAGGCGACCGTGTCGAGATAGGTGAGCGTGCCGTTGCCGCCGGTGGCCGTGCCGATCGTGTCTAGATCGATCGCCTTGTCCTCCCAGGTGTAGCGGCCGCCAACAATAATTTCGAGATTGTCGGTCGGCTCGTAAGTCACGTTGGCGAAGAGGGCGTAACTGTTGTTGCTCTGGGTGAACTGTGTGTTAGTCCAGCTGGTGCGCAGGCCCACGGTGTTCGGCAGTACGGCGGTAACCGCCTCGGAATCGAGCTTTTCGTAGTAATAGTGGACGCCGGCGATCCACTTCAGCCTGCCCGTATCGGGCGAAGCCAGCCGCAGTTCCTGACTGAAGACCTTGGCATCTAGACTGCTGTAGGTATGAGTTCCTTCGTGATTGACCTGGGTGCCCAGTTCGGATCGGTGCTTGAATTCGTTGTAAGCAGTAATCGAAGTCAGATGAAGGTCGCCGACATCCCAATCAAGATTGAGTTGAGCACCGCGCTGGCGCAAATCCTGCCCGCTGTTACCGAATGAGAAATTGTTCTTGTAACCCTGAGGGACTGGAAACCCTGCAGGGTCTGTCGAACCCAGACCCTGATAGATGATATCGCCGACGTTTTTGTAATCGCGGTACTGCACGCGCAGCAAGGCCTCGAACGTGTCGGTCGGTTTCGCCAGTACGGAGAAGCGCGCGGCCGCCTCGCGGTTCTTGCCCATCGGCGTGCCGTCATGCTGATTGGTGGCGAAGCCGTCATCGTCGCGAAAATGTCCGGCGAAGCGCACCGCGACCTTGTCGTTCAGTGGTCCGCCCCAGGCGCCTTCCAGAAGAGCGGAGCCGTAGCTGCCGTACTCGGCGCGGGCATAGCCGCTGGCATCGAAGGAGGGCTTGCGGGAAATGAAGTTTACCGCACCGGCCGTCGTGTTCTTGCCCCAAAGCGTGCCCTGCGGGCCGCTCAGCACTTCGACGCGTTCCAGGTCGAAGATGGGGAACGCCTGCGCCACCGGAATGCCGATATAGACTTCGTCCTGATAGACGCCGAGTGGGCTGGTCTGGCCGTTGCCGGGCACCGAGTTGCCGATCCCGCGCAAATACCAGCGCGGGGTGAGGTTACCGACCGAGGTATCGGCGCTGAAGTTGGGCACGAAGCGCGATACGTCGCTGGCGCGGGTAATCAGCCGGTCGCGCAGCGTGTCGCCGCTCAGCGCGACGACCGATGCGGGCACGTCCTGCACGCTCTGCGTACGTTTTTGCGCGGTGACCAGAATGGCACCGTCGCCCCCCCCCGAAGGGTTTTCGTCCGGCGTAGTTTCGGCTTGGGCCTGCGATGAGAATGCCAAGGCCAGCGCCAGCGCGCTTGCCACGCCGATGCTGCGCGCGAGAGGAGATTGGAAAGGCGCCCTGAATGCCATGACTTACTGATTCCTCGTTTGCGGGATCTGGATGACGCAGTGGCCGGGGGGGCCGGCACCACGGTTCGCAAACAGAAGAGCAAGTGGCGTGCCACTTGAGAAAATGGCTATTTTTCAGGTGTTATCGGCAGCGTTTCGATCCCTGCTGCGCAGAACGGCGCATGGGGTGTGCGAATTTGGATGGTATTCTGCGTGATAGGATGCAGCGGTCAGATCAGGCCGAAGTTCCTGAGGTGGGTGCGCAATACGCTGCGTGTAACGCCAAGCGCGGCGGCGGTTCGGATCTGGTTGCTCTCGAAGCGGGCGAAAGCCGTGCGCACCACGTTCTCCACCGTACGGTCAAGCAGTGCGTCCTGCTTCTCTTCCAGACACCGTTCGACCAACTGCGTGAGATGTTCGTCCAGCACGATATCTGCGGAAGCAGCCGGGCGTGTCTGCATTTGGGGCGTGTGTTCGAACAGGGAGACGGGTCTTCTTGGTTCCACCGGTTGCAGCGCAAGGTCGTCCGGAGTGATCTGACCATCGATGCAGGTAAGCGCACCGCGCAGGACGGCATTTTCCAGTTCACGAATGTTTCCGGGCCAGGAATGCTTGAAGATTGCCTCTTCCGCGCCGGCCGTAAGCTCCAGGCGGCCCGCGCCGATTTTCGATCCGTGCCGCTCAAGGAAGTGGCGCGCCAAGGGGAGAATGTCGGCGCGGCGTTCGCGCAGTGGCAGCAACGGCAGCGGGACGACGTTGAGGCGATAGAACAGGTCTTCGCGGAACCGCCCTGCGGCCACAGCGCGGACCAGATCCACATTGGTGGCGGCGATCAACCGCACGTCGAGCGCGATCGGCTTGCGCGATCCTAATCGCACCACCTCCCGTTCCTGCAATATGCGCAGAAGTTTAACCTGCAATGCCGTCGGCAAATCAGCCACTTCGTCAAGGAACAGGGTGCCGCCGTTCGCGGCCTCGAACCAGCCCGCGCGCGCGTCGGTCGCGCCGGTGAAGGCACCTTTTTCGTGGCCGAATAATTCGGATTCGATCAGGGTTTCGGAAAAAGCGCCGCAGTTCACGGCAATGAAGGGGCCGTGCCGGCGGTTGCTCAGAGCATGGACGTAGCGCGCGACGAGTTCCTTGCCAGTTCCGGTTTCTCCCGCGATCAGCACGGTTGCCTCGCTTGGCGCCGTGCGCTCGATGAGCGGCACAAGCGTGCGCGATCGTGGATCGGAAAACACGAAAGCGCGCGCCCGGATGGCGGGAATGGCGGGATCGTTCGGATCGAGCGACAGGATCGTACTGCCCGAATTCACCTCGCCGGAACGGGGCTTACGGTCTTGCGCTAAAGCCATGGGACGCACCTTCCACGGTTTCGTATCGTGTTGATCGGTATTCTCTATTGATTTAGTCGAGAATGCAATTGAACGAACCCGTCCGTCATTTCTGCCGTGGTTTTTTCACGTCAGGCTGCGCGATCGGCCGAACGCAGCGCGAGCGCCGCTGCCAGCGGGCGGGAGTCGACCCACACATCGATGTCGACGGCGTTTTCCAGAAAGCCATACAGTCGCAGGAACTGTTCCTGCAGGCGCAGCATGTCGATCCGTTCGGGGGATAGGTTCGGATGTAAGGCGCGGTGAAAGCCTTCCCGATAGGCCGCCTCGACACCGAACGGGCCGGAAAAGGTCTCGCGCGCCAGGATGTGCCGCAGTTCGGAAAGATGGCCTGCTGCCCAGTCGGCGGCGCGAAGGCTGCACAGCAGGAAGCGTACGACGACGTCAAAATGCTCTTCGATCATGCGGCGGTGGGTCACGATCGGGCGCGGGGTGCCGTTGTTCACCCGTGTCATCCGGCTGGGATAGGCGTCGAGATCGATGCCTACCTCCAGCCCCAGTGCCTGTGCGGCTTCCGCTGCGGCGGCGCCTTTGACGTAGACGGCATCCACCTGCCCATCGGCGAGTGCCTGCAGGCCGGACCACATGCGATGCATCATCTGCGGTTCGGAGAAATCGACCTGCGGCGTGGGCACGTCCACGAAGTGCACGTCTTCAAGGCAAAGGCCGCCAAGGCGCAAAGCACTCTTGATCCCATGTAGTGACATGCCCCGCACGACCGAGGCTCCCCGCGTCGAGACATAGCTCGGCAAGGCGAAGCGCAGTCCCTTCAACTGCGCAGGCTCCAGCACGTTCTCGCCGGAGCGTACCATGATCGCCTGGCGCTCGTCGATCCAGGTCAGGCCGATCACGCGCGTTTCCGCACCCAGAGCGCGCGCGGCAAGTGCCGGAATGTTGCCGCCTTCGCGAAACAGGCTGCGGATCATGCTGTCGTGATCCCGCTCTGCGATGCGCAACCGATCTTCGCGCAGCCAGTCGACGGCGATGCCGTCAGGCCCGAATTCCTGATCCATCCAGCCGAGTGACCAGGCGATCGACGATGCGGCCGGCACTGGGGAGCGGACCAGCCAGATGCGGTCCAGTAAATCGGTTTCGCTCACGCCCTTCGGCCCCATTGGCTTTCTATCTCCATCCGCAAGATCATGAGACTTGGCAAAGCAAGGCCCATGCCACTCGAATTGCCGACGAGGCTCTCGCCCGGCCGGCGGCAAGACGGCGAACGGTATCCGGCCCGTCGCTGTTCAGATCGCTACGGCTGCTGCGCAATTTTGCGCAGTGGGCAGGAGTTTCCGCGCAGAGCTTTACGATTTCAAGCAGGTTTACCGCGGGTGGCATGGTCCGTGCTTCAGCCGACTTCGAAATGCGTTGTCTTCGAAACGCGAGTATCACCGAAGGAGGTTCTGGAATGGCGCTCAGCTTCTACTGGCATCTGTCGACAGCGGCGTCGGCCGATCGCGGGCGCGGCGAATGGGGGGAGGGCGACCGGCCCTGGGTTCCGGCCCGCGATGCCGGCAGCCGCCGCTTGCAGATCAACCATTACGACTATCTGACCCAGATCGCCCGTGCCGCCGAATTGACCGGCTTCGACGGCATTGTCATTCCCGACGAGCCGGAAGGTGAGGAGCCCTGGATCGTGACCGGTGCGTTGCTACGCGAAACGCGGCGCCTGAAGATCGTTACCGCCGTCGCGCCCGGATCGGCCTCGGGCGTCTATCACGCCAAGATGGCGTCCAGCGTCCAGCGCTTTTCTGACGACCGGCAGGCATGGTTGATCGAGCCCGGACAAGGTCTGCAGGCGGGTGACGGGGTCGCAGTGGCGGATCGTTCCGCCCGCACGGTCGAGCTGTTGACGCTGTTGGAAGGGGTGTGGAGCGATGGACCGTTCGACCTCGAAGGGCGTTACTTCGTCGTCGAAAAGGGCGGTCTCGGCGGTCTCGTTCAGAGGCGAAGCAGGCCGCCTATATGGCTGCACGGCGCGGACGCGCCGGGCGCAGAATTGCTGGACCATGCGCAAGTGCTGCTGATCGACACGGCGCCCTCGTTGGAGGTTCTGGCCGATCTCATTGCCGACGCGCGCCGTGCCAATCCAGTGCTGCGCGTTGCCGCGCATCTGCCGCTGCTGGCCCGCGCAGAGGAGCCGGACGTGGCGGTCGAGCGCGATCGCCGTCATCTGCCCCCTTCGGCGCTGGTCGGAACGTACGACGCGGTTGCCGCGGCTCTGGCGACGCTTGCCCGCGCCGGGCTCGACATCGCCGTACTGTCGGCGCCCGACCAGATTCAGGAAGTCCATATCGCGGGCGAGCAGGTCATCGGCCGTTTTCGCGCCGCTGCGGCCATCGCGGCCTGAAGGAGAATCCCGACATGAGCATCGATTTCTACTGGCGCATTCCCACTCACGGATGCAGCAGTTCCATTCGCGAACGCAATTCGAACCGCGGCGACTGGTCGCCGCTGGCGCCGGGCAATCAAACACCCGGGCTGGTCGATGGTGGGCCCGACGGCACCAGCTATCTCGATCATATGGCGGAGATTGCCCGAGCGGCCGAGATTTCCGGATTTGCCGGCGGCCTCCTGCCCTCGTTCCCGGTTACCGATGATCCCTGGGTGATCTCGGCTGCTCTGGCGCGGGCGACCAAGGCGTTCCGTTTCATGATTGCGTTCCAGCCCGGCTTCCTCAGCCCGGTACGTGCCGCGCGCATGTCGGCCAGCCTTCAGCGGGCGACCAACGGGCGAGTGGTCTACAATATCATTACCGGCGGCGGTGGACCTGGACAGCGCTGGTGGGGAGATCCGTTCGATCACGACGATCGCTACGGCCGTACCACCGAGTTTCTCGACGTGATGAAAGGCGTGTGGAAGCATGGGCCGTTTACCCACAAGGGTCGCTTTTACGAAGTGGCGGATGCCGCGCTTTCGCCTGCTTTGGCGCGGGAGGATTTGCCGACGGTCTACTTTTCCGGATCGTCCGAGGCGGCCTTGCAGTCGGCCGCGCGCCATGCGGACTATTACCTTTCGTGGCTGGAGCCGTTTCAGCAGCTTGCGCAAAAATTCGATGCGGTAAAGGCGCGCACAGCCGAACTGGGGCGGGGCATCAAGTGCGCGATCCGGGTCGAGGTCGTTGCGCGCCGTACGGAAGAGGAGGCCTGGCGAGAGATCGAGGTCGGTTTTGCCAATGTGAAGGCGGCGAGCCGGGATGCTCTCGGCGGACAACGCGGCGATTCAGTGGGAGTGCGCCGGTTGGCTGGGCTGGGCGTGGCAGACGCGCGCGACTATCGCGACCTTATCGTCTCGCCCAATGTCTGGGGCGGTTTCAGTCTGCTGCGACCTGGCCCGGCGCTCGGCATCGTCGGCAGCTATGAGAACGTCGCCGCGCGGCTAGATGAACTGATCGCCCTGGGCGCGGATTCGTTCATTCTGGCAGCCACGCCGCACCTCGAAGAAGCCTACCGCGTGGGCGAGGAAGTACTGCCGTTGCTGGGCCATCAAGCGGTCCAACGGCTGGAAGCGGCGGAATAGGTTAAGGCAGCAAAAAAGGGCCCGGCGCGACCAGATCGTCGCGCCGGGCCCTTTTTCTCGTCAGGTCATGATGGGAGCTGATCCCACCAGCCTTCGAGCTTAAGATCCTTGATAGCCTGGTCGACGTACTGCCGGTCGATCAGATGGGAGACGTCAACTTTGGTCCGCGTCAGCCCGGTGCGGAAAGCATAGTCGGATACGAAGTCGAAGTGTTCCTGGATCGCCGGGCTCGGCAGCGGTGAAAAGCGTTGGCGCCAGGGCAACTGGTTGTTGTCGGCATCCTTGACCACTGCGGCCAGCGGACTGCCGCCCAGTGTGCCCCATGACAGCACGGTATCGCGGTTTTGCTCCTGGCTCGACCAGTAAGCCTGCCGGACGAAAGCCGTCACCACCGTCTGCACGATGTCGGGATGCGCCGCGAGGAAATCCTTCCGGGCGAAAGTGCCGGCGGCCATCTTCCAGCTTTCCGGCGCATTGCTGGTGGACCAGAGGATGCGTGCAAGTCCCTTGTCTTGCAGCACGTAGGCTTCGGCCTGGATGAGCACGATGGCGTCCACCTTGCCGCTGGTCAGCGCGGCCTGGCCTGCCACTGCGTTGACGTTGATGATCTTGAAATCGTCCAGCGTCATTCCTTGCGACTGGACGTAGCGCGCAAAGCCGGCCTCCCACGGACGGCCGCGATGGAGTGCGATCCGTTTGCCCTTGAGATCGCGCAGGGTGCGGGCGGTGGAATCCTTGCTGACTGCAAGATAGATGTTCGTGCTGCTTCGGCTGGGCACGACAAGGCGCAGATCCACTCCGCCTGCCATTGCGATGACGGAGGGCAGGTCGCCATAGGCGGCCATGTCGATGGTCTTGGCCGCAAAACCTTCGTTTACCACCGGCCCGCCGACCGAGGCGGGAACCGGCACCCAGCGCGCCTTCCAACCTTTCTTCGCCAGTTCGGCGTCCAGCCAGCCATCCTCCTGAATGCGGGCGAGGCCGCCTATGAATTCGTTCTTGCCGTCCTTCGGGGTGACGATGCCGGCGATATCGACGATCTTCTCGTCCGCTTCCTTGCCCGATGGCGAGCAGGCGCTGGCCAGGGCGAAAAGCGGCAGCAGCAATGCCAGTAGCTTGCGACCTTTTATCATGATGGGAATGCTCCGGGAAAAGCGATCAAACGTGTTGTTCAGGGCCGAGATTCAGGGGCGGGTCCTGGCGGGAAAAGTGACCAGCGTGCCGTCCTCATCCCCGCGCGGTTCGTAGGTGAGTTCGGCCAGAATCTCGTCCTTCAGGCGATGCAGCAGTGGCGAGGCGCGGTCGCGCGGGTGGGGCAGGTCGACATCCACGATCCGGGCGATGCGCCCGGGGCGTGAAGACATGACCACCACGCGGTCGCCAAGGAACAGTGCCTCGTCCACGTCGTGGGTCACCATGATCATGGTGGTGCCGGCCTCCATCCAGATGCGCTGCAATTCGGCCTGCACTTTCACGCGGGTGAGCGCGTCGAGTGCGCCCAGCGGCTCGTCCAGCGCCAGCACCTTGGGCTCGTTGACCAGCGCGCGGGCGATAGCGGCGCGCTGGGCCATGCCGCCGGAAAGCTGGTGCGGATAGGCATCTCCGAAATCGGAAAGGCCAACGAGGGCAAGGTGCTCGGCCACCAGCCTGTCCCGCCGCTCGCGCGGGAGTTTCTGATTGAGGAGCGCGACTTCGACGTTCTTCGCCACCGTCATCCACGGGAACAGGCGGTGGTCCTGAAAAACCAGCCCGCGCTCCAGCCCGGTTCCGGCAACGCGCGTATCGTCGAGCCGGATCTCGCCGTCGTAGTCGGTATCCAGACCGACGATCAGGCGCAGCAGGGTGGACTTGCCGCAGCCGGAAGGCCCGACGATGCTGACGAACTCACCCGGCCGGATCGCCAGATCGATGCCGTCCAGCACGGTCAGGGCCTTGCCACCCATGGCATATTGCTTGGAAAGGCCGGAAATGCGCACCGCGCCGGTGCCGGTGTGGGCTGGGCGTTCAAGCGGATCGCGGACGGTTCTGGGGTCGGTCATGGCTGAATCCTGATCTTTCGGCACGCTCGTCGGGGGGCGGGAGGGGGCGGAGGGAGCGAGCGGGTGGGGGGCCTAGTTTGCAGTAGGGGCGGGCTGCCAGCGCAGCAGGCGCGCGCGCAGCCATGCGAACAACTGGTTAAGCGCAAAGCCCATCACGCCGACGCAGGCGACGCAGACCAGCACCACGTCCGTGCGGGCGGCAACTTGCGCGGCCATCATCACGGTGCCGAGGCCGGCCGTGGCGCTGAACAGCAGCTCCACGCCGATCGTCGCGATCCATGAAAAGGCCAGCGCCTGCGATATGCCGGTGAAGATCAGCGGCAGGGCGCTGGGCAGGGCGATCAGGCGAAGGGCCTGCATCCGGGTGAAGCCGTAGAGCCGGCCCACTTCGGCATGGCGGCGCTCGATCGCCTGCATGCCTTTCTGGGTATTGAGGACTGTGGGATAGAACGCCGAAAGCGATACCAGCAGCAGCTTGGCCCCGTCACCATTGCCGAACCAAAGGGCGACGAGCGGCAGCCAGCCAAGGATCGGCACTTGTCGCAAGGTGGTGATCAGCGGCGATGCGGTGCGATCTAGAATGCGCGAAAGCCCGGTCGCGATGCCTGCCGCAATGCCGATGGACCCGCCGATCACCAGCGCCGTCAGCGCGCGTTGCAAGCTGGCCCCGGCCTGAAGCAGCAGCGTCCCATCGCTCAGCATGTCCACGAAGCTGCGCGCGATCTGTTCGATCGGGGCGAAGGCATAGGCGTGGCCCGCGCTCTGCCGCGATTCCCATTCCCACCAGCCGAGTACCAGCGCCGGGAACAGCAGCGCCAGAGCGGCGGGCCTGAGGCGTGCCAGAAAGGGCGTCATGCCTGCCTCCAGCGGGTAAGCCGGCGTTCCAGACCCACCACCGAACCGTCGAGCAGGAAGCCGATTGTTCCGGCGACGACCACGCCGCAGAGCACCACGTCGATCTGGAAGAGCTGGCGGCCCATTTCCATCATCTGGCCAAGGCCGCTGTCCGCCGCGAGCAGCTCGGCAGCGACCAGAGAGAGCCAGCCGCGCGTCAGGCCAAGGCGCAGGCCGGTTAGCACTTGCGGCACGGTGGCGGGCAGGATCACCAGGCGCAGAAATGGAGCCAGCGGCAGGCGATAGAGGCGGGCCACTTCGCGGTGGCTGGCGGGAATGTCGCGCACTGCGTCATGGGTGGCCAGCGCGGTGGGGAAGAAGCTGGCAATCGCGACGATCACGATCTTGAAGCTGTCTTCCACGTCGAAGAACAGGATCAGCAGCGGGATGAAGGCGATGACCGGCACCTGTCGGATGCAGGTGAACGTGGGCCAGAGCAGCCGGCGCACGCTGTACGACAGCGCCATGGCGACCCCGCCGGCAAGTCCGAACGCGCTTCCGATCAGGAAGCCGCAGGCGAGCCGGTAGAGGCTGGCGGAAACATGGCGCTCCAGTTCGCCGCTGGAAACAAGGTCGAGCAGCGTGGCGCCCACCTGTTCGAGCGGCACCAGCACTTGCCGGGGCCAGATACCGCTGAGCGCGGCGATCTCCCACAGGAGCAGGATGGCGGCCAAGGGGGCGAACCGAAGCAGCGCGGCGGAAAGGGACCGCGACGTTCGGGAACTTTCTGCTGGCACGGCGGTGCTTCTCCTTCGACCTTTGCGGCCCTTGTGAAGATCAGCAAGGTCCGTGCCAGTCTCGCACCCGTACCGCGCCCGTGCGGGAACCAGCGCGAACGCAGGCGGAAGCGGTTGCCCGGTTTCGCGCAACTGTCGAAAATTGCGCAGCGCCCTGCGTGGATACGACCAGTTCGCGGTTGGTGTCCGGCGCTGCCCATATCCGCGAGGCGCTGCGCAGTTCGGGCCAATCGAGATGCCGGGTCGATGGGGTGAGAGCGCGGTGTTTCGGGAGTTTCGTACCGGTTCGCGCCGATCGGCACGCTTGTTGCTTTTCGCTGTGTTCCCAAACCGATGCGAAAGGTCCGCAACGATGCCGACATCCGATTTGCCGCAATCTCCGGCCCGCCGTTTCAGCGATAGTCGTTTCGCCCGGGCAGCGCTTGCAGGGGCGGCGATGATGATGGTGGCCGCTACGACCTCCGCGCCGGCTTTTGCAGAGCTGGCACCGCCGCCCAACCCGGAGCAGGGCGATGGCCGGGTATCTCCGTTCTACGAATGGAAGCAGACGATCCCCGCTACCCCGGGCAAGTTGCTGCGCAGCGAACTTTTGCCCGAGACGATCGGGCTTGCCAGCGCGGGGCGGCAGCTTCGCATCCTCTACAGCTCCACCAGCGGGTTCGACAGCAAGACGCCGATCGCCGTATCCGGCGCGCTGTTCCTGCCCAAGGGCAAGCCGCCCAAAGGGGGCTGGCCGGTGATCGCCTGGGCCCACGGCACGGTAGGGCTTGCCGATATCTGCGCGCCTTCTTGGGCCGGGCGGTCCTATCGCGATACCGTCTATCTCAATCGCTGGCTGGATGAGGGTTATGCCGTCGTCGCCACTGATTACGAAGGACTGGGTGTGCCGGGGCCGCACCCGCTGATCAACATTCCGGCGATCTCTTACGGCGTGCTGGACAGTATCCGCGCGGTTGTGAGCGGTGTGCCGGATCTTGCCAACAATGCGGTGATCGTCGGCCAGTCGCAAGGCGGTGCGGCAGCGTTCGGCGCGGCGTCCTATGCGCCCACTTATGCGCCGGACATTCACCTGAAGGGCGCGGTCGGCACCGGCGTTATCTACAACCGCTCGCCCGATCTGGGGCCGCTTCCGCCGCCGCCGGTGAAGGCCAACCCCAACGTGTTCGATGAGGCGATCGTTTACAGCCTGTTCGGCTTCGTGGTGGCGCAGCAGTTCGATCCGGCGCTGCAATTTTCGGATGTGTTCAGCGCCAAGGGCATCCCCCTTGCCGAAAAAGCCCGGACAAGCTGCCTTGCGGCGGTGGAGGCCGATGCCGAGTTCGGTGCCTTCACTCACGCCGAGACGATTCTGGAAACGCCGGGCGAACGCTATCGCCGCTATCTGGCCACGGCCGATGACAGGGCGGCGCGTTACGGCCGCTATCCCACGCTGCGGCTGCAAGTGCCGATCTTCATCGGCACGGGCGCTTCAGACCTTACGCCCTCCGCGCTCAACCAGCTGACCCTGATGAAGGATGCCTGCGCGGCGGGTTCGGTGGTGGAGGGCCACGTCTATGCGGGACTGGGGCACAGCGCGACGGTGAACGCGTCGCTCCGCGATTCCATCCCCTTCGTGAAGAAGCTTTTCGCCGGAGAGAAGATCACGCCGATTTGCGAGCCCCGCCTGCAATAGCGGGGCTTGGCCGCGCTGCTGCAAACCGTGCGGCGGGCGGGAGAGGTGCTGCGAAAGCACCACCCGCTCCCACCATCCGCACCTGCGCATATCCGCGGAAATTCGCGATTTCCGGGACGGTGGATGGTCTGGCACCCTTGTTGCTTAAGGCAAGCGATGAAACGCCGGGCATTGGCTGCCGGGCGGGGCCGCTAAGGATGGAGTGATCGATGCCAGTCGAATTCGTAGGCGGACTGTTTCCGCGCAATCAGCTCAATCCCTTCGGCGCTTACGGTCAGGCGCCGGATCTCGAATACTTTCGCGACCTTGCCCGCGCGCATGAGCATGCCGGGTTCGACCGGGTGCTGATCGCCAATGGCGGGGCGGACCCGATCTTCCTTGCCGCCCATGCCGCTGCCCATACCGAGCGGCTGGGTTTCATGATCGCGCATCGCCCCGGCCTTGTCGCGCCCACCGTCGCGGCCCGGGCTTTCGCCACGCTGGATCACACGACCGGTGGACGCGTGCGGCTTCACGCGATCACCGGCTTCGCGGCCGAGCCGGAGCATGGCGAAACCTTGGTCGACAAGAACGAGCGCTATGCCCGGGCCGATGAATATCTCGAAATCGTCCGCCGCTCCTGGACCGCGACCGAGCCTTTCGACTTTTCCGGCAAGTACTACACAGTGAAGGGGGCGTTCCTGCCGGTCAAACCCCTGAGCAAACCCTATGTCCCTATCTCGGTCGGCGGATCATCTGACGCGGCCTATCATGTCGCGGTCAGGCATTCGGATCTCTATGCCCTGTGGGCGGAGCCGCTGGCGGACACGGCGCAGCGCATCGCCAAGCTACACGTGGTCGCTGGCCAGCAGGGGCTAAGCGCGCCGCGCGTCAGCCTGTCGGTGCGCCTGATCCTTGGCGAGACGGACGAGCTGGCCTGGGCCAAGGCCCGCCGTATCGAAGCGCAGCTACGGGCCAACCACGGCGGTTCGCTACGCGGCGATCGCGGCCAGAGCGGCGGAGGGCAGCGCCAGCTTGCCTTCGCCCAGCAGGCTGAACGGTTCGACCGTGCGCTGTTCCTCGGCACCTCGACGGCGATCGGTGGGGGCACGGATTCCACGTCGCTGGTCGGCACGCCCGATACGGTCGTGGCAGCGCTGCTCGACTACTACGATCTGGGAGTCACGACGTTTCTGAGCCGGGGCTACGATCCCTATCACGATGCCGTTGAATACGGCCGCACCATCATTCCGGCGGTGCGGGAAGCGGTGCGCCGGCGCGACGACGAGGCAGCGATCCGGCTTCGCGCCTGATCGCATCGATTGATAGATCCTGACCCTGACCATCGCGGACAAGGGCAAGGCGGCGTCCGCGGTGTACAACCCGGACTACCGCATCATCCAGCGTGAGAGGGGTCTACCCCATCGCGACTGGATGGCGCGCGGCGCAGCGCAGGTACGGCCGTCAATCCCTGTGCGGCCGGCACGCTGCGCCGCTTGGCGGCTGCGCGTCAGCCGGCTTGCGCCTCCGCGATCACGATGGCCAGCAGGCCGGGAAATCGCTCTTCCAGATCGTCACGCCGCAAGGTTGCCGCGCGGCTGTTGCCGCGATCGACCTGACGGATCAGGCCGGCATGGCGTAGCACCTTGAAATGATGCGTGAGCGAGGCCTTGCTGACCGGAAAGCCAAAAGACGCGCACGTCCGCTCGGCGCCGTTCGGGAGAAGAGCGAGCGTGGCGACCACATGACGGCGCAAGGGATCGGCAATTGCCGAGAGAACCGCGCCCAATTCCAATTCCTGCGCGGAAGGATGACCTTCTTCATCAGGCATCAAGGTAAGCCTTCCATATTACCTTCTCCATAGGTATGCTTGTGATCATACCTATGGAGATCGTCATGTCCAAGATTGGAATCGACCTGCCGCTGCCCCAGCCTGGTGAAACCGGACCATACGCCCTGACCGGCACCGCGCGGGCCAAGACGGGCCGAGCCGATGCGCTGGAGGAACGTCTGGTGGCGCTGGTGGCCCCGACCCGGCTGGAAGAAGGCGCTCTGGCCTATCACGTCCACCGGGACCGAGGGGACCCGCTGCAGTTCCACTTTTACGAAGTGTGGCGTTCGCGCGCGGATCTGCAGGAGCACCTTGCCATGCCCTATGTCGCTGCGTTCCTTGCCGACAGGGCCGATTATCTCGATGGCGATCTGGATATTATCTGGCTTCGGATGGCCAGCCCCTATCCGGCAGAAGGCGTTCGCACCCTATCGTGATGGACCGGCAAGCGGATCAGTCGGTCAGTTTGCCGTGCGAATCCGCCTCGCCCTTTCGCCAATAGCCCGCGGCCTTGGTCCATTCGCGCGGATGGCCGCGCTCGGCGGCGAGGTAGTCGCGCACGACCCTGGCCACGGACGTTTCCGCCGCGATCCAGACGAAGCCGTCGCCTGTCGGCAGCGCGATATTGCGCAGAGCGGAGAGCAGCGCTGTGGGATCGTCTGCCTGATCGCTGGGCCGGTGTACCCAGATCGCGCTGTGCTGTGTGGCGGTAGTGAGGGTCTGCTCCTCCTCCGCCGAAGTCACGGCGACGACGCTGATCGCCTCGACGCCAGCTGGCAGTTCCTCGATACGGCGGGCGATGGCAGGCAGCGCGGTCGCGTCGCCGATCAGCAGCCACCAGTCGAACGTCGGCGAGACGACCGCCGAACCGCGCGGACCGCCGATTTCGATTTCGTCTCCCGTCTGGGCCGCAATGGCCCAGCGGGTGGCTGGGCCGGCTTCGTGGACGGCGAAATCGATGGTCAGTCGCCGGGCATCGCGGTCGTAGGCGCGGGGTGTGTAATCGCGCTTTTCCTGCCGGTCACCTTCTTCGGCGGGAAGTAACAGCTTGATATGATCGTCTGCGCCCAGGCTGACGAAATCGGCCAGTTCCTCGCCCGTCAGCACGATGCGGATCATGGCGGGAGTGAGGTGGGCCTTCTCGGCCACGGTAAGGCGCCGGCGGCGGGTTTCGTGACGGTGACGGATGATTTCATGCTTCATGTGGCGGTGCTCCGAAAGGCTCATGCAGGGAGGTAGCGGCTGACCTCGATACCCGTGCCCACGGGCAGCAGGATGCTGGACATGCCGGGCAGGGCGCGCACGGCGTCAGCATAGCGCTGCACGTTTTCGCCGCCGGGACGGATCATGTTGTCGGCAACCACGATCGCGCCGGGATTGAGCTTGGGATAGAACGCTTCGAGGCAGGGGACGTAGAGGTCCTTCCAGAGATCGAGCAGCACGAAATCGATCTTTATGTCGAGCGCCGTGATCAGTTGCACGGCATCGCCGACGCGGAAGTCGATGAAGTCCGCCAGCCCCGCTTCCTGTGCCTTTTCGCGGGCATGGGCGGACTTGTAATCCTGAAGCTCAAGCGTGATCAGCCTGCCGCCAGAGGCACGGGCCGCGTCCGCCAGCCAGATGCCCGAATAGCCGTAGGAGGTGCCTATCTCGAGTATCGTCGGCGCTTCCTGACTGCGGGCGAGGATGTTGATCAGGCGGCCCGTTTCCGGCCCGACAGCCAGCAGGCGCTCATCGATATCGGCGCGGGAATCCGGACGCGGCAGGGTACGCTCCCGTTCGATGCGTGCGTGATACCCATCCAGCACTGCCGAGACGTTTGCATCCATATTTCTGTTCTCCGGCCGGGACCTTGCGGTCGTTTGACGATTGGGCGCGCATGGCTTGGCTACGCACCCCGCCGGTAGAACCTATCGCCATCCAAGATGGCGTCAAGATATATCGCAGTATTATTTTATGATGCGTCCAGTGCAGCATCACCGGGGGGAGGATGGCCTGGTGATGCTGCGCTGCACGACATCCGTGGCGCTGCTGCCGAAAGTGGGAGATCAGAAATTGACGCCGAATTGCGCCATGATCGATCGTCCGCGCGTGGGCTGCAGGAAGGTGTTGGTCGATCCGGCTAGGCCGCTCACGAAGTTCAGCTGGTTGGTCAGGTTCTGCACCTGGATCGCCGCGTTCCAGCGCGGCTGGCGATAGAACAGACCAAGGTCGAGGTTGTAGCTGGTGGGAACGCGTACCGTCTTGCTAAGATTGAGCCACCAGGGGCTGGTCAGCCACCCTGAAAGCTCTGCGCCGAAGCCTGAAGGATGGCGCCAGTCGATATAGCCGCTGAGGTTGTATTTTGGGATCTGCACGGCATCGTAGCGGCCGGCGGGAAGCTGGTTCAGCACGTTGTTGTCGCTGAACACGGTGCCGTTGTCGGGCACGAAACCGCGCGGGGCGAAGCCGATTTGCGTTGTATATTCGTTGTAGGCGGTCAGGTAGTTGAAGTTGATGCCGGTACGCCAGGCTTCGCTGGGCTGATAACGCAGGGTCGTTTCGATGCCCTTCACGATAAGACGGGCGATGTTGTTGAACTGGTCCGGGCTCTGGTCGCGCGCCTGCCGGAAGCCGGCCAGCGTGAAGAACAGCTGGTTGGCGATGGGTTCGGCCTTTAGACCAACCTCGTAGAGTTCGCTCAGGCTATCGAACTGGAGCGGATTGAGCAGATTAGCAGTGGCGCTGCTGCCCCAGCTTAGCCCGTTCGCAAAGCCGCCGGTATTGATTGCGATGGAGCGGTCGTAGGTGAAGTAGATGGTCGAATTTGCGGTAGGCTTCACGTAAGGGCTGACCTGAACCGAATAGAGCTTGTATAGCCCGCTGTCCGCACGGTCACTCCCGCCCGGCTGAACGAAGGGGTTCTTGATCGAGGCATCGACCCAGCTGTGACTCGCCCCGGCGTTGAGGCCGGCAAAGCTGCCGAACTTGAGGTTGTGCTGGGTGAAGATCGTGGTCGTGCTCCATTTCGATTGCGACGTGTAGGATGCCACCGATTCCGCGTAGAAGCCGTTCCCCGCATAGTACATCGGGGGCAGGTTGAGCCAGCCGAGCGAGCTGGAATACTGCGGTACGCCGGCCGTTCCGATCCATGCCGCGTTGCCGCCATTGGGGTTGGACGCGGTAAGCCCCAGAAGATCGCCCGGGTTCTTGGTGGAGGGATCGAGCGTCAGATCGTAGGCGTAGATCGTCGTGCCGAAACTGTTGTTCGCGGCGATCGAACGGTTGGTTTCGTGACGGTAGATCACACCGGTATTGCTGTCGTCGGCGATGCCGAGGCCGAACAGATTTGTGAAACGGTGGCGCAGTTCGAGGCGGTTGTCGAAGATGCGATCGCGCGATTGTACCTGAAAAGATCCGACGGCGTCGGTGGTATCGTTCGAGCGCTGGTAGAAGGTGCTGTTGACCAGGCTGGTATTCTCGTTGAATTCGTAGTTCAGGTGCAGCTGGGCGGTGATGCGCTTGGCGGTGTTCTGGTCTTCAGCGCGCTGCGAGCGCTGGGGTGACAGCTTGACTAGTTCGTTGCCCGCCAGCGTTGGGTCGTAGACCCAGCCGCGCACAGTGCCGGGGCGGCTCTGGGTATTAGGCGAGCCGGACTGGAACGAGCCGGGGACGACGACATACTGACCGTTGGCGTTGCGGGCACGTTGCACCCACCCCAAAGTCGCCGAATCCGCGGCGCCAGACGCGAAGACGGGCGACCAGTAAGTCGCACCGTTCTGGATGATCGGTGTCGCACGGCCGGCATAGTAGAGACCGTTGTCGACCAGTTCCTGCGTGGCGCGGTTCCAGCCGTGGGTAACGTTCCAGTCGTAATAGTTGTCGTAGGAGAGGTTCAGGTCCGCGTGGAACTGACTGGTCGGCCGCCAGGCGAGAGCGCCGTAGAACGCGTAGTAGTTGTTCTTGACGTTGTCGTAGTAGTCGTCCTGCTTCTGGACGGTCACACTGGTACGATAGGCCAGAGTATCGCTGATCGGGCCGGTATCGTCACCCGTAATGGTGAAGGCGAACTTGCTGTCGCCATCGGGAATGAGCGTGCCGATGCGCGTTGTCAGGCTGGAACGGCGCTGATCGAAATCCGGCTTCTTGGTGATGTAGTTGATATAGCCGCCGCTGCCCGTCACCGATCCGAAGATCACCGAGGACGGCCCGGCGACGATGTCTGCCCCTTCGTAGGCATTGAAGTTGGCCGGGTGACGCACGGAGTAGCCGCGCTGCCCGTCCTGGAAGATTTCAGTGGCCTGCCCGCGCAATTGTGGCGCGATGCCCGCGTTCTGGCCGCCGCCACGGGTGATTCCAGGCGTATACTTGGCGAGATCGTCGGAACTAAGGATGATATCCTTGGTCAACTGTTCGGCGTTGATTTGCGTAACCGAGCGCGGCGTATCGAGGATGCTTTCGCTGGTGCCGTAGATCGATGTCGGCGCGCGTGTCGGCAGGATCGAGGTGTCCTTCTTCAGCCGATCGCCGTTGACCGTAATCGCGTTGTCCGAACCTTCCGCGCCATTTTCCGGCGCGCTTTCCGTTTCTTCGCTGCCCGCTGCAGCCACATCACGGCCGTTTGTTGCGCTCGCCCCCGCTACTCCCGGAGCGGCGAGGCCGAGAACGCTGATGCCGAGAAGATACTTGGTGACGCGCATTAACTGCTCCTGCTTCAAGCCGGTCGACCCGGTGCTTTTTGCGGGTGAAGCCGAACGCCCCTGTTGCGCGTCCTTGTGGATGGCCACCCCCTTGCAGCTCTCAAAGCAAAGCGCGTGCCAGAGCGATTTTATGCGAAATATCAATGGAATCGATTGTGATATCTGGTGAATTGCGCGCAACAATGCTGCGCTTTGAACAGTCGAGCGGGCGCCGCGGCGACGCCATCGCCCAGTAAACAAGGTGCAATGAGCAATATAGGGTCTGGCCCGGGTCTTGCTTCTCGTCAGGCAATGGCGGGCAAGGCGCGCGAAATGCAGCAGTTCGCCATGGCAGCAACGGCAGAGCCGTCACGATCGAAAGGATGAACGCACATGGCAGTCAAGATTCTGTGGTATCTCACCGCGCCCGATGGCGTAGTCCCGTGGGAGGAGAAGGGGCGCTGGGATACCGGCTTCGATCATCTCCAGCAACTTGCCGCAACGATAGACAAGCTGGGCTTTTACGGCGCCCTGCTGGCGACGGGATATGGCGGCAACGACGTGCTGACGGTGGCGGCCGCTACCCTGGCGGCAACCCGGCGCATGACATTTCTGGGCGCGGTGCATCCGGGGCTAATGTCGCCTGCGAAACTTGCGCAGATCGCGCTGACCATCAACAATTTCTCGGGTGGTCGGCTGGCACTCAATGCCGTCAACGGAAATGACGCAACCCAGCAGGCCTATGGCATGCATCTCGCCCATGACGAGCGCTACGATTACAGCCTCGAATACTGGCGCGCATTCAAGCATGCCTATTCCGGCGCGCCCGAGGGATTTCATGGCAAGTACATCCAGCTCGCGCCGCCGCCGGGCCGTGGCTATCGCCCCGCACATGAAGGATCGGAGCGCGATCCGGTGCCGCTTTGGGGCGCTGGCACATCGGCGCCCGGCGTGGCGCATTCGGTGCAACTGCTCGACACTTATCTCAGCTTCGCGGATACGCCGCAGCGGCTGGGCGACAAGTTCCGCCGGGTCGGGGCCGAGGCGGCCAAACTGGGCCGCACACTCGATTACGGCACCCGCCTCCAGATCATCGTGCGCGAGACCGAGGAGGAAGCCTGGGACTATGCGCAGTGGCTGGTCGATCAGACCTCGCTCGATTACGCGCTGCAATCGCTGAAGCGTCAGTTACCGCCGGGCGAAACGCTGGAAACCTATCGCAGCGCGGACGATCGGGTGAACCGCAACCTCGACGCGATCCGCAGCGGCCGCCTGCCCAAGGCGCGCGATTACGAGATCTATCCGAATATCTGGACGGGCCCTGCTCTGCACGGTTTCGGCCTGCTGGGGCCGGGCGCCGGCACTACGCTGGTCGGCAGTGCGGAAAACGTCGCCGCCCGCATTCGCGAGTTCGAGGCGCAGGGGGCGAAGTCCTTCATCCTGTCCGGCTGGCCGTTGATCGAGGAGGCTCACCGCGTCGCGCACTTGCTGTTCCCGCTGCTGGAACTCGATCACGGTTTCGAAGTGTCGCTGCTCAATGCCCGCCGCGCGTCCGCGCTCGCACCGGTCGTCTGAAGGAGAACGCAAGATGACGATTACTTCGACAGCCCCGGCGGCCACCCCGTCTGCCGGAACCCTGACGGCGGAAGCGCTCGACCAGATTTTCACGCAGGCCCGCAGCAACCACAGTTTTGTCGACCGTCCGGTCGATGACGCAACGCTGCACGCGCTCTATGACCTGACCAAGCTGGCGCCGACCGGCTTCAACGCGCAGCCGGCACGCTATGTCTTCGTGCGCAGCGATACGGCAAGGCAGCGGTTGGCACCCGCGCTGTCGGGCAGCAACCGGGAGAAGACGCTGGCGGCACCGCTGAATGTCATCGTCGCCTGGGACAGCCGCTTCTTCGAGCATTTGCCCGCGCTGCTGCCCGGGAGGGACGTGTCCGGCTACTTCGTGGAAGAGGAGCGAATCCGTTCGGCGGGGGTGTTCAATGCGGCCTTGCAGGCGGCGTTTCTGATCGTGGCGGCGCGTTCGCTGGGCCTTGATGCGGGACCGATGACCGGGTTCGATGCCGCCGCGCTGGACCGCGAATTCTTTCCCGATGGACGCTGGCGATCTCTGCTGCTGCTCAACCTGGGATATGGAGACCGCAGCGCGATCGGTGAACGCGGGCCCCGCCTCGCTTTCGAGGAGGCGGCGCAGATACTGTGACTTATGCCGGAAGGGCCGCGCACCGTTTCGCGGCCCTTCCGGCAGCCACCGTCCTGCTGCCCCCAGTCAGGACGGCGTCAAGGTCAGGGCGCCAAGATCAGGCAGGCGCGAATTCGCGGGTGTATGAACGCCCCTGTTCTAGCAACCCGGTGCGCTTCCACTGGATGTCAAGCGCGCCTTCGGTATAGCTCTGCGCGCCGCCGATCTGGGCGGCGATGGCTTGCAGGCGCGCGGATTCCTCGATCAGCAGGATAAGCTGCGCGGTTTCGGCAATCCCCTTGCCCCAGAAGTTCGCGCCGCCATTGCTTTCCAGAAGGCCCGGTGGCGGCGCCAGATCGGGATAGGCGTCCAGCCGCGCGCGGATCGTGTCAAGCACGCTGACCCGGCGTTCGAGATGATTGGGGATTTCGCGTGCCAGCAAGTGGCGCTGGGCGGCGACGTAAAGGATCGGGAACGGCTTGTGCGCCAGCGACCATGCGGCAAGATGCGGGGTATGCGCATGGATCAGCGTGTCCGCGCCCAACCGGTCTTCGTTCAGCACGGATTCGGGATGATCCGAAAAGCGCGAGGTGGCGACCTTGATGTCGTTCTCGCGCGACCATGGTGCGGGGAAGCGCAGGGAGAGAAGCAGGTCGCGTCCCGGCACGCGGTGGGCGATGTTGAAGATGAGGCTGGCGGTCAGCGTGCCGCTGTCCTTCAGGAACCGGAACGCGTGGGCGGCATCGTCCGCGGCGCGGGCGATGTAGTCGGCCAGTTCAGTATCGTCGGCATGGCTCATGGGTCGGTCTCCCTTATTCGGCAGGAATGTGGTTTTCGGCACGGTTTTCGGCGGCAACCAGTGCAGTGGCTTCTTCCAGCGGACCGCGATCGATCCACGCCTCGACATCGAAATCGGCGGCAAGGAAGCCCCAGTCGAGCAGGAAGTCCTTCTGCGCGGACAGACCGGCGATGTACGCATCGGTCAGCTTTGGGTGCAGGCTGGTGGCGTAGTGCGGGAAAGTGGCGGCAATGGTTCGGCGGTCTGATCGGCCGTCCTCGCGGGTGAGGGCGTCGAGCGCTTCGCCGGGATTGGCCTCTGCCCAGTCCGCCGCGCGGATCAGCGCGGCAATGTAGCGCACCACCAGATCGCGGTGCTCGGCCAGGAAGCTGCGATGCACGGTGAGCGGGCGCGGGGTGCCGTTGTTGATCCGGCGCAGCGGATCGGGCTGGTCGGTCAGTCGCACCAGTTCGCGCAGGCGCTCGGCATGTTCGTTGTAGAGCCGCAGCCCCGAGGACTGGCGCAGGAACACGGCGTCCACGCGCCCGTCGAACAGGGCATCGAGTTCCGCCGCGCCGGAACCGCGCGCCTGATCGGTGCCCCGCCCAGACCTCTGTGCCGCCGTCTGTACCGCCGTCCGTTCCACCGGCACATCCACGAAGGTGACGTCCTCCGCCCCCAGGCCGGCGATGGCAAGGGCGTTGGCGAAGCCGTGAAAGTTCGCGCCGCGCTGAAAGTCGATGGAGATGCCGGCGTAAAGCGGAACCGCCAGTCGCTTGCCCCTGAGTTCGGCCAGCGAGCGGATGCCGCTGTCCGTCCGCGTTACGATCGACTGGAACTCGTCGACCCAGCTGATCGCCAGCACGACGGTATCGGCGCCGTTCGCCCGTGCCCAGATCGGGGGAATGTTGCCGCCTTCTCGGAACATCGCGGGAATGGAATGGTCGAAGTGGCTTTCCCGCACTGTGCTGTCACGGGATTCCTGAAGCGAGCGGAGCACGGCACCGCCGGCCGCGAATTCATCGTGCAGGAAGTTCTGCTGGATCGCGATGGTGGATGCCGTCGCGCCGCCGCAGCGGGTGAACCAGATTTCGGTATCGCTCATCAAGGTCTCCTGGGGTGGTATCGGAATGGGATCAGGCGCGGCGCCACAGCGCGTCTGTGCGCCACGCGGAAAATGCGGTGCGGTCGGGCGTGACGCCGCCAATCGGACGGACGCTTGCATCCTGGTTGTTGGCGAAGCCCCAGATCAGCAGGCCGCCGCGATCGTGCTGGATGCGCTGCGCCTCGCCGACGAGGGCCTTGCGCTTGCCGGCATCGGGCTGCGCGGCGGCTGCGGTGACGAGGCGGGTGAATTCGGGATCGTTGAAATGGGTCCGGTTCCCAGCCGATCGCGGGCCGTCGTGCTGTTGCAGCGTCAGCAGGAACGGGCGCGAGACGCCGACGACGGTGCTGAAAGTCCACGCATTCTTGTCGGGGCCGTTGAAGATGGAATCCACCAGCCTGATCTTCACGTCGACCCCGGCCTCGCGCGCCTGCTGGGCAAAGACGATCGCCGCGTTTCCGCCCGCGCCCGCCGTGGTGACGAGTTCGACGGCAAGGCCGCCGCCGTGCCCGGCCGAGCGCAGCAGGCTGCGGGCCTCGGCAAGGTCGCGCCGGCGCTGGGGAATGGCGTGGTCGAAGGTGGGATCGCTGGGCGAATAGAGGTCGTTGGCGACGCGGCCCTGGCCGTGCAGCACGCGGTCCACCAGTTCCTGCCGGTCGGCGATCAGGCGGAAGGCTTTCGCCACGCGCGGATCGTCGAACGGGGCTTTCGACAGGTTCATGGCGAAGCCGTGCCAGGCGTCGGTCTCGGACGAAACGACGCGAAACTGGTCGGACGATTTGAAGAAGGCAAGCTGTTCGAAGCCGATCGTCGGTGCAACGTCCACCTGGCCCGTCTGCATCGCCTGCAGCCGTGCGATGGGGTCTTTGAAGTCGATGATCTCGACTTCGTCCAGATAGGGCTGGCCGGGCTTGTAGTAGTTCTCGAACCGGCTGAACACCGATCGCTGTCCGGGCGTGAAGCTCTTCAGGCGATAGGGGCCAGCGCCGACCGGATTGTTCACCGGGTCGTAGTCGATCGGTACGATCCCGCCCCAGCTCATCCACAGTTCGGGCAGGGCGGCAAGGCCGTGGCCCGGATCGAAGGGAATCCGCACGGTCAGCGGGTCCAGCGCGCGGACCTCTTGGCGGCGGAGCGAGGGCAGGTAGGATCCGTAGGGAGAGGCGAGCTGCGGATCGGTGAGCCGCCGGATGGAGAACACCACGTCCTCGGCCGTGATCGATTTGCCGTGATGGAATTCCAGTCCCTTCTTTAGGCGGATCGTCCATTCGGTGGCGTCGTTGTTCACTTCGGCGAAATCGGCAAGGGCAAGGCCGGGATTGGCCTGCCGGTTCCATTCCCACAGCTTGCTGTAAAGCGCCCAGCCCCGGAACGAGCCGGTGCCGAGCGGCTTGTGCGCGTCAAGGTTGCCGGTCTGCGCGCCGGAAATGATGGCGATGCGCGCCTTTCCGCCGCGCCGCGGAGGTCCCTCGGCAGAACCGGTGTCGGACTTGTCGGTCCCGCAGCCGGAAAGCAGCCCTGTGCCCAGTATCAGTCCGCCCGACAGCACGGCGCCACTGGCCAGAAACGAACGGCGAGACGATCCGGTCATTGCGCGGCTGTTCGCAGGCAATGGGCGGTTTCGGGCAGGGGTAGGGACACGGACGCTCTCCTCGAATGACGGTACGAAAGGGAGGAGCAAGGGGCGTGCCAAGCACGAAAATCGGAGGTTTCCGGGGCGTGATGCGAGAGGAGGAGCCGATGCGAGCTGTGGGTTTCGCACCTTCCCTGCTGGGTTTGAAACACCCACGCCAGAGCGAATTGGAGGGCGGTTCATCGGGTCGGAGTCATGGGGCGGAACGTGGCGGAGACCGCGATCGCGCAACCCGCGCGTCTAGTGTGCCTGGACCTTTTCATCTCGGCTCCGGCCCGGTTCTTCCCCCTCAGTCGGTCGGGCCTTCCCGCAAGTCCCCTGGCCTATGCCCATCGCCATCCGGCTATTCGCATGGGACGAGGGACAACCACGCCTAGTTCCGCAAGGACGCCCTCGACGCCGGCCCGATACTTTTGTTCGGCTGCGTTTCTCCTCCGGCGTAATCCCGCGCTCGCCAGCGGGGGCGGTACTATTTCTGCTGCGATCGTGCTTCGCGGACCGCCCTGCGGGAGCTTGCGCAGAACCGCCCGCATGCTGGTGATTTCTGCGCAAGGTGGGCACGCTGGCAGGACGGTCCGCGCCAGCGAGATCGGGAAAATTCGTCAGGTTCGCGATGCTGGCACGGTTGCTGCTTTGGAAAGCGGTGAACCATCTGGAGTGCCTTCATGACCATCGAGTTCTTCGCCCGCCTGCCTCTGCACGGCGAGACGCAGTACATTCCGGGAGACAATCGCAATCGCGGCGACTGGAACCGTCAACCGCAAGCCAGCACCGGCGCGGTGTCCTCGTCCGAAGTGGGCGACGATTTCGCCTATATCGACTATCTTTCGCAAGTCGCCCGCGCCGCCGAGATCAATGGCTTTTCAGGCGCGCTGCTGGTCAATGCGCCGTTTGGGGACGAGCCGTGGATCGTTTCGGCGGCACTAGCGCGCGAGACGAAGCGGCTGCGCTTCGTGGATGCCTTCCACCCGGGCCATTTCAGCCCCTGGCAAGCGACGCAAATGGCCGCGAGCTTTCAACGGATCAGCGGCGGGCGTCTTGTCTGGAACGTGATCCAAGGCGGTTCGGACGGCGTGCTGCGCGCCAATGGCGAACCGCTGCCCCATGACGAGCGCTATGCCCGCGCCATCGAATTCCTCGATCTGGTGAAGGGGTTCTGGACCAGCGAGAGCTTCCACTACAAGGGCCGCTATTACGAGGCGAACGGCGGCGGGCTGCGCGGCCCGCTGGCGCGTGCGCCGATCCCTGCGATCTGCTCGGCAGGCACTTCCGACGGCGCCAAGGAACTGGCCGCCAAGCATGCCGATTACTACCTCGTTCTGGCGGAATCGCCTGAACATGTCGCCCGCAACATCGCCGATGTGAAGGCACGTGCCGCAAAGTACGGCCGTGCCGATCAGATACGTTTCGGGGTTTCGGTCGATGCCATCGCCCGCGAGACCGACGAACTTGCCTATGCCGAAGCCAAGCGCTTCTTCGACGAGGGCGTGCGCGCTGGGACCGTAAAGGCAGCGGCGGAACGCTCCACCCAGATGTCGGACACCAACCGCGCCCGGTTCGAACGCTATAACGGGCGGGAGGTGAACGACTTCGACGATCTGTTCGTGGAGCCGCACTTGTGGGGCGGGTTCGGATATATCGGCATTCCGCCGGGCTTCGCATTCGTTGGCAGTTACGAGAATGTCGCCGCCAAGATCCGCCAGTTCGCCGATCTCGGCCTCTCGTGGTTCTTCCTCAACGGCTATCCGCATCTGGAAGAGATCTACCGGCTGGGTGAGCATGTCCTGCCGCGTTTCCGCGCGCCCCGGCTGGCTCTGGCGGAATCGGACGGCGGCGAGCAGGAAGTGCCGCTGGTGTCGGGCGGCGGCCTTGCCGCGCGCGGCAACGGTTGAGGGGCGGGGCAATGAGCAGCGTTATGGACGACCTCAGCCAAACCGGCCTAACCCGTCGCAGCCTGATCGGCGGCGCGGCGGGTGCGGCGCTACTGCTGTCCGGCTGCGGCCGCAGCGGCGAGAGCGCCAGCGAAGCGCCTGCGCAGCCCCGGCGCGGGGGGAGGCTGCGGCTCGGCATTCTCGATGGTGAGCGATCGGGCAATCTCGATGCGCACAAGCCGCTCGGCCTTGGCAGCACGATCCGCGGCTTTGCCATGTATGCGAAGCTGTGGGAGTGGAGCGACGAAATGCTTCCTCAGTTGGCGCTGGCGGAATCGGTGGAGCCGAACCGCAACGCCAGCGTCTGGGACGTGCGCCTGAGGCCCGGGCTGGAGTTCCATAACGGCAAGACGATCACCGCCGAAGACGTGGCCTTCTCGATCCGGCGCATCACCGATCCACAACTGGCCTCTCCTTACGGCGCGCTGGTCTCGCCGGTGGACCGGGACGGGGTGAAGACGCTCGACAAGCGGACCGTGCGCATTCCCATCCGCGAGGGCCATGGCTTCGTCGCGCTGCCGGAAACCTGGACCAATTTCGGCGGCATCGTACCCGTGGACTATCATCCGGTCACCAACCCGGTGGGCGCGGGGCCCTACCGGATCGACAAGTTCGAACCGGGTCAGCGCGCCACGTTCAAGCGATTCGACAATTACTTCAAGCCGGGCAAACCCTATCCTGACGAACTGGAGATCATCGAGTTCAAGGACCAGACCGCGCGCATCGCCGCGCTGCTGGCAGGGCAGATCGATCTGGCCAATGCCATCCTGCCGGAACAGGCCGGTCTGATCCGGCGGGACAGTCGGGCCCGCATCCTCGTTTCGCAGACCAACGGCTGGCAGTCCTTCGACATGAACACGAAGGAGGGACCTTTCGCGGATGTCCGCGTGCGGCAGGCGTTTCGCCTGCTGGCCGATAGGGATGAACTGGTCCGCCGCGCGCTGCAGGGCGAAGGACGGGTGGCCAATGATCTCTACGCGCCGCAGGATCCGACCTTCGACCATGCTATTGCGCAGCGCCGGCAGGATCTCGATCAGGCGCGCAGCTTGCTGCGGCAGGCCGGGCAGGATGGGTTGCGCTCGGATTTGGTGGTCGGCCCGACTTATGTCGCCTCTGCGCTGGTGTTGGCCGAACAGGCGAAGCGGATCGGCGTGGACTTGCGGCCGAGGCAGGTGGACGCGGCGACGTTCGCAGGCCCAGCCCGGCGCGGCTGGCAGATCAGCACGGGGGGGACGCTGGGCGTGCCATGGCTGTCCACCGCGTTGCACATCGATGCGCCGACATCGGTGGGGAACAAGACCAACTTCAACGATCCGGCGTTCACGCAGCTGTTCGGGCAGGCGCTGGCCGAGCCGGACCTCGCGGCGCGTTCGGAACTGGTTCACCGCATGCAGCGGATCCAGCACGATACCGGCGGTCTGCTGATCTGGGGGTTCGCCAATACGCTGGACGGCGTGGGGCCGCGCGTCGGCGGGATAAGGGCGGAACGCTCGCACTTCCCGACCTGGCGCTTCGACCGGATGTGGGTGTGAGCATAACCCGACAGTGATCGTGCCGTGGCTGCGCAGATTTGCGCAGATTTGCGCAGCCACGGCACAGCGCCTGCCAAAAGCAGCGGATCAGCGCGCTTGGCACGGCCCTTGCTCTGCTGGAGGCATAGTGGAGTTCCAATGACCGACAACGTTCACACGATCGGCGAGACCGCAACGGCGCGTAACCTCGACCGCATTCTTTTTACGCGCTGCCCGGTGCCAACCGCGTCCGGGATCGCCCATTCGCTCGGCTGGCTGGAAGAGGAGTTCGCGCGCGACGGACTGCGCGTCGAAGCCCTTCAGGGCAAGCCGCGCGCCATGCGGGCGCATCATAACGAGCATGATCTGCACGGTCTGTTCCGCGAAGGGGGCAATATTCCCGCGCTCGCCACCCGGGCCCGGGGCACCCAGACGCGGGTGATCGGCCTAACTTGGATCGATGAGTGGCAGGCGATCCTTGTCCGCCGTGAGACCGGCCCGATCGAGCCCGCGCAGTTGGCGGGCATGCGGATCGCCCTTCCGGCCTGGAACGTTACACGCGGCGGCAGTATCGCGCGAGGCATGTCGCTCGCCGGCATCAAGGGGGCTCTGGGTATCGCCGGGCTGACGCTGGAGGATGTGACTTTCGTCGACGTACCGCTGGCGTCGCCTTCTGAGGATTCGGCCGTCAACCTTGCCCGCATGTGGTCGGGCATTGAGGCGCTGGCGGCGGGCAAGGTGGATGCGGTCTACGTCAAGGGCGCATCAGCGGTCGACGCGGCGCGGCGGGCCGGTGTTGTCGTAGGCATCGATCTCGATGGCTATCCGAGCCGCCATACCCGCGTGAACAACGGCACGCCGCGCCCGATCACGGTGAGCCGCGATCTGCTGGACAACCATTTCGATCTGGTCGTGCGCTTCCTTGAACAGACGCTGCGCGCGGCCGACTGGGCGGAGCACAATCTGCCGGCGCTGCGCGGCATCCTCCAGAGGGAGACGTATGCGGGTGCCGCCGATGTGGAGGCGGCCTACCGCAACAATTTCCACCGCGCGCTGCACCCGGACTTATCCGAGGAACGCGTCGCCCTGCTGAAGCAGCAGGCCAACTTCCTGTGGCTCCACGGCTTCCTCGAGCACGACGTCGATGTCGATGCGTGGATCGACCGCAGACCGCTGGAACTCGCTCTCGAACGGCGCGCCCGCGCGCATGCCGCCTGATTTACCTGAGGAGAAACACCATGGCTTCCACAGTTCAGACTCCCTCTGCTTCGGCCCCCTCCGCTCCAACCGGGGAAAAGCTCAATTCGGTCGTTCTCGATTTCGCCAACGATGTGGTGGCCCAGTCCGCCGAAATCTTCCGCGCCTATCGTGAGACCGGCACGATCACCGCCAACGGCACCGTCGGTTTCATCGAACGCGTGCCCGGCGAGGACAAGATCGTCACCGTCAACCTGCCGCATCCTTTCGACCGCAGCATTCACAGTGACAAGCCGCTGAATTTCTCGGTCACCGGGCTAGACGGTTCGGCGTGGAAGGGCCGTCCGAACGGGCGCTACCTCAAGGTGTTCAACCAGAACCCGACGATCACCTCGCTCAGCCACGTCCATTCGCCCAACCTTGGGGCGTGGGCCCAGACCCATCGCACTCTGCCGATCAGCTACGTGCCGGTGCAGCGCTTCCACCTTGCCCGCGAACTGCCGGTCTATATCGATCGCCGGCAGGACGAATCCGATTTCATCAACGAAACGCTGGCCGAGAACCCGTTCACGCCCGCGATCATCGAAGCCAACGGCGGCGCCACCGTCTGGGGCTGGAAGGGGCTGCGCGATCTGGCCGAATTCATTCTGCTGCTGGAAGAAGGCGCCGATATCCAGATCAAGGCGCAGGCCTTGGGCGGCTCGCGCACTTATGGGCCTGGCGTACTGCGCCAGCAGTGGAAGATGAGCAACCGCTACGAAGAGGCGCGTTCGCTCGGTCTCCTGCCTGTCACCGACCTCGACTGAACCAGGAGGCGCCCCCCATGATTTCCCCCCCGTCCCCCGCCGCCCGGCCCCGGCCCGTTAAGCTGCTATGGTATCTGACGGCTCCCGACGGCCCATATCCCTGGGCCGAGGAAGGGCGCTGGCAAACCGGCTTCGACCATCTCGAACAGCTTGCCGTTACCATCGACAGGCTGGGCTTTTACGGGGCGCTGCTGGGGTCGAGCGCGTATGAGAGCCTTGCCGTCGCCGCCGCGATGATCCCGGCGACCGAGCGGATGAAGTTCCTCGTCGCCCAGCACCCCGGCGAGCTTTCGCCGGCGGTGCTGGCGAAATACGCGCAGACTTTCGATCATTTTTCGAACGGGCGCCTGCTGTTCAACGTGGTCAACGGCAACGATGCCGGTCTGGCCGCGCTGGGCGTGCACTATCCGCATGACGAGCGGTATGACTTTAGCTTCGAATACTGGGATGCCTTCCGCAAGGTCTATGCCGGGGACCGGGCCGGTTACGAAGGACAGTTCGTCAAGCTGGCCCCGCGCGCCGAAGGCGGCGCGCCGATGAGCGTCTGGTCGGGCCCCTATCAGCCAGCCGGCGTGCCGCTGTGGGGCGCTGGCACCTCGGCGCCGGGGGTGGCGCATTCGGTGAAGCTGCTGGACGTCTATCTTAGCTTTGCGAACACGCCGCCGCTGCTGGGCGACAAGTTCCGCCGCGTCGGCGCGGAAGCGGCCAAAGTCGGCCGAACTTTGGAATATGGCACGCGCCTTCAGGTGATCGTGCGCGAGACCGAGGAAGAGGCCTGGGCCCATGCCGAATGGCTGCTCCAACGTTCGTCGGTGGAACATGCCCTGCGCTCCATTCGCATGCGGTTGCCGTTCGGCGAGACGCTGGAAACCTATCGCAGTCCAGACCCGCAGGTGCAGCGCAATATCGACCTTGTGAAATCGGGCCGCCTCCCAAGCGCACGCGATCTGGAAGTCTATCCCAATGTCTGGGTGGGGCCGGCCTGGTTCGGGTTCGACATCATGGGGCCGGCAGCGGGGACCACGCTGGTCGGCAGCGCCGAGAACGTCGCCGCGCGCATCCGCGAATATGCCGAGCAGGGGACCGGTGCCTTCATTCTTTCCGGATTTCCATTGATTTCCGAGGCGCACCGGGTGGCGGAACTGCTGTTCCCGCTGCTCGATCTCGATCACGGTTTCGATGTGCCCGCGCTACGCGTTGGTCAGCCCCGTGCAGCCGCAAACGGTGCGCTAGCTCAGGCAATCCCGGTCCCGGAGCCGGAAAAGGCGCCGGCCTGACGCGGCGCGGCACGCGCGAGCCTGAAAAAGCGAAGATCCAGCAACGGGTGAATGCGATGGCGACGATCTATTCTTCCCCGGCCCTACAAGAGGCCGAACGACGCGAGGCGGAACCTGTCATCAAGGATGCCGGAGCGGCGCGCGCGCGGCTTGCGCTCCCGGCCTGGCTCCCCTGGCTGGGCGGGCGGATTCTCTCGGGGCTGGCGACCTCCTTCGTCATTTCCGTGCTGGTCTTCGCGGCCACGCAGGCGCTGCCTTCCGATCCGGCCCGCGTGATCCTTGGCCCCGATGCCACTGAAGACAGCATTCGCGTTTTGCGCCACCAACTGGGGCTCGATCAGCCTATATCGATCCAGTATGCGAGATGGGCCGGCAACACGCTGACGGGCGAGTTTGGCGAGTCTCTCGATTCCAGCGTGCCGGCGGGCAAGATCGTCGGGGACCGCTTCGAGAATTCGGCAGCACTGATGGCGGTCGTGCTGGTCCTTGCAGTGCCTCTGGCGTTTCTTGGCGGTGTGGCTCTGGCGATCCGACGGGATAGCCGGTTCGATCGCTGGACGATGAACGCGATCATCCTGTTCAAGGCGCTGCCAGCCTTCGTGCTGGCAATCGGACTTATCCTGCTACTGTCGACCACGGTGTTTCCCATCCTGCCGGCGGTGTCATTGCTCGATCCCGGCGTCTCGCCTTTTTTTCAGCCTGCCTATCTGGCGTTGCCGGCGCTGACGTTGATCCTGACCGTTGCGCCGTTCCTGCTACGGCTGGTGCGTTCGGCCATGATCGAGACGCTGGAGGCCGAATACGTGGCCGCCGCCAGGCTGCGCGGTATCCCTGAATGGCGCATCATCTGGGCCCATGCGGTGCCGAATGCGCTGGTGCCGGTGATCCAGGGCATTGCGCTCACGAGCCGACTGCTGCTGGGCGGCGGGCTGATCGTGGAAGTGGTGTTCAGTTATCCCGGCATCGGCAACGCCCTCAACGCCGCAATCGACACGCGTGACGTTCCGGTGATCCAGGCGATCACGTTGACGATGGCGGTGGGCGTTGTCGTGATCAACCTCCTTGCCGATGTTGCGACGGTGCTGGTGACGCCGAAACTGCGCACTTCTCCGCGTCCACGTCTGCGCGCGGGCACGCGGGCAAAGCTCAAACTGAAGGCAGGCGGCGTATGACTTCGGGGCTTTCTTCCTTACGCCACGATCCGCAGGCGCGTCTTGGTTTCACGTTTGCCGCGATCGTGCTGGTGATTGCTCTGCTGGGCCCGCAGGTCGCGCCGCAATCGCCGCTGGCGCTGGTCGGCCCGACCTATGGCCTGCCCGGCGGGGGAGCGCTCCTGGGCTACGACTATCTCGGCCGGGACGTCCTTTCGCGCTTGCTGGCCGGCGGGCGCTCGGTCTTGTGGATGAGCTTTGCGGCATCCGCGATCGCGCTGGCTTTCGGCGCAGTCATCGGCATTGCGGCGGGGCTGTCGCGGCGTCGCATCGATCATGCGGTGGTCTGGGCAACCGACGTGCTGCTGGCCTTTCCCGATCTGATCCTGGTGCTGCTGGTGGTCTCCATGCTGGGCCGCGCGCCCTGGCTGATCGTGCTGACGGTGGCGGTTTCCTTCGTGCCCGGCGTGATCCGGCTCGCCCGCGGCGTGACGCTGGGCGTGGCATCGCAGGAATATGTCGAAGCGGCCAAGTTGATGGGCTATCCATGGTGGCGGGTGGTCCTGCTGGAAATCCTTCCGAATATCGGGACACCGCTGCTCGTCCATCTCGGCATCATGCTGACCTGGGCGGTCGGCGTGCTCTCCGGCCTCAGCTTTCTGGGTTACGGCGTCGCGCCGCCGGCAGCCGATTGGGGCCTCATGATCAACGAGAACCGAGCCGGGCTGATGATCCAGCCGTGGGCCGTGCTGGCCCCGGTAGCAATGATCGCCTTCTTCGCGCTGGGCACCAATTTGCTTGCCGAAAGCGTCGCACGGGCCGGGGCACGGATCCCTTCCCGTCGCGGCCTGAAATCACGAGCACGCACGCAGATGCGCGGAATCAAACGTCGCCAACGGGAGAACCGGGCATGAGCGTCGTCCCCTTCGTGAAGACCTTGCTCCAGGTGCGGGACCTTGCCGTCTCGCTGGAGGATGGCACGCCGATCGTCGAAGATATCAACTTTTCCGTCGCACCGGGTGAGATCGTCGGGGTGGTGGGCGAAAGCGGCTCCGGCAAGAGCAGCATTGCCACGGCCCTGCTTGGCGATGCGCGGGCGGGGGCGGTAGTATCGGGCGGTTCGGTGATGGTGGATGGGCGGGATATCGTCTCGCTGGACGCTGCGGGGCGCCGCCGGATGCGGGGTTCCGTGATCGCGCACGTGGCGCAGGATCCCGCGCTGGCGCTCAATCCCATGCGCCGGATCGGATCGTTGCTCGATGAGGAACTGCGGGTTCACCAGCGCGAACTCGGCCGGCCCGAGCGGGAGCAGCGGATTGCGGAGGCTGCCGCCGATGTCGGTCTGCCGGCCAACGCGGAATTCCTTCGCCGCTTTCCGCATCAACTTTCCGGGGGACAGCAGCAGCGGGTCCTGCTGGCGCTAGCCGTCCTGCTGCGGCCAAGGCTGATCGTCCTCGATGAGCCGACCACTGCTCTCGACGTCAGCACGCAGGCGCGTGTGCTTGCGACGATCCGTGACCTATGCCGCACGCGCGATATTGGCGCAGTCTATGTTTCGCACGATCTGGCCGTAGTACGCGAACTGGTGGACCGGGTAGTCGTACTCTACGCCGGGCAGATCGTCGAAAGCGGATCGCGCGACCAGATCTTTGATGCGCCGACGCATCCTTATACGCGCGGTTTACTGGATGCCGTTCCGGACATTTCCGGAAGGCACTCGGTTCGGGCCATTCCCGGTCATGCGCCGGCGCTGACGGAGCGCGGTGAAGGGTGCACCTTCGCACCGCGCTGTATCTTGCGCAGCGCGAGTTGTAACTCGCGGCCGGTGCTGCGCGATTTCGGCGACAGGCGGCTGGCGGCCTGCCACCATCCGATCCGTGCGAAGCGGGACGAGGCGCCCGTTTCCCTTCAAAACGGGGGGGCGGGAGGTGGCTCGACGCCGCCGGTGCTCGCGGTCATCGACGGCATTTCTGCAAGCTATGGGGATAATCAGGTCCTGTTCGATGCCAGCCTCGTGCTGCCCAGGGGCCAATGCACGGCACTGGTGGGCGAGAGCGGTTCAGGAAAGACCACTTTCGCGCGCGCGCTGGTGGGCGCCGTGGAAGACGTCGACGGCGTGTTCACCTATGATGGGCAACCGGTTCCGCTCTCTGACGAACGCAGCAAGGAACTGCGGCGGCGGATCCAGTATATCTTCCAGAACCCGTTCCGCGCGCTCAACCCGCGCCAGACCGTGGGGCAGATCCTGCGCACGGCGGTGCTGCACTTCTTTCCGATCCGTTCCGCGGATGCCGACAAGGAAGTCGCGCAGGTTCTGGAGCGCGTGGCATTACCGCCCGACCTGGCGGGTCGCTATCCGCGCGACCTGTCGGGGGGAGAGCGGCAGCGGGTGGCGATCGCGCGCGCCCTGATCTGCCAGCCCGAACTGCTGATCTGCGACGAGGTTACCTCCGCGCTCGACGTATCGGTACAGGCCGCGATCATCGACCTGCTTCGCCGTCTTCAAAAGGAGTCTGGGCTGACGATCCTGTTCGTGACCCACGATCTGGGGGTAGTACGGGCGGTCTCTGATTTCGTGGCGGTCCTGCGCCATGGCCGCATCGTCGAGCACGGGGAAAGCGAGCGCGTGCTGGACCGGCCGGAGCATCCTTATACCCATGCGCTCGTGGCAGATTCCCCGCGTTTGCGGGATACGGCAGCGTAACCGCATCAGGCTTGAAAGCCCAGCTTTCGGGCGCTCAATAATTCTCAACTGTTTTAGTAGACAATCTGTGTTAGCCTCGTTCTCGACAAGTGGAAGCGGACCACCGCACTGGCTTGAATGCTAGGAGCGACAAAAGTGGGACCTTCGACATGCGCGACACGATCCTGAAATTCGAAGTTTCGGCCCTGGCCATCCGGGCGCGGACGTTTATCTTCTCAGACCCTCGATCGAAGGCGCTGCTGCCGCTGATCGAACGCACGGCCCCCAGCAATGCCACGATCCTGATCACCGGCGAGACGGGCACTGGTAAAGAACTGGTTGCCCGACACGTCCATCAGCAGAGCGGAAGGGCAGACCGGCCATTCGTAGCGGTGAACTGCGGGGCGTTTTCCGAGACGTTGATCGAAAGCGAACTTTTTGGGCACGAACGAGGGGCCTTCACTGGTGCGCACAACGCCCGGGAAGGATGGTTCGAGGCAGCCAACGGAGGGACCCTGTTCCTTGATGAAGTGGGCGATTTGCCGCAGTCGCTTCAGGTCAAGTTGCTGCGCGTCCTGCAGGAACGCGAAGTGGTGCGCCTTGGCGCGCGGCGTGCCGTCAGTCTCGACGTGCGATTGATCGCGGCGACTAACGTCGATCTGCGCGCGGCAGTGGAGGCCGGGAAATTCCGTGAGGACCTCTATTACCGTCTTGGCGTGGTCACCCTGCCGTTGCTCCCGCTGCGCGAACGGCGAGCTGATATCCTGCCGCTGGCCCGGCACTTTCTGGGGGTCTATGGGGAGAAATCCGCTTCTCCGGCGATCGAGTTGAGCCCGGATGCGGAAGATCTTGTTTTCCACTACGCATGGCCCGGCAATATTCGCGAGCTGGAAAACGTCATCCAGCGGGCTAGCCTGGTTGCTCCGGGCAAGCTGATCGAGCCCGAACACCTTGGATTGCCCAGCCACAGGCAGGTCGAGGGGCCGATGCCTGCGCGGGATGCCGAAGGCTTCGATCAGATTCGCGCCACACTTGCGAAGCTCATCGGTTGCGGAGAGCCACAGTTACTGGACCGGCTGATCGATCTTGCCGTTCGCGAGGCCTTTGCCTCGTCGAATGAAAATCAGGTTCGAACCGCGCAGGCGCTTGGCGTCACGCGCAACGTAATCCGCACTTATTTGAAAAATGCTGGGCTGATCGGCGAATAAGGGAACGCGGCGGATGGCAGGATCCGCCGCGCCCCTCACAACTGTCAGGATGCTGCCGAGAGCGTGGGGCGCTCATCGATCAGGTCGCCGCTCTGGCGCTGATAGGCTTCGTAGAGCGCTGCGTAAGCGCCGCCTCTAGCCGTGAGATCGGCATGACTGCCTAGTTCGACAACCTGACCTTCGCGTATCACGGCGATGCGGTCAGCATCGCGGATCGTGGCAAGGCGATGGGCAATGATGATCGCGGTGCGCCCTTCGCACAAGCGGCGCAGCGCGCGCTGGATCATGCGTTCGGTATGGACGTCGACGGCGGACGTCGCCTCGTCAAGCACCAGAACGGCAGGATCGGTCAGGTAGGCCCGAACGAGGCAGACCAGCTGACGCTGACCATGGCTGAGGTTCGCGCCAAGCGGCCCGACTTGCGTGTGGTAGCCATAGGCAAGGCGTGCCAGCACTTCGTGGGCATCCAGCGCGCGCGCGGCAGCGACCAGTTCATCGTCGCTCGCCTCGGGGCGGGCCTGACGCAGATTGTCGAGCACGGTGCCGCTGAACAGCACGTTGTCTTGAAGCACCACGCCGACATGGCGGCGCAGGTCAGACTGGCGCATGTGTTTCACGTCGATCCCGTCTATCAGGACCTGGCCGCTCTGGGCTTCGTAGAAACGCGTCAACAACTGGACCAGCGTGCTCTTGCCGTGGCCCGTAGCTCCCACCACGGCCACGACTTCGCCGGCATGGATGTGCAGCGAAAGATCGTGCAGCACTTGTGGCAACGTGCCGGGGGCGTAGGAGAAACCGACCGAGCGGAATTCCACTTCGCCGTGCAGGACTGGGACCGGAATAGGCTCTTCGTGGTCGAGGATATCGGGCCGGGTATCGAGCAGGAGGAAGATGCGTTGGGCTGAGGCAGAGCCGGAGGCGTAGCGTTCGAACAGGTCGTTCAGGTCCTGCAAAGGGCCGAGAAAAAGCATGACGTAGAAGAGGCTCTGCGCGAGCTGGCCCAGAGTGATCTGCCCTTCGAGCAGGCCATAACTGCCGACCAAGAGGATCATCGCCATGCCGGCGGCATTGAGCAGCCCACTGAGCGGGGCGAACCATCCTGAACGCATATTGCCGCGCACGAGGGAGCCGTCGAAGTCCGAAAGCAGTTCGCGGTAACGTTTCCTGTTGGGCTCCTCGCGCACCAGTTGCTGGATCATGCGCACCCCCGAGACTGTCTCGACGAGGTGGGATGTGAAGCGGCTGCGGTTTTCCGCGACTACAGCCCAGCTCTTCTGGGAAACACGCTTGAACAGCCAGGTGCCGGCCACAAGGATGGGAACCACGCTCGCCAGCGCCAGCAGCAGTAGAGGGGACATGACCCACAGCATCAATGCCGCGCCGGCAAACCGCAGAATCGCCGAAAGCATGTCGGGAGGGCCCTGCACCAGCAGGGCTTCCAGCGCGTCCACGTCGCGGTCCGCACGGGAGAGAATACGGCCCGCCTTGGTCCGGTCGAAATAGCCGACGCTGAGCGCCTGGATATGTTCGAAAATGCGGATGCGCAGGGTGTTCAGTACGGTCAGTGCGGCGGAACCGGCAAGATAGCCGGACAGTCCCGCGAAGACGAAACGCGCCAGCCAGGTGGCCGCAAGGCCGAGACTGAGCCAGGCAAGCAGGCGTTCGTCCAGCGTCCAGCCCCCGGCATCCTTGACAAGGCCATGGTCCAGAAGCTGGCCGATGAACCAGGGGCGGGCGAAGACGATGCCGACCAGCAGCGTCTCCAGCGCGAAGACGCTGACGACTTGGCCGCGCACCGGTCCCAGCAGCGGCACGAGGCGCCCGAACATGCCGCGATCGAGCGCGTTGCGCGCCAGCATTTCCTCGATTTCGATGTCACTCAGGACACGTTTGTTGTCAGGCGGCGGCACGGTCGATTCCCAGCAGGTCGCGATAAAGCGGGTCGTGAAGAAGGTCCTCGTGCGCGCCGCTGGCGCGGATGCGGCTGGCGGCAAGAACGAGTGTGCGATCGGCGAGCAGGACCGACGACAGCTTGCTGGTGATCAGCAGCACCGTCATACGCCCGCCATGGGCAGCGCGCAGGCCGCGTATACCCGTCAGCACATGGCGTTCGGTGACGGCGTCGAGCGCGCTTGTGGCATCGTCGAGGACGAGAATATCGGGCTGCGCCAACAGCGCGCGGGCCAGACAGAGGCGTTGGCGTTGGCCGCCGGACAGGGTAACGCCGCGGTCGCCGATCCGGGTTTGGAGGCCATCGGGCAGGCGCGCAAGCAATTCTCCGGCCCCAGCAAGGGCAAGCGCCTCTTCCAGTGCGCCGTCATCGGCATCGGGCGCGGCGGCGCGCAGGTTTGCGGCCAGCGTATCGGAGAAAAGGAAGATGTCCTGCGGCACGACATGGACGCGCTTTCTCAGCGTGGGAAGATCGAGCCGGCGCACATCGTGCCAGCCCAGCGCGTCGGAGCCGATCGCCACCGAACCGCCGTTTACATCGGCAAGGCGGGGCAGCAGCGACGCCAGCGAACTCTTGCCTGCTCCTGTCGCCCCGACCAGAGCGACGATCCGGCCCGGTTCGACGGTGAGACTGCAATCCTGAAGGACGGCGGTGTCGCCGCCCGGCGCCAGCAGGCGCACCGCTTCTAGCCGGAAGCCGAGCGGGCCGCCGGGCAGAACCTCGCGTCCGCCGACGATCGCCGGCTGTTCGTCCAGCAAATCCCAGATCCGTGCGGCGGAGGCGCGGGCGTCGGCAAAGATGCGCATGACGCGGCCCACCGTTTCGACCCGGAAGACCAGCGTGGTTGCGATCAGCAGGGCGGAGACCAGCGCGCCCACGCCCAGCCGGCCGGCGGCGACGAGATGGGCTCCGCAGGCAAGGATCCAGACATGGCCCAGTGCCACCACCGCCTGCGGTATCGGAATGCGCGAACTGCACCAGCCCAGCGCATGGCGGGACTGATCGAGAAAGAACCCGACATGGCCGCGAAACTTGCGAATGCGCCCTTGTTCCAGCCGGAAAGACTTGATGACGCGGACGCCGCCGATGCCTTCAGACAGGTCCTGGTTCACCTGATCGTAGGCATCGCTGACATTGCGGTCGAGCACGACGAGCGTGTCGGTCTGCCGCACGAAGATCAGGAAGCCCAGCACGGTCAACAGGAACGGCACGAGGCCAAGGCGCCAGTCGTACAAGAACAACAGACCCATGGCCGCGCCCACCACCAGCGCGGTCTCCACCGTCTGGCGCCAGAAGGCGACCAGTGCGTCGCGCAGCTTGTCGGCATCGCGGGTGGTGCGGGTGATCATCTCGCCCATGCCGTGCTGCCAGTGGTAGCCGAGATGAAGCGACTGCACCTGCAGCAGTATCTTCTCGCGCAGGGTCGAGAGCAGCGACTGGCTGGCGCGGATGCTGCACATGCCCGCGATGTACTGCACCACGCCGCGCGTTGCGGCGAGAGCTATCAGCAGGGTGGCCCAGTGCAGGGCAATTCTGAGGTCGATGCTGCCATCGGCAAGCCGCCTTGCGGCTTTGCCACTGTTTACCGCGTCAAGTGCACGGCCGACCAGCCATTGCTGGAGGGCGAGGCTGAGATTGACGAATGTAAACAGCGCCAGCGTGACGGTGAACAGCACTGGGATCGTCCGATAGAGGGCGAGACTGCGGAGCAGCGGATAGCCGGCCAGCGGTGAAATGCTGCTACGGGGCGAAGATGGCTTTCCGCCTTGGGGTTCTGCATCCTCGGGCTTGAGATCCGGGGCAGCGGTAAGGGTTGCGATTGTCATGTCGGCCTGGGTCAATCGCCGGACGGCGGGGCAGGGCGGCGCACGGCGGCGGCGGAGTATTCATGCGGCGGCGTACCGTTCAGGTAGTAGTCGCCAACATGATGCAGGCGCCACCGGACGGGATCGTGCGTAGTGTGGACGCGTACGTCGACCCAGAAGCGATCGAGATTGAACTTGCGGTAGGAAGAGCTTGCGCCGAGTAGCGAGAACATGTCGCTGGAGATCAAGAGTGCCGCCTCGTCCGTTTTCACGCGCGCGGCGGCGACCGACAGGATCAATTCGTCGTCCAGCGCTTCGGGACGACCGGCGACGATATAAGTGTCGTAGAGTGCGGCAGCGTCGCGCAGCAGAGATTCTGCGACGCGCAATGCCACGGCATAATCCCCAATGCGCTTAATTATGAGCGGTTCCTGCACCGCGCGCTCCACATCGGCGTCGATCCAGACGTTGGAATGGGCGTTGAGATAGCCGATCGCCGCCTCGAACGCGCCTCGAGCGATGCCAGCATCGATGGCGGCGTGAAGGATCTGTGCCCAAGTCAGGCCGGTGCGCTCCGGCTTTGCCGGTGTGCCGGCGGCGGGAGGCGTTACCTGCTCTGCGTCAAGGACCAGATTGACGAAGCGTACGCCGCCGCTCATCGAATGGCGCTGACCGAAAGCATTCCAGTCGTTGTCGAGTAGCAGGCCCTGCGTATCGCGATGGATGATGAAACCGATTTGCCCTTCTTCACTTTTGGCACCCGAGAAGATCCACTGCGCCAGATAGCTGCCGGTGGCATAGAACTTGGCGCCGTTGACCACCCATTTGCCGTCGGCTCGGCGTTCGGCTCGGACGCGGGTATCGAACTTGTGCTTGCCGCCCACTTCGGCCGCAGCATGTGCCAGGCGCTTGCCCGCGCGGACATCAGTCAGAATTCGGTCGCGCAGGGGATCGGCAGGTCGGCGCAATAGGCCGCGCAGCATCATGAAGTGGATCTGGACCAATTGACCGACGCCGCCATTGGCCGCCGAGATGATGCGCGTGATCTCGACGACGGTGGCGACCGACGCGCCGATCCCGCCGTACTCGGGAGGCAATGCGACAGTCGTGATCCCAGACCGTTCAAGGATGGCGCTCTGCTCATAGGGAATGCGGTTGCGCTGGGCAGGATCGCACGAGATCGCGGCGATCAGGGCAGCAGCGTCGTGCGCCGCGGCAATGGCTTCCGCCTCGCTGGAGAACCCACTCGCGCCGGGCGGCGAGGGAGGCGTCGCGTGGTCGAGGACCTGGCTTTCGGGTGGCACGCTCATGACGGCGAATTCTCCCTTGCGACGGTCTGCGTCGCCGTTTTCGATTTGGGGATGTGAGAATGCGAGGGGTTGGAATGCGTGGCGATGGCGATCTCCTGCTGACGCAGCCTTGCCGCGCGCCCGTATTCGTCAGGCGGGACGCCGTTCAGGTAGAAGTTTCCGATGTGGTGGATGCGCCAGCGGATCGGGTCATGGGTCGTATGGACGCGCGCGTCGGCCCAGTAACGGTGGAGGTTCCAGCGATCGAGCGTGGAGTTGGCGCCCGTGAGCGAGAACAGGTCGCTGCCGATATGAATTGATGCGGCATCCGACTGGGCGCGGGCGGTGGCGACGGCCAGGATCAGTTCGTCTTCGAGCGCCCGGTTGTCCTGATCGTCCTTGAACCGATCGAAAGTCCGCGCGGCATAGCGCAGGGAGGATTCCGCGGCGCGGACCGCTACCGCGTATTCGCCGATGGTCTTGATCGTGTACTGCTCGTCCGCGGCGCGGGCGACACCGGCTTCGGGCCAAGGGCGCATGGCGTCACGGATATAAGCGGTGGCGGCCTCCAGCGCGCCGCGGGCGATACCGGTATCAATGGCGGCGTGCAGGATCTGCGGCCAGGTGAGGCCGGTGCGCGGCATGAAATTCGCAGCGTCTCCCGCTCTGGGCCCGGGTGCGAATCGGGGATCGACTTCGACATTGTCGAAGCTGATGCTGCCGCTGACCGAATGCTGCTGGCCATAGGCATCCCAGTCATCCGCAAGGACAAGGCCCGGTGCGTCGCGGTGAAGCAGTACGCCCACCGGCCCCTCGTCGCCGACGGCAGAGATCGAAATCCATTCGGCAAGATAGCAGCCGGTGGCGAAAGTCTTGCGGCCATTGAGGCGTAAGATGCCTTGATCGTCGCGGGACAGGCGCGTGCCGCCGCCCATGCCTTTCCCCTTGCCTTCGGCGAGCGCGTTGCCGAAGCGTTTGCCCGCGAAGATGTCGGCGATCAGGCGTTTGCGAAAGGCATCGTCCGGGCGGGAGAAAACGCCCCGGATCATCACGTTGTGGATCTGCAGCAATTGCCCCACGCCGCCGTCCGCCGCAGAGATGATCCGGACAGTTTCGACGACCGTTTCGATCGATGCGCCAAGGCCGCCGAGTTCGCGCGGCACGTAGATGCTGGTGATGCCGGAGGCGGAAAGGATTTCGGCCGCTTCGTATGGAATGCGGTCATTCCGGACGGCGTCGCGGGCCAGCAAGGCGATCTTCTCCGCTGCGGCATGGGCGGCGGCGATGGCCTCGGCTTCGCTGGCAAGGCGGGGGGGAAGGATGGTTCCGGTCATTCTTGTTCCCGCTCAGGCCGTTTGCAGTTCGTGCGCGCTGGCGGCCGCCAGTTCGCGGCGGCGGACTTCCTCGCGCACGGCGGGGATGATCCAGCGGCCATAGTCCACGGCATCGTATAGCGGCTCGTAACCCCGGTTGAGGAACGTGGTGACGCCGATATCGTAGTAGTCGAGCAGCGCGGCGACGATCTGGCCGGGCGTGCCGACGAGGGAGGTGGAATCGTGGGTTGCGCCAACGGCCGTCGCGGTGCCCATCCACAGGCAGCGGTCGTGCCGCTCGCCGCGCTCCGCCGCAGCTAGCAGGCGCTTGGTACCGGTGCCCTGGACGCCGTGAAACAGCGGGTTTGGCGGAGCATTGTGGCGGTTGCTGGCCAGTTGCCCGGCGATCCAGTGTGCGCGTTCCCAGGCCTGTTCCTCGGTCTTGCCGATTATCAGGCGCACGGAGAGGCTGATGCGGGGGGCAGGCTTGCCGATAGCGGCTGCTGCGGCGCGCAGTTTGCCGATCTGCTCCTTCACGTCCGCCAGCGGTTCGGCCCAAAGCGCATAGAGGTCGCAGTGCCTAGCAGCGACGTGGTAGGCGGCATCCGAAGAGCCGCCGAAGGACACCGGGATATGCGGCTGTTGCAGCGGCTTTATCGGGGTGAAGACGTTTTTGAGCTGATAGTATTCGCCTTCATGATCGAACGGTTCGTGAGATGTCCAGGCGCGGCGCAGGACATCGAGATACTCGCTGGTGCGGGCATAGCGGGCGTCCTTGTCAGTCAGAAAGTCACCGCTTCCAGGCTCTGCGGTGATGCCGGTGATGGCGTGCACGCGGATACGACCACTGGTTACATGATCGAGCGCGGCGAGCGATTTGGCCGCGTGCAACGGCGTCGTCAGGCCGGGACGATACGGAATCATGAAGCCCAGCTTTTCGGTGTGGGCGGCAGCGAAGCCGGTAGCGACGATGGATTCCCCGCCGCCGAGCATCAACACCCTGTCAAAGTCGGCTTGCTCATGCGCGCGGGCCAGGTCTCGTAGAAAGTCGAGATCAAGGTTCTGCCCACCACCGGCCGGCCCCAGAAACTGATTGCGGGCGGCCAGCGCCCCGACAAACTCCACCGGCATTCTTGTACCTCTGACTGGGGCGCGAGACGCGCAATTCGCTCATCGCCTATCAAGAGGTGTGCCAATTTGGTGATAGTGGCCGTTCACCGGCACTGTCGCCAGTTCGATTTCCGTAAGGGTACCGCCTTTAGTTCAGATTTGCGCAGTAATCGTTGGGTAGGTGTTGAAAAATCAGAGCAGGCTGCTGTCCGGAGTGATGTTGCAACCGTCGCCCCCTAGCCTATGAGCAGGATGATAAATCTTGCCAGATTTGAGATCGGGTAGGGGGAAAATCGATCGATGGAAGTGACGGCCGGTGTTGGCGCCGCTCGGGTAAGTGCTGTGACAGGGAGCAGCATAACCGCATGTCTCCCCAGCGAGAGCCGGACGATATGCGTTGCACCATTGCGATTTGGGCGTCGCGAATTGCTTCGGCGTTTTAATCGGAAATCTGCCATTCCGGACACGCCGACAAAGCCGGCATATTCGACATTGCCGAACATCCCGATAGCGGCCATTCTCGCGGGAAATTTTTGCGGACTACGAGAGGCGGCGGTGCTTTCCAATTCGACGAATAGGCTCAAATTGGCGGGTCTAAGTTTCCTATATGCCGGCAGTGTGTTCGTTCTCGACAAGCTGGGTGTTCATGACCTTGCCAGTCCATGGCTTTGGGTTTCCCTCGTCCCTCTTATTGTAATCTACGTAGGCGAGCGCGTCGGCTGGATTTCGATGTTTCGGGGAATATCACTCCCCGCGCTGTTACTGTGGGCCTCCGCGGACGCTGTGGTCTGGCTTGTGAACACCCAATCCACGGTGCCCGTGTGGATCGGATATTTCATAATGGGCTTGTTTTTCGGCGCTGCCGCCTTCGCTTTGATACGTACATGGACCTATCAGGATAATCCGCGCCACGTCCGCTAAGGGCGATAGGGCTGCTAAAAGCCGCCATTCCGCTTCCCCAGGCAAAGCGGAATGGCAGATTTTCAGGATTTTAATCCGAAAGCCGGCTATCCGGATCAGCCAACTTTGCGGACGTAGCTGAACTGGTGCATTGCACTTTCACGGAGGGCAAATGATGAACGAAGACGACCGCGTCGCGCTAGAGCGCGTCCAATCAGAATCGTTTGGGGCTTTGGCCTCGATCCAGAGCTATCGCGATATTAGTGCGGAATACTTCGACAGGTTTCGCCGGGCGGTTATCGACACAGGCGCATATTTTCAAAACAAAGGCCATACTCCGGCCGCTCTGTTCGAAGAGTTAGGCACTGCGGCCAACATTTTGCGCAACGAAGCTACGGCCTTCCCCGGTAGAACAGCCGCCTGTAATGAGATGGCTGAATGGCTGGATCAGCAGCAGGGGTACTTGCCGAAAGATTGATCTCTCTCGTCAACGTCCACTTCCCCAACAAAGCAGAATGGCAGATTTTCAGAGTTTTAACCGGAAACCTGCCTTTCCGGACACGCCGACATCGCGGTCATTGCCCACCTACTTGCTTGGCCCCCATAGCGGACCTAGGTTCGCATAGCCGGGTGGTTGAACAAACGCCCAAGGGAGAAGGCGTAGAAAGTGGGCGAAAAGCTGAAACGGAAAAAGAGGGGCGACGAAAATGCTTATGTTCGTCGCATCGCTTTGCAGTCGCGCGCCGTTCTCGTCCTCTATGAGATCGTTGTTGGAGCAATCACCTGCTACGCGCTAGCCGACCTCGTTTTGGGGCTGAACCAAGGTTATAGCTGGAATGACGTATTAGTCGGCGCTGGAATGATGGTCTTTGGCATCGCCCTATATCTGGCCGGCCAAGGGATTTTCAGGTTCGTCGCTGACAACTACTGACCACTCACGCATTCCAATCGAATGGCGGCGGGCCAGTGGCAGCTATCGCGCTTTCTGCGCGCGAAACCGGACTGACCGGACACCCCAACATCCGAGACGTTCGGGCGGGTCAGACAGATCGCCATTAGTTGCCGTTCGCCAGGGGCTATTCTGAAAAGCAGAACGTCAGCTCTGGGTGTCGTCAAAATGGCCGCTGAGCGACCGGAATGGGCGCGTAGCCGACCGGCTGTCTTTAAATGATTTAATCCGAAACCGGCCTGACGGCAGACGCCGTCGACTCTCGCTGAATAGGTGCTAGATTTTTCTTTGATAAAGCAGGAGTCGAATGATGATCGCCCGGCACTACATATTTGCGATTTTAAGCGTAACAGCTCCCGCGGAGGCTCTCGCTGCAAATGGCCCAGTTTCAAAATTCGACGATCGCCCTTTTGAAGAGTACGTGTCCGCAGGGGCCATCTACGACATAGAGCGCTGCCTGATCGATGCGCCCGACAGCTACGTGCCGTTCGTTTACCAGCAGCCTGACCGTCCGGACTTCGTTCGGCTGCTTTATTTTTCAGTAAGCGATTACGCAGGCGGTGCGAAAGTGCGTGTAGACCTGACGCGTGAAGGTAGTGGCACCCATGTAAAAGCTTGGCCTGCCAGCACCGGCTTGACCCTGACTAAGCTGACCAACTGCGCGCCAAAATAGTAGCGGCAGCAAGCCCAACATTTCTGTCATTCAGCGCCTGCTCAAGGACTTCCCGATAGCTGCCAATCGTTCAGGCAATTCTATCCTAGCGGCGTAGAAACGCAGACCGACCGCTCTTATGTTCGTTTTCAAGAGCGTTTGACATGACAGTCTCCTTTCGTCGCTGACGACGAAATTTGAAAGTAAAGTTTGGTGCACGAAGTAGGAGACAGGGCTTTAGACGACGGTTGGCACACTCTTATTCGCGGGTTGGATACCGCATTTCCGTATGTTCGTCCGGGGCTGCCTCGGTCTTTTGGTCGGGCATAGACTTTAATAGTCCGCCACAAAGCGGACGCGAGGGTTCCCCACCGGGGCCCTGTCCCCAACTTCGTACATCAAACAGATGATATCGGCTTCGATTTTCTCCTTACTATGTTGCAGGCGTCCGCCTCAGTCCTGTGCGGCGGGTGAGACCTCTTGCCCAATGGCCCAAAGAAACGCCGCCATCTCGCGCGCAATCGCGGTTACGGCGACCGCCTTTCGCTTCCCGGCCGCCATAAGCTTTCGATAGCGAGCGCATAACCTGACTTGCGCCTTCCAGGCGATTTCCCGCACAGGGATTGGCAGATCTTCCAGGCGAGCTTGAAGCGTGTGGCTCACTCTAGCCGGGAAGCGATATGTCCACGCGCCCTCGACCAGCACCCGGCGCGCCCGCATGTTGCCTGCCTTCGTGATGCCGCCGCGCCTCACCCGTTCCCCAGTCGAACTTTCTGAGGGCACGAGTCCCAGATACGCCATCAACTGCGGGGCGCTGTCAAAGCGACGTATGTCCCCGATCTCGACAACAAAAGTGACAGCGGTGAGGAATGCAACGCCGCGCATCGCCTGATAGGCGTTGACGACGGGGGCCATCGACCAGGAGGCTGCCGTTTCGGAAACCTGTTTGGTGATCCTTTCGAAGCGGACTTCAGCATCCTCGATCGCTCGCATATATTCCTCGAGCACAATGTGGTGGGCTGGGTGCGTGAAGCTTTGCTTGGCCAGCCATCGACGATGGATCTTTGTCCATGTCGCCTTGCCTTTGTAGATCCGACCGTGTCGTAGCAGGAATGCCTGAAGCTGCTGGCGTGCTCTTCTCAGCGCGTCGTTGGCGGCTTCGCGCGCCCGTACAAGATCGCGTACTGCTTCATGCGCTTCGTCGGGCACCCATACTCGTGTCAACTCGCCAGCACGGTGGAGCCGCGCCAAGCTTAAGGCATCACGCCGGTTTGTCTTCACCCTGTCACCGGGACGCTTGGGGATAAGTGACGGTGCCACAACCTCGCAGTCATGACCCAGCCCCAGGATCTGGCGATAGAGATCGTATCCGGTCGGTCCAGCCTCGTAGCAAAAGTGAAGCCTGCCCCCGCGCTTTGCCAGCTTCGCCACCATCGCGGCTACGGATGCAGGCTCCGACGAAATGTCACCAAAAAACCGCACTTCGCCAGTCCGATCACCTTCCGCAATTGCGACCGAGATCTTCAACTTTGACGTGTCGAGTCCGACGAAAAGTTCGCTATGCTCTTCCATGGTCCGCCCTCGCTTAAGCTTGGGGCACGGCGCCGGCCCTTCCGGCGCAACCCCCGATCCTAGCTTACCGTGGGGGCGGGCCACCTTCACCAATCGAACATACGGTCTTTCAGGTTCATCAAAGCAGCTGCCGAATGATTGAATCGGGGCGCGCAGCCGACCGCGGACTCAGCCTCACGGCTAAATAAGTGGGATTGGCAGTTCATTTCTACCATCCTCCGGGACACGATCTCGCTCAGAAAGTCCAAGCCCTGGCCTTGGTGCCGGGATGGTGTCCTTCGCGGAACTTCAACAGCGTCAACCTTGCTGGGCAGAGGCGCGTGGCCGAAGCTCGCTAACGATGACACCGATCACGATGAGTAGAGCGCCGAAGAGAGCCAGACCCGGCAATCGATCGCCGGCAATACGCCCAACGATACCGGCCCATACTGGCTCACCGGCATAGATGATTGTTGCCCGTGCAGGTGACACGGACTTCTGTGCCCAGTTCATAGTCAACTGGATTATCGCGCTCATGATCCCGAGGCCCAGCGCAGCCGCAGCCCACGTGTAGGCGAAAGTGGGAATAGCTTCCCCCGCGAACGGCATCGCGAGGAATGAGAGTGCGCTGGCAACAAGGAGCTGGATGGTCGTAATCCGCGCACTATCAACTTGGGACGCGAACTGCCCGATGAGCAGAATCTCGCCTGCAATCGCCGCGGCACTGACAAGAGTCGCGAGTTCGCCAACGCCAAGCCCGATATGGAGAACACCAGGACCGGCGAGGCAAACAAGACCCGAGAAGGCGAGGAAAATGCCGAGCCAAGTCATTGCTCTCGGGCGGCGGCGCATGATCACCCACTGCAGAAGCGGTACCATGGGGACGTAAAGTGCAGTCAGGAAGGCAGAGGTGCTGCTGTTGATCGTTTGCAGCCCGAATGTCTGAAGCGCGTATCCCAAGAAGATCGATGCGCCGATCATACTGCCTGCAACGAGCTCGGTCCGGGTCACGCCCAGAAGCGCTTTGTGGAAGAAGACCAGGCTAAGCGCGCCCGCGGTCAGAAACCGGACGCCAACAAAGAAGAGGGGGCCGACCTGCTGGACAGCGAGATGGACAATGAGAAAAGTCCCGCCCCACAGGAAAGTGATCGCAATCAAGGCCAACTCCTGGCGTGAGAAGGCCACTTTACGGGACAGTGGTTGATGCATCATAATGCGCGTCTATGAGCAGTATATTGCACAGTCAAGTTGGCCGAGGCGACGTCCTCGCACACGTCGCCAGCAACCTCAGGCGGATCCGTCTGGCAGCAGGGCTGAGCCAGGAAGGGCTTGCGAAGGCTTCCGGGGTCAGCCGGCGGATGATCGTCAATCTGGAAGGCGGTGATGCCAATGTCAGCCTGTCCAATCTAGAGAGGCTGGCTGAAGCGCTCAATGTCAGTCTCGCGGCGATGATCGCGGATCCTGCTACGCGTAAAGAACGTATCGATGCTGTGACTTGGCGCGGCGTGGACAAGGCAAGCATGGGATTGTTGCGTGCGAGCATTCCGGCAGTTCGCGAAACGCAGCTTTGGGAATGGAGTCTTGCTCCTGGGGAGCGATATCCGGCTGATCCCGATCCTGATGGATGGCGACAGATCATCATAGTCTCGCAAGGAGAGCTGCGGCTTGAAAAACCCGATGGCAATGCAACCATCAGGTCAGGAGACTTTCTGATCTACGAAAGCGATCAGACCTACGCTTACGTCAACGAAGGCAGAAAGGTCGTGCACTTCGTCAGCCTCGGAGTTTTTTGATTCCGGGAAGAGGTGCGCGGATAATTTCATTTTTGGCCGTAGTTTTTTGCGCCGGTCACGGTCGGAAATTTGCCGCCGGCCGCGACCGTCGTGCATCCTTGCAAGGATAATGTGCGCGAGAATTTAGCCGCCGCAGTTCTCTTGTGACGAATGTCGATTGAGGGACGTCGGAATTCCGCGCGCTTCTGAGGATTGCGCGCAACGGTCTAAGGCTGCGCGGAAAATCTCCCGACTTTCAAAAAAATACTCAACGTAGCGATTGACTAGTTCAAAAATTGAATCAATATTCCTCCCAACGACAAAATAGCCGGACGGGAGAATGCCATGAGAGCCATTTGGCCGACGGGCGCAGCTATGCTGGCGCTGGTTGCGATCGCCACGCCCCTGATTGCCGCACCTGCCGATACGATCCGATCGAGGGTGGACAATTACCGCGAGCTTGGGGCGGCGTTCAAAGCGGTGAACGATGGTCTGCGCGGCGATATTCAGTGGGTGCTGCTGGCGCAATCCGTGCGCCAGATCCGGAATGCCTCGCGCGGTCAGTATGAATGGTTTCCTCAGGGCAGTGGGCCTCAGGCGGGCGTGAAGACACGCGCCAAACCGGATATCTGGGCGCAGCCGGCAAAATTCAGAGCCAATCAGGATGCATTCGCCAAGGCGGCCGATGACCTGCAGCGAGCGGTCACCGCCAAGGATGAAGCAGCCGTCAAGGTCAGCGCACGAAACCTCGGCGGAGCCTGCAAGAGTTGCCACGACGCTTTCCGCGCACCGGAGGGCTGAGGTGAGCCGGGAGCCTGCGGCGATGCTTGCCGCATTTGCCGCCACGATCACCGCCATTGCTCCGGCCGGCGCAACCGCGCAGCCCGCCGATTTCGCGATCGCAGCGGCAGACAGATCGCAATTGCCTGCCGGTATCCGCACCAAACGGACCGATGATGGCAGCGTCTATGTCGATGCCCGGGGCGAAGTGCTCTATGGCATGGACATGCGCACGGTCCTGCGCTGGGCGCCGGATCCGAGCAAGTATTGCGCCGGAGCCTGCGAACAGGACTGGCAGCCACTGCTTGCACCGGCCGGTGCCGCGCCGAATATCCGCTTCCCAGGTGGCTCGGGCAAGGCTGTCGATGCCGACGGCTATGTGGATCCTCGCAAGGCACCCGATTGGACGGTCATTGTCGGCGCGCAGGGGCCGCAGTGGGTCTACAAGGGATGGCATCTCGTGTTCACCCGGCATTCGGGTAACCGGGCGTCGACGGCGTTCGACGGAACGGACGGCATGACCTGGAACACCCTGAAATACGTGCCGGCCGTCCCGCAATTGGATGCACCGAGCGGGATTACCACCGCATTTGTCGACGGCGCTTACGCGCTGACGGACAAGGACGGCCGCGTCCTGTTCACGGGAAAATGCGAGCGCGATTGCCGATGGCACCCGCTGCCGGCGCCGATGGCGAGCAGCGGCTCCAGGGATTGGAAAGTCGCCCTCGCCGGCGATGGCCCGGAATGGACATTGCAGGGAAAGCGCGTGTTCGTGGCAGCGGAGAGCGATCCCCATGCCGTGCCGCCGGGAGCCAAGATCCTGCGGCCCTGAGATTGTAAGGGAGAGGCAAGGTGAATAATCGAAAAGTGCGCGGGCGCCTGCTTTTAGGGGTCATGGGCTGCACGTTCGTCGCAGTGATCGGTGTCGGCGCCTTACTGTCGCCGCAAGCTCCAGCGCAGGCCGATGCGATGGGAGGCAAGCTGCCGGAGCCTCCGGCGGACGGGGTGATGGGCTTCGTCGTTCAGGACTTCGTGCCCCCGGTGCTTCAGGACAAGGCTGCTTGCCCAACCGGAACCAGCCCCAAGATCCGCGAGACCTATCTTGCGTCGCTGTCGCCTGACGAGCGCGTGCGGTTGGAGCGAAAGGAAAATGAGCCCGAACTGACCAAGCGCTGGCAGGCAACGGTGTACGGACCGAACGGCACCAATATCTGTTCACAGCCCGATCAGTTCGACCGGCCGCTCTTGAAGACGGTGCAGAGCGCGAATGCGGGCGGCCTCGATCTCGACGGCGACGCTCCGGGCCAGAGCTGCAACCACGAAGAGTTCACCGCGCCAGACGGCCGCACCGGCATCGACAATCAGGAATACCGCGTGATGGGCTGCACGCTCGAATGGCGCGGCAAGGACGGCATCGGCGGAGACCTTCTGACCGGCATGCGCCAGTTCCATGCCTCGGGCGAATGGACGCAGGTCATCCTGCTGCGCGGTGTAGACAGTCTTGAGAACGACGACGATGTGGAGGTGATCTACGGCAATACGCCGGACCGGCCGCAACTCGACAGCCACGGCAATTTCCTGCCCGGTTACAGTTTCACGATCTCCGACAAGCCGCCTCGACACCGCAACGTGCTCCATGGCCGGATCGTGGCCGGCGTTTTGATGACCGATCCCCAGGACATCAAGCTGACGCAGACCTGGGGGCAGGGGGGCGCGCGCGATATTCGCGGTACGCGCACGGCCTATGATCTGCGCCATGCCAAGTTGCGTCTGGCCTTCCAGTCGGACGGGTCGCTGCGCGGTCTGGTCGGTGGCTATCGCCCGGTTTTTGACGTGATCCAGAGCCCGTCGATCGGCGGCGTGGGGGCCGCGCTGGCGGCCGGGATCGATTGCGCTGGAACGCTTGCGACGCTGCGCAAGTATGCGGACGGCATCCGCGATCCCAAGACCGGTAAGTGCACGGGCGTTTCAAGCGCCATGGAACTGCGCGCTGTGCCGGCCTTCGTCAACGACGTGCCGGTAGCGGCCCGTCCAATCAGGAATCAGGCGCTATGAGACCTTCACGTTTCGTGCCGCTCGGGATCGCTGCCGCTGCGCTTGCCGGTGCTCTGTGGTTTGGCGGAGCAGGGTCGACCATTCCACAGGTCCATGCCGAGGCGAACGCTTCGCAGACACTTCTGGAGGGGCCGCAAGTCGTCGGCATGCGCCGGCTGACCGAAGCCCAGTATCGCAATTCCATTGCCGACATCTTCGGCACCGATATCCGCGTGGCCGGGCGGTTCGAGCCTATCGTTCGTCCGGCGCATCAATTGATCGCCTCCGGCGCGCGCAGTGCGGCAATTTCGCCATCGGGGCTGGAGCAGTTCGATGCGATGGCCCGCGACATCGCCCGGCAGGTCTTCGATGAGCACCATCGCGGGCAGTTCGTGGCATGCACACCGAGCGATCCGGCGAGTGCGGACGCCGATTGCGCACGGCGGACGCTGGCGCCGCTGGGCCGACTGCTGTTCCGCCGCCCGCTGACCGAGCAGGAACTGGCGCTCTATGTTCGCATCGCGGGCGAGGGGGCTGGCCCCACGAAGTCCTTCGCGAAAGGGCTGGAACTCGCGCTCAGTTCCATGCTGGTTTCGCCCTGGTTTCTCTACGTGGTGGAGACGGCCGAGGCCGATCCGGTGAAACCCGGCATACTGCGGCTCGACAATAGCTCGCGAGCTGCGCGCCTCAGCTTCATGCTCTGGAACTCGACGCCCAATGCGAGTCTTCTGGATGCTGCGGCGGCCGGCAAGCTGACCGATCAGCCGCAACTCACGGCAATCGTCCAGCACATGGTCGCCTCGCCCCGCTTCGAACAGGGCCTCAGGGCCTTCTTCTCCGACATGCTGCTGTTCGAGAAGTTCGACGAGCTTGCCAAGGACCCGGTGATCTACCCCTACTTCAATCAGGACGTGCTGCAGGCACTCCCCGAACAAATGCTGCGTACGATCAGCACGCAGCTGCTCGACGGCGACGGGGACTACAGGGAGCTGTTCACCACTCGCAAAACCTGGATGAATCGGCCGCTGGGCGCGCTCTATCGGGTTCCCGTCAGCCAATCGCAGGGCTGGGTGCCTTACGAGTTTTCCGCAGGCTCCGATCGGTCCGGGCTGCTGGGGCTCGCCGGCTTCCTGGCGATGTATTCCCATTCCGGCCGCAGTTCGCCAACGCTCCGAGGACGGGCGATCCGCGAGCTGCTGCTGTGTCAGCCCGTGCCCAATCCGCCGGGCAATGTGAATTTCACCGCAGTGCAGGATGTCACCAACAGGGCGATGCCGACGGCCCGCATCCGCCTCGATGCGCACACTACCGACCCGGTCTGCGCAGGCTGTCACAAGATCACCGATCCGATCGGACTTCCGCTCGAACGCTTCGACGGCATCGGCGCATTCCGGGCGAGCGAGAACGACGCGCCGATCGATGTCTCGGGAGCAATGGACGATGCCCATTTCACCGGGGGCGACGGCCTTGGGAAGACCATCGCCGCCAGCCAGGATGCGACGATGTGCGTGACCTCGCGCGTGCTGGAATACGCGACCGGCAGGTCCAGCGAGGACGGTGAACTCGTGGAGAAGCTGGAAAGCCGTTTTGCAGGCGACGGTTATCGCTTGCGCAAGCTCGTCGAGGCGGTCGCGACATTGCCTCAAACCTACGAAATTCCCCGCGAAGACCTGAAGGCCGGCCCCGCGCAAGTGGCCAGTCGGCGCTAACGACAGGAGGATCATCATGGCATTCGACATGTCCCGCCGCTTTGCCCTCAAGGGCATGCTGAACGGCGCCGCCGTTACCGTGGGCGTTCCGCTCCTCGATATCTTTCTCGACAGCAATGGGGAGGCGCTTGCCGCGACCGGCGCGCCGATGCCGGTCCGTTTCGGCACGTGGTTCTGGGGGCTTGGCGTCAATCCCACCCGCTGGTTTCCGGACAAAGCCGGGCCGGGATATGACCTCAAGCCCGAACTGGAAGTGATCAAGCCGCATGCCGGAAAGATCAATATCCTGGGCAACTTCAATGTCATGCTGGATGGAGCGCCGAACCTGCCGCACGTTTCGGGCGGCCCGGCGATCCGGACCGGACGCGCGATCACGGCGGAGGGCGGGCTCCCCGGCGAAAGCTTCGACGTCACCATCGGCGACCGGATTGGCTCGCGCACGCGCTTTCGCAGCCTTGAGACCTCGGCCTCGGGCGATCCGCGCAACTCGCTGAGCGGGCGGGGTGGGGGCAATCTCAACCCGTCGGAGGGATCGGCGGCCGGGCTCTATCGCCGCCTGTTCGGCACGGGCTTCAAGGATCCCAACAGCGCCCAGTTCACGCCCGATCCCGAAGTGATGGCGCGCCGCAGCGTCCTTTCGGCCGTGACCGAACAGCGCCAGTCGCTGGAAGGCGCGGTCGGGGCGGCGGACCGGCAGAAGCTCGACCAGTATTACACGTCGGTACGCCAGCTTGAGAACCAGCTTGAAGTGGAACTGACCAAGCCCGAGCCGCTTCAGGCCTGTCTGGTGCCGAAGCCCGTTGCCGATCGCGCGGTCAATGCGGAGATCGAGAATGTGGTGAACAACCATGCGCTGATGACCGACCTGCTCGTCATGGCGCTCGCATGCGACCAGACGCGCGTGTTCAACATGATGTTCAACAACGGCGCTTCCTCGCTCACGCGGATCGGCAGCACCATCACCCACCATCAACTCACCCATGAAGAAGCACTCGACAACCGGCTCGGCTATCAACCGGAGGCCACCTACTTCCTCAATCGCATCTTCGAGGCGTGGACCTACTTCGTCGGGGCGCTCGACAAAGTGCAGGAGGGATCGCGTACCCTGCTCGATAACACGCTGGTCTTTGCGCATTCGGAGACCGAATTCGCCAAGTTCCACACCATCGACAATATCCCGATGATGACGGCAGGGAGCGGTGGCGGGCGGATCAAGACCGGCATCTACGTGGACGGCATGGGGACCCCGGTCAGCCGCGTGGGGCTTACCTTGCAACAGGTAATGGGTGTGCCGGTCGACAAATGGGGGGCCAAAAGCATGGAGACGGGCAAATCGATCGCGGAGCTGGTTGCATGAGGCCGTATTCGTCCATCGCTATTGCAACAGCGGCGCTCCTTTCGGCGTTCGGGCCCGTGATTTCCCATGCCCAGCAAGCACCGGCTTCGAGCTCGGTCCGAATGGTGGGCACAGTGCTCAATGCCGCCGCCATCGACAAGGAGCTTGCCTTCTACAAGGCGGCGTTCGGACTTGAGGTGGGCATGACTCTGGATCACGGGACGCGGCGCGAATACATGCTGCGCTTCTCGCGGGACCCGATGGAAGCCGGGCTGATTCTGGTTCACGACAGCGCCCCGGCCAGTCCCGCGCGCCTGACGCATGGCAATGCGTTTGATCGCATCGTGCTGCGCATCAGCGACATGGATGCGCTGGTTGCCCGGCTCGATGCCGGCGGTTTCCCTCATGAAATGGTACGCCAAGTCGCACAAGGGTATTCGGTTCTCCAGCTTCTGGATCCAGAGGGCTATCCTATCGAAGTGATCCAGAGCGGCGGCAAGGAGCATGCACAATGACCGCTTCTCGCAGACAACTTCTTGCGCAGGCATTTGCCGTGGCGGGCGCCGCATCCGTGGGAATAGTCCTTGGCAGCGATGCTTTTGCCCAGGGTGCCGCGCCCGTTTGCTACGATCCGGCGTCGCTGCCCTTCACGCAGAAGAGCCGCCGCAAGTCGCTCGGTTATATCGAGGCCTCGTCCGATCCCGCGCGGCATTGTTCGGCTTGTGCATTCTTCACGGCAACTGCGACAGGCTGCGGGACCTGCCAGATGCTGTCGGGCGGGCCGGTCAATGATGGCGGCGTCTGCAATTCGTTCGCGAAGAAGGCGGCGAAATGAGTGCTGGAACGAGCGTCCGAGTCTGGGATCTGCCCACGCGGCTGTTCCACTGGTTTCTCGTGCTGTTGTTCGCGTTCTCCTGGTGGAGCGCGGAAAACCGGCACATGGACTGGCACTACATCTCGGGCCTGAGCCTGCTTGGCCTGCTGGCGTTCCGCTTGATATGGGGCTTCGTCGGCGCCAGCACGGCTCGCCTGCACGCCCTGTTCGCGTCCCCGCGCGCGGCGATTGCCTATTTGCGGGGACGGGGCAGTCCGCGCCTGGGTCACAATCCGCTGGGCGGTTACAGCGTGATCGTGATGCTGCTTTTGCTGGCCGTACAGATCGGCACGGGACTTTTTGCGACGGATGTCGATGGCCTTGAATCCGGCCCATTGTCGTTCCTGGTTACCTTCGATCAGGGCCGTCTGGCGGCAGAGGTCCATGCCTTCAGTTTCAATCTGCTGCTTGCGCTGGTGGCGCTGCATATCGTCGCCATAGCCTTCTATCTCGTCGTTCGGGGCAGAAACCTGGTTGCGCCGATGCTCAGCGGGCGGGATCCGGGGATCGGCGACGCGCAGCAGCAAATGAAGCCGGGGCACCCGGTTGCCTTTGTCATTGCCGCCTTACTTGCTACCTTGCTGGCCTGGTCGGTCAGCAAGGGTTTCGGTTTGTGAAAGGTACACCGCGCGAAGAGCTTTTAAGGCGCGCGTTTTCCCCCCAGGAAGGGGATACTGAGCGACCGAAAGGTGCCGATGACGAGATAGAATGGAGCGATATCGCCCCGGTCATCGAAGGGCTGGTCTTTGCGGGGCGCCCGATTGGCGATGCGACGGCGGAGGTCACGGAGCGATACGATCTTGGGCCTCGCGGATGCTACATCCTCAGCGCTATCAATCGCGGGATTACCTACCCGCAAGACCTCGCTTCGCTGCTCCGGATCGGGCGAAGCTTGGTGACGGCGGAACTGAATCGGCTCAATGCTGCCGGACTTATCGGCAGCACGCCCGGCAAAGATGATCGTAGGCGTGCCGAACTCAGTCTGACCGCGCAGGGCCGGGAGGCCAGTGAGGAGGTCCGACGAGCACTGGAACAGAGCATCCGCGAAAATTTGCGAGAATATTCGTTGGAAGAGATCAGATTGTTCGCGCGGATGCTGATGAATGTCTCTCGTCCTCGCGACGCCGCAGGTGATGACGGGGCTCTCGACCGGTCCTGATCGTCCATCTTATCGTTACCGGGAAGCCAACCTGAAGAATGGACATCAGGTCGTTGATTGGGTGATAAGCCGATAGCTAGCGCGTCGTAGTCGGCTCACTGCGGATCCACGTTTACGACGAAAAAAGGGCGGAGGTCATGAGACCCCCGCCCAGTTGTTAGCTCGGAGAGAGCTTACTCGGAGGTATCAGCGAGAGCCAAAAGCGTAGCGCACGTTGATGCCGAATTCGCGAGGCGCCGTTGCCGTTACGCCGGTGTATGTGCTGGTCGCGGTGGCCGCCATGGTGCTGGTGGCGCCTGTCGGGATCAGATAGCTCGTGGACAAGGGATTCGTTCGCGAGAGTGTTTTGGTCGTGTCCAAAATGTTCTTGGCGAACAGCGACACTTCCCATGCTCCCTTCGGATCCCTGATTCCGGCGAACAGGTTGAGCAAACCGTAAGCGCCGACGTCGTCGAACTGGTTGGTCGGATCCGTCTGGGAGTGCCCGTTAAAGCTGAACAGACCGCGCAGGTACCCATCCACCTTGTGGGAAATGGGGAGCATATATTCGCTGGTCACTGACGCGCTGAACGGCGCCTGGAAACCGGAACGCTGCGAAACCTGGCAGGATGCGACATTGTTGGCGCCGACAGCTGCCTGCAACTGAGCCAGACTGGGAGCAGATGTGACCGAATCCGGTACGCCGTCTCCGTTCAAATCGTTACAGGGCACTGTCCCGTTCTTGATCTTGCCGAGCGAGTAGCTGCCGACGAGGCCGACAGACCACTGCGGCGTCACGCTGAAATTGAGATCGCCCTCGAGGCCATTCACTTCAACGGGAACTGCCCCGACGAAATTGAACTGCGATACCTGCTGTGCAAGCCCGGTCACGGCACCCGCTGCATTGCGAAGGGCAACGGTGTTGATGAAGTAGACGCCCTGGCCGCCAACGCGGTACGGATAATTTTTGAACTTCTGATGGTAGGCGGTGAGGTTGGCCCGCAATCTGCCGTCCATCAGGGTGCTTTTGACACCGAGCTCATACGACTTGGAGGATTCTGCCGGCAAGTTCGTGAACGAATCCTCGAGCGCGGAGCGGGCAAGGTTGAAGTCGCCGACTACATTGATGCCTGGGCGCCACGAGCTTCCGGTGCTTACATAAACCATCAGGTCGTGATTGATGTTGTACTTTGCCGATGCGGAGTAAATCCACTTCTTCGCATCCTGGCCGTCCGTGGAAATCGTATTTCCGTTCACAATCGTTTCGTCATTCGACGTGTAGTCGATGTGGCGCAGGCCCCCCGAAAGCTCGAACGCGTCGCTGATATGTCCCGTCAGGTTGCCGAAGAACGACTGTTCATGGGAGGATCCGACGCGTTCGATCGGCGTATAGACCACGGAAAGCAGCTGCCCGGTTGGCAGGCCGATCATCGTGGGTGACGTCAACTCGGTTGGTGAACTGTTCTTGTAGTCGAAGAAGCCTGCCACATAGTCCAAAACTCCGAACATGCGCTCGCTGTTCTGGATGCGAACTTCATGCGATGTCGAAGCCGGGTGAGAAAACGTGGTCTGATACACGTCCCCAGGGAAGAAGTTGGCACCATCCTGGTTGGCCGTGGAAAATATCTTCTGTGTGTAGTGCTGCCCCTGATAAATCAGGGTCTGCCCCCACTGGTTCGCTTCCGCGCGCCAATTGTAGATATCGTAAACCTGACGGATTTCTCGGGCGTTCTCCTGATCGGAGAGGCGGTCCTTCGTCGAAATGAAGATCGGGCTTGCCGGAGCGTCGGGATTGACCTCGCTAAAGGATGCCACCTGATCATAGGCATAAGACAGTCTGTCCAGGCGCTGATACAGCGCCTCAGCCTTGAACCAGTCAGTTGGCTGCACCAGCGCGGAAATCCGTCCGCTCTTGGTTCGCGCAAAAGGATCTTGATCCCTGAAGATCGTGCGAACGCGGTCGCCATCGCCTTCGTCCCAGACGCCGGCGGCACGGATTGCGGCAATACCCTCGATAATCGGAATGTTGACGGCACCCTTGAAGTTGGTGGTGCCGATGTCATTTGCTGTCAGGTCGACTGTGCCGCCGAATGAATAGAGATCGGGCTTCTTGGCGGTGACAGTGATGGAGCCAGACGGCGCAGCCCTGCCGCGAAGCGTGCCTTGGGGGCCGCGTTGGACCTCGATCTGCCCGATGTCGTACATTTGCTGCAGGATTACACCGGCAGTGATCGGAGCATCGTTGAAATAGAATTCAACGGTCGGATTGTTACCGCTTGCCGTGATGTCGAAATTGACGCCGCGCATGCGCGCGTTACCGCCGGTGCCGTTGGATTCCGTCGTGAGTTGCAACCCCGGCACGATCGTGGAGACATCCTTGAAATCGCGCAAGTTGAGCTTGCTGACTTCATCCGAGGTCACGGTATCGATGACGGCAGGTACATCTTGCACATCCTCATCGCGGCGCCGTGCCTGTACGATGATGACGCTTCCGACTTCTCCATCGCTGACTTCGGGTGATTTGTCCTGCGCCACAGCAGGCGCCGAAAAACCCGCCAATGCCGCAGAGCACAACCAAAGCGCATGAACCCTCATTCAATCACTCCCATATATTGTACGACTCGTTTAATTGCTTTGGCGGATAGGAGGGGGGTGTCAATTTTTTGTCGGACAAGTTCATCCCGATATAGCCGTATTCGCTACGGCGATGGCTGGGGCACCTTCGTCGAGATCAGGCTTGGTTGAGCTTGTCGCCGATATGGGCTCTGCGCTGTACAGAGGCGACCTTCCTACGAGGGGCAGGGCGTCTCCGCGTTGAAATTGATCGCCGATTTAACTGCTTTCGGCGGAATTTTGCCGACTTCGGCTGAGGTCAAATCGTTCAGCGTGCGACGAGCGTAGTCGGACAAATGTCGAGTGACGCGCCGAGCAAACTGAAAGGACCGGGCAGACAAATAAACAGAGCGGTTCGCCACCTGCTTCTTTCGCCTGCCCGATAAGGTTTTCAGAGGGTTCGGGGTTCAGGCGAGCCAAAGGGAGGGAGGTCCCTTCTGATATCACTACGGATAGTATAATTGAGTTGAGTGTCAACGCGAAGTTCGAACGCAATCGGCCCGTATATTTGGCAATCGCGCGCGCGATCCGAACCAGGCTTTCAGGTACCCACCATCAAATTCAGCCGAATGCGATGGTGGGGACCCGCCATAGCATGATGCAGGTGAAGGCACCTCCCAACGATCAGCTACCCTGGATCAGACCTCAGGGGGCTTTGACGAGGCCACTGCTTCGCACTTCCCATGATCCGTTCTTTGGAAAACCCGGTGCTTTGCCGTCCGGCGCGCCGTCCCACCCACCAGCCATCATGGCCACGGCATAGAGCAGGGATCCATTGCTCGGAAGGTAGAGCGGGATGGCAGAAAACTGCGGCGAATGGCCGTTCGGGAGGTAGGTGTTCTTATCGGATTCCATCATCAGCGCTTCGATTGCCAGATCGGGTTCGCCTAGACGCGCAGCAGTCATTGCCATGACAGGAAATTGCCAACCGATGTCGCCATGCTTGGCGTCGAGTATCTTGCGGAAGGTGCGTCGCATCACTTCGCGATCGATGCCATCGCCGTTGAGCATTCCCAAGCTGCCGATGATCATCGGCATGGTCGTGTCGGTGGCAGTTTCACCGGTTACATAGACGCCGTCGCGAATTGGGAGGGGCGGCATGTTAGCGAGAATGTGATCCCACTTCTCTTCCCGGGGCAGGCCCAGCCGCTCGCGCCATAGCTGTGCTGTTTTAAGCCCATAGCGCCAGTACGTCAGTTCGAAGACGTGGTTCCATTGGCGATCGTGATCCTGGGCGTAATGTTCATTGGCGTCCGACAACGGAGGGCCGAGGCGATAGTAGCCGAGGCCTTTATCGAAGACGATGAACGACGCCATGAACTTGGCGCTTTCAAACACCATCTCCTGATGGAGCATCAGCGTTTCGCGGGTTGGCCGGTCGCGATAGCACAATTCGGCGAGACTGATCGGGTGAGGCTGCTGCCAAACGAGAAATGGCTCGATGTCGTTGGGCTTGAGATCGCCTTCGGGTCCGCAGCTTTTTGGCCAGCGCGCCCCGTCATAACCCTGCTTTCTCGCTAGTCGCTGCGATTTCGCAAGGATCCGGCGATAGAATCCGAGACTGCGTTCGAGCAATTCGCTGCGTCCCCACAGCGCAAAGTGCGCGCTATGGAAGAAGTGCATTTCAAGGTGAAATTTGCCGTACCAGCTGTTCGTAGTCAGGCCGGTTTCTTGAGGGGGCGTCGTGCCGCACGATTGAATGCGCGTCAGATATTGCGACAGTACAATGCGCCGTTCCAACTCCTTGGCGCGGGGGTCCGTGCAGCCTGCCAAATCTATCGAACCACGCGAACTCCAGAAATTCTCCCACATGGCCGTCGAAGCGGTGGCCGTTTTTGTGGGACTTGGAAGGTTCGCGGGCAGCGCCGACGGGGCAAACGCAGCAACAAATTCGAGCGTGCGGGCAGATGCCGATGGAGATAGCAGGAACGTATGGGGCGCCGTCTCGGCCAGAGAGGCATTGCCCTGCCACTCGAGCGCAACATCGTACTGGTCACTGTCCAGATCGCGAGCAAAGTCGGCGCGCGACTTCCTACTCCGTCGCATGACGGTGCGATGGGCAGTAGGGCGATCCCATATCGCGCCATCCCCGACAAAACCGGGGAAAGCGAAAATCGGGCCTTTCTTGTGGGCTGCACCGGGACCGTATGGAAAGGCGATGCTGACGGCCAACTGCCCCTTACCGATAAGCGCCGATTCCACGCGGACCGCGATTTGAGCCTGCGTGGGATGGCAACTCGTCGTCACCGTCACGGGTTCGCCGTCGAACACGAAATGGCTTTTGATCAGGCCCTGCCACAGATCGAGCTCCTGATGGATTTCCGTCAGATCGCTCAGCTTTGCAGGCGTTCCGGCCTTGTCTTTTAGCATCATCGCGATGCGCCCGAGATTCATTCTGCCAGGCGTCGAGTACAGGTAATTGGAGGCGGCCTCCAATTCTGCCGGTGTGACACCCTTTTGGTAGACGAGATAGGGGACGTCCCGTCCATCGACCTTGCTGTTCGTCCAGGGGAAGTCTTCCAGTTTGAAGCCCTCTGGGCTCGGTTCTGTGTGGAAGCCCCATTGGGATTGGGTGGCGAGCGGAATGCCCTTTTTGTAATCGCTGGCAAAGGACTGGAGGCCAGTGACGTCTGTGGTGAATGCAAACTCGCCGTTCCCTACGGAGAGAGGGCAGTGGATGTCGACAGCGTTGAGAACCACTTTATGCCGATCGACAAGCGCGCGCCTGTCAGAATGGATATCGGCAGCGATCGCTTGTTCAGGATTCAAGCCCAAGCCGATGGCGGCCGCGCCGACCCCGCCAATTGTGCCCACTGCAAACTGTCGGCGGCTCACGCCTGCAACGTTTCGAATTCCGCTCACGTCAGTTGCCTCTCCATGGCCAAGCTCTCCGGCCGTAAGCCTACTTAAACGTCGAGGCGTATTTTAAAAGGCGCTTATCGAATTAGCGTTGATCGTAATCGGCAAGGCGATGGAGGGTGCCCGATTGTCTGCAACGTTTTCGGGTTCGTTACGTCGGCAATCTCCTGACAGCACAGACGGATTGAGGAGTGCCGTTAATTGCTGGTGTGGAGATTTAGGATGATGCGCCGGTAGCGAGTCAGCGCAGGAGTGCCGTTGTCAGTCACTGCAAGGATGACATGAGCGATGCCGCTCTTTGGGCAAGTGTGGGAGTCAATCCAGGCGGGGCGGCACGTAGAGGTGGCGATTATCTGGGGCCGGGCGGCGTGGGAAGCTGCGATAGTCACGGATCCGAGCGACGCGCCGGTGACGGCCCCTGCCTCACTGTACTGAAACCATTCGAACGCGAGTCCGTCATGGTCCGGGTCTCTGGAGTCGGTCGCATCAAGTGCAATGGGCTGCCCAATGGTCGCATCGATTGTGATCGGCTCATTGCCGCCCAGCCCATTCACCACGACTTGCGGTGGATGATTGGCGTTGGCGTATGATTTCACTGTCCAGTCCATGCGGGCGGCGAAGTCATTCTGGAATGCCGTTCGCCAGCGCCAGATTGTTGCTTGATCCGAAGTATGGCCATCTACAGTGTCGGCCGATGTAACCCTCGAGAATGAATCCCCACCCTGCGTCCATATAGGTCGCGTTTCCCCGTACGGCTTGCGAAGCAAGTATCTTCCGCCCCAGCCTCCCCAGTCGGGGTGGTCGGACGATTGGAGGCCGTTGGGGATGAGACCCAAAAAAGACGGCGTATCGCCTTCCATGATGAAGAGGTAGCGCGGGTAGTGCTTTCCAAGAGGCCCTTTCGACCTGACGTTCGCGTCGAGCCATTCATTGCTGACGGATGTGAAATCCGCGCCCTCGCCGTTGCGGTAAAACCGGTCTCCGCTGATCCCGGTCCATGTCGCGCTCGCGTATTCCTGGCTGTCGACCGTCGAAGGCTTTACGATGTAGAACAGCTTCGGGAATTCCTTGCGGATCCACGCTCCAGCATCGTCCTGGTCGGAAATTGCGGAAACTCGCAATTTCTGGACGAAACTGTCGACTTCGCTCGGGCTCCGAGTTGCCTGTACACGTTGCAAGGCTTCCGCGAGTGTGCTTGCTCCGCCCCACAAGGTCACCCACAAAGGGCGGGCGTCGTTTCGGTCTGTAGCTGCAATCAGTGCCTTGGCGCCGTCGGAAAGGGACTGCGTGCCGATCGCCTTCAGCCCGTAGCCAGCGACGCCCTTTGAAACTCGCGCCTTTAGAACTGCCGCATCGGGCCAACCGCTTGCATGCTTGCGCAGATTGGGCAGGACCTGGGCATAACCGTCGATGACGCTTAACGCGATGTCTGGGGAAACCTTCGTTGGCTGCCAAACGGAGGTTGTTGCCGCGATTCCCTCGATGTCGAGTTCGTTGGAATAAACCAGTAGACGAACCAGTGACATTTGATCGTCGGGCTCGTTGCCTATGTCCGAAAGGACGAAGATCCTTGGCTTGCCGAGAGACTCCGCAGCCAGGACGGGTGAGGGCGCGATTGCAAGACAGCCCACCGCCGCCAGAAGCCATCTGGATAACGCAGATCGCTGCTGCACAAATGCCTTGGACATATGGGGCTTATGAGCAAACGCGAGACGAGTTCTCGATCCAGGTGTCATGAGGTGTCCAGTCGATTAGTCTGAACACCTCATCGTGGAATCTACGAATCAAAGCAACACGGCGTTCGTTTTTGTGAGCAATTGATGCGAGTCATCATTTTACAACGACGCGCACCCGTCCAAGATTTTGAATGCGCCCGAATGCCGTTTTGCGATCGCCATCTCGCTGGGAAATTCCGCGCAAGGCCGGAAAGTATGTGCCCGGCTTATCAAACCTATGGGTGATTGTGACGCTCGCGGTCTTGAGACCGGGCTTCACGGGTGATTGTACGGCAAACGTTCCAGCTCCTTCGAAATCCCATTCCGCCGCAATGACTGTGCCGGTTCCCGGAGGAACCTCGATCGTGCCCGTGAACGTCACGGTCTGGCCAGCGGCGATATCGGCACGTTCGCCCCCATCCACCTTGAGTGCGACGACGGGCTGGATGCCCCGTCGTTCTGCCGCGGTTGGCGGAACGATGATCTGCCCGTCGTCATAGCGGTAGTTGGTTGAAGCTGGAGGAGCGATGCCTTTTTCAACCCACAGCGCCACGTCGCGAAGCGCCTGATTGAGAACCGGTACGTAGCTAACGGTATGGATCGCATCCTCTTGCGAGTCGCTGTCGCCGTGCAAGGCGTGGTCCGTGAACCACAGCCGGAAATGGTCATCGGCTTTTGATCCGAAATGCTTCTCTACACGCGCGCGATACCAATCCGCCGACCAGGGATAAGCTTCCCGATCCCACAGCGATTCGACCAGGATCATCTTGCCCTCGAAATTGCCCTCGGGGATCGATCCTGCGGTCGCCTTGGTGAACAGCGGGCCCAGCAACATCGGTCGTTGAGGGTAGATCGGCTTGCCGTCAGCGCCGCGGAACTGGTCCCACACCTTGAATTCCGCTTCCGGCACCTGGTGCCGGTGATAGGTCTGAGCGGCCAGGAAGTTGCTGTTGTCGACCTGGACCTCATCGCCCTGGGCGAGCTTTGCAGCCACAGTGGGATCGACGATTCCGAATACAGCGGTATCGCCTTCGATCCTGCTCAACGTCAGCCGCGCGCCTTTCGCGGCTCCGGACAGGACGATGAGATCGCCGCCCAGGAATTGGATAGCAGGCGGCGGTGAGGACAGGCGGACGGCGACGACATACTGCGCCTCCTTGCCTTGCGCCGCGGCATAGCTGTCATCGACATTGCCCTTGGTCTTGCCGTTGGTCACGCTCGTTTCAAGCTTCTGGCGCGCGGCGTCGGCGCCGGTCACCAAGCTTGCGATCGTCGCCTTGTGCTGCATTCGGTAGCCGGTGAAACTCTCCGGGTGATCGAAACCATAATAGCCCGGCTTGGTCCAGAAGTCGGTGAAGTAGCCGGGGTCCGCCATGACGACGCCGCCGTAGAGCGCCGCAAAGCCGTGGATCCCCATCGTCTTCCATCCGAACCAGGACTGGAGCGGGAAGCCCATGCGCGTCACTTCATGCAGCGCAGCGGCCTGTTCGGTGTTCAATCCCGCATAGGGATCGCCGCTGCCGCCGGGTTCCATAGCGTCGACAATCTGCGGGAACTTGTCCTGCAGCAGCCGCATCGCGTGCATGCGAATGGTGAAGCTGTTGGGGATCGCCATGCTGGACCCCAGCACATGGGGTACGGCACCGTCCCAGACGCCGCGTGTGTTTTCCATCGAGCCGACAGTGCGATAGGCTCCGCCACTACCCCCATAGGCGTAGCCGTAGGGCCGCTTGCCGCCGTACATCTGGAGAGCGACGACGCGCGAATACTGAGCGGCAGCTGCGTTGGCGCGATAGGCGCCGATTGTTGGATCCTGTGAACCGAAGCCGGCAACGGCAGGGCCGCCGCCGTTGGTTTCGACGAAATAGCCGCCGCTGGCGATCGAAAAGCTGATCTTGTCGTTTGCCGGCGAACTAGGCTGTTGGGCCAAGTTCTCGTTGTCGGGAGCGGGCGTAAAGTGCTGGAAGAACCGGCCCTGGTATTGCGCCTTTGGCGGGAAATAGAAGGAAAACCGCGTGTCGGTGCCCTTGAAGCCGCCATGGACATAGCGATGGCGGACCGGTGCATCGCGCCATTCGTCCTTGTCGATGTAAGGCTGGGCAAAGAGAGGATCGGGCGCCGGAGCGGTTGCCGGGGAGGCGTTGGTATCGGTAGATGATCCCTGCGCCATGGTGCCCCCTGCAATTGCGGCCGAGGCCAGAGCAAGCCTGATGAGTGTGCCGGTGATGCCGTTCTTGTTGCGCGCGCGCTTCATGCCGCAGGCTCCGTATTCTCGGGATGGGAAGGGTGCCGCCGCCGCCCAGGAGAGAGGACGGTGGCGGCAGATCGGGCGATCAGAACTTCTTGCTGATTCCGAACTGGAACACGCGCCCGATGGAGGTGACCGCATAGCCATCCAGCGAGTTCAGTGAACCGTTGTAGGGCGGCGGATCCTTGTCGAAGAGATTGTCGACATTGAAGGTGAGCGACAGGTCATTCATCACGCCGCTGCCCTTGAAGTCGTACTGTGCGAACATGTTGATCGTATCGAACGCCTTAATTTTCGACTGATTGAGGTTCGACGCGAGCGGAGCGACGTCCCAACCGCCAAGGTGGCGCCAGGTGGCCTGAGCACGCAGATTGCCGAAGGTTGCGCCCAGCGTACCGGTCAGGATGAAGCGCGTCTGGGCTTTGACCGTGTCGACGAAGTCCGCCCCCGCGACCGACTGCTCCTTGCGGTTCAACACATAGTTGCCGTTGATCTGCGTGTATACCGAACCAAAGCCTGTCGGGTGATCGTAGGCGAGCGAGAAGTCCAGGCCATCGGTGTTGACCGCGGCGAGATTGGTGCGCCGTCCGTCGGCAATCGAATAGACCTGCCCCTCGGTCACCGTATAGGGCGAGACTTGCGCGAGGCCGCCCGGCACTTGCGAGGCCAGCGCGTTCACCTGGGCGATCGTCGGGTTCATCACGTAGTTGCCCGTGAAGAGCGTGTAGAAGGTCGACGGGTTGAACACCGGCGGTATGTCGATGAGGTCCTTGAACCGGATATTGTAGTAGTTGAGCGTGGCGGTGAGCCCGGGCAGCGAAGGCGGCGCGATGTCGAAGCCCAGAGACCAGGTGGTAGCCTTCTGCGGCTTAAGATCTTCACCGCCACCGCCGAGGAAGATCTGGGCCTGGCCCGGCTGCGGGGTTACGGCCGGGTTGGCGAACAGGATGAATGGGAAGGCGAAGATCGTGGCGGGGGCTGCTTGGGCGCCGTCGGCAAGGCTGGGGGCCTGGAACGATTTGCCCCAAGTGCCGCGCAGCTTCAGACCGTCGAGAGGCTCATAGGTCGCGCCGAACTTCGGATTGAAGGTGCCGCCGAAATCGTTGTAGTGGTCGTAGCGTCCGGACGCCGATAGGCTCAGCGAGTAGAGGCCGCCGGTCCGGTTGTCAGGGCCGACGACAGGGACCTGAACTTCGCCGAATACAGCTGCGATCCGCCGGCTTGCCCGGTTCAACGGGATATCGTCGACAGCGCTTGCGCTCACCGTGCCGTTGATCCGGGATTGGTAGCTTTCGTAGCTGTACTCGCCGCCGACAGCGACTTTCACATCGCCGCCAGGCAGGTGAGCCAAGCTGCCGTCGATAACCACGCGCGTATTGGCCATCTCGTTCTTGCCCAGACCGTAGTCGAGGAAGTTCGAGATTAGCGGCAGGACGCCGCTGTTTGCCGGGTTGGACAGATTGTAGGGATCGAAGTTGCCGGTAAGGACCAGCGTCGACAGCGTGCCGTCGTCGATCTTCTCGTTCGCAACCTCAGATCGGCCGCGCCCGTAATTGGCCAGCCAGCGCAGTTGCCAGCCGCTGCCGAGATCGGCGGTCATGGTGGGGGTGAAGCCCCAGGTTTCCAGCTTGGTGCTTTGCCGCGTGTGCTCCCCCAGCACCGAGGAGAAGTCCATTGAAACGGACTGGGCCTGGAAGCTGTTGGCATCGCCGGTGTTGCGGTAAAACGGGTTGAACACGAGACCGGGGGCGAAGGGATTGATTGGCGCGATCGTGGCGGTCGCAGTGACCGGGCCGCCGTCGCCCTTATTCACGCGGTTCATGTAGAACGCGCGAACGTCGAAAGTGATGGGGCCGCCGTCGTCGATGGAGAGGCCGGCAAAGACCGAATGGCGCTGTTCGCTGGGATAGAACGTACGATTGTCGCTGACATCGCAGCGGTTGCCATTGCCAAGCGTCAGACCCGGAAGAGCGTAGATCGAGGAGCCGATCGAGACGTTACCGGCACCGCAAGTGAGGTCGAACGGGAGCCCGGTCGGGTAGTCGAGCCGGCGGACATAGTCGCGGTCGCGGCCATAGAGCGAGTCGTGCCACGAGTAGTCGTAACTGGCGTAGACGGATACAGAATCCCAGGTCTTGCCAACGGTGAGATCGGCATTGACGGATTGATAGTCGTCACCGACGCCAAAGCGGCCCTTCGCTTCGATGCCGTCGAAGCGCTTGCGCGTGATGAAGTTGATAACGCCGCCGACAGCGTCCGCACCGTAGATCGAAGAGCCGCCGTCGAGCACGATTTCGACGCGTTCAATAGCACCAGGCGCAATGGCGTCGGGGTCAGGCACGGTCTGGCGGACACCCATGCCCGGCAAGCGATGGCCATCAACGAGGATCAGCGTGGACGAGCCGCCACCCGACGCGCCGGGCAGGTTGCGCAGATTGGGGCGGTTGATCGTGATCTGGCTCGAACTGATGGCCGAAACAATCGGCGCCGAGTTGAAAGAGGCGGCCTGCGGGACGGTGGCAAGAAGCTGTGCCGTGGAATTGGCGCCGATGGCGGTGATCGCCTCGGAATTGATCGAGACCGCTTCCGATCCTGCCGGTGCCACGCCGCGCAGCAGCGTCCCCGTGACGATGATTTCCTTGATTTCTTTGTCGGTTAACGCCGACTGACTGTCCTGGTCGGGCGCGGCTTGCGCCAGAGCGGCGATGGGTGCGAGTGCCGCCAGCGAGACGCCAAGCAGTGCGCACTGACGGACGGCTCCGAAAGTCGTTTTCATATCCACTCCCCTGTATGGCACCTGCGGATTTTGTTCCGGGTTGCCGGTCTTTTTTTGGCGCCTGCGATATTCCTCCGAAGGTTTTCGCCCGCGTCCGTTCATAGGGGTGACAGATTCGCGGTCGGTTGTCTTGCTAAAAATTTAGATACTAAAATAAATATCCACGGGTCGGTATTGCCCGGGAGGCTGAATTGGCCGATTGGGTGGTGATGCGTTTAACCGATCAGGAATATAACCGCCTTCTGTTGCTCAAGAAGGTGCGGATGAGCGAGCCAGTGGCACGAATCGATCTGGTCGGGCTCACCGGGCTCACGGGGGGCACTATCACTGCGATTACGGCCGATCTCGTCAGTCGGGGGATCGTGATCGAAGAGAAAGTGGCGTCCAGTTCGCCGGGACGACCCCGTGTGAACCTGCGCATCAACCCGACCGGCAAATACGTCGTTGGCATGACTGCGACGGGCGAAGGCCAGGTGGTGACGGAACTGGTCAATCTGAGAGGCGAGAGCCTTGGTGCGTTCAGCACAGCCCTGCAACCGGCGACCAAAATTGCAGATCTGGCGCATCAATTTGTGTCGGCACTCGAGAATGCGGTCACCGATTGGCCCGTGAAACGCGAAGAAATCTTCCGGATTGGCGTTGGTCTCCCTGGCATCGTCAACAGTCGTACAGGAATTGTCGAGCACATCGTCACGCTCGAGCCGGGGCCTTGTGACTTTGGCGGGATCATCTCGCAGGCCTTTGGCATTCCAACGCTGGTCGATAATAACATCAACCTACTGGCCCGTGCGGAGCACTGGTTCGGGGCTGGTGCTCATTCCGATGATTTCACGTTGATCAATGTCGATCTCGGTATTGGTGCGGCGCTCTACAAAGGCGGACAGCTGATCACCGGTGCCCATGGGATAGCTTCGGAGTTCGGACATACCAAAGTGTTGCCGGATACTGGACTTCCGTGCTTCTGCGGGGCGCGAGGATGCCTTCAGGCCTATTGTTCCGTGCAATCGATCGTGCATCAGTCTTGCGAGCTGTTGGGAAGAGAGATCCCGTCTCATGAAATCATGCATGCTTGCTTCGACGGTTTGATGCGAGAACACTCGGCTGACTCAATCGACATTTGGCCGGTGCTGGAAAAGGCCAGCCACTATCTTGGAATTGCTGTCGCCAATCACATCACCATGCAGGATCCGGAGGCCGTGATCATTCTTGGGCCGCCTATAGCCAAAATGGAGAAGCTGCGCGGAGCGTTCTTCACCGCTTTGGAGCAGAACACGTTCCCGGCGCTGCGCCGGCGAACCAAGCTCCACTTCAAAATTTGGGACAAGAGCGCATTTGCGCGCGGTGCGGCCGCAATGGTCCTGGAACATGTTTACGCGGTGTCCTGAGGGAGGGTTGGTAGCCGGGTCAGGACCTAGGCCGTCGCAGCCATATGAAGCTTTGCATAGAAGTCGGCAAACATGAGTCGGGTATCAATGCTGCGGTAAAGACGCATCTTCCTCGTCCCGGTTTGCTCTTCGCGTTTTCCCTTCGCATCAAGCCGAGGCGTCGGAATTTCATCGAATTCGTGCGAGCCCCTGCTTCCCGGTATTCCGGACGTCAATGCCGTCACGGCGACGAGGGGACTATCGCCCATGGTCCAGATTTCCCCCATGTTGACCCTGTAGCGAGCAAGCATTTCAGGGCCTTCTAAGGCTCGCGCATAGAGCCAAGCACCTATCTTGCCGAGAGGCGCGACGGAGACTTGTAGTTCGGTCTGGGATACCGGGCACATAGCGTAAACTTCCGAGGGGATCTGCCAGATCGTGACATTGCTCTCGTTGAAGATGTACTGCGCGGCAAGCGGGTCCAGACTGAAATTGTACTCCGCCCCGAAATTGGCTGCGTTGCCACCAATCCAGACCAGCGTCATCTTTGCAGCGATCTCCGGCTTGATCATCAGAGCGCTGGCGATCTCGGTGAGACCACCTCCGACGGCGACAAACAGGGGGAGCTTGGTATCCGTCCGCATCGCTTCATCGATGATCTTCTGAGTGCCGGGCGAGAGCATCGGTTCAGAGGCAGCGGCAAGCTTGCGAACGGCACCGGCAAAGACGGGGACACGCTCAGTGGCGCCGGTCAGCGCGAGTATCTCGCGCGCCAGTTCGCTTGATCGTTCAGCCGTTTCCTGAGGGAGCAATGCCTTGGTTGCAATGATCCCGCGCAGATCAATGGATGGTGAAAGCACCGCATGGACGGCGGCAAACAGGCCGTCGAGGTCGCCGCTCAGATCATTGATGAACAGCATTCGCAGCCTGGGGCCCATCTCGGGCGAGAACGCCTTTGCCGAGCGGGAGGCAGTCCCGTCCAGGCTGGCGGCGCGGGCGGTCGATGAGAGAGAGGAGACCACTCCGGTCGCGGCCAGGATTTGCATCAGATTGCGGCGATTGATTGCCATTGGGCCAGTCTCCGGGCTGGTATGATTTGTCTGTTCTTAAGCGAATCTAGCAGGGGGCGACTTCACCGCCCGCCGCCCGTTATTGATGGTAGGCTTGTAGTTCGACCGGCCCGATAAGCCCCGCCGGACGAAGAGCTGCCTTCGGCAAATACGTTGGGAACGCCGTCCAGGTAATCTTGGTCGCGCCAGGCTGAGCATCGCCGATCAGGCGGTTGACCCAGAGATTTGCCACGCGCACTTCGAGCTGGTTGGATCCCGAATGCATCTGGTTTCCGATGTCCAGGCGATAGGGCTTGTGCCACACCGTCCCGACAACCTGGCCATTGACTCGTACTTCGGCCAGGTCTCCCACGTCGCCGAAGTCGACGGTCAGGCGCCGGCCAGGCTCCCATCCCGCAGGCGCGGTGAAGTCCTTGGTGTAGGTAGCAATACCGGAGAAGTAGCGAATGCCAGGTACATCGCTTTCGTTCAGCGGCGTCAGGCTCGGAAGTGCCGCACCTGCCGGTGCGCCTCGCCCCTCCTGAAACTTCACATTCCAAGAACCGTCCAACCGGATGGCGGGATTTGCTTCTGTCTGGGCGTAGGTCCGCGCGGAAGTTGTCGCTCTCTTTCGGAAGACCACGTGTACTGACTCTTCGGGGCCAAAGTTCAGCGGAATGATTGTTTCACCGTGTTCGATCCTGAAGCTGACTGGCTCGCTGCGGCCTGTGTCCGCGTGCCACAGCTCCGGCTCTTTTCCAGTCACGCGGAAACGAGCCTCGATGTTCTCCTGCCGATATTTCCTGTTCACGAGGAAATAGGTCTCGCCTTCAGGAAGCGCGCGATGAACGAAGAGGATCTGGCTATCGCCCTGTCCTCCATCGAAGTGGAAATCGGGTGCGACGCCGGCTTGCTCGAGCGCGGCACCAGCGTCTGACGTGGAAATGACGCGGCCCCGGCCGTGCCTGGTTTCCGCGCTGCCCGGCCACAGTCGTTTCACCAAGGCATCGAACGCGAGGCGGTTGTCTCCCAGGCTCGGGTCGGTAGTTGGGGGAGGGCCGGCGACAGTGGCGCCGCCTGCGACCAACGCCTCAATTTTCTTCAATACCTTCAATGTCATATGAGTGGAAGTGCCACCCAGAAAGAGCAGCTTGTAGCGCGCGCCGGCAGGTGTGATCAGGTCGGACCCTTCGTTCTGCAGCAAATTCACCAGTGCATCGGGGTTGATCAGATCGAAGGCGTTTGATTTGGGGGCACCCGAAATGCCCGACTTGCTGAAGAGAGAACCTGCGGGGGCCTCCTCACCGTAAAAGTAGGCGAGGTCCGCCACGTTCCGGCCTTGCTGGAGCATGAGCGCATTGCGTGCGATGTAAGTGACCCATGGCGCGGCAAGCTCAGCCCAGGTCTCGTGCCGGTTGAAATACTGTCCGAAGACGCCGAGCGAGAGGCCCGGCACTTTGTCGTCGGTTGGTTGGTGAACCGAGGTATGGATGACAGGCAGGTTGATACCCTGCGCAAACTCCAGATCGATAATCGGCCTCAATTCGGAAGGGCCGGTGGCCCAGGGCATGAGTATTGAGGTCATGGATTCGGCCGCAGCAATGTTTTGGCCGTAGAGATGGGCGACAGACGATGCCCCCTTCATGTCTGTCAGGAAGGAATTGGAAGGCGCAAGGTCGCGCGGACTGTACCACATGGCTGCCATTGGATAGTCGGCATGACTGCGCATGGTCATGTCGTCGCCAAGGGAAGGGCGGCCACCTTCCAGTGACTCGCCATAGACTTTGAGCCCATTCTCATGCGCAACTTGCGCCACAGTTCCGTAGTGCGCCGATGCGTGGAGATCGGCGATCGTGCGCCTGAAATCGTAGAGGAAGCCATCCCGCTGCTCGGACGTGCCGATCACTCCTCCGCTAAGAACCGGAAGCCACGGAGTTGGATCGTAGCCGCGCAAGCGCTTGAATTCATCAATCAGGCCGGGAGTCCAATTGAAGGCGCCGACTTCGGTCGAATCCGTAACGAGGGCACGAACCCCGCGCTTTCCGATCAACGCCGCTCCGGCCGTCGATCGGTACATGTCCAGATAGTGCTCCAGGTAAGACCGCACCGCGCGCGCATCGAGCTTGTCGACTTCAAGCCCTGTTGCCTCATCCGTTGCAGGATGGTTCGTCTTGCCCACCAGCGACCATCCGAGACGGACAATCCGCCACTGGCTGTCGTCCGGTAACGTTGGCGGCGTCCACTCAATAGATCCGTCAGCGCGCATCCGCTTGGTCAAATTGACGACGGCCTTAGGCGACGGGCCGATCTCTTGGCCGGGTTGGGCCCCGGAACCGAAGGCGTAGTAATCTCGCGCGACGGAGAAGCCGGCCTTGGTTTCAAATTGGTCGGTCCTCGGCTCGCTCGACAATCGCAGCTCAGCGATGCGCAAGCCACTCGGCCCGCGTCCAATCCCCAAGGAAGACAAGGCGGACAAGTCGACGCCAGAAGGTAGGCTAAAGCCGGAAGATGCCGTGCCGGTCCCGCTCGCCGCGGCAAAGACCACGCGAAAGCGCTTGCTGGTCACGGCAGGAAAGCTGATCGTCGAGGGAACATTGCTCACTTCGATATCGGCGACCGGGGACCAGTTCATGCCATCCTCGCTGGCCTCCAATCGAGGGCGAAGTCCCGCACTCATCGGCGTCGCGGCAGTGCCGGGGGCAAACAGTGTGAGAGAGCGCACGGTTTGTGGCTGCTCGAATTCGAGTTGCAGCACCGCCGGTTTTGCTTTGGTTCCGTTGGCCAAGGTCACTGCCGTGAGCAGGCTTGTGTCGAGCAGCGGGCCCGCATCTATCGGGTTGCCGTCGATGTCCGTTGCTCTCGGTGTCGGCAGTGGGCGGCTGGCTTTTACCGGGTACGCGAGAACGAGCGCATCCCTATAGAATTCCGTGATCGATTTGGCAGTTTGGTCGCTTCCTTCGGGCGGCAGATCTCCATACAGTCCGATCGTGCCTGCTGGCCTGGGGAGTGTGCCCGAGAACCGGCTTCCACCCGCAACCGTCACTTCACTCCAGACCAGTTTTTTCATCCCGTCTTCGGGCTTCATCCAGGGACCCCCGGTCTCCGACCAGCCAGGAGACGAGGCGATGCCCAGTTCCAGGCCCAGGCGATCTGCTTCCTCGGCTGCGAAACGGAAAGCATCTCGCCATTCCGGCGTCATGTAAGGAAGGCGTTTGTCGACAATCTGCGGTGTGGTCTGATTTGCATCGAAGTTCTGGACACCGCCGATCCCAACCCTCTTCATCCAGGCGAGGTCCTTGGCGATGCCCTCTTTGGTGATGTTACCATTCATCCAATGCCACCACACCCGGGGCCGGGCCGATTGGGGAGGGTTTTGAAATGCCAGGTTCAAAGGATCGGTCGATGACGTGCTTTCATTCGGGCGAACCGAAGGCGCAGTATCTTCTGCCTGTATAGACGTTCCCTGCACCGCAAGCATGGCTATCAGGGATAAATTAAGCAGGCCGTATAATTTAATGCAGGCCATCGACAACCCTCTTCCAAACTCATTTTCTATATCGGGCGCGATGAGCCACATTCACTGACAATCCCGATGGTGATCGAGGAAATCTCGTCAAATTATCGGCCGATGGCATAGTCGCCGCGGCTACCGAACCAATATCACCCCTACGCTCAGGCGCCGACTTTCTGGTGCCGAATCAAGCTTCCGCCAACTGAATGCAGCTACAATCGCAACGACACGTATATTAAGTGGTTTGCGCGCACGCGCCATAAAAAAACGCTGCGTGGTGCGAGTTCAAGATTTGGACACGGAAGGTCTGGGCGAGCGGGCGAGTGAAACCCGCATCTTTGGATCTGCGCTTCCAGGACCACCGGCCGTTAGGGCCGGTAATGCCGAACCAGCTCCCTGAAGACTGGAAGCCGGGTCGGCGTACGTCCGGTGGGGCTGGGTTGCTCAGGTAAACTCGGCCAGTGCCTGGCTTTCAAATGCGATCAGGTCCTCAAATCTTCCGGATTTCACTTTGAGGCTCCAATCCGGATCGACAATGAGCGCCCGGCCAACTGCGATCATGTCGAACTCGTCTCGTTCCATCCGACCGAGCAATCCGTCGATGCTGGTGGATGCAGCATTTTGGCCTTTGAAGACCGAGAGGAAGTCGCTGTCGAGGCCGACGGATCCGACGCTAATTGTGGCCTTGCCTGTAAGTTTCTTGGCCCACCCGGCAAAATTGAGGCCATGCTCGCCATCGATTTCCACAAACTCTGGCTCCCAGAAACGGCGCTGCGAGCAATGGAACACGTCGACCCCGGCATCGGCAAGTGGCTCAAGCCATGCCGCCATGCAGTTTGGTGTGAGGGCAAGCCGGGCCGTGTAATCCTGCTGTTTCCATTGACTGACCCGCAATATCAGCGGGAAATCGGGACCGACAGCGGCTCGGATCGCGGTGATAATTTCGGCTGCGAACTGGGAGCGCTCCGACAGCGACGGCCCGCCGTAGCGGTCAGTGCGCAGATTGGTCGCCGACCAGAAGAATTGATCGACCAGATAGCCGTGTGCACCATGAACTTCGATGCAGTCGAAACGGATGCGCTTTGCTTCAGCCGCCGCATTTGCGAAGGCCGCTACGGTATCGGCGATGTCCTCCTCGGACATTTCCCGTCCGCGTAATTGACCCGCCGCCTGAAGGCCGGACGGGCTCTCGACGGGGACGTCGGGCTCCCAATCATGGGTGTGGCTCTTGCACGCACCCGTGTGCCAGAGCTGGGGCCCGATCGCGCCGCCGGCACCATGGACGCTCTCGACTACTGATTGCCATCCCCCAAGCCTCTCGCCGTAGAACAGCGGGACATTGGGCTCATAGCGCGAGGCGGGGCGTTCAACCACGACACCTTCGGTCAGCAGCAGCCCGGTTTCCCCTTCGGCACGGCGACGATAATAATCGACGTGAGAGGCGGCGACGTAGCCATCCATGGCGAAGCCGCGCGTCATGGGGGCCATGACAATGCGGTTCTTGAGATCCATGCTTCCGATACGAATGGGCTGGAATAGCACGGCGGGATCGGCACTCATTAATCGGGCTCCAGAGCTGCTAAGCAATGGCCTAATTATGCATGTGGCCACGCGCGCCAGCCAAGGCGAGATTGTTTTGCCCCCTAAGTATCGGATCGCCGCTCGGGCACAAAGTCGCGGTCAAACATGGTATGCAAGCGTTCGATCACGCGTTCGAGATCGGCGCGATCACGATCATCGAGCTTTCGAAAATGAGCTAGGAAACGCCCCTGCGTTTCAAGCATGGTGGCAACCGCATCGACACTTGACCTCCCGGCATCGGTCAAGGCGAGCAGAAATGCCCGCCGATCGTTCGCGATCGGTTGCCGGATAATCAGGCCACGCTTCTCCAGCTTTCGGGCGCGCTCGGAGAGAACCGCGTGCGAGACATGGAGCGCCCGAACGAGATCGGTTGCGCGCAGGGCCTGTGGCTCGGCCATCATGATGGCGCCGAGCATGTGAAAGTCTGCGATGCTCAGCTCTTGCCCGGCTGCGATCCTGTTGAGATCGTTGGCCATGAGTTCACCGACTTTGAAGAGGTGCCAGATAGCGCCAAAGTGGGCGACCTCAAATCCGCGTTCGGCGAAGTACTGCTTGCCGCTCGCGATCTGCCGGGCCGGGCTTGTGGTATCGGAATTGCTCATAGGGCCTCATGTGAGTGGTTGCCGCTGTGCTCGTGGATACATGCATTCCCCGTCAAGTCCGGATCCGGATTGGATCGACGTTCTAGCTGACTGGCAGCCTGCATCAGCTCCAACTCGCTGAATTTCGCTGAGCCGGGCCAGGATGCAGGCGCCATCGCCGATCGGCTAGGCCGAGCCCATGTAGCGCCCGCCGTTCACACTGATGGTTTGGCCTGTCACGTAGTTGGCTCCTTCGGACGCGAGATAGGAGCAGGCAGCAGCAATATCCTCGGGCTTTCCTGGCCGCTTCATGGGCATGGTCGCCGCGTAGGTGTCGATGTCGACGGGCGTGTTGCTCTGCAGCATGGGCGTATCGACAAAACCGGGCGGCACCATGTTGGCCGTGATGCCCTTATCCGCATATTCGATGGCAAGGACTTTAGTCAGACCCATCAGGCCGGCTTTGGCCGAAACATAGTGCGCCATGCACGGCGCGCCGGTCTGTATGGACGAAGAGGTGATGTTGATGATCCGGCCCCATCCGGCCGACAGCATGTCGCCGACAATCTCCTGCGTGCACAGGAACGGCCCTTTCAGATTTACCGCGATCATGCGGTCCCAGTCAGCCTCGGAAAGCTGCTGGAAAGGTACGGTCCCGGTGATACCCGCATTGTTGACGAGGATGGTAACTGGCCCGAGTTTGCTGCGGGTTTCCTGTGCGGCCGCTGCGATATCAGAAGTATCTGCCGCGTTGACGCGCAAAGCCACGGCTTTGCCGCCTTCATCGCTAATACGTTTGGCGGTTTCCTGAGCACCACCTTCATCAAGATCCCAAATGGCGACGGCAGCGCCATCCTGGGCCAATCGGAGAGCAATGGCCCGGCCAATGCCTGAACCGCCGCCTGTAACAACCGCATTCTTGCCTTGAAGCGACAACATTCGTTCCTTTCAATCTTTGCCCCACTGACGCAGGCAGCCTGCCGGAGACGTCACCATCGCGGCCAACTTGCGTCTGGACGCCTGACCCGGGCATTGGGCCGACGGCTCTTCCATTATTGCCTCGTCCACGGATACCGCGGGTCGCCGGGAATTGGCGCAGTGAAACGGGCAGCACCAAGACAAAATTAGTCGTGACGTATAGCAAGGTGATATACCATTGGGCCATTCGGGCTCCGCGTGGGGCCAAACCCTGACGTTCCCAGCAGAGGGGGCTGGGGTCGATCGTTGCAACAGTCGGTGAGGGCCGCTTACCGGCTCAGGCAGCTGTCACTATCGCTCGGACACAGGGATAATATCGCGGATAATCACGAAATTAGAGCCATACCAATGATCGTTCCCCGACCTCCGACTGTCGCCAACCGATTGGCGAATCGGAAGACGAGAGGGTTTCATTTTCATCCGGGCATTTGCGGAATCGGTGCCATCGTGATGGGTGCCGGGTTCGGGCTGCTTTTTAGATATCATTGTATCGCAACGGATTCCCGAGGCGGGATACTCCAAAATTTTGAACAACGCGACGTTGCTTTGCTGCGATTCTGATGATAGCATCGGGACAGACGACCTGAATTGGCCACTTGGCAATAAAAGAGGGCGACTGGGATGGGGAAATCAGAAACAATCGTGACCGAGTTCCGATTGTAAAATCCTGACATGCAATAGTTATCGCGCCTTTTTGGTGCCGATGTAAGCTGTCTAATTGCTTCGCAGTAGATTGCGAGCGCCGCCTTCGTGCGTCCAAAAGACCCGCCAGAAAGATAAATTCTGCGAGCAAATCGCAGAGCGGGGGTAATAATTCATAACAGGGAGAGTGTCTTGAAATCCATAGCTTTTGTTTTGCTGGCTTCGACGGGCGTATCGGCGCTTTCGGCTCCCGCTCTGGCGCAGCGAGCCACCGAAACCACCGCAGAAAGTGCCAACGTCATTATCGTTCAGGCACGTCGCCGCGACGAAGATGTACAGGACGTGCCGGCGGTAGTGGATACCGTTACGTCGGAGTCCATCGCAAAGCTCAATATTCGCGACTTCAAGGAAGTGCAGACACTGGTTCCCGGTCTGCAACTTGGCACGGAAGTCAACGGTGTGGGCGGCAGTGCAAAGCTGCGCGGCGTGAATTTCGACATCAATGCAAGCGGCTTCAATTCGACCGTCGAATTCTACATGAATGACGCTCCGATCACGGCCGGCGTTCTGCTTCAGCAGATGTTCGATATTGGGCAGATCGAAGTCTTGCGCGGACCGCAGGGCACCTTGCGCGGCCGCGCGTCGCCGTCCGGTTCCATCACGGTAACGACCCGCAAGCCGGACCTGATCTCATTCGGCGGCAACATGGACATGACCGCCAACGATATCGGCACGATCAACGTCAAGGGCGCGCTGAACGTGCCGGTAATCGAAGGTATTGCAGCAATCCGCGTCGCCGGCGTCTGGGATGAGAACGAAGGCGATCGTGTGCGTCCGATTACCGCCGGCCGCGATCCCTTCGAGCGCACGAAAGCCGGCCGCATCAGCGGTCTCATCGAGCCGGCCGATTGGCTCAAGTTCGAAGGCGTCTACCAGTACATGGAACGCAATGCGGTCGGATGGGACCAAGTGGCGTCGTTCAGCGAAGTTAATCCCGATGCGCTCCCCAGTCCGGTCTTCATTTCTACAAAAGACCGGCTTTCGATCCAGACGCTGCCCCGGACCGTTCATCAGGTCTACAACGTCTACAACTGGCATGCAGAAGCAAGCCAGTGGGGACAGTCGCTGATCTATCAGGGCCAGCACTATACGCAAAAGGTCTTGGCCCGAAACACACAGGATGGCGCCAACCTCTTCCCGGGCGAGGATGTTCGGCAGGTTACGCAATCCCAGGCCATCGCGACCTCGCACGAAGTGCGCCTGCAGAATGAGACGCGTCTGTTTGACGCGCTCGACTACGTAGTCGGTTTCTTCGACCAGAAAAATGACTCTCCTACCGATCTGACGCGGCCTACTCCCGTTCGTCTGCCGATCGCGTTCGGGGGCGGACTTGCTGCGGTTGCCCAGACGCCGATTTCCCGCCTCGGCGGTTCACATGAACAGTCCTTCTTTGGGAACCTTACCGGCCACATCGGCGACGCAACCGAGATTTCAGGCGGCGTCCGGCACATCGACTATAACTCGGACAACCAGCTTGTGGTGGCGGGGCAGACGATTTCCAGCGACGGCCAGGATGCCAAAAAGTGGATCTACTCCGCTTCGATCAAGCACAACTTCACGCGCGATCTCATGGTCTATGCCAGCACCGGCAGTTCGTGGCGCCCCGGTCTCAATGTCGTTGGCGATTTCAATATTACCCCTTCGGCGTTGGAACAGAGCTTCCTCAACCTGCCCGCAGAGACGTCAAAGTCATATGAAATCGGCTTGAAATCGACGTTTCTTGACGGCCGCATGAGGTTCAACCTCACAGGCTATCATCAGAAATTCAAGAATTACCCATACCGCGTTCCGGGCAACGGTGTGTACTTTGTCAACACGGCGGTCGATCGCAATAGCGCCGGGCAGGTCATCGGCACGCACCAGGAAGTGGCGCAGTTCAATTTTGTTGGCGCGGTCCCGGTTGAAGTGAACGGCGTCGAAGGCGATCTTTCGTTCGACATCTCTGATCGCTGGAATCTCGATCTCGTTGCCAGCTACTCGCTGGGCAAGGTCAAGGATGGCACCATCCCGTGCACCGACCTTAATGGCGACGGCATTCCCGACGTTGTGACCTCGGCGCCTTCGCTTGACCAACTCAAAGCCGCCGTTGGTGTGAACAACGTTTCCGCATGTCAGGTGACGCAGCGCTCGGCATTCCAGGCACCGTTCTCGGCGACCATCCAGAGCGAGTACCGTGTCCCGGTCTCGAACAAGGTAGATGGGTATTTGCGCGGCCTCGTGTCGTTCAACGGCAAGTCGCAGACCGACCCCAGCAACATCTTTGACGACGTCGGTGCCTATGCGCTTGTGAACCTGTTCGCTGGCATTCGCGACCCTGACGGTGCTTGGGAAGTGTCGCTGTTTGCCAAGAACATCTTCGAAACCGAGAAGACGCTCACTCGCACAGATCCGCTGAGCACAAGCTATCAGCAGCTTGGCTTTGGTGGGTTCGGTCCGAACGGGCCCATCCTGACGGGCCCCACATCGCAGAACACGACCAGTACGTATAACGGCGTCACCATGACCGCGCCCCGCGAGTTTGGCATCAACGTCCGTTACGCATTCGGGTCACGCTAAAGGCGCAGCAATGCGTCCCTCCGGCCTGGAGGGGATGGAGCAATCCATCCCCTCCTTTTTTGTGCCGGACAGACCAGCTTCCGTCCGGTCAAGTAGGCCAGGACCAAGGGCGAGTTACGCCATCGCTAGAGAGAGGTTTGCGCCGGCGATGCCTTCGCTGGAGAACTGAAGGCTAGCTGGACCGGTTGTACCGGTGCCCCGAAGGATAAGCAGGGCACGCCCGCGATAGGTTTGTGCAAACGGCGCCTGGAATGATCCCACCGCCAGCGGATCGGCGCTGCCGAACCCCGCGAGCGCCGCCGGGCCGCCGATCTGGACATCGATCCTGCGCTTATCGTCGGGAAGGACGCGCCCCTGCGCGTCGACGACTTCAACAAGCACATAGCTCAGCCGATCTCGCTCAGCGCCGCCGGTAGCGGTTTCGACGGTGGCCTTGAGGCGTACGGCAGCGCCAACGGTTTCGATAGTACGCCGCGCCAGCACTCTTCCGCCTTTGTATGTCACGGCTTCGAGTTTGCCCGGCGCGTATGGGACTGCGAATTCGGCCCGCCGCCTGTCTTGCGCAGTCATGTCCTTCGTGCCGACAGTCTTGCCATCGACAAGGAGTTCGACGCGCTCACCGCTTGCGTGAACGCGCACATTCAACTTCTGTCCCTCGGAACCGGGCCATGTCCAGCTCTGGAGCTCGTCGGACCAACCCCAGTTCGAGACGTACTCGAACATTCCCTCGCCGACCGGGCGCTGCACGGCCATCTCCAACGGGCTGACACCCCAAACAACGTCGCGCGCCAGGGAAGACGCCTTCTGATGACCGATCAGATCGATGTCGCCGCACCACGCGTTCACCCAGGGGAAACTGGGCATATAGAAGGGCATAGCGTTCAATTTGAGCTGCTTGTTCGCTCCAATCCCTGCTTCGCCAAGGTAATCCATCGCGGTCCAGAGGAACTCGCCGAGGAAATACGGCGCCTTGTCGGAGAGCTCCTGATAATCGTAGACGTCCCGAGCGAAGGTTTCAGACGCATAGATCACGCGTTCAGGATGACGCGCCTCTTCCTCGACGATGTCCTCCAGCCTGTAATTGTAGCCCGGCACGTCGAGGAAAATGGTCGAGGCATTGTCGGCCTTACCGGCCCGTCCGGCATTCGCCGTCCCTTCGTCCGCCACCATTTCCTGACCCAGGACGCCATTCAGCGCAGCGGTGACAGGGCGTGTCGGATCGATCCTGCGCACAGTATTGGCAAGCTTCCATTGCCATTCGACACCTTCGTCGGTGGCGCGGAAGGGTATTTCGTTGCCGATGCTCCACATGATGACAGAGGGGCTGTTGCGTGCCGACTTGACCATAGTCTCCAGCACCGCTTGCCAATGCGCCGCAAATTTCACCGAGAAATCCTGCGGTTCCTTGGCGACATGCCAGGAGTCAAAGGCTTCCTCGATGAGATAGACACCGAGGCGATCGCACGCTTCGCGTAAGCTACGCGATGCAGGGTTGTGGGACGAACGGATGGCATTGAATCCGCGCGCTTTCAGCAAACGGAGCCGGCGTTCATCGGCATCCGGGAATGCACATGCCCCCAAGAGGCCGTTGTCGTGGTGGATGCAACCGCCGCGCAGATGCACTCGCTCCCCGTTGACCGTCATTCCGAGCTTTGGGTTGAACGAAACGATCCTGATCCCGAATGGCTGGCGAATGAGGTCGATCGTGCGTCCGCCGCGAACGAGCTCACTTTCGAGCGTGTAGAGTTCAGGCTTGTCTGCAGACCAAAGGCGCGGACCGCGCAGGCGCAAGGTCTGCGATGTGGAGGTCGCCGCCGGCGCCGTAACTTCCACAGCAACGCGCCCGCCGGGTTCAACAAGCCTCGTCTTGAGGACATCGCCGGGTTTGGCATCGACTACAGCGGTACCCACCTCGACAATGGCCCGGCCCTGTTCGAGCTTGCTGGTCCAAGCGCCAATGCCCCAGCGGTCGATATGGCCGGACCCATTGAGGACTTCCAGGTCGACGGAACGATATAGCCCGGAACCACTGTACCAGCGGCTGTTCCGGCCTTCGTTGCGCAAGCGTACGGCGAGAACGTTGTCGCCGGCGCGGTCCAGGTACGGCGTGAGGTCGTAGGCGAACGGCGCATAACCGAACACATTGGAGCCCAACAGCTCACCATTGAGCCAGACATCGCTGTCCAGATAGGCACCGTCGAAGACGATCTCGATGCGGGCGTCAGCTGGAAACTGGGAGACTGTGAAATGCTTGCGGTACCAACCTTCGCCGCCTTCCGTGAAACCCGTGGCGGTGCCACCGATTGCACGCTTGTTGAATGGACCGACAACACCGGGAGGGGCCTGGTCGGGCAGATCTTCTACGCTCCAGTCATGCGGCAAATGCACAGTTCGCCAGCTGGCATCGCTGAAATTGCGCGCGGACGCGTCCTGGGCGCCGCGCATAAAGAGCCAGTTGTCGTTGAAGTTTTGCCGCCGGCCACTTGGCGAGGGGCTTCGCCGCGTCTCTTGGGCAGCGAGTGCCACTTCAGGAAGGCCCGCAACCGCAGAAACTGCTGCGGCGGCTAGAACCGTGCGGCGGTTGGCCAGGAGGAAATTGGTAGCCATCAGCGCTCTCCCAGCGTCTTGAGCTTCACGTCGATGCGATCAAGCGCATCTACCTTCACGATCCCGAACTGGATCAGCGACCGGAACGAGAAATTGCCGAGATGCGGTTTGATCATCTCGTTACCAATCATCGCGTTGATGTTGGGGATTTCGGCGAGAACGATGGCCCATGCCTCCGGAATGTTCCTGAGATCCGCGATTGCGGTGTCGCGGGTGCTGAGCACGCGCGGAGTTCGCCGTGGCGCCGTGAAGGCGCGGGCGGCCGGGTAAATAGGTGCTTCCATCAGTTTCGTCCGTATTGAAGGATGGGAAGGGCGACCGTCGCGGATTTCGGATCCGGCAGGAAAATCGGGTTCGGCGCCGACGCTAGCTCATATTCCTGCTGCCGCATCGGCTCGGTCCAATCGCGGGTGATCGATGCCCTTCGGTTCAGATTGAGGGCGGACAGCCGGAGTTTCTCGTCCGATTTCCTGCGAAAGGGCAAGGAAGCGCGCGATCCTCGCGACTGGCAGGACGAGAACCTAACGTCCGGATACCGGTAGCGCCGGGCGGTTATGGGCGCCGCCGCATTTGCCGCCAGTGCCTGGATCGTCGCCCACCATCACCGTCTGTCGAGGCACATGCTATGTTGGCGCTTGCGGTTCTCATCGAGATGAGACTTGAGGTAAGCACGGAGCAAAGTGAATGCCTCCGGTGTCATCGCGTCAAAGAAGCGAAACGCGAGGAGACCCATCCGGGCCGTCTCGCGTCCCCCGCCCCACCTACTTCTTCGCGGGAAGCTTCGCGAGCTCAGCGTCGATCGAAGCCAGCTTCTGATCGGTCACCATATCACTCGCGTATTGCTGGATTCCCCGCAGCGTCATGCTGCGGGCCATGTCAATCTGGGAGCTCTTCACCAGGTCCGGCAGGTACTTTACGAGAATGGCCTTTGCCGCCGGGTCATCCAGCAGTGTGCCAAGGTCAGTATCCTCAGTCGTGTAGTGCTGCGCGGCTGCCTGCGATTTTGCAGGCGCCTGGCTCGTGGGCGCCTGTGCGCCAGCTGCGGTGGCAAGGCCGAGGGCGAGCGCGGTGGCGATGATCATACGCATGGAAATTGCTCCTTCTCCAATTTTTTTGTTACGCCGAATCCTGACGTTCAAAGCCGAATTGGCGACACTTAATGTACAATGCGTATATATCAATGGCGCGGGTGGCTAGAGGGGAAATGAATGGGACGTGCGAAATCCGTCCCGGCAATGGATGTCATGCGCGGTCCATAATCGCGTCGTTCACATCTTGGGTCGCCAACGCGGTCCCCACGATCCGGATTGGTTGAGCCGTAATCGGTAGACAACCGCGATGACGAAGGCGGGTGGGCAAACGCAGCACCGTCGGATCCCTGAGGCTTTCAGGTCTCACCGACATGACAAAGACGCGCGCTCGGCCAAGATCCCTGATCAACAAGGCCAGCGATTTCTTGCCTCACGAAATTCTCCACTTGAAGAATGGCGCGTGCCGCCTCTGCGTCGGGTCGCAATGCAAGAAACAGCTGGCGTTTCACCGCGGGCTTTCTCAAGCGCGCAAAAGTCAGCCGACCGAGCGCCGCTTCCCGGAGAAACGCGCTGTGGGGCAGGGCCGTGTATCCAAGGCCCGACTCGACGAGCTCTTTCATCAGGCCGTAGCTATCCGCCTGAACGGTCACATTCAGCTTTATCCCGGCCTTCGCGGCAACGGTGTCCATAAGGATGCGCAGGCCGTGGGAGGGGCTTGGTAAAATCATTGGCAAATCGGCAAGCCTGCGCAAATCGACAACGCTCTCCGTTGCAAGCGGCGAATTTGGCGGACCAACCAGCATCATCTCGTCTTCGAGCAGGCGGACCGCATTCACGCCATTGGGTGTCGGGCCATAGAGTATTGCTATGTCGAGCTCACCTGCATGCAGCCATTCGAGCAGATGGCCGGTGTAAGCATCGACGATCCTGAGTGAGATGTTGGGAGCCGACGCCGCAACGCGGCGGGCAAGGGCACCGGCCAACATTTGAACGACCGTTGGCGGCATTCCCAACACCACGTTGCCTTGAGCTTCTGTGGGCAGGGAGCGCACCTCATAGATGGCATGGCCGATTTCGCGAAGGGGTCCCGCGATCCTCGTGTAGAGCATTTCTCCGGCCTCAGTCAGGTTCATTCCTCGTGCGGCGCGTACGAACAGGGTGACTCCCAGTTCCTCTTCGAGCAGTCTCATCTGGCGACTGAGCGAGGGCTGCGAGATTCGCAGGCGTTCAGAGGTTCGGGAGAGCGATCCCAGCTCAGCGACCTGGGCGAAGTAACCTAGCCGTTTGAAGTCCATGCTGCGCTTCCTCGACGAATACGACCTATAGACCCGTTCTATATCACGCGACGCGTTTTGTCATGGTTCCGGCCAATGCCGCTTGATAAGCCGCCTCCATAAGACAGACCCATTGCCGAGAGAGACGCCATGAAGTTCGAAACAGTTGACCTCACGCCGCGCATCGGCACTGAGATCAAAGCCAGCAAGGCGGAGCTCCTTAAAGGCGGTCTTGCTGAGGAAATTCGCGAACTGCTCGAACAGCGCGGGGTCCTCTTGTTTCGCGAGTTGGGTATGACGGATGAGGAGCAACTCGCGTTCGCATCGACGCTTGGCGAGGTGATCCCGCAAGGGATACGCGGGATCTACAAGATCAGTCTCGATCCGGAGGTCAACGATACCGCCGACTATCTCCACGGGACCTACTACTGGCATATCGATGGCGCTCAGGACGAAGTGCCGACCCGCGCTTCGTTGCTGAGTGCACGGGTGCTTTCAGAGGTCGGCGGCCAGACCGAATTTGCCAACACTTACGCGGCTTACGATGAACTCGAACCCGCCATGAAGGCCCGTGTAGACGGGCTTCGAGTGATCCACAGCCAGGAATACATTCAGCGCGTAGTTGTCCCCAATCCGACTGAAACCCAACTTGCGCGCTGGCGCGAGCATGCGGAGAAATCGCATCCGATGGCCTGGACGCACCAATCGGGTCGCAAATCCTTGGTGTTGGGACTGACCGCCGGGCGCGTCGAGGACATGGATCCCAACGAAAGCCGAGCACTGCTCGACGAAATGCAGGCTTGGGCCACGCAATCGCGCTTCGTCTACCGTCACCACTGGACCGTTGGCGACATGATCATCTGGGACAACACTGGGGTAATGCACCGCGTTGAACCCTATCCCGCTGACAGCGGGCGCCTGCTCAGCCGGACTACGCTTCTGGGGGAAGAAGCGCTGGTCTGACGGCTCGGCCAATTTTTGGAGTGTGCGCCGCAACTGGCGCAGGCAGGCGAAAATAGCCCTGCGGCGAGGAGAGCGCCGCAGGGCTATTTTGCGTGAACAGCAGCAAAAACGCCTAAGGTCGGTTTTTTCGGCGGAAAGCCTCGCGCACCTTCTCCCCGTGGCGTTTGAACGTTTGTCGGTCGTTCGTGCGCGGAAATGGCGTGTCAGGCACGGGTACGCCCAGGAATGAGCAGAGCGGCTCCCAGCCTTGTTTGACATCGAACACCAGCAGCCGTTCCGAAGGAATGCGGGCTCGAACCTCTGCATTGTGGCGCTCGAAGGTAGAGATGGCATTGGTCTCGCTGATATCGTTGTGAAACGTTTGCTTCAGCACGATGGTCGACACGAATTGCATCGGGAACCTGGCCAGCGCCATCAGCAGACGTGCGGCCCGCCCTGGCATGTTCTGGAAGATGGTCTCGTTCATGCTGACATACCACGCGCGGCTCTCACGTACCGTCAGGATGACCTTGGCTTCCGGGAAGGCCTCGGCCAGTTCTGCATAATAGTGGCAGCCGGGCCAGTCGACGGTGGCACGATAACCATCGTAGACCTCTCTCCAGTCCCGTTCCTTGCCGCTTGCAATGCCATTCCAGATTGGTCCTTGGCGATGCATGTCGTCGATGACCTCGGTCATGTGGTGGCATGGCCCAAAACCAAGCTCTTCGAGCGCGCTTTTCAGCGACAGTGTACCTGTGCGTCCAAAGCCGGCGCCAATGACTTCTAAGCCCAAGCCTCTTCTCCACATCGGTTGAACGTGAGTTCGCTTTTAGGTCGTGAACCCATAAAGTCGGAATGGCCAGACTGTTGGCCTGGGAGGGGGATCCTTGTACGATTCTGCGATGAGGGTCGAGGCATCTCCCCACTGGACGGCCGCTGCGATGAGGTGAGCTGATGCTACTGATTGTTGGAACAGTGCGCCTACCGGCGGAGAACCTTGAGCTAGCGCGGCCCGTGATGAAACGCATGGCCGACGCCAGCCGTGCCGAAGACGGTTGCGTTCAATACGGCTACGCTGAGGATGTTTTTGATCGCGGCCTAATTCACGTCAAAGAGCTCTGGACAACTCAGGCGGCCCTTGATCGCCATTTTGCCTCTACGCACATCGCTGAATGGCGCGCAGCTTGGCCAAAGCTCGGGATTGGTGAGCGTGACCTGTGTATCTACGAGGTTGGCGAACCTCGGCGGACGTAAACTGATGGCGTGCGGATTATTAACAGCTGCGCCAGTTTAAGACTTTTTGCCTTTCATCTCGGAGCTGATCCTGATTCGGCGATGGAGTTCGGGCAGAATGTCAGTCGGCTTACTCACTGCTGCTCGGGGGCATACACTGCTGGAATGGCAGAGGGTTCGTGGCGGGGCGAAACACCTGGACGGCTAATCCCGAGTTTTCCGGCCGAATTTGTCCCTGCGGCCAAGGGAGATGCCTTCTCACGAAGGTGCCGATCGATGCTGGATTTGGGATGATCGCTCGTTCGATCCTGGCGTCCTCCGCCGTGCTGTCTCTTGACAAAACGCATAGGACGTAAATAAACGCGACGTATGTTATGCGGCGGATGGGATTCGTATTCCCTTATCGACCGGCAGGAGAGCGATCGTGTTTGAAGCAATGACGTCAGGGGAGCACATGCTCCGCCTCTGGTTGACAGCGTTCGTGGCGGTCGGGGTCGTGGCTGGCATCGTCAGCGGCTATTTCAAGGCCCGCAAGATCCAGCCTCGCGGATTCAAATGGAAGACTCTGCGCACAGAGGCCTTGGTGGCAGTTGTCACTATTGCGATCTCAGGCAAGATTATCGGCCTGTCGACCGGATGGCTCACGACGCATGGCTGGATTCGGTTCAACCCCGGCGGCGCCACATGGTGGGTGATCGGCCTGGAGTACGCGCTCTACTTCTTCCTGTTCGACACCTGGTTCTACTGGCTCCATCGCTGGATGCACAAGGAGCCCATCTACACCTGGGTCCACAAGCTTCATCACAAGTCCACGTCGCCGAATCTGCTGACGACACTATCGGTCAATCCGCTGGAATCGATCATCAACGGCGGGTTTGTGCCGCTGTTTCTGACCGTGTTCACAGTGCACGATGCAACGCTGGCGCTGATCCTGCCCACTAACATCTTCATGGGTCTCTATGTCCACTCGGGCTATGAATTCATGCCACGGTGGTGGAATCGTACATGGGCAACGAAATGGTTCATCACGGCCACATTCCACGACCAGCACCACCGCTATTTCAACGGCAACTACGGGGGCTACACGACGATCTGGGATCGCCTGTGCGGTACGATGCGCCCCAAGTTTGAAGCCGATTTTGACAAGATCAAGGCACGGACCGAAACGGTCGACCCGGCTGCAGAAGCGGCAGCCTAGGGTTTTGATCCACAGCGCAGGGGATTTCAGCAAGCCGATCAGCGGGCGGGCTTTCAAAATATACGAATCGTAGACATTGTGGGGCAACCGCCTTTGGTCGGTGCTGAATACACTAAGAAAATTCATGGGAGATCTTGGCATGTCGAATGCACGGCTACGGATCGGGCGGCGAGGTTGCTATCCTGATACCTCGCTCAGGCTTCTCCCATGACCCAGGCGCTTGATCGGCGGACGCGAAGCGACCGGGACCGCCGTCGCACGGTCGATCCAACGGCATTCTTTGCCACCGAGTTGCCGCGCCTTCTCGAACGCAACGGTCCTATCGCAGCGCAAGGGTTTCAGGCGCTGAACGCACCTCCCTTGACGCTGGAAATCAGTGGTGAAAGCTGGACGCTCACGTGCTTCGGCCAGACCATGTCATTGTGTCCCGGCGGCAGCGACGGTGCTCTGGTTATCAGTCTGACGCTCGGCCAATTCTCTGATTGGGCCCAGAACCAGATCACCTTCAATGGCTTGCTGGTCGCGCGACTTCTCGAATTCAGCGGCGGCAATTTGCGGGATGTGTCGGTTTGGGACTCACTGTGGATATGCCTTCTCGAAGGCTGGCCGCTCATTGACGAGGGTTTTGCCTTCCGCGCGCTCGATGGCTCTGCGCTCGATCTCGCGCAAACATTCACACTGCATGATGACCCCAGCTCCATCGCGCATTTCCTGCGCGAAACAGGGTTTCTTCATTTGCGCGGAGTTCTCGATGCTGACGAGGTCGCGGAGATCTCAGCGGATATGGATCACGCGCGCCACCGCTATGTCGAAGGCGATGGTCGGTCATGGTGGGCGACGCTTGTGGACGGGACCCGGACCTGCGTCCGGATGCAACATTTCGCAGAGCTCTCAACTGCAACGACACGCTTGCTGGCGTCGGAACGCTGGGAGCGCATGATTGCCATCCTTGAAGGGCCGGAAAATTTTGCGCGCAAGCCGATTGAAGGCAACATCATTGAGGCGCTTTTCAAACCTGTCGGCGTGGTTGCTGGGCCTTCGGACCTGTCGTTCCATCGTGACTGTCATCTCGGACGGCATAGCTATGCCTGTTCCCGGATGACGGTGGGCGTTGCAGTGACGGCGGCGGACCCTGCGAACGGCCAACTACGTGTGGTTGCCGGATCCCACAGGCTGGCAATGCCGGTCGAGACCGCCAAGTTGGCGCCGTATCTACCTGTCGTGGCTCTGGAGACCAGTCCGGGCGATCTGACGATTCATCTCTCGTGTACACTTCACGAAGCGACTGCACCGCAGTCTGCCGAGCGCCGCGTCATGTACACCGAGATTCCGCTGCGTGAACCGGACGACAGACTGATCGATACGTCGGTGGCTCAGCTGCGCGGGCAGGTCAACGAACTGCATCGGGACAAGGCGTGATGGACATTCGATGGCTTGCCAGCCTCGGTCCCATATATCCGTCGCTTACCGGTATCGGGAGTACGGACCGCGACGCTCAGCCGACCGTTCGAGGGCCAGGCCGGAGACTGCGAGGCTCGGTCGTCCAGAAGTTGGGACGCGAAATCGTATCCGGGCGTTATCGTCCCGGTGACGTCCTTGCAGGCGAAATTGCATACGCCGGGGAACTGGAAGTGTCTCGCGGTGCCTATCGTGAAGCGATCCAGGTCCTGACTGCCAAGGGTCTATTGGAAAGTCGGCCGAAAATCGGAACGCGCGTGCTCGATCGGTCTCACTGGAATGTGCTCGATCCAGACGTACTTTCCTGGGCATTCAGCGACCAGCCCGAGATCGGCCTCGTGCGGGATATATTCGAGCTTCGCGCTGTCATCGAACCGGCAGCAGCAGGCCTCGCTGCTGCGAGGCGAGAAGATCATGATGTCGCTGCGATGAAAGGCGCGCTCGATGTGATGCAGCGCAAAACCCTTTCGACCGACGAGGGCAGGGCTGCCGACCGCGATTTTCATCATGCCATTCTGCACGCCACCCAAAATGCCGCGCTCATCCATCTGACGGCCAGCGTAGGGGCGGCCGTCAGCTGGACCACGCAGTTCAAGCAGCAGGCAAAGAGCTTGCCGCGCGATGCGATAGCCGATCATGCGATGGTTTTTCAGGCCATTGCAGACAGGGACTGCGCGGCGGCCGCCGCGAACATGAGGGCTCTGGTCGAAATGGCCCTCGAAGATACTCAGCAAGTTATGGAGGGCATGTGAGGGACTTATCACGGCGAGGTGTACTCGCAGCGGGCGGTGTTCTGGCCGCAGGAGTTGCCACGCGAGCTCTGGGACAATCGGCACGGAGCGAGAGTGAATACAAGTCCTTCCGGCCGGGCGAAATCTGGCTCGACACCAACGGCAAGCCGATCCAGGCCCATGGCGGATCCATGATCCACGCGGACGGTCGCTTCTACTGGTATGGCGAGAACAAGGAGTTCACCGCCGGCAAGTCGGATATCTGGACTTGGGGTGTGCGATGCTACGCCTCAAGCGATCTCTATAATTGGGAAGATCTCGGCCTTATCATTCCGCCGGTCGAAACCGATCCAAAATCGCCGCTCAACCCGCGATCGGCCAAGCTCGACCGCCCGCACATCATCTACAACCAGCGCACCAAACAGTTCGTGTGCTGGATCAAGATCATGGGAAAATCGGACCAGACAAGGACCGTCCTGGTCGCGGACAAGATCACCGGACCTTATACGATCGTTCGGAGCGACATTCGGCCGCTTGGCATGAGTGCGGGCGATTTCGATCTCATTGTGCACCCCGCCGATGGAAAGGCGTACATGTACTTCGAGCGCGTCCACAGCGAGATGATCTGCGCCGATCTCACCGACGATTACACGGATTTCACCGGATACTATTCAACCCACTTCCCGCATCCGGCGCCGCCGGCGGTTCGCGAGGGGCCGGCGGTCTTCGCCCGGCGCGGCAAGCTCTATCTCGCGACGTCGGGGACCTCAGGCTATTTCCCCAATCCGTCGGAGATTGCCGTAGCCGATACCTATCACGGCCCCTGGACGGTGCTGGGCGATCTGCATCCGCAGGATCGCTCGCGGACGTCATTCAACTCGCAGATCAGTTGCATCTTCAAGCATCCGGGCAAGCAAGACCTCTACATCGCCATGGCCGACCGGTGGATGGGGCCGCAAGATAGCGATGCGTTTAAGAGCGGAGAGACTTCGCGCCTACTGCAAAGCGCAATCACCAAGGCCATGAGCCGTCCTCGCGGCCAGCTAACACCTGAAGAAACGAAGGCGATGCCTTTGTTGGGCTTGAACGTGGCGACCGCCCAGTCTCGTTACGTCTGGCTGCCGATCCGCTTTCAGGACGACCGACCGGTGATCGAATGGCGAGCCGATTGGACGCTTGACGAATTCGCCTGACACTTGGTGAGCGGGCTGCTCGAGAATGGATGCTGGCACGTGCGCTGTGCCAGCATCCGCCTCCGCTTCATACAGGGATGGTTGCTAGAAGGTCCGGAAGATCGAGCCGCTCTGCGTGTTCCGTGAAGACTGGTTCCAACTGAGCTTCGGCAGTGTTCAGAATGCAGGCTAGCGTGAGATAGGTGCCTATCACGTAAAGCAATTCCATCCGCTCTTGCATCGAATAGAAATTGCCAAGCTTGCTCCAGGTCTCCTCATCGATCCGTTGATTGCTCCAAAGCCCGTCTGCGGCAGCGATGATCAGCCGGTCTGGCGTGTCCCATCCTTCGCCGGGATCCTCGGATTGCAGGGCCCGGAAATTCTCTCGTGTCAGACCTTCGCGCAGGCCCGACAGCATGTGATGGACCCATTCGTAGTTGCTGCGGGCCCTCCAGGCGATGCGCAGGATCGCGATTTCCTTGGCGCGCGCGGCCAGAACCACGCCGCGTGAAACTGCCGCGTTGAACCGCAGCCAGGGTGCGGACAGCTGCGGATGGTTCGCGAGGACCAAGATCGAATTGAAATCAGACCCCTTGGCGCTTGATCCTGGCGGCAGCATGATTGGAAACAGATCCCGGACCTCCTCGGTCCACTCCTCTTCAGGAACGTTGGGAATACGCTGTTCTGCAAGCGGCATCGAATATCCTGACGTTGGTCCGCGCTGCAGCCGGGAGCGAACCGAGGCTGCGTGCGAAATTGAAGTGAGATCAATCGGGCGAGCGCGGCCAGGCAGTCGCGACAATGCGAGTGCGCTGCAGACGCAGCGTTTGGATCAGCCACAGACCGTCCCTTAGCGTGTATGTCTCGAAGTAGTGGCCGAAGCCGGCAAGTTCTGCAAAAGCGGACCCGACCGGCAGAAACAGCCTGTCGGTCATTGCCCAGATCCCGGTTGCCCCGGCATCGCCAACAATGTCGATTTCACAGTTGGGGGCTTGATGGCAGCTGACGATACCTGCGGCAGCAAGGCCATTGCCGGCGTAGGCGGCACGGCCCTGCAGCACAAGGCTGAGCTCAGGGAAGAAGTCCCTGCCACTCGCCGGATCAACGAAGCAATCAGTGTAATCGAGGACGCAATCAGGCGCGAGCACGCTACGAACGAGCCCGCCGTCGCCGGTATCGACGCCGCGAAGATAGCGTGCCTTGATCTGCTGGATCGCTTCGATCGCCGATAGCCTGTCGACGCAGGTCATGCAGTTGGGGGAGCCGCGTCGAGCCCTTCAACGATGATCGTGCGCCAGGTAGCGGCTTTCTGACGGAACGGGAGTGCATCCTGGTATGCATCGCTGTTGTACCATGCGCGAGCGGCGTCAGCGTCGGGGAACTTCAGTATCACGACGCCATCGGGCGCGGTTCCCTCCAGAGCCTCGATCTTGCCATAGACGACCAGCGGCTGCGTCCCGAAGTCTGCCTGCGCCGACCCTGCATTTTCACGATTGCGGCGCGAATATTCCGCGATCGCCTCAGGGTCGGTAACCGGGCTTTCGCGATAGACGATCAGATAAGCGCTCATTCTAATTCTCCCAATGTGCCGTACGGGCCTTCCCGCCGGCTAGATTGTCTCTGCTGGTCCAGTTTGACCTTACAGAAGATTGATGGCGATCTTGCTGAAGCTTGCCCCCGCTTCGAGATGCCTCGCAGCATCGCCAAGACGTTCCAGGTCGAAGACGGCATCGATGACGGGGCGGGTCGCGTGCTGCGCAGCAAAGGCGAGCATCGCCACGCACTGCTCCCGGTTGCCCACTACGATAGGAACGATGGGCTTGCCGATGTCCTGGCCCCAACTCGCAGCTCCCTCGAGCCTACCAACCGCCGAAATGATCCCGCCATCGTTCAAAGCGCGAGCGCAGGCAGAAACCTCTGTCGCGCCGACAACATCCACTACGATATCGTAGCCCTGACCGTCTCTGGCCTGGCGGGCGGCCTCGCTCCAGTCGGGCATTTCGCGATAGTTTATCAGGACATCCGCACCCAGTGCCTGGGCCCGCGCAAGCTTTGCATTGCACGAGGAGGTAATAGCGACGTGCGCCCCGGCAGCCTTGGCCCATTGCAGCGCCGCAATCGAGACGCCGCCAGTACCTTGCAGCAAAACCCATTCTCCGGGACGCAGTGGCCTTGCCGCGAACAGCGCATTCCATGCGGTGAGGCCGGCACAGGGCAGGGTGGCAGCCTCGAGATCGCCGAGAGCGTCGGGCAAGTGGCACAGGCTTTCGGCATCGAAAACCGCGTACTGACGGGCAACTCCATCGACCGGACCACCGAGCATGGTTGCAGGCGGTCGTTGTCCGCTCAACCATCCTTGAGCAAACAGAGGGGAAACACGGTCACCGGCTGCGACGCGCTCCACGCCTTCCCCCACTGCGACGACGTGTCCGGCAGCGTCGGATAACGGAATATACTGGCGGCTTTCAATTCCAGGCAGCTGACCGCGAAGTGCCAGCAAATCGCGATAATTGAGACTTGCGGCCGTGAGCCGGACAAGCGCCTGCCCGGGACCTGGAGCGGGAATGCCGACCTCCTTGATCGTAATACTTTCGATGCCGCCGCCGCTCGTCGCGAAGGCTGCTTTCATCGTGGCCATTGGTTTCCCTTTCTCGCTGGGCGCGATCCGTGCCTTCGTTCGTTCTCCACCTGCCAAGGATGGCATGTGGAGCATCCGCCGAGGCATCATCCGGCGTCGTAGCGCCGCTTGATTTCCGCCATGCAGGCGATGTGGGCGTCGATATCGGCACCGAGTCCCTTGTCCGTAGTACGCACGCTGCCATGAGTACCGCCTGCGTCGCGAAACTGGCGCAAATGGTCTGCCGCTTCCTGCTCGCTGCGAGCAAACAGCGCGAGCAGCTCGCTGCCAAAGCAGTCTCGGTCGCGGCCCAGTTGTTCGAGGTGGTGCCGCACGCGGCCGAGCGCGGCGACACCGTTTGCACCGTCGGCGGCAAACACAAATCCATCGCCGAGCCTCGCGCCACGTTCATACGCGACTTCCGAATGCCCGCCGATCCAAATCGGAATCTTACGGCGCGGACGCGGGTTTATCCCGGCCCGGTCGATCCGATCGAAGCGACCTTCGAAGCTGAGTACAGGAGTCTGCCATAGCTGCCGCAAAAGCCCGATTTGTTCCTCGAACCGCGCAGCCCGCGTCCGAAAATCCTGGCCGAGCGCATCATACTCGACATAGTTCCAACCGATGCCGACTCCGAGCCTCAGGCGTTGCTTGGAGAACAAATCCAGGTCTGCTGCTTGCTGAGCGACCAACGCCGTCTGGCGCTGCGGCAGGACCAGAACGCCAGTCACGAACTCAAGGCGGGTCACACCTGCGGCAAACGCAAAAAAGATGAACGGATCGTCGAAGCTGTCTTTCTCCGTGTAGGGGTCAGTAAGCTTGGGCTCCCGACCCTCATGCGGACATTTGACTACGTGGTCTGGCATCAACAGGTGATCGAATCCGAGGTCTTCGGCGGCCCGGCAGAATGCGCGAAGGGCATCGGGGTCTCCCGGGACTTCGCGGGTTGGATATTTAACGCCAATTTTCATTGCGGACCTGCTCAGACGTGCCGGCGGCACGCTCCTCTCGAATATCGCGAGGATGCATAGCAACGTGAGAGGTGAGCGAACCAAGTCAAACTATGTCGGCAAGATATATAATTTCTCTATACCTTCCGCAGCCCGATTTGGACGTCCATGACGCGTCGTCTCCATCGAGTCGTGCGCTTTTGGCCATGTTCTTGGCATCTCGGTTGTGCGAGCACCCACCAAATGGAGCCCGCAAACGGAACCTTGAGGCCTAAAAATCGCTAGACAGTCGGCTAGATTGATCGCCGACCAGATATCTCCGTGGGCTATGGCTTCCCACTGATCCTTGTTCTCGGTAGCGTCAGGCTAACGGCCGCACAACCGAAACGGCGAGTGTTCTTCGATCAAGGTCGGTCAGGCGAGTACGAAGGCGAATACAACCACGTAAACGAACACGGTCACGGCCATGCCCAAGCCACGGAACCGAATTGAGAATGCGCTTCGATACAAGGATCTTCGACCTGCTGCTCGTCAATATGAAACGGTCTTGTATCGACAGACGCAGCAGCGCGATTGGCGGGAAATGTTCTTTCGCAACGATTGTGCGATGTGGGCCAAATGGACGTGGTCCGGGGTTTTCCCCGTTGGCGTTCCGCAGAATGGGGAGGACAGCGTGAGTTGGATCCGTCAATTCCTGCTCGAACTCTGGGCAATGCTGATTTTTGCATCAGTTATCGGATTTCTGGGACCGTTTGGGACCTATGTGGAATCCGATCTGCCCGCTCGCATTTGGGAATGGTGGACTCACCTGATGGGCGCCTACGTCCTTGTTCGGCCAGCGATCATCATCTGTAGTATCTTGGCAGATGCTACCTCGCTGCCCAAAAAGGCGACAGTTTTCTGGGGCGTCGTTATCGTCAGTCTGCCGCTTACATTGGTGTGGCAGTGGGGCGCCCATGTACTTTTTCACGCGCTCGGCGGCTTCACAGGAATATGGCCCTTTGCGCTGTTAAGTTCGGTGGCTGTGCTGGCAGTAGCGTGGTGGGCGCGGCGGGTTGATGGACAGCTTCGCAGCGAAGGTATCGCGACTGCCGCCGATGCGGTTCGATCGGTCCCAGCTAATTCTAAAGTGGCAGATAGCGCGACAGGTTATCGCGTAGAGACCGATTTGGAGCACGCTGTGGTTTCAACATCTTTGACGCCTCGCCTGGCGCACCGGCTCCCACCGCACTTCAACGGACCAATCCTCGCGCTCCAAAGCGAAGATCATTATGTCAGAATCCACGGCAGTGAGGGAAGTGAACTGGTTCTAATGCGCCTTCGCGACGCCATAGCTGAGATGGACGGTGTTCCCGGAAAGCAAGTCCATCGCAGTTGGTGGGTCTCGCCGGATGGAATCGCGTCGGTAAAGTCCGATGGGCGAAACCGAATCCTGGTACTCAAGAATGGTGCTTTTGCGCCGGTTGCCCGAGAATCAGTCCGTAGCCTCGAACGCAGCGGTTTTTTGCCCGGCGAGCGCTGACGGCCAAATTAAGCGTAGAAGGGCGGAAAGTCTTGCATTACCAGACGGACGCTCCGTTCATAAGCAGGTCGACAGTGAATGTCGCCTGTTGCCGAGCTTCTGCCTCGGTTACGGTCTGATCCAGCCCGCGCCGTTGCAGCCATCCCGAGTTGATGGCCATTATGGTCTGGGCAATCGAACGGGGGGCCTGGGACTGGATACCGGACGTTGGCCCATAGGTGTGGATCTCGTCGCGTAGATAGTCGACCATGTCATTGTAGGCGAAAAAATCTGGTCCCTGGGCATCGGCTCCTCGGCCTGAAGCGCTCAGCGCGAGACGTGTGAACGCCCTCACCTCGGGCTTGCCGGACCAGACGAGGATCGTGGTGATGAACTGGATAAGTCGCTCACGCAGATTGTCGCTGAGGAATTGGTCCTGCTTCGACGTCACCTTGGACCATGAGGCCACGCGGTCCCGGAGCACGCCGTTGAGCAGGGCCATTTTGTCGGGAAAGCGCTTGTAGAGCGTAGTCTTCGGGACACCGACTACATTCGCCACCATTTCCATGGTCGTGCCGTCAAAGCCTTCGCGAAGGAAGACTTCGGCTGCTCTGGCGAGAATCTCATCGGTGATCGCTTGGGACTGAGCCTGCGAAGGACGTCCTCGACCAGTGGGCCGCGCAGCCGTGGCCGTCTTCTTGACTTGGGTCGTGGCCTTCGCTTTGGTCAACGCATTTTCCTCTTACCGTCTGAGGCACATTAGCGACACGCGGGTTTCGAGCAAGTTGCACTTGCGAGTTCTCGGCGGCTGAAATGCGATCACTCCGACTGTTAAACTTAATATACGAAAAGTATATTAAGTTTAACACGGCGCCGAGTTTTATCCCATCGATTGAGCGGATGCGATGCCAACGACGAGCATCGATCAAGTCGAGAGAGGAAATGCTATTTCGCCGTCAGCTCTTAGGCAGCGGGGCCATGGGCCTTGCCTTTACCAGCCTCAGCGGAACAGTCCGGGGCGCCAGACCCGCTGAGCCGATCGAAATCGATACCCGGGGGACGATCGGCAATCTTGCCCATCTCTGGGAGGAATGCGTCGGTTCCGATCGCGCCGCCATCTCTCTACGCGAAGAGTGGCGCCAAGATCTGCGTCTTTGCGTGGCCTAGGCTGGTATCAAGTGGGTTCGATTCCATGGAATCTTCGGCGACGAGTTGGGGGGTAAGAGGATCCTCGAAATGCACCGCAATGGCGGACTGAATTGGCAGAATGTCTAACGCGTCTACGACGAGTTGCTCGGGAACGGGGCCAGGCATTGAACGTTGGGCGCGGCGATCTATTTCGAAGTCCGTAAAAAGCTTAGCGGGGAGGCCCCGATATAGCGAAGCGACTTCAAAAAATTAATTCTGCGTTCGTCTGTATCAGATGCAGTATCTTGCCGATCGTGGCGGCGGTGCAACTTGATAGCATTGAGATCGCTTTGCATCGCACGAGATGACAGCGGAAGCCGTCATCAGGTGAATAGGCGCAGTAGAGTGGTCTGGAATCGTCCGGGCGGCTGAGACGTATGTCCAAGTCTTATGTGACTAAAGGTCTCGGCCCATGTCTCAAGACAATGGTGTCCCTCACGCCCGGCACTTTTCATGAAAACTGCCGCTTGCCTTGATGAGCTTCATCCGTATGGTTGCAAATGCGCCTTCAAAGGGTGTGAAGGCGAGCCAACTGCCTTGCTGGAAAAATCGCTCGGTGCATGCATCCGGGCCGCTGGCGTGAATGTCCAGGCCTCAGGCTAAAGACGTCGGTAAACGATTCCAAGTGTTGGCCCCGCGCGGCGAATGCCTCGCGGTCTCCGGCTGGAGAACTGCCCGTGTTTTTGGGCAAGAAGAACGCGTCTTGCGTGCGCGTATTCAAAACCCCTCTCATTGCAGGAGGGGTGATCTCATGCGGCTGAATATCGACGTAGATTGTTCGCGAGGCTCGACGCTCGGCGAAGGTGATCCGCTGCCTCCTGAAGATCGGGCTTCATTTCCGAAGGGGAACTGGATCGACCGGCTCTACCGGTCCCACCGCGATAAGCTTGTGCGATTTGCCATGCGCCACACCCAGCCTGATCGCGCACCTGATGTGGTCCAGCAACTCTTCGCCCGGCTCGCTGCAAGGGGGCAGGAAAATCCGCTCGAAGTGGACGCGCCAGGCGCTTATTTGCAGCAGGCTACGATCAACCTGATCCGGAGCGAGGCAAAATATGACCGGCGTCGCTGTGCAAGTCTCCACGTCTGTTCGGATGACGTTCCGATCGCCGACGTTGACGCTGTCGCGGCCTCCGAGGCCCGCGACATGCTGGTCCGGCTCGAAGCGATCATGGCCGAATTGGCCCCTCGTACCCGCGAAATCTTCCTCGCCCACCGCTTCGATGGCTTTACCTACACAGAAATTGCGGTCCGGACGGGTCTGAGCGTAAAGACGGTCGAGAAACACATGAGCCGCGCGATCGGGCATGTCACTCGAAGGCTCGATCCATGACGCCGTGCAGGAAAGCGATGGGAAGGGAATGAGCCTCGAGCAGGATGCCGATGACTGGTTCGTTCGGATGCGGGGACCGGATGCGGAGGCCGTCCGCGCCCAGTTCGAAGAATGGCGCGCTGTGCCTGGCCATGCAGAAGCGTACGAACGCAGGGTGCGGTCGTTCGACACGACCATGTTTCTTGCCAGCACAGGCACTGTGCGAAACCGGAATCTCGATATCGCGAAACCCTGGACGCTGCGAAAGTACGCAGCCGCGGCGGTCGGTCTCATTCTGCTAGGGGCGGTCGTTCTCATTGCAGTGCATCGTGAATGGGGGCCGGAACCGATCTCCCGCATGGAAGTGGCTTCGCTGGAGGAACCCCCTCGGCGAATTTCTCTTCCTGACGGGTCGACGGTAATCCTGGACCGCGGATCGAGGATGCAGCTTTCCTTCGATCGGCATCGGCGGCTGCTGCGGTTGCTGGCCGGGCGCGCGCGCTTTGCCGTCGCGCACAACCAGGCGCGGCCATTCGTGGTCGAGGCAGGCGCGGGCAGGGTGATTGCGCACGGTACGCTCTTCGATGTGGTGCTCTCGCCGAACGTTGTGAGGGTTGCTCTTCTGCGGGGCGCTGTCGAAGTGCGCGACGCCAGTGCCGAGCATGGCAGTAGGAGACTGGACCTCGCAGCCGGGCAGGGAATTGCGATCGAAGGAGGCTCCGTGGGCAAACCCACGCCGATCGTTGCTGCCGATAGCCAGTGGCCCAACGACATGCTGGTTCTTGACGGGGTGGAAATCGGCCAGGCTGTCGCCGCTTTCAACCGGACCGCTCCCACTCCCGTCCTGTGCGAAGTGTCGTCCGCCCGGTCCATGAGGGTCACCGGGGCGTTCAGGCGATCGGATTCCGAAGGCTTCGCTCGGCAAGTGGCTGCCACATTCGGCTTAGGCTTCGAGACGCGCGAAGATGGCAGTTTCGCGATTGTGGGCGGCGCGCGTTCAGGAAAGTAAGGGCACGCCGCTCAAGCGGCGACAGGCGAAGTGGGCAGGCCGTCAAAGCGCGGGCGGGCCATGTGCCTCGAGGTCGACCGAACTACACCTCACGAAAGTGTTGTCGTGCACCCGAACTTGTCTAGAATCAGGTGATTATGAAGACCGACCTCGATCACCTTCCCGAACAGAAGCGCGCCGACCTCAAGCGCGTAGTCGAGATTATCTTCTCCGAGTTCGGCGACGTTCTGGGGCTCGCGACGCAAGGGTGGAAAAAGCAAGGGCGGATCACGAAAGTGATCCTCTACGGTTCCTACGCAAGAGACGACTGGGTGGCGGATCCGGTGGGCGGGTACTTTTCGGACTACGACATCCTAGTCGTCGTCAATGACGAGCGCCTGGCCGACGAGGCTGAATACTGGGGCAAGACGAAGGATCACCTCAACCGAGCATACGACATCACCAAGGTGCTGTCGGCGCCGGTGGGGCTCACCGTTCATTCGATGGCGGACGTGAATTTCCAGCTGGCGCGGGGAAGGCCGTTCTTTGTCGATATCGTGCGCGAAGGCATCGTGCTCTACGAACTCGAGGCCCAGCAGTTCGAGCTTCCTAGGCCGCTCGATACCGGACTGGCGCATATCGAGGCCGAGAACCATTTCAAGCAATGGTTTGAAAGTGCGAGCGCATTCTTGCGTGCCGCGAAATTCCTCGTTGCCGACGGGGCGAGCAATCAGGCGGCATTTCTGCTGCACCAATCGACCGAAAACTTCTATCACACGGTACTTCTCGTGCTGAAACTCTACAGCCCGAAGTCGCACAACCTCAAATATCTCCGCGGGCGGGCCGAAGACATCGCGCGCGACCTGATCCCTGTCTGGCCTCGCGACACCAAGTTCGGGAGCCGGTGCTGGGAACTGCTCTATCAGGCCTATGTCAAAGGCCGCTATTCGCCGCACTATGTCATTCGCGACGTGGAGCTTGAGTGGTTGGTCGAGCGGATCGAACTGCTCGAGGCCGAAGTGAAGGCGATCTGCGAGAGGCGCCTCGAGAGATCTCGAGCTACGTAACAGCCCGTTTTCATAGCATTGCCGGTGAGAGTTGGTGGCGATGCCGGCCGGTCCCAAAAAAAATTTGCACTTAGCGTAGGGTGTTTCTGCACGGAAGGCGCTTCGCCTCCGAAGGGTTCTGCCAAGAGCAGACCTCGGGGATGGAGGTTCATACGTGCGTTACCACCTACTGGCGTGCTGCAGCATGGCTGCGGCCGCAACGATGATCTGTGCGCCGGCTGCTGCGAAAGCCGATGCGAGGATCGAGGTCCATCTTCCGTCGCAGCCGCTTTCCGCATCACTGCGCGACCTGGGGCGCCTCTTCGGCCGCAATGTCAGCGTCGATGATGCGGTGGTCAGGGACCGGGTTGCCACCGCCGTCGATGGCAACCTGACATTCGAGGAAGCGATCGGCTCTGTCCTGGCTGGCACCGGATTGAAGGTCACGCCTTCTGGCGGCGGCGTGATCGTCAGCAAGCGTGCCGAAAGCGATGCCGATGAGGGCGGTATCGTCGTGACGGGTTCGCGCATTCGCGGAGCGCCGGTCGCCTCTACGCAGCTCACATATGGCCGCGAGGAAATGCGCAATGCCGGGCAGTCGAGTGCGGACGACGTGATCCGCGCCATTCCGCAGAACTTCTCAGGCGGCCAGAATCCGGGTGTGGGCGCCAACCTGCCGGGCGGAAAAAACCTGGACGTTGGGGGCGGGGCCTCGATCAATCTGCGCGGGCTGGGAAGCGACGCGACGCTGACGCTGCTCGATGGCCGCCGGCTCAGCTTCGATGCTGCCCTGCAGAGCGTCGATGTCTCTGCCATTCCCTTCGGGGCCATTGAACGTATCGACATTGTCCCCGACGGCTCGTCGGCACTGTTCGGCTCCGACGCGGTTGCGGGCGTTGCCAATATAATTCTACGCCGAAACTTCGACGGGTTGGAAACGACGGCGCGCGTGGGCGGCTCGACCGATGGGGGCAACTTCCAGCAGCAATATGGGGCAACGCTCGGCAAAGTGTGGTCGTCCGGCAGCGCCATGGCCTCGGGAGAGTACGGGAGCAACTCCGCGATCAAGTCGAGCCAGCGCTCCTATCTGAAGGACACGTCACCGGGCCTCGAAGTCTTCCCGGCGATGCGTCACTACAATGCCGCGCTGACGCTTCGTCAGGACATCGCCTCCAATCTGACATTCGATCTCGACGGCATCTACAACGACCGCCGGCGCGAGCAGGTGATGCCGCTCGATGCGACCGGTGACCTCTCGGTCAGCCGATACGATACGCTTCAGAAGGCCGAATCCTGGGCCTTGGCGCCGAGCCTGACATTGTCGCTGCCGGCGCAGTGGGAAGTGACGCTCGCAGGCAGCTACGGATGGAACAAGGTCTATTACGAAGGGACCGTGACCTACGGCGCGACCTCGGCGAGCGTGGGTAATGGCTTCTATCGCAATGCGACCGCCAATGTGGAAGTGAGCGGCAACGGCAAGCTTGTCGATCTTCCTGCGGGAGCGATCAAGGCCGCATTCGGAACGGGCTATCGCCGCGACGAGTTCCACCGTGAGACGACCCTTGGACCCAGCCAGTTCGTCGATAAATCCCGCGACAGCTATTACGCGTTCGGGGAGCTCAGCATTCCCATCATCGGCCCCGATCAGAACTCGCCTCTGGGCAGAAGTCTCAATCTGAGTGCGGCCGGGCGCTACGAGAAGTATCCCGGCATTGCTTCGGTGGCGACGCCCAAGCTGGGCCTGATCTACGATCCGACGAAGGATGTGTCGATCAAGAGCAGCTGGGGCAAATCCTTCCGGGCGGCGACCTTCTACGAGCAGTATACCGCCAACCCCGGATACCTTGAGGACTCCTACTACTTCGGCGGTACGAGCGGGACGGTGATCGACTTCCAGGGCGGAAATCCCGATCTGAAGCCCGAGCGATCGACAAACTGGTCGGCAACGCTTGTGCTGCATCCGACCGCTCTCGACGGTGCCGAACTGGAAGTGAGCTACTTCGACATCCGCTATCGCAATCGGATCGTGACGCCGATCACCTATACGCGAGAAGCCCTGACCAATCCGGTCTACGCGCCATACGTCACTCTCAATCCCACGGTCGACCAGCAGAACGACGTCATCTCGCGGCTCATCACCTTCACCAACCTGACCAGCGGGCCTTACGATCCCGCCAGTGTCGTTGCGATCGTCGACAACTCCAACGTCAATGCCGGGCGTCAGGATATCCATGGCGTCGACATTCTTGGCCACTACAGCTTCGACGTTGGCGAGGGACGTCTGAGCGCCTCGCTCAATGCAAGCTATCTCGACAGCAAGCAGCAGCTCGGAGCCGGCCAGGATTGGACTCAATTGGCGGGCACGCTTTTCAATCCGCCGCATGTTCGCGGCCGGGGTGAACTGAGCTGGACCGGCGGCGACGTGACGGCCACTGCCGCGGTCAACTACATCGGGCCGGTCCGCGACATCCGGTCGGCGCCGTCGATCAAGGTCTCCGGCATGGTCCCGGTCGACTTCACGCTGCGGTTCCATCCCACCGGTCTGCATGGAGCGCTCGGCGGGATCGACGTGATCGCTTCGATCCAGAATGCCTTCAATGACAAGCCGGATACGATCGCCACCAGCTCGTTCCTCGACACGCCCTACGACAGCACGAACTATTCCCCGTTCGGCCGGGTGGTCAGCCTGTCGGTGACCAAGAAATGGTAATTCGCGTTCCAGCCATGCTCGCGGCGCTTGCCGCGGGCATGGCCTCGCCGCCGGCGCATGCCACCTGTGAAGACCTTATGCCACCGGCTGCGGGCGCGGATGGGAAGAGGGACATTACCACCCAGGACCTCTCGCGCTTACGCGATATCGGATATCCGGAAGTCATGGGTGGGACCGCAAGTCCGTTTGCTCTCTCGCCCGATGGCAAGACCATTGCTTTCGTAATCACGCGCGGCGACCCGAAAACCAATTCGATCTGCTCGGCGCTGGTCACGGTCGCGACCGACGGCCGCTCTTCTCCCAGAGTGCTCGATAGAGGCGGCGCACTTCCCAAACTGGCGGGCGTATTCAGGGGCGTGTTCATCACGACCGGTTTGCCTGAACTCATCACGCCCGCCTGGTCTCCCGATGGCAGGTCGCTTGCTTACCGAAAACTGGTCGACGGCGTAGTCCAGATCGTTCGCGTCGGAGCCGGTGGCACCGGTGCACGGGTGGTGACGCAGTCTCCGGTAAATATCGAGGATTTCTCCTGGTCGCCCGACGGGTCGCACATAACCTACCTCGCCAGACCAGGGGAGCTCGAGTCGAAGCGAAAGGCGGTGGCAGATGGCCTTTCCGGCTGGCGCTACGACTCGAGCATACTTCCCCAGCAATCCTGGGAGCCGCAGCCGTGGGCGAGCGATATTCCGCAGCAGGCCTTCATCGTGGATCTCGAGACCGGGGTGGTTCGGGCGGCAACCGAAGACGAGCGAACACGCTCGTGGCCGCCGCCCGTACCGGGTACCCACGGCGGCGCAGCGGTAAGGGCGAGCAATGGGGCGCTCGCCTGGACCGCGGGGACTACCGATCATCCGGAAGCGCCGCTGCGAGTGTGGGCACAGGTGCCCGGCGGGCAGGAGCTTCCCTGCGGGCTGGAGCAATGCGCCGGGCGCATATCGCGGATATTCTGGGAACAAGGCGGGCGCTCGGTTCTGTTCCTCCGGCGTGAAGGTTGGAACGGCGAGGACTGGGCGCTCTATCGTTGGAAACCGTCATCGGGCCGCATCTCGCTTGTCATGCGGACGCGCGATGCACTGACCGGCTGCCTCCAGGCATCCAACGAGCTCATATGTGGCCGTGAAAATGCGACCACGCCGCGTCGCATCGCCGCGCTCGATTTGAAGACCGGGCGCTTTAGACCTATCTTCGATCCAAACCCGGAATTTGCCGGTCTCAGGCTGGGGGCGGTTCACAGGCTGCGCTGGGTCAATGACCGGGGCCTCCCGGCCTGGGGCGATCTTGTCCTTCCGCCGGGGTATGATCGGCGTGCCAAATTGCCGATGGTGATCGTGCAGTACCATAGCGCAGGCTTCCTGCGCGGCGGCGTCGGCGACGATTATCCAATCTATCCGATGGCCGCGAAGGGCATGGCGGTTCTGAGCTTCGAGCGGCCACCGTCCTCCTCCTCGATCATCCCCGGTCTGAAAACCTGGGAAGAGACGCTTGCCGCAGATCACAAGGACTGGAATGAGCGGCGCAGCCTTCTCTCGTCACTCGATCGTGGCATCGACGCGGCAATTGCAACAGGTGTCATCGATCCCGGCCGGATCGGCATCACCGGGCTCAGTGACGGCGCCTCGAGTGTCCAGTTTGCCTTGGTCAACTCGCGCCGGTTCTCCGCGGTAGCCATGAGTTCATGCTGCGACGATCTGCTGAGCTCGCTTGCATTGGGAGGCTTTGCCTGGGCCGACGAGAACCGAAAAACAGGCTTGCCACCTTCGGTGGACGATGACCGGGAATTCTGGAAGCCGCTATCGCTGACCGTCAATGCGCGGGCGATTAACACGCCAATCCTCATGCAGCTTGCCGACCGGGAAACGCTGCTGGCGCTGCCCGCGTTCACCGCACTTCGCGAAGCCGGAAGGCCTGTGGAACTGTTCGTCTATCCCGACGAGTTTCATGACAAGTGGCAGCCGGCTCATCGCCTCGCGACGTACGATCGCTCGATCGACTGGTTCGCGTTCTGGCTTGCGGGCCGTGAGGACGCGGACCCGTCAAAGCGGGAGCAATATTCGCGATGGGAGGCTATGCGGATTGCCGGGAAGCGGGCGCAAACGCCCTGAATTCCGCTTTCCTATAGCCGCAATCTCCCCGCTGAAGCTGGCGCCGTGGGGTGCGTAATCCGAAATCTGAGATAGCTGTCGTCTTTGGTGAAGTGGCCGATTGGCCATTGTCCGGTTCGGGGCTGCAATAAGGAGATGGCTGCCGTTCGTCCGGTGTCGGATTTTACCCGATGGACCGAAGCACCGCGATCATCCCACTGGACCAGGTTCGACATGAGTATTAATTAGGCTCATGGGCACCGCTTCCTCGAACCAGTCTAACATTTCCGGCTCCTGTCTATGCGGAACCGTTCGCTTCAACATCAACGGCTCCTTCGACAGCTTCTTCCTCTGCCATTGCTCGCGGTGCCGAAAGGGAAGCGGCACGGCCCATGGCGCCAATCTCTTCGCGACTGACGCATCACTCCATTGGGAAGCCGGAGAGGCTGAAGTAAAAATTTTTCGGCTGCCTGGCACCCGGCATCAACGCAGCTTCTGCCTCGAGTGCGGGTCAGCGCTCCCGGATGTCCAGATGGATGGCGCACTACTCAAGGTTCCCGCAGGCTGCCTCGATGGACCCATCACAATTCGGCCGACGGCACACATCTGTTGCGCCAGCCGTGCAAACTGGGATGTCGATCTGGATGAAATTGTCATGATCGATGGCTTGCCTGGCTGAACGCCCCAAGTCCCTGGACATCAATAATGAGGATCCCTCGAAGACTTCGCCAATCACGTGTTTCCAGCTCGTCTGCCGCCATTCCTGAAGACGAAAGAGGAGTAGGGGGAGGCGGGCAAGCCGGCGCGTCACCCCAACCGGGCGCCTATCTATGCTGAGCAGCCAGGCGCAGTTCTGCGAGTCCTTCTTCGACCGAGACCAGCGGCGAATAGCCCAGTTCCTGTCTGGCCCTGGTGATATCGAGCGTCACTTCCACCGCCATTGTCGCCAGATCCTGCCGCGTTGCCGGAGGTTTCATTTTGCCTCTGGTCAGCTTGGATAATATGTCGCCAACCCTGGCGACGGTATGGACCACCCATGAGGGCACTTCTTTGGCCGGCGGTGTGATGCCCTCCGTTTCCAGAATTCGCGATACCAACTCGCGAAATGCGATCGGCTCGTCATCGGTGACGAAGTAGGCCTCGCCGCTTCGGCCGCGACGCAAGGCAAGATCGATACCGTGGCAGGCATTGGCCACGTGCGTCGCCGAAGTCAGATATCGCCCGCCGTCGATCCAAGCCAGGTTACCCGAGCGAGCCGCTTCCACGAGGATCGGCAGCGCTGTCGTATCATCTCGTCCCCACACGAACCGAGGGCGCACGGCCATAACATCGAAACCTTCGCCCGCCGATGCGAGTGCGATGCGCTCCGCTTCGGCCTTGGTGCGCGAATAGGCACCCGGAAACCGTTTCGGGAAGGGGCGGTGCTCGTCGGCTTTGATCAGCGGCTTACCGTCGAGCAGCACGGATTCCGTGCTGACATGGACCGCGCGCGTGATACCGGCCTTGCGGGCCGCGGCAAACACGGCACGTGTTCCTTTGACATTGACTGCAACATGGTCAGGCGTTTCCGGACCATGACTGGTATGGGCCGCCGCATGAACCAGTGCGCAGCAACCTTTCATAGCCTCTGCCAGTTGCGGGTCGGCTAGCCGTCCCTCAACGGGTTTCGCTCCAAGCGTACGGACAACGCTTGCCGCCTCGGGCGAGCGCACGAGCCCAACCACCTCACACCCGACGTTCACGAAGTGCCGTATGAGATTGCGGCCGAGATAACCGCTCCCTCCCGTGAGGAAGATGTGCGAGCAGGGGCCAGGTGCGGAGGCGTGATTGCCTCCCTCCGCGATGCGGTCGGTCATGATTTGAAAGTGCCTTCGGTTGGGGGAGTTCGGCGGAATGTCGTCAGGCCGGGCGTGCGGTCGCCAGCCAGCGAATGTCCGCCAGCAGGGCAGTGCGCTCCGCTTCGGGCCATTGATGATAGTCGAGAGATTCTAGCAGCTTGAGGCCTTCAAGTGCGAGATAGGCCAGCATCGGACCGCGCGCACCTTCCGCCTCTTCGCGAATGCGCGCGATCACCGCATTCTGATTTTCCTGGATGGCAGAGCGCAGCCCCCGATCCTGCGCCAGCGCCGCGCAGATGTTGAGAGCGACTGCTCGAAAAGCATCGGGAAAGGGCTCGGCCGCCGCCGTGATACGCCCATGAAGCGTGCGATTTTCGGCAGCGTCGCAAGCTTTCGCCGCTGCCTCGTTGAAGGCATTGTCACGGGCAACTGCGCGTTGGACCATGGCCTCCAGCAGCGCCTGTTTCGACCCATAGTCGTAGACGACGCTGCCCTTGCTGATCCCGGCTTCCTTTGCGACACCTTCCAGCGTTAGGCGCGCGGCGCCAGCGCTGGCGACGACCGCTTCTGCAGCATCGAGGATGCGATCATTATCGATGGATTTCTTGCGGCCCACGGGCATTCCAATTTATATCTGACCGGATGGATATAAATTGGAATGCGGTCGTCCGTCAATGATTCAAAGATGCGGCTGGAGCGGTTTTGGGATGGGCACGCAGCGTAATGAATTGCGAAAATGGCGCTCGGCTGCCGATGCCGCAGCCGACCCAATCCGGTCGTTCCGTGGCCAAATTTTCTGCCCTAGGTGCAGCCCTTCCGCTCTTCATTCTGAACGCCCAAGATTGGGCTAGTAGGTGCCGCCCGTTGCTGAGGCGCTCCTGCCCCTGTGGAGTTGGCCCGGCGCGGCGACCTCGCTGCCTCGGCGAAAACGGGCGCAGGCGTGCGATCTTCGAAACTGAATCGGGCCGCGTGCGCCGCATATTTGAGAAGCTTTTCACCGTTGCTTGGGCCGTAAAGGACCCGCGCTTGGTACAAGCCCCCTTACATCTATGGACGCCGATGAACGTAGCTTCTGCAAGGGGGGTAGCGCATCGTTGCACAACGATGCCAGGAACCGGGCGCCTTCGCCTCCACCGCAGGTGCCGATGGCAAGCAACGTCATTAACGCGCGATAGCCGCTGGCCTCAAGATCCGCTACATCGTCCCGTCCGAGGCTTGCCTTTACGAGCCTGTAGCTGTTCACGAATCGCAATGTCCGGCGCGGCGAACGGTCGAGGATCTCGGCGACCATGCCCATGTAAGCTCGTTCGTCCGGCGTGACGAGAAGACTGCGGGCGCGGGGCCTTGTCTCCTTGACGCTTGCCCCCGCCGTGTCGATGTCATCCTGCGGCATGGCGTACTGATGCAGCTCTCTTTCACGCGTGGTCTGCTCGGCCCTCTGCCAACATTCGGTCTTCCAGAAAGTGGCTGATAATCGCTGTACAGTGAATATGGACTTATTGGCGAATATACGCTAGAGGGCCGTTATTCACTGGACAGAAAATATGCTAAAATTCAAAAATGAAGAACAGGAGCTGCTGGACGGGCTCGTCGACGCGATCGGCGGATTGCCCGAAGGACAAGCCTGGATCGAAGGTCGGGAGGTCGCGCTGACGCCGCGCGGCGGCCGAGTCGATGCCATTATCGAGGCGATGATCGCGGGTCGGTCGCTCAAGCTTCTAGTCGAAGCCAAGCGCGAGGCCTTTCCGCGCGACGTGCGCCAGGCGGTTTGGCAGCTCCGCAGCCACCTCGCTCATCAGAATGACCTCGAACGCGAGGTGGTGCCCTTCTTCATCGCGCGCGCCATCTCACCCGGCGCACGCGAGATACTGCGGGAGGAGAAGATCGGGTTCTACGACCAGGGCGGAACGCTCTACATCCCGGCACCGAACACCTTCGTCTATATTGATCGCCCCGTCCCGCCCAAGGACAGCAAGGCATTCGGGGCGATTTTCCAGGGCCAGCGCGCTCGGGTGGTCCAGGAAATCTTCGCGAGACGCCCGGACTGGGTGAGCGTCAAACAGATCGCCGAGGATGCCGAAGTCTCATCCGCCACCGCATCCGAAACGCTCAGCGAAATGGAGCGGCGTGAATGGGTGGAGGTCGAAGGCGCCGGGCCTTCGAAATTGCGCCGGCTGCGCGCACCGAAGCTTGTCCTCGACGCCTGGGCCGATTTCCTCGCCGATCAAAAGCCGCCGAAGTTCGAGCGCTACTATGTCTCGAGCACCAATGCCGAAGAGCTCGCCCAAAAGCTCGATCGGGCATGCGGTGAGGCGAATGCTGCTTATGCGGTGACGTCGGAGGCGGCCGCACAGGCTTATGCGCCCTATCTCTCGAACGTCTCTCAACTCCGCTGCCGGATCATCCCCGGACCCCAGCGCGATCTCGCGCTCGAACGCCTCCACGCCCGCCCGGTCTCGGAAGGCTGGAACCTCGCCGTGATTGAGACCAGAGCGCGCGGCGACGTCACCGTCGGCGACCGGATCGAGGGGATCGCCCTCGCCCGGCCGCTGCAGGTCTATCTCGACCTGCTGCAGGGCTCTGGTCGAGCCAAGGACATGGCCGCCCATCTCCGTACAGAAAGGCTCGAACAGTAATGGCCAAGCCCCGTACTATCGGTGGCTATGGCGCCGTTGTCACCGAAGGCTGCGAGCGGGTTCTCGTCACGCTGCTGCGCGGGCTCGGCCCGTGGAAGGAGTCGGTCTTCCTCATCGGCGGGCTCGCACCGCGCTACATCATCACCGCCCGTCCGCCGTCCGTTCCGCAGCATGCAGGAACAGGCGATGTCGACATCGTCGTCGACATCGCCATGCTCACCGACACGAAGGCCTATCAGACGCTCGAGAAAAATCTTCGCGCGATGGGCTTCGACCGTGCGGAGAACGACGCCGGTAAGAAGCAGTCCTGGCGCTGGAAAGCGCAGGTAAGCGGCGGCGCGACGATGATCATCGAATTTCTGGCGGACGCGCCCGGACTCAGCGGTGGACGCGTGACCGAGCTGCCGACCGAAGGCAACGTGACCGCGATCAACATCCCACACGCCTCGATGGTGTTCGACCTCCATGATCAGGTCGAGATCACCGCCGAGTTGCTCAATGGCGGTGGCCGCGCGACGGAGGTGGTCCGCTTTGCGGACATCGTCAGCTTCACCTGCCTCAAGGCGTTCGCATTCGACCAGCGGGCCGAACCCAAGGACGCGCATGACCTCGTCTATTGCCTGGAGCATTACGAAGGCGGCCAGGACGCTCTCTACGGCGCGTTCAGCGCCGCTATGGAGGGAGAGCACGGCGCTGTAATCCGAGAGGCCCTCGGGCGTCTTGCGGTCCGTTTCAGCGACCCTAATCCTGACGAGAGCTATCTTCGTGACGGGCCCACCGCCGTGGGGCGCTTCGAGGATGACGACGCCGACGTGGAGACTGAGCCAGAGCTGCGTGACCAGCGCATTCTCCGTCAGCGGCGTGTGGCCGACGTGATGAAGGATTTTCTGGCTGCGCTCGACCCGTCGGTGTCGAAATAAAGAGGTGATGGTGCTGAACCCGGTTACACCGGGAGAGGCACGCAAAGAGAGAAACAGGGCATATGGATATCGCCGAAGCTCGTCATCTTGATAGTGGCGCCAAATTATTCCGGGGCGATTTGCGCCTCCACAGTTTTGGCGGATCGCATGATGTCCAGGACAGTACGGCGACACCTGCTGCTATCGTGCGCACCGCCATCACCGAGCAACTCGATCTGATCGCGATCACGGACCACAATGAGATCAGCGGAGTGGGCGCGGCCACGTTCGCCATCGAGGGAACGGATGAGGACACATGGATCGACGCTATGCTGCCGGCCTGGGGCAAGATCGCCGCTGCCTTTGGAATCGATCAACCGCCGCGCGAGGTCATATTGAGACAGATGCGGCACGGCTGAGGGTCCCCGCTTTGTTTCTCCGCCGTCCCGAAAAGGGAAAAAGTCGCATGTCCGGTTCTATAGAGCCCGGCATTCGATGACTCGACTCTGAACGGCAGGTATGCCCCAGGACCCAGCGGTCATTCCCTACAAAAACGACCCTTCCCAGCCACTCAGCCGCCGATTTTCACTCCCCAGGTGCGGCCCGTCAGCTTTTCCGTTCTGAATACCCAAGACTGGCCGTAAAGAGACCGTCGGGCTTTGGCATCGACACGACGACAGCCGCCGTTCGTGGGCCGAAGCCCCCTCCATGAAGCCCGCTTTTTGTTAATGCGGCAAAGTGCAGGGAGTTCTTGCCGAAAATAGTCCCCCAAGTTGCCGTCTATCTGCGATATTTGAGGACAGTAGGATTCAGCAAGAGCTCAGTCGAGCGATTGCACGTTTCAATCGAACTTGCCCGGACAACCGGAAGCAAATTACGGCAAGACCGGCTTCAGCATCAACATCCGCGCCGCACACGAACAGATCGACCGCCGCAATTCCGTTTTCAGGCCAAGTATGGATGGAGATGTGAGATTCCGCCAGCAACGCAACACCGGTAACGCCCATGCCGGGGCCGAAGTGGTGCAATCGGATGTCTATCAACGTCGCGCGCGCGGCGGCGGCAGCTTCACGTAACGTCGCCTCGATCAGCGGCAGATCGCTCAATCCGTTGCACCCTTCGATATCGGCGATTACGTGGAGGCTGTTATCGGGGGTATGCGCCATTTCAGGCAAGACTTTCGAAAGGATGGTCGAGCTCGGAGAGCGCAGCTTCAGCGGCGCAGACGCCGCGATGATGGGCTTCTTCGAATAGCGAAAGGCCGCTCATGTCGGAATGGGCGAATAGCACTGGTGGATGCGCGGCGACGGCGCCTAAACGTGCAGGATCGGAGAGGAAGCCTGGCGTTGGCCGGATCATCGCATGGCCCCAGCGCCAGACGTCGATGCGCTCTATAACGCCGTCCAGATCGGGGTTCATCGCCAACAGGTCATCGCGCACCATGGTCTGCCATTCGCGCAGCGGGCGCGTCATCATGATCTTGCGCGCTTCTGCCGGGCTCTCTTTCGACAACGGCAGATACCATGTGAGTACGGTCGGCCCGCCGTCGTTTGCCTCGCTTTGATGCGTGGCGACCACGTAGCCCAGCGCTTCGCTGGCAGTCGAGACATTGTCCCACGCCAACGACACGCCCTTGCCTTCGGGATGGCGCCCCACGGTGACATTGGCGACTACCCACGGGGCATAGGACATGGCTCCCTCGGCCGCGAATTGCGGGGCAACGCGCGCGGCGACGAAATGCGGCATGGCCATGATCACCGCCTTCGCACGCAGTCGCCTGCTTCTGCGCGCGGTGTGATCGAACAGGTCCACCAACGCGCCGTCTCCATCACGTTCAACGTGAAACACGCTGTGCGCCGGTCGCAAGTGCGGGCGGATACGCTGCGCCATCAGGCTGACGAGGCGGCCATTTCCTTCCGGCCATGTCAGTTCGCGGTCGCCGTCGCCCTGGGTCGCCCAGCCCCGACGACCGGCGAAATAGTGGATGCCCGCCCATGCGGAGACATGCTCCGGCTCGCTGCCGTAATCGTCCCGGCAACAGTAGCGCAGATAGGCGCGCAGCACCGGAGAGGTGAAGCCTTCGCCATCCAGCCACTTTGCGAAGCTCACACCATCGAGCGCGCGGAAGATCGGATCGATGCTGGAATAGGCCATCGGAATGGCAAAGGCCGGGCGGCCGTCTGCGCCCACCGCCTTGCGATATGCGTCCATCCGCCGGTCGAACGCTGCGCGCTGATCGCGGTCGGCAGCGGTTACGCCGGAAGTGGGGTAGAGCCCTTCCTGCCAGCGCCCGCGCCACAGCAGGCGCTCCTCCAGGTCGGTGCAGAGCTGGTAGGGATCGTAAACAGGCACGCCTTCCTGCTCGCCCGTCATCATACCGAACTGGCGCAGCATATGGCGCAGCGCCGTTGCCTCGCGATTGGGTACCGGAAGGTAATGTGCGCCGAGCGGATAGGCACTCACGGCATTGCGGCCGGACCGCGCATTGCCGCCGGTCAGGTCTTCCATTTCGAACAGGGCGAAACGATCGAACCCCGCCTCTCCCAGCCGCCAGCCTGCGGCAAGGCCCGCCGCGCCGCCGCCGGCGATCAGGACGTCGATCTCCTCGACCGGTCCTTGCGGCGCGGGAAAACGGCGATCGCGCAACAAGTGGCCGCGCTGCCAGTCGGCGCCGCCCAGTTCGCCGGCAATCGCGGCTTCGCCGCAGCCGCCCAGCATCGCCGCACCTGCTGCAAGCGTACCACCGGCCAATAGCTGCCGCCTCGTAGGCTCAGCCTTCATATTTGCCCCATTCCTCGGCGAAGCTGCGCACGAGGGCCTGGTTGTCCAACCGGTTCACCGGTGTGGGGCGGCGGGCCATGTCGGGCGGAAAGTCAAACATCGCGCGTTCGCTAGATGCGGTCAGGAAGCGCAAGCCATGCGGCAGGCTCACCGCGTCGGTCAGCGGGCGATGCGCGGCCAACGTGAAACCCCATTCGCCGAAGCTGGGCACGTAGGCATGGTATCCGCGCGAGGAGAGCCCGGCCGCTTCCAGCGTGCTCGCCACCGTCCAGTAGGAGCGCGGAGCGATCAGCGGGGATGTGCTCTGCACTGTCATCACCCCTTCGGGCGCGAGCAGGCGGGACACTTCGCGATAGAAGGTTTCGGTGTAAAGCTTGCCCAGCGAGAACTCGGTGGGATCGGGAAAATCAACGATCACCGCGTCGTACTGCCCCTGCGCCTCGCGCACCCAGCGAAAGGCGTCGGCATTGTGCACGGTGATGCGCGGCGAGGAGAGCGAGTGGTTGTTCAGCGCGGCCAGTTGCGGCGTATCGCGGAACAGATGCGTCATTTCCGGATCGAGATCGACCAGCGTGACATGCCGCACGCGCGGATCGCGCAGCACTTCGCGCGCGGCAAGGCCGTCTCCGCCGCCCAGGATCAGCACTTGCGCCGGATCGGCAACGCGGCCCAGCACCGGCCAGACCAGCGCCTCGTGATAGCGATACTCGTCCCGCGTGGAGAACTGGAGATTGCCGTTGAGATAGAGTCGCAAGTCCTCGCCCCGCCGGGTGATGACGATGCGCTGGTACGGCGTGGAGCGGGCGTGGATCACCGGCTCCCCATAGAAGGCCACTTCGGACCAGCGCTGCATCCGGTCCGCCATGGCAAGGCCGACCAGCAGGCTGGCTGCAACCACCAGCGCCGCCGCCATGTCCGCGCCGATCCGCCGTTGGCGGCGCAGGGCAAACAGCAGCGTCAGCGCGACCGCCACGTTGGCAAGGCCGAACACGAAGCCGGTCCGGATCATGCCCAGCCACGGCACCAGCACCAGCGGGAACAGCAGCGATGCGATCAGCGCGCCGACATAGTCGTAGGTCAGCACGTTGGACACCAGTTCGCGGAAAGCGAAGCGGTGGCGCAGGATGCGGATCAGCAGCGGAATTTCCAGGCCCACCAACACGCCGATGGCCAGTACCAGCGCGTAGAGTACCACGCGGAAATCGCCCACCAGCGGGAACAGCATGAACAGGCCCGCTGCCGACCAGCCGCCCAGCGCGGCGATCATCACTTCCACCCGCACGAAGACGCCGATCTCGTCGCCCCGTACATGGCGCGAAAGCCAGCTGCCCACGCCCATCGCGAAGAGGTAGGAACCGATCACGGTGGAGAACTGGGTGACGCTGTCGCCCAGCAGGTAGCTTGCCAGCGTGCCCGCAAGCAGTTCGTAGATCAGACCGCAGGTCGCAACGACCAGCACCGAAACCAGCAGGATGATCGCGAGCGAGGCGGGGGCCTTGTCATCATCCCCCATGCCCTCACCGCCCGCGGCGAGATCGCTTTCAGCCATGAACGGCCGCGGCGATGATGTTCGAGATGCCGATGGCCACCGCGCCCGCCAGCAGGGCGACGGCCGTGTTTTTGCGCTCGATGATCTCGCGCCAAAGTTCGCCGGGGGTCAGTTTGTCCACCAGCACGAAGCTGACGATGAAGATGACAATGCCCAGCAGAGCATAAAGCAAAGTCGCGAGGAAGACGGAAAGCGTGAGCATGTGTGGGCTCCCAAAAATCGATATTGCCGGAAAAGGACTTGCCGAAAATCACTTGTGCGTGGGGCCGCCGCCGCGTGCGCCGAAGCCGCTGCCAGTGCGAGCTTCTCGCTGCTCGTCGGAATAGGGGGACCAGGCGTAGAAACTCGTCAACGCGATGCCCCCCAGAAGCATCAGGCAGCACAGCACGTGGAAGATCAGGCGCGGGCTCATCGGTTTTTCCAGCCGCGATAAATGGCAAATGCCGGCATCACCATCACCAGAATGCAAAGCGTCCAGAAGTTGCCCTGCGGCATCGTGTTGGTCTGGACGACGATCTCCACGGGCACCGGATTGGGCTTGTCCGCTCCCCACCCGCCATAGGAACCGGCGCTGGAATTAGTGGAAGAATCGCTGGCGGACGTCGATGCCCATGGCGAGGGCGTGCTGTCCGGCGGGACGTCGGTGGGCCAGCGGTGCGCGCCGGCGTCTACGAAGACGTCGTAAGAGCCCCTGGGAATGTGCCCGAACTGGGTCGTGGTCCTGGTGCTGCCTTCGCTCCACGGGCCGTCGCTGTCGCTGCCGGTATAATGTTCGACAAGGCCGTAGGCATCGATGGACTGCCCCGTCGCCCGGTCGACCAGACTGTAATCGAGATCGACCCACTCGTTTTCGATCGTGCTGGCGCGCGCGCGGATGCTCACGAATTGCCAGGGACGGCTGACAGTGATGCGGCCCACCCTGATGCCTTCTGCCGTCCGACCGAAGGGCGCTTCGATATCGCTGGTGCCCGCCGCCGATCTGCCTGCGAAGACCCACATCAACAGCGCGGCGGCCAGGATCGTCAGCATCGAAGCCCCGAGCATCGCGGGAATGTCGGAGGTATCGGATCGCCGTTCCGCCTGGAATAGTGCATAGCCGCGACCGCTGGAGTTGCCCCGCTTCGTTTGGCGTGCCGGTTCGGGCATGGAAAGACCGAAAGCGCTTTCCACCTGACCGCCCGGCAGCGCGACGAGCTGGGTCCAGTTGATCTCCCCGTCGGCTTCCTCGCGCGAAAGCGTGAAATCTCGGCATGTGTAGGAGGCGCAGAGCGCCCGATCGCCGCTGGCGATGCGCCAGTAGAATTCGCCGATCACCTTGTCGACGGTGGCCTCGCTGGCCTCGTCCTCCTGCCGGAAGCGCTGGCCGCGCCACTGGACGGAGCCTTCGCTTTCCTGTGGCCGATCCAACAGCATCGTGCCGAACTGCCAGTCGCCGTCATACTCGACGAGCCAGCGATAGCCGACATAGGGGTTGATCAGGAGGTATTCGCGCCAGTTGGACCACGCATCGCTGCGTTCCAGCGCGCCGATCACTTCCCACTCGGTGTCGAACAGCTGCCCCCGGCTGCCCAACTGCAGTGTGAAACCGGCGGCAGCGCGGTTGCGCCGTTCGATGATCTGCACTTCGGGCCGCGAAACGTCGAGAATCGAGCCGCAATACTGGCAAGCAAGGTTGATCGACCAGCCCGCCGCCCGCACTTCCAGCGTGCCGCCGCAATTGGGGCAGGAGACCGCGCGCACGGCGCTTTTCGGCGGGTTCACCGCATCTGCTCCGGGATCGTCCAACCCTCGATCTCGCTCAACACGCGGGGCGCCAGATCGGCGAGTTCATGCCAGCTGCCCAGCCACGCCGTCGCGCCCTGCCCGTCACGTTGGAGAGACAATGCCTCTCCGCCCGGCGTGCGGAAATCGACATTGGTCATCGTCCAGCCGGCACGCGGCGGAAACGGCAGATCGCCTTCTCCGCCAAGGCATTCCGCCTGCTTCACATCAGACACGGCATAATCCGCACCGTCCAACGTCAGAATCTGGCCCAGGACCAGTTCTCCCCCGTTCGCAAACCGGTGCGCCAGCGGCGCTGCCATCACATCGGGCCGCTCGGCGGTGAGCATGTACATGCCCATCGCCTCCCCCAGCCAGCGCGTCTGCCCATCAGCCGAGGCCAGCAACCATTCGTTCCACGAACCGCCGCTCCAGCCCCAGCGTACCCGGCCGGCGGCAACGAATTCGCTACCGCCGATCCGGAAGTGCGTGCCGATCTGCACCGGGGAAACATCGTCGGGCACCACGGCAACCTTGCCGATCTCCTCGACCGACTGTTCCAGTCGCAGGATCAGAGACTGGCAGTGGCTGCATGTCGTGTAAGGCGCGGAGAGCCCCCGCACAGGCAGGGCCGCGCCGCAGGACGGGCAATTGATCACGCCGGTGTTCCCCCCGATACTTTCGCGTCAGCGGATGCGCGAGAGCAGTTCGGCCTTCTTGGCGTCGAACTCCTGCTGGCTCAGCGCGCCGAGCGTGACCAGCTTGTGCAGCTTTTCGATGGTGGCGATGGGATCTTCCTCGGAAGCCGCTACCGAGGCTGCAGCCGCCGTGCCCAGTCCGGCCGACATCGCACTGCCCAGCGCCGTTGCCGCCGCCACGCCCGCGCCGATTCCGGCAACGCCGCCGTCCGCGCCCGCTGCCTGCTCGATCGCCTCGGCCGCCTGAAACCGGGTGTATTGCGCCAGATCACCCAGCACGCGCATCGACGACCCCTTATCGAGATGGGCCTGCACTACCTCCGGCAGCGACACGCTTTCCACGTAGAAGCTCAGGCATTCGAGGCCCCACTGCGCGAAGGCCTTGTCCACTTCCACCTTGATCCGGTCCGACAGCGCCTGCTGGTTCGCCGCAAGGTCAAGGAAGGCAATGCCGCTGCCGCCCAGCGCCGTCGCCAGCGCGGTCTGGATCGCGGCGCGCAGTTGCGGCTCCAGTGCGGCGACCGAAACGCCTGCTAGCGTGCCCAACACACGCGAAACGAAGGGCTCCAGATCCGCCACGCGGAACGAGTATGATCCGAAAGCGCGGATGCGCAGCGCGCCGAACTCAGCATCGCGCACCGTCACCGGCTGAGCAGTACCCCACTTCAGCCCGTGCTGCTCCTTGCGCGAGAGGAACACGACGTCGGACTTGAAGGGCGACTTGAAGCCCTTGTCCCAGTTCATCAGGTTGGTCAGCACCGGCAGATTGGCGGTGTTGAGCGTGTGCAGGCCGGATTCGAAGAAGTCCGCCACGCAACCTTCGTTGACGAAGACAGCGGCCTGGCCCTCGCGAACCGTCAGTTGCGCGCCATTCTGAATTTCGCGATCCTCGAAAGGCACGCGCCAGGCGAGTTCGCCCGGGTGTTCCAACCATTCGATGACATCGACGAACTGCTTACGAAGAAAACCGAACATAGGGGGGCCGCACCTTTCGCGACTTACCCTAGAGGCTTTCCCATCCCGTGCAAAGAAGCGCGTGATGTGTATCGCATTATGCAGCCCTTCCGGCCCCTCAGAAGATCCCCAGAATTGCGATTTTCTGTAGTCTAAACCGACTGCCAGTTTCAGGCCATTCCGACCGTGGCGAAGACGTCAGTTAAGTTGAAATTTATGTGCCGATGCAGAGCAACGGGACAGGAATCTAAACCGACTGCCAGTTTCAGGCCATTCCGACCGTGGCGAAGACGTCAGTTAAGTTGAAATTTATGTGCCGATGCAGAGCAACGGGACAGGAATTTAGACTCCAATCTACCATCAACGTGGGAGATCCTGAGCAACTGTTTTTTTTGGGTTCAGCGTACACGGAATAGAAAGACGGCAATGGGGTGCGCATTTTCGGACAACCAGCCGATGACATCGGAACCAAGCCACGGAACTTGCGGTAGGTGACGTCGTCTTTTTCCGCTAGCAGCAGGCTATGAGCATCGTTCAGATCATACGAACTCGGGACTGCCCCGAAATGCCATGGAAGAACGGTGGCGGAACGACCCGAGAAATCGCAGTCTTTCCACCCGGCGCCGGCATGGACGACTTCCTTTGGCGGCTCAGCATGGCAAGAGTGGAGCATGGTGGCGCCTTCTCGACGTTCCTCGGTATCGATAGGACACTTGCGGTGCTGGAAGGCACCTTGCACCTTGAAGGCGACGGAGTGGATATCCGGCTTGATCCGCAGAGCGCACCCTTTCCCTTCGATGGCGGCGCACAAATATATGGAGAACCTGCGGGCGGTCCGGTGCTCGATCTCAATGCCATGACCCGGCGCGGCGAGTGTACCGTAAAGATGGCCCGCCGGGGGCCAGGCATAGTCACGGCAAGCTCAAGCGCTTCCTTCCTTGTCCTGCTGGAATCGCAGGATCTGGAGAGTTCGCCAATGGAAGCGCTGGACTGCGCCGTGTTCACTGGCAAGATCTTACTTGAGGGTGACGCGATACAAATTGATTTCATCAGCGAATGCTAAGTTGTTGACCGAAAGCAGTCTTTCAAGTGGCGGGGCTGGAGCGACGGCTGCTTCCCAGCTTCCGCCTACCGATGTCGACCCAAGCCGGTCATTCAGCGTTCAATTGCTGTTCCCTAGGTGCGGACGGTCCGGTTATCCATCGGAACCGATCCAAACAGGCGGTGTCACCGGCAAAGCAGCGCTTGCCGGCTAACATGAACTCCTTGGACCAAATGTAATACAGGCTCTGGGCAATGCCTTCGGGGCGACATAGTTCGGCGATGCGGTCCTCGCGGTGCAATCCGTCCAGCACGATCGGATCTTGTCCTCGACCGAGAAGTGCCGCCGCGCCTGTCGGCGAATGTCATTCACCCAGGGTTTCGGTAGCGGCCTTGGTCGGCGATTTTCGCAAGGAGGGTAGGCTTCATCTGCGTTCCTTCGTCACCACGACGAGGCCCAAACCCTTTTTAAATCTCACCCCTGATCGATGCCTTGAGCGCTGACGCCGGACAGATGCTAGAATCGCCCACATTGAACGGCAATGTAGTCTATTCTGTAAATCACTTCGTCGCCGGAACGACAGAAGGCGCCGCAGCGACGGGAGGTGTGGTAGGTGCAACTGACTTCGGTTCACCCACAGCCAATGGTGCTGGCGCTGCGCTGGCAAAAGCAAGCGGCACGTCTTCGTCAACAAAGCCGCTGACCGCAGCGCCGACTGGAAGTTTGGCGCTCGTACCGGTCATGAAGAAACCTGCAGGCAGAAAAACGATCGCCGAAGTCGCGACAGCACCTACACCACCTGCGACGCCCTTGTCATCAAAGGCGCCTGACAGTCGAATCTGCCTGCCATTGACCATGACATATAGCAATTCGGCTGACAGGTGGCCTGACTTTCCCCACATGCCCTTGTTGCTCACGTCAGTAACTTGACCAACAGCAGGACTCCCCCCAGGGATCACAACTCGGCCGTCGACCAGCACATCGCCAGAAGTTTCCAGTCGAAAACGCTGTCCAACCCGAAGCTTTTTGCCCTTCGTCGTCAATTCCTCAACCAACTTGAGCGGAACCGCTGTACCCGTACGGAGAACCGCGTTTTGTGGGTTGGAGACAGGCAGCACCACGTTTGCGGTTTGAGCGCTCGTAGGATTTACCGCTTGCGCACAAACGGCGGTAGGAACGAGCGATGCAGCGATAATCACTGCGAGCGAAACCGATTTCATTAAAAACTGCCCCCTAAAGCCTTGATAGGCGGCGCTAGCTATGTGCTCGATAAGTTTACGGTCAAGTTCCAAGCATAATTACATTTCTGTAACTGCGGGCCTGTCGCTTTCGGGCTTGAGATAGTACCGCGCATTCGCGTCACTCACGAGTGCCGCTATAAAGACCAATCCGAATGTTATATTTTTTCATCTGGCAGATAGAAGCGATCGGGCTGCTGCCATCCCGATTGCAGGACTGGATGGGCTCGCGCGACATCTTTCATGCTGCTGACTGGCCAGATCAGCCGGCGACCCTTCCGAGACACTCAGCGGCCAAATCTGTGTTTTCAGGAGCGGACGGTCGGCTCTTCGGCGACTGTCGTCCAATTCCCTCAGATCGATGGCGACTACGCGGACGACTGTACCGATGACAGCAGTCGCCCACTGATCGTAAACTATGGTTATTCGGCTTCTGCCATCCACTGCACGGCGTCCTCACCGGCAGGAATCTTCAGCGGTGCGTTCGGATCGGTGGCGGCCTGCCAGACCGCCGCGGCCACATCGGCTGCATGGGTTACCGGACCACTCTCTTCGCGGAAGCCGGCGATCATGCCTTCGATCATCGGCTTGTAGTCGGCATTATCCAGACCCCGCAGATGCGGCATGGCATTGCTGCCGAAGCTTGTCTCGGGCGAGCGCCCCGGCAAGACGATATGCACGCGCACGCCGAAAGGCTCCATTTCGACCGCGAGGCTCTCGGTAAGCGCGTTCACGGCCGCCTTGCTTGCGCGGTAAACACTGACCAGGGGCAGCGGCTTAAGCGTTGCCGAGGAGGTCACATTGATGATCGTGCCGCTTCGGCGTTCCCGGAACTGGGGCAGGATTGCCTGCAACATGGCCAGCGTTCCCAGCGTGTTGGTTTCGAACAACTGCCGCGCGGTGTCGGGCTCGATCAATTCAATCGGGACGGCGGCGCCGAACCCGGCATTGTTGACCAGCACATCGACCGTGCCGGCTTGCGCGAGTACGCTCGTGATGCTGCCCGGATCAGTAACGTCGAGGGACAGAACGGAAAGATTGTCGGATTGGGGCAGGATATCGGCCTTGGGCTGGCGCATCGTCGCGATGACGTTCCAGCCGTTTTGGAGGAACAGTTTCGCAGTTTCGAGGCCAAAGCCAGAGGAACAGCCGGTGATGAGGATGGTAGGCATGACAACGTTCCTTTTGGTTTGCGGTCGTCCCACATATGGCCATGGATCGTCAGACCATCTATGGTCAACTGTCTCGAATCCATTGGTGATAGTCCTGTAATGAATGTCGATCCGCTTGCCGAAATCGTGACGCTTCTCCAACCCTCGGCGAGTTACTCCAAGCTCGTCGAATATGCCGGGTGCTGGCGCATTCGCCGTGATGTCGAGGGCAAGCCAATCTTTCTCGCCGTCCTGGAGGGCGAATGCCGATTGGTGTCGCCGGGTCGGCCGCCAATCATCGTCCGCGAGGGCGATTTCGTGCTGTCACCTTCGACCAATGATCACATCGTCGAAAGCATCGATGCGCCGTCGCACGCAGTCGCAATGGTGCCGACGGAGATCGGCGAAGGGCGGTTTCGGGTCGGACAGCTTGGCGATCCTGTCAATCTCAGGATGCAGGTGGGCATTTGCAGCTTCGCCTCGCCCGATGCTGCTTTGCTCGTATCCTTGTTGCCGGCGATGATCGTTGCCCGCGGCGAGCCGCGGCTCGCGCTTTTGCTGCAACTGGTTGCGGACGAGACCCGGATGTCCCGACCGGGACGCGAGCTGGTGTTGGAGCGCCTGCTCGAAGTGCTGCTCATTGAGGCGCTGCGATGCGGGGCCGATGTAACGTCGATACCCAGCGTCTCGCGCGGGCTGGCCGACGACCGCCTGGTCTCCGCCTTGCGCGCCGTACACGCGCGACCCGCACATAGCTGGACCGCAGCCGATCTTGCGGCCGAGGCTGGTATGTCGCGCTCGGCCTTCTTCGCACGCTTTAATCGGATCGTCGGGATGCAGCCGATGGAATATCTGCTGGCCTGGCGCATGGCACTTGCAAAACGCCTCCTCCGCACGCGCGAACTGGCGATAGAGCGTATCGCCGCACAGGTCGGCTATGGCTCAGCCAGCACGTTCAGCACTGCCTTCACTCGCCACGTTGGAATGCCGCCGATGCGATACGCTCGGGCAGTAATCGCTGAATAGCAAAAACGGCGGGATTCCGTCCGAAACTGCCATTTACTTTGGGAGTTGGAACGGCGACATAGTCCCAACTGCCACCTACCGATGTCGACCCCTGTCGGTCGTTCAGCCCGTGGTTTTCCGTTTCCAACTGCGCCTGCCGGCTTCTTCATTTTGGATGCTCAAGACCGGCCGGAATGTGCGCACCGGTCGTCACACGCCCTATTGGACCAACCCGCATCATGCGCTAGGCGACAGGAATGCGGGGGCTGAACATTGCGATTGCCGGCTGTGGGCCGTGCGGACTGGCTGCGGCCCTGTTGCTTCACCGTGCCGGGCATCACGTTTCCCTGTTCGAACGGTTCGAGACACCTCGGCCTATCGGGTCCGGACTGATGATCCAACCTACGGGGATGGCGGTCCTTGACCGGCTCGGCCTGCTGGACGCGGTGCTGGCGCGCGGCGCGCGCGTTGACCGCCTGTTCGGCATGGCGGGCAAGCGGGTCGTGCTCGATGTGCACTACGCTGCGCTGCGCCGTCCAGACACCTTCGGCATTGGCATACACCGCGCCAGCCTGTTCGCGGTCCTGCACGAGGCCGTGCTGCAATCGGGCATTCCCCTCCACTCGGGACGTACCTTGGCCGCGAGTACGCTGCTGGGAAACAAACGCACGTTGCGCTTTGCCGATGGCCAGACGAGCGGCCCCTACGATCTCGTCGTCGATGCCCTGGGCACACGAACGCCGCTTGCTCAACCGACAGGCCGGGAACTGGCCTACGGAGCACTGTGGGCCAGCCTGGACTGGCCTCAGGGTGCCGGATTTGATCCCCACGCCCTTGCCCAGCGTTACGACCGTGCGAGCATCATGGCGGGCGTTTTGCCCATCGGAACACCACCGGGCGCGACTGTGCCGAAGGCCGCTTTCTTCTGGTCGCTCCGGGCGGATCGGCTGGACGACTGGCGCGACGTTGGACTTGCCGCCTGGAAGGCGCAGGTCGCCGCGCTCTGGCCCGATTGCGCTGCGCTACTCGATCAGATCAACGATCCGGATCAACTGACTTTCGCGCGCTATGCGCATCGCACCCTGAACTCGCCGGCGGAACCGGCGCTGGTCCATATCGGTGATGCATGGCATTCCGCCAGTCCGCAACTGGGGCAAGGCGCCAACATGGCGCTGCTCGATGCCTGGGCGCTGGCGCGTGGTCTGGAGCATGCGGACACGGTCGACGAAGGCGTTCGGCACGGCATCCGGCTGCGCCGTCGCCATGTCCTGACGTATCAATGGCTGACTGCGCTGTTCACCCCGGTCTATCAATCCGACAGCCGGTTGCTGCCGTTGATCCGTGACCGTCTCGTCGGCCCCCTGTCGAAGCTGTGGCCGGCCACTGCCATACAGGCATCGATGGTGAGTGGACTGGTAGGCAATCCGCTCCGCCCGCTGATTCTGGAAGACGATCTTCAGATGGCCCGGCCCGTTGAGGAAGCGGCATGACTGCCACTTCGGACAATGGCGATCACCCGATCATCGTGTTCGACGCGATGTGCGTGCTGTGCTCCGCCAATGCCGCCTTCGTGCTGCGGCATGACAAGATCGGGCGGTTCCGACTTGCCTCGATGCAGGGGGAGGTCGGAGCCGCGCTCTATCGACGGTTCGGCATCGACCCAGCCAATCCAGAAACATTGATCGTGGTGGAGGGCGACACGGCCTTGCGGAACAGCGATGCGGTGCTGGCCATATGGGCAGGCCTCGATCGTCCGTGGAACGTGCTGGCAATGTTGCGGATGGTGCCGCGCTGGCTGCGCGATCCGGTCTATCGCTGGATCGCACGGCATCGCTACCGATTGTTCGGGCAGAGGTCGGCCTGCTGGATACCGACGCCCGAGCAGGCCGGCCGCATCCTGTGACCCGCATTCTGCTCCTCGGCGGCTATGGCGGCTTCGGCGGGCGCATCGCCCGGCGGCTTGCTGCTGCGGGGCATGAGGTGCTGGTCGCGGGCCGGTCCTTCGACAAGGCGCGGGCCTTCTGTGGGGAAACGCCGGGCCTGATACCGCTGGCACTGGACCGCAGCCGGATCGCTCAGGCTTTGGGCGAGCACCAGCCTGGCATGGTGGTGGATGCATCGGGTCCGTTCCAGGCGATGGACCATACCATTCCGAAGGCCTGCATCGCCGCCGGAGTGCATTATATCGACATCGCCGACAGCCGCGATTTCGTGTGCGGTATCGCGGTACTCGACGCTGCGGCGAAAGACGCCGGGATCGTCGTCCTTTCCGGCGCATCAAGTGTGCCAGCCTTGTCGGGCGCGGCCGTACGGCATCTCGCCGGGGGCATGGACAGGGTCCGTTCGGTCGAAATGGCGATCAGTGCGTCGAACAAGGCGGCGGCGGGCCCGGCCGTGTCTGCGGCGATACTGGGCCAAATCGGGCAGCCCATGCACCTGTGGCGGGGGCAGCGCTGGACGCAAGCCTTCGGATGGCAGGAGATGCATACCGCGCGGTTCGAATGCGCGGGGGGCGAAGCGATCGCGCGGCGCAGTGTTGCGCTCGTCGACGTGCCTGACCTTTCCCTCCTGCCCCTCAGGCTGGCAGGCCGTCCCGCCGTCGCTTTTCGCGCGGGCACGGAACTGGGGTTTCAAAATTGGGCGCTGTGGTTCGCAAGCTGGCTAGTGCGCACGCGCCTCGTCGCATCTCTCGCGCCGTTTGCATGGCTCCTCAACCCGCTCCAGACACTAACCCGTTCGCTCGGCAGCGATCGGTCTGCCATGATCGTGCGCCTGTTCGGCGATACGGCCGGACAACGAGTGGAGCGGCGATGGACACTGATTGCGGAACGGGGGGACGGGCCGGAAATACCGACCTTGTCGGTCGCGCCGATCGTCGCGCGCATCCTTTCGGGCAAGGCGGCGGCGGGCGCGCGCGATGCCGGCGAGGCGCTGACGCTCGACGACTATGCCGATGCGTTCAGGCAATTGACCATCCACTGCTGCACGCAGGAACTGACGGCATCGCCCTCCTTGTATGAGCGCGTGATGGGCGACCGCTTCGCGCAACTGCCGCTGGAACTCCGCACAATCCACGATGTGCATCGCGATGCGGCCGCGGCCGGAGAAGCGCAAGTAACGGGCGCCGCGAACCCCATCGCCGCATTCGTCGCCCGGCTCGTGGGCTTCCCGAAACCCGGCCTCCATCGCCTGCACGTCCATTTCCGGGAGAGCGGCGGGTGCGAAACCTGGACACGCGATTTCAGCGGACGGCGTTTCCGCAGCCATCTCAGTCAGCGCGGTTCCCAGCTTGTCGAGCGGTTCGGTCCCCTGTGCTTTGCCTTTGACCTTCCCAGTGACGCTCAAGGTTTAAGTATGGTGATGCAGCGGTGGTGGATCGGCCCGCTGCCTTTGCCGAAATTCATGGCTCCGCGTTCAATCGCGAAGGAATGGAGCGAAGACGGGCGTTTCCATTTCGACGTCCCCATCGCGCTGCCGGTAATAGGACGACTGATCCATTATCGAGGATGGCTGGAGAAAGCGTAAAGGGCGAGATATCCAAGCATCCCGTTTCTTTGTCTGACTGCCACCGACCCATCTTTGTCGTTCATGGACAAAATTTCGATCCCCAGGTCCGGACCTTCAGCTATTCAAACCTCGCACCCTCCAATGACGGCAAGGGACTGATCGCCTTCGAAACAAAGACACTCCAGCCGTCCGTTGGCTGGCAGATTCGCGGGGGCAGAATCCCTACTTGGTACTCCTACTATCGACCGTTCAATTCCTACCGGGACGGATCCTTCGCATCCGAGACCAGCTAAGTCTTTCCCCCCAAGCGTCTGCGGGTTCGCCCCGATTGGCGGGAACCAAGAGGGCAGGCGACTGTATTGCCCGGGCTGTCGACGAATTCGCGATGGAGCAGGTATGACAGGATCTACGGCAACCGTTCCGGTGACGGTGGACAATTTCAGGCGCGCCGAAACGGAGCTTTACCTCAAACAATTGTCTGCGCAGGGCGCGTACGGCCAATTCAAACATGATCGCGACGCGCCAGCCGCGGACAATCAGGCCGTCATCCGCCTGAACCGCGACACGCTCTACAGCTATGCGGTGCTGGACCTGACTTCGCCCGCGACCATCGTGAAGAGCGATACCGGCACACGCTTTCAGTCGCTGATGGTGATCAACCAGGACCATTATATCAAGCTGGTCGCCTACAAGCCGGGTACCTACCAGCTCACCCACGATATGGTGGGCACGCGCTATGCGGTAGTGGCCTGCCGCACCTTCCTGAACCCGGCCGATCCGCTGGATGCACAGGCCGCGCACGCCGCCCAAGATGGAATCGTTTTGAGCCAGGCCGACGCGGGGAGGCTCGAACTGGTGGATTTCGACCAGACCCAGCGCGCCAGACTGCATGACCTGCTGAACGAGCTGGCCGCGTTCGAACCGGATCCGAAGGGGCGCTTCGGTGACGAGAAGGTTGTCGATCCGGTGCATCACCTGATCTACACCTCGGCCGGCTGGGGCGGGAACGCGGCCGAGGACGCAATGTATATCTCGGGCAGCGTACCGGCGAACGACGGCACGACCAGCTATGTGATGACGCTCGCGGACGTTCCGGTGGACGGCTTCTGGAGCCTGATCGTCTACAACAAGGACGGATTTTTCGAGGCCCCGGTGGACGCTGTTTCCTTCAACAGCGTCACCGCGAGACCGAATGCGGACGGCACGGTGACGCTGCATTTCGGCGGCGATCCCAAGGCGCCCAATTACCTCCGGATCATGCCCGGCTGGAATTACATGCTGCGCCTCTATCAGCCGCAACAGCCGGTCCTCGACGGCAGCTGGAGCGCACCGATTCCAACGCTGGCAGAATAAGGGGGAAAGGCATGACTGCGAACACGACGATGGCCGCCGCGCCGCTGGTACCGGTCAATCTCGACAATTTCATCCGGATCGAAACACATCATTATATGAAGCAAGCGGTTGACAAGGGCTGCTTCGCCAAACTCTTGCATGCGCGTGGCCCTACGCCGGTGGACCAGCAGATCATCATCCGCCTTAACCTCGACACGCCCTACAGCGAAGGCGTGTTCGACTTGACCTCGCCACTGACGATCACGATGCCGGACCCAAAGGACCGCTTCCAGTCGCTATTGGTGATCAGCGAAGACCATTATATCCAGCATGTCAGCTATGGCGCCGGCACCTACAGCTTCACGGCTGACAGCGTCGGCAGCCGCTTTGCCTATGTCTTCATACGGACCTTCATGGACTCGCTCAGCCCCGACGATCTGGCGGCCGGCGCCGCCCTGCAGGATCAGATCCAAGTGGAGCAGGCGTCGGTGGGTTCATTTGAAGTGCCCGCCTGGGATCCGCAGAATCTCGCCAATGTGCGCGCGGCGCTTCTGGCCGGGGCTGTATACATGCCGGATGCAAAGCGGGCCTTCGGACGGCCGGACCAGGTGGACCCGGTGCGACGGCTGTTCGGAACGGCGGGCGGCTGGGGCGGCAATAACGAGCATGACGCTTTCTATTTCCCGTTCCAGCCCGCCGATAATGACGGCAACACGCCCTATGTGCTGACGGTCGGGGCTGTGCCGGTGGACGCCTTCTGGTCGATCACCGTCTATAATCAGAAGGGCTATTATGAGGCGCCCGAAAACGCGATCTCAGTGAACAACGTTACCGCCTGCCCGAACGAGGATGGCACGATAACGGTCCATTTCGGGGGCGATCCCCAGGCACCCAACTACCTGCGGATCATGCCCGGCTGGAATTATCTGGTGCGATTGTACCGTCCGCAGCAGGTGATCGTGGACGGCGACTGGCATTTTCCCACGGCCTCTCCAGCGGCAAAGTTATGAGCGGCATGACCAACTCAGGAACAGGGTGCTGCTCACAGCTAATCGCAACTCTTAAGGCTGCACTTGAGTTTCGAGCGACCAAGGTGGGATGATTTTTCTGCTGTCGTGCGACGACCCTTCCCAGTCACTCAGTCGCCGATTTTGACTCCCCAGGTGCGGCCCGTCAGCTTTTCCGTTCTGGATACCCAAGACTGGCCGTGAAGAGACCGACCGGTTTGGGCAGCACGTTTCGAATAGCAGCCGGTACGATTCGGCCATTGCATCCATCATAAAATCGGAATGTTTGGCGGAAGTTTAAACCCCGACGATTCCTCAGTCACGGAATTCCTCACCCAGGTGATGTCCAGTGCGGAGACGGCCAGTTCGTCCTCATATCGAGGATGAATGGTGAAATAATGGATATTATTACTAAAAGCAAATCGTAGATATAAAGAATTGTAACTTTACTTTTGGCCTATTTGTGATATTTTAATGATGGTCGTTAGGGATTAACCCTAGCTACTCTGCCGACCTGCCGCGTGTTGTTCGCTTTCACTGCGCCCCCAAACAACACATGGCGGGTCGGCAAACGGTCCGACGGTTGAATTTCGCGCTGGGGCTGAAACCGGCTTTTCTGCAGCAGTGCACGAGCAGCCGTGGCGGCAGCCACAACAGAAGCTGGGCGTGACCTTCTCTCTCATCCGAGACGTTAGGCGAGGGCGCTTCTGCGCTCAAATGAGCAATGATATTAGGCGTGAGTAGCAGGCATTCCGCATTCAATGCCGCAAGAACATTCCGAGGTGCGCCTCAGCGAAATGCTCGTCCGTCGCAAAAAAAAAGCAGGATTCAAAACAAGGCAGTTAGGACGCCGGCATCGAGAAATTCGAAAGCCGGCGTTCTCCAGTTCCAATCCAGGTTCGCCTGGTCGCCGCTCAGGGCCTAGAAACGGTAGTCGAGCCCCGCGCGGAACAAGTGCGACTTGAGGTTCGTATCCGTCGCGAGCGTGAGATAGCCGTTCGGCGATGTCTCCGTCGACCTTTGAGTGCCGAAGTCCTGGTAGAGATATTCGGCCTTCACCGAGATTTGGGGGGTGATTGCATAAGCCGCACCGCCGCCGAGCGTCCACCCGGTCCGTGTCGAGCTCTTCGTCGAGCTGAACGAATTGGCGGTGGAGGAACTGTCGGTGAAGCTCGCATCGTAATGTGCTTCCGTCAGCGCCAGGCCGCCGGACGCAAAGATCAGAAACTTGTCCATCGCGTAACCGACCCGGGGGCGCAGCGTCCAGAGGAAGTCAGTGCTGGCTCTCTGGCTTGCTGTATAGGTGACCCCGGGATTGAGTGATGATGGTACCGTCTCGGTCCTGCTGCGATTAATGCGGAAGTAGCTGATGTCGGTCTCGATGCCGAACAGCAGGCCGTTATTCAGCACGTAATTGTAGCCCGCCTCGCCACCGCCGGTGAAGGTATTGTGGTGCCCGCTGTCGAGATGGCCCTTCACAGTGGCGCCATTGAGCGAAGAGGCATCTCCGCCCGCAATCGGGTTGGACGGTACGTTGGGGAGACTGTTGACCGTGAGCACGGAGTCTGCGTCGGAATTGCTCCAGGCGCCGCCGGCATTGAGACCGACGTAAAAGCCGCTCCATGGGCTGGTCTGGTTATCCTGAGCCATGGCGGGAGCCGAAAGCCCCAGAATGCCGAGGCAAAGAACCGTGGCGGAAAGCGGCATCACGCCAGCTAGTGTTTTTTTCGAGGAGATCATTCCCTGAGCCTTTCTCGGTTATCTAACAATTAAAGCTAGAATCAAATCCAAATCAAGGCAGTCGCACAAACGTAGGGTCAAAACCGTAGGCAAGCCTATACTCAAACATGGACTTGTCAATATTGGGAAAGATGGCTTTTTTTCCAAGCAACTCCATATAATTCGGCTGGACGATATGCACAAAAATCGGTGCTTTTTTTTTAAAACTGGGATCCTCAGGTCGAGGTTGATCGACACCGATGAAGATTGTTCGGTTTTGATCGCGAAAATGAGCGCGTCGCCGCCGTTCACGCAATCTTCCAGACATGCTGCTCAACAACATCGGCCCGCATGACTGGGTCGGTTATATCATTGCAATCCTTTCCGGGATCAAATTCTGCGGGTAGCGCCCGGAGCCCCAAAACATCTATACACGAATCCAATAACCTCAATTGCCCCTAGTTTTCGAAGGTTACGGCGCATCTAAATGATTGTTTATAGGACGACCAAGTCATTACGCAGGGCATAGCGCACAATATCTGCGGTCGATCTCAGTTTAAGCTTGTGCATCAGCGACGCGCGGTGTGTCTCCACCGTCTTGACACTGATGGTAAGTTTATGGGCGATAGACTTGTTGATATTGCCTTCCGATATGAGTTGGACGATCTCGCGCTCCCGTGCGGTAAGCACCGGCGCACTTCCTTTGTTGCGGCCGTGCTCCATGAAATAGCTCTCCAGCCTGCCCGCTATTCCGGCCGAGAGATAACGCCTGTGCTTGGTCAACGCCTCAAGCGCAGCGATCAGGTTTGCGATCGCATCGGTTTTCAGCACATAGCCAAGCGCGCCGGCGTCCAGCGCCTCGATCAAAATGCTCTCTCGGTCATGCATCGTGTAGATCAGGACCTCGGTACTCGGCAGATCCCGCTTGATTGCGCGGGTGAGCGCCAACCCATTCATCTGCGGCAGTGAATAGCCGAGAATGGCGATGTCAGGCTGAGTCTCCCGGGCAAGTCTCAACGCGTCGAGGCCGTCTGCCGCCTCGCCAGCGATCTGCCAACCTCGATGGCCTTTGAGAATGACGCGAACGCCTTCACGCATTGCTTCGTGGTTGTCAGCGATCAGTATCCGGCAGCATGAAAGAGACATCCCCATTCTCCCCATATTTTGCTGTTTTTTCTCTGGCCCTTTTGCAAATTTCTATTTGTATGGAATCGGTCGTTGTCGTGGCGCAATTTCGCGCCGATCGCTAGCAACGGCTTGAGCATAGCGCGCAGGGCACGCGAAGCTTCCAAAGCGTTAAAATGTCCGTTGAGATGTAGCAGGTTGCAGCACTGAGGTGGAGTTTGTGGAGCTATAGCACCAAAGGCGGTGCAGAATTATGATCATACGGCGCAGTGCGTCTTTGATCACTCCACGTGGCGGAAAGCCGCTCGGCGAATTCTCATGATCAGACGCGTGCGCCATCGTTTGTCCCCTTACCCCCGTGTAGGTTCGACGATAACTCTAGTATCTACCTTTGGAAGTACCTCAAAAGTATTATTCAATACCCAATTGTTGTTATAAAAATGGAAATGCACTCGGATTCGTTGCCATTAAAATGAATATAAATAATATTTAATTCGCGAGTCGGTAGCGAAGTTAACTATTGGTTCGCACAAAAATCTCCTCGGCTGACGCGTAGCCGGCGCGGATAGGTAACTATAAACTTCAATGAGAGGCGTGTATTGGACTGAATTTGCGGCCGATTGCCTTTGCGCGTCCCCCGAGAAAGCCTGCTGCGGTGTGTTCACCGTAATAAGCGAAATTGCGCCCTTGCCTAACGGAATGAGCCATATGCTTCGGCGCTGATCTTCCGCCGTCCATCGCGATGCTCATGGGAGGCGGCGGAGCGAAACGTTGTTTGGCGATGCAATCCGCATCAACCTCTATCGGCGTGACAGCACTTCCTGATGCGCCCTGGGGCGAGAGATTCCGGAAAAACCAGCGTTCGCCTTGGACGCATCCCCGAGTATCGCTGGGAACGTCCGCATTCTTAGGATTGCTTGCCCGAACCGGACAGTCGCGAAGGTCCCAAGGACAGTCATTCAAACCAACCGAGCTTGTTCCCCGGGAGCGACAGCTTACCGGAACTGCATTGGGTAGACGGGATGGCTGGATGGAAGCATTTCGGACCAACACCTGTTCAGATATTTGAACATCAAACCGTCATCTAAGCACTTGCCATAGGAAGTCGGCCTAAACACCAAGGCGCTTCCTCGATTTCCTATGGGCGTCCGGCAATGCCTCTTGCCCAACATTCCGCATCGAAAATTTGCAAGACGCGATTGTAATCCGTGCCCGTAATGGGATGCGGGTCATCGATGGTCTTCAGCACGGCTCGCATGTCGAGGATCCCGGATTGAGCGAGCAAGCCCGAGGCAAGCTCTTCACGGATGATCTGCCGGTTCTGGGCGAACATGGTGATGGCGGCGCTGTCCGGGGCACCCTTTGAGCGTCGCCACGCGACGTTGTGGGGCAAATGGTTTTCGAAAGCGCGTCGCGCCGCCGCGCGGTTGCAGCCATTCTCGAACCAGTACCAGCTCGGAATGGCAAGGCAGTGTTCGACAAGCGGCTGCGCAAGGAGTGGCGATACGGCATCGGTCCGGGCAGCGTAGGGGCCATCTTCCGCCACACACTGGGCTGCCACGATCATGGCGATGTGCGCCGCGCGGCCGGGAAGGGGGACGCTGTGAGCATCGATCCAGGGATGGCGGGCCGCCTCGCTGGCAAGGTTGGCTGCGTCATTGCTGAGGAACAGCGTGTCGACAGGCCAGCGGAAGGGCCTCGTTGCCGACCAGGCGCGCCGCCGCGCTTTCCATGCGACTTTCCACCGCGGGGCCTGGACTATGCTGGCGATTGCGGCGCAGACCCTCCTGAACTCGCCTGCCCCGGCAGGGTCGAGCAGGCAATCGGCAGCAGGCGACGCCGACATCAGGGCTCCAAACACGTTGTCGCCGGCACCGCCGTCGATAATACCGTCGCAGCCGATTTCGCGGGCAACGCGGTCGGCTTGACGGAAAAGAAGCTGCTCGAAACTCCGCGCCGCCGGGCGCGGCAGCCTGTTCCTTGCGAATACTCGAATGTCTCCAGGGTCGTCGCCCATCGTCCGTTCGGCAAGTTCCGTGTGAATGTGAGCGGCGACCAGCCTCGCGTACTCGCTTTCATTCCCGGCATCGTCATGGGCCGTTACGAGGTTGAGGCACGAGAAGGACCGCGCGTTCGCGGCCAGACAGGCTGCAGTCACCGAGGAATCGAGACCGCCCGAGAGCATGAGCAGGGGTTTTTCGAAATGCTCGGTGCGCCTCGCGACGCATGCCATGGCGGTATGCCTGAGGCGCATTGCTCCGTCCTCGCGGTCGAATATCGTCCGGTTGCTCGCCACGAACTTCCAGGGCGTCCAGACCTGCTCCCGGCGAGCTGTGGCTTGGTGGTCGGTGCAGATCCGGTCGCCGCCGCGCAGGTCTTCGATGCCTTCGAGGCATGTCCAGGAATGCCGCATGCTTCCCGCGATCAATTGTTTCGCAATCCCTGAGTAGTCGAGCGAGGGCGTTTTGCCGGCGACAGCCAGGAGCTCGTCGAGACGCGATCCTGCGAACAAGCCGTGCTCGGTCACGCAGTAATGGCTCGCGAGGCGTCCGAACGGACTGCGGAGCATGGCGGTCTCGCCGCCCGTGCGCACGACCGCAACATAGTCGCCCCAGAACATCTCGACGAGGCGTTGTCCGCGCGACGAGCGGATTGTGCTCACCGTGTCGGTGTCGATCGCCTCAATCCGGTGCCGGATGCCGGATGCGTAGACCGCGCCGATTACCGCTCCCGCATCTCCGAGCTCAATGATGCGCGTTTCCGCGCTTGCGGCAAGAAGAATGCCCGGTTCATCGAAAACGGGTTGGAGATCGAGCTCGGCGATCCGGGATTTCGCGCGCTCGAGCTCGTTCTCGTGGGCGCTCAGGACCAGGACGAAGCGATCCCGGGTCATACGACAAGGATTGGGGTGAACGCGCGCGTCGCATCGATGCGTTCGTTGACGAGGCGGTCGCCCCATTGCACCCAGGCATGGGCATGAAACGGGTTGAGGCGCACGCCGACGACAAAGTGGGCGGCCAGGCCGAGATCCAGCATCCGGTGTGCGGCGGCCAGCGAGCGCGGCAGGCATTTGTCCCTGCTGCCAATGAGATTGTCGCAGGCATCGAACGCAGTCGCGACGCGAAGCGCGGCGAGATCGTTTTCTTCCGACTGGATGGGTTCAGAAGGTGTGCCAAGTTTTCTGTTCTTGCGCCCGGCAAGACCGACGACAGCGGCAAAGAAGCCCCGCCATTTGAGCGAAGCGGTTGCAATCGCAAGCCTTGTCAGTGCCGGTAAGTTGGCGCGCGTGTCCGGCAGCGCGGCATCGAGCAAGCTGGAGGTCGGAGGTGCAAGAGCGCCGCAGGCAGCGAGGTTTGGCGTGTTGGCGGATTCGACAAGGCGCGTTTGCATCAGGCAGGCTGTAAGCGCGTCGTCGCTGCTTGCGCCTTCGCTAAGGCCAATGAAACAGGCCTCGATCGCGGGAGGCAGGCAGAGATAACGGTCCGCGATCAGGTCGAGAAACAGCAGTCTCTCGCCGACGCGGCAATACGAGACGCCTCGAGATAGGGCATAGGACATGGCAGGTATTTCCCCGCGAACGACAGATGCGCGGCCCCGGGGGGAGCCGCGCATCCAAATGGTCAGTCGTCGGTGAGCATGGTCTGGGGCTGAAGCAGCACCCCGTCCTGCTTGGCACCGATGCTGCCGCGGGTCTCGATGCTGGCAGTGCCCAGCTCGATGACGGTCAGTTCTCGATTCATGGTATACTCCTCATTGAAACCGCACCATTGCGGCGCCAACAAGTGTATTGCGACCGAATGACCATCTGAAATTTATAAGTAAAATATAGAACGATTGTTATTTGGGTGACGACGAGTGTTGAATTAAGGTATTTATTATGTCGGAAAGATGTAACATCCTTCGCTTGTGATAGTTCTGAATGAATGCTTTAGCCGCAATCGATGAAGCGGCGAAAGCGAACCAGATTTCCGAAACTTCATCCGCGATACCCTCAAGGACTACCGATTCGGCGCGCCTCGCGGCCGACAGCAATGCATTGGCAGAGGCGACCTGCACGGCAATTGCATGGCTGCGCGTCGCTTCGCCGATCATGGTGAAGACACCGGCAGCGTCACCGGGCTGGACGTCGCTCAAGGGAGCAAGGGGCCGTCTTCGGCGCCTGAGCGCGATCTTCATGAGTTCGTCGTTCCAGCGATAGAGATCGCCCAGGTTGCCTTCGGTAAGGAGCGGCAGGTGGAAGCCGTCGCTCGTTCGCATGTCGACAAGGCCTTCGCCGGCAAGCCTGTGAAGGGCGTCGCGGACGGGGGTCGCGCTGCTGGTGAGCCGCGCTGCAAGGCGGGCAGGTTCGAGCCGTGAACCAGGACGGATGCACCCCGACAGGAGAACGTCTTTGAGCTCCTGATAGACCCGCTCTGCTGTGGCGCCCGCGTTCATGAGAGCAGCCGCCGGCTTGCGGACCTCGTACCCCATTCGAAACGGGGCACGCTGGAGCTATCGAACTCGCCCGACCGCTGCGGATCGAGCACGACGGACGGGCATCGGCCCTCGAAATTTCCAAGGTATGCAAAATGTCTGCGATAGCCGACCAGGGCAGAAAGTTCGGACGAGAATTTGCGTGCCACCTCCGGTGAGTAGGCAAGCCACGGATTCTCGGTCGGTTTGAGCCAGCCGGGGCAATAGCCGCTGGCAGTCAGCTCGCTCGAGATCCTGCCCGCCTCGTGGGACAATGGTTCAGTGAACATGGGGTGTCTCCCCATTTGATCCGCGCCCATGTGCGGGCGCGTAGATGCCCCCGCGTTCGAGCAGGGTCGGGGTGTCCTCGTCGATCTCGATTAGCATCGCGCCGAGTGTATTGCCGTCCACGATCTTGGGCATGCCGAGCGGGCGGGATCGCCAACCGAATGTCAGTATCTGGCGCAGCCATGGCAGATCGGCGACACCGCTATAGCGCTCCACGCCGTTGGCGAGGGCGAAGGCGACAAGGGCGTGCACGAGCTCGTTCCTTGCCGCGCGCCGCTCGGCCGCTGTCGACCGGCGCTCGAGGCAGAACCGCGTGATTTCCATGGTGGTGGGCCCGCGCGGGATGGCCTCGTCGCACAGGGCCGGAAACAAGGTGTCCAGTATATGCGGCGCGGTGGTCGGCAGCAGGCGCGCCGATGCGCGGTGCGCGCCATCCTTGTCCGTAAGCACGATATACATCGCCGCTTCGTTGTCGAACTGGTCAAGCTCGAACCGGCCGGCAAGTACGGGCAGGTCCCAGCGAAGAAGATCGATGAAGACGCGCTTGCGCGCCTCGAACATGTTTCGAAGCACGGCGTGCTCGCTCACCTTCGGAGCTTTGGACAGGCAATGGATCATAGCGAACCTCCTTTGAAAAGGTTCGCAAATCTTCCTCCGGAAATTGATCCAGCGTTATACCCGGTTCCGGGTATAGGCGCCGAACGGGACCTCGGGGTAGCTGATCACTCCGCTCCGATACGCGAGGAAAGCCAGCAATGGTCTGCTCTGCGCTCCCAGCCTTTTCCCGGCGTCAGTGATATGGCGCCGAACCGTTTCCTGACTGATGCCGAGGATTATCCCGGTCTCCCAGTCGGTCTTGCCGGCCATCATCCAGAGCAGGCACTCGCGCTGGCGTTCGGTCACGAGCGGAGAGTCGATGCATTTCATGACTTCGGCAAGGCCGACCAGCCGCCGCGCGGCGGAAAAGACTTCGGGCGCAATGAGCCGGGCAAGGATGAGCCCATCCTCGTCGAGCGGCCGTCCCGGCGCTGTTGCGAAAGTGCACGAACCGTGGAACTCGCCCGGCACGTTGGAAGGAACCGTGAAGCCGTCGCAGACCCCGTGCCGCCTCGCAAGATCGAGGAAGCGTTCGTCGTTTGCGCTGTATTCGACGAATTCTGCAGCTTCGCGCCACAAGAAGGGATTCTGCGTCCGTCCGGACGCTCGGTGCACGAAATCGCGGCCAACAAAGCCATTGCGATCGTAAAAGTCGATCCAGGCTTCCGGGTAGTTGAGCAGCCGAAAGGCCTGCGGCTTGCCGGCGCCCCAGTCGATGTGGTGGCCGATTGCGTAGTAGTCGCAGCCGACATCGTGGGTGATCTTGCTGAGAGTGAGGTCGAGGCTGCCCAGGTCTTTGGCCGCCCGGACGAGGTCCTTGTATTTTCGGAACGCTGTAGTGACGCCCATGCGCTGACCCGGCTCTTCGCGGCGTCTCAAGCCGCCAGGACGCGTCGAGCCGTCCTTTCCGCTTTGGTGCGAAATCGCCTCGGGCCCTCATTCCCTCCGCGATCCGCGTTTCTACGTAGTACGCAACATATCGCCGTTCCGACGAGCGACAATGTGATCTGTGTCACACAGCTGTCATGAAGGCGGTGGGCAGGCCGCGCGCGCTGGTGACGGGCCGGTGCGGCAATGAGCGGAATTGGCGCGATGCATCGTCCTACCGTCATCTTGCCAAGCTCGATCGTGCTGCGCTGATGTGGGAATGGCTACGCCGCGATCCCGCCTATGTGGAATGGTATGCCTGTGCAAGCGATGCGACCCGGGGCGGCGGCGATGGGGAGGTGGCCCGAAAATGGGGGCTTCACTTTCGCCGAGGACCCCGCAGTCGGTGCCTGCGGGGCTAAGCTTATCTGGAGTGCGGAGCTCGATCCCGGAGCTCTCGAAGTCGAGGCGCGGCATATACCCGCGGGGGATCAGGACGCGATTGATCCGCTGTGCTTCAAGGCATGGCTAAGCCTGGTGACTGGGCCCGGTGGGTTCGAACACGTGGTCCTGGCGGACGGACCGTATCGGATACGGCTCGATGTTGTTGCCGGAACGCTCCGGGACCGGCCGGTCGTTCTCCATTACAAATTGGCGGGCGTGCATTCCCTCCGCCAACGGATTCTGCCGCTCCGACGTCTGCTGGCTCTGTGCAGCCACAAGCGCTTCATGAGCTCGCTGTTCCCACCGGATCCCCGGATGGAGCGCTTTGCACATGCGCTGAGAGTGGGTGACGCGCTCACCGATGGTGCAAGCATCGCGCAAATAATGGAGGCTTTTTACGGGACAGAGCGTACCGCGCAAGACAGTGGATCGGAATCTCTCAGATCCCGTATCCGCCGCCTTGTCCGCGAAGCGCGGGCGATGGCGGCGGGTGATTATCGGTGGTTGATGCGCAAACCTGGCTGATGTCCACATAGCCGAATTTCGAGAGCCTTTGGGTTCCGGCTAGCGCAACGATCCGAACCGAACGGGCTATCAATAAACGCAGATCTTGCGGTCGGTCCCTTGCACCCAGCATGCAGGATCCTGACGGCTGCGCGTGAACCTGCCCTGCGGGACCAGCCTTGCGCCGTTGTCGTAGTCGACGACGATCTCGTTGGCAGAGACCTTGTCGGCATAATAGGCCATCCGCGCGACATCGATTGCAAAACTGCCGTTGCCGTTGCGCGGATAGAACGTGCAGACTTCCGGTTCGTCGGCGTCGAGCACGCATTTTGCCGCGCGCCCGGCGCCGATGGTTCCGCCGTCGTAATCCGCAGAAGGCTTGATGGGGAGGCCAATCTTAAGCGCGTTGCCATGACTATCCTTGACCTGGGCGGAAGCCGTCGCTGCAAGGAGAATGAGCGGGCAGCACAAGGCTGCGTAGATGGCACGCATGAGGCCTCTTTCAATTTAGCTTGATGATCCAGGGAATGTGAAGTGCGGGGGCAGGGGGTACATACGCCCGCACTTCGCCGACAGTCGTTTACGCTGCGGAAATTCCCAGCTTCTTGCGTCCGCGGCTCTTGGGTGTTGGCGGCGTCTCTTCGACGGGTGCCTTGTGCGCCTTTGCTGCTTTCGCGGTGACCGGCAGGGGCGCTTTTGTGCCAACAGCCGGCTCGCTTGGGGGCACCGGAGCTTCACCGGCCTTTGCATGCGCAGAATTTCCTGCCTTGACCTTGGTGCCCTTCTTGCGGCCGAGACCGATGGTCTTGGCAAGTTCGCGGCGCCGCTCGGCATAGTCGGGCGCGACAGTCGGATAGCTCGCCGGCAGGTTCCAGCGGCTGCGGTATTCGTCGACCGAGAGCTGGTGGTCCGTCGTGAGATGCCGCTTGATCGTCTTGAACTTCGAGCCGCATTCCAGACAGACGATTCCATCGGGCTTTACCGAAGCGCGGATCGAGACGGCGGGCACGCGCTCTTCTGCGACTGGCTCGGGAGCCTTGCCGAGACCGGCGAGCGATGCATAGACCGTCTCGATTAATTGCGGCAGCTGGTCCGATGCTACGGCGTTGTTGCCGACATGTGCAGAAATGATGTCGGCCGCGAGGGCAAGTAGAGCTTCATCAGCCATTTGTTGTGATCGTACCCGAATATTTTAGTTGGAGAAGTCGATCTCGGACATTCCCTGCCGTAGCGCAAGTACATTGAGAAAATTATCGTACGAAATATTGTCATAGCCGGGACGACCGGGCGAGCGAGATGGGGGCGCGTTGTGGCCCCAGGCGGTGATGTTTGCAGCCCATTCGGCTGACAGCGCGCCCAATACGGCGATGGATCGCAATGCCCGCATTTTTTGGGCGATGGTTGAGGGAAATGGGATCGTTTCCGGTGTGACGCTGCGCGAGAGCGTTCGTCGCGGCGGCCCGCCTCAAGGCCATCAGATTAGTCCGGGAATGCGCTGGCTGGCACTACAGTTCCGCTCTGCTGGGTCCAGATCAGCTGCGACAGGTCGAAGTCCATGGCGGTTGCTGTCGCGAGCATGCCGTCAACTGTTTCGGGGCGAGGCTGAGAGGTCTTCGACAGAACCCAGAGGTGATGGCGATCGGGCGTTCCGACGAGCGCAGTCTCGTAATCGGGTGTGACCGCAAGCACCCAGTAGTCGCCCTTGGTGAAGGGGATCCACTGCAGGTATTCAGGCAGGAAGCTGACCTTGAGCTTTGCCTTGCTGGCGTCCACCGCCTGCGCCTGGCCAATCACCCTGTCGGGTTTTCCATCCTCGTCGATGAGCCGGTTTTCGACGCGAACGCTGCCGTCGTCATTCAGCGAATATGTCGCCGTGATGTCGGTGGCCTTGGCATCCTCGTACTTGAGCGGCAGCCGGCAAATCTCGAACCAGGTGCCAAGGTAGCGATCAAGATCGAGTTCGGCGACGGCGCGGACTTCGTTGGTTGGCTGGGACATCAGATACCTCCAGCCTTGTAACCAGCGAATTGGCGGGGAGGTTGCGCATGCCTCGTCACAATCCTCTCGCCGAGCGATCCGCCCGGGATCGAGGAGGATAAGGGACGGCGGCGGCTCAGGGGTTTGGAGAGCCTGCCGCCGTTGCCGGGATCGGCTCCCACCTTCCCAGCTCCCTTCTTCCTGCAAGGAAGAAAGGCAATATGAACGATCCGAGTACTTCTGCAATCATCTAAAGGGGTTAGGTGATTATCGGGAGGGTCGAGGTCGCCATAGATACAGGGGAGGTCGCGCTCCTTAGGGCTTGGCCTCAGTGTGATCGAGATGTGCTATTCGGCCTCAAATTCGCCGGCCAACCAGCGGGTGATTTCCTTGGCCCGGGCGAGCGATGCCTCGAACTGTCTGAACTTCTCCAGCACGTCCTCGTCGAGGATAGCCTCGAGGTTGCGGATCGTGACCGCTGTCCCCTGCATGTTCACGGTTGCCGCGTTGTTGGCGGTCGTCCCGTAGTCGACGTCTACACCGATGATGCAGTTCGCGCCCATCGCCATTGCCTTGGTGACGAGGATCGAGCGGGCCGTCGCCTCACCGCTGTTGACCTTGAGCGCCATGCCGGAATTGACATTGGTCGCACCGAACATGTCGGAGAAGCCCTGGCTGAGTTCGCTGAACATGCCCGTGCCAACCGTGACGTTCGCGGTCACCATCGACTTGATGCGGCAATCGGCGCCCGGCGGGACCTGCGAAATCGTCATCATCGGAAAATCGATGACGTTGGCCTGCAGGTAGTCCTGGCACGCCTGGCGCTCGGCTTTCAAGTTGAGGATAACGGCTTCATATTCACCCCTACCGCACTTTTCGCAGATTTCCGCGTACTGCGTGCCGGAGACGAAGTTCAGGATCCGGGTCTGCTTGGGGCCGTACCGGCGATTTGGGCCCTTGATGATGCCGCCGCTCGTGATTTCCGCGCCGCAATTCCCGCACGTGTCGCTCATGTAAGCCCCTGATTTTCCGAACAGCGCTCATGTCGATTGAGGGGAGGGCTTGCAAGGGGCTTGCGCTGTGTTCCTTATTTGTTCCATTATTGGGGTATGGAACGAATCGACGCCCAGCAGCTATCGGATGCCATTCTGAATGCGCCTGCCTGGGCGCGGGTCGGCATCACAATGCGCGATGAGCGCATGCGGATGAAGGCCGCAGCCGAGCTTGCCCAGTCGATCAAGGAACGCCTGGAGGACTATCCTGCCATACCAGATCCCGATCAGCTGAAGCTTTTTCCGTGACGGCACTTTGATCGAGAGTGGAAGCCGCAGGCCGGGCCATGGGGCGGCCGCCGGCTTGTGCGATTTTCAGGCCGGCAGTTGGCGCTTCGGCTGTGCTGAAAGCACTGAGAGAGCAAGGTCTGCCTCTGCGATCCGGGTCAGCAGCGACCAGGACAGCACGGGAGGCGCGAGCAGGAACTGCACGTCGCGGTAGAGCTGTCTGGCCGACGCCATCGCAAGGCGGCGGAATTTGCCGGGCGCGTCAGGTGAGGCGACGATCCTCGCTCTCCCGATGAGTTCCATCAGGTATTCCTGAATGCCCGGTTCGATACCCGCCATGGCCACGGCACTGGCGATAGCCTCGATAGTCTCGCACTGCCTCCGCAATGCATCCCGCCTGTCCACCCTGATATCCCCGACTGCCCTTGGGAATTTATAGGGGACCCGCGTACGGTATCGTTCGGTAAATAGGTCGGTCAGACTATTGGATGAGTAGAGGTTGGATGGGGCCGTCGAGGCCATTATGCCTTGCGTCTTCGCTTGTCGGACAGGGTGCTTCAATCCCGTTGAGGGCGCGGGGAAGGGCGGGAACCGGGCATTTGAAGACGGCGTCTTTGCGAAACAGCCATGAGTTATTGGATCGATCGCACCTCAAGTTGCCCGTCGGCAACCGCCCGAATGCAGACATACGGGGGCCATTAGGGCAATCCTAAAAGCTGACGCTCCGGTTTAGCCTCCAATCGCGTGTCAAACGACGCCGGGAATTGGGCCGGCGTATTGCCTCACGACGCAATGTTACCAGTCAATATTATGACGTTTCCATCTCGGCCGCACCTTCGCTCCCCGTCGCGGCGGGGAGCGAAGGTGCGGCCGAGATTATCCATTCCCCTTCGAGGATAAGGCTCTTCGCCCGGATAATTCGCCAAGCCTTCACCGACCGCTGAACGGTCCGCAGATGTCTGGCGTTGAAGGTTAGGGGTGCAATTCGGATCAATCGCTCAAGAATCTCCACTGCCGGCAGAGTGGGAGCCGCCGCCAGCCATTCCCGAATTTTCTCGGCGTAGGGATCGAGCATGCTGGGCTTTGGGGTTCGAGCCTTTCGGCGGATGTAGGGTCGTCGATGCGTCGAGCGTTCCTCTCCAGACTTCCAAACGGTCTCCAAACTGCTTGCAAAGCAGGGCAGATCGATTGCTGTTGGCTTTATCGGTTCTCTGGGCAATCCTCGTTGATCAACTCGCCGACCAAGATCCGCTTGAGCCGCGCGCATCGCCGCCAGCAGTACGACTGGATCCGCTGTCATTCGCATTTTTTCGAGCGCGGCTCTCGATAAGCGTGGAAGCTCGGCTTGTTCAAGGACGCGGGACACGGGCGTCACCGGTGGGTGATAACGTTTGGTGACCTTAGCGCCGATACGCTTCTTCTCGAGAAGCTTGAAAGAGGGCTGGAATAGATTCACGTGCAACCGAGATGCTGCGTAAAGTCTGGTCAGAGCCATGACGGCATCTTGCCCTTCGAAGCGACCGTATCCAACCAACCGGCGCACGATCGCACCGTTCTTCTGCTCGACCCATGCCTGATCGTTCTTCTTGTATGCCCGGGAGCGCGTAACCTCGAGGCCTTGGGATCTGCACCAATCGACCACGAGCTCATTCATGAACACCGAGTCATTGTCAAAGTCGACCCCGCGCAAGCGAAATGGAAAGAGCTCTTGCGCCTTGTGAATGGCCTCGATCACCAAGCCGCTTTCTCTCATCAGGACCGGGATACATTCCGTCCAACCTGTGGCGATGTCGGTCAGAACAAGCGTCTGTACAAAGCCGCCACCGGCGCTCACCCCGGAGTGAGCTACGAAATCTGCTTCGACATATCCCGGTAAAGGGGCGTTCCAGTCGTTGAATGTACGAACAGGTACCGCTCGTCGGATCGCTGAGCTGGAGCCAGGCCGTCTGCGTCGCCGGCCTGCAGCCACAATCCTTAATTCTGACAACAGCCGATCTATCGTTGCGGCGCTAACGGTGAGTAACTGCGTCCGGGTCTGTTCATCGATCACCAGACTCCCGTGTCGCTCAAGGGACGGCAGCAAAAGAGGAATCATAACCTTCAGACGCTTTGAGCAAACGCGGTCCGAGGTCTCCCATAGGACTGCCAGCGCGTCGCGTATGAGTGGGCCATATATGGCTCGTGCAACCTTGGGCTTTGGTCGTCCCGCGGGCTCCCGGAGCAACCGGATCGCATGCTTCCGATGATACCCTGTCACCGCGACGAACTCATCGAGGACGCGGCTCTTCTCAGACCAGGAACAAGCCCCGTACCGCAGCCTAATCGATTCCAGCAATTCCTTGCGCGTTGCCATGCTGATCCGCCTCAACATCCCGGGCTCCCTGCCATGCTCGCTCCGGGTTGCACTTTTGCTGAGGCAACGGGCATGGCGGGTAACTATTCAGGTGAGGCAATACGGGGGGCCAGTTTTGCACGTCGCCTGACAGCGGGCTCGTTACATCACATCGGGCGGCTGAAGCGGCAGGTCTGTAATTGGCTTGCACACCCGACCCCAGGTTTGTCGATGCGACGCCGTTGACTGAAAAGGACGAAGTTTGCATCCTCAGTCTCTCGGAATTTGGCAAATATTTCTCCAAGTAAACGAGGCCTGCGTGGGCGAGAAACATCGATGATAACAGAAGAAATTGACGGATCTGACTTCGAGAGATTGAATGCGCCGCTGCTGCGTCACTTTACGGCCCTCGTCACGGAACTGGGCGGTGATCTGCCAGCATTGTTGTGCGAGGCGGGTATATCCACCCATAGCTTCTCGGAATGCTCGGGGGTTCTGACCTATACGCAGGCGATTCGTCTGCTCGATATCGCCTCCCGGCGAGTCGAATGCCGAGATTTAGGCATGCGGCTTGCGTTGCGACAATGTGGGGGCGCCGGTTTTGGCACTCTCGGCAATGTTATGCGCAATTCGAAAACTTTCGGCGACGCCCTCAGGTCGGCCAGCGAACATTGCCGCGCGCACAGCCGGGCCGCGCGGGTCTGGCTTTCCAGCGACACCGAACATTCGACGACGTTTGCAGGCCATGAATTGCTGCTCAGCGATACGGCCAATCGGGCGCAGCTTATCGAGCAGATCTTGCTTATCGGTCACCTTGAAGCATTGGAAATGACCGGCGGATTTTCAAGAGCGCGGCGAGTGCATTTTCGCCATGAGCCGGTATCTTCACCTGCTCTGTATAGGCGCAATTTCGGATGCGATGTCCTGTTCGGAGAACCGGCCGACGGCATCACTTTCTCTTCCGAGGACCTGAGCCACCACGTCATCAATCAGGACGCCTACGTCTACCGGGACATGATCCGCCATCTGGAAGAGAACTTTCCGAAGCGCGGGCTTCCCGTCGACGCGGAAGCGCGGGGACTGGTGCTTCGTTCGCTGGCTATGGGGGACAGCTCGAGCGACAGTGTGGCTCAGGCACTGAACCTCAACCCTCGAACGCTGCGGCGAAGGCTTCGGCAGGAAGGCATAAGTTTTCAGGAACTTAAGGACGAGGTTCGCTGCGAGCTCACGCGCTATTATCTTGAGCGAACAGACCTCGAATTTCGCGAGATTTCCGAAAAACTGGGGTTTGCGGAACAGTCGATTTTCTCTCGAAGTTGTAGGCGTTGGTTCGGAAAATCACCCACGGAATTCAAAAGCGCATTGTGTCCGCGCGATGAGCCTGTCCGGAAAGGTCAAGCCAAATGCGGATGAGTTGGCGCATGCTCCACCCAATGAGAACATAAACTGTGCGTCGGACGAAATCGTCCGGCTCTCGGATCAAGGGAGGGAGAGCAGGGTGCGACTGCAATCCCCTATGCACACGACAATCATGAGCTCGGCCTGGCGCTGAGCTCTGGCTGTCCATCATGACCGGCCGTGCTGCGATACACGGCGCGATGGGCCGTGAGCAGGGGAAATCAGCCAAATCCTGAACTCGTCCCGAGGAATCGAGGACGAAAGAACGAGTCCAAATCAAGGCGTCTTGTTGCCTCGATCGGCCGCAAAGGTCGGCGAGTCGGATCTAACTGGGAGGAAAAATAAGTGGCAAGAATGTACAAGTATTCGGCCCGTCGATTTGCGCTTGGGGTGGCATCAATTGCTGTCATGCCGACTGCTACGCTGGCGCAGACCGATGCCCCGCAGCCCGCGCCGGACCAATCGGCTGCCGAGCAGGTAACAAGCGAGCCGATCGTTGTGATCGGCACGCTCATCCGCGGCATTGCTCCAGCCGGTAACAATGTTATCGACGTCGACACTGATCGAATCCAAGCGACGGGCGCTGCCTCGACCAGCCAGGTCCTCAGCACAATTCCGCAAGTCGGCAACTTCTTCAATGGACTCCCAGCGGGCGTCTCGCAGCAGCCCGGGGCCAACACCAGCAACCCCATCAACCGCCCTAACCTGCGCAATCTGCCGGGTGCAAATACGAGTGGCGGTGCGCAGACGCTTGTCCTCTTTGACGGTCAGCGCGTCGTCGGTGCCGGCATTCAGCAGGTCGCCGTCGATCCCGACATTATCGCCCCGGGCGTGATCCAGCGGGTCGAGGCGATGACGGACGGCGGCTCGGCAGTTTATGGCTCGGACGCGCTTGGAGGCGTGATCAATTTCGTCACCCGCGATCGTTTCAACGGTGTGCAGGTCGACGCCCGATACGGCATCGGCGAGGACTATCAGTCGGTCGATGCAAGTGCGATTGCCGGCAAGGACTGGGGGTCAGGTGGCCTCTACGTCGCATACGGCTATTCCCATCACGACAGCGTGTTCGGCTCCGATCGGGACTGGGTGAAGCAGGTCGACTGGAACACCAATATTCCGACTGGTCGCAACTGCGCCGAGCCCAACGTGACTGTCGGCGGAAGGTCCTACATCCCATCCGGATCCGGTATTGTGGCGGGAGGCCCCAATGTCTGCGATTTCTCGGATCCCGTCGCCATCTATCCGACGACGACACTGCACACTGTCTTCGCCCGGCTCAACCAGCACCTTTCCAGCAATGTCCGCTTCGACATGACGGCTTTGTACGCCAATCGCTCGATCGATCAGATTGGCGGTACGTTGGGGACGGGCGCCCTTGGCACGGGCGCAGCGGGTCAGGCGACCCTTACCAGCGCTTCGCCGTTCTATCGCCCGACGGGCGATGCCAACGCGGGTCTGCCTCAGGTCGTCAAATACGACTACAGCCCGCTTTACGGAACCCGTTCCGCGACGCAGGGAACCGATCTCGAGACATGGCGCGTGGCGCCTTCGCTCTCGGTCGAACTCGGCTCAGATTGGGAGTTCAGCGGCCTGTTCAGCTACGGCCTGTCGACGACTTCGTTCAGCAACGCCCAGATCAGCGCAGCGGCCCAATCGGCAGCTCTCGCGGCCGGCACACTCAACCCTTACGACGTGGGCTCGACCGCTCCGGGCGTCGCCTCCGGATTGCTCCGCTACGCCACGGGTACCGGCCGGAACGAATTGTTCGACTACCGGGCCATCGTCAACGGGCCGGTGTTCGCGCTTCCCGGCGGCATGCTGCGTGCCGCCGCGGGCTATGAGCACATGCAGGACAACTTCACACGGCGTAAGTCGAATGCCTCGACTTATGCCCTGCAGGATCCGACGAACTATACCCAGAAGGTAGACTCGGTCTTCGGGGAGCTGTCCATTCCGATCGTCAGCGACGACAATGCCATGCCGTTCCTCAACGAGCTGACACTCTCGGCATCGGCGCGGTACGACAAGTACAACGACTTCGGCGACACCTTCAATCCGAAGTTCGCGGCAACCTTGCGCCCGGTCGAGTGGATCGCGATCCGAGGAAACTGGGGCAAATCCTTCACCGCGCCTTCGCCGGTTGATCAGCTTGGCGTTCTGGCGTCCTCGGTGGCGACAGTGCCTGCGGCATTCCTGCGCACACCGCCCGGGGTCACCGCAGGTCCCGGTGAAATCGGCCTGTTCGTCTCGGGTACGGCTCCGGGCATCCAGCCGCAGAAGGCGACAAACTGGTCGATCGGCGCACAGATCGATCCGCCGTTCGTGCCCGGGCTCACGCTGAATGCGAGCTATTACAACATCGACCTTACCGGCACGATTGGCCGTCCGGTGACCGGCGCGGATCTCAGCGATTACTATGCCAACTTCCCGCAGCTCTACGCAGTTCGTCCCAGCGGCCAGGAGCTTGCAAACTACCTTACCCAGTTCGATCCGGCCAATTTCAACTTCACCGTTGCGAACCCTACGTCGACCAGTCAGGCGATTATCACTTCGGGCGGCACGAGTTCCCCGGTTCTTGTCGCGCTCGACACGCGGGCAAGAAACCTCGGGACCGCAAAGCTCGACGGGATCGATTTTTCGGCAAACTATGTGCTCGACACCAGCTTCGCCTCGTTCGACGCGAGCGTTGCGGGCAACTACCGGCTTTCGCAGAAGTCGCAGGCGCTTCCTTCGCTGCCGGTCGCCGACGATTTGGCGTTCAATACCCCGGTATTCCGCATCCAGGGCACCTTGGGCACGCGGGTCGGCGGCCTTCGGGCGCAGATCACCTGGAACCACACCTCGGGTTACAAGCGAGGTACGGTTGAATTCGGTCAGACCCGGGTATCCGCCTTCGACGCAATCAACTTGTTCTTCAAGTACGACGTGAAATCCAAGTCTGTCTGGGCAAGCGACTTGTCCTTCACGCTGAACGTCCAGAACCTGTTTGACGCGGCGCCGCCCGAGTTCCGCTCGGCTGCCGGGCAGGGCTACGATACCACACAGGGAAGTGCTTTCAGCATCGGCCGCATCGTCCAGCTTGGCGTGACCAAGAAGTTCTGATGGTATGTCGGACCGCACGACCCGCAATGGTCGGGCGGTCCGCGGCCTGCTTCCTCAGTAGCGATGTGTGGTTTGCGTCATATCTTTGTTCCAGCAATTCTGGATGGACCCTCGGCCGGTTCGATACGCTTGTCGCCATTCCGGGCGGAAGCGCTTGCCAGTAGCATTTGAGCGGGGTTTCTCGGTTTCAGGAAAGGCCACAATGAACGACTACCGCATTCAATCCGGTCCGACGCATTTCGACATCGATGCACGCGATGCGCAAGTTTCGGGAAATCCCCGCATCGCCCCGTTGGACCCGCACGAGTTTACCGATGAGGCACGGCAGCTGATCGCGGAGACTTTCTCCAAAGTCGAAGCCATCGACACGTCGGACATTCCATCCATCTTCGGCATCATGTTCAAGCATCCCGGGCTATACCGGGCTCAGTTGCAATTGGGCAACGAACTTGGCCGGGGCGGCTGCATCCCTGCGCGCGAACGAGAACTGGCGGTGCTGCGGGTCGCGTGGCTGTCGCGAACGCCCTACGAATGGGGGCAGCACCTCGTATATGGCAAACAGGCCGGACTTTCGGACGTGGAAGTCGAGCGCGTCACCCAAGGGTCGAATGCTGAGGGCTGGGATGACTTCGATCGGGCAATCGTGCGCGCGGTGGAGGAGCTGATGGGTGACTACGCCATTGCCGACGCCACGTGGGAGGTGCTGGCCAGTCGCTGGAGCGAACCGCAACTCATGGAATTACCAGGCCTTGTCGGCCAATATGTCATGGCTGCGATGGTATTCAACACAATGCGCTTCGACCTGCTGGAGGGAAACACCGGATTGCGCAGGCGCTGAGAGCGGGGGCGCGCAGGCTCGATCGATTTCCCAATCATCCCATCGCGGTGGCGCTGAAAAAGCGGGGCCGGTGGCCTGAAGGCGCAGGTGCATACATTGTCGCCTTCGCGGACAAGCACCGGCAGCTTTTGCATCCGGCGAAAAAATGCACTCACCCCGAGGAGAGAACAGATGAAAATGATCCCCGCACCGCTTAACGGAAAAGTCGCCGTCGTCACCGGCGCTGGCTCGGGCATGGGGCGGTCGATCGCTGAGCGCTTCGCTCGCGACGGCGCCAAAGTGGCGGTATGGGATATCAATGGCGATGCCGCAGCCGAAACCGCCAAGGGCATCACCGATGCTGGCGATGTCGCCATCGCCCTCGCCGTCGATTGCGCCGATGAGGCCGCGATCAAGGCGGCAGCGGATGAGACCCGAGCCGCGCTCGGCCCGATCGACATTCTAGTCAACAATGCCGGTATCGGCCCACATGTCCGGTATTTCGACCAGGACGTGGCCATGTGGGAGGAGATGCTCCGCATCAATCTGACCGGACCGCACTTGTGCATCCGCGAGATGCTGCCCGCGATGCTGGATGCCGGGTGGGGCCGGGTCATCAACATCACATCCTCCTCGACCCAGAGCGGTTCGCCTAGCCAGGCGCATTATGTCGCCAGTAAAGGCGGCTTGCTCGGATTGACCAAGGCGTTGGCCCTCGAATTCGGCAAGAGCGGCGTCACATTCAATATGGTCCCTCCAGGGTCCATCGACACGCCCATGCTGCGCCGCGCGACAACGCTCGATATGGAAGCATTTGGAAAGACCATCCCGGTCGGCCGTCTGGGGGTTGGCGAGGACATCGCTGCCGCTTGTGCCTACCTCGCTTCGCCCGACGCTGGTTACATCACCGGCCAGACCATCAGCGTCAATGGCGGCAGATACATGGGGTCTGCCTGATTGCGCAGACACCTGTCCGGCAGGATATTGGGTGGATTCTGACCGCGGTCAAGCGCAGTGTTGGATGCTGAACGAGCTCTCCCTGTCACTTCTGATCAACGAGTTGTCAGCAGGCCGAGCGCGGCTCCGCTGTTCGTTCGGCGATCTTGTGCTGGGTAATGAGCGGATTTTCCTGCCGACCCATCGTCCAGTTCTTTCCCAGCCGCACAGTCGCATTGGGCGCGCACCAGATCTCACCCGAACTGTCGAGCGCGGTGACCCAGATCAGGTTGTGTTCCTGGCCGTAGTCGATGATCCCGATCGCATAGCCGTCGCCTTTGCCAAGAACGTGCAGGGGAACAGTGGGGTTGAGCTGCGTAAACATGCGGCGAAACTTTCCAGGAATGACCGGGCCGGCGTGACGGGCGCACGCCGGCCCGTCGTGGCTTATTCGCTCTTGTCGGTGCCCGGCTTTGAGGTCTTCGGCGCCTTGCCGTCCTCGACCCGGCCTTCGTTGCGAAGATCGCGACCTTCTTGGGCCTTCTTTTGCGCCTCGGGCGACTTGCCGTGCTCGTTCATCTCTTCCTTGATGTAGCCGGCAGCTTCCTTGGCCTTGCCTTCGATGCTCATGGTTCTCTCCAAAATACACATCCAACGCTCTTGCGTGGTGTATACTAATTGCACGAGAAACGATTTGGCTCCTGTGAACAAAAGTGATCATTTCGTCGTGCTATATTCATCGATAACTAAGTATTTTAGGGTGTCTCGGGAACTTTTTTGAATTGTTCCGGAGTTGGTCAGCGGTCAGCGGGTAACGGCCAATGGTCAACGGGATGCGCTGGCGTGCGATGCATCCGTCTGAAGCGCCGGGATCAACAGGCTTGTCACACAAGCCGTGCCGATGTGCGGCGATCGGCGGGACGGATGGGTTTCAGCCTCTTGGACGGCCGGATTAGCGGGCAGAATGGGCAGTGCTCCCCCGCGCCTGAGGCGCGAACGCGCTCTATGCCGCGCGCGGACGGGCTGAACGCCCGGTTTTTCCGTGCACACGGCACCGAGCCCCTTCGGGTCTCGTCCTTGCGGCCACGATCGCTGGCGCTGCGAGGGCACGCCTTCGGCGCGCTACCCTGCAAACCGAGTCCGAACAGGCAGTGGATGAGGTCGGTGAGGGTTCGGCGCAAGATTACGATTCGCGTGTGACCCATGGCGCTGGGCCCGAGGAGCGTGAAGAGGATGCGGGGCCGGAAGGCGATCGGCAAGCAGCCTGAATAAATGATGGGAGGCGGGCACCCCGCCTCCCATTCATCCGCTTGACCGGACGCGAAATTTTTGCGGGGAGCCCGCGCCCTGAAAGGCGCGGGCTCCCCGCTGATACCAAAAGTACATTGCCGCAAGTCCAGCCTGGTGGCACGGCTTTGGGTGAGGGAAAAAACGGCCATGACTGCACTTCAAGCCATCGAGAAACTCGTGTCCCGGCTTTCGCCAGAGCCGGTCTGCGACGACTGCATCGCGCAGACGCTCGGGCTTTCGCCATGCGAGCATACCGAACAGGCTGCGCGCGAACTTCTCGGAGCCGGCGGCTTTGAGCGCAGCAAGGATGTCTGCAGTCTGTGCGGCGAGACGCGCCTCGTCACGCGGCAGCGGTGACGAACAACCGAGGCATCACGCGGCAGCGGTGACGATTTGCCGAAGCTTCATCCGGTGATGACGTTTCGGGCCGAAACGACCGCCGAAACGACCGTCGCGGCTGTGTGCATTATGCCTCGTTTCGGGAACGCCCTGTCGCCACCTCGTTGCCGTACTGGGCAGAGCCGCTAGGCGCTCGGGCGCGGCCCGGTGCCCCCCATTCAGGGCCGCGAGCCACTTTGTGGGGGGACCGTCTCACCGCCCCCCGAGGCGGTCCCTTTACGAACCCGCCATTCGGCATTTGCCGCGATCAGAACGCATATTGATTGAAACTTGCGGCTACTTCGGCCGGCTTGCGGATGGTGCAGAGCTTCATTGCCCCTTCCCAGAGTTCGGCGCTGCGGCGCGCCGCCTCGCGGTGCGCGATGATGAGCGCTCCCATCAGATCTTCGGCCTTGAATTCGAGGCGCCGGGCGACGCCATGTCCATCATCGCTAAAGCTCAGCGTGTAGATCTTCATCCGCTTCCTCCAACCTGCCCCCAGGTATTTGCAGCGTATTGGTGCCTGCGGGTCTCGATACTTTCGGAGTGCATAACTGCTGAGCCGGTTTGCGTTGGAACGTTTCGCGCGAAAGCCGGTCTGCCGCATTTTGCTTTTGAGTACTCCGATTTCTCCGAACGACTTCTTGCGACACCGGTTTCCTTGAAAGAGCGTTCATTTTTTGTAAGATTCGCTGGGCTTTGGCGGCCTTCTGAAAGCTTGGGCTGCTGGCGGCGATCTTGCGCTGTATTGGGGATCACCCGGGCATCGACCTCGGCCCATTCCGGGTGGGAGGGCAGCGACCTGGAACAGTCGCGCCCCCGCAAAACCATCGCGCCCCGCTTATTTCCCCGCCCGCCGGAGGCGGTCTCCTCGCGCCCGCTTGCGCGTTCAAATAAGCTCGTCGCTCCGGTCCGGCACTAAAGCTGCCGGCCTCCGGTTCGCGGAGGCGCTGCAACTGTCCCCTTGGTCTGCCCATCGCCCGGAAATGGTCCGGAGCGAGCAATGCCAAGGAGATCATGAAATGCCCGCAATCGGATATGTCACCCGCGATGGCCGCAGCTTCAAGGGCCAGCTTCGCACCCTCTCGATCCGCGCCGAAATCGAGATCGCTCCCAACTCCCGCAAGACCTCCGACGCACAGCCCGATTACCGGGTAACGTCCTCCGGCGTCGAAGTCGGTGCCGGCTGGCTGCGCCGCAGCGAGGCGTCCGGCAACGACTACGTCTCGCTGAGCCTCGCCGCGCCGGAATTCGGGCCGCGCCGGCTCTACGCCAATCTCGGGCGTGCTGCCGGGCAGGATGATGAAGACAGCTACGCCATCATCTGGAATCCGGCCGACTGACCGCTCGGACTGGCACCTTCCCCGCGCCGGAAACGGCGCGGGGATTTCCTGGCGGATGCGCAAAACGAGTGTTGTCCTTACCCGGAACTCGTCTAGAATCAGCCGATTATGAAGTCGGATCTCGATCACCTTCCAGAAGAAAAGCGCCGCGACCTGAAGCGCGTGGTGGAGATTGTCTTCGCTGAATTCGAGGATGTCCTGGGGCTCGCCACGCAGGGCTGGAAGAAGCAGGGACGGATCATGAAAGTGATCCTCTACGGCTCCTATGCGCGCGGCGACTGGGTCGCGGATCCCGTCGGCCGGTACTATTCCGATTACGACATCCTTGTCGTGGTGAACGACGAACGCCTCGCGGATGAGGCCGAATACTGGGGCAAGGCGAAGGATCACCTCAACCGGGCATACGACATCATGAATTTGATCTCGGCGCCGGTCGGCCTGACCGTCCATTCGATGGCGGACGCGAACTTCCAGCTTTCGCGTAGCCGACCGTTCTTCGTCGATGTCGTGCGTGAAGGCATCGTGCTGTACGAGCTTGAGGCCCAGCAGTTCGAATTGCCCAAGCCACTCGATACCGCTGTGGCACACATCGAAGCCGAGAACCATTTCAAGCAGTGGTACAGCACCGCGCAGCAGTTCCTGGTACTTGGAAAACTCGGCATCGCCGGCGGAATGAGCAACGTAGCCGCATTCCAGCTCCACCAAGCCACAGAGAACTTCTACCACACAGTGCTGCTGGTCCTGAAACTCTACAGCCCCAAGTCGCATAACCTGAAGTATCTACGCGGGCGAGCAGAGGACATCGCCCGCGACCTGATCCCGATCTGGCCGCGCGATACCAAGTTCGCCAATCGCTGCTGGGAACTGCTCTATCAGGCCTACGTCAAGGGGCGGTACTCGCCGCATTACGTCATCCGCGACGTGGAACTCGAGTGGCTGGTCGAGCGCATCGAACTGCTCGAAACCGAAGTCAAAGCGATCTGCGAAAGGCATCTGGGCAAGTCGCTGGATTAAAAAACGAACACCTGCTGGGGGTGTTTCTCGATGATCGGCGTCTCTGCTGCGGACTTTTCCAAAGCCGGGGGGATTATGAGGACCGATCTCGACCATTTGCCAGATCAGCATCGACGTGACCTCGAGCGGGTTGTGCAGATCATTTTCTCCGAGTTCGAGGACGTGATTGCTCGGGGAACACAGCCGTGGAAGAGGCGGGGGCGGATCCTGAGCGTCATTCTTTACGGCGCCTACGCCCGTGCCGATTGGACCGCCTCTCACAGCGAGGGCCACGCATGGGATTACGATATCCTGGTCGTCGTCAACCATGAGCGGCTCGCCGACGAAGTTGACCATTGGAGCAAGGCGAAGGACGCGCTCGCGCGCGAACATTCGATAGCCAAACGCATATCGGCCCTGCCAAATCTGGTCGTCCATTCGCTGGATGACTTCACCAGGCAACTTGGTCACGGACGCCCGTTCTTCGTGGACCTGCTGTACAAGGGGATAGCCCTCTACCAGTGCAGCTCGACACAGTTCGAGATACCCAAGAAGCTCAGCCGAGACGAACTTCGCCAGCAAACCCAGCAGCTTTTCCACCAGTGGTTCGACAGCGCCAAAATCTTCCTCGATATGGCGGATTTTGCACTAACGCGCGGAGCGAATAGCCATGCCGCGTTCCAGCTTCATCAGGCCGCCGAGCAATCGTATCAGGCCGTTCTTGCGGTCAAGACCCTCCACTGCTCGCTCTCACACCACCTCAAATTCCTGCGCGCCCGGGCCGAGAACGTCGCGCGTGAACTGATCCCGATCTGGCCGCGCGATGACAAGTTTTCCATGCGGTGTTTCGAGCTCCTGCACCTCGCTTACATCAAAGGCCGTTATTCACCCCGCTACTCGATCAGCGACGCCGAACTCGACTGGGCTTTTGACCGGGTACAGACGCTCCAAGCCGCGGTTCAAACCATTGCGGAAAAGCGAATTTCCAGCATCTGAAGGCTGAAAATCGTACTGGGTCTGCAGAAAAATGACCCTTGTGAATTCCGGCTTGCAACAATCGTCAACTAACAGACTTGTCTTCCTTGGGGACTGCGGCTCACCTTTGCTGCAGGTTGAAAGGCTGGGCAGATGCCACGGGGGAAAGTTCTGAATTTCGACACCCGAAAAGGCTATGGCTTCATCGCGCCGCTCGATGGCGGGCCCGACTGTTTCGTCCATATCTCGGCTGTGATCGCATCCGGAATGTGGACGCTGACGGCCGATCAGCAGATTTTCTATCAGATATTGATCGCAAGGAACGGCAAAGTCTCGGCGGTCAATTTGCGCGGCATTTCTCGCGAATGAGCGTGTAGCTGACAATCGCTTCCTCGCCATTTTTCGAACCCTGGAATACGATCTGTCAGCTCAGTTTGTCATGATCGAAACGCCAGCGACCCAGAAAGGCGCCATCGTCATATTGATGGCTCATGGCGAAGCCGTCGGGCCGGGGGGAGTCGAATTTACCTATAGCCGAATTCGACCCTGCCTGAAGCATGGATTGTCCCTCATTTGAGTGTCCCCCAGGGCGACAACGTGTCGCCCGGCGCACGGAAGGGACACCATGGAAAACTCCGACGAGATCGATCGGGCGCGGGCTGCGAAGCGCGGTTCGCCTTTCCTCAACACGCCGCAGGCAGCCGCTTATCTCGGCATCTCGATCCGCCTGCTTCTGCGATATCGGCGCAATGGGGGTGGGCCGATCTTCCGGCGCCACTGCCGTTTCATCCAGTACCACATCGACGATCTCAACGCCTGGAGTGAGGCGAACTCCGACCGGGCCTTCCGCCGATGAACGGGCCCGACGTCGCCGGCAATGACGCGCCGATCCTGCCAGTTGTCGAGGCCTGGAAGACCCGATGGAGCCGTTATCGAAGGCGGCGAGCCTTGGTGCTTGGCATCGCTTTCGCGGGCAGCCTGCTGGGTGCAACCTTGGCCTTCCCGCCTGCACCGCGCCTTCTCTGGAATGCCAGTCCCAGCGCGCCGATGGGCCTTTACCTGGTATCGCCGGGAAGCGACCCGCTTCCGGGCGATATGGTGATTGTCCGCATGCCCCGCCCCTGGCGCGACCTTGCCGCCTCGCGCCGTTATATTCCCTCGAACGTACCATTGGTGAAGCGCGTCGTCGGCTATCCGGGACGCGAGGTTTGTGCACTGGGAAACGAGATTTTTCTCGACGGCGTTCCACTGGTCGTACGCAAGGCGCGCGATGGGAAAGGCCGACCCATGCCCTGGTGGGAAGGGTGCCGCGTGCTCGCTCGCGGTGAATATTTTCTCCTCATGACGGCCAGCCCCGATTCCTTTGACGGGCGGTATTTCGGGATAAGCCTCAGCTCGGACATCATCGGTCAGGCCTATCTGTTATGGGAGCGCTGAAAGCGATGATCGTCGCCGCGACGATCATCGCGGCAAGCCCTGTCCGCGCCCAGGATCTGGAGCGCTGGCAGCCCCATATCGAAGAGGCGTCGGCTCGCTTCGGCGTGCCGACGGCCTGGATAAGGAAGGTGATCTGGGCCGAGAGCCGGGGCCGACCGCAGATCGGTGATGCGCCGATCCGCAGTCCCAAAGGCGCTATTGGCCTCATGCAACTCATGCCCGGGACCTGGGCGGATATGCGCGCCCGCCTGTTGCTCGGTAACGATCCCGACAACCCGCGCGACAACATCCTTGCCGGGACATTTTACCTGCGACTGCTCTACGACCGCTTCGGATATCCGGGCCTGTTTGCTGCCTACAATGCGGGGCCGGCGCGCTATGAAAAGTATCTCTCCGGCGCGCCATTACCGAGTGAAACCGTGGCCTATCTGGCCGCGATAAGCGGGAGTGACGCCCCCGCTTTGCCGCAAGCGCCGCCGCTTTTTGTCGGGACCACGCGGGCTGCCCAAACCCCTGTGGAGAAATCGGCGGACAAGCTGGGGCAAACAGGTGGGGAAGTGGTGGACGGAGGCGGCAAAACTCCCGTTCGGCCGCCTGTACGCGACCCATTGTTCGCGGTTCGTAACGACGCCCACTGAGAGGTTGAGCCCAGACGAGAGGTAGGAATGCTCGTCTGAGATGTCGCAGTGTGACGGGCGCCGAACAGTCTATCAAGGCCCGCGGGTACCCCCCAATTTGCTTCGCAAATCGGTTCCCCCCACGTCCGCTTCGCGGCGCAGGGCTAAAGCCCTGCGGCCCTGACAGACCGCCCGGCGCCCGTCTTCGTAAGGTCGTTCTCAGTCACGGGAACGGTCACGCGAGGAGCTTCATCATGCAGATCGATCGCACCATTGCCGCACACCATAACGATGTTTTCGCGAGCCTCGTTCACGGGCTCGAAATCGAGTTCGGAGTAGGCGCAGGACACGCCCTGGCGCAGCGTTTTATCGACGCGGAGGAAAGCGATTTCCTCTGGGATGCACGTATCTCGGAGCGCTGGCTCGGGCGCTACGAAGGCCTTGGCGAGGATGATGCGTTCGATCTGGATCGGGTCGCGGTCCTGGGACGACTGGGGCGCCGCTGGTTTGCCGCCACGCTCATCATCGATGGCGATGGCGATCCGGTCGGCCTCATTGCCCGGCGCAATTTTGCGAAGCGTGCGGCTGCCGAGATGGCGAGTGCGCAGGCCCACTAGAGGTTTGCACAATGGATGGGGCAGTGCCTGACCGGTGCTGCCCCGTCGATTTGCCGGTGACCGATCTGTACCTGGCAGCTGGTCACAGGGTTGGGACAGGCAGGTTGGTTGAATTGATCGGGAAGGGGCTGAGAGGAGGAAAAGTGGCGGACGACAAGATTGAAGGCGTGTCTCGCGACACGCTTAAGTTTCTGTCTGCACATCGTTTTTCTACGAGACTGTAGGGTTGGTGACGAGACTGTAGCGAGACATGCCGTTTCGGGAGGCTTTGCATGGATTTCGACGACGATTTCGAGCCGCGCCTTGGCCGGCAGCGCGATGCAAGCGGTAGGAAAGCGATCAAATACGCGACCCGCGTTGCCGTCGCAGCGGGGCTGATCGGCGGCGGGAAGAAGGGCGGCAAGTTCGTTGGCAGCCGTATCGGCCGGGGCGCGGTGCTCGGGCGCGCGCTTTCGGGGCGAGACCGGCTGGCGGGATATCGGGCCCGCCGCGTCGTCGTGAAGACAAGGCTCGTCAAGGTGCGTAGCGGTAGCGCGAGTGCCCTCAGGGCGCACCTCCACTACATCCAGCGCGACGGTGTGACGAAGGAGGGCGAGCGGGGCGTGCTTTACGGGCCCGATAGCGACCGCGTGGATGGCGCTGAATTCCTCGATCACTCCAAGGACGACCGGCACCAATTCCGCTTCATCGTCTCGGCCGAAGACGGCGACCAATATGGAGATCTGAAGCCCTACATCCGCCGGCTCATGAACCAGGTCGAGGAGGACCTTGGAACCAAGCTGGAATGGGTCGCCGTCGACCACCACAACACCGGCCATCCTCACACGCATATCGTGCTTCGCGGGATCGACGACCGGGGCAAGGATCTCGTCATCGCGCGGGACTACATTGCCCATGGTTTCCGTGAGCGCGCCGTTGAACTCATGTCGCTCGATCTCGGGCCCCGCGCAGACCAAGAAATCGAGGTGCGGCTTCGTCAGGAAATGGAGCAGGAGCGTCTTACCAGCCTGGACCGCCGTCTTATCGGTAGGATGGACGCCGATCGGTGCGTCTCACCGCACGATCGCGATCCATTTTTCCAGGCACTTGAGACCGGACGACTTCAGGCGTTGAAGCGGATGGATCTCGCGGCGGAGTTAGGTGACGGGCGTTGGCAGCTTGCCGATCGGCTCGATGAAACCCTGAGGGCGATGGGTGAGCGCGGCGACATCATCCGCCTGATGCAGCGCGAAATCACACGCGCCAGGCTGGAACGACAGGACCAGCGCATCTATTCGCCGGACGTTGGGCCGCTTGTCGGCAGGGTCATTTGTCGCGGGCTAGCAGACGAGCATCGCGATCGTCATTTTCTGCTGGTCGACGGTGTCGATGGACGTTCGCACTACATCGACATTGGACCGTCAACAGCGGTCGAGCAGTTGCCGCGCGATGCTGTTGTGCGGGTCAGCCCTCGGATAGCTGCAGTTCGGGATATCGATCGGAATGTGCTGGCGGTATCGCAGGCCAATGAGGGGCGGTATTCGATCGCGCGGCATCAGCGTTACGATCGCTCGGTCAGTCAGGCTTTCGCCGAAACGCATGTGCGCAGACTTGAGGCGATGCGGCGGGCGCGGTTCGATGTCACCCGCGAGGCCGATGGAAGTTGGCGTATTTCCGCAGAGCATCTGGAAGTCGCAGAACGCTTCGAGCAGCGCGATGTCACTTCCCGGCCCGTTGCCATCGAGGTCCTGGGATCGGGATCGGTGGAGCGAATGTCCGGCATGGAAGCGGCAACATGGCTTGATCGCGAACTTGCCTCGCCTTCGGGACTGGTAATGCGCGATGCGGGGTTCGGACGCGAAGTGCGCGCGGGCCTGGACCAGCGGCGCCAGTGGCTGGTCGAGCAAGATTTGGCCGATACTTCTCCCAGCGGCGTCAGATTGCGGCAGAATGCCCTGGCGTTGCTTCAGCGGCGCGAATTGCTCCGGATCGCCGAGCGTCTTTCCGGGGAGCTGGGGAAGGAGTTCTCGGAGGCGAAGGCCGGCGATTGGATCGAAGGCAAGGTGAGCCGCAGGATCGATGGTATTTCGGGGCGCTTCGCACTCATCGAGCACAGCCGCGAATTCACTTTGGTTCCATGGCGGCCGGAGCTTGAGAAACAGCTTGGACAGGAGGCCGGCGGGATCATGCGCGAGGCCGGTATCAACTGGCAGTTCGGTCGCGGACGATCGGGACCGGAAATCTCGTGATCGGGGCCTGGCGGCGGTCGTAGGTGCTGCCTCCGCGAAGCGCCGCCAATCCGGATGCATCATCGGTCGTGCTTGTCGTTTCTTGTTGTACGTGGCTTTGATGGAAAGCGAACGTGCAGCGCAGCGTTATCGGCAGGCCGTGAATATTGCAGGAAACAAGCAGGCCGTCGAAAGGGCGGGGCAGGCCCTCATCAACGCGTTATTGGCGGAGGGTTTCCGTCCGTCCTCCGAACGACGGGAGCGTTTCCATTGAAAGCTTACATTGAAGCTGGTCCGCTCGGGGCGGCGCTTGCGCTTCCCCGGTTGGTACGCCTTATCGCGTGATCTCCACCTACAGTGGCAACGATAACTGGTGCGACTGAGCAGGCGGCTTTTCCGCCTTCTTGTCGGACCAAGGCTCGTCGGAAGGTTCGCGCAGCAACTCTGCCTCCCAAGGCTTGCAAAGCGCGTGAGCGGCGGTGGGCGAGCCCTCGGTCCAGGTCGCCCAGTCCTCGCGGCGCAAGACCACCGGCATGCGGTCATTAAGGTCCGACATTGCCTCGTGCGCGCGAACCGTCATCATCGAGAAGACGTGCGCCCATTCGTCACTGCGTTGCCAAATTCCGGCGATCGCGAATACTTCTTCGTTGGGCAGAGAGAACCACGTACGGGTCATCCGGCCCTTTTCGCCTTCCGCTTCAGCCCATGCGTTCAGCGGGACAAGGCAGCGACGGCGCGCGAAGCTACCGCGCCAGAACTTAGAGCCGATTTTATCCGTGCGTGTGTTGTAGACCGGATGCGGCTTGAGGGGTTGGCCGGTTACAATGCTCGCATCGATGCGAGGGTATCCCCAAGCCATCGCCCGAACCTGGTTTTGCGCGATGACCAGGCCGGGATCCGTTGGCGCGACAACCTCGAGATAGTTGGCTCCAAGTGGAGCCTCAGTGTCGAAGAGGGCTGCGATGGCGCTGGCCGGCGTCGTCAGGCGATAGAGGTTGCAGATGACAGCGTCCTTTCAAAGCCAATTCTACGCCTGCGGGAAGGGGCGGAAAAGCGAGTAATCACTGCCGGCGGCGGGCGCATTCCGATTCGGCCGTTCCTCAGCCGCCAGCGGATTTGACGCTGGCCAAAATAGGAGCCGACGGGCATCGTCGCGGCAGGAAAATTCGCTGCCTTTTTTGCCTGAAATCTGGGCCCTTTCCTCGTCGAGCGCTGCCACGTTCCAGGCGCGGCGTTGACTCTTGGATGGAATGGAACAAAATAAGAACATAATTTCCCACGCAGAGCCACAAAGGAGGCCCTTCATGACGGCGCGAGGGTCGCCATCTCGCATTGATGCCCTGCGCACCCGGATCGCCGAGATCGAAGGCGGGGACAGGCGCGCGCGCGAGGTATTGCCCTTCGGGCTTGAAGCGCTCGATGCCAAGCTGCCGGGCGGAGGGCTCGCGCTGGGTGCACTCCATGAGGTAGCCGGCGGCGCCCAGGGGGTGACCGACGGCGCGGCGGCTGCCTTGTTTGCGGCCGGCATCATGGCGCGCGCCGAAGGCAAGATCCTTTGGTGCATGACCAAGGCCGATCTCTTCGCACCGGCCATTGCTCAGGCCGGGCTCGATCCCGACCGTGTCATCTATCTCGAAGCGCAGGACGAAAATTCGGTGCTCGCCTGCTTCGAAGAGGGGCTGCGCCATGGCGGGCTGGGCGGCGTCGTTGCGGAAGTGTCGCGGCTTTCGATGCCCGTCTCTCGCCGCCTGCTTCTGGCTGCGGAAACCAGCGGCTCGATCGGCATAGCGCTGCGCCGCTGGCGCAGGCGCCAGGATGCGGCCGATTTTGGGCAACCGACGGCGGCGGCGACACGCTGGCGGGTGACGGCGGTTCCTTCCGAGGTTTTGCCGGTCCCCGGCGTCGGGCGGCCCCGCTGGTTCGTCGAGCTCATCCGGTGCCGGGCTGGCGAGAGCGCCGATTTTCTATTGGAATCCTGCGATGCGACAGGTCGTCTCGCTCTTCCTGCCGACCTGGCCGATCGACCGGCTGCGGCGCAGGCTTGGGCGGCAAGCACCGCCGCCTGACGCGCCGCTGGTCCTGGCGGGCATGGAAGGCCGTCGCCGGGTGCTGACTGCGGTGAGCGCGCCTGCGCGAGTGCTTGGCCTCAACATCGGGATGGCGGTGACCCAGGCGCAGGCGCTGGTGCCCGATCTGCCGATCATGGATGCCGACCGTGAAGCAGACGATGAGGCGCTGCAGCGCCTCGCGGTCTGGTCGCTTCGCAAATACTCGCCGCTCATTGCGCTCGATCCGCCTGATGGCTTGATGCTCGACGTGACTGGGGCAACCCACAGTCACGGCGGGGCCAGGGGGCTGCTAGCCGACATGCTGCGCCGGCTCGCCGAAGTGGAAACCGCTGCGCGCGCCGTCTGCGCACCGACGTACGGGGCTGCCCATGCGCTTGCCCGGTTCGGAGGTGAGATATTGCGCCCCGAAGGACTTGCCGTCATCGGTCCGGCCGACTTTGTTGCGGCGGTTGCGCGGCTGCCACTCGCGGCCCTTCGCCTGGAGGTCAAGGCAATCGAGAACCTCGCCGCGCTGGGCATCGAGGTGATCGGGGAACTTGAGGCTATGCCCCGCGCCTCGCTCGCCTTGCGATTTGGCTCCGATCCCGGTCGGCGGCTCGACCAGATCTATGGGAGGCTGTCCGAGCCCTTCGAAGCGGTCGAGGCGCCGCGGCAGATCGAAGTCGAGCGGCGCTTTGCCGAGCCGATCGGGGCCCCGGAGACGATCGCGCGCTACACCCGCAAACTGGTTGATGCGCTCTGTCAATTGTTGGAGGAGGCAGGGCTTGGTGCGCGCCGGCTCGATCTTCGCTTCCACCGCGTCGACAATGCCGTTCAGGCCATCCGCGCCGGGCTAGCCAAGGCGAGCCGCGAGAAAAAGCAGATTGCCCGGCTGCTGTGCGACAGGATCGAGACGGTCGATCCCGGGTTTGGCATCGAGCGCATGGTGCTGGCCGCGCCGGTGATCGAGCCGCCGGGGCTGCGAGCGATGTCGAGCCTCGACGAAAAGGCCGTTCCCGATGTCTCGGCGCTCGTCGATATCCTCGGCAATCGTGTCGGCGAGGAGCGATTGTTCCGCGTCACCGCACGGGAGAGCCATATCCCCGAGCGTTCGGTCATGCGGATCGCACCGATGGCCGATCCGACATTGCTGCGCTGGCCGCAGCGCTGGCCGCGACCGGCACGCCTGTTCGCAAGGCCGGAGGCTATCGAAACCATGGCGCTTTTGCCCGACCATCCGCCTGTTCATTTCGTGTGGCGCGGCGTGCGCCGGCGCGTGAAGCGAGCCGATGGCCCCGAGCGCATATACGGCGAATGGCATTTAAGCGAGGCGGAATGGCTAAGCGTGCGCGACTATTTCCTCGTCGAGGACGAGACGGGCGCGCGGTACTGGGTGTTCCGGCAGGGCGACGGCATGGACGCTGCGACCGGCGAGCAGGACTGGTTTCTGCATGGCCTGTTCGGATGATGGTTAGGCAAGAATTATAGAGCTTCTCAAGCTTCCCGCGTCGACTATCGCGCAGGCTAGCTCGGTCCCATATCGTAGACCCAGAGGTCCGCTTTTTGCCGCGATGTCGGCAGGTGATAGACGAGTATCATCCGCCTCGCTTCGTTTTGGGTACTGCCGGTTTGGCTTTCGAAGACGGCTTCTTGGTTCTGAGCGTCCCGGCAGTCGGCTTTGAAGGCGTCGACTTTGGGGGCGTCGCCGCGCCGACAGGCTGCGTCAGCTGCGCGACCAACCCGGCAATGTTGGGCGCGCCCAATCCTGTCACCAGATCATAACCGGCGGCCGCACCGTAGGCGCCGTTCGAACCCACGACGATGTCCCGGAACCCGGCACTGCCGGCCATCGGGTAGATTTTGGGATTGAGAAACGGCAGAAAGGGTAGGGCTGCTTTCTGGCGAGCTTCGTTGATCAAGGCGCAGATCCCGGCCCACATCGGGGCGCTCCAACTGGTCCCGCCAATTCCCATCGGCTTTCCGTGCAGGACAAGGAAGGCGCCAGTGTTTGGATCGGCGGCCGCGCAGACATCCGGGACCAGGCGATCCGACCCGGAAGGAACGCCCGGTGCGACCTGCCAGACCTGGCGCTTGAAGAGGACGCTTCGTCCTCCTCCGCCCGCACTCCAGGCTGTTTCTGCAGCGACAGTTCCATCCGCCGCGAGTTGCAGGGAGGTCCCACCCACAGCAATGACGGACGTGTCCGTGGATTCGTATTCCGCCTGCAGGGGCCCGGTAGGGTTGTGACCGGTCGCATCGGGGTTGGATCCCGCATCACCCGTCGACACAAAAACGTTCACGCCGGCAGCGGCAAGCTTCAGGAAGCGGAGGTGCTGGGCGGCAACTTCACCATCCGGTCCGCCCATGTAAGTCTCGCCAAGACCGAGACTGATAGAAAGCTGGCGCAGCCCCGGGTTTGCGGGAAGGTCGCTGATGATCCGGTCGAGCGCCCTGTCGAGCGCGGAGAACTGGAGCGATCCTGATGCGTAAACCCGAACCGTGGCTCCCGGTGCAAGTCCCCCGGACCAGCATACATCGAGTGTCTCTTCTCCTTCCGGCGTCGGCAAGGAAGTGTTGCCAACGTTGATCTTGACGACTTGCGAGGACTTTATTTTGAGCCCGTTGGCCTTCCAGAAGGCGGACAGATCGCCGTCATCGGGAAATGTGTCGATCAGGATCGCGATGCTCTGACCCTTCCCGGTGACGCCGATGCCGTCTCCCCCATAAGCCTTCAGAATCTCGGAAACGAGGTAAGGGGGCTTGTTCGCGACGTTCGGCGTCAGCTTCCCGGTACTGGACAGCGATCCGCGGTTGACGGCCGAACGGGAGAAATGGGCCCTGAAGTGCTTTCGCGCTCTGCGGAATGGTTGCAGGCCCAGGATCGCGTGGACAGACGCGCCGACCTCTGCCGGAAGGCTCGGAGCGTTCTGCGCGGACATGTAGGTGATGCCGTCGCGAACGACCGGGACCATTTTTACCTGAAGCGTCTGCTGGACAAGGGACACAGGGCCTTTTGCATAGACGGCGCTATTGTCCGAAGCGACTTCGTCGATCGTGAAGCCTTGCCCCTTTAGCCAGTCGGCAAGATCCTTGGCGCCTTTCGCATCGCCGCCATATTTCGCCGTCAGGTCGGACGCCGGTATCGTCTCGCCCGCGGCGACCTTGTCCTCGAGTTCCTGGCGGAGCGTATCCGGAGTATCGAGCGAGAACATAATGTCGACCGGCTGCTCCGAAGTCGCAGGATCGATTGCGCTAATCATGAGTCCTGTTGGGGTGAGGCCTACATGATCAGGAAGCGGGATGACGCTATTTGTGAAAATCTTGCGGTCAGGCATGTTTCATCCCCCCAGATTGATTGGACGTGAAAACGACTCGCTAAGCAATTATTCTCGACGATAACAGATATAGATGCGACTTACTTGTGCTCGATCGGCTCGTTGGAAGAGACACAAGCTCGTGGATTGTCGCCCGCTACGATCGCATGCTGGCGAACGTCTACCCAAGCCATCGCGGCCGGGTCAAAACTCCGTCAATATCTTCGCCGATGTTTTCGAACGTCGCCCGTCGGTAAATATCGAGGACCAACTTGCACTTGGAAATCTTCCGCTCCGGGTTTGATAAAGCTTGTTCGTTTGGTCGACGGCGTTTTCGAGGTTCGCCGCGCGCCAGAGTGTTCACTAAATGTTCCATCCGGCGTATATGGGCCCATGGCCGATTCTGCGCTCCGAAAGATCATTCACGTCGACATGGACGCCTTCTTCGCGTCGGTGGAACAGCGCGATAATCCTGCCCTTAGAGGTAAGTCGGTTGCCGTCGGTTATCCGGCCGCGCGGGGCGTGGTGGCGGCGGCAAGCTACGAGGCTCGGACTTTCGGCGTGCGTTCGGCGCTGCCGTCGGTCACGGCACTTCGCCGCTGTCCGCACCTGATCTTCGTGCCGCCGCGTTTCGAGGTGTACAAGGCAGTCTCGCTGCAGATCCATGCGATCTTCGAGGATTACACCGATCTCATTCAGCCGCTCTCGCTCGATGAGGCCTATCTCGATGTGACGGCAAATCGGCGAGGCATTGCGACCGCCTGGCTGACTGCCAAGGAAATCCGTAGCCGGATCCTCGAAGAAACCGGCCTGACGGCTTCGGCGGGCATCTCCTACAACAAGTTCCTGGCGAAACTCGCCTCCGACCAGAAGAAGCCCAACGGCCAGTTCGCCGTCACTCCCGACATGGGTGCGGCCTGGGTCGAGAGCTTGCCGGTCAAACGCTTCTACGGCGTCGGCCCCGTCACCGCCCGCAAGATGGAGGCGCTCGGAATCGAGACCGGCGCCGATCTGCGCGCCAAGACGCTCGGCTTCCTGCAGGAGCATTTCGGGAGCTCGGCCGACTGGTACTACCACATCGCGCGCGGCATCGATGAGCGCCCCGTCAATCCCGACCGCGAACGCAAGTCATCGGGATCCGAAACCACCTTCGATCGCGATCTCATGGCGGACACCGAGATCGAAGCCGGCGTTCTGGGGCAGGCTGACGATGTGTGGGCGTGGTGCGAGAAGGCGCAGTCGTTCGGCCGTACCGTGACGGTGAAGATCAAGTACGCCGATTTCCAGCAGATCACCCGGAGCCGGACGTTCCCGGGCGTTGTCCGCAATCACGCGCACCTTCGCGATGCAGCCCTCGCGCTCGTTCGTCTCGTGCTCCCGACCGAGAAGGGCGTGCGCCTGGTCGGCGTGACGGTGTCCGGATTCGAGCATCAGGATGCCGAAACCGCGCTGCCCCTGTTTGCCTGAGAATTCGGCCCGGATGGGCCGGTGACGCCATGCGCTATGCCGAACTCCAGTGCGCCTCGCATTTCTCGTTCCTGCGCGGGGCGTCGAGCTGCGAGGAGCTGTTTGCCGCCGCCGAGGCGCATGGCCTGGAGGCGCTGGCGATCACCGACCGCAACAGCCTCGCCGGGATCGTACGCGCCTACGATGCGGCGCGATCGACGGGCGTCCGGCTGATCGTCGGCTGCCGTCTCGATCTCATCGAAGGACAATCGCTGCTCGTCTATCCGATGGATCGGACAGGCTATGCCCATCTCTGCCGTCTCCTCAGCCGCGGAAAGCAGCGAGGCGGGAAAGGCAAATGCCTCATCGGTTGGGACGATGTCGCCGATTATGCGGAAGGCCTGCTCGCCATCCTCTTGCCCGGCGAAGTCGAGGACGCATCGGCTGTCATCGCCCGCTTCGAGCGGATCTTTTCAGGCTGTTGCTATCTGGCCCTGACGCTGCACCGCCGGCCCGGAGACCAGATGCGGCTGCATACGCTGTCCAACCTGGCTGCGCAGCATCGTGTGGCGACCGTCGTCACCGGCGACATACTATATCATCATCCCCACCGCCGCGTGCTGCAGGACGTGATGACCTGTATCCGTCATCGCTGCACGATCGACGAACTCGGTGCCCGCCGCGAAACCAATGCCGACCGCTTCCTTATGCCGGCTGCAGAAATGTACCGTCTCCATTGCCGCTACGAAGCTGCATTGGAGCGCACGATCGAGATCGCCAAGCGTTGCCGCTTCTCACTGGACGAACTGCGCTACCAGTATCCCGAGGAGGCCTCGATCCCCGGCCTGACCTCGCAGCAGGTCCTCGAAAAGCTCACCTGGGAGGCAGCCGAGCTGCGCTATCCCGAGGGCGTCCCAGACAAGGTGGCGAGGCTGCTGCGGCACGAACTCTCGCTGATCGGCGAGCTTGGCTATGCGCCGTACTTCCTGACCGTCAATTCGATCGTCCGCTTCGCGCGCAGCCGCGAAATCCTCTGCCAGGGCAGGGGATCAGCGGCCAATAGCGCGGTCTGCTATGTGCTTGGCATAACCTCGATCGATCCCGTGTATTCGGATCTGCTGTTCGAACGCTTCATCAGCCAGGAGCGCAAGGAACCGCCCGATATCGACGTCGACTTCGAGCACGAACGGCGCGAAATCGTCATGCAGTGGGTTTTCGAGACCTACGGCCGCAATCACGCCGCTCTCTGTTCGACGGTCATCCGCTACCGCGCCAAGGGCGCCATCCGCGATGTCGGCAAGGCGCTCGGCCTCTCCGAGGATCTCATCAAGTCGCTGTCCGGCCAGATGTGGGGCTGGAGCGAAGACGGCGTCGAGGACCGCCACGTCAAGGAATTGAACCTCAATCTCGAGGATCGGCGGCTGCGCCTCGCCATCGACCTTGCGCGTGAGCTTATAGGGACGCCCCGGCACCTGTCGCAGCATCCGGGCGGTTTCGTGCTTACCCACGACCGGCTCGACGAACTCGTGCCGATCGAGCCGGCGGCCATGCCGGACCGCCAGGTCATCGAGTGGGACAAGGACGATATCGATATCCTCAAGTTCATGAAGGTCGACTGCCTTGCCCTCGGCATGCTGACCGCCATGAAGCGAAGCTTCAATTTCCTCAGCCAGCACAAGGGCATCGAGATGGATCTCAGTTCCATTCCGCCCGAGGATCCGCGCACTTATGCCATGATTCGAGCGGCCGATACGCTCGGTGCCTTCCAGATCGAGAGCCGCGCGCAGATGGCGATGCTGCCGCACATCAAGCCGCGCACGTTCTACGATCTGGTCATCGAGGTCGCGATCGTCCGCCCGGGACCGATCCAGGGCGACATGGTCCATCCCTATCTGCGACGGCGCGCCGGCAAGGAACCGGTCCACTACCCCAAGCCCGAACTCGAAAAGGTTCTCGGCAAGACGCTCGGTGTGCCGCTGTTCCAGGAGCAGGCGATGCGGGTCGCGATCGAGTGCGCGGGCTTCACGCCGACCGAGGCGGACCAGCTGCGCCGCGCCATGGCGACCTTCAAGTTCACCGGCGGCGTCTCGAAGTTCAAGGAGAAGCTCGTCGCCGGCATGACCGAGCGTGGGTACACCGCCGAGTTTGCCGAGAAGACCTTCGGCCAGCTCGAAGGCTTCGGCAGCTACGGCTTTCCGGAGAGCCATGCCGCCAGCTTCGCGCTGATTGCCTATGCATCCTGTTGGCTCAAGTGCTGGCATCCCGACGTCTTCTGCGCGAGCCTGCTCAATGCCCAGCCCATGGGTTTCTACGCTCCGGCACAGCTCGTGGCCGACGCGCGCGCGCATGGAGTCGAGGTCCGGCCGGTCTGCGTCAATGCGTCGCGCTGGGATTGTACGCTCGAACCTACGGCGCGTAGCGGTGAGGATGACCGTTTCGCCGTCCGTCTTGGCATGCGCATGGTGCGCGGGCTTGCGGAGGCCGATGCGGCTAGGATCGTCGCCGCGCGAGCGGACCAGCCTTACATGAGCGTCGAGGAGCTCTGGCGCCGGGCCGATGTTCAGGTGGCTGCCCTCGGACGGCTCGCCGAGGCCGATGCGTTTCGGCCCTCGCTTCGCCTGGCCCGCCGCGAGGCACTATGGGCGATCAAGGCGCTGCGCGACGAGCGGTTGCCGCTCTTTGCGGCCATGGAAGCGCGCGCCGATGGCTTCATCCACGAGATCGTCGAGCAGCCCGTCCTACTGCGCGGCATGACCGAGGGCAGGGAGGTGGTCGAGGACTACGGGCACGTCGGTCTTACCCTGCGCCGCCATCCGGTCGCATTTCTGCGCGAGGAACTCGAAGCCAGGAAGATCGCACCCTGCCGTTCGCTAGAGGCCATTCGCGACGGTCGCCGCGTCTCGCTCGCCGGCCTGGTGCTGGTGCGGCAGCGGCCCGGCTCTGCCAAGGGCGTGCTCTTCATCACTATCGAGGACGAGACTGGCATCGCCAACCTCATCGTCTGGCCCCGCATGTTCGAGGAAAACCGGCGGATCGTCATGGGCGCACGAATGCTGGGCGTCGAAGGCGTGGTCCAGCGCGAGGGCGAGGTGATCCATGTGATCGCGAAGAAGCTGACCGATCTGACACCGGCGCTGTCTACAGTGGGGCGTGAGCGCGAAACTGCGAGCGAAGGATTTCCGCTGCCCTTTAGGTGTGGCGATGGGGCGAAGAATGGCGGCGGACCAGATTCGCGCGATCCAGTCGATAAGCACCCAGCAGCCCGCGACATACTGATCCCGGACCTTCACATCGACACGTTCGGGAAGGGGCGGAATTTCAAGTGAGCGAGAATGTCGGCTTGTGGCCGGAAAGAGACTGACAGGTTTGCGGTGGGCGGCCCAAGATAGCTGCCATAGGACGAGGTCGCTGGAAACTGGTCAGCCCGCGCGCTTTCGGACAGGCTGATGCGATTTTCGGTAGCCACCGATTATTAAAGATGGTCGGCTATCCCGGGGCAATGAACGATGCCGAGCGACAAGAATTTCAGCAGCAGTTTCGCAAACTGGTTGAGCGAAGGCCGTTGCCGGAAGCAGAGATTCTATTACACCACGCCATAAATGTTTCCGATGATCCGTTGCTTGTATCGCTGATCGAAAGGCCGGTGGCCGACTTTCATATTGATCGGTGGCCGTCCATTAATGCCGCGATGAAGAACGCGCGCGACGGGTCGATCGAGGGCAAAATGAGCGCGATGATCCTATACCTCGTGCACCGCAACACGCCCGATCTCGACATGACCGTTGAAGTCACCTTTGCAAAAGGCGCGGTGGAAGCCCCGTTCGCAGAAAAGACGTTCTCGATTTTTAACAACGAAGCGGCGGGTTACGTAGAGAGGCTCAACAGAGCGCGCGCATTGGCACGGTTGCCAGACTGTCCGCACTCTAGTCCTGCCTGGATCAATCCCAAGCCCAAGCTTGTCGGAATGGAATCCGTTGGCTCTATTTACGAACGAAGGTATGCGGCGGGTGAGAGCTGGAAGGATCGGGCCGATACGATCAGCACCACGCAAAAACTCGCCTCTGACCTCGTCTTTCTGCGCTTTTGCCAAGCCGCAGAGCACCATCTCGCGGATAGCGATACGGCTCGGCTTCCTACGTTTCTAACGGTGAAGATGGAGGCTTGGCCGATGGAAACGGGCACAGTCGACTATTGCGACCAAGCGGTGAGAATAGTGCCTGCCCGATAGAACCAAACCGATAATCAGGCAATTGCCACCGCCCCTCATGTGATCGGTGTCGGAGGTAGCGCGATTTATAGCAGAACGAATGTTTAATGTTACCGGCCTACAAGCACCGATCCTTGAGGAGTTAGTGCAACGATGGATGGATTGAACGAAGACGAGCGCAATTGTCTCGCCGCCAACATCACATGGCTTGAAGGCACTAACCCGGATGATTGGCACCGGGTCGCACTGGATTTTAGAGCGGATTTCGATCAGTCTGGATCATATCCGCAAGAGCTGAAATAATTGGCGCATTCGGCGGGTTGGAAGATGTCGACGAGCTTGCCGATGAGGCTCCACAGACCGCTAACCGTTCGCTCGCCGATTTTCCGGAGCAAGGCCTTGAGGCGGGAGAAGGCCTTCTCGATCGGATTGAAGTCCGGGCTGTAGGGCGGAAGGAAGCGCAGTGTCGCACCTGCTGCTTCGATCCGATCCCGGACAGCCGGACGCTTATGGCTCGATAGATTGTCCATGATGACGACGTCACCGGGCCGCAGTTCAGGCACGAGAACCTGGGCCACGTAGGCCTCGAACCAATCGCCGTTGATGGGACCGTCCAGTACCATCGGCGCGACCATGCCCGTCATGCGCAGAGCCGCGACCAGCGTGGTGGTCTTGCGGTGCCCGTGAGGGAAACCCATCCGCAGTCGCTTGCCTTTGGCACAGCGGCCGTGGCTGCGGGTCATGTTGGTGGCGGTCCAAGTTTCATCGATGAAGACCAGGCGTCCTGGTTCGAGATCGACCTGCCCCTCGAACCAATCATGCCGCTGCTTCAGGACGTCGGGACGGTCCTGCTCGATTGCATGGCCAGTCTTTTTTTGCGCGTCATGCCCCGACGCACGAAAAACCGATGAAGTCCCGCTACCGAGACGATCAGTCCGGCTGCGGCCAGCTCCACCCGTAGTTCTTCCAGCGAAATGTCCTTCCGCGCCTCCCAGACAGAGAGGACTTCCGCCGCTCGCTCCTCGATCCGGCGCGAACGCACGTCACCGCCTTGCGGTTTGGCGGCAAAGGCGCCCGTGTCGCGCCGAAGCGCATGCCAACGGATCGCCGTCGAGGGGGCAACGCCAAATCGCGCCGCCGCCGCCCGGCAGCTCAATCCGTTATCGATCGCTGCCAAAAGCCGCGAGCGCAAATCCATCGAAAGCGGGTGACCCATCCATGCCAGCCTCCTTCACCAGCACGGATTATGAATCACAAAACGCTATCGTAGGGAATCCCTGCCGATTCATACCGGTCGAAATCCGCTCTAACTGGAGCGAGCCCCTCTATTTGTTGGACTGGATTGTTCGGCAGCCTGAATGCGACGTGGCGACGGCATTGACACTTTTCTGGAAAGGAGAACCCGGCTGTTGGCTTGAGGAAGAAGGGTCGAAGCCGGAACAGCCGAACGGCTTTTCCTATCTCAACAAGAGAATCTGTGCCTATATAGCAAACCGCATCAGCACGGGAGGTTATACGCGTTCCAAGATCGCCTATGTTCCAGGAACATGGACGAAAAAGGATTACCTTGACCTAGTAGCTGACGAAAATCGGCTGGAGAATCCTAACTTCCGCACCCATCCTGACTTGATCCGTAAACGCCGTGGGCGAAAGATCATAAACGACGCGAAATTTTATTCTCGATACCCCGAAGATTTTCACCACTCGTTCGATTGCGACGAGCTTGACAACGCCCCGTGGTCCATCGCTTTGATTGAGCGCGTCAGAATGATCGAGCAGGCTACGTTGCGCCTGCTTCCATCTTGCCTGCGGAGCTAAACCGACATCCGGCAATCAGGTGATTTCCGCCAACGGTAGGTATCAGGCTCCTCCGTCCAGCGTGGGGTTGACCGGAACGGGCGCGAAGCCAACCGACCGACTTTCAAGGATTTACTCTGAAACCGGCTCGGCGTTAGTCTCCGCCGTTCCGGGCATTGGCCGGGCCTTGACGGTCACCCGAAACTGGAATGGCGGGATAGCACGCTCCTGATCCAAAGTCGCAGATCGGAAGCTGTCGCCATTATTGGAACCCGGAGCATCCACGATCTGCAGAATGACAAGAATGTCGGGTGCTTCATCTAATGTGACGCACCCGACGTTGATCTTCATTTTCAGTAAGCAACGTAAATGTGTGTCGTCTGCTTCGAAGAACCACTCAGCGAGCGGCTAAAAATCTCACCCCTAACAGGATGATTGTCGGAGCCGATCTTGCCAGCAAACTCATAGTAGTGGGGCAGGTCGACGCTCTTACCGCCAATACCAAATGCCTTGAACGCTGCTTTTAGTTCGCCCCCATACGGTATAGCGTTCTTCGGCCCGTCGAGTATCAATGCGCACAGGTTTTCATAGCGCGGCTTTCCCGCGAATGTTGCGAGAATAATATGGGCTCTGCGCCCATCAATATCGCCGGACCACTGCCGTGCGCTAGTGACATCGTTGAACGAATAGTTGTGATCAATCGTTGGAGAAATACCAATTTTAGGGATATCAATGGTGACCGAATGATCCTCTCGCCAACCAGATTCTACCGTCACGGCTGCCAGCCTGTCAGCTGAAGCGACTCCCGCCGTTAAACAAATCCGCTGAAACTTCGCGACTGCTGATGGATACTCATTGTCCTGTCCAAAGCTTGGAACGGCGCACAGCGCTGAGATTGCACCAGCCAACGCAAATACAGCGACCTTCAAGCGGCCACCAACAAAATTGCCTTTCATAATACCCCCAGATTCAACTCATTTCGCCCAGCAGCCGTCGCTATCAGCGATCCGGTTGTTCCAGCAAGCAGGCGCAGTTCATCATCAACAATATGAAGCTGCCGCTCGAGTAATGTCAGATAGCCGGCGAACCAAGCTAAAGCGCCAGACGACAGGAGTTTGGCCATTTCCGGGTGCGTTACCCTGAAGGGCCAAGTGTCGGCTGACAGGATTCTCAAAATGCCCGCTAAGCGACCGGAATGGGCGCTAAGCTGCTTCAGCAATCCGTTCTACCTTGATCTCATCTTCATGCGCGCGTGCGCCAGCGAGGTCATAGGCCGACTGCATGCGAAGCAGCGTATCGGCCTTGATCCCGAATGCCTTTTCGAAGCGGATCGCCATGTCGGCCGAAATCGACGAATGCCCGTTCAGCAGGGTGCTGAGAGCTTGGCGCGAAACACCAAAGTGCTTCGCCAGATCCTTAGTCGTGTAGCCGGAAGGATCCACAATCTCTTCCTTGAGCCAAACCCCGGCATGGACACGGAGCGAAGAATGCATCTGCAGAGCCATCAGTGATAATCCTCCAGATCGAGGTCGGCGATGGTTGTTTCGTCAACCTTAGTGAAAGTCAGCCGCCAGTTCTTGGTGACGGTCATGGCAAAAGTACCTGTCCGCTCACCGGTAAGCGGGTGGAAGCCAAAATTTGGGGGAATCGCGAGTTCATCAAACGAACCCGCATCCACGATGTATTGAAGCATGTTGATCACACGACGATGCTCGATAACGCCTTTGGTCAACCCAGTGGTGAACATCTTGCGAAGTGGTTTGTGAGTGATGCTTTCGATTTCCACGTGTCAAGTCATAGGCGACACAGCGCCGTATGTCAACCACTGATTGACACAGCTAGACGCTGATCGACACCGCCGGCGAAAGATAGCGGACAGGCTGCTTCCAGGATCGCCAAAGCGAGCGCCAAGGGTCTTGAAGGGGCGCACAGCCGCGGTTTCGGCCATCGACCCTATTGGAACATGGCGCTCGGCGACCGGCCCCTGTCTTCGCTGCAACTCCTTTAGCCGTGAGGGCCATGCGGTGCGCCGTTTTGAGCAGCGCTCATGAGATAATCACCCCGCGGTGCGTTATCAGGAGATCGTTCCGACCTGGAACGTCGGCGGCACCTCAAGGCGTGAGAAGGGACCATTGCAATTGAGGGATGCGCCGCGCACAAGCCGGATCATGCAGATCGGGCGATCGGACCTAGCGGATTTTTCCTATTTTCTTGCCATTGCGCGGCATCGCAGTTTCCGCTTGGCAGGGCTGGAGCTTGGCGTCAGCGCCTCGGCGCTTAGTCATGCACTCAAAGGCCTGGAAACCCGCCTTGGGGTCAGGCTCCTCAACCGTACCAATCGCAGTGTCACCCTGACGGCGGCGGGTGCGGAGCTACAGGCAGCGATCGCGGAGCCGTTCGAGGCGATCTCTCAGGCGGCGGACATACTGAACCGCTACCGAGATGCCCCGACGGGGCGCATCCGGCTGAATGTTCCCACCGATGCCGCGCTCCTTCTGCTGGCCCCGGTACTGCCGGTGTTTGTCGATCGCTATCCCGACGTCGAGATCGACATTTCGGCCAGCAATCGCTTGATCGACGTCATCGAGGGCGGTTTTGATGCCGGGATCCGCTACGGCGGCACTGTCCCCGAAGACATGATTGCCCAGCGGCTCTCCGCCGATATTCGCTGGGTCGTTGCTGGTTCCCCTGCCTATCTCGAAAAGCATGGTACCCCTTTGACTCCGGCAGATCTCAAGGATCATCGCTGCCTGCGCTTCCGCCTCGGTGACGACCGGATCTACCGCTGGGAGTTCGAACGGGATGGCGAAGAGGTCGAGGTGGATGTGCCGGGCGCACTGACGCTCGACGACAGCCCCCTGATTCTCTCGCTGCTCGCTGGCGGCGCCGGTCTTATGTACGGTCCCGAGCCGCTGATTGCGCCCTATGTCGAAGCCGGCCAGGCGCGCTGGGTCCTGGAAGAATGGGCTTCGCCGGGCCCCGGTTATCACATCTACTATTCAAGCCGGCATCAGCTTCCCTCGGGACTGCGATTGCTGATCGACCTCATTCGGGAACTGCGTCCGCTGGGGCTCTGAACCAGCAAGGTTCCCCCCCCTCAGTGTTGAGAAACGCTCAACGACGCATGGACCTGTCTTGGGCTAATCCTGCAGCGCGAAAGCCTCTATTTGAAGGACGTCAGGCGGCGGTGCTCGCGCCCCCCACGCAACCTTTGATGAGGAAAACCCCGCATGGTCACCAAAGCCTACGGCGCCTATTCCGGCGACAAGCCCCTCGAACCCATGCTGATCGAGCGCCGTGAACCGGGGGCGCACGATGTCGCGATCGAGATAGCCTTCTGCGGCGTTTGCCATTCGGATCTTCACCAGGTTCGCGGCGAATGGGCGGGAACGCTCTACCCTTGCGTGCCCGGACACGAAATCGTCGGCCACGTCACTGCCATTGGTAGCGCCGTTACCGCGTTCGCCGTTGGCGACACGGTTGGCGTGGGCTGCATGGTGGATAGCTGCCAGCATTGCTCCTCGTGCGAGGAAGGGCTGGAGCAATATTGCGACAGCGGATTTGTCGGGACTTACAACGGCGTAACCGGCGACGCGCCCGGCCATACCTCGGGCGGCTATGCGCAGTCGATCGTCGTCAACGACAAGTTCGTCCTGAAGATCAAACATCCCGAGGAGCAGCTGGCCGCCGTTGCACCGCTGCTCTGCGCGGGCATCACCACCTGGTCGCCCCTGCGTCACTGGAATGCAGGGCCCGGCAAGAAGGTCGGTATCGTCGGCATCGGCGGTCTCGGGCACATGGGGGTGAAGCTCGCCCATGCCCTTGGCGCGCATGTCGTTGCCTTCACCACGTCAGAGAACAAGCGCGAAGCCGCGCTGGATCTCGGCGCGGATGAGGTCGTTGTTTCACGCAACGCCGATGAAATGGCCGCGCATGCAGGCAGCTTCGATTTCATCCTGAACACTGTCGCCGCCAGCCACGATCTCGACGCCTTCACTGCCTTGCTGAAGCGCGACGCCACCATGACGCTGGTCGGGGTGCCGGAGCATCCGCATCCCAGCCCGAGCGTCGGCGCACTGATCTTCCGTCGCCGCTCGATTGCCGGATCGCTGATCGGCGGCATCGCCGAGACCCAGGAAATGCTCGACTTCTGTGCAAAGCACGGCGTCGTGGCCGACATCGAGATGATCCCGATCCAGAAAATCGACGAAGCCTTCAACCGGATGCAGCGCAGCGACGTCAAATATCGCTTCGTCATCGACAACGCCACGCTCGAAGCGTGAGGCGAGGAACACGATCATGACACTGACTTACGATTTTTCCGGCCAGGTTGCCCTTGTAACCGGAGCCGCTTCCGGCATGGGTTTGGCAGCCGCCCGGGCCTTCGCCGAAGCGGGCGCTGCCGTCGTGCTGGCCGACGTCAATCAGGCCGCGCTCGACGCGGAAACCGAAAAGCTTGTTTCGGCGGGCCACCGGGTGCTCGGCGTGCTTTGCGATGTTTCGGATGAAGCCCAGGTGGAAGCCATGGTTGCGCGCACGGTCGATACTTTCGGCCGGCTCGACATGGCATTCAACAACGCCGGTATCCAGATCGACCCGAGCGATGCGGCGGATGAGACAGCCGCAAACTTCGATCTGGTAAACGGGGTGAACATGCGCGGCGTCTGGGCCTGCATGAAGCACGAACTCAAGCAGATGCGCGCGCAGGGAAGCGGCGCCATTGTCAATTGTTCCTCGCTCGGCGGACTGGTCGGCTTGCCGCAGCGCGCAGCCTACCATGCGGGCAAGCACGGCGTGATCGGCATGACCAGGAGCGCGGCTATGGAATATGCGCCGCGCGGCGTGCGGATCAACGCGGTCTGCCCCGGTGTGATCGAGACACCGATGGTGGCCGACATGCTGGTCGGACAGGCCGAAGCCATGGAGGCGATCATGCGTGAGCAGCCGATCGGCCGCCTTGGTCGCGCCGACGAGGTCGCTGCCGTCGCGCTGTGGCTCTGCAGCCCCGGTGCCAGCTTCGTGGTCGGCGTGGCGCTGCCCGTCGATGGCGGATTCACAGCGCATTGAGATAGTCTGCCGTGACGCTCGCCCCGGAAATGACGCGCCGAACGGCCCTGATGATGTCACTGGCCGCCGCCATGCCCTGGCCGGCCTTAGCTGGAGAAACCACAATGGCCATTGAACCGACCAATGCCCGCAAGTCGTTCGGCGATATCGCCCCGCACCTTGCCGAGATCACTGACAAGGTGCTGTTCGGCGACGTCTGGGAGAACCCCGTCCTCTCGCCGCGCGACCGCAGTCTGGTGACGATCACCAGCCTCATTTCGATGTACCGGATCAACGAAATGCCTTTCCATCTCAAGAAGGCGCTCGAGAACGGCGTGACGCGCGACGAGATCATCGAAACGATCACGCACCTGGCGTTCTACGCGGGCTGGCCGCCGGCGATGACGGCGCTTCCGATCGTCAAGAAGGTGTTCGAGGAAGTCGGTGTCTGACACCATGCGCTCGGCGTTTGGCGTGATCAGGGCTCTGATCGCGCCGATGCTTCTGGCAATCGGAGGAACTGCCATGGCACAGACCTCAACCGCACCTGTTGTGCGCATGGCGGAACTGGAAATCGATCCGGCGCAGCTCGATGCCTACACGGCACTGCTGACCGAAGAGATAGAAGCTTCCGTGCGGATCGAACTGGGCGTGCTCGCGCTCAATGCAGTCGCGGTGAAAGGCAGCCCGAACCAGATCCGCATCCTCGAAGTCTACGCCGATCAGGCCGCATACGAAGCGCACCTGAAGACGCCGCACTTCCTCAAGTACAAGTCCGGGACAGGGACCATGGTCCGTTCGCTCCGTCTGATCGAGACCGACGCCGTCATGCTGTGCAGCAAGCCGGGCAAGGGCGCCGATGCCTGCCCGCCGGCAACCCGCTGAGTACCCGGCATCAAATCCCCCCATTGAAAGGAACCACCCATGTATCTGAAGCGCGCTGGATCGCAGCCCTCGCAAAAGGGCCCCGAAGAGTTCTTCACCGGAACCGTTCGGATCGATCCCCTCAATGCCCCGCCGGAGCCCGCACGTGTATCCTGCGCGGCCGTGACCTTCGAGCCGGGCGCCCGCTCGGCATGGCATACCCATCCGCTCGGCCAGACCCTTCTGGTGACGGCCGGCTGCGGTTGGACACAGTGCGAGGGTGAGCCGATCGTCGAGATCCGCGCCGGTGACGTGATCTGGTGCCCGCCCGGCCACAAGCACTGGCACGGCGCCACGCCGACGACCGCGATGACCCATATCGCCATTCAGGAGGCGCTCGACGGCAAGAACGTCATCTGGATGGAAAAGGTTACCGACGAAGAATACCTCGCCGGTCCCCCGGAAGCGGCATGACCTCGGGCAATGCCGGCATGACACAGGCTATCGCAGTCCACGCCGAAACCGAGCAGCATCCTCTGCGGGTGCTCGGCATCCTCTCGCTGCTGCTGGGCTTCGCGTCGATCTCGACCGACCTTTATCTGCCGGCATTGCCGACCATGGCGGCCGCACTTCATTCGAATGCCGGGTCGATGGAGTTCACCATCACCGGCTATCTGATCGGCTTTAGCCTGGGGCAATTGTTCTGGGGGCCGATTGGAGACCGGTTCGGCAGGCGGCTGCCGGTGGCGATCGGCATCGTGCTCTTCGTGATCGGGTCAGCCGGATGTGCCGTGGCGGACAGTGCGGCTGTCCTGATCGCCAGTCGTCTGGTCCAGGCGGCCGGAGCTTGTGCGGGCGTCGTACTGGCACGGGCCATGGTGCGGGATCTCTATGCCGGTACCCGCGCCCCGCAGATGCTCTCCACGTTGATGATCGTGATGGCCATCGCACCGCTCCTCGGGCCGATCCTGGGCGGACAGATCCTGGCAATCGCGGGTTGGCGCACCATCTTCTGGACGCTCGTTGCAGTTGGCATTCTGACTTTCTGGGCCGTGCTGACGCTGCCCGAAACCCTGCCAGTTGAGCGGCGCAGCAGTGAAGCGCTGACCCGCGCCCTCTCGCGCTATGGCTTTCTGCTGCGCCAGCGGCGATTGCTCGCCTATGCCGCCTCGGGCGGTTTCTACTACGCCGGCACCTTTGCCTATGTCGCCGGCTCGCCCTTCGCCTATATCGCCTACCACCATGTTCCGGCGCAATATTACGGCCTCATTTTCGGAGCCGGCATCCTCGGGATCATGGCGTTCAACTTCGCCAATGCGAAGCTGGTCCAGCGTCACGGCGTGCGGCGGATGTTGACCGTAGGCGCGACCATCGCCGCGCTGGCCGGTGTGGCCGTCGCCATCAACACGGCGAACGATTGGGGCGGAGTTCTTGGGCTCGCGGTACCGCTGTTCGCATTCGTTTCGGTCACGGGGTGGATCGTGGCAAACTCGGTCGCCGGCGCGCTTGCCGATCATCCCGAATATGCAGGGGCAGCATCGGCACTTGTTGGCGCCATCCAATATGGCTCAGGTATCTTCGGATCGGCTCTTGTGGGCGCCTTCGCGGATGGCACCCCATGGCCGATGGCCGTCGTTATCGGAGTGTCCGGAATCGGATGCCTGCTATGCGCGCGCATGCTGCGGAATTGACTGACGGCCGGCGCTGGAAGTTCATCTCCGCATGATAGCTTCGAGTTCCTGAGGGGTTTCCAGCACCGAGCCTTGACCAAAGTGGTGTCGCCAAAGCCGGGCCCCCAGTCCGGCGGACCGATCCAGCGAAGAACCAACGGTCAGCCATTTGAGCATCGTGGGATGCAGGCCGGCATCGAACAACATGAAACCCGCAGCAAGGCAGCATGTATCGGCCTGGATGCCACAGACCAGAACGCGCTCGACGCCTGCGTCTTTCAGATAGCGGATCAGTTCGGGTGGCGGCGAGTAGCCATGCTTCACAAATACTCTGTCCGTCACGACCAGCGATTGATCGTCCGGCGCCGGTTTCCAGCCCAGTTGCTTCCAGAACGGCGTGATGGTTTCGTCATGGTGCTCGACCGTGGCGACCGAGCGCATTGTACGGGCAACGTGAGAGACGCCCTCGACTTGCCATTCCGGCGGATTGAAGCTTGGCTGGATGTCGACGACGAGAAGAGCCTGTTCCATGGATCGCCCTAACGAAAATGGCGAAACAACTCCACTCCCAACATCACAGCCAAGCGGATCGCCATACATCGGCAGACCTGTAACGTTGAGGCCCGACCAATGGGCCTCGGGACCGTCAGATCTTCGAGACGCGCGGCTGCATGTCCACCCACTGATTGGCGATGGCGCGCTCGACGATGAGCCAGCCATCGGGATAACGCCGGCAGGTGTCGCGGTACTGGACGCCGGCGATGATTTCGTCTCGTTCCTCACCCTTGGCAACCTTGTGATGGGCGACGCCATAGCTCCAGACGGTCGCCTCGTTGCCGTTCAGAGCGACGTACTGGTTTGCTATCACGTGCTGGGTGGCCTTGAAGCTGGAGGCAACGGCATACGTTGCAGGCAGGCTTTCATCGACCGGTTCAAGCCCGGCCTTTCCTTGGATCTTCGCCTCGTCCGTGAACGCGCTGCGTGCCAGGTCATAGTCGCGAAGGTCCATTCCCAGCGCGTAGATCTTGCAGAGCTGTCCAACCGCGTGACGATCGGCAAGCTCCTCAGGCGATAGTGGCAGGACCGGTCCCCGCCAGCGCGCGACGTCAAATTCCATTTCTCATTCCTCCCGTGACGGTAATTGGCCGGTTCAAAAACCGACAAAGCGAACTTGCTGGTCCAGGGGGACGCGCGGCCGTTCGAAATTGTTGACCGGTGCGGTCCGGTCGGCGTGGCCTATGGCGAGGCCGCAGAAGAAGATGTGAGTTTCATCACTGACGCCGATGTGGTCCTTGATAACCCGGGCGTAGAGGGAGAGGAACTCTTGAGGGCAGCTATCCAGCCCTTCCTCCCGCAAAAGCAGCATCACGGTTTGGAGCCACATGCCGATGTCCGACCACTGCGGCGGCCCCATGACTCGAGGGAAGTAGCAGAGCATCAGGACCGGGGCGCCAAACCCGCAGTAATTGCGCATTACCGAAGCCTGACGGCCGGCTGCATCGTCGCGGGCGATACCTTCGGCAGTATATTGTCGATCGCCGTTCTCGGCCAGGCGCGCAAGATAGTCGGCGCCGATGTCGGCGGGCTGTATCACGTATTCCACGGGATCCTGCGGCGGCAATTGCCGCATCTTCGCTTGCAGTTCGCCAAGCGCCGTTCCGGTGATGACGGTCGCTTCCCATGGCTGGAAGTTGCATCCCGACGGCGCAAAGCGCGCCTTGTCCAGCACGCGTTTCAACACTTCGAGCGCGACCGGCTGATCCGTGAACGCGCGGGTAGCGCGCCGGCTCATGACCGCATTGGTCACGGTCAGGCTTGCCGCAGGCGCTTCTGCGTCGACCCTCGTTGAGACCGGTCGATCTGCGTCGATTTCCTGTTCCATCGTTAATCCTTGATGCCGCGCGGCGCGGCCAAATGAGAGGTCGTGATCCGGGGCGGCTTCATGCCGGTTCGCCCGCATCGGCCAGCTTGTCCTTCGAGCCGACTCCGGCGAGATAGGTTTCAAGGCGTTCGAGATAGTCGGGGTTCAGCATCAGGGCGCTGTTCGCCATCCGCTCGACGTGCGCCGCTGAATCGCGACCCAGCTCGGCAGCCAGTTCGATGGCCACTTTGGCAGCGCCCATCTGTTCGCCGTTTTGCCTGGCGAGGTGGCGGCAGAATTCCATCAGGTCCTGCTCGAACATCTCATCGGGAAAGACCTGGTGGACGAGGCCCATCATGAGCGCGAGATCGGCGGACGCCGGTTTGTTGGCCATGATCAGCCAGCGCGCCCAGTGCGGTCCGCACAGACGCGTCAAGCGGCTTACACCGTTGGATGCAGGAAGAACACCGAAGAGGCCTTCAGGGAAAGCATAGGATGCGCTCTCGGCCGCGAAACGAAAATCGCATGCCAGCGAAAGCTCCAATCCGCCGCCGACGCACTTGGCATGATGGCCAATGACGATCGGCTTTTCGATGTGCTCCATCTCATCGTAGATCGCGCGCACACCATAGACGCCAAGCCGGTGATTTTCCCGGATCCCACGAGCCGTCATCGAGGCCGGCTTCTTCCCGCCCTTGAGATCGGCCCCTGCACAGAAGTAGCGTCCGGTCGCGCGGATCAGCATGACCTTCAAGTCATCGCTATCCCGCAGCAGAGCGAGGGCCTCCCGGAAGATGTCCATCATCTCCTGGGTCATTGCATTAAGCTTCTCGGGCCGATTGAGCGTGCAGATGACAATCGGTCCCTGGATGTCGACGAGCATGTGAGGTGCGTCAGCCATGGTCATCTCCCATCAGCGGCTGCTGGAAAGCCAGCAAAGGTATCGCGCAGCAGCTCCTGCTCTTCGTTCAATCCGAAGTTCATCGTCTCAGTCCGGTTATCTGGGATTGGGATGGGTGTCGTGCACCGCGTTTATGGCCTTCGCGAGATCCTTGGGTACGGCGAGATCGATCGCGCCCAGATTGCTCTCGAGCTGGGAGACAGAACTCGCTGCCATCAGCACACTGGTCATGAATGGCTGGGAGCGGGCAAATGCCAGAGCCATATGTGCAGGCTCCATACCGTAGTCATGCGCCAGCTGCGTGTAGGCGGCGATCGCCTTTTGCCTCGCCGGGGTAAACCGGGACAGGAATGCCGCGGAATCGCTTGAGCGACTGCCGGCTATGGGGGCAGGGGCGCTGCCGTATTTTCCGGTCAACGTGCCGCCGGCCAGCGGCGAGTAGGCGATCAGGCCGACCTGCTCGCGCATGGAAACTTCGGCCAGTCCCAGCTCGAAAGAGCGATCCAGCAGGCTGTAGCCGTTCTGGATCGATGCGACGCGGGGCGCGGCTCCCTGGTCCGCCGCTGTCAGGTAGCGCATCACGCCCCAAGGAGACTCATTGCAGACGCCGACCGCGCGGACCTTGCCTGCCCGCACCAGTTCGCCGAGCGCATCCAAGGTCTCTTCGATCGAGATTTGTAATGGATCTTCCGCAACCTGCGAGTAACGCGATCGTCCGAGCGTGGTGATCGCGCGCTCGGACCAATGGACTTGGTAAAGATCGATGCAATCGGTTCCGAGGCGCTTCAGGCTGGCGTCAATAGCCACCGCTATATTGGCTCGGTCGAGCCGCCGGTTCGGTCCGCGAAGGTAATCCAGAGACATTCCGGCGCCGTTCGGCCCCGCGACCTTGGTAGCGATGACCACTTTTTCGCGCAGCCCTCGGCTTGCAATCCAGCTGCCCAGAATTTCCTCGGATCGCCCCTGCGTCTCACCTTTGAGCGGCGTCGGGTAATTCTCTGCCGTGTCGAACAAAGTGATGCCCGAAGCGAACGCCAGATCCAGCTGGCGCATGGCATCGTCCTGCGGCGTTTGTCCGCCATAGGTCATCACGCCGAGGCCGAATGCGCTCACCGTGATGCCTGTTGTGCCTAGTTGGCGATATTCCAAACATCCCCCTTCGGGCCAGTTGGCCCTGAGAACTTACAAAACGTGCCTTATTGAGCAGCGCCCGGCGTAAATGGCGGCATTCCCTTGGCAACCTGCCGCCCGCCGGCTCGCTTGAGGATGCCGTCTGTCTTTTCGCGCGGATTATAGAACTGGCTGTACCAGATGCGGGATTGCCGAAACGGTCCATCGCCTGGCATCTGCATGACATTGATGGCCGGGCGCTTCGTCGCCCACACCTCGCCGTCGCGCATCAGCCCGTTGCCCATCGACGAGCTGAGGCGCTGGCGGGCAATGTCTGCCTGCTCGGCAGTCAGGCCCTGCGGAATTTTCAGCATCGCTGCCTGCCAAAGACGGCATGTGCCGTCTTCGATCGGAGTGACGCAGATAATCTGCTTGGCATCGATCTCGACGAAATGACCGAATGCGATGCCGGGCCCGACGTAACCGGCGAGTGTCGTCAGGGTCGATGCGTAAATGGCTTCGCCTTGCTCGGTCGTGTTTCCGCTTTGACGCTGATGCAGGACATGGCCGTCGTATTCGTTTTCGTACGAGGTGACGTTGCCGCCGTGGAGATGATCCAGGTGCGTGACGTCGGACATGTTGTCGAAAATCTCGATCGGGTGCTGGAGATCGCACAGAAGCTCGAGCTCACTCCAGCTTGCCCAACCAGGCCGCCCCCACTCGGAGAATTCGGCGATTTCGAAATCGGGTGGCAATCCCTCAGGGTCGTGCCAGCAGAAGACGATTCCGTAGCGTTCCTCGACCGTCCAGCTGTTCACCTTTGCAGCGGGCGGGATGGGGCCGTCGTGATAGGGAATGTGGTTGCAGACACCGTCGGAACCGAAGCGCCAGGCATGAAAGGGACAACGGATGTTGTCGCCCTCCATGAAGGTATCGGAGGTGGTCGTCGCTGAATGGGGGCCGCTACCAAGATGGGTTCCCATGTGCGGGCAGTATGCATCGAGCATGACGACCCGGCCACTCGCTCCCCGGTAAAGGATCATGTCCTGACCGAAGTAGCGGACATTTATGGGCTTGCGGCCGACTTCGGCGCTTTGCGCGACGGCGAACCAACCTCGCGGAAACGCGTAATCGCCCAGCCGATACTCGGCGCTCGTCGCCATGCTCGCCTCCCATCAAATGGCTCGTTTCGAGCCCGTCCTTCTCGTTAGTGCGCGATTGCCACATGCCACCACTACAATATTCGTGCCGTAGGTATGCCGATCTGCTATATGTTGCTGATGGAACTGCGCCGCCTAACCTATTTCCTGCGGATTGCCGAGGAAGGCTCGCTCAATGCAGCGTCACGCTCACTCGGCATTGCGCAGCCGGCCCTCAGCCGGCAGATGCAATTGCTGGAGACCGATCTCGGGGTGCCGCTGTTCAAGCGCGTCGCACGCGGCATGCAGCTTACCGAAGAAGGCGATTATCTGAGGTCCGGCCTCGTCCATCCCCTTAAGCAGATCGAAACCGTGCTTGCCAACGCGCGGTCGTTTTCGACGCGCGTCGAAGCGCATGCGAAGATCGGGTTGCCTCCGGGCTTGGCTGGGCTGATCGGACCGCGCCTTATCACCCGCTTGGCCGCCGAAATGCCGAACCTCAGATTGAGCATTATCGAGGAAGATTCTGCGATGCTGGCGAACGAATTGCTGCACGGCCGGATCGATATCGCGTTGCTTAGCGGATTGACGCCCGACGATCGCCTCTTCCATTCCGAAATCGTCCGTGAGGATCTGGTGCTTGTGGGAAGCTCCGGATCCTGCCTCGCCAGCCGTTCGGAAGTGACATTTTCGGAGCTTGAGAATTATCCTCTCGTGGCGCCGCCCGCTCCGGCAAGCCTGACCGTTATGTTGGAAAAGCTGGCGGCCCGCCGGGCATGCAAAATCAAGATTGCGTTTGATGTTGCATCACCGGCCATCAGCAAATCTCTCGTCATCGCGGGGGATGCCTTCGCCGTGGTCACGCCGCTGAGCGTAAAGCGTGAAATTGAACGCGGGCAACTCGTGTGTGCGCGGATCGTCGATCCCACGGTCTTACAACTCACTCATGTTTCAGTGCAGGCCCATTGGCGAATAGCTCGGAGCACCTACAAACAGTTTCACGGGGTTTTCTACAGCGTCCTTTGTCAAACAGTTGATAGCGGCGATTGGCCCGCAACTTGGTTGCTCGACTTGGCAAGTGTCGAAAATGCTATGACCTGAGCTGCCCAGGCGCTCGGCCACTAGTCGAGTTGGCCGGTTTGCCCTCTTGGAAAGGTATTTCAAAGACGAGCCTCACCCCTAGGAATGCAGACAGGCGGGTTCCAGGCAGGCCAAGATGACCGCGCAACGTCCTGTTTCGGGCGGCTCCGGAACGGCAGCTCTTTCCCCACCGCCGTCCGAAAGTCGCCAGCCTCTTCACGGCCAAACCCAGCCATAATTTCGAGCCCGGCGAGATTGCCCTCGATGCCCCACGCCGGCTGCAGCCGCTTGGAAAAAGATCCCATGGGCGCGGGTTGGCGCTAGTTAAGGCACACTGACCTCCCCGCTTTATCGTCAAGGAGGCTCTCCATGTCCGGTTTATCCCATGCCGCCGTCAGCACTCAGTTAAATGCGATCTTTGTGTCATTGGAGCTGAGCCGTTCCACTTGGTTGGTGACGTCTCTGTTGCCGGGGCGCGGCGAGCGCATTTCGCGGCACCAGGTGAAGGGCGGTGATGTGCCTGTCCTCCTCGAGCGGTTCGCGCAGTTACAAGCCAAAGCGCGCGAGCGGACCGGCAAGCAGTACCCATTGGTCGTTATTCAGGAGGCTGGACTGGACGGCTTCTGGATACACCGTTGCCTCATGTGCGAAGGAATCGAGAGTTACGTCGTCGATGCAGCCTCGATCGCGGCTTCGCGACGGAGTCGGCGTGCGAAGACGGATAAGCTCGACGGTGAGGCCCTGGTCCGTACGTTGCTCGCCTATAAACGTGGAGAGCCGAGGGTCTGCGCGATGGTCGCAGTACCAAGCGTCGAAGACGAAGACCGCCGTCGCATCTGCCGGGAGCGACGCTCGCTGGTGATCGAGCGCATCCGGCACGTTAACCGAGTGAAAGGCCTGCTGTTCGCGCAAGGAGTGGGCGACTACGAGCCGCTGCGCACCAACCGGCGGGCTCGGTTGGAAGAGCTCACTACCGGCGACGGACGACCGTTGCCACGCCATCTCAAGAATGAGATCGAGCGCGAGCTAGACCGGTTGGAGTTGGTTCTGGGGCAGATCAAAGACGTTGAGCGGGAACGCGATGCGATGCTGGAACTAGACACGGCGATCGAAGAGGCTCCAGCGTCAGCGTCGGCCAGCGCTCGTCTGCTTCAATTGCGCGGTATCGGCCCGGAATTCGCTGGCGTGCTTCATGCCGAGGGGTTGTTCCGCAGCTTCAGTAATCGACGACAGGTCGCCAGCTATGCGGGACTGGCGCCATCGCCGTGGCAAAGTGGTGCGATGGACCGAGAGCAAGGGGTGTCCAAAGCGGGCAATAAACGGCTGCGCGTCACGATGATCCAAGTCGCATGGCTGTGGCTGCGACATCAACCAACATCAGAACTGACACTCTGGTATGAGGAGCGGGTGCGAACCAACGGCGGCCGCGTCCGCCGCGTGATGATAGTGGCTCTCGCGCGCAAGTTGCTGATCGCGCTGTGGCAATTCAATTCCGCTGGCGTCGTGCCAAAGGGCGCAATCCTCAAAGCAGCCTGACTGGGTACTCATAGAAGATTTCCTGCGGGGCGACACCCGCCGGATCCAGGTAGACGGACCGTCGATCCCCCTTGGCTTCGATTGCCGATAAAAAGGTTGGTCCCGTTTTCCTGAGCCAAACCCGACGCAAGCGGGATTGTGGTGTAGCCGTGCATGAGCGGCGACCGGATGTGAGGTTAGAGCGGACCGGTTGATGGGACGCTTGTTGCAACAGGCTCAGACCATGGATCTGATATCGAGAGACAGCAAATGCCGTAGCTAGACCGACGATTGACACAAAGCTCCCCATGTGAGGGGGCTTTGGCTAATAGCTGTGGGAATCCAGGAACGTGAGCCCGTCGGCCATAAAAACTACTGTTGCTTGAAGAGGATTTCGGAAAGCTTTGCCTTTGCATTGTTGAAATCCAATCGGCAGTCGTCCGCACGAAAGGTCTGTGCTGACAACGGCGCCATCCATGACGGACGTTCGAGCCCGGATCAATCGCTGTTCGCCGCGCGGCGCGCCTGCTTCCGTTCCATCGCTCCATTTTCGGCAGGAACGATGACCACCTCAGCGGTTTGCATTCGCATCCACGGTCGATCGTTCTCACCTTTAGCGAAGGAGCCAAGCCGACCATGCAAAAGCTTGCCGAGAATTTCTGGAATTTCTGCGGCTCGTTCAAGATCGCAAAGATCGTCAATCTTGGCACCCAGATGTCTCTGGTGCGAAGGCCAGGAGGGCGCTTCACCCTTATCGACAGCTACGGCGTGTCCGGTGACGACCGCAATGCGCTGCTCAGCCTTACCGGAAACGGCGATGCAATCGACACGATCATCAACGTCCACCCCTTTCACACGCTGCACTGCGCCGCCGCCCATGAACTGGCGCCGCATGCGCGGTTGTTCGGCACACGGCGGCACCGCGAACTTGGGAAGACGACGCGATAGAGGACACGGCAACCCAGGCCAGGTTCCAGGATCTCGACTTTTCAGTCCCTGCCGGGCTCGATCTGGTGACCGCAGATGACACCGTCCATGCCGCCTCCGTCCTCGTACGGCACCGGGAGAGCGGTATCGTTCACGTCGACGACACGCTGATGGTGCTGGCGGCTCCTGGCTTGCTCGGCCACGTCCTCTCCCAGTCGCGGCTGCGCTTTCATCCGATGCTGGGAAAGGCACTGCAGCACCGCCCCGGCGCCGCCGACGATTTTGCAGCATGGGCGCTGGCTCTGGCACATAACTGGGCGAAAACGCCGATCGTCTGCGCCGCCCATTTGGCCGTGCGGCGCCTGCGTCCCGGTGCCTGGCACGAGGAAGTGACGCATGCGCTTTCCGCTGCCGCCAGGACACTCGACCGTCACCGCGCGCGTCACGGCTAATGCCGGCACATCCTCCCCAATCCATCGGAAGCACCCAGCCCATGAGCGAGAATCAAGCCCGCACGATTGTCCTGCAGACCGATGTCGCGGTAATCGGCGCCGGCACCGCCGGTCTCGCTGCCGAGCGCGCCGCGCGCAAGAACAGGGCCTCCACCCTGTTGATCGATCCCGATTTCAACGGGACCACGTGCGCGCGGGTGGGCTGCATGCCCTCCAAGCTGCTGATCGCCGCAGCCCGTGAAGCCGCGCGTATCGGGCGAGCGAGCCTGTTCGGGATAGAGGTCGATGGCGTCAGGATCGATGGTCCTTCCGTCCTGCAGCGCGTGCGCGCGGAGCGTGACCGGTTCGCCCGCCTGGTACGCGAGTCGATCACCCGGCTGCCAAAGGACGTGGCGATCCACGCACACGCCCGTTTCGAGGGGCCCGGCCGCCTCATTCTCGACGACGGGCGGCGCGTGGAAGCGCGGGCGATCGTCATCGCTACCGGCTCTGCGCCGATCCTGCCCGCGCCTTTCGCGGCGCTGGGGGAGGCAGCGCTCACCAGCGACACGGTGTTCGAACTGGCGGACCTGCCGAAACGCCTGGCGGTGGTCGGCTCGGGCGCCATCGGCCTCGAACTGGCGCAGGCGTTCGCCCACCTTGGCGTTGAAGTCGCGCTGTTCGACAAGGGCGCGCGCATGGCCAAAGTGCGCTGCAACAAAGTCCATGGCCGGTTGCGCGAGGTTCTGGAAGATGATCTCGCCCTGCATCTCGGCGTCGACGTCATGCCCTATGCGACAGAGCGTGGCGTGCGCCTGAACTGGAGCGGCGCGAGCGAGGGCGAGGCGGAATTTGATAAGGCGCTCGTCGCCGTCGGGCGAAAGCCGCAGCTGGACGGGCTCGATCTCGACAAGGCCGGGCTCGACCTCGACGATCATGGCGTTCCCCGGCACGAGCGCACGACGATGCGCTGCGGGGAAAGCGCTGTCTTCCTGGCAGGAGATGCAGCGGCCGATCTGCCGCTCCTGCACGAAGCTTCGCACGAGGGCGCCATCGCCGGCCGCAACGCCGCTGCCTATCCCGCGCCGATCCCGGCGGCGCGCAACACGCCCATTGCCATCACTTTCACCGAACCGGTGCTGGCCACGATCGGCAAGGCGGAAGAGGAGGGGACGGTCACCGGATCGGCGGATTTTTCCGATCAGGGCCGCGCGCGCGTTGACGGGCTCAATTGCGGGGTGCTGACCCTTTACGCCTCAGCGCCCGACGGGAGGCTGATCGGTGCCGATCTGATCACGCCTGCGGGCGAGCATCTGGCACACATGCTGGCCTGGGCGGTGCAGGGCGGCTTAACTGCGACGCAGCTTCTGGCCATGCCCTTCTATCATCCGACCATCGAGGAAGGATTGAAAAAGGCACTCCGCACCATCTGTGCCGCTACGCCCATCGCGCTCCCTCCCGATCAGGATGCCGGTACGCCCGCGGGCGCGTGATGGCCCGCTTCACGAAAGGCACCGCGTGATCTGCCAATTTTCGAGAGCACGACAACCAATTCGGGCGATACAACTGCCTCCAGGACGGGCAGCGCAGAAGCCGCGCCGGGAAAATACCAAACTCGCTCTCTATAATTGGCGTCGGCCTTCGCAACATCTCTTGGAACACCGGGGGCGGCCGAAAGTTCTGCAAGAGAGCTGCTCGAAAAGGTCGGCGCAGCGTTTATATAAAGGAGAGCCCTCATGTTTCGCTGGGCCATCATTTTTGCCGTTGTCGCGTTAATCGCGGCGCTTCTGGGCTTTGGCGGCGTAGCAGGTCTTTCTGTCAGCCTTGCAAAGCTCTTCCTGCTCGTTGCGGTCGTAATCCTTGTTCTTGGCTATTTCTTCGGTCGCGGCAGAAGAGTGCCTTGAGGCATGACGGTTCGACATATTGCGGTTCGCCAGAGACTGTCGGCCGTAACCTGAAGTTTCAGATCTCACGGCAGGAGGCTCTCGAGCGCTCGCTCCTGCCGTGACCTTTCATCCCCGCCCAAATGGGAGGGGACTCGAAATGTGCGTTCTTTGGCCGGCGTCACACGTCGGTTGGCGGCGTTCGCTTGCGCCGCCGAAATTCTGCGACCTTGGCCTTGTTTCCACAGGCCGACATCGAGCACCAACGCCGATCACCAGAGCGCGAAGTGTCTACGAATTGGATCGTACAGGTAGGCGACTGACATTGGCGAATGTTCGCCGCGTCCTCGTTGCCGAACAGGTGAACTGCTTTCCTTGCCAGGAACGACAATAGACCCGCGACCGATCCATCGAGCGTAAGCCCGCCGTCCGCACCCAGGACCGGCGCCGCCGCCGGGGCTGCGGCGATGCGATTGAGCTCATCGCGTGCATCAGCGTCGAAGTCCGACCCTTCCAGCCCTCCAGCGAGTTCGAAAATCGCCTCCCGTAGGGAGCAAGCTGTTGCCAGGTCTGCCTCTGTCGCACCGGGCGAGGATGCCACCATCCCTGCCGATACCAGCCAACGGTCGAGATCTTCCGGCGTTGCCAGCAACTCGCGAGGAGCGGGCTTGAGTCTGCCCTGAAGCGTCGCTGCCAGATCGATTGCGGCGTTGCCGCCTCGAAACCGAAAGCCATCCCGATCCTCGGGGAGGGAAACCGCCGTGCGATGTTTTCTCATGTAACCTTATTGACAGGTTTCTCGGATCGGCGCAACTGATGTAACCGCACAAAGAAGTTACATGGAGGCCGCCGTGAATCATCGCGTCTCGTTTGCGTCTATCGCCGCTGCTTCATTGCTATCCGGGGCCGCCCCCGGGGCGGCGCAATCTCGGGAAGACATCACTTCGCTGCAGGGCACATGGACGATGGTCTCCGCCTACGAGATCAAGGCCGATGGCACGCGCTCGACCAATTACGGGGAGCATCCGCTTGGCCTGCTGACGATCGATGCTGCACACCGATACAACATGCAGATTTACAGGGTCGGCCGGCCTTCCTTTGCCAGCGGGGATAAAGCACGCGGTACGACGGAAGAATACCGGCAGGCGGTGGTGGGATCGAGTACGCACTTTGGCACCGTCGCGATCGACAGGGCTAGGCACAAGCTGGTGTTCGATGTGACAGCCGCCTCCTTTCCCAATTGGCAGGGCAAACGGCAGGAGCGTGACTATACCTTCAAGGATGGCCTTCTGACTTATGCCGTTCCAGCCGGTGCATCGAGTAGCGGAATAGTCGCCTATTCGGTCTGGCAGCGCCTCGACCCGTGAAACGACCATGATCGAGGAAATCGCGAATTCCGCTTGGGCGGAGCACCAATCCCACGTTTCGGCGCAGTTTTCTGCCCTGCTCGCAGCTATTTCGCGGCGTATCGCCCAGTTCGTGCCAAGCCTTCCTTTCATGAGAAGTACCCAGAACATGAGCGATATACTTTCCAGGCAAACCGTTGTCGTGATCGGGGGCGGAAGCGGCATCGGCGCAGCAGTGGCCGAACTTTCGCGCTCGAAGGGCGCCCGGGTCGTTGCCATCAGCCGATCCGGCAGCGCTCCCCAAGGCGTGCAACCAATCGCACTCGATGCCTGCGATCTCGATGCGCTCGGCAACGCCTTCGCCGCCATTGGTCCTATCGATCACCTCATATATACGGCAGGTTCGAGAAGCACGGCAACGGCGTTGCCCCTGCTTGATCCCGACGACCTGTCGCTGGCGTTCGACATCAAACTCTTTGGCGCAATCCATGCCGTTCGATTGGCCCTGCCTCATCTATCGGCTCACGCGTCGATAACATTTACCTCAGGCCAGGTGTCCCGCAAATATGGCATTGGCAGCATGGTTAAGGGCGCAGTCAACGCCGCTACCGATGCGGCGGCCCGCCATTTGGCGAAAGAACTGGCCCCGCGCCGTGTCAATGTCGTCAGTCCAGGCATTGTGGACACCCCAACCTGGGGGGAGACCGGGTCCGATGTCCGTACGGCGTTTCTTACCCGCGTGGCAGCCGGGCTTTCGGTGGAGCGGGTCGGCACGCCGCAAGATCTGGCTCACGCCTATCTCTTCGCCATGAGCAACGCCTTCGTCACGGGATCGGTGATCGACGTCGATGGCGGCGGGCTTTTGTAAACTGGGAGGTAAAGAGCGGGGACAGTCCCGTACTGGTTCCAGGCCTCAAGAACCTGAGAACTGCGACGCCGCTCGCCAGAACACGAGCGATGTCGCGCAGAAAGTTCCACCGCTTTGGCGCAGACAGCTCAGAGCCATCAGGGAGTTTGAAACACAGTCCCAGACTGATAGGCTGGGTCCGTGGAAGATGCAGACGCCGAGCGCCAGAAACTGATCGCCGCGTTGGGCAGGGTGGCCTGCGGCGAGCGATCAGCACTCCGCGAAGTCTATGAGAAGACATCGGCGAAGCTTTTCGGCGTGTGCCTGCGTATCTCCGCTGACCGAGAGGCTGCGGAGGATATTTTGCAGGACGTGTACATCAAGGTGTGGAATCGGGCCGACAGGTTCGATCCCGGACGTTCCAGCCCGATCACGTGGCTTTGTGCGATAGCGCGCAATGCCGCGATCGACTGGAGCCGGGCATCGCACCGGCTTGGAACTGCCGGCACCGTCCCGCCGGAAGAGACCGCTGACCAGATCGCCGACAATACCTTGCCGGCCGACCAACGGATCGAGCAGGACCAGCTTCAGGCGCGCATAGTGTTCTGTCTTGACGAACTGGAGCAGCGGCAAAGCGATTCCATTCGGGCCGCCTTTTTCGATGGCCTGACTTATGCAGAGTTGGCAGAGCGCATGGCCGTGCCGCTCGGTACCATGAAAAGCTGGATTCGACGTGGGATGCAGCGGCTGAAGGAGTGTATCGGTGATGGCTGATACGCCGTTGCCTCCCGACGAGCGCGATGCTCTGGTTGCCGAACTGGCACTTGGCGTTCTGAGCGCAAGTGAGCGTGCAGACGCACTTCGGCGCCTTATAGCCGATCCCAACTTCGCGCCTGAGGTGATCCACGAATGGGATCGACGGCTCGAACCACTTTATGACCAGTACGCTCCGATCCAGCCACCTTCGCACCTATGGGCAAGGATCGAGACGGGCATTGCCGGTGCTACGTCTTCAATTGACCCTGGCAATCGGCGGTTGCGCATTTGGCAGGGCAGCGCGCTCATGGCGGGTCTGGTTGCTGCCTCGCTAGCGCTGATGCTGGTTTTGCGTCTCTCGCCCGCCACCACGGCAGGTAATCCGCAACGCACGGAACAAGTCGTCATCGCCCAGTTGACCGGGGCGCCCGATGGCCCCGTGGTTCTCGCCCGCTTTGATCCTGCAAGCGGACGGCTTGCGCTACGTCCGTCCGGCATAAAGCCGGGCACATTGCAGCCCGAGCTCTGGATCATTCCGGATGATGGTAAGCCGCGATCGCTGGGATTGATTCCGCGCGATGCCGAAAGTCATGTCCTGGTCGGCGCCGCGCTCCGAGCGTACATGACGGAAGGCGCGACACTGGCTGTCACCATGGAGCCGGGTGTCGGCGCGCCCCACGCTGCCCCCAGTTCCACCCCGATCGCTTCCGGAAAAATATCACTGATCTGACTGCATCCAGCGGCAGCCCGCCGTCGTAGCTGTCATGCACGCCCGCCTTTCGGGACGCGCGACACAGGAAGGATGCCAGGATGTCAAATATCCTCACGAAGCTCTCTCTTTCGCTCGCTGGCGCGGCGCTGCTCGCCGCCGGCGCGCCGATCGTGGCGGCAAGCATGGGAGCTAACCCGATGGTCGGCGGCGCCGCGATGTATCCATCGAAGGACATCATCGACAATGCCGTCAACTCAAAGGACCACACGACGCTAGTCGCTGCGGTGAAGGCAGCGGGTCTGGTCGACACGCTCAAGGGAGCAGGGCCGTTCACCGTCTTCGCGCCGACCAATGAAGCTTTTGCCAAGCTGCCTGCCGGTTCCGTCGACACGTTGTTGAAGTCGGAAAACAAGGCGACGCTGACCAAGCTGCTCACCTATCATGTCGTTCCCGGGCGCCTGACCGCCAGGGATATCGCCGCGAAAGCGAAGATGGGCGGCGGCAAGGCCACGCTCACGACTGTCGAAGGCGAGAAGCTGACTGCCTGGGAAAAGGACGGCGCCTGGTATCTGACCGATGCCAAGGGTGGCACCGCAAAGATCACTATCGCCAACGTCATGCAGTCCAACGGCGTCATTCATGTGGTGGATACGGTGCTGATGCCCTGAGCACAGGCTCGGGGCGGGAAAGCCCGCCGATCGTGGGGGTCGGCGGGCTTTCCTTTTGTAAATCCTGCAAATGTTGCCCAAGCTCCAGGGCGCGCTCGGGCAACCAAGTGCGGAACCGACCGTTGGTCTGATTGTGTCCCCGCAATGGAACCCAATGGCGATGATCACCGTCCACCATCTGGAGAATTCGCGATCGCAGCGCGTGCTGTGGATGCTTGAGGAACTTGGCCTTCCTTATGCAGTCAAGCGCTATGAACGCGATCCGAAAACGATGCTCGCGCCGCCTGAGCTGCGCTCTGTGCACCCTCTGGGAAAATCGCCGGCGCTGGTCGATCGCGATCCATCCGGCGCGAACCGTATCGTCGTGGAAACCGGCGCGATCGCCGAATACCTTGTCGACAAGGCAGACGGCCGGCTTGGCAAGCCTTATGGCGAGGATGCGGCGATGCGTTATCGCCAGTTCCTGTACTATGCCGAAGGCTCGTTGATGCCGCCGCTTCTGGTCAATCTGGTGCTGGAGCGCATACCAGTTCTGGGAAAAGTGGCGCAGAAGCGCCTGCAACCCATGATCGACGTGCATCTGGATTTCGTGGAGCGCGAATTGAGCGCCCGTCCCTGGTTTGCCGGAGACACATTCACGGCAGCCGACATCATGATGAGCTTTCCGCTCGAAGCAGCAAGGGATCGCGGCTTCTTGACTATCGGCCGGCCGATGACCGGGATCTGGCTCGAAACGATACAGGCAAGACCCGCCTATCAGGCGGCACTCGACAAAGGCGGCCCCTATCGGTTTGCGTGATTCCGACGATCGGCTTGGCCCTCAGGTAACGGTCACTCTCGCGCAATTTCAGGGAAGCAGCCAGATAGGGTGTCCAGGATAAGGCGCGCTTCTAGCTTCGCCGCCCGAAGTGATAGCTCGCACCGACCACCGATCGAATGACCTTGTCTGGCATCGCTTCCGATGCGGAAGCGATGAACACGTCGCCGCTGCAATGGCCGGGAATGACATAGTCGGGATCGATTGCCTGCATCATCGCCACCGTCTCCAACGCCTGCGCCCTGGTTTGGGGCGGGACGAGATGAAACCCTCCGACAATGGCGTGGATGCGATTGACGCCGGAAACAGCCTGTGCGCGGCGCACGGTGTTGATGATGCCGCGATGACTGCATGAGCCAATGACGACCAGCCCGCGGCCTGCCACGTTGTACACGGTTCCCAATTCGTGGATCGCGTCATCTACAATGAAATCGACATCGCGTTTTGCCGGATCGAGCAAGGCGCGGTTGCAGTTCTGACCCGGAAGCATCGCAGTCGGGACGCGAGGACGTTCGGTCGTTACGAACGGAATTTCGCCCGTGGTGAACGCTTGTCCGGCGACCGACTGTGGGTCCGGCGACACGACGAGCTGAATGCCGGCCTGTCCCAGTGCAGCGCGATCAATTGCGCCGAAGGATGATGTCCCGGGTGTGACACCGCGCAGCCTTGCACAGAACGCTTCCTCGCCGCCGACGAACAAGGGTGTGCCACGACGGACCGCTGCAGTTCCCAGCAGGCCATCCAGCCCCCCGAAATGGTCGTAATGTCCATGGCTGAGCACCATCGCATCAAGCGTAGCCGGATCGGCACCGATCAGCACAAGGTTGTTGAGCAATGCCTGCGATGTGTAGCCAAAATCAATGAGAACGTTTTTTGGTGTCGCTCCAGAGCCCGGCGTGCTGCGGGCAAGAAGCGAATAGCCCCATTCGGCAGAGTAGGTCTGATGATAGTCCCGTGCTGGGTGCGGGGGAGACACCGATATATCGGGGCGTTCGAATTCCGTCATGAATACGTTGGCGAAATTGTCGACGACGACCGTCAGATTTAGTGAATCAACGAGCGGCACTTTCGGTATTTCTGCGTCGGCCGCGCGCGGAAACCGAAAGAGCGCTGCGACTCCCAGACCCATCAATGCTCTTCGATTCAGTTTCATTTCTTCATCCCCAGCTTGCATTAAAGCTCACTGAGCGCAGGCGCCCGGTCAAGATTTCAATTGGATCGGTTGTCCTCTTTGCGGCGGGTTGGAACTCAGCAACCAATAGACTGAACTTGGCCCGATCCGGTTTGGCCGAAGTGTGAAGTCCTCGAGCAGGCGCGTACGCGCGCCCAAGGCAACGCCGACAGCCCGATCGTTTTGGCAGAGTTCCGCTCTCTCGGTCGAGGTCACCCGCCATGGACGAAGGCGGGCCATTCATCGGTCTCGAGAGGTTCGATTTGCTCAAAGTCGGCTTCGGAAAGCGCCAACGCCAGCGCATCGCAGCCAAATCTGATCATTCCGGCAGATACGGCACGTAGAACTTCATTCAGTCCCCCAACTGCACTGGTAGCCACAACCACGTAGCTGATCTCACCGGAGCGGCATTCAATAAGCGCATCAACGGCTTTCCCGACGTGTTTGCCGTTGGCCGTGACCACGGGCATGCCCTTCAAGCCCGCTGCCGTGAAAAGGGTGGCGCTTGCCGATCTGCGGCTCGCCGAGGTTGCCGACCTGGCGCCATCTTCGTGAGCGGTCTGGCGTCCCAGCCAGCGCCATACACCGACAAGATTGACCAGCGTCAAAAAGGCATTTGCAACAATCAGAGAGGTTTGCCCCGACGCAATGCCGACTATCGTCCAGCAAATTGAGCCCAGGGTGAACACCGCGAAGCCCCACCCGGTCACGCGGGCGCCGATATTGGCGGCCGTCATCATTGCGGCTGTCATGGTGGCAATCGGGGCAATCCAGTTAGCGAGGTCGTTCATTCTGGCTGCCCTCGTTAAACGGGCTGGAGGTTTGCTATCCCTGGGTCCGTCCAGATGCCTCCGGGGGCGCTCAATAGCGGGACAGTAGGCTGTCTACCGTCCGGGTGACTGTGCGATCCTTGTCGCCTTCAGAGCGTATGTCTTTTTCCAGCGCGGCGCGAATTTCACAGATTTGCGCATCGGTCAGATGCTCGATGCCCACAAACTGGGACCGGGCGCTCTCCTGAGACCGCAGGATTTCATCGAGTTTGGCCTGCATCGCCGCGCCGTCGCGGTTCTGGCTGTTCTGAATCAGAAATACCGCAAGGAAGGTCATGACCGTGGTGGCAGTGTTGATGATCAGTTGCCAGGTGTCGGAGTAATGGAGCGCCGGGCCGCTCACGGCCCAGAGAATGACAGCGGCCACCGCGACAACGAAGGCCGAGGGGCGGCCCATCCAGTTCGCCGCTTTGGAAGCGATTGCAGTGAAGAAGCGATCCATAAGAAATTCCTGAAGCTGGAGACCGCAAAAGCGATCAACACGGCAATCGCACCCATGAGGAAACGAAGCTAGAACTGGCTTTGTTGCTACGCTCTGAAGAGAATTAGCGGGCGAGCGGGCTCTGCTCTTCAAGGTCATTCCGGATAGTTGTCGCCGCCACGCCGGCCTCGCCCATCGCGTGGCTGATTTGATCCAGCCCTTTGCTCACGTCGCCTGCCGCGTAGAGCCCCGGAACCGTCGTTCGCTGGTGCGCGTCGACGACAAGGCACCCGTCGGCACTGCATTCGGCGCCAAGGGCGCTCGCGAGTTCGGAGCGGATTTGCGATCCAAGCGCGGGATAGACGGTATCGAACGCAAGAATGCCCTCGGGGGTAGGAACCAGGATCGCTCTGTCCTCAAGCTGCAACGACGAGCAGGGGCCGTCGACCAGGTGCACGCCCAGATTGCCTAGCATTTCCCTTTGCCGCGCTGAAAGGTCGTGGCAGCTGTCGGGCGCGATCAAGGTCACCAAGCGACTGTACATTCTGAGAAAGATCGCCTCGTTGTAGCCGTGGGTATGCGTGCCGAGGACTGCGACCTTTTTGTCCGTGACTTCATAACCATCGCAAATTGGGCAGTAGCGGATCAAGCCTCTGGCAAGCGCCTCGTCGTGCACCGCGCAAGGCAGGTCCGGGCGATTGTTCACAACGCCTGTCGCAAGCAGGACTGTCCTTGCCGTCAGGCGGAGCTTTCCCAGTTCGGCCTTAAAGCCGCCAGCGCTCCGCTTCAGGTTCGTAACAGAACCAGAAATGATGTTGCCGCCGAACTCCGCCGCCTGCTCGCGCATCCTGCCGAGCAATTCCTTGCCGGAGATACCTCCAGGATATCCCGCGTGGTTGCGCGTATGGGGGATCAGCGCAGCCCGACTGTTTCCGTCATCGATTATCGCCAGCTTGAGGTGGAAGCGCCCCAGGTAGATCGCTGCGGTTAACCCGGCAGGCCCGCCACCGATAACAAGACAGTCAAGCAGCTGTTCCATGACGGATCTCAGTCGATCGATCTTCGAGCGCTAACGGTCAGAGGCGCGTTTTGATCTACCTTTCCGGCAAGTCCGGGCACTTCGTCGAGTTGATGTACCGCGGTAAAGCGGCCACGGTCTTCGCGGTAGCGCACGATCTCAAAGCCATGGCCCTTTAGGCAGTCCACAGTGTCGAGTTCCTCGGCCGTAGCTGTATTGATGTCGATCCGGGATTCCATGCCGACTCATCCTCTGCCTGCGTAAACGTGACCGATGAGCTGAACGCCTGGAGGGCTGGCCAGTTGCCCGTGGTGGCAAAGCCGCAGAAGCAACCAAAGCCGCGCGCAACCCTCACGATGTTGCTGGGGTTACGCATGCTCGGTAAATGACGGGAAACGAACAGCGCGTAAACGCTCGCGGCGCCGCCTCGACATAACATGGAGGCGCCGCCCTGGCTGTAGGGCGGCATTGTCGATGCTACGCTTTATCGGACGAGGCGATGAAGGAGATGATCGTGAATATTGAGCGACCACCCTCAGAAGTGCGGGTTTTCGGGTGGCTGACGCTGCCAGTGCTCAAGACATTCGGCTATCTGGTTTCCACAGCAAGCGTCATCCTCCTCGCGATTGTGTCTTGGCCCAAGGCAAAGGAGGACCCGCTGCTTATGGGCTGCCTGTTTGCCGGCGTAGCCACATCGATCATTGGGATGTTCTGCCGCTGGCTGACGTACCAGATCGAGAATCGCGCCAAACGCGGAGCCTGAGATCATCACGTTCTCCCGGTTCAGAATTCAGCATTCTTCAAACGGAAGTCGGGATCCGTACCCAGCAGCAGTGTATCTGTCTCATAGCCTCACAAGCGGATGAATCTGCGGTCGCCGATCTAACGAAGCGGAGTCCAGAGTGGCTGACTATCCTTCCAGTTTCGGGCGCAGTCTTTCCTCGAAAAAGCGGATGAACCCGGATTGATCCGGGCCAATGCCCGTCAACACGATGTGATCGAAACCGGCATCGAGCGCTTTCTCGATCGCCTCCAGATGTTTGCCCGCATCGGGGCCGGCCGGGATCCTATCGGCGAGGTCGTCCGGCCGGACGAACTTCGTCGCGGTCTCGAAACCCTCGACGGTCGGTATCTCGCTGTTGACGGACCAGTCGAATGCCGAAAAGCGAAAGCGCTCATGCGCGATCTTTCGTCCCTCGTCCTCGCTGGACGCGTAGGCGAGGGCGACTTCGACGTATTTCGGACCATGCGGAAAGCTGCTCGCAATTGCCCGATCGGGATCCGTCGTCATGATCCCATCGGCCTTGGCCCGGGCAAGTTCGATCGATGCCGGGCCGCTGACGCCCAGAACGATGGGAAGGGGTTTGTTCGGCAGGTCGAAAACCTGCGCGTGATCCACGGTGAAGTAGGCGCCCTGAAAATTGTGCGCGCCCTCCGACCACAGGAGGCGGAAGATATCGATGGCTTCCTCCAGCATGGCGTGCCTCTCCGGGATCGACGGCCAGAGTTCTCCCGTGACATGCTCGTTGAGCCGTTCGCCTGCGCCAATGGCGAGCGAAAAGCGATTGTCGCTCATGACCGCGATGGTTGCGGCCGCCTGAGCTATGATCGCGGGGTGATAGCGGATGATAGGGCAGGTCAATCCGGTTGTGATCCCGACCTTGGACGTCGCGTGCGCGATCGCCCCAAGCACGCTCCACGCGAATGGCGCGTGCCCCTGGTCGAACAGCCACGGGTGGTAGTGGTCGGAAATCGAGACGAAATCGAACCCCGCCTGTTCGGCGGCGAGAGCGTTGGCAACGAGTGCCTTGGGCCCGTGCTCCTCGCTCATCAGCTTATATCCGAAACGCGCCATCGATCGTCTCCAGTAACGTCTGGTTCCAACGCCCCAAGGGACGATAGGTTCGCCAGACCGGTGCTCGATCCTGAACGGCAGGAAGGTCGGCGGCGTCCTGGGGCAAGTTGGCGAACCTTTGACCTGTCAGAGGTCTAATTTACGACTGGTCTCACAGGAGCTAACGCCATTGCTTCAGTTCTCAGCCTTCGTGGGCGTGACAATAACGGCACCATCATCGACCTTGAAGATGGTTCAGAAGTATCCGTTCTGGCGACGCGGCAGGGGAGGTCGTCGCCCGTCTCGACCTCGATCCTCTCGAATTCGTGAGCGGCAAATATGCGGGAGACGATCTCCCGAGGAATCCGACGAGGGCGAATACGGCGACGAGTGAGATCGGTCAGATCGCCGCCAGCTGCTCCGATAGCGGGGCGGAATGACGGAGAGTCCTCAACCAAAGCTGCCCCGCTTCGTTTTCTCGAGGAAGGAGCCGATCATGACCGAGACCGCACCGATGATCCATGAAGATGCCCTGCCGGGGCACGAAAGCAAGCTGGAGCCGCAACCTCAATGGCAGCCGCGTTATCCGGGGTCCTCCCGCCTTGCCGGCAAAGTGGCAATCGTGACCGGAGCGGACAGCGGCATCGGGCGGGCGGTGGCGGCTCTCTTTGCGCGCGAAGGTGCGGATGTCGCAATCGTGTACCTGTTGGAGGACGACGATGCCGAGGAAACCCGGCGCATCGTGGAAGGCGAAGGTCGCCGCGCCATCACGATCCGGGCGGATGTGGGCTCTACCGAAATGTGCGATCATGTTGCCCGGGAGACGATGAAGGCGTTCGGCCGGATCGATGTGCTCGTCAATAATGCCGGCGAACAGCACCCCGACAAGGACGTTACAGACATTTCCGAAGAACAGCTTCGCCGCACATTCCAGACCAATATCTTTGGCATGTTCTTCATGGTGCAGGCGGTTCGGCCACACCTCAAGGCGGGCGCTGCCATTGTCAATTGCACTAGCGTCACGATGTACAAGGGAAGCAAGGAATTGCTCGACTACAGCGCGACCAAAGGGGCGATCACGGCGTTCACGCGTTCGCTTTCGGAAAATCTGGTAGGCGAGGGCATCCGCGTGAATGCCGTTGCGCCTGGTCCGATCTGGACACCGCTCAATCCTTGCGGCGGGGCCAGCGAGAAAAAGCTGGAGCATTTTGGCGAAAGCACACCGATGGGACGGCCCGGACAGCCCAACGAGGTGGCGCCTTCATTCCTGTTCCTGGCTTGCGAGGATGCCAGCTACATGAGCGGGCAGGTGCTCCATCCCAACGGCGGGACTGTGGTCAACGGCTGATTTGTCTGGCCGACCGGCCTGCGAGTACACAAGACTGGGATGATCAGATGCGTGCATTTCCTTGCCCGAATTGCCACCGACTGCTCCATTTCGAGGCGCGGCTCTGTCCTGGGTGCTCTGTCACGCTGGGGTATGATCCCGCCGCGGACACTTTCCGGTTTCTTGCAGACAATGCGACCCAGTGGCGTGATGACGGCGGCGCCTCGGCCGAGGTTGTCGTTTGCGCCAACAACGACGATTTTCAGATCTGCAACTGGCTTGTCGAGAAGGACGAACCGACCGCCCTATGCCGTGCGTGCCGGCATAACCGCACAATTCCCGATCTCGCCGAACCCTCCGTACCCGCGCGATGGGCTAGGATAGAGGAAGCCAAGCGCAGATTGTTCCATACGCTTCTGAAATTGCACCTGCCGCTGGAGACCAAAGTAGCCGGGCAGGCAGGCGGGCGGGGACTGGCCTTCGATTTTCTTTACGATCGCGCAGCCGAAGCTGCGGGAACGCCGCAAATCCTTACCGGCCACGATGGCGGCGTTATCACGCTCAATCTCGTCGAGGCCGACGATGCCGAGCGCGAGCGCATCCGGCACGCGGTGGGCGAACCCTATCGCACGCTTCTGGGCCATTTCCGGCACGAGGTGGGGCATCATTTCTGGTCGCGCTTGATCGGCAATGATCCGGACGAGCTGCAGGCATTCAGGCAGGTATTCGGCGACGAGACAGCCGACTATCAGGCAAGCCTCCAGGCGCACTATGGCAGCGGTAACGGCAAAGTGTGGACCGACGATTTCGTCAGCTATTATGCTACTTCGCACCCTTGGGAGGACTTCGCCGAAACGTTTGCCCATTATCTGCATATCGTCGACGTGCTGGCCACTGCGGGCGGTTTTGGCCTTTCCTTGTCCTCGATCGAGGAATGGGCGGGTTCTTCTCCCTCGTCCCCTGTGCTAGATCCTTACACGGCCGACGCGGCACAGCTCGCCGAAAGAATGGCGCCGCTGTCGTTCAGCATGAATGCCATGAACCGTGCGATGGGACAGCCTGATCTCTATCCGTTCCACCTTTCGCCGTCGATCGTGCGCAAACTGGATTACGCCGCGCGGTTGGTAGCGAAAGCGGCTGTATCGGAAAGGTGAGAATCCATCGACGCCGTGCCGCAGGAGAACAACGCCTCAACCCGCCGGAGGGCAACACATTCCCGGAATGCATTCCGACGGGTTCTTCGCCTCCGAGCCTGAGGCTTTGAAGGCGCGAACGGGTTTCCGGGATTGGCGCAGGCGAAACGTCAAAGCAATTTATCGAGCGTGATCGGCAGATCGCGCACCCGTTTGCCCGTGGCGTTGAAGACCGCATTGGCAATGGCAGCGGCGGTGCCCGTTATCCCGATCTCGCCTATGCCACGGGCGCCCATCGGGGTGTGAGGATCGGCTATGTCATTCCAGATCACGTCGATTTCCGGCACGTCCATGTGCACGGGTACGTGATATTCCGAGAGGCTGGGGTTCATTACCCGTCCGCTGCGCTCGTCGAACTGGGTCTCCTCCATCAGCGCAAGGCCCATGCCCATGATGATGCCGCCGCGAAATTGGCTGGCGGCAGTCTTCGGATTGAGGATGCGCCCGCAGTCGAACGATCCGAGGAAGCGGCTGATGCGCGGCTCGCCCGTCACCGCATTCACGCGCACTTCGCAGAACATCGCGGCATGACTGTGCATCGACCAGTGCATGGTTTCGAGCGGATCGGGCGGGCTCGCCTCGACGGTAAGGCTTTTCTGCCCGGCGCGCCGGAGGATCGAGGCATAGCTTTCCTGGCGATCGGGCGTGTCGTGCTTGCAGAGGCCCCCGTCGCGCCCGGCCACCTCGTCCGGACCGAGCCCTGCGAGAGGGGAATCGTTCCCGGCGATCCGCAGCAGTTCTTTCACCAGCGCGCGGTGCGCTGCGATAACCGAGGCACCGATGGACGCGGTCTGCTGGGATCCTCCCGCCAGTACCACGCCGGGAAGAGTGGAATCGCCATAGTTGAACGCAACCGCATCGAGGGGGAGGCCCAGACGTTCGGCCGCGACTTGCGTTTGGGCGGTCGCAGTGCCCATGCCCATTTCGTGTGCAGCGATATCCACCGTGGCGTGGCCCTCGTCGGTCAGCGTGATCCGCGCGGCGCCGCCGGGCATGCGGTAATACGGATAAGTGCCGGTGGCGCAGCCCATGCCGATCAGCCATTCCCCGTCGCGGTGAGCTGCGGGGCGCGGACTGCGCAAGTGCCAGCCGAAGCGCTCGGCGCCGGCGCGCCAGCTCTCGGACAAGTGGCGCGAGGAGAAGGGCAGGCCGGAGAGGGGATCCTTCTCCGGCTCGTTGCGCAGGCGCAGTTCAATGGGATCCATGCCGAGCGCTTCGGCAAGTTCATCCATGGCGCTCTCCAGCGCAAAGGTGCCGACGGATTCTCCCGGCGCGCGCATGAAGGTGTTGGCCAGCATGTCCAGTTCCACGGTCTGCACATCGAGCAGCATGGTCTCGGCGGCGTAGGCGCTTCGCGTGGGCATGATAAAGGGTTCGGGAAGGACGTTGTGCCTGGTCTTGGCGGTGGTTCCCGTATGGATCAACGCCTCGAGTTGGCCTTCGCGGCTGGCGCCAAGGGCGACACGTTGCTCCGTCAGCGATCGCCCGCCGACCAGCCGGTAGACACCCTCTCGCGAGAGCACGAGGCGGACCGGGCGTCCCGCCAATTTTGCCGCAGCAGCGGCGAGGATCTGATGCTGCCACAGACACTTGCCCCCGAAGCCGCCGCCAACGAAGGGTGACGTGACGACGACCTGGTCCTCCTCTATCCCGAACATGCGCGCAATCGACCAGGCGGTGTGGGCGACGAGTTGGGAAGCGTCGTGAATGCGCAGTGTGTCGCCGTCCCAGGCGACGGTTGCAGCGTGAAGCTCGATGGCGTTGTGATTGTGGCGCGGCGTTCGATAGGTGGAGTCGATCCGCACTTCCGCTGCGGCGAGGGCGGTCTCGGCATCGCCGCTGGCATTGTGGAGCGGCTGCCCCATGAACAGGCCGGGCGCAGTGCCCTGCGCCATGGCCTGCGCGAAGCTGGTGGTGGGGGGCTCTTGCGCATACGTCGCGCGGACAAGCGAAGCGGCATGATCGGCCTGCTCCTGCGTCTCGGCCAGAACGACGGCGATGGGCTGGCCGTTCCAGTGCACCCGGTCATCCTGCATCACCGGCAGATCGTCCCCGCCGGCCGCCTTGGCAGCCGACATGAACACCGGCGGCGGGGTCAGGCGCGGGGCATTGAGATGCGTCATCACTGCGACCACGCCGGGCGCCGCTTCTGCCTCGGCAGTATCCAAAGCAGTGACGCGACCGCGCGCGATCGTGGCGTAGGAAAGCGCGCCGTAGACCATGCCTTCGAATGAGAATTCGGCCGCGAACCGTGCATTGCCCGTTACCTTGAGCGGGCCGTCGATACGTGAGACGGGCTGGCCGACGTGGCCATGGCGATGCTGGATCAGCGGGTCGGGCTTGCCGCCGGGAACCCAGCTGTCGGGCGCCAGCGCAACGGCCTTGGCCATCATTCCCTGCATTGCGCCCTGGGCCGCTTGCTTGGCGTCTTTTGCGATGCTCATGCCTGCTCTCCCGCCAGTTCGCTCAACACGGCTGCGATCGTGCGACGCGCCAGTTCGATCTTGAAACGGTTGCCCGGCAGCGGCTGGGCTGCGGACAGTTCCGCATCTGCTGCGGCGAGAAAGACGGCCGGTTCCGGCGGTTTGCCGCGTATCAGTGCTTCAGCCTCGTGGGCGCGCCACGGTTTGTGCGCTACCCCGCCCAGTGCGAGACGGACATCGGTGACGATGCCGTCCTGCACGTCCAGCGCCGCAGCGACCGAGATCAGTGCAAAGGCATAGCTCGAGCGGTCGCGCACCTTACGGTAAGTGGAGTGCCGGGCAATGGAGAGCGGGGGCAGGACCAGGGCGGTGATGAGTTCGCCGGGCTCCAGGCATGTGTCTATTTGCGGAAGATCGCCTGGCAGGCGGTGGAGCTCGTCGAAGGGGAGACTGCGAGCGCCGTGCACGCTTTCCACATTCACGGCCGCGTCGAGCGCCGCAAGCGCCACGCACATATCGGACGGATGGACAGCCACGCAGCAGGGGGATGCGCCGAGAATTGCGTGGTAGCGGTTGAAGCCGTCGATGGCATCGCAGCCCTCGCCGGGCTGGCGCTTGTTACAGCGGGACCCGCCGTTGTCGTAGAAATAGGCACAGCGCGTGCGCTGGAGCAGGTTGCCGCCGACCGTTGCCATATTGCGGATCTGCGCGCTGGCGCCCCCGACGATGGCGCGCGAGAGCATGGGATAGCGGGTGCGGATCAGTGGATGCTCGGCAACCGCGGTATTGCGCGCAGCGGCACCGATCACGAGCCCGCCATTGGCGCTTTCACCGATATCGGCGGGCATGCCGGTGACGTCGACGAGAGCAGTGGGGCGCTCGACTGTTTCGCGCATGAGGTCGACCAGATTGGTCCCGCCGCCGAGGAAGCGGGACCCGGCAGTCTGCGCTCGCTGCACGGCCTCGCTGACATCGGCGGCGCGGGCATAGCGAAACGGGCTCATGGCTCCAGTTCCGCGAACGTCTCGACAATGGCCTCGACGATGCCGTTGTGCGCGCCGCAGCGGCAGAGATTGCCGCTCATCCGCTCACGCAGTTCATCGTGGGTGAGCGCGATGACGGGGGCGGCAAGGTCCCGCGTGACATGACTGGGTACGCCGCGCCGCAGTTCCTCGGCCATGCCGATGGCAGAGCAGATCTGCCCTGGTGTGCAATAGCCGCATTGGAAGCCGTCATGTTCGATGAAGGCCGCTTGCAGGGGATGGAGCCCCTCATCCGTAGCAAGGCCCTCAACCGTAGTTATCGCCCGCCCTTCGTACTGCACCGCCAGGGCGAGGCAGGACAGAATGCGTTCGCCGTCGGCGAGGACTGTGCACGCCCCGCATGCGCCCTGGTTGCAGCCCTTCTTGGTGCCCGGCAGGTGAAGATGCTCGCGCAGCAAGTCGAGCAGTGACACGCGTGGGTCGTCGGGCAGGGAAACTATCGTACCGTTGACGGCGATGGTCATCGCAGTGCCTCCGTAATATCGGCAACCGGTTATTGTCTGCGCCTGGCGCAGTGCCATCCACCCAACGTCACGGATGACGCTTGGTGCCTGAGCAGTGGAGCTTCTTCGACATTGGGCCGCTCGAGGCCAATTCCGAACGCGGCATTCGTCTGAGCTAATCTTCCAATGATTCTCGTTATTTGACAGTCGCCTTTTCACGCCGGCGCCATCTGCATCGCAGCAAAAAATAGGCTTGCTGGATTTCGCCGATCAAAATCACACGAAAGCGGCATCTATTGTCTAATGAATGTCTTTTCTTTGGGATCTACAAGCAGGGAGGTCCGCGTGAATTATGTCCGATCGACGCTCACGCGCTGCGGCGTTCTCATGGCGCGCCCCGCGGCGTTTCTCATTCTAGCCGTCTACTGCGCTGCATGGGCCATTTTTGAGCCGAAGACATTGGACTGGCATGGCTATGCGACGCTCGCCACATGGCTGATGACACTGTTTATCCAACGCGCCGAGCACCGCGACACACAGGCCATCCATGCCAAACTCGATGAGTTGTTGAGGCATGATCCCAATGCACGGACATCACTGGAACACGAGGATGAAGCTGAGCCGGAAGTCATTGAACGCCACAGACAGGAAGATCAAACCTGATCCCTGACCGGCAGGGCCATGCCCTTTGCTCGCCATGCAGTTTTGCAAGGAATTTCAACGAGAAGCGGGCTCAAATTCATGCCGGAACGAAATACTTCGGCCTTACCCGTTTTCCCGGTTTCTCGTGCGTCGCAAACTCGCCGCAACGTTTACACAAAAGGCCCACCGGATCGCCTCGGAAAGCCCGGGCGGCGACCGCCCCGCGCCGCCTGATAGACATGTCGCCGCTCAGTCTGACATCATGGGGCCAATCCCGCGTCCGGCTGCGCCGGCCGCTTCAGGCAGCCGCTGGCCTGGCCCGCACGAGCCTCGCCGATGGCATAAAGTGCGCGCATATTGTCGCGATCGAACAGCGGGGCCTTGGTATCGATTTCGGTAGGCACCAGTGCACAGAGATGAAACGGTATGCCGCGTTCCCGTGCAAAGGCCTTTAGCTCGTCGGCATTGTTTCGATCGAGCTGGCCGAGAACCGTCCCCAAGGCATGCGACATGATGGTCAAGGTTCTGGGCTTCACCATCTCGAAATCGGGCTCGAGGACGCCGTTGTATATGAGGAAGATCGCGGCATTGGATCGCGGGGCGGCCGGGTTGGCCGCGATCAAGCCTGTCGGCAGCGTGAAGAAACCGCCGATGGCGCCGCCGTCGACGTGCATCTCGCTGATCCGGCGACCGCGGATGGTCGTGCTGATCAGTACTGGCGGGAAAGCGCCGGGAATGCTTGCCGAAGCGAGCAGGACACGCCGAAACAGCGCGGCACGTTCGGGTTCATTACTCGCAGCGATAGCGCCCATGTCCCAGATCGTGCCCTGCTGAGCGTCGAGCTGCGTGGTCATGACCAGCAGACGCCGCCCCCGCCGATGCTCGGCAGCTATCCGGTCGAGCAGGGCGGGGGTGACATAGCGGGCGATCAACGCGGCGAGCGGCCGGCTGTCGAGCAGGCTCGGACCGCCGAGAAGGCCGCCCAGAACTCGCTTGCGGTAAATGTCCTTGCTGCTGATATTGGTGTAGATCGCCGTGAGCGTGGAATCTTCCGCAGATCCCAGAAACGCGAAAGGCGCGATCAACGCCCCGGTGCTGACCCCGGTGACGATATCGAATTCGGGGCGGGATCCCGTCCGGGACCAACCGGTCAGGAGGCCGGCACCGAACGCCCCCTTATCCGAGCCGCCCGAAAGCGCCAGCAGCGTTGCAGGCGCCGCGAGCCCGCTCGCCGCGCGATCCTGACGCAAGGTCTCGCCCCACCGGCTATAAGCGGCGTCATCGCCTTTGGCCCAAAAGCGGACGGGCTGTGCCTGCACGGCCGAGGTCTGCGCCAGATCGCCCAGACTGTAAGGCGTTCTGGGCGGCATGGTCGCACAAGCAGCCAATATCGAGCTCATCAGTATTGCCGCGAGCAGACTTGAAAAGCTCATACGTCGATTGGCCAGCGTGAGACCGGCAGCCATGCGCTTTGGCTGAGATCCTGCACTGCGATGAGAAAGTGAAAGCCGATCAGGAGAAGGAGCCACGAAGCCAGTCTCTCCGAGCACGCGTCGAAGACAGTTTACCGTCCATAGGAATGCGACCCCACGAGAGATTTCCAGATCTGCCTCCATTCAATCAGCGCGATATTCCAGAACGCTCTCCTCGCGCATCGGTGGCGGATCGATAATCAGGCACGTGCTTTTTTGCGGCTGCGATTACTGAAGCTGTGCCGGCACATCCCTCTGGAACGCGAAAACGATGGCGGCGTTAGCTTTCAAAGGAGGGGTGAGGAAGTTGGCAGGACCGTGGAACGAGCATCATTCCCAAAGCGCCTCGCGCGGCGTCAGGCCAAAATCCCGGCGGTGCTGCCGGGCGCTTTGTCGGCAACGGCCCGCCCATGAAGCGTCTAGGCTCGGCCGGGCTCGGCGATTCTGGAGACTGGGCGCTGAACTCAATTGCGAAGTCGAACAACAGACGAGCGCTGACACCTCGGAACCACCCAAGCAGGTGGGTTGAAAGTGACTGGAGTCCGGTCTGACCAAAACCTGGTCCACCGGAGCGGTGCATCTGTTCACATTATGTTCGCACCGTGCTAAACCGGTTCCATGGAAGCTGCCACTGATCACCCAGCCACTGGGAAGGAGAACCCGGGCCCGCGGGATCCCTCGGCGCGCGCCGGGATTCGCCGATGAGCAGGAGAGCTGGCAGTGCAGATCTCCCCCTCCATGGCGGACGGGTGCCGGCGTGGCTCAGTGAGCGCATGGCCAAGCTCGGTGCGGTGATTACGCAGGCCATTGTCGTCGAATATGGCCGCGATGAGTTCCTGCGGCGGTTGTCCCATCCCTTCTGGTTTCAATCGCTGGGTGCGGTCATGGGAATGGACTGGCACTCGTCGGGCGTCACCACGAGCGTGCTCGGCGCGCTGAAGCGAGGATTGGCTCCCCTATCGGGAGATCTTGGGCTGCATGTCTGCGGCGGACGGGGCAGGCACAGCCGCAAAACGCCGGCCGAGCTTCTGCAGGTGGGAGAGCGCACCGGCCTTGACGGCGCTGCCCTGTCCCGCACCAGCCGCCTTGTTGCCAAAGTCGACAGCGCGGCAGTTCAGGACGGCTTCGATCTCTATCTGCACGGCTTTATCGTTGCGAACGACGGGCGCTGGGTCGTGATCCAGCAGGGCATGAACGATAGCCGGCGGCACGCCCGGCGCTATCACTGGCTCAGCGAGGGTATCGAGGACTTTGTCGATGCGCCGCACACTGCGATCGAAGGGCGGAGCCAGGGGGAAATCGTCAACCTGACCGACCGGCGCGCGGCAGGCTCGCGCAGCGGTCAGCTTGATTTGCTGGGAACCGCAGGCCCCGATGGTATCTTGAGGGAACTGCGCCGTATCACGCCGCAAGCCCCACCTGAGCAAGGCATGCTGCCTCATCTGGTCATGCCGGATCACCACGAGGTCCGTCCGGAAAACATCATCGAGAAGCGCCTGCACGGTGCCCTGGCTGCGGCCGCGGAAATGGGACCCAAGGATTTCTCGCAGCTCCTCCTCGTCCCGGGCGTGGGCGCGCGTACCGTTCGCGCGCTGGCCATGGTTGCAGAAGTCGTGCACGGCGCGCCGTGCCGGTTTAGCGATCCGGCTCGCTTCTCGATGGCACTCGGAGGCAAGGACCGGCATCCATTTCCCGTGCCGACCAAAGTCTACGATCATACGATCGCAGTCATGAAGTCCGCTGTGCGCAAGGCCAAATTGGGCCAGAGCGAGGAACTGGCAGCGATCAGGCGGCTCGACGAACAGGCTCGCGCGCTCGAAGCGGTGGCGAGAGGCCCCTCGTTCGATACCTTCATCGCAGAGGAAATGGCCCGTTCGCACGAATATGGCGGACGGAGCGTCTTTGGTTGGGAACCGGCTTCCGGCCAAAGCACGCAAGCCAGATTACGCGCCAAGCGCTAGCGCGGGCCACGAATGCCTGGCTGGATCATTGCAAAGTCTAACGAGCTTCACCGTCCTTGCTCGAGTTTGTCGCAAATCAGGGCGGTAGGGAACAATCCGGCGTGTTTCCGTTTGGTTGGAGGATGAACGAAAACTCATCGACCGTTTCGCACACGGCTCTCGCAGCGCCCGGTGCAATTCATCAGAGCCTCGATCAGCAAGCAAGAACACTCTTCGCCGAGGCATCTGGGTGGGTTCAGGCCCATTCATTCCATATTGCTCTGGCAATCGGACTTGGCGTGGCCGCCTATGCGCTGCTCAGTCTCGTGCGGCGATGGGGCGTGAAACTCTGCCGGCGAGAGGCGGGAAGCGCGAGTTGGTACGGAATTGTCGCCAGCGCTCTTGCCCAGACCAGCCAGGCCTTCATGATCCTTCTCTCGGCCCGGCTTGTCGTGGCCTATTCCGATGCGCCGCCCCTCCTGGCCGCCACGATACGGACGCTTTTTACAATCGTCGTCGTTTTTCAAAGCGCCCTGTGGCTACGAGAGATCGTATTTGGCGCGATCGAGCATCGCACCCGTGACCAATCCCACGGCGGCAAGGCTCTGGTCAGTGCGCTCGGCATCATCCGATTGCTGGTCACGATCGCACTTTTCGCTGTCGCGGTTGTTCTCGTGCTCGGAAATCTGGGCGTCAACGTAACCGGCTTGATAGCGGGCCTGGGCGTCGGCGGCATCGCCATCGGTCTTGCCGCGCAGGGCATTTTCGCAGACCTGTTTGCGGCGCTTGCGATTCTCTTCGATCGCCCGTTCCGAATTGGCGACAGTATCGCCTATGACGACGGCGCCGGGACCGTTGAGGAAATCGGGCTCAAGTCCACCCGCGTGCGGGGAGCTGCCGGTGAAGAGCGGATTATCGCCAACAAGAAGCTGCTGGATTTTGAGATCCTCAACACAACCCGCCGTCTTCACAACCGCTTCAAGTTCGATTTCTGCCTTGGCTATGCGACTCCGCCGGAACTCATCCTGCAACTTCCGGCAATACTGAAGGAGGTCGTGGAAAGCGAAGGTCACACTCTCATCCACGGCGGTCTCAATGGATTTGCCGCCAAGGGGCTCAGCTACGATGTGGAGTTCGAATCGAAGGGAACCGACTTTGAGGCAGATGCCCGCGACCGCCTCGCGGCCGCGATCCTGGCGTGCTTTCGCCACCATGAAATCAGTTTGGCCTATCCACCCGAGGTCAATCTGCGAGCGGCGGACAAGAGTGCCCCGCCTGCCAGCCTGAGGGCGCAAGCCCGACACTAGGCTCACCTCGGGCCGCCCTCTGGCCGCATCTGCTCGAGTATTTCAAACGGGAAGACAGCGAAGGTGGATGATTTGGAAGCGCTCGAGCCCGAATTGATCGGGCTTGGACGACCTGAAAGTTTTCCAGGGCAAAATGGATGGTCCGACAAGGGCGGACATTCATTAACAATCTTGCGTCATGCGGTGACGTAAGCCTCTGGGACATCCCATTCTTTGCTGTAATACGACAAGGCAAGAAACAAAAAGGCGCGCCGGGCATTGGGAATAGCAAGACTTCATCTCCGAACGGGAGAGCCAATTTGCCCAATCCCCAGTCATTTGGCCGGAACATGCGCCAGACGCGCACGGCGCTTAATCCGCTCCAGGCGGTTTTGCTGGCATTTCCGGTCGCCCTCTTTCCTACCGCGTTGCTCACCGACATTGCCTATCTCGAAACGGCAGAAATCCAGTGGAGCAACTTTTCCGCGTGGCTGATAACCGCAGTCCTGATGATCGGGGCCTTTGCATTGCTCTGGGCCCTCATCGCCGCGTTGAGGAAGGGACCGCCTCAGTCTCGAAGGCACTATCGTTTGCACGCATTACTGCTCGCTCTCGCGTGGCTAGCGGGCCTCATCAACGCCTTCCAGCACAGCCATGACGGATGGGCGTCTGTAGGAACGCTCGGGCTCGTGCTTTCCGTGATCAGCGCCGTTCTTGCGCTGGCGGCAGGATGGCTCGCCTATTCGGGTGCTAGGATCGAGAGGATGGAGACGGCTCCATGAATCTTCGCGGTTTTGCCTTCTGCACGACAGGACTCTTGCTCGTTCTCGCATCCTGCGGGAGGAGCGAATCCAATCTCGACCAGACAGGTTCCCAGCCCGATCTGCCGAAGCAGCACCAAACACTCCTGCCGCCGATGAACATCGCGACACCGGCAGGATGGGGACGTGAAGCGCCCCAGGCGCCTGCCGGCTTTACGGTGACGGCCTTTGCGACGGATCTGAAGGTTCCGCGTCAGATCCTGGTGCTCCCGAATGGCGATGTTCTGGTGGCCGAGGGGATGGGAGGCGCCGATGCGCCCAAGTCGCGTCCCAAGGATTTTATCGCAGGCTATATAAAATCGCTCGGAAAGACGTCGGTGAAGGGCGGTAACCGCGTAACTCTGCTGCGCGATACGAACCACGACGGCCGACCTGACTTGCGCACGGAGTTCGCGACGGGGCTCAATGCTCCCTATGGTCTCGCCTATGTCGACGGAAATATCTATGTCGCGAACCAGGACGCGGTAATCCGGTTTCCTTATCAAGACGGCATGACCCAGGCGGCGGCACCGGGCCAGGAACTGGTGAAGTTGCCCTCTCGCATCAACCATCACTGGACGAAAGCGATGACCGTCTCGGCCGATGGATCGAAACTGTACGTGGGAATAGGATCCAACAGCAATATCGGCGAACGCGGCCTGAACGTTGAACAGGACCGCGCGGAAATATGGGAGATCGATCGCCAGACCGGAGCCCATCGGACTTATGCGCAAGGCGTGCGCAATCCGACGGCGCTTGCGATCAACCCCGCCAGTGCGCAGCTCTGGGCCGTGGCCAACGAACGCGATGAACTGGGACCGCAACTCGTGCCCGACTACCTCACTTCGGTGCGCGACGGGGCTTTCTATGGTTGGCCCTACAGCTATTGGGGACAGAACGTCGATCCGCGCGTCTATCCCCAACGACCCGATCTCGTCAGCAAGGCGAAACGCCCCGATTATGCGCTCGGCTCGCACGTCGCGACATTGGGCCTGACATTCGTGGCGCAGGGCGGATTGGGTGGCCCATATGGTGAGGGCGCGTTCGTCGGCGAGCATGGCAGTTGGAACCGTCAGGACCTGGCCGGCTACAAGGTTGTCTGGATTCCCTTTGCGGGCGGACGGCCGTCGGGCAAACCACAGGATTTCCTGACCGGATTCATAAAGGACGGCCACGCCCGGGGCCGGCCTGTCGGCGTAGCCTATGATCCGGTCCGCCATGCGCTGCTGGTCGCTGATGATCTTTCCAACACCGTCTGGCGAGTGGCTCCGGCGAACCGTTAGCAGAGAATTCGAAGCACGGCGGGAAGGGTCGGTTGGTTGCTGGCCCTCGAAGTCCGGCGCGAGAGTGGCTGATCGTGTGCCTTCGAACGGCACCCCTCCAAAAAACCAGGTCGACCACCCTTGGTCGAACCGGTGTCGGAATCGGCCACAAGAAAACCTCGAAGCGTTTGCTGGCGGTCCTGAACGGAGGAGGTCTGGTTCCGCAGGGCGTCCTGACAGCGTGCAGGTGGGAGGCGTGAGCCCGTAAGCCCATCCCGGCGAATGCCGGGCAATGACTGCCGACTGGAACGGCTTCCCGCTGCTGGCGGTTATTTGCCTGGACAGCATCACTGCCAAAGGAGGCCGAAATGACGAATGATGGGTCGCGACCGAAGAACCGGGAAGTGGAGGATGAGATGATCCGTCCGCCGGCAAAAGAGGGCGAGCCCCCAAAATCCGCAACGGATGCGAAAGGGAAGGGATCGGCATCAAAGGGCAAATCGCAGGGGGGCTCCCCCCCGGGGCAAATCAGGGAGGTCGATCAGGATAACGCCGATGTGCCCGACAGCTAGTCCGCGATCCTCATTGGAGCGCCTGCCGCATTTCGGTCAAGGGAATGAACAGCGATCCCAAAACCGGGATGCGCTCTAAAGAGCCCTGAAGGACGGGTACTCCGCAGGGAAAGCCGGTTTATCCTAATCGTGGTTCGCCTCTTTCTTCTCCGGATGCGCCATGATGACATGATGAGGCGAGTTCGGCGCGATGGTCGCAGGTAGGGCGAACGTCCTCATACGGGCCAAAACGACATAATGAGCGGCGGTCCTGCGAGAAGAACGAGAAGAGACAGCGGCGCACCCAAACGCGCATAATCTGTAAATCGATAGCCTCCGGGCCCCATGACAAGGGTATTGCACTGATGACCGATCGGCGTCAGGAAATCGCACCCTGCGCCAATTGCCGTAGCCATCAGAAACGCGTCCGGTCGATATCCCAGATCATGGGCAAACACGGCCGCGATTGGTGCCATCACGAGAACCGTCGCGGCATTGTTGAGGAAGGGCGTCACTGCCATCGAAATCAGGAGCACCATCGCCACGGCTCCCCACGACGGCAGATGCGAAGCCAATCGGGCCAATTCGACCGCGAGTACGTTTGAAGCTCCGGTGGTCTGAAGCGTTTCGCTGACGGGGATGAGCGCACCCAGCATGATGAGGATTGGCCATTCGATCGCCTTGTAAGCATCCTCGGCTGGCAAAGCTCCGGTGATGAGGACAACACCGGCTCCGGCGAAAAACGCGAATGCGACCGGCACGAGCCCGGAGGCGGTCGCGATCATGGCGCTGGCGAGGATGACGATGGCGAGCCACCCCTTGCGCTCGCGTCCCAGGCGGATCGGTCGCTGCGCCAAGGCCAGCATTCCAAGTTGGGAAAGCTGGCTCGGCATTGCGTCGAGATCGCCCTGCAGCACGACGATATCGCCGGCCTGTATTTTCACTCCGCTTGGCTTGTTTTTGAGGCGCGAGCCTTCACGAGAGATCGCGATGAGCCTTAGGCCCATACGCTCCTTCAGCATCAGCCGGCCGGCATTGGACCCAACCAGGACGGATCCGGCGGTGACAACGGCTTCGATAACGCCAGTCTGATTGTCCGAGTGATCCGAAGCATCGGGTTCGTGGAGTATGAGGCCCGCGCCCGCGATCGCGCGTTCCAGAGCATCGGGATCGCCCATCAGGATCAGGATGTCATTTTCCTCGATCACCGTATCGGGCAACACCTCGGCGCGAAGCCCATGCCGCAAGACCGCCGTCACTTCGACAGAACCTTCCTGGCTGTCGACGAAAGACCCGACCGTATCTCCGATGATCGATGCCTGCGCCGTCACTGTCGCCTCGGTCGTGTAAGCCGAGATATTGAGCGCCTCTCCCATGGTGACAGGCGCCTGACGTTCCGGCAGCAGCCGTTTGCCGAACTGCAGGAAGACGAGACCGATAACGAGCAATCCAAGCCCCGTTGGCAGGTAGTCGAACATGCGGAAGGGCTGGCCCGTCATCTCTTCCCGCACGCGGCTGACGATAATGTTCGGCGAGGTTCCCACCATGGTCGTCAGGCCGCCCAGGAGCGAAGCGAAAGCCATGGGCATGAAAAACCGGGATGGATTGGTTTCACTCCGCTTTGCCAATTGCGAGGCGGCGGGCATCAGTATTGCAAGAGCGCCGATATTCTTGATCAGCCCTGAGGCCGCACCGACAAGCGCAGTCAAGGCGAAGAGCTGTGAGCCGGGTCGGCGCAAGCGGTCCGCCAGCCCGTCCACCGCCAGTTCCACCAATCCGGAGCGCTGGACCGCCGCCGACAATACGAGCGCGGAGGCGACGATAATGACGATGTCGTCGGAAAAACCGGCAAATGCCTTGTCAGGTGCCACGAGCCCGAGCGCAACGCTGGCGAGAAGGGCAATCACTGCAGTGACGTCAAACCGGAAGCGGCCCCAGATGAACAACGCCATCATACCGCAGAGAAGGCCAACCGAAAGCCATTGCTGAAGATTCATCACACCCCGCGCAGATTATTCTCGTCCAGCGAAAATGGCCCGCATCGATATTTGTTCGCTTCAAGCCCATCATTCTTTTTTGGCAGCGGGACGTGAGGTTGCCGTTCAAAACGCAGGTATGCATCAAAAATGCGAAGGGCCGCCAAAGGCGGCCCTTCCATTGTCAATCACGCAGATGGCTCAGCCGAGCCGGACCTCCGCAGCGGAGGCCATGCTCAAATGTGCCTTTTGCGGCATGCGACAATGAGACATCAGACCACCTCCTTTCCGTTGTTGAACGATGTTCTCGAGGTAATGCGCGATCCGCGCCGTTCAAGCCCCATGGAATGGCCCGCCCCCGGATGTATGGCGCGGGCGGCGGTTGCCAATCCATTGTCTCGCCGTAACGTTAGACGGCCGAGGGCATTGACAGCTCAAAAGTAGTCCCGCCAGCGCCTGATAGGACCTGCATCGTTCCTCCGTGGGCTTTGGCAATCTCGCTGGTGATGAAGAGGCCGAGCCCAAGTCCGGGCCTTGCTTCGCTGCCCTGCGAGCGTGTGAAAGGCTCGAAGAGCCTTGGCAGGAGTGCCGGCGCGATCGGAGCTCCGGCATTGGTGACGGAAAGGCTGAACCGGCCGTGGGCGCTCTTTGCCCGAACCTCGATCGGTTCCAGAGGAGCCCCGTGGGTAAGAGCATTGCCGACGAGGTTCGAAAGCAGCTGCATGATCCGGTCCACGTCGCAGGTAACGGGTTCGCCCAACTCCAGCTCGACGTTGATCCTCGCGTCGGGATGGACCACCTGAAGTTCCGAAACGATCTCCCGGATCGGGGTTTCGAGGGTGTATACCGTCTGCAGATTGAGCGCGAGACCGCTTCCCAGCCTGCCGCGCGCAAAATCCAGCAGATCCTCGATAAGGACCTCGATCCGGCGCGTACTTTGTCCCATTCTGTCGATGATCAATGAGGCCTTCGGTGGAAGGTCCTGTTTGGCAAGCAGTTTCGTACCGGAGATGATCGCGGCAAGTGGGTTGCGCAGGTCATGTCCAAGAATGGCAATAGAGCGCTCGCGGATTGTGGCCGATCGGTCCGCATCGGCAAGTTCCTCTTGCTGGCGGCGCAGGTCATCCTGCAAGTCCAGCTGCAATCCGATCAATGTGGCGAAATTTTCGAAGGTAGCCACGATGCCGGGAACGGACAATTTGGCTGGAAGCGGATCCAATGCACACAGGGTCCCGAAAAAACTGCCATCGCGTTTGAAGATCGGGAGCGAGATATAGCTCTCAAAGCCATATTGGCGCGGGGTGTGGTGCTCGTGAAACACGGCATCTGTCGACACCTGATCGATGATGACACCGGTGCGGGATTCCCGAATTTCGTCGCAGATCGTAGTCTTGAGGTCGAGCGCACCGCCCACTTCCAGTCCGAACGCGATTTCGTCTCTGACGGCGCAGGCCGTCCAGCTCGTCTCGGTTACCTTCGCCACCGCAGCGAAGCGCAAGCCGGTAATCCGGCAGGCGATCTCAAGGATTGAGGGAACCGCGTCGATGCGACCGACTGCATCGATATCCCTTGAGATTGCATCCGTCATCCGTTTCGACCTAGTCCCTGAAAATCGTCAGTAAAAATGACAGATGATCCTCGATTCGACGGCGTGGTCCGGTGAGTTTTATCGAACCGATGTTTGATCTCGCTTCCAAGGTTCATCAGAGCGACGTCGATTTCGACTGCTGGTGGCACGGTTTCTAGCGCACGTCGATGGTCCGGACCTCGTTTTTTGATTGGTGGGCCGGGTCTTCGTTCCAACCAGTCTGAGCACTGAAGCGTTCTCGCCGGATCGCAACAGCGCACCTTCTTGACTCTATGTGGCTTTGGCGGCCCGGATGACCTCGCATCCAACGGGCGACATTTCGGCAACCAGAAAACGCCGAACACGTTAGTGCAGGAGAGGAGAAGATCTCATGAAAGTAGCTCTTGTTGCGGCCTGCGCCGCGGTTCTCGTCGCGTCTGGTGCAGGCGCTCAATCCCACAATCCCGCCGTCAAGGATCCGACGGTGGAAACGACAAAGGCCACTGCGAAGGGACACAATTCCTTCACCGAGGACCAGGCGCGCGGGCGCATTGAAAAGGCCGGTTACACGAACGTCGGCAAGCTCCTGAAGAACGAGAACGGCGTGTGGCAGGGCAAGGCCCTCAAGGATGGAAAGCCGGTGATGGTTGCTCTCGACTACAAGGGCAACGTGACCGTCCACTGACCAGTATTCGCGGAGAAAAATAATGACCAAGACCATAACGCGTCTATTTGACAACTATTCGGATGCCGCAGAGGCAATTCGCGAACTCGAAAGAATCGGCGTTCCGCGCGGTGATATCAGCTTGATCGCCAACGATCCTCATGCCAAGCATGCCGGTGTGCATGAAGGTGTGAACGAGGACGGGGAAGTCACCGCAGGAACCTCTGCCGGCGCCGTGTTGGGCGGCGCGGGCGGATTGCTCGCCGGGCTCGGTATGCTGGCGATTCCGGGCCTCGGCCCGATCGTGGCGGCAGGATGGCTTGCCGCAACGGCGGTCGGTGCCGGCGTGGGTGCCGTCGGCGGTGCGGCGGCCGGCGGCATTGTCGGCGCTCTCAAGCATGCCGGTCATTCGGACGAAGAGGCCCAGGTCTATTCCGAAGGCGTCCGGCGCGGCGGTGTCCTGCTGAGCGCCAAGGTCAACGATGCCGAGGTCGAGCGCGCAAATGCGGCTATCGACGCCGTGCCGTCGGTCGATATCGCAGCGCGTGGCGCAAGCTATCGTGAGGCGGGATGGACCCGCTTCGACGAGACCGCTCCGGCCTATTCCGCCGAGGAAATCGAACGGGATCGCGCGATCTACGGACTGCCACCGCGCTATTGATCAAACGTGACGCTCGATATCCGAGCGGGAACGTCCCTGCAGGCCGCTTGCTTTGGGGAGAAAGCAAGCGGCCTGCAACGGTTTCAGGCGGTCTGACGCCCGCGAAACCAGAATCCTCAAGGAATGCGGGTCTCCAGCGACGCTCGAATCGCACGCTGTGGCCTAATGGCGATGTGGTCCGGATAGCTGCCGCTCACGCTGGGCCGCTTGCCGACCAAGACAATCCGTTCCTTACAGGCTGTCTGAATAGCGGCTCTGGCCGCTAGGAGACTGCCAGCTTCGGAGACGGGTTGCGGAGATAGCTGACACTCACGCAGAGTCGACTGCCAATCCAACCCGACAATTTGACGGACAATCTAATCACCAAATGCGGTCAGCCCGCTTCCCTACAATGGCTTGCCGCGGCTGATCGACGAACTCACCCTGGCCAAGGGTGACGGCCGTATCGCCGCCCGCATGAAAAGCCTTGCCCGGGTCGATCTGCTGATCCTGGACGATTGGGGGCTTCAGCCGCTCGACGGCAACGCCCGGCACCACCTCCTCGAAATCCTCGAAGACCGCTACGGTCAGCGCTCCACGCTGGTCACCAGCCAGCTTCCGGTGGCCCGCTGGCATCAGACCATAAACGATCCGACCTACGCCGATGCGATCCTGGACCGCCTCGTTCACAATGCACATCGGCTCGAACTCGAGGGGGAATCCATGCGTCGACCCGCAGCTGCAGCCGCTTGACCAAGGCGCCAACATAGGTGACATCCACGACCAACGATCAGGCGCTTCAACTGCGCGATCAGATCGGAACGCTGCGCGGCATCAAATCGGAATGCCTGCGCGCGATGGTCGGAATCCGCACACATGACAGTGTCACACCAAACGCGGCGCGCCAGGATCACGGCACCTGCCGCGTTGCGAATGGCAACGGTATTGATGAAATAGACGTCCTGGCCGTCGACGCGTTACGGATAATTTTTGAACTTCTGGTGGTAGGCGGTGAGGTTCGCTCGCAACCTGCCGTCCATCAGAATGCTTTTGACGCCGATTTCATACGATTGGGACGATTCTGCCTGAAGGTGCCATTGGCGTTCTGACTTCAGGGTGACTCGGCCAGCTAGGGAAAGGGGCGCTAACGTGTGATCGCCACGCGACGCCGCCAAGGATGATGGGAGAAATCGCCAGCACCACGGGAATCGTGAATGCGTTCACAGCAGCCTTAAGTATTCCATCAGTTGCTCTCTCGAACCAATTGGGAGCTCACGTCATTTTGCGGCTGGGAAGCATGGTGGCGATCATCGCCGGTCCCGCGCCGAGCAGAACCGGAAGGACGGTCGCAAGACTTTCTCCAGCGACAAGCGCCAACACGGCAAGCAAGAGGATCGTCGCTGGCAAAACGTAGGTGAGTGGAACTGCTATCCTATCCCAACCGCTCTTGGTCTGCTTTCGCCAAAGGTCGAGCGCTTCTGGCTTCTCGGTCTGCTTCACGAACGCAGCAAAGCTGCGATTTACGAGGCAAGGTGCGGGATTGAGCGTCACAAGTCCGCGGCGAATGAGCGAACGGATCGCCAGCGCCTCTTTGATATTGATGACGCGGCCGCGCGCGAGATTGTCGAGGATGACGCGTTCGGCAAGCGATGATGCTACCCAGATGTGCTGGTAATGCTCGATGAGCATCCCGCGCAAGTAGTCCACCGCCGCGCTATCAGTTTCAGGCCTTACGGAACACGCCCAGCGTACCACCGGGTTGAAATAGATCTTGTGGTATGCGGTCTGTGAAATGGGATAGGAGTTCAAATTAAGCTTGTTCCAATCCGCCTTGGTCGGCACATCGTCGGGATCCAGCAGAGAATCGATTACCGCTCCCGGCAGCTTCTGCACTTCGCCAATCAGCGCTAGAATACCATCGGCCTGTTCCTCGTCAGGCTTCGAAAAAACAGCCGGATCCAGGCCGTAGGGTTCGACGTTATTATTCATGAGATCCTCCCTGACTTTGTCGCGAGAGGTAGCCGACCAATCGAACTTGCCCTGCACTGGAAGGCTGTAGGTCTTGAAGTCCTCGAACAGGCGGCTCCAGCGCATCTGTTCTGTCAGGGAAAGTCCTTCGCGCAATTCGGCAGCATCGCGCTCCTGTGCCGACTTGCCATCGTGCTCGAGCATCACAACTTGTTCGCGTTCGTAGGCCTGCAGGATGCGATCAAGGGGAGAAAGATCGGTCATGACCACCAGATGGCCGCCGGTGGCGGACTCCCGATCCGAGGTTTGTACTTTGAATTTTTCGCGCCAGACCCTTTCAGCTTCAGCCGAAAGCGTCTCGAGTGCGGCAAGTGCAACCACGCGAAGCGCCGGATCCTTGAGTGCAATGTCCAGTCCCGTAACCACTACCGAGAGGCCGTTCTTCAAGCGATCGAGCTGATCCTGGAGACGCTGGCTGTCCACTACGGCCGCCAACGCATTGAGCCCATTTTCTCTCGCTGCGGTCTCGGAACTTGGAAGCGTGGTGTCGAGCGCAAGGTCGAACCCATCCGCGTTCCCTATGAGATCGTAGACGAGGGCCACCGGTCCATTCAACACAACCGCTCGAGCCGGCAACCGAGGCCGCCGCTCTCTCTCTTGGTCCGGGTTGTCCACGGGCTCCGAATTTACACGCGCATTGGAAGAAGCATTGGCCCGCCCGCTCGCAGGTGTTGCGACGGCCTCGCGAGGAACCTTGCCCCTGAACAGACCAACGATGACAGTCCGGGCAGATTTCAACAGCAGAGCCGCCCGAGCCGGCAACTGAGGCCGCCGCTCACTCTCTTGGTCCGGGTTGTCAACGGGCTGCGGATTTGCAAGCGCACTCGGGCAAGCATAGCTCCGCCAGATTGCAGGTGTTGCCACGGCCTCTAGCGGAACCCCGAACCCGAACAGACCAACTACAACAGCCCGGGCAGACTTCCACAGCAGCACAAGAGCAGCAGCAAAACCGAGCAAGCACCCCGGAACCCCTGGCCACCAAAAGAGATCCGACCTTTCGAGATCGGCAAGCGACCATCCAGCCACCCTGACGAGCGCAATCCTGCCGTCAGCGCCCACGCAATAGCGCGCCTCGTCCTGTCCCTTGGCGTCGCAACGGAAAATCGCAGGAAGGGGCCCCACGCCAAGCCAGCGATGGAGCAGGAGAGACGCCCACTGCGGATCATCCAGCGTGCGATTAGCGCCGCTATAAGCAAGGCCCGGTAAACCGTACCATTTCTTGCTCGGATCTACGCATTGCTGCGGCGAGCCTTGGCTGGTTTGGGCTTCGGTTCCGAATACACCAGTCATGCCGTAAGCACGGCCGATGGCCAATAGTGCTTGCCGGTTCTGCACCCAGGCCTGTCCCAAGTGATTTACTTCACCGCCGGCATTTTCCCGAATTTCGGTCCCACGAGAATCGACGTAGGCCGCACACATCGGTACAACACCGATGGCCAGCATCATGCCCATCAGGAAGAGCTGAAATCCACGCTCGTCGTCGCGCTTGAGCACTTCGCGAGTTTCATCGTACTTGTGGTCTTTCCTGTCTCTCCCTAGCCAGTACCAAGCCAGGAATGTTGCCAGTACCGGCAGACCCACAACGACTAGCGCGTTCAAGCCAGGGACATTGATTATCTGGCCGAGAGTCTCTTCGGAAACAGCCAAGATGCCCACGAAAAGCAACACCACGACCGACATCCCCGTCAGGCAGAGACCAGCTTCCCGCGTTTTCTTGCCGCTTCCCGGATGTGGCCATAGCCAAATCCAGAAGCGCGCCCCGAAAACGACGCTCAAGAGGATGACCGCAATGGCCAGCGTCGCTGCAGGAAAGATCCACAGAGCCGCAGCCCAACCGATCCTGTTGGCCATGCGCTGGTCGATGGCGCTCACCTCGCGGTAGACCAGCAGCACCCATGGGGTGCCGGGCAGCCCCACTGCAGCGAAGTTCTGCTTCATGCCGCCAAAGGCGGCGGTGAATTCGAACAGCTCGGGTGGGGTTCTGCCGATGGGCGTGTAGCGCGAGCGTGCTGCTAGGCCGGTAATCAATCCACGAGCCGTGGTCGATTCCATCGTCTGACCCAGTTTGAACGTGTCGATCTGGTGCGCTGCGCTGCCAAACAAATATGGCAGCTCCGGATCGCCACCATTGACCACGACGTAGCGCACGCCCGCCGGCAAGACCGTTGAAAGGAAGGTGCGCAGGACGAACGCCTGCGTAATTACGCCGCGCCTGGGTCCCTTCTCAATTGTCCCGCGCGCACAAGTTTTATGCTGTCCCTTCGCAAATTGCGCGTTTGGGTTGAGAGTAAATGCATTGGTGACGATCACTTTCCCGATACCGTCATTCTGCGAACGCACGGCATCGACGACATAGCGCGGTGAGATATCCAGTCCATTCAACACGATCGGCCGTTCGGGTCCATCGGTCTCATTGGCAAGAGCTCTCATAAAGTAGCGACGCGTACTCACGAGGTTGCGCGTCCCGGTGTTGCAGCGCCAAGCTAATGGTGAGAAACCGGGAAAGGCGCTGCCGCGTTCACCGAAGACCCAGATCGAATCGCGTTTGGGCCAGTCCAAAGTGGGAAAATTCGAGGTCGTCTGTAGCGGCAATTGCAGAAGCCCATCGCTGCCCTGGTTGCCGTTGGAATAGTTGGCATCCACATCAGAACCGTCGGCGTACTGGCAGGGATGTGGCAGTTCGATTGCCGTTCCGGCTAGCGGAATCTTGCCCTTGACGCACTGGATTGGCGCGAGATCAAATGGCTGCTTCAACCCGTCGCCTAATTCATTGCCAAACTGGTTTGCCATCTGGCTGGCTGTCGTTGCAAGTTCAGCTTTGGCACGTGCGTGCAATGCGAGCCCATCGAACATCGCCAGCCCCAGCAGGGTGACCAAAGCCACAGCACCCAGCAATCCAAAGACTACCGTTCCAACTTCCAGTGAGGACAGGTCTCCCGCGGTCCCAAGAAAACGAAGCTTGGCAATCGGCACGAGCAAGATCGCCAACATAACCACCATCACGAAAAGCGTAACAACGTCGGGAGCAAGTGCAAAGGCGCGGGCATTGAGCGCGTGCTTGGGGACAAGGCCAATCAGCAGGCACCCGTTCGGGGGAGTAAGAGCCGCTGAACCAGGTACAGTGGCAGCCGGCGTGCCTCCATCTTGCGCCGACTTTCCCTCCGTCGCCGCTTTGGCCTGGTTGGCTGCATCGTTCGGCACCGCACAGTGCGTCATCTCAGCACCCTCGTGCAAATTGATCGGGCGAAAGTAGGCCACATAGCTTTCGCCTGCGACGACAACATCAAGCGGCTTGGCAGCACGCTGGGCTTCTACCACGGCACGACGCTCGCGACTGTCAATCTCGGCCTGGGTGAGAGCGTTCTGCTTCGAGGCGACCATCAGCGCCTGCGAAACGATCTGTCGGCTCTCCTCCTTCAATGGGACAACATCCTTGATGTCGGTCACCGGCAGACCGGAATTACCGAACGCAGCAAGCATGCGGCCGTTGGGATCAACCAGCAGAATGTCCTGAAACGTGGGCGCATTAGTGGTTATGTTGGCAATCGCCTCAAGCGGGATAGCCATGCCATATTTGAAGCGCGGGCACGGCCCCTTGGCGACTCTAGCCGCATTGGGAAACAGGGGGTTCAGAACGGAGCGCTTGGCGCCATTGTTGATTGCCACGCCGGGATCAAGTGCCCTCACAAGGTCAGTATAGTCGCCGTTCGGAGGCGGCTTGACCTGACTGGAAGCCTGCGCGAGCTCCATGTCCCACTGCCATAACTCAGGCAATGCCAACGCACCTTGAATCTTTAGTCTCCTGCCGTCGTCAACCGACACCTGTGCCGGTTGCGGGGCGCAATTGCTTGCCTGGGAAGAGCCGTCAGCGCCGTTCCCGCTGCCCTTGCCGCCCGATTCCAAGCGATAGTTTACGAAGAGTGTGCCGGCATCCGGACTATCAAGCCGCGCTCCGGCCTGCCACTGGCCAGATTCCCCCTCGACCGGGTCGGGCCGTTCGAGGCGGTCGCGCAGAAGATTACCCCGCGCGATGCTTACCGCTGTTTCTGTCCAGCCCTCAAATGATCGGCCGACAATATCGAGCTCCCGATAGTTGTCCCGATCCTCGGCCTCGTGCCAACTATTCCCCCGTATAAGTGTCACCGCAACGAGGAGGATACCTAACCCAACTAGCACCAGCGCAATCACCATCAGCAACCGCTTGCCCCGGCTTACTGCAGGTACTGAGCCTAGCATTGCACCGGCTCCTCACAATGAGTGGCACCGCTTGGCGTGTGATGCGGCCGAATTCGTTTCAGTAGTGTCGACGAATACCCCACTGCCACCTCTGTCAAATATTTGACGACGACAGGCAATCACTATTTTATAATATATGTAAATAACAACCATAACCCAAGTCTTCGTTAATGAAAATCAAAAATTCCATCGGGAAATATACGCGTCACTTTTAAGTATATTCCCTCGGCGGGAATAACCGGCTCTACGACGAACCCTGCAGTTAAAACTGGAAACTCAGCGTAAACACGATGCGTGCAATTGAGTGTCCAATTGGATCGCCTAAAAGTAGGTCTCGGTGCGTGGTGGGGTTGCGCTAAACGAGACCTCGGCATAGCCTCTACCGACATGGAAAAATCCACTCTGAAGGAGTGCCGCCAGGTTGGTGCCGGGCGTGAATTTCAAAGGGCTTGGTGGGTAAATATCGTTTTGAATTGATGGCTTAGCCGATTGCGGCACGCAGGCCGCATAAAATACGGATTGTGCTGAAAAACTTCGCGTACAGCCAGGAGGAGGCAGCCGATCACTCCACGGAAAATTCAGCACTCACATCAACATCGCTGTCTTAGTATCTGATTCAAAATTATCCGGCATGATTTCATGATCTTGCGATGCGGCGGGTAAAGAGCTGGATCGACGCGATAAAGAGCCATGCGATTGCAGACGCGATGGTCTGCTCGCAGTCTTTTGCGAGCCGGCGGTTTCGGCTGATCCATGCGAGGGTCCGTTCGACGACCCATCTCCGAGGCAGCACCTCGAAGCCCTTGGCGGTGTCGGATCGCTTGACGATCGCAATGCTCCACTTGCCGATGCGGCGCAGTGCGTCCTTGAGCTTGGTTCCGGCATAGCCTCCATCAGCGAACACATGGCGTAGCCAAGGGAAGCGGCCGACGATTTCGGCGAGCACCAGCGGCGCGCCATCGCGATCCTGGATGTCGGCGGTGTGGATCACGGCGTGGACGAGATTGCCTTCGGTGTCGGTCAGGATGTGCCGCTTGCGCCCGTTGACCTTCTTGCCGGCGTCATACCCCCGTGGCCCGCCGCTTTGCGTGGTTTTCGTGCTCTGGCTGTCGATCACGCCAGCGCTGGGCGACGCCTCGCGGCTCTGCGCCTCGCGCGCCACCATCAGCAAGGTGTGGTTGATCGTCAGCCACAGGCCGTTGTCGCGCCAGAGGTAGAACCAGTGCCGCACAGTCGAAACCGGAGGAAAGCACGGCGGCAACATCCGCCATGGCAGGCCGCCATGCAGCAGATACAGGATCGCCTCGACAGTCCGCTGGATCGGCCACTTGCGAGGCCGCCCGACATGCGATGCGGGAGGAAGCAGCGGCTCTAGAACCGCCCACTCGGCATCGATCATATCGCTTGGCAAAGCTAGCCCGCTTCGCGCATGTAGGGCGCGAGTGGTGTCGGTCCACATCGTTGAATCCACGGTAGTTTTTGGCGAAACCCCTGAATCAACGACGGGTTCAGCCCTCAAGCTAACCTGCTGATACCACTCAACTTAGTTTTCGATCAGACACTTAGGGAAGAACCTAATCTGTCAGGCGGAGGCGAAAACGCGCCGAATTGAGCCATATTCCCCCCACTCACAGCGTATTACGGGTTGATGACCTGAGCCGAACCGGAAGTTGCGGCATGCCTTGCCTCCTTACATCAGGACCTTCGGTTCCGATGAGGTCGGCCCAGTATTCACCATTCTTTTGGTGCATGCTCACTCCTTGAAGAAGGTGCATGAATCAGAGACGCCGGTTTGTTGTTCACACGGCGTGTGAAAGCCGCACTACGCCCTAGTCCATTCCCAGTGCCCAAGCATGCCCGAACTGAAGATAGACGACCGCACCGTTTGGCCCGTAGGCGGCATCTACTCCTGCATCAAACCCCAGTTTTCGCGCAAGGCGATAGCGAAAACCACCTCCGCCAGCCCAGATCGCGCCGGAATCCTTGAAGATCTTGCGCGTCCCCGCATCGGTCGCACCAACCCCGCCAAAGGCAACCAGGTACCATCGTGGGCTGAGACGCCATGTCGTTTCCAGTTCCGAACTCAATACGTTCATGCCTTGAAATTCGACCGCCTGGACGCCGCGCAGGGTGATATATGGCGCAAAATAGGCGGGAAAATTCCCGCGAATGGCCTTGAGATCGAATTTGAAGCCGAGACCAAGTCGGGGTGAGATTTTCTCGAAGGCATAGGTTGCGAAGTTATAGACCTCATAGTCGCGATCGCTACCGAATGCGCTGCGATTGAACTTGCCCTCCAGATAGATATTCATCCCCTTGGTGGGCGTAAGCGAATTGTCGCGACTGTCGAAATGCACTCCGAGACCGAGCGCGCCTGTGCGGAGCGTATTATTGAAATCTCTCGCAAAATCCTCGGGTAATCCGGCGATATCGAGCCTCGAGCTAAGCTTTCGAAAGTCGATAATCGGTCCGATTGAGAAGCGCTCATCGTCGAGATGCCAGAGCGCCGAACCTAGGATGCCATAATCATAGTGATTGGTATATTGGACACCCTGCGGCGCGAACACCGGAAAAGCATCCAGTGTGATGTTCGCATGCCCGATGCCAATCTTATAATTCAGGCGCCCGTCGAATGCATATCCGTTTCTGAAGAAGGCATAGCCATCTGACCCGTTTCCGGTCTTGAAGGCTGCCACGACAGTCTTGGTTATCTGACGCGGCCGTTCCGGATTGCTGGAAAGAAATGCTGCCGCCAATCCAAACCCGCCATCGACAGCCGGCTCGCTGATGATGATCGGAACCGGTATAAAGCCGCCCTTGCCGAGAAACTTCGAGAAATCGAACCCGTGATCATCATCGTCGATGAATCGATGGAAGAAGCCTTTCTTGATTGGCTCGGCCCGTGCTTCAGACGAAGGCCCCTCCACCGGCTGGGGAAGCGCTTCAGGTGGCGGCTCGATCGTGTCGGCAAAGACAACCGATGTGTGCGACGAAGTATCCTGCGCGTGCGTAGTGCGCGGGAGCGTCGACGCCAATGTGACGATCGAAATCGTAGCCAGATATGCGAGATTGCATGGGGGTGCCGCCATATAAGCCCTGCCTAGCTCGGTGCTATTTGGTAGATTTATAAATGGCCAAGAGATCACTATAGGGACACGTCCCTTGATCCAGATAATTCTATCCTATGCCGCGAGCACGGGAAACGACTTTTCGCGAGCGCGCCGCCTGCCTTTTTCGAACCATTCAAGAACGTGGACGGACAAGGGGATAGCCGCGGCCATGCCGGCGCGGCCCGGCGATCCCAAGGCGATTGATCTATCGGCTTTCGGCCAGTGTCGCGGCGGGACGGCGCCGGGTATGAGGCCCTGCAGGACAGTGCGCCCTGCGAGCAGGACGGGGCCGCGACGCCTACGGCGAACCGCTGAGTGGCAGAGGCGGTTAAGCCCCTGCCATTCGCGTGTGCTCACCGATCTCGCAAACTTTGCCCGATCAGGCCGCTTCGGAAGTCTTTTTGCTTGTAGCTTTCCGCCTGGCCTTGGGGCTGGCAACCGCTTTGGCGGCCCTTCCGCTTGCGGCCTCGACAATCTCCGGGTCGGCGGTATTCGACGGCGGAACTTTCGTTGCAGATGCCTTGGCATGAGCAGTCCCACCTGACTTTCCCGTGACTGGTTTCTTTCGCCCGAGGCCGGTCCGGATCGCCAGTTCGGTGCGCTTTGCGGCATAGTCTGACGAAACCATGGGATAGTCGGGAGGTAGCTTCCAGCGCGCGCGGTACTCTTCCGCAGAGAGAGCATGCTGGCTGCGAAGGTGCCGTTTCAGCGTCTTCTGTTTTGCTCCGCACTCGAGGCAGGTGATCCCATCGGGCTTGACGGAGGCGCGAATCGAAACGGCAGGTGTGCGTTCCGGTGCGACAGGTTCCGGCTCCTTCCCCAGCGAAGCGAGCGTATGGTAGATTGCCGAAATCAGCTGGGGAAGTTCGAAAGTCGAAATGATGTTGTTGCCGACGTGCGCGGAAACGATGTCTGAAGTCAGATCGAGAATTCTGTCGTCCGTCACTTTAACCTCTCCCCCTATTTTACCCGGTTGAACTTATGCGTGTTCTTTGGCGGACATGTAAAGTCGGCAATTTCATACCTTCCGGTGCATGGCTCCGATCATAGTGAGCGGGGCGAGGCTGCGGTCCAGGAAGGAGCTTGGGGGGACAGTGCACACCCCAGCCACGTGCGAATAGCTGGGGTGTGCACCTGCCCGCGTCGCGAAGGCTCCGGGGGGCGGATGAGCTTCAATGGTCATGCGATTAGCATTTTTGAGCAACGATCGTCGCAGACCAACGCGAGCGCAGGATCTATAACACGCCTCGTTAATGCGTAAATATAGAATCTGAGCGAATTTCACTATTAATTTAAGATGCGTAAACGTTCCTGTCACAAGTTCGGCGAGAATATCGTATTCAATTTTATTACACCTATTGAATCTTCATGGAATCCTCGAAATCGAGGCCTTGAAGGAGTACTCTCCTCCATCACTCGCCCGCACATAGTATTGCTGTCCAAGCATAGGGTATGCGACTCCTTGCCGGCGTGCGTGGCAGGCGACTTCCAAAGGGTGAGGGTGTGCCAGGTAAGGACCGGTACGCCGAGGGCCCTCGAGACGTTCCAGCCCATCGCGGCGTTTCCGAGTACAGAACTGCCGCTCCCCTGTAATGGTTACGACATTGATATTGCTCGTTTATGCATGCATCCCGACGATACAGATTAACACTACTTTGGCAGAAGTGTGTTGGGAGGTCTGGTGAGGGCGCGGGTTTCGGATCAGGCGCGCGCGGCGCGTTGCGGGCCGCATGGGCAGGCAAGGTGGATCGTCGCGGAGCGTGGCAGCGCCGCGGCCTATGACGGATCCGGTCGGCTTGTCGCGTTCGCGCTGACGACAGGCCGTCCTGCATGGTCAAACTATGCATCGTTCGAAGCCTCGGGCAACGACATCCGCTTTCGCACGAAAGATCGCGGAACGATGTCCTGCACGATGGCGGCGGCTCGCGGCGCTTCTTGATCTTCAAAGCCTCGCCCGGCTTGCCCAGCGGCCCACGGCCAGCACGATCGCCACATTGAGCATCATGCCGACGACGATGACGGCAATCGCCCCGACAATGCCCGGATCGCCAAGGTGCGGAAGCAGCAGAGTCCAGGGCAGCGCCAGAAGCAGCACGAACACGCCGCTCAACGGATCCTCGGCAACACCGAGCCATCCGTGAGCGGAAGCGGGGATCAGCAGAAACGCACCAATGCAAAGCAACACGTAGAGAGCCGAGATACTGATCGCCCATTTCATTGCCTGTCACCCGCTGCCGGTTGGAAGGGATAATTGACCGGACCATCGGCAATTCACGCCGCGATCCGGTCACGATGCGGTCAGTGCTTGCCGAGTTCGTCCCACTGTTCGACCCGGCCTTCGGCACGCCCGGTGCAGGAGACCTTGCGTCCGTAATTGTCCGAGAGGATTACTTCCCAGAAGCCCGGGCGCAGCGCGCTTACCGTGCCCAGTTTGCCGTTCGGGCCGAATGCGTCCTGGCAGGCCTTGATGGCTGCCGCGCGGCCATTGGATTGTCCGCCACCACCAGCGCCGGGCTGACAGCGGTAACGGTCGGCCTCGGAGACATCGGGCGCACTGCAGTCGAATCCTTGAGCCGTATTTGCGGTGCCGCTCTTGGCGCTCTTGCCGCATTGCTGCGGTGTCGCCGTGTCTATCCGAGCGACCCGGCCATTGCCGATCGAAACCGCCGCGCACGTGCGGCTCGAACCGTTCCACCAGAACTGCGTGCCTTGCGTCCGGGCGAGTTCATAGCCGCGATTGGACATCTCGTTGTCCAGCGAACTGCCGCGCATGCCCACTAGATCGGCGAGGGCGGAGGGCGGTTTGGCCTGTGCCAGTCCCACCACGCCGACGGCCAGCGCCAATCCGCCCATCACCATGTACCTGCTCTTACCCATCGGAATTCTCCTGCTGGAAACGATGCGAGTAGTCTTTGTCGGTCAGCGACACTTCGGCGAGGTGCCGATATCGGCGATGTTGGCAACGCGGCCGTCGGCAACGCCCATCTGAAGGCATTGCGGGGTCTGCCGGTTGTACCAGATCGAGTAGGCGGTGTTGCCGCTTTTCAGCCCGTCCACATTGGCAAAGCCCCGGCGGCGCATCTCGTCATCGGCAGACGAGCCCCGCGCGCCTTGCAAATCCCCGACATTGACTGACGGGCTGTAGCCCGCTCCACTACGGTCGTAATCTCGGTAGCTGGTCTCTCTTCCGCGTTGGCGCACGCCGGCCTGATACCCTTCCGAATAGGCATCGGACTTGTCGTAATTGTGGTAGCTCTGTGCATAGAGGCCATCGCGGTAGCCGCGCTCGTAAATGGTATCGCGCTCGTCGTCGTAGTGCTTGCCGTCGTCATGATCGTGGGACTTGTGGCTGAGCGCAATCGCGCCGAGCAGCGCAACGGCGGCTGCTCCCGCCACGATCGCTCCGGTATTGTTTCCGCCCGAAGCCTTCTGGTTGCAGTCTGTCGGCGGCGTTCCTACGATCGAATCGAAACGTCCGTCGACTGTCGCCACGGTGACGCATTGCTTTGACGAGCTCTTCCACCAGTTGCTCCAGGTGCGGTCATCCCCCTTGCTGGTATTGATATGGACGTAGCCGCCCCTTCCAGTGCCTGTTCGCCCCCGAGGGCGCGGCTGCCGACGAGATCGGCAATGTCCGATGGGGCTTGCGCCAGTGCTTCGGCCGGAAGGACCAAAGAGGTCAGAAGGTAGGCAACCCGTACTCCTGTGCTCGTCATTCACTTGCCTCCGTCGGATAGCCGCCGTGTCGCACCGGCATGGGAAAGTCGTGACAGGGGTGCTCAGTCTCCCGTGATGACGACATCCGGCACTTCGTACCGTTCATCGCCGATCGAGATGAGGTTGAGGTCTGCATTCCGGCTGATTTTGAGGAGGGCCTTGGCCGAACCATCCGCCTGGTTGGCATCGAAGCCCACAGCTTTGCCTGCAGCATCGAAGAAGATGGCGCGGCTACCGCCTCCGGGCCAGAATACGGTCAATATCGCGGTTCGATCTGCCGCGCGCGATACGCCGAATTTGCAATCCGTCGTTGGCTGGCCGGCATGACGTGCGCACGGCAGCCCGCCCGTGGCATTGAATGCCGTTCCGGCCACCAGAGCGTCGCCTGCACGGCCAGATGCGGTGCTCTGGCTGCTTTGATCGCCAGGGACTGAAATCAGCGAGAACCCGCTTACCTGGGCAACGACCTTGCCGCCTGTGGCCGTGATAGCCTTGACGGCTGCGGCGTCCGATCCGCCGGGGCAGGCGACAAGAGCCGCCGTATCGTCGAGGAATTCGGCCGTGGCCGGAGATTCACCCACTCTTCGACAAGGATCGCCCTTCGCGGGATATCCCTGGTCGATCGCTCGGAGCGAAACCGGCCACGCGGGCGCCCTGACCGATCCCAAAGTTCCGGTGACCTGTTCGGACGGTGGACCGCTGCGGTCATTACAACCGCACGCGACGCCCACGAGGAAGCACACTGCAAGGATTCGGTAAAATCGCACCATAGCCGACCTCAAGTGCCGAGCGGTTTGACCAATTGTACACACAAAATCAAAGCATTGATGTCGGCAACTTCTCACTTTTGATTCAATTGTCCAAACGCTTTTGAAAATTTTCTTGGGTTCGATGTGCGGCGTATGGGTATTTACCATATTGCCTTACCGGACCGGCGGCTTTCTGAAAGCGTATTAATCTCGCTGGATGCCATGAATGGGCGTGTTGCCAACTGACAGTTTAGCCGCAGTGCAGTAAATTCTGGTCCGTCTAGGCAACTTGCCAATCCTTGTTTGGGGTCTGCCCCGATAAATAGATGTAGGGATTTCCGATAGGCTCGGTCATCAATTGCTTGGAGATCCCTGTCATGCCCGATATTAGAGGGAGTTGCCTTTGCGGCGGCGTCAAATACGCAATTAGCGGGCCAATCTTGGGCGCCGCAAACTGCCATTGCACGATGTGTCGTAAGCAGCATGGCGCCGCATTTCGCTCGAGGGCCCGAGTCAAGGCAACCGACTTCCGTTGGATCGAGGGCGAAAGTCTCGTCAAATTCTACGAATCATCTCCTGGCACCCGCAGAGGGTTTTGTCGGGAATGCGGCTCACCGATCGTGAACCATGTTGACACGAACGCGGTGTCCGGCGGCTTCAATCCTGCCGGAGAGACTTCAATGCTTGGAATTCAATTGGGAGGCCTAGACGACGACCCTGGCTTGTCACCGACAGTGCATGTCTTTGTGGCCGACAAGGCTCCTTGGTTCACCATTACGGACGACTTGCCTCAATTTGCACGGATGCCCGATCACTAGTGACATTGAGCAAGTCGGCCAGCAGCGCCAGCTTTGGCGATAACACCCTTAGTGGAATGGAACTGTTGCAGGTCTGCTTTTTCATTCGTTCTCGCGTTACATTGCTGCGGGCGGTGCATATCCGATCGACCGAACTGTTCGCGGCTAGATTGCTGGATCGGCGGGTATTGGGATCTGCGGTCGATCTGATGAACGGCCGAGATGGTGCGCTGATCGGACTTGCTCGGCATTCCATCCTTCGAAGAGGAGAATTCTCGACGTCAATTTGGATTGGAGGCCCATCAAATTACAGTCGAGATCCATCGTTGCTGGGCGCAATGACGGGGGCGCCAGGGCGCCAACTCATTGCGCGCCGCATCACAGGCGCATCAGATGATCTTGATGGCGGCGAGATAGTTGTCAGCGAGTCTATCGTATCGTGTGGGAATGCTGCGGAACTGCTTGATTTTGTTTAAGAAGAGTTCGAGAACACGCAGGCGGTAGAGCCAGGACGAAAACCCAAAGCGCTGTCTTCGGTTGGAACGGTTGGGATGTTGGCCCAGATATTCCTAACGGCTGCTGCATTGCGGATTGGGGTGCTGTCATAGCCCTTGTCGCTGAGTAGGGTGGCGCATTCGTGGATGCTCTTCATCAACACTTCTGCTTGGCAAGCATCGTGAGCCTGTCCTCCGGTCAGTCGCAGGTCGACAGGACGTCCATCAGCGTCGACAGGAGCGCGGAGTTTGGTCGTAAGGGCGCCGTTGGAACGTCCCGCACCATGATCACGGGTCCCCACTTTTTGCCTGTCGCGCCATGTCGGTGGACACATATACAGGTGGATTTGACCATCCCCCCAACATCCACGACGTAGGCGCGGTCAAGACTACCCGCTATAAGCCGCCTTCGCAGACATCCCGACAATGAACCTGAGACCGCTTTGCAGCTTGGCACTCGGCGCCGCGAAGGTCGGCTTTGTTGGCGATGGCCGCGCTATGCGGAGTGTTTGCCGATTGTCGGCCATATCGTTGTAAGTGCAAGAGAACTTAGCTTCTGGAAACGCTAAAGGCACCCGATCGGATTTCTTCTGCGCCAATCAATTTCAGTATCTCGGCGGCAGCCGCCAAGTGACCTCCTCGCAGGCTTTGGTATTCCGGCGAAGTTAAAGGTAACTGAGGTTCTCTCCATCCACTTTCTTCAGGCCAAAAATGCACCATGGCCCATGCCAGTTGTATTTCTGGTAAGATATCGGGCTTACTGAGGATATGTTCTGCGATTAAGCGCGGGATCGACATAGCAATTTGCTTCTGATGATTTCGGCGCGCCTCCTCATCGATACGTGGGGGGCTGTAAACTGCATAGCCTACATCCCGAAATAGATGTTCGAGAGCGGTGCGACAATCCAACGCCGTCGGTGTGCCATTGTGATCGCAGTCCTGCCAAACCTCGCCATAGCGGCGAAGTACGGAGAGCATCCAGGCACCATTGCTGTCGCTGCTGAACTCCACCATGTTGCCGCTGGGTTCATGGACGAACTGATTATCCCAAACGAATTGCCAGAAACCTCTCGCAAACGAGTCGCCGCCAACGATATCGAGCAATTGCGGTGAGCTTGCCAGATCGCTAAGCATGAGAGAAACAGGCCGCACGTGAAGCGGCTGATCGTCTTCGAGGCGATGTAGCCTGCGAAGTTCCCGCTCCTCCGATGCAATTTCGGCATCCGTGGGCAGATCGAGTGGAAAAAGGCTCCCCAACGGAGAGATGGTCACGCCAGTGGGCTCTATCGACGCGTTAGCAACCCACCCACGCCCCTCCGGCGTAGGATAGAACCACGTTCGATCTAGCGCATTGGCCGGGCTCGTTCGACCGCATCTACATGACGCTTAAGGGGTGGGCGCTTCTGTCGGCGGGTTCCAGATGAAGCTGGGATAGAAGTAGTCGAGTTTACAATCCCCAAAGCTGCGCGCCAGTCGAAAACGCACTGTGCAGCGGTCCACGCTAACTTGAAGATCATCGCGGAAGGAAACTGTTGCGCCGCCGTCGCCGTTATTCCGCCAATGCGCGGGTATTGGACCGCCCCACTCCGCCAAACCAATCTCACTCCTTTCGGCGCCTTTACATCCGGTGCGGGTCGGTACGATCTGGCGTGGCCTGGCAGGGCGATACCCGGCCCAATCGCTAAAGCGCCAGATATTGGGGCCATCCGGTTCGACGGTTTCGAACTGGCGCGGCAGCCAGACGAACCACAGCCCCGGCGACACCCGAACCCATCGCAGCGGAATACAGTCTCCCCACGCGAGGCGCGGGGTCCAATTTGGGGCGGTAATCCTTGATGCAGAACGTCACCCCATTCTCGTCGAAGGCGATGAGGCGGCGGTTCGAGATGGCGACGCGGTGGGTATAGCGCGCCAGATATGCGAGCACCGCTTCGGGACCGGCGAAGGGCGGCTTGGCGTAGACGACCCAGAGTTTCTTGCGGACAGGGGCGACGTGGCGCTGGAAGGCGGGCGGATCGGCGAGACGGGCCAAAGATCCGAAGAAGCCGAGCCGCCCGGCGCGATGGAGTTCGGCAAGGCGGTCGAGGAACAGGCGCCGGAACAATTTGCCAAGTACACGCATGGGTAGAAGGAAGGCGGGCCGAGAAGTGATCCAGCGTTTGCCATCGTGTGCGATGCCGCAGCGATTGGGCAGTAGCAGCTTAGAGGGCTTTGAATTTGCCTGCTCCGTCTTCAATCGAAAATTTTGGGACGTTCCGATCTCGCCTATTTTCGAAGAGGGCGTATGCACATTAAAACACTGTAAAGGCTGAAGTAATGGTTCATAATGGCCGAGTTTTTTCAAAATGTCCGGCCAGGTGCGCCAGGTTGACCCGGCTAGAAAAAATTTAATTCCATATCCTCTATTTGCAGGGCATATAGCGGGTCATGTTAAGCAAGCGCCGTCTTTTGATTGGCGGCATCCTCGTGGGTGTCGCCATCCTTGTTCTCCTTGCCTGGAAATTTCTCTCAGGCCCCGCCGGTCCGATCGTCGCTACTACGAGAGTAGCGCGCGGCACGATGGAGCGGACTGTCGAGGCGACCGGCACGCTCGAGCCAAAGGAACTCGTGAGCGTCGGCGCGCAGGTTTCCGGGCGATTGGAGGAGCTCAAAGTGGCGGTCGGCGACACCGTTCACCAGGGCGATCTCATCGGTCTGATCGATCCGCGTACCCAGACCAATAGCCTGGCGACGGCGAAGGCCGATCTCGCCAACATGCAGGCCCAGCTCGCCGGGGCCAAGGCTACACTTGCCAAAGCGCAGCTGGCATTCCGCCGGCAGCAGGCGCTCGGTGTCGGCGAGGCCACTTCGCAGGCCGATTACGAGGCGGCCCGAGCGGAGCTTCAATCGGCGCAAGCAAGCTATGATGCGCTTGTAGCGCAGATTCGGTCTGCCAGTGTCAATGTAGACACGGCGCAAGTCCAGCTCGGCTATACCAAGATCACCGCTCCCATGGACGGCGTTATCGTCGCGGTCGTCACCAAGCAGGGGCAGACGGTCAACGCCAACCAGTCGGCTCCGACCATCGTCATTCTCGCCAAGCTCGACGTCATGACCGTGAAGGCGGAAGTGTCGGAGGCCGACGTGATCAACGTGCGTCCGAGCCTGCCGGTCTACTTCACAATCCTCGGCGATCCGGACAAGCGCTACGAGGCGAAGCTTCGCCTCATCGAGCCGGCGCCGGAATCCATCGTAAACGAGGTCAACTCCACGTCGACCAGTTCGTCGAGCAGCAGCACGTCGGCGTCGGCGATCTACTACAACGCCCTTTTCGAAGTCCCGAATGAGGATCTGCGGCTACGTGCGTTGATGACTGCCAAGGTCAGCATTGTTCTTGCAAGACGCGCCAATGCGCTGATGATCCCTTCCACCGCGCTGGGGGCCCAAAGTGGCGCCGGGATCTATTCAGTTCGCGTGAAGGGTGACGATGGGAAAATCGCCGCCCGGAAGGTCCGTATCGGCGTGGACAACAATGTGAACGCCGAGGTTCTATCGGGTCTGAGGGAAGGCGAAGAGGTCGTGATTGGTGAGGCTAGCACAGCCGCCAAGTCCGCCAGACAGGGGCCGATGGGCCCGCCGCCGGGCTGATCCGATGACTGGCGCCCCGCTCATTTCCCTCTCGCATGTCCGGCGCGAGTACCCGTCTGGCGACGGCTTCTTTGCCGCGCTCAAGGATATCGACCTCACCATCGAGGCCGGAGAAATGGTCGCCATTGTCGGCCAGTCGGGTTCGGGCAAGTCGACCTTGATGAACATTCTCGGTTGCCTCGACCGGCCCACTTCGGGGTCTTACAAGGTCGATGGCCGCGACACGGCGGGTCTGGAACCCGACGAACTGGCGGCGCTGCGCCGGGAGCATTTCGGCTTCATTTTCCAGCGCTACCACTTGCTCACGGACCTGACCGCGCTCGGCAATGTCGAGGTTCCCGCAGTTTACGCCGGGCGGGCGCGCGGCGAGCGTGCAGAGCGGGCCCATGAGATTCTTGCGCGCCTTGGTCTTGCCGAGCGAACGGGACACCGACCCGGGCATTTGTCGGGCGGTCAGCAGCAACGCGTTTCTATCGCGCGTGCGCTGATGAACGGCGGCGATGTCATTTTCGCGGACGAGCCGACTGGCGCGCTGGACTCGGCGAGCGGGATCGAGGTCATGGCGATCCTTGGCGAATTGCATGCCGAGGGGCATACGATCATCATTGTCACCCATGACATGAAGGTCGCCGAGCATGCCGACCGCGTTATCGAGATACGCGACGGCGAAATCATCGACGATCGCCGTATCCGTGAAACGGGAATTCGGCCGCCGGTGCACAAGTTTCCGCCTACGGCTGGCGGCTTCCAGCAACTCATGGATCGGTTTCGCGAAGCGTTCCGCATGGCCTTATTGGCGATGTCGGCGCACAAGCTGCGAACTTTTCTGACGATGCTGGGCATTATCATCGGGATCGCTTCGGTTGTCTCGGTCGTGGCACTGGGCAATGGCGCGCAGCAGAAGATCATTGCCGACATCGGCAGCCTCGGCACTAGCACTCTGACGATATATCCCGGCAAGAGCTTCGGCGACATGCGTTCGGCGAAGATCCAGACGCTGAGGGACACCGATGCCGAAGCGCTTGCACAGCTGCCCTATGCCGACAGCGTCACGCCAAGCGTTTCGACCAGCGTAACCGCGCGGTACCGCAATGTGGCGGCGACCGCGCAAGTGAGCGGAGTGGGCGCGGACTACTTCCGCGTCCGGGGATTGAAGCTGGTTTCGGGGAGCCTGTTCGATGCGCAGAGCGTGCGCGACCTGGCCCAGGATGTGGTGATCGACGAGAACTCGCGCGATACCTTGTTCCCCAATGGCGAAGATCCTCTCGGAAAAGTCATCCTGCTCGGGAAAGTGCCCGCGCGCATAGTGGGTGTGGTCGGAACACAGCAGCAGGGCTTTGGCGGCAGCGACACGCTGACGGCATACGTGCCCTATACCACCGCGATGAGCCGCATGCTTGGTCAGACATATCTCTCCAGCATTACCGTGCGCATCAGCGACAATACATCGACCGCTGCAGCAGAGGCGGCCGTGACGCAGCTTTTGACGAGGCGCCACGGCACGACGGACTTCTTCATCAGCAATTCCGACGATATTCGCCAGACGATCACCAATGCGACGAATACGCTGACGCTAGTCGTTGCCGCAATCGCGCTGATCTCGCTGCTTGTCGGCGGTATCGGGGTGATGAACATCATGCTGGTATCGGTTACCGAACGGACCGCCGAGATCGGCGTGCGCATGGCAGTTGGCGCGCGGCAGTCGGACATCATGCAGCAATTCCTGATCGAGGCGATCCTGGTTTGCCTGACGGGAGGACTGATCGGCGTGCTGCTTTCGCTTTCCGTCGGCGTCGCGGTGTCGCTTTTCCCGATCAACTTTCGCATGGCCTATTCGCCGGCATCGATGATCGGGGCGTTTACGTGTTGCACCTTGATCGGACTGGTCTTCGGCTTCGTTCCCGCACGTCGCGCTGCCCGGTTGGACCCGGTCGACGCCCTTTCGAGAGACTGACCATCGTGCCTGAACTGACCAAGACCCGTGTAGCCGGTGTTGTTGCTGCGCTCTCCCTCGGGCTCGCGGCTGGGGGCTGTGCGTCCGCCGTGCGCTCGACCTATCATCAGCCGAGCCTGCCGGTGGAGGCAGGCTGGGACCGACCTGCCGAGGGCCCGGACCGCCCCGTCGGGGCCTTGTGGTGGAACGAGTTTCGCGATCCCGCACTTTCGGCCTTGGTCGAACAGGTGCTCGCGGCGAACGCGGATCTCGCGGCGGCAGGCCTGCGGCTAAAGAAAGCCCATCTTTCAGCAGAAGAGGCCCGTCAGGGGCTGTTTCCCAGCGGTACGGCGAGCCTTTCCACCAATGCCACCAAGGGGCTCGTCGGTGGATCGCAATGGAACAGGAGCAGCGCTGCCTCGCTTGGTGTTTCCTGGGAACTAGACTTGTTCGGCCGGTTGGACGCGGCTGCCGATGCGGCAAGATGGGAAGAACAAGCGAGCGCGAAGGACCTTGCCGAAACGCGCCTCTCGCTGATCAGCACCACTGCCCAAGCCTGGTGGCAGCTTGGGCTCGCCAATGAGCAGATCGCCATTGGCGAGGAAAGTCTATCCTACGTGCGCCGTGCACTGGAGCTTGTGCAGCGTCAGTACGATGCGGGGGCAGTATCGCGCCTCGATCTGCGCGATGCCGAACAATCGGTTGCCGCGCAGGAATCCTCGCAAACCCAGCTCGTCCAGGCGCGAACCGAGGCGCTCAAGGCGCTGGCCGCACTGCTCGACCGCCAGTCCTATGATGGTGAGGAACTGAAGGCGCTTCCCCGACAACCTCTGCCGGAAGTGGCTGCCGGTGTGCCGGCCACACTGCTTGGCAGGCGCCCGGATCTGGCTGCCGCCGAGCTTCGGCTGCGCGAAACGCTGGCGTCCAGTGACGCGACGGTCGCCAGCTATTATCCGAGCCTCAGTCTGACCGGCACGCTTGGAACCGCCAGTTCCTCGCTTCTTCAATTCTTCAACAATCCCGTGGCAGGTCTCGGCGCTGCGTTGTCGTTGCCGGAGCTGAATCCGGTGAAGGTGCGCCTTGCGACCGGCATAGCCCGCGCCGATTACGATATAGCCGTGCAGGACTTTCGCCAGACATTCTACAACGCGTTGCGTGATACGCAGACGGTGCTCTCGGCCCGTGAGCAATATGTCAGGCAATCCGGATTCGCCGACGCCAATTACACAGCGGCCCGCGACGCGGAGCACCTCTATGAACGGCAATACCGTGCAGGTGCGATTCCGTTGCGCGGTTGGCTTGACGCCCAGGAACGCTTGCGGACAGCGCGCACAAGCCTCATCCAGAACCGCTACAACCAGCTCGTAACCCAGGTGCAGGTCTACCAGGCGCTCGGGGGCGACCTCCCCGCGGCATGACCCCATCGATTGCGGTGCTCGATGGGGTGAAAGCCAGCCGGTCTAGCCGAGAAGGGCGCGGACACGAGCGAAAGCGTGTCCCAGGGCCTCCTCGAACTGCTCATCCGTCTCCATTTGCGATTGCATCGGGATTTCGAGGCCGATCGGAATCTCCTTGGGCAATGCGGCCACGAGGCTTGGCAAGGGCAACTCTCCGTCACCGGGAGCCAGCCGCTCGAAGCTTGCCTCTGCCAGATAATCGATGCCGGTGGGACGCAGGGGAACATCGCATAGTTGGGCATAGGCGATCATAGCGGGATTGATGGCCCGCAGCGTTTCAACGTCACTTCCCGACCTGAAAAAGTGCATCGCATCGATGACCAGACCGATATCGTCAGCCCCGCTGTCCTTGATAGCGGTCACTGCCGAGGCGAGGTCATTGACCGCATGGGGCGGTGCAAATTCCAGCACGGCTCTCATCCGGCGCTCTCGGGCCATTTCGGACAGGAGCGCCAACTGGTCGAGCGCGCGCGGCATATCCCGGTCCATGACGACGGTACTCGCCATTTTTGCGCCAAGTTCAGCCAGAATATCGAGGTCTTCCGCTTTATCGAGAACATCGCTTCCCGGTCTGATGACGAAGCCTTCCGCCAACGAGACAGAGATACCATGTGCCTTTAACTGGGCAGCGGTATCGCGGCGAAGAACTGGATCATCGCGAAGCGACCATTGCGGAAAACGTTCGAGCTTCCACGGCACGTGCTGAATGCCTAGCGAAACATAAGAACATCCGAAATGGGCAGCGAGCGCTATGTGCTGGGTCGGGAGCATGCCGAAAATCGTTTGAGAATCGATTCCTAGCGCGTGCGTCATTCTTGAATTCCTGTAACAATCTGGATTGTGATGGGGCAAGCGAGCGCCTGAGTACCCGTTATCGTTCGACGACGAAGTTGGCGGAGAAGGGGGCTGTAGAGTCGGTTCCGATTGCGACATCGAAGGCACCCTCATCGACGACCCAGTCTCTTGCTGCCGCGTTCCAGTAGCGAAGCTGGGATGGGGCGATTTCAAAAGATACCGTCTTCGTCTCGCCAGCCTCAAGCCGAATCCGTTGGAAACCCTTCAGTTCCCGCACCGGACGGGCCGACGTACCGCTGCGCTGATGCAGATATAGCTGCACCACCTCGTCGCCTGCTCGCGCGCCCGAATTCGTCACCTCAACCGAGGCTTTTAGCGAACCATCGGGCTTGATGGCAGACTTGTCGATCTGCACAGGCTTGTAGCTGAACGTGGTGTAGCTGAGCCCGAAACCGAAGGGATACAGCGGACTGCTTGGCTCGTCCCAATACCGCCGCTCAATTCCTTTGGGATCGTGGGTGGTCAGATGGGCATAAAAAGAGGGTATTTGGCCGACGCTGCGGGGCCAGGTAAAGGGCAGCTTGCCTCCCGGCACGGCGTCACCAAACAGAAGGCGGGCAAGCGCCGTTCCTCCCTGCGATCCCGGGTACCACATCTCCAGGATCGCTGGCGGAAGGTTGCCCTTGAGACTCAGCGGGCGACCGTTCATGAGCACGACGACGACGGGCTTTCCAGTCGCAAGCACACTGTCGAGCAAGTCCTGCTGCCGGCCCGGCAATTCCAGCGACGAACGCGATCCCATCTCGCCGATCATGTTCTGGCCTTCTCCCAGAACCACCACCGAAACATCGCTTGAACGAGCCAGCGCGGTTGCCTCGGCGATACCGCTGTCGTCATCAGTGGGGGCTGGGCGCGAGTACTGGCGGTCCATCATTTCGATGGGCGATCCGATCAGGCGCCGCGGCATCGTCACGCCCGGAGCGTAGCGGACCTCGATCCGCTTTGCGGAGCTCTGGGACAGTCCATCGGAAAGACTTTGCAGGACCGGCTCATTTTCCGCGAAGACCCAAGGCCCCGCAGGATCTCTGGAAGATCCACCGAGCGGGCCGATTACCGCGACTGATCGCACCTTCTCCCGGTCGAGCGGCAGGAGACCATTCTCGTTACGCAGCAGTACGGCCGAGCGTTCGGCCGCACGCGCGGCGAGATCGAGGTTTTCCTTACTGGCGAGTCCTTCGATCGCGGCTTTCTCATCGACGTAAGGGTGGTCGAACAGTCCAAGGCGGAACTTGACCGCAAGGACACGTGCGACCGCCTCATCCAATCGCTTTCCGGTGATTCGGCCGGCTGCCAAGGATGCGGGAAGTTCCTGAAAATTGGAAAGTCCGGTTGCCATTTCCATGTCGGTCCCAGCGTTGAGTGCGCGCTCGGCCGCATCAGAGCGATCGCGCGCGAAGCCGTGCACGAGCAGATTTCTGACCGCCTGGTTGTCGCTCACCACCCAGCCCCGGAAGCCAAGCTGACCGCGCAGCACGTCTGTCAGCAGCCAATGGTTCCCCGCTGCCGGAATGCCGTTGAGCGGCATGTAGGCGGCCATCACATTTCCAGCGCCTGCCTCAACAGCAGCGCGAAACGGGGGCAAATATACGTTCCACAAGTCGGCATCGGAGATATTGGCCTCATCGTAGTCACGGCCTCCTGCGCCTGCACCGTAGCCCGCGAAATGCTTGGCCCCGGCGACAACGCGCCCGGCTGTTCCAAGCTGAGGGCCTTGCAGTCCGCGAACTTGCGCACGCGCGATTGCACTGGCCAACCAGGGGTCTTCGCCCGGTCCTTCGACTATCCGACCCCAACGCGGATCGCGGGTTACGTCAAGCATCGGGCCGAACACCCAGCCGATCCCCACTCCGCGCGCTTCCTTGGCGGCAGCGGCCTCAGACTGTTCGATGAGGTCGGGGTCCCAGGATGCGGCGAGGCCAATCGGTACCGGGAAAACAGTCTTCAACCCATGAAGGACGTCGTAACCAAACAGGATCGGAATTTTGAGCCGCGAATTTTCCATCGCAAGCCTTTGCAGGCGATTGATCTCGGCAGGCTTGCTGACGAAGAATATCGATCCAACGCCGTCTCGGGCACGGGCGTCGTGATCCGGAGCATTCGCGATGTTCATCGCGGCGGCCGTCAGCAATTGTCCCGCCTTCTCCTGAGGGGTCATCTGCGCGAGCAGGCGGCGAACGCGCGCGTCGATCTGCCTTTGGTCATTGGCAGCGACGTTTTGCTTTTGGGCATCGTCAGCCGATGCCGGAACGCTTCCCGATGCGGCCAAGAGCCATGAAATTGCCAGCCACGATACCCTTTTCCCCACGCGCATCTCTGTCTCCCGGGCAGCCCTGCAAAGGATCCGCCGCGATCGCGGCGACCTTTAGACTATCCTCTTATTGCCGGAATTGCCTCTCTGCATCCACATAGCGCTGTGCGATCGCGTGATGCAAACATAAAGAGGGCACTTTAAATATTGATGTGTGGGCGATGGTTATGTATGCTCGCCAGCAACGCTTCGTGGGAGAAGCGGTGAAAGAACAAGACGGGATGGGGCGGCAATGGCCAAATGGGGTCTGAGGATTTGCGCGTGCACAGCGCTGATTGCGATGGTCGGCTTCTCCGGGCGAGACGTCGGTGTCGCCGAGGCGCAGTCGCCCGAGGCGGCGCCCGTGCCTGCACCTGGAAGCGCCGAGGCGGAAGGCATCATTTTCGAACGCCAGCAAATCATGAAGCAGCTGGACGAAGATGCCGATACGCTGGGCCGGATCGTGGCCGGTGAACTGCCTGCCGACAAACTAGCGGCAACGTCGAAGTCCATTGCAGATGGAGCGCGCGATTCGCTCGCCGCATTCCGCCAGAAGGTGCCGGGCGGCAGGGCCAAACCGGAGGTCTGGTCGAACTATCCCGACTTCATGGCGCGCATGGAAGCGTTCGCGAAAAAATCCGACGAAATGGCGCGCGTGGCGGGGACCGGAAACATGGCGGCGACGATCTCGATCATGGGCGAGGCGCTGCCCTGCAAGCAATGCCACGACGTCTACCGCGAAAAGGCCCGCCAGCCCGCCTCATAAGGCAACTTTCCCGATGCCGCCTTGCGCGTCGGACCATTTGCTTAGGAACAGATCATGCTTCGTTCAGTACGTATTGGGCTCGTGGCGGCCGCATTGACATTGGGAGGGGCTGCCGTCCTGGCAAAACCTGCCGATCTCGTGGCAACAAGGACTGCGGGCTACAAGTCACTCGGCGCGGCGTTCAAGACGGTCAACGACCGACTGCGGTCGGGAGACGTGCGCGCGCCGGAATTTGCAGCCGCTGTTGCCCGAATTCAGACAGTGTCGCGCGAACAGTACAAATGGTTTCCCGCCGGATCGGGGCGTAGTGCCGGAGTGAAGACGGCCGCGCGGCCTGAAATCTGGAGCAACGCGCAGCAATTTCGCGGCGCGCAGGACGCCTTTGCCCGGCAGGCCGACGCATTCGCAAAAGCTTCCGCCACGGGCGATGCCGGGCTCATTCGGGGAGAGGCACGGAAACTGGGCGCGACCTGCAAGGGCTGCCACGACAACTTCCGTCAAGAAGACAACTGATACTCCGCCGATGGCAAAAACGGCCATTGTTCTGAGGATTTCCGTATGAAAAATCGCCGTCAAATTTTGGGCACTCTGGGCTTCGCCGGAGCTGCCGTCGTCCTCTCGTCGCGGGCCTGGGCAGAGGATGCCTGCTATGATCCGGCATCGCTTTCACTCAGCCAGCGCAATGCCCGCCGGTCGCTAGGCTATGTGGAGCCGTCGACCGATCCGGCCAAGCATTGCGGACTGTGCAGCTATTTCACCGCCAGCGCCAAGAATTGCGGCAATTGCCAGCTTCTTCTCGGTGCGCCTGTCAGCGGGGCCGGCGTTTGCGGCTCCTTTGCGGCGAAGGGCTAGACGATGCGCGCGCGAGCGACCGTGAAGATTTGGGACGGACCGACACGCCTCGTGCATTGGACGATCGTCATCCTGTTCTGCCTTTCCTGGTGGAGCGCGGAGACACGCAGGATAGATATCCATCTGTGGTCGGGCGCAGGGTTTCTCGCGCTGCTGTCATTCCGACTGATCTGGGGCTTCCTGGGTTCAAGCACTGCACGTTTCAGCCAGTTCGTGCGTACGCCGCACGGTGTCATTCGCTACCTTCGCTCCCGCGACAACGGTCCTGCCTCGGTCGGTCACAATCCCCTGGGGGCATACAGTGTGATCGCGATGCTCGCAGTGCTGGTCGCGCAAGTCACAAGCGGGCTGTTCTCTACCGATATCGACGGTATCGATTCAGGTCCGCTATCCTATCTCGTGAGTTTCGATACGAGCAGGACTGCCGCTGCCATTCACGGTTACGCCTTTAACGTCGCGAGAATTTTCATCGCGCTGCATATCCTTGCCATCGGCTACTATCTTCTGCTGAAGCGGCGCAATCTGATCGCGCCGATGATCACCGGCAAGACGGCCGGCGAGAAGGGCGGTGCAGCCGCAATGATGCCTGCAAGTTCCTTGCGGCTGGTACTTTCAATCATAGCGGCGGCCGCGGTCGCTTACCTGATAGCACTGCGCCAAAATTGACGCGCGCAAAGTAATCTTCACTCGACCGGGGCGGTACGCAGTGTGCGAACCGACCATTTTGGCGGGGGCAGACCCGCGTTGCCTGCGGATAAGCCGCTAGTTCGATGACACTTCTGCACGCCTTTTGAGGCGCCATTTCGGCGCGCCTGAAAAATTCAATCCGATTTCAAATAGAGCGCTCTCTTATGTTGACCTTCACGCAATTGAGCGTAAGTTCATGAACATAAAGAGCGCCGAATCAAAATAAGAGAGCACTCTAGGAGAGGACTGAAAGTGGAAGGTCCCACGTTACGGGCAACCGTCAAACACACGATCAAGGCTTCCGGCCGGCCGATGATTGCGGTCGCCGCATCGCTGGCAGCGTTCGGAATTTCCGTTCCCGCCGAGGCTTATGTAGGCGATAGCTTTCTCAGCATTCCGGGTGTCTCCGGTGCCTGGAAGGGCAAGCCGTACAAGGGTTGGATTCGTGCCGAATCCAACGAGTGGGCGGGGCGTCTGCGCCGTCTCAGCAGCGGATCGGCCAATCCCCTGGCCGGTGACAAGCTCTTCTTCGGTGGACCCAACGCACCCAAGCCCGGCAATTTCGGCAAGCTTGTCGTGACACTGTCCAAGACCAACCCGGACTACAACCGACTGATGGCGCTGTGCACGTCCAAGGCGTCGTTTGCCGAGGTGGACTACGCAGAATCGTCCGACCGGGCCCGTCCGATCATGGAATTGGGCGCGCGGCCCAAGGGCTTCCCCGAATACTGGCACTACAAGCTGAAAGACGTCGCGGTTGCGGACTGTCCGGTTGCCGACGGTGCCGAGCAGCAGGCCTTCGTCCTCGCGTTCAAGGACATTGCCTGGTTGAACTACGATGCAGACAAGCCGCTTGGTAACAAGATCGAGCCGACGGCAGCCGACATTCCGAAGGTGTACCCGACCGACCCGTCCCCCAAGAAGGGCGTGAAATGGTACGTCATCACCTGGATCGCGCCTGCGGCCGACACCGGGGACAAGGAATGTCCCACTCTTAATTCCAAGCCCACCGAAGCGGATGTCGTGCGCTATTACAGCCCGGAGGATACAGCCGCGCTCAGGAAGCAGAACGGCGAGAAGGGCATCAGTTACGGTCAGCAGACCGAGGGCCGCGGGCCCGGGAAACTGAATGCGGTTCTCATGCCGGGGATCGTACCCGATCCCGGTCTGATCGAACCGAAATCGGATGTGGCCGAAGGCATTGACCTTGACGGAGACAATGGCACCGGCGCGCCGCCCAAGGGCATCAAAAAGCACAAGAATTATACTTCTCCGGATGGCCGGACCGGCATCGACAACCAGTACTACGCGATCTCAGGGTGCGTGGCGGGCTTCCGCGGCAAGAGCGGTTATCGCAACCAGACCTCGAATGCGCGCCGTGCCGACGGCAATATCACGACGCTGATCGAAGTCAGCGGAATCGATGACGAGCGTAACGACAGTCAGGTCGAAGTTGCGATCATCTACAGTCGCGACAAGCCGATGCGCGACACCGCTGGCAAGGTATTCATCCCGAACTATACGTTCCGTCCGACAGATGATCCGAACTTTACGCTCTTCAACATAAGAGTGAAGGGGCGCATCCGTGACGGTGTCGTCACGACCGATACGATACCCAAGCTCGATGCCAATCTCGGGCAGGATCCGTTGCTGGAACTGTTCAAAGCCCAGATCAGGCTTGAGCCACAGCCCGACGGATCGATGAAGGGCATTATCGGCGGCTATCGCGACTGGCGCCGCATCGCCGAAGGCAATGGCAGCGGTTATTCGGAAGGGCTGTTCGGCTACCAGGCCCCCGCGGTCTACTACGCCCTGCAGCGCGAGGCCGATGGCTTGCAAAATCCGATAACCGGCGAATTCGACGGCATCTCTGTCGCTTACGAAATCGATACTGTGCCCGCATTCATGACACGGGAATCCCCGTCGGACATGGCGCTGGCGGACAAGGCGCTGGCTGGAGAAGCCAAGGCGCATTCATCGAATAAGGGAGACGTGCGGTGAGCCTTTCAGGCGGTGCGCGCCGATGGACATTCAGCACCTTGGTATTCGGCGCCGCGACGATCGCGGCGGTGACGCTCGCGGTTGGCGTGGGCGCTGACGAAACGCCCCGGCCTGCCGCCGCGGAGCCGATTTCGACGGGTGGTCCGGCAACTTTCAGGCGTCTGACGGAAGACGAATACAAGCAATCGATCGCCCAGATCTTCTCGGCCGATATAACGATCCCCGGCCGCTTCGAGCCTTCGGTCCGGGAGGATGGCCTGCTTGCGATTGGCTCCTCGAAAGTCGTGGTGACACCGGCGGGCCTGGAGCAATACGTCATTCGCGCCCGGGAAATTTCCGCGCAGGTGCTGACACCTGACAACCGGGTCAAATTCGTCAATTGCGCGCCGGCCTCTGCCTCGCAGTTCGACGCTGGGTGCGCGACGTCGTTCTTGAGCAAATATGGCCGGCTGCTGTTTCGCAGGCCATTGACGCAAAGCGAACTCGCCGCCGCGGTCGATCTGTCCGAGCGGACGACAAAGACAGCTGGAGACTTTTGGCAGGGACTGGGCGCGGGCCTGTCATCATTGCTGATGTCGCCGGCATTCGTGTTCCGCATGGAGGTGACTGAGCCCGATCCTGCCCGGCCGGGCGCGGACCGCCTCGATGCCTATTCGTTGGCCAGCCGCATCAGCTTCCTCCTCTGGGATTCGCCGCCGGACGAAGCACTTCTGACGGCTGCGGCAAACGGTGATTTGCACACGCCGCAGGGCCTGCAAGCACAAGTCGACCGGATGCTGGCTGCGCCGCAACTCAAGCGCGGTGTGCGAGCCTTCTTCCAGGACATGCTCGCCTATGACCAGTTCGACGGTCTGTCCAAGGATCCCAGTCTCTATCCGATCTTCAATCCGCAGTTGAGGGACGACGCGAAGGAGCAGAGCCTGCGCACGATCACCGGCCTGCTGCTGGATGACAAAGGCGATTACCGGGACATCTTCACGACGAAGAAGACCTATCTGTCCCGCTCGCTCGGCGCCCTTTACGGTGTACGCGTCGATTATCGCGGGTTCGGGGACTGGATGCCCTACAGCTTTCCCGACAACGACCCGCGCGCGGGCGTCCTGACGCTGGCAGCGTTCCTGATGCTGGATCCTTCGCATGAAGGCCGCAGCTCGCCGACCATTCGCGGCAAGACGGTACGCGAAAACATGCTTTGCGAAATGGTCCCGCCGCCTCCGGCCAATGTCAATTTCGATCTGGTGCAGGATGTGAATGACCCGGTTCACAAAACTGCCCGCGAGAGATTGACGGCGCATCAGGACAATCCGGCCTGCGCAGGGTGCCACCGCATCACTGACCCCATCGGCCTATCGCTGGAGAACTACAATCCGGTCGGCAGCTACCGGGCGCAGGAAAACGGCGTAACGATCGATGCCAGCGGTACGTTCGAGGGCAAGCCCTATAAGAACGGGCTCGAGCTCACCAAGCTGCTGAGAGACAGCCCAGCGGTCACGAGCTGCGTTACGCAGCGGGTGTTTGAATATGGCGTCGGCCGCAAGATCGCGTCCGGCGAGGAGCCTTGGCTCGAATATGCGGTCAAGCAGTTCGGCGAGGATGGCTACAAGTTCCCGGCCCTGCTGAGGCGGATTGCCACCAGCCAGGCCTTCCAGGCGGCTTCCGCCCCCTCTGTTGCGCTCAACTCGAAGTAGGAAACAGGAGAACGACGATGTTGGACCTGTCCAGACGGAATATTCTAAGAGGCATTCTGCGCGGCTCGGCGATCACGGTGGCCCTGCCTCTCCTCGACCTGTTCCTTGACGGGAGCGGCGAGGCGCTCGCCGCTGGAGCGCCCATTCCCACCCGTTTCGGAACGTGGTTCTGGGGCTGCGGCGTCAATGCAAAGCGCTTCTTTCCCGATGCCACGGGAAGCGACTTCACCTTCAAGGACGAAACGCACGCGCTGACGCCGTTCAAGGCGAAGACCACGATCTTTTCCGGATTCAACGTCATTCTCGATGGGCAGCCCAATCTGACGCACTGGTCGGGGATCATGGGGGCTCTGGGCGGGACGACGCCGTCCAAGGGCGGTAACGGCGTCGGTACGGCCGTTGCGCCGACGCTAGACTGCCTGATTGCGGATCACATTTCTGCAGGCACCCGGTTCAAGTCGTTGCAGATGGCCTGCACGGGTCAATCGAGCGTCAGCTATTCGATGCGCGCGGGAAACACCGTCAATCCGAGCGATATCGATCCTGTCACCGTTTACAAGCGGCTGTTCGGAGCGGACTTCCAGGACCCGAACTCGGGCAAGTTCACGCCCGATACCAAGTTGATGGTCGAGCAGAGCGTCCTGTCCTCCGTGAAGGACGGGCGCGATGACCTGATGAAGAAAGTCGGCGCGTCCGATCGGGCCCGTCTCGATGAATACTTCACATCGATACGTGAAGTAGAACAGCAATTGGCTGTCCAGTTGCAGCCGCCCGCGCCTGCCGAGGCGTGCCGCGTGCCCAAGATGCCGGCGGCTCTAGAGCCTGGCACGACGTGGGAAGCTGCGACGCAGATGCATGACCAGCTGACTGATCTATTGGTGATGGCGCTGGCCTGCAATCAAACCCGGGTGTTCCACGTTGCCCTCTCGGCGGCGGTATCGAACCTGCGAAGGGCAGGGCAGTCCGTGGCGCTTCATGAACTGACGCATGAGGAGCCGATCGACGACAAACTCGGCTACCAGATCCAGGCGACATACTTCCTTGAGCGTAGCATGGAGGTTTTCGCGAGCCTGCTGGGCAAGCTCGACGCGGTCAAGGAAGGAAACGGGACGTTGCTGGATCACTCGCTGATCCTGGCTCTCTCGGAGAGCAATCTTGCCAAGCTCCACACGTTGGAATCGCTGCCGATGGTCGTTGCCGGATCGGCTGGCGGCAAATGGCGCGCAGGCCAGCACGTGAACGGCAAGGGAGACACCACGTCGCGCGTCGGGCTGACGCTTCAGCAAGTCATGGGCCTGCCTGTCGGAAACTGGGGAACCGGACCAAACGCGACGTCGAAATCGATTTCGGAGGTAATCGTCTGAAACGGGATCGCCGCGCGGTTGCGGCGTTCCGCTCGCAGGATTGAAGGGCCGGCTCGGGGAAGGGCCGGCAAGCGATAAAGAAAAACTGGAATTTGGAGGGAAAGAAGCTGCGAAGCCACCTGGTTTCGTGGGGCAATGGGTCATGCCGTCCGAACGGGGCGCTGACCGCAAAACGCACAGGGGAGGGGTTATGAAGAGAGCAGTAGTGTTGCTGTGTGGTTCGGCGCTGTGGAGCGGAACCATGGTTGTTCCGGCTCGAGCGCAGTCACAGGCGCCCGCACCAGCGCAGGATCAGGCCGAGCCGGCGAAGGCTGCGCGTGAAAATGCCCGCGAAGAGGACATCAAGGAGAACATCCAGGAGATCATCGTCACGGCCCGCCGCAAGGAAGAGCTTATTCAGGACGTGCCGCAGGCTATTCAGGCCGTAACTGGCGCTACAATGGAAAAGCTCAATCTCTTCAGCTTTGACGATCTCAGCAAGGTTGCAGCGGGCGTCCAGCTCAATCGGGCAGGCAATCTCACCACCATTCGCGGGGTGAGCTTCAATCCGACCGCGCAGACGAATCCGACTGTCGCGATGTACATCAACGATGCGCCGGTTCAGCCGACGATCGTGTTCCAGTCGATGTTCGACACCGAACAATTCGAAATTCTGCGAGGCCCGCAAGGCACGATGCGCGGCCAATCGGCGCCGACGGGCGCAATCACGATCACGACCCGCAAGCCCAATCTCTATCGCCATGGCGCCAGCGCGATGGCGACCTTTACTGATCGCGATGGCCGCACCTTCCAGGGATCGGCGAACATCCCGATCATTGAGGGCGTACTGGGCATTCGTTTCGCGGGCATTCTCGATCACACCAACAACGGCGGTATCAAGAGCGTCAACAATCCCGAGGATCCCTACGCCAACAACAACGCCTTCCGTGCGAGCCTGCGGTTCGAGCCGGCCGACAACCTCAGTGTCAACTTCATGTACCAGAAGAGGTGGCTGAAGAGCCTGTCCTACGGCAGTGCCGTTTACGGGAGCGGGGCACCAGGAGGAACTTTCAGGGCTTCGGGCTATGCGCTTCCCTATGTTCAGCCCGTAGGTGTGAATGGTCCGGTGCTGGAAATTGGCGATCGCCGTGCCGTTGCCGAAAACGGTGATTTTGGCGAAAGCACCCAGGACGTCGCGACCGGGCAAATCGAATATGTGCTGGCCGGCCAGAAGCTCTCCTATGTTGGGGCCTGGTCGAACAACGATACGCAGGTCAGCCGCAACTTTGCCGACACACCAAACCTCGTTGCCGGCGACTGGCCGGGCCGGAGCCTCGACGCCACACTGACCCGCTGGACGCACGAACTGCGCCTGTCTTCGGACGAGCGACTGCTTGATGGCCATCTCGAATATGTGGTCGGCGTGTTCCACGAGAACGAACACACCGTCAATGTGGGCAACAACGGCGTCACGTTCCAGTCGGGCGCCTTCGGGTCTCCTCTCGGAGCACCGATCGCCCAGTCGCCCAATCTCGATTTCTCGACCACCAGTCTCTACAATAGCGACACCAAGCTGAAAGAATGGTCGTATTTCGGGACACTGACGGTCCACATCGACGACAAGACCGAGCTTTCGGGTGGAATCCGGTTCATCAATGAGAACAAGGACGGCCTGCGCACCAATTCGCAGAGCGCAGGTTACCGCGCCGAAGCGTCCTGCGTGACGCCGGGGGGCATTCGCGGCCGGACTTATACCAATGTCTGCGACGTGCCTGTCGCGGCGCGCGTTACAGGAACGATACCCGATGTCTGGAAAAAGTCGCCGACCGTCTACAGCGCCTCTCTGTCGCGGCACTGGACGAGCGACGTCGTCACTTACTTCAACTACGGCAGTTCCTGGCGCCCCGGCCCCACGCAGGGCAACCTCATAAACGGCGCCAATGATCCGACTCTGACGTCGCTGACGAACCTCAAGGACGAGACGACCAATTCCTACGAACTGGGTGTGAAGACCTCCTGGCTCGATCGGCGCCTCAACCTCAATCTGGCTGTCTATCATCAGGACTACAAGAACTACGTCTACTCGGTCCTGACCGGCATCCCCTACTTGGCCAATACCGGCGTTCCGGGCACTTCGCCCTCGGTCACGCTTGCCGTGCCGATGAATTCAAATATCGATGCCAAGGTCGATGGTGTCGATTTCGACTTCAACTTTGCCGCGACCAAGAACTGGACGATCAGTGGCGGCGCGAGCTGGGCGAACGGTCGTTTCAAGGACCAGCTCATTCCGTGCTGGGACGGCAACTTCGATGGCGTTCCGGACAGTGATACGAGCATTCTGCTGCCGGGCTTCCTGCTGCCGCCGGGCACGCCGACAGGCGTCCAGCGTTTCCAGAGCCGGGGAATCTCGATTGCGGAATGCCGGGTCAGCGGCCGGTCGGCACTGCAACCCAAGTGGAATGCGACGCTCCGCACGGAATACTCGTACCCCATTTCAAACGGCACGGACGCATTCGTCAGCGGTCTGCTGACCTACACGCCCAAGAATCCGTACGCGAATTCGACTTATACCGTGCCTGATTATGCGCTGGCCAATCTCAACCTCGGCATCAGGAATTATGAGCAGGGCTGGGAGGTGCAGGTATTTGCCCGCAATCTCTTCGATACGCGCACGGTCACCGACAAGGGCGTCTCGGCTCTCACCGCCACGCCCGATGTAAGCAGCACATTCGGTGTCTCCGGTTATCGGTCCATCGCATATCTCCCGCCCCGCGAAATCGGAATCACCCTCCGCTACGCATTCGGATCGCGGTGAGATCCTTCGACGTAAATTGATTTTGCATAAAACATTGAGTTGGAGTCCGGATCATGAAGAAATCAATTAATTCACTGTCATCGCTTGCGCTGCTGTCTTGCGTCTGTGGGGTTATGGTACCCGTAGCCGCCGTTGCCGCACAAACGCCCGCACCTGCGCAGTCTGCACCGGTCAAGCCGGTCTACTCGACCGGCAAGACCCAGCTGGCGACCCTGCTTGCCGATCCGGCAGCAAAGGCCATTCTACAAAAGCATATTCCGGATCTGCTGAATGGGCAGAACATGGAACAGGCTTCGGGCATGACACTTCGGGAAATCCAGGATGCCGTGAAGGCCTATGCGCCTGACGTGCTGTCCGACAAAGTGCTTGCCGAAATCGACAAGGATCTCGCCGCGCTGCCCGCAAAGCAGTGAAGACCAGGGCAATGGCGCGAAGTCTACCTCGCAGGCGGAGTTGATATGGCGATACTTCGCCCCGAGGAAGATGCCATGCGGATCGCGTCCGAGTTTGGGCGCGATCCACCTGCGGAAATGGTCGGCGTTTCCGATTTCGAGTGGTTCGACACTTCTCGCGATGGACTCAACGGGAAAGTCCGGCTTATTGCAGGAGCCATGAGCTCAAAACTGCCGTCCTCGCAGATCGATATTGCTGCCGCCCGACTCCGCGCTCTTGCTATGGCAACGCCTGAGGGCGAGCTGCTTGGCAGCGAGGACGAGGTTATCGGCTCGCTCGGCGTTTCGCGCATTACCGCCCGGCAGGCTGCGCGTCTCCTTGAGCGAGAGGGCGTGCTGACCGTCAAGCGGGGAAAGCACGGCGGATATTTCGCTGCGCGCCCGAGCGGCGACATGATCGAAACGGTCGTCTGCTCCTACATGAATACACTCGGCCTCAGCACGAAGCATACCGGCATGGTGGCGACATCGCTGTGGATCGAGGCTCTGCGCGAAGCTGCTGGCGCCGACCGGGAACAAGCTGCGGCCATGGTGGCAGAGATTGCGCCGCTGTTCGAAGATCTCGACCCCGAAGCCACACTCGAGGAAGTGTCGAAGCTGGAGCAACGGATGCGAGCAGCCGTGTTCAAGCTGATCGACGGGGCCTACATCGACCTCATCTTCCGCATCAACGCCGCCTTCGCACGTCAACGCCTGACGGGCTGGACCGAGCAGCTCGACGCCCCGACGCATCGCCGTTTCGTCCAAAAATGGAAAGCCGCCAAGCTCATGGAGCTTGAAGGAATAGCGGATGGAAACGTCCTGCAGGCTGTGACAGCTGCGATGCATGAACGCAGCCTTTGGGTCGGCCGCGGTGGCGGCAAATGGAAGGATGAGCCCGCCGGGGATCGGGCCATCGCCGAGAACAGCCTGCGCTGACCTCAAGGGAGGGACCGAACGCGGCGTGCGCTTGGTCCAGGTTCCCGGCCGGGCAAGGATACAGTTGGACACCTCGAAAAACCGCTGGCGCCTAGCGGCTTGAGCTGATTCACTGCCTTTGCACGACGGTGGAGGCGATGATGGCGGGGCAGTCGAGTTTCTTCGATCTTTCGGACCGATACGAGGCGTTGAGCGCGGCAGGCGATCCACTTGAACGGCTTGCGACTGTCGTCGACTTCGAGGTTTTCCGCGGTCCGTTGGTAGCAGCACTGCGGCGGAGTGTCCGCGGCAAGGGCGGCAGGCCGCCGTTCGATCCGGTCCTCATGTTCAAGATCCTGGTGCTGCAGGCGCTCTACTCGCTGTCCGACGAGGCCACCGAGTTCCAGATTAAGGATCGCTTGTCGTTCCAGCGCTTCCTAGGGCTCGGGCTCGACGGCACGGTGCCGGACGCAACGACGGTGTGGCTGTTCCGCGAGAGGCTGGTCAAGGCCAAGGCGATCGACAGGCTGTTCGCTCGCTTCGATGCCGCGCTCACCGAGCGGGGCTATCTCGCCATGGGTGGGCAGATCATCGACGCCACGGTCGTGCCCGCACCCAAGCAGAGGAACACCGAGGCCGAGAAGATGGCGATCAAGGATGGCCGAGTGCCCGAAGACTGGAAGCCGGCCAAGATCAGGCAGAAGGATCGCGATGCGCGCTGGAGCGTCAAGTATACCAAGGCCAAGGTGAAGGAGGGCGCTGATCCCAAGGCAGCGAAGCCAGTCGACCTCGCTATCCCGATGTTCGGTTACAAGAATCACATCGGCATCGACCGCGCTCATGGTCTCATCCGCACCTGGGACGCGAGCGCCGCCAATGCCCACGACGGCGCGCGGCTGCCTGAGGTGGTCAGCAAGGACAACACCGGCTCGGGCGTTTGGGCCGACACCGCCTACCGGTCCAAGAAGAACGAGGCCTTCCTCGCCAAGGGCATGTTCACCAGCCACATCCATCAGAAGAAGCCGCCACGCCGGCCGATGCCCGAGCGCATCGCCAGGGCCAATGCGAAGCGCTCCGCCGTGCGCTCAGCAGTCGAGCACGTGTTTGCCGGCCAGAAACACCGCATGGGGCTTGTCGTTCGCACCATTGGCATCGCCCGCGCCCGCATCAAAATCGGAATGGCGAACCTCGCCTATAATTTCCAACGCCTCGCCTGGCTTGAGGGGCGAACTGCGCCCGCGTGACGCCGGAAACCAGCCTTCCGGCCGCCCATCACCCGAAAATCAGAAGATCAGGAGCAGGAAACAGAGGTCCACCGTCCCCCTCCCGCGCGGTCACGTCAAAATCATGCCGATTTCAGACAGTTCTTCGAGGTATCCAGTTTGGCTCGCTGATCAGGCTTCCTTGAAGCTCAATTCCAGCGCCACGCCGTGCGGATCGTGCAGGAAAATTTGCGCGAGCCCGGGCGTGATATTGTCCGCTTCTGCGTATTTGATACCGGCCTCGTCCAGACGCGCCTTCATCGCCGACCTGTCCCGGCAGCGCAAAGCCACATGATCTATGGCGCTGGTATTTGACGCCTCCGGCTCCTTCATCCTGAGATGGATGATGGGATTGCCCTCGCCGTCGAAAAGCCAGTGGCTTTGATTGCCCATAACAACAGGGCCGCGTCTGTACGTGAGCCCGAGCGCCTGCTCGTAAAAGCGGGCAGTACGTTCAGGGTCCATCGTTCTGATATTCACGTGATCGATACCGGCAATCGTCATCGCCCGCGTCCTTCCCAATGTCAGTTTTTGAGAGCCTGGGTCGGCGTCTTTCGAGAACGCGACTCGCTCCACGTTCGAGGTTAGCGGTTACCTCCTATGGCGCTACAGGAGCTGGATCGGTCCGGCGTTTCCGCGAGTAACTTCCTGCCGAAACGGGGTTCAACCTTCGTTATCGCCCCTGCGCAATTAGACTGTCGTGTTACGTCTAGTCGTGGGTACGAATCTTCGTAAATGGGATGCTTAGGCGATCACTGGCTCGCGGTATGGTGGGTGCGGATAAGGGGAAATATGGGCTGCGCCCGATAATGGCATCCGGGTGTACATCGATAATAGGCGTCGCCGATGACGAGCAGGATGCAAGGGTGACGTTGCGCCGCCTGGAGGCCGCCCACTACGACCGATATTCGCCGGGATGATGATCGGATTTGTGAGATCGAGGCATCTAAGCTGCGGATCCTTTCCAGCGAACGAACCAGCCTGATATTGGCCAAAAATGAGAGATGACGAACATGAGGATAGGTGAAGCCGCCATTGGTTCCGTTCTGGAAATGGAGCTTACCGGCCGCCCGATAGCGTCGCTCGGCGCCTCCGACGAACTCGTCGAGCGTCATCGGTCTTGGCTGGAGCCGCATTTTCTCCAGGCAGGGAACACCTGGAGCCTGAATTTTCGAAGCTGGGTCGTGCGCGTCGACGATCTCGTCATCGTTATCGATCCCTGCAACGGGAACGGGCGGCCCAACCCGATGCCGATGTTCGACATGCTCGACATCCCGTTCCTGGAGCGTTTCGAGGCGACGGGCATCCGCTCCGAGGATGTCGACTACGTGTTCTGCACGCATTTCCACCATGACCACTGCGGATGGAATACGCAGCTTCGCGGCGGCAAATGGGTGCCGACCTTTCCCAATGCGCGCTACATCTTCGTGAAGCGGGAATACGATCGCTGGCATCCGGCCAATGCCGCCCATTTTCCCGCCCTTCCCTATAACGAGGGCGTGTTCGAGCGTTCGATCGCGCCGGTCGTGGAAGCGGGCCTTGCCGACCTTGTCGTCGAGCCGCACCGGATCTCGCCCAGTCTCTCGGTGGAACCGGGCCATGGTCATACGGCCGGGCATTGCATGATGCGGCTGTGTTCCGGCGGTGCGGAGGCGGTCTTTGCAGGCGACGCCATCCATCACCCGCTCCAGCTCATCGATCCATCGGTCAAGTTCGGCGACCATGATGACTGGCAATCCGTTATCGAGACCCGGCACAGGCTGGTGGCCGACAGTCTTGAGCGCTCGACCCTGATCATCCCCGCCCACCTGCCGTTCCCGCATGCCGGTTACGTGCGGAAGGGCGAGGAGGGGCTGTGGTTCGAGGCCTTCGACCAGACCTAGAGCGGTTTCCGTTCATCAGGTGATTCCACCTGATTAGAAATCGCTCTGGGAAGATGTCTCCCTATCGTCTTTCAAGCCTTGCGCGAGACGATAGGGAGCCCTGCTCTGAGTCAGGAGGGGATGCGGCCGCCGTTCACGCCGATCGTCTGGCCCGTGACATAGCCAGTGGCTTCAAGGCACAGCCAGGAACAGGCATTGGCGATGTCGTCCGGCTCGCCGGTGCGGCGCACCGGGATCATGTTGCGGACGGTCTCCAGCGGGATGGGGAACTTTTCCTTGTTCGCCTCGGACATGACCGTGTTCATCACCACGCCCGGCGGGATGTTGTTGACGGTGATGCCAAGCGGGCCCAGCTCGGCGGCCAGTGTGCGCGTGAGTGTGATAATTGCGCCCTTCGACGAGGAATAGGGCGCCATTCCCGTCGATCCGGTCTGCGCACTGGAGGACGACATGTTGACGATGCGTCCCCATCCGGCTTCGATCATGTCCGGCAGAACGACCTGCGTCATGATGAAAGTGCCCTTGACGTTGACCTCGTAGACCCGCTCCCAGAGTTCGTCGGTGACCTCAAGGAACGGCGTGGTATCCGTGATGCCGGCATTGTTGACGAGGACCGTGATCGGCCCGAGTTCCGCGCGGATCCTGGCGACTGCCGCCGTCACTTGCGCGCGATCGGCGATGCTGGCTTGCACCGCAATCGCCCGGCCGCCCTCGGCATTGATCTCGTCGGCTGTCTTCTGCGCGTCGTCCAGAAGGATATCCAGCACGCCTACCACCATACCGTCGCGGGCAAGCCGCTTTGCGCAGGCCTTGCCGATCCCGGATGCTGCGCCGGTTACCAGTGCCGTCTTGCTGCTCATGTCTTTCTCACCTTTCCCATGGGCCCTCCCGAGAAAAGACCCGGCCGGCGAGGACCGCCGACCGGGCAAGGAGGGAGCCTAAACTTCGGTGCCTGGAATTCTTTCTGGATGCCGATCTGGAAGACGCGGGGGTGAAGGCAATGCTCGGGTCGAATCCAGTCGGACGGGGCCTAATCGAAGATTCTTTGCGCCCACTTCTGTTTCGGTAATTAGGGCACTGTATATAGCACTTCGAACTGTTGCAACGCTACTTCCCTTGGTGGCGAACTTCGGGTTTGCAGGATCGGGGCCGAGAAGATTTTTCCCAATAAATACGTAAATTTCGAATTTCCATCGAATTTTGCTACGGTATTTGCGGCACGAAAATCTTGATCAACCCGCGTTGCTTAGATTCTCCGCCTTCAAACATGATACTAAATGATGGATTTTTCGTCTGGTCAGGCTGACGGAATTGGCGATTCTGGCAAGTTTAAACTGCCTGTTATCGCGGCGGCGAAGTTCTGTGCGCGACACCGAAATGTCGCGATCCGTCAAGTTTAGGGCCGCTTTTGCGGGCCATCTGGCCGGAAACGCCGGAGGCGCTTCGGCGACCAAACCAAGAGACTGCGCGCGAAATACGCGACGCAGCCAGGGAGATTTTCATGGCAGGCTTGTATACCGCGCGATCCGCGTCCGTTCTCATGATGGCCTGCGTGACGGCCAGTTGGCCGGCCATCGCACTCGCCCAGCAATCGACAGGCGACAAGGCTGCGCCCGCGCCGACCTCGACGGAAATCGTGGTCACCGCCCAGCGCCGCGCGGAAGCATCGCGCGATGTGCCTATCAGCGTCACCTCGCTGGGACCCGAGCAGCTTGCTACCGCCAACGTCGAAAAGCTGTCCGACACCGCAAGGATCACGCCGGGCCTGCGTTTCGATACACAGGGCCCTGCCGTCCAGCCGACCATTCGCGGCGTCGGCACCGCCATCACGACCTCCGGCGGCGGCCCCAACGTCGGTATCTATGTCGACGGCTTCTTCCAGGCCAACACCTACATGTCGGACTTCGATCTGCTCAACGTGCGCAGTATCCAGGTCCTGAAGGGGCCGCAGGGAACGCTGTTCGGCCGCAACACCACGGGCGGCGCGATCATCATCACCACGGACGATCCCAGCACCGAAACGAGCGGTGAGGCCAAGATCAGCTACAGCCGCTTCAATGCGGTGAACGCGCAGGCTTATGCCACGTTCGGGATCAGCGACCGGGTCGCGATGGACGTCGAGGGGCTCTACCGGCGCAGCGACGGCTATTTCACCGATGTTTCGAGCGGCAACGACAATATCGGCAAGTCCGAGGACTGGTCGATCCGGGTCGGCATGAAGGCCGATCTGACCGATGACGTTTCGCTGCTGCTGCGCTGGATCCATGCCGAGACCGACGATCCCACCACCCAGTTGGTCAATGCCTATGTAGACCAGTCCGGCGGTGCCGGTTTCTTCGACAAGGTGTCGGCGGCCGGGCAAGCCATTTACGGAATGTCCAGTTCCAAGGGGCTGCCGCTCGTCTATCTCTATGCGCCGACCTCGACTTTCGCGACCAAGCCGGGCGACGTCCTGCTGAACACTCCGGTGAGCTTCCGGTCGAATTCCGATGCCCTTCAGGCCACGCTCAAGGCGGACATGGGCTTTGCGGACTTCACGTCCTACACGCAATATCGCAAGGACCTGTCGCCCTATTACGGCGATCTCGATGCCACGGCGATCCCGATGTTCAACATCTACGTCGGCGTGAACGATGAGACTTGGAGCCAGGAATTCCTGCTGAATTCCAAGCCGGGCTCGCCGCTGCAATGGACCGCCGGGCTCAACTACTTCCAGATCCGCGACACCTGGGACATCGGAGCCAGCTTCGGCGGATTGCCCTATGCGCCGTTCGGCGGATCGAGCACCACGACGAAGTCCTATGCGGCCTTCCTCGATGCGACATATCAGGTGAGCGACAAGCTGTTCCTGACGTTGGGCGGACGCTATAGCCACGATATCGTCGGCGATGCCTACTTCATCACCAATTTCACGACCACGAGCTTCACCGGACCCAACGGCGAAGCCATTCCCTGGACGGGCGGTGCGGGTGTGCACATTCCGGTTTCCACCCTGAAGAACGACAGCTTCACGCCTCGCGCGGTGATCCGCTTGAAGCCGAGCGAGGAATCGAGCGTCTATGCTTCCTACACCAAGGGCTACAAGGCCGGCATCCTCAACGTCGGCGGCTATTCGCAGCAGCCGGTGAAGCCGGAGAAGATCAACGCCTTCGAAGTGGGCTATAAGTACGACGACCGGGTGTTCTCGGCCGATCTTGCCGGCTTCTACTATGACTACAAAAACTTGCAGGTTTCCAGCTATCAGAACGGCACGGCCCAGATCCGCAATGCCGCGTCCTCGGAAATCTACGGTCTAGAGGCGCAGCTGCGCTACAAGGTCAGCAGCGCGTTCTCGGTGCAGGCTGGCGCGTCATGGACCCATGCTCGCTACAAGTCGTTCACTGACGCGCCTTATTACAGCTACTGCGATCCGGCGATCACCGATCTTGCCAATTCGATGGCCTGCATTCCGACGATGCTCGGCGGCACCGGCCCCGGCGCGCTGACGCAGACGTCGACTGATGCCTCGGGCTTCAAGATGCAGCGGGCGCCTGAGTTCACCGGTAACATCGGGGCTAGCTATGGCCTTGATCTCGGCGGCGGCAGGCTGGCGCTGTCCGGCAACCTCTACTATACCTCCAGCTTCTACTTCGATCCTTCCGAGCAGTTCAAGCAGAAGGGCTACGAAGTTCTGGCCCTGCGCGCGGAATGGACCGATCCTTCCGATCGCTATACGGTTGCGGTGTTCGGGGACAATGTCACCAATCGGCGGTATAGCACGCAGGTGCTCTTTAACACCCTGGGGACGGGTGCCGTCTGGAACTCGCCCGTTACGTACGGCATCGAATTGGGAGCGAAATTCCGATGAAGGAAGTCCGCTCGCAATGGACCCGCCATCGGTTCGCGATCGGGCGGCACTTTCATCAACGCGGAGCCGGCCGTCGAATACGGCCTGACGGACCGTGGCGGATGCACTATTCCGTCGCTCAGAGAAGCGCGCGGCGCCGCTCTTTGGGCGGCTGGCGGTACAACTTTGAAAGCGACACGAGCGGTCGTTGTTTCGATTGGGCGGGCGTGTCGCGCGTGCCTCGGTTATCGAGACGGCGGGCTCTACCGGCCGGACTGGACCATCGTGCTGTTGGCGACAACTTCGATGCGATCCGGGATAAACTACCGCTTGTGGACCTTCCATCCTGCAGAGGACGGCTTTCCGCTGCGCATGGGGCAAAGCTTCGAAATGGTGCGCGCCGATTAACGGCGCGCATCCAGCATTTTCATCAGGGCGCGACGGCCTCTTCCAGGAAATGGTCCGCGGCTTCACCCAGTGTCCGCGTGTCTGATCCGTCGGGGAGAATGGCGCGCAGAAGGTCTACATCCTTTCGCAGCAATGCCGCTCCGTGGGAAAACGCCTTGGGTTCGGGCAATCGCGCATAGACTTCGAAGCCGAAGCTGCGCCCGCTGCTGGCCTTGATGAGGTCCTTCAACGCGTCGGGCGCCATGCCCAGAGCCCGGCCCGCCTCTATGGCGGCATGGGCATTGCCCATGTTTGCCGCCATCAGGGTATTGTTCACGATCTTGGCACGCTGACCGGCACCGGCACCGCCGAGATGGACGAGCGTACCTGCAAAGGCTTTAAAGATGGGGCGGGCCTGCTCGAAGGCGGCGGCGCTTCCTCCACACATGACCGTCAGCGTTCGGGCTGCGGCGGCACCGCCGCCTCCGCTCACCGGCGCGTCGACAAACGCGATTCCTCGCGCCTCACAGATGGCGGCAAGCGCTTCGCAGCTCTCCGGCAGGACCGTCGAATGCACCGCCAGCAGGCTTCCCGGACGCATCGACGGTACGAGCGCGTTGCAGATCTCGGCAACACCGGCATCGTCGACTACGCAAAGGCCCACATGATCGGCCGCCGCTCCAAGAGCCGCAACACTCTCGGCCAGCACGGCTCCCTTTTCGGCGAAGGGCTGAAGCGCTTCGCGGCGCCTGCCCCAGACCGTAAGCGGAAAGCCGGCGGCGAGCATGCACTCTGCCATAGGGCCGCCCTGGCTTCCGAGGCCGATGAATGCCGTATTCAACATTGCGAAATCTCTCTCATGCGTCCCAGCTAAGGCCGGCCTTGTAGTTCTTGATCATAGCCAGGACCGCGCCCTGAATGACCGAGGCTTTCGGCCATCCGGCATGGACGGCATACTGGAGGACAAATTCCTGCAATTCTTCTGGCGCGCAGTTGCCGCTCGCCATGGCTGCAAAGAAATGCGTCTTGATCGGCGTTGTCGCGCAGCTTTCCGATACGCCAACCAGAGTGATCCAGCGGCGCGATCGCTGGTCCAGTCCGGCCCGTTTCCACATCTCGCCGAACACGAAGCTGTCGATACCGGCCTCGAAATAGGGCGTGACCGGCGGAGGTCCCGGAAAGCCCATGACGGCATCGAACTCATCGATCCCCTCCTGGGTGCGGACTTGCGGATCCCATGGTTCGCTGCGGATCGGCGCGAAGGGGCAGGGCGTCATGCCCAGTTCGGCGGCGACGCGGGTGATGGCGCGATCCAGTTCGAACCCGCGCGACCAGCCGGTATAGACGGCCAGATGCAGCGCCGCTTCGCGCAGTTCGATCTGGCTCAGTTCGCCGCCGGAGAGCGCGCCGCGGATGTAGTCGTCGAGCAGATCGGCCGGGCCGTTGCTGCACGCCGCGCTGGCAATCGCGATGAGGTAGCGTGTGCGGCGGTCAAGGCCGGGGCGGTTCCAGATTTCCGCGAAGACGAAATCCCGCCAGCTTGCTTCGACAGGACTGACCGGTGCGGGGATGTCCCGCGCGGTCACGGCCTGTCCAACGGTCTGGCCGCGCTCCGTGCGCTCTTGGGGATCGAGCAATGTCATCCGATGTCTCCCGTTCAGGCCTTGATGGAATCGATCACGTCCTGCGTGATGCCTGGCCGCCCCGGATCGCCCGCGAGGAACTCGCGATGCTTTTTCTCGAGGAAGGCGTCCGGATCGGCGGCGACTTCGACCAGTGTCTCCCACGCCTCTTCGTGCGTCGGGATGAGGATGCGGCCGGCCTCCATGCCGTTGGACAGGACCTTCGCCGTCTCCTGCTGGGTCTTGACCGCAAGGTGGCTGCCAGGCGCGCGCATCACGTAATTCTCGCTGAAATGCTTCATGGCATCGGGCGAACTCGTCATGACAGGGCCCGGGCAGAGGCAACTGACGCTGACGCCGAACTGCTTCAGATAGAGCGCGAGGTTCTGCGACATAGAAATCACGGCCGCCTTGGAGGCGGCGTAGTGAACCCGGCTCGCGGCGAAGGGATAGAGACCGGCAAAGCTGCCGGTGTTGACGATATGGCCCGATCCACGCGCGATCATGCGCGGCACGATCACGTTGTTGGCGCGGACCATGCCGAAGAGGTTCACGTCGAACATCCGCTGCCATTCCGTCATTGGAATATCCTCGGGATTGCCGCCCGAGAGGATGCCGGCATTGTTCATGTGAATGTCGAGCGGGCCGAGTGCCTTTTCTGCCGCATCGATGGTTGCGGCGACCGAAGCGTCGTCAAGCACGTTGCAGTGGAACCCCACCGCCTCCGTGCCGGCGTCTCTCAGGATCTGCGCAGTTTCTTCGGCGCCTTCGCGGCTGATGTCGGCCACGGCGACGCGGGCGCCGCGGGCGGCCCATTCCTGAGCGATGCGGCGGCCGATATTCTGGCCTGCACCGATGATGAGCGCGGTCTTGCCGGCAAAAGTCTCGGACATTTCAAGCTCTCCTTACCCGTTTGCGGGGCCCGTTTTTCCGGGTCGTTTCGTTCAGATGCGTGGGTTTTCAGATCTTCATGGCATGAAGCAAGTCCGAAGCGGCGCTGATCCCAGCGCGCAGTTCGTCCTCGTTCGTTTCGGCAGTGTAATCGGCAGGCACGACCTCTAGATCGAAGATGCCCTCATAGCCTGCGTCCAGCACGTCGCTCATCATGCGCTGAAGTGGCAGGTCGCCCCGACCGATATGGGAACGACCACCTTTCCCGGAGATTGCGATATCGCCGATCTGGACAAGCGCGATATGCGGCATGGCCCGATTGAGGGTCTCGGGAAGTCCTCGCTCCATCCAGTTGTTGCTGAAATCGGAAACGATGCCGAGGCCGGTCATCTCGGCGATCTCAATGGCATCTGCCAGCGTCGTGCAGAAAGAGGCACTCGTCCTCAGGCTCGGCTCGAACGCCGCGATTACGCCGCATTCGCGGGCATGCGCTACGGTCGGTGCAACCGCTTCGGCGAACAAGGCCAGATCTTCGTCCCAATCACAATTTACCGTGCGTCCGGTCGTGAAATAGATCGAATGGCCCTTATGCGCCGCGACCAGATCAATCATCGCCTTCTGTACTGCGCGAGTTGCGTTCCATGAGGATCGATCGCCAAGCTGGAAGCCGGCGGTGATCAGCGTGCTGATGTGAATGCCGGCATCGTCGAGCGCGCCGAGATGGCGATCGGGATCGTCCGCAACCTTGTTCATCAGCAGTCCGGCATGGCGCACGCCCATGTCCTTCCACAGCGCCAGTTCGCGCTCGAAAGGCCACTGGAACGAACACATCGCATCGACGGAGAGGCGAGGGTGCATCATCAATCGTCTCCCGCCAGCGCCGCTTCGAGTCGCCGGATTTCGCTTTCGAGCCAGCGGACTTCGCTGAAGTTTTCACGTCCGGCAGCTTCGAGAATGGCGGTCTGGGCGGCAAACTGGAGTTCCAGCGCCCGGCGATGGGCCGGCGATCCGTCCTTGATAGCCTCTGCCACATGCAGCGCCTTGAGCGGCTGGTTCTCGGCAAGGTAGCGCGCGGCAAGGTCGAGCGCGGCCGAGCCGCCTCCGGCAAGCTCGATAAGATCGCCAAGGACGGCTTGCGGCGGGACTGCGTAGAGTTCGGTCGAGGATTCGTACCGGAACCAGCCCAGATGCTCTTCCCAGATGGAACGGACGATCCAGGGAACCTTGCCGTGGCCTTGCGGGATGGCGAGTTCGGGCGGCAACTTGATCGTTTCCATCAGCTCCCAGAGCGGCTTGCCGGCGTTCATGCCCTCGAACGTCGCATCGCGCAGATATTGCGCTGCATCGCGCATCCTGGTGAGGCTGGCGCGAATGTTTTCCGCGCCGCGCACCGGTTCGCCGTGTCCGGTGATCAGCAATTCGGGCTTCAGGTCGATCACCCGCTGGACGCTGTCGATGTACCACTGAACATAGCGGTAGCGGTCGCCGCGAAGGGTGTAGAGGTTGGGCACGTGTCCGAAGATCGGGCCGGTCATGTTCCCGGTGAAGACAGTTCTGTCGTCGGGCAGCCAGACCACCAGAGAATCGACCGTTTCGCCGCCGGGAACCGAATACAGCTCGAAGCGGCGGCCGCCGAGTTCAAAGGCGTGACTGTCGTGGAACGTGGTCGTCAGCACCGGTTCGGGCCGTTCGGTGAGTTCCTGCTTCTGGTCGCGGCTCCACAGACGGCGCGACCGCGCGCCCATGGCCTGGCCGAGGTCGCGGAACTGTGTGCGGACGAAGGGCAGGTTGGCTTGCCCGATCGTCTCGATGTCAGGCGTATTGAACGTCGGCCAGCCGCCGATGTGGTCCTCGTGGCTCTGAGTGAATACGATCTTGCGGATCGGCTTGTCGCTCAACGCATCGAAGCGCCGCTTGTTCTCGGCGGCGCTGTAGATGATGCCGGTGTTTATGAGCACGCTGCCGGCCGGGGTCGTCACCAGATAGAGGTTCGAGACGTCCTTCGACATGAAGATGCCGCTGCCCAGATCGACGGCATCCTGCTTGCCGGCACCGTCATTGATGATTTGGGCGTTGAGGGGTTGGTTAGCGTCGCGAATGGTGGATTGCATGTCGTTTGCTCCCGGCCGCGTAGGCATGGTCAACAGCGCGATGAAGGCTTGCTCGCGCCGCGAGTTCGCCCTCCATCGGCCTAAGGTTGGCTTCACTTGACTTCCTGCTTCACCTGAAAGCGATCGGTGTAGAATGCGAAGCGCTGGCGCAGCGCAGGGATGTCCAGGTTGAAGTCGCCCGCCAGATCGTAGACCACCCGTCCGTCTTTCCCGCGCGGGTGACTTTCCATATAGTCGCGCATATCCGCCACGCTTTCGGCGCAGGCTTCAAGTCCGGCGAATTCGAGAACGCGCTGGGCAGTGCCGACATCGTCCGCGATCACGTCGCCGAACAGGATGTCGAGCCGCTGCCCGGCAGAGACTGCATCCATGTCGCGCAAGTAGGCGCGCAGCATGCGCTCGATGCGGTCCACCCAGTACGCGACGTGGGCCTGGATATCCGGCTGCTTCTGGTGTGCCAGTACGGAAAGGCCGCGCATCGTCAGCACCGATTGCAGCAATGCCAGCGGGTCGCGGTGGATCTGGACGATATAGGCATCCGGATAGTTCGCGATCAGCGCGGGGATCTGCTCGCTATGCTGATTGCCCTTCAGGATCCAGCGTCGATCGGAAGGGAACTGATAGGCGATCGCCTTCAGCATGCGCTTGCCATAGGCATAGTGCGGCGTCTGGTCATGGCCGAGCAGGTAATCGCGCCAGACTGGGACTTCGGCCATCCATTCCCACTGGTAGGTGGTGAAGTCTGGCATTTGCAGCTCGTTTTCGCCGCAGGCATGGTCGGGCGAATGCTCGTGCATGGCCGCCATGATCGCGATCTGCTTCATGCGGTCCCAATGCGCGGTCGAGCGAACCCAGCGCGGGTCAAGGCCGTCGGGCCCCGGCGTTTCGCCGGGAGCCAGCACCGCTTCCGATCCAAGATAGACCGGCAGGTGACGCAAGCGTCGGTCCGCCGCGATAAGGTTCTCAAGGTGCGTCGTTCCCGAACGCGGTAGTCCGACGATGATGATCGGACGGTCGATGACCTCGGCGTCGATCTCCGGATGGCTGTCGAGGAAGGCCTTGTTCTTGAGGCGGTTGGCGGCCTGCTTCACGCAGGAGGCGCGGAACTGGGTCTTGGCGAAGCGCCAGAGATTTGCGTTCGCTGCGACTTCGCCGGCGAGTACGCCGAGGCGCTCGGTGAAATCCATTGGCCCGAAGTCGGAGAGCCCGGTTTGCGCGACAGCATCTGCCAAAATGCCTTCGACGCTCATATCGAGCGGTTCGGCTTCGGCCGCTTCGAGTTCGGCGCGGCGCTCCGGTGCGAGCTTGGGATCGCGGAACTGCTCGACCCGGAAGACTTTGGTCTGGACCTTTTTAGTGTCCTTTATGGGTGCAGCATTCATGCCCGGCGCTCCGCCGAAGTATTGAGCTTGCCGGCATTTGCCATCCAGCCGCCATCGACGCGCACAAGGTCGCCGGTGTGATACCTTGAGGCATCGCTCATGAAGTAGACGCCGATACCTTCGAAATCGGACGGGTTGCCGAAACGCGGGATCGGGCAACGTTCGCGCACCTGACTGCCAAGCGGGGAATCGGGCCCCTGATCTTTGACCGTCTCGCTTTCCGTATAGCCTGGGCAAACGGTGTTCGCGCGAACGCCGTACTTGCCAAGGTCGACAGCGATGCCCCTTGCGAGCGCTGCCATGGCGCCCTTCGACGCGTTATAATGCTGCATGCCGATCGAGCCGGTGACCGCGGAAAGACTGGCGCAGAACAGGATTGAACCGCCCGGATCGCCGGCTTCGGCACGCGTGCGCATGTGGCGTGCAGCTTCGCGGGCCAGATAGAACGCACCGTGCTGGTTGACCGACAACAGGTCATGCCAGGCTTCCCCGGTCATGTTAGTGAAGCAGCCCTGGTTCTTCATGAGGCCGGCGTTGGCGATTGCGCCATCGACGCGGCCCATCTCCTCGACCGCCTCGGCGAAGGCTTCGATCACCCGGGCTTCGTCGGCCACATCGACCACTTGCGTGAAGACACGCCCGCCGAACTCGGCGAGATCGCGCGCGGCCTCCTCGTTTCGATCCTGACGGCGCCCCCAAATGACGACGTCACCGCCTGCCCGCGCGATGCCGCGTGCAAAGCCGAGCCCGATGCCGGCATTCCCGCCCGAAATCACGACGACACGGCCGCTCATGTCCCAAGGAAGACGTGACATGTCTCTCTCCAAAATGAGTCCTGATTGGTTATCGAGCGCGCATTACGCTCCGACTCTCGTTGAGATCGATCTTAAAAAGGATACTCTAAGGATGTCAAGCACGGCATAGGGCTTGCCGCATCGCCCAGACGAACGGACTGGACGACGCGATCGGTTTCGTGTTTTGAGAGTGCAGGATGGACAAGCGCAAAAGCAGAACGGCACTCGACACCGCGGCGGACAAGTTGAGAGAGATCGTCCTCGCGCGCGAGCCCGGAACCTATATTGGCCGGGAAGAGGCACTTATTTTCGAGCTTGGCTTTGCCCGGGCTACCGTTCGGCAAGCCGCAAGGCTGGTTGAGCGCGAGGGCTTTCTTGCCGTTCGCCGCGGCAATGCGGGTGGCTATTTCGCATCCCGGCCGGACTCGAAAACGATCGAATCCATTGTCAGCATGTATCTGTCGATGATGGAGGTGCCGCCGGAGGATGTCACCGTCATCGCCACTGCGTTATGGGTCGAGGCCATGCGCAAGGCCGCTCATGCACCGCATGACGTGATCGTGGAGAGGACGGCGACGCTTGTGGAGCGGACCCGCGCGGTCTCCGACGATGCCGGTTTCGACGAAGTCCGGGAACTCGAACGTGAGACGCAGGATATTGTGTTCGAGCTGGCTGACAGTGCGTACATCAAGCTCATCTTCGACATCAACGTGGCCTTCTCGCGCAGGACTTACCAGGGGCCGGCAGCGGACGATATTTCGCCTGAACATCGCCGTTTCGTACAGAGCTGGCGCAATGCCCGGCTGATGGAATTTGGGGCACTCATTCAGGGCGATCCGGAACTTGCCGCTATTGCCAGCCAGTACAGCCGAAAAGTCTGGGCGCGCCGCATCCGAGCCCGTTTTCAGATGAATGTGGAACAGGAAGTTCCCGACTGATCACGTGTAAGTGAGGGCTGCGCTCAGCCCGCCATCGACCAAGAGGTCGGTACCGCTGATGAAGGAGGCCCGGTCCGAAACGAGGAATTCCACGGCATCGGCGATTTCGTGCATCGCACCCTCGCGGCCGAGCGGGCTTCGAGCAAACATGCGCGCCTTGTTCGGGCTTTGCGCATAGGCGCCTTTGCCCATGGGCGTGGCGATCATGCCGGGCGACAGCGACACGATGCGCGCGCCTCGGCGCCCCCAATCGGATGCGGCCGAGCGGGCGTATTTGAGCAGTCCGATCTTCGAAAGCGCGTAGGCCGTGGACGGAGTGGTGCCTTGGGAGTCCAGATGATCTGCAAGGCGGAAGGCGAGGTCCGCGCTCGTCGGATCCGAGAGAATTTCGGCAGCAGTGCCGTCGGCGCTAGACAAGTGCGCGGCCATCGATGCGATCAGCACCGCGCATGTGCCCGGACCCGCAAGTGGCAGCAGTTCGCGCGCCACGAGCGCGGGCCCGCGCAAGTTGACGTTCATGATGGCGGCAAAGTCACCCGCAGCGATCGATAGACCCGCAACATGGACGAGGGATCGAAAGCCGCCTCGCTCGCGTACCAACTGGCCCAGACCGGCGACCGAAGTTTCGGACGTGACATCGCATGAGAACGCCGTGGCCTCGCCGCCTTCCTCGATCAACGCAGCTACCTGACGCGCAGCCAGCGCCGCATTGATGTCGGCAAGAACGATGTGATGGGTCTGTGCCAGCCGCCGGGCGACGGCCATGCCGAGTCCGCCCGCGCCCACGACAATTGCGGTCGGCAGCCCGCTGCGGGTCACTTCGTCTGTTGCAGTCATCGTGCAATCCTCATGCCCGGGCAGGCGCCTGAACGCCCCAATCCGGATAGCTGCGCAAACTGAAGACCAGACCGCCCGAAATCAGGGATATGGCAACGCCGACGAGCAACAGCGGAGTGTAGCTTCCATAGCGATCGTAGGAGACGCCAGCGGCCAAGGGGCCGATCGCCGAGGCGAGCGCTATGACGCTGGTCATGAAGCCGAAGATCGTTCCGTAATTGCGCATGCCTGCGTATCGGGCTGTCAGATAGCTGCAGAGCTGGATCTTGGTACCTGCGGCATAACCGCTGATCATGATGCCGATCACGATGGTGACGGGCGTGGCAATGCCCGCCATCAGCATCGGCCATCCGATCGCGGTCGATGCCAGCGTAATGCCGCCGACCATCCGTGCATGGAAGCGATCGATGAGGGTGCCCGAAACGAGCTTGCCCATGACGCCTGCGACACCTGAAAGGCTTACCAGCCAGGCTGCCTGCGTGCGGCTCATGCCTGCTTCGACGAGAATGGGAAACTGGTGCACGACCACTGCAATCGTGACGGTCAGAACGAGGAAAGTCGCCACCGCGACCTTCCACAGTGAGGCATCGCGCCACGCTTCACCAATGCCGAGGCCGGGAAGTTTGACGGTCTCCTCGGTGGTTCCCTGCGCCTGAAGGGATTGCCGGCGCGCACGATCGCGGACGTCGAAAAGGAAGAGGGCGGACAGCAGCAAGGCAAATCCGCCCCATCCCAAACCGAGTACGACATAGGCTGATCGCCAGCCGAACATGTCGATCAGGTAATTGGACAGGGGCGGGGCGACGACTTGCGCGAGGGCTGTGCCGGACATGGTCACGCCCAGCGCCAGCCCCCGGCCGACCCTGAATACACTGGCGATTGCGGCGGACCACAAGGTCGACTGCACCAGCAGTGCGACGACGCCCCATGCGATCCACAGTCCCAGCCATTGGGCCAGAGAGCCGTTGGCCTGCGAGAAGGCGGCGATGGCGAGGCTCGTCAGGACGAGGCCGGGCAGCGCCATCCGCCGCGAGCCGTGACGGTCGATGAGAATGCCGATGAAGGGCGAGCACAGGATCGAAAGCATCGAGGCAATGGCCATCCCGAGCGAGAGTTCGGTGCGACCCCAATGAAACTCGGCGGCAAGAGGATCCATGAAAACGCCCGCTGCGGCCGTCATGAATGACATGAATGAAAAACCGATGCAGGCCGCAAGGACCATCGGCCAATAGCGCCGCCATTCGGCGCCTGCCGTTTCAAGCTGCTCCAAGTCCAGCTCTCCCAATCTGAGCGCCGCTTCCTGCGGTCGTCTACGCTCGGGAATGTGCGTCATTGCGGGCCCTGAGTCCATCTCAAAAGTATCCTGTTTAGGAACATTCCGACGTCTTCACCTGGGCGCCAAACGGCCCTCCAAGCTGGAAATTTCGCGCCTATGCGCCAAAAAGCAGCATAAATATTGCAGATTCATCGCCGGCTCGATCAGTTCTTGCTGACGAGCATGAGGGCTTTCGATCTGCTGCTTTGCGGCGTTATCGTTTTAGAGTGTACTAAATGAAAATAAACCCAGGGAGAGATTTGATGATGCGTACGAGTCTGCGCGCGCGCAGGTTTAGCCTGACCGCGGGCGTTGCCCTGACGTCGTTGATGCCGGCATGCGCGTTCGCGCAAGAGGAGAGCAGTCAGCCGCAGGCTTCCGGCGACAATCAGATCGTCGTTACCGGCACTCTGATCCGCGGTATTGCGCCAGCGGGCTCGAACGTGGTCGGCATCACGGAAGAGCAGTCGAAAGTTTCGGGCGGAACATCGACGAACGAAGTACTCGCAAGCCTGCCGCAAGTCTCGAACTTCTTCGGTATTGTGCCTGCCGGCGTTTCGCCGGTCTCCGGCGCGAATTCCAGCAATCCGATCGCGCGTCCCAACCTGCGCGCGCTGCCGGCAGCAAATACCAGCGGTGGCGCCCAGACCCTTGTTCTGATCGACGGGCGCCGCGTGGTCGGTGCCGGAACCCAGCAATTGGCCGTGGATCCGGACATCATTCCCCCCGCAGCGGTCGAGCGCGTGGAAGCCATGCTTGACGGTGGCTCGGCGGTCTACGGCTCCGACGCGCTGGGCGGTGTCCTCAATTTCATGACGCGCAAGACTTATGACGGGGTCAAGGTTGATGCCCGCGTCGGCATAGGTGACGATTTCACATCCTATGACAGCGGAGTGATTGCCGGAAAGACGTGGGACGGAGGCGGGCTGTATGTCGCCTATAACTTCTCCAAGCACGATGCGATCTTCGGTTCCGACCGCAAGTGGGTGAAGCGGATCGATTGGAACACCGGCGTGCCAGTCGGACGCAACTGCGCCGATCCGACGGTGTCGATCGGCAGCAATACATACCTCGTTTCTGGAAAGAGCCTTGTTTCAGGAGGCCCCAACACTTGCGATCCATCCGATGACACTGCAATCTATCCGGCCGCCGAGCTGCACTCGGCAATGGCGCGCTTCACCCAGGAACTGGGAAGTTCGCTGAACATCGATATCACCGCGCTCTACGCCAATCGCCAGACCCGCGGAAATGGCGGCGCGCTGGGAACGCTCGGCAATACGACCGGAACCGTCACACTCACGCCCTCCAACCCGAATTACATCGACGCCGGCGGCGCAGATGCGGGCAAGCCGCAGACCGTCCGGTTCAATTATGCCTCGGTCGACGGTTATCGCTCGCAGACTCAGAAAACCGACCTCGAGACATGGAGCATTGCACCTTCTCTGACTTATGACATGGGATCGAATTGGCAGGCCCGGGCGCTGTTCAATTACGGCAATAGCCGCGTTTCCTACCAGAACAACCTCGTCGATCCGATCGCGCAGGCGGCAGCGCTCGCCAATGGGACGCTCAATCCCTACAATCTGGCGGCGACCAACCCCGGAGTCTTGTCCGACATTCTCGACGGCTACGAGCAGGGCTACGGGCGCAACGAACTGTTCAACTATCGCTTCATTGTCGACGGTCCGCTTTTCAAGCTGCCCGGAGGCGATCTGCGCGCCGCGCTCGGTGCGGAGTACATGCGTGATATTTTCCAGCGCCAGACCACGGATGCGAACCTGAGGTGGCTCCCGCGCGATGATTACACCCAGACTGTGAAATCGTTGTTCGGCGAACTTCAGGCGCCGATCGTGACGGGTGGCGGCGCAGGACTGAGCGAGCTGATCGTTTCAGCTTCGGCGCGCTACGACAAATACAATGACTTCGGAGACACCTTCAATCCGAAGTTCGCTCTGACCTACAAGCCGATCGACTGGATTTCGATACGGGCAAACTGGGGCAAGTCGTTTACCGCGCCGTCGCCGGTTGACCAGCTCGGGCCTCAATCGGCGACGGCGACGCTCATTCCCGGACAGTACCTTTCGCCGCCTCCGGGTCAGTCGTTCGCAACCGGCGAAACCGGCGTCTACCTGGGGAATGGTTCGGTCACCGGCCTTACCCCGCAGAAGGCCACAAGTTGGTCGATCGGGGCGACGATCGAGCCCCCCGTCGTCGACGGCCTGACGCTCAGTGCTTCGTATTACGTCATCAATCTCAATGGCACGATCGGTCGGCCGGTTACCGGCACGGGGCTTACCGACTTCTACAACAATTTTCCCAACCTCTGGACGTACAGACCGACCGGACAGCAGCTTGCCCAGATCCTGTCCGGCCTCGCCAATCCGAATAACATCGGATTCACGCTGCTCAATCCGACTTCGACGGATCAGGCCTTGGTAAGTGTTGGCGGCAGCGGTGCCACCCCGGTAGGCGTCGCACTCGACACCCTGGTACGCAACCTTGGCAAGACCGATCTCAGCGGGATCGATTTCGATGCGAGCTATGTGCTCGACACCAGCTTTGCCTCTTTCGATGCGCGGATCGCGGGCAACATCCGTCTCAAGCAGGACACCAAGGCGAGTCCGACTGCAGCGCTGGTGGACGATCTGATGTACGGAATGCCAAAGACGAAGTTCACAGCGTCCCTTGGCACGACCATTGACAAGCTGAGGGCCCAGGTCACGCTTTATCACGTCTCGGGCTTTGAGCGGGCCGACAAGGGGCAGCCATCCGCCTTCGGCCAGACGCGTCTGGGTGCCTTCGACACAGTCGATCTCTACTTCCGCTACACTTTCGCGGGCACGGGGATCACTGATGGGCTTGCGCTCTCGCTGAACGTCAAGAATGTCCTCAACGAGGTTCCGCCGGTCTACAAGAACGTGGGGCAGAACGGCTACGATCCAAGCAACGCGTTCACCGTTGGCCGCGTGTTCCAACTTGGTGTTGAAAAGTCATTCTGAACTTACACTCGAGCTCCGAAGCCGGATTAACACACGCCATTGGAGCTCGTCTCTCGCAATTGCACGAGCAAAGTGAGAGTTGGGTCACTATTCATTAATCCCAATCGGGGCGCCCGGCATCGTCTGCGGCGTCATCCATGCTGCTGCGGGCCGGATTTAATCCCTATTGATGATTGAGTGGGTGCTCCATTAGTTCATGGAGGCTTGTTTCTGTGGAGGAAGAAGGGGGCTGGGCGACCCGATCCCAAGAAAGGCGGCAGGCTTTTTTCGCGACCCTGAGCCGCCGCCGTCCCTCAAATCAGTCTTCTTACTGCGCCCGCATTGCCGCACGAACCGCTCAAACTGGCGGCAAAGGGTTGGCTTATCCCTCCGTTCGCGCCACATTGTGCAATGCGGTATTCCTCCAAATCCCTCCTTACCATCGGGGTTCCGGTCGTGTTTGCACTCTGCGGCGCCGCCGGCCGTTACACTTTCCAGTTGGTGGAGACGCGCTACCAAATCCTTACATTCTGGATGATCGCGGCTGCATTGGAGCTGTGGCGCCATGCTGAAGAACCGCAAGCCGGAAGCTGGAGAGCCGTCGCAAACGCCGGCGCCGCCACTGCCGCAATCATTGCTATGAAATGGCATATCGAGGGCGTCTCGCCGCTGCTTTTGGGTCTCGCGGCTTAGTCAGGCAAGGCGCTTTGCGCTGAGATGGCAATGAGCGGTCGCGATGCATCGCGGCCGACGCGTACTGATTTCGGCAGGATGTCTGGCGATCAAGGCCGTCGAAGCGCGCGGCGCGTCGGACCTGAGTAGGCGCGTACTCCCAGTCGATCGGCCAGATCTTCCGTTTTCGATTGCCGAGGGTTTGTTGAGCTCGATCCCTCCGCGCATCTGACAGGTGCGCTCAAGGCGCGTCCCAAAGTGCGGCACATGGCGCGGCTCCCACTGCAGCAACTTCCCGAACTCTTGCACGCCATTCAAAACTATGACGGGGAAGAGGATCGCCGGCGCCGCGAGATTACGTGGGAGGCGATGCTGTTCACACTGTTGACCTGGTGCCGGACAAGCGAGACGCGCTTTGCGGCCTGGATGGAGTTCGAGGACCTCGGCGGCCACAACCCGCTCTGGCGTATTCCGGCGAGCGCATGAAGATGGACCGCAAACACCTTGTGCCGCTTTCGGCGCAAGCCGTCGCACAATTGCGCCGCCGTATGCGCACGGCCAACCGCGACGATCTCGTGTTCCCGGGGACCAAACCCGGCAACCCGTTCTCTGATCATGATTGACGTGGCTATTCCGGCCTACACCGAGCGAATTGCAACGCCCCTCATCCCGTTCGTTCGAGTGACACCCAGCCTCTCCTAAAACATGCCATTCCCGCAGTGCCGGCTCCGGCCGAGTCCAAGGGCCGTGTCGTCCGACGAACCGGTTTGTCCCCTTCAAGTCGCTGACCCGAGGTCGAAAACGACCGCAAGGTAGGACGAAGCCGCCGTTTGCAAGCTTTATGGCGAAGGCCAGTTCCTGCCGGAATCAGACTTTCAAAGATTTTTGGAATTCCGGATCGGAGGGCGTAAATGTATCTCGCCCTCGCTTTCACATCGTTCGCGCAAAGTTACTGACCGTGACTCATTTTACGGAGAAACGCGATGAATGCGTCGAACAGTCTGGTCATAGGCACCTTCTTGTATGCGAACTCGGGTGCGTCCTCCATCGAATGGACAATCATCGCGACGTCGGCTTCGAACAGCAGCAGGCGGCCGTCGGACGTTTCACCGCAATCGATGCCGAAATAGTCCAGTCCAATCCGGTCGCAGAGACTGTCGAAGGCGCGTGTGTGGCGCGCGGCGAAGTCCTGATCAAACGCTGCCATGAATGCCGCTTCCTCGTCACGGCGCCCCGCATTCTCGGCCATACCGGCGCTCATATAGTGGACAATCCAATGGTCCGAGACCGCGAGATGGCTGATGTAGGGCACGCGGTCGATGAACACGATCCGCTGCTTGCAGAACAATCCGTCGGGGCCGCTATAGTCGATGAAGTCGGCAACGTAGAATTGCTCCTCGGGATGGCGCGCCAGATAGTCGGCGAGCTGTTCCGGGTTCTCCACTTTTTCCAGGCCGATCCCGGCCTGCGTACCGGATGGCCGGATCGTGCTGGGAAAGCGCGGCGGGTCCAGCGCGATGTCCGCGCGCGTCCGGGATCGCGTGGTAGGGGCCAGGATCTCCGGCACGTCGGCGAGCGCGGTAGCCACGCCGTCGCGCGTCAGGTTGGCGATATTGATAGCGCGCCCGTTGAGGATCGGACGCGGCCATTGCGCGGCCAGACGGTCGATCCGGCGCAGCAGCGCCTGGCTCTCCGGGGATTCACCCGCCGCGATGATCGCAACGTCATGCTCGGGGAACGGCAGGTCGAGCGGATTGTCCGCCTCGAGATCGAGATAGGCCGTGATCAGCGTGACGTTCGAATGTTCGAGCAGGAAATCGAGCGGAGTATTTGCGGTCAGATCGCCAGGAGCGAGCAGCGCCAGCACGCGGATGTCCGATCCGTCGCCATAGACGTTTTCGAAGATGCGCTGCTGCGCGATCGCCTGCGCCTGAAGCGAGAGACCTTCCTCGCGATTGCCGATGAACTGGATAAGAAACGAAAGGTCCAGCATCGCGCCGGCATCGATCGTCTCTGATGAGATCCGCCCGATCATCGTGTCGACGAGCTCGGAGAGATCCTGCTTGTTTTCGAACATGCGGCCGAGGCGCGCGGGCCCGAGCGTGGTAGGCAGGGCGCGGGTGATGGCGGAATGGATCACGGGATTCCTCCGAATGGTCAGGCGGGCATTGCAAGGAGCAGGTCGACAAGCGCGTCGACATCGGCTTCGCTCGTGCGGTGATTGACGAAGGCGGCGCGGATCGCAGGGTGCCCATGGATCCGGGTCAGCGACGGCGCGACACGCCCGCCTGCCTGCAGCCGCGCGACGGCAGCTTCATTGCGGCGGTCGGCATCCGGGCCAGTGAAGCCGAAACAGACGATGTTGAGCTGGACCGGCGCCATCAGGCTCAGCCCCTCGGCAGCGGCGATCCGCTGTTCCAGCCGCCGCGCAAGATCACATGACCGCGCGATGGACTCGCCGATCGCGGCCAAACCGAAGGTACGGAGCGTGAACCAGGTCTTCAGCGCGCGAAAGCCGCGGGAAAGATCCGGGCCATAGTCGCAGGGCCAGTGCGCGCCGCTCGCCATGCCGTCCGTCGCCCGCTGGAGATAGGGCGCGTCTGCGGCGAAGGTTGCGCGGTGGATGGCCGGGTCGCGGCACAGCAGGAAGCCTGCATCGTAGGGAACCTGCCCCCATTTGTGAAAATCGAACGCCAGGCTGTCCGCCTGCTCGATGCCGGCCAGGCGCGGGGCGAGCTCGGGCGCCAGGATCGCTAGCGCCCCAAAGGCGCCGTCGATGTGCAGCCACAGTTTTTCTTCGCGCGCCACCGCGGCCAGTGCGGTCAGGTCGTCGGTTGCACCGATATCGACCGACCCCGTGGTCCCGACGATCAGAAAGGGGGTCAGCCCGGCTGCGCGATCGGCAGCGATCGCCGCCCGCAAGGCCGCGACATCCATCCGGTGCTGATCGTCGACGCCGATGGCGCGGAGGGATTCCGAACCAAGCCCCGCCATTTCGAACGCCTGGCCGACGCACCCATGTGCCGCCCGGGACGTGTAGCCGGTCAGCGTCCGCCCCGCTGCCGCGATGCCGGTGTGTCGCGATCCGGTGCCGAGCGCCCGCGTCCGCGCGATCAGCACGGCCATGAAGTTTGCGATCGACGTCCCGGTCACGAAAAGGCCGCTGGCATCCACGGGAAAGCCGAACAGTTCTGCCATCCACGCCGTGATCTGGCGCTCGACATGGATTGGCATGTGCTCGCGCCCGCCGAGATTTGCATTCAGGCCGGCTGCGAGCATTTCGGCGAGCATGCCCACCGGGGTTCCTCCGCCCTGCACCCATCCCAGAAAGCCGGGATGCGCATTGCCGCTGCCATACGGCAGGATATCGTGGAGGAAGTCCTCATGTACCACTTCCAGCGGCGTCGGCTGCGCGGGCAGGGGCCGCTGCATGCGTACGCGCGCCGGTTCCGGAATGGGTTGCCAAAGAGGACGCTCGCCCACGGTTTCCATCGCGTCGAGAAGATCGTCGAGCATCTTGTGCCCCTGCGCCCGCAGCGCCGTCCAGTCCCCCGGATCGAGCGACACCCCTTCCACGGCAGCCGCGGCGCCAGGATGCCCAGCAGACGGATGGGATCGCGGGATATCGGCCGGAACAGGGGTAGCAGAGAACGCGTTCATGCACCCCATTATAGGCGCCCACTGGATGGCTTGGTTAACCGGCGCGTATTTCGGCGGATCCTTTCCGCACAGCGCCCGCCAAAAATTGGGCGCATCCAGGCGCCGCCCGATCTGCCACCGCGCTATGATGGAGAATGCGTTGGCAACGCGTGCGCTGCGACCTCCGCCGGGGTGATGCCCGCGTGGTTTGCCCGATGGAGTTTCGATAATGACAGCGGTCAGCCGGGTCCCGGCCCATCTTTGCGAGGCCTTTCCTCCCGCTAGGGCCTGCCTGGCCGATGCGCTTGCCCAGGGTGGAGACGGTCGCATCACGCTGGACCCGGTGACCGCCCGCAACAGCTATGGCTGCATCGCCGAACCGGATCCCGATCTGGTGCGGCTCGGCTCCTCCACGGCTTCCACGATCGGCTCTGCGGGCTTTGCGGCCGCCGAGCAGTTGCTCGAACGTCTCGGGCTCGACACCCGCGGCGGGTTCCGCTGGGGGATCGCGGCGGCCGCAGCCGCCCGCATCCGGCGCGGCATTCTCGATCTCGCCGGCGTGGAGCGAAACTCGGGGGTGGAGGCCATTCTCGCCGCGTCGGGCACGGATGCGCACCTGATCTTCACCCAGATGACGCTGCATCGCCCCGGCGCCCCCTGGCTGGTGCTGATGCCCGAGCCGGCCGAATCCGGCAGCGGCGTGCCCGGCGCGCTCGCCGGCAGGCATTTTGCCGGCCATGCGGCCATGGGCGGTGATGTCACGAAGGGCACGCTGGTATCGCCGTGCGCACCGATCGAAACACGGCGCTATGCGCTCCGCGAACCAGACGGATCGGCTCGCAACCTGGCGGAAATCGACGCCGAGATTACGGCCGCGATTGTCGAGGCAGTGGCGGCGGGGCGCCGCGTCCTGCTCGTTGCTATCGATGTTTCAAAGACGGGCATCGTCGCGCCCAGCCCGGGTTGCGTGCTGGCAGTAAGAGCTGCGCATGGCGACGCGGTAGAGGTGCTGGTCGACGCCTGCCAGTTCCGCCTCTCGCCGGAGCGGTTGAACCGCTATCTCAACGGCGGCTGTGCCCTGGCGATCACCGGCTCGAAGTTCATGGGCGGCCCGATCTTTTCCGGCGCGCTGCTGCTGCCCTCGACTGTGGGGACAAGGCTTCGCGCGCTGCCGATGCCGCCGGCGCTGGCGGGCTATTCTGCGCAGTGCGATTGGGACGAGGCATGGCGGGCTGCCGAAACGCTGAGCGTCCCCACGAACACCGGTCTGCTCTTGCGGTGGGAAGCGGCGCTTGCCGAGATGCGCCCTTACGGCAAGCTCGACGAGCAGGCCACGCGCGCCATCGCTATGAACTTCAGCCAGGCCGTGCTGGCAGCCATGCAGAGCAACCCGGCGATCGAACCGGTGCTGGACCATGTCGATCCCCGCGCGCTCGGCGACGGCATCGGCGAAGACGTGCGGACGATTTTTCCCTTCTACCTGGTACGTCGGACCGGCACCGGGCAGCGCCGTGCAACGATGGAGCAGACGCGGCAGGTGTACCGCCAAATGCCGGTTCCTGCGGGCACATCGCGGCACTTGCGGCGGCGTTTCGAACTTGGCCAGCCAGTCGCCATGGCGCACGGCGAAGGCGCTCTGCGTTTGTCCTTGAGCGCGCCGTTGATTGCCGAGGCCCACCGACGTGGGGAGAAATGGCTGCGCGAGCTTGCGATGGATGCATTCGCTAAAGCTGCGGAGATCTCCACAATGCTATAGAGGAGCAGGAAACACGATAGGGTCAATGACCTGGCCGCCGAAAGGTCTCTCAGTCTGATGTAGAGTCTGTCCACGAGTTGATCCGACACCGAGCGAATGAATTATAGAGTCCGTTCGCTGCGCGTGACCGCCGGCGAGATGCAGGCGAGGGCGCCGCTACAGTAATGCGATCTGCTTCTGTTTACCCGCCAAGGCGAAGCCGATGACAGGTCGCTTCATCACGCTGCCCGTTTCAATCCCGCGCCAACGAGCACCTGCGCGACTCGTAAAATGCATGATCCCATATGCATACTTGTCAATAATGCATCATTAGATAAATAGTCGCGTAGAAAATTCAAAACAACATTCGGAACATGCTATGCCGTCGATGAGGATATTCTGAGATATCCAGAGATAACTAACTCCGGAGAAGGACCGCTCCGGGGAGCATTTATGCATTAACCGAAAAATATCCTGACAGCCTGCGCCTCCGCGAGAGTTCATCAAGATGGCAGAGCCATTGCGGGGAGGCGTATGGGAGGACACGTTCATGCGTATTCCATTCCCCATTTTGCCGGTGATCCTGGCGCTTTGCCCTGTGGCAGCGATGGGGCAGGACTTGCCCGCCGGCCTGGCCGAACTGCTCCGCGAGGCAAATCCGCAGGAAAGGGAAACGCTCAAGAACGTAGCCAAGCGGCGCTATCCCGCGCAGCGTCAGGCCATCGACGATCTAATCGAGCGGATCAAGGACGAGGAAAAGGCGAAAACCGGAAAGGCCAGCATTGTCGAAGGGTGGACCGGTGAAGGCTCGCTGGGCGGCAATATTGCATCGGGCAATACGGATGAATGGAATTTCACCGCAGCGCTCAACGTAAACCGCAAGGGCCCCCATTGGCAGCACAGGATCGAAGTCCATGTCGACCTCAGCGACGCTGACGGAACCCGGACGGAAGAGCGGCTCTCGACGGCCTATCGCGCGCGGCGAGACTTCGATAAATCGCCGTTCTTCCTGTTCGGAGCGCTCAGCTACGATCGCAACCAGTTCCAGGGCATCAACCACCGCATCACGGAATCCGCAGGCGGGGGCTATGAGATTATAGACAACGACGATCTGGATTGGGATGTCTACGCGGGCCCCGCCTTGAGGCAGACGGATTTCACGGATTCCACTTTCGTCGATCAGCTAGGCCTGTTCGTCGCGACCGACTTTAAATGGGAAGTCACTGACACCCTTACCATTCGCGAATATGCGGGCACGGTGCTTGCGAGGCAGAACAAGACTTTCAAGACGACCACGTCCCTGACGAAAAATCTATACGGCAAATTGTCCGCGAGAGCTGATTTCACGGTCGATGCAGAAACCAATCCGCCCACCGGTTCGCAGGAGACCGACCTCTATTCGACGATCAGTCTGGTTTACGACTTCTGATCAATTCGGATCCGGCCATTATCCCGGCCCGCCCAGACGCCGCCAGCGGCAGTCGAGTGCGATCACGTGGCTTCGGTCTCAGAACACTTCGCCGATCCCGAAGTAGATCGCATGGGAATCGCGGCCTATGGCAAAATCGAGCCGGAGGTTCGTGCCGGTCGATTGGGATGCCTTGTATCGCAGGCCCATGCCGGCGCTCGGGAGGAACTTGCCCTTGCCCAGATCGCCCAGGCTGCCGGCAATGGTGCCGGCCCCGGCGAAGAATACGGCGCCGAATTTGCCGCCCAGATGCTGCCTCCATTCGACCTGTGTGGTCGCCATCGCGCCGTCGCGGTAGCGGCCCATCTCATAACCCCGAAGATCGCCATTCTGACCGTACATGCAAAGGTCGTAGAATGGGCCGTTGTCGGACACGGTGCAGAGGCCGCCATGTATTGCCAGAGTGCCGCTCGACGTCAGTGGGAAGTAGCCGTTGGCCGAAAGCCTCCACTTGTTGTAGGTAAAATCGCTGCCCAGGCCGCCCGTATTGAAGATGCCCACCAAAGTAATGTTGGCACCCTTTCGCGGCGCGAACTGATTGTCCCTGCTGTCATAGGTTATTGACGGGCCGACCCCGGAAATCCGGCTGTTCAGAAGATTGTCCGGAAGGTTGAGATCCGGAAAGAGCGGGTTCTCGCGCTGGATGCTCTGTTTCAGGTCCAGGAACTGGAAGCGCCCGCCGACATAGAGATTTGGGGCAATCCGGTATTGGCCCTGCGCGATGAGGATGACACCCTTGTCGTCCAGTTTGACCGAGACATTGCGGTCGCCCGCCGATGCGCCGATGCCATAGAAGTTGAGTTTGAGATTGGCGTAACCGCCGAACGCCAGCACCTTGATGCGGTCGTTGTCCAGCGACATACTGTGGAAGGCGGCGGCACCACGGCTTTTGTTGCTGGTGTAGAACGCGCCTCCGCCGGTGACCCAAGGCTGGCTGGATCCATTTGGATTGTAGAATAGTACCGCTGCCAGTGTGAGCCCGGTTCCGATCGTCGGGTTCGACATGGGGATCGGCACTACAAGGAGATCGGGCTTAGACGCCTTGGCAGGTTCGCCGCTGGCGTCAGTCCGGTCGGACGAGAGGGCCGTAGTAACCGTTGCTTCATTGTCTGCCAGGCGATCGAGCGGCACGCTTTGGGCATGGGCAGAAGGTGCCAGCCAAAGGATCGATGCATGGACAAGGAATGCGCGAAGCGTTGACGCAATTCTTGTCGAGAGCCGCCGGCAAAGAGGCTGGAACCGATGCGGCCTGTCTGATACTTGCGGGTTTGCGGTCTTCATCTGGTCTGTACCGACGATATCCAGGGCGTGACGGGCCGTGGATGTGCTCAAGGTGGTTAGGCTGCGCTACGCTTGATTGCGGCATGTCTTTTACCGGCGAAGGTCGTGCAGGCGGCAAACGTGGGCAATGCCTCGTCGGATCGGGGACTGGACCAGCAAGACTGTCAAGCGATCAGACTAGCTTTGGGGCTTCGAAGTCTTGCCGGGCCGGTGGGGCATCGAGCGTACATTCGTATGAATCGAGAGATGGCATCTGCGCATCAAGAGTCGGGCCATCATCGATCCAAATTAGTATTCGTGGGGCTAAATTTTATTTCTAAGATAGAACATCTTTTGGCGTCAGCAACTAAGGTATCTCCGCCATTATTATCGAGGGGAATCACGGATACAATAAATCACGCATCCCCAGCAAATTGCTGAACATTGCTGGCACGCTTCGCAAGTCGACCGTGATGGGCCGAACTCGGAGCTGGCAGCAAAAAGGGGAGAAAGCAGATGAGTGGAGATCCTCGTCTCTCGCCTGGCAGAGCCAGAGCGAAAGTCGTAGCACGGTCCCTGGTACCCGGATCGCTCGCGGCATTCTGTTTCGCCGTCTCCACGCCGGTGCTGGCACAAGATGCCTCATCTTCCCAGGACTCCAAGGTCGATTTCGAAGTCTATGGTTTCGCGCAGTTCGACGGCATCGTGGATATTGATGGCCGGATGAACCCCGACTGGAAGGATGCCTTCCGCCCCTCGCGCATTGCAACGCCCGAAGGACAGTTCGGATCGAATGGCGAAACCTCATTCTCGGTCAAGCAGTCCCGCCTCGGCGCCAAGGCCAACGGTGAGGCTCTGGACCACCCTTGGGAAGTCAAGTTCGAGTTCGACATGTTCGGCGTGGGCGACGATGCCGGCAAGACTGCCGTTCGCCTGCGTCACGCTTATGGCAAATGGGGGCCGGTCCTGGCCGGCCAGACGAATTCTGTATTCATGGACGGGGACATCTTTCCCAATGTGATCGATTATTGGGGCCCGGCGGGGATGGTGTTCCTCCGTACTCCGCAGCTCCGCGTGACATTTGTCGACAAGAACGGGTTCCAGGCCATGGCCGCGCTGGAACATGCCACCAATGACGTGGACGCAGGTGGCATTCGCCTTATCGACGAAAGCTTGTCCAGCGACATCAGGGGCAAGAACGAATTGCCCGACCTGACTGCCGCAGTGCGGTACGGCGGGGATTGGGGGCATGTGCGACTTGGCGGAATTCTCCGCAAGATCAGCTATGAAACCCCCGGCCAACCGGATTACAGGCCGAAAGGCCACGAACTCGGCTGGGGCCTGAATTTCACCGGCTCGTTCAAGTTCGCGGACATGGCGACGTTCCGTGGCGGCGTGGTCTACGGCGAAGGTATCGCCTCCTATATGAACGATGGCGGCATGGACCTTGCGCCGTCGGCGGAGCCGATCGCGATTCTGCCGACCGTACCGCAACCGCCGCTCCGGAATCTTCTCATCCTCGAGGCGAAGCCGGTACCGTTGCTTGGCATTTCCGCCTATGTCGACTTAAATTGGACCAAAGAACTGTCATCCTCCTTTGGTTATAGCCAGACCAGCGTCGACAATACAAATTTCCAGACGGGGGATACTTTCCACCGGGGCCAATATGCCAGCGGCAACCTGCTGTGGGCACCCATTCCCCGGATTTTGACCGGGGCGGAGTTTCTCTGGGGACAGCGCGTCAATGTAAATGACGACAAAGGGAAGGACTTCCGCGTGCAGTTCTCGTTCAAGATCAGCTTTTCGAGCAAGGACCTGAAACTCTAAGCGGCCTTGAAAGGGAGTGCACAGAGATGGAAAACTTTCGATTTAACCGTCGTGCAATGATGGGCGGCATTGGAGTTGGTGTTGCGGCGCTTGCTTTTCCCCGCGTGGCGAGCGCAGCCCCCGGCGGCAGTCCCGATTTTGCCGGAGCGGTCAACGCCGCCTATAACAAGTATAAAACCCTGAACGAGGGCAAGAACGCCGACTATATCCCGGCGCTGGCCAAGGTGAACTCCAACTACTTCGGCGTTGCTATGGCTGGACCCGATGGCAAACCCGTTGTTGCCGGCGATACGCAGGAACAGTTTTCCATACAATCGATTTGCAAGGTCTTTAATGCGGCGCTGGTGATGCAGGAATCCGGGGACCAGAAGATCGAGGACAGCGTCGGTGTCGATGCGACCGGTCAGGTCTTCAACTCGATCGACGCCGTCGAGCAGCATCGCGGCAAGGAGATGAACCCCTTCGTCAATCCAGGCGCCATCGCGACGGTCGGAAACATCAAGGGCGGTTCCCCGGACGAAGTGTGGGGAAAAATCATCGGGCTCCATTCCGATTTCGCCGGTCGCAAGCTCGAGGTGAACCAGGAAGTCTACAAGTCCGAGAGCGACACGAACCAGCGGAATCGCGCCATCAGTTCGCTGATGTCGGCCTATGAACGCTTCCCGATGGACCCGGCGGTTGCGGTCGATCTCTATACCCGCGCCTGCTCGATCAACGTATCCGCGCGCGATCTCGCGATTATGGGGGCGACGCTGGCCAATGGCGGGAAGAACCCGGTCACCGGCAAGCAAGTCATTGACCGCAGCCATGTTCCCGGCCTGCTCGCCATCATGTCGACGGCGGGCATGTATGACGATAGCGGCAAGTGGCTCTACCATACCGGCCTTCCCGCCAAGAGCGGTGTCGGCGGGGGCATTCTCGCCGTATCGCCGGGCAAATTCGGTATCGGCACTTTTTCGCCGCCGCTCGATGCCGCAGGTAACAGCGTCCGCGGACAGAAGGCGATCGCGGATGTTTCCAACGCCCTGGGCGGCAACCCCTATGCACAGTTCGGATGAATGCCCGCCGCGACGGGCGGCCCGGTGGTTTCAACCGGATTCTTGTCTGCGGAAATCCCGGTGCAGGGGAAAGCTGTAGTGCCGCTCTGTGCGAAAGGCGCTGAGCTTCCGAGCGATAATGGGTGATCTGGTTCTCAGTGCCTCGGCCATCCTGCTGGCATCCGCGTCCCCGGCCGCACGGTCGGACACGGTACCGGCGGCCGAAGAAGCACCCGCGCGCAAGGAATCGGTTGAGGAGCGGCTTCGCGCTCTGGAAGTGCGACAGAGCCAGTTGGAGCAGGAACTTCGCGAGCGCGACGCCCGCATCGAGGAACTGGAGGGGCGCGGCAAGCCGGGCCAGCCCCTCAGTCAGGCGCTTGCCGGCGACCCGTCCGTCCGGCAGGTCCTCGCGCCGGAAACGACCCTGTCGGCCGCCGGCACCGCAAAGCATAGTGCGATCGGCCAACCCGCCCAGGAAGCACATTGGGGCACCTACGAGGGCAGTAAGGGATTGGTGCTGACGCGCACGGATCAGGGCGAACTGGATTTCGCCGCTTTTTCCTACGCCCGTTATTTGAACTCCACGGGTCTGAACAAGACCTATACGGATTCGTTCGGCCGCACTTTCAATCTGGATCGTCGTAATGACGTTCAGCTTCAGAAGATCACTCTGAACTTCAAGGGGTGGCTGTTCGATCCGAACTTCCGGTATCTGCTCTACGCCTGGACTGCCAATACCAATCAAGGGTTGGGCGCGCAGGTCGTGCTGGGCGGCTATCTGAGCTATCATTTCAACGATGCGATCAGCGTTGCGGCCGGTGTCGGCTCTTTGCCTAGCACACGGACGACCAACTGGACCTTCCCCAACTGGCTCAGAAACGACAATCGCACGATGGCAGACGAATACTTCCGCGCATCCTATACCATGGGCATCTGGGCCTGGGGCGAGATCGTGCCGCGCGTGAAGTATCGCGCCATGATCGGCAACAATTTGAGCCAGCTTGGCGTGGATGCGGTGCAATTGGACAATGGGTTCAATACGGTGTCCGGCGCTCTGTGGTGGATGCCCACGACGGGTGAATACGGCCCCGGGGAGGGCTTTGGCGACTTTGAATCGCACGAGGAACTCGCCACCTTGTTCGGCGTCCACTTCACGCACAGCCGCGAAGATGCGCAGAGCCAGCCGGGCACGGAAAGCTTCGAGAACAGCCAGATCCGTCTGTCAGATGGGACGCTGCTTTTCTCTGCAGATCCGTTCCGCACGGGCGGGCACGTCAAGAAGGCAACTTATGCCATGCTCGCGGTCAATGGCGGGTTCAAGTATCGTGGCTTTTCTCTGGATGGTGAGTATTATTTCCGCTGGGTCAATGACTTCGAGAAGGTTGGCTATATTCCGGTGAACAGCCTCTATGACACGGGCTTTCAGCTTCAGGGCTCGGCAATGGTCTTGAGCGAGAGGCTGCAAGCCTATGCTTCGGGTTCCATGATTTTCGGCGAATATGGCGATCCATGGGACCTCGCGCTCGGCGTCAACTGGTATCCGTTCAAGCGCCGCGAAGTTAAGATCAATACGCAGGCGCTCTACATGTATCGGTCTGCGGTGGGCTATTCCAGCGTGCCTTATCTGGTGGGCGGTACCGGATGGGCTTTCTCTACCGATATGATCCTGGCATTTTGATGGACCCCGAACGGGGTGAAAAGCGCAATTCTCGATTTATACGGCAAAGCCGGTTTTCTGGATACCATTGTCGAACGTCAGAACTTTTTCTTGATGCGATTTGATGCCGAAAACAGAGAGGCTCACCCTATGTTGAGGATGACTTCATCCGCCCGCTTTGGCTTGTTGACGCTCGCGATGGCCATTTTGGCAACCGCGGTGGGCAGCAAATCCGTTGCGGCAAAGCCTCAGCGTATTCCGTTGGCGTCGCTTGGCCCGCCGGCAACCCCGGCACAGATGGCGCGGCCAAACCGCCCACTTTCCTCATTTGAGAAAGGCAAGCCGCAGGATTGCTACAATCGCAAAACGGAATCTTATACTGCCCTGGTCGATGCCCATTTCCATCCCCGACCCTTTGGTGGTCAGGCAATACCACCGACGCAGCTTTTCGATTACTTCGACAGACTGGGCGTGCGCTTCGTCAATTATTTCGGGATCGGCCAGTCGCTCGATATGCGATCGTCCTGCACTTATTATCTGGATTGCCCGGGCACGGCTGCACTGCCGAGCATAAAGAACGACTTTGTGAATGGACAGGAGACGAAAGTCTTCCCTCACCCGAACGTCAACATCACCCTGTCGATGAGCTTCCCCGATCTCGCGCATCCGGAAAATACAGTCCAGACGATAGAACTGTATGACCGCGAATTTCCAGGAATGTACAAATGGATGGGCGAGGTTAACGTCGAAAAGCAGGCTCTGCTCAAAAACCTGCATGAACCCGCGACTGCGGAGAGCATCGCGAAATGGAAACCGTTCATGAAGTTGCTCGAAGAGCGCGGCATTCCCATCACGCTGCATTCGGACCTCGGCAACGACGCAAATCCGACGCAGTTCGTGCCGCTCATGCAGCAAATCCTCAAAACCTATCCCAATAACAAGATCGTGTGGGCGCACATGGGGCTCTCCAGGGAGTTGACCAAGATGGATCCCGCCCAGCATATCGCGATTATGAAGAAGGCATTAGATGCAGACCCCAATCTGATGCTCGATATCTCATGGGATGTTCTGTACGAAGCCTACCACGAATATGGTCCGCAGTTCGTTGCATTTTTTAATGCTTATCCTACGAGAATTCTCAATGGCTCTGATTTTGTTGCGGCAGGCAACAAGAGCTTTGAGCAATATGCTAAAGAGCTTGAGATCACCAGCCGCGTTAACCGCGTGCTGAACGACGAAGCTTTTCGCGACATAGCCTTGGGCGAGAATTACTTTCGGCTTTTGAATCTCAACTATACAGCGCCGGCGATTTGCAAATCATGAGCATGTTCGCATAAAATTGGGCTAGAGCATAATCTGATCGGACTGGATCAAGGGGGATTCCCAAATCGATAAAAGTCTGAATCATGTGTAGACCTTATGGCAAGGGCTTTTTGTCGGTATGGATTTGATCGGTTTCTTTCATGTGTCGGTCTGTTTATGCGACATCGGGTTTGCCGCTGGCCCTGATGGAAATCCGCCGGTGAGGTCCCTGATAAACGTGACGCGCTTTTAAGGCGCAGGGAATCAGACGGGTTGATATCACCCTTGGCTCGATTGTTACTCATCATCGACTGCCACTGCCAATTCCGGTGTTCTATCAGGCGGCCAGTTGATGATATGGCCTGTAGGCTTCCTTTCGGGTCAGCACGACCCATGCGATCGGGGCAAGCATGTTGGCCAGCTCGACGGAGACGTGTCGCAAGGGTTTCTTTTTCGACAGCTTTGTGATCCATTCGGCCATTGACGTTGGTTTATCTTTGACGTGGCGCATGACGGCAGTCGCGCCGACACCGAGCAGTCGGCGCAAATATCGATCTCCCTGCTTGGAGATGCCGCTGAGCCGGGTCTTGCCGCCGGTGGAATGTTGGTGGGCTCAGGCCGAGCCAGGCGGCGAACTGACGGCCGGAACGGAGCTGTTCGGGATCGGTGACGGTGGCAGCGATCGCCGTTGCCGTGACGATAGCCCGGTAACGCAGCTAGCCTGCGACTTGCCTCGCTGTCGGCACGCCAGGCGGTCAACTGCCGGTCGAGCGTCGTGATCTCGCCGCTGATTGTCATGACTTACCCGACCAGTACCTCCAGCGCCGTCCGGGCATAGACGGGCAGAGCGTTCCTGTCGGTAAGTGCCTGCTCGGCCAGCTTCATGAGGTTGGCGATGCCGAGATTTGCAACAAAGCCCAATTCCGCTAGACGCGCTCGCACGGCATTGGCCAGCATGGTGCGTTGGCGCACAAGCAATGAACGGGCGCGATGGGCCATGAGAATGCCCTGCTGCTCAACCGATTTGAGCGGCACGAATTGCATGGTTGGCCGAGTGACGGCCTCGCAGATCGCTTCGGCATAAAGCGCATCGCTCTTGCCGCGTTTCACATGGCCCTTCACCTAGGACGGCGGGATCAGGCGCACCTCGTGGCCCATCGCAGCGCGTACGCTCCCAATAATGCGCCGTTCCGTATGCCTCCACACCGATGAGGCATGGCGCAGAGTTGAGAAGAAAGGCAAGTATCTGCTTGCGGTTCGGCATTTTCACCAGCACCGCGGCACCGCTCTCGTCGGTCCCCGTGTGCCTGAACAACGCTCTCCTCCAGATCGAGTCCAATCGTCGTGATCGTCATCGTAAGCGCTCCTCTTCCTCTCGGTTGACCAACCGGCAGCAGAGCAACTGCCAGTCAGTGCGAGAGTGTCCACATCATCAACATGTTGGCTGGACGAGGAGGCCAGCCTGGCATGACGAAGTCCATCTCAAAGGATCTGCGCGCGCGGGTAATTTCGGCGGTTGATAGTGGGCTATCTCGACGTGCTGCAGCCGAGCGTTTTGGAGTTGCTGCCGCGAGCACGATCCGCGAGGTTCGCGAATGGCGGGAAACTGGATCTAGGCGCGCCAAGCTTCAAGGCGGCGACATGCGGTCACGTTGGATTGAAGCCCATCGCGATGTCATTCTTGGTGCAATCGAGGAGCAGGCGGACATCGCGCTGGTTGAGCTGACCGCGATGCTACGATCAGCGCATGGAGCCACATTCGCACCGAGCACCATCTGGCGTTTCCTCGACCGTCACTCGATGACGGTCAAAAAAACGCGCACGCCAGCGAGCAGCAGCGGCCTGATGTTCTCGCGCGGCGGCGCGCATGGTTTAAGGCTCAGCCCGAACTCGATCCCGAACGGTTCGTGTTCATCGATGAAACCGGCGCCTCAACGAAGTTGGGGCGCCTGCGCGGATGGGCAAAGCCCGGCATGCGCTGTCAATCGCCAATCCCGCATGGTCATTGGAAAACCACCACTTTTACCGGCGCTTTGCGCTTGACAGGCATGACCGCACCCATGGTCCTGGACGTACCCATGACGGGAGAATGGTTCGCTGCCCAGCCGACGCTGGTCGACGTTCAAGCCCGAGACTCAAAACTTGCCGTAGAGCCATCAACCAACAGGCGGACCTGAACGACCGCACGTTGGCCCCGCACCACTACCTGCTTTCCCACCAGATCGCAGAAAACACCCCGTTGCAATGGGCCAACTGACCGACCGACCGGCCATGCATCGAGTGTCCGCAAGGATCGGGTGTGGCAGCCTCAAAACGCGGATGTTACACCAAACTCAGCGACCACGCGGCGATAGTCGTAGATCTCGATCGACGAGCGGTTGCGTTCCCACTTCACGCGCACCAGTGGGGCGAAACTGCCTAGATGCAATGCCCGCAAGGTCGCCGCGATGCTAGCGCTGTAGCGGTCCTCGACCCGCCGTTCGGGATAGAGGAATAGTCTTGCGTCCGCCTCGAGGTGGCTATAGCCCAGCGTCCCTACCAGTGTGGTGCGACCCAGTTCGCGGAATAGATAGGCCGAGGTTCCGCCCATCGTCAGCGAATAACCCGGATCGCGGGCCGCCTCGCGAAAACCAAATATCTGCAACCCGCCGCCGAACCGCGCGCTGAAGGCTCGGTCCAGGTTGGCCGCCAGTGTGAAGTCGTCCGCGGTCTGCAATGCGTTGCGCTGGTTGGTCACATGGCCGATATTGCCGTCGAGCCGCACTTGTCCGCGCCTGCCCACCGGGCGCTGCCAGTTGACGCCGCCGCCGATCGTGGTGCTGAACAGCTGCCCCCCGTACCAGCGGCGCGAAGGGCCGGCCGAGAACGTCAGCTGATTGCCGCCCCAAGTGTATTGGGGCCCTGCCTGGAGCGCCACAGTGATGTCGGTGAAATCGGTATCGCGATAAAGTGTGGCGTCCGTCGAAGCGCGCACCAGCAGGTCAGTGCCGGGCTCGATACCCAGACGAAAATAGCCCTGCCCCTGCACGTCGAGGCCGACGCCTGACTTCGCGCGGGCTTCGTCGTTGAGCGTGAGATTGCCGATCACGGTGCCCAGCGTATCGGATCGCGTGGCGCGGTTGATGTTGCTGTCCGGGGCAAGCCCGACCTCGATCGATCCGCCCAGCGGCTTGCGGGCGTTGAGCGCGCGCGAATAGAAGCGCACCAGCTGCTCCACCGCCGCAGGCAGTCCCGCGGCCTCGGCTGCCCGCAGTTCCCTACGTGCACCGGCCATGTTGCCGAGCATCGCCTGCATGCGCGCGAGTTCCAGCCTGACCCGCGTAGCGCCCGGCTTGTCATCGAGGATGCGACGGAATTCGAGCGCGGCATCGCTGTAACGCTTGAGATCGTCCGCCAGCATCATGCCGAGGCGAAAGCGCGCTTCGGTGCGCATTTCGAGATCGGGATCCTGCGCCAATGCGCGATAGGCAGTTCCGGCGGTGACGAAATCGCCCCGGTCGCGCGCCTGCCCGGCGAGGGCGAAGACTTGCGCGGCGGAGAGATGTTCGGTTGCGGAAATCGGCGCGTGCAGGCCATTGCTGTCCTGCGCGCCAGCACCGGCGGCGATGCCCGCCAGCATCACCGCGATCAGCAGTCGACGAATTGAAATGGTACACCCCCGTTCGGGGCGCGCTTATCGCAGCAGGCAGATCGCTGTCCAGACGGCGGATCCGTCGTTTCCATAACCGGAAGGCGGTTTCAGTAATTTAACCCGTATTGCCGATCGAGACTTGACCTTGATGCACCGCCCAAGACATGGGCCGGGCGCGATTACGAAACGGGGGCATACATGAAGATCGGTTACTGTGCGGCAAGCGCCGTCGCTTTGCTGTGGCTTTCGGGCTGCGGGGGCGGCTCCGGCGGTGTGCAGAGCACACCGACTCCAACGCCAACTCCCAAAGCCAATACGACTATGACCGACCTGAAGGTCAGCCAGGCGTTCACCAATGACGCAGCGACCCTGCACGGAACCTGGGATCTGGCGACCGGGACGGCGATCAAGGGGAGCAGCGAAGCCGCCACCCTGTCGATCCGCTACGATGCCGCGGCCGGCTCCTACGCACTGGTTACCGGCGCACGAAGCCAGACCTTCGATGCCGCCGACGTCAACTCGCAGGATGCCTACGACACCTCCTATCGGCGTTCAGACGGAGCTCACAGCGAGACGCTGACTCTGGTGAAGCAGCCCTATACCGGGCAAGCGGCCAAGCGGTATGTCGCCATGGGTTACTGGCAGAGCAACACCGTTGCCGACGGTCACCAGTCAACCGACTTCTCGAGTTTCACCTACGGTCTGCCCACGGCGTCGGCAGCGGTTCCGCGAACCGGCGCCGCAGCCTATGGGATCGACATGTTCGGGGTGGTCACGATGCCCGGCGAAGAACCCATGTCGATGCAGGGTAGTGGCAAATTCAGCGTGGATTTCACGCAGGGCGTGTTCACTGCACAAACCTACAGCTCGGAAAGCGGACTGGTTACCGACAAGGGCGTAACAGGCGGCGGTATCGAACTGCGCGCGGGTGGCACCCTGTCTTCCGGAGACGGGACCTTCAAGGGTAGCGCTGTCTACGGCAGTTCCTATGGCCAGTCCTCGGGGACGATCGCGGGGCGGTTCTACGGTCCGAAAGGCGAAGAATTGGGCGCCACGTTCCAGACCGCAAATGCGCAGGGCATGGCGGCGGTCGGCTCCATCGTAGGATCGAGCGACGCAAGCCAGCAACCCGACGCCCAGACTTTTGCCGGGCTTCTCGCTGGCCAGCAGTCAGTCGCGCTTACCGGAACCGGCGGCAGCACCGTGCGGTGGCTGAACTCCGAAACATTCGACTTCCAGGGATATTCCTCGGACATGGTCGGCGGACGCTTTACGATCAACGAGAAGATCGCAAGCCGTAACCCCAACTTCAACACTTACACCAAGACCGGAGACAATGGATACGGTCCTGAGCAGGTAACGCTGGAACTCTACAAGTCGGGCGCGGAGAACACCGAACTGGCGCTGACCTACTCGTCCTTCGGGCATTGGGCTGCAACCGGCAGTGGGGCTTTGACGCAGGATTCCTATTTCACCTACGGCTTCGCCACCGGAGGCGACTTCCTGGCGGCACGCACCGGAACGGGCCGATACGAAGGTGTTGCCTATGGCACCGGCTTCGGCAGCACGGGTGCGACGCGATACGACGTGAAGGGAACCTCAAGTCTCGACGTAGATTTCAGCGCGCAGACTTTCGGGGGCACCTTGGCGCTTGCAGGCACCGAGCGGGCTTCGGGTGCACGGGCCGACTTCGGCAGCTACGACATGGCCGGGCAGATGTCCGCGAGAGGCTCCAGCCTGCAGGGCAGCATTTCGCGTGGAGGCAGTAGCCTGGGTAGCCTTACAGCGCAGTTCTTCGGATCCGATGCGCAGGAACTGGCCGGCACGTTCTACGTAAACGGCTCCACAGTAAGCGGCACGCCGGAAAACGTCGGCATCTCAGGTGCGATCGCGACTGTGCGGAAATGAACGGCATCCTCCTCCCCTTAGCGGGGAGGCGGAATCCCCGGATGGCAGCAATGAGACCCATTGCAAGGAAGGGGTCAGGGCCGCCCTATCCCGCAAATAGCCTTACATAGGCGTTCGACCTTTTCGCGGATCGCCTCGCTTGTGGCTGTCCAGACAAATCATTTCGCGTTGGCATTGTATGCCTGAACGAAGGCGTTGATTTTATCGACGACGTTCTTGGCGCTGACGAAAGAAGCGCGACGGATCAGGCGTTGGGTGAGGAGCGCAAACCAGCGCTCGACCTGGTTGAGCCAAGACGCATAAGTCGGCGTGTAATGGACATGGAAGCGCGGTCGCGCGGCAAGCCAGGCGCGGACTTTGGGATGCTTGTGCGCGGCATAGTTGTCGACCACCAGATGAGCGTCGAGGTCAGACGGGACATTCGCCTCGATGTGCTTGAGGAAACCCAGGAATTCCTGGTGCCGGTGACGGGCGCGACACTGAGTGAGAACCTGGCCATTCGCGATATCGAGGGCGGCGAACAAGGTCGTCGTGCCATGCCGGACATAGTCGTGCGTGACGCCTTCGAGATATCCAAGACCGAGCAGTAACACGGGCTGCGTGCGTTCCAGCGCCTGGAATTGCGTTTTCTCATCAACGCACAGGACACTCCCTGGTCCGGCGGATTGAGGTTGAGGCCGACGATATCCTTGACCTTGTCGACGAACCGCGGATCGGTCGAGAGCTTGAAGCTCTTCGAGCGATGCGGCTGAACGCCGAAGAGCGCCAACATGCGCCCGACTGTGGTCTTGGACAGGCTCGTGGCCACCGCGGCGGAGCGAACTGTCCAATGCGTACCGTTTGCAGGCTTGCTCTCGAGAACCGCGCGCGGCAACTGCGCTACCCTCTCTTCGTTATGGGTTCGTGGTTCCAAGCCGGCGCGCAATGGCAGTGTTTGTCTCGTCATCGGCTGAGGTCAGAACGATCTGCGCACGACGAACCACACTGTGCGGAGCGGAATGGGAACGGCTGATCCGCCCCAACTCTTGGCGCTCGCCATCACTAAGGAAAAGCACCCGTTCCTGCGGCCGACCGACACCCGCCATATTCGTTCTCGCTGAAGACAACGAATATTCCACCTGTTGCGACTTTTTGTAACAATATTTGCAGAACAGAACAATAATGCCCTCCGGTCGACCAAGATGTTCGCTTCTTCCAGGAGAAGAAAGTCAGGAATCTGCTTTCGACGACTTTCTCATGCGGATCCTTGATAGCGCCAGTTTGGCATCCTCAGTCAACCGCGGAGTTCTGCCGCGGGAGCGGCAAGAAAAATGTCGGTGCCTTCGAGGAGAAAGTAAAGTGAAGTAGGCGACGTATCTGCCCGGAAAGCAGGCTACGGGATTTCCCTGATCCAGACAGCAGAGTGATCCTGATATACATTTTTCCTTCGGAGTTGTATTGTTGCCGAGTCGGCGTTTAGGGCGAACTCATCGTGCGCGCGCTACTACTTGTTCACGAGCATGCGGGAAATGTTCGGCTCCGCCCCTGGGAGAGCCGCGCTCCCGTTCTTGCCAATAACCTTGGTACTTCTTCTCTCAAAGTCGTTGGTGCATATTCATCGCCCCCCTCCGGCCGCGCTGACTATCGCCTGATGGTCTCGAGCAGGAGCCGATCATGAAGACAACAATGTCGGATGGGACTGGCATACTCCGCTACCAGCAAGGCCATTGGCCCGCAGTTTCCTTCTTCATGGCCGAACCAAGTTCAGGAATTCTACGATGCTTGGCCATTGGGCTGATCTATTCGGCATGTGCGCTCGTGGCCTGGCGGTCCCCTGTCCAGGCGCAGACACTTGGGAATGCCTATTGGCCGGTCGCAGTAAGCGACATTCCAGAGCTTGATATCGCTTTGCGCTCGGCAATCGGGGACACAGGCACGATCAGCGCCGGCATTGATTTTCAAACGGACCTCGTGCTCGACAACGACAAAGTGCTGTCTGTTATCCCAGCCGGAGACATTGGCAAGATGATCGTTGGCAACAACTTTCACAAGCTCGATCGCGGTAATTCAATCCCGGTTACCGGCATTGCCGGAGACGGTTCTGGGCAGGGATCGACACGTCGAAATCGGCTTATTTCCCTCTGGCCTACGATTAGTCCCTTTGACGCTTTCAGAGTAGCTCCTCGTTCAGGGCACACCGATGACAAGGATTGGCGCTCGTTCACGACAGACACCCATCGCGACCCACCAGCCAATACAAATCCGGGTAAAGTTGAGCGCACCGATTCAGGCTCGATTTACCGCTATGTCGACTATCAGTTGCGCAAGGACGAAAAGGATTGGGATGATCGGATCCGGTACAAGCTGCGAGGTCCAAAAGTGGTGATGGTCGCGTCGTTCTGATGAAACGTCTCGACACGCAACGCGCAGCCCAACGCGCTTGAGGTGCGCTGTTTTGTCCTTCGATAGAGCTGGAGATGCACGAACTGAAATTCTCGGCCTGCATGACATTGCCGACTCGGGCATCGGCTCCCGAGATAACAAAAGTACATATTTATAATAATATTAAATTATGCTCATTGTGAAATTGTACTTGCAAGTTTAATCTTCCATCTACGGACGCATCACAAAAACGCTATCTGGATTTATCCGAATCAGGTGGCCGTCCCACACCATACCCGCGCCTTATGCTCGATCGAGAACTGTCGGCGTACACCAGCATTGGGACAGACCCAGTTCGTCGACTGAGATACGGTTAATTGATCTGCCCCCTTCTGAGTGGCCCATCGACTGTCATAGTCTGGACCACGAAGGAGAAATGGAATGGCGCGGAAGCACAAGCCCGAGGAGGTCATCGGCAAGCTGCATGAGGCGGAGATCGTGCTGGCGCATGGCGGGACAGTGGCGGTGCTTGCCGCCGGATCAGCGTTACCGAACAGAGCTACTACCGTTGGCGCAAGGAGTATGGTGGTCTGAAAATGGACCAGGCCCGGCGGATGCAGGAACTCGAGCAGGAGAATGCCCGGCTGCGTCCGGCCGTATCGGACCTTACGCTGGACAAGCTGATTCTGCAGGAGGCTGCGCGGGGGCGCGAGGGGCTCAAGGTGCCGCAGAAGCAGTCGAAGCGCTCACGGCTTTGGCTGAACGATGGATCGTGCATCCGGCTGCGGCCGGAGTATCCGGGGCGCGTGTGGTCCTACGACTTTGTCGTGGGCCGCACGCATGATGGCCGCAAGTTTCGCATTCTGTCGATCATCGACGAGGCCGGCTGGGAATGCCTAGCCCTGCCGGTGGCGCGGCGGCTCAGAAGCGAGGATGTGCTGGCGGCGCTGGCCGAGCTGTTTGTCACGCGCGGCCCACCGGCGCACATACGGTCCTGAATTTATCGCCAATGCCGCGCAACAGTGGCTGGCGAAGATCGGCGTGAAGACGCTCTACATCACCCCCGGCAGCCTATGGGAGAATCGCTAATGCGAATCCTTCAACGGCTCGATGCGTGATGAGCCCTTGAATGGGGAGATCTTCTGCTCGTTGGCCGAGGCAAAGATCCTGATCGACGCCTGGCGACCGCACCACAACACCGTCAGACCGCAAAGCTCGGTGCGGTATCGCCGCCGGCCCCGGAGACGGCGACGCCGCCATGGGTGCCCTCCGGTTCCACTACGCTGCACCTACGGCCACCCATGGCGCCGCATGCGATCTTACACTAACAAACAACGCGGACCACTCAGTGGGGCCGACCACAGGGGTGCTCTGCATCAACGCTTCGGCCTCGCAGGCACAGGCTGGCTCGCGGATGAAAGCAACGCCATTGTGCAAGGTTGGCGGCGACTGACCATGCAATCGTTGCGCACATGTTGCCCGTCCGCAGGCTTATGCGAAAAAAAATCCGAACTCCAAAGTCCGTATGCGCGCGGTTTCCTCTAGAATTTAGGAGGCTGCCCCCCGCGCCGACACGGTCGCACTCATGGGCGAAATCCGCGAGGACCCTATGCGCCAGGTCGTAACAGTTTCGAATACAGTAACGGTGCGATCTGCACATCTATTCTCGGAAAATCTGCTCGACTTGTTCTCCGCTGAGCAAGATGTCGATCTGGACTTGTCGGAACTTGTCGAAGTCGATCTTGCGTTTGTGGAGATTGTCTATTCCGCGCGGGAACAATGGGCGCGCGCGGGTCGCGACTTGCGCCTGGCGCAGCCTGCCGACGGGGCCGTTGCCGCACTGCTCGACCGCGCGGGCTTCCTGACGAACCTCACCCCCCGGGACCTTGAATTCTGGTTCCATGGAGAACTGCCGCAATGACTGCCTCTATCCTTACCGTCGACGATTCCCCCAGCCTGCGCATGGCGATCCGCATCGCACTGACCGGCGCGGGCTACGACGTCACCGAGGCAGGCGACGGCGTGGAGGGTCTTGCCGCAGCGGCTGCCAAGCGGTTCGATCTGATCATCACCGATCTCAACATGCCCAATATGGACGGGCTGACTATGATCCGTGAACTGCGACAAGCGCCCGAACAGGCCGGTGTGCCGATCATCTTCCTTACCACCGAAAGCGACGATGCCATGAAGCAGCAGGCCAAGGCGGCCGGCGCCACCGGCTGGCTGGTGAAGCCCTTCGTGCCCGAACAGCTGATCAAGGTTTCGCGCAAGGTGCTGGGCCGTTGAGCACGCAAGACCCGGTCGCGGCGTTCCGCGTCGAGGCGGGCGAACTGCTGGACCAGATCGAGCACGGGCTGCTCGATCTGGGGCATCGGCTGGATGACCGCGCGCTGATCGATGAAGTGTTCCGGGGGCTGCACACGCTCAAGGGTTCCGGCGCGATGTTCGGTTTCGACGCGCTGGCCGAATTCACGCACCACTGCGAGACCGCGTTCGACCGCGTGCGCAAGGGGCTGGCGCCGGCGACACAGGAACTGGTGGCAGTGATCCTTTCCGCTCGCGACCACATGCGCGCGCTGCTCGAGGGGGACGGTACCGGGCTGGAAGCCACGGGTGCGGCGATCCTGGAGCAGCTTCAGGCTGCGATTGACGGCGGTGCGGGCGAGGCCTCCGGCTCTGCCGCGTCTCCCGTACCGACTTCCCCAGCAGGACAAGCCGTGCGCGGCGGCTGGCGCTTGTTCTTCCGCCTTCCCGCCGATGCCATGGCCAACGGCACCAACCCGTTGATGCTGCTGGACGAACTGCGCGAACTGGGTGACTGCCGGATCGTCGCGCGAACCGACACGGTTCCGCCGTTGGTCGATCTGGTGCCGACCGAATGCCACATCGGCTGGGACGTCGAACTGCGCGGCGATATCTCTCGCGACGATATCGATGATGTCTTCATCTTCGTGATGGACGACATGGAACTGACTATCGAGCCACTTGGCGATGCGATTGCGCAGGGTCCCGCCGAGACTATTGAGGAAGTTCCGGTCGCAGAGGTTCCTGCCACCGTGCAGGACGTTTCCGTCAATCGCGTCCCTGCCAATGCAGGTGCCAAGACGAACGCGACGCCCGGTGAAAGCGTGCGCGTTCCCGCCGAGCGGCTCGACGAGCTGATGGACCGCGTTGGCGAACTCGTGATCGTGCAGAGCCGCCTGTCGCAGCTTGCCAGCGGCCATGGTTCGGCCGTGGGCAGCGAACTGGCGCTGCGCTCGATCTCCGAGGAAATCGAACGTCTTGCTGGCGAATTGCGCGATACCATGATGGTGCTGCGCATGGTGCCGGTGGCCAGCCTGTTCAGCCGCTTCCGCCGCCTGGTCCATGACCTTGCGCGCGAGACCGGCAAGACCATCGAGCTTTCGACCGAGGGCGAGACCACCGAAGTCGACAAGACCATGATCGAGCGTCTGGCCGATCCGATGGTCCATCTGATCCGCAACGCCTGCGACCACGGGCTGGAAACGCCCGAGGATCGCCTTGCCACCGGCAAGGCGGCCGCCGGGCAAGTCCATCTTTCCGCGCATCAGGCGGGCGGCGAGGTGCTGATCACCATCCGCGACGATGGCCGCGGGATCGACCGCGCCCGCGTGCGGGCCAAGGCGGAATCGCAAGGGTTGATCCAGCCCGGCCAACAGGTTTCCGATCACGACCTGCTCCAGATGATCTTCCATCCGGGCTTCTCCACGGCGGCGCAAGTCACCAACCTGTCGGGTCGCGGCGTCGGCATGGACGTGGTCAAGCGCACGATCGAAAGCCTGCGCGGCGCCATCGACATCACTTCGGTACCGGGTGAGGGCTCTACCGTCGTGCTGCGCATCCCGCTGACTCTGGCTATCATCGACGGTCTGCTCGTGCGCGTGGGTGAGGGGCGCTATGTGATCCCGCTGGGCGCGGTGGAGGAATGCCTCGAACTCAGCCTTGAGGAAGACCTGCGCTCACGTGGACGCAGCTTCATCACGCTGCGCGACCGGCTGGTGCCGTTCCTGCGCCTGCGCGAGATTTTCGACACCGGCACGCGGCCTGATCCGCACCAGAAGATCGTCGTCATCGCTACCGGCAGCGAGCGCGTGGGTCTGGTGGTGGACCAGATCATCGGCAGCCACCAGACGGTCATCAAGTCGATGTCCCCGTTGCACCGTGACGTGGCGACGTTCGCCGGCGCGACGATCCTGGGCGATGGCGGCGTCGCCCTGATCCTCGATGTCGCCCAGCTCGTCATGCTTGGTCAGAACCAGGAGGAGCGGCTTCGCGCCGCCGGATAAGCCCATGAGCGACCTGATCCCCGAAAAGACGGCGACCCAGTGGGACGCCGCCGGCAATCTCGAAGTGCTGACCTTCAATCTGGGCGAGGAGACTTTCGCGCTGGAAGCCACGCTGGTCCGCGAAATCCTGGACCTCCTGCCCGAAACCCGCGTGCCCGGCGCGGCGCCGCTGCTGGGCAGCGTGGTCAACTTTCGCGGCAAGATCATTCCGATTGCAGACTTGCGGCTGGCCTTCGCCATGCCTGCGGCCGAAGCGACCGTGGACAGCCGTATCGTCGTGATCGAGACGGAAGCTGAAGGCGAGACGGTCCAGATCGGCATCCGCACCGACAAGGTGCACGAAGTGGCGACCTTGCAACGCGCCGCCAGCGAGGAACCGCCCGCCGTCGGCATGCGCTGGCGCCGCGATTTCGTTCGCGAACTGGTTCGCCGGCAGGACGGCGTGGTCGTCCTGCCCGATCTGGCCGCGATCTTCCATTCTCTGGTTGGCAGCGCGGATTCCGCCGCCGCCCAGCCATCCACACTTCACTGAGCCGGGGGCAACATGCGCGCGACCATCAAGCTGAAGCTGGGGGGCACTTTCGTGCTTCTCCTGATCATCATGACCGCAACGATCCTGGTCGGGATTTCCCGCCTTACGATCCTGAACGACGCCATCGGAGATCTCGTCACCGGCCCTGCCAAGCAATTGGACCGCGCCCGCAGCATCGACGGCGGTGTCAGCATGATGGTGCGCGCGGAAAAGAATCTCACGCTGACCGACGATCCTGCCACGCGTCGCGATCTCGACGCGGAGATCGAGACATGGCGCAATAAGGTTGAGCAGACTGTCGAGCAGGGCAATGCCGGCGCATCGGCTGAAACGCGTGCGGCGTGGTCGCAACTGCGCGACCAGTGGAACGCGTTCAAGCCGGCGAACGCGCAAGTCGCGGCGCTCAGCAGGACCGACCATTCCGCCGCCGTGGCGCTGACCATGGGTGAATCGCGCGACCGTGCCCACGCCGTGACCGCGAAGGTCGAGGAGTTGGTGCAGGTCGAACAGCAGACCATGGCCAAGGCGGACGACGATACCGAAGTCACCTACAATTCGGCGCGCACGCTGATGATCGCCATGGGCGTGACGGCGTTCCTGATCACCGTCGCGGCCGCGGCCTATCTGGCACTGTTGATTTCGCGCGGGTTGAAGACCGCCGGCGATGCGATGAGCCGGGTTGCCGATGGCGATCTGACGCGCACGGTGGAAATTCGCTCCGATGACGAGATCGGCGACCTGCTGGGCCATGTGAACACGATGATCGAGCGCTTGCGCGGTGTCGTGGGCGATGCCGGCGTTGCGGCCGAGAACGTGTCCAGCGGTAGCCAGGAGCTTTCGGCCAATTCCGAACAGGTCTCGCAAGGCGCGACCGAACAGGCGGCTGCAGCCGAGCAGGCCTCCGCCTCGATGGAAGAGATGGCCGCCAACATCAAGCAGAACGCCGACAATGCTGCGCAGACCGAAAAGATCGCGCGCCAGTCCTCCAAGGACGCGGAATCGAGCGGCGTCGCCGTGAACCGGGCAGTCGGCGCGATGCGCACGATTGCCGAGAAGATCGGTATCGTCCAGGAAATCGCCCGCCAGACCGACCTGCTTGCTCTCAACGCGGCAGTGGAAGCTGCGCGTGCCGGGGAACATGGGCGCGGTTTCGCGGTCGTCGCCTCCGAAGTGCGCAAGCTGGCGGAACGCAGCCAGCAGGCATCCGCCGAAATCAGCGCGGTTTCCGGCGAGACGGTGCAGGCCGCCGCCGAAGCGGGCGAGATGCTGTCGAAACTGGTGCCGGACATTCGCCGCACCGCCGAACTGGTCTCCGAAATCAGCGTCGCCTGCCGCGAACAGGACATCGGCGCATCGCAGATCAACGAGGCGATCCAGCAGCTCGATCAGGTGACCCAGCAGAACGCCGGCGCCTCCGAGCAGATTTCGACGACGTCCGAAGAACTCGCCGCGCAGGCGGAGGAGCTTCAAGCCTCCATCGCCTACTTCCGCGTCAGCGATGCCCCGGTCCGCCGCAAGGTGCCGCCGATGGCGGTCCGCCCGGCGACGACTCCGGCGCGCAAGGCCGCGCAGCCGGTACGTTCCACACGTTCCCTTACCGTTTCCGACCAGCAGGCCCGTGCCCGTGGTTTCGCGCTCGATCTCTCTACCGGCGGTCCGGATAGCGAGGACGAGGCCTTCAGCACCCACGCTGCCTGATCCGAACGGTTCCCGTCTTTCACCCCAAATCTGGGTTTCCAAGGCTACATTTCCCCATGCGTGCAACCATCAAAATGAAGCTGGGCGTCACGTTCGGCATAATCCTGCTTCTGCTGGCCGTGCTTGTCGGCGTCAGCCTCAGCCGTCTCAGCACTCTGAACACGGCGATTACCGATCTGATTTCCGGCCCCGCCGCGCGTCTCGACCGTGCGCAGAAGGTGCAGGTCGTGTTCGGCACGCTGTCGCGCAATGAGCGCAGCATGACGATGACGAACGACCCATCCCAGCTGAAGGAATTCGACGACAAGGTTTCGCGCGCGATCGTCGAGTTCGATCGTCTGGTGGAAGAGGGTGAGGCAGCGTCGACGCCCGATACGCGTCAGACCTGGCTGGACATGCGGACCGCGCTCGACAACTTCAAGCCGATGGATACGCGCATCCGCGAACTGGCGCGCGCGAACCAGAACGACGAAGCCGCACGCCTGGCGCTTGGCCCGGCACGCGCCGTGCTGGACCGCGTCAACAAGCAGGCCGATGCCCTTGTCGATCGCGCCCGTGACGACATGAAGCAGGTCGATACGGATACCGACGCGCTCTACGCCTCGGCCCGCTATACGCTGCTGACCGTGGCCGCCATCGCCATCCTCGGCGCATTGGCCGGCGGTGTCTGGATCTCGCTGATCGTCTCGCGCGGTCTGGGCCGTGTCAGCACCGTGATCAACGCGGTCGCCATCGGCGATCTCGATCAGGACGTCGAAGTCACCTCGAACGACGAGATCAAGGATCTGGTCGATACCGTGAACAAGATGACCGCCAACTTGCGCGTCAGCGCCGGTCTGGCCGACAAGATCGCCGACGGCGACCTGACCGTGACGCACAAGCCGCTGTCCGATGAGGACAAGCTAGGCCATGCGCTGGTTCGCATGATCGAGCGGCTGCGCGGGGTTGTCGGCGATGCTACCGTGGCCGCCAACAACGTGGCCAGCGGCAGTCAGGAACTGTCCTCGACTTCCGAACAGGTCTCGCAAGGCGCCACCGAGCAGGCGGCTGCGGCCGAGCAGGCATCGGCGTCGATGGAAGAGATGTCGGCCAACATCAAGCAGAACGCCGAGAACGCGGCGCAGACCGAGAAGATCGCCCGCCAGTCGGCACAGGATGCCGAAGCCAGCGGCATCGCGGTCGACCGCGCTGTGGGTGCGATGCGCACGATTGCCGAGAAGATCGGCATCGTGCAGGAAATCGCCCGCCAGACCGATCTGCTGGCGCTGAACGCGGCGGTCGAGGCGGCCCGTGCGGGCGAGCATGGTCGCGGCTTTGCGGTCGTCGCGTCCGAAGTGCGCAAGCTGGCCGAACGCAGCCAGGGTGCCGCTGCGGAAATCAGCGCGGTTTCGTCCAATACCGTCGATGCCGCCACCGAAGCGGGCGAGATGCTGTCGCGCCTCGTGCCCGACATTCGCCGCACCGCCGAACTGATCTCCGAAATCAGCGCCGCCTGCCGCGAACAGGACATCGGTGCCGGCCAGATCAATCAGGCGATCCAGCAGCTTGACCAGGTGACCCAGCAGAACGCCGGCGCGTCCGAGGAAATCTCGGCCACTTCGGAAGAACTCGCCGCACAGGCCGAAGAACTTCAGGCGAGCATGGCCTACTTCCAGGTGGACGACGCCGGCAAGTCTGGCCGCTCGGCCAGCAACGCGCGCTCCGCTCCGGCCCAGCGCAAGCCGGCACCGGCGAAGGTGGCGGCAAAGGCTCCGGTCAGGGCCCCGATCAAGAGTGCTGCCAAGCGTCCGGCCACCAACGGCCATGCCCGTCCGAACGGCTTCGCGCTCGATCTCACCATGGGTGGCGCGGACGACCACGACGACGCCTTCGGGATGCAGAACGCATGACGAGCGCGCAGGAAATCCAGGCCGTAACTTTCGGGCTTGGGGCAGAGATCTTCGCGGTGCCGGTGACACTGGTCCGCGAGATCCTGGACTATCGGGAAACCTTCCGCATTCCGGGCGGCCCGGATTACCTGCTTGGCCTGACGGACATGCGCGGGGAGGGCGTCACCACGATCGACTTCCGCCTGCGGCTTGGCCTGCCAGCGGCGGAGCCGACCCCGGCGACCCGCATTCTGGTGGTCGATATCCCGCTGGAGGACCGCGTGCTGGTGCTGGGACTGGTGGTCGACTGCGTGATCGAGGTCACCAGCTTCCGCGCCGACCAGATGAGCGCGGCGCCCGATGTGGGCGTGCGCTGGCCGTCCGACTATATCGGCGGCGTGGTGAAGCGCGAGGAAGGCTTCACGGTGCTGGTGGACATGGCGCGCATCTTCACGACCGAGGATGTTGCCCAGTTCTCTGCCCCCATGGCGATCCCGGCCGCGCAGCCCGCCTGATTTCCCCTGCGAAATGGGCGCCCGTGCGCGGGCGCCCACCCTTCTTCTATTCCGAAAGCCGCCACGATGTCCGCAGCCGCCCTTGCCACACGCAGTTCGTCCGCCGTGCAGCCGCTTGGCGATCACATGAGCAAGCGCAACTTTGCGCGGCTGGCGGCTTACATCTACGAAGAGTCGGGCATCAAGATGCCCGAAAGCAAGAAGACCATGCTGGAAGGCCGCTTGCGTCGGCGCCAGCGGGCAACCGGTTCGACAACGCTCGATGCCTATTGCGACCTGCTGTTCACGCCCGAGAATTTGCCCTCCGAAGGGCTGGCGCTGATCAACGCGGTGACCACCAACAAGACCGATTTCTTTCGCGAGCCCGGCCATTTCGATTACCTGAGCAATGTGATCCTGCCCGAGATGGCGGCGCGCAGCGTGCGCGGCATCCGCGCGTGGAGCGCGGCCTGTTCGACCGGTCCTGAACCCTACACGCTGGCCATGGTGCTGGACGATCATGCCGAAACCAGCGGCGGCCCGAGCTATGGCATTCTGGCTACCGATCTCGACACCGATGTGCTGGATACCGCGCGCGCAGGCATCTACCCTGCGGAACTGGTAGACCCGGTTCCGCCCGCCCTTCAGCGCAAATACGTGATGTTTTCGCGTGATCCGAAGCGGCGCGACGTGCGCATGGTGCCTGCGCTGCGCAGTGCGATCGGTTTTGCCCGGCTCAACCTGATGGACGATCACTATCCGGTGGGTGAGCCGATGCACCTGATCTTCTGCCGCAACGTGCTGATCTATTTCGACAAGCCCACGCAGCGCAAAGTCGTGGCGCAACTGGTCGATTGCCTGAAGCCGGGGGGCCATCTGTTCCTGGGCCATTCGGAATCGATCACCGGGCATGACCTGCCGCTGACGCAGGTGGCCAACACCGTGTTCCGGAAGGGCTGAGGCGATGCTGATGGGCAAAAAGATCCGCGTCCTCGTCATCGACGATTCCGCCAGCGTCCGCCAGGCGATGACCGCGATCCTCCAGGAAGATCCGGAGATCGAGGTGATCGGCGCCGCCCCCGATCCGTTCAGCGCCGCGCGCCGGATTCAGGAGGAAGTGCCCGACGTCATCACGCTGGACGTGGAAATGCCGCGCATGGACGGCATCACCTTCCTGCGCAAGCTGATGTCGCAGTGCCCGGTGCCCGTGGTAATGTGCTCGTCGCTGACCGAAGAAGGCTCCGAAACGCTGCTTCAGGCGATGGAAGCGGGCGCGGTGGATGTGATCCTGAAGCCCCGCATCGGCGTGGCCGATCATCTGGCCGAGCACAATCTCCAGATCCGCGACGTTGTGAAGGGCGCCTCCCGCGCGCGCGTTCGCGGCCGCCCGCCGGTGCGTGAGAGCAGGCCGGAAGGTCCGCCGAAAAAACTGACCGCCGATGCCGTGCTGCCCCCGCCCAGCGGCCGCGCGATGAGCCGCACGACCGAGATGGTGGTCTGCCTTGGCGCCTCCACCGGCGGGACGGAAGCACTGCGCGAAGTGCTGGAGGCACTCCCCGCCAACGCACCGGGCGTCGTCGTCGTCCAGCACATGCCGGAGAATTTCACCCGCGCCTTTGCCAAGCGGCTCAACGGTCTGTGCGAAGTGGACGTGAAGGAAGCGGCGGACGGCGATCCGGTGCTGCGCGGCCATGTGCTGATCGCGCCGGGGGGCAAGCATCTGATGCTGGAACGGCAAGGTGCGCGCTATTGCGTGGCGGTGAAGGACGGCCCGCTGGTTTCGCGTCATCGCCCCTCGGTGGATGTGCTGTTCCGCTCCGCCGCGCGTTCCGCGGGATCGAACGCGGTTGGCGTGATCATGACCGGCATGGGTGACGACGGCGCACGCGGGCTGCTGGAAATGAAGCAGGCCGGCGCGCGAACCTTTGCGCAGGACGAGGCGACGTCGATCGTGTTCGGCATGCCCAAGGAAGCGATTGCGCGCGGGGCAGCGGATCGGGTGATCCCGCTCGGCTCCATTGCCCGTGAAGTGCTGACAGCCACTGCTCGATGACCACCATCTGTTTTCCCGAGCCCGTCTCGGACGATCCGGCAACGTCCGGTCTGGAGGATGCATTGTTTCTCGCCACCATCTCCGAGGATTCCCTTGAGGCCGCGCCTGCGCGTATGGAGCTTCGCGACGCGCTCGCCACTGTGGCTAGCGGGCTGGATGCGCGCTTCGTTGCCGCCGGAACGGCGCTTGCCCGCGCCTATGAGATCGTCGAAGCCCTGATCGGCGCACTGGAGAGCGTCACCAACGCCTTCGAGCGCGATGCGGCAGAGGCGGCGGTAGACAACATGCGCGGCACCGCGGACCGGTTGATGCGCCTGCCCGTGATCCAGTCTTCGCGGCGCAAGGCGCTGGTCTCGATCGAGCAGGCAAGTGCCGCGCTGTCGGGGCAGATCGATCAGGTCAACCGTACGCTGAGCTTCCTGCGTATCTGCGGCCTCAACATCAAGGTTGCGGCCGCAGGTTCCGGCGATTTCTCCGGCTTTGCGGACATGATGTTCGCCAAGATCGACCTTGGCGAAGAGGAGATGGCAAGCATCTCGCGCGAGATCGGCTGGCTGGCCGAGGCCGTGCCGGGCATGTTCGAGGTTGAGGATCAGCTTGCGGCCGAATGTGCGCTGGTGGTTCCGCAGGTACCGTGCAAGCTGGCGGACGATGCGCTTGCCTTGCAGGATCATCAGGTGGACCTTGCCGAACGCGCGGTGCAGATATCCGATGTCGCGCGGCGCATCCGCAGCCAGGTCGGAACCGCGCTGGGCGCGCTGCAAGTGGGCGACATTACCCGGCAGCGATTGGAGCATGTGGCCGATGGTTTGCTTGACCTCGACACGTTTCTGGAATCGCCGTCGGACCTGGCGCCGGATATTCTGGAGATCATTGCCGGCCACGCAACGGCGCTGCTGGCGGCGCAGGCGGCGGACACGCTGGACATTTTCCGGAACGAGGCGCGCCTGCTGACAAGCAGCCTGCGCGGCATCGGCCCGAACGCGGCGGCACTGCTGGAACTGCGCGTAAGTGAGAACGCGGACGAGCCGGACGGCGAGGGTGTGTTCCTGCAGATGCTGGAAACCAGCGTTGTCGAAGTGGCCAGCGTGACCGAACGGCTGCGGGAGGCGGATGCGCGCTCGAACCGGCTCAGCAACGTGGCCTCCACCACGGCGCGCAACCTCGCGAAGCGACTGGCGACGGTCCATCGCATCACCAGCGATGTGCAGCAGATGGCGTGGAACACCGATCTGCGCTGCTATCGCATGGGTACGGAGGGGCGCGGACTGGCAGTGGTGGCCGCCGAGATTCGCGGATTTGCCGCCACCCTGGCGACGATCGCCTCGGCCATCGCGCAATCGTTCGACGGGCTGACTGCTGCCGCCGCGACGATTGGCGGCACCGAAGAGGACGAGCCGGTGGACGCCGGGCAGGCACTGAAGGAGTCGCTGGATTGCATCCGTGACGGTGGCCAGCGCATGCGTCGCGGGCTGTCCGAACTGGACCATGGCGCGTCGGCGGTGGCGGAAATCCTTCAGGAAACGACCGCCAGGATCGATTGCGAGGCCGAAGTCGGCGATCCCTTGCTGGAAATTGCCGATCGCCTGGCGTTGCTCGGCCAGGAATGTGCCGATGTGCCCGAAGAGGCCGTGGCCCCGCTCGGCGACCTGCTGGGCACGATCGCCGCGCGCTATACGATGGCCCGCGAACGCGAAGTGCATCGCGCCTTCGTGCCCAACGCCGGCGAGGAGGCCGCGCCGGCGGTCGACCTGTTCGACGATGATGACGATTTCGACGACGGCCTGTTCTGACCGGTGCCCAGGCTGACCTGCATCGGTACCGTGCGGTGGGCCCGGCCGCGGGCGTTTGACAGGGGGGCCGGTATCGTTGCGGCTTGCCCTCTTCCAATTGCTGACCTGAAGCAGGGGCATTCACCCGATCAGTTCGGTCCGTCATTCAAATGATGGCAGTACTCGATGAAGTTCTCGGCCGACAGTGCGGGTGAGTAGAGCCATCCTTGCGCAAATTCTACACCGGCCGAGCGTAGGTATGCTTCTTGTGAAGGCGACTCGACACCTTCGGCGACTATGGTGAGATTGAGGCTGTGCGCCATATCGATCAGGTGCGGCGTGACGACGCTGGTCGCGGCGCCCCGGCCTATCGTATCGACGAATGATTTGTCGATCTTGATCGTGTCGACCGGGAGCGCTTCGAGCAATGACAGCCCCGAATAGCCGGTACCAAAATCGTCGATCGAAACCGCATGCCCTGCCGCTCGGGCGCGCTCGATAGTGGCGCACGCCAGTTCGGGCTTGATGAAGCCACGCTCCGTCGCCTCGAGCCAGATGTGGCTTGCCGGTATACCCCACCGCTGCAACGCCGCATGCAGGTTGGGCAGGAAACGCCCGCTTTCCATATCATTCGCGCTAATGTTGATGGCTACATGTACATCGAGCCCAGCGCCGAGCATCCCTGCGAGATCCTCTGCCACGCATTCTATCATCAGGTCGGTAATCGCTTCGATCAGGCGCGTTCTTTCCGCGAGAGGGATCAGCAGTTCGGGTGGCATGCGGTCGGGACCGGGGCGCCTCCAACGCACCAGCGCTTCGGCGCCAACGCATCGTCCACTCTGCAACTCTATGAGGGGTTGATAGTGGGCAATCAGCTTGCGGTGCCGAATTGCGAAATCCAGTTCATTCTCAGGCGAAAGCCGCTGGCGGGAGACCCAGGCAATGGTCCCGATGAGAATTGCCGACACAATCAGTCCGGTCGGCACAAGCAGCAACCACTCCCGGCGCAGGCGTCGCTCAAACTCTCCGCGGTCGGAGACGGCAAAGGCCATCAAGCCTGCCCCGCTCGTTGATACGAACATATTGCGATCGTCCATACCGGACCCGGTATGGTGCGCCATCGCAGATATAAGGCTGTTATCCACGTGGCCTGAAATAGCGATCGGCCGGCCATCGAGAGTGGCAACCCCCAGCGCCATTTCACCATCGCGAAGTACGTCGACCAGGCGCTGAGGATTGATCAACACTCTATGATCGCCAAGAACCAGCCCGATCACGGGGTGACCTTGGCTGACCAGAGGATTGACCTGTAGCTGCAGGGCAAAACCGCCAGGAAGCGGATGTTCCGGTGCTTGTTCGGGAACCGAGTGAGACACCGTCCCCCAGCTCGTGCAGGTAAGTTTTCCATCGTTGAAATAGCCAACCTGGTCGATAAATCGATTATCGAAGGCAAGTTGCCGCATGCGGGCGATGTGCGCCGGTGAACAGCCAACCCAACCTTCCTGCTCCAGCTGCTTCAACGTAGCTTGGGCGTTGCTCAGCGTGAGGGTCGCGCGCTCAAGGGTCCAGCCAGCGTATTGCGCCAGATGTGCGCGCTCGGCTTTGTGCGCGCGCTCTCGGGAGAGCAGCGAAACACAGATCAGAGGCAAAATAGCCGCGCTCAACGCAAGAAGCGTTGCAGCATACAATATAGAGCGACGACGCCTAGCAATCATCCTAGGCTCCTCAAATTGACCGCCAAAGTTACGGTTACGCCGCGAATTTATATTCCAAATCGAGAGCAATTCCATTTTGTAATTAGGCAGCCGGCACGGTTTTTGGAGGGTGCCTGACTGCGTAATCCAGTGTGGATTTTCCGGGCCGGATGCCTCAAGCAGCTAGGCAGCCTTTCGTCCGGGGAGATAAAGAATTCAACGCCGTAGCTCCCGACGATCTGAAATCAGTTCAAGCACGGCATCATGACCTCGGCAGGGACTGGCGCCCCATCCATCCTCGATTTTGACAGCCCGATTGCGGCAAGTTGCCGAGCCTCAGGCCGGCAAGCGCCGCTAGAACACATCGTCAGGGAGCACATTTCCATGCGTAAGATCATTTCGGCAGTCGCCGTCAGCTTGGCGCTTTGCGTGACGACCACGGCGCAGGCGGCCGATCCGGCAAGCTGCATTACCAAGCCGGAAATGGACGGGATCATCACCTACTTTCTGCCCAAGGTGCTCGACCAGGTCGCGCAGAAGTGCAGTTCCGTTTTGCCTGCCGACAGCTACATTCGCACCTCACTGCCCAGCCTGGCGACGCAGTTTGAGAACCGTAAGATTGCGGCGTGGCCCATGGCGAAATCAGCGTTTCTCAAACTGGGTCAATCGGAAGGCAAGGAGATCGCCGGCGTGTCGGATGACGTGTTGCGCCCATTGATCGACGAGGCGTTATCCGCCCGAATGTCCATTCCGATCAAGCCTTCGACCTGCGGCGACGTGAACGACATCATGGAAGCACTGTCACCACTTTCACCCGAGCAAACAGTGCATCTTGCCTCTGCGATCATCACGGTGGCGACCCGCGATGGGAAGGCAATCCTTCCTTGCCCAAGGCGCGCGGACTAATCCGAACGTCGAACTAGGGGCAATCGAACCGCAACCCGGGCCTATCGTGGCTGCAAACCTCCGGGGCCCCTGGGATAGCGCGCGTTGTAGTAAGGTATTTTCCGCCACAAGATCTCGTGGCGCAGATGTCGGCGGCCCATGAAGAGGACGGCACGGCGCTGGTGGCGGCGTGCCGTCCCATTTTCAAAGTGCTGGCTTAGCCGTTCAACTTGTCCTTGACGGCCTTAGCTGGGGCGAACGTCAGCTTCTTCGAGGCTGCGATCTGGATGGTCTCGCCGGTCGAAGGGTTGCGGCCTTCGCGAGCCGGAGAGTCCTTTACTTTGAACTTTCCAAAGCCGTTCAGCGAAATTTCGTCGCCCGCAGCCGCCGCTTCGGCGATCGCTACGAAGACCGCATCCACGGCCTTCTTGGCATCAGCCTTCGTGACGCCAGTTTCAGCAGCCAGCTTTTCGGCGAGGTCGGAATTGTTCATTGTCGTATTCTCCTGCAGTTATGACTGAATTCTGCTGAGAGGATTATAGCCGACGACGCAGGTCAGCAATGTCATCCCGCCAACGCCTGTGCACAGTTCACCCGGGCCCCTCGGATTTCATCCAGCCCCCTGTCCGGTTACCCCGGTCGGCAAGCCGGGCGGGGCATGCATGGTCAGCATCTCTGACTGGTCGGCCGGCGTCGCGATCCACGGCGGGCCTGCGCCCTATGACGGAGTGTTCGGCCCACGGCTCAACATCGTCGCGATCTCGCTTTCTGCATCCGTCGCGTCACTGATGAGCAGGCGCAATGCCTTCGCAGTGTCTTCCAAGAGACCGGCGCCAATAGGCCGCTCGCCATTTATGAAACGTCGGATAGCCCGCTCATCTATGTTGAGGCGCCGCGAGAAAGCAGTGGTGCCTCCAAAGAGTTGGACGCAATAGGCAAAATGCTCGCGTTGCTCGTCGCTTGAAGAAATCGTCATTCTCTCTGCCTGTTGGTTGGTTTTCGTAGTTATAAGTTATCTTGCGAATGACGTAAAACGGGGCGTGTCGGAGGGGGCGCAGCCGTTCAACCACGCATATAACTGCCTTCAGGCTTCGGGATACCCGTTCTTCGGTGGCATTCCAGTTATCTCGAAATCAGCTCGCTACCCCTTGGTTTTGACAGAACGCAAGCCGCCCTCATCTGACCCGCTGCGGCAGCCATTGCCTAGTTGCCGTCAGCATCGACCGTGAAAACCATGGGCTTGCCCCGAGAATCGGGTTCCCACCCAGCCAGCAACGCTGCCCGGATTCCCCGAGAGACAATCGCGTCGCCGATCTGAAGGCGCCCTCGTTGCATTCCTTTTAGCAAGCGCTTCGGCGGGGGAAACTCCAGCAAGGCGCCGCGCTGGGTGTGTTTGCGGAGCAATGCAACTGTCATGCCTCTCCAGCCATCGAAGTCACTCCACTGCGGCTCGCTCCGGAGCTCCCATTCATATTGAAGTCCATCGACCTCGACGATACCGGCTAGCTTGTTGGTCATGGCAACACGCCTAGCAGGTCTCTGCTCGCAAACCACCCGTCGATCCTCAAAGTGGACAGATGGGCGGGACCGCTGCTTTTGGGCGCGGAAGGGCGCTCTACAACGGCGTATCCGATATCCTTCAGGAGGTGCTGGGGAAAGCGGCTGATACTTTCGTGATCTTTCAGGACGTGGAACTGGAGGACTGGGCGGGGCGAAGTGGCCTCTCCGTCCCCGCCTATGCGCCACTCCTGCCAGCCCTGATTGATCAGGGCTGGTTCGGGTCCGATCGTCAGAACGCCTCGGCCCGACAATAGGACCTGATGAAGTCTGGATGGGTCGGCATATTTGCGGCGATTTTGGAAATTTCAGATCGCATCCGAACCAGATGGCCTCGCAGCTCCGCGTCCGGCATCATCTCGGCAAGTCGATGATAGCCAAGGGGGCGAGGCGCTGGCCGAGCAGGACTGACGTCCAGCTGTCGACGCGGAAAAGCTCGTCCTGCAGCTTGAAGGCGCGCGCATCTTCGCGCCACAGGTCCAGCCGTTCCTTCAGGGAATCGGGAATTTCCATGGTCCGGCAACGGCGCCAGAAGGCGGAATCGTCCCGCTCGGTGACGTGATAGTGCAGAATGATGAAATCGCGGATGGATTCGAATTCCAGGCGCGATTTCTCGTTGAAATGGTCAATCAGCGCTTCGTTACAGCCGTTGAACGGGAAGTCCTGGATCAGCCGGGTGACGGCCGCCATCATTAGGTGGATGCTGGTCGATTCCAGGGGCTCGATGAAGCCGCCCGCAAGGCCCAGGCCCACGCAATTGCGGAACCAGCTCTTCACGCGCATGCCGGTCTTGAAGCGCAGGAGCCAGGGCTCGATCGTCGGCTCGCCGTCGATCTCGGCCAACAGCTTTGCCCGTGCCTCGTCATCCGACATGAACTCGTTGCAGAAGACGATGCCGTTGCCCTCACGGTGCTGTAGCGGAATCTTCCAGCGCCAGCCCGCCTCGTGCGCGTAAGCGCCGGTATAGGGCTGGGGCGGGTTGGACGATCGCGACTGGACGGCGACGGCGCTGTTCGTGGTGATCCAGCGCCCCCAATCCTCGAATTCGATGCCCAGGGCCTGCCCCAACAAAAGCGAACGGAAACCGGTGCAATCGACGAAAAGGTCGCCTTCGATCCGCTCTCCCGATTCCAGCGTCAGCGCATCGATGAAGCCGCTTTCGGGATGGAGATCGACATTGCGGATCTTGCCTTCGATCCGTTTCACGCCGGCCGGCTCGGCAATGCCGCGCAGGAAGCGGGCGTAGCGCGTGGCATCGACATGATAGGCATAGCCCATGTTCGGTGCGGCGTTCACCGACATGCGGTTGGCCTCTCCGGCTACCCATTCCAGGCAATATTCGCCCAGTTCGCCGCCAAACCCCCGCGATTTTGCATGCAGCCAGAAGTGGTGGAATTCCGCCATCCAGGAAACGCGCGTGCCGATCGTGCCGAAGGGGTGGATGTAGCGATCGCCAACCCGGCCCCAATTCCTGAACTCGATCCCCAGTTTGAAGGTCGCCTGCGCGGCGGCCATGAACTGGTCCTCCTTGATCCCCATCAGGTCATGGAAGCTCTTGAAAGTCGGCACGGTGGATTCGCCGACACCGACGGTCGAGATCTCTTCCGATTCGATCAGGGTCACATCGATCAGCCGCCCCAGATGACGCGCCAGCGCCGTGGCGGTTACCCAGCCAGCGGTGCCGCCTCCTGCGACCACGACGCGTTTCACCACACGGTCCGACGAAGGATCCTGCTGCATTTCCACTTCCCATGATGGCGGCGTCGAGGCCGCATTGTACGATATTCGAACGACTGTGTCCGGCTGCGCGGACGGTTCAGATGGCCGGGACGGTCGGACGTTCCGCCGCTTCGTCCGCATCCTCGTTCAGCGAGCCCAATGCGCCGCTGGCCCGGGCGCGTCGGCCATAGACGAGTTCGAACAGGGGGGAGGCCATCAGTGTCGTCACCAGTGCCATGACGACGAGCATCGAGAACAGCGCCGGGCCGATGATGCCCTTCTGCAGCCCGATGTTGATGATGATCAGTTCCATCAATCCGCGCGCGTTCATCAACGCGCCAACGGCCAGCGCGGTCGGATTGTCCTGCCCGGTCAGCCAGGCCGCAGCCCAGCAGGCCGCGCCCTTGGCAAGGATGGAGCCGATCAGGATAACCAGCGCGATGCCGACGAGTGCGATGCTGTTTACCAGCGTCAGCTGCGTGTTGAGGCCGGAGAAGGTGAAGAACATCGGCACCAGCAGCGCCAGCGTGAAGGGTTCCAGCTGGCTTTTGAGTTCACGGCTGAGCAGCCCGCGCGGCATCGCCACGCCCAGCAAGAAGCCGCCGAACACCGAATGGAGACCGGCCGTATCCATGGCCCAGGCGCTGAGCATGAACAGCGCCACGATGGTCGCCAGCAGTGGCGGCACAATGCGTCCCTCGCGCTCGGCCCAGCGTGCCAGCGGCGCCAGCAGGCGGGGGGCGGCGGTGAGCATGAACAGCGCGAACAGTCCCCCGCCCGCCACGGCCTTGATCGCCACGGCCGGGCCGCCGCCGAAACTGGCAAGGACGATCGCCAGCACTGTCCAGGCGCCCACGTCGTCGATCGCGCCGGCTGATAGTGACAGCGACCCGAGCGGCGTGCGCGCGAGCCCGCGCTCCTGAATGATGCGGGCAAGGACGGGGAAGGCAGTGATCGAGATGGCCGCGCCCATGAACAGCGTCGCCTGGTACGTGCTGACCTGTGGTCCGAACAGGTTCAGGCCGAACAGCCAGGGGGTCATCGCCACGGCAACCAGGAAAGGTGCTGCCATGCCGGACAGGGACACGGCAAAGGCGCTGCGGGCGTTCACACGGAAATGATCGGTCCTGAAGCCAAGGCCAACGAGAAACATGTAAAGCCCCACGCCCAGTTGGGCGCCGACGTAGAGGACGGATTTCGTTTCCTTGGGAAACAGGAAATGCTGGATGTCCGGGGAAAGCAGCCCGAGCAGCGATGGGCCGAGCAGAATGCCGGCGATCATTTCCCCGATGACCTGCGGCTGATCGAAGAAGCGCTTCATGGCCCAGCCGGTCGCGCGGCATGCGGCGATGATCACGAACATCTGCAAGAAGAACGCGACGCTCAGTTCCGCGGGACTCATGCATCTCTCTCCAATAGCCCAGTTGCCGCACTTGGGTCGCGCGGTCATTCAGGCGAGGGAAGTGAGCCGGGCTTGCCTCTTCGCGCAAGCAGTTTTCCCTGGCGGCAGTGTCCTTGGGAACCGATTTTCAAAGGTGAGGCGCGGTTTGTTGCCGATGTGCCACAAGTGGCGGAAATTGGTCATTGATTGCGATGTCATACCGCTCCGGAAACACATCCGCACCATGCCCATCCGAATAATGACGTGATCAGCCTCCCGCATGGTGAAGAATGGTCGATGCTCGCGTCACGCCGGGCTTCCAAAGCATGCACGCCACTGTCGACAGATGATGCCCCGTGCTGCAGAAGCGGCACGTCCATTCGGGCCGCCTCGTCGCAGTGGTCTACATCAATGAGGATTTTCGAAAAATTCCATCGAGCCCGCAGCCCCAGCGCTATGGCAATAAGCTTCACAAAACCGGCAGACGACACCAACAGCGCAGGCTGCACCAATCTATCAGGGCAAAGCGCAAGCTTCTGGTATAGCTCAGGCAGCGCCGCTCGCCGGACGCTTCCGCTCGAACCGCTTTTGCATCAGCCGAAAGGAAGCCTGTCTCCAACAAAGTGAGGCCAGAATCTGACCTCAAATCTCCCAAAAAGCTCGCGCTAGAAACGAGATCACGCCCATCGGCTCAAATCCCGTCGCGGAAATGCCCGACAGGGCGTTGCGGCCCTGACATCTGCTTGCTGGCACAATGCCGCTAGGTTCCACCAAGACAGATCTGGCAGCCACGACTTGTGGCGATGCCGTTAGAAAGCTGGGCAAACATTCGTAGCGCCTGCTGGCTTGTCAGCGCGTCGTGCAGATTGTCGAAGTTCGATAGAGAGCCAAAAGTCGCGGTGCTGTTGAGATCGAGACAGCAGATGCCGAGCCGCCCCGTGGCAAAAATCGCCAGCGAAGGAACCTTGGTAAAGCCCCAACTCCGCCTGGTCGCCAGCTTGCGATCGACAGCCCAGCGCGGATCGTATTCGAGCAGCAGATTGGCATAAGTGCCAACCGGGCGTGCCGAAATGAAGGCACTCTGCCTTCCGCCGTTCACATCCACCCAACTCAGGATCGGCATATGGCCGTGATCGCCAGCCATGTTCCCGATCAGGCAGTCGACTGCCATAACGCCGGCGCTCGTGAAACTCCGCAAGCCCGGTGAAATAGCGCGCAATGTGCGACAAGGGCGGCGTCCGGCCTTGATTTAAAATAGCCCCAAAACTCGGCGACAATCGCCCCTTCAAAGTAATTGTAGAACTATCCCTTGGTCACGCCGGCCGCTGCGGTGATCTCCTGCATGCCCGTGGCGTTGAAGACCGGAGTGCTGACGAGGACTTGCCCTCACTGTATTGCGGTCTCGCGAATGTACGGATCCAGCTCCAATCATTTGCCGAAAAACTGGGCGAGTTTGAGGTCGACGCGAACGCCCAGAACGACCGCGTTGGGTATGTCGGTCTTGCGGCTCGTCGCGTAGATGGGGTCCGGATTGATGGCGTATTGCACATTCGGCATGATCCGCAGACCGGGGAGTGCGGCAAAGCCATAATTGAGTTCGGCAATGATCTCGTTCGATCCCGGGGATCCGCTACCTCCGGCCTTGGCCCGCAGGTCGCGCAAGTACGCAATCTGCTGGGCGCTGAAATGGGTGTCGGAGACAATGAAGCCGATGGTGTCGTCGTCGCGCCCTTTAAAGGTGCCGGTCTTCACCAGCCCCGCCGAGGCAAACCAGTCAAGCTGCTGGGTGTTACCCGCATTCACGAAGAGGCGGCCGAATGCCGCAAGACTGCGCTTGCTCTTTCCCGGTGCGCGCGAAATCGTCTGGTCGACCATCGCGTAGATCCCGAGCCGATTGCCGCCCAGCGCGGCCCGGGCAAGGCCGCTCTGCGCTGCGCTGGCGTCATGGATGTCGTAATAGGGGCTCTGGCCGCCGTCGGTGTTGAGGTAAAAGCCCACTTTGTAGAGTCCGGGCAACCGGCTGCTGGCAGGATCGCTTTCATAGCCGACTTCGCCAGCGATGAGCGCGCCGGTCCCCTTGCCCAGCGAAAGGTCTACCCCGCCTTTTCCTTTGAGATTGAGATCGTTGTTGTAGTCGAATACGCCGAGCTGCACGTACGCCCGCTTGCTGAGTGAATATTGCGCCTTCGCTGCCCAGGACGAGTTCGGGAATGCGGTGATGCCGATATCGCTAATGCCGCCGTACGCGGTGAGGCAGGCGGTATTGCTCATGAATACGCAGTTGAGCGGCGAGTTGTTGAAATAGCTGTTCACGGCGGCGCGCCCGACCATCAGATTGAGACGCCCGAAATCGTGCTCGATGTTGAACTGGGTCAAGCGCGGACCGGGCACCGGACGCCAGGTCTGCTGAAAGCTGATAGAGTTGCCGATATAATCCCGACCGAGGCTGTCTCCGCTGAACCAGGCGCCCTGGACGTGAAGGCGCGTGTCGGACCAGCCGAGCACCTTTTCAAGATCGACGTTGGCCGCAGCGCTGACCCAGTGAGATTCGGCAAAGCCCTTGCGATTGCCACCGATCGGGTTGCCGGCAATATTGCCGACGACATCGAGTGAGAGGTCCACCCCATCCTTCTTGAGGGAGCGGAGCTTTTTGCCGATCACATTCTCGTGCTGGAAACGGGCGAAACCGGAAAGCGGAGTGGCCGTCGGCGCGGCGCCGGCCGACTGGTCGCCGGCAGCAGCCGGCGCGGCCGCAGTTTCTTCGACCGGTGCAGCAGGCACTTCTTGCTCTTGCGCGAAGGCTGCTGCGGGCAGGACCTGCGAGGCCATGAGCACGGCCAGGACGCGGGTTACGGACATGAATCTCTCCTCTTCCGGCCGCGCCGTGGCGCGACCGGGCTAGTGTCTTCGGGGATTGGGGGCGCCGTTTAGGCGGCGATGCCCAGTCGGCGGCGCGCCGCGTCCGTTCCGACGGCAGCTGCCAGGGTTCGCTCGTCGAGCTTGCCTTCCCACTTGGCGATGACGATCGTTGCCACCGTGTTGCCGACAAGGTTCACGAATGTGAGGCCTTCGGCGAGAATGCGATGGATCCCCAGGATCAGCGCGATCGAGGCGACGGGAATAGTGCCGGTCGTATTGAGCGTGGCCGCCAGGACGACGAAAGCCGCGCCCGCGACACCCGCCGCGCCTTTGGACGTCAGCAGCAGGACGGCAATCAGGCCCAGTTCGTGCCAGAATGTCAGATGGGTATTGGTCGCCTGCGCCAGGAATACAGCAACGGTGGTGAGATAGAGGCAGGTGCCGTCCAGATTGAACGAATAGCCCGCAGGCACGACGAAGCCGACGACGCTTTCTTCGCAGCCGAGCGCCCGCAGCTTTTCGATCAGGCGCGGCAGGACCGTTTCCGTCGACGTGGTCGCCGCGACAATCACGATCTCGTCCCAGATATAGCCGAGCAGCCTGAGAAGGTTGACGCCGCACCACCAGGAGATGCTGCCCATGACGATCGCGGTGAAGGCCGCGCAGATGACGAAGAATTCGAGTATCAGCTCGCCGAGCGAGAGCAGCGATGCCGTGCCGAACTGGCCGACCGTGAATGCGATCGCGCCGAAGGCGCCTAGCGGCGCGAAATACATGATGTATCCGATGATCCGGAACAGGCCTTGCGAGGCGCTGTCGATCACGTTCATCATCGGCTTTGAACGCTCCCCGCCCGCCGCCATGGCAATGCCGAACAGGACTGCGACCAGCAGGACCTGGAGGACATGGCCTTCGGTCAGCGCGCCCGGGAATGTGTCGGGGATGATGGCCATGAGATAGCCGGAGATCGACTGGTCATGGGCGCTGGCGACGTAGCCCTGGATCGAAGCGGTGTCGATCGAGGCTGCATCGATGTTCATTCCCACGCCCGGCTGCCAGAGAGCGACTCCGATCAGGCCAAAGATCAGCGCGAGAATGGTAATGACTTCGAAGTAGACGATCGACTTCAGCGCAACGCGCCCGACGCTTTTCATGTCGTTCATGCCGCCGATGCCGTGCACCACTGTCACGAAAACGATCGGTCCGATCATCATCTTGATCAGCTTGATGAAGGCATCGCCCAGCGGCTTCATGGCCACCGCAGCATGCGGCACGAAATGGCCGAGCAGGATGCCGATCAACGTCGCTGCGAGCACCTGAAACCACAACTGCCCGAATATGCCGAAACGCCCGGCAGGCTTCTTCTCTTCCAACGCTTTCATAACTCAGCTTCTTGTTTCGTTTTTTTGGCGACCCATCGGATTGAAGCTGTGCCGTTCGCGAACAACGGCTGTTTAGCGGCGAATGAGTTGGGCTCGGCAAATCCGGAATGGCCGGGACGATCCGTGTCTGCCTGTGCAAGTCGGCTCGCCGCGCACAGGCAACAATTCACCGTTCCGTTCATTCGTAACCATAAGCTCAAGCATTCGCTCGATTGTATCCTCAACCCGTGTGTTGTCCTATCTACACGGCAGTGAGCGCATTCCGGCAACGTCGAAATGCAACCCATCCATAAGCAAAGCTGAAGTCCCAATGATCGATCCGATGCGCCTGAACCTCCGCCACCTCGACGCGCTGGCTGTTGCTGTGCGGCTAGGGTCCATCAGCGGAGCATCCAAGGAACTGCACCTTTCGCAGCCCGCCGTGACGCAAGCGGTGGCCAGCCTGGAAAGCCAGCTCGGCTATGTTCTGCTGGACCGTCAGCCCTCCGGGGTGCAGCCGACCGAGGCCGGGCGCCGCATGACCGCGCGTATCGAACGCGCGCTGTCCTATCTTGAGCGCGGGGGGCGGGTCCTTCGGCGCAGCGCCCGCCTGCCCGTGCTCCCCAACATCGAGCGGCGCATCACGCTTGGGCAGCTGCGGACGCTTATGGCAGTGGACGAAGCCGGCAGTTTCGCACTGGCTTCGGAGCGTGCCCGGCTATCGCAGCCTGCGCTCCACCGCTCGGCCCGCGAACTGGAAGAACATCTGGGCGTACCCCTGCTGGAGCGGCAGGGCAGGACCGTGGTCTCGACTCCGACGGCGGCCCGTTTCCTGCGCTTTGTCCGGCTCGTCCGCGCCGAGCTTGAGGCGGGTATCGACGAACTCAGTGCACTACATTCACAGGGAGGCGGACGTGTCAGAATAGGGACGATGCCTGTGGCCAAGGCGGTCCTCCTGCCGCAATCGCTTGCCCGTTTCGCACATATCTATGCCGATGCTCAGGTAAACGTCGTCGAAGGGCCTTACCCAGAACTCCTTAACAGCCTGCGCCACGGCGAACTGGACATTCTGGTGGGTGCGCTGCGCGATCCGCTGCCCGTGGCCGATGTCACTCAGGAAGGGCTGTTCTCCGACGATCCCGTCATTGTCTCGCGATCCGGGCATCCGCTCGCGGGGCGAAAATTTGAATTCGAGATGCTGCTGGAATTTCCATGGGTCATTTCGGCCAGCGGAACGCCCGGGCGAAAGCGCTGGGAAGAGATGTTCACCTCGCGCGGTCTCACGCCGCCCAGGCTGCGGATCGAATGCGGATCTTTGCTGGTGATCCGCGGCCTGATGCTGGAAGGCGATTGGCTGACACTGCTCTCACCGGATCAGTTCCTGTTCGAGGCGCGCGCAGGATTGCTGACGCGCATATTTGGCGGCGGTTTGACGTTGCAGCGCCGGATAGGAATCACAACCCGTACAGACTGGCAACCCACCAGGTTACAGGCTGCTTTTGTGGAGACGTTTCGGCAAGTTTGTGACGCATGGGAAACCGGGAAAACGGGCGAGTCCGAACCGTTCCGGTTTGGCTAGAATCCTCGCCGCTTGTCATGGTCGATAGCGAGGCGGGATGTGGTAGCAGCCGGTTTCGGGGAGGGCGCTTTCGGCGGCGAACGGCCGAATAGTTGGCGAGATCGGGCCAACGCTGCTGTGCTGCGCAGTCGATCCCAGACCGCCGTTCAGCCAGGTCAAAACCACGCAGCCTGAACATTTCTCACGCAAGAGGCGGACGATTGGTTGCCGGCGAAACCTGGAGGAGTGAGCGATCGGAGCGGTGCGCGATTGAAGAAAGTCAAACATCTCGGCGCACTCACTTCTTCAAAGTTCATATCAGGGCTTGCGAATCAGATAAGTGTGGGCTTATGTATTGACATGATCGAGAACGACATCTTCAAAGCTCTGGCCGATCCCACCCGCTGCGCAATCTTCGAGAAGTTGGCGGCGGGGCGCATGAATGCCAGCGCTTTGCGCAATGGTATGACGATCAGCCAACCGGCGATGTCGCAGCATCTATCGGTTCTGCGGAATGCCAAGCTAGTCCGAGAAGAACGACAGGGGCGCTTCGTCAACTACGAGGTGGATCCGGACGGTCTTGCCGTACTTGCCGGGTGGCTCGCGAAATATCGCGCTTACTGGCCGGCACGGATCGATGCCCTCAAATCCTTGCTGAAGGATATGGAACCATGACCGAGAGAAAGACCGAAGATCAAGGCAAAACCCTCTCGTTCATCTATGACATTGATGAACCGCCTCACAAGGTCTGGCGCGCGATGACTAATCCCGACTTTCGTGCACATTGGTTGCCAGCCGAGGACTTGGCCGATCCGCTAGCGGCCGCCATGATACTGGGAGAGTCAGTCAGCTACCGGATGCGGGAAAGTACGCCGCCATATCTGGAAAGTCTCGTCACCTTCCGGATTGCGGCCAACGACGACGGCGGAACGAGCCTGCGGATCATTCACGAGATTGCGGATGCGCGGATCGATCGGATGATCAAGGCTGCTGCCAACACCAACGGCTCGCCCGTCATGCTTGCAGCCTGACGGGACACCACTCCCACACACATTACGGAAGTCAGGAGTTCGCCGAATGCGCGAAGCGATGCAACTCGTCCCCATGGTCATCGAGCAATCCAGCCGGGGAGAGCGGTCTTTCGACATCTACTCCCGATTGCTGCGAGAGCGGATAATCTTCCTCAACGGTGAGGTGAACGACACCGTATCTGCGCTTGTCTGCGCGCAGTTATTGTTCCTAGAGGCCGAAAATCCCGGGAAACCCATCAGTCTCTACATTAATTCGCCGGGCGGCGTCATCACCAGCGGCCTCGCCATGTATGACACCATCCAGTATATTCGCGCGCCGGTGCACACGTTGTGCATGGGCACGGCCTATTCGATGGGCTCCTTTCTCTTGATGGCTGGCGCACCTGGCGAGCGGGCTGCGCTCCCCAATGCGAGCATCCTCATTCATCAGCCGTCCGGTGGCGCGCAGGGCAAGGTGTCCGACATTCTCATCCACGCCGAGGAAATCCAGCGGACCAAGAACCGGGTCACCAGTCTCTATGCCAAGCATTGCAGTCGCAGCTACGAAGAGTTTGAGCGCGCCATGGACCGCGATCACTTTATGACCGCCCAGGAAGCAGTCGAATGGGGTCTGATCGACCGGATAGTGGAAAGTCGGGCGGAGCCTGGAGATCTGCCTGGCGCAACAGCTTGATCCAGCTCGGCGTCGGACAGGCGCAGAGATCAACTTGATGAATGAATGGGGTATCAGGACGGCCAGAAGCCCCAATTTCAGCGGCCAGCGTCGAGGTAAGCCGAGCGGCTGCCTTCAATCATTTAATTCCAAATGTGGCGGGGCCCCAGCGCCCGACAATTCCATCCATCGCACGCCGACCTTGTTGCCGGTCTCTTGGGGACAGATATAGTCGTGGTTCTGGTCGGCCACGGCGCCTCGCCAAAGGCCGGTCGGGGCCGAAGTCTTGCGGTCAACGTAGCTTTCGTGCGGCGCGCGTCCATACCATTCCACCGTATCCAGATCGGACGGCAGGGCCAAGGCGCATAGGGAAACGAGCTTTGTGAAAACGACAATCGCTTCTACGCTGCGGAAATGACAGGTAAAGCTAGCTCTTCCGCTCTTATAATGGCCCTGCAATCCCTGCTGCTGGTATGCGGAACGGCGTCTCCGCTCGCCGCCGCCGATATGCGATACGAACCGCCTCGATTTTCCAAATGGATTGATGGCACATCCGCGAATGAGCCCGAGACGCAGGTTCAACGCATCGACGCAGATACCTTCGTGATCCGCCAATCCGTGCAAACCAACTTCGAGGCGCCTTTCCTCTATTTGCTGTTCGGTCGCGACCGGGCACTCCTTCTCGACAGCGGCGCTGGAGGGCTGCGGATCCGGCCTACGGTGGATCGCCTGATCGGCGAATGGCAGCGCCGGCATGGCAACCGCCCGGTTCACCTGACTGTGGCCCATTCTCATGGCCATGGGGATCACGTCAGTGGTGACGGCGAATTCCGGGACAGGCCAGATACGGAGGTAGTCGGTCATACACCCGCGCAAGTTTCGGCCTATTTCCGGATGGCGGACTGGCGCCGTGACATCGGCCACTTCGATCTTGGCGAGCGGATCCTGGATATAATTCCGACGCCCGGCCACGAGCCGGCGCACATCATGGTCTATGACCCCGGAACCCGGCTGCTTTTTTCCGGCGACATGCTCTACCCTGGCAGGCTTTATGTTCCGATCGATCATTTCGACGAGTTTCGCGAGAGTGTGGAGCGCCTTGCCGCCTTCTCCAAAATTCACCCGATCCGCGCATTGCTCGGAGCCCATATCGAAATGACTTCCGTCTCGGGGCAGGACTTCCCGATGCGCGCGCCCGCGCATCCCGCCGAGCATCCGCTACCGTTGCCTCCCGCGACCATCTACGAACTTCAGCGCGCTGTTGAACACGCAGATGTCCCCCCGGTGATCGATCGGCATGCCGATTTCATCCTCTACCCCCGCCCGGCTCGCCCTTCATGACGAATCCGAAAGCGGCCGGCGCGTCATCCGTGACTTCCCATTTCCGAGGCTGGCGGACATAGTCGGGGTGATGGATCAAGGCCAGGATCGGAAAGAAATGCCACCTTCCAATCTCTTTGTCGTAGCGCAAGGGTTCGAGGCGGACGAGCGGTTCGAGGACCTGCTGCGGCGGCCCGGTATTCGAATCGAACGGATCGTCTCGCACGGTCATGTGACGCCTCCGGAGCAGCCTTACCAGCAGGACTGGGACGAGTGGGTTCTTGTGCTCGAAGGCGCTGCCGAACTCTTGCTGAACGGCCTTGAGCGGTATGCACTCGCGGCCGGAGAGCACTTGCTGATTCCCGCCGGTACGCCGCATCTCGTAACCTATACTGCTTCACCGACGGTCTGGCTGGCCATTCACATCGGCGAGAGCTGAACCTGCTGGGGAGGGCGTCAGTCTGGTGCGGCTGACCTGCGGTCAAATCGAGCTTCAGGCACCTTCTTGCGAAAACGCCGGATCAGGTTCGTGCAGATGCCTGTTCATATGATGGACGCCGGATCATTGCCATGATCGCAAGACCTAACGTCACGGCAAGGCATATCCACGCAAAGGCGTCTCCGATCCGGGCGTAGAGTGTTTCGCCGCCACTGCCAGCAAGGGGCAAGTCACCAATTGCAACGGTTAATCCCTCTCGAACCGGCTGCTTCACCAACACTCGGCCGTAACGGTCATTCAATGTCAGCAGCCCATCCCGCGCGCTGCGAGCGAGAGGCGTGCCGGTCTCGATCGAGCGTAGTATCGCGGGTCTGGCATGTGCCCAGGCATCGCGTCCGAAGTCCCATGCAGGCACCGCAAACATCATCGGATGGTTCGCCACTGCATCCTTCCGGATCGTCGCCTGAAAATCCATGTCCTTGCAGATTTCCAGCATCACGCCGCCCGGCAGCATCAGCGAAGTGGTACCTGGCGTGAAATCGGGGGTTTCCAAGCCGACCACCAGGTGCCGCTTGGCGTAAGTCGCGTTGCGAGCGCCTGCGCCCACCGCAGTAACAAGATTGCGCCGCGCGCCGGCAAATTCACCATTGTAGCCGACAAGCGCAACAGCGCCGATTTCACGCGCAGCGGCATCCACGGGCGCAAGTGCCGCCTGCGCCCATTCCGGCCCCAGACGGGTACTGTTTTCCGGCAGCAAGACGACCGCCACGTGCTTTCCGGAAAGAGCGCGGATCGCCTTGGCGTATGCCGCAAAGATCTGCCCTGTTCGCGCCTCGTCCAGCGCGTCGGTGGTAGCGGCGAGGTTGTTGCTCCCCATCAGCGCCACGCGTACTGAGCCTTGGCTTTGCTCCGTCATGCGCCACGCGCCCAGGCCGGCGTTTACGGTGAAGATCGCGGCCGCGGCAAGGAGCCAGGCAAGGCTGCGTCGGCGCACGCCTTCGGCAAGAGCAGCGGCGACCAATCCGATCAGGAAAGTCACCGCCGCAAATCCGCCCAAGGCAGCGGACTGCGCCATGATCGGCATGTCAATCTGAGAATTGGCGGGCGAACTTACTGCCCCGCCGGCAGGGGCGAAGGAGATCAGGAAATCCGTTGCCGCGAACCCTGCTGCAAAGGCGAGGACGCCCGCTATCGCCCCAAGCCTTAGGTGAACCTTCCGCGAAAGCATGACCGTCAGCCCGAAAATCAGTGCGGGGCCAAATAGTATCTGCGCAAGCACGGCTACGGGCATCACCGAGCCATAGGCAATCAGCAGGTTGCTTGCTCCAAGCGCATAACTGACGAAGGCGGAAAGGAAACTTGAAGCCGCGCGCTTGCCCGAAAAGGCGTACCACAGCACTGGAACTGGGGCGATCCGGGCGAGGTACCAGTGCGTGCCAAGACCCAGAGAAAGGAAGAATCCCGCTCCGGAAAGGAGCGTCGCAGCCAGCCAGACGATCATGCCTTGTCCTCCCTGACCTGACTTTCGATAAAGCGGCGCATCGTGGTGCGGTAGAACGTCCTGAAGTTCTCGACATCGCCGGTAACGCGTCCCGCCCGGTGAAGCGAAACGAGGCCCTGACCCAGCGCAGCGATTGCAACCATGATTTCGCCCGCGCGCTCTGGGCCCGCAAATTCCGCGATCAGCTGCATTTGCAGCGATACCGCTGGCGATCCGCCAGCCAGATAATCATCCGGATACTTCAGGGCCTTGTCGGAATAGACAAGAAATGCGGCGTCGAAGCGTGCGGGAGCCTCGAGCGCATAGGCAAGGTATGCGTCACCGATCGCTTCCAGCCATGCCCGCGCGGGGCGGCTGCTGATCGCGTCCACTCTCTTGCGCCACTCGGCTATGCCCTCGGCGACTAAGGCATCGATGAGCGCCTGCCTGTTTTCGAAGTGGCGATAGATCGCCATGGGCGTGATGCCCACCGCACCGGCAACCTTGCGCAGCGAAAGGCCAGCCTCGCCATTGACCTCAAATTGCTGCCAGGCGGCGGCAAGGATGCTCGCTCTCGTGCTCATGTATACAGTGTATACTCAGGCGTCTCGCGGGGCAAACGTATTTTGATGCGCGGCTCCGGTCTTCCGTTTTCATATGCCGTAGGCTCCGGCGTGCACGATATGGCGCTTTGGGAAATTGGTCGCGTCTTAGGAGGCTGCAGGCGAGGGAGCGATTTCGGCGATATGCGAGGGGCGGGCCTGATCTATGGCCGAACGCTTGGCCTTACGGTCCAACCAGCTACGCAAGCGAGCGCGGATGGGCTCGTCCCACCAGATCAACGAAAGCCACGCCACCAGAACGAGGAACGGCACCAGCGCCGTGCCGATTAGGATTGACTGCGCCTGCGTGGGTTGCTCGTTCGCCACGAAGTTCATCCAGACGTAGAGGAACGGGAAGTGCGTAACGTAGAGCGGATAGGAAATCCGCCCGCTGACCTTGCAGAGCCGATTCATTCCCCGCCCGGCATTGGAATGGCTGCCGGTCACGATGATCACCGGAAACAGCACGATTACGCATGCGGCTTCATAGATGCCGTTGAGCTTGATGCCGCCAACCTCGGGCAGGATCGGGCAGGCAATCGCCACGATCAGGACGGCCGAGAGGAACAGAAGTCCGAGGCGGAGACGCGGGAGGCGGCCGCGCACCCGGTAGAGCCACAGCCCGATCAGGAACGGGTAGCAGAGACGCAGCGGCGCGGCCCACCAATGATCCCATCCCGAGCCAAGATCGAGTGAGCCGAAATGCAGGCCGCACATGGTGAGCATGACCGCGCCCACCACAGCGAGCACCGCGAGGCTCCAACTGGGCAGACGGCGCAGTACGAACGCATAGGCGAGGTTGCCGATATATTCCTGGAATAGCGACCAGCACGGACCGTTCAGCGGGTGCGTGTCGCCGAACCGGTTTGGCAGACCCCACGCCGGCAGCACGAGGAGGCTCATGACCAGCGCAAGCAGCAGCGCGCCCCACGACGCGGACTGGGCCGTGCCCGCAAAGGGATCGACCAGATAGCTGACGAAACCGAGAAGCACGCCGATGATGACCATCGGCTGCAGCCGGATAAGACGCAGCGCGAGGAAGCGACCGGTGGTGAGGCGGTTCCAGCGATCGTCATAGGCATAGGCGATCACGAAACCCGAAAGCGCGAAGAAGAAATCGACAGCGAGAGGGGCGTGATGGAGGAAGACCTTCGCGCCCTCCCAGTTCACCGTGATGCCCTGAATGTGGAAGAGGACGACGAGCATCGCTGCCGTGCCGCGCAGACCGTCGAGAACTTCGAAATGTTCCTTGCCGTTAGCCGTCCCGTCCGCGGCGCCGCTATCATGCGAGGCCGCTTCGCCTGGGGGCGATGTTCGAACAAGGTCCATTGGTCTCTCCGCTGTTTTGGCGGAGGGTATTGCTGGATTTAACGATAAACCTCAAGCGTGAATTTATCAGCTCGATCCGCGTTCGATGACCTGGAACGGCAGCACGACATCGCGGGCAGCGCCATAGGTTTCGGGATCGCGGGCGGCTTGGACGACGAGGTCCAAAGCCTGTGCTGCCATCTCGAGGATTGGCTGATGGACCGTGGTCAACAGGGGCCAGACACGCGTCGCGATGAGCGTGTCGTCAAAGCCGGTTACGGCGAGTTCTGCCGGCACTTTCACGCCCAGACGGTGCGCCTGCCACAAGACGCCTGCGGCCATGTCGTCGTTTGCAGTGACGATGGCATCGGGACGATCGGGGAGGGCCAGAAGCTTCTCCGCGGCCTCAAGGCCCGACAGGAAAGTGAAGTCGCCCGAGATGCACAGTGCGGGGGCGAACGACAGGCCGTGGTCGCGCAGCGCATCGATGTGGCCCTCCAGTCTGGCCATGCTATCCGAATGGTTCGTCGGGCCAGTTACTACGGCGATGCGGCGGCGTCCGCCCGCCACGAGATGGCTGGTGACCGCGTGCGCGGCTGCATGATTGTCGATGCGCACCGTAGTCATGTCGGCCAGCGCAGACGCAGTCGAGATTGCTGCCACCGGAACGCCCAGGCTGGCTGCCTTGGCACTCGCCGCCATGCTTTCGGCGAATGGCGGAATGAGAAGAAGCGCTTGCGCGCCCGATCGCACCAGCCCGTTCGCCAAGGTTATCGTTGCCTCCGGCGTTGAAACCTTGGCTGCCCGGATGAGCAGTTGCAGCCCTTTTTCGGCAGCCGCGATAGAGACTGCGGCGATCATGGCATTGATGAACATGCTGTCTCGGTCGGCATGGATCAGACCTAGCCGTGCGACAGCGGACCCCGTCAACCGGCGGGCAGCGAGGTTGGGCACGTAGCCAAGCTCTTCGATGACGGCCATGACGCGGGCTCTCGTTTCGGCGCCCACTTTGCCCGTCCGGTTGAACACGTTCGAAACGGTCATCGTGGAGACGCCGGCACGCTCGGCCACGGACTGGATGGTCACTCGATCGCTATACTTTCGGGGGCGTCCCATTTACCTGCCAGATTGTCTCGTGCCGTGTCGCGTGGATGGACCATTGGCGGGGGCAGGGCAATGGCCTCGCCATGCACGATTGGACTGGCGCCGGTTTCGGACGGCGCGCGTGAGCCATGAACTCGGCGTCAATTGCCAGCTGACTGCCGCAGACTGATCCGCAAGGGCGAAAGCGGATCGACGGAACCCTGTGGGGAACTGGGGGTTTTACTCCCCGAAAGGGTTTGTCATGATCGGTAAAATCATCTCGGCTGTCGTCGGCAGCAAGATCGCCCAGGATACACCGGGGCTCAGTGGCCCGGGCGGTGCGGCGCTTGGCGTTGTCGCGATATCGGTGTTCCGTCGCCTCGGACCGCTCGGTATGGCCGCAGCGGCAGGTGGGTGGCTCGCCTTGCGCGAACTCGACAAGCGGGCGCGGCGCAAGGCCGCTGTGCCCGGCAACTGACAGCACTCAACGCTGATCAAGATCCACCAAGGCTTGGGTCGATAGGACCCGGATGCCTTCGCTGCCAACGGAGCGCGGTCCTATGGTCGCAAAGTCGAAGAAGAAACCCCTTACCCCCGCAGAAGCCAAGGCTAAGGCGATCGCCAAGGCCAAGGTTATTGCCCCCGATGTGCCTGCGCGCATCGGGCAGACCCCTGAAAACGATCTTCGCGGGCTGCCAGACGTGTTCGGCCGCCTTGTCGAGGATCATGACCGCCACCGCGCACTTCTTGCCATGATCGAGGCAACGAATGGCGCGGACGAAGAACGCCATGCGCTGTTCGAGGAACTCGTGCGCGAGTTGAAGTCCCACGCGGCAGCCGAAGAGCAGGCGCTCTGGTCGACCGTGTTGCGCAATCCCGAAACGACCGAATTTGCTCGGCACGCGGTTGCCGAGCACAAGCAAATCGACAAGATGCTCGACGACCTGGCCGCGCGCGACATGGGCAAGCGTAAGTGGATGGAACGCTTTGGCGACCTCAAGGAGGAATATCTCCACCATATCCGCGAGGAAGAGCAGGAGCAGTTCGTCGAAAGCGCGAAGATCCTTTCCGATGCCGACCGTCAGCACATGCGTGCAGTGTTCGAACGGCGGAAGAAGGAAGAGAAGGCTGCCGCTGAAATGACACCGAAGCTGAAGATCAAGGCGATAGCCTGACCGCTGGAAATACGGGGTGTTTGGCGCCTTCGGCGCTTCCTTGAATTTCGCGTTCCGCGTCAAGCAAGCGAACCTCGTGCTGGCAATGATCCGGTCGCGGCCTGATGACATTGGATCGGAGGCGGAAGATTCCGCTTCCGGTCGATCTTCCTGAAAAGGGAGGAATTTCTGCGGCTGGGCTGCGCCCTGACAGGCGCGGCCCAGCCGCCAACACTAAAAGTTCGTTGTCCTGATCTGCCCGACACACCATCGTTTCGCGAACGCGAAAACATGCCAAAGACACCACGAGAGCCAGGGCCGCGACCGAACTTCATTCCATCGAAAAGCGCGTCATCCGGCTCTCTCCAGAGCCGGTCTGCGACGACTGCATCACCCAGGCGCTTGGCCTTTCGCCGCTCGAAAACGCCGATCATGCGGGGCGCGAGCCGGCAGGTTCGAACGGCTTCGAACGCAGGAAAGACACATGCAGCCTGTGCGGAGAAATTCGCCTCGTCACAAAGCGTCATTGAGCCGCCGTCACAGGACCGCTCTTCACGATGAATAGTGTTATGGACTTGCGTCTCAGGCCAGGCCGGGACCGTTCCCGAGCCGGTCACGATGCCAGCGTGTCCTGCTGACACGGCGAATAGCTGACCGGCAATCTTCGCATCGTCCGACATAGCATAGGCCGTCCCAGAAGACCTGTCCGGCCTTGGGTCGATGCCGATCGAACCGGCAGCGCAGCGCTCGGAGAATGATCGATTTCATGTGGGAATGCTCCTTCGATCTGCGTCGCGTCCCGCTCTGCCTATCGAGACCAATTCTCCTGAACGGTTCCTGTCGGAAAGGGCGCAAATCGGCGGCCGATACATTGTCGTGTATCGCGACAATTATTACGTGGAATGGGGCACAGGTTTGGCTGCGCGAATGTGGGCACTCCTGTCAATCAGGGGCGCTTCGGTCCGCTTTTGCCGTCTGCCGCCGCCTTCACCGAGACGGCCCAGGCGCGCAAGTAATGCCCGCGCTTGTGGTATTCCTCGCCGGCCTTGAGATGCACCATGGCGGCATGGCCGAGCGATTGGGAAATTTCGGTCGCAGTGCAGACGCCCTTTTCTTCCAGCAGTCCTGCGATGGCGGCAAGTGCGTTGCCGAATGCGAATACGGCATCTTCATCCATCGTCGTTTCTCCCGGTCCTGATTGTCGCTTGCTTGATCCTGCACTGTGCCGAGAGCCCATGCCAGTGCGCATGAGGAGCGAGGAGCATCTCATCGTGCTCGCCGTGCACTCTGCCGAATCCGTGCTGGCCCGCCGCGTGAGGCGCGCTCTCGCGGTCCGGTGCCCCTTAAAAATCCGGGTCGCGACAACTCTACGGAAAAGGACCGCCCCAATGCCTCCCGGAGCGGTCCTTTTCATTTCCCGATATCGCGTAGATCCTGCCTCTCAGGCAATCTGTGACCTGGAAGAGCCGCGATAGTCGTCTCCACCATTCGCTCCGTGCCGAATGGTGCAGAGCTTGCGTGCTCCCTGCCAGAGTTCGGCTGCCCGTCCGGTTCTGACGCCGGAGGCCTTGCGGTGCGCCGTGACCAGCGCATCGGCAGCGTCTTCCGCGTCGAAATCGAGACGCAGCGCGCCCACGTTCCCGTCGTCCGGGAACTTCAGCGTGTAGATGTTCATTCAGGCTCCTCCAATCGTGCAGGTCGTTTGAACGCCCTTGTCGCGATGTGGCTCCGTAGCATTGTCTTGGGTCAATTTCGAGACAATCGGTTACCGGCAGCCGGTCACGCGGCGGTCGGAGACCCTATACGCTCGGGTAGTGTTCGCGCGGATGGCATTCCCCGCGAGCCTTGAGATGGACCATCGCGGCGCGGCTAAGTGACGGGAGCGCCCCACAATGGGTTCATCATCAATTTACGCGTCTCCGGCGCCACCAAAAATCGTAGAGCGGTTGATCCGATGCGGTCGGATCAACCGCTCTACGATTTTGGTTTGTCGTGTTTTCCGAATTATCAGGTAGTTATACCTGATTGGAGAACGCGCTTATTGTTCAGCCGAAAGGCCGCAGGGTCAGTCTGATCCACAATTCGCGACCCGGGTCCATATAGCACAGCATCTCGTCGACGCCCGCCGGTCCGGCAGCATTGCCGCCGGTGATCTGGCCGCCGAGCAGACCATTTTGGAAGTTCGACGGTGAGCAGTTGCTCGCCGTATATTGTTTCGTCAGATTTTTGCCAATCAAGGCCACTTCCCAGCGGTCGTCCGGACCCTGCAAGGTCAGCCCGGCGTCGACTTTCGCATAGCCACTCTGGTAAAAATCTTTGCGCTTGCCGGGGCCGGTGAGGAATTTCGAGGTCAGATAATTGTTATTGGAAACGATCAGCTTCCAGTCGCCGATCGGTATCTCGTAGTCGAAGCCGACGTTCCCGCTCCAATCAGGCGCGCGCAAGAATGGGGAGCCGGAAAGGTCCTGGGCGAAATAGAAGCCCTGCTGGCCGTTGACCGTCACTGCGCCGGCGCCGGGGTTCGCCTGGTCGGGCGAAGGTACAAATTCCTGGTTGCAGCCGTTGGCAATTGTCTGGCCACCGTAGCACGGAACGTTGTTGAGCGTCTTGAACCGGGCGTGGGTGTAATTTACCGCCGCATTGAGCGTCAATCCTTCCAGGGCGGCGGGTCGGAAGTGAGCTTCTGCCTCAGCGCCGTAGCTGCGGCCGCTACCGGCGTTGACCGTCCGAATGACGGGTATCGATCCGACCGTGGGTTCGATGCCGCCGACCTGCAGGCCGGTATACTTGTAGTCGAACCCTGCAAGTGTGAAGCTCAGTTGATTGTTGAAGGTACGGCCCTTGATCCCGCCTTCGAAGCCGGTGACTTTCTCGTCGCCGAAAGAGTTGTCCAGCCAGCCATTGGCGTTAAGCGTTTGAGGCGTCGCGATGCTGAAAGAGCCCGATTTGTAGGCTACCTTGTATGAGGCAAAGATGTTGAGGTCTTGCGTGGGCTTGTAAGTGATCGTCACTTCCGGGGATGACCGGGTGGAATTCACGCGAGGCGTCGCTACCGGGACAATGTAAGGCGTGGTGGGCGTCACCGGCAGTCCGGCGCCGAGATTGGTGAGTGAATAGTAAAGCAGGGGATCCTGTTCGCGCTTTTCATTGGTCACGCGCACGCCGCCCGCCAGTTCGAGTTCGGGCGTTATCTTGTAGCGCACCTGGCCAAAGGCAGAGTACGTCTCGATGTCAAATTGGTTGAGCCCGTCCTGCAGTGGAATGCCGCTTGCGGCTGCCGGGACGAAGAATTTATTGGCGTATAGTGTCACCCGATCGGAAACTTTGCCGTCCTGGTAGAAACCGCCAAGCGTGAAGTTGAAGGGACCGGCAAAGTTGCTGTTGAAGCGTACTTCTTCAGTGAAGTCTCTGCGCCGGAAACGCGGGTTCGTCACGGCAAGAAGCGGACCGGAAAACCCTGAAAGCGACGGGTTCAGAGCGCTGTCGGAATGCAGGTTGTAATAGCCTGTCACGGACGTGGCGGTTACATCGTCAGTCAAATTATAGTTCAGTTCCAGCACGCCGTAGCGCTGTGTACTTTCAATATAGGAAGTCTCTTTATTTAGACCAACAAAGTTCGCGGGATTCATGTCCACGATGTAGCCAACGCGATCGAGCTTGCAATTGTCGTTGGGGTTGATGAACGGTGCGTTGCCGTAGGCCGGTACTCCGCCAACGCCATCGGGGCAGGACTTCAGCTGCCCATTTTCAGCATTGTAGCTCTTGTCATGGACAAGATTGACCTTGAGCTTGGCGTTGAACCGCCAGCTTGGATCCCAGATCACCGTGCCGCGAACCTGATAGCTGTCGCCGCGGCCGGTTCGGCTGAAGCGAGGGGACAGGCCGCCGAGCGCCGATACGGGGAGCGACACGCCCGGCGCCGGTGAGAACGTGGCGGTCGCTGGTATGTCCGCATCGTTGAAATAGTACCCGTCAGTCTTCGAGTAGACGCCGGCGATGCGCGCCTTCAACGTATCGCTCAAAGGCCCCGAGACGACGCCTTCAAAACGCATGGCATGCGCCTCTGCCTCATAGCCGGCGGTACCCTTGACTTCGAGCTCGTCGGTTGGATCAGCAGTGTGGATCGCGATCACGCCGCCGGGGCTGCTCTTGCCGTAGAACAGGGACTGCGGCCCCTTCAGCACTTCGACCTGGCCGACGTCGAACATGCCGCTGGTGAAGGCGAGGCCTTGTCCAAGCGAAAGGCCGTCGATGTTGAGCGAAACCGACTGGTCGATTCCCGGATCGAACGAACTGGTGCCCACGCCGCGCAGAGTAACCTGCTGGCCGATCGACAGCACCGCCGTTCCGATCATCAGGCCGGGCGTTAGCTTGGTGAGATCCTTAAGATCGAGGGTCTGCTGGCGGGCAAGGGTCTCGGCCGACACGACCTGTTCGATCACCGGGACATCGAGTTGGGTTTCCTGGCGTTTGCGCGCTGTAACGATGATGTCGCCTGGTGCAACGCTGACAGCGGCTCTGCCTTGCTGGTCGGGTTGTTTGGCAGGCTGTTCGTCGGCAAGGGCCGGATTGGCAGTGGCAAGTGCGACGACAATGGCCGTCATGCTAGAGAACATCGTGCACGTCCTGGACATAGCTCTCTCCCCGATATTATTTCTGGCTGGCTACAGCGGTTAATTTTTATTTTCGTATTACTAAATTGTTACTATGAGTTTCCGGATATTGAAAACAATGTAATGTCGTGAGAACGGCGGTGCGCCCTTTGATCGCTGTGGCGATTGGTAGGAAATGGCTGAATAATTGGATTAATATTTCAAATGACTTTAATCATAGGGTGCATTGGCCATCGCCATCAGCTCATCCTCTTCACGGAAGTAAAGTCTTGAACCGGCACTTCGTCGGTGCGGCCAAAGAACCTGTCGAGATCGCTGATGGTCGCGGCCGTCATGGTCGTTGCGGAGGGGGCGGCGAATTCCTCCACGATCCGCGCCTTGGCGCGCCTGACGGCAGGGCGGTCGGCGATTGCCTCCCGCCATCGCCTCATCGCCGGATAGCTGTCGATCGAAAGGCCATGGCGTTCGAGGTACTCGGCCCAAGGGAAAGTGGCGATGTCGGCGATCGAATAGGCGTCACCCGCGATCCATTCGCGGTTCGAGACCCTGTCGTCGATGAGTTGGTAGAAGCGCTTGGCTATCGCGGCGTAGCGGCCCAAAGCGTAGGGCTCGCTGCCTTCGGGAAGCAAACGGAAATGGGTATACTGGCCAAGCATCGGTCCGATTCCGGCCATCTGCACCATCAGCCACTGGAGCACTTCGTAGCGATCGGCCGATCGGGCCGGAAGCAATTTTCCGTGCTGTTCGGCCAGCCAGATCAGGATCGCGCCAGACTCGGCGAGCGGCCTGCCAAGCGCCGGATCCTCGATGACGGGAACTTTGCCCACGGGATTGAGCGCAAGGAACTCGGGCGTGAATTGCTCGCCCTTGAACAGGGCGACATGCTTGAGGACATAGGGCAATTCCAGTTCCTCAAGCATGATCGCCACTTTGACGACATTGGGGCTCATCACGCCGTGGAGGATGATCGGTTTCTGTTCACTCATCTGATCAACCTTTGGCAAAGAGTCGGCCGATGGAGCCGCCAAGCGGTGCAGGCATGAACCCATCGTCAGGCCAATCGATCCAGCCGCCGCCCGCGCTCGTGCCGCCGTCGATATGCAGTGTCGTCCCGGTGATGGACCGCGAGAGGTCGCTCGCCAGAAACAGCACGCCGTTGGCGAGGTCCTCGACTGACGGATCGCGCTTCATCGGGACATAGATCTTCGACGCTTCGGCAAGGGTTTCGGGCCCAAGCTTCTCGATCCTGGCAAAGTCTTCCGGATAGAGCGACCCATTCGACGTCTTCGCCGGCGAGGTATCGGGCGCGATGAGGTTGACGCGGATCTGGTCCGCGCCCAATTCCACCGCAAGCGCCTTGCTGAAGTTCGTTGTGGCCGCCTTGGCTCCGGCGTAGACCGCGAAAGTTGCGGCGCCGCGATGCGCCTCGATTGTCGTGAAATTGATGATGCTGCCGCCGCCGCTCTTGCGCAGCAGCGGGATCGCGCGCCGACAGCTGTCGATGATATATCCGTAGTTCATGCGGATATCTTGCGCATTGTCTTCGCGCGTGGAGTCTTCGAACCGTGAGCGCTTGCAGCGGGTGGGCACGTTGACCACGATATCGACCTGGCCGAAGTCCTGCTCGACGCGATCGTAGAAGGCGTCAAGCGCTGCCGGATCTGCGACATCAGCGTGATAGGCCAGAATTCGCACGCCCAGCGCTTCGACCTCGGGCACGATCGAGGCCACCTCATCCTCGTGATTGTCGCAGGCAGCGATATGGATCCCGGCTTTGGCAAGAGCCAGTGTATAGGCCCGCCCCTGGATTTCTCCGCAGCCGCCGACGACCACGGCAACTTTACCCTTCAGTGCGGCATGAGCTTCGAGGAGCCCCATTTCCTTGATCCTCTCGTAGTGTTCGTGATCGCTTGTCAGACGAGTAACTCGAATTCGATGACGGGCATTCCTCGCTCAGCCTGTTGGATGCCAGCTTTCGTAGCTCGGATGATCTGATCTTGGCACTGCCGGTGAGGACCAGTTCCTCCTCACGCAAGAAAAGGATCTCTCGTGGTATCTTGTAGCTGGCGAGTGACTGCCTGGCGAAATTCCGAACCGCCATGGCGTCGAGGATCACACCGTCCTCCGGGACGATGCAGCCGATCACGATTTCGCCCAAAGTGTCGTGCGGAACTCCGATGGTCCGGGCTACTTTGACGCCGGGACATTTCTCCAGCACCGCGTCGATTTCGAGCGGCGATACGTTGGCCCCTCCGGTTTTGATGATGTCGGAGAGGCGGCCGTCCCACTGGAGCCGCCCCAATTCGTCGAGATAGCCGCCGTCACCAGTGTGGAAGAAGCCGTCGGGATCGAAGGTGTCGGCAGGGTCGATGCCGAGATAGCCGAGCATCAGCGTTGGCCCCTTTACCGCAATCTCTCCCCGGCTTCCGCGCGGCAGGGTCTTTCCGGTCTGCGGGTCGACGATCTTCATTGCGTTCCCGGCCAGAACCTCGCCCCAACTCCGGCCACGGACATTTTCGGGCGAGGAATTTGGAAAGCAGGTGGTGACCGTGAACGTCTCAGTGCTACCGTAATTGCAGACAGGTTCCGACCATGTGCTGCGAATGGTCGGATGCTGGGCAAGTGGCAGGACGAAGTCGACATATTTCATGGCAGAGAGGTCGACCGTCTCCCAGTTCGGCGCCTCCCGCATTTGCTTGGCCTGATGGGGCCAAACGACAGGATAGTTGACGCGCTCCTTCTCAAGCAGTTCGAGCGAGGCGACCGGGTCGAACGTCGATTGCAGGACGAGGCTGCCGCCCGACGAAAGCGTGGCCCCCAATACGGTCGCAAAATTTCCCGACCAGAAGAAACCGTTCGGCGCCCAACTTCGGACGTCCTCGGCCAACCCGAACATCCGCGGCCAACGCCAGAAGTGGATGCACATGCCGCGATGCGTATTGAGGATGCCTTTGGGCAGCGCCGTGGAGCCCGACGAATAGAGGATGGCCCCCAGTTCGTGCGGCTGAACCGCCGCCGCCATTTCCTCGATCACGGCTTCCGGTATTGATGCCGCACTTGCAACAAGCGCGTCCCACGGTTCGATCGCTCCACTTGGCAAAGTGGCGCCCACCCTGAAAAGGCGGCGCAGGAACGGATAGTTCTGCGAAACCAGTTTGCCGGGGGCACACTGCCGGATGGCAGGCTCCAGTTCCTCCAGCATCTGGCAGAAGTCTTTCTTGAGGACTTTTCCTTCGAACAAGAGGATCGACACGGCCGAACTGCGCAGCAGGTAGTCAAGTTCCGATGATGTCGAAAAGGTGCTGAGCGTCACGGCCACGCCGCCGGAAAGAGCCACGCCGAAGACGCCGGCGAGCCATTCCGGACGATTGGTCATCATGACGCCCACGCGGCTGTCCTTGCCGACGCCATGCGCGCGCAGTCCGCGCGCGACCTGCATCGCGCGGTCCCAAAGGTCGGTGTAGGACCAGCGGATCTCCCCGCCATTCTCGTGCATGACGAGTGCCTCGCGCTCTGTGAAGCGCGCAGTGACCTCACGCAAATAGCCGCCCAAGGTCAAAGCGCCGAGATCAGGCTCTTCGGACAGCGCCGGCCCGTAGACAATCGGAGGGAGGGCAGATCCGCCGTTTGACTTGGCCATCGTACTTCCTCCCTGACAATCTCTGAGCCAAGCCACGCCGGGCCCGTTATCGTCGCTATTTCACGTGCGCCATCAGCGGGTCTGCCATCAGGCTTGTCGCGAAAGGCTTGAGCTGGTCGAATGCGCTGGCCCGCACGAGTTTGGGCCAGTCGGGTTCGGCGATCATCGCGCGGCCGACCGCAACGAGATCGAAATCACCGCGATCGAACCGCCGCATCAAATCGTCCAGTCGCTCCAGGTTGAGCGGTGCGACCGTGTCGGCACTGAGGCTGGCGAGGAAATCCATGTCGAGCCCGATCGAACCGATGGTGCAACTTGGCATACCGGTTACTTTCTTGACCCAGCCAGCCAAGTTCAGGTCGCTGTCGTTAGCGAAAGTCGGCTCCCAAAAACGGCGCTGCGAACAATCGAACAGATCGACGCCCGCTTCGACCAGCGGCGCGAGCAGATCTTCAAGCTCTTGCGGCGTTTCGGCGAGGCGGGCATTGAAATCGGCCATCTTCCAGAACGACATCCGCATGATGATCGGCATGCCGGGTTCAAGCTCGGCCCGGCAGGCGCGGATCACTTCCGCGGCGAATTGACCGCGGGCTTTCGGGCTGCCGCCGTAGCGGTCGGTGCGATGGTTCAGTTCCTTCCAAAGAAACTGGTCGATGATATAGCCGTGGGCGCCATGCAGTTCGATGCCATCGAAGCCAAGCTCTACGGCCTTGGCAGTGCTGCGAGCATAAGCGGCGATCACTTCGTCGATCTGGGCATGGGACATGCCTTCGGCCACCTTCTGGCCCGGGGCAATATAGCCCGAGGGACTGACCTGACCCAGTTCCGGACGGTAAACTATACCCTTGCCCGCGAGCAGATCCGGACCGCTGGGGATCAACCCGACATGCCATAGTTCGGGCACGCAGAGGCCGCCTTCGCGGTGAACCTTGGTGGCCACATTGCGCCATGCATCCCACGTGTCCTCGCCGCGGATCCGGCCCAGCATCGGATTGTCGCCCGAGGAGGGGTGGTCGATGTAGGCCCCCTCGGTGATTACCAGGCTGGCGCCGCCTTGCGCGCGCCGGGCGTAGTATTCGGCCGAGTCATCGCCGGGGATGCCATTCTTGCAGACTTCGAGCCCCATCGGCGGAAAGACGAAGCGATTGGGCAGGGTGAACTTGCCGAGCTGGAACGGCGTGAACAGCCCTTCGAAATCCACTGGCCCCATGACATCTCTTCCTCATGGCGCGGAACTTGAGCCCGCTGCCCGGATGTCTCCTATAGAAATTAAAGCACTCGCTCAATATTTTTGTAGGGCGTATCATGCGAACGGATAAATTGTACTCGGAAGGGCGCACCGATCAGCCGGAAGTGGCAGGGTCGGGCGATCGGCCATTTGACGCCCCGTTACGGGGCTGAAGCCGGTTCCAGCTTGTTGAGCAGGCCCTCGAGAAACGCGTGAACCGCTTCATGGGCCAGCGACGTTCCCAAGGCTTCTTCCGTCCCGAGTGTTCGGCTGATGGCGGCAATGAGAAAGGCCACGACTTCCGGTGCCGGCGCGCTTTGTATGTTGGCACGCTCCAAAGCGCCTGCGATGATCATGCTATGGATGTTTCTGGTCGTTTCGTTCGCCCGCCGGACTTCGTTGCCAATAGCCTCGGAATGGCGTGCAAGAGCGATAAATTCGATGGTGAGGCGGGCGTCGGCCTGCTGGAGAGACTCCTCCCAAAGGCTGCGCAGCGGGCTCGTCGATGTGAGTGAACGGACTTGCCGAGCCAGATAATCCTCTTCCGCGCGGCGAAACAGGGCGAGCATCAGATTGTCCATCGTACCGAAGTGATAATGGACGAGCTGGGACTTCAGGCCGGCCACTTCGGCCACTCGTCGTGAGCTGACGGCGGCATAACCCTCGTTGCACATTATCTGCTGAGTGGCGTCCAGGATGGCCCTCTTGGTTCCGGCGCTTTCGTCACTCTTTCGCTTCCTGGTCATGGTCAAGTTCGGTGCTCCCAATCCATCGCAATACCTCTGTGGCATAAAATAAGCGACTGCTTAAAAATTCTTGTTGAGCCGCCGCGTTTTGGGCGGAGATCGGGCCGCGAACGCTCCTGCCATATCTTGATAGGGCACTTCAAATCCGGGGCCGTTCGGAAAGGGACATGCCTGCCAACCGCGAGCCCGCCGTCAAAGCCAGAATGGCATCGATCACCGTGGACATCGCGCAAGACGCGCCATAGGTCTGCCGTTGCATCTGCGTGGTGCGATGGGGGAAGATTCGTGAGTCTGATGCTTTTTCTTGCGGCCGCTTCGGCCGCTGCCGCACCTGTGACGCCGACGACGCTTCAGGAAAAGTTCGATGCGGCCAGCGCTCTGCAAAACAGCGGCCAATGCAAGGAAGCGATCGCGCAGTTCGAGGCGCTGGAAAAGGATCCTCACCTCAAGCCGGGCTCGTTCCCCGCTTCGGCGGTGGCGGTGCGCAAGGGCATCTGCCTGGTCCGCCAGATCCGCCGGGATGAAGGGGAGCGTGCGATCGCGCTGGGTCTGCCCGCACTGATTGCCGCCGGGCCGGACTTTGCCTCCGACGTATCGGAAGCGCGGATGGCATTGGGCGATGTGCGCATGGCCCTTTCCGATCGCACGGGCGCCGCGGCGTATTACCGGTTGGCGCTGGAAGGCCGCACCGGCGCCTTCCGGCTCGATCCGCTGCTGCGTCTGGCCCGTGCGACCGCATTCGACGGAACCGAAGAAGCGCTTGCCCCGGCGCGTGAAGCGCTGGCGATCATGGACTCGCTTCCGGAGATGAATAAAAAGAACGCCATTGCCTATCGCACGCTTTACGCGCGCACGTTGCTCAATCAGGGCCGGGCGGAAGAAGCCTACAAGGAACTGAAGCAGGCACTGGCACTCAGCGGCGGGCTGACCCTGCGCACGACGGTTGACGAGGTTTCCTTGCGCGGGGACCTGGCGATGGCAGCTATGTTGATCGGACGCCGGGACGATGCCCGCCTCTATCTGGCCTATACCGGTGCCGGCCGCCTTTCCGGCAAGCCGTTCGTCCATGCGGAATCGATGGATCCGCCGCTGTGCGGTGAGGAGACCGGCCTGCGCCCGGATGACGTGGCCGTGGTGGAGTTCGGTATCAATGACGATGGCACCGTGGCTTACGCGCAGACCGTCTATTCGCGGGGTGGTCCGCAAGTGGCGGCCGCCTTCGAACAGGCCGTGCATGATTGGTATTGGGGGCCGGACAGTGCCGCAGCCATTCCCGCCTTCTATCGCGTCGCCGCGCGCGTGGAAGTGCGGTGCAGCAATCGGCTGGGCAAGGCTCCTGGCCTATGGGCACCGATGAACGCGCGCTTTGCCAACTGGGCCGCGACGGTCCTGCCGGCGGATACTCTGGAGGGCGATCGTATCGCCGTGCTCGCCCGGCTGCACCGGCTGGGAGAAGACGAAACCGGCGCCGCCAGCGCAGCGGTACGCGCCGCAGCGCTGGGCATGATCCTGGATCTCGATCCTTATGCCCCGTCCGCGTTGGCCGACAAGGCCGTTCAGATCGCCACGCAGGCATCTCTTCCGGCAGAACTCACGAACTCGCTGCGCGTAGAGCAACTGGTGCATCGCGATCCGGACAGCAAGCAGAGGGCACGGGATCGCAGCCGGGCGAGGGCTGCGCTGGCGGCGGAGCCGGCGATCGCCGCCGACGCACTGGCCGCAGACACGCTCCTGCTCGATGCCGCGGGAGAGCGGACGACGCGGCGCGATCCGCAGACCGACGCCTGGGTGGCGCAAGTGGCGCAAGATACGCGGCTGCCCGAAACCCATCCGCTGCGGCAGCTCGCCTGGCTGGAGCAAGCCAATCGCGCCGCAGCAGCGGGCAATCTGAAGCAAGCCCAGACCTATTACGACAAGACCGGACTGACCGATGAACAGTGCGCTCTGCTCAGCCTGCCCCCGGCGCTCCGGCGTACCAATGTGACTGGCGGCGACTATCCCTTGTCAGCCATGCAAATGGGCTTCGAAGGCTGGGTCAATCTGGAATACGACATCAACGCCAATGGCTCGACGGCGAACGTGCGCCCGCTCGTTTCCTATCCGCCGTTGATCTTCGGAAAGGCGGCGACCGAAGTTGGCAAAGGCGTGCAGTACGACATGAGCTATCGCCCGGGGGCCTCCACCGCCTGTACCGCGAACACCAACACGATCGCCTTCGCCATGCGCCCCTGATACCCGTGGCAGCGTCGAGCGTGTGCGGCTTCCTCAGGACTTGCCGTGCCGTTCGCATGCCGTGACGGAGATAAACGCAGGCTCGCCGAACCCGCGGTAGACTTCATTCGTCAGCCAGAGTTTCTCGTCATCATGATCGGTCGCGGAGATTTCCTTCGACCAGAACCGGAGCGCTGCATTCCAGCGATAACCCCTGGCCTTGAGCAGATCCTTGGATTCAAACGGGGCGTCGATCGCATTGACGCGGTAGCTTGGCTGTTCCGACGCGGCGAGCAATTTGGCAAGGATCGTCACGCCATCTGGCAGGTCGTGCGCGAGAAGGTAGATCAGCGCCAGAATGTCGTTTTCGGCGCGGTGCCCCTCATAGAACCAGCCGCACTGCGAGACGAGATGGGCCAGCGCCTTGCCGTCGAAGCCCAGTTCAAGCCAATCCGGTTCGGCCATCGAACAAGCCCACGGCTTGCCCGCGATAGCCGGCAGCCGTTTGTCGACGAAGGGGCGGTCGAAGCGCGCGTTATGGGCGATGATGAGATCAGCAGAGGACAGGATCTCGATCGCGAGTGCCTCGTCGATTTTCTGGTTTTCGAGAACCTCGTTCGTGAGACCCGTCAGTTTCGTAATTCGGGGATCAAGCGGCACGCCTGGATCCTCGCGCCATACCCTTGGTTGTCCGACCTGGACGATGCGGCCGGTGTCATCGAAGCGGAAACGCTGGATGGCGAGTTCGATGATCTTGTCCGTCTCGTGGTCAAGGCCGGTCGTCTCGACATCGATGGCAACGCCGATCCGGCTGTTTCCTCCCGGCCTGGGCGCATGAAATCGCGAGACCGGCTGAAGACGGCGCAACACGCGGAAATCGGGGCTGGGATCCAGGAACGCCGCGGCGCGGTACAGGGCATCGGGTGAAGGGCGGGACATAGCTGCGGCTTGATTGAGGTGTGCCCGGAAAAGGCGGGGCCGGAGCCTTACCGCCGGCCAGTCGTTTTGTCATGGGGCTGTCGCTATCGCGTCGTCTCGATTTCAGGCAGGATCGCCTTATGGCTGCGCTGAATATTCCCGGTCCCGCTTCCGCCGTGCGCGGCCTGCTCGTGCGGCAGGTGCGCGGCGTTTTCAATGACCGCGAGAAGGGCGAGATGCCGGTCGTTCCTTCGAATGACGCATTGTTCGAGGTAGATAGCCCGATCCGCATGGTTCACGCCGATGTGGTCGCCATGATGGTTGGCGGCATGCGGGCGCTGCTGTTGCAGATGCTTCATCCGGCGGCGTTGCAGGGCGTGCTCGATCATTCCGATTTTCGCGAGGACGTGCAGGGGCGGCTGCGCCGAACCGCGCGGTTCATTGCATTGACCACTTACGGTCATCGCGATGAGGCCCGGAAAGCCATCGACAGGGTCAATGCCATTCACGCGCGCGTCACCGGGACAATGCCGGATGGCCGGACCTATTCGGCGACCGAACCTCGGGTCCTTGCATGGGTACATCTTGCGGAGGCGACGAGCTTTCTGGAGGCCTATCTGGCTTATGGAAATCCCGGCATGCCACCGGCCGCGCAGGACCGCTATTTCGAACAAAGCGCGGTCGTGGCCGAGATGCTGGGGGCTTCGCCGCTTCCGCGCAATCGCCTGGAAGCCCAGTCGCTGATGGCTGACATGCGAGGTGAACTCGAAGGCAGTCTTGCGGCGCGCGAGGTGGCCTCGTTCCTGTTGAATGGCGAGCGGGAGCGGCGCTCCGGAGCGGTGGCGAGAACCCTTGCGGTCGCGGCGGTGGATCTGCTGCCACCGTTCGCGCGGATCTTGCTGGGATTGAAACGGCCGGGGGCTTCGGCGTGGCCGCAAATGATCGGCACGCGGGCCATGGCCGGGGCGGTGCGATGGGCCTTTGCCGGGACGCGGTGAACGGTTTCGAGGTTAGCACGGGCAGGGCGCGGATGCCGGCTATTGCAAGGCGGTCGGCGCATCGACTTTCACTGCGGGCGCGCTGGCCGCGACGATCTTGGGCGCGGTTACCTTGCGCAGGCACTCGGTGGGATCGTTACGCGGGAAGAGTTTGCAATCCCACGCGGTCATCTCGCGGTGGCTGGCCTGATCGCGCAAATAGAGAAAGGCCATGGACCGCCGCGCGCTGGTCGGGATCGGATAGCTTCGGGGAATGTCCGCGCTGTCGACCCAGCCCGTCACCTCGCAGAAACTGCGCCCGCGACAGAGATCGAGCGCCAGCGATCCGAAGGAGCCGGGGGCGGTGCGCGGCAAAAGCAGGCCGAAGGCATCGCCCGATGGTTTCAGCAGTTTCAGCCGGGCGCCCCGCAGGTCCACACCGATCACATCCGGAGACGTGGGATCGGGCGGGTCGGCCAAAGCCGTCGCAACGGCCGGAATAAGGTCGGCCCCGGTCCCGGCCGCAAGCGGATCCGGTTCCTGGCCGGTTGCAAGCGCTGTTAGAGGCGCAATCGCCGACTCTCCGGGATCGACACGCTGGCGAAAGGCCGCCGGACTGCCCCAGCCGCCGCGCCAGCGAAAGAACAGGTGCGGTCCCACGCGCGCGATCTTGTCGAGTTCGCCGCTCCAGGGCGGGGCTACCCAATCCGTATGGTAATGCGTGGCATGCCCAACCGGAGCGAACACGGCGCCATTGAGCGCGCCGGCCGCGATCGCGCGGGCCTTGTCCCAAAGCCAGGGCATCAGCCGCCTTGCCATGGCGCCGTCGCACGTGAAGGTGAATTGGCAACCGGTCGCGCGCTCGGCGCCCTGGAACACGACGCCGCAGGCACTGGCGGGGAAGGCGGGATGGCGCATCCGGTTCAGTACCACTTGCGCGACCGCCCGCTGCCCGTCGAGATCGCCGCCGGCTTCGTAGTACTCGGCGCTGGCGATGCAGTCGATCGCGCGAAGGCGGTCCTCCTGCGATCCGACGAAGCGGAACGGGGCGGCCGGCGTCTCGCGTCCGCTGGCAAAGGGAATGGAGGCATTGATCCGCCTGGCCGCCTCGCGCGCGGCATCGTCCGGCATGCCGGGGGGAACCACCTCGGGAAGAGCGGGCAGGGGAGTGGAGGGCAAGGCGAAGGCCTGCAAGCCGGTCGCTACCCCCGCAATCATGCGCGCGACCGGGACGACCGGGCCGATCTCTCCGGTGACGCCCCCGCCCAATGCCGAGGACCCGGGCAGCAATCCGAGCAGCAGCGGAGCCATCAGTCCCCCGGCCCGGAGCTGTGGGTTTGCTGAAAGCTCCGCCATTGGAGCGCATATACCGCGCCTTTGGCGAAGCGCGGAAGACCCATACCGGCCGAACCGTGGTGATTGCGCGCCTGTCTGCGTTACTTGGCGGCTTATTCCCGGGACTCTGCCGATCGTTTCTCCAGTTTTTGGACAAAGGCCAAAGAATGGCGCTGATCGTTCAGGCGATGAGTATTTGTGTCCAAACCGGGCTTGTGGCTGGTCTCCGGCGTCATTGCTATATGCCCGACCGGCTATCAGCCAAACATAGACCGTGAACATTCCGGCGACGCCAGAGGAGAGACCATGAACGACACGCCCCACGCGTTTGAGGAGCATGATTTCTTCCGCAGCGACCGGTTCGTCAACGATCCGTACCCCTATTTCGACTATCTGAGAGACCAGTCTCCGGTAGTGCGTGAGCCGCATCAGGGCATCATCATGGTCACCGGCTATGACGAAGCCCTTGAGGTCTATAACGATCCCGCTCGCTTCTCTTCCTGCATGTCGACGACTGGACCGTTCGCAGGCTGCCCTATTCCGTTCGAGGGGCATGAAAACGAAGATGTTTCCGAACTGATCGAAGCCTATCGCGATCAGACGCCGTTCAGCGATCAGCTTCCGACGATGGACCCGCCGGTGCACACCATGCACCGGTCGCTGCTGATGTCGCTCATCACGCCGAAGCGCCTCAGGGAAAATGAGGAGTTCATGTGGAAGCTGGCGGACGAGCAGATCGACACCTTCCTTGCGCGCGGCGAGTGTGAGTTCATGGACGCCTTCGCGCAGCCCTTCGCCGTGCTTGTCGTATCGGACCTGCTCGGCGTGCCGCCTGAGGATCGGGTCGAATTCCGCAAGCACCTCATTCGCGTGGAGCAGGAGAGTGGCGGAGCCGTGGTCGGCGGCACCGACGGAGGCGTTCATCACTCGCCGTTGCAGTGGCTGTACGACACGTTCTCGGCCTATATCGCGGACCGCAGGACCAATCCCAAGGAGGATATCCTGACCGGCCTCGCCAAGGCGACATTCCCCGGTGGCGAGGTGCCGGAACCGATCGACGTGGCCCGCATTGCGGCCAACTTGTTCGCGGCCGGGCAGGAAACCACGGTGCGGTTGCTCAGCTACGCTTTCCAGGTGATCGGCGAGCGGCCCGACCTCCAGCAGCGCCTTCGCGAAGACCGCAGCCTCATCCCCAATTTCGTCGAGGAATGCCTGCGCATCGAGGGCCCGGTCAAAGGCGACTTCCGACTGGCCAAGAAGCCGACAACCCTTGGCGGGGTCGATATCGCGGCCGGCAGCTTCCTCTATATCTCGAACAGCGCGGCCAACCGGGACTCCCGCAAGTTTGAAAACCCCGGCGAGTTCGACATGGCCCGCAAGAACGCGCGGCTCCACGTGGCATTTGGCGCCGGTCGTCATGCCTGCCCCGGCGCTCCGCTGGCGCGGGCGGAGGCGGTTGTCAGCCTCAACCGCATGTTCGATCGGACCACCGACATTCGCATTTCCGAGAAAGTTCACGGCCCGCGCGACGCACGCCGCTACAGCTATCTGCCAACCTTCATTCTGCGCGGACTGACGCACATCAATCTGGAGTTTGACCCGGTGGAGGCTGTTGCGCGATGAAAGTCCGTGTCGATCCGGATCTATGCGCCGGTTTCGGGATCTGCGTGGGGCTTTGTCCCGAAGCGTTCGAGCTGCACGAAGACGGCTATGCTACCGTGCTGGTCGGTGAGGTGCCTGCGGAATTCGAGGATATGGTGCATCGGGCGGTCGACCGCTGCCCAGCGCGGGCGATTTTCCTCGTTGACGACTCTTCCGTTGACTAGGGCGTAAACTGAAACGCTGAACCACAAGCCAATCTATCATGACGAGAGAGAGAATAGCGCTCGATTAAAAGGTCGGTTACGCTCCGACAGGGCATCCGGAACGATCGGAACCTCGGCAGGAGACTGGCATGAGCACGATCTCGACCCGCGAATACCAGATGTTCCCGGTGCTTGGCGCTGCCGAAGTGGCCGCCGCGCGGCGTTTCGCGAGTGGGCCGGAGCGCGTTTTCGCCCCCGGCGATGCGGTTTACTCCATTGGCGACCGCGATTCGCCCACCTGGCTGGTGCTCGCGGGGCATATCGAGGTCCAGCGCCGCGACGGGTTGAGCCGGGAAGCCCATGTCACCACCCATGGTCCCGGCCAATTCACGGGCGAGATCAACCAATTGGCCGGCCGTCCTTCGATCGCGGGCGGGCGGGCCGGACCGGATGGTTGCACGGCGATCCCGATCGATGCCGCGCATTTGCGGGCGCTGATGATCGGCTCGGCTGAACTGGGCGAGACGGTCATGCGGGCCCTGATCCTGCGCCGCGTGGGGCTTATCGAGGAGGGCGGCGCCGGCACGGTTCTGATTGGCGTACCGGGCAGCCCGGATGTGGTCAGGCTGGGCGAATTCCTGCGTCGCAGCGGTTACCCCTATCTCGTCCTCGACGTGAGCGAGGACGGCGAGGGCAAGGCGATGGTCGAGCGGCTGGGCGTGGATCCCGCGGAATATCCGCTGGTCGTCTGCCCGACCGGCCCGATCCTGCGCCGCCCGCGTGAGACCGATCTGGCGGCTTGCCTTGGCCTTTCCGCGCAGATCGACCCCGATGTAGTGAACGATGTGATGATCGTCGGCGCCGGTCCGGCGGGCCTTGCCGCCGCGGTCTATGCCGCTTCGGAAGGGTTATCGGTGGTCGTGCTCGATGCGCGTAGCATGGGCGGGCAGGCGGGTGCCTCGGCGCGGATCGAGAATTACCTCGGCTTCCCCACCGGCATTTCCGGGCACGCGCTGGCGGGGCGGGCCTTCAATCAAGCGCTCAAGTTCGGTGCGCAGATGGCGATTCCGGCCGAAGTGGAAAACCTGAAGCGGAATGGCGATTACCTGCATCTGCAACTCGCGGGTGGGCATGGCGTGCGGGCGCGCGCTGTGGTGGTCGCTTCCGGCGCACGCTACCGGCGCCTTGCGATTGAGGGACTGGAGCGCTTCGAAGGCGCAGGAATATCCTACTGGGTCTCACCCATCGAGGCGCGGCTCTGCGCGGGCGAGGAGATCGCTCTGGTCGGCGGCGGCAACTCGGCAGGGCAGGCCGTGGTCTTCCTCGCGCCGCAAGTGAAGAAGCTGCACATGATCGTGCGGCGCGATCTTGCCGATACGATGTCCCGCTATCTGATCGACCGGATAGCGCAGTTGCCCAATGTCGAACTGCATGTCGGCGCCGAAGTGGTGGCGCTGGAGGGTGACGTCGCGGGCGGACTGGCGGGTGCGACCATCCGGTACAATGCGGATGGTACGCTCCACCGGCAGGCCCTGCGTCACATGTTCCTGTTCATCGGCGCCGATCCCAATTCGGGCTGGCTGCCGCCGGGACTGGAAAGGGATAACCACGGCTTCGTCGTAACCGGGCAAGGCCATCTGCCGCTCGAAACGACGATGCCGGGCGTTTTTGCCATAGGAGACGTTCGGGCCGGTTCGACAAAACGGGTCGCCGCTGCGGTTGGAGAGGGCGCTGCTGTGGTTTCCCAGATCCATACGATGTTCGCCACCAATCGGAAGGCCGCGCCATGACGGAATGTTCGCACAGCATGACCATCAACGAAGTCACTCCCAGCGCCAAAGGCTGCGAAGAGTGCCTGAAAATCGGCAGCCGCTGGGTCCACTTGCGCCTGTGCCGCAGCTGCGGCCATGTCGGCTGCTGCGACGAATCCCCTCACCGCCACGCCCGCGCTCATTTCCGCGAAACGCACCATCCCATCATCGAAGGCTATGACCCGCCCGAGGGATGGGGCTGGTGCTGGGTGGACGAAGTCGAGGTCGATTTACCTGATCGGACCCCGCAATGGGGTCCGATACCGCGCTTCTACTGACCTTTCGCGCTTCGGAACAGCCAGCCTTGCTGGCGCAGTTCACCCGCGCAGCAAGGCGTCCTTGGGAATGCCACCGGCGTTCACCCTGCCCCGATAGGTGCTCAGGAATACGCGCACCTTGCGCTCTACCCAGTGGTATGAATGGGCAAAGGCAATGCCGAACCCGATGGCGACATAAAAGGCAATCCACGGCCTCGGGCCATGAAACAGCCGGATGACTATCGACCGGACTTGCGCATGGCTGAGATATATGAACATCGACGAGCCGGCGATCTCGGACACTATCGACTTTACCACCGAGGGTACCTTGATCGCGGTTCCAAAGAGCAGCAGCGCCGCGCCGCCTATGATGTAAGCGCTGGCCGAGGTGTAGCCGTGATGGACCAAAACAGCGGTGCTTACGATCACCATGGCCACGACACGGTTTTGACGATCCCGCGCACAGCCCATCAGCATGCCTGCGGCGACCGTCCACAGATACCAGATAGGTGTCCGATGATAGAGATAGTTCGTATCCCAGATCCGTTCGACCATCCAGCTTGCGATCGTCGCAATAACCACGAAGGCAGTGCAGAAAACCATGGGGCTATTCGTGATGGCTGCACGAATTTTCGAAAACGAAAGCATCACGGCCACTACGAGTATCAGCTGAATATATATTTCCGCGAAATAATAGTACGCGATATGATATTGGCTGGGGTCGAACCAGTTCGAGATCAGCAGCAGGGGCTTCAGTTCGAACGTTCTGGCCCAACTCTGCATAAAGGCGACGACCAGGATCGTCGGAATGGCGACGTTGAGCACGGTTCCGAAGATCGTATCGACTTTGCCGGTTCTGCTGATTTCCGGCCACTGAAAGCGGATTATACTATAGCCACCAAGCATGAACAGGAAATAGGCAGCGCCCCAATTCTTGCTGTAAATGAATGTATCGAGATGCTCGGCAACAATGCACAACATGAAGAATGCGCGCGTCAACGTGGAGGCGTCCAGCTTGCGCCATCCTCCTCGTTCACCGGTCCCCGCGCGCTTTTCCAGTTGTTCAATGGTCATCGATTCCCACCCGTCGGGCAGAGCACCGAAGCGCTCCTCAAGTCCGAGCGAAAACTGGATGTAGCTGAGGGAGTCTCCCCCCATGGTCTCGAAGCTGTCATTCGGCCCGATGCGTCGACCGGGGAAGAATTGCCGGAAGAATCCCAGTACGTCGCAAGGCTCTGCTTCAACCGCCTGATCTGAAACGGGAGCGGCGGCAGCAGCTTTGCCTGCCTCGACAAATTCATCGGCCAGAAGGCGGCGCAAGGGCTTGCCCGTCGCTGTCCGCGGAAGGGCCGACACGATCCTTACGTGCAAGGCATCGCCTGCAACAATTCCAAGCTCTTTCAGAGCCTCTGCCGAAGCAAAGTGGAGTTGATCGGTGGTAATTTCAGGCGTCTCTGCCGCCACCAGAATGCCTTCGCCGCGAAGTGCGTCAGGCACCTTGGTTACGACGATCTTGCCGCCTTGCCTCAGACTTTGACCAATGCGTGCCTCAAGTGTATCCGGGTTGATCTTTATACCGCCGACGTTGATCAGATCATCTGCCCTGCCGTCGTAATAAAGTTGGCCGTCTTTAATGTGGCCCAGGTCGTTGGTTTCCAGCCAGCCATCGGGGCCGCAAAGGTCCAGCAAGGCTTCGGAATCCAAGCGCCAGCGGGCAACGTGCGGACCGCGAATGCGGATGCGGCCTTCTTCGGATATGGCCACCTCGGTCGCGCCGACGGCCGTACCGACCGATTCCAGCAATTCGTCCGGAACTTCCGAGATCCGCAGAAAAGTGCTGCGGGACGCTTCGGTGAGGCCGTAGTGCTGAACGATCCGGGCATTGGGAAAGAGTTCACGAATCTCGCGTTTTTCAGCTGCGGACATGTACTGCGAACCGATTTCCATCCAGCGCAGCTTCTTGCCGGCGTCACCGATCACGGCCTTCGCCTGAAGCAATATCCGCAGCAGCGTGGGAACCGCAGACAGGGCGTTGACTTCGCCTGACTTGAGCATTCGCGATAGTTCGAGGGGGTCGAAACCGCGTGGCGGCAGATAGGCCTGGCCGCCCACCGCGCTGACGGCGCGTATGCGGGCAAAACCGAAACTGTAGTTAACCGGCACGCCGACATACTCGCGCACGTCAGACGTCAACTCCATCTGATTTATTATGCGTTCAGAGGCATCCGCGAGATTGGCATAGGTCAGGACAATACCCTTGGGTTTGCCCTCCGTACCCGAAGTATAGGTAACCTGAGCCGGAAGATCGGCCCGGATCAGTGGATGACCTGCAACAAACCAGCCACCGCCTTCTTCGGGGGTGATGCAGCGTTCGATGTCCAATCCGGTCAAGGTATGGGCAAAGGATTCGTCGGGAACGTTGACGATAAGCTGACGTGCTTCGTTGAGCGAAAATACGCTTTCAATATAGGAGAGAGAATTTCGCGTAATGAGCGCTACGGCTGTCAGCTTCTGGTGTTGCACTGTGGACCCCTCTCCGCTGATCTTCGGGCAATTTCAGTGAATGCATCACGAAATGTTCACGGCATCTGTCCATAAAATATGGCGACCCGCAGATTAAATCCGCCAATATTTTCACGCAAGTAGTGAGAAATGCCAACCGAGAAGCTTGGTCGGTGGATCGGGGTTCATTGATTGACCCGGAAGGATCTACGCCTTGCAAACCGCCCGGAAGCGCGAGTCCCGGAAGATCATCGGCCAGTTGCGCCAAAGGATGCGGAATGATGGCCCCGTTCTTCGTTGAGAGCCTTGGCTTTGTAGGAGTGCTGCCGTTGCCGCCTTCTCAAAAGAGTGCTGCTAGGCTTCGTTCCAGGCAGGCAGCCGCGTTGCATGGGCGGCGCGGGTAAGAAGAGGGGGGTGAAGGCGCGCCAGCCAATATGCGGCGAAGCGGAGCGCCGATGATTCCAGCCCGTTCTGAAGGACCATTGCTCGGGTAATCTGGCGGCGTGTCTGCGCTGCAAGCCGGCGATGATAGGATGCGGCATCCGCCGCCGAAAGGACGCATTGCGCGGCGAGAAAGGCGCTGCGCAGCGCTATGGCCATGCCGTCGCCAGTAAGCGAGGGCGTCATCGCCCAGCGGTCGCCCAGGCTCAGCGCCGGTCCTTCGGCGTGGTCGCGGGAGGGCAGGCCGTAAGTCAGGTTGGCGATCGCCACCGGCTTTTCGAACAGGGCATCGCCATCTGCCAGTATCCGTTGCAGCACGGGATTGCTTTCGAACCATCCGCGCACCGCCGCCCAGTCCCCGCCCAGCTGCGAGAACGTCTTGCGGCGCAGTATGAGGCAGAGGTTGGCCCGCCCATCCTCCACGAGCTGAAGGCCCGCGTATCCGCCGTCGAACAGTGCCAGCACGATGGTTCCCGCCAGTTGCCGCGCGGCTGCCGGCGTGAGGCGGTAGTGCATCTTGAAGCCGACGAAGCCGTCTTCGGCGCGGCCGGAAAGGACCACGCCCTGTTCGCGAACGGGTAGCTTGCCGGTGGCGAGCAGAACGTGGCGGCCTTCCCGCTCTCCACGCGTCGTGCGCGCGGTGCGTCCGTTTAGCTCCAGTACCCGCACGCCGCGTTCGACGTGGGCGCCATATGTCTCGGCTTTGGCGATCAGTGCTTCGTCGAGCGTGAAACGGCTGAGGCCAAGCGCCGTGAAGGGCAGGGCTGCCTCCACGTCATGGTGCCCTTGCACGACGCGGATCCGCTCGATCGGCGCGGCGCCGAGCGCAAGAGGATCGACACCCAGCTGGCGCAGATGGCCGACCGCCTCGATCGACAGGAATTCGCCGCAGACCTTGTGATGCGGGCCGGTCTCGCGTTCCAGCAGGCTCACATGTTTGCCGCCGCGCGCGATCAGGCATGCAGCGGCGCTGCCGGCAAGGCCTCCGCCCAGAATGAGGGCATCGGCCACCTCAATCCTCGATGGTGAAGCGGAAGCTTTCCGCCGCCATGCCCGGGCCGAAGGCCAGTGCCATGCCCGGACCTCGCGCCTCGTCCGCCAGCATCTTGGCCAGAATGAACATCAGCGTCGCGGACGACATGTTGCCCCGGTCGCGCAGGATGGACCGGGACGGGGCAAGCGCCTCGGGCCCAAGGGCGAACCCGTGCTCCACCGCGTCGAGGATGGTGCGCCCCCCCGCATGGACCGCCCATAGCGCGAAGTCCTCGGGCGATTGCCCGCGCAGCAGGCCATGCCCGTCGTTACGCATGGCATCTGCGGCGAGCGCGGCGGCAATGCGCGCGGGAACTTCGCCGCCGAGGTGCATGTCGAAGCCCTGATCCCGAATGTTCCAGGTGATCGCATCGGCGGTTCCCGGTATCGTTGCGGCCCGGAAGTCGTGCAGGGCGATCCCCCCGGGCTCGGCGGTGACCAGCGCCGCAGCCGCACCGTCTCCGAACAGGAGCATCGCGAGCAGGCTGGGCAGATCGTGGTTGCGCTGGAAATGGATGCTGCACAGCTCGATCGTCACCACCAGCACGCGCGCGGCGGGCTCGGAGCGGACGATATGATGCGCCAACCGCAGCGAATTGACCGCTGCATAACAGCCCATGAAGCCCACGACCGTACGCTCCACGCCGGGATCGAGGCCGGCCTCGGCCATGATGACCTGATCCAGCCCGGGGGCCATGAATCCGGTGCAAGAGGCGACGATGAGGTGGGTAATGCCTGCCTTGCCGATATCCCCGTCGAGCGCAGCTATCGCCTCCAGCGCGAGGCGGGGTGCGTCGCGCTCGTAGCGTTTCATGCGGGTGCCGGTCGAAGGCCAGGGGCCGCTGCCGTAGAACCCGCCGGTCTCCACGACCGTACCGTCTTCCTGCACCACCGGCTGGAGGAAGGAAAAGCGCCGCTCGATCCCGGAACGCGCGGCCATGCGCTCGAACACATGACGCGTGCGTTCGTCGGGAAGTTCCGAAGCGACGAAGCGAAGGAACGCGTCGTGCACCTCGAACGGCGGATTGGCCGTTCCGATACGGTTGATGCGGGCCACGGTGGATGTCATGCGCGCCGCCCCACCAGAACCGAATTGAGCCCGCCGAAGGCGAAGCTGTTCGATATCAGAACTTCCGGTTCAAAGACTTCGGGCTCGAGTACCAGCGGCAGGTCGCACTCGGGATCGGGGCCGAGGTAGTTGAGCACGGGAGGGGCGGCGCTTTCGCCAAGCGCCATCATGCCGATCAGGAACTCGATAGCGCCGGTCGCGCCGATCATGTGGCCATGCGCGGATTTCGTCGCGATCGCCCGATGGCGGGCGAGCGCGGAGCCGTAGACCCGGTGCATGGCGGCCGTTTCGGCCGGATCATTGAGTCCGGTGCCGGTGCCATGCGTCGATATGAGTGCCGTGGCCTCACCGGGAATGCCGGCATCTTCGTGCGCCGCGCGGATCGCGGCGGCAATCCCGTCGACATCGGGCGCGGTCATGTGGGCGGCATCGCTCGATGTGCCGTAGCCGGCCAGTTCGCCGTGGATGGTCGCGCCGCGAGCCCGAGCGTGGCGTTCGCTCTCCAGCACCAGCACGGCGGCCCCCTCACCGAGGACCATGCCGCGGCGATCGCGCGAGAACGGGCGGCAGGTGTCAGGCGCCAGCACGCCGAGCGATTGCCAACCGGCGAGCGAACCGCGCGTGAGGCATGCCTCCGCCCCGCCCGCGATCACGATATCGGCGCGTCCGGCGCGGATCATGTGCATGCCCTCGCCCAGTGCCTGGGCGGACGAGGCACAGGCGCCGGACAAAGTCAGGGTAGGGCCGTGGACACCCAGCAGCATGGACAGATGGGCGGCGGGCGCCGCGATCATCGAACTGGGAATGGTCTGGGGATGGGCCTTGGGCTGGCCTTGGCCGAAGAGCCGCTCGTAGGCGATTTCGACCGTGGTGTTGCCGCCGCTGCCGCACCCCAGCACGATTGCGGTCCGCTGCGCCAGTGACGGATGCTGCGCCAGCCCGGCATTGGCAACGGCTTCCAGCCCGGCTTCGAGGGCGAATTCGGAAAGCCTGTCGAGCCGCCCCAGTCGGCGCAGGCGTTCCGGTTCCATGGCCTTGAGCAACGGCGCTTCCCCCGCCGCTTCGTCAACCCACGCCGCTATGCCCGGCGGCGCCGATGGCGCGAGCGGACGGATTGCGGTGCGTCCCTCGCGCACGGATTGCCAGTTCGCGGCAATGCCGTAGCCGAGCCCGCTGACGCAGCCCATGCCGGTGATGAGGACGCGTTCGCTCATTGCGGCACGGCAACCCCGATGCGTTCGAACAGTTGGCGCAAGGTCATCTCGCGCGTGAGTTCCTCGGGCTGAAGTTCGATCCCGTATTGGTCCTCAAGCTCGAACAGCATGCTGACCAGATCGATGGACGAAATGTCGAGCGTGGCGAGCGTGGTATCCGGCTGGAGCTTTTCGATCGGAAGTCCCGTTTCCTTGGCCATCAGGGCCAGGATATCTTCATAGGTCATCCGTGTTTCTCCTTGAACCGGGTCCAGTGTTTGGTGCGGCAGGCGAAGAGGAGGCAGCCGGTCACGTCGAGCCTGCCGTCCTGCGCCAGATGGATGGAAGCACGATACGTGCGGCCTGCCTTCGGGTCATAAGCCTGACCGCCGCTCCACCCGTCCCCGCTTCGCACGAGGCCGGTCAGAATGGAAACGCCGACGAGCGGAAGGGCGCGGCGCGCGGGATCCGGATTGTTGATGTCGTGCGCGGGGGCCTTGGGATCGAGCACGGCTACCAGTTTGCCGCAAAGCGCGCTGCCGCATGGAGCGATTTCAACCACGCCAGCCCCGTCATCGGTGAGCCACCGGCCATAGACGCCCGTTTGTGCCGCAACCGTTTGCGGGGAGCCCAAAATTGCGAGTGCACACGCCATCGCCATGCATATGCCCTTCATCGCTACGCTCCCACGCGATACATTTCGGAGACTGCGCGCTTTCTCCGGTTCCGGCAAGCCCTGCGAAGGGGTAGATAGCGCTTCAACGCATGACCGAATGGTGAGATACCTTTGCTGGCCCCAGCCGGAAAGAGGGCCGGGAAAAGTTTGTGCGGTCAAAAGGATGCAGGAGTTTGGCACATGATTGTTCGTGATGGGATCGCCATCGGCGTATTGATGCTTGCTGCCGCACCGGCTGCCGCGCAAAGTCCGCCGGGCCCGCCGGACTGGTCCCACGCCGAGGTCGTCTCCGTGGAGCTTTCCAACTTCAAGTTCACGCCCGACAAGATTACGCTGAAGGCCGGGCAGGCCTATGATCTGCGCCTGCAAAACCGGGCGTCGGGCGGGCATGATTTCGCGGCGCAGGAATTCTTCGCGGCGGCGAAGGTGATGGACGCGGACCGTGCGAAAGTCTCGGGCGGCAAGATTGGGCTGGATGCCGGGCAGAGCGTCGATGTCCATTTCGTCATGCCGCACGCGGGAACCTACAAGCTGCGCTGCACGCATTTCATGCACAGCTCCTTCGGCATGACCGGCGAGATCGTGGTGCAGTGAACAGCCTGTCCGTCCGGTCCCGCCAGGAAGAGCAGATGGATGCTCTGGACCTTGACCCGCGTGTCTATGGCAAGGTCTTGCGCGATCTGGGGCGGGTCAATCGCTGGACTTTCACGGCGCATTCGACAACCGCCTTCCTGGCGCGCGCGCTTGGCGAGGGCAGGTCGTTCAGCCTGCTGGACGTCGGCTTCGGCTATGGCGACCAGTTACGCACGGTTGCGAAGTGGGCGGCGAAGCGGAATATCGCCGCAAGGCTGGTGGGGGTCGATCTCAACCCCGGGAGCGAGGGACTGGCCCGGGCGGCGACACCGGCGAGCCTCAACATCGACTACCGCACCGGAGACTATGCCGAGCAACCCGAACGCTTCGATTTCATCGTCAGCAGCCAGGTTGCCCATCACATGAGCGACGATCAACTGGAGCGCTTTGTGCGCTACATGGAAGCTGAGGCTTGCAAGGGATGGTTGATCTGCGACCTGCATCGCCATTTTTTCGCCTACCACGGATTTCCATGGCTGGCCCGCGCCATGGGCGTGCACCGCATCGTGCGCGAGGATGGGCGGCTCTCGATCGCGCGCTCCATGCGTCCGGGCGAATGGCCTCCCGTTCTGGCCAATGCCGGGATCGATCCCGAGGCTGCACGCATAGTCCGCCGCGCTCCTTTTCGCATTGCCGTCGAACGCGTGTTCCAACGCGCAGACCTATAGCGGGACGTTCCACGCAGAGCTGCTGAAGGCCATGCCTCGGGCGGATTGTGTCTCCGTTTCCGGCCATGCTTCGCATCTTTGAGCGCTTGAGCTGGATGGAAACGGCATCCCGTTCCAAGAATAGACGAAAACAGTAGTGTTCGAGAGAGGGTGCGCAGTTTGTCTGTTGCGCTCAATAATGACGGGTGGCGGGCGCTCATAACAAGTTTGCATCGAATATTATTACACTTCTGCGGCGAGTTAATCTGTTAGCTATATGACTATAGGGTAGACTCTCTCCAGATTTCATGTGCATACATGGAACTGATTTTGCTTACCGTACAATGTATCCTGGTTCAGGGTTTTCACTGATTTCGGGCGCGATCATTCTTTATCGTTTGCGCGGCCGGAAGCGATGGAGGCAGGTGCCCGATGACGCAGATGCTTCGCGCAAGGCAAGTGCTCCTTCTGGGGTGTTCGGTTTTCGCAGGATGCTCCAGCCTCGCTGCCCACGCCGCATCAGCAGGACCCGCAGGGGCCGTCTACGATTCGTCCACCATGGCCGTCAGCCGCAGCGGCACGGTGACGACCGTTACCCAATCGGCCCCGCGCGGCGTGGTGGACTGGGCGAGTTTCGATGTCGCCAGGCAGGAATCGGTCGTCTTCGCGCAGCCTGACGCGCAGTCGGCCACGCTCAACCGCGTCCATTCCGCCACCGCGAGTTCGATCGACGGCGCCATCACCGCCAATGGCCGCGTCATCATCCAGAACGGCAACGGCGTGGTGTTCGGCGGCAATGCCCGCATCGATGTCGGTTCACTGGTCGCGACTACGCTCAATGTCGACGAACGGAGCTTTCTCGATAGCGGCAGGCTGGTGCTGACCGGTTCGGGCGATTCCTCCGCGCAAGTGCGCAACTCGGGCCGGATAAAAGTCGCGGACGGGGGTTTCGTTGCGCTGCTGGGCGGGATCGTCGCCAATGACGGGCTGATTCAGGCCCGCCTCGGCTCGGTCACGCTGGGTGCGGGATCGGCGGCGACCATCGACTTTACCGGTGACGGGTTGGTGCAGGTGGCGATCACCGATCCGGTGACCCGCCGCCCCAACGAAGCTGGTGCGCTCGTGGCCAACAGCGGGATCATTTCGGCGGACGGCGGCAGCGTGGTGCTCAGTGCCCGGACCGCGCGGGACGTGATGGCCCTTGCGATCAATCTCGACGGCGTGGTGGAAGCGCGGAGCATTGGGACAAGCGCCGGGAAAGTGTCCCTGCTGGCGGGCGGCGGACAAGTGCAACTGGGCGCTGCCAGCCGGATCGATGCGAGTGGCATTGGCGGCGCAAGCGGCGGGCAAGTGGCGATCACCGGCACATCGGTAAACCTTGCCGGTGGCGCGCGCATCGACGCTTATGGTGAGGGGGCCGGCGGGACGATCCTTGTCGGCGGCGACTATCGCGGGCAGGGAACGTTGGCCCATGCGCATGACGTAACGGTCGCTTCCGGGGCATTGCTCGATGCGTCCGGTGTCGGGGGCGGCGGAAAGGTCGTCGTCTGGTCGGATGGGGCGACTCATTTCGATGGCCAGGTGCTGGCCGGGGCCACGGGCAAGAATGCCGCCGGCGGCCTTGTCGAAACCTCCAGTTCGGGCCTGCTCGACATTGGCGCCAATGCCGCGGTCTCGACCTATAGCGCGCTTGGCATGACGGGCACATGGCTGCTCGATCCGACCAGCCTTGCCATCGTTGCCAGCGGCGGCTCCGCCTCCACACCGGACGAGGCGAATGGCGCGGTCGGGCTTTCCTCGATCAATGCCTCCACGGTCGTTTCCGCGCTGGCGTCGAACAGCGTGCAGCTGGTCGCTGACAACCTTATCACCGTCGATGCGCCGATTGTCGCGACCACTCTGGCCGGATCGCCCAACGGTCTGGAACTGATCACCACCGGGCCTGACAGCGAAATCCACGTCAACGCGCCCATCCTGTTGCAGAACGGCAATCTGGCCTTGCGCGCCGAAGGCAATATCCTGCTGGGCACCGTGGGATCGGCCGAGACAGACTTTACCCGGCGGGCGATCATCGCCACCGGTAGCGGCACGCTGTGGATGCAGACCCGCTCGACCGGCAGTATCATCCAGGCCGACAACAGCGCGATCCTGGCCGAGAATATCGGCGCGATCGGCGGCACGGTGAGTCTGGGCAGTTGGGACAATTTCACGCTGAACCTGGCCGGTTCGGCGCGGAGCGGCACGTTCCTGTTCCGCGAGACCAATGCCTCCAACACCAGCCCGGTCGGCATCGTGGTCGATCCCTTCACACTCCAGACCCTGAGCGGCGTGGAGCAGACCACCACCGATCTGTTGCAAACGCAGGAGTTCACTTCGACGACCGCCCCAACTGGGCCGGTGGACGAGGTGCTAAATCTGGCGCTTACCGGGGCGCAGGCCGGGCAGACGTTCGACACGCTGGTCTTCTCCGCCTTGCCCTATCAACCCCTGCCGGGGAACAGCAACCAGCCCGATCCGTCGCTCACCGATTCTTCCGACTACGGCGTGCGCTCGCTGACTTATTCGATTGGCAGCAGCGCCTACACGGTTGCGCCCGAAACGACTGCCGCCAACCGCCCGGCCGGCTTCGCACTCGCGGCAGCGGGCGGTTCGGTGGTGACCTGGACCAACCCGGTCTACACCACGGCCGCATGGGGCGTTGAGGGTTTTTCCGGCGTTGGCGGGACCGATCCCGAGGAAATCGGCTATCACCCCCAGCAGAGCATTTCCGAAAACCTGATCGCCTCGCTCGGCGGGGCTACCAGCAGCGTGACGGCCGCGCTCCGCTTGTTCTTCGCGCCCGATTTCGGTGTCCAGTTCGCCGAAGCCGCGCAAGTCCAGTTCTATCGCACGACGACTACGCCCGGCACGGTGCAGATCCGGCAGGCCTCGCTCAGCGGCACCCCCAACCCGGTTTCGCGCGAATATGGGGATGCCAATCCGGCGTTCTCCTTCCAGGGAAGCGGCCCAATCTTCCTCGGCGTCGATCAATACGTCGCCAGCCAGATCAGCGGCTACGAGCTGCCGCTTCCGACAATCTCCACCAGCGCGACACCGACGTCGCCGGTGGGCGACTATCCACTGGTGGTGACACCGCCGCCGACATCCGGGTTCGTCTATGACCGCTACACGTACGATTTCAGCAACGGCACGCTGACCGTCATCCCCGCACCGCTGTCGATTGTCTCGGACAATTTCCTGAAGACCTATGGAGACGCCGATCCCGAACTGACTTTCGGCGTCACCGGCCTCAAGAACGGGGAGAGCGCGGCTACCGTGCTCAGCGGGGCGCAGGGGCGGACGGCGGGCGAAAACGTCGGCCATTACCCCACCAATATCGGCTCGCTGGCAGCCAACACCAACTACACCATCGTCTCTTACACGCCCGGTAATCTGGAGATCGTGCCCCGTCCGCTGACCCTGCTCGCCGATAGCGACAGCCGGTTCTATGGCGACACCAATCCCGGTTGGATCGCTGCCGGCCAGAACAGCCACTTCACGCTCACCGGATTCGTCAACAACGATCAGACCAGGACAAACCTGAGTTCGGTGGATTTCGCCACGACGGCCAACGTGCTCTCATCTGTGGGCGCCTATGCGATCACGCCGTCGAACGGCGTGCTGACCGGCGCGGCGGCGGGCAACTACGTCCTCACCTATGCCGATGGTTCGCTGTTGATCGATCCGGCGCAGTTGACGGTTGCGGCCAACAACCAGAGCCGCCTCTTCGGCGAAGCCAACCCCACGCTCACCGCGACGACGACCGGCTGGAAGAACGGCGATCAGGTGTCCAACACGATGGTCGCCTCGCTCTCCACACCGGCCACCGAACTGTCCAATGTCGGGACTTATGCCATCACGGTGGACAGCGCCGCGATCAGCGGTCCCGCCGCCGGCAACTACGTCATAGTCCGGCTGCCCGGCACGCTCTACATCACCGCCGCCCCGCTGCTGCTGGTCTCGGCGGACGATTATTCGCGCATCTACGGCACCGCCAACCCGACTTTCACCTATCAGGTGGCAGGCTGGCGCAACAACGACGAGCAGAACAACAGCGTCACCGCATCGCTCGCCAGCGGCGCGACGATCGCATCCGGCGTCGGCAACTATGCAATCACCGTCTCCAACGCCGCGATCGTCGGCCCTGCCAGCGGCAACTACACGATCCAGACGCAGGACGGCGTGCTGACGATTACCCCCGCCCCGCTGACGGTAACGGGCGGTCGTTACAGCAAGATCTACGGCGAGATGGACCCGCTGTTCTCCTATGCCGTGGAAGGCCTGCGCAACGGCGATGCCGCGGCAGCCGTGCTGGCGGGGGCGATCAGCCGCGCGGCGGGTGAGAACGTGGGCAATTACGCGATCGGACAGGGCACGCTCGGCCTGACATCCGCCAATTACATCCTCCGCTATGTCGACGGAAAACTGGCGATCACACCGGCCCTTCTGCATGTGACCGCGCTGGATGCCACCAAAGTCTACGGCACGTCCGATCCGGCGCTGGGCTTCACGGTGGACGGACTGAAGTTCGCGGACACCGCGGCCTCGGTTCTTTCCGGCGCGCTGGCCCGCGATCCGGGTGAGGATGTCGAGACGTACGCCATCCGGCTCGGCTCGCTTGGGCTTATCAGTGCCAATTATACGCTGGGCTTCACCTCGGCCGATTTCACCATCACGCCTGCCCCGTTGCTGGTGACCGGAGGGACGTTCAGCAAAGTGTACGGCACGCCGGATCCCCGGTTCACTTATACGGTGGATGGCCTGCGCAACGGCGACATGGCGGACGCCGTGCTGAACGGCGCGCTCGACCGCGAGCCGGGCGAGGATGTGGGCAACTATGCCGTGCAGCAGGGCTCGCTGGGGCTTGCGACCCGCAACTATGTGCTGACGTATGTGGACGGCGTGCTGGGAATTACCCGGGCCAGACTGATCGTTACGGCCGATCCCAACGGCAAAGTGGTCGGCGAACCCGATCCGCTGCTGACCTATCGCGTGGACGGCCTCAAGAACGGCGATTCCATCGACGTGGTGACGGGCCAGCTCCTTCGCGATCCCGGCGAGGACATCGGCACGTTCCCGATCCGGCAAGGCAATCTGTCCCTCCTCAGCGGCAATTACGAATTGCAGTTCGTGGAAGGCCTGTTCACGATCGTTCAACGCCCTGGCGGTCTGGATACGCTCACGGCGCAATCCTACGATCCATGGCGGATCGACTATATCCAGCGCGGCCGTGATCCGGATACGCCGGGAGACGCGGTCTATCGCACCACGCGCTATGAAAATCCCTATATCCCCGATCCGCTGATGCGCAGCTATGCGCTGGGCTATGTGATGATCGAGAACGGCGCCGCCTCGACCGACTGGCGCGCGGTGGACAACGATCGGACCGGCCAGCATGCCGACCGGCGGCCCGAGGGCGCGCCGCCCTGCGCGGCTGCATCGCTGACCGACGCCGTGGCCTGCCAGGCCCAAGGTTTCCTCACGGACTATTGGACGACCCGCAGATGATGCCATTTGTCCGCACGTGCGGCAGCGCCGCGTTCGCGCTGTGCTGTCTGGCGCCCACCGGCGGTGCCTTCGCGCAAGCTCTTCCGGGCGCTGCGCAAGTGCCGCAGGCGCAGCGGCGTTTCGAGCCGCAAACCCCGCCGCAGCGTGACAATGCGCAGGAACTGCCGCCCCCGGTCTCGCCTACGGCCCCGCCGCCCGGTGCCGAGCAGGTGCGCTTCGTATTGAAGGACGTCTCGTTCCCCGGGATGACTGTTTACACGCAAGAGGACCTGAAACCGCTCTACACGGACCTGATCGGCCGTGAAGTGGCCCTGAGCGACCTCTACGCGCTGGCGGAAAAGATCACGGCCCGTTACCGGCGCGACGGCTATCTGCTCGCGCTGGCGGTGGTGGAGCCGCAGGACATTTCCGACGGCCGCATCTCGCTGCGCGTGGTCGAAGGCTTTATCGACAAAGTGGAGTTCAGCGGCACGCCGCCCCGTCCCGAGCGGCTGTCACGCAACCTTGCCGCCAATATTTCCGGCTCGCGCCCGCTGCGTGCGCGGGATCTGGAGCGCAATGTGCTGCTGATCGGCGACATCCCCGGCATCAACGTCCAGAGTGTCCTGCGTCCGTCGTCCACCACGTTCGGCGCCGCCGACCTTGAAATCGTGACGCAGCGGCTGCCGTTCGAGGGTTTCGTCAGCTTCGACAACCAGGGGTCGCGCTTCCTTGGCCCTTATGCGCTGTCGGCGGGTGTCAGCGCATACGATCGGCTTGGCATGGGTGAGCAGCTCGACCTTACCGGCGCGGGCGATATCGTCGACAAGACCATGTTCTACTTTCAGGGCGCGCTTACCCTGCCGGTCAATCGCGGCGGGCCCTTTGCCGGCAACACCATCCAGTTCGCCGCGCAGTACAGCCAGTCCGAGCCCGACCTGCCTGAGGAAGTCTTCCCCTTCCACACCCGCAGCGACAATTTCGAAGGCCGGATCACGTTCTTCCAGCCCATCATCCGCTCCCGCACGGACAACCTCTCGGCCCGCATCTCGCTGATCTGGCGCGACCTTGAAAACCGCGTGACCGACCTGCCGGACGACATCCGCAATCCCACGCGCGAACATGTCCGCATGATCCAGCCACGCTTCACCTATGACGTGGTGGACGGCACGGGCGCGGTCACCATGCTGGACGTTCTGTTCAACATGGGGCTGAGCGTTCTGGGATCGAGCGAGCGCGACGATCCGCGACTGGTCCGCGTGAACGCCGATGGCAACTTCTTCTACATCAGCGGCAGCCTTGCGCGCCTGCAACCGGTTTTTGGGCATTTCGCCGTCTTCGGCCAGATGGACTTCCAGTGGAGCAACGATCCGCTGCCCACCACCGAACGCTTCGGCGTCGGCGGCCCGCGCAACGGCACCGGCTATCCGCCGGGCGCGATCACCGGGGACAGCGGCCTCAGCGTCCGGGGCGAACTGCGTTATGGCCACGAACTCTCCAACAAGTGGCTCACCGGCTTCCAGATCTACGGCCGCTACGACTACGGCTTCGCGTCCGATGTGACGAAGAGCCCCTATGACTGGAACGATCTCTCCACCATCGGCCTCGGCCTGCGCCTCAACCTGCTTAAGGCGCTGAGCTTCAATCCCGAAGTCAGCCACCAGCTAACCGGCGATCCGGCCGACTGCCTCAACTGCCGCCACGATACCCGTTTCCTGTTCAACGTGACCCAGCGATTTTAGGGACCGATCGTAAGATGCCGGGCGGACCGGCATGGGTCATGTCCTATCGTCAATCCATGTGAACGGCGGGCGAACTGCCTGACGGTTTGGTTGGGCGCATCAGTAGGATCAGCGGCAGCAGCACGAGCCCGGTGATGAAGAGCAGGTGGAACGTATCGATGTTGGAAACCATCGATGCCTGCCGGGTGATTTCGGCATTGAGGCGCAAGAGGCTGGTCGCCGAAGAGAAATCCACATCGGGCATCGCCTGCGCCAGCTGGGCATTGTCCGGCCGCACGTTTTCGACAAGCCGCGCGTGAACCACTGCAGCGTTGCGGATCGTGATGAACTGAAGCACCGAGATGCCTACGGCCGAGCCGATGCTGCGGATCAGCGTGAACATGGCCGCGCCTTCGTTCCGCATCGCCGGGCTCAGGGTGGCGAAGGCAATCGTCGAGAGCGGCACGAAGATGATGCCGGTTGCCATGCCTTGCAGGAACCCGGAAACGACGATCATCTGCTCGTCCATGGCGAGCGAAAAACCGCTCATCATATGGGTTGACCAGGCTGCCAGCGAGATGCCCACCGCCAGCAGGATACGCGGGTCGACGAAGCGGACGACGGAGCCTATCAGCAGCATCGAGATCATCGAGCCCAATCCGCGCGGCGCCGTCACCAGCCCGGTGTGGATCACCGGATAGTGCAGGAGTTGCTCCAGCATCGGCGGCAGCAGCGCCAGCACGCCGTAGACGAGCACGCCGATGAAGAAACTGAAGACCAGAGCGGATGCGAAGTTGCGATCGGCGAACAGGCTCAATTTGATGAACGGTTCATCGGCGGTGAGGGTGTGGACCAGGAACATGCTGAAGAACACCGCCGCGCCTGTCGCCTCGATGCAGATCTCCGTAGACGAGAACCAGTCGAGCTGCTGGCCGCGATCCAACATCAGCTGGAAGCAGGTGAGCGTCAGGGCCAGCAGGGTGAAGCCCAGAATGTCCAGCCGCACGCGGCTCGACCGCGTTTCGCCCAGAAAGACGAACAGGCCCGCAAAGGCGATCATGCCGATCGGCAGGTTGATGAAGAATACCCAGCGCCAATCGAAATTGTCGGTCAGCCAGCCGCCCAGAGCAGGGCCGATGATCGGCCCCAGCACGGCGCCCATGGCCCATATCGACATCGCCTGACCATGCCGTTCGGGCGGGTTGATGTCGAGCAGGATGGCCTGGCTCATCGGTACCAGCGCGGCACCGGACAGCCCCTGCAAGAGCCGGAAGGCAACCAGCTCGCCCAGGTTCGAGGCTATGCCGCACAGGCCCGAGGCGATCACGAAACCGGCAAGCGACCACAGCATCAACCGCTTGCGACCGTAGCGGCCAGCGAGCCATCCGGTCAGCGGCGTGCCGATGGCGGCGGCGATGATGTAGGAGGTCAGGACCCAGGTGATCTGATCGCTGGCCGCGCTGAGACTGCCCTGCATATGCGGCAACGCCACATTGGCGATCGTGGAATCCAGCGAATTCATCATCGAGGCGACCATCGTGGAGGCGGTGATGAGAATGCGCGTGGTGCTGTCCGGGTAGGCCTGACCGGCGTCCGTGCTCATCGCTGGGCGTGGGGCCGCGAGGTGGTATCGGGGCCGAACAGGTGGCGCTCATGGCCGGTGTCGACGGTTACCGTGGCGCTGAGTCCTGCCTGCATCGGCACGTCTTGCGGGACCCGGTCGAGCGCGATCTCCACCGGCAGGCGCTGGACGACTTTCACCCAGTTGCCCGTGGCATTCTCTGCGGGCAGGACCGCGAAGCGGCTTCCCGTTCCCGGGCTGAAGCTGGCGACATGGCCCTTGAGCCGGACGTCGGGAAACGCATCCACGGCAATGGTCACGGGCTGCCCCTGACGCATGTAGCGCAGTTGGTCTTCCTTGAAGTTCGCCTCTACCCACAGGCGCGTGGCCGCCAGCGAAAAGACCGGCTTCCCGGCGGTGACGGCGCTACCGGTCTGCAACTGGTCGACCTTTGTCACGACGCCGTCCTGCGCGGCATGAACGGTCGTATAGCGAAGGTTGAGCCGGGCGCGCTCCAGTGCGGCTTCGGCACGCCGGACGGCGGGCTGCGTCTGGTCCGCCGCATCGACCGAACCCGAGAGCGAGGCTGCAACGGCGGCATTCTGCTGCGTCGCGGTCTGGATCGCCTGTTGGGCAGTCCGCAGCGCGAGCAGCGCCTGATCGTACTGGGCCTGACTGGAAATGCCTTCCCCCACGAGGTCGTGCTGGCGCTTTGCTTCCCGGTCGGCAAAGAACGCGCGTTGCCGGGCCGTCGCCAGTTCCGACTGGCCCTGCGCATAGTTCGCGCGCAGCCGGCGGACCTCGGCCACTTCGCCGGCAAGCTGCGCCTCGGCCTCGGCCACGGCGGTCTGGTAAGGCGCCGGATCGATGCGGAACAGCACGTCGCCCTTGTGAACGAACTGGTTGTTGCGAACCGGCACTTCCACCACTTCGCCCGAGACTCTGGGGCTCACCGCCACGAGGCCGGACTGGAGATAGGCGTTCTCCGTTTCCTCATACCGGCCGCCGCCCAGATAGATCATCGCGCCGGCGATCACGGCGGCCAGAGGTATCAGGACCAGCAACGGCTTGCGCACGCGCCGCAGCCATCCCCCCTTGGCCTGCTCCTGCTGCCCCACCCGTTCTTGTCGAGGTTGCTCCACTTGCGCCTGTCCGGGCGTTGAAACGGTATCGCCGGACCATTCGTCGCCCAGTACATCGTGCCCTTCAGCCGCGATTGATGGCTCGTTTCTCAATCCGTGCTCTTCCATGAAGCATACCTGTCAATCGCCCCCGGCAACTCTCCGGAGCGGTCAGGTAGCGCAGGCCAATTTATTAGCCTAGTGAACATTATTTCTGAACAGTATGAATAGCACTCATGACGAAGCCCGATCTGAATCTGTTTGCGGTATTCGATGTCCTCTTCGAACTGCGCAGCGTGACGCGCACCGCCGACAGGCTGGGCCTGACCCAATCCGCCGTCAGCCATGCGCTGCGGCGCCTGCGGGAATTGCTTGGCGATCCGCTGTTCGTGCGGACCGGCGGAACCTTGCAACCCACGCCGCGCGCCCGCGCCATGGCTCCCGCCATCCGCGAAGGGCTGGCACGGCTGGGCGAGGCTGTCCTGCCCAGCGGTTTCGATCCCCGGACATCGAACCGCACGTTCACCATCGCGGCGTCGACATACTTCTGCGCCTCGCTGATCCCGGGCCTGATCGCGGCAGCCCGCAAGCATGCTCCGGGGGTCACGTTCCGCGCCATGCCCATTCGCACGGACTTGCTTGGCCTGCTGGAGGACAGCACGGTCGACCTTGCGCTGGGGGCCTTCACGCGCCTGCCCGCGCGCATCGCGTCCCGGACCCTGCTTCGGGAGGAACTGGTCTGGATCGCCGCGCAGTCAAATCCGCTGGTTGCCGCCGGGCTCACCCATGCGGAACTCCTCGCCTTGCCGCACATCGGCTTTGACCCGGTCCGCACTTTCGCACCTGCCCGTTCGGCCGGGGACGACAGTCTGGAGACGCCCTACCTTCCCGAGCAGACAATTCCTGCCGAAATCCACGGCTCGGACCTGACGCCTGCGATTGTCTACGATGTTTTCACGGCGGTTGCCGTGGTGGCGCGATCCGATCTCATCGCGCTCGTCCCGCGCCAGCTTGCTCTATCCGAACAGAAGCGCGCGGGGATCGCCATTCTGGAATCGGCCGAACCGGGCATCGCCATCGAGATGAGCATGATCGCACGTTCGCAATCCACATCGGATGCGGGTCTGGAGTGGCTGAAAACCCTTGTCGAGCAACTGGCCTGCGAACTGCGAGGCGGCTGACGAAACTGTAGCCCGCCGCCCGATGCCGCCGGGGAGGGTTGCAGTTTCGCGGCGCCCGGGAAACAATGTCGGACTTCATGCGTTTGGTGTCGCATGGTCCGCGCTCAGGCGGACGATTTTGATTTGTCGGACGAATGGCCGCTGCTCGCGGCCAATTTTCTGTGATTTCGGGGGTTGGGGAAAATGTCGCCTTCACAGGCGCCCGAGAGGGTGATGCCAAAATCCGGGCCAAAATCCGGTCTTGATGGCCGGGTGTGGCTGGGCCTTGTGGCCGTGGTGCTGTTTTTTCTCATCAGCGGCACGGTGGCCTTCCGTAATATCGAAATGCTGCGCGACGATACCGGCAAGATCGCGCATTCGCACGATGTCATCGCCTCGCTCGACGAACTCCTTTCCGTCATTCAGGATGCCGAAACCGGCCAGCGCGGCTATCTGCTGACGGGTAACGAGGAGTATCTCGCGCCCTATACGGCGGCGGTTACCCGGCTCGGTTCCAAGTTCGATGCCATCGGTGCGCTCACCCGGGACAACCCTTCGCAGCAGGCAAGACTGGCGACGCTTCGCCGTCACATGGACGCGAAGCTGGCGGAGCTGGGGCAGACCATCGACTTGCGCCGCAAGCAGGGCCGCGACGCGGCGCTCGCCGTGGTCTCCACCGATCGCGGCAAGATCGAGATGGATGCGATCCGTGCCCAGCTGGGTGAGATGCAGCAGGAAGAACTGCGGCTGCGCCAGCTCAGGCTCGACGAAATGGACGGCGCCTACAAGAGCGCCTGGACCAGCGGCGTTCTCTCGACCGTGCTGGGCATTGCCCTGACACTGGTGATCGCGTTCCTGCTTCGCCGCGCGACGATTGCGCGGGACCGGCAGCAATGGCTTCAGGCGGGGCAGGCCCAGCTTGCCGCGGCCATGCTGGGGGACCCTTCGACCGGGCAACTGGGCGAGAACATTCTCTCGTTCCTCAGCAAGTTCCTCGATGCACAGGGCGGCGCCATTTATGCGGGAGACGGCGCGCGCTACCAGCGGGTGGCGACGCTGGGCGTGCCTGCCGAGGCGGGCGTGCTGGAGAGTTTCACGATCAAGGACGGACTACTCGGCCGTGCCGTAGCCGAGCGCGAACATACGGTGCTGAGTGATATCCCCGACGGCTATTTGACCATCGGATCGGGGCTGGGCCACGACAAGCCGCGCCATCTGGTGATCTCGCCGGTCTGTGCGGACGAGGCGGTGCATGGGGTGATCGAACTTGGCTTCCTGGGCCCTGTCGATGACCTGGCCGTGGCGTTTCTGTCGGAGGCTTCGGCGCCGATCGGCGTCGCCTTGCGCTCCGCAAGGTTCCGCACCGAACTGCGCAACTTGCTGGAGGAAACGCAGCGCCAGTCGGAAACGCTGCAGGTCCAGAGCGAGGAACTGCGCGTCTCCAACGAGGAACTGGAAGAGCAGGGCCGCGCGCTCAAGGAATCGCAGGTCCGGCTCGAACAGCAGCAAGTGGAGCTGGAACAGACCAATGCCCAGCTGGAAGAGCAGGCGCAGCAGTTGGAAAGCCAGCGCGACGACCTTGCCCGGTCCAACACGGCGGTCGAACAGAAGGCCAGCGAACTGGAGCGGGCCAGCCGCTACAAGTCCGATTTCCTCGCGAACATGTCGCACGAGCTGCGGACGCCGCTGAATTCGCTGCTGATCCTGTCCAAGCTGCTGGGCGACAATCCGGCGGGCAATCTCACCGAAGAACAGGTGAAATACGCCGTTACCATCCAGTCCTCGGGCAATGACCTGCTGGCGCTGATCAACGATATCCTCGACCTTTCGAAGATCGAGGCCGGTCACGTCCAGGTCCGGCCCGAGACTGTCGCGCTCGATCGGCTGGTGACCGACATGCGGCAGCTGTTCGAGCCGGTGGCGAGTGAGCGCGGGCTGGAATTTGGCATTGCCGTTTCCCCCGATTGTCCCGACACGATCGATACCGATCGCCAGCGGCTGGACCAGATCCTCAAGAATCTGCTGTCCAACGCGTTCAAGTTCACCGAAGCGGGACGGGTCGATCTTTCGATCGCACGCGGCGGCGCGGATCGGCTCGCCATTTCGGTGCGTGACACCGGCATCGGCATCGCCGAGGACCAGCAGCGCGAAGTCTTCGAAGCCTTCCGTCAGGCGGATGGCACGATCAGTCGCCAATATGGCGGGACGGGGCTGGGCCTGTCGATTTCACGGGAATTGGCGCGGCTGCTCGGCGGGGCAATCGAACTGGAGAGCAAGCCCGGCGAAGGCAGCCGTTTCACGCTGTCCATCCCGCTGTCGCTCGACCCGACGGCCGCGCCGCGCAGCGAGGGGCTGGCAATCGCCGCGGGCACGCCTGCGGTTCGCCGCGTGGAACCGCAAGTCCCCAAGGCCCCGGCGCGACTGCCGCGCCGGGTGGAGGACGACCGCGAGCGGCTTGGCGCCGCCGATCGGATCCTGCTGGTGGTCGAGGACGACGGAAGCTTCGCCGGTATCGTGCGCGACCTGTCGCGCGAACTGGGTTTCCAGTGTCTGGTCGCGGGGACCGCAGGCGAAGCGCTCGAACTGGCGCGCCAGTTCAAGCCCAATGCCGTGGTGCTCGATCTGGGCTTGCCCGATCAATCGGGGCTGGTCCTGCTGGATCACCTCAAGAGCGACGGGGCCACGCGGCACATCCCGGTCCACGTCGTATCCGCGAGCGACCATGCCCAGACCGCGCTGTCGCTTGGGGCGATCGGCTATCTGGTCAAGCCGGTGAAGCGCGACGAGCTGGTCGAAGTGCTCAAGGCGCTGGCGGCCAAGATGGCGCAGAGCGTGCGCCGGGTCCTCATCGTTGAGGACGATCAGGTGCAGCGCGACGCCGTCGCCAGCCTGCTCGCCACGGCGGGCGTGGAGACGGTGGGCGTGGGCACGGCGGCGGAATGTCTGGAGCGGCTTGAACGCGAGACTTTCGATTGCATGGTGCTCGACCTGAACTTGCCCGATGCCTCGGGCTTCGCGCTGCTGGAGACGCTGAAAAAGGAAGGCCGCCACGGCGTCCTGCCGGTGATCGTCTATACCGGGCACGACCTGTCGCCCGACGACGAACAGCGGCTGCGGCGCTATTCGGATTCGATCATCATCAAGGGCGCGCGTTCGCCGGAACGGCTGCTCGACGAGGTGACGCTGTTCCTCCACCAGGTGGTGACCGAACTGCCGCCCGAACAGCAGCGCATGATCCAGCAGGCGCGCAGCCGCGACGCCATTCTCGAAGGACGGCGGATCCTGCTGGTCGAGGACGATGTGCGCAACGTCTACTCGCTGACCAACATCCTCGAACCGCGCGGCGCGATCATTGAGGTTGCCAGGAACGGACGGGACGCGATCGACAAGCTGGAGAAATCGGCCGCTGACGGCGGCACGGCCATCGACCTCGTGCTCATGGACGTGATGATGCCGGTGATGGACGGGCTGACGGCGACGCGGGAGATCCGGACCGATCCGCGCTGGAAGAAGCTGCCGATCATCACGCTGACGGCCAAGGCCATGCCGGACGACCAGCAGCGCTGCATCGAGGCGGGCGCGAACGACTACATGGCCAAGCCGCTCGATGTCGACAAACTGCTGTCACTCGTCCGCGTCTGGATGCCGCGCTAAATGTCGGACGCGGTCGAGGATATCGAGATCCGGTTGCTGCTGGAAGCGCTGTTCCAGCGCTACCACTACGACTTCCGCAAATACTCGCAGGCATCGCTGCGCCGCCGCCTGCGTCAGGCGCGCGGGCAGCTTGGGTTCGAGACGTTTTCGGGTCTTCAGGAAGCCCTGCTGCACGATCCGGCCATGCTGCCCCGGCTGCTGAGCTTTCTGACGGTCCAGGTCAGCGAGATGTTTCGCGACCCGTCGTACTTCAAGGCGATCCGCGAGAAAGTGGTGCCGCATTTGCGCACCTACCCCTCGCTCAAAGTCTGGATCGCCGGGTGCAGCGCGGGGGAGGAACTGCACTCGTTCGCGATCCTGTTCCGTGAGGAAGGGCTGGAGGAACGGACGCTATTCTACGCGACCGATATCAGTCAGGACGCGCTCGACATGGCTTCGCGCGGGATCTACTCGCTCGACCGGATCAGGACCTTCACCGAAAACCATCGTGCCTCGGGCGGCCGGTCGTCGCTCTCGGACTATTACAGCACGGCCTATGGCAACGCCGTTTTCGACAAGAGCCTGCGGGACCGTGTGGTATTCTCGGACCACAGTCTGGTCACCGATGCCGTATTCTCGGAGATGCACCTGATTTCCTGTCGCAATGTCCTGATCTATTTCGACCGCGAGTTGCAGGACCGGGCCATTGGCCTTTTCCGGGATTCGTTGATCCGCGGCGGCTTCATGGGTCTGGGCGCCAAGGAAAGCATGCGCTTTTCGGCCCATGCCGACGCCTTCAGCGACTTCGTGCGCGAGGAAAAAATCTACAGAAAGCGCGAGGTATGACGGCCGATATTCCCATCCCTTGTCCCCCCATTCCCCGCGCAGTTGTGATCGGCGCCTCGGCCGGCGCCATTCAGGCGCTTTCGGAGGTCCTGCCCGCGCTGCCGTCGACGTTCCCGCTGCCGATCCTGATCGTGGTCCATATCCCGGCGGACGGCGGCAACATGCTGGCGCCGCTGTTCGCCGGCAAATGCCGGATCGCCGTGCGCGAGGCTGAGGACAAGGAGCCAGTGCTGGGCGGCACCGCCTATTTCGCGCCGCCGGATTACCACTTGCTGGTGGAGGCCGGGGGCACGCTGTCGCTGTCTAGCGACGAGGCGGTCCTCCATTCGCGTCCGGCGATTGACGTGCTGTTCGAAAGCGCGGCGGACGCTTATGGCGGTGCGCTTGTCGGGATCGTCCTTACCGGCGCGAACCAGGACGGAGCCGCCGGACTTCGCGCCATTGCCCAAGCGGGAGGCATCCTGCTCGTGGAAGACCCCTCGATTGCCTATGCGGATGCGATGCCGCTGGCGGCGCTGTCCGAATGTCCCGAGGCGCGCGTGCTGTCGCTGGCCGGGATCGCGGACTTTCTCCTGGAAGTCGGGAAGGGTGAGGGCGCATGACTCCCCCGGTTAAATTTCTGCTGGTCGACGATCTCGATGAGAACCTCATCGCGCTTGCGGCCTTGCTGAAGCGCGACGGACTGGTCCTGCTGACCGCCCGTTCGGCGGACGAGGCGCTTGAATTGCTGCTCGAACACGAAGTGGCGCTGGCGTTTCTCGATGTGCAGATGCCCGAAGTCGACGGTTTCGAACTTGCCGAATTCATGCGCGGCAGCGAGCGTACGCGGCATATTCCGATCATCTTCGTCACGGCCGGAAGCGCCGACAAACAGCGCCGTTTCCGTGGCTATGAGGCAGGCGCGGTCGATTTCATCCAGAAGCCGATCGAGGCGGACATCCTGCGCAGCAAGGCCAATGTCTTCTTCGAACTCCACCGCCAGCGCCAGCTGGTGGCGGCGCAGCGCGACGAATTGAAAGCCGCCTCGCAGGCGCTTCAGGAAGTGGATCGGCGCAAGGACGAGTTCCTGGCGGTGCTGGGGCACGAATTGCGCAACCCGCTGGCGGCGCTCAGTTCCGGCTTGCAACTCCTGCAGCGCCGCTCGGCGGACGAGAGCGTGACGATCCGCGAGAGCATGGAGCTTCAGATATTCCACCTCTCGCGCCTTATCGAGGATCTCCTCGACACCGCGCGTATCAGCGAGGGCAAGATCTCGCTGCAAAAGGAGCGCATCGAACTCCAGACCATCCTGCGTTCTGCCATCCAGGGGTGCCGGAACAATCTGGAAAGTGCCGGGCACAAGTTCACGACCGACATTCCGGCCGAGCCGGTCTGGCTTGAGGCCGACCACACCCGTTTGGCGCAAGTCGTTGCGAACCTGCTCAACAATGCCGCGAAATATACGCCGAACGGCGGCGAGATTTCGCTACGCGCCCGCTCGGCGGCAGATCACGTGGAGATCGAGGTCGCCGATAACGGCGTGGGCATTCCGGCCGACATGCAGTCGCGGATTTTCCAGATCTTCGTGCAGGTTCCCGATCACCGGCAACACGCGGCGGGCGGGCTTGGGGTCGGCCTCGCCCTGGTGCATCAGCTGCTTGCCCTGCACGGAGGAACGATCACCGTGGCCAGCGGCGGCGTGGGCAAGGGCAGCGTGTTCACCGTCCGGATACCGAGGCGGGCGGACCTTCTCCCCTAGCAATAGCGGGGATCGTCCAGCCCCATCATCCACGCGGGGCACTTGTTTTCGATGTCGCCGCGGAAGGCCTCGCTGTTGAAGGACATGAAGTCGAAAGCGGCATCCCGCGCGGTCATGGATGCCGGAATGCGATAGCTGGCCGCGACGGCATCGCCGCAGGTTGCCGTCCAGCCGGTGATGTCTCTTTCGCGCTGGATCCAGAGTTGCACGAGCCAGAGAAAGTCCTGTCGCTTGTCCTGCATCGTGGGCATCGCTCGATTCCTTCAAGGTAGTCGCTACCCTTCGCCGCGCGACAATTTCTTCGCGCCGCTTCCGGTATTTACACCTCATAGAATCGAAAAATCGTCACTTGGCGGAGAGCGCTGAAATATTGGCTCCTTTTCGGTTCAATCTGATTCCGGGCCGGCTGCGCATTGCGGACTTCGTTTCTGTCCTTTTCCTGTGGGTTTGGGCTATGGCCGCCAAAGTTTGGAGAATGTGATGAGCGATCCGGCAAAGGCATGGGATGGGGAACAGGTGCGCAAATGGCTGGCGCGCCGGTTCGAGGCTGCGAAACTGGATCAAGCCGCAGCGGACAGGCGCGGGTATGAGGCGCAGGACGATTACGACAAGGCAGCGGCAGAGGAATGGGTCTGTCGGAGCCTGAAGGATGCGGACTGCACAAACGATCAGGCCGCATTCGCCAAGCGTCTGAAGGAACTGATCGGTCAGGACGAGTACCGGGTGACGGGCATCTATGACGACGCCCGGTTCGAGCGGCATGTGCGCGGTCAGCTCAGGAAGCTGGCGAAGATGACCAAGGCCAACGAGGGGTTCGAGAAGACGCTGCGCTATCAGTGAGCCCGGCGGTGTGAACGGCGTCCCGACTTCGTCGCCCCCGCGAAGGCGGGGGCCCCGCTTCTTTGCAACCTCTCGTTTCGCGACAAAAAAGCGGGATCCCCGCCTTCGCGGGGATGACGGGATTTGGGTTGGATGGCGAGCGGGGGGACATTTTGCCGTGACGGCTGATTTGTCCCCCATCCCTCCTAGCGGACAGGAGTGATATAGACCGGATTGCCGAGCAGGATCAGTCTGCCCGAGCCATCGCGGACTTCCGTGCGGATCCAGTGTCGTTTGCCGTCGCTGCGCCACGTCATTGCGCCGTCCGTGCTATCGATCCCGCGCGTGAGATCGGGGGCCGCCACGCCGTCGACCAGCAGCGCCAGTGTCCCTTGCGTGACGCCTGCCACTTGCGGCGTGAGGCTGACGTCGGCGCCTGCCGCCACTTCAAGCGTTCCGCCCATGTGGATTGTCTTGCCTTGCGCACTGGCGGCAAGATCGAGCATGCGCCTGCCCGTGCCCTCGATGTCGATGAAGACGCGGCCGGAACGGATGCCCGCCAGGAAAGCGGGGACGGAAAGCTCGCTCATGTAAACGACTGTCGTCGGCGTGCCGACCGGGTTGGGCAGCTTGTCCGCTGGCGGTGCGTCATGGTTGTCGCTGCCGCCGATGCCGGTGATATGCGCGCCGGTGGCAAGGAGGCGGTCCCACAGGCCGATGCCCTGATTGGGACTGTCCGGCCGACCCGTTTCCGCCATCGTCCCCCCGTTGACCACTTCCACCGCGCCGATTGCGCTGGGCGGGACGTCGGGAACCCGCCAGCCGCAGCCCATGCAGTTCTCTCCGCTTGGCGATCCGGCGTGATTGAGCGAGACGATGCCGCCCGCCCGGTTCGCCGCCTCTATCCACTTGCGCGCCTCGGCCCAGCTCGGTGCGGTCATCCGCCAGTCCAGCAGGCCGGTGATGCCGAAGACATTGGCATGGCCGTAGAACGTCGTGATCTCGCGGCCGGGGACGAGCAGTAACTGGTCGAAGGCGGGCTGGAGTTCGCGCAGGGCGTCATATTGCGCGGTGGTGTTGTGGTCGGTCACCGCAATGAAATCGAGGCCTCGCGCGGAAGCGGCTTCCAGCGTGCGGTAGACCGGGCAAGGCACCCGCTTGCCGCTCTGGGCGCTGCATTTGCCGTCGCTGTTGCCGGTGTGCATGTGCAAGTCGCCGCGATACCAGCCGGGCCTGTTGCTCAGCGGCGCGTCGGCGAACGAGGTCACGGCAGGGCCGCGTTCGACGAAGATCTCGGCTTTCCACGGCGCCTGCGCGCCGACGCGCAAGTTCGGCACGCCCAGCAGGAGATGCCAATTGCCTGCAGGAAGCGGGCCGGGGAGGTAACCCGGCGTCGCGTCGGCCTCGGCCAGCGTCATGCCGCTGCGCGCACCGCCGCTCCAGCCGCGCAGGCGCTGGGGGTCGATCAGCCCCATGTCGATGGCGGCCTTCTGATCCCTGCCTTCGTAGCTGAAGCGGATTGTCAGCCGCGTCACTCCGGCGGGCAGGGTGAAAGGTATCTCGCGGTAATGCTCGTGGTCGGCGCGCGTCATCGTGCCGGTCAGCGTTGCGAAAGGCCGGACGGCCGCGTCTGCGCTGGCCTCATCGGGAGCCGCCATGGCCGGAACCGCTGCTCCCATGACGAGGAGCAGCGGCAGGACGGAGCGAGCAAGGGCTCTCAAGGCCATCAGAACTTGTAGAGGACCGAGGCGCGGAAGTTGCGGCCCAGCAGCGGACGGGCGATGAACACGCTCGCCCCGGCCTCGCCGTTCTGGACTTCGCCCGCGCGCGGATTGCCCTCGGTCAGGCCCAGCGAATTGTTCACGTTGTCGACATAGCCGTAGACAGTCAGGCGGTCGTTCACGGCGAAGCTCGCGCTGAGGTTGATGGTGGTATAGGCGGGCAGCTTCACCGAATTGGCGGTATCGACATAGCGCGCGCCTTCGTATTCCACCGACCCCTGAAGGCGCAGGCGGTTATCCAGCAAGTTGAAGCCCGGCACGACCCGAAGGCTGGTGATGGGCACGCGGATCAGGCGCTTGCCGTCGAAGTCGTTCAGTGCGCCGGTGTTGTCGGTATACGTCAGGCCCTTGTAGCGCGGATCCTGAAGCGTCGCCGTGCCGGAGATGTCGAACCACGAGGTGGGGCGCAGCGTGCCTTCGAGTTCGAGGCCGAAGGTCTGGGTATCGGCATAGAGCGTCTGGCTCGTCGTCGAGCCGTTGAGGTCGAAGATGTAGTTGGTGAAGCTGACGTTGTTGTACCGCGTCCAGAAGCCGGTCGCGTAGAATTCGACCAGCGGGCTGGCATACTTGAAGCCGGCTTCGCCAAGGCTCATCGTCTGGATATAGGGGGTGGCGGTGGCGTTGGTGACGTAGTTGCCAAGGCTAGGCAGGCGGTTGGCGTAAGTATAGCGCGCGAAGACGCCGGAACGGTCGTTGAACTGGTAGTTCACGCCCGCCGTCCACGTGGCATGGCTGAAAGTGTCGTCGTAATTGGCATAGACGCCGCTGCCGGTCAGGATGTTCGATGTGGCGAACGTGCCGAGGTTCACGGTGCTCTTCAGCCCGACGGTCCCCCGGGTATTCATCGTTTCCCACCGCACGCCGGCGTCGATGCGCAGGGCAGGCGTGATCTGCCACTCGTCGGTGAGGTAAAGCGCGTTGGTGGTCTGCTGGCCATGCGCGTCTTCCCACTCGTATCCGTAGCGATAGATGCCGTTGTCGGTGATCGGCGAGATCACCTTGCCGCTGCTGTCGAGCCCGACGAGGTCGAGCAGGCGGGCGTTGTCCTGCACGTCGAGCAGCGCGGTCGAGGAATAGCGGCTGAAGCTCTCGTCAAGGTGCGCGTAATAGTAGCCGAAGGTCACGTTGTGGGTCGTTCCGCCCATGTCGAACTTGTGGGCGATGCGCGTGTCGCTCATGAATTCCTTCACCGGCATGGTGATCCCGCGCAGGCCGCCGACGATGACGAGGCCGTTGCCGTTCTGGTTCGCGGTGTCGAACATCTCGCCGCTGGTGGTGTAGCGCAGCCCCAGCGCGCTTGCGCCCGGCACCAGCGACAGCAGCGACGACGAGGAGTCGAGCAGGCTCTGCGCGGTCTGGATGGAATTGGGATAGACGCCGTTGCGCTGGGTCCAGGTGTCGTTGTAGCGCATCGCCTCGCTGACGCGCCAGCCGTCGGCCGGTTCGAAATCGAACTTGCCCGAGATCTGCGTGCGCTTGACGTGGGTGCCTTCGGTATTGTCGAAAGTATAAGTGCTGCCGTCGCCCTGGATCATCTTGATCAGCTGCGTTTCGGGACCGGCAACAGTACCGGTGTGGCCGCTGAAACCGTTCACCGCGACAATATTGCCGTCGTTGTCGTAAGTCATCGGAATGCCGGTGTAGAAGATGACCTTGTCATCCATCCGCTTGACGTCGAGGCTGAAGTGGCCGTTGCTCCAGTCGCGCGAGAGCGTGGCGCGGATCTGGCCGCCCTGATTGCCGGTAAAGCCCGGATCGCGCACGCCGTCCTCGGCCCGGTAGAAGCCGCCGGCGGCCAGTTTCCAGCCGTCGCCGATCGGCGTGCCGACCCAGAAATCCGCGCGGTAGAGGCTGTCCGCTCCCACCGACAGTTTCACCAGACCTTCGGGCGTATCGCCCACCTGGCGCGGAATGTAGTTCACGGCACCGGCCGGAGCGTTTGAATAGAACAGCGCCGAGGGACCGCCGCGCACCACTTCGACGCGGTCGATCGTTTCATCGAGGCGGAACGCTTGGTCGGCATTGAGATAGCCCAGCGCCGGATCGTGCTGGACCGGCATGCCGTCTTCCAGCAGCTGGATAGAGCCGAAGCCATCCACCGGCACGCCGCGTGCGCGCACGTTGCCGCTGGCCTCGCCGCCCGAAGCCTCGACCCAGAAACCGGGGACGGACTTGAGCGATTCCGTGACGCTGGTGGGCGCCTGGAGGCGAAGCTTTTCCTCGTCGATATTGGTGACCGAATAGCTGGTCTGCGCCTTGGTCAGTTCGCCGGTACCGGCGCGGCCGGTGACAATGATTTCGTTGTAGCCGCTCTTGTCTGCATCGGCAGCAGGGGCGGGCGCGGGAGCGGCGTCCTGCGCGCGGGCAGGGGCGGCAATCGCCAGGGCAACGAGAGAAGATGTCAGCAGCAACGATCGCATGGAATTACCCCTTAACTCACTGAAACGGCGCCATTCGAAAGAAGCAGAATGGGCCCTTGCACGCGTTTGCCCCGCCGCTTCGCAGGTTCGGGCGAAGTGGTTCGCGGCATTCGAGGGGAGGACGTGGAAGGACTGGCTTTCCGCTAGCGGCGGCAAAAAAATATTTCGTCCGGGCGGGGAGCCGAGTGTCAGCCAGATGTCATATCGCCCAGCTACCCGGACCCCCACGGAGCGCATGAGGGAGTGAACGGGAAGCTATGGCGTGGCTGCGCGACATCGACGTGTGGTTCGCCGATCACGTCTTCTTCCATCGAGATCGTCACCGTCGCTACGCGGCCAGCATCGTGCGCAATGCCGACGATGCGGAAGAACTGGTGCAGGAGGCCTATGCCCGCCTGTTCGCGCTGGATAACTGGCGTTCCATCGCCAATCCCCACGCCTTCACCATCCGCATCATCCGCAATCTGGCAATCGAGAAGGCACGCCGGGCCGACGTGGTGCGGATCGGCGATGCGGCCTTGCTGCACCGGGCAGAGATCGCGGATGAGCAACCGACGCCCGATGTCGTGGCCGCAGATCGCTCCGAGCTTGACCGCGTTGTCTCCGCCATGCAGGAACTGCCGCCGCGCATGCGTGAGGCGCTCTATCTGCGCAGGGTCGAAGGTTTGCCCCCGCCTCAGGTAGCGGAAAAGATGAACATATCCGTCTCCACAGTGGAGACGCACTTGGTCAAGGGCCTGCGGTTGCTGATTCGTCGCCTCGCGGGGCGAGACGGGCAAAACGGGGCGGAGAATTCGATTCAATGCGAGGCGACGGACAAGACGAATACTATAAGGAATCGTCGCGAGACGACCTGATCGATCAGGCTGCCGCCTGGCTTGTCGCGCTTGACTGCGGCACGGCTGACGAGACGGCCTTCGAAGTCTGGCGCAATGCCGATCCCCGTCATGCCTCCGCCTTCGCACAAGCAGCCGCAACCTGGCGCCGCACGGCCGATCCCCGCGTTCCGGGGCTTCTGGAAACCTCCGGGCAGCCGGAGTTGGCGGCGGAACATGCTTACTATGAGGCGGGATCGCGCGGCGCCGCATCCTCGGCGATGTCGCGCCGCACGGCGCTGAGCGCGGGATTGGCTGCGATGCTTGCGGCGGGCGGGGTCACGGCCTGGCTCGCGGTTCCCCAGCGCGCCTACGCCGAAACCATGGTGGGCGAGCGCCGCCAAATCATGCTGCCCGACGGCAGCACGGCCACCCTCAACACCAATTCGCGGATCGGCTGGCACTTTGGGAACGAACGGTCGATCTGGCTTGAGCGCGGGGAAGCGCTGTTCGATGTCCGGGCAGGCGATAGCGCGCTGCGCCTTCACAGCGATGCGATCGGAGCCGAACTGACGCCCGGCCGGTTCGGCCTGCGACTTGAGCCCGATACGGCGCGCCTGATGGTGCTGGCGGGCAGTGCGAAAGTGCAGTCCTACACCATCGGCAGCGGCCACGTGGCCGTGGCACGCGGAAGCGGACTGTCGATCGAGCCGCTGGATCCGCAGGTCGCCGCCGATGCCACGGCATGGGAGGGCGGCCGGATCGTGTTCAACGGCATGACGCTGGGTCAGGCCGTTGCCGAATACAATCGCTACCTGCCCTATTCGATCGTGGTGGCTGAGCCCGCCATTGCATCGACGCGGCTGGGCGGCGAATTCCGGATCAGCCAGCCTGACGATTTCCTGCGTTCACTGGAAGACGGCTTCGGCATCCAGCACCGTTGGCACGACGGCAAGATCCAGCTCATCTCCGCTCCCACGCCGACTGGCGGTGGATGACATGAAGCTGTCGCAAGGCCGTTGCACCAGCATGCCCGAATAACACGCGAATCGGGGCGCCAAACAGGCGAACGTGCAGGTCATGTACAAGCGAGCAATGCGCCTGCTGGCGGCGGCCCCTTGCGCCGTGACGGCGCTTGCGTGCACGGCCCAGCCGCTTGCGGCGCGGGAGCAGGAGGCCGTGCAGGGGCCGACGCAAGTACGGACTTTCGACATCCCCGCCGGAAATCTTGCCAGCGCGCTGGATGAATTCGGCCATCAGGCCGGGGTGCAGATTCTTTATCCCTATGCTCAGGCGGCGCGTCTGCACAGTCCGGGCCTTCACGGGCGCATGCGGGCACGCGCCGCGCTGGATGCGCTGCTGCGCGGACAGCCACTGGCCGTGGCGCGGTTCGAGGCGAGTCTTGTCGTGTTGCGCCCCGCTCCGGTCAGCAAGACGGCACCTCCTCCCGCGCCGCCCCGGATCACGCCTCCAGCCCCTCGTCCTGCGGCGCCGCCGCCGCCAGTCACGCCGCCGGAGGATATCGTGGTCACTGGCCGCGCCGTGAATGCGCCGCTGCTGCGGTCCGAGCTGAGCTATGCGCTGACAGATATCGACCACGGCACTGTCATGCGCGAAGGCGCGATCTCCACGGCGGCCTTGTTCCAGCAGATCCCCGGTTTCTGGGTAGAGGCCAGCGGCGGCGAGGCCAGCAACAATGTGCGTGCACGGGGCATACCGACCGACGGCTATTCTTCCGTCGCCATTTTCGAAGACGGGCTGCCGGTCCAGTACGATGGCGGGCTGGGCTATCTCAATACCGATCAGGTCTTCCGCACCGATGCCAGCGTGGAGCGGGCCGAGGCCGTGCGAGGCGGTCCATCGGCTGTCTTCGTGCCCAATGCGCCGGGTGGAAGCGTCAATTTCCTCACCCGCAATCCTCTTAAGCATCCCGGTGTGGACCTATCCCTGACCGGCGGAAGCTTTGGCTATGCCCGTATCGATGGCTATGCGGGCGTGCGACTGGGATCCAACCTCGGCCTCGGGCTCGGCGGTTTCTATCGAACCGACGCGGGCCCGCGCGATCCGGGCTACAACGCGGACCGGGGCGGGCAATTGCGGGCATCGCTCGCCTACGACGACGGTCGCCTGAAAATCGATGCCAACGTCAAGCATCTGGACGACAGGGTTATCCTTTACCTCCCGGTGCCGCTGCAATTCGGCGCCAACGGGCGGGTGGAGGCGATCCACGGTTTCGATCCGCTGCGTGATACGCTGGCAGGGCCGGACAATGTCCACGTCGCATTCCTGACCCCGCAGGGTCCGCAGGATTTCGACCTGTCACAGGGCACGACCAGCCGGATCACCTTCTATTCGCTCAGTGCGCGCATCGCCCTTGGCCGTAGTAGTGCGATCGAACTGCGGACGCGGCAGCGGACCGGTACGACGCGGCGCAGCGGCCTCTTTCCCATCGGTCGCCCCACCACGGCAGAGGATTACATCGCCAGCGCCATGGACAGACTGCGCGCGGCGTGGCCCGGCACGACCGCAGCCAGGATCCAATATACCGACGACGGCGCCGCTTTCACCAGTTCGAGCAACGGCAATGGACTGGTCGTGGGCGCGAACCTGATGGCGGTGCAGATGCCGCTGCGCGAAGGCGTGGCGGATGCGCGCTTCACGACCGCCTTCGAACTGGCCGGACACCACGATCTGGCGGTCGGCGCGACATTCGATGCCATGGACATGAAGTTCGACCGGCAGACGGGTACGGTTCTGCTGGACGTGCGCGGGCAGGCGCGGAGGCTTGACGTGCTGGCGCTGGATTCTGCCGGACAAGTTCTTGGCGCGCTGACCGACAACGGCTTCGTGCGCTATGGCTCGCTCTACAATTCCGCGACGCTGAATTCGCAGAACGTGGCGATTTACGGGGCGGACGAGTGGAAGCTCGCGCCGGACTGGCGGCTCGATTTCGGAGCACGGTGGGAACATGTGCGGATCGGCGGCGGGACGGAGGAAACGACCGCCGTGGACCTCGGCGATCCGGCAACGCTGGCAGACGACGCCGTGCTGACCGGAACCGGGGTGATTGACCCGGTGGGCAAATCCTATTCGGGTCTGAGCTGGACACTCGCGGCGAACTATCGGCCCGCACCCGGCGTCGGCACGTTCGCACGCTTTACCCGCACCCTGCGCCTGCCCGCGCCGACCGATTTCACGGACAATCCCCAAGGCACCGATCTCGCACCGGTGCCGATCACGATGGCCGAAGCCGGTTTGACGCTGGAGCGCCGGAGCTGGAACCTTACGGCAGTGGCATTCCGTTCCCACTTCGCGAGATTGCCGTTCACGGATTATCGCTTCGATACGGCGAGCAATGCCTACATCGAGCAGACCTCGATAGCCGATACGACCACCTGGGGGCTGGAACTGAGCGGTCAGGCCCGCATTGCCGGGCCGCTGCGCCTCGATTGGCAGGCAACGTTGCAGGATCCGCGCTATCACAACTTTCGCTACACGCAGCTGGACGAAAACGGCGATGGCTCGCCGGAAGATGCGGATGGCCATCAACTGATCCGCGTGCCGCGCCTGTCGCTTCGTGCCAGCCCGAGCCTGGACCTTTTTGGCGGCAAGCTGACTCTTGCGATGGATTTCCTGCGGTTTTCGCAGCGTTTTTCGGACGTGGTCAACACCCAGCGGCTGCCGGCCTACTCCATGATAAACGCCCGGATCCGCGCGGCGCTGTCCAATCGTTTCGAACTGAGCGTGCAGCTCAGCAACCTCACGAATTCACTCGGCCTGACAGAAGGAAACCCGCGAGTTGGCTCGTTCGATGCGGGCGGAAGCACGGGATATTTCCTTGCCCGGCCCGAATTCGCCCGCGCGGCGCGCATGACGCTGGCATGGCGCTATTAGGCCGTAAACTCCTAAGCGGCGCCATTGGGGCGCCTCAGCCGTCGTTCGCACGCATCTGGTCGGCGGCGGCAAAATGCGCGATCTGATCGGCTTTCGCTTTCAGGAAAGCGGGACGGCTGACGATGCGGTCGACATAGGCCTTCGTCGCGGGACGATCGCCATGCGCGCGGACATCGGGCACGCGCAATACGTCCGCCATGATAAGGTCGGCGACGGTGAAGCGACCTGCCGCCAACCAGTCCCGTTCGCTCAATTCCCGCTCGATATGGGCAAGTCTGCGCTCCAGCCACGGCGTCAGGCGGTTTTCGGTTTCGCCCGATATCTTCAGGAACCACCACGGCACGCTGACCATCTCGATCGAATTGAGCGCGGCGATGACCCACTGAAGCGTCTCGCCTTCACCGACGGGATCGCGCGGCATCAATGTGTCGCTTTGACGTGCCAGATGCAGCAGGCAGGCACCACTCTCGAACAGCCGGACATCGCCATCGGTCAGGAACGGCACTTGTCCGAAGGGCTGTCGGTCCAGATGATTGATTTCGCGATTTTCGAAAGGGACGGTGCAAACTTCGTAAGGCAGGCCCGCTTCCTCGGCCGCCCATCGGAGACGCAGATCGCGCACGAAGCCGCGCGGACCGTTGGGTACCCAGTCGAATGTCCAGATTACAAGCTTGTCGGGCACAGCGCGGACCCCTTGATGACGGTTGCACCGGTGTAACGCCGCTGCCTTTCCAAAGTTCGGCCAGATTCCTGAGGAAGCCCGGTGACGGCACGTCACCGGGCTTCGATATAAGAATTAGGCTGGGAGCGGCGCGGCCGGATCTACCAGCGCGGCGGCGCGCAGTTCCTGCCAGAAGTCGGCCGGGACGACCTCTTCCAGCGCGGCGCGATCCTCGGCAATGCGGCCGGGCCGGCTCGCGCCGGGGATCACGGCCGCGACCGCCGGATTGGCGAGCGAGAACTGGAGCCCCGCCGCCTTCATGCTGATGCCGTAGCGGTCGGCAATCGCCTTGATCCGGGCGACTTTGTCGAGGATAGCGGGCGTCGCCGGCGCATATTCGAAATTGGGACCGCCCACGAGCGCGCCCGAGCTGTAAGGGCCGCCCACCACGATCCCCAAACCGCGCTCCGCCACCATCGGCATCACCCGCTGCAGCGCCTGACCGTGATCGAGCAGCGTATAGCGGCCTGCGAGCAGGAAAGCGTCGGGGCGAGGTTCGTTCAGACCGAGCAGCAGCTCGATCGGTTCGACTTTGTTGACGCCCAGACCCCAGGCCTTGATCGTGCCTTCGTCACGCAGCCGGTCGAGCGCCTTGAATGCACCGTTTCGCGCTTCCTCGAACTTCTCCAGCCAGGCATCGCCCCAGAAATCCTGGGCAAGGTCGTGGACGAAGGCGATCTCGATATGGTCGGTGCGCAGGCGCTTGAGGCTGCCCTCGATCGAGCGGAGGGTGGCGTCATAGGAATAGTCGTTGACGACGCGGTTGGCGCGGCCATGCGCGAATACCCCGGCCTTTTCGCCCTGTTCGCGCGCGCTGATATCTTCCAGCTCGTCAAGAATGATGCGGCCGACCTTGGTGCTGATCACGTACTGGTCGCGCGGCTTGCCTGCGAGCGCTTCACCCAAGCGCAATTCGGCGAGCCCGGCGCCATAGAGCGGCGCGTTGTCGTAATAGCGAATGCCGTCGTTCCAGGCGGCTTCGACCGTGGCGAGCGCTTCGTCCTCGGGAATGTCGCGGAACATGTTGCCCAGCGGGGCGGCGCCGAAGCCGAGCTTGCCGGGAAGAATGTCTTTCAGGGCCATCGTCGGGATTCCTTTGTGTCAGGAGACTGTCAGGGGATCGAGCGTCCATGCCGCGCGCTCGGCGAGATCGTTGATTTGCGAGAGATAGTTCTGGAAATGCGGGCTGGCGCGGTGCGATTCAACCGCCGCCTGATTGGCATAGAGTTCGTCGAGCAGAAGCCGGTTGGGCTGGGCCTGATCGACCCAGAGATCGTAGCGAAGATTGCCGGGTTCGGCGCGGCTCGGCGCGATCATGCCATCCAGCAGCGCGCGCAGTGCTTCCGCTTTGCCGGGTCTGGCGACAAGGGTCGCCACGATCTTGACGGTATCGGTCATCGGTCTTGTTCCTGTGCTTTCCAGCCATCCGGCAGGGCGCGTGCGAAGCGCCCCGCCGGTCATGCGCGTCCTCATGCATTCGCCCGATCAAGCGCTGCGATCAAGGCCTCCGCAATGGGGTGATCCGAGCTGGGGTTCTGCCCGGTAATCAACTCGCGGTCGACGACGACGTGGGGCGCAAAGTCGATGTCGGTCACGATGACCTCGCCGCCGGCATCGTGCAGCGCCTGCGGCATGTCGAAGTACATCTTGGCGTGGAGGATCTGCTCCTCGACATATTTCTCCTCCGATGCGGAGAAGATCGTCATCCGATAGCCGGCATAGGGCCAGTCGGCCGCGATGTCCTTGGCCTTGGCGTCATCACCGGCAATCAGCGCGGCGCGGAAGGCCGGGGCATTCTGCATCGCCGAGACGAGGGTGATCGGGCCGTGGCAGAGCAGCGCGGTCGGCTTGGCGGCGGCATGAAAATGGCGCAGGATCGCGCCGGCATCGGCATCCTGCATCAGATCGACGACGGGCGCCTGACCGCCGGGCACGAACACGCCGGCAAACTGGTCAAGGCCATCGTCGATGACCGCGCGCAGGGTGCTGACCTGGTTCATCGACGGATCGTTCGCATAGAATGCCTTCGCGCGTTCGTAGGCGGCAACATCGTTCCCGAAATGCGCCGGTGCATCGGACGCGGGATCGATGGTTGGCTTGGCGCCGGTCGGCGTCGCCAGCACGACCTCGTAACCGGCCGCAATCAGCGCCATCGCGGGCACGACGGTTTCATTGAGATATTGTCCGGTCGGACCAAAACCGCCCTGAACTTCGATCTGCGTGGCATTGGAGCCGAGCACGAGCACTTTACCCTTGGTCATCTGAACCTCCTTCGGATCGCAGTCGGGCGGTGATCCGCCGACAACCGGAAAATGGCCTATGAGCACTCATTCCAGAACTTTATTTCTTGGATTTAAGATATATCGATGAGATAATATCTGATGCGGTACGATCTCAACCTGTTGCCCATATTCGTCGCACTGATGGAGGAGCGCAGCGTCACCCGTGCCGCCGAGCGACTGGGCATGACCCAGCCCGCACTCTCCAACGCGCTCGGGCGGCTGCGCCTGATGTTACAGGACCAGCTCTTCGTGCGCGAGCGCTACGGCATCCAGCCAACCCCGATTGCGCTCGAACTGGCGCCGGGGATCGCGGATGCGCTCGCGCGGCTTGACGACGCGGTACTTGGCCAGCAGGATTTCGATCCTGCGAGTGCCGAGCGGCTCTTCACCATCGCCCCGAACGGCTATGTGGAGTTCGCGCTGATGCCCGCCATCGTCGCGAAGCTGGCCGCGGAAGCGCCGGGCATCAGGCTGCGTCTCACGCCCTACGGCAACGACCTGACCGAGACCGGCGTGGTTTCCGGAACGACGGCGATGGTGGTGGGGCGCATTGTCGATCCGCCGGACAATCTGGTGGTGCAGCACCTCATGGACGAGCACCTGGAATGCGTGCTGCGCGCCGACCATCCCGAGATCGGCGACACCATCTCGCGCGAGCAGTTCGAACGCCTGCGCCACGTCAATGTCATGCCGCCGGGCCGCATCCGTGCCGGCGTGTTTCAGGCGCTGGCGCAGCAGCAGCTGAAGCGCGATGTGGCCATCTCCGTCACCAATTTCTTCGCGGTGGCCGAGATGGTTGCCGTTACCGACTATTGCACCACATTGCCTCGGCTGATCTGCCGCCGGCTTGAACATGATCCCCGGCTGAAGGTGCTTCCGGCCCCGACCGATCTCGGCACTTTCCCGGTCGAGATGGCGTGGCATGTGCGCTACCGCCACGATCCCGCGCATCGCTGGCTGCGTGCGCTGGTTGCGGATGTCGTGCGGCAGGTGGGCGCCTGAACCGGACCAGTTCAGGCGATCATTGCAATTCTGCGTCCGGACCGTGCGCGATAAATTCGTCGGACAACTCGCTTATGCGACCGAGGATCGTCGCTTCCATCTTGCGGTTGAACGAGCCCAGATAGCGCAATCGGCGCAGCGTTTCGCCTTCCGATATCCCGCGCGCGCGTTCTTCGATCAGTCGCCCCAGATCGCCCATCAACGCGGCCTGCGCGGCGATAAAACCCGAATAGGAAGTGGAGGCGCCGTAGCGGATGCGCTTGCTGCCGGGCTCGCTGTGACGACGGGCGAGGCCGAACTGCTCAAGCGCGCGGGCCGCGACACTGGCGCTGCTCTTGGCCATGCCGAGCGTCGCCGTGACCGCGTCCAGCGACGCCGGCTCGTCGCAGAGCAGCAGGTAGGCATAGAGGTGGGCCACGCTCGGCTGCATCCCCCATGGCACCAGCAAGGCCGCGAGGTCCTCGACGAAGCGGCGCTGATCCCGCGAGAGTTCGGTCTTTGACATATTCGGCATTTACCGAATATAGATGCCAGACAGACTCGTGGCAAGGCGAAGCGAGCGATCATCGAATGGGAGCAGGATATGCTTGAAGCCATATCTATCATTGCCAAAGCCGAGGCCTCGGTGGGCATTGCCGACAGCGACCGAGGCGTCCGGGAAAATCTCCAGCGTCTTGTCGCATCGCTCCAAGCCAATTTCCCCATGTCGGCCGAAGGCGAGGCCAAAGTCCGTGCCATGCTGCTGCGCGATTCCGTCAACCGGCTGGAGAGCCTGAAATGGGTGCGCGACTATCCGGAAATCGCCGAGGAAGTGATCGAGGCGCCGGTGTTCCTCATGGGCCTGCCGCGATCGGGCACGACCTATTTCCAATATCTGTTCGACCGCGATCCTCGTTTTCGCCTGATCCGCACGTGGGAATCGAGCATGCCTTCGCCGCCGCCGGGGTTCAATCCGGCCTCGGTGGAGAAACGACGCGCGGCATGGCGGGAACTGCAAAAGGCCCATGGCCGGCCGGAGGCCTTTGCCGCGCTGCATCTCTACGATGATGGCGGTTCCGACGAATGTCATGCCTTCCTGGAACAAAGCTATGGCGCGGCGGGATTGCACAATCTCTATCGCGTGCCCGACTATTTCGACTGGCTGATGGACGGGCTCGATCTGGTCGAGACCTATCGCGTTCACAAACGCCAGCTTCAGTGCCTGCAATGGCGCTCCGAAGCCCGGCCATGGGCGCTGAAGTACCCGAACCATGTCATCGCCATGGACGCGATACTGGCAGTCTATCCGGATGCGCGCTTCGTGATGACGCATCGCGACCCGGCGCAAGTGGTCGCCTCCATCGCCAAGATGAGCTGGAACTTGCGCTCCAGTCGCGCGGCGGCGCCTGTCGACAGGCAGGAGGTCGGCCGCGACATGCTGCACTTTATCGAGCGGCATATCGACCGGATCATGAAGTTCGACCGGGGACCGCATGGCGACCGGGTCGTGCATGTCGATTACTATGCGCTGATTGCGGACCCGGTGGCGGAAATGCGCCGCATCCATGCCGGTCTTGGCATCGACACGCCCGACGATGTCGCCAAGGCGGTAAGGGACTGGCACGCCGCCAATCCCAAGAACGCGCGCGGCGCCAACGACTATAGCCTCGCGCAATATGGCCTGGACGCCGACGACGTCCGGTCGCGTTTCGATGGCTATGTCGGCCGCTTCGCCATTCCGGGCGAGAGCGAGGGCCTGGCCCGCATCGGCGCGGCGGCATGAGCATGGGCTGGGAAACGCTGAACGCGGCGGTCGAGGATGCTCGAGCCCTGATCGCGGCAGAGGCGCCCGACGCCGAAGTCGCCGCCGAGGGTGAGGCCTATGTCACGCGGATGGTGGCGGCCGGACTGGGCGGCGCGTTGCTCGGACATCTGTTCAGGGAAGGGGGACTGACGCGCGCGCTGCCGGTCCATGGCGGGCCCAATCCCGACTATATCATGCTCCACAGCGGGATCGATGCGGCCGGTCGTTACCGCATCGAAGGGCGACTGAACGGGTCGGAACGCGTCGGCATCGGCGTCTATACGATCGGGCCGAACGGAGCGCCTTTGATCGCCGGCTATACTGCCTTCGATAGCGGGAACTGCACCGCAGATGGAGCTTTCGCCCTGACTTTGGCAGCCGATGCCGGTGGTTCAGGCGGTCTCGCCATTCCGCTCGGCGCGCGGATCCTGATGGTGCGCATCCTGCACCGCGGCACCAGCGATCCCGCCCATATCACTCTGACCGGCGGTCACGCCGCCGCCGGGCTGACGCTTATGGGGGGCAGCAATGACGGCGCGCTGGTCCATGTCGCGAAGTTGCTCCGCGCGAATGTGCGCGAATATCTGAAATGGATGGCCGCGGCGCGCGATCTGCCCAACCGCCTCGACAGCGCGCCGCCCGCGCTTGCGGAAACGGTGCAAGGCGATGCCGATACCCGGTATCTCCTGGGCGGATTCGATCTGGCCGAAGGTGAATGGCTGGAGGTCGTGATGCCGCCCGGCATCTCCGGCTATTGGTCGCTCCATGGTTACAATTTCTGGTACGAGCATCTCCAGACGCCGGGTGTTCATGACGGCAATGCCGTTCCCGACGACGACGGCCATGTTCGCATCGCGGTCGGTCCCGCCGTACCCGCAGGGGCAAGCAATCGCATCGATACGGTGGGCCGCCGCAAGGGGGCATTCGTGTGCAGGATTGTCGGAAATCTCGGCTCAATTGGCCTGCCGGAAACGCGGCTGCATCGCTCGGACGGCACCGTCTTGCCGTGAAAAGGGGCCGCCGATTGTTGTTCGAAGGCTCCCCATTGAAACCCGCAGGTCCGCGTTCTGTAAGAGCTCCGCTTACAGTTGCGTCAGGTCGATTGTCCCGTTGCGATCGAGCCAGTTGTCCGCCGGCGGCAGGGGATACTTCAAGCCGGACGCGCAATTGAATAGGATGGTGCGTTCCTCGGCGTCCACGATCCCGTCGCGGACGGCCTGATTGTATGCAGCCAGCACCGCGCCGCCTTCCGGACAGAGCAGCAATCCGTCCTTCCGCGCCGCATCGTCAACCGCTGCGAGGATGGCCGGATCGCCGACGGCCAATGCCCGGCCGCCCGACTCCCGCACCGCACGCAGGATCAGGAAATCGCCGACTGCCTTGGGCACGCGGATACCTGCCGCAACGGTTGCCGCGTCTTCCCAGCGTTCGGCAAATTCCACGCCGGCATCGAATGCGCGAACGATCGGTGCGCAACCTGCCGCCTGCACCGCATACATGCGCGGCCGCTTGGAGCCGATCCATCCAAGGCGCTCCAGCTCGTCGAAGGCTTTCCACATACCGATCAGCCCGGTGCCGCCGCCGGTGGGGTAGAAGATCGCATCCGGCAGTTCCCATTCGAGCTGGGCGGCGAGTTCGAGGCCCATCGTCTTCTTGCCCTCGATGCGATAGGGCTCCTTCAGCGTCGAGAAATCGAACCAGAGCCCTTCGGCGGCACCCTTGCCGACGATCGCGCCGCACTCATCGATCTGGCCGTTCACGCGCCATACCCGCGCGCCCTGCTGGGCGATTTCGCGGACGTTCACTTCGGGCGTTTCCTCGGGGCAGAGCACGACCGTTTCGATGCCGCAGCGAGAGGCGTAGGCGGCCAGCGCCGCGCCGGCATTGCCGTTCGTGGGCATCGCGATGCGCGTCACGCCCAGTTCGCGCGCCATCGTCACGGCCATGACCAGACCGCGTGCCTTGAACGAGCCGGTCGGCAGTCGCCCCTCATCCTTGACGAGGACATTGCGCCCGCCCGAGTGCGGGATCGGTATGAGCGGCGTCTCGATCTCGCCCAGAGAAACGATGCTTTGCGTCTTGCGTACGGGAAGCAGCTCGCGCCAGCGCCACAAGTCGGTTTCGCGTGCCTCGATCGTCTGGCGCTGGATCGACTGCTTCAGCCCGTCCAGATCGTAGCGCACGAGCAGCGGCCGCCCGGCCCGCGACAGGCCGTGAAGCTGGTCTGCCTCATAGCGCTCGCCCGTGAGCGAGCATTCCAGATGGGTGACGAAAGTCTGGCGGTCTTCGTTCAGATTGTGGTTCACAAAGCGATTGGGGTTCATAAGGCCTCGATGTGGAACGCTGGCACGCGCGGCCGCCGAAGTCGGTAACGCGACGGCAGTGAGCGGCGGTGAAAGCGGGAGAATAAAGGGAGTTCGTCAGGCGGCAACTAGGGATTGACCGCCTGGTTCTTGACACTGATGCCATCGAGCACGCCGTTGAACAGGAACTTGAAAGTGGCGAACGGCTGGCCATTTCCTGCCTGGTCGGGGCGGCTTCCGCGTGAGCCTCAACCCGCCCGCAGATGCCGACCGAGATCGCGGCGCGCCCACATATTCAAAAGCGATATGGTGATCTTCAACTGCACGCGCGCGGTTTCATTCGTCGTGAAGATCGGGTCGTAGCGGTCGGCGGCGGCTCCGGGATCGGGGACTTCGCGCAGGATGGCCGGCGGGGCGGTCGTCATATGCAGTGCCGACATCATCACGTGCATTTCCAGATGCCGCGTCAGCTCGCTTTGATCGAGAATGGGGCCTCCGGCGCGCGCATATTCGGCGATGAACAGCGCCAGCAATTCGTCAAGATACCGATCGTGCGTTTCGGGTTCGGCGGCGCCGATGCAGCCCCAGATCGATGACGCCACGGACATCTGCCCGACGCTGCCCCAATCGATCAGGCCGGAGCGGAGCGCGCCACCCGGCTCCCGCCAGAACCACGCGTTGTCGATGTTCGCGTTCATGTGGCAGAGCGCGATCATATCGGGCTGCGAATAGAGGAACCGCCAGATGTCCTCCTGCTGCTCGGCCGCCAGCAGCGCGTCGGCGCAGAAGCCGTTGAGGAACGCGCGATCGGCGATGTGTGGCGGCACAAGATGCGGATATTGTAGCATGAACTCCGCCAGCCGGTTGATCCGCTTGGCAAGCAGCGGCGCCTCGAAGCGGGGCCTGCGCGCGATCAGCATGTCCAGATCGAGCGGGAAATGGCGCGCCACGGCGTCGCCAAGCCGGCCCGATTTGTGCGAGCCTGACAGCCGCGCCAGATTGGCGACCAGCGCGCTGTAATGCGCGAGCGGCTCGAGCAGGATCTGGTCCATGCATTTGGGATAATGCGGCTCGACGGCACCCTGGCCGTAAGGAATGCGCTCGGTGATGATGATCCCGGTGAGCGTCTCCTGCTGGATGTCCGCATAGAAGCATTTCGGGACGGTGACCGGGAAATCCGGATCTCGGGACAAGTTCGCGAGCCGCACTTCCGGCGGCATGTGGTGGCGGCCGCTGTCGCGTACCTTGTCCTGAAAATTGCGTGAGAACTTCACGAACAGATCGCGCGGCAGGTCCGCGGCGTCATGTTCATAAACCACCGACAGAAGCGCCTTGATACCGGTCCCGCCCAGCATCCACTCGTCGAGGCGCGTGATATCCGTAACGCTGTTATCCTTGCCGAGCACACCGCTTGCGCGGAAGGCTCGCGTCAGAAATGCGGGCCCACCGGATTTCAGCGCTTCAGGGTGTGCGGGAAAGTCCAGGCCGAAGATATCGCCCCGCGTCCAGTCCATGATGGTCATCTCGGTCATGGAACAGGGCTAGCGCGGGATGCGACGTGCGCGCAAGCGAGGCCGCTCCGAAATCATGCTGTCTGGCGCCGCATCAGATAGACATCCATGATCCAGCCGTTCCGCTGCCGCAAGCGAGGTTTGGCGTCGGCGATTGCGGGCCCGGCCTCGCTTAGCGGACCGGATATCAGCGCCTCGTTCGCCATGCCCAGATAGGCCCCCCACCAGATCTGGATGTCCCGATCCGCCAGAGCCTCGAACGCGCAGCCCTGGTCCAGCATGACCACCAGCGTCTCGGCGCCCTCCGGCCAGCCATGCGCGCGCAGAAACCGCCCCGTGGTGATGGTTACCGGCCGGGCGAGTCCATTCAGTGGGATCCGGTGTGCGGCGGTCAGCGCCTGAATGCTGGTGATGCCCGGTACCACCTGGACGGCGATCTCCAGTCCGCCCAGCCGCAGCCGCTCCGCGATGCGCAGCGTGCTGTCGTAGAGCGACGGATCCCCCCAGACGAGCAGCGCCAGCTTGCCGCCATGGGGGAGGTGCACGGCGATCTGCTGCATCCACGCATCGGCAATCGCGTCGTGCCATGCGTTGACCGCATCCACATAGTCGCCGCCACTATCGCGTGTGGGCAGATCGAATTCGGCCATGCGCGTCTGTCCGGTCAGGACGGCGTCGCAGATGCTCTTGCGCAAGTCGAGCAGGTCGGACTTGTCGCTGCCCTTGCGCGGTAGCAGGATCAGGTCGGCCTCGTTCATCGCCCGTGCCGCCTGCCGGGTCAGGTGGTCGGGATTGCCGGTGCCGATGCCGATAAGGCTCAATTCGATCATGGGCGGCGCGGCCTTATTCGCTCGAATTCGCGTATTGCGAGTCCGCGTTTTGCGGCCGGAAGCGGCGATCGTAACCTTTCGCGTACAGGCTGCTTTCGCCGAAACCCTCGGCATCGAGGACGCGGCCCACGAGGATGATCGCGGTGCGTTCCATGCTCCCGGCCACCGCCGCGCCGATCGTACCGAGCGTGGCCTGTACGATCCGCTGGTCCGGCCAGCTTGCCCGCCAGACCACGGCAACTGGGCAGTCGGCGCCGTAAAACGGGGTGAGGTCTCTCGTCACCTGGTCGAGGTTGTGGATCGAGAGGTGGATGGCGAGCGTCGCGCCGGTGGCAGCGAAATTGGCGAGGCTTTCCGCTGGAGGCATCGTGCTCGCCCGGCCCGGCGTGCGGGTCAGCACCAGCGACTGCGCCAGCGCCGGCAGCGTCAGTTCCGTTTCAAGGGCAGCAGCAGCAGCGGCGAAGGCCGGCACACCGGGAGTCACCGTGAAAAGAATATCCAGCGCGCGAAGCCGGCGCAGTTGCTCCCCCATTGCGGACCACACCGACAAGTCGCCCGAATGCAGCCGCGCCACGTCGTGTCCGGCCGCATGGGCGGCGGATATCTCCGCAACGATGGCATCGAGGTCCATGGAGGCGGTGTTGACGATCCGCGCGCCTGGCGGGCAGTGGCCGAGCACGGCCTGCGGGATCAGCGATCCGGCATAGAGGCACACCGGGCTCGCGGCGATCAGGTCTCGGCCGCGCAGGGTGAGAAGATCGGGTGCACCGGGCCCGGCACCGATGAAGTGAACTGTCATAGCAATGCTCCTTGGGCGATGGCGCAGGTCGCCATGCGATCGCGTGAAATCTGGCGCCGGGTGAGGAGGCGGGGCTGACGCGCCCGCAACGCGGCAAGCGCGCAGGCCTCCGCCACACTGCCAAGGCCTCGGGCCACCTGTGAGGCCGCGGAGGCGGTCATCGTGTGCACGCCCGCAAGGTGCTCGGGAGTGATGGCAATCACCGGCAGGGACAACAGGTTCGCCAGTTCGGCCAGCCCGTCGGCTTTGTCGGCAAGGGTGGCCAAGTGCGTAACCGGCGGCGCATGTTCGCGCGCCAACTGGAACGCCGAGCACAGCGCGAGGACATTCGCCCCGGATCGGAAACCGAAACCGGCAACGATCACAGCGTCACGCTCCACTGAACGACCGGATAGCGCGACCGCCAGCCCCGCCGACTGCCAAGCGGCACGGCATCAGCGAGTTCGATGCGCACCAGATCGCCGCCCCGCCGCCCGTGCCATTCTGCCAGCAGGGCTTCGGATTCGAGCGTCACCGCATTGGCCACGAGCCGCGTTCCGGCGAGCAGGCGCGCCGACAGGGTTTCGAGCAGCGGCCCTGACAATCCGCCGCCGATGAACACGGCGGAAGGCGGCGGACCTTGCGGAAGCGTCTCCGGGGCGCGGCCAAGGACGAGTTGCAGCCGGTCGACACCAAGCGCGAGCGCGTTGGCCTTTGCCCGCTCGGCGCGCAGGATGTCTGCTTCCACGGCGATGGCCTGGTTGGCCGGATGGGCCAGCAGCCATTCGATCGACACCGATCCCGATCCCGCGCCGATATCCCAGAGGACTTCGCCCGGTCTTGGGGCCAGCGCGGCCAGTGTCAGCGCGCGCAGGGGGCTCTTGGTGATCTGGCCATCGTGATCGAACAGAGCGTCGGGCAGGCCGCTGGTGGAGGGCATGGCGCTGGCCTCTCCCCGAACCTCGACGCCCACCGCGACCGGGTGGGCGATGTCGGTGAAGTCCCAGTTTTCGGCCTGTCCGGTCCGAACCCGTTCGCGCGGGCCGCCAAGAGCTTCCAGAGCATGAATGGTGGAGGCCCCGAAGCCGAGTTCGCTCAGATAGGCGGCGAGCCGCACCACCGCCGCGCCATCGCGCAGCAAAACCAATACGCGCCCGCCGGACGCCAGATGCGGCCGCAGCCGTTGCAGCGGCGCCGCGTGAAGGCCAAGGCAGGGCGTGCTTTCGATCGCCCACCCAAGCCGCGCGGCGGCTAGCCCGAACGTGGACGGTGCGGGATGCGCTACCCATTCGCCCGGCTGGAGATGACGCGTCACGCTGGTTCCGGCGCCGAACCAGAATGGATCGCCCGAGGCCAGCATCACGACCTTGCGCCCCCGATTGGCGAGCAGTTGCTCCACGCCGTCCGCGAACGGCACTGGCCATTCGATGCAGGCAGCGTTAGGCGTACCGAGCAGGGCAAGATGGCGGGCCGCGCCCATCACGAGGTCGGCTTGGTCCAGCGCGGTCCGGCTCGCCGCGCAAAGCCCGTCGATGCCATCCTCGCCGATGCCGACGATGGTCAACCAGGGGGACGAGTTCATGTCAGCCAAGCCGAACGTCCTCCTGCTGGGCGGCACGACCGAGGCGAACACGCTCGCGCGCGCACTGGCCGAGCATGACATTGACGCCACCTACAGCTACGCGGGTCGCACCGAGAGCCCGCGACCGCAGCCGATTGCCGTACGCGTCGGCGGGTTCGGCGGCGTGGAGGGGCTGGCGGCCTATCTGCGCCGGAATCGCATCACCCATCTTGTCGACGCCACGCATCCTTTCGCGGCGACCATGAGCGCCAACGCAGTGACGGCGGCCGCTCTCACAGGTGTCGCCCATGCCGCCTTCACCCGCCCTGCGTGGCAGCCCGAAATTGCGGACCGCTGGACTCGCGTGGCGGATATCGCAGCGGCCGTCGATGCCCTTGCCGGACCGCCCCGACGGGTGATGCTGGCGCTCGGCCGGATGCACGTCGACGCTTTCGCCGACCGGCCGCAACATCACTACCTGCTGCGCTTCGTCGATGCGCCGGATTCGCCGCCGAAGCTGCCCGACTTCAGCCTCGTGGTGGACCGGGGGCCGTTTGGCGTCGAGGCGGACCTCGAGTTGTTGCGGCACCATGCCATCGACCTCGTCGTCTGCAAGAATGCGGGGGGTACCGGCGCCAGCGCAAAGCTGATCGCGGCGCGGCAATTGGGCTTGCCAGTACTGATGATCGACCGCCCGGTCCTGCAGCACAGGCTCGAATTGCACGGGTCGCAGGATGTCCTTCGGTGGCTCGGTCACGAGGCATCCTCCGGCACTGAGCGCGGGGTGTAGAGGATCGGCGCGCCGGGTCGTTCGATGATCCGGGTGCGGCTGGATCCGACGATGACCATCGTGCGCATATCCGCCATTTCCGCCCGCGCCTCGCGAAGCGGGACGATCCGGAGGACTTCTTCCGGCGTGGACACCGCGCGGGCGAAGAGGACCAGCCGGTCATCTCCGCAGGCTTCGCGCAGAACCGTAAGCGCCTTGGCGAACCCCTCCGGCCGCGCGCGTGAGCGGGGATTGTAGAACGCCATCGCAAAGTCGGCCTCGGCCGCGAGCCGCAGCCTTTTCTCGATCACCGGCCAGGGCTTGAGGTTGTCGGACAGATTGATCGCGCAGAAATCATGACCGAGCGGCGCTCCGGCGCGGGCTGCTGCCGCCAGCATCGCGGTGATGCCGGGCAGCACCCGGATATCGAGTTTGCGCCAGTGCGCCGGGCCGTCCTCCAGCGCCTCGAACACGGCGGCAGCCATCGCGAAGACTCCCGGATCGCCCGAGGACGCGACCAGCACCCGGCGACCCTGCGCGGCAAGGTCCAGCGCCATGGCCGCCCGCTCAAGCTCCACGCGGTTGTCGGATGGGTGAAGCACCAGCCCTTCACGCGGCGCAACCCGCGCCACATAGGGACCGTAGCCCACTACATCGGTCGCCTCGGCCAGCGCCTGCGTGGCTTCGGGCGTGACGAGCGCCTCGTCCCCGGGCCCAAGGCCCGCGACCGCGATCCATCCGCTCACGGTCTGCGTCCCTGACCGTGGATGAGCAGGATCGAGAAATAGGGCGCGACGTTCTCGGCATCGACAAGCCGGGTCACCCGCTGCTCGGGCATGGCCGCATATTCTACCAGCCACGCCGCATCCTCGCGTCCGGCGGCAGCCACCGCGCGGCGCAGCTTCGGCAGATTGCGGCCGATCTTCATCACCACTAGCGCATCGGTATCGTGGATACGGCGCGCCAATTCCGTTTCGGGCAGCGTCGCCATCGCGACGGTCAGCACATCGTCTCCCCAGGTGATCGGCAGCCCGGTCGCGTTCCAGGCGCCAGCCATGCCGGTGATGCCAGGCACGACTTCCACCGGCACCCGCCCGGAGAGCCGGCTGTGCAGGTGCATGAACGAGCCGTAGAAAAACGGATCCCCCTCGCAAAGCACGACGACGTCCTCGCCGCCGCGCGCAGCCTCCGCCAGCCGTTCCGTGCAATCCGCATAGAAAGCCTGAAGGCAGGCATTGTAAGCGGGATCGTCGAGCGGAATTTCTGTCGTGACCGGGTATTCCATCGCGATTTCGACCGCATCGGTCCGCAGCAGGCTGTCGACGGTACTCCGCGCCCGACCCGCGCGTCCCTTTTTGCGGAAATAGGCGATTTGCCGCGTGCCGCGCACGAGCCGGTCGGCGCGCACGCTCAGCAGGTCCGCCGCACCGGGGCCGAGGCCGACGCCGTGGATGGTTCCTGACGCGCTCATTCCGCGCGGCTCGCCAGTGCGTTGACGGCCGCCACGGTAATGGCGCTCCCACCAAGCCGTCCCTCGACGATGCAGCAGGGAACCGGTGCGGTCAGCCACAAGGCATGCTTGGACTCGGCCGCGCCGACGAAGCCCACCGGGCAACCGATGATGGCCGCCGGGCGGGGGCAGTCGGGGTCCTCAAGCATGTTGAGCAAGTGAAACAGCGCGGTCGGCGCGTTGCCGATGGCGACGATCGCGCCGCCGAGATGTGGCCGCCACAGTTCCAGCGCCGCCGCCGAGCGGGTGTTGCCGATCCGGTGCGCAAGGTCCGGCACTTCGGCATCGCCGAGGGTGCAGATGACCCCGTTGTAAGCTGGCAGGCGGGCGCGGGTAATGCCTTCGGACACCATCCGTGCATCGCAGAGCACGGGCGCTCCCGCAGCCAGCGCGGCGCGCGCGGCGACTGCAAAGCCGGCGGAAAAGCGGATGTGCGCGGCCAGTTCGACCATGCCTGCCGCGTGTATCATGCGGACGGCAACGGGCTCCTCCTCGGCGGAGAAGCGGGCAAGGTCGGCTTCCGCGCGTATGGTGGCAAAGGACTGGCGGTAGATCGCCGCGCCGTCCTTTTCATAATCGTAAGGCATCAAGCGACTCCAAAATGGGCGAGGAGGTCTGCGGCATTCAGACCCGAGCGAAGGGGCGGAGAACCGGCGCACGCGCTGAAGGAAAGGTCGTAGGCACCCTCGCGCCCGGTCACGACCACATCGGCGGCACCGGGATGGGCGCAGCCCTTGGCACAACCCGAAACGTGCAGGTGCCCGGCGACATGCGGCGCAAGGCGGGCGGCGAGCGTCCGGGTCTCGACACTGGCTTGCGGGCAGTCGGGCGCGCCGGGGCAGGCATCGGCGCGCAGCAGCGAATGGTGGGGATCGATCGACAGGCCTTCGTGCTCGATCGGCCCGCCCCCCTCAGTCAGAAGGATGCGCCAGGGCGACGTACGAATGCCCGCCACGCCGGAGTCTTGCGCCAATCGCAGGAAGGCTTGCGCGCTCACGCGCCCGAACGGCAGGCCATAGGCGGTGCCCATCGCGTGACGGCCGGGGACGGGCAGGGGCGCGGCGAGCCCGGGGGCGGCGGTTCCTGTCGCCCAGTCCGGCAAGGGCGCGGAATGGCGTGCCATGCGGCCCGCACTTGCTCCGCCGCTTGCCATGAACCAGCGCGTCAGATCGATCAGCGCGGTGACTTCCCGGCCCGGCGCCAGTCCTATGCCGGTAGAGCGTCCATCGGCGCGCAGCAGGAGCATGCCGTCGCGCCCGCGCTCGATCCGGAAATCGCCGGGTTCGGCGGACAGCATCGGCACAGGTCCGGCGTCGATGACGAAACCGGCCTTGCCCGGTAGTACGGGCAATTCGTCGAGGCGCTCGTCCAGTTCGCGAGCGATGCGATGGGTATCCTCGCCGGGGCGCCCTGCGGGCGAGACGAGGATATTGCGCCGGGCTTCGCGTGTTGCGTCCGCATCCACGAGGCCGGTCTCCAGCAACCGGTCGAGCAGGCGCGGCCATTCGGCCTCGCTCACACCGCGAATTTGCAGGTTCGCGCGGCGTGTAAGGTCAAGCGCACCCGACCCATGCGCGAGCGCCGCTTCGCCCAGAGCCACGGCCTGAGCGGGCATCAGGCGGCCGAGACGCGGCTTTACGCGGACCAGCAGCCCGTCTCCCGCCATCATCGGGCGCCAGGCATCGGGGCACCATCCCCTTACCGTGCCGCCGCTTCGATCCCCTTCCAGCGGACCCAAAATCGCTCTCCGCGCGCCGGGCGAACGAAGGCGGGGCATACCGACATGGCCGGCCGACGCGCGGCGATGGGCAGGCGCGAACTACGCCCACCACCACGCGACCGTGCAGCCCCAGCCACACAGCTTCGTCGCCCAGACGGAGAAGAACCGTGCCATGACCATCCCCTGGGTCAGGGCAAGAGCGACCAGTGCGCCGGCAGGTCTCCTGGCTCGCGGGTCACAGCTTGATACACGCCTTCCCAGACCGGCAACGCGCCGGTCCAGTGGCTGCCCTTAAAAGGGCGTGTGCATCGCGCTATCCGCTTACAGTTGCAGGGACAGCCGCGGATTTGGGGGCTACACCCCCGCACCGCATTCCCGATTAAGCCCCTTCGGGGGCACCGGCACGATCATGTCCGGCAACAGGCACGCCTGTCACCTTGCCGCCGCTCTATCGAATTGGCTCTGCCAAGCCAATAGCCGATCCATAGTCGTCGCGAGCGCGATCACGCGCTACGGCGAGGCTTCCAGCCCTGCGACCGCATCGCGGCTCCAGCCGCCGCCCATCGCCAGATAGAGCGATACCCGTGCCTGCAACGCCGCCGTCCGCGCCTGCACGAGGTTGAGTTCCACGTTGAGCAGGCCGCGCTGGGCAACCAGCTGTTCAAGATAGGGCGAATAGCCCTCGCGGCGGCGGTTGGTGGCAAGGCGCAGGCCTTCGGCGTCTGCCGTGCGCTGGGCGGCCAGGATGGTCATGAGTTCGTCCGCTTCCCGGGCCGAGCCAAGCGCGTCCTCCACCTCGCGAAAGGCGGTGAGCGCGGCCTTGCGGTAGGCCAGCGCGGCATTGTCCCGCTGGGCGGCGGCGCTTTCGGCCCCGGCGCGCAGCCGTCCGCCTTCGAAGATCGGCGCAAGGATGCTGCCACCCAGAGACCACACTCCGATCGGATCACCCACCAGCAGCGAGGACCATACCAAGGCGCCGGAGCCGGTGAGTTGAAGCTGCGGCAGGAAACGCTTGCGGGCAGCGGCGAGCGACTTGTCGGCGGCAGCCAGTTGCAGCTCGGCCTGCGCCACGTCCGGTCGGCGCGCCAAGAGCTGGGACGGCAGGCCTTCCGGGATCACCGGCTCTGTCAGCAGGGCGAGCGAAGTGGCGCGCGCGACGCCGCCGGGCACGTTCCCTGCGAGCAGGCGCAAGGCATTTTCCTGCCGCGCCGTGGCTTCGCGCAAGGAGGGGATCAGTTGGGCGGTGGCCTGATACTCGGCCTGTGCCTGCGCAAGGTCCAGACGCGGCGAATAGCCCGCGCCGACCCGGCGCTCTGCCAGTTGCAGTTCCCGGCGCCGCGCGTCCAGCGTCTGTTGGGCAATGGCAAGCTGCGCGTCGAGGCCGAGCAAGGCGATATAGCCGTTTGCCGCCGTCGCCGCGACCGAGAGGCGGATTGAATCCCGCGCTGCCTGGCTGGCCAGCCACCCCGCGCGCGCCGCTGCCTGCTGGTCTGCCAGACGCCCGAAAATGTCTGCTTCCCACGCCGCCTGCACGCCCGGCTGCGCGATCTGCTGCACCTCTGCAACCCCGAAGGCATCGATGCTGCGCGAATCCGATGCCGAGGCTGCCGCGTCGACCGTGGGCAGCAACTGCGCATGGGCCAGCCGTTCCTGCGCGCGCGCGTCGCGGATGCGGGCGGCGGCCTGCGCGATGTCGATGTTGCGCGCCAGAGCCGCTTCGACGAGTGCGGTAAGCTGCGGGTCGCCGAAGGCCTGCCACCATGCGCGGTCGAGCGGCGCAGTCGGCCCTGCGTCGGTTCGCCACTCTGCGGGCGGGACCACGGGCTCCACGGGCGCGAGGGCTACAGGCGGTCCCGCGCAACCGGCAGTCAGCGCCAGCAGGCTTGCGACGATGGCAAGGCGCCGCATCAATCCCTCGTCGACACGGTGATCTCCACCGACATGCCCGGCCGCAGCCGCTGCGTGAGGGCCTGCCCGGGATCGATCTTGATCCGCACCGGAATGCGCTGCGCCACTTTCACGAAGTTGCCGGTGGCGTTGTCCGCCCGGAGCACCGCGAATTCGGAGCCGGTGGCGGGCGCGATATCCTGCACATGGCCCGTCAGCCGCGCGCCGCCCAGCGCGTCCACGCGAAAATGGGCCCGCTGGCCCACGCGCATGTCCCGCGTCTGCGCCTCCTTGAAGTTGGCGATGATCCACATGTCGTCCGGCACCAGGAACATGAGCTGCGTGGCCGCCGAGACATAGGCGCCGTTACGCACGCCGATTTCCGAAAGGCGCCCGTCCACCGGCGCGCGGATCACCGAATTGTCGAGGTCTATCTGTGCCAGATGGAGCTGCGCCTGCGCCGCTTCCACCGCCGCCTGAAGACCGCCCCGGCCGACGATCACCGATCGCACGTCCTGACCGCCGATCGCGCGCGAGGCGCCGGCCTGTCGCACCGCCGCTTCTGCGGCGAGCAGGGTGGCCAATGTCTGGTCGCGCTCCCGCTCCGAGATCGAGCCGTCCGCCACCAGTGCATCGGCCCGCTTCATGTCGGCCCGCGCCCGAACGAGCTGCGCTTTGGCGCTGGCGATCCCGGCTTCCTGCCCCAGCAGCGCCGCCTCGCGCGAGCGCTGGCTCTGTTCGGAATTGGACAGCGCTGCGATCTGCCCGGCAAGGTTGGCCTTCGCCTGCTCGACCCGCGCCTGATAGATGCGCCGGTCGATCGTCGCCAGCACCTCTCCCGCCTTCACATGCTGGAAATCGCGCACCGGAACCGAGGTGACATAGCCGTTCACTTGCGGGCTGATGACCGTCACTTTGCCGCGAACATTGGCATTGTCGGTCCGCTGCGACCATCCCGCGAAGGGCGGCAGGTCCCAGGCATACAGGATGGAAAGCACGCCCAGCACCGCCAGCACGACGATCGCGGCCACGGTCCAGCGGCTCTTGACCGGGGGGCTCCAGCCCGCCGGGGGATTGATCTGGGTATCGACGCCGCTCGCGCCGTTCCCAGCAGTATCGGCCCCAGCCGTATCGCGTTCTCCACTGCCTTCCACGCCAGCCCTCTGCTTTCTCAATCCCGATCCGCCGGAGGTCCACCCGCGGCCGCTGCCGCCTGCGCAGCGCTGCGCGCCTGCATTTCGCGCTGGAGCAGGATGATCGGCGATTCCTCCCTGCGTCGCCGGATGCCCAGACGAATGGTGATGCCCCACACGACCGCCGCCACCGCCAGCCAGCCGGAGAGCAGGAAGACGTCGTTGTAGGCGAGGATATTCGCCTCTCGCGCCACTTGCTGCGACAGCAGCGCCACCCCTTCCGCCGAACGCAGCACCGGATCTCCCACCACGCTGGAAAACGCGCCTCCCCCCGCGCGCAGGCGATCCGCCACTTGCGGGTTGGTCATGACGATGCTCTGCACCAGCTCGTGCGAATGGTACTTCTCGCGCAGGGTCTGGAACGTGCCCAGCAGCGCGGTTCCGACAAGGCCGCCCACGCTCTGGCTCATGCCGAACAGCACGACGAAGCTCACCATGTTCTTGCCGCCGCCCAGCAGCGCCCGCGCAAAACCGATAGCCACCGTCTCGGCCAGGAACAGCATCGCGGCGAAGCCGATCAGCGCCTGGCTGAAATAGAGGTTCGCCGGGCGCGTAAGATTGGTGGAATTGGCGTCCATGAAGGAGCCGATTGCAATCAGCACCACCGCCAGGTTGATCAGGCGCCCGGGATGCGCGGGGTTGAACATGGCCAGAGCGAACAACAGCCCGGCGATGGAGGCCAGCACGATCAGGCCGTTCAGGATCACCATCTGGTCGTTGATCATGCCTACCGTGTTGAGCAGGCCCACCGAACCGAATGTCTGTTCGGACAGCAGGATGCGGACGGTGGCCGCCACCGCGAACAGGCGCAGCATCTCCCGCGTGCCGATCCAGCGCGTGTTGATCAGCGGGTTGCTGCGGAAATGCTCGTGGATGAAACCGGCGGAGATCAGCGCCACGCTGGCCGCCAGCGACCAGCCCATCCACGCCCGCTCTGTCCACCATTCGATGCGCCCTTCGGACAGGACCGCGATCAGCAGCCAGAGGCCGGGCGCGAGCATCGTGAACGCCACGAAATCGAGCCGCTCGAACGCCTTGATCCGCTCACTGGGCGGCAGCGGCAGCGTCATGATCGCCGCCAGCGTGACCAGCGCCAGCCCCAGTTCGAAACGGTAGAGCATGTGCCAGTCGCCCGAAATCAGCAGGCCGGGGGACATCATGCGCGCCAGCGGCGTCGTGAGCTGCGATACCGAAAGGCCGATCATCGCCCCCATGCTGCGCTTGGCCGGAGACATGCCCTGCGTAAGATAGAGCGTGGTCAGGGTGGAGAGCCCGGCACCCGCAAGCCCGCTGACCGCGCGAACCGCCACCGAACTCCAGAACCCGTGGACCAGCAGGTGCAGCATGGTGGTAACGGCGTAGACCACCATGATGTGGCGGATGAAGGTCTGCAATCCGAACTGCTGGCGGAACTTCACCAGCAGCAGGTTCGCGGTGACGTTGGTCATCAGGTAGGCGGCGGTGAGCCAGGCGCTTTCGTTGGTATCCAGCCCCAGCGTGCCTTGCGCGAAGGCAAGGTTGACGGTGACCAGCGCATTGGCCAGCCCGCCGGTGATGCCGACAAGGATGCCGATCAGGAAATAGAGGCGACGGCGGATATCCGGATGATCGGGATTGGCGGGTGAGCCGGCCAGCGTGGGGCGCTCATGTGGTTTGAACTCATAGTCCATCCCGTTCCTTGCCCATTACCCCAGCGGCTGTGACGCGAATCCGCGGCTCCGTGCTGAATCGAAGACTGGCCTGCTTCGCCCGCAAAGACAAGCAGCTAGGCCCAGGTGCGTCATCCACAGATCGATTGCATCGCCTGCATGAGAACGCTTTGCCTGCCTTGCCCATTCTCCCGCGTTTGCGCGGCGGCGGCCAGCACGGCAGCGGGGAGGGCCAAGAGCATCGCGCCGCTGCCGATCAGCATCCATCGGGGATAGCCGCGCAGCCGCCGCCAGAATCCGGCGACGGCTGCCGCGATAAGTGCCACGAGGCCGCAGCACAGCATTGTCAGGCGCCTGCTGGGGCGGTCACTCGGGTACGGCCGTCATCGGGGTAACTGTCATGCCGGCGCACCCAGTCGCCAAGATTGCCGCCGTCGTGCTCGTTGCGTCCCTTGGGCACCATGTCCAGCCAGCCATAGGCGGCCACTACGGTCTCGTTCCCGCGCGCATAGCTGGAATAGGTGTGGTAGATCGCGCCATCCTCGTCGCGGAAAAACACGCTGGCGCCCGGAAGGTCGCTGATTTCAGGATCGGGTTGTTGCTGGAAATTGTAGAACACGCCGTTCCGCCGCTCTTCATCGGCGAACGAGACGTGGAAGTCGTGATTGAAGTCATTGCCGCCCGATGAGACCCAGGTGAACTGCCAGCCCATCCGCTGGCGATAGGCCTCCAGCTTCCCGATCGGTGCGCGGGACACGGCGACCCAGCTGACATCGTTATGCTCGAAATGTTGACGCGCGCCGTCGATCTGGTCAGACAGGAACGAGCAACCGGCGCAGCCTTCTTCCCATCCGGGCGCGAACATGAAGTGGTAGACGATCAACTGGCTGCGCCCGTCGAACAAGTCGGCCAGCGAGACAGGACCGTCCGGCCCTTCGAAGACATAGTCTTTCTCTATTCTCACCCAAGGCAGCGCCCGGCGTTTTGCCGCCAGGCGGTCACGTTCATGCGTCCAGGCTTTCTCTTCGGCGAGCAGAGCGCGCGAGGCTTCGATCCATTCGGCCTGAGAAACGATTTCATGCTTCATCGTCCGTCTCCACGACTGGCGCAAAATGGCGCACCAACTTGTCGAGCGAGCCGCTCCAGCCGTCCGCGTGGCTGGCCCGCGACACCTCGTTCTGCAATCGGGCATGGGTGAAAGTGAGTTCAGTGCCGGCGCCGCTGTTGCTGCCCGCATTGATCTCGATAGGGCGTAGAGCGATCTCGATCCGCGAGACCGCGCCGTTTTCTTCCGGTTCGCCGCCTTCGGTCCAGCGAAAGCTCATGACGAGGCGGTGGGGCGGGTCGACTTCCAGATATTCGCCGTCGCTCTCGTGCTCGGTGCCGTCGAGCATGCGGAAGCGGACCCGGCAATGCCCGCCGACACGCACGTCCGTCTGCGCCATCAGGACCGCCCCGGCATCCGGCCCCCACCACGCAGCGATGCCGTCCGGCGTGGTCAGCGCGTCGAACACGATCGATGGGCGCGCAGCAATTCGACGGACGAGGGTCAGCGAGGTCATAGGTCGTTCTTTCCGATCCCGCCGGTCTCGATTTCGCGGGCCCTGGCCTCCTCGGCCTCGGCATAAGCGGTCAGCCGATCAAGGCGCGCCGACCAGAAGCGCTCGTAGCGACCGAGCCAGTTCATCGCTTCCTCCATGGGCGCAGGCGCGAGCCGGACCGAGACGGTGCGTCCTTGCTTCGTCCGCGTGATGAGCCCGGCGTCGATCAGGACGTCGAGATGCTTCATCACGGCGGGCAGCTTGATGGGGAAAGGATCCGCCAGTTCACTGATCGACAAGCCGTCATGGCCTTCCAGCCGTGTCAGGATCGCCCGGCGGGTGGGATCGACCAGCGCTGCAAAAGTGCGGTCTAGACTCAATTCAAAACACTTCACCATATGGTGAACTATCTGCGCCGCGGGCGGAGTTGTCAAGAACGGGGCAGGGCTTTCAAGAACGGGCAGCGGGTGCCCGTTCGGTTCGTGCCTCTATTGGAAGAAGGTGATCGGAATCCGAAGGCCAGTCTGAAGATCGGGCGCGTCTTCCGTAACGCCCATTTCCACGGTCCAGTTGACCGTCGTACGCTGGCTGACGCGATAGCTGAGGCCGAACAGGAAACGCCCGATCTGAAGATCGCGGGTCTTAGTCGTAAGCGGATCGCCGTAGGTCTGGATCCCGTTCTGGATCTCGATCGGGCGAAGGGTGCTCTTGGTGCCGAAAAGCCAGTTGTGCGCGTAGGCAAAGCTGATCGACGTACGTTCGTTGAGCGCGAGGCCGACGCCAAGGGTCATGCTGGGGCCCGAACCGGGCTTCACGTGATCGATCTGCGCGTCGCTGATCCGCGTGTTCACGTTCTTGCCGAAATTCTGGTTGTAACCCAGCACGCCGAATATCGTGGCCGGATCGGACGGCATGATGACCGTCACGCTGGGCTCCACCCCCCAGAAGCCGAAGCCTGTCGCCGCTTTGGTTGCATTGCCCAGCGCATCGCGGGGAACTCCGTACGGATCGGAGCCGGTGGGTGCCACGACCTGCAAATTGGCCGTCAGGAACGGCCAGCCGTGCGTTCCGTTGTTGATCTGATAGCGGGCCAGCATCTGGATGTCGCCCAGCCCCGATCCGTTTGCGGACGTGTTCACGGTTCCGGTGCCCGATTGCGGCGGGTTCTGTACGAGTGGAACCAGGACTGCCGTGTCGTCCCGATAGACCCACGGGACCTGAACGCCCACTTCGATGCGGTTGGTCAGCCCGTAGCGTACCGTGGCTGCGGCAGTGAGAACGTCCTGCCGGCTTTCATTGATGTCGAAGACGCCCACCAGCACGGATTGCGGGATTTCGATACCGCGAAACACGAAGCGGTTGCGGTCGTCACGCGTATATTCGAACGTGGGCTCGATCGTGAGGCGGCCTGCCTTGGTCAGGACGCTGCCTTGCGCCGCCAACACGGCGACTTCCTGCGGGCGCGGCCGCTCGGTCGGCTTCTCGCCTACGCTGGTCAGGGAGTCGGACGATTGGGCTCCCGGCTGAGTGGCGGGCTGAGCCGCGTCGGATTGCGGGGCCAATGCCAGCGACGATGTCGAGGGGACGGGCGAAGGGCCCTGCCCGAACTGCGGGCCGGGAATGCCCCTTGCGCGCATGGCATCCAGCAAGGAATCCTGAAGCTGGCGAAGCTGCAATTCCTGCGCGTCGAGAGCGTGGCGCTGATCTTCTATCGCGCGGCGCTGAGAGTCTATCTGTGCCTGAAGCTTGGCTAGATCCGGCGCCGTGCGCTTTGCCGCATCGGCTGTGCTGCCATCCGGTTCGGTTTCAGCCAGAGCCGGCCGGGGCAATATTGCGAACAGCACGACGGTGCTTGCCAGAAAGCCTCTCATCAACCCTCCCCACTATCGCGTTCATCTAGCGAATGCCGCGACCCGCTGTATCAAGAGCAATCGAATCCGCCCGCAGCAACGAGTTGCCGACGAGAATTCCGGAGTTGGGCACCGCGACGTTGATCGTGACCACGGTGTCTATGGTTCTGTCGTTGGCTGTATTTGCAACAATACTTCCGGTTAAGCTACCAATCATTTGACGCAATTCAAGCGAATTTCCGTTCAGAATCACTTGCGAACCGCTGTCGTTCTTGACGAGTTGCACCGATCCCGATGGGGTCAATACGGCCGGACCATTGGGAGTCAGCGAGACCTGCTGCTCCCCCGCCACGGGTTGGATCGTCGTCGTTGCATCTCCGACGTGGACGACGACCCCGCCGGCCGTGCCGGTTCCCGTGCCCGAGGAACTGACGGCGCCGGTGCCGTTGCCAACGAATACTACCGGTGTACCCGTATCGCTATTGAGCACGCTGCGCAGCGCCAGCGTTCCGTTCACCAAAGTCTGGATATCCACGCCGACCACCACGTCCATGCCGTTCGGCAGTTCGAAACCGCCGCGCATTGCATCGAGTTCGGTGTCCGTCAGGGTTGCGGCTGCCCCGAACAGGGGGCTCCCCGGATCACGGTCGGCAGACATCGCGCTCGTACCGGGGGCGGAGAGGGGCGAGATCGGACCCGACTGGGGATCCAGATCTGCCGCGGCGTGGCTCGGGCTGGCGATGCCTGCCGCCAGCAGACCTCCTGCAATCCACCAGCTGCCTGCGCGCCACGATGCCACTGCCACCTCCTACATCACGAACGGATAGGGCTGGGCGCGGGTGAGTTCGAGGGCCTGCAGGCTGGCAGGCTCCATCATCTCGGTCACCCGGCTTCGCGGGGCGAGGGCCCATTCCTCCTTGCGGCCAAAGCTGCTCTTGCCGCGCTCCAGCCCATCGGCGAGCGCGAACAGGATGCCGTTCCACATCGAACTGAATTGCTTCGCGTCGATCAGGCGGATGCCCAGCGAAGGATCGCCGATCAGGACTTTGCCGTCCTCCACGCCCTTCACCACGACGAAATGCTTGTAACCCTTCAGATTGATCAGCGCGATGCCGGGCACTTCGGTCCGCTGGATATCGGCCAGCGTCACGACATAGCCGTTTGCCTTAATACCGCGCGCATTAAGGTAGCGCTTCATGTCCAGCAGGGAAAAGCCCAGACGCTTGATCTGTTCGCGGTCCCCCTCGTTCCACATGCCCACGAAGATGCTCTGCTCGTTCTGAAGGTCGCCATAATGGTACCGCAGCAGGGTCGCGAGCGCCGCCGATCCGCAGCTGAAATCGTACCGTTGGCGCACCACTGTCAGAAAGCGGCGTTCGGCCATGCTCTTGACCGGCAACGCATAGTCGCCCGCGGCAAGGCTGAGGGTGGAACCGGTTGGAGGTATCGGATGACTGGCACAGGCCGTCAGCAGCATGCCGGTAGCCATCACTAGGCAGGCCGCGCCGCGACTGATCCCTTTATCGGCCCCGCTTTTGGCCTCGTTACTGAATCGCGACATTAACATTCATCGCGGAGTTGATGGACACGTTGTTGCCCGTGTTCGTGTTGATCAGCGCCAGCCCGTTGAAGGCGCCGAATGCTCCGCCGTCGAATGATATTGTGCCGGTGGTGGGATCACCGTTGATGATATTCCCGGAAATCGTGCTGATGTTGTTCGCGTTTGCCGTCTGCTCCTGGACCTTGACGTCGGCCATGCCCGTGATGTCGGCCAGCTTGGCCTCATCGACGACAGTGGCGGCGCCAAAGGGTGCGTCGGTTCCGATCTTCGGTTCCGGCAGGGTGAGATCGGGGGCCGCGTTCAGCTGGGCGATTGGGGTGTCCGGCGGCGCCGCGTTCGGCTGGCCGGGATCGTCAGAAGCAAATGCGGGTGCAGCGTGAAGCAGGCCGGGTACGAAGACTCCGGCAAGGAGAATGTGAGAGCGGGACAAGAGAGCATCTCCTTCGCGTGGAACTGCACCGAGAGACACCGGCCGCCCAGCGGGCGGCCGGTCCCTCATTCACGGCCTACTGGCCCAAGGAGAGCGTACCGATGGTCGCGCCCACATTGATGCTGGCATTTTGCGATGCGAACACGCCGGTGTTGACGTTCATCGCGTTCAGACCGGCAAAGTTCGAGAACGCGCCGTTATCGAACGTGGCGTTCCAGGTCATGACCGGCGATCCGCCAGCACCACCTGCACCACCAGTGCCGCCGGCACCGCCGGTGCCACCGTCACCGCCGCCACGGCTGCCTGCGTTTGCATTGCCGCCATCGCCGCGGCCGCCGCCCGAGCCGCCTTCGGAAGGCTGCCAGAAGGTGACTTCACCGCCGGTCACGCTGCCTGCAAGCGACGAATAGGTGGTCTGGGTCGTATAGGTGCTCGTCGAAGTACCGCCATTGTTGGCAGAGCCGACGCCGCTGGAGTCACTGCCCGCGCCCGAAGCATTTACCGCCAGATTGGCCGTGCCACCGTTGTTGGCCGAACCAAGCCCACTCGAATCGCTGCTGTTGCTTTCGTCATGGGAATCGACGGCCAGATTGGATGTGCCGCCGTTATTGGCGGAGTTCGCGCCGCTGGAGTCGCTCCTGTTGCTTCCGTCGTGGGCGTCGACTGCAAGATTGGACGTGCCGCCGTTATTGGCGGAGTTCGCGCCACTGGAGTCGCTGCTGTTGCTCGCGTCGTGCGAGTCCGTCGTCACTGCGGAAGTGCCGCCATTGTTGGCGGAACCAGGGCCGCTGGAATCGCTGGCGGCGCCGGTGGCATTGACGTCCGTCGTTACCGCGGAAGTGCCACCGTTGTTGGCTGAACCGAGGCCGGCCGAATTGCTGGAATTCGAATTGTCGGTGGGGGTGGAGGTGTTCGTGGAGGTGTTCGTCGAACTGTCGGTGGACGTTGCGGTCGAATTACGGGTGGCATCGGCAAGGCTGCCGCCGCTACCGGCTGTTTGTGCAAGCGCAGGGCCCGCAACCAAGGCGAATGCGCCGACCGAGGCAGTCAATAACAGAGCATATCTCATGGCTATTCCTCTCGCGTTAAACGGCTGCTCAGAGCCTCCAAGACGACACCTTTTCCGCAAGACGCCGCAGTTCGGCGATATAACTCGAAGCGATTGGGCGGCTTAGCCCCAGACAGGTGTTTGCCCTGCCCTCAAATGAGCGAAATCCGTACCCCCATTTGAGGGGGGAGCGGCAAACGGCCTGATATGAACCACGCCGCGAAGGATCATCCGCACGAGATCGGTCTGGCGGTGGGTATCGGTCTTGGCGAAAATCTGTTTCAGGTAGGCGCGCGCGGTTTGCGGCTGGATATGCATTTCACGCGCGGCAGCATCGATGGTCAGGCCCTTGACGAGGCGCATGACCAGTTCGGTTTCCGAAATCGTCAGGCCATGGGCGCGGCACAGTGCTGTTGCGAGCGGCCGGGCATCGACATCGGGATCAAGGACATAAAGGGCGATGGCCGCACTGCCATGCGCAGGCGACGCATCGGGCAACCGCGCCACGACGGCGACAAGCGGCCGGGCGTTCACACGCTGGATGAGTATCAGCGACGTTCCGTCGATCTCGGTTGCGGCGCTGTGCTGGTCGTGGGCGAGGTGGTGAATCGCTGTCTGCAATCGCACTGCGTTGTCGAAATCGGTGGCCGTGACCGACTGTCCGGCCCGGCGCAGGCCATTGCCCAGTTCCAGGAAATGCAACGCGCGAACATTGGCGAAAATGATGTTTCCGTCCGCGTCCAGAAGAAAGGTCCCGAAATCAAATAGATCGAGCCCCTCCGCCAGCGCCGCCGCGCGGCCGCGATGCAGTTTCGCTTCCCAGAAAAGTCGGAGATAAGCCTCCACCCAGCTGTGAATTCCCTGCGCGGCCAAGGCCCGCATCGCCCACTCGTCGGTGTCGAAGCGGCAGACTGAAAGGGCCAGGAACGAGGCTGAGTCAACCGGACAGGAGAATGTGATTCTGCGGGCATTTCGGACGCGATCCGGCAAATGCACATTCTCGATGTCAAAATGCCCGCATCGCAGTGTCGTGGATTCGGACCGCCAATCGTCATAGGCGGCGGCCTGCTGGATCGAATGGGCGATCCCATGTGCAAGGCTGTCCGCCATGTGGGAAATGGCAATGACTTCAGGAAGTTCGCTATCGGCCTTATGCTGCGTCAATACCGCCATGGGGCAGTCGACATGCCGGATAACCAAGTCGAACAGGCTGTTCAGGGCCAATTGGTCCCACTGCGTCGTCGAGGATCGCGCCACGGCCTATTTCCTTCCGACTCCCTCAGGAAAAGAAGGCTCCCGCGCATGATGAATGCTGCGACTATTGCGTTCACAAAAGCCGAAGTTGCGCAGACAGGACAAATCTTCTCCACCGGACTTTTGCCAATTTCTTGGACTGTTTTCCATATTGTCACTACCGATGTTCATCAATCTAGCACTATTTGAGTCCATGTTAAGGAAAATACCTATTGAGCATTAATCCTCCCTAATCTCAGTCACCCAAATTTGACATGGTGGAAAATGAGTACTCAAAAGTCGGAATGAACGCAGATCGCCAGGTTGCGGGAGAGCCTTGAGGTTCGACGTGGGCAGGGCCGGCGACCCGTAAAAAGCGCGGTAATCCGCCACTTTCCGGCTTGCAGCGATCACGCCCGAGCGAGGAAGGTTTTCGGCAAATCGCGTCCGCGTTGGCTTTTGGTGGGAGCGAAAGGCGTGCCGAACATGCCCGCGCGCGTGAGGCAAACCGCGCGAGAAGGTCTGGTTTACAAGGAGATTTCGGATATCCGGCCGCTGCTTGTCCTGCCCGCTATCTTTGCGCGGACGACGAGCCGTTCGGCGCTTCAGCGGTGGTCGGCGAAGCGGAACTCGGCGAGGGTTTTCACGACCTGACCATTGGCGTCGACAAGGCCGATTCCGACGCCTTCGACTGCTCCCACCGTTTGCGGCTGGGTCTTGTCCGTCTCCGCCATGAATGCCGCCAGGCCGGGATTGGTCTCGTTCGCGAGCAATGTCAGGTGCGGATCAAACTGCATGAACACATTGGGCGAGCCGTAGCGTTCAAAGGCGGGAAGCTTGGCCGGATACTGACTCATCCAGCCGGGCGGAGAGACGTTGTGATCGCGATAAGGCTCGGCCGCCAAAGTCACCAGATCCGCCAGCCTTTGCAGGGCAGGGCTCCATTTGACGCGCAGGAACAGCCAGTTGGAAGCGGTGCGTTCCTTGCCGTCGAGGATCAGGGGGAAGGATTTGTAATCCTTGACGATATCGGCAATCGCGGCTTCCAGCTGCGGCTCGGCATTGGCCGGATACTGGGTGAGGTACAGCGTGGCATGCACCGCATGACCTTGCGCGTAGAAAGTCGTCATGCCGCGTTTCGCAAGATCCTTGCTGGCCGCTGCCACGGCCTCGACAACCGGTCTGGACGGGATGGCATAGATGTCGATGCTCACGGCATCCTGAGCCCGGGCAGGCAGCGCGACGGCCATGGTCGCGGCAAGGGCCGGGATGAAATAGCGCGGCATCATGGTGATTTCCCGGCAAACGAGTCGATGAATCAGGGCAATAGGTGGCGCGTGAGCCTAATGGCAATCGCAATCTGACAGCGGCTGCGGCCGGTTCGGCAATAAAGCTGCGTGCCGGCCTGCGGTGCCAGCTCGGGACGCGGGCACCTGTCGACAAGTTGGGGAAAGGCAGTGGATAGCAAGGTATTCGCATCTGGAATTCCCGCGATAAAATGGCTTAAACGCGCCATTCTCTGGCACGGCTTCAGGTTTTTCGACCGGTCGCTGCCGCATTGCGAGATATCCACGGAGTTTCCTCATGACCGGGGCCGAACTGGCAGCAGCCCGCAAGAATCGCGGTCTGTCCGAGATAGAGTTGGGCAAGGCGATCGGCTACCGCGACCCGGCGCGGGCGGTGCGGCGCCTTGAGGCATCGAGCAAGGTCAACGCGCGGGCGCTGAACATGATCAAGGTCATCTTCGGCACGGTCGATCAGGATAACGTCCGCGAGCGGGGATCGCGGCGGCGCTCGGCGCATCCCGATCAACTCTCCTTCGCTTTCTGAGCCTTACCGGCCGCGCTCAGTTACCCTTTTTCGGATCGGGAAGCAGGACTGCGAGCAGGCCGATCGCCGGCAGATAGGCGCAGATCGCGTAGACCGTCTCGATACCCGCCCGATCGGCAACGGCGCCGAGCACTGCGGCGCCAAGGCCGCCCATGCCAAACGAAAAGCCGAAGAACAGCCCGGAGATCATGCCGATCTTGCCGGGCACCAGCTCCTGCGCGAACACCACGATTGCGGGGAACGCCGAGGCGAGGATGAGCCCGATCGCCACCGTCAGCGGGCCGGTCCAGAACAGGTTTGCATGCGGCAGCAGCAGCGTGAACGGCAACGCGCCCAGGATCGAGAACCAGATCACGTATTTGCGGCCGAACTTGTCCCCCAGCGGACCGCCCACGACGGTGCCCACAGCGACGGCCGCGAGGAAGGCAAAGAGGTGGAACTGCGCCGTTTCCACCGAGACGCCAAAGCGATGGATCAGATAGAAAGTGAAGTAGCTGGTGAGGCTTGCCAGATAGACGTACTTTGAGAAAATCATGGCCAAGAGCACGGCGATGCCGCCGAGGGCCTTCTTGCGCGGCAGCGCGGGCATGGCCATCGACTTCTTCTGGCCCGACACAATAAGCGCCAGGCCGTGGTTCTTGTACCACTGCCCGACATTCCACAGGATGGCACAGGACAGCAGCGCGAGCAGCGCGAAGAACGCAAGGCTCGACTGGCCAAAGCGGACCACGACAAGCGCGGCCGCGAGCGGGCCAAGCGCCTGCCCGGCGTTGCCGCCAACCTGGAACAGCGATTGTGCCAGACCGTGCCGCCCGCCCGCCGCCATGCGCGCCACGCGCGACGATTCCGGATGGAAAACCGAAGATCCCATGCCCAGCATCGAGGCGCCGACCAGCAGCAGCCAGTAAGTGTGCGCGGCCGAGAGGATCATCAGCCCCGCCAGCGAGAACAGGGTTCCGCCGGGCAGCGCATTCGGAGTCGGCCGCTTGTCCGCGTAGAATCCGACGAGAGGCTGAAGAATTGACGCGGTGATCTGATAGGCCAGCGTCACAAGCCCGATCTGCGAGAACGACAGATGAAGTTCCGTCTTCAGATTGGGATAGATGGCCGGCAGCAGAGACTGCATCATGTCGTTGAGCAGGTGGCAGAAACTGATCGCGAGAATGACGCTGAAGACCGTGATCTCAGGTGCATCGGATCGTGGGGCGGCTGCAGACGTGCTCATACGTGTGTCTTCTTGTTGTCGGTGGATGTCCCCTAACCTCTGCACAAGTGGCCCGCATTCCTATATGGGTCTTTCACTTTCGCGAGTGGGACATCAAGATTGCCGATCAAGGATCCAGCTTCGGTAGAACACATCCCGCGGCCGATTGTCGGGATCGGTAACGAATATCCGCCTGCTTTCGAACTGGATTGGCACGAACACCGGCGCGGCCAGTTGATCTATGCGGCGCGGGGCGTGGTCGTTGTCAGCACGCCGCACGGCGCATGGGTGGCACCGCCCGAGCGTGCGGTCTGGACGCCCGCCGGATGCCCGCACTCGGTAAAGATGGTCGGCGCGGTGAGCACGCGCAGCGTGCTGATAGAGCCTGATGCGGAAGGTTCGCTGGGCGATCGCAACAAGGTCATCCAGGTATCGCCGCTGCTGGGCAGTCTTCTCGCCGCGGCGTGCGAGATCGAGCCGGAATATGATGTGGAGAGCCGTGACGGGAAGCTGATGGCGCTGTTGATGGCCGAACTTGCGATCGCGCCCACCGTGCCGCTCGCGGTGCCGTTTCCCAGAACGGCGGCCATTGCGCGCAAGTGTCAGGCCTTCCTCGAACGACCCACGCCGCACGATACGATTGACGAGTGGGCGGACGATCTGGGCATCGGCCGCCGGGCCTTTACGCGCATGTTCCGCAAGGAAACCGGGCTCAGTCTGGGAGCGTGGCGCCAGCAGGCGTGTATACTTGTGGCTTTGCCCCGGCTCGCGGCAGGGGAAGGGGTCACCACCATTGCCTTCGACCTTGGCTATGACAGCGCTTCGGCCTTCACCACCATGTTCAAGCGGCGCGTGGGCGTGGCGCCGAGCCACTACCATCCGAACGGTCTGATCGGCGATATGACCGAGGCCTAGGTCGCCGCATTTTCAAGGGGGCGAACCGGGAGGCAGGTTGCCTTCCCGGCATACCCTGCGCTGTGGGCCGGTATCCGGAGGCGTAGAAAAATTTGCTTGTCCGCCATGACCACATATTGTCTAGTATTTTAGTTGAGATTAGATGGCATGGCACGATCCGTGCCGGGTGGAATGAATGACGATCAATTATCGAAGCTTCGGATTCCAGGTGCTCGTGGGCATGCTTGCCGGCGGTGCGCTAGGCTTTCTGGCACGCGCGCTGGGGACCGGGGCCGGGGGTGAACTCAACGGGCTTGCCGTCGCGCTGAAGACGACCGGATCGACTTTCGTCGGGCTTCTGAGCGCGACCGTGCCGCCGCTGATCTTTGCTGCCATCGTCACGTCGATCGCGAACTTGCGCCGGCTTGAAAACGCCGCCCGGCTGGCGGGGCAGACGCTTCTCTGGTTCGCGATCACGGCGCTTATCGCGGTATCGATCGGCATCGCCGTTGGCATTGTCGTGCAGCCGGGAGTGGGCGTGGATGCCGGGTCACTGGCGAGCCACCGCCCCGCAAACGTCGGGACCTGGCTGGATTTCCTGAAAGGACTGGTCCCGGCGAACAGCCTTGGCCTGAGTGCCAGCACCAAGATCGCTGAAAGCGGCGCCCCAAGCACCGCGATTTCGTTCAACACCCTTCAGATCGTCGTCATTTCGCTGGCAATCGGATTTGCGACGCTCAGTCTCGGAGAAAAGGCGGAGCCGTTTCTGGCCGTCATTCGCTCGTTTCTGGCGGTAATGCGGACGGTCCTGGGCTGGATCATCAAGCTGACGCCGATCGGCTCGGCGGCGCTCATCGGTACGGCCGTTGCGACTTACGGCTGGGACATGCTGCACCAGCTCGGGAGTTTCGCCGCCGCGACCTATCTCGGCCTCGGTATCGTGCTGCTGGTCGTCTACCCCGTCCTGCTTCTGCTCAACGGGCTGTCGCCGCTTACCTTCTTCGCGAAAGCCTGGCCGGCGATCCAGCTTGGCTTCGTATCGCGCTCGTCGGTCGGAACGCTGCCGGTTACCGAACTGGTGGTCGAACGAATGGGCGTCGAAAAGGGCTATGCGGCATTTGCCGTGCCCTTGGCAGCGACGACCAAGATGGACGGATGCGCCTCGATCTACCCCGCGCTGGCGGCGATTTTCGTCGCGAATTTCTACGGCATTCCCCTGCATCTTCTCGATTACGTGCTGATCGTGTTCGTTTCCGTCCTTGGATCGGCGGCTACCGCGGGTCTGACCGGCGCGGTCGTGATGCTCACGCTTACGCTTACAACGCTTGGGCTGCCGCTGGAGGGCGCGGGTCTCTTGCTGGCGATCGATCCCATCATCGACATGGGGCGAACCGCCGTCAACGTGGCGGGACAAGTGCTCGTGGCAACGGTCGTCGCCAAGCGGGAAGGGCTGCTCAATCAGACGGCGGCGGGCGATCCGGAAACGCTGTCGGCGGCGTGAACCGTTACTTTTCCGAATGCCGCTTCGGCGTCACCGGGCCGCTGGATCTTGAAGGAAGAAGTGTCAGGCCGAGCGGCGGACTGTCCGTCTTGAGCGGCTTGCCCTCGATCAGGTTCAGCAAGTGGCTGGTCGCCAGTTCCGCCATTTTTCCGAAGGGACGCGAGACGGTCGAGAGGCTGGGGATCAGCATTTCGGCAAGGACGCTGCCGTCGAAACCGACCACGGACAGGTCGTCCGGAACGCGAATTCCCTTTTCGGCGGCAATCTTCAGAACGCCCGCCGCCATGATATCGTTGGCGGCGAAAACAGCCGTCGGGAGCGATGTGCGGGAGAGAATTTCCTCGGCGGCCGACCGGCCCGAGGCGAGCGTGTAATCGCCTTCGAACTCCGCGGCCGGAGTTATCCCGGATTCATCCAGCGCTTCCAGAAAGCCGGATCTGCGTTCCCGGGCCGAGATCATGTCCTGCGGACCATTGATCAGCGCGATATTATCGTGCCCCAGCTCGATCAGGTATTTCGCCACATCGCCGGCGGCCTTGCGCTCGTGCGAAAGGACTACTGCCGGGTAGCCGTCCAGATGAACGGCCGAAACGGCGACGGCGTGGATGTTCTCGACCTTCAGCGCTTCCGGCAGGCCGATGATCCCGGAAACGGGCGGAAGCACGACGAGGCCATCGATGCGGGTGCGACGTGCGAAAGCCAGAACGTCCGCAATCGCTTCGTCGCCGCCAAGATCGACCGAGTGGGTGATCAGTTCATATCCGCGCCGCGTCGCCTCACCGCCGATACCCCGCTGGACGGTGTCCAGGACGAGGGCATTGCGGTCGTTGTGAAGCATGCCGATTAGCAGCGACCTGCCCATGGCCAAGGCCCGCGCGCGCGGGCTTGGCCGGAAATTGAGCAGGGCAATGGCGCGTTTGACTCGCTCGCGCGTCTCCTCGTTCACTTTGGGCGAATCGTTCAGCACCCGCGAAACCGTTCTGATCGACGTTTTCGCGGCCTCGGCCACATCAGCGATAGTGGGCTCGTTGCCTGACGCGCCCCGTTCCGAAACTTCCATGCCCCGGCTATACCGTGACACGCGATTCCGACGCGACGACTTTTTCAAGCGATTGATCGGTCGGCTTTTTCAGCGGACCGTCCAGCTTGTAGGCCTGCTTGGCAAGATTATACGTCAGGTCGACGGCCAGTTCGGCCGCTTCCCATTGTTTCAGACGGCCCTCGACGACGAGCCTTGCCAGGAAAGCACAGTCCACGCGGCGGGCGACATCGTGCCGGGCCGGGATGGAGAGGAAGGCCCGGGTATCGTCGTTGAAGCCGACCGTGTTGTAGAATCCGGCCGTTTCGGTGGTCATCTGGCGGAACCGCATCATGCCCTCGGGCGAGTCGTGGAACCACCACGCCGGGCCGAGCTTCAGGCACGGGTAATGGCCTGCCAGCGGCGCCAGTTCGCGGGCGTAAGTCGACTCGTCCAGCGTAAACAGGATGATCGAAAGGTCCCGTGAATTGCCGAAGCGGTCCAGCAGTGGTTGCAGGCTTGATACGTAGTCCGTCCGCATCGGGATGTCCGCGCCCTTGTCGCGTCCGAATTCCCGGTGCAGCCACTTGTTGTGGTTGCGGCAGGCGCCCGGATGGATCTGCATCACGAGGCCGTCCTCGATGCTCATCGCCGCCATTTCGGTCAGCATCTGGGCGCGGAACAGTTCGGCTTCCTCGGGCGAGACACTGCCGCGCATCACCTTGTTGAAAAGCGCTTCGCTTTCCTGCGCCGAGAGATTGGCTGTCCGGGCGGTGGGATGGCCGTGGTCGGTCGAGGTCGCGCCCATCGCAATGAAGTCCGCCCGGCGGGCGCGATGGCCTTTCAGGTAGCCCTGCCAGGTCCACACGTCCTCGCCGGAAAGCTCTCCGAACGCGGTGAGCGCTTCCTTGAAATCCTCATGCTCGGGATCGACGACGGCGTCGGGTCGATAGGCAGTGACGACGCGGCCGCTCCAGCCCGATTCCCAGATCGCGCGGTGATGTACGAGGTCTTCGTGCGCGCCCTCGGTCGTCGCGATGAGTTCGATATTGAAGCGCTCGAACAGCGCGCGGGGCCGATAGGCGGGCTGGCCGAGCAGTTCGCCTATCCGGTCGAAATAGAAGTCGGCAGTGTCGGCGGAAAGCTCATCCTCGAAGCCGAACACTTCCGAAAACACGTGATCCAGCCACAGGCGTGAGGGCGTGCCCCGGAAAAGATGCTGGTTGCCGGCAAATATCCGCCATGCCTCGCGCCGGTCCGCCGGGCTGGTCTCGCCATGGGCGGGAACGCAAAGCGACTCCATGCTGATGCCCTGACTGTAGAGCATCCGGTAGAGATAGTGATCCGGCGCCAGCAAGAGTGAAGTCGCGTCTTCCCACGGCTGGTTGGTTGCAAACCAGGCCGGATCGGTGTGGCCGTGCGGGCTGATGATCGGAAGTCCCGCAATGGAATCATACAGCTCGCGGGCCACGGAACGCGTGGCGGTTTCAGCCGGAAACAGGCGGTTCGGGTCAAGTGACAATTTAGGCAAGGGCGGTCCCCAAAAAATGTTGTGCCAGCGATGGCACAAGTGTTAACGCGGGGCAATCGAGAGAGTGTAACGAGTTTTGTCAGGAGAGCATTTTGGACATCCCCGCCGCCATCCAGATCGATCCGCAGGACCAGGTGGCGGTAGCCTTGCGGCAGCTTGACGCAGGCGAGTCCATCGATCTTGCAAATGGCCCGGTCACGCTGATCGAACCGATCGAACGCGGCCACAAGTTCGCCATCGAGCCGATTGCGTCAGGCGCGCTGGTATGCCGTTACGGCTGGCCGATCGGCACCGCCACGCGGGACATTCCGGTCGGCGCGCATGTTCACAGCCACAATATCTCCACGAATCTGGTTGCCGAAGAGCCCTACTCTTACGTCCCGGACGAGGGCGGTCTGTCGGCGCCGTCTGCGGACACGTGGCACTTCGACGGCTATCGCCGCGCGGACGGTTCCGTGGGCACGCGCAATGAAATCTGGGTGATCCCGACCGTCGGCTGCGTGGCCCGAACCGCCGAGCGGATAGCCCGCGAAGCCAATGACCGTCATGCCGGTCGGGTCGACAGCGTCGTCGCCTTTCCCCACCCGCTGGGATGTTCGCAATTGGGCGACGATCTGGGCGCGACGGCCCAGTTGCTGGCCTCGCTGGCCTGCAATCCGAACGCGGGCGGGGTGTTGCTGCTCGGGCTGGGCTGCGAGGAAAACCAGCTTGCCGCCTTGCTGGAGCGTATCCCCGCCGAACGCCGCGAGCGCGTGCGCAGCGTCGGCGCGCAGATGAGCGAGGACGAGTACGAGGATGCCCATGCGGCAATCGCGGACCTCGTCGCGATGGCAGGGCAAGATCGCCGCGAACCGGTCGATATTTCCGAGCTTCGCCTTGGACTGAAGTGCGGCGGATCGGACGGCTTGAGCGGTCTGACCGCTAACCCCCTCATCGGTCGGGCCGCCGACCTTGTGACGCAGGCCGGCGGCTATGCGGTGCTCACCGAGATACCCGAAATTTTCGGGGCGGAACGTCTGCTCATGCGCCGCGCCGTCAACCGCGAGGTGTTCGAGGACATCGTTGAGGTCGTGAACGACTTCAAACGCTACTTCATCGCGCATGGTGAGCCGATTTCCGAAAATCCCAGCCCCGGCAATGTCGCCGGAGGGATCACCACGCTTGAAGAGAAATCGCTCGGTGCGGTGCAGAAGGGTGGCCGCGCCCGCGTCAGCAAGGTTCTGCGCTATGGTGCTCGGATTACCGAGCGTGGTCTCACCTTGCTGGAGGCGCCGGGGAACGATGCCGTCTCGACGACCGCGCTCGCCGCTGCCGGGGTCACGCTGACGCTGTTTTCGACCGGGCGCGGTACGCCGCTGGGCAGCCCGGTGCCTACGCTCAAACTCGCCACCAATCACGATCTCGCCCAGCGGAAATCGAAATGGATCGATTTCGACACGGCCGTCGTGCTGGACGACGGTTTCGAGGCGGGGACGAGGGCGATCATGGAAACGATCTGCGCCATCGCTTCGGGGCGACCGGCCCGGAACGAACTCAATGGCGAGCGTGATATCGCGATCTGGAAGCGGGGCGTCACGCTTTAGTTACCCAAGCGGAAAGAGCGTCGTAAACGTCCCGGGGCAGGGCGAAATCATGCCTGTTTGATTGTGAAATGGTAGCGCTAACGAAAATCATTGCGCGAGGTCTCGCTTCGCACCATGATCGGGAAAAATAGAGAGGGTCGGCGGAGGCGAAACGGGAGCGGTCACATCCGCCCCGTGCGCCCCGCAATGGAAGGGCGGATGGCTTCAATCGCACGAAAAGTGCCTGTTCTCACGCTGTTGAGCGTCTGCGCGCTGGGCGGAGCGTCCGTCACGGCCGAGGCGCCCGGCGCCACGTATCAGAACCCCATCCTCTATGCCGACTATTCGGACCCCGATGTCCTGCGCGTGGGGGACGATTACTATCTGGTGGCGTCGAGCTTCCATTTCTCGCCCGGAATCCCGATCCTGCATTCGCGCGATTTGGTTCACTGGTCGATCCTCGGTCATGTCCTGCCGCGCCTGCCCTTCGCACCGGAATACGACATGCCGGGGCCGCACACGCTGAACGACGGCATATCGAAGCCGGTGGGCGGCACGCGCTATGCGGGCGGCGTCTGGGCGCCTTCGATCCGGCATCACCGCGGCCTGTTCTATGTCTACTGGGCAACGCCGGACGAAGGCATCTTCATGGCCACCGCCGCAAAGCCGGAAGGGCCGTGGAGCGCGCCGATCAAAGTAATCGACCAGCCCCTGCTGGAAGATCCCTGTCCTTTCTGGGACGATGACGGTCAGGCCTGGCTGGTCCACTCGCGCCACGGCGCCGGGCCGCTGATCCTCCACCGCATGAGCCCGGACGGCAAACGCGTGCTGGATACGGGCGAAGTGATCGTCGAGGACAAGCAGAACCTGCCGATCCTCGAAGGGCCCAAGTTCTACAAGCGCAATGGCTGGTACTATATCCTCGCGCCCTTCGGCGGTGTTTCGAAGGGCGCGCAAGTGGCGCTGCGCTCGCGGTCCATCCGCGGGCCTTACGAGGCGAAAGTCGTGCTGGCGCAGGGCCGGAGCGCGCTCGAAGGCCCGCATCAGGGCGGCTGGGTGGAGACGCCTTCGGGGCAGGGCTGGTTCGTCCACTTCAACAGCACCGGCGCCTTTGGCCGCATCACCTACCTGGAACCGTTGAAATGGGTGGATGACTGGCCGGTGATCGGCGATGTCCTGCCCGGCGCGGAGACCGGACAGCCCGTTTCCGAGCATGCCGCGCCCGATACCGGATCGTGGACGCCCAATGTGCGTTTGCAGGATTCGGACGCGTTCTCCGCGCCCCGTCTCGGCCCGCAATGGGAATGGAACCACAACCCGGACGGCAGCGCGTGGAGCCTGACGGCCCGGCGCGGTTTCCTGCGACTGAATGCGCTGTCCGCCGAGCATCTGGTAACGGCCCGCAACACGCTGACGCAGATCCTGCAAGGGCCCTCCAGCCGGATCACCACCCGGATCGAGATCGGTCGCATGACCGACGGCCAGCGCGCGGGCCTGACCCTGTTCGGCGTGAAGCCAAGCTGGATCGGTATTGTGCAAGAGGGCGGAAAGGCCCGCCTGACACTGGCATCGGCAGGAGTGGAAACCGCCGGTGACGTCCTGTCCGCACCCGCCGTGGACCTGCGCGCAGAGGTCGGTGCGGACCAGACGGTTCGCTATAGCTACAGCCTTGATGGGCGCGCTTTCCGGCCGATGGGCGATCCGATCGCTCTGGCGCCGTTCTCATGGTGGAAGGGCTCGCGGCCCGGACTGTTCACCTTCACGCATGGCGCGCCCGGCGGATCGATCGACGTGGACTGGTTCCGCGTAGAGCATCCCGCGCCCGCCGCACCCTGATCAAGCCGGAAAGACCTGCATGGACCGTCGCTCCTTCCTCATCTCCACGGCCGTTGCCAGTGCCGGCATGGCTTTTCGTGCCCACGCAGAAACGGCGGAGAACGCCCCCCGCTTCGACGCGCCGAGCTTCCGGACCGGCAACGCCCGCTGGCAGGCCGCCTATGACAAAGCGCTCGAAGTGCTGGCCGCCAATGTCCAGACGATGCCCTATGTCAGCAAGCCGGTGCTGATCGAGGGGGCGGTCTATCAGGGCATCTGGCAGGAATGCGGCCCGCACGAAGCATTGGTCTATCGCAAGTTCCGCCCGGACGTGGCGCGCAGCAGCCACATGACCTTCTTCGAGTTGCAGCGCGCCGACGGCCAGTTGCCCGCCAACAACAAGCTGGCGGAAACCGGCTTCGGGCAGATCCAGATGGTGGTGCCCATCGCCGCCACCGCATGGGAACTGGCGCGTGCGACGGGTGACGGCGCTCTGCTGGAAGCGGCCTACCGCGCCTGCTCGGCGTGGGACGGCTGGCTGATGCGATACCGCAATACGCGCGGAACCGGGCTGGTGGAGGGTTTCTGCACTTACGACACCGGGCATGACAACAGTCCGCGCTGGGCCGGGATGCCCAACCAGTGTCCCAACAAGGACGCACGAACTCACCATCCCATCGCCACTCTGCCGCGCCTCTGCCCGGACCTTTCCGCCACGGTCTTCGGCGGCAGGCAGGCACTCGCCGAAATGGCGCGCGCGCTGGGCAAGACGGCGGACGCGGATCGCTGGGCGGAGCAGGCCGAGAACATTCGCAGCCTCATCCTCGCGAAACTCTACGTGCCGGAGGATGCCGCCTTCTACGATCTGGATGCCAAGGGTGATTTCATCCGCGTCCGGTCGGACATCCTGTCGCGCGTCTGCGGGGAGCATGTGCCCGATCAGGCGCTGTTCGACACGCTCTGGGCGCGGCAGTTGCATAATCCCGAGGCGTTCTGGGCGCCGTTCCCGCTGACCTCGGTGGCGATGGACGATCCCGCCTTCGTCGGCTCTTTCCCCGCCAACAGTTGGGGCGGCGCGACGCAGGCGCTCACCGCGTTGCGGGCGGGCCGCTGGTTCGACCATTATGGCCGCTCCGCCGAGTTCACCGAAATGATGGACCACTGGTGCGAAGCGCTCCAGCGCGACATGACCTTCCGCCAGCAGATGAACCCCCACACGGGCGCTTTCACGCTTGAGGAAGCGCCGGGCTATTCTCCCGCCGCGCTGGTCATGGTCGATTACAGCTGGCGGTTGGTCGGCGTCTGCGAAGAGGCTGACGGCCTGCACTGGAACGTTCGCCCGGGCCACGCTGCCGCGCAGGATGCTCGCCTTTCGATGCGGACGGACGGCGGGCGCACCGCCGTCATGGCCTATGGCGCGGGCGGAGCCGACCTTACTCTAAACGGCGCGCCCATGGCCCGGATCGCGGGCGGGTCGGCCCGCCTCGTTACCGACGCGCTGGGCATTCCGCGCCATCTCGTGGGCATCGACCCGCGCCCACAGACCATCAGCCTGCGCCTGGCGGGCCGCAAGCCGCGCAGCCTGACGCTGCGCGCCAACGAACAGGTATCGCTATGACCCAAGGACCAGACGCCATGAAGCTCAGCCGCCGCACCCTGATCGCCGGTGCCGCCGCCATGGCGCTGCCCATGCCCGCCTTCGCGCGGGAGGCGGATTCGCTCGCGTCGCAGGGTGCGGCCAAGGGCATCCGGTTCGGGAGCACGATGGGCAAGAACAACTTCGCGGACCCACGCTATCGCGCGCTCAATGCCGCGCAATGCGCGCTGGTCGTGCCTGAAAACGAGATGAAATGGGCGGCGACCCGACCCGATGCGGAGCACTTCGACTTCACGGCCGCCGACCGCATCGTGGACTGGGCGACGGCCAATGGAATGGGCGTGCGCGGGCACACACTGCTTTGGCACAGCGAGCACTGGATGCCTGAATGGGTGTCGAAGCATGACTACGGCGCGAACCCCAAGGCCGAGGCGGAGCGGCTGCTGACCCAGCACGTTTCCACGGTGGCAGGCCGCTATGCGCCGCGCGTGGACAGTTTCGACGTGGTCAACGAGGCGGTCGATTCCGAAACTGGCAAGCTTCGCGAAACCGCGCTGTCGCAGCGTCTGGGTGCGATCGAGACGCTGGATATCGCCTTTCACACGGCGCGGCAGGCGGCGCCCAAGGCCCAGCTTGTTTACAACGACTACATGGGCTGGCGCAGCGATGAGGGCGTGCACCGCGATGGTGTGCTGCGGCTGCTGGAAGAGTTCCGCAAGCGCGGCACACCGGTCGACGCGCTGGGCGTCCAGAGCCACCTTGGCAGCAAGTATAGCGACACGCCGACCGGCCTCGGCGCGCTGGACGAGACCGCCTGGCGCCGCTTCCTCGATGAAGTGACCGGCATGGGCTTCGACCTGCTGATTACCGAGATGGACATTCACGACAACCCGCTGCCGGGCGCCATCGGTCCGCGGGATGCCGAGGTCGCGGCGCATGCCAAGGCCTATCTCGATCTGATGCTGTCCTATCGGCAGATCGATACGGTGATGTGCTGGGGGCTGTCCGATCGTTATAGCTGGCTGAACGGTCTGCGCCCGCGTCCGGACGGGTTGCCCAAGCGGCCTTGTCCGTATGATGCGGATTTTCGCGCGAAGCCCTTCCACGATGCGATTGCGGCTGCTTTTGCTGCGGCACCGGATCGGCGGAAGGTTCAGGCGGGTAGGGGATAAGGCCGCATACAGCTGATTCAACCAACCCCGTCATCCCCGCGCAGGCGGGGATGTGGATTCACATTCGAAGTGCAACGGTTGAAGAGAGCATGCCTCGGCGGGTGTTTTGAAGTCGAGGCATTTTCGCGGTGTATTGTTGTAGCGTTGGATGATGTCCTCAAAGTGGGCAGGCGAGAGATCCTCGATGTTGGTCTTGCGCGGCAGGTCGCGTCTGAGGCGGCCGATGGCGTTTTCGACGCCGCCCTTTTGCCATGGGGCATGGGGGTCGCAGAAGAACGTATCGATGCCGAGACGGTGCAACCTGTGGTGCTGTGCAAACTCGGTGCCGTTGTCGAGGGTCAGGGTTTGGCGCAAGGCGGCGGGCCAGGGCCGCAGCATGGCGGCGAGCAGGTCGGCGGTGCGCCGGGCCTTTCGGTCGGGCGGATGGCAGATCAGGGTGTAGCGCGAGGAGCGTTCATGGGCGACGAGGATGGCCTGGCCGTATCGGGCGAAGAGCATGAAGTCGGCCTCCCAGTGGCCGGGCCGGGACCGATCCGCGGCCTCGTCCGGGCGCATGGCGATGGGTTGGCGCTTGGCGATGAAGCGGACCGAGGATCCGCCGGGCTTGCGGCGCCATCCGCGGCGGGCCTTGGCGCGGGGCAGATAATGGCGCCATGATCGATCGTTCGTCCGCCTGATCTGGGCATGGATGAAGCGATAGATGCTCTCGTGACTGATGATACGCACGCCGGCCTCGCGGGCCATGCGGCCGGCGATCTGCTCGGGTGACCAGCCGGCCGCGAGGCGGCCCAGCACGCCCTCGCGCAAGGCCTGATCGCGTTCGAGGCGCATGCCCGACCAGCGCCGGGCGCGCGCCTGCTCTTGCGCATAGCCGGGCCGATAGCCCACCGTGCTGCCGCTGTTGCGCTTCAGCTCCCGAAAGATCGTCGATGCCGAGCGATCCAGAGCTGCCGCGATCTGGCGCAGCGATTGCCCGTCTTCATGAAGACGGGCAATCGTACACCGCTCTTCCAGATCAAGCTGTTCGTAAGCTCTTCCCATGACAACACCATAACCTGGTGTTGCACTTCGTTTGTGAACTTGGCGGATCCCGCTTCTGTTGTGCTGGGCGAGAGGTCGCCAAGAAGCGGGGCCCCCGCCTTCGCGGGGGCGACGGTGATGTCGGAGCCCGACCGGGTGAGTTCCGGGTTGCGAATGTGCCTACCGCGGCGGGTTATTCGCGCCCGGATCTGCCCTCCCGGTCTAGAACTCGCCCGAAAGCGGCCCATCGGCGCGGCGGTCTTCCATCCCGCGGCCACCGGTGCTGCGAAAGCCGGTTACTCCCTCCAGCGAATAGGTCGGCCGGCCGGGCGCACGGATGTCGATGAAGTCGGCATCCCGCACATCTTCCAGTCGGAACGCCGCGCGGGGGTCGGGAGCGGCCACGGACACCTCGACATTGCTGAAACGCATGTTGCGCGCGTGGCGAACGAAGAAGCCGGTTGCAGGAAGGTCGCCGAACATGGTCGCTTCGGGATAGGCCAGTTCGGCCTCGGGAGGCCGGACGCGGGCCATTTCCGCCGGCGCGCCGCCGACGTGATGGAAATGGCAGTCGGCGATAGTCACATCCTCGATCCGGTGATCGGCAAGGCCCGCGATGACCGAGGGCAGGATAGTGGCGTTGGAACTGACCACGTTCTGGATGAGGATGCGCTTCATCGATCCGATGGGTACACCTGCCGGTCCGCGCATCCGCTTGCCGATGCGCAGGAACAGCGGCGCATCGATGATGCCGCGCATGGTGATGTTGCTGACGGTCACGTCCTCTACCACCGCGCCGTCCACTGTCTCGAAGGCAAGGCCCCGGCTGTCTTCGAAGATGCAGTTGGTGATCGCAATGTTGCGGAAGCCGCCGTTGGATTCGGTGCCGAACTTGATACGCCCGTGGATCTTCGGCGCGAAGGAGGCGGGCATCTTCCGCCAGGTGCCGTCCAGCACCGAGCCGACTTCATAGTTGCCGGTGACGAAGCAATTCGAAATCGTGAGGTTCTCGGTGATCCGGGGATGGCCCAGCGCATAGCTGCTCTTGGGGCAGATGCCGTCGTCCCACGGGGAATTGACCGTGCAGTTGCTGATGCGCACGTTGCGGCAGCAATCGATGTCGAACCCGTCGCGGTTGGTGTCGGCCAGCACGTTGTCGATGGTGAGATTATCGACGCCGGTCGCGAGCAGGGCGAACCAGCCGCCCTCCAGTATGTGCACGTCGCGCAGGGTGACGTTGCGACAGTTCTTGAGCGCGATTGCCTTGTTGCCGGTGCCCGGCCCGGTGGGGTCGTTCAGCCAGTTGTCCTTGCCGTCGCCGCGGCCCAGCCCCTTGCCCCAGATCAGGCCGGGTCCGAGGATGGCGATATCGTGGAGGTCTTCGCCCCAGATCAGGCTGTTGCGCCAATGGCCATGGCCGAAGTCCTGATAGGCACCCCAGTCGCCGATGGGTTCGGCATGGTCGTAGCCGTGCGTCTCCGTGGGCGCGGCGGCCAGCAGCGTGGCGCCGTCTCCCAGCAGGAGCGTGATGTTGCTCTTGAGGCGGATCGTATAGCTGGCGTAAGTGCCGGCCGGAAAATAGACGGTGCCGCCGCCGAGCGATGCGGCATGGTCGATCGCCTTGTTGATCGCGCCGCTGTCGATCGTGCGGCCATCGCCCTTGGCGCCGAAGTGGCGGACGTCCACCACGCCGCCGCCCGTTGCCGACATGAGCAGTTTGCCCGGTGCGCCCGCAGCGGCCTGCGTGAAGGACGCCGCGCCCGCCAGAATTCCGCCCTGGATGAAGGCGCGCCGGTCAAACCCCATGATTATTCTCTCCCCCGTAGCGGGTCTGTTGGACGGGAAGCGGATCCGTCCGCTTCCCGTCCCATTGTATTTTAGAACTTTAGCTGGGCGCCAAGGAAGAACTCCGTCCCGAGCACGTCATAGGTGGCCGAGAAGGTATTGGCGTTCGGTCCCTGCGTCGTCACCGGAGGCTTGTTGTTGAACATGTTGTTCGCGCCGCCGAAGATCTCGATCCCGTCCTTGAGCGTATAGTTGAACGACAGATCGAAGTAGTTCTGCGCCTTGAGCACCGGATAGGCGAAGCTGTCCAGAGCAGGCGCATTGGCCGCGCCCTGACGGTCAGGCACTACGAAGCGGTCGGTCGTGACCTTGCCGATATAGCGGTGCCGCAGGCTCAGGCTGAGATCCTCGACATTCCAGGTGATGCGCGTCGTGCCGCGCCAGCGCGGAAGCGGCTGGCCGCACGTCGGGCCGTAGGCCCCGGCGCATTCGTTCTTGATATCGGGCAGGGCGGCGACCGGGACGGAGGTGAACTCGTCCAGATAGGTCATGCTGCTGCTGATATCGAACGAACTGGTCTCGCCCACGCCCGGCAGGCCGAAGCCCACGTTGAACGAGTAGCGCGCCGCGAAGTCGATGCCGGAGGTCTTGAGCTTGCCGGTATTGGCGTTGCGGATCTGCGCCACATAAGGATCGTTGATCTCGCCCGTGTTGGGATTGCGGACGATGGCGCGGCAGAACTCGCTATTGGCGTCCTGAATGACGGTATAGCAGAGGTTCAGCGTGTTCTGGAGGCCGCCACCCAGCGACGAGATCGCGCCGTCGAGCGAGATGTTGAAGTAATCGACGCTCAGGTAGAGCCGGGGCGCGAAGCTGGGCGTCAGCACTGCACCGAACGTGACCGTGTCGGACTTTTCGGCACCCAGGTTCGGATTGCCGCCGAAATCGGCCGGCATGATGCTGTTGGGCTGCACTGCGTCGGTGAACACCGCAGCAGTCGGAACGCCGGTGGCGACACAGACGGCGCGCACGGCGGCGGTCTGCTGTGCGGTGGGCGCGCGCGACGAGCAGGGATCGGTCGCCACGCCGACCACGCGGGTCACGCCGCCGTACAGCTCGCTGACGTTGGGCGCGCGGATGGCGCGCTGGTATTGGCCCCGGAACGCGATGTCCCGGTTGACGCGCCAGTCCAGACCGCCAAGGTAGGTCCATTGGCCGCCCACGCCCGCGAGGCTGTAGTCCGAATAGCGGAAGCCGCCATTGGCAACCAGGCTTTCAACGAAGCGCGTATCGTGCACCAGCGGCACGCGAAGCTCGCCGAAGATTTCCTTCACCGAAACGTCGCCCTTGGTCGGAAGGCCGGGGTTGAAGCCCGCGACGTCGCCCGATGCCAGGAAGGAGTCCGGCGTGAAGGTGGCGCTGGACTTGCGCCATTCGGTGCCGAGCGAGAAGCCCACCGGGCCGGCCGGAAGCTTGAACGCGGTGCCGGTGATGCTGCCTTGCGCTACCTGCTGGGTGGCGATGGTGGAGTTGGTGGCACTGATGCGGATTGCGTTCGCGCAGTCTGCCGAGACGTTCTGGCCGAAGATGTTGCAGACCGGGTCCGCACCACCCACCGAGAGCAAGGCGGCCTGCAGGCGGCTGCGGGAGATCGCGTTCTGGAGCAGCAGCGTGTCCTCGCTGCGCGCATAAGTGTAATAGGCGTCGAACTTCAGGTCGGTGAAGAAATCTTCGGACAGATCGCCGATCTTACCCTTCAGGCCCCAGGCGCCGCGGAACACGTTGCGTCGTTCGCTGGCCAGACGCGGGCCGACTTCGCTGTAGCGCCGGCCGGCGGTGAGCACGGCCAGACCGTCGCCCGGCGTGGTCGTGCGCGTGGACGTGCCGCTGGTGACGGTGGTGGTGCCGGTTTCCGCCAGATCGAGCTGGTGCAGGACGTCCTGCAGCTGCGGCGTCAGATAGGGATTGTCGACATCGAACAGCGTCGGGGCGCCGACATTGGTCGGTGCGAGGCGGGCGTTCACTACGTTGTTGCTGTAGTGAAGCTCCATGTAGCCGGTGACGCTGTCGGTGACGTCGTAATGGCCGAAGCTGTTGATCATCCAGCGCTTTTGCGGCTGGATCAGGTAGTTGTCGGGGCCGAGGTTGAAGTCATCCTGCGGCGAGATCTGCGGGCGTGCGGTGGTTCCCGCGTCATTGAAGGTGAACCCGCGCGAGGTGAGCGAGGAAAGGCCCGCTGCGGCATAGGCCGCGTTCAGCGCCGTGTTCGAACCGCCGAAGGCCGGGATGCCGGAGAAGCGACCGTTGGGAATGTCGCCGCTGCCGCCGGCTACGAAGCCCAGCTGGCCGCCACCGGCGACGCAGCCCTGACCGGACGGCGGCGTGAAAGGCGTGCCCGCGCGACTGCTGCTGCCGCTGCCGGGAACGACGCAGCCGTCCGACAGCGAGTCATAGGCGAAATCGCCGCGCTCGCCGCGCGTGATCGACCCTCGGTTGAGATAGTTGCCTGAGACGACGAGATTGCCGCGGCCATCCGCGAAATTGCCGCCCATGGTCAGGTCGAACGTGTAGACGGGCGTGCCCGTCGGACGGTCCATGTTGAGCTGCGCGCGTGCTTCCACGCCTTCGAAATCGTCGCGCATGATGAAGTTGACGACGCCGGTGATCGCGTCCGAACCATAGACAGCGGAAGAGCCGCCGGTCACGATTTCCGTGCGGGCGATCAGGCTGGACGGGATGGTGTTGAGATCGGTGACTTGCTCCGGGCCGTAAATGGCATAGCGCCGTCCATTGACCAGCACCAGGTTACGCGTCGAGCCGAACCCGCGAAGATTGACGTCCGCAAAGCCGCCCGGAACGGTGTTCGAAGTCGCGCTGCCAAGCTGCGAGCCGACCACCTGAGGCAGTTCGGACAAAGTCCGCTCGACATTCACATTGCCGGAAAGCTTGATGTCTTCCTGGCTCACCACGCTGACCGGCGTGGAGGCATCGAAGCCGTTGCGCGCGATGCGCGAGCCGGTGACGATGATGTCGGCCGCAGTGGCTTCCTGCTGTGCGGTTTGCGTATCCGAAGGCGGTGCAGCTGCCGGAGCGGCGTCTTGTGCCAGCGCTGGCACACTGTGGTAAAAAATAAGCGCGGCCCCACCCAAGAGATACGCGCGCAAAGATGGCATGTCCTTCATCATTCCTCCCCTTTTTCAACCGAACTGATCGTCGGAGCGCGGGGCTCCAACTCACGTATTGGCTCTGTAGCGCATTAGGTAGCGCTATCATCTGGATCTACACGTATGCCTCAAACCGGGTCGCGTCAAGCGATGCAACAAACGCGACATATGGTTCGGTCGCTGCTCCGGTCGCAACGGCGAGCTCTACGTGGCTGTTGCATTGCGTTCCGGTTGGCGCTTGGGATGGCTCGATCGGCGCTGGTTTCACAGGAAATTCATGTGGATAGTATGGGCGCAAATTTGTGCCCCGACAGGATTGCCTCGGCCCGCACAAGGCTCGGCAGGGGCGATAATACGGTCAAGGCGCGTGGACGATGATCGCAGGCGTCAAAGATGCAGTTTGTGGCGTATAAGTGTGTTGCCCAATCGGATGGTATTGCACAACGTACACGCCGCCTTGATCTGACAAATGGACAATGCAGACCTATGTTTCACAATTCAGTGCAAGCACAGGTCATTTCTCGAAAAATCTACTGAAGCAAATTTTTCTCAAAGCCCGTAATGGTGTCGTTATTATCAAGATGAGTTTCGGCATTATCCAATTGTATCGAAAAATATCGAATACTGTACCGGACCTTCTGCGCGTTTAGTGTCATTTTAACCATAATTTGGCGTTCGTATTGCGCACTTTTGACCATTCGGAAATAAATTTCATAGGGGACATGCTTGCGGGGGCGTTAACCGCTCTATAATGCCAAAATCGTACCAAAGTTGCAGATTTGACGGTGCGCATTGTGCACGAAAGTTCAGGTTGGCTGCGACGGGATTTGATTTTTTCGGTGGGGCATATGACGGAATTGAAGCAGAAGAATCGCAAGGCCGCGAATGTTGCGGCAGGGGCCGCCAACGCGCCGCAGGTTAACGGAAGCCTTCCGCTCTATCGCGATCCACGTCCTGTACACAGCGCGACTCACGCCGATGCGGCGGTGATCGTGGCGCCCACCGATTTCGGCTTTGCCGCCGCCGCGCCGATGATCCAGTTGACCGTCGATGAGTTCGAACGGGCCTCGCTCGACTATCCCATCCTGTTCTTCGGCGACGATCGCCAGCCTTACGTCGTTACCGGACTGGAAGCGGAGCGCAATCTGTTCGTTTCGGAAGGCCGCTATCAGGCAGGGGCCTATATTCCCGCCTATTTGCGCCGCTATCCTTTCGTGTTTGCGCGTGATGAAGGCAGCGAACGCCTGATCCTCTGCCTCGATCACGCTTCTGGCCGCGTCGCCGGCAAGACCGAAGACGGTGCCGTCGCGCTCTTCGACAGCGGCGAAGCCACCGAGCTGACCCTTCAGGCGCTGCGATTCTGCGAGAACTACGAAAGCGCGCAGGCCCGCACGCGTTTGCTGATCGCATTGCTGGAAGAGCTGGAGCTCTTCGAAGTAAAGCGTGTGCACTACACTGCGCCTGGTGCAACTGATCCCAGTCTGTTGGTCGAATACAGCACAGTAGATCGCACCCGCTTCGAAGCGCTGCCGAACGAGCAGTTCCTGCGCCTGCGTGAAGCCGGTGCGCTGCCCGCGATCCATGCGCAGATCGCTTCGCAGGCGAAGTGGGACGCGCTGGCGGCGGTTTCCCGCACGACCTGATTTTCCGGCCGTACCAGAGCCGCCCGATCCGCGCTGCATAAGGCAGTGCGGAAAGGGCGGCTTTGACGCATCGCCGCGTCTCAAGACATCGCGAATGATTTTCTAACGCTTTGATAAGCAGGAAATTATTCTGACATTTTCTATGTGTTGTCCCGGATTCCTGCTGCCCGCCGCGTGGCGTACAGCAGGGCCATCCCGCTCCTAAGGCGGGCCGGACAACAGGCCGATCAGGCTCCGGGGGGCTTCACCTTGAACATTATTGACACTTTCGCTGGCCGTTCCACCGAGAGCACGGGAGAGACGCGCTCTGCCCGCTCATGGCGCGCGGGAACGTCCGTGGCGACGCTTGCTGCAATGATGGTTTTGGGCGGGGTCGTGCCCTTCGCGGCATCTGCCACCCCCGCACCGACGCCGTCTGCCACGCCGACCCCCACGCCGACTCCCACTCCCACTCCGGGGCCGATCGTGATGCCGCCTGTCGGGTCGCAGATCGAAAATCCGCTTACAGGTGAACTGGAAGTCGTCACCACGCAGATGCCGCCGATGCAGGTGCAGACGGCCAGCAACAATGTGATCCTGCTCGCCACCGAAGTGGGGCAGACTTTCGACGTTTCGGGGACGACCTACACTGTCACTGATGTCACCACCAATTCCGGCGGCGCGGTTACGTCCGTCTCGCTGCAAAGCTCTGCCGACAGCACGATCAGCACCACCGATGTCGTAACCTCGATCGCGCCCGCGACCAATGCGAGCGGGGCCGACAACATCGATCTGCCTTCTGACCCGGGCGATCGCACTTATCGCAACGTCCAGCGCGGCCGCAGCGGCGGCAACGGGCACATCGGCGCGCTGTTCATCTCGGCCGGTAACGGTGGTTCGGGTTCGAATGGTCCGGACATCACCGATTCCATCTCTGGTTCGATTTCCTCGCAGTCGAGCGGCCTGGCGGCCGTCATCGTGCAGAGCATCGGCGGTAACGGCGGCAAGGGCGGCAACGGCTATCTCGGCTCGCATGGCGGCACCGGCGGCACTGCCGGCGTAGGCGGCGATGTCAGTCTGGTCAGCACGGCGAGCGTGGTGACCACGGGCACGAGTGCCTATGGTATCCTTGTCAGCAGCTCGGCCGGCAAGGGCGGCGATGGTGGTTCCGGCTGGCTGTCGAGCGGCGGTTCGGGCGGCGGTTCGCCGGGCGTGGGCGGCAATGCGGCAGTCACCAACGAGGGTTCCGTTGCCACCAGCGGCGGCGGTTCGATCGGCATTCTGGCGCAAAGCCTTGGCGGCACGGCGGGCAGCGGCGGCGACAGCTTCGGCCTCGTCGCGTCCAGCGGCGGTGGCAGCTACGGGGGCAAGGGCGGCAATGTCCTCGTCAACCAGAATGGCGTCGTCCAGACCTCGGGGGACGGTGCGCATGGCGTCCTTGCGCAGTCGGTGGGCGGCTCGGGCGGTAGCGGCGGCACCAGTGGCGGCGTATTCGCCGATTCCAGCTCCGGCGGCGCGGGCGGCGCGGGCGGCAACGCCACGATCACTGCGGGCTTCGATTCCTCCACGAAGACGACCGGCGATTATGCCCATGCCTTCTTTGCGCAATCGGTAGGCGGCGGCGGCGGCAACGGCGGCACGACGGTCGGTCTGGTGGCGCTGGGCAGTGCCGGCAGCGAAGGCAGCGATGCCGGAACCGTCAGCATCGCCATTGCCGATGGCGCCTATGTCTCCACGGCGGGCATCGGCTCCTACGGCGTGATGGCGCAGTCGATCGGTGGTGGCGGTGGCAATGCCGGCGTCAGCGGCGGTCTGGCCGCGCTGGGCGGCACGGGCGCGGGCGGCGGCAATGGCGGCACCGTGTACGTGTCTTCGGGCGCGACGATGGTGACGACCGGTGCTTCGGGCAAGGGTATCTTCGCCCAGTCGGTTGGCGGCGGCGGCGGTTCGGCTGCGGGCACCGGCGGTCTTGTCTCGCTCGGCGGTTCGGGCGCGGGCGGCGGCGACGGCGGACTGGTTCAGGTCACGCAGAGCTCGGGCGGATCGATCACCACGTCCGGCTCATGGGCGGATGCGATCTTCGCGCAATCGGTCGGCGGCGGCGGCGGGTCTGGTTCCGGTACGGTCGGTCTTGTCGGCCTTGGCGGTTCGGGCGCGAGCGGCGGCCTTGGTGGCACTGTGATCGTCAACAACCAAGGCGCGTTGAAGACCACGGGCGATTATGCGCGCGGCATTTTCGCGCAATCGGTGGGCGGCGGCGGCGGCGCCGGCGGCAATTCGACCGGCCTTGCCGCAATTGGCGGCAGCGGCTCGGGCACGAGCCCCGGCGGCAGCGTAACGGTCACCAACGGCGGCTCGATCCTGACCACCGGCCTGCGCTCCATCGGCATCCAGGCGCAGTCTGTGGGCGGCGGCGGCGGTGACGGCGGCTCCTCGACCGGTCTCATCTCGATTGGCGGTTCGGGCGGCGGCGGCGGCAATGGCGGCGTGGTCACGGTCACCAACAGCGGCATGATCACCACCCAGGGCGACCAGGCTCTGGGTATCATTGCGCAATCGATCGGCGGCGGCGGCGGCAACGGCGGTTCCAGCACCGGCGTGCTCGCGATCGGCGGCGACGGCGGCAACGGCGGCAAGGGCGGCAAGGTCGTCCTCAACGAAACCGGCCTCGTCTCGACTTCGGGCGACGACGCGACCGCGATCTTCGTGCAATCGATTGGCGGCGGCGGCGGCAACGGCGGTTCGGCGGTGGCGGGCGGGCTCTTCGCCAGCGCCGCATTCGGCGGTTCGGGCGGCGGCGGCGGCGCGGGCGGCGATATCTGCGTCAACACCAACTCCGCCTGCACGACGGCCAGCTCGGACATGGGCGCGGCCTATATCGAGACGTATGGCGACCGTTCGAGCGGCCTGTTCGTCCAGTCGGTCGGCGGGGGCGGCGGCAATGGCGGCTTTGCGCTCTCGGCTTCGGCGGGCATTGGCGCGACGGCGTCGATCGCATTCGGTGGCTCGGGTGGCTCGGGCGGCTCAGGTGGCGCCGTGCGCGTCGGCCTGCAAGGCACGATTGCCACCAAGGGCCAGCTTTCGGACGGCATCTTCGCCAGCTCCGTCGGCGGCGGCGGCGGTAACGGCGGCTTCTCGGTTGCGGCGGGAGCCTCGCTCGGCGGTTCGCTGGCGATGAGCTTCGGCGGCGGCGGTGGCGTTGGCGGTGCAGGCGGCCTCGTCGATGTCAAGAGCGCCACGGACATCACCACCGAGGGCGACCAGTCGCGCGGCATCTTCGCACAGTCGGTCGGCGGCGGCGGCGGCAATGGCGGTTTCGCGGCCAGCGCGGCGATTGGCATCGGTGCGATCACCTCCACCTTCGGCGGCGTCGGCGGCGCGGGTTCGGACGGTTCGACCGTCAAGGTCGTCTCGGTTGGCGATATCTCGACCAAGGGCGATCAGTCGGACGCGATCTTCGCCGAAAGCGTCGGCGGCGGCGGCGGTAATGGCGGCTTCGCGGTGGGCCTTGCGGGCGGTGCGGCGGGCGCGGCCAGCCTGACCTTCGGCGGCGGCGGCGGTAATGGCGGCGCGGGCGACGATGTCACCGTCTCCTCGACGGGCGACCTTTCGACCGAAGGCGTCAGCGCCAACGGCATCTTCGCCCAATCGGTGGGCGGTGGCGGCGGCAATGGCGGCTTTGCGGTTTCCGGATCGGCCGGCGGCATTGGCGCGATGTCGGCAGCCTTCGGCGGCAGCGGCGCGAACGGCGGCAAGGGCGCCAAGGTCACCGTTTCCAGCACCGGCACGATCACCACGGTGGGCGACCTGTCCAATGGTATCCTTGCCCAGTCGGTCGGCGGGGGCGGCGGTAACGGCGGCTTCTCGGCGGCGATTTCGGGCGGCGGCATCGGTGCCGCGGGCCTCTCCATGGGCGGCGCGGGCGCCAACGGCGGCGACGGCGACGAAGTTTCGGTCACCTCTGACGGTGGCATCTGGACGCAGGGCGCGGCTGCGGCCGGCATTCTGGCACAATCGGTCGGCGGCGGCGGCGGGAACGGCGGTCTGGCGATTTCGGCCAGCGGCGGCTGGGCCGGCGGCGCTTCGCTGGCGTTCGGCGGCGGCGCGGGCAATGGCGGCACCGGCAGCACGGTCACGCTGGTCAGCACCGGCAATATCCTGACCGAGGGCGACAGCTCGCAGGGCCTGTTCGCGCAGTCGGTCGGTGGCGGTGGCGGCAATGGCGGCGGCGCCATCGCGGCTTCGGGCGGCCAGGGCGGCGGCATTTCCGCCTCGTTCGGCGGCAAGGGCGGCGACGGCGGCTCCTCCGGCAATGTCAGCATCGACAGCACCGGCGACATCCAGACGCTGGGCAACAATGCCGACGCCATCTTCGCCCAGTCGCTGGGCGGCGGCGGTGGCAACGGCGGTTTCGCGATCTCGGCGGCAGGCGGCCAGTTCGGCGCGGTCAGCCTCTCGATGGGCGGCACGGGCGGTGTCGGCGGTTCGGCGGGTGACGTTTCGGTCGACTCCGATGGCGACTTGACGACTTCGGGCGACTTCTCGGCCGGCGTGCGCGCGCAGTCCATCGGCGGCGGCGGCGGTAACGGCGGCTTCGCGATCTCTGCATCGGGCGCCCAGTTCGGCGCCGTTTCGCTCTCCTTCGGCGGTAACGGCGGCACGGGCGGCGCGGCGGGTGACGTCACGCTCACCTCGACCGGCGATATCTGGACCGAGGGCAACTATTCGCAGGGCCTGTTTGCGCAGTCGGTCGGCGGCGGCGGCGGCAACGGCGGCTTCTCCGTCAGCGCGGCGGCTGCACAGTACGGCGCGGCAGCCATTGGCTTCGGCGGCAAGGGCGGCACCGGCGGTGCGGCAGGCGACGCGGACCTGACCAATACCGGCGACATCGTCACGCTGGGCGACTTCAGCGCGGGCGCGCAAGTCCAGTCCATCGGCGGTGGCGGCGGCAACGGCGGCTGGAGCGTCAGCGCGGCGGGCGGCCAGTACGGCGCAGTCGCCATCGGCTTCGGCGGCACCGGCGGCGCGGGCGGCACGGCGGGCGACGTCACGCTCACCTCCACCGGCCAGATCGCGACTACGGGCGACCAGTCGAGCGGCCTTGTCGCGCAGTCCATCGGCGGCGGCGGCGGCAATGGCGGCTTCTCCGCCAGCGTCGCGGGCGCGCAGTACGGTGCGGCGGCACTGTCGTTCGGCGGCACCGGGGGCACCGGCAACGATGCGGGTACTGTCACGCTCGCCAACACGGGCGACATCTACACCGAAGGCACGCTGTCCAACGGCATCTTCGCCCAGTCGGTCGGCGGCGGCGGCGGCAATGGTGGCTTCTCAGTCGCAGTAGCAGGCGCGGAATATGCCTCGGCAGCGCTGGCGCTGGGCGGCAAGGGCGGCTCCGGCGGCAAGGGTGAGGCGGTTTCGGTCGTCTCCGCAGGCAACATCACCACGCTGGGCGATCAGGCGGACGGCATTCTGGCCCAGTCCATCGGTGGCGGCGGCGGTAATGGCGGTTTCGCCGTTTCCGGTACGCTGACGGCGAGCAGCGACGGGATTTCAGCCTCGGTCGCGGTTGGCGGCAAGGGCGGTTCGGGCGGCGAGGCGGGCGACGTCTCGCTGATTAGCACCGGCGATATTTCGACGAGCGGTGCCAGCTCGGTCGGCCTCTTCGCGCAGTCGGTGGGCGGCGGCGGCGGCAATGGCGGTTTCGCCGGCGCGCTTTCGCTCTCGGTGGGCAATGCGGTGGCCGTGGGCATCGGCGGTTCGGGCGGTACCGGCAATACGGCGGGCAACGTCACGCTCGGCTCGACCGGCAATGTGTCGACTTCGGGCAACCTTGCGGCGGGCATCCAGGCCCAGTCGATCGGCGGCGGCGGCGGCAACGGCGGCTTCAGCCTGACCGCCTCGGCCACGGTCGAGGGGCAGTCCATCGGCAACAGCAGCGGCGGCACTGGCGGCAGCGGCGGCCTTGCCGGCAATGTCGACGTGACCAGCCTTGGCACCGTGCAGACCACCGGTGAAATTGCCAACGGCATCTTCGCGCAGTCGGTCGGCGGCGGCGGCGGCAATGGTGGCTTCTCGATCTCCGCAAGCCTTTCGGCAAAGGGTGATTCCGACACGCAGAGCGTCGGCGGCAACGGCGGCACCGGCAATGACGCCGGCATGGTCAGCGTTTCGGCCACGGCGGGTGCCAATGCAGGCATCGCGGATTACTCCGTCGTCACATCGGGAACGGGCTCCAACGGCATCCTCGCGCAGTCGATCGGCGGCGGCGGCGGCTCCGGCGGCTTCTCGGTCGGCGGCGCATTCTCGGGCGAGGGCGATGCGTCCTCCAACCAGGTGGGCGGCAGCGGCGGCGCGGGCGGCAATGCGTCCACGGTCGATGTCGTCAACGTCGGCAAGATCCAGACCACCGGCAATATCGCCAACGGCATCTTCGCGCAGTCGGTCGGCGGCGGCGGCGGTAACGGCGGCTTCTCGGTCGGCGCGGGCGTCTCGATCAAGGGCGATGCGTCTTCGAGCGTCGGCGGCGGCGAAGGCGGCGCGGCGGGCAATTCGGACAACGTCAGCGTAGACACCACCGGCGCGATCTACACCGAAGGCGCCGCGTCCAACGGCGTGCTGGCGCAGTCGGTCGGCGGCGGCGGCGGCACTGGCGGCTTCTCGGTCAGCGCGGGCTTCAGCGCGGAAGGCGATTCCACCAGCGACAGCGTTGGCGGCGGCGGCGGTTCGGGCGGCAACGCCGGTAACGTCACGGTCATCGCGCGCGAAGGCATCACCACCAAGGGTGACGGTTCCAACGGCGTCTTCGCGCAGTCCGTGGGCGGCGGCGGCGGTTCCGGCGGCTTCGCCGTGGGCCTCGACGTATCTCTGAAGGGCGATGCGGAATCGAACGTCGGCGGCGGCGCGGGTTCGCTGGGCGGCACCGCGGGCGACGTTTCGGTCACCACCGAAGGCACGATCTGGACTGAAGGTGCGGCAGCAGCAGGCATCTTCGCGCAGTCGGTCGGCGGCGGCGGCGGCAATGGCGGCTTCTCGGTCGGCGCGGGCTTCTCCAGCGAGGGCGGTTCTTCGTCCACCAGCGTCGGCGGCGCCGGTGCGGGCGGGGCGATCGCGGGCAATGTCACTGTCCATGCCGACAGCGACATCCAGACCAAGGGCACCGGGTCCAACGGTATCCTCGCGCAGTCGATCGGCGGCGGCGGTGGTAACGGCGGCTTTGCCGTGGGCCTTGGTGTCTCGATCAAGGGCGACGCGGATTCCAAGGTCGGCGGCGGCGGCGCCGGCGACGGTTCCGACGCAGGCGATGTGACCGTGACCGGAACCGGCACGATCGTCACCCTCGGCGATCAGGCCAATGGCGTCTTCGCGCAGTCTGTCGGCGGGGGCGGCGGCAACGGCGGCTTCTCGGTCGGCGCGGGCCTCAGCCTCGACGGTGCGGCGACCAGCGACAGCGTGGGCGGCACGGGTGGCGGCGGCGGCAATGCCGGCACCGTCACGGTGGACCGCGCGGGCGACATCGGCACCAGCGGCGCCAATGCGAACGGTATCCTGGCCCAATCGGTGGGCGGCGGCGGCGGCAACGGCGGCTTTGCCGTGGGCCTTGGCGCATCCATGAAGGGCGACGCGGAATCGAGCGTCGGCGGCGGCGAAGGCGGCACGGCTGGCGACGGCGGGGACGTGTTCGTGTCCGACGTGGGCACGATCGTCACCAGCGGCACCAATTCGAACGGCATCTTCGCGCAGTCGGTCGGCGGCGGCGGCGGTTCGGGCGGGTTCTCGGTCGGCGCGGGCTTCAGCCTTGAGGGCGGCGCGACCAGCACCAGTGTCGGCGGTTCGGCCGGCGCGGGCGGCAGCGCGGGCAGCGTTTCCGTGTCGCATGACGGCGATATCCAGACCGCGGGCGCATCGGCCAACGGCGTGTTCGCCCAGTCGGTGGGCGGCGGTGGCGGCACCGGCGGCTTCTCGGTCGGCGCGGGCGCGTCGATGGATTCGGACGCCAAGTCCAGCGTCGGCGGCGGCGCCGGCGGTGCAGCCGGTTCCGCTTCGGATGTGACGGTGGTTCAGACCGGAACGGTCATCACCGCAGGCGCGGCGGCCAACGGCGTGCTGGCGCAGTCGGTCGGGGGCGGCGGCGGTGTCGGCGGCTTCTCGGTCTCGGCAGCGCTTTCGTCCTCGGGCGGCGCGGCCTCGGATTCGACCGGCGGCGGCGGCGGTTCCTCCGGCGATGCCGGGAATGTCAGCGTCACGGTTGATGGTGATATCCAGACCGACGGCGCCCAGGCACGCGGCGTTATCGCCCAGTCGGTGGGCGGCGGCGGCGGTTCCGGCGGCTTCGCGGTCGGCGCGGGCGCGTCCATCGAGGGCGATGCGGATTCGACCATCGGCGGCGGCGCTGGCGGCTCCTCGGGCAATGCGGGCAATGTCAGTGTCGATGTAAACGGCAATGTCGTCACCAAGGGCACGGCCTCGGTGGCGCTGCTGGCGCAATCGATCGGCGGCGGCGGCGGCGCGGGCGGCTTTGCGGTAGGCGCGGCGCTGTCCTCCAGCGGCGGCGCGACGGCGGATTCGACCGGTGGCGACGGCGGCTCGGCAGGCGATGCGGGCGACGTTTCCGTCACCCACACTGGCGGCATCGAGACTTTCGGCGCGCAATCGGGCGCGATCCTGGCGCAATCCATCGGCGGCGGCGGCGGTTCCGGCGGCTTCTCGGTCGGCGGCGCGCTGAGCGTTGAGGGTGAGGCGAACTCCACCATCGGCGGCGGCGCGGGCGGATCGGCCGGCAATGCCGGCACCGTGGACGTGGCCAATACCGGCGATATCTTCACCCACGGGGCCAATTCCACCGGCATCGTCGCGCAGTCCATCGGTGGCGGCGGCGGTAACGGCGGCTTCTCGGTTTCGGCCGGTCTCGCACTTTCGGGTGCGGACGCGGTTTCCAGTTCCACTGGCGGCGCGGGCGGATCGTCCGGTTCGGCCGACGATGTGAGCGTGACCTCGATCGGCAACATCAAGGTCGATGGCGATCACAGCCGCGGCATCGTCGCGCAGTCGATCGGCGGCGGTGGCGGCACCGGCGGCTTCTCGGTCTCCGGCGCGATTGCGACCAAGGGCTCGGGCGCATCCGACAGCGTCGGCGGCGCGGGCGGCGCGGGTAATGCTGCGGGCAATGTCACGGTCGTTTCGGTCGGCCAGATCCTGACTTCGGGCGATGCCACCAATGCGGTGCTGGCCCAGTCGATCGGCGGTGGCGGCGGCGCGGGTGGCTTCTCGGGCAGTCTGGCGGCGGCGCTGGGCGGCGGCGCGGCGGTCAGCTCGGTCGGCGGTGCGGGCGGCATCGGTTCCGACGCGGGCAATGTGGACCTGACGCTCAGCGGCGCACTCGGCACGCTGGGCAATGGCTCGGCGGCGGTGGTCGCCCAGTCGATCGGCGGCGGCGGCGGCGTGGGCGGCTTCTCGCTTGGCCTTGCGGCAGCATCGGATGGTGAGGGCGCCAGCGCCGTCACCGGCGGTTCGGGCGGCGATGGCGGCGTGGGCGGCAATGTCCTCGTCTCCACCAGCGCGTTGATCCAGACCCACGGCGCGCTGTCGGACGGCGTATTGGCGCAGTCGATCGGCGGCGGCGGCGGTTCGGGCGGCTTTGCCGTGGCCGGCGCCTTGGCCCTGGGCGAAAAGGCGGCCTCCAGCGCCACGGGCGGCGCGGGCGGTTCGGGCCAGAACGCCGGCACGGTCACCGTGCAGAACACTGGCGACATCTACACCTTCGGCGCGGCATCGAACGGCGTCGTGGCGCAGTCGATCGGCGGCGGCGGCGGCGTGGGCGGCTTCTCCGGCTCGCTCTCGATCTCTTCCACCTCGGAATCCGTGGCCAACAGCCTTGGCGGTTCGGGCGGCGTCGGGGGCGATGCGGCCGGCGTGAAGGTGGTGACCACCGGCAATATCCAGGTGCTGGGCGACCGCTCGGTGGCGATCGTTGCGCAGTCCATCGGCGGCGGCGGCGGTTCGGCCGGCTTCTCGCTGGGCGCATCCGCTTCCAAGGCGGCATCGGCCAGCGACGCAGTGGGCGGCAGCGGCGGCGCCGGCGGTGACGGCGGCACGGTGGAAGTGGCCAATGGCTCGACCGGCACGGTCGTGACCACCGGCAACTTCGGCTACGCCATTCTTGCCCAGTCGATCGGCGGCGGCGGCGGTTCGGGCGGTTTCGCCACGGGCGGCGCGCTCTCGCTGTCCGAAGGGGCAACCTCCTCGGTCGGCGGCGGAGCTGGCGGCGCAGCGGGTGACGGCGGCAATGTCGGCGTCAACAACTACAGCCTGATCCAGACCAGCGGCGACGGCGCCGTGGCGGTCTTCGCGCAGTCCATCGGCGGCGGCGGCGGCAGTGGCGGCTTCGCGGTGGGCGCGGGCCTTGCGGGCGGCAGCGACAGCACCCTTTCCAATGCCATTGGCGGCGGCGCGGGCAGCGGCGGTTCGGCGGGCACGGTCTCGCTCTACAACGACGGCACGATCCTGACGCAGGGCGCCAACGCAACGGCGGTGCTGATGCAGTCGATCGGCGGCGGCGGCGGCAACGGCGCCTTCGCGGTCAGCGGCGCGCTGGCCAAGGGCGGCGCGGCGAACAGCTCCATCGGCGGAGACGGCGGTACGGCGGGTTCGGCGGGCGATGTTACGCTGGTCAACACGGCGAACGCCACGATCGTTACCGAAGGCGCGATGTCCATCGCGATCCAGGCGCAGTCGATCGGCGGCGGCGGCGGTTCCGGCGGCTTCTCGGTCGGCGCGGGCCTTGCCCTCGAAGGCGATGCCAGCTCCACCGTGGGCGCGGGATCGGGCGGCGCGGGCGGTTCGGCCGGCGTGGTGTCCATCGACAACGCAGGCGACATCGGCACGCGGGGCGATGGCTCGCTGGCAGTGCTGGCGCAGTCCATCGGCGGCGGCGGCGGTTCGGGCGGCTTTGCCGTTTCGGGCGGCCTCAGCGTCAAGGGCGGCGCGGCCAGCAATGCCGTGGGCGGCCAGGGCGCTGGCGGCGGTGACGGCGGCCTCGTTTCGGTTACCAGCAGCGGCACGATCCAGACGCTGGGCGCCAATGCGACCGCGATCCTGGCCCAGTCGGTGGGCGGCGGCGGCGGCGCAGGCGGGTTCTCCGCCGGTGCGGCAGCAGCCAGCGCCGATGCGGCCTCGAACCTTGTCGGCGGCAGCGGCGGCGCGGCGGGTGCGGGCGGTGACGTCACGATCGCCAACAATGGCGGCACGATCACGACCGATGGCGACTTGTCCTACGCAGTCTATGCGCAGTCGGTCGGCGGTGGCGGCGGTTCGGGCGGCTTTGCGGCCGGCGCGGGTCTCAGCCTCGAAGGCGATGCCGAGTCCGGCGTGGGCGGTGGCAGCGGTGGTGGCGGCGGCGCGGGCGGCCTCGTCAGCCTCGACAATACCGGCACGATCGCGACCAAGGGCGCAGGCTCTGTGGCGGTCTTCGCCCAGTCGGTGGGCGGCGGCGGCGGTGCCGGCGGCTTCGCGGTGGGCGCGGGCCTGACCGCGCAAGGCGGTTCGGCTTCGGACAGCGTTGGCGGTTCGGGCGGCGCGGGCGGTGCCGGCGGTGTGGTTTCGATCACGACCGATGGCCTGGTCCAGACTGAAGGCGCCAATGCGACCGCAATCTTCGCACAGTCTGTCGGCGGTGGCGGCGGCAAGGGCGGCTTTGCCGTGGGTGCCTCCGCATCGAAGGCGGACAGCGTCTCGACCGTGGTCGGCGGTAGCGGCGGCGCGGGAGGTGACGGCGGCGAAGTCTCCGTGGCCAATGGCGCGAACGGCGCCGTTATCACGCTGGGCACGCTGTCCTATGCGGTCTTCGCGCAGTCTGTCGGCGGCGGCGGCGGTCAGGGCGGCTTCTCGGCTGGCGCGGCGCTGAGCCTTGAGGGCGATGCGAATTCGTCGGTCGGCGCGGGCGACGGTGCCGGCGGCGGCATCGGCGGCGTGGTTTCGCTGAGCAATGCCGGCAAGATCGGCACGGCGGGAGACGGTTCCATCGCAGTCTTCGCCCAGTCCGTGGGCGGCGGCGGTGGTGCCGGCGGCTTCGCGGCGGGCGGCGGCCTGACTATCGAGGGCGGCGCGGCTTCCAACTCGGTTGGCGGTGCAGGCGGCGATGGCGGTGCCGGCGGCGTGGTTTCGCTGGTCAACACCGGCTCGATCCGCACCGAAGGCGCCAATGCCACGGCGGTCTATGCCCAGTCTGTGGGCGGCGGCGGCGGTGTCGGCGGCTTCTCGGTCGGCGCCAGCGCCTCGAAGGCGGACAGCGCCTCGAACACGGTTGGCGGCAGCGGCGGAGCCGGCGGTGACGGCGGCGAAGTCTCCATCGGCAACGGCGCGGGTGGTTCGATCACCACACTGGGTGACTTCTCCTACGCGGTCTTCGCGCAGTCGGTCGGCGGTGGCGGCGGTTCGGGCGCGTTCGCGGCCGGCGGCGCGCTCAGCCTTGAAGGCGACGTGGACTCCAGCGTCGGGGGCGGCTCGGGCAGCGGCGGCGGTATCGGCGGCAATGTCACGCTGAGCAGCCTCGGCGCGATCCAGACGGCGGGCGAGGGCGCGATTGCGGTCTTCGCGCAGTCCATCGGCGGTGGCGGCGGTGCGGGCGGCTTCGCGGCCGGCGGCGGTCTCTCGGCCGAAGGCGGCGCGACTTCCAACACGATCGGCGGTTCGGGCGGCGCAGGCGGTTCGGGCGGCACGATCACGTTGGAGAACGGCGGTTCGATCCTGACGCAGGGCAGCAATGCGACGGCGCTCTTCGCGCAGTCCGTGGGCGGTGGCGGCGGTGTCGCCGGCTTCTCGACCGGCGGCGCGGCATCCAAGGCCGGTGCGGTTTCGCAGACGGTCGGCGGAGACGGCGGCACGGCGGGTGACGGCGGTGACATCACCGTCAGCAACGCAGCCGGCGGCAAGATCGAGACCGATGGCGCCATTTCCTACGGCGTCTTCGCGCAGTCGGTTGGCGGCGGTGGCGGTGCGGGCGGCTTTGCGGCTGGCGGTGCGCTGGCGCTCGGCGACGACGTGGAGAACGGCGTCGGCGGCGGTATCGGCGGTGCAGGCGGTCTTGGCGGCACGATTGCCATCGACAATGCAGGCCAAGTCGTCACGCTGGGCGACGCCTCGATTGCGGTCTTCGCACAGTCCATCGGCGGCGGCGGTGGTGCCGGTGCCTTTGCTGCAGGCGGCGGTCTTTCGGCCGAAGGCGCTTCGGCCAGTTCGTCGGTCGGCGGAGCCGGCGGCGACGGCGGTGCGGGCGGCAATATCACGGTCTCCAACAGCGGCCTCGTGGCGACGGCCGGCGATCAGGCGGTGGCGATCCTTGCCCAGTCGGTCGGCGGTGGCGGCGGTGTCGGCGGCTTTGTCGTCGGCGGCGCGGCGTCGCAGATGGATGCCGTGTCCGACACGATCGGCGGCAGCGGCGGCGCGGGCGGTATCGGCGGTGACATCACCGTGAACACCAGCGGCGCGGTCTATACCGAGGGCGCCTTCGCTTATGGTATCCAGGCGCAGTCGATCGGCGGCGGCGGCGGTAACGGCGGCTTTGCGGCCGGCGCGACCGTGGCGCTCACCGGCGATGCGCAGTCGACCATCGGCGGCGGTGCCGGCGGTGGCGGCGGCCTTGGCGGCGCGATCACGCTGACCAACAGCGGTACCATCGAAACGCTGGGTGCCGGGGCCGTTGCGGTCTTCGCGCAGTCCATCGGTGGCGGCGGCGGTGCCGGCGGCTTCGCGGGCGGTCTCACCGGATCGGGCGAGGGCGCCTTCAATTCGACCATCGGCGGTGCCGGTGGCGATGCCAGCCAGGGCGGCGATATTACCGTCAGCAACAGCGGCCAGATCCATGCGGCGGGTGCCAATGCAGCAGGCGTCTTCGCCCAGTCCGTGGGCGGCGGCGGCGGCCTTGGCGGCTTCTCGCTGGCGACAAACGGCGCGGTTTCCAGCCTGTCCAACACGCTTGGCGGTTCGGGCGGAGCCGGCGGTGACGGCGGCGCGATCAGCGTCACCAATGCCGCGGGCGCGACCATCGTGGTCGATGGCGATCTGTCTTACGGCGTCTTCGCGCAGTCCATCGGCGGTGGCGGCGGTTCCGGCGGTTTCGCGGTCGACGGCACCATCGCCACGGGCGGGGCGGTCAATTCGACGCTGGGCGCAGGCTCCGGCGGCGGTGGCGGCAATGGCGGCGCGATCACGCTGACCAATGCCGGCAACGTGCTGGCACAGGGTGCGGGCTCGGTTGCGGTCTTCGGCCAGTCGGTCGGCGGCGGCGGCGGTTCGGGCGGCTTCGCGGGCGGGCTTTCCGTCGGCGCGGGCGGCGCGCTCAGCCAGTCCATCGGCGGCGCGGGTGCCGGCGGCGGCAATGGCGGCGACATCGCGGTGTCCAACAGCGGCGTGATCCAGACGCTGGAAGCCAACTCCATCGGCGTCTTCGCACAGTCGGTCGGCGGCGGCGGCGGCCTTGGCGGCATGTCCATCTCAGGCTCGCTCAGCACCGGCAGCTCCACGACGACGAGCCTTGGCGGCTCGGGCGGCGCCGGCGGTGACGGCGGCACGATCACGGTCAGCAACAGCGGCGTGATCGATGCCAAGGGCGATCTGTCCTACGCCGTCTTCGCGCAGTCCATCGGCGGCGGCGGCGGCACGGCGGGCATGGTCGTTTCCGGCACGCTCAGCACCGGGCTTGGCGGCATGACTTCCGCGCTCGGCGGCAGCGGCGGTGCAGGCGGCAATGGCGGCGACATCACCGTCACCAACACCGGTTCGATCCTGGTGGAAGGCGCGGCTTCGGTCGGCATTCTGGCGCAGTCGATCGGCGGCGGCGGCGGTGCGGGCGGCTTCACCGGCTCGCTGGCGGTCACCGGCGGTTCGCTGAACACGCAAGTAGGCGGCACCGGTGGCGCGGGCGGCGACGGCGGCGACGTGACCGTCACCTCTACCGGCAGCATCGTCACCATGGCGGACGATTCCATCGCGGTGCTCGCGCAGTCCATCGCGGGCGGCGGCGGCCAGTCGGCCTATGCCATCGCCGCGCAGGCGGGCGCCTTCGACGGCGTGAACCTGACGCTGGGCGCGCAGGGCGAAGGGATCAGCGGCAAGCAGGGCAAGGTCGTCGTCAACCTCTCGGGCGGTGTGCTCCAGACGGCGGGCGCGCTTTCCTACGGCCTGCTGGCCCAGGCCATCGGCGCGGGCGGCGGCAACGTGGCGCTCTCCGTGCCCGATCCGCTGGAAGTCGGCTCCAATGGCCTGACCCTGCAACTGGGCAGCACCGGCGGTGTCGCGGGTGACGGCAACGTCATCGATGTGACCAACGCCAACGAGGTCCAGACCAAGGGCGCAGGCGCCATCGGCTTCGCCGCGCAGTCCATCGGCGGCGGCGGCGGTACCGAGGGCGTTACCGGCGATGTGGTGTTCGGCAGCGGCAATGCCGTCTGGTCCACCATTGTCGGCGGCAGCGGGGACTCGGCCGGTTCGGGTGCGGCAGTGACCATCGCCAACAGCGCGACCATCGTCACCGAAGGCGACGGGGCTCTTGGCCTGCTCGCCCAGTCGGTCGGCGGCGGCGGCGGTGTCGGCACCATGGCGCTCGGCCTTGCCGACGGATCGCTGGCGGGGGCTTCGCTCACTGCCGGCGGTGCGCAGACGACGGCGGGCAATGGTGGGGACATCACCTTCACCAGTTCCACCGGCGCCATCGGCACTTCGGGCAATCTCGCCTCGGCACTAGTCGTCCAGTCGATCGGCGGCGGCGGCGGTGTCGCCACGCTGTCCTCGATGGAAGGCGGCGCGTTGGGTGACATCACCCTTGCAGCCGGATCGACCGGCGGTGCGGGTGGTGACGGCGGCAACATCGTGCTCGACCAGAAGGCGGATGTCGTCACCAGCGGCACCGGCGCCAATGCGGTGCTCGTGCAATCGATCGGCGGCGGCGGTGGTCTGGCGACCCTCGACAATACCGGCGGCGCCGGCACGGTCACGAATGTCGACCTTGGCGGCGCGGCCAGCGGTTCGGGCGGCACTATCGACTTTGCCCTCAATGGCCGTGTCCAGACCACCGGCGCGGGGGCGGCGGGTGTCGTCGTCCAGTCCATCGGCGGCGGCGGCGGTTACGTCAGCGCCGTGGGGGCCAACGCGGATGGCACACTGACGCTGGGCGCGTCGAACGGCGCGACCGGTAGCGGCGGCGACGTTTCGGTGGCGATCAATCAGACGATCACCACCACCGGCGCGGGATCGACGGCACTCTTGGTGCAGTCGATCGGCGGTGGCGGCGGCGCGGCCTCCGTGGTTGGCGCGGACGGCACGGTCCAGACGCTGGACGTGGTGGATGCGAGTGCTGTCAGCCCGCTGCGCATGGCGCGCATGGCCGCCATCGCCCAGACTGCGGCGATCCCGAACGGCGTCGATGCCGGATCGGTGGATGTCACCGTGGGCGCGGCGATCCACACCAGCGGCGCCAATGCCAACGGTGTGGTCGTCCAGTCCGTGGGCGGCGGTGGTTCGGCCTTGGGCTCCGGCACTGGCGTGCTGGGCAGCTCGGGCATCGGCAATGCGGTGAACCTCACCGTGAACGCTGATGTCGTGACCACCGGCACGGGCTCCAGCGCTCTCGTTGCGCAGAGCACCGGCGGTCTTGGCGCCAGTGCGATCACGCTGGACATCGGCAAGGTCAACGTCGTCGGCGGTCTGGGCGGTCATGCCGTCTCGCTGCTCGGCGGCGCGGACAATACGGTGACCAATGCTGGCACGCTCCAGACCATGGACGGGCAGGAAGGCCTGGTGATCTACGCGGAGGGCGGCAACAACACGATCGTCAACTCCGGCACCATCGTCGGCTCGATCGATCTGGGTAGCGGCGTCGGCAGCTTCACCAACGTCAATGGCGGCATCTTCCTGGCCGGTTCGCTGGTCAACGTGGGTGCGGGCACGTTCGTCAACTCGGGCATTCTCAATCCGGGTGGCGGCGGCGTTGTGTCGCAGCTCGCGGTGAGCGGCGGCCTGACCCTGACGGCGGCCAGCGAGTACAACCTCGATCTCGACCTCAAGGCCAATACGGCCGACCGGGTTGTCGTATCGGGCGCGGCGGTGCTGGCAGGCAAGGTCACCACCAACCTGCTCAATCTGGGCTATGCCCGGACCGGGGCCAACGAAGTCGTCATCCTCGATGCGGCGGGTGGGATCACCGGGCAGGACGCAGTTCAGCTCGTTGCGCCGAATTCGGCCGTGGCGACGTTCTCGCTGGCGTATCCTTCGACCAACCAGCAGTCGATCCGCTACGTGGTCGAATATGCCCCGGCCGGACTGACCCAGCGTCAGGCCATGATCGGCGGCGTACTCGATCAGATCCAGCAGACGCCGACCGACGCCTTCGCGCCGACGGCCGCCGCGATCATCTCGATCCCGACGGTCGGCGCGCTGGGCACGGTCTATGACAGCCTGACGGGCGAGGGCGTGACTGCCGCGCAGAGTGCGACGCTAACGGCGGTGGGCAACAACCACGACGGCATCGACAGCCAGATCCTCGGCCGTATCGGCATGTTCGCGCCGGCCTGGGAGAAGGAGAAGCTCGGCAATCTCTGGATGACCGTCCAGGGTGGCCGTCAGCGGCTCGATGGAAACGATGGCGCGCACGACACGCGCACCAGCGGCTATGTCGTCCAGGGCGGCTGGGACTATCGTTTTGATGCGCGGACGCTTGTGGGCGCCAGCTTCGGCTTCGATCCGCAGAGCTTCTCGGTTGCGGGAGCGAGCACGTCGGGCAAGGCCAAGGTCTACACGGTGGGCGCCTATGCGGGCTTCCATCCGGGAGCATGGACGCTCAGCGCGGACCTGCTCTACAGCGTCTCGAACACCGACTACGTGCGCGACATGTGGCTCTATGCCGACGGCAATGTGCAGTCGCGCGGCGACTTCACTGCGCATGCGTGGTCGGGCCGCGCAGAAGTGGCGCGTCAGTTCGGCACCGGGAACGTTGTCTTCCAGCCCTTCGGTGCACTGGAAGCCACGCGCCTCCAACTGCCGAGCTTTGTCGAGACGCATGGCGAGGCACAGCAGAACGCGACGCTCGGCCTGGCCTTCTTCGGGAAGGACTGGACCCGCGCGCGCAGCCTGCTGGGCGCCAATGTTGCGGGCCGTATCGACTTGCCGCAGGGCAAGGCCCTCGTCACCACGCTGCGGGCTGCGTGGGTCCACGATTTCGACCCCGACCGTTCGATCACTTCGGCATTCGCCGGGGCTCCGGACTTCCGCTTCACCACCACGGGAGCGCGGGCCGTCAGCAACAGCGGCCGGATCGACCTGCGTTCCACCCTGCAAATGCACAATGTGGATTTGCAGGCCAGCGTCGGGGCCGACCTCGGCAAGGGCTATAATGACGTTACCGCCATGGTCGGTGTTCGGTTCCACATGTGACCGCGGCGCCCGTCATGCCCATCCCGATGCTTCCACACATTCCCACGATTTCGGCCGGGTCTTCGCAGACCCGGCCAACAGAACTGCGCTAACAGGAGAATTGCCTTGAAGACCAAGCTCATGGCCGGCGCGTCGGCGCTGACCCTCGTGATACTCGCGCCCGGCGTCGCCCAGGCAGTGCCTTCCGGTGCTTGCGGCGTCCCCGCTACTTCTGCCGATCCCAATGTCGTCTCGTGCATCAGCGACAGCAACAATTTCCCCAACGGCGTCAGCTACGATCAGACGACCTATGGCACGCCCGCTAACCTGAAGATCGATATCTACGGCACCGCCGTCATCAATGCGACCGGAACCCCGACCGCGGTCACCATCAGCGGGTCCGCGAACCACGATGCCCTGATCGGCGCGCGCAGCGGATCGAAGATCACGGGCACCCAGACTGGGCTTGAGGCGACGACGTCGGGCACCGGCAATGCCGTGATCGAGAACCACGGTACGGTCAATTCCGGCGGCACGGGCGCGTTCGCAGGCGCACTGGGCGCTGGTTCGGCGACGATCACCAATGCCAGCGATGGTACAGTCACGGTGACGCAGCCATCGAGCGGCGGCGTCAACGGGGGAGTGGGCCTTGGGATCACCGGCACCAACGGCAGCATCGTCAATCAGGGCACGGTCACCGTCAATTCGGGCGGATCCGGCCAATTCTTCGGTCTTGGTGCCAGCGGTGTTGGCGGCGGTACGCTGACGGCCACCAACTCCAACCTGGTAAAAGTCACCACCGACGGCGCGGACGCCGTGGGCATCGGCACTGTACCCAGCGCGGGTAACTTCGTGCTGGCCAACAACGCGACGCTCACTGTGTCGTCGAACACCGGCAGCGCCGCGGGCCTTGCGGTCAGCGGCAACGGATCGACCGGAACCAGCGCGCTGACGAACACCGGTGCGCTTTCCGTCACTTCCACCAGAGGCAGTGCGACCGGCATGTCGGTCGATCAGGCCACCGACGTGACCATGGCCGCCACCCGCACCAGCGCCGCCAGCACCTTCACGGTCTCCGGCGCCGACGCGACCGGCTTTGCGGTTACCGGCGCCGCCGGCGCGGTCAGCGTGACGGGTTCGGGCCAGTATGTCGGCGTGACCGGCACCAACTCGGCGACGGGCGTTTCGGTTTCCGGCGGGACCACGCAGACCGTGGCTTTCGCGCCTGCCACTGTCGGCGGCACGGCCTATCCCGGTGATCTGGACGTGCGCGCGGGCAGCGATGCCAGTGGCGTAGTCCTGAGCGGCGCGACCGACGCGGTTTCGGTGGGCTTCACCGGTGCCAATCTGACGGTCACCAGCACCGGTGCGGGAGCCAAGGGTATTGATGTGACCGGCGGCAGCTCGGTCGACATTTCGGTCATTCCCGGCAGCGGTAACGGTGCTTCGCTGACGGTTTCGGCGGCGGGCGGCGATGCCAGCGGGATCTCCACTTCCGGCGCGACCGGCGTGCAGCGCGTGACCCTCGGCGATCTCTTCAACGTGACCAACACGGCTGGTTCGGCCGTCGGCATCTCGCTGGAAGACGGCACCGATCAGACCGTGTCGCTTGCCAGCGGTGCAACGGTTACGGGTTCGGACGGGGCTAGCGGAGTTGCCCTTGCCGGTGGCACCGGCGCCGTTTCGGTGACCAGTTCGGGTGCGCTTACCGTCGAGGGCGGAACGGGTGACGCCTATGGCGTTGCCATCGCGGACGGCTCCAGCCAGCAGGTTCATCTTGCCGGCGCGCTTGATGTGACCGGCGCCGGCTTAGTCTATGGCGTTTACTCTACCGACAGCACTGGCGTAGTAGCGATCACGGCGGCTGACACGGTCAATGTTACCAGCAGCGATGGCGAAGCGGTTGGCGCTCTCGTTTATGGCGGAACCGACGTTGCGGTCAGCTTCGCCAAGGGGCTGAACATCCAGGGCAGCACGGGCGCCGCAGGTGCGGGCGTCTACGGCAGCGGCGCTCTCTCGATTGCTTCGACGCAGGACGTTTCCGTCAATGCGGGCGACGGAAGCGCATTTGCATTCGGCACATATATGATCGGGGGCACGTCGCAGGCGGCGACTGTCGACGGTAACCTCGTCGTCGCGGGTGGCGCTGGCGGTTATGGGTCGTTCCAGATCGGTGCTACCGGTCCGGTTTCGCTGGCGATTGCCGGAGATTTCACCGGCGCCAACTTGTTCGAAGGCCTTGTCCAGCAGGGCGGCACGACCCAGTCGATCGATCTGGGCGGCACCTTCTCGCTCACCTCGACGAGCGGCGATATCTATGGCGCCGATCTTAGGGATTCGACGGAAAGCGCCAGCCTGACGGTTGGCGGCGCCTTCGACGTCTCGGCAGCGGCCGGTTCGGCGATCGGCGTCAACCTTTCCGGCAATGACGGATCGGTGTCGCTGGCTCAGGGTATGACGGTTTCGGCGGCGGGTGCGTCGGCCTTGGGTCTGACCGCTTCCCTTAACGGTGGCGCGAACGTCACGCTGGGCGGTGCGCTGTCCGTTACCAACGATGCGTCCTCTCTCGGCGGCACGGCAACCGGTCTTTCGATCGGGAGCCTGGGGGCTCAGACCGTTTCGCTTGCCGGGCCGGTCACGGTTTCGGCGGACGGCACGGCCAGCGGCATCGGTCTCTACGGAGACACCGGTGCAATCTCGCTGACCACGGCAGGTCTGGTCTCGGTACAGAGCGCCAGCGGCGTCGCGCAGGGTGTTACCGTCGATGGCGGCAGCGACCAGACGGTCACGCTGACGGGCGGCCTCGATGTCAGCGCGGCCGGTGATGTCGGCGGCGTGGAACTGGCGGACGGCACCGGCACTGCCACGCTGCATCTTCCGACGTCGCTTTCCGTCACCAGCACGGACGGTGCGGCCACCGGCATTTTGGCGCATGCGGGCAATAGCCTCGTCGTCGATGGTGCCGGTGCGATCACCGCTACGGGGGCGACGGGTGCCTACGGCGTGCAGACCACCGACTTCACGGGAACCCAGAACCTTGTGCTGGGCGATGTGTCGGCAACGACGCAAACGGGTGAGGTGTTCGGCGTTGACCTTGCAGGCAGCGGCGCAATCGCGCTGGCTGACACCGGCGGCGTGGTCGTCGCATCGGGCAGCGGCACCGGTGCGGGCGTTTCGCTTGTCGGGACCGGTGCGGACGGTGCGCTCACAGCCTCGCTGGCCGATGTGCAGGCGAGCGGCGACGGCGTGCAGGGCGTGATCTTGTCGCAGACCGGCAGCGGCGCGACCGGCGCGATCACTGCCACGCTCGCCTCGGTATCGACGACCGGCGCCGACGCCAGCGGTGTGACCGTGCGCGGCGCCGATGCCGGTACGGTTTCGCTCACGCTGGGCGGATCGGTGACCTCGGCGCTGCTGCGCACAGCGGCCGTCGACCATTCGGGCGGCGTTTCGACGCTGGGCGACAATGCCAATGGCGTGAACTTCATCTTCGGTGACGGTGCAGGCTCGCTCACCAACCTGGGTTCGGTCACCACTGCGGGTGCGAATTCGGACGGTATTGCCGCCACGGCGACCGGCACCGGTTCGATCTCCATCAACAGCTGGAACGTCGCGACCAGCGGCGCCGGTTCCGACGGCATTTCGGTCCAGACCGGCAGCGGCGCGCAGACCCTGACGGTCCAGACCGTGGCTGTTACCGGCGCAGGCGCACGCGGCATTGTCGCCACGTCAGGCAGCGGCGCGATCACGCTGGTCAGCACCGGCGTATCGGCTGCGAGCGGAGATGCCGTCAGCCTGAACTCGGCCACCGGGAACGTCTCGGCGACGCTGGTTGGCGGCGGCAACACCGTCTCAAAGACGGGCGCGGGCCTCACCATCACCACCGGCGGCAGCGCTGCGGTGACGCAGGGCACCGCGGCGACGCTGCACGGCGCGACCTACGGTCTCGTCTCGGATGCGGCAGGCGGCCAGACGGTCGTGCTGTCGGGCACGGTCGGCGCGGACAGCAACCACGCCGTCGCGCTTTCGGGCGGTGCGGCCACGCTGACCAACAATGGCACGATCAACGGTTACATGACCTTCGATACGGCCTCGACCACGCTGACCAACGCAGGGACGTGGAACGCGCAGGGCGGCAACAGCACGTTTGCGGGCAATGCCACGGTGATCAACAGCGGCACGCTGAACATCAACGCGGCAGCGACCGCGGCGGCCACGATGAAGCTGACCGGCGTCACCACTTTCCGCAACTCGGGCACGATCAGCCTCGTCAACGGCCACACCGGAGACGTGCTCGATCTCGGCAATGCGGCCTTCGTGGGCAGCGGCAATTCGCGTGTCGTGCTGGAAGCGAACCTTGGCGCCAGCGCCGTGGGCAGCAATCCGGCACAGTCGGCCGACCAGCTCAATGTCGGCGCGGCGTCCGGCACAACGACCATCATCATCACCGATCTCAGCGGCAGCACGGCAGCCAAGTTCAACTTCGACGGCATCCGTCTGGTGAACGCAGCGTCGGCGACTGCCGGTGCTTTCGTTCTCGATGGCGGCGCGGTCAACAAGGGCTTCGTCGATTATCAGCTGGTCACCGATGCGACGGGCAATGTCGATCTGGTCGGTGTGCCCAGCACGCAGGCCTTCGAACTGGTGCGCACCGGCGCCGAAGTGCGCCACTACTGGCGCCGTTCGGGCGATGCATGGTCCGATCAGATGCGCGGTATCGCTCCGAAGGAAGGCACCTCGCTCTGGGGCCAGGTCCTTGGCGGCAGCGAGACCAACCGCTCGCGCCCGCTCTATTCGGAAACCGTGCTGGGCACCGCCACGACGTTCGCGCCCAATCTCGATGTGCGCGACACGTGGTGGGGCGGTCAGTTCGGCTTCGACTGGGGCCATGGCAGCGACCAGAGCGGCGACTGGGGCGTCGGCATGACTGCGGGCTACGTCTCGCAGGAAGGCAAGGTCAAGTCGACCGGCGACCTGATCAAGCTCAACGGCGGCAACGTGGGCCTTTACGCTCGTTATCGCAGTGCGGGCGGCTTCTTCGCCCACGGTCTGGCGAAGCTCGATCGCTATTCGCTGAAGTACGATATGGACAACGGCGCCAGCGCGCCCAAGACCAACGGTACGAGCTACGGCGTCGAGATCGAGGCGGGCTACCACATCCGCACCGGCATGTTGTTCCTCGAACCTTCGGCCAGTGCATCGTGGACCAATGCGGACCTTGACGGCTTTGCCGCGACGCAGGGCGGCGTCGGTGCGAAGTTCAACCATGTCCAGAGCTTCTACGGCCGCGCGGGCCTGCGCGCGGGCGTGGAGACCCACTCGGGCAATTGGGCGATCCAGCCCTATGTCGGCGCGAACTGGGAAGGCGAAATGAACGGCCGCCCCGGTGCCACGCTGTCTTCGGGCGGAGAGGACCTCTACTTCCGCGACGATGCCGAAGGCGGCCGCGCGCGCTGGGAAGTGGGTGTGCAGGGCGCTTCGGACGGTCTGTCCGCCTTCGCCAAGGTGGAAGGCGTTACCGGTTCGGGCAGCAGCGGTGTTGCTGGCCGTGCAGGCGTTGCCTTCCGCTTCTGACGGCAGCGAAAGTCCAAACAAGAGGGGCGGCGCACTTCGGTGCGTCGCCCCTTTTTCATTTCTTAGATCATTTCCCCGGTGCTTGGGATCGCAAATAGGCGATCAGGTCCGCGCGGGTGAGTGGGTCTTCCACCCCGGCGAATTGCATGGTCGTGCCCGGCACCATCTTCATCGGATTGGCGATCCATACATTGAGCGTGCGCTCATCCCATGTACCGCCGTAAGACGAGAGGGCCGCCGTGTAGCCATAGCGGGGGCTGTTGCTGGCGACGGGCTTGCCGAAGACGCCGTAAAGGTTGGGACCGCCCCGATCGGAAGCACCTTCGATGATGCTGTGGCAGGCGGCGCATTGCCGGAATTTCCGAGCACCGACATCGGCATCTGCCACTTTCATCAGGGCATCGAGCGACGGATGGAGGCCCGCTGCCCGCAAGCGCTCTTCGCGACGATCGTCGCCGCAGCCGCCAAGCGCCAGAGCAAGTAGGGCGATCGATGCCAGCCGAATGAGGGGGCGCTGAATCACGTCGCGGTCGCCCGACCGCCGGGACCCATCACATCACCTTCACTCACGATAGCCTCCGTGCCGATTCATACAAAATCCGTTATGGCTATTTGCATGGATATTGAATCCATGCAAATAGCGTTATATATGGCAATAAGACTCAAGCAAATCGATTAAGGCTCCGCCCGATGCTGGATCAAGACGCCACTCCCAAAAGCAAAGGCCAATGGATCTTCCGTTGCGGCCTGAAAGGGCTCTGCCCCCGATGCGGCAAGGGGCCCATGTTCCGTAAATGGCTCAAGCTTCAGGATACGTGCCCGACATGCGGCCTGAACTATAATTTCGCCGCCCCGGACGATGGCCCGGCATTCTTCTCGCTCTGCATCGTGGCCTTTCCGCTCACCTTTTTCGCGGTGTGGTTGCAGGTTGCCTATGAGCCGCCGTTCTGGGTGCATTTGCTGACATCGTTCCCCTTGCTCGGGATCGGCTGCGTGGTTCCCCTGCAATATATCAAGGGGTGGCTGGTCGCTTCCCAATATGTGAACAAGGCGCAGGAAGCAGGCACCGAGAAGCTTTGGGCGGATCTTCATGCCCGCGCCGAGCGCAAGGGCGATTGATATGGGCATGCAAACGTTACCCCGTCGGCTCGATCTTGCATCGCGACTGGTTTTGGACCTCTACGAGGCGATCAACCGCCCCGATCTTGCCGGGATGATCCGCGACGGTAGGGCGGATGATTTTCCCGAAATCGAAGTTGTGGCCGTGCTATTGGCAGATCAGGCGGCAAGAATGGCCCGTTATGAGGCCGCCTTGGTTCAATATGCGGATCCCGGCTTCTGGGATGAAGCAACTCCAGGCGGTGCGCTGGCCAACCACGATGGTGGCGAGATGGCGAGAAACGTTCTTGCCGGGCGCCCGCCGTTCTTTCATCGGGACTGACAAGGCATGCAAACCGCATGCATATTCCGGAAGGCTCCCATGCAAGGCTGGATACCCGACATCAGCGCGGCGCGCGGACCGAAGTACCTGGCGATTGCCGAGGCGCTTTCCCGCGATATCGATGCCGGAACGCTGCGGCCCGGCGAGCGCCTGCTGCCGCAGCGAGCGCTCGCGGAAGCTCTGGCGGTGGACCTGACCACCGTGACCCGTGCTTACGGCGAAGCCCAGCGCCTCGGCCTTATCGAGGGGAGCGGACGGCGCGGCAGTTTCGTGCGTGCCAAGGCGGTTTCCTCGACCGGCATTTCGCTTGGCGACCCGGGCGATGTGGGTATGAACGCGCCGCCGGAAGCATTCGGCGGGACTTTGGCGGTCGCCTTTCGCGACTGCGCCTCCACGCTCCTTTCATCGGATACCATGGCCCTGCCATTCCAGTATCAGCGCAGCGGCGGTGGATCCGGCATACGGCAGGCCGGTGCCGAGCTTCTGGCGGCTCGCAACATTCCCTGCAGTGAAGACAGCGTCCTCGTGGCGGCGGGTGGGCAGAACGCGCTTCACGCCATCTTCAGCGCCGAGTTCAGCGCTGGTGACGTGATCGCGGTATGCGCCTTCGCCTATCCCGGATTGCTGGCACTGGCCCGCAGGTTTGGCGTCGAACTGGTCGCGATCGCTTCCGACGAGGGGGGAATGGACCCGGCCGCGCTTGACGAAGCTTGCGCCGCGCGCCCTATTCGCGGTCTCTACATCGTTCCGACTAACGATAATCCGACGACGGTGACGATGCCGCTTGAGCGGCGGGAAGCCATTGCCGCAACCGTCAACAAGCACGATCTTCTGCTGATCGAAGACGATGCCTATGGTTTCCTGCCAAGGAACCCTGTCAGTCCGATTGCCTCGCTTGCTCCCGACAATACGTGGCACATTGCCAGCGTATCGAAGGCTTTGACGCCGGGACTGCGGGTTGCCTGGCTGCGCGCTCCGGATGTGGCGAGGGCATGGCGGCTCGCGGCCGACATGCACGAGACGGCTATCATGGCCCCGCCGCTGAATGCCGCCGTAGTGGCCGAGTGGATCCGCACCGGCACCTTCGAGAAGCTCGTCGGGGAAGTTCGCAGCGAAGCCCGCGCGCGGCAGGCGATTGCGCGCAAATGCCTCCCGAACGAAGCCTTCGGATCACAGGAAGACGGGTATCATCTGTGGGTCGCGGCGGGCGAGGGCGCCAATGCGCAGCACATTGCGGACGCTCTGCGCCAGCACGGTCTTTCCGCGATTCCGGGAGATGCTTTCGCGGTCGACCGGGCATCGAACTCGGGAAGCGCCATGCTTCGTGTCTCGATCGGCGGATCGATTTCCAGAGAGAGATTGCAACGCGGCCTGATCTTGTTGGCTGCTCTGATCCGTCCGGAGGCATCCCGAAGGGTCAGTCTGGTTTAATCCGGAACCGCACGGCTGGAAGCGATGTCCTGGAGTGCGTCCTTCATCGCATGCTTGGCCGTGTTCGCGGCCGGAAAACCGGCATAGGGCACCGCGAGGTAGAGCATTTCCTCAAGCTCTTTTTGCGTGATCCCGAAATCCAGCGCGATCCGCACGTGGTGCTTCAATTCTTCCGTCTGTCGCAGCGCCATGAGCATGCCGATGACGACCGCGCTGCGCATACGGTTTTCCAGACCCTCGCGGGACCAGACGGTACCGTAGGCGAATTCGGCGGCCCAGGCCGCGCATTGCTTGCCGAAATCGTCGGAGTCGATGTGTTCGCGCAGGCCCGCCTCAAGTGGTTCGCCAAGAACGTCACCGAGCAGCCGAACGCCGCGTTCCTGCTTGTCGGAAGGGGTTCCCATCGCTTTCACACCTCACAATTCGTTACAGCGAACGTGGACTTTGGTCTCGTCATTCGGGCCGCGCAGAGTGGCGAACATCGCGGGAAGGTCGATCAGCGGGATCTCGTTGGTCACGATGGTCTTGGGATCGACGTGGCCCTTATCCATCTGGCTGGCGATGTACGTAAACTCTTTCATCGAATAGCCCACCGCGAACTGGATCGAGACGCATTTGTACGATGCAATCGCGGGAATGATCGGATCGGGCGCGGTGCAGAAGCCCAGCGAGACGATCCGGCCGAACTGGTCCGCATGCTGGATCGCCTTGGTAAGCATGCCCTCGGCGCCGACGCATTCGAACACGATCTGCGGCGCGCCGCCCAGCGCTTCCACGACCTCGCCGATCTCGTTGTCGCCATAGGTAACGAAAGCGTCCGCTCCCATCGCCAGCGAGAGATCCTCGCGGCGCGCCGAGCGCGACATGGCGACGATGCGCCCGGCGCCCAGTCGCCGTGCCCAGTAGATCGCGTAAAGCGCGACCGTGCCGCCGCCCAGCACGAGCACCCGGTCGTCCGGCTTGATCGCCGCGAAATTGACGCCGTAGAGGCTGATCGCCAGCGGTTCGATCAGCGCGCCGTCGGTCAGCGACAAGGTAGAGGGCAGCCGCGTCGCGACGCTTACGGGAATACTGGCGAACTCCGCGAAACCGACCATCGCCTTGGCCGGGCTCGACCGGCACAGCACGTTATTGCCGTGAGCATGGCAGGACTGGCACTGGCCGCAGGCTACCGAGGGCAGCACCGCGATCCGTTCGCCGATCCGGAACCCCTCGACCTCGCGGCCGAGTTCGACGATCTCACCCGCATATTCGTGGCCGAAGCGGGCGTTCGGGCCGTAGTCCCAGACCCCGCCCTTGGTCATCGACAAGTCGGTTCCGCAGATGCCGCAGCGATGCACGCGGATGAGCACTTCGCCCGGGCCTGGGCGAGGGTCCGCCACTTGCTCGATGACGATGGGCTGGCCTTTGCCGGGATAGATCGCCGCCTTCACTTGGCCTTCTCCACCAGATCGTAGCGCTGGATATAGTCTCCGAACGGCGCCCGCGCCTGTTCTTCGGTCATGCCGTAGTCTGCGATCGCATAGCGATGGACGCCGTGCTGCAGTTCCGGCTTTTCCTCGATCCGCCGCGCGAAACCGGCGCGGGTGGTATCGGGAATGTCCATGCCGATGAAATCGTAGATGCGTTCGAGCACGTCCATCGGCTGCCGATGGAAATCGCGGTGCACCACGTCGAGCACTTGCCCCGGATGGCGGCTGCGGACCGCCTCCGCCTTGCGGACTGCGTTTGCCCATTTCGCCACTTCGCGTTCCAGCATGATCGCCGCGCGTTGGTCGGCGCGGTCCTGTTCGATGGTTGGGTGCGAGGCCATCAGCAGCGAGACCAGCGAGGGGATCGCCTTGGCCGGATCGCGATGCGTCTGGATGACTTTGGCATCGGGAAACACCGCAAACAGCAGGTCGAGATTGTCGATATGGCCGGGGTTCTTGAGCAGCCAGCGCTTGTCGCGATCGTTCACGCCGATGAGCTGGACGCATTGGCGATAGTAGTCGTAGGCCGGTGCTTCGCTCTGGCATTGCCACCAGGCGTCATAAGTTGCCGCCGACCAGCCGCAGTTCCAGAGGTTCGATACGAACGAATGGCGCAGCAGCATGCAGCATTCGTGGACTTCCTCGGCCGCGACGTGATGCGCGGCGCGCTTTTGCGGCGCCACCGCATAGCGTGCCTCGATCAGGGCGAGCGACTTGCGGAACTCGGGATAGTTCTCCCACTGCTCCACCGGCGGCCGGGGCATCGGCGCGTCGAGCAGCCAGGTCTGCAATCCCTGAAAGCGCGGATCGACCGCCATCAGGCGGTGCAGGGCAGTGGTGCCGGTACGAGGGATGCCGGTGATGACGACCGGGCTGGCGATGGCGACCGCATCGAAGCCGGGATTGTCCTTCATTGCGCGGAAGGCCCCGGCGCGGCTGCGCAGTACGCCGACGATCTGGCCCCAGGCGGCCCGCCGGCCCCGATCGGTGAAGTGCGTGTCATAGTCCATCGACTGGAGCATGACCTTCAGGCCGGGGAGATAGTCGCCGGGCCCGAAGTCGTCATGGCCCAGTTCGGCGGCGACGATCTCATGCGCCCGGTCGCTGGCGGTGCGGAATTGCTCCGGTGGATCGTAACCGAAATCCATGGCCTGACTCTCTCTTGTTTTTTGCCGGTGTTCGCGCTGTTACCAGCGCCGCCGCCGCTGACAGGCGCGCACGCGCTGGCGCAGTTCCTCGGCGCGCTCCTCGGGTGTCACCACCGGCGTATCGGCAGGCAGGTGCGCGCGCAGGTCGGCAAGCTTGACGCGGGTGATCGTCGGGGTGGGCTCGCTGTCGCAGTCGTACCAGCGGCCGTAGATACCGCCCTCGGTATAGCCCGCCGGATCGAGCCAGTTCGGCACGCCTGGATCTTCCAACGCGATCACGGCGAGGTACTTTCCGTCCGAGCCGAGCTTCGCATAATGCCCGTTGGAGCTGGAAATCCGATAGACGTATTCAAGCGCGTTGAAGTACGGATCGTTGAGCTGGATGTTCCAGTACGGCGCCCGGGCCGGGATATCGGTCTCGATGATGAGCGCCTCATCCGGCTCGAACTGGAAGCAGGCCGGCCAATAGACCTGTTTGACCAACGCGCCGGGCATGCGGATCGGTTCGAAGACATTGAAGCCGACCCGTTCCTTCACGCCGTTCTGCATCGGGTAGTAGAGGTTGGTCTTGCGGCCCGGGAACTTCGCCATCTCTCGGATGCGGCGCAGGATTTCCTCGGGCGAAAGTCGCGGCTTGGGCGGGACGGGATCGAGGCACTCGATGGAGAGGCGCGGGTCCACTTCGTTCAGCCAGTCGTAGCTGCGATAGCGCAAGTAGAGATAGCCTGCCTCGGGATCGATCTTCGCCCACTTGCCCTCGTAACCGGCCGGACGTTCGGCGCTGAAGATCACTGAGAAATCCTCGCCGAGTTCCAACCCCAGATCGGCATCGTCCACTTCGTTGTGGCCATTGGGGCGGGGCATTTCGTCGACCGACCCGGACTGCACCTTCTGGCTGGTGAAGGAGAGGATCTTGCAGGTGCCGCGATTGCCGGAGATCCGGTAGGTCAGGTCGCCCCGGATCGGCGACTGGACGTAGATATCGTCCGGATTGGGCTGAAGCGTGTAGACCGGGTTCCACAGTGGCGCCCAGTCCGGATGCTCGGGCGTGGCGTGAAAGTACGCGAAATAGGCGTAGGACAGGCTGGTCATCGTCTGGCGATAGACGTCCGCCCGGTAGGCGGGATCGTCCGGCCGCCATGTCTTGTCCAGATTGACGACCGCGCTTTCAAGATCGGTCAGATAGGCAAGCAGCGTTGGTTCGATTTCCACGACGGTAGCCTCTCCCTGCCGATGCCCGGACCGGCGACATAAAAGATAGTGATAACTATCTATCTTTGTGAACGCGCTTCCGGCAAGCGATTTTCCGCAGCCGATGCCCGATCTCTCTACGCTGCAGCGATCTTACTTCTTTTGGCTGCCCATCATGAATGAGGGATCGATCGCCCCGGTCATGACGCCGCTGGCGAAGCCCTGATCGGTATAGAGAAACGATCCGGTCACCGCGCCGTTGAGCGGGCTGTTCAGCAGAATGAGCGGCCAGGCCTGATCCTCCGCCGTCGCGATCCGGCCGAGAGAGGGGTAGGGCCAGCTATCGAGGAATTCCTGGCTCAGCACGTCGGCGGACTGTTCCATGAACGCCGTCTTGGTGGGGCAGGGGCCAATCGCGTTGAAGCGGATGCGGCGGGAGTTGCCCAGTGCCACTGCTGCGTTCTGGACCCAGACAACCAGCATTTCCTTCGACGTGGTGTAACCATCGCGCAGGCGCTTCGCGGGATCGGCCTCTACCCATGCCAGCGCTTCGTCGGGATCGGAGATGGCCAGCATTTCAACGCTCTGGGCAAGGTTCTTCTGCCAGCCCATCGCGGCGTCCGAGGAGATCAGCGCTATTCCGGCGCCATCGGCGAGCGAGGGGACGAGCTGTTCCACCAGCAACCGCGTGCCGATGTAGTTTACCCGCATGCAGTAGAGCGCGCCCTTCACATGGGGCGGCAATCCGGCGCAGGGAAACAGAAAGTCGATGGGCGCCAGCGCCTTGAGCGCCTCGGCTGTAGCGCGGACTTGCGCGAAATCGGACAAGTCGCAGGCGTGGAACCCGGCATGAGGTACCTTGGGCGTCTGGATATCGACGATGTGCACCCGGGCCCCAAGTTCGCCGAGAATGCGGGCGACGGCTTCGCCCATGCCGGACGCTCCGCCCGCGACGACCACGGTCTTGCCCCGATATCCCAGCCCATCCAAGCCCTGCACCATTACGCGCACTCCCATCCCGATTGCTTCCGGCTTGGGTGCCGGTTTTCGCGCTCCTCATTACGGCGGCGCTATTGGCGATGCAAGATAGATAGCATACACTATCATTATGTGCCGAAGGCAATCGGATAGGGGAGTGTCGAGTCAATGGATCTCAAGCTCGCAAGGCAGGGTGGAACTTTCGATACCGGATCGGGCCTGCTCCGCGCCGAGCATTTTCAGATGGCCTACGCCACCAACGATATCGAAAAGGCGCGGGAGTTCTTCGCCAGCGGTCTGGGTATTCGCGAATTCCGCAGGCTGGAGGGGCCGCTTGCGGCAGGTGGCTACATCAAGGCCGATTTGGCGTGGGTCGGCTCCATCATGTACGAATTGATCGAGGCGACCGGGCCGGGCTCGGCGATCTACATGAGCCGGCAGCCCGCCGGCGAAGGCGTGAAGATCTGGCATCACCACCTAGGCTTTCTCATTCACGATAAGGAGCAGTGGGACGGCGTGATGCGGCAGGCGGAACGCAATGGCTGGGATATTCCCTATCGCAGCAGCAATTCGCTGCTCGACGCCTGTTTCGTCGATGTGCCGCAACTGGGGCACTATCTGGAATATCTCTTCGCCAATCCCACCGGGATCGCGTTTTTCGAATCCGTGCCCCGGCAATGACCGGGCCCTGTTCGATCTACAGGTTTCCTTCCGGGGACCATCTGGCGTAATCGGCGAATGCCGACACGAACAACTGGAGCCCCCGTGGAATCAACGAAGCCTGCACGCCGCAAACGGCGCACCTCCGAGGAAGTGACCAGCCGAATTCTTCAGGCGGCCGAGGCGGAATTCAGGCAGTGCGGCTATTCCGGCGCCACCACGGCGGCCATCGCGCGCAAGGCGGAAACCACCGAGGCGCAGCTTTTCCGGATGTTCTCGTCGAAAGCGGCGCTGTTTCGGGAGGCGGTGTTCCGCCCCCTGAACGACCATCTCGAACGCTTCAGTTCCAGCCATGCGGTCGGCAGCACCAACAGGGGCACCCGGCGCGAGAACGCGGAACTGTACATTACCGAGTTGCAGCGCTTCCTCTCGGAGCATTCGCAGCTGTTGCTGGCCGTGCTGACCGCCAGCAATTACGGTCAGCAGGATGCGACCGGTTCCGAGGCTATCGACAGCCTCAATGCCTACTTCGAAAAGGGCGCGCAGGTACAGGAGCAGCGCGTGGGGGAAAAGCCGCGCGTCGATCCGCGTCTGATGGTCAGGGTGTCGTTCGGAGCGGTCCTTGCCAACGTGATGTTCAAGGACGTGCTGTTCCCTAAAGGCTTGGCCGATGATGACGATATCAACGCTGCGATCGTGGATTTCGTGCTCGACGGTATCAGCGCCAATTCCGAATAGAGCGTTTCATTAGTGCGCCACGTTCGAATGGAGCGTGAGCAATCGATATATCGCTTCGTCGCCCTCGCGAATGCGGGGGCCCCGCTTTCTTGCGGTTTCGTGCCACGCAAAAAGGAGCGGGATCCCCGCCTTCGCGGGGATGACGGGGTTTGGGGGCCGATTTTGTTGTTTAGGGGCGGTCGGGGAGAACGGCTCTGGCATGATCGTTCCCCGGCAAACTGACGCTCCTAAATCCAGTCCCTCCACTTGAACCACAGATAGGGAATGATGGTCGACACAAGGCACAGGACGAGCGCGAAGGGATAACCTAACCGCCAACTCAGTTCGGGCATGACGTGAAAGTTCATGCCGTAAATGCCAACCACAAGCACCGGCGGAATGCCCACCACGGACGCGACCGTCAGCACTTTTACCACGTCATTCTGCTCGATACTGATAAAGGCAGTCGCAGCGTCCTGCTGAAGCTGGATACGGCCGCCCAGGCTGGTCTCGAACTCGTCGAGCGAGTTGATGTCGTGGCGCAGCGATTCAAGCCTGTCCTGCATCGCCTGGTCGAGCTTCGGCGTGCAGCGATCGAGAACGAAGCTCACCATGCGCCCGATACTCAGGAACGCATAACGTGCACGGGACGCACGGTCGCTCGCCTGGCCCATGTTGCGTATGATCTCGCGGATCTTTCGCGTTTCTCTCCGGAGCCCCTGTCTGGTGGTCTCCTCGAAAAACAGCGATTGAGATGCCTGAGACACGATTTCCGAGGCGTGTTCGAGGTGGTCCGCCGCACGGTCGACAATGTCTTCCAGCAATGCCGCAAGCGCGGACGCCGAGGTGAGCTGCGGCGCATGTCGCAACTCGTCGGCAACAGACGCAAATGTCGCCAACTCGGCATAGCGAACCGTGACCAGCACTTCGGGCGTGAAGATGAAGCCGGTTGGCGCCAGTTGCCAATGCCCTGTATCGACCCCCGCAATCAGGGGCGCGCTCATGTAAAGGATGTGGCCGTCGGCGCGGAGGCGGCTCGACGTTTCGATTTCCCGAAGCGCGTCCAGATCCGGGATATGGATGCCATAGCGCTCCCGGACCATGTTCCGCTCGCCCTCATCGGGTGACAGCAGATCCAGCCACTTGGCGTTGCGCTCATCCTGCCCGTTCGGGAACGCTCTCAGCATGTTGCTCTCCCGCGGCACGGTACACGGGAACAACAATTGGATCTGGACAACGTTCCAAGTGCGCGGAGGCGGGGCTTTCGAACAGCGAATCGATGGCCGAGCGACAGTAATTCACCTTTTCATCGACCGACAGGCTCAGGCCGCGATCGGGCTCTATCAGCAGATGATCGCTTTTCGTGTCGCGCTGCACGGTCAGCGTCACCGAACCGCGCGCCGTGAATTTGAAGGCGTTGGACAACAGTTTCTTCATGATCTGCTCGACGCGCTGGGCATCGGTGTTGATGCGCGCCGGCAGAGCCGGATCGTGCTCGATGTGGAACGCCACGCCCTGGTCGCGCGCCACGGGCTCGAAGCTCTGGCTGAGATGACTGACCATGGCATCGACGGGGGTGTCCTCGGCAATGATGCTGATCTTGCCGGCCTCTACCTTCGACAAGTCGAGAATATCGTTGATGAGACCCAGCAGTTCCAGCCCGCCATTATGGATGACGCGCGCCTCTTCCACCTGTTCGGCCGTCAGATTGACTGTCTCGTTGGCCGCAAGCGCGCGCGACAGGATCAGCAGGGAATTGAGCGGCGTGCGCAGCTCGTGGCTCATATTGGCGAGGAATTCGGATTTGTATTTCGACGATTGTTCGACCTCGCGGGCCTTTTCCTCGATCAGGCGCTTGGCTTCCTCCAGATCGCGCGACTGAGCGCGGATGCGTTCGTTCTGCTCCTCCAGCGCGCTGGTCTTTTCCTCAAGCTCCTCGTTCGACGCCTCGATTTCCTCGTTCGAGACTTTCAGCTCTTCCTGCTGCATCTTGAGCTCTTCCTCGCGCCGTTCCAGCTCCTGCGTGTAAAGCAGCTGCTGGGCCAGCGAGCGGGCACGGCTGCGCTGATAGAGCCAAACGGCAAGGACGATGCAGGCATAGGAGATCAGCGTAACGATCCCCATCAGCCATTTGTTGTGATCGAGATTGGCGGCGTCGACTTCCTGACGCTGCCGGAGCAGATGTTCTTCTTCCGCGCCCATGATGGTGAGTTGCTCGCGGACGCGCTCCATCAGCGACCGGCCGTGGATCAGCGTCGCTTCCGCCACGGCTGCGGGCTGCTCGGGAGCCTGAGGTCCGCGCGCATTTATCGTTGCGGCCAGATAGTCGAGCAGGGCCCGGCTTCTCACGTCCATCTCGTCGAGATTGGCCTGTTGAGAGGGATTGTCAGCCGTCAGGTTGCGCAGCAGCACCAGTTCCTGCCGGATGGAGCGGTGTTCGGGCGTTCCGCCATCATCGAGCGAGGCGCTTTTGCCGTCTCGCAGGGCATCGTGATAGGCCTGAAGAAAGTCGGGATTTCCGGTCAGCAGATAGCCGGGCTGCCCGGTCCCGGCGCTTTCATGGAGATCGCGCAGGAGGGAAATGTGCCGACGGACCAGGTAAGTATGATCCACCCAGCCGCGCGCCCGGCCGAGCGCGGCATCCTGACTTACGAACATGAGCGCAGCGAACAGGTAAACGAGGGTAATCACGCCTATGGCAATTGCCGTGGCATGGCGGGCAAGCAGGTTTTCCCTTGGCGGCGCAGGCGTCATGCGAGGCTCCCGGAATGCCGGAGGCCGCGATGGCGTTATCGGGAACCGTCGTGGCCGGCCCCTGTTGATGGATCGAAAGTTCCTTTTATTGCCTAATGATACCTTAGGTTTTGGTACGCATATAAAGCGCGGCCAGGGTCACGTAATCGCCAAGAATCTGTCATTCGTTCGACCGGCAGGCTTGGCCTCTTACGAAACCAAAGCCAGCCCTTATATGCGCTTCGCCATTTCTCCCTGCCCCGAAGGACAGCGCTTTATGCCCCAAGAGACCGTATCGATCCAAACCGCTGACGGCACCTGCACTACTTACGTGCTCACGCCCGAAGGGGAGGGCCCTTGGCCCGCGGTCATCTATTACATGGATGCCTTCGCCATCCGGCCGGCCGTATTCGAAATGGCCAGGAACCTGACCGATGCGGGCTATCTGGTGCTGTTGCCCGACCTGTTCTACCGCCATGGACCCTATGAGGCGCTGGTCCCCAAGGACGTGTTCGCCAACAACGCCTTCGCCACGGACGTGGCGCCGCTGATGGCGTCTACGGACAATCACAAGGCCGGTCGCACCGATACCGAGGCGCTGATCGCCTATCTCGACACCCGCAGCGATGTGAAGGGTGACAAGATCGGCACCGTCGGTTTCTGCATGGGCGGCGGCATGGCCATTGCTGCGGCAGGCTTCTTCCCCGATCGCGTGGCGGCAGCGGTCAGCTTCCACGGCGGCAATCTGGCCACTGACAAGGAGGTCAGCCCGCATCTGCTGGCGCCGCAGATCAAGGCCGAACTGCTGGTTCTGGGCGCCGATAATGACCATTCCTATCCGCTCGACATGGCTGAGCGGCTGGAAGCGGCGCTGAATGAAGCGGGCGTGACCAATACCTGCAAGATCTACGAGGGCGTTGCCCATGGGTGGACGAAGCCCGATTTTCCGATTTTCGACGCTGAAGCGACGGAACGCGGCTGGGGTGAAGCGCTGGCACTGTTCGATGCCCACATGAAGTAAGCGGACGCCATCCGTGCCAAGGCCCGGAATCGGATAAATCTTCGTTGGAGCGTGATCCGAACGCTGAATCGGATCACGCTCTTTATTCTTTGTTCTCCGCATATTCCGAGTCGCCGGAGGATGTCTGGAAATTCGCCGAAAGCGAGTTTTCCGGCACCGACCGGCATTTTCCAACAGACTCTCAGGGGCTTAGGCCGCGATTGAAAATGCCCAAAAATTCGTAGCATACGACAGAGTTTTTTCGGAGGGTGAAAACCCGGATTATGTGCTGTCGAGGCTCGAATCACCTCTGTCCGATATGGTCAGACAAGGCCGCCGATCACCGTATTTGCGATGGAATTCGCGGTTTTTCTCATTCGCGATGGCGGCGGCGGATACCGAAATTGGCCGCCTTACGGAATTACTTAGCTATTGATCTTCTGCCGCTGCCATAGGCATAATCGCTTTACAGGTACGCGCTGGGCTTTTTTCCTGCTACTACGTCCTGACGCCCTGCGTGCTGCGTCCACGCGCATGGGTGAATTTTTTTACTGAGCGCAGCGAAGGTACGTTCGTAGTCATGGCATTTGACAGAGGAAATCGCGGGAACGGCCGCGGCAAGCGGGATCGTTTCGGAGAGGGCGATTCGAACCCATTTGGTGGTGATCGTTTCGGCGGTTCCGACCGGTTTGGCGGCGGTGGTGACCGCTTTGGTGGCGGCGGCGATCGCTTTGGCGGCGGCGGCGGCGGTTTCGGCGGCCCGCGCGGCGGCGGCGGTGGCGGCTTCGGCGGCCCGCGCGGCGGCGGTGCCCCCTCGGTAGTCGTTGGCGAAGGCCGCGGCGTTGTGAAGTTCTTCAACTCGGATAAGGGCTTCGGCTTCATCCAGCGCGAAGACGGTGGCGACGATGTGTTCGTGCACATCAGCTCGGTTGAGCGCGCCGGTCTCAGCGGTCTGGCCGAAGGTCAGCAGCTTGAATTCCAGCTCGTCGATCGCGGCGGCAAGATCTCGGCCAGCGAACTGGTGGTCGTGGGCGAAGTGATCGCCGTTGCCAAGCGCGAATCGGCTGCGCCGCAGCGCCAGCTGACCGGCGAAAAGGCCACCGGCACCGTGAAGTTCTTCAACTCCATGAAGGGCTTCGGCTTCATCACGCGTGATGATGGCCAGCCGGACGCCTTCGTGCACATCAGCGCTGTCGAGCGTGCGGGCCTCTCGGGCTTGAACGAAGGCGATCAGCTTGAGTTCGAGATCGAAGTCGACCGCCGTGGCAAGACCTCGGCTGTAAACCTGGCGGCACGCTGAGTTTACACTGACTGCGAGCCGCTCTTGCGAGACGGCTCGGGAGCTTGATGCTCTGATAATGTTCTCGCGGTGGAGCGATTTGGGCGGCTACGTCCGAAGTCTCTCCACCGCGTAGGGCTCGGCCGACTGGCTGCGCGGGCCCAAATTCATCCCCACTCGAATTTCAGCGGACGCGAAGAGACATGTCCTCGCGTGATGCGTTCTGCTGTCCGAATATCCGGATGGTTTGTTCGCCGGACGCTGGCGATCCCCTTGGCAACGCGCGCTCAGACTCATGTCGTCCACGGCCACCACCCGGACCGTCCGCGAAGAAGGCGCCGCCTTCACCGCGTTGTAGCGCTACATGTCCGTCTCAATCGTCGATCCGCAATGGTGGCTTTATTCATCAAGGCCGCTGAATAGATCATCCAAGATGGCGGATCCTCAACGGGCGGCGGCGGCCGCATTCCATTTTCCAGTAGCCGATTTGACGTTCTGTTTTCCCATCGATCCGATTGGGGGGGCGGGATGAGGGCTTCATCTGCCTGCCAAGAGCACTGTCGTGCACTGGTGAGACGTTCGTCCCTCGCAGCGCCACAGTCCGGAAAAGCCGTTTGTTAATGAAAAATAACGAAAAATGAATATACGGGCACCCGAACATGCCGGGTGCCCTTTTTGTAAGATAACGATTTGGCCTTCTCGGTGGCGGCATTGCGCATTGGAAGAATTTTTTTGAATCTCGCGAAACAAAATGAAGAGTAATAAAATTAAAATAAATATCCAGATGAATAGCATTTTATTTCTTATAATTCGTCATATTCAGAAAAACTATTAGACCGAACTCAAATAATTCGTGTTCGGAAGATGTTTTCCAAATATATCCGTGTTGATGGAATAATTTATTGTTTCCAAAAGGAGGACTTCATTGCTTCGGTTTGTTTTAATTTCGTCGGCCGCAATTTTGCTCGCCCCTTCCACTTCGGCGTTGGCTGCACAGCCAACGGGCGCGCAGAAGGCGCAGGTCGCAGCCGAGAATGACGTTCCCCACTGTGAGCGCAAGCTGGGCACCGTGTCGGTAGCTGATGGAGACGATCCGTTTGGATGGACCCAATTCAGCCTTGCGCCGCCTTCCAAGCTGCTCAAGGTGCTGATCCAGCGGTCGGGCTGCTTCAATCTGGTCGATCGCGGCACGGGCCTTCGCGCGGCCGAACAGGAGCGCAACATCGGCAACGGCCTCGGTTTGCAACGCGGGGCCAATGTCGGCGTGGGTCAGATCAAGGCCGCCGATTATGTCCTTGTGGCCGAGGTTCAGGCCGCGAACCGCAACGCCAGCGGAAGTTCCGTCGGTGGTCTTGTGGGCGGTCTGGTCGGAGGGCGCTTCGGAGCGCTGGCAGGCGGTATCAATAGCCGCAAGATGGAGGCGAACACGGTGTTGTCGCTTACCAACGTGCGGACCACCGAGACTGTACAGACCGCCGAAGGCTATGCGGTCAAGAACAGTCTCTCGTTCGGTGCGGGCGGCGGATCCGGGTTCTTTGGAGGCGGTATCGGCGCGGTCGGCGGCGGGTATGACAATACCGACATCGGCAAGATCGTGACGATGGCCTTCATCCAGGCCTATTCGAAGATGGTGACCGATCTCGGTCTGCTCCAGCCGGGTTCAGCTGCCACGGCCGAGGCCGCCCCGACCAAGACCTTCACGGCGATCGGTCCGGTCGCGATGCACAAGACGGCCGCCGCTGGCGGGGTCATTCGCACCCTGCCATCGGGTGCGATGGTCTACCCGACCGGCAAAAAGAATGGCCTGTGGTGGGAAATCGCCGACGAGAACGACAATGTCGGCTGGGTGCTCAATACCAAGCTCGCGCCTACGCAGTAATTCCCGGCCCGATGGCCCGATAATCGCCTGACGTTGCCGGCCTCATTGAAGAGAGCCGGCAGCGCTTGGTTGGCGCGGCATGCCGCCGCCCGCTGGACTGAGCAGCGACCGGCTATTGAGATGTACGAAGCGACACTTCCTGCATTTATGCATCCGCCGTCGATCGGGAGATGGATACCGCGATCGATTTGTAGGCAGGCGTGCCGCTGGCGGGATCGAAATCCTCCAGCGGAACAAGGCAGTTCGCCTCCGGATAGTAAGCCGCCAGCGAGCCTCGGGCGATGGCGTGCTTGATTACCGTAAAGCCCTTGAGCGCGCGCCCGGAGGGCGTAGTCACGTCCACCACATCGCCATGGGCAAGGCCCAGCATGCTGAGGTCTACTTCGTTGGCGAAGATCACGTCGCGCCGCCCGGTCACGCCGCGATAGCGGTCGTCCAGGCTGTAGATCGTGGTGTTGTACTGGTCATGGCTGCGGATGGTGGTGAGCAGCAGCGGCCGCGCGCCTTCGTGCGGCACGATGGGATGGGCGATGAACTGCGCCTTGCCGCTGGGCGTGCTCCACACGCGGTTGGTCGGCCCGATGGTCAGGCGAAAGCCGCCGGGCTCTCGCACGCGGATGTTGAAATCGTGGAAGTCGGGATAGACCTGCTCGATGCCCTCGCGAATGCGGTCGTAGTCGGCCACGAGCGCGTCCCAGTCCACCTGTGTATGCGGCATCGCCGCCTTGGCCAGACCCGCGACGATGGCAGGTTCGGACCGGACATGCGGCCCCGGCGCCTTCAGCTTCCCGCGTGAGGCGTGGACCATGGACATGCTGTCTTCCACGGTGACGAACTGCGGGCCCGCCGCCTGCACGTCCAGTTCCGTCCGGCCGAGGCAGGGCAGCACCAGCGTTTCCTTGGCGATCAGCAGGCAAGTGCGGTTGAACTTGGTGAGGATGTTTACCGAGAGATCCAGCTTGCGTACAGCCGCGAAGCAGGCCTCGGGATCGGGCATGGCTACGGCAAGGTTGCCGCCCAGCGCGATCAGGGCCTTGGAGTGGCCGTCGCGCATGGCTTCCAGCGCCTCGACCGCGTTGTGGCCGTGTTTGCGGGGGGCGGCGATCCCGTAGGCGGCGTCCAGCCGTTCGAGCATCGCCTCGGCCGGGATCTCGGTAATGCCCACCGTGCGGTCGCCCTGCACATTGCTATGGCCGCGCAGTGGGCAGATCCCGGCGCCCGCCTTGCCGAAATTGCCGCGCAGCAGCAGGAGATTGGCGATCGACTGCACGTTCTGCGTGCCATGGCGATGCTGGGTGATGCCCATGCCGTAGCAAACGATCACCCGCTCGGCGTTCATGTAGACTTTCGCCATCGCTTCGATGGCATCGCGGGTCAGGCCGGACGTGGTCTCGATCCAGTCCCACGAGGTTGCGTCGAGATCGGCCCTGAGCGCCTCGATCCCCTCGGTGTGTTCGGCGATGAAGGCATGGTCGAGCGCATCCGCCTCGATCACCAGCTTCATCATGCCCTTCAGCATCGCCATGTCGCCGCCGATCCGCACCTGATGATAGGCGGAGGCCAGCGGCGTCGCATGGGTGGAGAGCATCTCGGTGGGATGCTGCGGAGACTTGAAGCGCTCCAGCCCGCGTTCGCGCATCGGATTGGCGACCACGATCGGCACGCCCCGCTTCGATGCTGCGGCCAGCGTGGAGAGCATGCGCGGATGGTTGGTGCCGGGATTGTGGCCGATGCAGAAGATGGCGTCCGCATGGTCGAAGTCTTCCAGCGTCACCGTGCCCTTGCCGATGCCGATCGACTTGGGCAGGCCCACGCTCGTCGCCTCGTGGCACATGTTGGAGCAGTCGGGGAAGTTGTTGGTCCCGAACTCGCGCGCGAAAAGCTGGTAAAGGAATGCCGCCTCGTTGGAGGCGCGGCCCGAGCAGTAGAATTCGCAGGCGTCCGCATGGTCCAGCCCTTGAAGCACCGCTCCGGCGCGCGCGAAGGCCTCGTCCCATGGGATCGGCACGAAATGGTCGGTCTCGGAATCGTAGCGCAGCGGCTCGGTCAGGCGGCCCGCGTCCTCCAGCGCGTGATCGCTCCAGGTCCACAGCTCGCTGACCGTATGGCGGGCGAAGAAGTCGGGATCGACACGCTTGACGGTGGCCTCCCAGGTCACCGCCTTGGCGCCGTTCTCGCAGAATTCGAACGAGGACGTGTGCTTGGGATCGGGCCAGGCGCAGCCGGGACAGTCGAACCCGTCCGGCTGGTTCATCTGCAACAGCGCGCGGGTATCGGGGCTGGCCTTCATCTGCTCGCGCACAGTGCGCGCAACGGCGCCCAGTGCGCCCCAGCCGCCGGCCGGGCCCTTGTAGTCGCTAATGCCCGTAAGCGTGTCATCGGCGGTCCGATTGTCGGCCATTGCTGGGGTTCCTTCCGGTTATCCTCGATCCCGCTCGTGCGGCGGATTCCAGCTTCGCAGGGATGGTGGATGATTCCGCCAAGGGTTCAAGCACGATGTGACCAAACGCGCTATTGCTGACGGAAACGTGGTAGTGTCGGTGGGGATCCTGCGCCATCGATGTTGCCCCAGTGTCAGTACTCAGGCGGGCTGGCCGCGCCGGGAAGTCCCCTTATAAGTCAGGCACGTCACTGGGCAGCATCGGCGGCTTGTGCTTCCTGCGAGAATCTCTCCTTGAAGAGGTCAAAGGGCTCGTTGCCGGGATTGGCCTCGCGGAACGCCTCGCGGCCGGCGTCTTTGAGATAGTCGGCATAAAGCATTGTCGTGGTGCCGATGCGCCGCACGGAGAGGACGGTGTCCATTTGCTCCATGAATACGCCGAGCTTTTCAATTGGCGCGCAGGCGATGACCTGGAGATTGAACTCTCGAAGCAATGCCAGGCAGCTGTTCACGTTTCCGCCGTCGAGCGCGTTGAATGCCTCGTCGAACAGGATGATCCCGAGCCCAAGCCTGTCCCGATTGTCTTCCGACGAGTGGCACACGTTCGACATCGCGCAGGCCATGGCGATGTAGAACGGTACTTGCTTCTCGCCGCCTGAGCCGCTGCCCTGGCGCTTGGCGTAGTCCGAAGTGACGCGCTCGCCGTCGAGCGTGGTGGTTTGCAGATCGAAGTGCAGATAATTGCGATAATCGCTGATCTGCTCGACGTTGTCGCCCTCGTCGATCATCCGCTTGATGCGCTCGACGCCTTTCATCAGACTCGGTTCGATTCCCGAATTTGCATCGTCGAACAGCGTGCTGACATCGATGCTGTTGAGTTGCACCCGGCGTGCAATCTCTACGATCTCGGCAAAGAAGCGATCGGGCTTCACGTCAAACCGATAGAGTTCACCATGGAACGGTCGCATCTGGAGGCTGCGATTGAGACTGCGGATTTGCCGTTTCGCGCCTTCGATGCGGTCATGCAGTTTGACCAGCATGTCCGTTTTGAGCGACGTCTCGATCGACGTACGCGCTTCCTGGGCTTGCTCGCGGTAGTCGCTTAGCGCGTTGTTGACGATGGCTGCCAGTTGCTTCTCAAGCCATTCCAGCTGGATGGCCGGGGCATCCTCGCGTCGGAACTGGTCGGAAATACCGGCTTCGAAGGCGTAAGCGTAAGCTTTCTGCGGCGCCTGCACTGCCAGGTGACTGACGCGGCTGCGTGCTCTGGTGGCCATGTCCTGCGCCGCGATCTGCACGTTTTCGAGCAGCCCGCCCTGTTCACGCATCAGGTGCTCGAAATCGGCCATGGCCGCGTCGCGCTCGTCGGACGGCAGGATATCGCGGTCGGCGAACACGCCTTGCGCCTTTTCGAGACCTGCTTCGGCGCCCGACAGTTTTTCCTTCACAATCCCCACCATGGGGCCGGCGACGCGTTCGGCGGCCGCGTCGGCTTCAAGTTGCTGACGCAGATCTTCGAGATCGGATTTCAGCCCTTCGAGGCGGTCCTGAATTTCAACGGGCCGCTCACCTTCCAGAGTTCGGATGTTGTCCCGGATCTGTGCGACCGCTTCAGCGGCATGATGGCGAATGCGTTCCAGCTCTTCGAGGTTGCGACTGCCGCCGACTTCCAGGAATTTCTGGATGCCTTCGATAAGACCCTTCAGCGCTGCGGAATCGGCCTCGTGACGCGTATAGGCGCGCTCCTGCGATTCCAGCAGGTTTTCGAGGATGGGGATGTTCTTGCGATTGGCGTCCTTGCCGAGCCGGTGGACCCGGGCCGGGCGCCGATTCTCGATCGAGCCGCCCGACGCAACGAGACAGTCGGGCGTAACCGCGCGGTCGAAGCGGAGCAAGTCGTGCTCGCTGTCGACCCGGCGCACCGCGTTCAACCGGCGGTTGATGAAGGCTCGCGCATGAACGCTCTCGGTGGCGATGATGTCGGCCAGGCTGCCTGCCGTCGGCGCTTGTCCAATTTCTCCGGTCTTCGTGGTGTTTACGATCTGCGTGCCGGGATAATCCCTGCGTTGCTGGCGGAGCAGGGTAATCGCGCGCTGCGCTTGATCGGGCTCGACCACCAGCGCTTCGCCTGCCGCACCCAGCAGCGTTTCGGCGGCATCGGTCCAAAGCTCGTCGGTGACTTCGACGAGTTCTGCGATAGGGGTGGCTTCGATGTCGTGCGCGGCCAGATACTGAATGAGCCGCAATGTCGGGTCCGCGATCAGCGCCTTGCCGCCGGAGAGACGCTGCAACTGCTCCCGGTTTTCGCGGATCTGGGATCTCAGCGTGACGAGATTGGTGAGGTGGCTGTCCCGTGCGCCCTGAGCTGCGACGGCATAGCGCTCCAGCGGCTCGAGCGTGCGATGAACGATCTGATCGACATCGCGCGCGGCAAGGCTGGTCTCGCCGCCTACTCTGGCGCGCAAGGCCGCCAGTGCATCGCGTGCCTGTTGATATTCGTCCTGCGCATAGACCAGCACCAGTTTGTCGGCGAGGCTGGCCGCGGCCGCGACGGAGGCGAAATAGGCCTGATAGGCTTGCTCGGCATCCGTATGCGCGCGCTCGGCATTCGGCAGGTTGATCTCGCGAAACCCGCGGATCGCCTGCTCCCGGCTATCGTTGTCGAGAGCCCGGGTGATTTCCTTGATCTCGTCCTGCGTCCGCGTGAGCGCCTCGCGGGTTTGCTTCACCCGGCGCTCCGCCAGTTCCCACTCTTCCTGCTTGCGGGCGAGCTGATCGGTTACCGCCTTGACCCGCTCGGCCAGTCGGTCGCGTTCGGCCTTGCCCGCCACCCAGCGCATGCGGACTTCTTCCGACATGCGGTCGAGCAGTTCGCGGTAGGCTGTTACCGCTTCGGTGACTTGCTGCTTCTGCTTCTCCAGCTCGTCGATCTTTTTGAGCAGGCCGCGCCAGGTCGCGACCGACTTTCTCAGCTCCTCGATATTGAGCCCGGCCGGATCGAGTAGGAATTCACGCACGAACTCGGTCGCCGACTTCATCTCGCGGATGCGCAGGCCGTTTTTCAGCGTCTTGAGAAACTTCTCGGGATCGGCGTGATGGCCTTTGCCGCCCAGCGCCATGAGCACGCGCCGGGTGAAATGGGTGGGGCGATGCCCGAGATTATCGAACCCCGGCACGCGCCTGAGCCGTGTTACCAGCTCGTCGTACGGCAAGACATAGGGCTTGCCGTCGATGTCCTGAAGAAAATCGGTGTCACGCAGGGCCTGATCGGGCGCGATGAACGCGCCCAGTACCTCTTCGCTTTGCTGTCCTTCCACGGCGCTCATGCCGACGCCGATCGTCCAGCATTTGCCATCGCGCTCCCGTTCGAACACGAGCGAAACGTAGCTGATGCAATTGCTCCGCAGCGTCTCTCCGGCGACCCTGCCAAGGCAATAATCGTACACCGAGCGAGTTTCGCCGACTTTGCGGGTCTGGCCCGCCGTGACGTTGGCGCTGGCGTTCAGCTGGAAATAATTCCTGTTGTTGCCGGTCAGCACGACCTGGATGGCGTCGAGTATTGACGATTTGCCCGCCCCGTTCGGGCCGATCAACGACGTGCTGCCGCGCACGTCGATGGTCAGGCTTTCAAAGGTGTACCAGTTGATCAGATTGATGCGGCTGAGTTTGATCATTGCACAATTGCCTCGTCCGCGAGGGCGTCTTCGCCCTCATCCGATGTAAAGGCGGCGTCATCGACGGGGGTGCCGTCGTCGCCGTCATCTTCTGCGAAGTCGGAGAGCCCGCCGGGGATTTCTGCGGTGTCCTGCCGCGCATGGGTGGCGGCAATCCACTCCGCGATCCGTGCCTGATAGGCCTCGCCGGTGACGCTTCGGATCGCCGGCCGGATGGTGATGGCGACCCCGTTCTCCAGCGGAATATCCTCGCCAAGGTCGATGAAGCGGCGCTTGCGGAATGCCTCAAGGATCTTGCGAACGCGCGGCCACGGCGGCCGGGGCCGTGCAACCCACTGGTCGTAGCGCTCCAGAACTTCCATGGAAGTCGTCGCGATGAGGCCGAATTCTTCCTGGCTCATCGACACGACGCCCTGCTCGAAGGTGGCTCGCAGGGCGAGGAGAATGATCGTCTCGTCAAGCGAGAGCATCGTGCGGGTCAGGCTGTCCTGAGGCCGCAGTTCGATCATCATCTCGTCGGGCTTTATCACGAGGTCGCGTCCGAGTGCATCGAACAGCCCGCCAAAATAGCCTTTGTGGCGCACGATCAGGTCATAGGTTCCCGAGGCATTGTAATCGTCGCGGAAGAGGCATTGTTGCGCCAACAGACGATCTGCCGCTTTGACCATCATCTCCTTGGTGAGATCGCGGTTCTGAGGACGGTCGAGCAGCTCTTCGAGATCGTAGAGAGTTGCGTTAGCCATGATCGATTTCCAGATTTTCGGGAAGATTGCGGTAGACGCTGAAGGCCGAAAACGCGGACCAATCGGTGTCTACCAAGGTGTCGAGATCGTGCGACACGCGGAACCGGCGCAGCAATTCCTTGCTGCCGAACATATCGAGTTGCCGGACCCCTTGCAGAAGCAGGGCATCCTCGGGTGTTTCGACGACAAAATCACGGGCATGAAGTTCCGCCGCGGATCCGAGGTTGCGCTCGATGTAGCCGGCGATCTTATCCGGGGTGACGGAGAGACGCACCAGATAGGCCTGCTGCGCCCGGTCGTAAGCGTAGAGCGCAGGATCGATTTGCGTTTTCTGTACCGAAGTAGGTGTTGCCGTGACGCGCCGGGATGATGGGCTGGCCAGGTTTCCGGGCCCCCAGTGACGCACCGGATCGGCGAGGTCGGATGGAACGGGAAGCGGGGCGTCCCAATCGAGATCGGTCGCGCCGACATCCCGCAGCAAATGGGTCAGGCGTACGAGAGTAGAGCCATCTATCTCGTTCATATAGCTGATGGTCCGCGCAATGCGCTGTTCCAAACGGCTGCGAAAGGCGTCGATGTCATCCAGCCGTTCCTCGGCGGCATCGAAGATCCGCTTCACCTGGCCGAGATGCTGACGCACTTTGGAAATCGCGATTTCGTACGAGGAGGCAAGGCCCTGGGCGACATACCCCTCGGCAAAGGCGGCAACGATCTCGTTGTCGTGTTCGTAATCGGAAATGATCTGGATGATCCGATTGCGATGACGAAACGGATTGTTGGTCGTCTTGATGGCGCGGTAGTCCGAGATCAGCACTTCTTCGACGAATTGAAAGAAGCTTGCCAGGATCCGCGTGGGCTGGGGATCGGCAACGATGCGCTGCTCATGCGCGCGCAAATTCCCGATGATGGCCGACAGGTGCTGCTGGAAACGACGGGCCCGCGCAGCACTGTCCGCCAGGGATGAGGCCTTGTCGAGCGGGTTGTCGCCCAGTCGCTCGATGACGCTTTCGAGCGCGGCGATCGTGCCGCCGAAATGAACTGCCTCGCCCTCTTCGATCGCGCTTAGCGTTTCGAGAAGCATCGAAACCGAGGCTTCAAGATCGACCATCTGCACATAGCCGCGGCGATGTTCGACCAGCCAACCGGCCTGCTTCAGGCGGAGATAGACGTTATTCGGGTTCTGGCTTGCATCCGCGTTTGCAGCGTCCGCGGCAAAGTCCTCCACGAGATCGGACAACCTGTCGATCTGCACGGCAATGAAGGCAACAAGCTCGTCCTTGCGAACAGGCTTGGCGTAATTCTCTCCGAAGAACTCGCGATAGATCCACAAGATCAGCCGGGCATAGTCACGCTTGGCAGCGGACGCCAGAATACCAAACAGACTCGGCGGAAGATGCCCAAACAACGTATCTTTTATTGTACCGTCTTGTTCTGACTCGCTTGCTTCGTACATCGTAACCTTGTCGGGTGTGGGCGGCCCATTCGCTGCGCGGCGGTTCTTTCGCAGCGCGGGCTGGGGCGGATAGAGCGCGCCGTTTATGACCGCAACCAAGTCCGATTTTCTATGAACATGTTATAGCATCGGGCAGCGCGGGCGTGCACGCCCGCGCTGCCCGTGAAGGGGATGAACCCATCCTCCGGCGCGGGATCGAGGCCGCATTTGGCCGCGTTCCAGCGCCGAGACATGTTCCGGTCAGCGATGCGGGCCGCGGTAGTAGCCGTGATAACCGCCCCGGTACCCGTATCCCGGGCGACCGTAGTTATAGTGGCGATAATAAAAGGCGTGATAGGGATAAGGCCGGTAGGTCCAGCGGTTGTCGATGAATATCCACGGACGATACCATTCCGGTGCGGCATAATAATAAGGCTGGCCATAGCCTTCGTAATAGAAGGCCGGCGCGCCGCCGCGCATGACATAGCCCGGCGGGCAGCCCGGGCTGGTTTCCCCGGTGCTGGCGCTGCCTACCGCTGCCCCGCCTACCGCACCCATGGCGCCGCCGACGATTGCGCCCGTGCCATGGTCATGCCGTCCCGCGACACTGGATCCAAGCAGGGCGCCGAGCAACCCGCCGATCAAGGCGCCCGATCCGGCATTGTTGCCCGAACGCACGCAATAATGCTGGGCCCAATCTTCGGCACGGGCTTCGTAATAACGATCCTGCTGGATCTGCTGCGCGTAAGCCGGGTCCTGCTGATAGCCCGGCGGCGGCGGGGGCGGTTGCGATCCATCATAGCCGCGCGGCGCCGCGGCGGCATAGCTGTCAGGCGGCGGCGGCGCGTATTGCCCGCCGTACTGGCCCCCATACTGGCCCTGATACTGGTTTGGATATTGGCCTTGATACTGGCCGTCCGGCCGCGGCGGGCTGTATTGCTGGTCGTACTGGCTCTGATTTTGCGCAGGATATTGCCCCGGATCCTGACCATTCGGCGCAGGCGGCGGAGGCGGATAATTGCCGGACGATTCGGGCGGCGGGTAGTCCTGCGCCGAAGCGGAGGCGAGCGGTGTCGCGACCGCGACCAGACCCACCATCATATACGCTCCTGCTTTTTGCAGCCTGCCAGTCATGTCCACTCGTCCTGTCCAATTTCGAGCGGCGAATCTGCCATCCCAAGTGTGAACTGCCGCTGACGCGCAATGTTATGAAATATCTTCAAATGTAACAGGCGGGTCGCAAGACCCTTCGGTTGCGGTGCCGGACCGAGATCCGCTGCGCGCGTCCTGCGGTCGGGAGAGGGGAGGGAGAAGCAAATCGACGTGATTTCCATCACGCGCGTCCTGCGGGCTTCGCATTATCGGAGGGTCTGGGTGCGACGCGAAAAGACATATGGACTTTGAAATGATCGCAATTGCGGCGCGAATTTTGTGCCACTTCAATCAGCACGGCCGGGGCGAACATGCGCGCTGGAACGGTGTTCGCTGGGAAAGCGATTGCAGCCGGTGCGGCGCGCCCATCGTGCGCATCGCACATCGGGTCTGGCACCGGCGGCAGTAGCTGAAGCCCTTTCCGGTTCGGCGGGCATCGCTTCACACAAAGGGTGTGGCGAATTCCATCCGGATGCCGCCGGGAATGAACACCAGGAAATGACGCGTTGTTGCCCCCGGGCGGATCGGGCTGGGCGGGACATCGACAATGACTTCCGGATGAGCGCTCACCTTGCGCCATGCCTCTTCCAGCGCATCGTCGTCCGCCACGGCCAGGGAAAGGTGGTGCAGGCCGATATTGGCGCGCCGGTCGAATACGCGGGCGGTCATCGGGTCGGCGGCGCGCCAAAGGGTCAGCAGGACGGTGCCGTCCGACACGAAGATCGAGGGGTAGTCCGGTACCCCGCCGACTTCATCGAACCCCAGAACACCGCAGAAGAACGCGCGCGCCTGATTGAGGTCCGGGACAGTCAGGCCAACGTGATGGACGCCGTGTGTTAGTGTGTCGGTCATGAGTTCATTCCTTCCAGTTCGGAGACGCGGGAGCGCAGCCGGGCCAGTTCGTCGAGCAGGGGCCGGACGCCCTGCGAGATCTGTGCTTCGGTGAAACGCGGGGTGATGTGCTGGGGGCAATTCCAGTCGAAACCGACCACATCGATCACGAAAGCCCGTTCCGGCTCGGCGTCGTAGTCGGGTACCATCAGCGCCGCGATGTCCGCCGGATCCTCGCTGGCATGGGCATGGCCGATCATCTTGAGCCGGCGCCGGCTTGGATAGTCCATAAGGAACAGTGATACGCGGTCGTCAGCGGCGAGGTTTGCGGCTGACAGATACTGCCGATTGCCCCGATAGTCGGCAAAGCCGATGCGATTGCCCGCGAGCTGCCGAAGAAACCCGGCCGGACCGCCGCGATGCTGGATGTAGGGCCAGCCGTCTTCGCTGACGCTGGCCATGTAGAAGCTGTCACGGGCGGTGATGAAGTCCAGCTCGCGCTGGGTCAGAATGTCCATTTCGCCCGCGTGGGCTTCCATTCGCGCGTAAGAGCTGCGCGAACCCGCCGCCTCCTGCAAAGCGCGAGCCCCGGGGCCGAACATGGTGTGGAGGAAAGTCTGTGCCATGCGACGGAACGTAATGCATTGCCGTTGACATTATAATCGGTGAGGATCGGCGTTCACTATTCCGGTTTGGAGAATAATGGATCGCTTCGAAACTCTGACCGCGCTTGTCGCCGTGGCCGACAAGCGCGGCTTCGCAGCGGCGGCGCGTGCTTTGGACGTCTCGCCTCCGGCCGTGACGCGGGCCGTCGCGGCGCTGGAACGGCACCTTGGCGTGTCTCTGTTTCACCGCTCCACCCGGGCGGTTTCGCTGACGGACGAAGGGGCGGCCTTTCTCGACCGGGCGCGCCGGATACTGGCTGACTTGCGTGAGGCGGAGCAGGTCGTCATGGGCGGACGATCGGTGCCGCGCGGGCAACTCTATATCACCGCGCCGGTCATGTTCGGGCGGCTGCACGTGTTGCCGGCGATCGGTGCGCTTCTGGCAAAACATGACGGCTTGAGCGCGCGGATGATGCTGCTCGACCGCAATGTGCGCATCGTGGAGGAAGGGATCGACGTGGCCGTGCGGATCGGAGCGCTTGCGGACAGCGCGCTGCGCGTTGTCGCAATCGGGTCGGTGCAGCAGACGATCGTGGCGAGCCCGGCTTATCTCGCAAGTCACGGCATTCCGGCACTCCCCTCCGACCTGAAAGGCCATAGCTGTATCGTCGGCAGCGGTGTCCGGATCGGCAGCGCGTGGCCGTTCGGGGGCAAGGATGAGCCACCCGTTGAAATCGTGCCCCGCCTCACTGTCAATACGGTCGATGCTGCGATCGAGGCGGCTGAGGTCGGGCTCGGATTCGCCAATGTGCTAAGCTATCAGTCAGCCGAAGCCATTGCGGCCGGGCGACTGGTCCGGGTGCTAGCGGATCATGCGCCTGCGCCGATGCCGGTGAATTTGCTCTACGATGCCGGTCGCGCGGCGATGCCCTCGGTCCGAGCATTCATCGATGTCATGCGCGAGCGGGCGCAGCAAAGAGCGTGGAGTTAGCGAGCAGCCCGAAGTTGAGACATTCACGCAAGCTGTCATTCGGATCACGGACCAGATTTGAGTTGCGCGACCTTGCCGGCTTCGGCAGTCTGAAACTGCGGCGAACAAAGGCAAACTCCATCGGTGAGAATGCGCTCAGCGGCAACGCTGATCGAGCCTGACGGAGATGACCGAAAGGGTGCTGCGCAACGAAGGGAAGGTCCACGCCATGGGTCGTTACCTGCTTTTGGCAATCTCGTTGGTACTGGCATCGCCTGCTTGGGCAAAGTCAGACAGTCAGTCTCTGGGAGTCTGGAAGAATCCACAGAACAGCGTGCATGTCCGCGCTGAACGGTGCGGCAATCAGATGTGCGGTGTCGTCGTTTGGGCAAACGACAAGGCAAAGGCCGATGCAAAACGCGGCGGCACCAATAACCTGGTGGGCATGAACCTCTTCCGGGATTTCACGCAGGAGAAGCCCGGCGTGTGGCGTGGCCGGGTGTTCGTGCCTGACATGAATCGCACGTTCTCCGGCAGAGTCACGATGCTCGATCACAATCGGCTGGAAGGGAGAGGCTGCCTTACCGGAAATATCGGCTGCCGATCTCAGACCTGGACGCGGCTGAATTAAAGCAAGGTTGGTTGAGGCTTCGGGGCGAGGTGCGATGGGGCGCATAGTCGTGGCGCTTGGCGGCAATGCGCTGCTGAAACGCGGCGAGCCGATGACGGCTGAAAACCAGCGCCGCAATGCACGCATAGCCGCCGAAGCCTTGGCGGGACTGTGCGAGACTGAGCAAACCGTCATCACGCACGGGAATGGCCCGCAGGTTGGCCTCCTTGCCTTGCAGGAAGTGCTGAACACCGACATCGAGGACTATCCGCTCGACGTGCTCGTCAGCGAGACGATGGGGATGATCGGCTACATGATCGAGCAGGAACTGGGCAATATCCTGCCGCTCGAACATCACATCGTCACGCTGTTGACGATGATCGAGGTCGATCCCGACGATCCTGCCTTCGGCGATCCTGCCAAGTTCATCGGCAAGCTCTATACTGCGGATCAGGCGAAAGCCGCCGCCACCGCGAACGGATGGACCATGAAGGTGGACGGCGCTCACTGGCGGCGCGTCCTTCCCTCACCGAAGCCGAAGCACATCGTTCAGACTCAGGCGATCGAATGGCTGCTCGAAAAGGGGGCCACGGTGATCGCCGCCGGTGGCGGCGGCATTCCGACGATGCATAAGTCCCCTACCGATCACCGGCTGATTGGCGTTCAGGCGGTGATCGACAAGGACCTGGCATCTTGCCTGCTTGCCAAGGTGATCGGCGCCGATTGCCTTGTCATCGCGACGGACACGGATGCAGTCTATCTGGACTGGGGCAAACCCGGACAGCGCGGTATCCGGTCGATCACACCGGATGCGTTGGACAGTTATGAATTTCCGGCGGGCTCGATGGGCCCCAAAGTCGAAGCGGCGCAGGATTTCGCCCGTGCGACGGGCCAGCGCGCGGTAATTTGCGCACTCGGCGATGTTCCGGCAGCGATCCGGCGCGAAAAGGGGACTACGGTCGATATCCACGCGGGGGAAACGACGTTTCATTGATGGCGTAATCTACGGCATCAGTCGGCGGCGTCCTTCCCAGAGATGCCAACGCATCGCCAGCGCCGCGCCATCGCCATCCTGCACCCGGATGGCTTCCACGATTACCTCGTGCTCGCGCAGCATGGTGGCAATGACGTCCGGATGTCGGGAGCGCGAGATATCGAGGCCCGCGCGCATGACTTTCTCGATGCCGGACCGGAGCGCGTCAAAGGCGATCAGGAATGCGGGATTGCCCGTTGCACTGGCGATGCGGCGGTGGAGTTCCATGTCCTCGGCATGAGCCGGCGCGCCCGACAGCAGGGCGGAGCGCAGCATGTCCATGCCTTCCTCGACATAGGACATCTCCGGCGATGTGCGCCGGGTAGCGGCGAGCCGGGCGGCTTCCGCTTCCAGCACGAACCGCACCTCGAAGCTGCCCATCGTCGCGGAAAGCTCGCACATCGGCATGAACGCTGCCAGTCGTTCCGAAGGACGGTTCTTGACGAACGAGCCGGCTCCCCGCCGGGCTTCGGTGATGCCGTCCGATGCGAGCCGGACCAGCGCTTCGCGCACGATTGCCCGCGAGACGCCGAACATCTCGGCCAGTCCCGCTTCGGAGGGCAATCGCGCGCCGACTTCGAGGTTCCTCGACTTGATGATCTCGACGATGCCCGCATAGGCGTGATCGGAAAGCCGTGGCTGGTTCATGCTCCTGCTGCCCTAGAAGACGCTGCTGGCCAGAAGTACCAGCAAGAGCCCGACCACAGCGACGACGGTTTCCATGATCGACCATGTGCGGAAAGTGCCGGGCATGTCGGTGCCGAGATAGCTCTTTACCAGCCAGAAACCCGGATCGTTGACGTGCGAGAAGAACAGCGATCCGGCACCGATGGCCAGCACCATCCACTCGGGTTCGACACCCGAACTGGCGGCCAGACCTTGCATGACCCCCGCCGTGGTGATCGTGGCGACAGTGGCCGAGCCGGTCGCGAGACGGATGCAGACAGATACGCCCCAAGCAAGCAGCAGGGGAGAGATCGCGCCGTCACCAGCAAGACGAACCAGCATGTCCGACAGGCCGGCGGTCACCAGAACTTGCTTGAGCGCGCCGCCGGCGCCGATGGCAAGGAGGATGCCGCCTGCAGGGGTCATCGCTTCCAGCCAGATCGCGTCCTGGATGCGGCGCTCACCAAGGCGCCATCCAAACAGCAGCGGCAAGGCGAAGAGGTTGGCGAGCAGCAGGGCGATGACCGGATTGCTTACCCAGCCCAGCCAGGCCAATCGGGCTGCGACGGGGGGCGGGGCGATAGCGACGGCCTGCCCTGCGGCGATCAGCACGACCGGCAGCAGGACGGCAGTCAGCGCGCGGCCGACGGAGGGCGTGTCTATGTCGATCGTCTTGGGCGCGAGCAGGGGCGGGCTGAGCTTGACGCCGCGCACGGTGAAGCGAGCGAGCACGGGGCCGGCGATCACGGCGGTGGGAATGCCCACCAAAAGCCCGTAGGCGAGCGTCAGGCCGAGGTTCGCGCCGAGCGCGTTGACCGCCAGCAATGGCCCCGGATGCGGCGGCACGAGCGCATGGACCACAGAGAGACCCGCCAGCGCGGGCAGCATCAGGCGCAGCTTGGATTCGTCATCGTCGAGCCCCTTCGGAAGCGCCGCGGCGGCAGAGGCGATGATCGGCAGCAGCAGGACGAGGCCGGTTTCGAAGAACAGCGGCAGTCCGATCAGCAGCGCGGTGAAAAGGCTGGCCCATGGCGCCCCTTTGACGCCCGACACGCCCAGTGCCGCGCGTGCCAGCCCAGCCGCGCCGTTCGACAGTTGCAGCATGGCACCTAGGCCAAGCCCCAAGGCAACGACCAGTCCGGTACCGCCAAGGATCGTGCCGGCACCTTTCTCCACGGCCTTTGCGGTCTCATCCAGCGGAATTCCGGCGAGTATGCCGACCGTGAAGGCGCCGCAGAGCAGCCCGACGAAGGGGTGGAGGCGGCCGCGTACGATAAGGGCAATCGACAATGCGATGCCCGCCACGGCGGAAAGGACGAGCCTGACGTCTTCAGGGGTCATGACCGGCCCGCTTCGGATGCGTGGAACGCGGCAATCCTTCTCCTGCCGAGCGCTCGTGCCCGGCAAAATGACAGCGCCATTCCTTACCTCTCCCTCTTTTCTCATTCGGCCGGTGTCATGGTTCGACCCGGATCTGTTGGACAGGCTATAGCCGGGACATCGGCATAATCTATAGAATTTCGCCATTCCGTCAGATTTCATCAAAATCTGTCAGACCAATTATCGCTTGCCCACGGCCAACCAGCATGGGTTTGGTAAGTCTTCAGAGCACGCCTGCATACGAAGTCGCTCTTTTCGCGCCGATCCAACGCGTCCGGAGGCCCGGTTTCGCGCGGAAACCTTGTTCATTCCGCCTCAATGACATGATTCATATAGCTTCTGCCGATCAGTTGATTTAGCTCTTCGGGTATCGAGCGCTGTGCAGCCTGCTGAATTCAGGGAGCCCAAGCTTATGACGCCAAAGCCGAGCCTTCTTGATCAGGTAGTCTGGCCTGCGGATTTACGCGCATTGCAACCTGAACAGTTGCGGCAATTGGCCGATGAATTGCGGCAGGAAGTCATTTCCGCCGTGGGTGTCACCGGTGGTCATTTGGGATCCGGTCTGGGCGTCGTGGAATTGACCACCGCCATCCATTATGTGTTCGACACGCCAAGCGACAGGCTGGTGTGGGATGTCGGGCATCAATGCTACCCCCACAAGATCCTGACGGGGCGGCGTGACCGTATCCGGACCTTGCGGCAGGGCGGCGGGCTGAGCGGCTTCACCAAGCGGGATGAAAGCCCGTACGATCCGTTCGGCGCGGCGCACAGTTCCACCTCGATCAGCGCTGCGCTGGGGTTCGCGGTCGCGAAGAAGCTGAGCGGCGAGCGCGGCAAGGCGATTGCGGTCATCGGTGACGGATCGATGTCCGCAGGCATGGCCTATGAGGCGATGAACAATGCGCGTCAGGCGGGTAACCGGCTGATCGTGATCCTCAACGACAACGACATGTCGATTGCCCCGCCTGTCGGCGGATTGTCGGCCTATCTGGCGCGGCTGGCATCGAGCCGCGAATTTCTGGGCCTGCGCGATCTCGCCAAAAAGCTGGCGCGGGGGCTGCCTCGTCCGCTGCACATCGCTGCGCGCAAGACCGAATCCTTCGCGCGCGGCATGGCGATGGGGGGGACCCTGTTCGACGAATTGGGCTTCTACTATGTCGGGCCGATAGACGGTCATAATCTCGACCAGTTGATCCCGGTGCTGGAAAATGTCCGCGATGCGGCGGAGGGACCGTGCCTCGTCCATGTCGTGACGCAAAAGGGCAAAGGCTATGCGCCGGCCGAGGCGGCGGCGGACAAGTACCATGGCGTGCAGAAGTTCGATGTCGTTACAGGCACGCAGGCCAAAGCGCCGCCGGGGCCGCCCAGCTATACCAGCGTCTTTGCCCAGGCGCTGATTGCCGAGGCGACGCGTGACGAGCGCGTCTGCGCGATTACCGCCGCGATGCCTGCGGGCACCGGGCTCGACAAATTCGCGGAAGCCTTTCCCGATCGCGCTTTCGACGTGGGCATTGCCGAACAGCATGCCGTGACATTCGCCGCAGGCCTGGCCGCGCAGGGCATGCGGCCGTTTTGCGCGATCTATTCCACCTTCCTGCAACGTGCCTACGATCAGGTGGTGCACGATGTGGCGATCCAGAATCTGCCCGTACGCTTCGCGATAGACCGGGCGGGACTGGTCGGCGCGGATGGATCGACCCATGCCGGCAGTTTCGACATCACCTATCTGGCGACTTTGCCCAACATGGTGCTGATGGCGGCGGCCGACGAGGTCGAGCTGGTCCACATGGTCCATACCTGCGCTGTCCATGATGAAGGCCCCATTGCCGTGCGCTATCCGCGCGGCAATGGCGTGGGCATGGAACTGCCGAAGACGCCCGAGCGGCTGGAGATCGGCAAGGGCCGCGTGGTGCGGGACGGGCGGCAGGTCGCGATCCTGTCGCTCGGCACGAGGCTGGAAGAGGCACTGAAGGCCGCAGAGGCGCTGGAGGCCAAGGGACTGTCCACCACTGTGGCCGACTTGCGCTTTGCGAAGCCGCTGGATGAAGATCTGATCAGAAAGCTGCTGGTCACGCACGAGGTTGCCGTCACCATCGAGGAGGGCTCCATCGGCGGCCTGGGCGCACATGTGCTGACACTGGCGAGCGACCTTGGCCTGATCGATACCGGTCTGAAGATCCGCACGATGCGTCTGCCCGATATCTTCCAAAGCCAGGACAAGCCCGAGAAACAATATGCCGAGGCCGGGCTCGATGCGGGGGCCATTGTTGACATGGTCCTCGGTGCGCTTGGTCAGGATGACTCAGGATTTCAATGGCACCGTGAATCCAACATTCCCTAAGCTGAAAGTCCTTGCGTGCCTTGCGCCCTGTTTGCTGGGAGCATCACCGCCCGCCAGCGACGGTGCAGTCGTGCTTACCGTCGATGTCGGCAATGTTCGCGTCAGTAAGGGCTACGTACGTGTCGCCATTTGCCCAGAAAGCCAGTTTCTGAAGGATGATTGCCCGTTCTCGGGCGAAGCGCCTGCTCGCGTCGGTGTTACTCGCGTCCTCGTTCATTCGCTGCCGCCTGGACGCTATGCCGCACAGGCCTTTCTGGACGAAAACAGCAACGGCAAGGTGGATCGGGCGCTGTTCGGCATTCCGAAGGAAGGAGTTGGGTTTTCCAACGACGCTAAAATCGTGTTGGGCCCACCCAAATTCTCGGAGGCCGCGTTCCACTTCGATGGCGCGGCGCAGACCATACATTTCAATCTGCGTTATTTCATGGGCGCCAAAGGACCGGGCGGACAGTGACAAGCTTGCGTTTCGGGCCCGCCTCGCTCGTGATGGCGAGCGTTCGCCGCCCTTGGCTGACCCTTGTGCTGGGGCTCGTCGTCACCGCATTGGCGCTGTGGATCGCAGCCGATCGCATTGCCATGACGACGGATACGTCGGCCCTGATCTCCCCCAAGGTTAGCTGGCGGCAGCAGGAAGAGCGGATGGAATCCGCTTTTCCGCAACTGCGCGACAATATGCTCATCGTCATCGATGGTGAGACTCCGGAACTGGCCGAGGATGCCGCCGCCCGGCTCTCGGTCGCACTGGGTGCGGACAAGACGCATTTTCGCCTGGTCACGCGGCCCGATGGCGGCGAATTCTTTGCCCGTGAGGGCCTGCTGTTCGGATCCGTCGAAGATGTCCGCAGTGCGACGCGGGCGATGATCGATGCACAGCCGATGCTGGGGCCACTTGCCGCCGATCCCAGCCTGCGCGGCGTAACGGTCGCGCTTTCGACCATGCTGGACGGCGTTGACGCGGGAGAAATACCGCTCAGTCGCATCGACCGGCCGCTCCACGCACTGAGCACGGCCATCGGTGGTTCGCTGGACGGCAAGAAACCGCATTTCTCTTGGCAAAGGCTGTTTGCGGAAGACGGCAAGGGAGTGAGCCCGCCGACAAGGCGCCTGATCCTGACCCAGCCCGTCCTCGATCATGGCGCACTGATGCCCGGCGAAGCCGCGAGCGAGGCGGTGATCGCCGCCGCCGGAAAACTCTCCATCGATCACGCGCACGGCGTGCGGATCAGCCTCACCGGCGAAGTCCCGCTGGCCGATGAAGAGTTTGCCACGCTTCAGGAGAACATCGGTGTAGTCGGGGCCGTCATGTTGGGCGCGATGTTGCTGACGCTCTGGTTCGCCACCCGTTCGGTGCGGCTGGTGGCGGCGATCATGACGACCATCCTGTCCGGCCTGATTGTGACCGCTGCAATCGGATTGCTGGCGATCGGGCGCTTCAACCTGATCTCGGTGGCCTTCATCCCGCTGTTCGTCGGTCTGGGCGTCGATTTCGGGATTCAGATCTGCGTGCGTTTCAATGCGGACCGGGCAGCTGGGGCCGAACCCAAAGAGGCTTTGCGACTGGCGGCAATGGCGCTGGGCGCGCCGCTGCTGCTGGCGGCCGGGGCTATTTTCCTCGGCTTCGGGGCGTTCCTGCCCACGGCCTATATCGGCATTGCCGAACTCGGCGTGATCGCCGGGCTGGGCATGATCGTGGCGCTGCTGTTCAGTCTGACGCTGCTGCCCGCGCTGATAATACTGCTGCGCCCCGGCGCGCCCCGCAGCGATGTCGGCTTCAAGGCTCTCGCCCCCGTAGACAGCTTTCTGGAACGCAAGCGCCGCACCGTTCTTTGGGCTTTCGGCGCGGCGATGGCCGTGGGGATCGCGCTGCTGCCTTGGGCGGTGTTTGATTTCAATCCGCTGGACTTGCGCGACCCGAATGCGCCCGCGATGCGCGCGCTCAAGGACCTGACGCGCGATCCTGACCGCACGCCCAATGTGATCGACGTACTTGCCGCCAATCCGGCCGAGGCGCGTCAATTGTCGCAGCGCCTGTCGGCATTGCCCGAAGTCGCGCAGGTCGTTTCGCTCGACAGTTTCGTTCCGGAGCAACAGGATGAGAAGCTGGCGCTGATTCAGGATGCGTCGCTGCTGCTCGACCTGACGATCAACCCGTTCGACATCGCTCCCCCCCCACCGACTCCGAATTGCAGCAGGCCATTGCGAGCACGGAAGCGAAGCTGCGAGGCGTGATCGCCGCGCACCCCGGCCCCGAAGGGAACGAGGCGAGCCGCCTGGCAACGTCGCTAAACCGGCTGGGCTCGGCTTCGGAAGCCCAGCGGGCCGCCGTTAACGACATGCTGTCCCGTCCGCTGGGTGTCATGCTCGATCAGATCAGGCAGGCACTGCAAGCCGGGCCAATCACGCGCGAGACTCTGCCGCCCGATCTGGTCCGCGATTGGGTCATGCCAACTGGTCTGGCCCGCTTGCAGGTGTTCCCGAGCGGCAATGCCAACGACAATGCCGTGATCCGCCAGTTCCGCAATGCCGTGGCCACGGTCACGCCTGCTATTTCCGGGTTGCCGGTGGCGACACAGGCTGCGGCCGGGACTGTTGCAGGTGCTTTCGTGCAGGCCGGCGTTTTGGCCTTCCTGCTGGTCAGCGTCCTGCTGTTCCTTGTGCTGCGCGATGTGAAGGAGGTGGCGTTCACACTCGCGCCCGTCGTCCTTTCCATCTTCCTGACGCTGGGGAGCTGCGTGCTGATCGGCCAGCCGATCAACTTTGCCAACATCATTGCCTTTCCCCTGCTGTTCGGCGTGGGCGTGGCATTCCATATCTATTTCGTGATGGCTTGGCGCGGCGGCGCGACCGGTTTGCTGCAATCGAGTCTGGCGCGTGCGGTCATGTTCAGCGCGCTTGCCACGGGCACTGCCTTCGGCAGCCTGTGGCTCTCCCATCATCCCGGAACCGCCAGCATGGGGAAGATCCTGATGATCTCGCTGATCTGGACGCTGATCTGTGCGCTGATCTTCGAACCCGCGCTGCTGGGGCCGCCGCGCAAGAAAGCGCAGAGCGGGCTCTAATTTCGCGCGGGATCGAGTAGCGGGTCGTGCAATTCCGGCGCATCGGACGGCGCGGGCCGTGCGGTGGCGCCCGCCGGATCGTCAAGCGGATCGCCCAGTTCTGCGGGGGCGTTGCCTGCCTTCGGCTTGTGCTTGCCGCGGATCTCCTCGATCTCGGCGGCACGATTTTGGAGATAGACGGACCGCAGTGTCGCGTAAGGGTCGATCGCGTCCGCTAGCAGGGTGCGCAGTTCCGGATCGGCCTCGGCGCGTATCTCCAAACCGTCCGCCACGCCGGTTGAAAGCTGATATTGCCAGGTCGAGAATGGCTTGCCGATTGCCAGCGGCAACAGGCTGTCATCGGCCGCGTTGCTCAGCGCATCGCGAAGCGTCGTCGGGCCCATGAACGGTATGAACAGATAAGGCCCGGATTTGACACCGTAAATCGCCAGCGTCGTGCCGAAGCCGTTCGGCCTGTACGGCAGATTGAAGTCCTTCGTTTTCGCCACATCGAACAGTCCGCCGATCCCTAGCGTCGTATTGATCGTGAAGCGGGCGAGGGTTTCCATCGCCTTGCCCGGTTTCGCCTGCAACAGGAAATTCACGAAAACAAAGGGTTCGGTCAGGTTGCTGATGAGGTTATGTATTCCCGAGCGGACGGGCTTGGGCACGATATGCTCGTACCCCATTGCGGCCGGCCGCCATATCGCCTTGTCCATTGCCTCGTAAATGCCGAACATCGTTCGGTTAAAGCCTTCGAGCGGATCTCTTTCGGCCCGGATTTCATCCGCTTCGATGACGTCAGCGGGTTCCGTTGCCACTTCCTCCGCCGGATCGGGAAGGGCGTCGGTGACCGGAGCCGGATCAGCAGCCGCAGCGTCGGCCGGTATGGCCTCCGGCGCGGGCGGGGGAACCGTAACCGGCGTGTCGTCGGGCGGCGGCGAATCGGCTGGCTGCTCGACTTGAGCCACCGCATCATAGGGCAGGGAAAGATCAGCCGATGCCGCCAGCAGCGCCACCGGCATGATTAGCGGCGTGATCAAAATTTCTCGCCCTTTGCCGCTATGGCATCCATGTGGGCAACCAGCGAAGCCGCTCCGCCCTTTTGCAACACCGACGCGAAATCGGAACGGCGTGTCGCGATCTGGCTGATCGCATTGCGATAGAACACGTCGATGATCTTCCAGTCGTTCCCGCTCTGGCGCAGGCGATAGCTGATGGCGACGGGCGCCTGTTTGGGCACATTCAGCGTCGTACGCACCAGCTTGTCACCGCCACGCTGCTGCACTTGCGGGTCCATGGTGAAGCTTTCGCCCGACCAACTGTCGAAATTGCGGGCATATTGGGAAATGGTCATGCGCCGGAAACTGCGCGTCAATGCCTGTTGGTCGGCGGCATTCAGCGATGTCCATGTCGGCCCGACGGCCAGCCGCGTCATCAGCGGCAGGTCGAACGTCCGGTCCAGAGTGGGACCAAGCGTGGCCGTTCGCGTCTGCACGGTGCCGCCCGCCTTCATCACCCGGATCAGATCGTCGTTCAGCTGCTGAACGGTGGCTCGCGCCGGATCGACGGCCTGCGCGCTGGCAACGGAAGGGGTAAGCGACAACAATAGGCCAAGCGTTAATATTGGATGGCGCATGCATTAACTCCATCAATGGCAGCTCGCTATCCCCTCTGCGGGGACCGTGGTGCACCATCATCTGTCTACATGGCAAGAACCAGCTGCATTCCCGTCTCACTTCTTTACTTTTAAATACAATGCCGCTGCCTCTTTCCTCGGCGACGTTTAACCAGTATCAGAGGGGCGATGCCAAGCCCGTCAGGGCCAATCCCATAAGGGAGATGTCGGTGGTAGCGGATAGTCCGAATTCCAACGTAGGCGAACCGTTGCAGATAGTGCTCGCCAACCCCCGCGGCTTTTGCGCGGGTGTTACACGGGCCATCGAAATCGTCGAACGCGCGCTCGAACGCTATGGCGCGCCGGTCTATGTCCGGCACGAGATCGTCCACAACAAACATGTTGTCGATCAATTGCGGAGCAAGGGCGCGGTTTTCGTGGACGAACTGTCCGAAATCCCGTCCGGTGCGATGACGATCTTCAGCGCGCACGGCGTTGCCCGCACGGTCGAGGACGAGGCGCGGGAACGCAACTTGCCAACCATCGACGCCACGTGCCCGCTGGTGACCAAGGTCCATTTCCAGGGTCGCCGTTACGCCAAGGCCGGGCGAACGCTGGTCCTGATCGGCCACCCCGGCCATGCCGAAGTGATTGGCACGATGGGCCAGATCGAGGCGCCGATTCACCTCGTCTCCACGCCCGAAGATGTCATGGCGCTGCCGCTGGGCGAGGATGTTCCTCTGGCTTACGTCACACAGACCACGCTCAGCATCGACGATACGCGCAGCGTGATTGCCGCGCTGCATGAACGCTTCGTCGATGTGGCCGGGCCCGAGGTCAGCGATATCTGCTATGCCACGCAAAACCGCCAGACGGCGGTGCGCGAACTGGCCTCGATCAGCGACCTGCTGCTGGTTGTCGGCGCACGCAATAGCTCCAATTCGATGCGGTTGCGGGAGATCGGCACGGAAATGGGCGTGGAAAGCCACCTTATCGACGATGGCAGCGCCATCGATCCGCAATGGCTGGATAATGTGCGGACGGTGGGCATTACCGCTGGCGCATCCGCGCCCGACGAACTGATCGACAGTGTGATCACTGCTCTCAGCGCGCTTCGCCCGGTTGCGGTTTCCGAACTGGAGGGGGTGAAGGAAACCATCCAGTTCCGCCTGCCCCCTGCGCTGCGCTACCCGGCCGCCCCGGCCGCGGAATAGGAGACTTTCATGGGCCTGCCCTTGTCTCAGGTGGCGCGCATCGGCGCCTATACGCTCAGCCGGCACATCCGGGGCGGGAAATATCCGCTGGTGCTGATGCTGGAACCGCTGCTTCGCTGCAACCTCGCCTGCCCCGGTTGCGGCAAGATCGACTATCCCGACGCCATTCTCAATCAGCGCCTCAGCTACGATCAGTGCATGGAGGCGATCGAGGAATGCGGCGCGCCTGCAGTGTCCATCGCGGGCGGCGAACCGCTGCTCCATCGGGACATGCCGCGTATTGTGGAAGGCTTCATTGCACGCAAGAAGCTGGTGATCCTGTGCACCAACGCCCTGTTGCTCAAGAAGAAGATCGACGATTATCGGCCTTCGCCGTTCTTCACATGGTCGATCCATCTCGACGGCGACAGGCAGATGCACGACGAAGCCGTCGATCTGGACGGCACTTACGACGTTGCGATTGAGGCCATTCATCTCGCGAAATCCAAGGGATTTCGCGTGCAGGTGAACTGCACGGTGTTCGAAGGCGCGGATCCCGCGCGGCTCGCGGCCTTTTTCGACCAGATGGAGACCCTTGGCGTCGAAATCACCGTTTCGCCTGGCTATGCCTATGAACGAGCGGCGGATCAGGAACACTTCCTCAACCGCGAACGCACCAAAAAGTTCTTCCGCAATGTCTTCAGCCGGGGGCAGGGCGGGAAGGCCTGGACTTTCACCAACTCGCCGCTGTTCCTCGATTTTCTGGCGGGTAACCAGACGTACGAATGCACGCCCTGGTCGATGCCGCTGCGCACGGTCTTCGGTTGGCAAAAGCCCTGCTATCTGGTGGGCGAAGGCTATGTCGGCAGCTTCCGGGAGCTGATGGAAGGCACCGATTGGGAGCAATATGGCGTCGGCAAGTACGAGAAATGCGCCAATTGCATGACCCATTGCGGTTTTGAAGGAACCGCCGCCACCGATGCGATCCGCCATCCGCTCAAGATGCTGTCGCTTGCGCGCAAGGGTGTCCGCACGGAGGGGGAGATGGCGCCCGATATCGACCTTTCGCACCAGAGGCCGGCGGAACAGGTCTATTCGTCCCACCTCGAACGGGAACTGGCGAAGATCAACGCCGCCGATCCCACTGCGGCGAAACACGTCGCGGGCAGGGGCTGAGTCGCCTTACGCCAGATCGAGACGATCGAACCCCGCACGGATAAGCGTGTCAAAAGCGTCCGACAGGCGGCGTAGCGCCTGATCGGTCTGCCGCCCGGTATGAAGAAGCGCCGGTAGCTGGCCGGGGCGTCGCGCAAGCGAACTCAGCACCGCACCCAGCGCCAGACCGCCATCGGGACGCATCCCGACTAACGCTGCGGGCGGCAGGTCATCCTCGGCACAATCGGCAACCACGCGGATCGCCGCGAAGGGCAGTTGCCTGCGCATAGCGACCCTTCGGGCGATATGGCTTTCCATGTCGGCAGCAATGGCGCCGCTTTGCCGGGCCAGATCCCGCTTATCGGCTGCGGTCGCCACAATCGTGTCGCTGCCGCAGATCGCGCCGGTAATCGCGTGGGGCAAGTCTTGCCGCAAGCGATCGACCAGCGTGCTGTCCCCATCGACGATCAGATCGCCCGACCGCAATGCCCGAGACAGCGCGCCCGCAATGCCGCAGGAGAGGACGATGCCGGGATGGGTTTCGGCAAGATTGTCCAGTTCCCGCTCCAATCGCACCGAGTCGCCCCCGCCTGCCACCACGAACACATTGCGGCCGGGCCGGTCGAAAAGGCGCGCCTCACGCTTCAGTCCGCAGGCGATCAGCAGCGTCACATTCCGGCCGTGACGCGGCGCGCGTTGGAGCGCTTGAGATTGCGGTAGCGGGCCATCGCCCAGAGCGGGAAATACTTGGGATAGCCGTGATAGCGGAGGTAGAACACGCGCGGAAAGCCGCCGCCGGTATAGTGTTCCTGCCCCCAGAGGCCGTCCGCATCCTGATTGTCCATCAGCCATGCCGCCCCGCGTTCGACAGCGTCGCTGTCCACGTCGCCTGCGGCCATCAGACCCAGCATGGCCCAGGCCGTTTGCGAGGCGGTGGACGGAGCCGGGACGTGCCCCTTGCGGTCCAGCGCATAGCTGTCGCAACTCTCTCCCCAACCGCCGTCCGCGTTCTGGATCCGTTTGAGCCAACGCGCCGCCCCGTCCACCGCTGGATCGGCGGCGTTTAGCCCTGCCGCATTCAGGGCGCAGAGCACCGACCATGTGCCGTAGATATGATTGACGCCCCAGCGGCCGAACCAGCCGCCCTCCGGTTCCTGTTCCCGGCGCAGATAGTCCAGCGCGGCGGCCATGCGCGGGCTGTCCAATGGCTCGCCCAACTGTGCCAGCATCGATACGCAGCGCGCCGATACGTCGGCGGTCGGCGGGTCGAGCAGCGCGCCGTGGTCGGCAAAGGGCAGGTTGTTGAGATAGTCGTAAGCGTTGTCGGCGTCGAAAGCGCCCCAGCCGCCGTTTTTCGACTGAAGTCCAACCGTCCATTCGACGCCCCGGTCGATCGGCATGCGATCCGCGACTTGTGCGCGGTCCATGGCCATGACCACGACGGCCGTGTCATCCAGATCGGGGTAGTGGTCATTATTGTACTGGAAAGCCCAGCCGCCGGGACGCACGCCGGGACGTTCTTCCGCCCAGTCACCGGCGACATCAAGTATCTGGCGTGGTTTCAGCCAGTCGAGCGCGGCTTCCGCCCGCGCCGCGTTCGCGTCCCCGCCCGCCTCCATCATCGCATGGCAGGCAAGGGCGGTGTCCCACACCGGAGAGACACAGGGCTGGCAATAGGCCTCCTCCTCACCGATCACGAGCAAGTTTTCTACGGACTTGCGGGCGATAGCGCGATGCGGGTGATCTTCAGCGTAGCCCAGCAGATCGAACATCATCACGCTGTTGGCCATAGCCGGATAGATGGCGCCCAGACCATCCTCGCCATTGAGGCGCTCGCTCACCCATGCAACGCAGGTGTCGATGGCGCGCTGCCGTAGCTTTCGCGGCCAGAGTCCATCGCCCAGCTTCAGCAATCGGTCCAGCGTATTGAAGCCCGTCGTCCAGAGCCATTTGGGATCGGCGGCCTGCGTCTGCCGCGAGGCGGCCTTGCCGGTGTAGAGTTCGTCGACCTTGATGCCCTTGGCATTCCGCGCGGCCGGCTTTCGCGTGCAGAGCACCAGTAGCGGGACGACCACCGTCCGTGCCCAATAGGACATCTTGGACAAGTGGATCGGAAACCAGCGCGGCAGCAGGATCAGTTCGGGCGGCAGCGTCGGCACTGCGGACCACGGCCCGGCGTCGAACAGCGCGAGCTGGATGCGGGTGAAGACATTGGCCGCTTCCGCCCCGCCCGCCGCCAGTATCGCAGCACGGGCGCGGGCCATGTGCGGGGCGTCTACATCGTCCCCGATCATCTTGAGCGCATAATAGGCCTTGATGCTGGCGCTGACGTCGAAGGGGCCGGCATGGAACAGGCCCCAACCATGATCATCGCCGGACTGGATGCGGCGCAGATAGCGCGCGATCTTCGCTTCCAGCAGGTTATCGACGGGCTCGCCCAGATAATGACGCAGCAGCACGTATTCGGCCGGAATCGTGCAGTCCGCCTCCAGTTCGAACACCCAATGCCCGTCCGGCCTCTGCGCTTTGGCGAGGGCAGCCGCGGCGCGATCGACCGCCGCATCGATATCGACCAGCGACGGATGGGATGCGGAAAGCGTCGCCATGGAGGTCTCCTATGCTCCGACCCGTTCGATGACCATCCGCGCCGCCGTTTCGCCGGAGCGGATGGCGCCTTCTATCGTGGCGGGCAGCCTGGTCTGCGTCCAGTCACCTGCGAGGAACAGGTTGCGTAAGGCCGTTCGGGCGCCGGGACGGCGGGCATCCTGCTCAGGCGTGGCGGAAAAGGTCGCGCGCTTTTCCTTCACGATCTGCCAGCGCGGCATTGGCGCTGAAAAGCGATAGGCAGACTGGATCTCGTCCCAGAACCGCCGGGCCAAGGCGTCGCGCTCCATGTCCACCAGACCGTCGGCGGCCGAAACCGTGACGGAAATGCGATCCGGAAAGGCAAAGAGCCACTGCGCCGTGCCGCCCAACACGCCGAGCATCGGCGGAGCGTCGGCTGGCGGTGCCATGGCGAAATGTGCGTTGACGATAGCGTGGAAGGCGTCGGGCACGGTCAGTCCCGGCAGGAGTGTCGCCGCGACGGTGGGCGGCACGGCAAGCACTATCGCTTCATACTCTTGCACGGCTTCCGGGCCTTGCCCCCAGTCCAGCGTCGCGACCCGGTCACCGTCCACCGCGATACCCCTGAGACGGCGACCCAGCGTCACCGACGCGCCTTGCGAAGCGAGCCAGCCCAGCGCCGGATCGATGAAAGCGGCGGCCAGACTGGGATGGGCAATGTGCGGCAGGCTCGCTCGTCCGCCTCGCAGCAGCGATTCCCGCATGACGGCGGCCGTCAGCTTTGCCGATCCCTTCGCGGCAGGCGTATTGAGAATGGCCAGCAGTACCGGATCGAGCAATCGGGACCACAGCGTGCCGGTGGCGTGGATCCGGTCGCTGACGGTTTCTTCACCCCGCCTGGAAAGCAGTTTGCCGAGAGCGAGATAGTCCTTCAATTCGGTACCCGGCACGCGTCGGTTGCGGGAGAGAACCCACCACGGCACGGCACCGTCATTGATGCGAACCGTCCAGCGTTCGTCACGGGTGAGGTCCACGAAGGGAAAATCCGCATGATCGGGCCCGGACAGTGGCTCGTTGGCGCCCACCCTTTCTCGAAAGCGGCGCACTGCATCGTTTCCGGCCAGCACCAGATGATTGCCGTTGTCGATCGTCAGGCCGATCTGCGGATCGTGATAGGAGCGGCAGCGACCCCCGGCCTGCGCAGCGGCTTCGATCACGCGCACGGTCACGCCCGCTTCGGTCAGCCGAACGGCGGCGGAAAGGCCCGCGAGACCGGCCCCAACAACAATCGCCCGCCCAGCCTTCACCCCGTCACCAACAGCCGCGCCACGGTCAGGATCAGTCGGACCTTGTTGGTGCGCACGCGTGTTCGCGGCGGCGCCCAGCCCGCCATAAGCATCTGCCTGAGCAGCCGTGCATAGGCGCTCTCCATTAGTCGGGGCGCAAGCAGCAGGCCGCGCGGCCGAGAGGCGAGCAGCCGCCCCGCCTCGTCGAAATGCCGCTGGGCATGGGCCGCCAGCCAGCGGCCGGCCGGATCCATGCGCGGATCGGCTGCGACCTGTTGCGGTGAGGTCGGCACGATCCCCGCTGCCGCCAGCGCCTCGGCCGGAATATAGACGCGGCCGATGGCGGCATCCTCGTCTATGTCGCGCAGGATATTGGTCAGCTGTAAGGCCCTTCCAAGGTGGTGAGCCAAGGCGAGGCCCGGTTCCCGCTCCATGCCGAAAATGCGCACGGACAGCCGCCCCACGGCGGAGGCGACGCGGTCGCAATAGAGATCCAGCTCCGCTTCGCTTGGCCAGCAAATGTCGCGCTCCACGTCCATCGCCATGCCGTCGATCACCGCTTCGAAGTCGCGGCGATCAAGGTCGAAGCGCTTCACGCCAGAGGCCAGGAAATTGGCCTGCCCGGCATCGCGCCCGGCATAGAGCGCGTCGATATCGCGGCGCCACTGATCCAGCTGGCGTGCTCGCGAAACGCGGTCGCCGTGCTGGTCGTCGGCAATGTCGTCGACGATACGGCAGAAGTCGTAGACTGCAAAAATGGCGCTCCGTTCGACTTTGGGCAGCACGCGCATGCCCGCGTAGAAGGAACTGCGCGAGGCGCTGCTTGCCATGGCCGCCTCGCTCATGCGGGCCGCCGCAGCAGAGCGGGAAGGGCGGCCCCGGCGGCCAGGAACAGCGCTTCCACTTTACCGTGATGCACGCGCTCGCTCAGCGGATCGCGGGCTTCCAGCCGGTATGTCAGGCTGCGGGCGAGCCGGTGGATCACCGCCACTTCTGCTGTCAGTCGCCGGTCGCGGACGTGCGCTGCAAAGTCCGCCGATTGATCGAGCAAGCCGCGCGTCCTGCGGGCCAGATCGGCGATGATGGCGCGCAGGCTTTGACCGGCCTTGTTCGCGCCCAGTTCAGCCACGTCCAGTCCAGTGTCGAGCGGAATATAGACTCGGTTGAGCATACGATAATCCTTGCCGCAGTCCTGAAGGTGGTTGACGATCTGCAATGCCGCGCACAGCGCATCGTTCTTGGGCCAGAGCTGCCTGTCCTCGCCATGCACGTCGAGCACGAACCGCCCGACCGGCATTGCCGAATAGCGGCAATAGCCGATCAGATCGTCCCAATCGGCATAGCGCGTTACACTGACGTCGCGGACGAAGGCATCCAGCAGGTCGTGCGCGTGGATCGGATTGAGTCTCCGCGCTGCCATGGCCTCGCGCAATGCCATGGCTTCCGGTGCGCCGTCGCCGTCCAGCCCGGTGCGCATGCGGGCGAGCAGGGCCAGCTTTTCCTCCGGCGCGGCGGAAGGGTGGTCTGCGATGTCGTCCGCAGCCCGGGCGAAGCGGTAGAAGGCCATGATCGGCGGGCGATACTCCGCCTTGACCAGTAGGCTGGCGACGGGGAAATTTTCGCCGCGATGGTCCTTGCCGGACGACAACGTGCCCGATGCCTGAATGGCCGCATCCATCAGCTTTTCGCTCCAGCTTGCGCCCGGCCCTTCCACATGCCTCCCCGCCCACGTGCATGTTGCCAGGCCGAGAGCAAGGTGCATCCCGCATAGAAGGCGGCGATTGCTGGCAAGGCGAGTCCCAAAAGCGGGCTGCGACGATAGAAGCGCAGCACCGGCTGAAAAGACAAGGCCATGGCCATCCACGCTGCCAGTCCCAGCCAGTCCGCCAGCCCGTGCCCGAACAGGGTGAGCAGGGGCGGTACGCCGTATACCAGCAGCAATCCCGCCAGCGTAGCGCCCAGCAGCCACGGCGAATAGCGCAGCTGGGCATAGGCCGAGCGCGAGATCATCGCGGCGACCGAAGCAAAATCCTCATAGGGGCGGATGCTGACGGAATGGTCGGTCAGGCCCAGCCAGACCGGCCCTTGCCGTTTGAGCAGCGTGCCCAGCGTGCAATCGTCGATCAGCGCGCCCCGGATCGCGCCGATGCCGCCCGCCTGCTCCAACGCCGTGCGCCGCACGAGCATGCAGCCGCCCGCCGCCGCGCCCAGCTTTCCCGGCCGGTTCACCTGACCGAACGGATAGAGCATCTGAAAAAAGAACACGAAGGCAGGCACCAGCATCCGTTCGGCAAAGGTCTCGCAGCGCAGCCGGGCCATCAGGCTGACCAATGACAGGCGATTCGCCTCGCCCCGCGTCACCAGCGTGCGCAAGGTGTCCGGTGCATGGGCAATGTCTGCATCGGTGAGCCAGAGCCAGACAGGCGCGGTTCCAGCCTTTTCGATGCCCTGCTGCAAGGCCCAGAGCTTGCCGGTCCACCCCTGCGCCAGCGGTTTGCCGGTCAGCACCTCGACCCGATCCGATCCCAGTGCGCGGGCCACGGCGCCGGTTCCGTCACTGCTGGAATCGTCGACCAGCAGGATGCGGAAACGCCCGGGATAGTCCTGCGCGATGAGGCTGCGGAGGGAGCGGGCAATGACATCTGCCTCGTCGCGGGCGGGCACAACTGCCGTCACGTCGGGCCACTGCGAGGGTGGAGGCGGCAAGTGCCTGTCGTCCCGCTCCCGCGTCATCCAGAAGCCATCACGGCCCAGCAGCAGGCCCAGCCATATCGCCAGCACAGCGATGCCCAGACCTGTTGCCGGATCGGGGGCGATCATCGGATCATCTCCGCCTGCCGGAACCAGTCCATGGCGTCGCCGATCGCCTGCTGCCAAGGCCGCGCGGAATAGCCCAACTCGCGCTCGGCCTTGGCCGAGCTGAAGAACATCCGGTGCCGTCCCATGCGCAGCGAATCCATCGTGAGGAACGGTTCGCTGCCGCCGGACAGCCGCGCGACGCACTCGTTAGCCCAGGCCAGCGGCATCAGCGGTGCGCGCGGCAGACGCACCCGGGGCGGCTTTCGTCCGAGACGGATCGCGATTTCGGCCAGAATGTCGCCCAGCATCACGTCCTGCCCGCCAAGGATATAGCGTTCGCCGATCTTGCCTTTCTCAAGCGCGAGAACATGCCCTTCGGCCACATCGTCGACATGGGCAAGGTTGAGGCCGGAATCGATATAGGCAGGCATCCTCCCCAGCGCGGCTTCGACGATGATCCTGCCGGTAGGCGTGGGACGGACATCGCGCGGGCCGATGGGGGTCGATGGCTGGACGATCACGGCGGGGAGGCCCTGTTCGGCCACCATCCGTTCCACCAGCCGCTCGGCCACCACTTTGCTGCGCTTGTAGGCGCCGATCGCTTCGGAGGGGGCTGCCACGGCCCATTCGTCCACCGCACCGCTGTCCGAAGGTTTGAGCGTGGCGACGCTGCTGGTGTAGACGATCCGAGGCACCGCGGCCTTCAGCGCCGCCTGCATGACGCTTTGCGTGCCGGACAGATTGTTGCGAACGATCTGCTCTGGATCGGGCGCCCAAAGCCGGTAGTCTGCCGCGACGTGGAACAGCGTGTCGACGCCCTGCATCGCGCGCTCCATGGCCGCAGCGTCGCGCAGATCGCCTTCGACCAGTTCACCGGGAAAGCCTGCGAGGTTCACGCGGGAACTCTGGGCACGGGCAAGGCCGCGCAGCCGGAATCCACGGCTGGAGAGCGCCCGGGCCACTGCCGAGCCAACGAAGCCTGAAACGCCGGTAACGAGGGTCAATCGATTGGATTCAGACATTTTCCGGCCGAACATCCGAATGGTTGCCGACAGACTATGCTATTCCTATTCCCGTGAAGCGAACTGGCAAGTATCTTCTTTGAGTTTCCGAATGTTTTCATCATGCCGTGCTCGGCTGGCGAAGGAAGCGAATGACGGTTCTGACCATCGTGATGTCCGCTGTCGGATGGATCCTGCTGCTGATGGCCGTGATCGGCGCGGCCTATTTGGCGGCTGCGGCGTTCGCGCTGGACCGGTTCTTGCGGGCTGGGGAAGCACCAGAGCCGGGAAGCGAGGCGGTTACGATCCTGAAACCGCTCTATGGCCGGGAACCGCGCCTTCTGGAAAACCTCGCGAGCTTCGTCGAACAGGATCACGACGGCAGGATACAGATCCTGTGCGGCGTGCAGCGGCCCGACGATCCCGCAATTGAAACTGTCAGGGCGCTTCAGGCCCGCTTTCCGGAGGCCCGCATCGACCTTGTCGTGGATGGCACCCGCCACGGGCCGAACGGGAAAATCTCGAACCTCGTGAACATGATGGGCCATGCGGCACATGACACCCTGGTCCTCAGCGACAGCGACATGGCGGTGGAGGGCGATTATCTGTCCCGGCTGCTCCCGGCTCTCCGTCAGACGGGAACCGGCGCCGTCACCTGCCTCTATCGCGGGCGTGGGGATGGCGGCTTCTGGTCCCGACTGGCCGCTGCGGGAAGCAGCTATCAGTTCCTGCCCAACCTCGTCGTCGCGAAAACCCGTGGCATGGCGGCGCCCTGCATGGGATCGACCATCGCCCTCAGGCGCGAGACGCTGGATGCGATCGGCGGATTTGCCCGCTTCGCCGACGTGCTGGCCGACGATCACGCCATGGGGCAAGCGATCGTGCGGCTCGGCCTTTCTGTAGACGTTTCCCCCATGGTGCTGACTCACGCATTCGCCGATGCCCGGTTTCGCGAGGTATGGCGGCATGAATTGCGCTGGGCGGCGACGGTGCGCGGCATAGCCCCGGCCGGTTATGCCGGATCGTTCATCACCATTCCGTTTCCACTGGCGCTGATAGCGCTGCCCTTTCACCCCGTTGCAGGACTGGTGGCCGTGGTTGGGACGGCCCTTGTACGGCTCTGCACGAAGCGGGTGGTCGATCGTCACGCGGGCGCCAGTTCCGCGCCATTTTGGTCCTTGCCGCTGCGTGACATATTGAGTTTCGCGATTTTTCTTGCCAGCTTCTTCGTCCGCTCTGTTGATTGGCGCGGAACGGCGCTTAATATGGTAGGGCAAGGGCGCGTCACGGTTTCTTCGGAGATTGCCAGGACATGAAGTCTACGCTTTTTCTTCAAGCCCCCTCCTTCGACGGGTATGACGGCGGCGCCGGCGCGCGGTACCAGATGAAGCGCGAGGTGAAGTCCTTCTGGTATCCCACCTGGCTGGCCCAGCCCGCCGCGATGGTAGAGGGTTCGAAGCTGATCGACGCCCCCGCGCACGATCTGTCGTGGGACGATATCGCGCATGAGGTGGACGGTCGGGATCTGGTGATCCTGCACACCTCCACCCCCAGCTTCAATCAGGACGTGCGCACGGCCGAACTTATCAAGGCGCGCAATCCCAAGGTGCTGATCGGCATGATCGGAGCCAAGGTGGCAGTCGAAAGCGAAAAGGCGCTGGCCGCCAGCACCGCGATCGATTTCGTCTGCCGCAACGAATTCGACTTCACGATCGTCGATGTCGCGAACGGCATGCCACTGCGCGAAGTAGACGGGATTTCGTGGCGCGATGCCGATGGGTCTATCGTCCACAACCGGGACCGCAAGGTGCTGGAAGACATGGACTCGCTGCCATTCGTCTCACCGATCTACAAGCGCGACCTGACGATCGAGAAGTACTTCGGCGGCTATCTGAAGCACCCTTACGTCAGCTTCTACACGGGTCGCGGCTGCAAGAGCCGCTGCACCTTCTGCCTCTGGCCGCAGACCGTGGGCGGGCACAATTACCGCACCCGCTCGATCGCGCATGTGATCGAGGAAGTGAAATACGTCATGGAGAATATCCCCCAGACCAAGGAGATATTCTTCGACGACGACACGCTGACCGACAACGCCCCTCGCGTAGAAGAACTGGCCATCGCGCTGGGCAAGCTGGGTTTCGGCAAGCCGGGCTTCCCGATGAGCTGGAGCTGCAATGCCAAGGCCAACGTCCCGCGCAAGACGCTGGAAGTGCTGAAGGCCAACGGGTTGCGTCTGCTCCTGGTCGGCTATGAAAGCGGCAACCAGCAGATCCTGCACAATATCAAGAAGGGCCTGCGCGTCGATGTCGCGCGGCAATTCACCAAAGACTGCCACGAACTGGGCATCGTGATCCACGGCACTTTCATCCTGGGCCTTCCTGGCGAAACGGAAGAGACCATCGAGGAGACGATCAACTACGCCAAGGAGATCGATCCGCACACGATCCAGGTCTCGCTGGCGGCGCCTTATCCGGGCACGTTTCTCTACAAGCAGGCGATGGACAACGGCTGGTTCGACGGCACCGATCACCTGCTGACCGATGGCGGCAACCAGATCGCGCAATTGAGCTACGAACATCTGCCCGCGCCGGTGATCTTCGACAAGGTTGAGGAGTTCTACAAGCGCTTCTACTTCCGCCCGTCCAAGATCGGATCGATCGTGTGGGAAATGGTGCGCGACTGGGACATGATGAAACGCCGTCTGCGCGAAGGCGTTGAATTCTTCGATTTTCTGCGCCGCCGCAAGGTGGTCGCGTGATGCGCAGACCCATCTCAGCCCGCCGGTTCTGAGCCGGACCGTGAAGCGCCTGGTCGTCACTGCCGACGATTTCGGAGCGTCGCTGGAAGTCAACGAAGCGGTCGAGCGCGCGCATCGGGACGGCATTCTGACCGCTGCCAGCCTGATGGTCGGCGGCGCGGCCATGGACGACGCGGTGGAGCGGGCAAAGCGGCTGCCTTCGCTTGGAGTCGGCCTGCATGTCGTGCTGGTGGATGGGCGGCCCGTGCTGCCCTCGAACCGCGTTCCCGCGCTGGTCGATTCCGGGGGCAAGTTCCGTACCGACATGGTGCGTGCAGCCATGCGGATTTTCGCCTCACCCGCCGCGCGCCGCCAGCTTGCGGCGGAAGTCGAGGCGCAGTTCGATGCCTTTGCTGCTACCGGGCTGCCGCTCGATCATGTCAACGCGCACAAGCATTTCCATCTGCACCCCACGATTGCCGCCACGCTTGTGAAAGTGGGCAAGGCGCACGGCATGCGGACCGTTCGCGCACCCGTCGAACCGCGTGCCGTGCTGCGCGCGGTCGAAAGCGACAGCGTGCGTGCAGGAGTGGAGGGGATCTGGGCGCAGCAAGTGCAGCGCCTGATGCGTCGCGCCAGTCTGACCACACCGGATCAGGTCTTCGGCCTCGCCTGGTCTGGCGCGATGACCGCATCGCGTATCCAGGGCCTGCTGAAGCATTTGCCCGACGGTCTCAGCGAAATCTACGCGCATCCCGCGACCGGCCCCTATGCCGGATCGGCGCCCGGCTACCGCTACGCCGAAGAGTTGGCCGCGCTCACCGACTCACTTGCCAAACAGGCGGTGGCGCGCAATGCCATCGTTCTCGGACGCTTTACGGACTTCATTGAAGGAGAGCGCTCATGACTCTGGCCAGTTCCTGGGGCGACTACGACAAGACGGTTCCGCTCCCGACCGGACGGCTCAAATATGGCAGTCCCGAACACTTGCTGCTGATGAGCCGGACGCTGCTGGATACGCACGATCCCTATCGCCCGGCGTTGATCGACTGGCCGAAGCTGGACGACGATACGCGAAACAAGATCGTCTCCCTGCCGATCTGGGATATTGCCGTTGCCACCGAAGGCCGCGCCGGCATGAACGTCCGGACTTTTGCCGAAGGCGTGAACGATCCGTTGCTGAAGTCCGCCGTGGAAATGAACGCCTTCGAGGAATCACGCCACAAGCTGGTGCTGTCCGACATGGTGCAGGCCTACGGCATCGAACTGGTGCCGGAGCCCGCATATGTGCGGCCCGCCGATCCCGAATTCGCCTTCATGCGCACCGGCTATTCGGAATGCATCGACAGCTTCTTCGGCTTCGGCCTGTTCAAGGTGGCCAAGGATTCGGGCTTCTTTCCGCCCGAACTGGTCGATACCTTCGAGCCCGTGATGCGTGAGGAAGGGCGGCATATCCTGTTCTTCGTGAACTGGGTGGCCTGGTGGCGGCGCAACATGCCGCTGTGGCGACGGCCGTGGTTCGAACTCAAGGTGATCGCGGTCTGGGCGTTCCTGATCTGGGAACGGATCGACATGGCCAAGGGCATGGGCAAGGACAATACGCGCGCGCAGGAGAACAATTTCACGCTCAACGGCTCCAAGGAACTGGGCGTGGAGATCACTTTCCCCGAACTGGCGCGTCTCTGCCTGGCGGAGAACGACCGGCGGCTGTCTGCCTATGATGGGCGCCTGCTGCGCCCGCGTTTCGTGCCGAGCATGATCCGTTTGGCGCTGCGCTTCGTGAAGGGCCCCAAGCCGGGAGAAAGCGGCTGAAACACTGGGCGCGGATCGGCATATTGCTGGCGACCGTAGTTGGTCTTGCGGTTGCCGCGTGGACGATCGGCGCCGCCGGGCTGCGAGACGTGCTGGCCATTGCCGCGCGCATGGGACTGGCGGGTTTCCTGCTCTATTGCTTCTGGTCGCTGGGCGTCTTCGTCTTGCTAGGGGCGGCGTGGCTCGCGGCGGCACCCGGTGAGAAGGCGCGGACTCTTCCGCTGTTCGCCTGGGCGCGGATGGTGCGCGAGGCTGCTTCCGACTTGCTGCCGTTTTCCCAGTTGGGCGGAGTGATCGTCAGCGCCCGGACGCTGACAGCCGCATCGCTGCCCCCCCACCGCGTCCACGGCTCGCTGGTCGTGGACATGACCACCGAAATGGCGAGCCAGTTGGTCTACACCCTGTTCGGCCTGTCGCTGATGGGCTCGCTGCTGATCGGCGACGGCGCGGCGGTTCAATTACGCCCGGCGATCCTCGGCGGCACGTTCGTGATGGTCGCGATCATCCTGCTGTTCTTCGCCATGCAGCGAACCGCGCTGGATTTCGCCGCGGCCATTGCCGCTCGCTTCCTGCCGGAATCGACCGCCATGGCCGGTATGCGATCGGAGCTTTCGCGGATCTATGCGCAAAGGGACCGGGTGGCACTTGCCTTGGTCATCAATCTGGCAGCCTGGGTAGCCAGCGGTATTGGGGCCTGGCTCGCTTTGCGGTGGATGGGAACGCAGGCGTCGATCTGGGACATTCTCGCGCTGGAAAGTCTGATTTTCACGCTGCGCAGCGTTGCCTTCGTCATTCCGGGAGCGCTTGGAGTGCAGGAGGCCGCGTATGCTTTTGCAGGTCCGCTGTTCGGCTTGCCGCCGGAAACGGCTCTCGCCCTGTCCCTTGCCAAACGCGCCCGCGATCTGGCGATTGGCCTGCCCACGCTGCTCATCTGGCAAGCAATCGAATTGCGCGGCGTGACGGCACGACGCGAACGGGCCCTGTAAATGTATTGCCAAATCGGCTCGCTACTCAGGTTGACGGTCCCTGCCGAGCGCGCGCCGTACCGTTCCCTTACTGCCTCGCGGGGAAGAACACCGGGGCTGCCCCGGGTGACCAAACCGGAACACGCAGCATGATTGCGGCGAACAGCGGCGATGCCAGATAGTCGGACAGCCATCGCTGTACATGGGGAAGCGGCTGACTTTCGAACCACCCGCTATCCACCGCCGCACATTGCCGGACGAACGGGATTATGGCAGCGTCCGCGAGACCGCGCGTAGAGCCGCAAAGGAATGGGCTGGATGCCAGCCCGCTTTCCACTTCACGCAGGAATTCCAGCCCGCTCGCCCTGTGCGCCAAAGAATCGCCGTCGTGGCGCTCGGGATATTTGTAGCGGTCGAGATCATGCTTGAACGGGCCGTCGTTGATCGCGATCAGGGCGGCATCGCCGCGATCCAGCCAGCTTTCGGGATCGTTCCGCCCCAATGCGGCGTGCATGATGTCGAGGCTCTGTTCGATCGTTTTGCCATCGGCTTGCACCAATACGGGCACCGTGCCTTTCGGGGAGGCGCGGAGCATGTCCGCCGGTTTCGCCGAAAGCTTGATCTCTCGCAGTTCGCAGGTGGTCGCGCTGACGGCCAGAGCCAGCCTTGCCCGCATCGCGTAAGGGCATCGCCTGAAGCTGTAGAGGACCGGCTCAACCATCGTACTTCTCATTGCCAATGCTGCTTGGTCGGCTCCCCTAGCAGCCATCGCCACTCGAAATCACCCGGAAACGCATCGGCGGAATCTGACGGGGAACGCCGTTCGAGACGTTCCCCGCGTAGGACCTTACCAGGTGAAGCCGATGGTTCCCTGCACCGTCCGGCGGTTGCCGTACCAGCACCAACTATAAGCCGCAAAGCAGCTGGTCAGGTACTTCTTGTCGAAGATGTTGGTGGCGTTGAGGCCCAGAGTGACGCCGGAAAGGCTGGGGCTCACCTTGGCGAGGTTATAGCGGATCAGCCCATCGAACACGGTATATGCGGGCGTGTAGATAGTCGTTTCGCCATCGAGGCTGCCCGCATAGACCTTGTCCACATGGCGAACCGCGCCGCCGAGGGAGAGGCCCTGGAACGTGCCCGCCCTCGGCTCCCAGGCAAGGTTCGCGCTGATGCCGCCCTTGCCAACGGTGGCGAGGCCCTTGCCGACATTGTCGGGATTGACGTCCTTGAGAACCTTCACGTTCTGGCTGCTGAACGCGAGGCGGAAGTTGAAGTCATAAGGCAGCGAGCCGCTGGCCTCGACCTCGACCCCGCGCGAACGCACTTCGCCCGACTGGAACGAGGCGAAAGTCACCGGGTTGGAGACGACCACATTGGTCTGGTTGATCTGGAACCAGGCGCCTGTCAGTAGGATGTCCGTGCCCGGGATCACGTACTTTGCACCGGCCTCGATCTGCTTGCCGAGCGAGGGCTTGGCAAGCTCGCCGTTGTCCAAAATGGCAGACTGCGGTTCGAACGAGGTCGAGTAAGTGACATAGGGCGAAAGCCCGAGGTCCGTCTTGTAGAGCGCCGCGGCGCGCCAGGTGAACTTCCGGTCGTGCTGGACGGACCCGCTCTGCTCAAGCCGCGCCCAGTCCTGACGGCCGCTCAGCGTAACGTCGAGCTTGCCGACCGAAATGCGATCCTGCGCGTAGACGCCTTGCTGACGCTGCCGGGTGGCGACATAGGTGGGATCAACAAGACTGTTCGGATCGTAATTGAAGTCCGCGTCAAAGCCGGGGACTTCATAGGGATTCCGCGGCGTCGGCATCGTGCCGTAGACGGGGTTGTAGGCATCGATCGTGTTGGCCGAGCCGAACGCATAGAGTTCGTTTGAATGCGCGACCTGCCGGTCCAGACCGAACAGCAGGTTATGTTCCAGCGGACCGGTGCTGAACTTGCCGCTGAGCTGGTTGTCGAAGGTCCAGTTGTTCAGGTGCTCGGTCGTCGCATAGGACGCACGGTTGTAGACGGTGCCGTCCTCCTCAACCGGTGAGCCCGACGTATAGACGATGCCGAGGCTGCTCTTCACATACTGGTAGCGGCCGGAGGCGCGGAACGCCCAGTTGTCTCCGAATTCGTGGCGGAAAATGAAGGTTCCGGCAGCCTGTTCGCGCTTGAAGAAGTCATCCGGCTCGCCGCCGTAGAACTTCGTGGAGATCTTGCCGTTGGGATTGTCGAACAGCGTGCCGCTGGCCGGGAACACGCCGTAGTTGCCGTTGTAGGGATCGTGCGAGTAGGCACCGAGCACCGTGAATGTGGTCGGAGTGCCTGCCCCAAGCGTCACTGCGCCGGAAACGGTCTGGCGGCGGCGCTTGCCGATGTCCTGCTGGGAGTCTGCGCCATTAACGCTGCCGTTGATGCGCCACAGCACGGTCTCGCCGATTTTCCCGCCGATGTCGCCGTCGACACGGTAGAGATTGTAGCTGCCGTAGGACCCCGAGACCGCGCCGTAGAAATCGCGATCAATCGGCAGCTTGCTCTGCATGTTGACGAAGCCGCCCGGGCTGGACGAACCGTAAAGCGCAGAGGCCGGGCCCTTCACGACTTCGATGCGATCGAGCCGCGACATGTCGACCTGCGGGGTCGCATAGCCGGTGGCGCTGCCGAACATCTTCAGACCGTCGAGATAGGTCGGCGCATCGAAGCCGCGCAGCTTGAACTGGTCGTAGACTTCGGCCGAGGAACCGCGCGTTTCGGGCGTGACACCGGCGACGAACCGCAGAGCCTGGTTGAGGTTCTGGATGCCCAGATCGGAGATCGTCCCGGAATCGATCACCGAGATCGACTGGGGCGTCAGGGCGATGGGCGTGTCGCTCTTGGTGCCGGACGAGGCGACGGTCGCAGGGCGATCGCCCTTGACGACGATATCGTCGTTCTCCGCAGCCGCCGCGTGAGCGAAGGCAGGAAGAATGGAAACCGCCATCATGCCAGTGGCCGCTCCCAGAAGAAGCCGTCCGCGGACCGTCGTTCGAAACATTGTGTGCCTTTCGAGAATGAGTCGCAGCTGGTCACTAGTGCTAATGCGAATTGATCGCAATATAATCGGAGCGGTGCGGGATCTTTCCGGGATGCAGGCGCGAACTTGTGGGAAATGGGCAACAGATCCGCGGATTGCGGCTGTTGGGCGATGGCGATGCGTGCGGCAGACCGACCGCCGAAGCCGACACGTGGGAGCAGATCGACTGGACACGGCGAGTACGCGGGCGCGCGATGTGTGCTGGGTAACGCGAACGGGCGGGCCGGGCATTGCCGATCTGATCGACCTAAACTGCGGGCCGGCTACCGCGCTTATTGTGTCGCGTGGTGGCCCGGAACTGCTGACACCCTCCATGCGAAACCGATACGCTGTCACTGGCCGGAGGCTGGTGCAAACGAGGAGGATTGCGCTGCCCGGATCGCGCGAGTCTATGCTGAAGGCACCGCGTTTTCAGTGGCACCGGCTGGCAAGAGCGACGTGCCACGCGGATCAGCATCATCAATTGGTGAACGTCGGGCGAAGGCGTGGCAGCGACCATCGGCACCGTCTCGCGCGTGCCGTCTGGAATCCGTTCTTGAGAGAGGGCACTCGCAGGAAGCGCCACGTTTTCGACGCGGCGCTTCCTGCTGCAATTATGGCGTCGCGATCAGGCCGGGCGCGTCGGCGACGAACACATCGAGTACGCCGTCGGCGATCTTGATCGGTCCTTCGAAGCGGGTCGCACCGGGGATTGACCGTATCGCTGCGGCTTCGTCCGCCATGCGCTTGGCATCGGCGAAGAACGGCTGTGCCGTGCCGCTGCCTTCGTCGGCGGCGCTCAGGCCCGCAGCCGTCAGTTGCAGGGCGCGGCCCCAGCGCTGCATTGCGTCGAGCCACGGCGCCGATTGGGCAACGAAGCCCTTGTCCGCCACGCCCGCGCGGATGATGTCCGGCGCATTGGCAATATCGTCCGCCTGACGCGCGAGATCCTTCAGTGCGGCCTTGCGCGCGGCGGCGTCGCCTTGTGCCAGTGCCTCCCGCACATAGTCCAGCACGGCCTTCAGTTTGGGCGCCTGCGGTTGCCAGGGCTGGGTGCCGAACGTCGGGGCGAGGTGCTGCGTGTCGAAGAAGGTGAGCAGCGCCGCCGTTGTGCGCGGATCATCGGACGCGAGTTCCCGCGCCGCCGCGTGCCAGGTCAGTTCCGCGTCATAAGCCTTGTCGTTCCAGGCGAAGGCGGTGAGCCCCATCACCGCCACGCGGCTGGGCGCTTCCTGATTCATCGGATTGGCGACGATGCCGGTCAGCTCGCTCGAAAGGCCCGCCTCGCGCCGTGCGTAAGGGGCGACCAGCAGCCGGCCCGTCGACTGGGCGTAATCGTTGACCGGATAGTTGTCCCACAGCAGCGTCTTGCGGCCGAACGCCTTGGTCGCGGCCTTGGCGTCGGGGATAGAGATCGCGGGCGGCACGACATCGGTACCGGTCCATTGGACGATAATCCGGGGATCGAGCTTCTCGCGCAGGCCTGCCTTGTAGGGCGATTCCGTGGCGTTGTAATATTCGGTCGGCACCATGATCAGCGACGGCCCGGCCGCGTTACCGGAGGCGAGATCAGCCTGGACCGCGTTCAGCAGGTAGGCCTGCGCTGCCGCAGCAGCCTTGTCGCTGGCGGGGCCGAACTTCTCCTTGTCGGCATCGCAGTTCCACTTGGTATATTCGATATCGTCGAGCGCCACGTAGAAGGTTCGCACGGTCAGCCCTCGGATCGCGTCGAACTTGCGGCGCAGCGCTTGAAGATCGGCCGGGCTGGAATAGCAGACCGACGGGCCGGGCGAGATCGCATAGACGAAATCGATGTGATTGCGCTCTGCCTGATGCACCAGTTCGCCCAGTTGCTTCAGTGTCGCGGCGGGATAATCGTCGCGCCATTTGTCGCGCGCGAAGGGATCGTCCTTGGGGCTGTAGATGTAGGTATTGGCTTTTGCGCGGCCGAGAAATGCGAGGTGCGCGCTACGGTCCTGCATCGTCCACGGGGCGCCGTAGAAGCCCTCGATGGTTCCGCGCACCGGCATGGACGGGAAGTCGTGAATGCGTACGGCCGGGAAGCTGGCGCGCTTCGCCAACTGGCGCAGCGACTGGGCGGCGTGGAACAGGCCGTCGCCATCGAAGCCGGCGAGGACGGTCAGGTTGCCGTCGTCTTCAACCGTACTGGCGAGAGTGTAGCCTTCCTTTTCCGTGGGCAGGGCGGCTTTCCCCCGGCTGACGGCACTGCGCAGGATCGCGGAATTGCCGGTACCAATGACGATATAGCTCTGATCTAGCCGGGCAGGGACGTGCGTGGCCGTGCGGATGCGGGTGACGCCGGCATTGCTCAAGATCTGCCGTACGAGTTCGACGGTTTCGGCATCAGTCTTCGCCGCTTGCACCAACACGACCGAGGTGCCGAGCGTGACCGTGCCGCCATTCAATTGCATCGAGGTCGGGGTAGGGAAGATGCCGGGCAGCGATTCCGTCATTGCGCTGGCGTGCGGTGCGGCAGCGGTGGCGGCCAGGATGAGGGGGAGGGCCGCTCTGACGCTTTGATTCAGGCGGCGACGATAGTGATTCACCCAGACTCTCCGGTATTAGAATGGTGTTATATAGGTCTTGTAAATCAGACCCGTCACCACAATGCAAGCGCTGCGGCCAGCCGATTTATCTTTCACGGGATGTAATGGGTTTGGGAGGTCTGCGTCGGCGAATTGGCCGGAAAGACCCGCCCCTAAAAGGGGCTGTAGCGCCGGGCGGGGCGCTTCGTCTCGGATGTTCGAGACGATCTAACGGCAAATGCCGGAACCCCGTTTCGGAGGTTCCGGCACATTGCTCTTATCAGAAGTTGACGGTCGCGCCGATCGCCAGCTGGCGGCCGAGCGAGTCGTAACGGGCCGACAGAGTGTTGCTCCGCGACAATGCGTAGCTGTACGAATTGGGGATCAGCGGCGGCAGCTTGTCGAAGATGTTGTTCGCCGACATGCGCAGCGAGAACTGCTCGTTGACGCGGACCGTGAGGGCCAGGTCGAAGTAGTTCTGCGCACCGATGCGGTAGAACGTCTCACGCTCGGTGCTCTCGCTCCAGCCGAGTGCCGGGTCGCCCGAGTTCGACACGTTCGTCAGCGGGCCCACATAGCGCCAGTTGAACGATGCGTTGAAGACGCGGTCGTCGGTCGTGTAGGTGGCGCGAAGGCTGTGGGTCCACTTGGGGATCAGCTGCCCGCAAGGACCGCCGTAGTAACCGGCGCAATTGTACTTCGCGAGGATCGGCGAATCCTGCCCGCCGGCCAGGGTCGTGAGCGAACCCGAGAAGTCGAACGCAACGCTGCCGTACTTGCCGAAGCCAAGGTTGTACTGGCCCTGGAAGTCCCAGCCGTGCGACTTGCTCTTGTAGTAGTTCGTCGTGCCGCCACGGATGTAGCCGGTGTCCGGGTTCGTGTTGGGGGTGCTCGAAAGCGTACCGTCCGCATTGCGCACGAACATCGAGCAGAAGAACTCGCTACCGGTCTGGAGACAGCCGTTCGAGAAGTAGTCGTAGTCGTTGTAGCCGATCGAGTCGTTGAGATCGATCAGGAAGCGGTCGACCGAGACGGTCAGGCCGCGGATGAACGACGGCTTGAGGACGACGCCGAAGGTCTTGGTATAAGCCGTTTCGGGATCGACGGTGTAGCCGCCGTGACGCACCGTGCAGCCGATGTCGGTCGGGCAGATCAGGGTCGGGCTGCCGTAGAGGTTATCGGCGAGGCCCGTTGCCTTGCAGACCTCGCGCGAGGCGGCGGGGGCACCGTAGACCGGAACGCGCTGACCGTTGGCACCGGTCGTGTAGCTGACCGTGGGCGCGCAGATGTCGTTGTAGGCCGTGTCGATGCGGCCGTAGCTGATGTTGGAGCCCTGATAGGCTTCCACCACCGTTGGGGCGCGCTGGGCGCGGTTGATCGAGCCGCGGAAGGTGATGTCCGGGATCGGGGCCCAGATCGCCTCGGCCTTCCAGGTCGAGAAGACGCTGGGGTTCGAGCTGTACTTGGACAGACGATAGGCGCCGTTGAACTGGATCAGGTCGGCGAAGGGCTTGTGCTCGGCAATCGGAACCTGAAGTTCCACGTTGCCTTCCCACGCGTGCTGCGAAAGGTTGCTGTCCGATCCGCCGTTCTGTTCGCGCCAGATGTCGTCGGCATAGCTCTGCAGCTTGTCCTCGCGGAACTCGGCGCCAAAGGCCACGGCCACGCCCTGTTCGGCCCACGGCGTCTTGATACCGTAAGTGCCCAGATCGCCCTGAACCGTGCCGACGACGTTGTAGAGCGAGTTGATCGTGGTGCTGGTGCCGAAGTTGCCCGAGATCAGGTAGTTGTAGAGCGACTGCGTGTTCATTGCCGAGTTGGCGCTGAAGGCGTCGAAGGGAAGGCAGCCGTCGGCCGAACCGCTGGCGCACTGAAGCTGGCCGTTGACGTTGACGACATTGAGCGCGTTGTTCACGCGGTCATAGTCCGGCTGGCCCCAGGTGATGTCCTGACGGTTGCGCGCGTAAACGCCGCCGAGGTCGTAGTTCCACCCTTGCGCGAACTGGCCGCGTACGCCGGCGGTCGCGCGCAGGCCGGTGTTGACGTAGACGTCGTCGAGCGGCGCCACGTTGTTGAGGCGATAGCGCAGTTCGATCGGCACGAGCGCGGAAGTGCCCGCAGCGGAGCCGCAGACAGTCTGCGCCTGGGAGGCCGACATCAGCGGATTGTTGCAGTTCACGTAGTACGACGAGGAACCGTCGCCATAAGCGCTGGGGCTGTAGACGCGCGCGGGGAAGGGGTTCGTCGAACGGTCGCGGAACCACATCACGCTGCCGTAGAGTTCGGCCGCGTCGGAGATCTCGAACGAGGTGAAGCCGCCGGCGTTCCAGCGCTTGTCGGCACGCTGGAAGGAATAGCCGTCATAGGGATTGGCGGCCACGGCATCGCTGTAGGGAACGAAAGTCCGCGATCCGTCGGGATTGTTGACGTACTGCTCGCCGCTGGCCGCGCCCGTGCGGGGCGAGACGTAGCCGTCGGGCGTGTAGGTCGAGACGGTGCAACCCAGCGGGCCGTCCTTGCTGCTTTCGACCAGCTGGCAGCCGGAGGTTTCGCGCGCCGAGAGCGGGACCAGTGCGGCCTCGCGGTAGTTGACGTAGCCGCTGATGTGGAAGCGGTTGTCGAACAGCTTCTTGCCGAAGGTCACCGAGACGTCGGTGCGGCCGCCGTCGGTGGTGGTGCCGCTGGCCGGCTGCTGGAAGCCGTACTGACTGGCGACGTCCGAAATCAGCGTGCGCTTGTTGCTGTGGGCGTAGAAGTTGTAGTTGCCGTTGACCTGGAGGCCTTCGAAATCGTCATCCATGACGAAGTTCACGACACCGGCGATGGCGTCCGAGCCGTAGACCGCCGAAGCGCCGCCGGTCAGCACGTCCACGCGCTTGATCAGCGAGGTGGGGATCATGTTGGCATCGACACCGTTCATGGTGCCCACGCGCTTGCCGTCGATCAGGGTCAGGGTGCGCTCGAAGCCAAGGTTGCGCAGCTTGATGCGCTGGCGGCCGTCGGAATCCTGGTAGTTCTGCTGGCTGTCCGGCGAGATCTGCGGGATGCGGTTGAGAACTTCCTCGATATTGACGGCGGCCTGCGCGCGGATCGCGTCGTTGGTGACGGACGTGATCGGTGCGGCGGCCGTGGCATTCGGGCGATTGATGCGCGAACCGGTAACGACGATGGATCCGGCGGGGGATGCGGGAGTACCGCCCGCGTTGTCGGCGGCAGCGTCGCCGGGCGTGTTGTCCTGCGCCAGCGCCGGAGCGGCGAGACCCGTAATGCAGGTCGTCGCCAACAGTATCTTCGTGATCTTCCTCATTCGTTGACCCATCTTCTTCCCTGGAATTGATACGACTTTTACTGGATGCATTCGTCCTCCCTTCCGGCGCGGGGGCGCCAGGCAGAGGTTCGAATTCGGTAGGTAATTCAGGCGGAGCGGAGACTGCCCGCGGGATGTACGACCGTGCGGCCGGCGGCATCGGTGACGGCGTAAGTGAAGCCCGGCTGGATCGCGAAGGCGCCGACCCGGCCGTCCTTGTCGATGGCGATGAAGGCCACTTGCGCGTCCTTCACGGCGTCTCCCCGCAGTTTGACGATGTGCTCGATCGCTTCCCGGCAGGCCGCCATTGCCGACAGGCCCATGCGCATGGACCCTACCACGCGCGCTGCGCCGGCAATGCGCGTCACTTCCTCGCCCACGCCCGTTGCCGAGGCGGCGCCGACGCCGGGTTCGACCAGCAGTCCGCAACCGGACTGGGGAGAGTCGCCCACCCGTCCCCGCAACTTGAAGGCCATGCCGGACGTGGTGCAGGCACCGGCGAGGCGCCCGTCCGGGCTGCGTGCAAGGATACCAATGGTGTCATGATCGAGCGCGGAACCGCGCTGGTTCTCGATATTGGCGACCGGCTTGTATTCCGCCTTCTTCAGCCATTCGCGCCATCCGGCCTCGGCTTCGGGCGTCAGCAGGTTCTGCGATGTGAAACCTTGCTCGCGGGCGAACTGCGCTGCGCCTTCGCCCACCAGCATCGTATGCGGCGTGCGTTCCATCACGCGACGGGCGACGGAGATCGCGTGGACATAGCCTTCGAGAGCGGCAACGGCGCCGGCATGGCCGCGATCGTCCATGATGATCGCGTCGAGCGTGACGTGACCATCGCGATCGGGATAGCCGCCAAGGCCGACCGAATGATTGGTGACATCGGCTTCCGGCACCCGCGCCCCGGCTTCCACCGCATCGATCAGCGTGCCGCCGGCTTTCCAGGTGCTATAGGCCGCCGCGTTGGCCGCGGCGCCAAAGTCCCATGTCGAAATCACCAGCGCGGGATCGCCGGCGCTCTGCATGGAAGTGCCCTTCACGGCAGGCGCAGCCCGCGCGGTTGCAGCGGCGACCGAGCCGACCAAGGCAAATCCCAAGGTATCGCGACGCGAAATTCCCATGCCCATTTTTCCCCTGCCGACAAGGCCACGCCGGGTCCCTTCCTGGACCGGCATGCCCTTCCCAAAGCGTGTCCTGCAACAAAGCTGTCATAGGGATTAAATCAATTCAATACCAAAATTCGCCGTGGGCTATATTTTTGCAACCAAGGTTGCATATTTGTCGCCAATTGGTCTCACTTGTCAGGGTAATGGAATGACCCACAAGGCTGGCTCCCCTCGCGGGGAGGCAGGTTTTCAGCCGAAAAGGGGGCGATTCAGGCCTGACGCGGCGGTCGGTTGCGCGATTCGCGTCCGAACGAAAGGTCCGGTGTGGTCTGCATGTGGAACGTCAGCTGACCACCCTGCATGATCTCGTCATGGCGGATCCAGCACCGGCTGTACGCCTTGCCGTTCCATTCCACGCGGCCGTAATAGGGCCGGTCCGAGCGATTGCCCGGGGCGCTGACGACAAGTTCGCGGCCGTTGCCCAGCTTCACCCGCGCCTCTTCGAACAGCGGACTGCCGAAGATATAGATGCCGCTGACCGGATCGACGGGATAGAACCCGAGCGCGGAGAGAACGTACCAGGCGCTCATCTGCCCGCAATCGTCGTTGCCGATCACGCCGCCCGGCCGGGCGCGGTACATCATGGCAAGCAGGCGGCGGGCCATGCCCTGCGTCTTCCAGTGCGCGCCGGTCCATGCATAGAGATAGGCAACGTGATGCGACGGTTCGTTGCCGTGCGCGTACTGGCCGACCATACCGCTGATGTCCGGCGGCGCGTTCTTCGGCAGCGCGGAGGGCGCGTTGAAGAAGGCGTCCAGCTTGGCCTCCAGTGCGGCGGGGCCGCCCATCGCTTCGGCAAGGCCGTGGACATCGTGCTGGTTGAGGAACGTCGCCTGCCAGCCGTTGCTCTCGGTAAAGTCCCGCCACTTCGCGGAATGGCCAAGCTCAACGGGGTCGTAGGGTTCCGCCCAGGTCCCGTCGTCAAGGCGCGGGCGCGCGAAACCCGTTGCGGTGTCGAACACGTTCTTCCAGTTACCCGCCCGCGCTTCCAGCCGCCTGGCATCGTCCAGCGCCCCTGCGGCGCGCGCGATCCGGGCGGCGGCATAGTCGTCATAGGCATATTCGAGCGTGCGGCTTACGCCCTCGAAAACCTTGTCGGCCGGGACGTAACCCTTGGCGTCGTAAAGCGGAATGCCCAGCGCGTTGTCCTGCGCGGGTGTGGCAAAGTCGAACGCGCGCTTGCGAATGCCCGGCCAGGCGGCGGAATACTCGCCCGGAATGCCCTTGGCCATGGCTTCGGCCAGAACCGGCACCGAGTGCCAGCCGATCATGCAGCCGGTTTCCACGCCCTGTAGCGGCCAGACCGGCGGCCCATAGGGGCTCTGCTGGGTCTGGCGAATGAGATCGCCGACGAACTGTTCCGCCTGCTTTGGCCGCAGCAGGATCTGCAACGGATGGACGGCGCGGTAGGTGTCCCAGAGCGAATAGGCGCTGTAGGCGGTCTGTCCCGGCGCGAGCTGCTGGACCTTGCGGTCTAGCCCCATCGTGCGGCCGTCCACATCGGAAAACAGCGTCGGGCTGATGGCCGCATGATAGAGCGCCGTCGTCATGATCGCGCGCTGGTCGGCGGTGCCGCCGCGCACGGTGATCTGGCCCAGTTCCTCGGCCCAGACGCGGCTCGCAGCTTGCCGGTATGCGTCGAAATCGAAGTGCGGCGCCTCGGCGACGAGGTTGGCGCGGGCGCCTGCGACATCCACGGCCGAAACGGCGGTGCGCACGATGATCGGGGCTGCCGCAGCGTCATCGAAATGGACTGCGGCCTTCAGGCGACGGCCTTTGACGCCCTGCGTTCCGGGCGCTTGCGGAGCGTCCGCATCGCCGAAGAATTCGACCCGGCTTGGCGGCCGCGAGAACTGCATCGCGAAGTAGATGTGCCGCCCCTTAGCCCAGCGGAAGACCCGGCGCTGCCCGGTGAGCGTGCCTTCGGCGTCCAGCGCGAGTTCGGCGTCGTCGATCAGCGGGTGAGCCTCTGAGGAATCCAGCACGAGGTGCGAGAGGTCGATCAGCAGATGGCCGGATCCGGCCTCTCCTGCCGGATAGGTATGGCGTTGGATCCCGGTCCGAAGCGTGGCGGTAAGCTCGCTGGCGACGCCGTTTTCCAACTGGACCCGGTAGTAGCCGGGCTCCGCCACCTCATCGGTGTAGCGCAGCCGGTAGCCTTCCTCCGGCCGGTCCAGCGGGCCGGGCTGGAGCCGCACGTCGCCCCGGCAGGGCTGCACCAGTACGTCCAGCATGTCGCCGATGCCGGTGCCCGAAAGATGCGTGTGCGAAAAGCCCAGCATCGAGGCGTCGCCATGATGGTAGCCAGAGCAGGTGTCCCACCGCGCGGTGTCCGTATCCGGACTGAGCTGAACCATGCCGAAGGGCAGGGTGGCGCCGGGGAAAGTGTGGCCGTCGCCGCCGGTACCGATGAAGGGGTCAGCTTTCGTCGGAGCCTCGGGATCGGTCGTTTCGGCTGCCATCGCACGTGTCGCGCCGGCCGAACCGGCGGCGGCGAGCAGCGCAAGGCGGCAGGAACCGGCCATCAGGCGGCGGCGGCTGAAAGCTGTCATGATAAAGAATCCTTAAAAGGACGGCGCCTGCCTATCCGGTCGAAACCGTGAGGCAGGCGCCGGCCCGTGTGCATGCAGGTCTCGGGAGGAGGAGAGTGAGACCTGCCGGCTTTGCACGGGACTTAGAAGCTGAACTGGGCAGTCGCCGAGGATTCGGCGTGGCCAAGCGAGCTGACATGTGTTGCCAGCAGCTTGATGCACGCAGGTTTCATCATAATTTCCTCGTGACCCGACCCGGGACCCGCGTTTCGACCGTTTCCGTTTGCGAAATGCGAGCCCGCTGAAATTTTCTTACGGCAATGCCAATATCATTCCAATCTTCGCAGTCAATGTCACCAAAATAGATCCTTGTGTCCACTGGAAATTTTTCTCGATCCCCGAATGTCGCCGGATCGCTAGGGATTTGGGGAAATTTTTGAAATCATCGCTCTCCGGCTGCGTCGAGCGGTCTGTTGAACCCGCTGGTCTGGTAAGCCAAAGTATGTCCAATTTGCGATAACGCGAATCACCGGTTGCAAAGCCGGCGGGGCAGTATGTGGGGGGGATAAAATGCTCGAGGTCTGTGTGGAGGATGCCGCCGGCATCGCGGCTGCCGTCATGGGCGGCGGAGACCGCGTGGAGCTGTGCAGTGCGCTGGCGCTGGGCGGCTTGACGCCGCCGCGCTCGCTGGTCCGTTTGGCTGCCGAGGCGCCGATTCCCGTCCACATGCTGTGCCGCCCGCGTGAAGGCGATTTCGTTTATGACGCGCGGGAAGTGGCGCAAGTCCGTGATGATATCGATCTGGCGGCCGAGGCCGGACTGGCGGGAATCGTGATCGGTGCGGGCAGCGCCGGAGGTCTCGACCTGCCGGTTCTGGACGAGTGGCTCGATCATGCCGGGCGCGCCGGTGCTGCACGCGGCGCGCGGCTTTCGCTGACGTTGCACCGGGTGTTCGACTTGCTGGACGACATGGAAAACGGGCTGGAGCAGGCCGTGGCGATGGGCTTCGATCGCATCCTGACCTCCGGCGGTGCCGCGCGGGCGGCGGAGGGTGCGCGGATGCTGGCCTATCTTGGCGAACTGGCGGCCGGGCGCATCGTGATTCTTGCCGGTTCTGGCGTTTCCGCCGAAACGATTCCGGTGCTGGGAGCGGCTGGAATCAGGGAGTTCCACGGCTCCTGCCGAACGGCGCAAGCGGTACCGGATGGTGGCGAACGCCTTGAGCAACTGGGCTTCCAGAAGGGCGCGCGGATGGTGACGGATGCGCGGGAAGTGGCGCGCGTAAAGGCGGCGATCGAAGCCCGGGCAAGCGGTACCTGAAAGGAACAGAACCGCACATGAAGTGCACGGACAGCCACGAATGGGAAGGCTGGGCGCACAAGAAAAATGATCGCCATGCGCAAAACCAATTGCGCATGGCCTTGAGTTCGTGAATACCAATATAGAACTTATATCGACATTGGTAGGTGGTCGTCCCCGATTGGTGCATAGCCCGCCGATCGGAAGGCGGGCCAGGGAGATTTCACCGTAATGCAGTCCGACGCCGCAAATCCTCCTCTTTCCCTCATGGCCCGCGAGGCCGCAGAGGCACCGCAGGCCGTGCGGGCGTTTCTGGAGGCCAACCGCGCAGCCCTTGCGGCGCTGGCGCGGGACCTGCGCGACAATCCGCCATCGGTCGTGGTTACTTGCGCGCGCGGATCGTCCGACAACGCGGCGACTTATGCCAAGTACCTGATCGAGACCATGGTGGGCCTGCCGGTCTCGTCCTCTGCGCTCAGCGTTTCTTCCGTGTTTGGCGCCGAGATGCAGCCGGGCCGCGTGCTCGTGCTGGCGATCTCGCAGAGCGGGCGCAGCCCCGACCTGCTGGCCGCCGTCGAGGCGCATCGCCGCGCCGGAGCCCGCGTTGTCGCGCTGGTGAATGACGAGACCGCGCCGCTCGCCGATCTGGCGCAGTGGGTGCTACCGCTTCACGCCGGGCCGGAAAAGTCGGTTGCGGCCACCAAGTCCTTCATCGCCTCGCTGGCCGGCGTTGCCGCGCTGGTGGCGCACTGGACCGGAGAGACCGAGCCCGGAGCCGCGCTGGGCAAGGCCATGGACGGTCTGCCCGAAGCGATGGAAGCGGCCGCGAAGATCGCCCCGTTCGATCTGGTCGAGCGGCTCTCCGATGCCGCCAATCTCTTCGTGATCGCACGCGGCTATGGCTTTGCCGTGGCACAGGAAGGGGCACTCAAGCTCAAGGAAACCTGCGCGCTCCACGCCGAGGCCTATAGCGCCGCCGAAGTGCGCCATGGCCCGATGACGATCATCGACGGCGGCTTCCCCATCGTCGCTTTCGCGACCTCCGATGCCAGCGGCGAGAGCGTGCGCGAAGCCGCCAGCGAGTTCGCCGGGCGCGGCGCGCAAGTCTCGCTGCTCGATGCCACGGTTCCGGTCGGCGCGCAGACTTTCGCCGCACTCGCAGGCCATCCCGCGCTGGAGCCACTGCTCATGATCCAGGCCTTCTATCCGCAAGTGAACGCGCTTTCGCTGGCGCGCGGTCTGGATCCCGACAAGCCCGCGCACTTGCGCAAGGTTACCGAGACTCTCTGATGAAAACTGCCTTCGTCAACGGCAACGTCTATCTTGGCCGCGCATGGGCGCGCGATGTCGTGCTGACCGTCGAGCAGGGCCGCATCGCCGCCATCGAGAGCGGCGCGGACGCCGATGAAGTCATCGATCTCGACGGAGGCTGGCTGGTGCCGGGCTTCATCGATGTGCAGGTGAACGGCGGCGGCGGCGTGCTGCTCAACGACAGCCCCACGGTTGCGGGCATCGCGACGATTGCCGCCGCGCACGCGCGCTTCGGCACCACGGCCATGCTGCCCACGCTGATCAGTGCCACGCCGGACGTGATCGCGGCGGGGCTGGACGCGACCGACGATGCCGTGTCCTCGGGCGTGAAGGGCTGCATCGGCATCCACGTCGAAGGGCCGGTACTCAACGCCAAGCGCCGGGGTATCCATTCCGAAGGCAATCTGCGCAAGCTGGACGACAGTCTGGTCGAACTGCTCACCAGGCCCCGCGCGGGCCGCGTGCTCTTCACTATCGCGCCCGAATATCTCGATGCGGATCAGGCGCGCGCGCTGATCGAGGCGGGTGTCGTGCTGGCCATGGGCCACTCCGATGCCGACTACGAGACGGCACGCGCCGCCTTCGACATGGGCGTGACGGGCGTGACCCACTTGTTCAACGCCATGTCCGCGCTGCACCATCGCAATCCCGGCATGGTCGGGGCGGCGCTGGAGAACCAGTCCGCGTGGTGCGGTCTGATCGCGGACGGATACCACGTCCACCCCGCAGTGATGCGCGTGGCGCTGGCAAGCCGCCCGATCGACCGCTTCATGCTGGTGACGGACGCGATGCCCTGCGTCGGTTCCGATCTTGCGAGCTTCCAACTGGATGGACGCGAGATCACCGTGGCGGAAGGGCGCTGCGTGGGCGCGGATGGCACGTTGGCGGGCGCTTCGCTGAATATGGCCGATGCGGTGCGCAATGTCGTCGACATGGCGGGTGTTTCGCTTGCGCAAGCCGTTGAAATGGCCACCTTGCAGCCTGCCGCGTTTCTGGGGCTTGCCTCTGAACGAGGCACCATTGCCGCCGGCCGCACCGCCGACTTCGTCCGCCTCGACCGCACCATGGCGCCGCAGGCGACGTGGATCGGCGGCGAGCGGGTGTTCTGAGATCCGTCTCCAGGAGACAAGCCAGTCCGATGTCTGCCTCCGTTTCCCCTATTTTGAGCGCCACCCGCGCAAACACGCCAGCCGAACCGCAGAGCATCGCCGTTGCGGCGCCTCTCGAAGGATGGCTGGGTCCGCTTGACGAGATTCCCGATCCGGCCTTTGCAAGCGGCATGGTCGGCGACGGCGTTGCCATCGATCCTACCGGCTCGGTGCTCCATGCGCCTTGCGAGGGCGTGATCGCCTCGATCGCGGCGACGGGCCATGCGGTGACCTTGCGCCTTGAAGGCGGGGCGGAACTGCTGGTCCATCTGGGCGTCGATACTGTGGCGATGGGCGGGCGCGGTTTCACGCCGCTGGTGGCTCAGGACCAGAGCGTTGCGGCAGGCGATCCGCTGATCCGTTTCGACCTTGATGCGATCGTGACCGGCGCGCCGAGCGCGATGACGCCGGTGCTGCTGCTTTCGGGCGAGGAATGGGCGCTGGAATCGAAGCGCGAGCCGGGCCCGGTGGCGGTTGGCGACATGGTGATGACGCTGCGGCACATCGGCGCGGCAGCAGGCGAGGCGTCACAGCCTACCGCGTCCGCTGATGACGAACTGGTGCGCGAGATTTCCGTGCCGCTGCGTCACGGTATCCACGCGCGCCCGGCGGCGCGCCTGCGGCAGGTGGCGACGTCTTTCGATGCGGGCGTGCGGATGGAGATCGCCGGCAAGTCGGCCAGCCTGCGCAGCCCGGTGGGTGTGCTGGCGCTGGGCGTCAAGCTGGGTGACCGCATTTCGCTCCACGCGCGCGGCGCGCAGGCGGCGGACGTGCTGGACGCGCTGGAAGCGCTGATCGCCAGCGGTATGGGCGAACTGGCGCATGCGGATGAAAAGATCGACGAGAAGTCCGGTGTCGAGCCCGCGCGCGTGACCGCGTCGGTGCTCCGCCGGGCGACTGCGATCGCGGCGGATGGTACGCTGGCGGGCGTCGTTGCCGCGCCGGGCGTGGCCGTGGGGCAGGCGGTTCGCTATCGTCTTGGCGAGGTGGAAGTCTCGGCCGGATCGGGCGATGCCGCCACCGAACGGGCTTTGCTGGACGAAACGCTGGCGCAGTTACGCCTCAAGATCGCGGCGGAAAGCGAAGGCGCTCCGGCGCATGCCGCCTCGATCCTTGCTGCCCATGCGGTGATGCTGGAGGACGAGGACCTGCTCGCCGCCGCGCACGAGGCTATCGGCAATGGCGCAAGCGCGGGTGAGGGGTGGCGCGTCGCCATTGGCACGCAGGTCGAGCTACTGCTGCGATCCGGCGATGCCCGCCTTGCCGAGCGTGTGGACGACATGCGCGATCTGGAACGGCAGGTTCTCTGCGCGCTGATCGGCGGCGATGCCACGGGCTTTGCGCTTCCCGAAAATGCCGTGGTCATTGCCGAGGACCTCTTGCCCTCACAGCTCATGGCGCTCGATCCGCAGCGGCTCACGGCGATCTGCCTCGTCAATGGCGGGCCGACGTCGCATGTCGCGATCCTAGCTGCCGGGCTCGGCGTGCCGATGCTGGTGGCGATGGGAACGGCGCTGGACGGGATCCCGGACGGTGCGGTTCTGGTGGTGGACGCCGCCGCTGCGCGGATCGAAACCGACGCTTCGGAAGACCGCATCGCGCGTGTTCGGCAGCAGCTTGCGGCGCTCGCCGCGCGCCGTGCCGCCGCGCGCGAGGCCAAGGGGCCGTGCCATACGGCGGACGGCACCCGGATCGAGGTTTTCGCCAATCTCGGCTCGCTGGCCGATGCGCGTCAGGCGATGGAAAACGGCGCCGAGGGCTGCGGCCTGCTGCGCAGCGAGTTCCTGTTCGTCGAACGCCCGCAGGCCCCGAGTGTGGCCGAGCAGGCCGAAACCTATCAGGCTATCGCCGATGCGCTGGCGGGCCGGCCGCTGATCGTGCGCCTGCTCGATATTGGCGGTGACAAGCCCGCGCCGTTCCTGCCGATTCCGGCCGAGGAAAACCCGGCGCTGGGCCTGCGCGGCATTCGCGTCTGCCTCGCCCATCCCGAACTGCTGGAACAGCAGGTCGAGGCGATCTTGCGCGTGCGCCCGGCCGGTCAGTGCCGGATCATGGTGCCGATGGTCGCCAGCCTTGCGGAACTGCGCGCGGTGCGGGCGGTGGTCGATCGTGTCGCCCTGCGTCTTGGCCTGACCGAGCCGGTCTCGCTGGGGATCATGGTGGAAACGCCCGCTGCCGCCGCGACGGCCGACATTTTCGCGCGGGAGGCCGATTTCCTCTCGATCGGGACGAACGACCTCACGCAATATACGCTCGCCATGGACCGGGGCAATTCGGCGGTGGCGGCGGATATCGACGGGCTCCACCCGGCCGTGCTGCGCCTGATCGGCCTGACGTGCGAGGGCGGTTCGCGCGGCGGCCGCTGGACGGGCGTGTGCGGTTCGCTTGCGTCCGACCCCATGGCCGTGCCGCTGCTGCTGGGCCTCGGCGTGGCGGAGCTTTCGGCGACGCCCGCGCAAGTGCCGGACATCAAGGCGCTCGTCGCGGGGCTGGAAATCGAGCGCTGCCGCCAGCTTGCCGCCGATGCGCTGGAATGCGCCTCGGCCGGGGAAGTGCGCGAATTGATGCGGAAATTCTTGGAGGAGCAGGGGGCATGAGGCGCATTCTCGAAGCATTGCAGCCGCTGGGCCGTGCGCTCATGCTGCCGATTGCGGTGCTTCCGGTCGCGGGCTTGCTCCTGCGTCTGGGGCAATCGGACCTGCTCAATATCGCGCTGCTGAGCGCGGCGGGCGATGCGCTGTTCTCGCACCTTGGTCTGCTGTTCTCCATCGGTGTCGCCACCGGCTACGCGCGGGACGGCAACGGCGCGGCGTGCCTTGCGGGCATCGTCTGCTTCCTCGTCGGCACCGAAGGCGCCAAAGTGCTGATGCCGGTGCCGCTGGGCGTCGATCTCACGCTATCGGGCGAGGCGCTCGCGGCGGCGGTGGCGGCCGCCAAGAGCCAGGCCATCGGGCGGCTGGACGTGCCGATCGGCATCGTCTCCGGCCTTGTCGGCGGCACTTTCTACAACCGTTTCGCGGCGATGAAGCTGCCGGAATACCTCGCTTTCTTCGGCGGGCGGCGGTTCGTGCCGATCGTCTCGGGCGTGGCCGGTCTGGCGATTGCCCTGGTGGTGGGCATGGGCTTCCATCCCATCGTGGTCGGCATCGACGGCGTCAGCCACGGCATCACCGACCTTGGCGGCGTGGGGCTGTTCCTGTTCGGGCTGATCAACCGCCTGCTGCTGGTCACCGGCCTGCACCACGTGTTCAACAACCTCTTCTGGTTCGTCTTCGGCGACTACAACGGCGCGCATGGTGACATTCGCCGGTTCTTCGCGGGCGATCCCACGGCCGGAAGCTTCATGACCGGCTTCTTCCCGGTCATGATGTTCGGCCTGCCCGCCGCCTGCCTTGCGATGTACCGCGCGGCCCTGCCGGAGCGGCGCAAGGCGGTGGGCGGCATGCTCTTCAGTCTCGCGCTGACCTCGCTGCTAACCGGCGTGACCGAGCCCATCGAATTCAGCTTCATGTTCCTCGCCCCGGTGCTCTACGCCATCCACGCCGTGCTGACCGGCCTGTCGATGTGGCTGACGGACGCGCTGGGCATGCATCTTGGCTTCGGCTTCTCGGCGGGCCTGTTCGACTACGTGCTGAACTTCGGCAAGGCCACGCGCCCGCTGCTGCTGCTGCCGGTGGGGCTGCTCTACTTCGCGGTCTATTACGGCGTGTTCTCCTTCGCGATCCGCAAGCTGGACCTCAAGACACCCGGCCGCGAGGACGAGGATATGTCTGCCGCTACCCCCGCCGCCGCCGACAGCCCGGCGAGCGAGGGACGCGGCGCCGCCTTCCTCGCGGCACTGGGCGGCAGTGCCAACATCGTGGAAGTCTCCGCCTGCACCACCCGTCTGCGACTCATCATCGTCGATCACGGCGCGGTGGCAGAGGCGCGGCTCAAGGCGCTGGGCGCGCGCGGGTTGATCCGCCCTTCGGACAAGGCGCTTCAGGTGATCCTGGGCCCGGTGGCCGATATCGTATCCGTGGAAATCCGCGAGGCGATTGCGGCAGGCCCGGCCGTAGAGCGCAAGGTTGCCGTATCAGCCGAGGCCTCGTCGTCGGTGGGTTCGGTCGTGACGATCCCCGGTGCGATGCAGCAGGGGCTCGGCGGCGCTGCGAACGTGCTGGGCGCGCAGCGTTACGGCAATCGCCTGAGGGTGGAGCTACAGGATCCGGCCTTGCTCGACGAGCCCGCGCTGGCCGCTGCCGGTGTTCGCGGCGTGGCAGCCGCCGCAGGCCGCACCGTCCACCTGTTGTTCGCGCCCGAAGACCTCGACCGCTTCGCGGCCTGAGGTCAGGGGGCGGAGTCAGGGAGCCGGGGGTGCGTCGGCAGCGCGCGAGCGGGCCATCTGATCGGCAATTCGCTGGCGCTGGAGGGGCTGGGCCATGTCCGCCCTGACCGCGTAGAACGCGGAAAGGAACGTGCGGTCGGCTGCGGTCAGGCTATTGGGGGCGAGACCATCGCCAGCCGCGCCCGCTTCCGGCGTGAACAGCGTCAGGATGGTCGGTTCCTTGGCCGATCCTTTAAGCTTGGCGCCCGTCAGAGCACGCAGGGCCGCATAATCTGCGATCTGACGCAAGTCTCGATCGGCGGCGGCGTCCCGGTTGATCAGGACGACGGAACTGACGATATCACGGCGGATCGGCATCGAAAGCCGCGTCGACGTGGGGACGTGCAACATTTTCGGGCCGGTATCCGTATGACGCTGAGGGTCGCCGTCGCGGCTTCGGAGATCGACCTCGCTCCACGCCCACACCGGGCCGGGTTCTGCTAGAAGGCGGCGGATATCGGCATGCGACTGGCTCAGCATCGCGCCGGACCCCGCCTGAGACAGGGTGCGCACAGCGTCACGGCCGTCCTTCACGAAGACCACCATGACATTGGGTGTGCAACCCGCGCGGGCGATCCTAAGTCCGGCCGACGCGGCGACCGCCGTGATCCGGTCAGCCACCACCGCGTCCGCGCTGGGCGGCAGGCCCGTGCTGCCCACGCAGACCGGGTCCGTGAATCTCGCGAGCGGCACATCGTTTGCCGCCGCTATCGCGACTTGCGCGACGAAACGCTGCGCGGCGGGCTCTGACGGAACGTTCCCGGTCACGGTAATGGAGGAGGCGGCGGCCAATAGGCTGCCAAGGATGAGGCTCATTCCGGTTCTCCCTTGCGGAGAGAACCTACTGTGCGCGTTTGATTTTTCCTAGCTGTCCGGACCTGCCGGGCATCAGGGTTATGTTCTTTTAATCGCGTGACGGAACTCGCCGAAAGCGACGCATCGACTGTAGGGCCGGATTGCCGTTGCGGCGGAACTGCCGAAGCGGAACACGGCCCTACCTCGCGACATCGCCCTACTGACCGGGTTTCAATTCGATTTCCACGCGCTCGACTTTGCCGGTCAGCTTGAATGGCAGCTTGTACGTGAAATCGATCGGCGATCCGGTATCCATGCCGATGTCCAGCCCTTCGCCCAGCGAGAATTGAATGGGCACGGTTCGCTCCAGCCGCCCTCCGGCAACTTTGGTGCCATTGGCGGAGATAGTAATCTCGCCGCCCTTGCCCATCCCGCCGCCGTCATATTTGAAATCGACGGTGAGCGTCGTTTTTCCCTTGGGCAGGGGCGCCTCGGCCGCGAAGGTTGGCCGGTCGATCGAGAGGAAGTTGTAGACGAAGACGGGCTTGCCCTCGCGCAGATAGAGCCCGTAGCCGCCTTCAAGGCCGCCATGTGTGACGATCATGCCCTCGGCGTGGTCGCTCGGCAGGTCGATCTCGGCGGTAATCGTCCAGCTCTTGTTGAGCATCGGCAGGCAGGCAGCGTCCGGAAGCGCGATCTGCCCTTCATAATAGACGGCCTTGGTCCGCTTGCCGACGAGGCTTGGCCTGCCCATCGCCTCTGCATTCATGCGGATCGTGGCGCGCCAGTCGAGCGGCAGCACGCTATACTTGGCAGCCTCCACCCACCACATGTCCTGCAATTCGCGCAGCTTCTCGGGATGCTGCGCGGCGAGATCCTTCGCCTGCGAAAAGTCCTCGTCTAGCTTGTACAGTTCCCACACCTGTTCATCGGGGCTCCAATCCTCGGATCGGATCGGCTGCCAGGGCACGAACGAGGGGGCCGAAGCCATCCATCCGTCGTGATAGAGCCCGCGATTGACGCCCAGTTCGAAATATTGCGTCTTGCGTTTGCTGGCAACGCTGGCGTCTTCGAAGGTGGCGGCGAAGCTGACGCCCTCGATGGGTTTTTGCTGCACGCCGTTGAGTGTGCCGGGCGCGGTAATTCCGCAGATTTCATAGAGTGTCGGCACGATGTCGATCGTGTGGATGAACTGATCGCGCAGGCCGCCCTTGTCCTTGATGGCGTCGGGCCATGAGATGATCATCGGGTTGCGCGTTCCGCCGAAGTGGCTGGCGACTTGCTTGGTCCATTGGAACGGCGTGTTCATGGCGTGGGCCCAGGCGGACGGGAAGTGATTGAAGTGCTTGGGGCCGCCCAGTTCGTCGATCGCCTTGATGTTGTCTTCCCACTTCTCCGGAAGGCCGTTGAAGAACATGTTCTCGCACAGCGAGCCTTCAAGGCCGCCTTCGGCGCTCGAACCGTTGTCACCGGCGATGTAGAGGATGATCGTGTTGTCCGCGTCGGGCAGTTCCTTGACCGCGTCGATCACCCGGCCCATCGCCACGTCGACTTGCGCACCGTAGCCGGCGAAGACTTCCATCATCCGGGAATAGAGACGCTTCTGGTCGTCGTTGAGCGAATCCCATGCCGGAAGGCCCTTCGACCGGGTGGTCAATTCAGTATCCTGCGGGACCACCCCCAGATCCTTCTGGCGGGCGAGGGTCTGCTCGCGATAGGCGTCCCAGCCTTGATCGAACTGGCCCTTGAATTTGTCGATCCACTCCTTGGACGCATGGTGCGGCGCGTGCGTGGCGCCGGGCGCGACATAGAGGAAGAACGGCTTGTCCGGCGCAATGCTCTTGACCTGACGCAGCCAGGTTATCGCCCGGTCGGCAATGTCCTCGGTCAGGTGATAATCGGGATCTTCCGATGGCGGGACGAGGTTGTGGTTCTCGTAGAGGATCGGGTTCCAGTGATTCATGTCACCGGCGTTGAAACCGTAGAAATAGGCGAACCCAAGCCCGTTGGCCCAACGGTCGAACGGGCCTGCGGCGCTGGTTTCCCACGTCGGCGTATTGTGGTTCTTGCCGATCCAGGCGGTCATGTAGCCGTTCTGGCGCAGGACTTCGCCCACTGTTCCGCAATTCTTCGGCAGGATGCAGCAATAGCCGTCATAGCCGGTCGCGAGTTCGGTGATGCCGGCGAAAGACGCCGAATGGTGATTGCGCCCGGTGATGAGCGCCGCCCGTGTCGGGCTGCACAGCGCCGTCGTGTGGAAGTAGTTGTAGCGCAGGCCCTCCTTGGCGAGCCTGTCCATCGTCGGTGAGGGGACGCCGCCGCCAAAAGTCGAAAACTGGCCGAAACCGACATCGTCGAGGAGGATCAGCACGATGTTCGGCGCGCCCTTGGGCGGCTGCACGGGCTGCGGAAATGTCGCGGGGTCTGAGTCCTGATACGTGCGGCCGATTTCGCCGGTGAAATGGAAGTCGGGACGCGGCAGGATGCCGGGGGTTTGAGCAGGACGATCGATGGGCATGTGGGGGCTCCGTGCCGCGAATGTCCCGAAAAAATAGCCGGGCCTTGAGGGCGATCCATCGGGATAAACCCCCAAAAGTGCGCGGCTCGGGCCCGGCGGCTACCGAAGATCGGCGATCAGCGCGCCTTCCGGAACGTGAGATTGTAGCGTGCTTCGCCCGTGGCGGGATGGTCTCCGGCCTTGAGTTCGCCAACGCCGTGGAAGGTCATGCGCGAAGGGCCGCCCCACACGACGACATCGCCATGGACCACCCGGAGGCGGGCAGGGCGGTCGCTGCGGTGCCGGCCGCCCCACAGGAACGTTGCGGGCAACCCGAGCGAGACCGAGACGATCGGCGCAGAGTGATCCCGCTCGTCCATGTCCTGATGAAGGGAAAGCCTTGAACCAGGGATATAACGATTGACCAGGCAGGCGTCGGGCACGAAGCCGCTGAAGCCAAGCGCTTCGGCGGCCCGACCGGCAAGGTCGAGAAACAGCGGCGGGAGTGCCGGCCATGGCCTGTTCGTCTCAGGGTCGATGGCGTCGTAGCGATAGCCCGACCGATCGGACACCCAGCCCAGCGGGCCGCAGTTGAACATGGCGACCGACAGGCGCTTGCCGCCCCGGGTCTCCATGTGGCGGAAGGGCGCGAGCGCGGACATGTGCCGGACATGCGCGACCAGCGCGTCCGCCACGTCGAGCGCGAAGCCGCCAAGGATGGCCGCGCCCGGTCCGAGTGCCACGTCTCGATGATCGTCCGCGAAGAGGTCAGGCAGCATCGTGGAAAATGATCCCCAGCGTATGCCGCTTGCCCGAACGCACCATGCTGACACCGTGGCGCAGGTTGACCCGATAACTGCCGCGCGAGCCCCGCTGCGGGCGGGCATTCACCGCGAAGAGCACGGCATCACCCTTGCCGAGCGGTACCACCGCGGCGCGAGACTGCATGCGGGGACGCTGTTCGGTCAGAACGAACTCGCCGCCCGTGAAGTCCTTGCCCGGCTCCGAAAGGAGCACGGCGATCTGGAGCGGGAAAACATGATCGCCGTAGAGGTCCTGATGCAGGCAATTGTAGTCGCCCTTGCCATATTCCAGCAGCAGCGGCGTCGATCGCTTTTGGCCGGCTTCGTGGCAGCGTTCCAGGAATGTCGTATGGTCGGCGGGGAAGCGGACGTCGATCCCCATCCGCTCATGCCAGCCATTGGCGATCGGCGCGATGCGCCGATAGAGTTCGGTGCGCGCCGCCTCGATCAGCGGCGGCAGCGGATAGGCGAAATAGCGATACTCGCCTTTTCCGAAGCCATGGCGGGCCATGTGGATGTGGCTGCGAAAGACAGGGGTCGGTCCATAGAGGTCCGCCACCGCGTCGCATTCGGCGTCTTCGAAAAACGCCGGCAGGATCGCCCAGCCTTCCTCGTCGAGACTGGCCGCGATTGCACCCCAATCGTAAGCGGCAAGGCGCGCGTTCATGGAACTGCCCTGATGACGCACCTTTAGAATCCGAAGCCGATCTGGCGGTTCGAGGGAGAGGCAACCCCCTCCAGCGAGAGCATGTGCGCTTTCGTATCGGAGCGGCCCGGGGCCGAAAAGCCTCCGATCTTTCCGCCGGCAGCCGTCACGCGGTGGCATGGCACTATCAGCGGCACGGGATTGCGCGCCATCGCCTCGCCCACGGTCCGCGCGGTCTGGGGTTCTTCCCCCAAGGCCTTGGCGACGGCGCCGTAAGTCGTGGTTTCGCCGTAATCCAGCGCACGCACGAAGCCATAGATGCGTTCGAACAGGGATTCCTGTTCGCCCAGGTCGATCTCGACGGCAGAAAAATCCACCCGCTCGCCTTCGAAATAGCGCTGGGCGTCATGGATGACGGCCTGCAGGAATGCCGGGGGAGCCGTTCGTATCGACGTGGGAAAACGACGAAGCAGCGCGCTTTCGGCTGCTTCGGCTGTCCGTGACGGAAGGCGAAAGCTTGAGACGCTCGATCCTCGCCAGCCGATGGCGGCAAAGCCGTACGAGGTCCCGAAGATAACGTGTTGCGGCGATCGATCCACAATCGGGTCCTTCAGTATGCCGGACGCCGAGCCTTGCAGGACGGAATGGCCGTCAACGGCGCCTCATGATCGGAGGTATATGGGCGCATCTTGCCGCTGCCGCACTCCGATCCTTGCTTTCAAACCGGTTTTTTCCGCAATTGTCGCGAGATTTCCGGATGGGTGGAAGGCGGCGTACCGTTCTGAAATCGGGCTTATTGGGCGCTGACAACCGTTCGCTGGCGATAGGGGCTCTCATTCATGACGTTCCCCGGCGGATCGTATCGGCACACCAGGTATTCGTACCCTCTCCCTTTTGACAGGGCGCAACCGACCGACGTCGTTCCGGCCCAGATCATCTGCGTATAATGGCCAACGCGGTGATAATCGTCCTGCCACGAACGCATCCGGCGCAGCGGGATCTTTTCAGCCGCCCAACCCGAGACCATCTCTTCGAGGCGATAGCCGCCGCGGGTCCCCATCCAGAGGTTCTCGCCCTCCAGCCGGTTGGAGGCATCGTGCCGGAACACTGCCGATGATGCCAGCCGGTCTGCCCAGTAACCGGCATCACGCGCCAGCTTGGCACTCCAGCGCAGCGGCGCCGAGCCTACCGCCGCGCGCTCCCGGTTATGAATGGCGAGCACGATATCCTGAAATTGGGCTTCATTGACAGCCGGCCGAGTGCTGGAGGCGGCAACCGCCGCAGCAGCAAGTACGCCAAACACCATGAAAACTCCCGAATCAGCCACCTTTTGGCCGCGTTACACCCGGAATCCTGTCATTTTGTGGAACAGAGGCAAACCATTCCGGAGTATGATCCGTTCACCCCGAATCCGCCTTGAAAACGCTCTAGAATTCGGACCAGTCCTCGCCCGAGTGCGCGGGACTGATCGCCAGATTCCCACGCACCGGCAGCGACGCGTGACGCGGCGATGCCGCAGTCAGGGCAGGCGGATCGCGCCGGGACATGAGGCGCACAGGTCCGTTGGAAGCCGAATTCAGCCTGAAGCGCGTGGTCAGTTCGGCAAGCTCTGCCGCTTTGGAGGCGAGGCCGCGCGCGGCGGCGGCGGTCTGCTCCACCATTGCGGCGTTCTGCTGCACCATCTGGTCCATGCTGACGACGCCGCCGCCGATGTCGGTCAAAGCTTCGGACTGCACTTCGGCGCCTCGGGCGATCGCATCGACCAGCCTGTTGACTTCGGCGATCTTCGTACCGATCCGCTCAAGCATACGCCCGGTCTGCCCGACCAGATCGACCCCTTCCGCGACTTGCGTGGACGACGTGGTGATAAGCGCGCGAATTTCCCGCGCGGCGTCGGACGATCGCTGCGCCAGCGCCCGCACTTCGTTGGCGACCACGGCGAAACCCCGGCCGGCATCGCCTGCACGCGCCGCTTCCACGCCCGCGTTCAGAGCCAGAAAGGCGATGCCGTCGATCAGGTCGATGATCTGGTTGATCTGGAGCGAACTCTGCTCGATCGCGTCCATCGCGGCGACGGCATTGCGGACGACTTTGGCGCCGTCATCGGCATCGCCGCTGGCCGCACTCACCTGAATGCGGACCTCGCCGGCGCTGCGAGCGGTCACTTCCACCATCCCCGTCACGTTCTTCATGGAGGCAGAGGTGCGTTCCAGCGTCGCCGCCTGACTTGCCGTGCGCTGGGCAAGATCGTCCGACGCCGCGCGGATTTTGGCCGAACCCGTCCGTACGCATTCGGCGGAGGATACGACTTGCGCGATGCTGGCCTCCAGACCGACGACGGTGCGGTTGAAACCGGCGCGCAGGCTTTCGTATTCTTCCGCGAAGGCCGTATCCAGCTTGATGGTCATGTCGCCGCCTTCCAGCGCGAGCAGACCGCGCTCCAGCGCCTCGACCATCTGCTGGCGGGTGGAATTGAGCTGGACCTGCACGGCATTGTCCCGGAACACGGCCATGGCGTTGGTCATCCGGCCCACGCAGTCGCTGTGATCGGTGAACCTGATCGGACTGGCAAGATCGCCTGCCGCCAGCCCTTCCATGCGCATGACCGTCTCGACATAGGGATCGCAGATCAGCTTGCCGCTGATCTTCACGGTGGCCAGTGTCGCCACCAGTGACAGGACCGCCAGCCCGATTCCGGGCGCGGTGAAATTGCGGGCGGCGAGAGCCGCGCCGGCTACGGAGAGCAGGCCCCAGAATCCGTGCAGATAGAACAGGGTGCGGAACTTGACCCGGATGGGGGCATATTTCTCGAACCAATTGAACATCGTCGGCCTCGCTGATCATTTTTCCGCGAGGACGGAATGCCTCGGGCGAGACGACGGTTTACCGGGGATTTGCGAAGGATTGGCAGTATCGCCGCTAGGGACTTTCAAGTAGCGAGGCGCGCCACTTAAGGGCGAAATTGGCCTGCATGCCGCACAATCTTGCGACCGGCAGCGCTGCCGCTAAGCGCGCATTTCAAGAGCACAGGCAGACTTGTCGGCGGCCGGCGGTTCCGCAGGCTCGATCCGGTTGCGACCGCCGATTTTGGCCCTGTAGAGCGCGGCGTCCGCGGCCGAGAGGAGATCCGCAAGATCGTTGCCGTCGCGTCCCAGTTCCGCAAGGCCGATGCTGACGGTTGCCGTGACGTCCACGCCATTTTCCCGATCTATGACGATCTCCGCAAAGCCGCTCACCACGCCTTGGGCGATAGCGGCGGCCTCCGCATCGGATTTGCAGGTCAACAATGCGGCGAATTCCTCACCGCCGATTCGCGCGAGAATGGCAGCCGGCCCGACGATGCCCCTGACGAAACCTGCGAACAGCTTGAGCACCCGGTCGCCCGTCGCATGGCCAAACCGGTCGTTGATGGCCTTGAAGTGGTCGAGATCGAAAGCGAGCAGAAAGATACGCGCGTCCGCGTTTGCATTGCGAATGTGGCTCTCGGCTTCCTCGAAGAACCAGCGCCGATTACCCAGGCCGGTCAGATAGTCCGTGCGCGAGGCTTGCAGCAACTGGTCCTGTGTTTCCTCTCGCAGGAGCGCCATCAGCGCCATGGGCAGGCCGACCGAGTAGAGCACGCCTTCGTACATCGTGAAGACGCTGGAGATCGCAAGCAGTCGCGGCCCGAAACCCGGTACCGCCAGAGGCAGGACAAAGGCTCTGCCTATGTAGAAGAGCGAATGCATGGCCGCGAAGGCCAGCGCAACACGGCGGGATCGCAAGAAGCGGAAGCGATCGTTCGTCCACAGCTCCCAGGCTGTCAGGCCGCTGACCAGCGCGATGGGAAATGCGCTGATATAGTTCCAGATAATATCCCGGCAGCATTCGCCCATGGCGATCCAGATCAGGGCCTGGAAAGCGAAAATAGCCAGCGAAATCGCGCCGCGCTTGCGGCCGGCCAGGCGCGCTACGCCCTGAAAAATCAGAAGATACCCGCCCATCATGGCCATATTGGCCAAACTTGCGCCAAGGGCACCGGCGAACATCGTTCGCCCCATCGCCAATGCGCACCCGGCAGCCAGCGCCGAATAGCCGGCGGCGAGTATGCCGAGTTCATTCCTGCGCAAGGGCCGTGCATGCCGCTCCCAGAGCGTCATGACTGCACTGAGAGCCAAAGTGCCTATGGCAAGGAAATACAAAGTGGAGAGATCAAACCGCATCGCAGGCACCGAAGATTGGCGGTCCTTTACCTGCAATCTGGAAATTTCCCATCACTTAATCGGCCACGGGCCTCTGGCCCGTAGCTTCGGATGGGTGTCTCTCCGATTTCCTGATAGTGGCTGGAGCGCTACCGCCGCCCCTACCGGCATTGGGCCGGTAGGGGCGGCGCTGTAGCCAAGGGCATTTTCTCATCAGGTGGAACCACTTGATGACCCGGAAAACGCCGAAACCGTCTTAGTCCAGGAAGCTGCGCATGATGCGCGACCGGCTCGGGTGCTTGAGCTTGCGCAGCGCCTTGGCCTCGATCTGGCGGATACGTTCGCGGGTGACCGAGAACTGCTGGCCGACTTCCTCAAGCGTATGGTCGGTGTTCATGCCGATGCCGAAGCGCATGCGCAGCACGCGCTCTTCGCGCGGCGTGAGCGAGGCAAGGGTGCGGGTGATCATTTCCTTGAGGTTGGACTCGATCGCCGCATCCACCGGGATGACCGCATTCGAATCCTGAATGAAGTCACCCAGATGGCTGTCTTCCTCGTCACCCACGGGGGTTTCGAGCGAGATCGGCTCTTTGGCAATCTTCAGGACCCGCTTGACCTTTTCGAGCGGCATCGACAGGCGCTCGGCCATTTCTTCCGGCGTGGGCTCGCGGCCATGGTCGTGCAGGAAGCGGCGGTTGGTGCGGACCAGCTTGTTGATCGTCTCGATCATGTGGACCGGGATGCGGATCGTGCGCGCCTGATCCGCGATCGAGCGCGTGATCGCCTGACGGATCCACCAGGTGGCATAAGTCGAGAACTTGTAGCCGCGGCGGTACTCGAACTTGTCGACCGCCTTCATCAGGCCGATGTTGCCTTCCTGGATGAGGTCCAGGAACTGCAGGCCGCGGTTCATGTACTTCTTGGCGATCGAGATCACCAGACGCAGGTTCGCCTCGACCATTTCCTTCTTGGCGATGCGCGCCTCGCGCTCACCCTTCTGGACCATGTTGACGATGCGGCGGAACTCGGGAAGCGCCATGCCGGTGGCGGCGGCGATGTCCGAGACTTCGAGGCGGATACGCTCGGCCGGATCGGCTTCGTTGGCCGCGAAAGCCGCCCACTTCTTGTCCTTCGTCGCCATTTCGCCGATCCAGGTGTCGTCCAGTTCGCGGCCGACATAGGTTTCGAGGAAGTCGGCGCGCTTCACCTTGTGGCGCTCTACCAGGCGCAGCATCTGGCCGCCCAGCGTGGTGAGCCGGCGGTTGAACGAGTAGAGATTGTCGACGAGGTATTCGATCTTCGCCGCGTGGAATTTCACCGATTCCACTTGCGCGGTCAGGTCTTCGCGCAGCTGCTGGTACTGCTCTTCCTTGGCGACCGGGAAGTCGATGCCCAGCGCCAGCGCGTCGAGACGCTCCGACTGGAGGCGCTCGAAGGCCTGGAACAGCTCGGTGATGAGCGAGAATTTCTCAAGCGCTTCCGGCTTGAGGGCCGCTTCCATCTGCGCAAGGCTGATGGTGTTGTCCTCGTCCTCGTCCTCGGCCGCGCGCTTGGCGATCGGATTGCCGTCTTCGTCCAGCTCGGTGGTGGTTTCCTCTTCCTCGGCCTCGTCGTCCTCCTTGAAGGAGGGGCCGGCGATCTTTTCGCTGATCTCGCCGTCGTCGTCGCCTTCACCGTCTTCCGACAGGCTTTCGGGCGCAGGCTCCTTGGTCAGCATTGCATCGAGATCGAGGATCTCGCGCAGCTGCATCTCGCCGTTGTTGAGCGCTTCGGACCACTGGATGATGGCGTGGAAGGTGAGCGGGCTCTCGCAGAGGCCCATGATCATCATGTCGCGGCCGGCTTCGATGCGCTTGGCAATCGCCGCTTCGCCCGCACGGGAAAGCATTTCCACCGCGCCCATCTCGCGCAGGTACATGCGCACCGGATCGTCGGTGCGGCCGAGGGCGTCCGCTTTCTTGCTGTCCGGCGTGCGGCGCTGGGAGATTTCGCCGTCGTCGCCGGCGTCATCATCCATATCGCGATCGTCGTCGTTTTGCGAATCGGCCTGAGAATCGGTCTCGTCGCCGTCCTCGCCTTCATCCTCGTTCTCGACGATCTTGATGCCCATCTCCGAGATCGCGGCCATGATGTCCTCGATCTGGTCGGTGGACATCTGATCCTGCGGCAGGGCAGCGTTCAGCTCGCTTACGGTGATGGTACCACGGCTCTTGGCGCGGGCGATAAACCGCGCAACCGCACCCTTGCCACTCTCAATAAGCGGTGCATCGAAATCCGCCGCGTTCTCGTTCTTGCTCATAGGTATGCCATTGTCTCATTTGCGCGGCCCATGACGGTCACTTCGCCAGGACAAAAAATAGGTATGGGGCCCCTTGCCTGACAAGGGCAGTAAATTCCAGTGGTCTCTCGCCCAAACCCAATTCGATGCCCTTATGGCCTTTATGAAGCGTTTGAAAGGCTGAGGTACGGGGGCCGTGAAGCGGCGTAGCAGGGCCCTGTTGCCATCGCCGTCATTGGCGACGAATGGGCTTCATCGAATCGGGTGTGGGTTACATGTTACAATAGGTCCATGCCGGAGGCGAGAAATCGCGGGTCCGTCGGCTCAAGGCCGGGGTGCGCGGGCGCGGCAGCCGATTGCCGTCAATCAGCAGGAGTAAGTCGATGGTTCCAGGAAGTTCAAGCCCCGCTCACGAGCGGAATACGGCCATTTACGTGGCGGTGATCGATGGCGCGACGTTTGGTGCACTTGCCGAACGATATGGCATCAGCAGGGTTCGCGTGCAGCAGGTCTATGCCCGCGAGCGGGCAAACGCCTGGGAAGCGCGCAGCCGGGGAGCGACCAGCTACCTTGATCGGCCCATCCCCAAGGATGTCTGATGCTCGCGTTCCATCGCGATGACGCTGCTTTGAGCATGTCCGCACCGTCCATTTGGCGATGCGAACGAGGTTCCGATCCTTCGACGGGCTCAGGATAAGCAGTGGGCGGGAGGGGCGGCGGGATCCCTTTGGGCAGAACATGGCGCGCTTTCAAAACGAGGACGCAGGTGTGGTAATGCTGGCCGCCTCGCTGTAGGCGGGCGGCGCAAGTTCAGACAATTCAGGCAGACGCATGGCCCGCAAGCATTCGAAACATGGCCCCTACGAAGACCTCCGTAGCGAGGAGGATGAGGCTCCGGCTCCCGTTGAGCCTTGCTGGCTCTGCGGCCGCCCCACCGGCAAGACTATCGTCTGGCACCATCCGGTACCCAAGAGCCGGGGCGGGCGCGATGTCGTGCCCATGCACTCGATCTGCCAGCAGACGCTGATCGCCAATTTCACCAATTCCGAATTGCAGCGCCACGGAATGGATGTGGAGGGTTTGCTGGCCGATCCGAACGTGCGCAAGTTCGTCGATTGGGTGGCGAACAAGGACCCCGATTTCACCGCGACCATCACCAAGAAGAAACGCTGATCGGGCCGGAATCGCCCGTCTTTGATCGCCTGCTTTTCCGGTCTCCCGCTGCCTTCGTGGTCCGGACTGTCAGAGTCCGGACCACGCCAGGTCAGATAATCAGTGGTTATGCCGTGGCGTCTTGGCGGAAATCTGGCGGTATTTCACGGCCATTTCCAGCACGGCGCCTTCGGCCATCTGCCCGGTCTTCTCGCGGAAGAGTTCCTCCCACGGGGTATGGCTTTCCGGCACCGGCGGAGGCGTCTCCGTCTTGCGGCGGGCGATCTCCGCTTCGTCCACCAGCGCGTTGCAAGAGCCTGCACGGACATCGATGCGGATCACGTCGCCGGTGCGCAGCCATGAGAGACCGCCGCCGGCGGCGCTCTCGGGCGAGCAGTTGAGGATCGAAGGGCTGTCCGAAGTACCGGACTGGCGCCCGTCGCCCAGCGTCGGCAGCCACTGCACGCCGCGACGGATCAGCGCGTCTGGCGGCTGCATGTTGACGACCTCGGCCGAGCCGGGCCAGCCCAGCGGTCCGGCGCCGCGCATCACGAGGATGCAGTTCTCGTCGATTTCCAGCGAGGGATCGTTGATCCGGTGGTGATAGTCGTCACCGCCCTCGAACACGACCGCGCGGCCTTCGAACACGCCTTCCGAGCCGGGGCGCGAGAGGTAGCGTTCGTGGAATTCGGCGCTGATGACGGAAGTCTTCATGATGCCGAAGTCGAACAGGTTGCCGGAAAGGACGAGGAAGCCCGCCTTTTCGCGCAGCGGTTCGGCGAAAGGACGGATTACCTCGCGGTCGCGTGCTTCGCGGCCGGTAAGGTTTTCGGCCAGCGTCTCGCCGGTCACCGTCAGGCAGTCGTCCGCGAGCACGCCCGCCTGTTGCAGTTCCCACATGACCGACGGCACGCCGCCCGCGCGGTGGAAGCGCTCGCCGAGGAACCGCCCGGCGGGCTGCATGTCGACGATCAGCGGCAGGTCGTAGCCATGCTCGGTCCAGTCCGAGGCGTGGAGTTCGACGCCCGCGTGACGGGCCATCGCCATGACGTGCGGCTGGGCATTGCTCGAACCGCCGATGGCGCTGACCACGCGGATCGCGTTGAGGAAGCTCTCACGCGTCAGGATGGCCGATGGGCGCAGGTCTTCATAGGCCATCTCGACAATGCGGCGGCCGGTTTCGTAGGCGATCTGGCCGCGTTCGCGGTAGGGCGCCGGGATCGCCGCACAGCCGGGGAGCGAGAGGCCCAGCGCCTCGGCCACGGCGTTCATGGTCGAAGCGGTGCCCATGGTGTTGCAGTGCCCGGCCGAAGGGGCGCTGTCGCAGGCGCGCTGGAGGAATTCTTCCTCGTCGATCTGGCCCGCTGCCAGCTTGCGGCGGCTGCGCCAGATCACCGTGCCCGAGCCGACGAGGTCGCCTTCGTGCCAGCCGTCGAGCATCGGGCCGCCCGAGAGGACGATGGCCGGAATGTCCACGGTGGAGGCGGCCATAACCTGCGACGGCGTCGTCTTGTCGCAGCCCGTCGTCAGCACCACACCATCGATGGGGTAGCCGTAGAGGATCTCGACAAGGCCCATATAGGCGAGGTTGCGGTCGAGCGCGGCGGTGGGGCGGCGGCAATTCTCGAAGATCGGGTGGACCGGGAACTCCATCGCGATGCCGCCCGCGTCGCGGATGCCGTCGCGCACACGCTTCGCCAGATCGATATGGATGCGGTTGCACGGCGAAAGGTCGCTGCCCGACTGGGCGATGCCGATGATCGGGCGTCCCGACCGCAGTTCTGCGGGCGTGATGCCGTAGTTCATGAAGCGTTCGAGATAGAGCGCGACCATGTCCGAACGGGCAGGATCGGCGAACCAATCCTGCGAACGGAAGCGGCGCGGTGCCGCGGAGTCGTTGCCCGCAGTGTCGTTATGGTTGTCCATGGTCATCAGCCCAGCTTGAGCACGCCGTCGATGCGGCGCGGTGCGTTCCAGGGATTGCCGTCGCGCAGACCCTCGGGGAGCAGGGCGGACGGCATGTTCTGATAGCACACCGGGCGCAGGAAGCGATCGATCGCCTTGGCCCCGACCGAGGTGGTGCGGCCATCCGAAGTCGAGGGGAACGGCCCGCCATGAACCATTGCGTGGCACACTTCGACGCCGGTGGGCCAGCCGTTGACGAGGATGCGGCCGACCTTGCGCTCCAGCACGGGGAGCAGTTCGGCAGCGGCGTCTTCGTCCTCGGCATCGAGGATCAGCGTGGCGGTGAGTTGGCCTTCGAGCGCGGCGATGACTTGCTTGGCCTCACTCATGTCGGTGACGGTGATGACGAGCGAGGAGGAGCCGAAGACTTCCGCGCCCAGTGCCGCGTCGGCCAGGAAATCGGCGGCGCTGGTCTTGAACAGTGCGCCCTGTGCCTGATGCGGGCCGGTCGGCTCGACACCGCGTGCGAGCGTGGTGACGGCCGAGTGGTCTGCCAGGGCTTCGACGCCATCGACGTAAGCCGCGTGGATGCCCGGCGTCAGCATGTCCTGCGCTGCGCTGCCGACCATGGCAGCGGCGGCCGAGGCGAGGAAGGTGTCGAGGTCCGGGCCGTCCATGGCGATGACGAGGCCGGGATTGGTGCAGAACTGGCCCGCGCCCATCGTCAGCGAGCCGACGAAAGCGGCGCCCAGCGCTTCACCGCGTGCGGCGAGAGCGGCGGGGAACAGCACGACGGGGTTGATCGAGCTCATCTCGGCATAGACCGGGATCGGCTCCGGGCGGCTGGCGGCGGTGCGCATCAGCGCCATGCCGCCGCCGCGCGATCCGGTAAAGCCTACGGCCTTGATGCGGTGGTCGGCGACGAGCGCGGTACCGGCCTCGCGGTTGGCGGGCAGGTAGGAGAACACGCCCTCGGGCAGGTGGCACAGCGCTACCGCGCGCTGGATCGCGCGGGCGACCAGTTCGCCGGTGCCGGGGTGGGCCGAGTGACCCTTGACGATCACCGGGCAACCCGCCGCGAAGGCCGAGGCCGTGTCACCGCCGGCGACGGAGAAGGCGAGGGGGAAGTTGCTCGCGCCGAACACCACGACCGGGCCGAGCGAGACCTTGCGGACGCGCAGGTCCGGGCGGGGCAGCGGTGCGCGTTCGGGCAGGGCGGGATCGATGGTGAGGTCAGCCCAACTGCCTTCGCGCAGGACCTGGGCGAAGAGGCGAAGCTGGCCGGTGGTGCGGCCGCGTTCGCCTTCGAGGCGGGCGCGCGGCAGGCCGGTTTCGGCCATGGCGCGCTCGATCAGGTCATCGCCAATGCGCACGATCTCGTCCGCAATGGTTTCCAGGAACACGGCGCGGGTTTCCGGCGCGGCTTCCGCGAAGGCAATTGCAGCGGCATCGGCCAGCGCGCAGGCGCGCTCCACTTCCGGCAGGCCGGCGGTGGTGAACCGGGGTTCGATGGCGGCGCCCGTGGCAGGGTTTACCGCGGTATAAGTGGTCTCGGTATGCTCTTCGCTGCGGCCGATGAGAATGGCGCCGGTGATCATCGTAACAGTCCTTCCACCCACGGGGATTTGCGGAGGCCGCCGCCAAACAGCGCACAGGTGTCCGGGAATCGCGCGCACGGGCAGGGCACGTACGGAGCAATCTCGATCACATCGGCATCCTCAACGATTTCGTTTTGGTAGCGCTATCATTTACCCGGTGCGCAGCCGCCGTCAAGGGCAAATGGGAGGGACGGCCGAGAGCAATCGGGCAACGGCGAACGATGCGCATCGGCGGGTTGGCGCGCGCGGGATCCTCTCTGACCGATCGGCAGATCATCTCCAGTCAAATCGCGGGGGAGGTTTGTTGCTTTCGGCGGAATTAAGAGCGTCGCGTGACTTCCGGGTACTTCAAAGGACAGAGCGCCATGACCACATTCGTAAGCAGGATCGCCGCCGAACTCGCCGACCGCGAGGCGATCCGCGAATGCCTTTCGCGCTATGCGCGCGGTGTGGATCGGCTCGATGCCGACATGGTCCGCAGCGCTTACTGGCCGGATTGCATCGACGAGCACCTGAGCTTCCGGGGCAATGCCGAGGAGTTCATTGACTGGTCCTTTGCGGCGATGGGCACGATGGACCAGACCATGCACTTCGTCTGCAATGTGCTGATGACCATTGATGGCAACACTGCCGACGTGGAATCCTATTTCTACGGCATCCATCGCATCAACACGCCGGACGGCAAGCGGGACGTTATCGGCGCGGGCCGTTATGTCGATCGCTTCGAGAAGCGCGATGACGAATGGCGCATCAAGGAACGGCTCGTTGTCACCGACTGGTTTCGTGAATACTCGGACTCGGCGGATTGGTCGAAGGGCCTGATGGGCATCCCCATCACACCGGGCGGCCGCTACCCTCACGACGAGAGCTACAAGCGCATCGCGCTGGATCGGTGACGCGGCGCGGCGCCCTCATTCCGGGGTCGCGTTAATCCTTTAACTTTGGCGAGTTTCCATAAATGGCGTGACCGATGTCACGCAAAATTAACGCGGCATATGGTCATAGGCGCCCGCTTCAAGAGTGAACCCTTTGATTCGGAGGGGGAGTTCCCAAGGGGGAAATTTTGACCAAGAATTCGTATAACTGCCTCAAGCAGCAGGGGCGGCGCCTGCGTGTGGGCGGTACTCGCACGTCGTCGATTGCTCTTGCTCTGTCGGCCAGCGCGATTGCCTTGTTTGCCGTTCCGGCCATGGCGCAAAGTGTTCCGAACGCGGGCAGCCTTCAGAGAGAGCTTCGGCAGGGCCTTCCCGGCGGCGTTCCCCGCCAGTCGCCGCTGCCCTTGGCGCCTTCGGAAGCAGACACGGCCACCGGCGGCGAAACCGTTCGGGTCGAACGCTTCGTGATCGAGGGAGCCACTTTGCTTCAGGAAAGCGAACTGGCAACCGCGACCCAATCCTATATCGGCCGAGATCTCACGCTTCGTGGCCTTCAGGCGGCCGCCCAGGCGGTTGCCGATGTCTATCGCCGCCACGGCTTCTTTGCACGCACTGTGCTGCCGCCGCAGGACGTGACCACCGGCATCGTCCACATCCGCGTGATCGAAGGCCGCTTTGGTCGCATCGTCACCGAAGACAAGGCGGCGCGTGCTGACGGTGCCTTCGTGGAACGCGTGGTCGGCGGCCGCCTCACGCAAGGCGCGCCCTATTCGGATCAGGCGCTCGAACGCGGCCTGCTGGTCGCCAACGATCTCCCGGGCATCCGCGCTGACGGCGTGCTCAAGGCGGGCAGCGCCCCCGGCACCAGCGATCTTGCTCTTACCGTAACCGACACGGCATTGGTGACCGGCAGCATCAGCGCGGACAATGGCGGCGTCGATGCCACTGGTCTTTGCCGGGGGATCGCCTCGCTGGCGCTCAACAACCTCACCGGCAAGGGCGATCAAGTCACGCTGCTGGGGCTGGGATCGCGCGATCTCGGCTATGGCCAGATCGGTTGGAACGTGCCGCTCGGCACGGGCGGGTGGCGCGCGGGCGTCTATGCCAGCTACATGCGCTACACGCTGGGCGGCGACTTTGCCGACCTTGACGGGCGCGGCAATGCCGATACCCAGGGGTTGGAGGTCACCTATCCCGTGATCCGCAGCGCCACCCAGACGCTGCAACTTCGTGCCGCTTACGAACACGGTCATTATCACGATGATCTGCTTGGCGAAGCGGCCCATCGCAAGCAGGTAAACCGTCTGGCCCTTTCGCTGAGCGGCGAAGGCAGCGACAGGCTGGGCGGGGGTGGCCGCACGCGCTACGCGCTGACGATGACGCTCGGGTCGCTAGACCTGAACGGTCTTCCCAGCGACCGCATTCTCGACAGTCTGACGACCGATGCCAACGGCGCCTACGGCAAGCTTCAGGCCGAACTCACGCGGGACCAGCGGCTTGCAGGGCCATTCTTCCTGCGCGTTCGCGTCACCGGGCAGTGGGCGATGAACAATCTCGATTCTTCAGAGCAGTTCTCGCTGGGCGGCCCCTATGGCGTCCGCGCTTTCCCCGTCAACGAGGCGATGGGCGATCGCGGCGCGCTGGCCAATGCCGAACTGCACGTGCCCGTCAGCGGCGGCGCGCTCAAGGGGCTTGACCTCTATGGCTTCGTCGATGGCGGCGCCATCCGCCTGCATACGCGGACATGGGCTGGCTGGAACGATCCGGGCGCGGACAATGTCTACGCGCTTGCCGGGGCCGGCGCGGGCGTGACCTATGCTCTGCCCTACGGGTTCTCGATCGCAGCCGTGGTTGCCGCGCCGATCACCGACAATCCGGGCGGTCCCGACAAGCAGCACAACGAAGATGGCAGCAAGCGCAACGTGCGCGGCTGGTTCAACCTCTCCAAGACATTCTGATCGGACAGACCTCCAATGATCACCCGGACCCGCCGCCTTGCCATGAACGCAAGCGTTTCGCTTTTCAGCCTTGCACTTGCCACGCCGGCGCTTGCCAATCCCCCGACCAATGCGCTGCCGACGGGGGGCGAAGTCGCCGCCGGACAAGTGTCCATTGGCACCAGCGGCGCCGCTATGACTGTAACCCAGTCGAGCCAGCGCGGCATCGTCAACTGGCAGGGCTTTGACATCGGCAAGGATGCCTCGGTTTCCTTCGTGCAACCTGACGCCAACGCGGTCACGCTGAACCGCGTGCTTTCGTCGGCGGGATCGACAATCGCGGGCACGCTCACGTCGAACGGCAAGGTCTATGTCGTCAATCCTAACGGCGTGCTGTTCACCTCGACCGCACAAGTCAACGTGGGCGGACTGGTTGCGGCGGCGGGATCGATTTCGGATGCCGACTTCCTCGCGGGCACGGATCGCTTCACGCTGAACGAGGGCGGTTCGGTGATCAATCAGGGCCTGATTACGGCCCATGAGGGCGGCCAGGTCGTGCTGGTTGGCGGAACCGTCTCGAACCTCGGTTCGATCTCGGCCAGCAAGGGCGACATCGTGCTCGCCTCCGGTGCCGGGGTGCTGCTCGATGCTGGGGCCAACGGACACCTGCAAGTGCAGGTCGATGGCGCGACGACACAGGCGCTGGTCGAGAACGGCGGCCTGATCGCAGCCGGTGGCGGCCAGGTGCTGCTCAGCGCACAAGGCGCCAGCGCGGCGGTGTCGTCGGTGGTATCGAACACCGGCACGATCGAGGCGCATACGCTGGCCAACCAGTCGGGACGGATCCTCCTGCTGGCAGGCATGGCGGGCGGCACCGTCAATGCCGGCGGCGTGCTTGATGCTTCTGCGCCCGATGGCGGGGATGGCGGCTTTGTCGAGACTTCGGCCGCGAAGGTTGCCGTAAGCGACGACATCAAGGTTTCCACCAAGGCGGCCTCCGGTGCGTTCGGCACCTGGTTGATCGATCCCACCGACGTTGAGATCTCATCCACTCAGGATGCGGCTGGCCTGCTCAACAATGCGACGCTTTCCGCCAGTCTTGAAAACGGCAATGTCGCAATCTCGCTGGGGGTTAGCGGCAGCTTGACGGTGAAGGATGCGGTCAGCTGGAATGCGTCGACCACGCTGTCCCTGACCTCGGCCGGAAGCTTGTCCGTCGCGGCCGATATCACGGCGACAGGTGCCTCGGCGGGGCTCCAGCTCGTGAGCAATTCCGGCGCCATCGGCATTTCCGGCGACATCACGTTAAGCGGCGCGAATGCGTCACTCAGTCTCAATGCGGGTGGTGCAGGTTATAACCTGATCGATGGCGCCCGCATCTCGCTTCCGGGGAGCAATGCCGGTCTGACGATCGACAGTCAGGCATATACGCTGATCCACGATGTCAACCAGCTGCAGGCGACGAGCGGGAGTGGATACATCGCTCTGGCCAATGACATTGATGCCTCCAGCATCGCGAACTTCGTCCCGATCGCGAACCAGGCCGGCACATTCGCGGGGCTTGGCCACTTCATCGACAGGCTGACGATCAATAAACCATCGTCCGCTTATGTCGGGCTGTTCTCTAGGGCCAGCGGGACAATTCGGGACGTGACCCTTTCCAACGTCTCCGTTATTGGCGGCGCTGTAACAGGATCACTCGTTGGATATCGTATCGCCGGAACCGTTTCCAACGCCCACGTGACCGGAAGTGTTTCGGGAAGTGATCATGTTGGCGGTCTCGTGGGAGGGAGCGTCGGCGGTACCATCGACAATTCTTCGTCATCAGCCAGCATCACCGGCAGGCAATATGTCGGAGGGTTGTCCGGCGAAGAAGATAATGGCACCATTAGAAATTCCTATGCCACCGGAACAGTCTCGGCATCGATTGGCTATGCAGGCGGTCTTGTTGGATTTGGATCCAATGAAACGATTGCGAATGTCTATGCCAGCGGCGCCGTCTCGGGGAGCACTTTTACCGGAGGTCTTGTAGGATATTCCGGGATCATGGCCGGCGTAAGCAATGCGTATTGGGATATTCAAAGCACCGGTCAAAGTTCCAGCGCTGTCGGCACCGGCATCTCCAACAGCCAGGCCTACACCGCCGCGACCTACAGCGGCTTTGACTTCGCCAATACATGGACCATGGTTGACGGCAACACGCGCCCCATGTTGCGCAGTGAGGCATCGAGCGTAATCGCAACCCCGCACGCCCTCCAGCTCGCCAATCTGGACTTGGCCGGAAATTACGAACTCGGCGCGGATATCGATCTTGCAGGCAGCTTTACCGTCAACGGCGGCAACAACTATTACTCCGATGTCTGGGCCCCGGCCGGGTTCAGCCCCATCGGTAACGTCGGTGTCGCCTTCACCGGATCGTTCGACGGCCGGAATCACACTATCACCGGTCTTAAGATCAATCGCGGCAACGAGAGCTATGTCGGCCTCTTCGGCAGCACCTCGGGCGCGGCGATCAAGGATGTCGTGCTTTCCGGCGGCAGTGTAACCGGATTGGACCATGTCGGCGCGCTTGTCGGCGCATCGCAGGACGGAAGCATCACCGGCGCGGGATCCTCGGCGACGGTGACGGGAACATCGTCCGGCGAAGTCGACACAGGCGGACTCGCTGGTTATGTGAACGGGACCAGCATTACCGCCGCATGGGCCAGCGGAAATGTGGTCAGTCAGGGGCGCAATATCGGCGGCCTTGTCGGATATCTCAATTCCGGCACGATCGGCCAGTCCTATGCTACCGGCAATATCGCCGGCAGTCAGGGGCCGTTGGGCAACGCGGTTGCTGGCGGATTTGTCGGTCTGAACAGGGGAACGATCTCCAATTCCTTTGCTACGGGTTCCGTAACCTCAAGCATGAGCTATCTCGGCGGCTTTGTGGGTTACAATAACGGTTCGATTACGAACGCTTACGCCACCGGCAACGTCAACGGCTTGATCCTTGCAAGTTCGATTGGCGGATTTGTGGGCTCGAACGACTTCAACGGAACTATCGTGAACGCCTTTGCAACAGGCATGGTGGTCGGCGGCGCGGTGACGGGCGGCTTCGCTGGATACAATGCCGCTGGGCCAAGTATCACGGGGGCCTATTATAACGCGAGTACGAGCGGTCAAGTCTTGGGAATTGGGGGAGGTCCCGGCAACGCTGTCGGCCTCACGTCGGAAGGCATGACCTCGCTGGCCAATTTCACAGCGGCCGGCTGGAGCATTGACGATGAGGGCGGAACGGCTTCGGTCTGGCGGATCTACGATGGAAGCACCACGCCGATGCTCCGTTCGTTCCTCACGCAACTGACCGTCACGAACCAGTCCGCGACCAAGACTTACGATGGCCTTGCTTACTCCGTCGGCAATACCGTCTCGTACAGCGGCTTTACCAGCAATGATACGGTTGCGAACCTTGGCGGATCGTTGACCGTTGGCGGCGCGGCGAATGGTGCTATCGACGCCGGAACCTATGCCATTACGGCATCGGGTCTCTACTCGACCAAGTATGACATCGTCAGCGTCGACGGGACGCTCACGGTCGACAAGGCTGCTCTGACGGTGACAGCCAATGACGCGACCAAGACGTATGACGGACTGGCTTACGACGGCAGTTCGGGCCTCTCGTACAGCGGCTTCGTCCACGGCGAAACCGCTTCGGTCCTCGGGGGAGCAGCCGCGTACTCCAGCGGCATCAATGCCGGAACCTCTGCGATCAGCGCTTCAGGGCTGACCTCGAACAACTACGCGATCACTTACGTCGATGGTGCCCTTACGGTGAACAAGGCGTCACTGACCGTGACTGCGAGCGATGCCAGCAAGACTTACGACGGCCTCGCCTACAGCGGCGGCGCCGGGGTGACCTATAGCGGCCTCGTCAATGGCGAGACATCCTCGGTGCTCGGCGGCACGCTGGCTTACGGCGGCACCGCACAGGGCGCGACGAACGCAGGGACATACACGCTGAGCGCGTCTGGTCTGACGTCTGGCAACTATGCGATTAGCTACGTCGGCGGCGGTCTCACGGTGAACAAGGCGTCACTGACCGTGACCGCGAGCGATGCCAGCAAGACCTATGACGGCCTTGCCTACAGCGGCGGCGCCGGGGTGACCTATAGCGGCCTCGTCAATGGCGAGACATCCTCGGTGCTCGGCGGCACGCTGGCTTACGGCGGCACCGCACAGGGCGCGACGAACGCCGGGACATACACGCTGAGCGCGTCTGGTCTGACGTCTGGCAACTATGCGATCAGCTACGTCGGCGGCGGTCTCACGGTGAACAAGGCGGCACTGACCGTGACCGCGAGCGATGCCAGCAAGACTTACGACGGCCTCGCCTACGGCGGCGGCGCCGGGGTGACCTATAGCGGCCTCGTCAATGGCGAAACGTCGTCGGTGCTCGGCGGCACGCTGGCTTACGGCGGCACCGCACAGGGCGCGACGAACGCAGGGACATACACGCTGAGCGCGTCTGGTCTGACGTCTGGCAACTATGCGATTAGCTACGTCGGCGGCGGTCTCACGGTGAACAAGGCGGCACTGACCGTGACTGCGAGCGATGCCAGCAAGACCTATGACGGCCTCGCCTACGGCGGCGGCGCCGGGGTGACCTATAGCGGCCTCGTCAATGGCGAAACGTCGTCGGTGCTCGGCGGCACGCTGGCTTACGGCGGCACCGCACAGGGCGCGACGAACGCCGGGACATACACGCTGAGCGCGTCTGGTCTGACGTCTGGCAACTATGCGATTAGCTACGTCGGCGGCGGTCTCACGGTGAACAAGGCGGCACTGACCGTGACCGCGAGCGATGCCAGCAAGACCTATGACGGCCTTGCCTACAGCGGCGGCGCCGGGGTGACCTATAGCGGCCTCGTCAATGGCGAGACATCCTCGGTGCTCGGCGGCACGCTGGCTTACGGCGGCACCGCACAGGGCGCGACGAACGCCGGGACATACACGCTGAGCGCGTCTGGTCTGACGTCTGGCAACTATGCGATCAGCTACGTCGGCGGCGGTCTCACGGTGAACAAGGCGGCACTGACCGTGACTGCGAGCGATGCCAGCAAGACCTATGACGGCCTTGCCTACAGCGGCGGCGCCGGGGTGACCTATAGCGGCCTCGTCAATGGCGAGACATCCTCGGTGCTCGGCGGCACGCTGGCTTATGGTGGCACCGCACAGGGCGCGACGAACGCAGGGACATACACGCTGAGCGCGTCTGGTCTGACGTCTGGCAACTATGCGATTAGCTACGTCGGCGGCGGTCTCACGGTGAACAAGGCGGCACTGACCGTGACCGCGAGCGATGCCAGCAAGACCTATGACGGCCTCGCCTACGGCGGCGGCGCCGGGGTGACCTATAGCGGCCTCGTCAATGGCGAGACATCCTCGGTGCTCGGCGGCACGCTGGCTTACGGCGGCACCGCACAGGGCGCGACGAACGCAGGGACATACACGCTGAGCGCGTCTGGTCTGACGTCTGGCAACTATGCGATTAGCTACGTCGGCGGCGGTCTCACGGTGAACAAGGCGGCACTGACCGTGACCGCGAGCGATGCCAGCAAGACCTATGACGGCCTTGCCTACAGCGGTGGCGCCGGGGTGACCTATAGCGGCCTCGTCAATGGCGAGACATCCTCGGTGCTCGGCGGCACGCTGGCTTACGGCGGCACCGCACAGGGCGCGACGAACGCCGGGACATACACGCTGAGCGCGTCTGGTCTGACGTCTGGCAACTATGCGATTAGCTACGTCGGCGGCGGTCTCACGGTGAACAAGGCGGCACTGACCGTGACCGCGAGCGATGCCAGCAAGACTTACGATGGCCTCGCCTACGGCGGCGGCGCCGGGGTGACCTATAGCGGCCTCGTCAATGGCGAGACATCCTCGGTGCTCGGCGGCACGCTGGCTTACGGCGGCACCGCACAGGGCGCGACGAACGCAGGGACATACACGCTGAGCGCGTCTGGTCTGACGTCTGGCAACTATGCGATTAGCTACGTCGGCGGTGGTCTCACGGTGAACAAGGCGGCACTGACCGTGACCGCGAGCGATGCCAGCAAGACCTATGACGGCCTTGCCTACAGCGGTGGCGCCGGGGTGACCTATAGCGGCCTCGTCAATGGCGAGACATCCTCGGTGCTCGGCGGCACGCTGGCTTACGGCGGCACCGCACAGGGCGCGACGAACGCCGGGACATACACGCTGAGCGCGTCTGGTCTGACGTCTGGCAACTATGCGATTAGCTACGTCGGCGGCGGTCTCACGGTGAACAAGGCGGCACTGACCGTGACCGCGAGCGATGCCAGCAAGACTTACGATGGCCTCGCCTACGGCGGCGGCGCTGGCGTGACCTATAGCGGCTTCGCGAATGGCGAAGATGCCACCGTTCTCGTCGGCAATCTCATGTACGGAGGGAGCTCGCAGGGGGCTCGCAATGCCGGTTCGTACGGGATCGCCGTTTCTGGCCTTGCTTCCGCCAACTACGCGATTTCCTATACCGATGGTGTCCTTTCCATCGACCCGGCGAAGCTTGCGATCGCGGCGGATTCAAAGACGATCCCCGCGCTGGGAAGCTTGCCGCCCCTGACCTATACGGTCGATGGTCTCGTTGCTGGAGACAGCGCCAATTCCGTGATTACGGGAGCGCTGCTCACCGATGCGGATACGAACCGGCCGGGAAGCTATGCGATCCTGCAGGGAACGCTGGCCGTTGCCGATAGCAACTATCAGCTTGCGGGCTTTACGCCGGGCGTCCTCACCGTCGACGGCACGCAGGCTCATGCCGACGCGCCGATCAGCAGCGAACTGCAAGTGTCTCTGCAGCAATCCTCATCCGCCAACCACACTCGCGGCAATTCGGCGCCGTTCGTTCCGGGGGCAATGGGGCAGTCGGCCGGTACCATTATCGACGGTCACCTCGGCTTCGAGGGTGATTTCATTCCCTAAAACGGTAAGACCTGCGCCGGCACAACTGGCGCAGGTCTTACTGCCTTGACGCTGTGGTCAGGATTGCCGCCTGCTCCGCGCGCGCTCCGCACTGCCGTGGGCGCGGCGGACCTTGAGCAGGTCGTGGCGGCTCAAAATGCCTGAAACGCGGCCGGTTTCAGAATCGACGATAGGAATGCGTCCCACATCGGCCTCCACCATCATGTCGGCAATCCGGCTGATCGGATCGAATTGGCAGCCGAATGGAATGGATGCGTCCGAGGCGACTTCGGCCAAAGTCGCGTCCGTTTCCGCGCCGTGCACTTTCCAGCGCAGGATGTCGGATCGGGAGACCATTCCAGCCAACTTGCCGTGCGCATCGATCACCGGATAGCTGCGGAACTGCGCGTCGGTGCTGAAGAAGGCGATGGCGTCGGCGACGGGCATAGTGCCGGGCAAGGTCTGCGGATCCGGCGTCATGACCTGCAGTGCCTGAAGGAAATCGAACGGATCGACTGTGTATTCCTGAAGGATATGGCGGCCGCGCCGCGCGATCTTTTCGGTCAGGATCGAGCGGCGCATCATGAGGACGCTGACGGTGTAGGCTCCGCCAGCCGCTGCAAGCGTAAGGGGCAGCATGGCGAAATCGCCGGTCAGTTCCACCGCGAAGAGCGTGGCCATCAGCGGCGCTCGCATCGCGCCGCTGAGGATGCCCGCCATGCCGGCCAGCGCCCAGACTGCCGCACCACCGGGCAGGTAATGCCCGAGCAGGAAGCCCAGCGCTCCGCCAATCAGCAGCAGCGGCGCAAGAACGCCGCCCGACGTGCCCGAACCCAGGGCGATCAGCCATACGGTCGCCTTGACCAGAAGCAGCGCCACCGCCACGCGGATCGCCAGCGATCCATCGAGCAGGCCGCGGATGCTTTCGTAACCCGCGCCCAGAACGTGGGCATCGATCAGGCCGCCGATCCCGACCGCCAGACCGCCAAGCGCGGGCCACCACATCCAGTGGATCGGCAGGCGGGCGAACTGGTCCTCCACTTTGTAGAGCAGTGCGGAGAGCAGGCACGCCTGCCCGCCTGCGAGCATGCCGATGGCCAGCGCGACGCCGATCAGCCCAGGTGCGAGCGGCAATGCATGATGCACCGGGAACAGCGGGCCCGTGCTGACCAGCAATGGCCGCCAGAGCCATGAGACCAGAACTGCCATCACCACGGGTACGAAGCTGCGCGGTTTCCATTCGAACAAGAGCACCTCAATGGCGAGCAGGATTGCCGCTATCGGTGTGCCGAAGATGGCGGTCATGCCCGCAGCGGCGCCGGAGACCAGCAGCGTCTTACGCTCCGCCGCGCTGAAGCTGAAGAATTGGGCGAACAGCGAACCGATGGCGCCGCCGGTCATGATGATCGGGCCTTCGGCGCCGAACGGGCCGCCGCTGCCGATGGAAATGGCGGAAGACAGCGGCTTCAGCACGGCGACTTTCAAGGACAGACGGCTTTCGCCGTAAAGGATCGCCTCGATCGCCTCGGGAATGCCGTGGCCTCGGATTTTTTCCGAACCGAAGCGCGCCATCAGGCCGACGATCAGGCTGCCGATGGCAGGCACCGCGACCAGCCATACGCCCAGCGCATTGTCGGTGATGGCCGAAGGCGCGGCGGAAAGGCGGCCGAACCAGAACAGATTGGTGGCGACCGCGATGGCCTTCAGCAGAACCCACGCGCCCAAGGCGCCGCCCGTGCCCACTGGCAGTGCGGCGAGCGCCAGCATGAGCATGCGCCGGTCCGCGCTGTGATCGCCCAATGGGCGCCGGGACGAAGGTAAATCTTGGAATGTCATGGCATGGCGCTCGAATGGAAGGAGTGGATTGCGCGGCACATATATCGTAATGCGATATTTATCAACGATTGACAAAATTGGCCCCGAACAGGGACTGGAAGGCATGAGCCACGAACTGACCGATGCCGATTATGCGGCGCTAGCCGACTTTCGATTCTCGCTGCGGCAGTTCCAGGCCTTCAGCGAAGCGAAGGCGGCGGAGTGCGGATTGACGCCGCAGCAGCATCAGGCCCTGCTGGTTATCCGGGCGGCACCGGCAGAGGCGGCCACGGTCGGGCATGTGGCCGAACGGCTGATCCTGAAGCCGCACAGCGCGACGGGGCTGGTTGATCGGCTGGTTTCGCTCGGCCTTGTCCAGAGAGCGCCGTCGCGCGATGACAAGCGCCGCGCACTGCTTGCATTGACCGAGCAGGCGCACCGCACGCTGGAAACGCTCAGCGCGACGCACCGTGAGGAAATCGGCCGCCTGAAGCCGATGCTGATCGCGCTGTTGGACAAGCTTCAGGTGTGATTGCGTTACTTGCACGTGTGGCGAAATAATCGCGACGCGGGTGCTAATTGAGAATAATTTTCAAATTAACTACTGAGATTATAGTTCTGAATGATGTTGATGAGCGGTTTTTGTGGATCGCAAGTAAACGGATTTTGGAATATATTCGGCGCGCTGTCTTAGTATCATGGAGATGGTCATGCTTGACCGCGACGCCGCGTTGCAGACAATTCGGGATGTCTATGCTGCCCGTGTTTCGGGAGATAAGGAAGCATTGGCAACCTATTGGGCCGATGATGCGCGCTTCGATTTTGTCGGAGCGCGATCGCTGTTGGAACCTGTCGGTTTCAGTTCTGAATCTTCGATGGATCAGATCGGCCAGTTGATCGATCGCTTTCGGTTCAGCGATCTTGAACTTCTGGATGCGGTGGTCGAAGGTGAAAAGATCGCGGCGCGCTGGGAAGTTACCGTTGCGGCCGAAGGAAAAGAACCGGTTCGTACGCAACTGTTCGACCTGATCACTTTGGATGAAGAGGGCAAAATCCGGTCCTTCATCCAATTTACCGATACCGCTTTGGTCCGGCACGTGGCGGCCTGAAGACAATTGCGGCTCACAAACGTCTCGCGGCAATTCCGGTAAGGTTTTATGCTGCGGCATGATTTTCGCTCGTGCCGTTCTTGCCATGATGCTCGCTTCGGCTGCTGCCGCAGGGTGCCCCATCGCCGCTGCCCAATCGGCGGATGTAGTGGGGGTTTACGACGGCGGACAAACCGAGATGGCCGCCGGTATCGAACTGCACGCGGACGGCCGTTTCCTTTATGGAATGTACTATGGCGCGCTTGATGAACAGGCGCAGGGCACTTGGACGTCCGATGGAAGTCAGGTGCTGCTCACCAGCGATCCGGTCGTCCCGCCCCGATTTGTCCTGATCGACCACCACGATGCGCCTGCCGGGCAGATCAGGCTTCTGCTGGACCTGCCCGAGGGGATGTCCCGGCAATATTTCAACGCGGAATTCCGGCTCCCGGACGGAAGCGTGACCGACCGCCAACTCAGCGACGAGCCGGAGCCGCTGGAATTCGATGCGCGCGCAATGCCCGTTTCGGTCACTCTGCGGCTTCCCGTCTTCGATCTTCGCGGCGAAACCATCGAATTGCCGCCACCGATGGGCCACGAGATCCATGTCCGTTTCGAGCCGCACGATCTGGGCGTGGTTGCGTTTACACGGACGCCGCTGCGCAGGGACCATGGCGACCTGATCCTCCAACGATACGATCGCACCATCCGCTTCAGGCGGGTCGCGGCTGCGGAGAGCCCTCGGTAAGAAACCTATGCGGCAGTTCCGGTTTGCAGGAGCCACCCCATTGCTGCCGCAAAAGCGAACAGGGAAAGGCTGGCGGCTGGCCACTGCCGTAACACGCCATCGAAATCTTCGACGAGCCCGCCGAAAAATGCGGCCTTGCCCGGTCGCACGGAAGACGGCCGCTGTGCGAAACCCCAGGCCAAGAGGCAGCCGCCTCCTGTGACGAGGAAGATTGTCAGCAGTTCAACCGGTGCGAGCGGGTTTGAAATCAGCTCGCTTGGCAGACCGATCCCGGGTACGGCTGCCACGAAGCCGAGTAGCAGCGACGCCAGTGCCAGTGCCAGCGCCGTACATTCCGACAACCGCGAGACGCGGGCAATCTCTCGCCCCGGAGCCACGGGACTTGCCAGCAAGCGTCGCAGAACGAGCACCGTATAGCCCGCCGTGAATGCGGCTCCGCCCTGCAAGAACGCTGTCCACCACCATTGGCCCTGGTCGGCCGCCGCTGCCAGAAGCAGCTTCTTGGCAAGATAGGCGCCGCTGGGAACCACGCCCATCAGCGCCAGTCCGGCCACGGCGAAAGTCAGCGTCGTGATCGGCAAGGCCCGCGCCGCACCGCCCAGTTCGGCAATGCGGTCATGCCCGAGCGCTTTGTAGAACAGGCCCGCCGCCATGAACATGCTGGCTTTTGCGGTGGCGTGCGATGCCGCTTGCAGCAGTCCGGCGGTCAGCACGTTGCCGCCCGACATTGCTCCGGCGCTCGCGTCGAAGGCGAGCGGGAACATCAGGAACAGATAACCGATCTGCGCAACCGTTGAATAGGCGACCAGCAGCTTGAGCCGTTGCTGCCGCAGCGCAACGATGCTTCCAACCACGATCGCCGCCGCCCCCATCGCACCGAGCAGCTGCGCAGCGCCGAACGTGACGACGCCGGGCATGACATCGAACCATAACCGCACGATCAGGAACCACGATCCCTTGATGACAAGGCCGGAAAGGATCGCGCTCGCCGCCGCCGGGGCCCCGGCATGGGCCGGCGGCAGCCAGATGTGGAGCGGAAACAGCGCCGTCTTGGCAAGCAGTCCGGCGGTCATCAGCGCGAGCACGGTCCGCGTCACAAGGCTCGGCTGGATCACGCGTGACAGCAGTTCGATGTCGAGCGTGCCGTAGACGCCAAAGATCAGCACCGTGCCCAGCAGATAGAGCAGCGAACCCATCAGCGCGAACAGCAGGTAACGCAAGGCCGCTCGCAAGGTCTCGGCGCGGCCGTCGAGGCAGACCAGCGGGACTCCGGCAAAAGTCAGAAGCTCCAGCCCCACGTAAAGCGTGAATAGATCACCGCTGACAAAGATGAGATTGAGCGATCCCCACACCGCGAGCAACAGCAGCCAGAAGGCCAGCGGTGCCCGGGCTTCCACCAGGCCTTCGGGCACCGCAAAATCGCGGCGCGCGTAAAGCGCGATGGCGGCTACGACACCTATCACCACCGCCATCATCCCCGCCGCCAGCCCGTCGGCGCGCAGCGCTACGCCCAGCGGAGGTGCCCAACCGCCGAGCCGGTAGACCAAGGGAGCGTGGGCAACCTGAGGCCCTATTGCCGCGACTGTCACGACCACGCAGACAATAGTGATGGCGGCAACGCGAGGCGTATTGCGGCCGCCCGCCATCAGCGCCAGCATCATGCCCACGAACGGCAGCAATACGGCCAGAACGATGAGCAGCCCTGCCGGAGTTTCCGTCATGCAGGAGGATCGGCGTCATGGCGGGGCGGCGTTTCGGCCAAAGTGGTCCGGTCGGTCACCGAACGCAGCCGCAGCAGCATCGCCGTCGCCATTGCCGTGGCCGAGAACGCCACGACAATGCCGGTAATCAATATGGCGTGCAGGACGGGATCGCCGCCGAACCCAGCCTCGGTGCCGCGACGGGCGAGGGTTCCCGCCAATAGGAACACGCCGCTTCCCACGATGTTGAAGGCGAGGATCTTGCGCAAAGGCGAGGCGTGGGCGATCAGCCCGAACACACCCAGCCCGATCAGTATGGCGGCGGCGAGGCCGTGAAGTGTGGCGCTGGTCATGCTTCGGCCCGTTTCCGCAGCGGGGGCGGGATCAGCAGTGCCAGTATCAAGGTCAGGGTGGGCAGCAAGGCGATCTCGATCGTCACGATCAGCGGCTTGGCATAGGCGGCGGGTAGCCCGAGAAACGCTCCGGTGCTCGCTACGCCATAGCCGCCGACAAGAATGAAGCCGATGGGACCGGCGATCAGTCCCGCCCGCAGCCATCTGGAGCTTACCGGCGGCGTCTTGCCGAGCCCGGCGGATATGATCAGCAACCACATGGCCGCGAGGATCGTTGCTGCCTGGAATTTGCCGCCCGGCTGGTCGGCGCCCGCCCAGAAGATATAGATCCCGATCACCAGCCCGATCGGAGGCAGCACGCGCGCGATATAGGCGAGGATGCCGTTGGGATTGGCGGTTTGCGGTGCCCCGATCCGCCCGGGCCATTCGGCATCGGGCGCCAGAGACCAGACGGCGATCAGCGCGAGCAGCAGCACCACGGCTTCGAGCAGGGTATCCATCGACCGAAATGCCAGCAGCACGGCGGTGATGGGATTCTGGACGCCCGTTGCCGCGATATTCCCGGCCACCAGGGACGCCAAACTCGGCGCCGGAGAAGGCAAGGCCAGGACGCATGCGGCCAGAATTGCGGCCATGGCGGCACCAACCCCAATAGCGATGACGAGAGTTCCTACGGTTGCAGGCGCCACCGGCGCCGCCGATTTCAACCGCCGCGCGGCGCCGATCATCAGCGCGCCGGTGAGCCCTCCACCGATTGCGGCCTCGGTCATGGCAACATCGATGCCCTGCAATTGCACCCACACCAGACCCAGCAGCATCCCGTAGGCAATGAAACCCGCCACGGCTGCAAACGTGTTCGTGCCCAGCACGACCCATGCCGCTAGCCCGATCAGCAGCAGGAGTGCCGCGCTGTCCAGCCACGCGGTCACGGCTTGAAGTCTCCGGATTGGCGGATCAGGTGCGCAACCAACTGGGCCAGGCATGCTCCGGACAGCATCGCCAGCAGCCAGACGAAGATCATCTTGGCGCCGTCCGCAATGCCTGCGAGCCTCGGCAGCAGTCCGATCACCACCAGCCCGAGGCCCAGATTATCGGCCTTCGTAAGTGCATGAAGCCGCGAAAGCGCATCGGGGAAGCGCAGCAGGCCCACGGTTCCGGCAAGAAAGAACACGACGCCCGTGCTCACCAGAACGATCGTCCAGAGATCGAGGAGCAAGGTCATTCGTCTCCTCCTCCGCTGTTCGGGCTGATGCCTCGCACGAAGGCCAGCCCGGCAAACGCCGAGAGCAGAGCGACGATAAGCGCGACATCAATCACCGCCGGCTGCCGTGTCACGGCGCCGAAGATCAGCATTACCGCCGTGCTGCCGGTGCCGAGCAATTGCACCGCCATCATGCGATCGGCCTCGCCGGGGCCGCGCAGGAGGCGCACCAGCCCGACCGCGACCACCACCAGGATGGCGCAAGCCGAGCCGAGCAGAAATTCAGTCATGCCTGCGGCCCGCAATCAGGGCGCGCGCCATCAGTCTTTCCTCTGCCCACAACTGCTGGACGACAGGGTTGCGGAGATCGAGGCAGTGATAGGTGAGAACGCCATCAACCTCGCCGCAGGGCACCGTGCCGGGGATCAGGCTCGTAATGGTGGCGAACGTGTTGCGTGCCAGACCTTCCGGAAAGCCAAGCGGGCAGGCGATGAAACCGGGCTGGATCGGCAATCTCGGGTCAAAGACGCGGCGGGCGATGTCGAAACCGGCCCGCACCGATTGCCAGATGAAATGGGGCATCAGGGCCGCCATGCTGACGAAATGCAGGCAGCCGGTCGCGGGCGGGAATGTGCGCAAGCTGAGCCATGTTGCCGCGCTGGCAGCGCCGGCGCCGACCAGCAGGTCGGTAGGCCGGGCGCTGGGCATCATGATGAGCCAGAGTGCAAGATAGCTGATCCCGCGCGCGATCGTGGCCGCGCTGCGTGACGGCAATTTTCCGGTCGATGCCGTGCCGTCCGTCATTTCGGATTTGCCGTTACTCAGCGGCATCGCGAATGATGGGGCACGTCATGCAATGCCCGCCGCCCCGTCCGCGTCCGAGTTCGGCGCCGGAGATGGTGATGACCTCGATCCCGGCCTTGCGCAGCAGGGTGTTGGTATAGACGTTGCGGTCATAGGCGAGCACCACGCCGGGCGAGACGCAGACGAGGTTCGCGCCCGAATCCCACTGCGTGCGCTCGCGCATGTAGTGGGTGCCGCCGGTCTCCACCACGCGCATGTTGTCGACCTTGAGCGCGCGGGCGACTGCCGCCACCCAGCCGCCTTCCTCGCGCCGCACGTCGAAGCCGCCGTTGGCACCGGGGCGGATCATGTAAGGGGTGATGGTGTCGACGATGTCGGGATAGATCAGCACGCAGTCGCGGTCGGCAAAGGTGAAGATCGTGTCGAGGTGCATCGCCGCGCGCAGCCGGGGCATGCCCGCCACCAGGATCTGGTCCACCACGTCCTGCTGGAACAGCGAGCGCGCGAGCAGCGCGATGCCCTGGCGCGAGGTGCGCTCGGACATGCCGATCAGCAGCGTGCGGTTGCCCGCCGGCATCACATCGCCGCCCTCGATCGTGGCCAGGCCGTGATCCTCTTCGGGATTGCCGTGCCAGATCTTGGTCTTGCCCGCGAAGTCGGGGTGGAACTTGTAGATCGCCGTGGTCAGCAAGGTCTCGTCCTTGCGCGCGGGCCAGTAGAGCGGGTTGACCGTGCAGCCGCCGTAGATCCAGCAGGTGGTGTCGCGCGTGTAGAGCGTGTTGGGCAGGGGGGTGATGAGGTACTGGGTAATCCCCGGCGTCTCGCGGATCAGCGCCATCAGCGCGCTGGAGTGGCTTTCGGGGAACTCCTCCACCGACAGGCCGCCGATCAGGATCTCGGCCAGTTCGCGGTGGGGCAGGCCTTCGAGATAGCTGCGCACATCGGTCAGCAGGCCGAGCCCGACCTCGTTCTCGGTGACGCGGTGGTCGAGGATCCACTTGCGCGCCTCGGGGATGCCGACGGTGGTGGTCAGCAGGTCGTGCATCTCCACCACATCGACGCCGCGGTCGCGCATCTTCTGCTGGAAATCGAGGTGGTCGCGCTTGGCCGCGTCCACCCAGAGCACGTCATCGAACAGCAGGTCGTCGCAGTTGGACGGGGTCAGCCGCTGGTGCGCGCGGCCCGGCGCGCAGACCATGACCTTGCGCAGCTTGCCGACTTCGGAGTGAACGCCATAGGGAGTGTCAGTAGACATGGGGGGAGGCTCCTGTTGGATCGGATCACGGAACGATGCGGCCGGTGAGCAGCCCGGCAAGGCCGACCAGCCCTCCGACCAGCACCACCAGGAAGATCACCAGCTCGACCGGCTTGAACAGCCGCACGCCCTGTTCGCGCCGGGCCCAGACGTAGAGGATCAGGGTGCCCGGGATCAGCAGGATCGCCACGAGCATGACATGCTCCAGCCCCGCCGCCACGAACATCACGACCGAATAGAACGCCGCCACCCAGGCGATGAACTGGTCGCGTCCGGCCTCACTGCCATCGGCGCCATACCCCTCGCGGCGGCGGGCGATCAGAACGCCGTAGCCCGCCACCAGCAGGTAAGGCAGCAGCGCGCTGACGCTGGTGAGGTCCAGCATCAGGTTGAAGGCATCCTGCGACCAGTAAGTCGAGATGACGAAGAGCGAGACGACGATGTTGGACAGCCACAGCGCATTGGCGGGCACGCGGTTGCGGTTCTCTTCGGAAAACAGCCGGGGCATGTCGCGCGACTTGGCGGCGGCGAACAGCACTTCGGCGCAGATCAGCGACCAGGCGAGATAGGCGCCCAGCACCGAGACCAGCACGCCCACCGAGATGAACACGCTGCCCCACGGGCCCACCACTTCCGCCAGCGCGCTGGCGAGCGAGGGCTGGCGCAGCCCGGCCACCGCCGCCTGCGGCATCACCGCATAAGGCAGCAGCGTGACCGCGACCATCAGCCCGGTCACCCCCACGAAGCCCAGGATCGTGGCGGTGCCGACATCGGCGCGGGTGCGGGCAAAGCGCGAATAGACGCTGGCGCCCTCGATGCCGAGGAACACGAAGACGGTGATGAGCATGGTATCGCGCACCTGCGCCACCAGCGTCTTCTCTGGCATGCCTTCGCCGCCCCAGAAGTTGGCAGCGAACGTGTCCCAGTGGAACGCCAGCAGCATCAGCAGCAGCGCCGCCAGGATCGGCACGATCTTGGCGATGGTGACGACGAAGTTGATGAAAGTGGCCTGCTCGATCCCGCGCAGGATCATGAAGTGGAAGGCCCAGATGCCGACCAGCGAGACGCCGATGGCCACCGCCGAACTGCCGTCTCCGAACACCGGGAAGAACTTGCCGAGCGTCGCGCCGATCAGGACCCAGTAGAACACGTTGCCGAGAATGGAGCCGAGCCAGTACCCGAAGGCGGAAAGGAACCCCATGTAGTCCCCGAAGCCGGCCTTGGCATAAGCGAAGACGCCAGCATCGATATCGGGCTTGCGCGCGGCGAGCGCCTGGAAGACCCGGGCCAGCGCGTACATGCCGGTGCCGGCGATGAGCCAGGCGATGATCGCCCCGAACGGCCCCGTCGCCGAACCGAACCGCGCCGGCAGATTGAAGATCCCCGCCCCGATCATCGAACCCACCACCATCGAGGTGAGCGAAAACAGCGAGATCTTGTTATCCTGGCTCGGCATCTACGTCTCCCGGCGTGGAATTTCGATGGGTCGCGGCAGTATCCGGTAAAAAGCTGCTTCAGGGGGCGAGAGACGTTCGACGTTGCATGGCCGTACGGATTTGGGAGGCGAGCGCGTTCTTTGAAAACTGCCGATGAAGTGGATCGGCTACTGCATTGGGACGGAAAGCCGATCCTTCGACTTCTTCTGCACCGGCTGGAGACGGCGCGGGAGCCGCCTGCCAGGCGGCAAGAATGGTGAAGTCGGAGTTCATCCTGCTCTCCCGGACAGTCGCGACCAAGGGTGAAAGCAGCCCTAAGCGACGCATTGCCAAAAGAAATAGTTGTATAAAATCGGTCCCTTGGCAAGCGGCAAATAGTTCTCTTTATTTCTGGTAAATTCTCTTGGCAGCCTGCCTGTAAACCAAGAGCAACATTGAAAATTCCAATCTATTTGTGCCGAGATCGCATCGTATCCAGTGCGCAAGTCATTACGATCTTTAGGCCGCGAAAGCGCGCACGGCCATCACGGGGTCAGCTTGCGTGAGCGATGGCATTGATGGGGGCGAGCACGGACCTTGCCCGAACGACAGTCGGGCAGTCCGACCTTACTATGCCGGATGGTTATAATGATTTGACGCATATTATAGTATCGGCATTCCGATCGGGCTGCCTAGAACTCGCCTCAGGAGAGGTGAGAACGCATGGACAGCAAGGAACGCTATGGCCCTTGGGCCGTCATTTCCGGTGCATCGGAAGGGACAGGCAAGGCTTTTGCCCATCTGCTTGCAAGCAAGGGCATCCATTGCCTGCTGATCGCGCGTCGGGAAGCGCCGCTCGAAGAACTCGCGGATGACCTGACGCGGCAATATGGCATTGAGACGGTCATAGCCGCGATCGATCTTGCCAAGCCCGACGCCTGCGACCGGATGATGACTGCAGTTGGCGATCGCGAGGTCGGGTTGTTCGTCAGCAATGCCGGCTCCGATCCGAACGCGGCCCGCTTTCTGGAACAGGACCTCTCGGCATGGGTCGATCTGGTCGAGCGCAACGTCACCACAATGATGAAATGCAGCTATCATTTGGCCGGGCCGATGAAGGCGCGCGGCCGGGGCGGTGTGCTGCTGGTCAATTCGGGTGCCTGTTACGGCGGTTCTACCGCCATGGGGACCTATTCCGGCAGCAAGGCCTTCACCCTGTGCTTCGCCGAAGGGCTCTGGGCCGAATTGCGGCCTCACGGTGTGGATGTCCTCACTTTGGTGATGAGCCGGACCGATACGCCCGAATTCCGCCGCGTTCTCGCCCAGCAGGGCATGCCTGTTCCGGACGATATCGCATCGCCGAACGATGTCGCCCGTCTGGGCCTTGAGCGATTGCCGCATGGCCCGATCTGCAACTGGGGCGAGGAGGATGACGAGAGCGGCATGTCGGCCACGTCCGCGGCGCAAAGGCGCGAAAGGGTTGTCATGATCGACAAGGTTACCAGCCAGCTTTTCGGCCGTTCGTGATGGAGGACGTGCAAATGAATTCCGCAGCTCTCGTCGAGGATCTCGCCGCGCGGCAGGCGATCACCGATCAGATCTATCGCTATTGCCGGGCAATGGACCGGATCGACCATGAACTGGGCTATGCAGTCTGGCACGCAGACGGAACCGCCGACTATGGAGAGGCCGTGTTCCAGGGGCTCGGGCGGGACTTCGTGGACCACGTCTGCAAGCAGCACGGCGGGCTGCTGACCCACTCGCATCAGGTGACGAACATCGTCATTGAACTGGACGGTGCGCAAGCGGCGAGCGAGGCCTATGTCACAGCAACCCTGCGGATGGAGCGCGGCGGCAAGCTGCTGCAAATGACCGTGCTCAGCCGCTACGTCGACCGCTGGTCGCGGCGGGAAGGCCGCTGGGCGATCGACCATCGCATCACCGTCACTGACATGGACGAAATCCGCGAAGTCACCCCGATGAAGGCGCACGATCGCGGCAGGAGGGACATGGACGACCCATCCTACGCGGTTTTGACCGCAGGACAGACGAATTACGGAGACAGGACATGAAGGCAGCCTATATCGAAAACGGCAAGGTGCTGGTCGGCGAAATGGCCGACCCGACCCCCGGCAAGGGGCAGGCGCTGGTCAGGACGCACAGCTGCGGCATGTGTGCATCGGAAGCGCACTTCCTCCACGCCGGGCAGAATATCATCGATCTGTCGCGGCGGCTCGGCGGGCCTTATGCGGCGCTCGATTTTGCGCTCCCGTTCGTGCCCGGCCATGAATATGTCGGCGAGGTTCTCGATTACGGTCCGGGCAGCAAGCGCACGGTGAAGCCGGGACGCAAGGTGACATCGGTGCCGATCATGCGGCAGGACGGCGCCCATGCTGTGATCGGCTTCAGTCACGACTGCCCCGGCGGTTGGGGAGAGCTGATGCTCCTTGACGAGGACATCATGATGGAAGTGCCGTCCGACATGGACGACGATCATGCCGCGATGATCGAGCCGCTGGCGGTGGGGTTGGAACATGCCCGTCGCGGGCGTCCGGACAAGAACGATGCCGCGCTGGTCCTCGGCTGCGGGGCGATCGGCCTCGGCGTGATCGCGGGGCTCAGGATGATGGGTGTTGCGCCGATTGTTGCCGCCGATTTCCATGAGGAGCGTCGCAAGCAGGCGATAGCGATGGGCGCCGATATCGCCGTCGATCCTCGCGAAATCGATCCCTATGCGCCGCTGCCCGCCTTTGGCGGACGCAAGGTCAACCTGATCTACGAGAATGTCGGCCAGCCCGGCATGCTCCAGCGCATCATCGAGGCGGCGCCTTTCGAAGGGCGGATCGTCATGGGCGGATATTGCATGGAGCAGGAGCATCTGCTGGTGTTCGCCGCGCAGAACAAGCGGCTCAATATCCAGTTCGCCGGCGGCGAGGAACCGCAGGACATGGAACTGGCCATGCGTGCGATTGCCGATGGGCGCATCGACGTGACGCCGTGGCTGGGAGCCCGCATCGGACTCTCGGGCGTTGCGAAAGCGGTGGGCGATATGTCCGGGCCCGTCGCGCCGGTGCGGACCGTCGTCGATCCGCGAACGATCTGACGGCAGGGAGAACGCCCATGGCCCGGCTGGGTATCGAAATGATCAGCGTGTTCGGTCTGCCCCCGGTCGAATTCGTCCACCTGGCCGCCGATCTGGGCTGCCGGCACATCTCGACCGGGCTGACCGCGGCGGGGTACAATCCCCACGGTTATGCGCCGTTCTCCCTGCGCGATGACGCGGCGCTGCGGCGGGCGACGATTGCGGCGATGCAGGAGCGGGGCATCACCATTTCGCTGGGCGAGGGCATGAATGTCCGCGCGGGCAGCGACGTGCGCGATCTGGCCGGCGACCTTGATGTGATGGCCGAACTGGGCGCCGAGCGGATCAATACGGTCAGCCTCGATCCGGACCTTGCCCGCAGTTTCGATCAGTTCGGCATCCTTGCGGAGATGGTCGCGGCGCGCGGGATGGAGACGACGGTCGAGTTCGCGCCGTCGCTGTCGGTCGCGGACCTGCCCACCGCGCTGGATGCGCTGCGCCATGTCGGGCGGGCGGATTTCCGACTGCTGGTCGATACGATGCACCTCGTCCGATCCGGGGCCGGGGCGGCCGACCTCGCGGCGCTGGATCCAGATCTGATCGGCTACATCCAGTTCTGCGATGCCCCGCTGGAACCGCGCTTTGAAAGCTATTTCGAGGAATCGATGTTCGAACGGGTGGCTCCGGGTGAGGGTGAACTCGGCCTTCGCGAGATCGTCGCGGCGTTGCCGCACGACCGGGTCTATGCGCTGGAGCTGCCCTTGCGTAGCGAGGCGGAAGTGGGGGTCGGTCCGCATGCGCGGCTGTCCAAATGCGTGGAGGCCGCGCGCCGCCTTTTGGCTGAAGTACATGGGGAGAGCACTGCGAATGCCTGATTTCAAGGAGCGCTACGGTCCTGTCGCGCTGGTCACCGGGGCATCTTCGGGCATCGGCGCGGCTTTTGCGGAGGCATTGGCGGCGCGGGGGCTGGACCTTGTGCTGGTGGCGCGGCGTGTCGAGCGCTTGCAGGAACTCGCGGGCCGTTTGGCGCGTGACCATGGCGTGGGTGTGGAAGTCTGCCCGGTCGACCTTGCGCGACCTGACGCCGCCGAACGGATGCTTTCGGCCACGGCGGCGCTCGACGTGGGGCTTGTCGTCAGCAACGCGGGCTTTGGAATGAAGGGCGATCACGCCGACAACGATCCGCTGGCGATGGCCGAGATGTTGCAGGTCAACTGCAATGTGCCGATGCAACTGACGCGCGGCTTCGCGCCCCGGCTGCGGGAGCGGGGCAGGGGAGGCGTCATTCTCACCAGTTCGGTCGAGGGCCTGATCGGGTGCCCCTATTCAGCCGCCTATTCCGCGACCAAGGCCTTGGTGAAATCGCTGGGCGAGGCGTTGTGGGCGGAATTGCAGCCGGACGGGGTCGACGTGCTGACGGTGTGCCCCGGTGCCACGGAATCGGAAGCGGCGGCGCGCGCGGGTGTCGATCCTGCGACTCTGCGCAACGTGATGAAGGCCGAGGATGTTGCCGAACTTGCGCTCGACAATATCCGCAACGGGCCCACGTTCATCAGCAGCGAGCATTATCGCGCGACGTTCGACAAGCTGCTGTCGATGCCCCGGCGAGACGCGTTGATGGCGATGGCGGCCGGAATGAAAGGTTCGGCGACGGGCCAGAATCGCGGAGGTTGAGGCTTTCCAGCTATTGCGGTGCCGCTGGCCTGCCGATCCCGTTGACGATCAGCGCTGCGAGGAAACGGGCGTGGCGGGCATTGTCGCGCGCATCTTCGGACGGATCGGCACGGATCTCAGTGCCCAGCAGAGTCATCACCATGATGAGCCGGGCGCATTCCTCGCGGTCCGTATTGTCGGCCAGCTCGCCGCGTGCCTGTGCGTCGGCCAGCATCGCGCTCAGTGGGGCGTGGAACATCGCGTGGGACGCCTCGATCAGTTCCTCGCGCAGTTCCGCCATCGAGCCGGGGTTCATTGACAGCGCCTTGCGGAACGCCTGGGCGTGGGGGCGCGCAAGGACTGCCAGCGCTTCCAGCACATAGCTGCTCAGGCGCTGCTCCAGCGAACCGGACAAGTCGAACGTGATCGGCCCGGCATTGCCCAGCACTTCACGCACGGCATCGACGAAGAGATCGGTCTTGTTGGAGTACCGTGCATAGACGGTCTTGCGTGACAGTCCCGCAGCCTTGGCAACGGCATTCAGCGAAGCAGCCTCACCCTTTTCCAGCAGTTCGTGGAGCGCGGCGTCGCGGATCGCGCGGTCTATCGAGGCAGCTTCCTCCAGACTGGGCCTGCCCTTGCTGCGGGCTTCCTGAACGGATTCTTCCATTGTCGCTGCTGCCCCCTCCGGCGTTCGTCGATGGCTGTCATAGCCGCATCCGCGATCGGTGGCCAAGGATTAAAGAAACATCATTGTATATTTAAATTCGCGCTGCTACCCGCAGCCCATTGAGCAACATCGTGGGCGCAAGGTTCAAGGAATGCGGGCGAATCTCCGAAACGGGGCGGAACGGGCGGCGAGGCTCTCGGTCTCTGCCATCGCGGTGCTGCTCTGCGGCTGCGCGCCGCAAGTCCACCTTCCGCAGGCCGACACGGCGCTGCCCCCCGCCTTCGAAGCGAATGCGGCGCCGGCCGGGACGCTGCCCGAAGCCTCGCTCGACCGCTGGTGGGAGAGCTTCCGCGATCCTCAGCTTGCCGGGCTGATCGACACCGCGCTGGCCCGCAGTACCACGGCGAGACTGGCCTACGCTCGCCTGTCCGAGGCGCGGGCGACCCGCTCGGTCAACCGCGCCAGCACTTTGCCGACCGGCAGCCTTTCCGCCACCGCCACCGAGCAGGGGACGCGCCGGATCTCGGGGCAGGGGGCAAACGTGCCCGGCGACGACAGCTATCAGGTTACATTCTACCCGAGTTGGGAGGTTGACCTGTTCGGCCGCCTCTCCGCGATCCGTGAGCAGGCGGATGTGCAATATGCGTCCTCCACGCTCGACTGGCACGGCGTGCGGCTTGCCTTGGCAGCGGACGTGGCGGCCGCGCTTTTTCAGGCGCGCGGCACGGCGATCGATCTTGGAACCGCTCGCGAACGCCTCAAGATCGCGACCGATCTGGCCAAGAGTGCCCAACTCGGCGAAGCGCACGGACTGACTTCGGGGCAAGACGCGGCACGGCTCGACGCCGATCTTGCCAGTGCCGCTGCCGAAGTGACGAGGCTTGAGGGCGAATTGCAGGCGTCCAAGCGCTCGCTGCTGATCCTCGTCGGCACGCCGAACGCGCCGACCGAAAGCCTTCCCATCGAGGCGCGGATGGACGACGCACCGGTGCTGCCCGCCGTGACGCCGGGATTGCTTCTCGCGCGGCGGCCCGATGTTTTGTCGGCGGGCCTCGCCGTGGAATCGGCGGTGCTGGGCGTGCAGGTGAACCGGCTCGCGCTGTTCCCCCGTTTCGACATCCAGCCGGGCCTTGCCCTGTCTGCGACGACCGGGCCGGCGGGCGGTGCCAGTGCCTTGTGGTCGCTGGCGGCGGGGCTGACCGTTCCGCTGCTCGATCGCACTCGGCTCATGGCGCAGCTGCGGGTGAGCGAGGCGCAGGGGCAGCAAGCTGTCGTTTCCTACGAACAGACCGTGCAGAACGCTTATGGCGAGGCCGAAAACGCACTCGTCCGGTTGGCCGCGAACCGCAACCGCATGGCCGATCTGGAACGTGCCGAAGCTCGCTCGCGCTTGGCCTATGACAGCGCGCTGCGCGGTTATCGCGCGGGCCTCACCGATCTCACCACCGTTTTGCAGGTTGAGCAGACCTGGCTTCAGGCCCGCGCCGCACGCGATCAGGGGCGGCTGGCGCTGCTGACCGGGACGGTTTCGACCGTGCGCGCGCTGGGCGGAGGCTGGGATGCCCAGAATCAGGTGCAGATACAGACCGCGCAAGGAGCGCAATGATGAAGTTGCCCGTTTTCCGCTCCACTGTCGCCGTTTCCGTGCTTGCCGCGTTGACTTTTCTGGCCGGTTGCAAAGGGCACGATGCCGCTCGCAAGGAAGTCATGCCGCCGCAGGCAGTGACAGTGGCCACGGTCACGCAGCGGGCGATGAGCGGCGGCCTGACCGCTTCCGGCCGCTTCGTCCCGCGTGAGGAGATGGCGGTGTCCGCCGATCTCTCTGGCTTCAGGATCGCCAGCGTCTTCGTCGAGGAAGGGGCCGTCGTCCGCGCTGGGCAAGTGCTGGCACAACTCGACGACAGTCTGCTGGTCTCGCAGATCGGGCAGCTCCGCGCGAGCCTTGCGCAGCAGCAGGTCGCCTATGAGCAGGCGCGCGAACAGGCGGGCCGGGTAGACGGCCTGGAAGGGCAGGGCGTCCTCTCCGCCGAGGCGATCGCCACCCGCAAGTTTGCGCAGCGCAATGCCGCCGCGGCCGAGGCGGCCACCAAGGCCCAGCTCAACGACCTGCTGGTGCGGCAGAATCACCTCTCGATCCGGGCACCAGCCGATGGGCTTGTGCTCGAACGCACGGCGCGTCCCGGCGAAACGTCGAGCACAGGCACGGCGATGTTCACGATGGCACGCGACAGCCTGCTGGAGCTTTACGCCGAACTGCCTGAAGTGGACGCTGCCGGCATCAAGATTGGCGATCCGGTACAGGTCACACTGGCATCGGGGCGCACGCTCAACGGCCATGTGCGCCTGATCGGCGAACGCGTGGACAGCAATACCGGAGTCGTCATCGCCCGCATCGCATTGCCGGTGGACCGTGAACTGCGTCAGGGCGGCTTTGCCCGGGCCACGTTCTCGCGCGAGGCGGAAGTGCTGGCGCTGCCCGAGGCAGCGGTGCGCTACGATGCCGATGGCGCCAACGTCATGATTATCGACCGCGACGACCACGTCCATCGCCTCAAGGTCCGCACCGGGCGTCATGCCGATGGCCTGGTGGAGCTGCGTGACGGACCGCCTGCGGGAAGCCGCGTCGCGGTCCGGGGCGCGGCCTTCACGCTGGACGGCGATAAGGTTCGTATCGCGGGAGCCGCCAAGTGAACTTGCGTATTTCCGCTTGGGCGATCCGTAATCCGATCCCCGTCGCGCTACTGTTCATACTGCTTACCGTGTCGGGCGTGGTCGCCTACATGCGGATGCCGGTGAAGCAGTTCCCCAACGTCAACCTGCCCATCGTCACGGTCACCGTCACCCAGAGCGGGGCGGCACCGACCGAGATGGAAAACCAGATCACCCGCCCGATCGAGAACGCGCTGACCGGCGTGCCGGGGATCAAGAACATCAGTTCGACAGTGACGCTGGGCGCATCGACGACCTCGCTCGAATTCGAGCTGGGCAGCGATATCCAGAAGGCCACTGACGATGTCCGCACGGTAGTGGAGCGGACCCGCGTGGAACTGCCGCAGGGTATCGATCCCCCGACCGTGCAGCGCATCGACCTCGACAGCGCGCCGATCGTCACATACGCGGTTACTGCGCCGGAAATGAGCGACACGCAGCTGGCGTGGTTCATCGACAACGAAGTGACGCGCACGCTTCAGGCCGAGCGTGGCGTCGGGCAAGTCTCGCGCATAGGCGGTGCCGAGCGCGAAATCACGGTGATCCTCGATCCCGAGCGCATGGCCGGGCTGGGCGTGACAAGCGCGCAGGTCAATTCCGCGCTGGCCGCCTTCCACACCGACGCGCCGGGCGGCCGGGCCAATATCGGCGCGGTCGAGCAGACGGTGCGCGTGATCGGCTCGGCCGCCGACGTGGCCCGCATCCGCGAGCTGACGATCCCGGTGCAGGGACGCTACGTGCGTCTCTCCGACATTGCCGAAGTGGGTGACGGGCAGGGCGAAGTTCGCGGCTTCGCGCGTCTCTCCGGACGGCCAGTGGTGGCGATCCAGGTGTCCAAGACCAGCGATGCGAGCGACGTGACCGTATCGGACGGCGTGGCGAAGGCCATCGCCGGCCTCTCCGCGAAGCATCCCGGCGTGACGTTCGACAAGATCGTCTCGACGGCGGATCTCACCCGCCGCAGCTTCATGGCCACGGTGGACGTGCTGATCGAGGGCGTGATCCTCGCGATCGTCGTCGTGTTCCTGTTCCTGCGCGACTGGCGGGCGACGGCGATTGCGGCGGTAGCTATGCCGCTCTCGCTGATCCCGACGTTCATCTACATGGCGGCGATGGGGTTCAGCCTGAACGGCATCACCCTGCTGGCGCTGACACTGGTGATCGGCATTCTGGTCGACGACGCCATCGTCGAGATCGAGAACATCGAGAAACGCATCGAGAAGGGCGAAAGCCCCTATCAGGCCGCGCTGATCGGTGCCGATTCCATCGGGCTTGCGGTGATTGCCACTACGGCGACGATCATCGCGGTCTTCGCGCCGGTCTCGCTAATGCCCGGACAGGCGGGGCAGTTCTTTCGCGAATTCGGTCTTACCGTGGCGGCGGCGGTCACGTTCTCGCTGGTGGTGGCGCGGCTGCTGACGCCGCTGATGGCCGCCTATTTCCTCAAGCCCCACCACTTGCGCACCTCGACTGTCGCCGGGGCGCGGCTTCATCCATGGCACGCGCGGGCGCTCGACTGGGCGCTGGCCCGGCCCCGGATCTGCACCGCCATCGGCATGGGGCTGCTGGTGCTGGCACTGGTGATTGCCTCGACACTCCAGATCGGTTTCCAGGCGACGCAGAACCGCAATTACATCTACCTCGCTGTGGAAGGCGCGCCCGGCGCCACGCGGGACGACATGAACCGCGCGGTCGAACAGGCGACGCGGATCCTGATGCACGAGTCCGATGTCGAGGATGTCTTCGCGCAAGTCGGCTCGACGGGCGGCGGGCTGAACAGCGGCGGCACGGACCTCAAGGACGGCACGCTGACGGTGCTGCTGCGCCACGACCGAGACGAGACCTCAGAGCAGTTCCAGGCCCGAATCGGCCCGAAACTGCGCGCTATTCCCGAGGCGCGGTTCTACAATCAGGGCAACTTCGGACAGGCAGCCGTTTCGGTGGTGATCGCCGGTGCCGACGGGCCGACGCTCGAACGCACGCAGATGCAGCTTCTGCGTGAGATGCGCCGCCTGAAGGCAATCGCTGATCCCCGCCCGAGCCCCTCGGCGCCGGGCCCCGAACTGGTGATTACTCCGCGTCCCGAAGAAGCCGCGCGGCTCAACGTCGATACCGTGACGCTCGCCAATGTCGTTCGCATAGCCACTATCGGCGACATCGACGCCTCGGTCGCGAAGTTCTCCGAAGGCGAGCAGCGCCTGCCGATCCGCGTACGCCTGCCCGAAAGCGCGCGGAACGACCTTTCGGCGATCTCCGGCCTGCGTGTGCCCACGCGTGACGGCAACACGACGCCGCTGTCCAGCGTCGCCGATATCCATTTCCACGCCGGTCCCGGCAAGATCGTGCGCTACAACCGCGAGCGCCGCGTCAGCGTGGAGGCGGACCTTGCCGTGGGCGAGGCGATCGGATCGGCCATGCAGTCCGTGCGGACCCTGCCGACGATGCAGCACCTGCCCGCCGGCGTGCATGAGGCGCAGCAGGGCACGACCCAGATCATGGAGGAGATGTTCGTCGGCTTCGTGCTGGCGCTGTTTGCCGGGGTCGGGCTGACTTATACCGTGCTGGTCCTGCTGTTCCGGGGCTTCTTCAAGCCTGCGGTCATCATGGGCGCGCTGCCGCTCAGCCTGCTCGGAGCTTTCGCCGCGCTGCGCCTGCTGGGCTTTGCGATCGACATGCCGGTGCTGATCGGCCTGCTCATGCTCATGGGCCTCTGCGCCAAGAACTCGATCCTGCTGGTGGAATTCGCCATCGAGGCGGAGCGGGCCGGTGCGCCGGTGCGCGAGGCACTGAAGGAAGCCTGTGCGCAGCGAACCCGGCCGATCATCATGACCTCGGTGGCGATGATCGCGGGCATGCTGCCCACAGCATTTGCGATCAGCGAGGGTTCTGAATCCCGGCAGCCCATGGCCATCGCGGTGATCGGTGGCATTCTGACCTCAACGATGCTCTCGCTGGTGCTGGTGCCGGTGATCTACGAGATCATCGACGGCTTCGAGCAGCGGCTTCTGCCCAAGCTGGCCCGGCTGGTGACGCATCCCGACCCGGCGCCGCCGGAAGCGACGGACGCCTCGTCCTCACCGGGTTGAGGCGCTGCCTATCGCAGCGAATATGTCACGACGTAACCGAAGTGGTCGGAGAGCGTGTCGCCGCCGTTCGTCTTGCCGAAGGGCACATGTGCTCCGGTGAAGTGCAGCACCTGGCCGAAGCCAGGGCGGAAATATTGCTTGTCTTTCGCGCGCTTCACCACGGCGGCCAGATCGGCGTTCGGAGCGCCGGCAAACTGTCTGGAAGCCTCGGTGGTCTCCAGTGCCGAGCCCATGGCGGCATCGGCGGCGGCCACGCGCATCGGGTCGTGGCCGACATTGAAGTCGCCCGCGAAGACAAGACTGGTCTGGGACGGCACATTGGCGCCGATGAACGCGCGCGCTTGCGCCAACTGGGCCCGATAGGCGGCGTTGGCCCGCGCAATCGGCACGCCCGACGCGGCGCGGGAATTGAGGTGGGTGTCGGCAATGGCGATCGGTTGGCCTTGTCCGGGAACCCGGATCCAGGCGAGCAGCACGCCCTTGGCGGCCAGACAGTCATATCCGGCGCAGATGTCCTTCGGATAGGCCATGCGGCGCGTCGCCACGATCGGATAGTCGGACATGATGACGAGCCCGCTATCGACCCATTTGCCGTCCGCTTCGCCCTTGCTCCGGGAGGTCTGCCGGATCAGCGCGGTAAGTGAAGGGTCGGTTTGCGATCCTGCCGGAAGGTTCGATGCTTCGGCTTGCTGCGGGCCGGTCGCCACGTAGCGGTAGCCCGCCTCGGCCGCGATGGCCTTGGCTTCGGGAATGAAGGCTTCCTGCAATGCCACGACATGGGGCTGGCTGCCATGGCGTCTCAGGTCCGCCAGTCGCCCGCCGATTTTGGCAAGCTCGGAAGCCCGTCCGAACGCGACAGGGAAGGGCAGACCCTCCACGTTGTAGGTCATCACTGTAAGGCTGCCCGTGGGCGCGGTCGAGATTGGCGCAAAGCCGAAATCCGGCACGGCGGCGGGCAGGGGGCGGGCGAAACTGGCGGCGGCCAGAGCTGCCACCATGGCAACGGCGCAAACGCCAATTCGGTTCAGGCCAAGTCGGATCATGAGGAGAAGACACTCCGAAACAGGATGCCGCTTAGACGCCGCCCCGTGGCCTGACCCGCACTGCGGAAATTCGTGTGCGGGTCTGCCGCTCGGCCGGAGTCTTGCCGATGTCCCGAACTCGGGATGGGGAATGGAGTTGGACGAAATGAGCCGATCCATGGTGACAGGTGTGGCCTTCACTTTGCTGGCGATAGCGCCCGTGAATGTTCAGGCGCAGGGCGAGAAGCTGCGAGGATCGGCGGGGGCCGACTACCTGCCGCAGCTGGTCGAATGGTCGCTGTCGGACCGGGCCGGAGCCGATCAGGCAAAGGCCGTGCATTTCGAGCGCGATTCCGGCGATGCGGGATGGAGCATGGATTTTCTGGCGGTCAAATCGCTCGATCCGGTCGAGCGCGCGGTCGATAGGGACAGCGCCCGCTTTCGCGGCAAGCACATGTCGGTGAATGCCTGGCACGCGCTGGGCGGCGAGGATCTGGTGCGCTTCACCGCGATTGCCGGAAGGGTCAGTCGCCGTGCCGCCGATGCGGTGATGCTCCCGGCCAAAACGCGCGCCAGTTATGTCGGTGCCGAACTGGCGTGGGAGCACGCGCGCGACTGGTCGCTTTCGGCCGGCGTCTACCAGCAGGGCGGCTGGGGCGGCCACTCGATGGAGAGTGACCTGCTGCGCCTGACCAATGGCGAACCGGTCGCCGCCAATGGCCTCCATGCGGCGTGGCGCTTCGCGCTCGACCATGGAGACGCGGCGGGAGAGCCGCGCACTTGGCTGGGGCTGGACGGCCATTCCGGCAACCGCGGCAGCGGCATCGGCACCGGCCTGCGCCATGCCAGCGATGTCAGCCTGCTGCTGACGACACGTTTTTGAGGGCGCCATGACCGCCGCTGGAAGATCATCCGAACATCTGCTTTACCTGATCGAGGAGAGTGCGATTGCGCAAGGAGGACGGGCTATGACGTCGCTGGGGCAGGAAGTGCCTGCCGAGGGCGGTCTGCGGCAGCTCAGTCTGGCGATGCGGGGGGAACTGCGCCGGTTTCTGCTGGCGCGCCGTGTCAGCGAGGCCGATGCCGAGGACGTGCTGCAAGACCTGTTCATCCGCCTTGAGACCAGCGTGACCGGCCCGGTCCGCTCGCCGCGTGCCTATCTCTACCAGATGGTCAACAACATGGCGCATACCCGCCGCCGGACCGAAACGCGCCGTCAGGCCCGCGACGCCGGCTGGATCGAAGTGCGGCCCGATGCCCGGACCAGCACGGGGACTCATGGGCGGGGGGATGCCGCCGAGGAACAGGCCGATGCGGCGCCCGATCCAGAAACCGCGTTGGTCGCGCGCGACCAGCTTGCCCGTGTCGAGGCGAGACTGGCCGAGTTGCCGGAACGCACGGCCCATATTTTCCGCCAGTTCCGGGTAGAGGGCGCTTCGCAGAAGGATATCGCCATCGAACAGGGCATCAGCCTGAGCGCGGTGGAAAAGCACTTGCAGCGCGCCTATCGCGCGGTGCTCGAAATTCGAAACCGGCTTGAGGACACGCCCCCATCTACGGGGATGACAGGGCCTACCGGAATGACAGGAGGGTTCGATGGCTCGTCCCGCTGAGCACGACATTCAGTCGCAGGCGATTGCCTGGCACTTGCGCCTCGCCGATGCGAGCGAGGAGGAGTGGAACGAATTCACCCACTGGCTGGAGGCTGACGAGCGCCATAACGACGCTTACGAGGCGATCTGCGATGCCGATCATGCGCTGGAACCCGCCGTCGTGCTGGCCCGGCAGGAACCGGCGGAAGCCGGGGAGCTTCCCGTGGCGGCTGTCGCGGCGGGACGCGGAACGGCAGGTCGGCGGCGCTGGATGTGGCCGGCCATGGCGGCCTCCTTTGCCCTTGTCGCGGTCGGCAGTTGGGCCGTGATGGGCCGTATGGGGCAGGAATATACCGTCAGCACCGCCCCCGGAGAATCGCGGACGTTGGCGCTGTCCGACGGCAGCCGGATCGCGCTCAACGGCGGTACGGAGCTGGTCCTCAGCAAGTCCGATCCGCGCGTGGCCGAACTCAAGTCTGGCGAGGCGCAGTTCTCGATCCGGCACGACGCGGGCAGCCCCTTCGCATTGACGGTGGGCGCGCAGAGGATCGTCGATGTCGGCACTGTGTTCAATGTCCGGTCGAGCGGGCGCGGCTTGCAGGTCGAAGTGGCGGAAGGCGCGGTACGCTTCGAGGACGGGGTAACCCGGCTGCGCCTCAATGCGGGCGATACGCTGGATGCCAGCGGGGACCGGCTGGTCGAAGGCACCCGCGCGCCCGCCGATATCGGCAGCTGGACACGCGGCAAGCTGGTCTACCGCGAGGCGCCGCTTGTCGAAGTTGTGGGTGACATTACCCGGGCACGGGGGATTGCCATCGAACTGGGTCCGGAACTATCGCATGCCAGTTTTACAGGTGTGATACAGTTGGATGGCGACAATGCATCGCTACGCCGGCGTGTCGAACTCCTGATTGGCGCGAAGGTGACCGAAACAGCCGATGGGTGGTCGATTACACGATGACTGGTTTGTTCCCGCGCTCTTTGCGGTCGCCATCAATACTGTCTGCATCACCCCGGCTCTGGCCGGGGAAATCCGCGCCTTCTCGGTGCCAGCGGGACGACTTTCCGATGGCCTGATCACGCTGGCGCAGCAGGGCGGGATTTCGATCGTGCTGGGCGATCCGAAGCTCGACAGCCTGCGCACGCGCGGTCTTTCGGGGCGTTACGAGGCAGCGGACGCGCTGCGGCGGCTCCTTGCGGGCAGCGGCTATGACGCGGTGTTCATCGATGCCCGGACAGTGCGTCTGGTCCGGCGTCCACCTGCGCCGCATGCCGCCCGCGCGCCGGATCGCGTGCCGGTCGTTCCTCCGCACCCCCGACCGGTGCTGGAAACTTCGGGCCCGGACATCGTCGTCACGGCGACCAAGCAGCGTATCGGCCTTGCCGATTATCCTGCCAGCGTTGCCGTCGTCGAACCCACGCGCGAGGAACTCGCGCGGGCCGGAGGGCAGGGCACTGGCTACATTCTCGGCAAGCTTCCGGAGCTTTCCTCCACCAACCTGGGTCCCGGGCGGAACAAGATCTTCATTCGCGGCATTGCCGACAGCAGCTTCAACGGCACCAGTCAGGCAACGATCAGCCAGTACCTCGGCGACTTGCGGCTAATCTACAGCGCCCCGGACCCGGACCTTGCGCTGCACGATATTACGCGGGTGGAAGTGCTCGAAGGGCCGCAAGGCACGCTCTACGGCGCCGGAACGCTGGGCGGGATCATCCGGCTGGTGCCGACGCCGCCCGATCCGAACGGGTGGAGCGCCGAAGGGGCCTTCGGCCTGCGCTTCACGCAGAAAGGCGAACCGGGCGGCGATGGTGCACTGGTCGCCAACGTGCCGATCGTGGCGCGGAAGCTGGCCTTGCGGACCGTGGTCTACCGCACCGTGGACGGCGGTTATATCGACGATGCCCGGCGCGGCCTCAGCGACATCAACCGCAACAGCAGCACCGGCCTTCGCGCAACGCTGCGCTGGCAGCCGGATGCGGCGTGGACAGCAGACCTCACGCTGGTGGGGCAGAACCTCAATTCGCGCGACGGCCAATATACCCTGCGCGGCGAGCCAGATCTGACCCGCTCGTCCTACATCGCCCAGCCTTTCGACAACGACTACCGTCTCGTCGGGCTCACCGTCTCGCGCGACTGGGAGCGGATGCAGCTCGTTTCGGCGACGGGCTATGCCCGCCAGAGCATCGATACCGTGTTCGACGCGACGGTCGATCCCGAGGAGATCCGCAAGTACGAGGAGGACATCGGCGTCCGGCTGTTCTCGCACGAGACGCGCCTGAGCGGGCAATGGGGCACGCGCGGCACATGGCTGGCGGGTGTCAGCCTGCTCCACAACACCGACCACGCCGCCCGCAGCCTTGGCGCGCCCGATGTGCCGGCACCGTTGTCCAGCGTCTCGAATGTCACTCTGGACGCCGCCGTGTTCGGGGAGGTCGGCGTGCCGCTTGGCCGTACCTTCCAGCTTACGCTGGGCGGCCGGTACAGCTACGTGCGCCAGACCAGCGAGTTCATGGGCAGCGACAACAGTAACCCCGATGATATCGATTACGAGCCGCTGCGGCGCCAGAAGCGATTCCTGCCCTCGGCGGCGCTGGCGTGGAAGGCCCGGGCGGGACTGCTGCTCTACGGGCGCTATCAGCAGGGCTACCGGCCGGGCGGCCTGCAAGTCACCGGTTCGGCCACCGATCCCAGCGCCGACCGCTTCGTGTCCGACCGTATCGAGACGATGGAAGTGGGCCTGCGCTTCGGCATGGAAAAGGGCGCGCGTCTGTCCGGCAGTCTGGCCGCGTCCGTGGCGCGCTGGCGGGATATTCAGGCGGATCTCGTCGGCGTCGACGGGCTGCCCTATATTGCCAATATCGGTTCGGGACGGGTGCGCAATGTCGCGCTGTCACTCGCATGGCACCCGGTCGACGCGCTGTCTTTCGAGGCTGCGGGCTTCCTCAATTCGAGCAACTTGTCCGATCCGGCGCCGGGGTTCGATAATGTCGATGACCGCGACCTGCCCAACATTGCCGACGAAGGCTGGCGGACGGCGGTCAAGTATACCCATGGTTTCGGCTGGGCGAACCTGACCGCAGACGCCGCCCTGCGCTACGTCGGGCATTCGAAGCTGGCCATCGTGGCGCCCTTCGCATTGGGGCAGGGCCGTTACTACGATCTTTCGATGGGCGCGCGGCTCGGGTTCGGGCGCTGGGGGCTCTCGCTGGATATCGACAATGCGCTCGACCAGCGGGGCAATACGTTCGCTTTCGGCAATCCTTTCACCGTGGCCGACGGGTTGCAACAGACGCCGATGCGCCCGCGCTCCGTGAGACTGGGCGTCGACGCGACGTTTTGATCGGCATGTGCGGGTCCATCGGGCGTCCGGAGTCATGCCGGCATGACCCAGCCTCTCAGGATCGTCCTTCCCATTCACAGTTTCGAGCCCGGCGGCGTCGAGCGGGTCGCGTTGGGACTGGCGCGCCATTGGCAGGATCTGGGCCACGAGATCGTGGTCGTGCTGGGGCGGGACGAGGGGCTGGACCGGGCCAATGCACCCCGGACGCTGGATTACCGGATCCGTCCCAATCGATCTCCGCTCCGGTTTCCGACCGCGCGCCTCGAAACGCTGTGGATGATATGGTGCCTGTTCCACCATCTCCTCCGCAACCGCGCAGACGTGATCTTCTGCCCCGGCAATACGTACACGATCGTCTGCGTGGTGATGAAACTCTTGCTGCGCGGGCGCTGCCCGCCGGTAGTGGTAAAAGTCAGCAACGACCTTGTTCGGGCGGACAAGACGGCGTTTCGGCGCCGATGGTATCGATGCTGGCTCAAGATCAACGGCCTGCTGCTCGAACGCTTCGTTGGGCTTGCCGAGCCGATGTTCGAGGAGATCGTCGAGGGCATGGGCGTCGGCGATCACCGGGTCTCTACCATCCACGATCCGGCGCTTGACCGGGCCCGTCTCGAACGGCTGCTCGCCATCGAGCGGGAGCGCAAGCAGGGTCACGGCCATCGCTTCGTCGCGGTGGGGCGATTGGCGGCCCAGAAGAACCTGCCGCTGCTGCTCATGGCCTTTGCCGAGGGTTTTCGACCCGGTGACCGGCTCACCATCGTCGGTGAGGGCTGCGGCCGGGCCGCGCTGGAGCGGCAGGTGCGGCAACTGGCTTTGCAGAACCATGTCACGTTCGCCGGTCACGTGGCCTGCCCCGATCCTTTCCTGCGCGATGCCGATTGCCTGATCCTCTCATCCAACTACGAAGGCGTGCCCGCCGTGGTGATCGAGGCAATTGCGGCGGGCCTGCCGGTGATCGCCACCGATTGCTGTTCCAGCATGAAATCGCTGCTCGGCCACGGAACGCGCGGCGTGATCGTGCCGGTGGGGGATGCGCAGGGGCTGGCAGCGGCGATTGCCGGTTGCGCGGCCCTGCCCAGGCCCTGCGCCGTGGAGCGCGGCTATGCGGCGCACTTTACGCTCGAACGCGCCGCCGCCGCCTACCTCGCGACGATGCGTGAGGCTATCGCGCAAGGGCGTGAACCCCGCTTCGCCGCCGCGGCCGACCCGGCCTAGCGGTCTCTTGTTGCGGCATATTTCAAAAAAATTTCGGACCCGGGTGCGGAATCGGTGAGGGCGCGGCGTCCCTGCACCATGCGCATCGGATTCCTCTTCAACCACGACCAGATTCACCAGGTCGCGCACAGTCTGCCCATTGCCCTGGCCATGGCGGACGGCGGATTTTCGGGCGAACTGGTGGTTGCGACGACCAACGCCGCGCTCGCGGCCGAAGTCCGCAGGCTGGGCGGGGACCGCATCGGCACGCGCATCGAACATGTCGAGCTTTCGCCCTCGGCGTTTTCGAAGCGCATGGATTCGCTGCTCGGCCGGGTTGTCCCGGCGGCGAAGATCCTGATCTATCGTGACAATCTCGATTTCTTCCGCAGCCTCGACGTGCTGGTGGTGGCCGAGAAGACCTCGCTGATCCTCAGGAATCGCTATGGCCTGCGCAACCTTGCCTTCGTCCATACCCGCCACGGTGCGGGCGACCGGGCGATCGGCTTCGACAAGGCCAGCGCCAGCTTCGATCACGTGCTCTGCTCGGGCCCCAAGATCCGCGACCGCCTGATTGCCGAAGCGGGAGTCGACCCCTCGCAGATCAGCATGGTCGGCTATCCCAAGTTCGACCTCCAGCGCGATGCCGCGCCCAAGCGGTTCCTTCCCACGGCCGAAAAGGTCGTACTCTACAATCCGCACTGTTCGCCGCACTTGTCGTCGTGGTATCGCGACGGGCATGACGTTTTCGAACACTTTCTGGGAGACGAGCGGAACGGGCTCCTGTTCGCGCCGCATGTCATGCTGTTCCAGCGGCAGTTCGTCGTGACCATCGATAAGCTGACCGTCGAGAAGGCCGGGACGATCCCGCCGAAGTTCCTGCGCGGCGAGAATATCAAGATCGATCTTGGCAGCCGCGCCTCTACCGACATGACCTACACGATGTCGGCGGACATCTACCTTGGCGACGCCAGCAGTCAGGTCTATGAATTCCTGCTGCGGCCGCGTCCCTGCATCTTCCTGAACAGCCACGGCCATGCCTGGCGCGACGATCCCAATTTCCATCACTGGACCGCCGGAGAGGTCATTTCCGGGCCCGAGGAACTGCCCGGTGCCATCGCGCGCGCGGAAGATCTGCACGAAAGCCATTACCGCCGCGTGCAGGAAGACCTGTTCGCAGAGAGCTTCGACTTGCAGTCCACTCCCTCTTCGGTTCGCGCGGCGCGGGCCATCGTCGATTTCGCGAACGGTTGCGTGCGAACGCTCAGGCCGCTTCAGCGCGCTTCGGCCTGAGGCGGGCGATATCATGTTCGCCAGACGAATGGCCCGGTCACAGGACGAAATCGTCCCGAACGATGTTGCGCACGAGGTAGGGCATGCAGCCCGGCCGCACGGAATCGTCGGCCGGATCTTCACATCGCTGGGCCTCGTGCTGGGCGGCAAGGCTGGGGCGGGGATCATCAGCCTTGGCTATCTGCTGTTGGCCACCCGTTTCCTCGGCCCGACCGAATATGGCGTGCTGGTGCTGGTCCATGCTTATGTCACGACCGTCTGCGGCATCGTCGAGTTCCCCTCATGGCAGGCCGTCGTGCGCTATGGCGCGGAGGCCCAGCAGAAGAACGAGCCGCATCGTCTGGTCCGGCTCCTGCGCTTCGGCGCGAAAGTAGAGCTGATCGGCGGTGCTCTGGCCATTGTTTCGGCCATGTTGTTGGTGCCGCTTGTCGGGCCGCATCTCGACTGGCCGCCCAAGGCGATGGCGTTCGCGCCGTTTTATGCTTTCGCGGTTCTCGGATCAGTGCGCTCGACACCGGCAGGCTATCTCCAGCTATGCGGTCGTTTCGACCTGCTGGGGCTGCACAATCTCGTTCAGCCGGTCGTCCGGTTGGGCGGGGCCCTGATCGTGATCGCCTTCGGCTGGGGCCTGCGCTCGTTTCTGGTGGCATGGCTGCTGGCGGCGCTGGCCGAATTCGCGGTGCTCTGGGCCATGGGCCTGTGGGTTGCCGCGCGTGAGTTGGGCAGCGCCTTGTGGGATCCGGAACAGGGTGACCCGGCAGAGGAAAATGAAGGAATCTGGCGCTTCCTGATCGCCAGCAACGCCGATGTCACGCTGGGCGAGTTGACCGGCAGAGTGGCGCCGCTGGTCGTGGGTTGGGTGCTTGGTCCGGCCATGGCGGGCCTGTTCTCGGTGGCGCAACGGGCCACCGTTATCATCGCGCAGCCCGCGCAGATCCTGGGCAATACTGCTTACGCAGAACTGTCCCACGTCGTCGCGAGCGGGCGGGGCGGCAAGGCGCTGCGCCGTATTCTCGGCAAGATCGTGGTGATCGGGCTGCTGGCGGCGGCCCCGGTGGTGCTGGTCGTGGCGCTGTTCCCGCAGCAGATCCTGCATCTTCTGGCCGGCAAGGCATTTACCGAGGCGGCCGGGGTGATGATCGTGCTCGTGCTGGCCCGCGCCATCGCGCTGATCGGCCCGCCGTGCAGTTCGGCAATCTCCGCGCTGGGCCATCCCGTCCGGTCGATGAGTGCGAACCTGTTCGCCAGCCTAGTCTTCCTCTCGGCCATGCCGTGGCTGCTCCACCAGTATGGCCTGATGGGCGCGGGTATTCAGGCGCTCGGGCAGGCGATCCTTGCGAGCGGACTGCTTGTTTTCCTCGTATGGCGCAGCAGCCTGCAACGGTGAGCGCGATGCGGATTGCCTATATCATCAACTCGGTGGAAGGCGGCGGGGCGGCGCTGCCGGTGCCGTCGGTCGCGCGCGTGCTGGCCGAGGCGGGCGCCGAAGTGCGCGTCTTTGCGCTTACCCGCCGGGACGGCCGTGCCTTGCCGGCGATGGAGGCGGCGGGCCTCGATCCCCGTGTTCGCGACGGCGGAGAAAAGGACCACGCCCGGGCCCTGCACTGGATGATGCACGAGGTGCGCGCCTGGCGGGCCACGCACTTGTGGACCTCGCTCAGCCGCGCGACGCTGCTGGGCCTGATTGCCGGACCGTTGATGAACCTGCCGGTGATTTCATGGCAGCACGCCGCGTTCCTGAAGCCGTGGAACTTGCGCCTGCTGCGCCTGCTTCAGTCGCGGGCTTCGTTGTGGGTGGCGGATTCCCGCTCGGTCGCAAGGTTCGCGACGCAGCGCCTCGGCGTATCGGAACAGCGGCTGGAGACCTGGCCGATCTACGCCGTCGATCCCGCCATGCCGGTTGCGCAGGGCTGGCGTCCGGGTGAGGTGCTGCGCCTCGGCAGCCTTGGCCGCCTGCACCCGGTCAAGGGCTACGACGTGCTGATCGAGGCGCTGGCGCGGCTGCGGCAGGGCGGTTTCGTGCCGCCCGTCCCTTGCGAGGTCGTGATTGCCGGCGACGGCGCCGAGCGCGAGCGGCTTGAAGCGCAAGCCCGGACGTTGAGTGTCGAGAACCTGCGCCTTGCCGGATACACCGAGGAGCCGAAACGCTTTCTGGCCGACTGCCACCTCTATCTCCAGCCCTCGCGTTCGGAAGGATTCTGCATCGCCGGACACGAGGCATTGACGGCAGGGCTGCCGGTCGTGGCATCGCGCGTCGGGGAACTGGCCCATTCGATCCGCTCGGGCGAGACCGGCTGGCTCGCCGCGCCCGGAGACGCCGGAAGCCTTGCCGAAGGCCTGCGCGCCGCGCTGGGCGATCCGTCGCGGCTATCGGCGCTGGGCCGTTCCGCCCGCGCCGATATGCTGGACCGCTTCTCGCCTGAGCGCTTTTCGCGCGCCGGCAACGCTATCTATCAGCGTATCGCCCAAGGCTCCGCCTGAGGTCGAGCGCGATCCCGGCCAGCGACCGGTCGATGGTCTTGACGTCGAACAGCGTGACATCCCTCCAGCCGCTCAGCGTGTGCATGCCCTCGAACTGCGCGGGAAAGGCCAGCGGATCGCCTTCGCGCGCTTCGAAGGCGGTTTCGTCCAGCCGGTCGATCCACAGCGGCCGGATCGCCCCGCCGTAAGTCCGCGTGCAGTCCTGCGTGGGCAGCACGATCGTCCCATTCACGAGCACCGGTACGCCGCCCGGCCGAGCCGAAGCGCGGCTGCGGCGCACCGGATTGCCGGGATGCGGGGTCCATGGCCCGGTTAGCCGTTCCGCCCATGCCACGTGGAGCGAGCCGAGCTTGGTCTCGCGGCTCTCGCCTGAGGAATAGAACAGCCACCAGCGCCCGTCGTGGCGAAGGATCGATGCGTCGACCGGTAGGCAATCGAGTTCGATCGCGCATTCGGCCCGCCATTCGTCGAGCGCCGCATTGCCGCGATAGAGCGTGAGTTTCCCGGAGCGATGCGCCTCGGGCAGCATCCAGACCGCGCCTTCGCCCTCGAACACTTGCGGGTAGGACAAATGCCACGGCTCGCGCAGCACCAGCCGCCGGTCGACGAGGCTGAATGCGCGGTCGAAGCTCAGGCGCTCGATCGCGCCGTGGCGGGTGCGATAATCGTACTGTTCGGCGAAGACGTGAAAGTGCACGCCATCGTCGAAGCCGAACGGGTCGGCCAGAAAGGTGAAGGCGGGCTCGGGCGGAAACCATATCGCGCTTTCCGGTGAGAAACCCCGGGAAAGCACCTCGTCGAGAGGACGGGTAATCAGCCCGCACTGCCAGATATCCTTGCGTCGCGGCATCGGGCTCTCATAGCCTGATGCCGCGCATTGACAACCGGCATGACACCCGGACGAAGGCGGCACTCCCTTCATCATCGAATGACGCGACCTGCGCTTTTCCGTTGCTCGAAAGTTTTGGCTTATATTTCAATCTGTAGCGAAAGCGTCACACGCGCATGGAATAGGCGCCCCCCGAGGCGCCGCGGGCTCAGGGTCACGCGGCGCTTTCCAATTCCATGGGGGCATTCGTGTTACAAAAATCGGTTCTCGCCCTGGCGGCCGCCGCCAGTTTTACGGTTTCCGCTCAGGCAAAGGCAGAAGACGCCGCGCCGGCGGAGACGGACAGCAATGAAGTCCGCGATATCGTCGTCATCGGCAGCGGCCAGACCCGCTCGGTTTCGACGCTCCTGCCCGCGAACCTCGATGTCCTGCCCCCGGGTACCAGCGTGCAGAAGGCGCTGAACTTCCTTCCCGGCGTCAGCGCGCAGTCGATCGACGCACTGGGTCTCAACGAGCAGTCGCTGTCGCTTCAGGTGCGCGGCTTCAGCACCACGCATCTCGGCTACACGCTCGACGGCATGCCGCTGGGCGATGGCGCCTACAACAATTACAACGGCCTCTCGATCAGCCGCGCGCTGATTTCGGAGAACCTCGGCGAGGCCAATCTCGCGACCGGGATCGCCGGCCTTGGCATCGCGTCGACCAGCAACCTTGGCGGCGCATTGATCTACCTCAGCAGCGCCCCCCACAAGGAAATGGGGCTGATGGCCAGCCAGAGCTTTGGCAGCCAGGACAGCCTGCGCACGTTCGCGCGCTTCGATACGGGCGAGCACGGCGGTTTCTCGGCCTATGTTTCCGGACAGTACAGCGAGCAGGACCTGTTCGTGAACCAGCGCGCGTGGAACCGGTCCACCGGCAAGCAGCTCAACGGCAAGGCGCAGTACGAATTCACCGGCGGAAAGATCACCGCCTTCGCGGACATTTCGCGTACGAATCAGGCCGATGATCCCTATCTGTCGAAGGACATGCTTGGCCGCCTCGGCTGGGATTGGGGCGGTTATGCGCCGGACTGGCAGTCCTACCTCGGCGTCGCCTATTGCACGGTGACCGGCCCGACCGCACCGGGCAAGTGCGTCAATGCACCCAAGCCGCAAAAGAACGCCGACGTTACCTATACCAACGGCCAGATCCTGCGTAACGACAACCTGTTCTACGTTGCCGGGGACTTCGACGTCACCAAGTCCCTAACCGCCCATCTGCAGGTCTATCACCACACCGACAAGGGTGCGGGCAACAACTGGATCGTCGGCTGGTCCAAGCAGGGCACGGCGACCACTGACGACGACGTGCCGGTCCAGATCCGCGACACGCGCTACACCATCAACCGCACCGGCGGGCTCGGCAGCCTCACCTGGGACGTCGGCTTCAACCAGTTCCAGGCGGGCTTCTGGCTGGAGGAAAACAAGAGCAGCGCTGCGCGCTATATCTGGGCGAATGTCACCGGTCCGTTCGATCTCGGCCAGTTCCTGCAAGGCCAGCCTGACACGGCCCAGTGGGTGCAGGAAACCAAGTGGAAGACGCGCCAGTTCTACGTGCAGGACACGATCAAGCTGCTCGATGACGCGGTAACGATCGATTTCGGCTTCAAGGGCACCTATTCGCGGTCCGATGCCGAGGCGCAGGACGGTATCGCCAAGACGCCGCCGCCGGCCTCCAGCCAGTTCGCGACGGGTTCGCTCACCGCCAAGGACTTCTTCCTTCCGGAGGCGGGTGTGCACTGGCAGGTTGCGGACCACCACGAACTCTATGCCAGCTATGCCGAGAACATGGCGATGTTCCAGGGCGGCTTCAAACTCGGCCCGCAGTCGGTGACGCAGCCCGTCTGGGACGCGCAGGGCAAGACGCTGAAGCCCGAGACATCGCGCAGCTTCGAAGGCGGCTATCGCTATGTGAACGGCCCGGTTCAGCTCGCACTGAGCGGCTACTGGGTCAATTTCGACAATCGTCTGCTGCAGTACAACCCGTGCCCGACCAACCAGCAGCAGAATCCGGGCTGCGGCAATTCCTTCCACAATGCCGGCGGTGTCACCAGCCGGGGCGTGGAACTGGGCGTATTGTGGAAGCCGGCGCCGTGGCTGACCTGGTACAACTCGGCATCGTACAACAAGTCCACTTATGATGACGATCTCAACTGGTGCACGACCACTTGCGTCGTCAAGGCAACCGCCGGCAAGCAGCAGGTGGATACGCCGAAGGAGATGGTCTCCAGCGTGCTGACCGTGCGGCAGAACGGCTTCTCGGCCTCGCTTCAGGGCAAGTATACCGGCCGCCGTTACTACACATACACCAACGACCAGAGCTTCGGCGGCTACACCACCTTCGATCTCGGCGTGGGGTATGACTTCGGTTCGGTCGGCGTGGTGAAGGGCGCGAAGCTTTCGTTCAACGTCACCAACCTGACCAACAAGCGCTATGCGTCGAACTTCGACAACAGCGTGTTTGCACCGGATGACGCTGCCGGGACGCTGCTGGTGTTCCACTCGTCGGCGCCGCGCCAGATCTTCGGAACGCTGGGCGTTGCCTTCTAAGCCTTTGTAATACCCTCTCCACCCTTCCCCGTCGCGACAGGCGGGGAAGCGTCGACATCAGGCCGAACGAGTGGGCCGGGTCTCGGGGATCATCGCAAAGACCGGCAAAACGCCGAGGGCGACAGCGGCGATCATCAGGCCCGGAACGGCTTGCCACCCGGTCAGCGCAACCAGCCAGTGGGCAACGAATGGCGCAAGACCGCCGAATATCGCCGTTGCCGCAGTTGCTCCAAGGGCAAGCCCCGAAAGCCGGCCTTCTCCGGGAAACAGTTCGGCCGTAGCCACTGCCCCTACGGCGCTGACCGCACCGCCCAGCGCCGCCAATATCAGCGCGCCGATCAGGGCAGCGCCGTATGAGCCCATGCCCATCGCCGCGAAGCAACTGGCGGGCGCCAGAACCGAAAGCACGCCCACTCCCAGCAGCACCGGCCGCCGTCCGATCCGGTCGGAAAGGGCGCCCACGAAAGGCGTCACGAAAATCACCATGACCGCCGCCGCCGTAGAGAGCCACAGCGCCTGGCTCTCTACCATCACGCCCGTTCCCGTGATGAACACGGGCACATAGGTGATGCCGACATAGTAGGTGATCGAACCCAGCGCGGAAATGGCGAAGCCGCGCGCGATTGCCGCGCGGTGGCGGGAAAGGACCTGACGCAGCGGCTGCTCGGGAACTGTGCGGTGGATGACTTGCCGCTCGAACTCGGGCGATTCTTCCAGCGTGGCGCGCGCCAGCAGCACGGCTCCGGCCAGAACCGCGCCGAACAGGAAAGGTATGCGCCAGCCCCATGAATCGAGTGCGGCCGGAGCCAGTGCATTGACCACCAGTGCGGAAAGTCCCGCTGCCAGCAGCCCGCCCAACTCGCTCGCCGCCGCGGCGGAGGAGGTAACAAGCCCGCGCCGCCCGCGATGCGCGCCTTCCATCAGGTAGGCGACCACGCCGGTATATTCGCCGCCCACCGAAAATCCCATTATGCAGCGCAGGAACAACAGCAACCAGCCAGAGGCCGGGCCGATGCTCGCATAAGTGGGCAAGGCAGCAGTGGCGAGCATGGCCGCCGTCATCAGTGCCATGGACATCAGCATCATTCGCCGTCGTCCATATCGGTCTCCGACATGGCCGAAGACTGCGGCGCCGAGGGGGCGCATCAGATAGGCAATCGCGAAACCGCCCAGTGTGGTCGAAAGCGCGGCTTCATTGCCACCGAAGAACACCCGCGACAGGACGGTGGCCAGATAGAGATAGAGTGTGAAATCGTACCATTCGACGATCGTCGAAAAGGCGGCGATCGCCATGGATTGCCTCGACAAAGGCGCGTGTTCGCGTGCCCCGTCTCCAGCGTTCATCGGCCCGGGCGGCCCGTGCGATTTCCAAACGACATGAAGGGCATGATAACCCGTTGCCCGGTCTTGGCAATCGCAGGACTTCAGTAGCTCAGAGGTGTGGCCGCGAGGGAATAGTCAGAGCGCGCTGGCAAAATGTCCCAGCGTCAAGGCGACACCGGCGCAAGAGATGACCGCTCCCAAACCAAGCTGCACGGGATTGGACAATTGCCGAATGGGCAGGGCGAGCGTGTTTTCCAGTGTTTTCATGCCCTTTTTGTAGTCCGGTTCGGGGTGGGCAATGAGTGGGAAATGCCGCTCACTCTGATTGCCCATGGCGATTTCCGCAGGTCGCAGCCAACGGCTGTCGGTCGGCGCAAAACTAAATATCCGAGTATACGCCGCGAAATCAAAGACAAGGACAGTCTTGAAGCGCCCAGGTCATTGTTGAGAGTCGTTCGCGTGGAACAAGGGGGCGGCCATAGTCATTGAAGGCGCAAACATCCATGACAGGAACTCCACCATGGCAGGCAAAGTCGAGGAACGCAGCGCCTTTCTGACCGACGTCAAGACTCTGCGCGCACGGGCGCGCAAGTCGCTGGACGATGGCGCGGTGATGCCCAGCTATCACGGCGATGTCGCAAAGACGATCGAGCTGTTGCAGAACGTGGTGGCGACCGAACTCGTCTGCGTGTTGCGATACCAGATGCACGCGATCACGGCGGACGGCATCACCTCCAAGAGCGTCGCCGCCGAATTCGAAGAGCACGCCGCGAGCGAGCACGAGCACATGATGATGGCCGCGAACCGCATCGACCAGCTTGGCGGAGCACCGAACCTCAACCCCGAAGGCCTGGCCTCGCGCGCCGCTACGGAATACGGAAACGGCGGCAATCTGGTTGAGATGATCAAGCAGAATCTCGTGGCCGAGCGGCTGGTGATCGAGCACTATCAGGAACTGATCCGCTATTTCGACGATCACGATCCCACCACGCGCATCATGCTGGAACACATTCTGGCCGACGAGGAAGATCACGCCTCGGACATGCACGATCTGCTCGTCGCGCATGAGGGGCGCCCATTTTTGTAATGGGACGTCGTCGGCCTTGGCGATGACGTCCTCGCAAGTCGGAAGGATGGAAAGGCAACGGTCATGGCCAATGGCTGGGCGCCGGACGGCGCCGTTCAGGACCAGATAGAAGACAGCCTGAAGGACGCGATATCGGCCGCGAGGGCGCGAATGCCTCATGGCGAAGGCCTCGCGGAATGCGAGGAATGCGGCGATCCCATCCCGGACGCGCGGCGTCAGGCAATGCCCGGTGTCCGCACTTGCGTTGTCTGTCAGGCCTGGCGCGACAAGGTGCCGGTCCATGGGGGCATCAATCGGCGCGGGAGCAAGGACAGCCAATTGCGTTGAATGGAGGAAGGGCCTCCGGGGGGGCGGAGCGGTCCAACGGGAACGCGTCAGGCCTTGAGTAGTTGGGGGAACACGATTGCCATCTTTCGAAACGGGAGCTTTTTCATGAAAAATGCCGCTCTGTTCGCAATCCCGCTTGCGGTTCTCGCCTTGGCGGGGTGCAAGAAAGAATCGCCCCAGCCCGCCGAGGCGACCTCTCCCGCGGCCCCGGATACCGCGATGCCGCCCGCCGTGGTGCCCACCGCTACAGAAACCGTTGCAGAGGTCGTGAGCCCGGGGCAGGCCTTCGCCAACACCGCTGCCGCCAGCGACGCCTTCGAAATCGCCGCATCCAAGCTTGCCGCGACGCACGCCCAGTCGGCTAACGTCAAGCATTTTGCCGAGCAGATGATTACGGCCCACACCAAGTCCACCACCTTGCTGAAGACCGCTGCCAGCGCTGCGATTCCGGCGATCACGCCCGATCCGACGCTCAGCCCCGCGCAGCAGCAGACGCTCGACACGCTCGCCACCAAGTCGGGTAAGGACTTCGACGAGGCTTTCGCCAAGGCGCAGGTGGATGGACACCAGGCGACGCTTGATGTTCTGAAGGCCTATTCCACGACCGGAGACGTGCCTTCGCTGAAGGCTTTCGCGGATCACGTGATTCCGATCGTAGTTGCCCACCTCAACATGGCCAAGGCCCTGTAAGACGGCGCTGAATATCCGGCTACGCGGCGAATGTGCGGCGTAGCCGGATAAATCGGTCAACGCCCGAGGAACAGTTCCGCGACAGCATCGATGATCGCATCGGCATCGAGGCGATATTCGCGGTAGAGATCGATCAAGTCGCCGGTCTGACCGAAGCGGTCGGTTCCGAGCGGACTGACCCGCATTCCCCTGACCCCGCCCAGCCATGAGAGCGCCCCTGGCGATCCGTCGAGTACGGTCACGAGACCCGCGCCAGGCGCGAGTGCCGACAGCAGGGTTTCCGCATGGCAGGGCTGCGCCTCACCGCCATTCCAGCGCGCTGCCCGGCGCTCTGACCAGCCGCGATGCAGCAGGTCGGGCGATGTGACGTTGAGCAGCCCGATGCCGGGCAGATCGTCGGCAAGCTGCTCCCACGCGGACAGTGCTTCCGGGGCGACGACGCCGGAAAAGACGATCGCCGCCTCTGCGCCGGGCCCGGGTTTCCGCAGCCAATACCCGCCCTTGAGCGCATCGCCCTCCCATGCCGCGTCCTCGCGCGTCACTTGCGGAATCGAGCGCGTCGAAAGGCGCAGATAGACCGAACCGCCGTCCGCCTCCTGCATATGTGCGAAGGCCCAGCCCATGATGAGCGCAAGCTCGTCCGCAAAGGCGGGATCGAAATAGGTCAGGTTCGGCTGCCCCATGCCGATCAGCGGTGTGTTGATGGACTGATGCGCGCCGCCTTCCGCCGCCAGCGTGAGGCCGGAGGGGGTGCCGACCAGCAGGAACCGCGAATCCTGATAACACCCGTAATTCAGCGCATCGAGCCCGCGCGCGATGAAGGGATCGTAGACCGTGCCCACCGGCAACAGTCGCGTGCCGAAATGCGGCGCGGCAAGCCCCAGCGAGGCGAGCATGATGAAGAAGTTGTTCTCGGCAATGCCCAGTTCGATGTGCTGTCCGGCGGCATGTCCCTGCCATTTCTGCGCGGAGGGGATTTTCGCTTTCTGGAACACGTCCACCAGTTCCTGACGGCGGAACAGCCCGCGCTGGTTGACGAAGCCGCCCAGATTGGTGGTCTGCGTCACATCCGGCGCGGTGGTGACGATGCGGTCGCCCAGTTCCTCACCGGACTTGGCGATGTCGAGCAAGATGCGCCCGAACGCGGCCTGTGTGGATTGCTCGGTGCCATCGGGAGTGATCAGTGCCGGAACCGCGACGGAGGGCGCCACCGGCTCGGCAGGCTTTCTTGCGAGCGCGGTGGTCTCGATGAAAGCCTTGAGCCGGGCTGCAACATTATCGCCCAGACCGCCCCACGGCTCCCATTCCTGCCCTTCGGCAATGCCCATGCTGGCGCGGAACTGCTCCATCTGGGGCTTGTTCATCATCCCCGAATGGTTGTCCTTGTGCCCGGCGAGCGGCAGCCCGTGCCCCTTGACGGTATAGGCGATGAACAGCGTGGGCCGGTCATCGTCGCAGGCATCGAATGCGCTGGTCAGAGTGTCGATGCAGTGGCCGCCGAGGTTGGTCATCAGCGCGGCCAGACTGTCGTCGTCGAAGCTCTCGATCAGTTGGCGTACATGGGCCTTCTCGCCGATATCGGCCATGAGCCGCGCGCGCCAAGCCGCTCCGCCCTGATAGGTGAGCGCAGCGAATTCCGCATTGGGGCAGCCGTCGATCCATTCCTCGATCGCCTTGCCACCGGGCCGCGCGAAAGCCTCGCGCTGCAACTTGCCGTACTTCAGCGTGACCACGCGCCAGCCGCAAGTCTCGAAAATGTCGTCGAAGCGGCGGAACATGCGGTCCGCCGTCGTGGCGTCCAGCGACTGGCGGTTGTAGTCGACGATCCACCAGCAATTGCGCAGATCGTGCTTGTAGCCTTCGATCAGGCACTCGTAGATATTGCCCTCGTCCAACTCGGCATCGCCCATCAGCGCGATCATCCGGCCTGCGTCTTCCTGGCGCACCTGGCCGTGGGCGATCAGATAGTCCTGCACCAGACTGGTAAAGGCCGTGACTGCCACGCCAAGACCCACCGATCCGGTCGAGAAATCCACCGGGATCGCGTCCTTCGTCCGCGAGGGGTAACTCTGCACGCCGCCCAGCCCGCGAAAGCGCTGCAAGCGGTCGAGGCTCTGGTTGCCCAGCAGATAGTGAATCGCATGGAGCAGCGGTCCGGCGTGCGGCTTCACCGCAACCTTGTCTTGCGGGCGAAGCGCATGGAAATAGAGCGCAGCCATGATCGCCGTCATCGAGGCGCAGCTTGCCTGATGGCCGCCCACTTTCAGTCCATCGCGCTTCTCGCGAATGTGGTTGGCGTTATGGATAGTCCAGGCGGAAAGCCACAGCAGTCGCTTTTCCAGCTCCTCAATCGCGCTGACGATTTCGGCCCGATCATGTTCGACGATAGCCGCCATATTTCCGTCTCTCCCGTACTTATTGCGAAGGAGAATAGGCCGGATCGCTGAGGCAGGTCCTTGCAAAACCATGCGCGATGCGCTGCACGGGTGGCAGATAGTGCCAAATCTAGATAGCCGGAGAGAATTATATGCCAAATTCGTCGCTCGATCACTTCGACAGGCGTATTCTCGACGAAGTGCAGATCAATGGCCGCGTGACCAATCAGGACCTGTCGGATCGGATCGGGCTGTCCCCTTCGCCGTGCCTGCGGCGCCTGAAGCAGCTCGAAAGCGACAACGTGATTACCGGCTATGTTGCGCTGGTCGATCCGGAGGCTGTCGGCTTGTCGGTAACCGCCTTCGTCCGCGTGCGGCTCGATCAGCAGGACGATCACCATCTGGCATTGTTCGAAGACGCGGTGACAAGCTTTCCGGAAGTCATGGAATGTTATCTGATGACCGGGGAAGCGGACTATCAGCTTCGCGTTCTGGTGCCGACGCTGAGCGCGTTCGAGGATTTCCTGCGCGCGCGGCTCACCCGGATCAAGGGCGTGGCGCAAGTGACGACCAGCTTCGCGCTGCGTCCCGTCGTATACCGGACCGCGCTGCCGACCACGGCGTGAGCCTGCCGGACAGGGGCGAGCGGTTCATCCTCCGCGAGGAACGGAATGTCTTTGCGCTGGCCCACAGGCCAATCGTGGATATTCTCCGCACCAAGGAGAACCACGATGCCGACCACTTCCGAGAAGCGAGCCGCGTTCCGCAAGCTGCATGAGAGCGGGTTCTTCATCATCCCCAACGCCTGGGACGGGGGGAGCGCGGTGCGTCTCGCCAAGCTGGGTTTCAAGGCGATTGCCTCCACCAGCGCGGGCGCCGCGTGGGCTGCCGGCAGGGACGATGGCCAGCTCAGCCGTGACGAAGTGCTGGACCATCTCGGCATGCTGGTCGCCGCGACCGACCTGCCGGTCAATGCCGACTTCGAGAACGGTTTTGCCGACTATCCGGACGAGGTGGCCGCGAACGTCGCGCTGGCGGTGGATACCGGCGTTGCGGGCCTATCCATTGAGGATTGGTCGGGCCATAGCATGTACGACCTTGGCCTTGCGGTAGAGCGCATTGCCGCCGCGCGGGCGGCAATCGATGCGATCGATCCGGCTGTCATGTTGATCGGCCGCAACGAGAATTTCCGGGTGCCGGGCATGACTGCGAAGGAGAGTATCGCCCGAGCGGTCGCCTATGCCGAAGCCGGCGCGGATTGCCTGTTCGTGCCGTTCATCCTCGATCTGGGCGCCGTTGCCGAACTGGTGTCGGCCGTTGCGCCCAAGCCGGTCAATGTCGTCATCCACGACTACGATGCGAGTATTCGCGCTTTCGCGGATCTGGGCGTGCGGCGGTGCAGCGTCGGGGGGAGCCTTGCCAAGCGCACCTGGACGGCATTCGACGAAGCCGCCGCAGCGCTCAGACGGTGCGAGCCGTAAGCGCCCCGAACACATCTCCTCAGCCCGAAAACATCGCCGGAACAATCCGAAACGCGCTTCCTGCCCTTGCGTCCGCCTGCGGGGCAAGTTAGCAGGCGCCGTCTTTCCGCGTCCTGTGGACCGGAAGGGCAAGATCGCGCCGGTGCCTTGAAAGAGGCTTAATAGGGAACGCGGTGAGGGGGCTCGCCCCTGAATCCGAGGCTGTCCCTGCAACTGTAAGCGGCGAGCGCGATGCACATCGCGGCAGGGCAAGGACGCCTGCCGCAGCCACTGGGCCGGACGCTAAGTCATGCGGGGCCTGGGAAGGCCGTGCATCGTGCCGTGACCCGTGAGCCAGGAGACCTGCCGGCGTCTGGTCGCTCTCGCTTTGGCCCAGGGGATGGCCGGGGCCCGGTGATTTTTCCGTCTGAGCGACGAACGAGCGGTGGAGACCGCATCGGTTCGCGTAACGGTCGCCTCGGGCGTCCGGCCGTCCACGCGCGCCGACCGTCGCAGGCGGCAGGTCTCTGCCGGTAGTCGCAAGACGCCGGGGAAATATTGATGACTTTCCGTATAACTGCATTTTGCGCATGCGTGGCCCTGTGCGCGATTGCTTCCACTCCTGCCCTTGCGGAGGACGCGCCTTCCGCGTCGGACGCTGGAACCGCCGAAGAAATCGTGGTCTTCGGCCGCGGCGAGGCGAAGATCGGTGAGGCCCATGCTGCCAGTGAGGGCAGCGTGGCAGGCTCGGACTTGCTGGTCCGCCCCCTGCTTCGCGTCGCCGAATTGCTGGAAGCCGTGCCGGGCATGGTCGCCGCCCAGCATTCGGGCAGCGGCAAGGCAAACCAGTACTTTTTGCGGGGCTTCAACCTCGATCACGGGACCGATTTCACGACCTATATCGACGGCGTGCAGATGAACTTGCGCACGCACGGCCACGGGCAGGGCTATCTCGACCTCAACGGCCTGATCCCCGAGATCGTCGCCCGGGAGGATTTCCGTAAAGGGCCCTATCGCGCGGATGGCGGCGATTTTGCGCTGGCGGGCGCGGCCTACATGACCACTATCGATGGGTTCGACCGGCCTTGGGTCTCGGTGGAAGGCGGTTCTTACAATGCGGGGCGTCTCGCAGCGGGCGGCACGATCAAGGACCTTGGCGGCGGCGATCTCACCCTTGTTGGGCAGGCCAAGCGCTATGACGGGCCCTGGGAAGAGGCCGAGCATCTGCGCCATTACGCGGTTTTCGCGAAGTACGCGGTGCCGCTTGGCGAGGGAAAGCTGGAAGCCTCGCTCCACGCCTATCACGCCACCTGGCGGCCGACCGAACAGATCCCCGAGCGCATCATCGGCTCGGACATCTGCCCCGATGTGTTTTGCTCGCCCGATCCTTCCGCGCGCGGGCGGACCACGCGTTTCGTCGGCAATGTCGGCGTGACGCAGGCCAGTTGGAGCGCAAACCTCTACGCCCAGTACTACGACTGGAACATGTACTCGAACCCCACCTACAGTGACCCGGACGGCACCAGCGCGCAGATCGAGCAGTACGACAAGCGCTGGGTCACCGGCCTCACCGCGCGCAAGCAGTGGGAGCTTGCAGATAGCCTGCAATTCACTGTCGGAACCGAAAATCGCTACGACCACATTGGCAGCGTCGGCGTGAATCGCACGGCGGATCGAGAGCTGCTCTATTCGCTCGGCCGCTATCATGTCGAAGAGCTTTCCGGTGCGCTCTACGGCGAAGCGATGTGGAAGCCGCTGCCCGGCCTGCGCCTGACCGGCGGGCTGCGCGGCGATTACTATCACTATTCGGTGCGCGCACGCGATGCGGCGGCCGCCGCGCTCGGCGAGGGCAACGGGCACGATTCCATCGTTTCGCCCAAGTTCTCGGCCGCGTATGAAGTGACGCCGCAGTTCGAAGTCTATGCTAACTGGGGCCGGGGCTTCCATTCGAACGACGTGCGCGGCGCGGTCAATGTGGATACGCCGGTGCCCGTGCTGGTGCGCGGCACCGGCAAGGAACTGGGCGGCCGCCTCCAGATCGGCAAGTTCTCGCTGACGGGCACGTATTGGTGGCTCGATGTGGCCAGCGAATTGCGCTTCGTAGGCGATTCCAACGCGGTGGAGCCCACCGGCGCCAGCAAGCGCCATGGCTACGAGGTGGTCGCCTTCTGGCGTCCGCTGCCGTGGCTGGCGCTCGACGGCAACTATACCGAGAACCACTCGCGTTATGACAATGGCGATCGCATTCCCAATGCCTTCGAGAACGCCGCCTCGGCGGGGGCCTCGATCGTGCTCGACCCGTGGGAAGCCAGCATCCGCGTCCGCCATCTCGGGCCCTATCCGCTGGTCGAGGACAACTCGGTGCGCGACCAGGGCAGCACCGTCGTCAACGCCCGCGCCGCGTGGAAGGGCAAGAAGATCGAGATCTATGGCGAAGTGCTCAACATCTTCGACAGCCGGGACAAGGACATCGCCTATTACTACGAATCCTATATTCCCGCATTCGACGCCGACGGACCGACCGATGGCCGATTGAGCCGTGTGATCGAACCGCGCACCTTCAAGATTGGCGCGCGCTACACATTCTGAATGCAAGGCGTACCGCGGAGTTTGCTCCGCGGTACGACGCGCCCGTCATGCCCGTCATCCTGAACTTGTTTCGGGATCCATCTGGCCGCCAACGTGGGTGTTTCGGGAACCAGCCGATATCCCGGCCTGCCAAGGCGACGGCGGTGCGGGCGGAGAGATGGACCCTGAAACAAGTTCAGGGTGACGATGTGTGGAGTACAGGTTGTACTTCCTGTCGAATGCGGAATTGCCGGATTTGAGCCCGCGATTGATCGGCAGGGCGGTGTCATCACGGTTGTGGCAGGTTCGCGTCTGGACCCCGTCCCGAACGCAAACTACCCCCTGACCGAACGAACCGAGGGGACATCGAATGAAGCGCGCAAGAGCGATGCACATCCGCCAACCGGCGGGGCTGGATCACCTGGAACCGGGCGAAGTCGATGTCGTTTCGCCCGGTCCCGACGAGATCCTCGTACGCCTTCGCGCGGCGTCGCTGAATTTTCGGGACGATCTTGTCGTGCGGGGCGTGTTCCCCGCGAAGGACGGGCTGATCCCCTTGTCCGACGGCGCGGGTGAGGTGGTCGAGGTCGGCTCGGCGGTCTCCGGCTTTGCCGTGGGGGACGCGGTCGTCAGCACTTTTCATCCCAACTGGCGCGACGGTCATGTCGAGCGGGCGGAGCTGAACAATTCTCCCGGCGGTCCGGCAGACGGTTATGCCTGTGAATTCGCGACCCGGTCAGTGTCTCACTTCACGCGTGCCCCCGCCGGTTACACGCATGCCGAAAGCGCGACGCTCACTTGCGCCGGTGTCACCGCCTGGCGCGCGGTGGTGACCGATGGGCAGGTCCGCCCCGGTGAGACCGTGCTGGTGCTGGGCACCGGCGGCGTGTCGTTGTTTGCGTTGCAATTCGCCAAGGCTGCCGGCGCCACAGTGATCGCGACCTCTTCAAGCCGCGAAAAGCTGGACCGCTTGCAGGAACTGGGCGCGGATCATGTCATCAATTACCGCGAGGATCCCAACTGGGGTGCCGCAGTGCTTGAGCTTACTGGCGGGCTGGGCGCCGATCATGTCATCGAGGTCGGCGGGCCGCACACGCTTCCGCAATCGTTGGTGGCGGCGAGGACGGGCGGTCACATTGCTATCATCGGGGCAGCGGCAGGCTTCGATATCGACACGATGCCGTTCGCGATCGTGCAGGCTAAGCGCCTGCGGCTGCAAGCCGTCACCGTGGGTAGTCGGCGCGATCAACTCGACATGGTGCGCGCGATCGAGGCGCACGGAATACGGCCGGTGATCGACCGGAGCTTTCCGCTGGAAAAACTGCCCGACGCTTTCGGCTATCTCAAGACCGGGCAGCATTTCGGCAAAGTGGTGATTGCCATCTGAACGGCGGCACTGGCTCGCTCATCCATCCGATCTTCCATCAGGGTATACTTGTGGGAGGTCGGGTGGGGGAGCGGGCCGGTGCCGCAAAATTCGCCCGTGGCGAATTTTCAACCGGGCTCATCCGTGCTTTTGTATGAGCGGTGTCTGTGCCCGGATCGCGACAAGGAGACCGTCAAGATACTTCTCGGCCTCGGCCGCGTCACTTTCGGGATAGGCGGCGGTCAGTCGTCCGCTCCAGTAGCCGTAGTTCGCGGTGGTCAGACTGAAGCGCCAGGGAACATTGTTCCGGTTACCGCTGAAGATGCCGCGATAGGCATCGAGGTTCGGGTTGTTCGGCACGGTGACCGGGCCTTCGGAGACGATCTGGGGCGCCGAGAAGTGCGACATCGTCTGCTGCCGCATGATCGTGTAGTGATCCTTGGCAGGCATATCGTCGATATGCACCACGGCCATTCGCACGATGAGGTGGTCCTTGCCCTCGTTCAGCAAGTGATCGTAGCCGATCGCGACATAGTCTCCGCTCGTATCGAAGGCCTGTTCCTTGAGACGGGTGAAGCCTTCCACTTGTGCCGGGAAGCGAAGCCCACTGGAGACGTGGATCAGCGTGGTTCCGTCAGGCGCGAACTTGAAGCCTTCCGGCACTTCGCTTCCGGTCACTTTCTTGGCGGCGGCCTTGGTCGTGTGCACTGCGTTGGCGGGCGAAGAAGACGCCTGAGCCGCCGATGGAGCGGTGAGCAGAAGGCCCAGAAGGGCTACCGATGCAAGTGGCAAGGGCGACATCGCGTTGGCTCCTGTGATCGAGAGACTGAACGAACAGATTGCCTTGAATGAAACAGGCTTCCGGAATTGTGAAGAGTATTATGACGCGGCCATGAAATTCGATGTCGATAAGCGATCATTTGGTGGAAAATTCACCGAATGATCGCAGGTCATGCGGGGTGCGATTGCGTCTCCGGTCCCAGCGCGGCGCAAAGTTCTTCGCCCGAGGTCGGCCGCCCGAAGTGCCAGCCTTGCAAGCGGGTACAGCCCGCCGCGCGCGCGATCCGCGCCTGTTCCTCGGTCTCCACGCCTTCGGCCGTGACTTCTGCGTCGAAGGCATTGGCCAGCGCGACGATGGAGAGCATCATCTCGCGCGAGCGGGCATCGCGGCTGAGCGGCGCGACGAAGGCCTTGTCGATCTTGATCCGATCCAGTTTAAGCCTTTGCAGGTAGCCGATGCTCGCATAGCCGGTGCCGAAATCGTCCAGCGCGATCCGGACGCCGAGTTCCCGCAGCCGGTTTATCACTTGCGCGGCCTTGTCGGGACGGCGCAGCAGCAGGCTTTCCGTGATTTCCAGCTCCAGTCGTTCAGGCGGAAACTGGGTTTCCTGTAGCGCATGGCGCACGTCGTCCAGCAGGTTGTGGTCCCAGAACTGTACCGGCGAAATGTTAACTGCCAGTTCGAGTGCGGTCTCCCGCATGGCCAGACAGGCCTGGTAGAGCACCTGACGGCCGACCGCGTTGATCAGGCCGCTCAGTTCGGCAATGGGAATGAAGACATCCGGCGGAACGTCGCCGTGTTCGGGGTGGCGCCAGCGCACGAGCGCCTCCACGGCCACGATCCTTGCATTGTCGGACGCGACGATGGGCTGGTAATGGACATAGAGTTCCTTGCCGGCGATTGAGGCCTGAAGGTCCCGCTCCAGCTTCATTCTCAGCAGGTGGCCTTCGTCCAGATTGACGGCATATTTGCGGGTGCAGTTCTTGCCGTCCCCCTTTGCCGCGTACATAGCCACGTCCGCGCGGCGCATCAGTTCGTCCTGTCCTTCCGGCCCCACATCGGCCGCATCGGCACAACCGATGCTGATGCCCAGCGTGACGCGATAGGCGCCGATGACGAACGGGGCCTCGAACGAGCGGATGATATTCTCGCAGATGCAGTCCGCGTCCCGCGCCATGTCGCGGGACAGCAGGACCGCGAATTCGTCTCCTCCGGCCCGCGCCACGAGTTCGCCCTCGGCAATGCTGCGAACCCGCGCGGCGGCTTCTTTCAGCAGGAGGTCTCCGGCGGCGTGGCCGTAGACGTCATTGGCGTCCTTGAACCCGTCGAGGTCCATGAACAGGAGCGTGAGATCGTCCCCTGCGGCGAGGTGGGCGGAAATCTGGGATAGCAGGGTCCGCCGGTTGGGCAGCCCGGTCAGCGAATCGTGACCCGCGTGATGGCGAGCGCGCAATTCGCTTTGCCGAAGCGCTTCGATCGTGCGGCTGTTGTTCTGGAAGATCAGTATCGCCGCCGCCACCGAGAGCAGCCCCAGCGCGACGATGGCCGGCGCCACTTCCCGCAGCAGCCGGGTTCCCGGTTGATGGGGCGCCCACGCCAGCCAGCCGAGTGTCGTGCCATCGGTTCCCTTCAAGGCAACCGATGCGGATGACGGCTCTGGCGGCGCGAGGCTCAACTTCACGGTCGAAAGGCGCAGTTCCTGTGTGATCCGGGCCAGAGTCGCAGCATCGATGGCATGGGCGATCACCAGCATGAACGTCGGTTGGTCGGCCGGGATCGAGATTTTGGGTGTCAGGGGAACGATGGCGGCAGTGGAATAGGTGACGATGCGATTGCCCTGGCGGCTGAAGCCCGCCTCGATGGGGCTGCCTTCGCGAGGCATCTTTCGCACTTCGTCTATCGAGCGGGTGAATGCCGGGCCGAGCGTTTCCTGCGCGGCGTGCGCGGGGGCGTGAGGGTGCCTGAAGCTGTAGATGGTCTCATCCCGGCCATTCAGGATGAAGATGTCCTCATAGCCCTGAATTCGGCCGAGATAGGCAACGACGTTGTCGTCAACCCAACCTGGTTGCAGGCCCATACTGATATGGCGGACGGCATCGTCCCACTTCGCATAGTCCTGCAAATCGTGCTGGACCCCCACCGTCAGAGTGCGCACGGCGCCTTCCACGGCCTGTTGTTCGCGTTGCTGTTCCAGACCGTCCTGCGCGCGCGTGGTGAGCGCGATCAGGAACAGAACAGATCCGAAACAGGCGAGGAGCAGCAGGATGACCGGCCAAAAATGCCTTGCCTTGAGCGTGAAACTCAGACGTCTCAGGACAGGATGAGTCATGAAGGACATGTTTCGGAACTAGAAATCACCTCTTAAATTATAGTTCCACTTGGCCTCGGTTGGTCGAATTCGATCAGGTTTCCTGCGCGGGCGAGCGGCGCCAAGTTTGGCGCAATTATGTTTTGCATGATTTTTCGGCCGCAACTGATTGAGTCGGAAGTGTTTTGGACTGCCAATCGCCGGGATGCTATTGCGATTTTTCGGAGGGTGCGTGCCGCGATTGGGGTTTCCGCCTGCCGGTGCTGGCGCCGGGGAGCCTCTTCGCGAGGCGCGGGTTGCCGCAAGCCATGCTCCCCGAACCCGCTCAGGCTGAGCTTGTCGAAGCCCCTGCGGGCGTGGTGGGAGGTCCGGATCCTTCGACAAGCTCAGGATGAGCGGGGTGGGGAAGAAGAGAAGAGGGGGTATCTATTCCGCTGCGGCGGCAAATTCCGTTGCGCACTCGATTGTCTTGCGCACCACCATGGAGTCATGTTCGAGGAAGACGCGCTCAATTTCCGAGCGTTTCTCGAAAATCAGCTTCGCCACGCCTGCCGTCATGCCGCCTTCGTCACCGACGCGGCCGAGTACACCCGCGAGATCTTCGAGAGTCGCTTTTTCGGGGCTTCCGTGAAGCCCTCCCTTCGAATCGCGATAGGCTACGCACTCGGTTGCCATTGCTTGCCCTCATGACAGTAATAAATTGAACGAGATGCGGCGAATTCCGGAGCCGAGCCACCGAGCGGATTTCGGGAGGATACCCCAAGGAACATGCCTGTTTGTCTCAAATATGCAGGTATAATTCCAGACATAACTTCGGCTAAAATTGATGATTGATAGACAAATTTGATCCACCGGCGGTCGCCGTTTATGCTGGTGAGCGGAAGTTTACCATTGCGATGGCAAGTAATTCAGCGGCTTGCACTTTTCTCCTTTTCGTAACACCCACGAAGCACCCCGGCGGATGCATGTGGATAAAACACCGCATCGCTTCGGCGTGCCGGGGACCCGTCAGCCGTGGAGAATGGACTGAGGGAAGGCCTCATGCCATTCGCATCAAGGGGTTCCTGCCGCTGGGGCAAGGGGTCCGCCCGGCCGTTCATCCGGATAAACCCCGATGGCAACGGATGGCGCCGTGGGAGAGGCTGGGTACCGCTCAAAGCGGAGGCCTTGCATGCGATCAACTCATTCTGGTGCGGCTGTCGGAGCCCCAGCGCTGATTGCCGTCCTGACAGTGGCGCTGGCCCTGTCGGCCGTCCCGGCAAACGCGCAGGACAATGCCACTGCCGCGCAAGACACCCCATCGGCGGCTCCATCTTCGGGTAACGACACGCTCGTACTCGATCCTGTCGCGATGTCCGCGCTCAAGGGGATGGGGGCCTATCTCGCCTCCCTCCAGAAGTTCGAACTGCACACCAAGGCCACCGTCGAAACCACGCTTCAGGACACCGACCTGTCGGTGCATTTGGGTTACGAGGGGGCGTACTACGTGCAGCGGCCGACCGGGTTCTTCGTCCAGATGAAATCGGACCGGACCATCCGCGAGTATATCTATGACGGCAAGACTTTCACGGTGAACGTGCCGCGGCAGAAGTTCTTCAGCACCGTCGCCGCGCCGCCGACGATCCGCAAGACGATCGACAAGGTCTATCTCGATTATGGCATCAGCCTGCCGCTGGCGGACTTGTTCTACTGGGCGGACAATCCCACCACGGACGGGATCCGCAAGGCGGTGCGTATCGGTTATGCCAACGTCAACGGACAGGACTGCGACCAGTTCGCCTATCGCGGCGATGACCTCGACTGGGAGCTGTGGATCGCGCGCGGCAAGGCGCCGCTGCCGCTGCGCATTGTCGTGACGCACCGCGATACGAACCCGCGCGGTTCGTACAGCGCGGACCTGACGTGGAATACGTCTCCCAGCTTCGATGCGAGCCGCTTCAAGTTTACGCCGCCCGATGGCGCGAAAAGCATAAGCCTTGCGGCCGCAACAGGGGAGCAGTGACATGCGCAAGAAAAGGTCCTGCCAGCTCATCGCCGCCACCAGCGCGCTGCTGCTGGTCGCGACGGCCCTGACTCCGGCTGAAGCCCAGCGCCGTTTCGGCGGCGGGGGCGGCATGCGCGCCGGCGGCGGCTTCCATGCCGGAGGCGGCATGCGCGGCGGCATCTCTCCGGGCCGCGCGCCGGACAATTTCCATGCACCCGGAAGCGGGGGTGGGGGCATTCACAACCCCGACATTCCCCGGGGGCCGCCGCCGTCGCCGGGACCCCATCCCGGACCTGGCCCCAATCCGGGACCCAATCCGGGCCCAAATCCAGGACCGCATCCCGGACCGGGCCCCGGTCCTGGCCCTCATCCTGGGCCAGGACCCGGACCTGGACCTGGACCACATCCGGGCCCCGGCCCCGGCCCCGGCCCTGGACCGCACCCGGGACCGCCTCCTCCTCCTCCGCCGCCCGGTTGGGGCTGGGGTTGGGGCTGGGATGACGATCCTTACTGGGATGCCGTGGGCGTGGGGATGATCGCCGGCACGACGGCGGCCGTGGTCGCCAGCAGCGCCGCGAACAACAACACGACCGTGGTGATCAACACCATGCCCGTGGGCAGTGTCGTGGCTGTGCTGCCGCCCAATTGCGCGCAAGTGACGCGGGCGGACGTGACGTACTATTCCTGCGACAACGTCTGGTACAAGCCGCAGTACCAAGCGAGCGGCGTCACTTACCTGATCGTGAACCCGCCCGAATAAAGCCCAAGGCACAGGGTTGGAGGCGCTGCGAGCCATTACGCTCGCAGCGCCTTTTCTTTGTGCGAATGTTAGCCCAAGAGCCCGCCATCTCGGCGTTTTTTTTTGGGGGCGACGAAGCGGGAAAGGGGTAGCGAAGAGCGTTAACCGCACTCTCGAAACGGCGCGCGTTCATCCGGCGCCGCTTTCTGCTAGTTCTTTAGGCGAGACTTCCGGCGCTCTTCCTGCTGAGATAGTGCAGGAACGGAATGCCGATCAGGGTCGAGACGACCAGCGACAGCACCACCGCTGCCGGAACCAGCGGCACATTGGGTATGGTCTGGGTAACGATGGCAAGCGCGACGCCGGGATGGCGCGTCGATGCGGCCAAAGAGAGTGCGGCCTTGTCGCCGCGATCGGGGCCGCCCAGCCAATAGCCCGCAGCAAGGCCGACCACGGCCATCACCGCAAAAGCGACCAGCGTTCCGTTACCCACCAGCCTCCAAAACGCGGGTGCGAGAATGATGACGAAAGCGACCACCACCAGCAACAGCAAAATGGTGCCCACCTTGCTGACGATTGCGCTGACGCGCGGCACCGCGCAGCCGAACAGGGGCTGCGCCATCAGGCCGAGGACGAGCGGGATCAGCACCGAAATCGCCAGCGGCTTGACCAGCGCGAGCGGCGATATCGAAACGTCGAGCGAAAAGATGCGCGAGGCGATGGCAATCCCGATCGGGGCGACGAACAGCGAAACGATCGTCGCCCCGAACAGGAGGCCAGTTACATAACAGCTCTCGCCGCCGGCCTTGATCTGCTTGCCGGGCAGGATCGGCGGCAGCGGAGAGAGCGCCATCGCCGCAACGGCGATGACCACCGGCCGGGGCAAATCCACAAGGTAGATCATCAGGAACGCCGCGGCCGGGACCAGCACGAACATGGCCACGAAAGCACCGAGGCCCAGCCGCCAGTGAATGACCAGATACATCAGGTCACTCACTTTGGCGCGCAGGGCCAGCGCGAAGAGCAGGAGCACCACGCTCAGGACCGTGGCGAGCTTGACGACGACGAGAAGGCTCATATCGTTGCTCCCGTAGCCCTGCGCGGAGCGGCGTCAGGGCCCCCAGCGCGGCGGATTGACGACGACGTACTGGACCGACGATCCCGCATATTGCGGTTGATACCAGGTGTTGCCGCATTGCGAGTAGCTGATACCGTTGACCACGACGGTCGAGCAGCTGGGCGGAACCGACCGTACGATGCTGCCCACGACGGCGGCGGTGACGGCGGCCGTCGCGATCGTCGCGGCCGGGTGCCAGTGATCGTCCCAATCGTCCCAGTCGCCATGACCGTGATAGTCATTGTGGACGTTGACGTTGACGTCGCGATTGACATTCCGGTTGACGTTGCGATTCACGTTCCGGTTGGCGTTGTGGTTGATGTTGCTTGAAGCCCCGCCGCGCGCGGCGGGACGGCCGCCGCCGCCCATGTTCGGATGTGCGCCGCCGCCGGCATGGCCGCCGCCGCCGGCAGGTCTCCCGCCTCCGGCATGTCCGCCGCCGCCTCCACGCTTGGGAGCAAGCTCGGCAACAGGCAGGGCGCCCGCGCCGTCAAGCGAAGTTCTGACGCCATGGGAAGCGGGCGCGGCGAGCGGCGCTCCCTCGAAGGCCAGCGCAAGCGATGCAGCCAGTGCCACGCCGCCGTTCAGCATCATGCTCATTGTCCTTCTCCCTTGGCAGGCGTCATCTTCGAGACATCGGCAATGTTGATGCGATTGGCACCAGACGGCGGCACGAAGGTAAAGTTCTCACTCGGCGAAAGCGGAGTCAGGTCCCAGGTCAGCAGGGCCGTGTACTGCGGCATCGTCGGATCGTCCTTGTTGGTGATCACGATCTTGCAGGGCAGACCTTGCGATCCCTGATCGATCCACAGTTGCCAGTCGACGTGTTCCTGCCGGAACGCATAGTGCATGCACTGCTTGCCGCCGACCTGCTCGGGCCGGACGATCATCGCCTCCTGAATGCGGGAGCGGATCTTCTGGTCGGTGCTCCAGGTGAACAGGTCCGCCAGCGGGATCTCGATATCGAATTGGGTCTGCGCCTTGTCGACGGTCAGGCCGATCGTCGAAGGTGCGGCGAAGTCGGCATAATAACCCAGCTTCGGCGCGAAGATCGTGAAGGTCTTGCCGTCATAATACATCTCGCGCGAACGGGTGTCGGCGGCGACGATGATCCTGAACGCATTGGGCCGGCGCACGAACGTGTCGACCGTTCCGCCGAACTGGATCTTCTGCCCGGTCACCAGCACCACTTCGGTGGTGACGTCGGACCGGACGTGGAACGAGGACAGCGCCTGAAGCGCGGCGCTCATCTTGTCGACAGCCGCCATGGCGGCCGGATCAATGGGGGCGCTGGCATCTGCGCTCGCCGCCGATGACGCGGCGCTTTGGGCCTGCGCGGGGAAACTCGCACCTGCCGCGGTGCCAAGTATCGCGATGACCAGAAGGCCGCGCCGCAGTGGACCTGAACGTAAAGAGCCGGAACGCAGTGAGCCGGGACTGGCCATGACCTCTTCCTTTCCTTGATCGGTGTTTCGGTTTCGATTTCAATATCGCGGGCCGGACAAAAGGAGCGAAGCGTGACAGACGCCGCGTGAACTCTCGCACTATCTGCGTTCCATCGGGAAACCCCATCGGGGTTTTTGCTGAGGCGGCAGGGTTAGAACCCTTTGGCCGGGGCCTGTTGTTTCCTTGTCAGGAGCGGATTTCTTCCGCTCTCGCCGCCGCGGCCATGGCTTCCTTTTCGGGCGCGAATTCGTCGATGTCGCGCTCAAGGAAAAAGCTGAGGCCTGTGCGGATCGCGGCGATCGCCGCCAGCTTGCCAACATCGTCCCAGGTCGGCGCGATGGCCGTCCTGATGATGTCGGCGCCCAGCGCGAATTCCAGCGCCAGCACGATCCACTGCGCGAACTGCATCCAGACCTGGCGGCGCGTCCATGCGTTGGGGCGGCGGGTGAGGCGTACGGCCATGCGGACCAGCGCCTCGGCCGCGCCGTAGACCACGATGAGCGCGACCACCGTCTCCAGAATGAGCGCGGAGGATGAGGCAAAGAGGCGAAGTGTGTCTTCCATCTGCGGCGTCCTCCGGGCCTTTATTGCTTGGGGATGTTCATTTTCAGCGGGATCGTGAAGTCCAGCCAGAACGAGTCGCCCTTGAGGCGGTTGGTGGTGTCGAGTTCGTGCATGATGCGCGCGCGGAAGGTCGCGGGCGTGCGCGCCATGACGACGTTGAGCGCCGCCGTGCCGCCCACCGCCACCGCCTCGCCCTTGAAAGGGCCGAGGATGCCGTTATCGCCGGTCACCTGCTTCTGGTAATAGGCCTGCGCGCCCAGCGAGAACTTCTTCGACAGCGCCTTTTCCACGGCGCCTTCCAGATGGATCTCGTCGCCGCTGCTATAGTCGGTCACGTCGTTCCTGCCGTTGAAAGTGTATCCACCCTTGGCGGAAACGTCCCAGCCGGAATCCGCATCGTGCCAGCTGACAGCGAGAGACTGGTCAACCGCCCAACGGTGAAACGACAGGTTGGCGAGTTGGCCCTCGCGGTAATTGCCGACTGGAAAGTTGACCAGCGTAGCGAGCTGGAAATGCATCTTCTTGCCATGCCAGCCGAGCATTACCGTGCCGACCGGATCGCCGGTAGTGAGCGCGGTATCGCGCCGGTTCGCCGAAAAGACGCCGCCGTTCGGGCCCGTCAGCACCGCGTCCGCATTCATCATCGGCGCGCCGAACGGCATGATGCCGCCGATGGCAATCGTGCCGCCAAGGAAATTCGTTGAGGGCACCAGCAGGATCGTCTCGAAATCGGCGACGATCGTGGCGTCAAGGCCGGCCACGACGTTGCCGTTGATCGGAAACTCCCGCTTCGCGCTGATGCTGCCGTCGTAGACGTAGATCGTCTTGTCGTAGAAAACGCCCTCGACCGGGGGCATCACGGCGGTTCCCGGACCGCCGGAACCCAGGAGGTAGAGCGAAGTTCCGCCCTCGGTCGCGTGCGCCGCTCCGGGCAGTCCGAGCGACAGGACCGCCAACGCGGCCGATGCCCTGTATAGTGCCCTCATGTTTGTTCTCCGCAGGCCTATCTTCGGCTGCGAATCTACACACTCGAATAGTGGTGCTTTATCGGGATAAACCCTTGGGAACCCCGCCGGGCGTTCCCCGGCTCGCAGCCGTGACGATTACGGGGTATCGCGGATGACATGCCGGGATTGCACGTGTTTTCCGTAGCGAATGCGGGCGCCGGGCTTAGGGGCTTACCCTAGGTAGTCCTAGGGTAAGCCCCGATACGCGCGGTGCCGGGCGGAACATATTCTCGTATCAATCAAGAACTCTTGAGATAGCTTCAAATTCTTGGCTTTGCCTGATAAATTGCCACCGTGATCAAGCGTCCATTTCCAGTTGCCCCATCCTGTCAGGAGCCGACCATGGGAAACGAAATAGTCGAAGTGATTTCCAACCGCTTGCGTCCAGTCGGCGTGGCGACAAGTCAGGCGCGGTTTGCTGTGGCCCGTCGCCGGCGGGCGGCAGGAATGCTCGGTGCGGTCGTGGCGACATGCGCGTGCCAGTTGCCCGCGCATGCGCAGACGCTCGATAACAATTACTGGATCAGCGGGATGGCCTATTTTCCGCGGGTCGCCACCAATGTCCGCGTTTCCACGCCGGCCCAGGTCCTTCCCAGCACCGACATCAGTCTGGAAAAGGATCTCAAGCTGGACAAGAACGATGTGCTGCCCTCCATCACCGGCGGCGCCCGGTTCGGCAGGTTCATCGTCGGCGCCGATTACTACAAGCTCAAGCGCAATGGCGAAGTCTCGCTGGCGAACGACATAACGTTCGACGGCGTAACCTACCCGACAGCCGCGCACGTCAGCAGTGGTTTCGACAGCACGATCTATCGCCTGACGATTGGCTATGCGATCGTCAAGAAGCCGGATCTCGAACTGGGGGCGGGGATTGGTCTGCACGCCACCGATTTCGTCATCTCCATTGCGGGTGAGGGGTCTGTCGGGAATGAGACCGCCCAATCCGAAGTCCGGCGGCGCAAGGCTCTCGCGCCATTGCCGACACTTGGTCTGTTCGGCACCTACAAGGTTGCCCCGCGCGTCGAGCTGAACGCAAGGGCGGACTATCTTTCGCTCAACATCGGCGATTACGATGGCCGTCTGCTAAATTTTCAGGCCGGCGCGAATTACAATGTCCTGAAGAATGTCGCGATCGGCGTGGCCTATCGCTACGTTGACTACCGGCTGGGGGTCGACAAGGACAGCTGGAACGGCCGTGTGCGCTACAAGCTATACGGTCCCGCCGTGCAGCTTCAGGCCTCTTTCTGACGCTGAGAGGCCTGCCAGCGATTTCCGGAGCCGGGCCTATGGCCCGGCTTCATTTCATTTCGGAAACAGGAACGTGACGACAAAGCGCGCGCCCCACTCGGGGCCGCCCACCGGGCGTTCCGCATAGTAGCGCGCGCCGACCGTGAGGTTGACAGGCTGCTTGCCGAACTTGACCACATGACCCACCGAGAAATTGATCGGGACTACCCAGTTCTTCGCCTTCCAGTCGTACGTGGTCTCGGTGTTGAGCGTGAAGCTGGTGGAATCCGGCATGGTGTGCGTGACAAACGGCTGGAGGAAAGTCTGGCTGACGTCCGTGCCGGAAGACTGGCCGGCAAACGACCAGATGTGGTTGGCGAGAATGCCGAAGGTCAGGCCATGTCCCTGCTTGAGCACGACGGCGGTCGGACCGGCGCCGAACTTGCGCGCGCTGAAGGCGTCGGCCCCGGATGGCCACAGGATTGCCGGGCCCACGCCCCAGACCAGGCCGTTTCTGGCCTGCTTGGGGGACAGGAAGAAGCTCTGCGTAGTATCGCCGAAGCCTGTTGCGCCGTCCTCGCCTCTGACAGTGGAACCCTCGCTGATGAACGGCAGGATGGTCCGGATGATGAGGTTCCAGTTGCTGCCCACACTGACGGGAATCACCGGTTGAAAGTTGAGAGTGAAGCGATCGCCGCCATGCGGGCCGTAGCAGCAGTCGTAGTTCGTCTGGAACGGCACCGAAATGAGGTTCGAGACGGGGTTGGCGAGTTGTTGGGCCAGCGCGTGGGCATCGGAGGCCGGTGTGGCGGCATTGTCGCTTACGGTGGCGGGCGCGGGCTTATCGTCCTGCGCGTGCACCGCCACAGGGGCAAGGCCGATTCCCGCAAGCGCAAGGAGTGCAAGTCGTGACGTCCATGTATGCGATGTCATCTGCACCTCCTGAGATCCCTGAGGCGGCCATGTTTTTGGCCGATTTTCGATCCGCCATTGTCCGGCACCGGTGCGGACATGCCATTGGTGTTTTCCCTAGGCTTGGGGGGATGGAACCCCGCGCATTGAATCGGCGGCATTTTCGCGATTGCGACAGAAGGCCGGCTTTAAGGGCAAGCCCGCCACGGGCTGGGGAATTACCCTGATTGTCGAGCCAGTTCCCTGAGGGGAAAAGTGCCTAGTCTCGTGCCAACTCAACCCCCAACGACATCAGGGAACGCACACGCATGGCCCAATCACCCAAGGAAACGCCGCTCATCCGCCCGGATCGATTCACGGAAACGCCGGTTCCGCCGATGCCGGATGTCGGTACGGCGAAATCCGAAGAAGCGTCGACGATCTATTCGCACTTCCGCACTGGCCTGTCGCGGCATCGCACCGGGCTTTCCGAGCATCGCACCGATCTCTCGGAATACCGCACCGACCTTTCGCGGCACCGCACAGACCTGTCGGAAAACCGCACTGAGATGTCGACGCGGCGAACCGGGATGTCGATCCAGCGCACACGGATGTCGGCGGATCGGACGCTGATGTCGGAAATCCGTACGTCCTTGTCCATGATCGGCTTCGGTTTCACGATCTTTCAGGCCTTCAAGCGACTCGCAGACGCCGGGACCATCACCAATTCCCGCGCGCCCGGAAACTTTGGCGGCACCCTGATCGTTCTCGGGATGATTATTCTTGTCGGCGGGATCTGGCGGCACATCCAGTTCGCCAACGAATTGCGGGCCCGCCGGAAAGAGATGATCGCTGACGGATTGCTGCACGGAGACAGCGCCTATCCGATCTCCGTTACGCTCGTTGTGGCGATTGGATTGATGATTGTCGGGCTCTTCGCATTGGTGAGCGTGGTATTTGATATCTCGGCATTCGGATGATCCGTTCCCTGAGTACGTCGAAGGGAAAAATGCAATCGCGTCAATTGCGGTCTAGGGGTTATTACCGATGACAAAGGGCAATTACTGATGGTAACACTACTGAAATTAGGTCCGCGTACTTAGGGTGTACCGTGGGCCTTGGGTAAACCATCAGGAGGATTTCGGTGCGGGAAGCTTCCGATACGGCCATGCAGGCCCCTGCCGCAGTGGCCACTGACGGAATGGTCTTCGTGCCCGGAGGAACCTACTGGATGGGTTCCGACGAGCACTATCCCGAAGAAGCGCCCGCCCATCCTGTGAACGTCGACGGTTTCTGGATCGACGCGACGCCGGTCACCAATCGGGACTTCGCTGCTTTCGTTTATGCGACGGGATATGTCACGACGGCGGAAATCGCGCCGAATTCGGCCGACTACCCGGGCGCTATTCCGGAAATGCTGCGGCCCGCCTCGCTTGTGTTTTCGCAACCTGACCGGCCGGTACCCCTCGACAACATCGGTTATTGGTGGGACTACCGCTTCGAGGCGGACTGGCGCCATCCGTTGGGGCCTGGCTCATCGATCGAGGGGCTGGAAAACCACCCGGTGGTCCACGTTTCCTATGACGACGTTCTGGCTTACGCGAAATGGGCGGGCAAATCGCTTGCCACCGAGGCTGAATGGGAACTGGCCGCGCGCGGTGGCCTGGAACGCGCCGAATTCGCTTGGGGCCACGAACTGATGCCCAATGGGCGGCCGATGGCCAACACCTGGCAGGGGAATTTCCCGAGTGAGAACCTGCTGGAGGACGGCTATCTGCGTACCTCGCCGGTGGATGCGTTTCCGGCCAACGGCTACGGCATTTTCGACATGATCGGCAACGTCTGGGAATGGACGAGCGATTACTTCGCGGCAGTGCATGAGGTCGTGACGACCAAGCCTTGCTGCGCCCCGCGCAATCCGCAAGGCGCTGCACGTGAACGCAGTTTCGATCCGGCGCAGCCCGAGATTCCCATTCCGCGCAAGGTGCTCAAGGGGGGCTCTCACCTCTGCGCACCCAATTATTGCCGCCGCTATCGGCCCGCCGCGCGCCATGCGCAGCCGATCGACACGTCGACCAGCCATGTCGGCTTTCGCTGTGTCGTGCGCCCGGTCGATGACACCGCCGTGTAGGCAATTCGGCTCCGCGGCTATCCATCGGGAAATTTGCAAAGGGACTGGAAAATGACTTAATTTTTGATCGTTGGGTGGGTGATGTAAAAGTTGCAATAGGAAAAAAATCAGGGGTCGCGCTGTCGATTGTGATGTGATTTACAACATCGAGGCGCCCAAATGGCTTTCAGCGAACTCTCTTATCTCATCGAGCGTCTGGCCGGCGACATGTCGGTCGATGCGCTTGCTGCCGAAACCTGCACGCCGGAAGACGTCCGTGTAACCTTGCTAAGGGCACGCGACGATGAACGACGGCGGCTGGCGCGCGATCTTCATGACGTGCTGGCGCAGAACCTTTTCATCCTGGAACTCGAATTGCAGTCCCTGCACGACGGCAGGGCCGAGTATCGCGAGCGTGCACACCGCAGCGCGAAAAGCACGATCGGTGAACTCCAGCGGCAGATCCGCTGTTTCAGCTACCTACTACATCCCCCCGAACTGGAGAAATTGGGACTTGCCGACGCGCTGGATACACTCGTCTCCGGCATGGCCGCACGCACCGGGATCGACGTGGAATTCGACACATGTGGTTATAAACCTGGCGCCTGCCATGAAACGGAGCTGTCGCTGTTCCGCGTGGCACAGGCAGCGTTAATGAACGTCTTCAAGCATAGCGGCGCCTGCAGTGCGCAAGTGCGCCTTACATCCCGGCGCAACTGGATCGTCCTGTGTGTGCGGGACTATGGACCCTCGGATGGTCATGGGACGAAGCCGCCGGTGGATCCGCGTGACTGCGGAGTCGGCCTGAACGGGATGCATGCCCGCATGGCGGGCCTGTGCGGCCGCTTCACGGTCCGTTCGAACCACGACGGGACCGTGGTCACCGCGATCGCGCCGCGACGGCTTGGCAACGATTGCGCGATGGACGCTGCCCTGTTCGAAGACCGGGATGCGTTCCCGCTTCGCGCGCAAACCGTGCCGCGTCAGGCCGATGTCTTGCGCGTTATGAACGTCATGCCCGCGATCGCGGGCAGTGGCTAAGGGCCACGTAGAGTGCGCTGATCAGGGCCCCGCGATCAGGGCTCGATAATGTTGTTGCGCACGGCATAGCGCACCAGCCCGGCGGTAGTCTTGATATCCAGCTTATGCATGGCCGAGGCGCGGTGCGTCTCGACCGTCTTGATGCTGAGCCCCAGAATTCCTGCAATCTCCTTGTTCAACCGCCCTTCGGCGATCAACTGGACGATCTCCCGCTCGCGCGTGGTCAGTTGCGAGCTACTGGAACTGCGCGTGGACGCCTCTACGAAGCGGTCGAGCAGTGTCTGCGAGACATTCCCGGAGAAGTAAGGGCGTCGCACTGCCAGCGCTTCGACTGCCGAGATCAGGTGCTTGGTCGCATCCGACTTGAGCAGATAGCCGCGCACACCGGCCGTCAGTAGTTCCGCCAGAATATCTTCGCGATCATGCATGGTGAAGATGAGTATTTCGACACGTGGAAGTTCCCGCTTCACCGCTCTTGTTATTTCGAGGCCGTTCATCATCGGCAGTGAAAAGTCGAGAATGGCGATGTCAGGCTGTGTCGATCTGATCAGTTCAAGTGCATCCCTCCCATTGGAAGCCTCCCCGACGATCCGCCAGTCGGGATTTACGGACAATGTGGATCGCACACCGAGACGAATAGCCTCGTGGTCGTCCGCTATTACGATACGCCTGACTGGGCTACTCATCGCCTCCTCGTGGATGCGGCGCGCGGTGCGGGCCTGAACTGTTCGGAAAATGTTTCATCGGACAATTGAACTGTGTCGCCTATCGGGAAAACCCCTCATCCCGGCCTGCGCAATCCCCGGCCGCATCTGAAAGAAACAGGGAGAAGAGCTGAGCTGACTTGCTGAAGTTGCGATGGTGTCGATGCTGTTTTCCCTCACGCCTCTTATGTTTTTGAACGGCGCTATCCCTTCTTGGAATTTCCCAGGGTTTTACGGATATTGAGGGAATTGGGGGAGTGTCAAGCTGTTACTTCTGACAACGGAGCACAGCTATGTCGGTAATAGGCCATTGGTTGCTTGTCACCCCGATCTGGATCATCGGCATCGTGCTCTACGGCGCGATGATCGTCGCGGCATGGAGCGGGTGGAAGCTGCGCAGCGTCACGCGCCGCGGGAAAGCGGCGGCTGCCGGTAGCGCCCCGGGAGACGAGGATGAGCAGGTCAAGGACGATCATGCCGAGCTTGGCTATATCGTTTCGGCCGTGATGGGCCTGCTGGCGCTGCTGGTCGGTTTCACTTTTGCCCTGGCGATCGACCGCTTCGATACCCGCCGCGCGATGGTTCTGGACGAGTCCAATGCGATCGGCACGGCCTACTTGCGCACCCAATTGCTCGACGAGCCGCATCGCACGAAGATCAGTACCTTGCTGCACAACTATACGGAGAACCGCATTGCGCTCGCCCGCGAACCTATCGGTCCGCGCCAGGTGGACCTGTTGGGGCGCAGCAATGCGATGATCACGCAGCTCTGGTCGGATACTGTCGATGCCTTCCCGACGATCGCCGGAAAGCCGTTCTCCACGTCCTATATCTCCTCGATTAACGAGATGATCGATGACGATGCCAAGCGCCAGCAGGCGCGCCGTGCGCACGTTCCGCTTGAAGTATTCATCCTGCTGGTGGTCTATCAGACCGCTGCCGGGGGGGTGCTGGGCTACGTGCTGGCCGGACGGCGGGGGCGGATCAGCGCCGCGATGCTGCTCTTGCTGTTCGGCGGGGCCTTGCTGCTTGTCATCGATATCGACCGTCCGACATCAGGCGGCATTGTCGAGGATCAGGAGCCGATGATCCAGTTGCTGGACATGATGAAGGCGCAGCCGCCGGGCAGCTTCGGAAGCGCGCCCGCCGCGGCAGCGGTGCCGCAGGGACACTGACCCTTTGCAGGGTCAGTCGAGTCCGAAGGACCAGGCGTGGCCGAATTGCAGGTAGAACACCGCGCCGCCCGGTCCGTAGGCCACGTCTATGCCCGCATCGAGGCCCAGTTTCCGGGCAAGGCGATAGCGAAAACCACCGCCACCGGCGAAGATCGCGCCTGAATTGTCGAAGGTCCGCTTGCCGCCGTCATCGGTAAAGCCAAGCCCGGCAAAGGCCAGGATCGACCATCGGTCGCTCAGCCGCCGCGTCACTTCCAGTTCGCCGCTATAGGCGGTGGCGCCTTGGTAGCGCGAAGCCTCGACCCCGCGAATGTTGATGGCGGGCGCGAAGAACACCGGATAATTGTTGCGCGCGGCATCAATCTCCAGCTTCGCGCCGACGTCCCAAGCCGGCGAGAGCCGGTGAAAGCCGTAGCCGTGAAGCTCGTATATCTGAAAGTCGCGGTCGCTGCCGAAGGCACCCGTATTGAACTTTCCCTCTGCGTAGACATTCAAGCCCTCGGTTGGCGACAGCACATTGTCCCGACTGTCGAAATGCACCCCGAAGCCCAGCGCGCCAGTGTTCAGCTTGTGGTCGAAATCGGGCGCGAAGCTGTCGGGCAGCTTCGGCCCGTCCGGATTCTGCTGGAAATCGAGGCTCGAATGGAGCTGGCGGAAGTCGAAGACCGGCCCGAACGAGAAACGCCGGTCGGCCAGATGCAGGCGAAACGAACCGACTGCGCCGTAGTCGTAGCGGTTGGTATATTCGATGCCGTCGGGCAGGAAGGCGGGGTAGATGTTGAGATTGATCTTGCCCCGGCCGACACCGAATTTGTAGCTTACTTTGCCGTCCCACCACGATCCGGAGCGGAAGAACCCATAGCCGTAGGAGCCGTTCCCGGTCTTAACCGCGCCGACCATCGTACGCGTTATACCGCTCTTACTGTCCTTCGGCAGCTTGATGAACTGAGCGATGAGGCCGAAGCCGCCGTCCACCGCCGGTTCGGTGATGATGACCGGCATCGGTAAAAACCCGCCCTTGGCGAGCGTGTTCGAGAAGTCGAACTTTCCGTCCTTCTCATCGAAGAACATCCGGTGGAACTTCGATTCCTTCTTGGGTTGAGGAGCAGCGCCGTCGGCTGTGGTATCGGCCGCAGTGTCGGCAGGTGCTGCGGTCGTGGCCGTCACCGGCTGCATACCGGGGGCAGGTGCCTCCTGCGCCCACGCGAGGCTTGCGGGAAAGACGAGAAGCGAACCGGCGCCAAGCCGGGCGAGCACTCGTACGAGCGAACGGTGTTGCCATGGTGCCATGCCGAAATCGTCGCCCCCTGCCGTGGATGAAGCTGCGGAACTTCAAAGCTTAAGGCGCTTGGGGCGGCGACCTATCGGTAGTTCACCTGAGATTGCGAGGTACTGGCATGACCTTTTGCCGCATTGCGGCGATATGCCCGGCAAGCTCAGGGTAATTTCCGATTATATGGCCTGCGGGAAGGGCCTAGGCCGATAAGCGGGATGCCAGCCAACCAGCCATCGCCGGGCCCACGCGCGTGGGCCCGCATTCGCGGAGCCCTCGCGCCGCGCCGGGGCTTGGGCTGTCTCATCGTGCCGATGCTGGTCTGCGTCAGCACGCCCGCGCTGGCCGACGGACCGGGCGACCAGATCGACGATATGGACGAACAGGCCGAAGCGGTCGCCAGAGCCGTGAGCGGTAAGGAAGCCCCCGGCAAGAGCGGAAAGGACATCCTTGCCGTACCGTTGCCGATCACCAATCCCACGCTCGGCACGGGACTGGTCGTGGCCGGTGTTGCCTTCTACAACCCGAACAACGCGCCGTCGCCGTGGATCACCGGTGGCGCGGCGATGAAGACCAGCAATGGCAACTGGCTGGTGGGCGGCTTTCACAGCATGTCGCTTGACGGCGATCGCTACCGCTTGAGTGCGGCCGTGGGCGCAGGCGATCTGGTCATGGACTACTACGGCATCGGCCCCGAGGCGGGGGACCGCAATATCTCCACGAACTTGCACCAGAAGATCGCGGTGGTCCGGCTTCAGGGGCAGGTTCGGGTAGCGCCGGGGCTCTATGCCGGGGTGCGGATGTTCTACGCCAGCGTCGATGCCACGCAGAAGGACCTCGATCCGACCTATCCGGATCTGGCGATCCCGCCGGGTCAGGAGAATACCGACCTTGCCCAGATCGGCCCCGTCGTGACTTACGACACGCGGGACAATTCACTCAATCCACGCCACGGCGTCTATGCCCATGCCGAATGGCTGTTGAGCCTGAAAGTGCTCGGAGGAGACTTCACTTCGCGCAAGTTGACGGCCGGCGTCAGCTGGTACGTGCCGAGCGGAAGCAAGACGGTCTGGGCGCTGCACGGCGGCCTCTGCGGCGCTTCGTCTGGTGCGCCGTTCTACGACTTGTGCCTCTATGGGCAGAAGAACGACCTCAGGGGCTACAAGACGGGCCGCTACCGCGACCGTGCGAGCTGGGCCATGCAGGTCGAATGGCGGCGGCAACTGTTTGGCCGGTTCGGCGCGGTGGCTTTCGGCGGCATCGGCGGAACCGCGCCGCGTCTTGACCGGCTGGACGATACCAAGTTCCTTCCCGCCGGTGGCGTGGGTCTGCGCTATCAGCCCTCGCGCAAGACCAATATCAACCTGCGTCTGGATCTGGCGGTCGGCCGGGATTCCAGAGCGGTCTATCTGGGTATTGCCGAGGCCTTTTGAGCAGGGGCCCCGCCGCCGTTCTACTTCGCAGGTGGGGGCGGGAATTTGGCCAACACGGCGCGCACCGCCGTATCGATCTTTTCCTGCGTCACCGAACTCTGCGTAACCTGCTGGGTCGCCGTGCCATGCCAGACGGGCGCCTTGGTGCGCGTGTCGTAGATGTCGATCACGAGCGTACCGTCGGTCACGTTCCGCACATCGACGCGCGATCCGCCCCAACCGCTCCAGCCGCCCCAGGGACGGAAGTAGGGCCCGTAAGAACCGAAGTCTGTCACTTCCACGCGGTCTCGCGAGCCGATGGTGAAGCCCACGGCGAAATCGCCGGGGTCCGCCTGGGTAAAGCCTCGGTTCGCCAGTTCGGTGTCGATAGAGGCGCGGATCCGCTCCGTCAGCAATGGGTTCATGCCGTTCGGCACTTTCCGGTAGGCCCAGCTATAAGTCCGGAACGAGGCGAAATTGGCGTTGGGATCGGAGTCGAAGTTCACGGTGGGCGTCGAGGCACACGCGGTCAGAAGCGCGGCCAATGCCAGAGTGGCCATCCGTCTGCTCATGGTGATTCCTCCTGTGGACATAGGCGGATAGTCGCCGAGTCTCAGGGATCATGCCATCAGGGCCGCCCCTAGGAGGGATGGGGGCTCGCCCCGAGGGTCGGCAGAACTTAGCTGGCGGCGGGCAAGGTCAGCACCACCAGCAGGCCGGGGCCGTCCTGACGATCCACCAGCTCAATAGACCCCCGCGCCAGCGTCATTGCCTTGACCGCTATGGAAAGCCCGAGACCACTGCCGGAAGACGGCGCTGCGCCGCGCTCGAAGCGGCGCAGCAGGCGGTCGCGGTCTTCAGCAGGGACGCCGCGCCCCCGGTCGCCGATGGTCACGACGAGGTGATCGGATGTGCGGATGATGGCGATGTCGACCTGTCCGCCCTCCCGCGCATGGCGGACGGCATTGTGGATCACCGCCGCCAGCGCGATCTGGAGCGATGCGGGATCGCATGTCCAGCGCACCACATGCTCGGGCAGGACGGTAAATTCGATCTCGTCGGGTGGCAGGTTGATAAGGGCCTCAGCCACGACATCCGCCACCAGCGCGTGGATATCCACCGAACGCACGGATACCGCCGTCGCATTGAGGCGGGCAAGGGTCAGCATGCCGTCGACAAGGTCGTTGGCGCGCTTCACCACGGCCAGCAGGCGGTTCACGTCCTCCACGATCGGCTGGGGTGCGGTCTTGCGCAGCAATTGCGCCTGCGCCCGGATCGCCGCCAGCGGCGTGCGCAATTCGTGCGCAACATCGTCGGTGAAGGCCTGCTCCAGCTCGTAGGCCTGCTCCAGCCGCGCGAAGAGCTTGTTCAGCGCCACGATCAGCGGCCCGAGATCGCGCGACCAGTCCTCGGGCACCAGCGGCATCAGATCCGCCAGCGTGCGCGCGTTGAGCGTCGCGGCGAGCCGCTCGACTTCGGACAGGCTCTTGCGCAGCGTCCACCAGAGAATGACCATGGCAGCGGTAAGCAACAGGAACAGAGGCAGCACGAGCCTGCGCACGACGGGCCCGATCGAGAACTCGCGCATGGCGTCGCGTTCGGCCACCACCACCAGCAGCCGGGGATCGCGGCCCGGAAGGCCATAGCTGCGCCAGCGTTCACCCAGCGCGGTAAAATCGTGCAGGCCCGGCTGGCGCGGGACCAGTTCGACCGGCGCGCCCCAGCTCGACTGCGCGACCGGCTGGCCTTTCCAGAACACCGCGAACATGCACCAGTCATAGGAGGCGCGGAACGCCTTCTTTTCCTCGGCCGACAGCAGCGGATCGGCCTTTCCGGCAAGATCGTTGCTCCGCGCCACCATCACGCCGGCGGTCAGTTCGTCCTGCATCATCATGTACAGCAGGCGCGAGGCATTCACGAGCTGGGCGTCGGAAGAGCGCCCGATCTCCACGCTGGCGACCGAATAGAGGATCGCGCCCATGGCCAGACCGGTGATCGCCAGCAGCATCAGCACGCGGCGGTAGAGCCGGGTGGAGAGCGAGGAGCGCTTCACGCCTCCAACCCGCCGACCATGTAGCCCAGCCCGCGCGCCGTGCGGATGAAGTCGCGCCCGAACTTGCGCCGCAGCGAGGAGATGGCGACCTCGATAGTGTTCGATTCCACCCACTGGTCCTGATCGTAGAGTTCGCCCTCCAGATCGGTCTTGGAAACGAAACGCCGGCTGCGCCGCATCAGTAGCGCGAGAACGCGGAATTCCTTGGCGGTCAGCAACACTTCCTCGCCGTCCATGCTGGCGACATGTCCGGCGAAGTCCAGCGTGACCCGGCCAACGCTGAGGCTATCGTCATGCCGGCGCTCACGGCGGCGCAATTGCGAGCGGATGCGGGCGGCCAGTTCCTCAAGATCGACGGGCTTGACCACATAATCGTCCGCTCCCGCATCGAGTCCGGCAACGCGGTGCGGCGTGCGATCGAAGGCGGTAATGACGATGACCGGCGTCTCGTCGCGCCGCGCGCGCAAGGCGCGCAGCACTTCGAGGCCGGTCATGTGCGGCAATCCGATGTCGAGCAGGATGACGTCGTAACTGCCCACCCCGACAGCGACGAGCACGTCGTCGCCGCGCGCGAAAAGATCGACGACATAGCCGTCGAGTTCGAGCGCCCGCTTCATCGCCGGGCCAAGATCGACATCGTCTTCCGCGATCAGCAGGCGGGGCAAAAGGGGACTCCACGTCGGTTTGCGGGATAGCCAGACGGATCGCCGGATGGTTCAGGCGCCCCATCGGAGGCGGACGAACCGGGACTACGCCAGCTTTCGGGCGACCGTCAAACTGGCCCGAAAACTTTTGTCGCCATCAGCTTCGCGTCAGCTTCGCAGGCTAGGAAGCAGGGCTCGACCTGAACCCACGAGCTTTTCCCGCAGCCCCCCGCTTCGGAAGAGCGGCAGGAGCGGCCAACGAAATCATGACGATACAAAAGTCTCCACGCGAGATCGCGTCCTGCACTCCGTTGGATTCCTCTTTCGCGCAGAGACCGGCTCTGTCGCTCGTCACTGCGGATGATTCTGCCCTGGCGCCCTGCATCGCGCTGGTCGGCTGCGACGGTTCGGGCAAATCCACGCTTGCCCGCGATCTGGTGGCACTGCTGGAGCAGCAGGCTCCCACGCGTTCGATGTATCTCGGCCTCGGCACCGGGGACCTTGGTCGCAAGATCGGCCAGGTGCCGCTGATCGGCCGGATCGTCGAGCGGTTCCTGACCAGCAAGGCCAAGCGCGCGCATGAGGGAGACGCACGGGCGGCGGAGCGCAAAGCGTCCGACAAGCGCCTGCCGGGGCTGGTCACGGCGCTGGCGATGTTTGCCTTCTCGCTTGCCCGGAAGCGGCGTTTTCGCAAGGTTCTCGATTACCGGCGGCAGGGCGTGCAAGTGGTGACCGATCGCTACCCGCAGGCCGAAATCCCCGGCAGCTTCGACGGACCGGGCCTGTCGTGGATGCGCAAGGGCTCGGCGCTGGTCGAACGGCTCGCCTCGCGGGAGCGTGCATTATACGACGGCATGGCAGCCTATCGCCCCACCGTGGTGATCCGGCTCAACGTCGATGTTGACACCGCGATGGGCCGCAAGGCCGATCATGAGCGTGCGATGCTGGAAAAGAAGCTTGCCGTGATGCCGACTTTGCGCTTTGGCGGCGCGCAGATCGTCGATGTCGATGCCACGCGGCCCTACCGTGAGGTGCTCGACACCGTTCGCGGCGTGCTGCGGCGGCACGGCCTGCAAACATGACGCATACCACCACGCTTTCCTAATTCGGGCCCGACGATGAATTCTGCTTCCCTTCCGCCCCTCATTGCTGTCGTCGGTTGCGACGGTTCCGGCAAATCGACCGTGACCGAGGCGCTTCGTGCCTGGCTGGACGAGCAGCGACCTGCGCGGATTTGCCATCTGGGCAAGCAGTCCGGCAATATCGGCCGCGCCATCGGCCGCCTGCCGCTGCTGGGCGGCAAGCTCGACAAATCGATCCACGCCAAGGCGCAGAAGGCACAGACCGACAAGGGTCCGGGGCTGGGCGCCGCGCTGGTGATCTATCTGTTTTCGATGCGGCGAGTGCGCCGTTTCCGCCGCATGATGCGCGCACGCCGCGATGGCTACGCGATCATCGCAGACCGTTTCCCGCAAGTGGGTGTGCCCGGTCCGATGGACGGGCTGGGCCTCGCACATGCCGGAGCCAAGGGCCTTGTCGGCATGCTCGCACGGTCCGAACGGCGGCAGTATGAGGCCATGGTGGCGACCCGTCCCGATCTCGTGCTGCGGCTCAATGTCTCGCTCGACGTGGCAGTGGCGCGCAAGCCCGACCACCGTTTGTCGTCGCTCGCGCGCAAGATCGCCGACGTGCCGCGCCTGACCTTCGAAGGCGCGCCGGTCGTGGAGATCGATGCCGAAGCCCCGCTTGAGCAGGTCCTCGCAGAGGCGAAGGCTGCGATTGCCGAGCGGCTTGCCGCCATGGGCGCTGCCCCGGCACGAAAGGCCGCGTGATGAAGGCCGTGAAACACTGGTTTTCGGACGGCGTGTTCCGCACGATCCTGCGCAATGCGTCCTATCTCGGCTCGACCAAGCTGATCGCCGCGCTGCTGGGCTTGATCGCACTGGCCTGCGCCGGGCGCGGCATGTCCCCGGCCTTGTTCGGTACGCTCGTCATCATCCATTCCTACGCCAACGGCGTGGGCGCGCTGGTCAAGTTCCAGACCTGGCAATTCATCGTCCGCTACGGCACCCCCGCACTGGGCCGGGGCGACCTTGACGAACTGCGCGACGTGACCGGCTTCGCCTTCGGGCTCGACCTCGCCAGCGGACTGGTGGGGCTGGCCGGGGGCCTGATCCTGTTGCCGTTCCTGGCCAACTGGTTCGACATCCCGGCAGAAGATGTGCGGCTGGCGATGCTCTATTGCACGCTGATCCCGACGATGACGGCGGCCACCCCGTCGGGCATCCTGCGCGTGCTGGACCGGTTCGACCAGATCGCCCTCCAGCAGCTCGTCACGCCGGCCTTGCGCGCCCTTGGGGGCGCCATTTCCTATTTCGGGAACTTCGGTTTCGTGGGCTTCGTGCTCACCTGGTACATCGCGGACCTTGCGGGCGATTTGTGCCTCTGGGCAATGTCGGTGCAGGAACTGCGCCGCCGGGAAATCCGGGGCGCGCTGCGTCCGGGCCTGCTTGGGCCGGGGCGGCGGCTGTCGGCTGCGTGGGACTTCGTGTGGACGACCAATATCGCCCATTCGATCTGGGCGGCCTGGGGGCCGGTCAGCAACCTCATCGTCGGCGCCATGCTGGGCCCGACGAGCGCGGGCCTGTTCAAGATTGCCGCCACATTCTTCGATTCCGCCAGCAAGCCGGCTGACCTTATGTCCCGCAGCTTCTATCCGGAAATCATGCGGCTCGATCCGACCAGTCGCCATCCGTGGCAACTGGCCATTCGCAGTGCCGTAATGTCCGGTGCGATCGGCGCGCTGATCCTGCTGGTGGTCATCATTGGCGGCGAGCCGGTCATCGGCCTGGTGTTCGGCAAGCGCTATGTCGAGGCATACGACCTGCTCCAGCTCATGACCGCGTCGCTGATCGTCACGATGGCAAGCTTCCCGCTGGAATCGCTGCTCTACATGGCGGGGCGCCAGCGCTCGGCACTGGTGGCGGAAGGCACGGCGGCGGCTGGTTATGCGCTGCTGCTGTTCGTTCTGATCCATTTCTACGGGTTGACCGGCGCGGGTCTCGCCTATGTCGCGGGCGTTTCGCTCAAGGCGCTGTTCATGCTGGTACCCACGCTTTGGGCCTACCGTGAGCGGCAGAAACTGGTCTACGTGATGACGGGCGGAGCGCGGGCGTGAACGGGGGCCGGACTTTCCCGGCAGAGACGCTGGATGCGCTGTTTCAGGCGGTCGAGGTGAACGACGTGGTCGATCCCGTCGTCAGCCTTCCCGATCCGATCCCGATCGCTTGCAGCGAGGAGGAGATGCGTCGCTGTCTGGATCTGTGCATGCAGTTCTGGAGCAAAAACGCAGACCCGGTGCAGATGCGCGCGCTCGCCCATACGCTGATCGTTTCCGGCGACCTGCCGCCGGACGCGCGGGTGCGCTACAAGAATATCCGCGCTGCCTACAAGCAACTGCGCTTCGCGCTGGTGCTCCACGGCAAGCGGCACAAGGCGCCGCGGCTGTTCCGCTGGACCGTTGCAGTCATGGGGCATCTTCAGGATGCCTTTCGCAACCGGCGGCGCATGGCGGTATTGGGCTATGGCCTGATGCTGCGATTGCTATTGTCTCGGCCGCTATGGATGGCGGTGCGCCGGGAAGTCGAGTCCGTAGAACTCGACACCTCCGCCGGGTTCCTCGCCTTCCGGCGCGAGGAATTCCACCGGCTGAAGCGCTGGCTGGAAAGCGGTTCGCTTAGCGGCCATCAATTTCACATGATGCGCAAGGTCGTGAGCCGTCAGGTCTCGTTCTACGACGTGATGCGCACGCTCCAGCCCGATGAGCAGGTCTACCGCATGTCCCGTTTCCTAAGCGCGATCAACGGGCTTATGGGCGGCATGCACGACGATCTGGTGGAACAGGCCGGGGCCGGGCAGCGGAACTATCACCGCGACAGCGTCGCTATTCCCGGCGATCTTGGCGACCGTCTGCGGACACTCGTGGCGCGCAATCCCTTCGTGGCGGCCTGACCGGCGCGCCTTGCGTCAGTGGCTGCTGCGGGCGCGGGGGAGACTTTCTCCGGACATCTCGTAGCGAGGGCGGGGTTCGCACAGCGACATCTCGCGCGCCATGACGGCAGCCTGAGTCCGGTTCCGCGCACCCAGCTTGGTCAGGATCGACTTCACGGTCGCCTTGATTGCGGCTTCGGTGACATTGAGGTCGTAGGCGATCGTCTTGTTCTGCAAGCCGTTGCGCAGGCTGGCGAGGACATCGAGTTCGCGGGTGTTGAACTTGTAGTCCTCCACGCTCGAACTCTGCGGCGCGCTCCGGCTTGTGACGACCAGCATGTTGTCGACCATGTCGATGATCTCGGGCGGGGCTACCCGCTGTCCGATCGCCACCATCTGCATCATCGAAACCAGCGACTGGCAGGGCGAGTCGATCAGGAAGTAGGCATGCGCGCCCGCCATGTAGAGCGCTGCCATTTCCGAGAATTCGAAAGATTCGACCAGTACGACGATGCGGAGCCGGGGATAGCGCAGCAGGAGGTTACCCAGCGTGGCTGCACCGTCGGCGCCGCAAATCGACCTGTCGATGACCAGAATGGCCTCTTCATGGCGCCCTGCCAGCGCGGGAGCGAGAGCGGCCAGACTGCGCAGGGGCTCGGCGGTTCCAAGGGCGGAATCGGCCAGGATCCGGCACATTCCTTCCTGCGCGAGTGAGTTCTTCATCGCGACGAACATCGTGATGGACATGGTGGATGCTCCTTGCTTGCGGCGTTCGACCTCGAAAGTTTGCCGGGGCCGTCGTGCCCGGCGGAAAGGGACTGCGGCCGCTTTTCAGGCGGCGAAACGGACGGCGGAGCGCTGGGGGGATTTCGGTGAACAACCGCGTCGATCTAATGGATTTCGCTGTTAACCAGATGCAGCGAGGGTTTGCCGGTGCAAGGCGATGCACCGTCGGGATATTCGATATTGCCGTCAGGTCGCAGGATGAAGAACTCGGTGGTGTCGACGGAGCCGTTGATGGTGATCGGCCAGATCGTCGAGATCGGCACTTCGTCGCCCGCGATGCGGAAAGTATCGATGCGCCAGGCGATGACCTGATCCATCATTTCCGGTGCGGGAGATTCTCGTCCTCGTCCATGCAAGTTCGGTGACACGTAGAAGCCGTCACCCGCAGATACACACGTCGTAGAAATAAGCTCGTGGGTCATGCTACCCCCAGCCAATGGCGCCAGGCGCCGGGACATTCGCCTTGCAAGATCGGAACGGAATATTCCAATGATGACTTGCCTGTTTACTATGTCTCGTCCCGGCTTACGGCGACCTTACAAGCACCGCCGGATAAGATGATGTTGCGCTTGCCGTATTGTGTCACATTGGTGCAGTGTGGCGTGCCGGTCGTATGCGGTTCCCGCATCGCCGCAGCATGAAAGATGTTTGAGCATTTTCAAGTCAGGTGGGATCACCTGACGACTCGGAAAATGCGCCAAACAAACGATAAACAGAGCGCAATCCGGTTCGGAACGAACGGAATACGCTCTGAGCAACCACGGCAACGGCATGCCGGCTCCGGCTGAGATGCCTGAAGCCTTGCGGGGAGCGGGGCATGCGGCTGCTGATCGTCGAGGACAATCCCGAACTGGCAGAGCTTATCGGCCTCCATCTGGCCGAGGCGGGGTTTCCCAACGACATCGTTTCTACAGCCGATGAGGCGCGCGCCTTCGTCGAAACGGGACATCACGCCGCCATGCTGCTCGATCTCGGCCTTCCGGACGAGGATGGCATCGTGCTCCTGCGCCAGTTGCGTGCGGCGGGCCATTTCCTGCCGGTGCTGGTGCTGACGGCGCGATCGGCCATTGCGGACCGGGTGGCCGGGCTCAATGCGGGGGCGGACGATTATCTGCCCAAGCCCTTTGCCGCCGAGGAACTGATCGCGCGCGTCGCCGCGCTCTTGCGGCGGGCCACGGGCGATCAGGGCGGCGCGATCGCCTGCGGCCAGCTTCGGTACGATGTCGCCTCGCAGACCCTGCGTGTGGACGATACCACGATCGTACTCGCCCCGCGCGAAGTGCAGCTTCTGGATCTCCTGATGCGCCACCGGGACAAAGTGGTGCGTAAATCGCAGATCGAGTCGGCGTTCTTCGGCCTTGGCGAGGAATTTTCCTCCAACGCCGCCGAAGTGAGTGTGCACCGGCTGCGCAAGCGCCTGATGTCGCTGGACGTCGGCGCCGAGATCGTGACCGTGCGCGGGCTGGGATACCTGCTGCGGTCCGCGCAGGAGAAATGATGCGCACACCTTCCGTCCTGCGCCGGATTCTCGTCCTTCACGCCGCCGCCACGCTGATTACGGCCGTGTTCGCCGCATTGGGTGCGTGGCTGCTGATCGACAGCACGGGAGACCGGCTCCAGCGGCAGGTCCTCGACGAATATGCGCAGAAGATGCAGGCGGGGCTGGAGCGCCATTCGAAAGGCTGGACGATCTCGGAAGAGGCAGCCGTGGCCCTGCGCGGCGGGGGCAGCAGCTTCAGCTTCTGGGTCGAGGACCGGGGGCGCCGCATCGCCGTGGACAACCTGAAGTCCTCTCCCTCGCTCGCCGTGCCGACCCGGCCGGACGTCACCTATTTCAGGCGTGTGCGCGGCTCGAAGATCTATTCGGGCATCAGCATGCCGCTTGTCCGCGAGCCGGGAAGCTGGCTGGTGATCGTCCAGAACCTCGATCACCCCGACGTGATCTTCGACGATCTGCGCGCCCAGATCGTGATGGTTGGCGGCGGACTTCTGGCGATTTTCCTGGTCGGGCTGCTGACGGTGGACACTTACATCGTGCGGCAGTCGCTGGCGCCGGTCAAACGCGCCTCGCGCGAGGTCGAGCAGGTCTTTCCCCACCAGTTGCAGCAGCGCGTGGATACCGAAGGCATGCCGGAAGAAGTGCTTCCGCTGCTGCGCGCCTTCAACGCGGCGCTGGACCGGGTGGAGGACGCCTATCGGATCGAGCGGGAATTCGCGGCGGATGCAGCGCACGAACTGCGCACGCCGCTGGCCATTCTGCGCCTGCTGGCGGGGCAGGGCGGGCCGTCCGAAGTGCAGATGCGGATGCTTCGCCAGATCGATGTGGTCGAAGCGATTGTCGAGCGCCTGCTGCTGGTGGCGGAAGTGGACGCCATGGCCTGCGATCCGGAGGAAATGGTCGAACTGCGCTCGGTCGTGGAAGACCGCGTGGCCGCCATCGTGCCGCTGCTGATGGCGAAAGGGCAAGTCGTCGAGATCGTCGGCTTGCCGCGCATGGAGGTCTTCGCTTCGGAATATCTGGTCGGCCGGGTGCTGGATTCGCTGCTGGAAAATGCTGCGAAACATACGCTGCCCGGCACCCGCGTCACGGTTGCCGTAGGGCCGGGATCGGAAGTCCATGTGGCCGACACGGGGCCCGGGCTTCCCACTTACGATCCGCAGATATTCGCGCGTTTCGAGGCGGCTCGGCGGGATCTTTCGCGAAGTTCCGGATTGGGTCTCGCGATCGCCAGCGAATTGATGCGCAAGGTGGGCGGGAAACTGGAATCCCGCGCGAACGTCCCGAACGGCGTGATCTTCACGCTGCGATTTCGTTCGGTCTGAACGCGCGGGATAAGGATCAGGCCGCGAAGCCGCCGTCGATGGCGTAGAGACCGGCGGTAACGAAGCCGGCTTCCGCGCTCGCCAACCAGGCGACGAGGCTGGCGACTTCATCGGGCTGGCCATGGCGGGCAATCGCCATGAAGCTGTGCATGCCATCTGCCATCGGCCCATTTGCCGGGTTCATGTCGGTATCGACCGGGCCGGGCTGCACGACGTTGACGGTGATGCCGCGCGGGCCAAGATCGCGGGCAAGGCCGCGCGCCATGCCCTGCATGGCCGACTTGGTGAGCGCATAGGCCGCTCCGCCCGCGAAGGGCATGCGGTCGCCATTGGTGGAGCCGATCACCACGATCCGGCCGCCCTCGGGCATCGTGCGCGCCGCTTCGACCGAGGCGAAGTAGGGCGCGCGCACGTTAACGTCGATCATCCGGTCGATCGCGTCGGGATCGAGTTCGAGCGCATCGCCGATAACCAGCACGCCCGCGCTGACGACCAGCACGTCGAGCGGCCCGGCATCGCGGACAGTAGCGATCACCGCGTCGCGATCCGCTGCGTCGGAGCGCACGGCGGTCGCGCCGGTCTCTGTGGCAAGGGCTTCGGCCGCGTCCTTCGAACCGGCGTAGGTGAAGGTGACGGAGGCGCCTTCCTCGGCAAGTCTCCTGACGACAGCGGCACCGATACCGCGGCTGCCGCCGATGACGAGGGCTTTCTTGTTGGTGAAGCGAGTCATGAGTTCGGTTCCTTTCGAATGGAGATCAGGCAAGTTCGAGCGCCTGCGCGGGGAGAGGGAGAGTATCGATAGCGGCCTCGGCAGCGGCGACGACAGTGCCGCGCGCATCGGGGGAGAGGGCCAGCCCTTCGGCGTGGACCACGGTGACATCCGTGATGCCCACGAAGCCGAGCACGGCCTTGAGATAGGGCGTCTGGAAGTCCATGCCGTCAACCGGCGATCCGGGAACGAAAGCGCTGCCGCGTCCGGTGACGAGGTAGACCGGCTTGTTGGCGACCAGTCCCACCGGGCCCTGCGCCGTATAGCCGAACGTCACGCCGGCCTGGCACACGCGGTCGATCCAGGCCTTGAGCTGGCTGGAAATGCTGAAGTTGTACATCGGGGAGGCAATGACGATGGCGTCGGCAGCAAGGAATTCGGCGATCGCGGCATCGCCAAGCGCGATCTCCGCCGTGAAGTCGGCATCCGTTGCCGCGCCGCTCTTCGCGGCCAGATAGGCGCCGCTCAGGTGGGGGATCGGATCGGCGGCGAGATCGCGATAGATCACATTCGCGCCGGGGTTCTTGGCAAGCAGCCTTTCGACAAGGCGGCGGCCAAGCGGGCGGGTAACGGAAGCGTCGCCCAGAATGCTCGAATCGATGTGCAGAATGTTCATGGGGGCTATCCCTGTTCGGTTTCGTTGATCCTGAGATACGCTGCCGCCGACATTCCGATTAGCGGGCTGATGGGCATCTGATTGTTGCCTTCCTGATGCGTAATCGCTGCCCATTATGTTTGGAAGACAAGGCGGGCCCGGAGCGATTTCGCGTGACGGATCATTGTGCTAGCCTTGCCTTGTTCAATCGCGTGAAGGGGCACGCATGCCGCATCTGCCGGATTTCGAGGCATGGGCCATCTTCGCGAAAGTCGCGGAAAAGGGTTCGTTCAGTCACGCCGCCGAAGAACTCGGCCTTGCCAAGACCACCGTTTCCAAGACCGTGACCCGGCTTGAGGAGCGGATGCGGACCACGCTGCTCCACCGCACCACGCGCAAGCTCTCGCTAACCGAGACGGGGCGGCTGTCGCTGGAGCGCGCGATGCGCATCCTGGCTGACGGCGCGGCGATAGAGGCCGATATTCTGGAGGAAGCGGCAGTGCCGCGCGGATCGATCCGGCTCGCCTCGATGTCGGGCTTCGGCACCGACGCGCTGGCCTGTGCGCTGCCGGAGTTCCTCAGGGCCTATCCGGAAGTGCGTGTCGATCTTACGCTGCGCGAAAGCCATGTCGATCTTGTCGGGGAGGGGTTCGATGCCGCGATACAGGTCGGGGCGGGCGTCGATTCCAGCCTCAGGACCAGCCGCCTGTTCTCGTTCCGCCGCCCGCTGCTTGGCGCGCCGGCGCTGCTCGAAGCGAGGGGCATGCCCGCCCACCCTTCGGAACTGGCGCGCTATCCGGCGGTGATCCCGACCCATGTTTCATGGGGGCAGGACTGGGTGTTCGAACGGGAGGGGCATGAGGCGGTCGCGCTGCGAATGGACGGCTGTTACCGGGTGAACAACCCGATCGCCATGATACCCGCGCTCGTCGCCGGGATCGGGCTGGCCATCCTGCCCGAGTTCTACGTCTGGAAGCAGCTTGAAGAAGGCTCGCTGGTGGAACTGTTGCCCGACTGGCGGCCGCCGTCGGGCCCGGTCTTTCTGGTGACGCCGCCCGGCCGCGCGCGCCCGGCGCGGGTGCGCGTCCTGCTCGAATTCCTGCGCGAGCATTTCGCGCGCCAGCCCTGGGCGCACGGCATCGAGAGCTGATCAGGTCACGTCGATGCGCACCTCGACATTGCCGCGCACCGCTTTCGAATAAGGGCAGCGGGCGTGGGCACTCGCCGCCAGTTCCTCCGCCAGTTCGGGGGGCAGGCCGGGCAGGTCGAGCGAAAGGGACACGGCCAGCACCGGCCCCGATGCATCGCCGCCGCGCAGCCGGACCGTCGCGGTGACATTGCTGTCCGACGCCAGTGCGACGGCGCGCTCCTGCGCTTCCATCCGCAAGGTGGCGAGGAAGCAGGCGGCATAGGCAGCCGCGAAGAGCTGTTCGGGGTTGGTGCCGCGCCCATCGTCGCCGCCAAGGGCGGCCGGGGTCGAAAGATCGACCCGCAGCCGCCCGTCGCAGCTTGAAACGCAACCGGAACGTCCGCCAAGGACAGTGGCCTGCGCGGTATAGATCGGGTCCATGGGCTCTCTCACGCCGCCCCGGTCAGCTTCGCGACGGCGGCAGGCGCGGCGCGGAACGAGATCGCAAGGCGGTTGTAGGTGTTCATCAGCCCGATCGCGATGGTCAGATCGGACAGCTGCTTGGCATCGAAGACGCGGGCGGCGGCCTCATATTCGGCATCGGGCACGGCCGTATCGGCAACGCGGGTGACGGTTTCCGCCCAGGCGAGGGCGGCCTGTTCGACGTCGCTGAACAAGGGCCGTGCCTCGCGCCAGACGGGCACGAGCACCAGCTTCTCCGTGCTGACGCCCTTGGCCAGCAAGTCGCGGCTATGCATGTCGATGCAATATGCGCAGCCGTTAATGAGGCTGACGCGTAAGTAGACCAGATCGACCAAGGCGGGATCGAGTCCGCTTGTCATCACATAACCGTAGACGTGGCCCAGTGCCTTCATTCCGGCGGGGGCGGCAAGATTGTGATCGATGCGGTGGGTCATGGGAACGTCTCCATCGTGATCGTGAACTCGGGGTATGCGGCCCTGAATAGAGCAATGTGGGAAAGCCGATTAGGCACCGCGTCGTCACCTGATTGGTGCCTGCGAAGGGCATAATCGATGCCGGCCCGCGCCCTCGGCTCGTGTCAAATCATTGCCGGACACCCCTGCAAGATTGACGCGCTCCCCCTGTGATGAGAGGCCTTGCAAGAGGCGCGGCAAGCACAGGAACCGCAGGCGCCCGCCGAGAGAGGTGCCTTTGCCACGATTACGCTCCTCGCGCCTTCCGGTGCAGGCCGCGATCCTGCTTCTGCTGCTGGGGCTGGTCCAACTGGCTGGCAGCCTGCTGTTCTATCAGTCGATCGACCGCCAGACCCTGCGCGAGGACCACGCACGGCGGATTGCCGAACTGTTGGTCGTGAGCGAGCGCATCCATGGCATCGACGCGGGGCAGGTGGTGAAGGTCATGTCCACCCGTCATCTCGACGCGCACGTTGCCGCCGCACCGCTCGTGACCGGCGCCGAGATGGCGCGCCCGCTGCGGTCGATTGCGGGTGAAGTCGTCCGGTGGGAGCCGTCGCTGGCGGGCCGTGAATTCCATCTCGCCTATTCACCGGGGCCCCAGGGAAGGCGCGATCTGGTGGGTTCGATGCGGCTCGCCGATGGAACGTGGCTGAACTTCCGGTCCAGCGACATCGGCGGCACCTGGCCGGTCGCGGCCCGCGCGACCGTGCTGACGCTGCTGACCGCGCTCGCCTGTCTTGCGGTCGGTCTTCTGGCGCTGGGCGTGCTCACCCGGCCCTTGCGGCGGCTTGCGCGCGCGGCCGATGCGATCGGCCATGGCCAGCGTGTAGAGATCGACGAGCAGGGCTCTGCGGATCTGCGCGATCTCGCCCATGCGATGAACGTGATGCAGGAGCGCATCGCCCGGCTCGTCGAGGATCAGGCCCGCTCGTTCGAGGCGATCAGCCACGATCTGCGTACACCGCTCGCGCGCCAGCGGGTTGTTGTCGATCTTGTCGAGGACCGGGAGCTTGCCGACATCCTCGGCGGCAGCATTGAGGAGATGGAGGCGCTGATCGCGTCGCTTCAGGGCTACCTTCGCGCCCAGCATATCGCCAGCGAGCCCGAAGAGGTCGATCTGGGCGCGCTCGTCGCGGGCGTGGCCGGGGCCTATGGCGACTGCGTGCAGGTTTCCGGTCCGGGCGATGCCAAGACCCGGACTTATGTCGAACCGGTCAGGCTGGCCCTCTCGGCACTGGTCGAGAACGCGGTGCGGTTCGGCGGCGCGGCGCAAGTGCGGCTGCTCAAGACGGCCGATGGATGGAACATCGAGGTGGAGGACCCGGGCGCCGGCATTCCGGCCCGCCACTTCACGGACGTCCTCGCCCCGTTCTTCCGGATCGACGAGGCGCGCAGTCGGGACGTGCCCGGCTTCGGCCTTGGCATCCCGACGGCGCACCGGCTGATGATGCGCTTCGGCGGCGCGCTGTCTTTCGAGGACAGGGCGCAGGGCGGCTTTGTCGCGCGCATTCGCGTGCCCGCCGCCCCGCATTCCTGATCGGCGCGGCTATCCCGCCATGGCCTTGGCGATCTGCTGGATACGCGCGCGGCGGGCGCTGGCCGAGGTTCCGGCATAGCCCACTTCCTCGTCCTCCAGCGCCCAGTTGCACACCGGCCCATGCGGCAGCCGCGCAAGGCCGAGCGCGGCCACATCCTCGGACGAAGCGCAATTGTCAGGGAAGGCGTGCCCCTTGCGCGCCATGAGTTCGCGGTGCGCGGGCGTGTCGGTGCGCCCCATGATGAGGTTCAGCACGTCCACGCCGTGGGGATTGAGTTCGGCCCAGAGCCCTTCGCCGAAGACGAGATCGAAAGCCTTGCTGCCGCCATAGACGGTAATCCCCGGTAGCCCGCCATAGCACGCGCCCGAGCCGACCAGGATGATGCCGCCCCGCCCCCGCGCGCGCATCGGTCCGGCGAAGCGATGGCACGCCCGCATCGAGGTCATGACATTGCGCGTGACGAGCGCTTCCCAATCGGCCAGTGCGCCGTCGAGGAACAGCGCGCCGTTGGAATCGGCACCGGCATTGAGGATCAGCAGCCCCACCTCGCGCCCGTCCGCAAGATCGACCATGCGATCCGCCGCGTCCTCAAGCGCCAGATCGATCGAGCCGGTGACGCAGTCGACGCCGTGGTCCCGCGCGATTTCGGCGGCAAGCTCTGCCAGCGGCCCCTCGCGTCGGGCCACGAGGATCAGGTTGATGCCCGCTGCCGCCAGTTGGCGGGCGAAAGCGGCGCCGGTTCCTTCCGATGCCCCCGCGACAAGGGCCCATGGTCCGTACCGTTCGCGCATGTCCAAAATATTCTCTCCCGCTTATCCGTTCGCCGGGAGGATATCGAAGCACGGCCATGCCGCCATTTCAAAATGCGGCAGACTTCTATCTCGATCCGAGATAGCCCAAGGGCCATGGAGATCAGACGCCTGCGCTACTTTCTGCGGATTGCCGAAGACGGTTCGCTGACGCGGTCCGCCGGAGTGCTGCGGATCGCGCAATCGGCGCTGACGCGGCAGATGCGGCTGCTCGAACAGGATCTGGGCGTGAAGCTCTTCGTGCGCTCCTCGCGCGGGATGGCGCTGACCGAGGACGGCGAGCAACTGCGGACGTCGGTGGCCGCGCCGCTGCGCGAACTGGAACTCGCGCTCGATGCGATCCGAAGGCAAGGTCCGCAAGCCCGCTCGACGGTGGTGATCGGCCTGCCGCCGGGCCTTGCCGACATGCTCGGCCTGACGCTGGCGCTCGAACTGGAACGGCGCGTGCCGGACATTGCCGTGCGCATGGTGGAAGGGCCGACCGGCAGCCTGGTCGACTGGCTCAATCGCGGCGTGGTCGATCTTGCGCTGCTGGAGGATTCCGCCCGTGACGGCAGGATCGAGGAACGTCTGCTGCATGAAGAGCGGCTCTGGCTGATCGGTCCCGTCGATGCGCCTTTCAACGGCACCGTGCGGTTCGAGGATGCGGCGCCGTTGCCGTTGATCGTGCCGTCGCACCATCTCGGCATTGGCGGCGCCATCGAGGATGCCGCAGCGGCGCGCGGGCTGGCGCTCAATGTCCGCATGCACGTCGATGCTGCGCGGCTCGCTCGCGATCTCGTCGAAAGGGGGGCGGGCTATGCGATCCTGCCACACGGCTATTGCCGGGACGCGATTAGCCAGGGTCGTTTCCGGGGCTGGGAACTGGTCGAGCCGGAGCTGATGGTGGGTATCCACCTCGCCTTCCGGCGGCATCGGCGCGCGCGCAAGGGCGATTTCGACAGGTTGCAGGACGCCGTAACTGCTATCGCGAGCGAACGGTTCCTAAAGTAGCGGACTGACAAGCCGCGCCAGATTTTCCAGAAGGCGCGCAGTTTGCGGCCGGGCGCGCCATTCGGGTAGGGTCAGTTCGTCGCTGCACTCCAAATAGCCACGCAGGATTTCGAGCATCGGGGCGACGGCGTCCGCCCCGTGCAGGATAAGGCTGATCTCGGCATTGAGCGCGAAGGAGCGCATGTCGACATTGCTCGATCCGACCACGGCGATTGTGTCGTCAATGGCCACCGACTTGGCGTGCAGCAGATGGCGGCGATAGCCATGGAGGCGCGCGCCGGCCTCCAGCAGTTCCTGATAGTAGGAACGCTGGGCATAGCTGACGAGGCGCTGGTCGACGACTTGCGAGACGACAAGGTTCACCGAGACCGAGCGCGCAGCCGCGTTCTTGACCGCCGTAATCAGCGCCTGATCGGGGATCAGGTAGGGGGAGACGATGGTGACTTCACGCCGCGCCCGGTGGACCAGTTCGACGAGCAGACGCTCGTAGCCAGTCGTGCCGAAATCCGGCCCGCTCGGCATGGCCTGATGCACCGAACTGCCCACCGGAGCTGGGATCGGCAGCGCGTCGAGCCGCTCACCGGTTTCGAGGTACCAGTCGCTGGCGAACATGGCATCGAAGGCCGCCACCACCGGCCCTTCGACGCGCGCGACCAGTTCGTCGTTGACGATGCCCGGCTTGAAGTCGCGGTTCACGATGTTCTGGGATCCGACGAACGCGATCCGGCCATCGAAAAGGCAGAGCTTGCGGTGATTGCGCAAGTCCGTGCGCGCGCGGCGCAGGGGCGCGAAGCGTACCGGCAGGACGAGGCGGGCTTCCACTCCCGCTTGCCGGAGCAGGGCCATGCTGCGCTTGGCCCATGGGCGAGATCCCAGCGCATCGACCAGCACGTGCACGGGAACACCGCGCCCGTGCGCCCGTGCGAGAGCCTCCGCCACCGCCTTTCCGGTGCGGTCGTCGGCGAAAATGTAGGTCTGGAGACGTATGCGGATCGTGGCGGCATCGATCGCCTCGATCATTGCGGCGATAGTGCCGTCATAGTTGCTCAGCAGCCGGGCGGAATTACCGGCGCAGGCCGGAAATCCGCCGAGCATTTCGGCCAGTTGCTGGATCTCGGACTGTTCGGTGCCGTCGGCCGCGAGGTCCCGGGCGACCTGCTGCCGAAAGGGCCGATCGTCGGCGAAGCGGGCCTGTCGCCACGCCGGGAACTGCGCCCGGCCGATGAAGCGATAGAGGATGAGCGCCGGCACCGGCAGGAACAGCACGAAGAGCAGCCAACTGCGCGCGGCTTCGGGCGAGCGGCGCATCGGCAGGATCACCACCATGGCCAGGCGAATGACCCATTCGATCAACAGGTAAGTCAGCGCAAGCCGCGAGGCGTCGAACATGGGGTCCAAGGTATCGAGCAGCGCGCGCCATGGCCAGCCTTGAGATAGGCTGGCTGGATTCGGCCCGTATCAATCCTCCAGCGCGGGCAGTTTTCCGCTGTCGACAGCGCGCAGCGGTGCCCGGCTGAGTTCGTTTCCGGCGCGCGTCAGCTTGGAGAGCAGGGCAACGAAGGTCTCCTGCTCTTCGGGCGAGAGACCGGCGAGAATGTCTTCCTGCACCCGCTCGATCCACGGATTGGCGCGCTCCAGCACGTCCTGCCCCGCAGGCGTAAGCGCAAGGACCCGGGCGCGGCGGTCGGTCGGGCTGATCTCGCGCACGACAAGGCCCTTCTGGACCAGCCGGTCGATCACCCCGCCGATCGTCACGCGGTCATAGGCGATCATCCCGGCCAGGGTCTGCTGGCCCAGCCCGGGATGATCGCGCAAGGTTATCAGCGCGGCGAACTGCACCGCCGTCACGTCGATGTCCGCTTCGGCCATGCGGCTGCCGAAAAGGGCGACCGAGATCTGCTGGAGACGGCGGATCAGGTGGCCGGGCAAAGTTTCGAGGTCGCGGTTGCTCATGCCGGCACCTAGCGCGATTTTGCCGCCTTCCTCAAGCCCGCCGAAGGATCGCCGCGAAGTACGCAGACAGTTCTACTCTTGCCTCCAGCGGCAGCACATGTCCGATGTACTGGTCCGGGCGGACGACGATCATGCAGCCCCGTTCGCGATCGATCCCGCGCATATCGTAGATATCGCCCGCTCCAGCGTCGACGCAGAACGCCTTTTCGTAGTCGCGCAGGCCCAGTTCGCCCTTGCGGGGCCAGAGCAGGCCGGGAAGATCGTCCATCGACAGCGACTGGTGCGACTGCTGGAATATCGCGCGGACGTCGATAACCGCATCGCCATCCGCGCCCGCCGGAGTGTGGCGCACCAAGGGAGAGGCCGGATCGCTTTCAAGGAAGCGGCAGAGTTCGGCAATGTGGGATTCCGGGCGCGAACCCGGCGCGAGGCCGTCCTTGCCCGCGAAGAGATAGATCCGCCAGCGTCCGTCTGCAGCAGCGACATGGCCGAGCTGCATGGGCTTGGCATCGGCCAGCCGCACGACCGGGGCCGAGTGGAAACGCATGCCGATCCCGAACCCTTCGGCAAGGCCCTGATGCTCGCCGCTGCCGGTCAGCGCGGAGGGGCGATACTGTGTGGCGGTGCCTGCGGTGAAGCGACCCTGCTTGACGAAGTAGCGCTGGAACGCGGCGGGATCGACGCCGTCCCCGGTCTCGTCCGTCTTCGGCTTGGCGCTGAACATGGCGGCGAATTCGCGGTCGAAGTCGATCAGTTCCTTGGCGATGGCCTGCCGCTCCGCCGAATAGCTGTGCAGCAGTTCCGGCCCGGCCCGATCGGCCAGCACGGCGGCAAGCTTCCAGCCGAGGTTGAAAGTGTCCTGCATGGACACGTTCATGCCCTGGCCCGCCTTGGGGCTATGCGTATGGCAGGCGTCGCCCGCGATGAAGACGCGGGGGAAGCGCGTGGTTTCTTCGCCTGCGGGCACATCGTCGAACTTGTCGCAGAGACGCTGGCCGATCTCGTAGACGGACCACCACGCAACCTGCTTCACATCCAGCACATAGGGATGGAGGATGCGCTGCGCCGCCGCGACAAGCTGGTCTTGCGTGATGTTCTTGGCCGAGACGCGCTCGTCCGCGCCCAGTTTGTCCAGCTCGATATAGAGGCGCACGAGGTAGCCGCCCTCGCGCGGGATGATGAGAATATTGCCCTCGTTGGCCGAGTGGATCGCGCTCTTGAGGCGGATGTCGGGGAAATCGCTGTAGGCAAGCACGTCCATCACGCCCCAGGCCTGATTGGCGGATTCGCCGGTGAGGCCAAGTCCGATAGCCTGGCGAACCCGGCTGCGCGCGCCGTCGCAGCCGACGACGTAGCGGGCGCGGATCACCTCGATCGCGTCCTCGCCTTCGGTGCCGACCGGGCGGAGGCGGACCAAGACGGGCGCCTCGGGGTCTTCCAGAACGGTCAGATCGACGATTTCCATCCCGTAGTCCGGCACCAGCCGGCTCGGCGAATTGCGCATGCATTCAAGATAGAAGTCATGGACGCGCGCCTGATTGAGGATGACATGCGGGAATTCGGAGAGCCCTTCCTCGGTGTCGCGGATGCGGCCGTGGTGGGCGATGTTGCGAGCCTCGGTCTCGTCAGGCTTCCAGAACGTGGTCTCGTTGACCCAATAGGCTTCCCGGGCCACACGGTCTGCAAAGCCGAAGGCGTTGAACATTTCCATCGTGCGGCAGGCAATGCCGTCGGCCTGACCAAGCTCCAGCGGCCCGGGCTTGCGCTCGATGATACGCGTGCGGATCGCGGGGAAACGCGCGAGTTGGGCGGCCAGCGTCAGACCCGCGGGCCCGCAGCCGACGATCAACACGTCGACTTCGTCCGATACCGTGGCGCGAGCGGCGGCCGGATGGATTTCGGGATCGCCGGTGCGGAATCCGTTCAAATGAAACTGCATGTGCATCCTCGCTTGCATGACGGTCTCATTGGGAGAGGGCCGCCTTTGAGTCGATATATGTAGTATGCGACATAAATTTAGCGGTCAACGTGGATGAGGGCTGGGCGCGGTAAGCGACGGCAGCCATGAGGAACTTTTTTGTCGCTGTTCGCCGGAATTGTGCGGGGTAAAAGCTTGGACAGGATGGCGAAGGCGTGTCGCTGCGCGGCCATCGACATCGATCAAGCACGCTGAATTGTCATGAAAATCACATATTGCGTGGTTCCCGGCAAAGTTGAATGCTGGCGCGCCGATGTGCGGCGGGCCGTGCCGGCCGGTTGAATTGCGTGATGCCGATCGTGGGGTCACGATAATGGAGGACGTATTGATGAAGCTTGTTGGAATGGCCCTTGGCCTGGCAGTTGCTTTCGCTCCGATGGCCGCCGAAGCACAGGCAGCGGCGCCTGTGGCCGCCACGCCCTCCGCCACTGCGGGCTATACCGTGACCGAAACGAATATCGGCACCCTGCTTGACGATCCCGCTGCCAAGGCGATCATCGACAAGTACCTGCCCGGTCTTTCCACGAACCCGCAGATCGACATGGCCCGTTCGATGTCGCTGAAGACCGTCCAGCAGTACGCACCTGACAAGATCACCGACGAGGCGCTGTCGAAAGTTCAGACCGACCTTTCGAAGCTGCCCGCCAAGAAGTGAATACGATCCGGTCGCCGGTCATGATGCCGGCGGCCGGACAATGCGGCAAACAGAGCGTGATTGCGTGGTGTTCGCCGGTGGTGCGATGCCTGCCCACTGGCGGCCGATCTTGGTTGGCACCGGCAACGGGGCGGGCCATCAGACGCGGACGACAGGACAATTGAGGTCAATCGACGATGCATGAGAGCAGCCGGAAGCTGGTGGCGCCTGAACTCCTGATCGGGCTCGATGTGATGCCCGACGTCGATTTCGGCGCGGGCATGGCGCAGTTTCGCCAACCTTTCGCCTCGCGGGAAATGCAGCCGCTGCCGGAAAAGCTGGCCGTCGTTTCGCGAAGCGAGCATCGCATCCCGAGCGGGAGCGATGCACCGGACGTGCGGGTGCTTCGTTACGATCCTCCCCAGACGGACAAGGCCTTGCGCCCGGCCATGCTGCACATTCATGGCGGCGGCTATGTGCTGGGCGATGCCGACATGAGCGACATCTCCAACCGCTCCACGGCGCTGGCGACGGGCTGCGTGGTCGTATCGGTGGACTATCGCCTCGCGCCGGAAACGGTCTGGCCCGGCGCGCTGGAGGATTGCTACGTCGCGCTCCGCTGGCTGGCCGACAATGCGGACAAATTCGGCATAGACAGGGACCGTATCGCGGTTTCAGGCGAAAGCGCGGGCGGCGGCCATGCCGCTGCGCTGGCCATTCACGCCCGCAATGAAAACGGGCCGGCGATTCGCTTCCTGCTGCTCGACGCCCCCATGCTGGACGACCGCACGGTCGCCGGAAACGATCTCAATCCCTATAGCGGCGAATTCGTCTGGACACCGAAGAAAAACCACTTCGGATGGTCGGCATTGCTGGGCCGCGAGGCCGGCGGCGATGACGTGCCGGAGGCAGCTGTCCCCGCCAGAACGAAAGACCTGACCGGATTGCCGCCCACCTTCATTTCGGTGGGCGCGCTGGATCTGTTTCTGGAAGAAGACATGGAATTCGCCCGCAGATTGATGCGGGTGGGAACGCCGGTCGAACTGCACGTGATTCCGGGCGCCTATCATGGCTTCGGCGTTGCCCAGAACGCCCCGCAAGTGGCCGAGCTTGTTCGCCTCCGCATGGCAGCCTTGGGACGGGCTTTTGCGTAGGGGTGAATTTACAAGGCGCCGCGCGGATGCGCTGCGCCTTGGGCTCTTCAGCGGGTTGCCCGGCTCGGCGTGATCGAAAAGCGGCCGGACCGGCTCCAGTAACCGGCGCCCGCCCGAAAAGTGCCCGTTCCGTCAAGGTGCACGAAAGCGTCCGGCTTGCCCAGCGCCTGTGCGATTACGCGCTTGGCGGCGGCATGGGCGGCGGCTTCGTCGCCGGCATCGATCTTCTGGTGGATGGGATCCGACCCGGGCGAGGTCGAGAACTGGAGGTCGAACATCGACGGATTTGCGCTCCTTGCGCGGATCAGAGCAAATGCAATGCCTGATGCTTTAGGGGCGGTGGGGGAATCGTCAATGGCCGCTGGGCACGGCAAGCGGCAGACCGAGTGTCTCGCGCGGCTCAACTATTGGGCGGCGAGGGGATCGCGCCGGACCGCGCTCTTGCTGCGGCGCCGGAGCCAGCGCTCTACCGGACGGTCGAACAGCAGGTAAGTCAGTATCGCGGCCGTCAGCGCCAGCAGTAGCATCGCCGCGGCCAGTGCCAGATCGCCCGCCGCGGTGCCGCTGGCCCAGCGCTCCATGAATGTCATGAGCGGCCGATGCACGAGGTAGAGCGCGAACGATGCCTCGCCCAGAAGTTGCAGCACGGGATTGTGCAACATGCCGGACAGAGCGCCCCGGCCATGCGCGAAAATGAGGATCAGTGCCGCCATCGGCGGCACGAACACGAGCTGGTAGCGGAACGCCAGCGGCACCGCGAACCAGTCGACCGCGAACATCGTGGCCAGCACCGTCGCAACCAGTAGGGCCTCGGTCGGGCCGGTTGCCCAGCGTCTTCCCATGCCTTGCTGCCATGCGCGGTAGAGCAGGATGCCCGCGAGGAATTCGAACAGACGGGTCAAGGGGAAGACGTAGAACAGCCAGTCGACGAAAGGCGAGTAACCGTGGACCTGCATGGACGCGACGCTGGCGCCTGCCGCGATTACGGCGATCCCGCCGATGAACACGCTCCGCATCGTCTTGGGGCTCATCTTCACCAGCCAGGGAAACAGCGTGTAGAAGAACAGCTCATTGGACAGTGTCCAGGAAGGGCCGTTCAATGAATAGTGGATCAGCGGCTCGGGAAACCAGCTGTGCAGCAGCGCGAGGTTGAGCCAGATCGCGGGTGTCGGCGGCAAGTCATTCTTCAGCACCAGATAGCCGATAAACGCCAGTCCGACCGCCAGATGGAGCGGAAAGATCCTCGCCAGACGCCGATAGAGATAAGTCGCCACCGAAACCTCGCCGGTTTTCAGCGCGCGCTCATAGGCGTGGGTCAGGATGAAGCCGGAGAGGATGAAGAAAAAGGTGACGCCGCAGGCGCCTTGCCGCAGGAACACCTCATAAAGGCCCCGCAAGGCGGGGCTACGGCTCTGTTCGAAGAAGACCAGATGCGAAAGCAGAACCAGCAGCGCCGCGAAGAAACGCAGCGAGGTCAGCTGGGCAAGCTTGGCGTGGCTCTGGACCGTCAACATCCGGGCGCGGGTGTGAGCAACTCAAGATAGCGATTGGCCGAAACCCGGGTGGTGAACTGCTCCAGCCAACTGGTCGGCACCGGCGCGGGGCGCTTGTTCAGCACATCGAGCATGGCGTCTGCCAGCATATCCGGGTCTTCCACGTTCACCAGCTTGCCGAATCGGCCATGGTCCAGCGCTTCGGCAGGGCCGGAAGGGCAGTCGGTGGCGATTACGGGCGTGCCCAGCGCCATCGCCTCGATCACCACATTGGCCAGGCTCTCGAACCGCGAGGACAGCACGAAAAGGCTGGCCTTGGCGGTATAGGCATGGGGATTGGGCGCGAAGCCGGGCATCGACACGTCTTCCGAGAGGCCGAGGCGATTTACCAGATCGGTCAGCATCGGGCGCTCCGAACCGTCGCCCAGGATGATGAGGCGGCAGCGCATCTGCTTGCGGACTGTCGCGAAGGCGGTGATGAGCGTGCCGAAATCCTTCTGATGCTCAAGGCGGCCGACGCCCATGACGATCGGCACGTCGGGATCGCGGAACCACGGATGGTCAACCGGCGCCTGACCGGATTCGATCAACCCGTCGCTGACGATCGGGTTGTAGATACAGGTGATCGTGCCCGGATCGATGTCGATCACTTTGGCAAGATCCAGCGCCGTGCCCTTGGACACTGCGACGATGGTATCCGCGCGCGGATAGAACAGGTGGGCCAGCCGGAAGAACCAATACCGCGATTGCCAGGGCCGCGCTTCGTCAAGATCGACCGAGGGGAAGCAATGCTCGGTCAGCATCAGGCGGAAGTGGAAGCCCGCGATCCACCGCACCAGAATGGCGACGAGGTTAGGAAAGCCGAAGCCCGTGCACATCACCGCCTGCGGCCGGGTCCGGCGCAAATAGGCGCGCAGCTTGGTCACCCGCGCGATGGGGCCCTTTGCGTCGAGCACTTCGTAGGTCACGCCCTCGGGAATGAGGGTGCGGAACGGCGACCACGGATTGTCGAGATCGACCAGGATCACTGGGTGGATGCCGCGCGCCAGGAACTCCTCGGCAAGGTTGAACACCACCCGGTCGACACCTCCGTTATAGAGCTGCCGCGCGTAGAAGACGATGTCGGGTCTGTCGGTCTGTTCCATGGGCTGGCTTTCGCAAGATCCTGTGTGACGGCGCTATCCGGCCATGACCGGCGCGCCGCGGTGCGGTTGGGAAACGTCCTGCAATATCCCTGCGATTGTGCGTGCCTTAACCGCCCAGTCGTGCCCTTCGCGTTCGAGGTGACGGCGGCCGGCATGGCCCAGATCGCGGCGCAGTTCAGGTGAATTGGCAAGGCGGCGCATGGCGGCGGTGAGCCCGTCCACGAAGTCGCTCTTCGACGAAGGCGGCACCAGGATCGCGCAGTCGCGGCTTGCATATTGGGCGGCGCCGCCCCAGTCGGCGGCGATCACGGGAACGCCAATGGCCATGGCCTCCATCATCGCGATACCGCCGCATTCCCTCAGCGAGGGCGATACGAAGGCGCCGGCGTCCAGCAGCAGTTCCATGTAGCGTTCGAGCGGAACGCGGCCATGCATCACCACGCTGTCGGCAAGGCCTTCCGTGCGCACCAGTTCCTCGATCTCGCCGTAAAGCTCCCCGTCGCCGACAAGGTCCAAACGGACGCCGCCCGTGCGGGCAAGCGGCGCGAAAGCACGCACCAGATAGGAGATGCCTTTCCAGTCCACGAACCGGCCGCAGAAGATGAAGGACATCTTGCCGCCCAGCGCGGGATCGGCGCCGCGCGGCTGCCAGCGGCCGAGGTCGACCGCGCTCTCCATCACTTCGCGGATCTGCCCGGAGACGCCGCTCGGCAGGGCCGCGCGCGTCTGCTCGTTGGCGACCAACAGCACGGCGGCCTTGCGCTTGCCGGGGATCAGCCGGTGGAGCAGCCCCGTGGCGCTGCGCGTGCCGGAGATCGCCATGCGCACCAGCGGGCCATCCATGTGCCGGAAGGCGGGCGGCAGGTCCATGCCGCCGCTCATCGGGCCGATCACCACCGGAGCGCCCAGATCGTACATGAAACTGACGGCCCGGGCCGCGATCGGCGCGGGCTCGAAAACCACGTCGACAGTGCCTTGCGCCACTCGCCCCCGAGCCATCCGCCGGATGCGCTGCTGGGTAATCAAGTGGATCAACTGGTTGAAGACGAGATCCTCCACGCGGTGCGGAAAGATCCGGCCGATGCGGAACAGGATGCGTTGCAGGAAGTGATCACTGACGAAGGAAAACCGCGCGAACATCGCCGGGTCGAGGTCTTCCGCAAGTTGTTCGCGAACGCGCTCGTGGCAAATGATTCTGACATCGTGCCCCAGCGCAAGGAAGTGCTGGAGGTAGTAATAGGGCAGGATCGTTTCGCCGCTGAGATTGCGCGATACGTTCTCGGCGATCAGCAGAATGTTGAGCTTCGGGGCTTCCGGCTCTGACGGAGTCTTCCTATTCCCCAGGCCGGGCTGCGGGAATTGAGGGGAGGGCAACTGCACGGTCATTCCGTTAACATCCGTCCGGTCCTTCCTCAGGCGTCGCTCGCGCAGAAATCCCGGATGATGCCGATCGCCGTTTCGATATGGCGCGGGGCAAGGTCGGGATAGAGCGGTAGGCACAGGATCCTGCGGGCAAAACTGCGGGCGACCGGCATGTCCGCGCGGGCGGACGGCAAGTCGCGGTAGACCGAATGATCGCTCACCAGCGGCCAGAAATAGGCCCGCGCATGGATGCCCCTGGCCCGCAGACGCTCGCAAAGCTCTTCGCGGCGGTCCGCCAGATGGTCCGCAAGCAGCATCGGGTAATAGGAATGGTTGAGCTGCCAGCCGGGTTCGGGCTGGAACAGGTCGATGCCCGCGATATCCCGGATGCCCGCAGTATAGCGCGCCGAGATGGCGCCGCGCCGGGCGATCACTTCGTCTGCATACTTGAGCTGGAGCAGGCCGAACGCGGCCTGGAACTCGCTCATCTTGGCATTGGTGCCCACCGCGTCGACCGAGGTTGCATTGGAGAAGCCGAAATTGCGAAGCTGCGCGATCCGCGCCTTCAGGGGCGCGTCACAAATGATCGCGCCGCCTTCGAAGGTATTGAAGACCTTGGTCGCATGGAAGCTGAGGCAGGTGGCGTCACCCGCCGTCAGCAGGCTCTTCCCGTCGCGGCGGACGTTGAAGGCGTGGGCGCCGTCGTAGAGCGTCTTCAGGCCGTGGGTCGCCGCGATTTCGGCAATGCGCTCGGTCCCGCAAGGGTGGCCGAAACAATGGACCGGCAAGATGGCGCAAGTTTCACTGGTGATGGCCTGTTCGATCAGTTCGGGATCGAGATTGCCCGTTTTGGGATCGATATCCACGAAGACCGGCCGCAAGTTGCACGACTGGATCGCATGGGTGGTGGCGACGAACGTGAAAGGCGTGGTGATGACCTCGCCCTTCAGGTCGAGCGCCCGCAGCACCAGCTCCAGTGCTGCCGTCCCGTTCGAGGTCAAGGCGACATGCTCGACGCCGAGATAGGCGGCAAGCTCTTCCTCGAACTGCTGATGGAACGGCCCGGCATTGGTCAGCCAGCGATTGGCCCAGATTCCTTCGAGATAGGGCACGAATTCGTTGAGCGGCGGCAGGAACGGGCGCGTTACCGGCGCGTCGTCCAGATCGACCGGTGGGGCCCGTCGTTTCTTGACGACGGTCCGCTCGGCAACAGGGCTGCCGGTGTCTTCAGCCTCATATTCGCTAAGCGAAAGGGGCTCGCCAGTAGTGGCTTTCTGCAATTCCATTACCGCCCCCATCTATGAACGGAACATGGAAAGAGACTATCGCGCGGTGCCGAGCGGCGTCAGTCTGCATTGCCAGTACAGGTTTTCAGGGAGGATGGATTCCCGCGCGCGGTGCTTTGGTTCCGGGAGCGGTCGTGGGCTCCGGTAAAGTGCTTGAAGATATATCAAGATGCGAACTTGGAAGGGCCGCAAACGCGCTCAAGTGGCGCGTTGCAGGCATTCCTCCGTGTTTACCCGGGGAAACTCGCTGCAATTCCACTGCACCCGCACGGCCTTGTCATTTGAGTGTCGTACGAATGTAAAGGAGATCGCGTCCACCGAATTGCCGGGCAGCGGCAACGTGTTAGCGCGGCGCGAAGAGTCGGTCCACCCGACGAAGCGGCAGTCGGCAAATCCCGCGCAGCGCTGCTCGGCAATGCGCCGGAAGCTGTCGGGAGAGGCCCCGGCGGGAAGCGTGACAAGGAAAATGCCCTGATCCTGCAACGACGGGGCGGGAGCTTGTGGAGCGGACGCGAGCGGCGAGGGCACGCCGGCCGTGGCAACGGCGGCCAGTGCGGATGCGGAAGCCGGCTGTCCTCCGTCAAGCGGGCCATCGACCGCGTGCGCCTGAGACAGCGGCGCCAGCAGCGCGATGCGCGGTTCGCTTCCGGCATAGTGCTTGCCGAAAGTGGGGGCGCCGCTCGCGCCGTGCCAGCGGAAAAAGAGGTGGGTCTTGACCACCGCCAGCTTGTCCATCGTGCGGTCCCAGACCGGGCTCACCCAGTCGGTGTGATAGTGCGTGGCCTGCCCGACGGTGGCCTCCACGCGCCCCAGCAGCATCTCGGCCGCCACGCGCCGCGCGTCCTGCCAGGCGGCGGGAGTGGGCCGCCTGCGGAACAGTGAGCCGTCGCAGGTGAAGGTGAACTGGCAGCCTGTCGGACGGTCGGCGCCTTCGAATACGACGCCGCAGATCGTGGATGGGAATGCGGCGTGGCGTACACGGTTGAGCACCACTTGCGCTACCGCCCGCTGGTCAGAAGGATCTCCTCCGGCCTCGTAGAAGTCAGCCGCCGCAAGGCAATCGAGCGCGCGCGAACGGTCCGCGAACGAGCTGTCGAGATAGAACGGCTGAGCCGGGAACAAGGCGCCCTGTGCCAACGGAATCGCGGCATTCACGGTACGTGCGAGTTGCGCCTGCGCGTCGGTTGCAGGGGGCGGCAAGCCGGCTGTGGGCATGGTCAGCGCGGGGACCGCGCGGGTTCTCGTCAGCAGTGCCGCAGCGGGCGAGGCCGGCTGGAACGCAAGCCCGGCCACCGGAACCGTGGCACCGGGAGCCAGCGCCATGACGGCGCCAAGGAGCATGGCACGCGCCCGAACCACGGCGTGAAAACCGTCCCGCCAGCGGCCGGTGCTGGGGCCATCGATGCTCTGCAAAGGGTCAGACAAGATCGAGCGTCCGCTCGACATCGTCGATGTCGGCAATAAAGCCATTGTTGGCTCCTTTCGCGACGACCAGCGCATAGTCCTGACCCTGCCGGTCGGTGAGCCGCTTCAGTGTGGAATTCACGCCCGTCTGCGGCTGGATCACCAGCGCGCGGGCATCGGCGGGCATCATCACCAGCCCGTGGACGAGATGATTGCCCTCTACTCCGACAATCACTTCGGCACCGCCACAGGCGCGGGCGATCTGGGCAATATCCACCCGGCTCGGGTCGAGCACGCGGAAGCCGTGCCGCACCGCGAGATGTTCGGCGATGTTCAGTTCGTTGAGCAGCGCGTGGGGCCCAGCCCGGTTAGCGTGCTCCTGCAGGAGGAAGACGCCGGGATGGCGCTCGACCGGGCGGCGCACCAGCCGCCGGCGCATCTCGTCGGCCCGGGCGCGCTTGTGCTCGTTGTCGGTCTCGTCATCGAACAGCACGAGTTCGTCGCAGTGGATCGCGGCGGCTCTCGCGGGAAGCATGCCGAGCGCGCTTTCGTATTCGAACATGTGGCGGCCGAATTTGCCCGTCGATGACAGTGCAGTCGTGAAAGGCACGCCCGCTTCTTCGGCAAGCCGGTAGGTCAGGCAATCGTCGCCCAGCCAGTAACCGAAGCGGAGATTGCCCGGCCCGCTTTCGTAGAGGGCAAGGCGGCCCATCTCACGCGGGGCAAATGCAAGCGGGGCGAAGCGCGTGCCGGGGCGAAGCCGGCGAATGGCACAACGCGCATGGAGCACGCCGTTGTGGAGCAGCACATCCCTGATGCAATAGCCCATGGTCGGCGCCGCGATCACATCGAAGCCGCCCTTGAAGTGGCGCATCGCTTCCTTGACGGTGCCGCATTCGGCGCCGGAAATCCGCTCCAGTTGGCCTGGCAGGACTTTCGCGCTGCGCACTTCGATGCAGCTGCGGGGGGCAATCTGCCAGCGTTCGAACGCGGCCTTGGTAATGTCAGGCTGGCCATTGCCGAGCAACCGGTCGAGCAGCCTGCGCGCAGGCCGCCATGACAGCGTGCGCCGGGAGGTCGCCGGTGTGAAGGGCCTGTCGGTGGTGGGCGAGAAGGCCGTGTGGGAAGCGTCGTTCACGGGCGCACCACGGCGGCCTGTCGGCCGGACCGGCAGGATCCCTGTCTGCGATTTCGCGAGGCGCGCAGGACCGTCAAGGCAAGTCTCCACTCATCCCGGAAGGGTCTCATGACGCGCGCGTACGCGCATCCGGGCGAGGGCCCACCCACGCAACACAGGCCAAAACTCATTGGGAAAAGTCGCAATGCCGCGAAGCGCCCGGCTGCCGCATAATGTGAGCCATGATCGAGATTGCAGGCAGCGCGGCATCCGGCCCCTTCGTCCTGCCGCGACGGCGCGGCGATGTGGGGGGAGCGGCGGAGCGGCGAGCACAGGCGCAGGCCGTCCATGGTACCGCCTCGGCGCAGGCAGCAGGAACGCGGCGGGTCGCGTACCTGACGAACGTCTACCCCAAGATCAGCCACAGTTTCATCCGCACCGAGATCGCCGCGCTTGAGCGGCAGGGCTTTGCGGTCAGCCGCTTCACCGTGCGCCGATCGGACCAGCCGCTGGTGGGGCAGGAGGATCGCGCCGAAGCCGGGCTCACGACCTCGCTGCTGGACAATGCGGCGGGCCTTGCCGGTGCGGTTGCGGCCTGTTTGGCCTCACGGCCCGGTGCGGCATGGCGGGCACTGCGGCTGTCCCTGCGGGCATCCGGCCCCGGCAACCGGCTGAGGGCCTGTGCCTATTTTGCCGAGGCGGCGCTGCTGGCGCGGCAACTCGAACGCGAGGGGACGCGGCATCTCCATGTGCACTTCGGAACCAATCCGGCCATGGTTGCGCGCCTTGTCGCGCAGCTGGCGCCGGTGACGTTCAGCTTTACCGTTCACGGCCCTGACGAGTTCGATTCCCCGCTTGCCCTCGACTTGCCGGGCAAGATTGCCGATGCGGCTTTCGTGGCGGCGGTGTCCAGCTTCGGGCGGGGGCAGTTGATGCGATGGTCCGATCCCGAGCACTGGAACCGCATTCAAGTGGTGCACTGCGCGCCGGATGCGCCGTTCTTCGGCGACATCGAGACTGTGCCGCCCGGCGATGCCTCGCGTTTTGTCTGCGTGGCGCGGCTCAGCGCGCAGAAGGGATTGCCGCTGCTGATCGAGGCGGTCGGCCGTGTCGCGGCCAGGCGCCCCATCGCGCTCGACGTGCTGGGCGACGGCGAGGACCGCGCGGCTATCGAGCGGCAGATCGCCCGGCTCGGGCTGGGCGACAGCATACGCCTGCTCGGCTGGGCTGGTCCGGAGGAGATCCGGACCGCGCTTTCCGCCGCACGCGCGTTCGTGCTGCCCAGCTTTGCCGAAGGGCTCCCGGTGGTCCTGATGGAAGCGATGGCGCTTCGCCGCCCGGTGATCGCCACCGCCATCGCGGGCATTCCCGAGCTGGTGGATCACAATGTGGGCTGGCTGGTGCCTTCGGGATCGGTCGATGCAATCGCTGCGGCGCTGGACGCGGCGCTCGATGCGCCTGCCGATGTGCTTGGAGCGATGGGCGAACGCGGGCGGGAGCGGGTCTTGCAAGACCATGCTCCGGATCGCTGCGCGGCCGGGCTTGCGGCGCTGCTCGCTCCGTTCGTCTAGCAGGTCTTCCTAGGGTATTGCCCGCTCCGTCAGTGGGGGGACATCTGACGAAGCGGGCAACTCGGTGAAACAGGTCTGAGCCGCGAAAATCCTTACAGTCCCGCGGGCGGTATCATCCGCAGAAGCAGCGAGAGTTGCCGCCGCCAGAGCGCCGCCTTGCGCTGCCGGGGAGGAAGGAAACGTGCCATCTGCGCGATATCCTTGCGCGACAGTCCCGTGCGTTCGCACAGAAACGGATGGCGCGGCGGATTGGCGAAATAGCTGTAGAACAGCGCCGCGCGATCACGCCGGGTGGCGGGTTTACCGCGATGAAAGAAGCGCGCCGTGTCGGAGAACACCACGGTCCCACGCGGGCCCACGCAGCTGACGATATCGTTCTGGAACGAGGCGCCCAACCGGCGTTCCAGCTCGGCATCGTCGGCCAGTTCGTACGTGAAGCCGTCGCGGTCGTTTTGCAGCGTGTCCGCGCGCGCGATCAGCTCGAACGGACCGCCATCGGTATCCACGTCGTGCAGATAGACCGCGACCTTGAGCATGCGGCGGTCTTCCCAGTCGCGGTGCCATTTGCGCGTGGAAATCGCGCGGCCGTCGGCGACGGTGTAATTGATGGCCACCCCGTCATAGGCGACCGGCAGGCCAAGATAGGCCTCCGCGATGTTGAGCAGCCGCTCCTGCACGCCCCAGCGGTAAATCCACGGATTGCGAACGATGTCGCTGGGCGGCACGATGATGAATTCCGTGCCCTGGCTTGCCAGAGCCCGCGCCTCTTCGGCGAAAGCGCTCGCCAGTTCTCCGGCCTGTGCGAGCAGGGCCTGCGAACCGGGTAAGCTAAACTCCTCCAGCGTCGTCATATAAACGCCGTGGGTGTCCAGCGCGGCAACGATCCGGGCATCGGCGGCGGAAAGGCTGCGCAGGGCGCCGCTGTGGCGGTGCAGCGCCTGGCTATGCTTGCCTGCAAGCCACATACGGACATGGCGCTGATTGGTGATCTTCAATGCGCTGCGCGCCGGCAGATCGTGCAACCAGCGCGCTTTCTGATCGCGGGTCATGCCCGTCATCGTCTTACCTCCCTTGCGTGCGGGCAGGGCTACCCTGCCGGTTCGTCCGCATCCTGCGCTTCACGGAGCTGCTAAAGGTTGGCGAGCGGCGCTCCGGCAGAATTGCCCTCGCGGTCGTCCTGGTAATAGTAGCCGTAGGAATTGGAACGGGACTGAAGGGCGATCGAGTTGTTGAGGATCGTCCCGACAATCGGCGTCGGGTTCAGCGCGTTCGCCACATCGATGATGTCGCGTTTACGGCTGCGCGCTTCTTCGGCCACCAGCAGGACGCCGTCGATGCCGCGCGCGATCAGGACAAGATCGTCCCCGATAAGTGCGGGCGGCGTATCGACGATGCAGATCGGCCCGTTACTGTTAGAGCGCAGCCGCTTCAGGACGTCGGCCAGCGCCGCCGAGGCGAGCAGGCTTCCCGCATTGACGCGGGCGAGGCGGACGCGGTGCACGGTCAGGTCGAAGCCCTCGATCTGTATCGCGGTGTCTTCCCAAGTGGCCTCGCCCGAAAGGTAGTCGTCGATGCCGGGCGTGTCTGTCGGCAAGCCCAGCCTTTGCCCGAGCGAGGGCTGGTGAAGGTCGAGTTCCAGCAGGATCGTGGGATGGATGCGGCTGAGCGTCGCGGCAAGGTTCGTGGCGATATGCGTCTTTCCGTTGCCCGCCTGTGCGGACGTGACTGCGAAGACGCGCTGGTGCATCGCCGTGGCATGGTGCAGCAGGCCCGAGCGGATCATGAAGAAGGGCCGCGAATGATCGCTCATCGCTCCGAACCCGACGATGTGATTCCGGGTGAGCACCTCGGGATCGAGCACCCAGCGGCCGGAGCCCGTGGCAACCGGTTCGGCAAGGCGAAGCGTGGGCTCCACGCTGGTTTCCGCGTTCATCATGCTGCTCCTCTCGCCGGTTTGATGCCGGCCCATCGCGCTTCTATCCACCGCAGGATGCGGGGAAACAGGGCGTCTTGTGGCTGAAGCGCAGGAACCACGCCCAGCACCGGAATCTGCGCCGTCCGCGTCAGCGTTTCCTCGCCATGGATCGTGCCGCTGACCAGTTCGTAGGTGAAGATCAGAGCCAGCCCGAGGCCCATGCCGCCCACAAGTCCCATCAGGATCAGCACAAGCGGCTTGGCACCCAAGGGTTCCAGCGGCAGGCTGGGCTGATCGACGACGGTAAAGCGCTCGCCCTTGTCTTCGGTCTGGAGATTGGCGGCGACTTGCGCGTCGAGCTGCTTCTCGCGAAGCGAGTCGTACTGGCGCTTGAGGTTGTCGTACTCGCGCTCGATCATGTTGAGCTGATAGGCCGCCTCGGGCGCCTCGGCGGCGCGGCGGTCCATGTCACCCATGGTCCGGATCAGTTCGGACCGTCGGTCGGACAGCACCGCGATGCGGTTGCGGCCGGCGGCAATTTCCGAGACCACGACGTTCGAGGCCTGCTGCGGCTGCTGCGCGGCCACGACTTTTTGGCGCTCGACTTCGGCCTTGGCCGCGATCACGTCCGGAAAGCTGTCGGAATGGATTGCCTGAAGCTGCGCGAGCCGAGCCTGGGCCGTGCGCAGGCCCTCGGATCCCGCAGGCGGTGCCTGATCCAGTTCCTGCTGACGCGAGGCGAGCAGCCCGTTCTGCTGGATGATCCCCTGCGTTTCGGAATCGGTCCGCGAGATCTCGGCGCGGAGGGCGGAGCTGGACTGTGCGCTGAGCGCCACTTCGGACGGAAGCGCACCGGCATACCGCGCCTCGACATCGCGCCGCTTGTCTTCCAGATCGCGCAGCTGCCGCTCCAGTTCCTCGGACCGGTGTTCAAGGAACGCTGCCGTGCCGGTAGCCTGTTCGGTGCGGAAGCGCTTGTCTTCCACCAGGAACATCTGGGTCAGTTGCTCGGTAATGGCCTGCGCCTTTTGCGGATCGGCGTACTTGTACGACAGCGTGAAGGCGATCGTGCTGCCCCGGCCGCCGATGCCCTGATTGGTGCCGACAAGATCGACCCCGATGTTGCTGCGCATCAGTTCCAGCAACGTGGGCGTGTCGAGCTTGGCGCGCTGGGCCGGGTAGAGGTCGTTGTCCCGGATCAGGTGCGCAAGGCTGTCCCGGCTGACGATCTGCTGGCGGATCTTGGCGATCCGCTCATCGGCGATGTCGGTCAGCGGAGAGGCGACCAGCGTGGTCGGGATCTGCGGGGAATCGATCAGCAGCGTCGCGTTCGACTGGTAGAGCGGGTTGCGCAGCGCGATCGCCACGCCTGCCGCCAGCAGGCCCACTACGACGGGCGGGATCAACCATCGCCAGCGCCGTCTGAGGATCGCCACGATCTCGCGCGGGTAGATGCCGAGCCCGTCAGGGTCCGTCTTTGGCAGGGCAGGAGGCTTGATCGATAGTGTCATCGGCGCGGTATCCCGAGAGTGATGCCGATCTGAAGGACGGCGGAATCGGCGGGTTGTCCGCCAATGCCGGTCCTTCGGCGATATTCGACGCCGCCAAATACCGACATCCGCGAATCCAGCCTGTGGTCGTAGCGCGCCGACAGCTGGGTTGCGTTGATGTCGCTAATGGGCCCCACCTGGGGCGTGCGCCGGTAGTCTGCGCTGGCAGAAAGGGTTCCGTATTCGCTGGTTCGCCAGCTGAGCGTGGCGCCCACGGCGCTTTCGCGCTGGATGCCCTGGAAACTGGTGACCACGGGTTCGATGCTGGCCGTGATGCAGGCGCTGACATGGCCCGGTTCGTGGCACAGCTGGGCGGAACCGGCGAACTGCACGCCGTCGGTCCCGCGCTGTCCGAACGGGTCGATGCGCGAGGTCTGGGCAATGCCGAGTTCGACCTCGGCGCGCCAGCCATGGCCCATCCGGCGCGATGCCGTGGCCCGGACCGACCAAGCATTCGGATCGCCGCCGGTCTTCGATTTCGTCCAGGTAAAGACGCCTCTCGCGCCAAGCGTGGTCAGCGAGTCGATCTGCCGCTGGGCGTTGAACGTGGCACCGAGCGCCGATGTCTTGTCGAGCAGGATGGAATCGTGCGGGACCAGCCGGTTCCAGTCGACCCGTCCGCTCAACGTGGTCAGGGCATCGCTGTGCCAGGTGACCGTCTGCCCAAGGACCGTGCGGTCCTGAAGGCTGAGCGGATCGATGGCGGCGTCGATGCTGTCGGTCAGTTCCTCGATCGACAGGATCCGCTCGTACGAGGCATCGGTGTGCAGCGAGAGATATTCGTTATGCCGATGGTCGAGCGCGAGCGCGACACCGCCGGTGACGAAATTGCCGTAGCCCTGGCTGTACTGCCGGAAGGCCACGCTGCCGTCAGCCTGAAGGCGGGTGCCGGGGCCAAGGTCCAGGCCCGCGCCTCCCCGTGCGGCCACTTCACCGCCCACGGTGAAGGCATCTTCGCCGGGGATCAGGAAAGGATTACGCCCCCCGAACATGCTCAGGTCGAACTCGATATGAGGCGGCGACTGGGCCGTGCCTGTGGCAGTGATCGGGGCGGTATCCGTGACCGGAGAGACTTGTGCCTGGGCGAAGGCAGGCTGCGGCAGCAGCATGGCGACGCCGATTGCAGGGCCCATCGTGGAAACGATTGCAGTGGCGGATGCCATGATGGGAACATGCCTGTGGCCCTTCACGGAATGACGAGAACGTCGCCGCTCGAAAGCGTCGGCAGCGGCTTGGCAAGTTTACCTGCCTCCATCGCCCGTCCCCCCTTTAGCAACTTGTTGAGCGCTACCGGTTCGACCACTTCGCCACGGGGGGTTTGGCGAAGGATCACCGCGTTCTTGACGTCCGCGAAGTCCGCGGTACCGCCTGCCATGCTGAGCGCCTGAAGAATGTTGGGCGCGGTGCCCGCGGTGAAACCGCCGGGCGTGCGCACTTTGCCCACCACGAAGAAGCGCATGCCGGTGGTTTCACGCACAGAGACCGTCACGTCGGGCGGAGTGCCGCGATAATTGAGCGAGATCCGGTCCCGGATTTCGGCAGCGATGTCGGAGACGTTGCGGCCGCTCGCCTTGACGGTTCCAGCGAGTGGAAACGAGAACGTGCCGTCCGGCTGGACCAGCACCTGGCGCTGCATGCGATCCTCGCCCCAGACGAAGACGTCCAGCGAATCGCCGGCATTGATGGTGTAGCGCGGCGTCATTGCACCGGCGGGGGAGGCGGCCATCGCCGCGCCCACGGCCGCCGTGGAGACCGGCGCGGTTTCCTGCGCCATGACCGGCGCGGTGCTTGCTGCCAGTACCGCCATGAGAATGCTGAACCCGATGGACCGCTCGAAGGCGGGGCGCCGGTGAACCGGAGGGCTGGCGGACAGGATCGGATGGCTTGCGATGGGCACTTTACCTCCTCGTCCCCGTATTTGACGGGTCTCAGACGGGTTCTGCAAACCGGTTTTCGGCCGGTTTTGAGGCTTCCCCGCGATCATGGATAAACCTTAACGATTTGGGAAAAGCCATGAAATCGTACGATTGTGGTTCGGTCTTCACCCCCCGGAGAATTCGCAAGGTTTCAGGGGGCAAACAGGCCGAAAGATCCGGCCGCAAAATCCCGGTCCGAATTTTCCGGAGGCTCGATGCGGGTGGCGGTTCGGTGAACAGATCGCGGCGGCGCGTCGCTGCATAATACGGGCGGGGAGGTGACGCATGTCCACGCTCAGCATTCACCACGAGTTCGAGACCGCAGTGCCGTCCGCCCGCGCGCTTTCACCGGCAGCGGAGATGATACGCAAATCCTCCGATCCGGTGGAGTTTCTCGAACTGGCCTTCACGCCCATCGATATGGAAACCGCGCTCGATGCCGTGATCCGGCGCGCGCCCTCCGCCCGGTTTACTTATGTGGTCACGCCCAATGTCGATCACGTGGTCCGCCTCCAGCTCCAGCGCTCCGATCTCTGGCCCGCCTATCGCGGTGCGTGGATGACGCTGTGCGACAGCCGCATCCTGTCCCGCCTCGCGCGGACCGTCGGCCGGGATCTCCCGGTCGTGACCGGCAGCGACCTGACCGCCGCCTTGTTCGAGCGTATCGCGCCGGACGACCCGGTTGCCATCCTTGGCGGCAGCAGCGCCAAGATCGACGAGATCGCGAAGCGCTTCGGCCTACGCAACGTGCGGCACTACAATCCGCCGATGGGCTTCATCCATAACCCGCGCGAGCTTGCCCGCGCGGTGCGCTTCGTGGTGGAGGCCAAGGCCCGCTACTCGTTCCTGGCGGTGGGATCGCCGCAGCAGGAGATCGTCGCGCGGCGCGTGGCCAAGGCCTGCGGCGCACGCGGCGTCGGCTTCTGCATCGGCGCTAGCCTCGACTTCCTGACCGGAGAGGAGCAGCGGGCGCCCGTTGTCATGCAGCAGATGGCGCTTGAATGGCTTTACCGCCTCTGCGCCAATCCGCAGCGGCTCTGGCGGCGGTACCTGATCGAGGGACCGCAGATCTTCAGCATTCACCAGACCTGGTGCAGGAGAGCGTCGCCCATGGAAAGGGCGGCCGGAGGCCGGCCACGCTGAAACGCCCACTCACTGTGCTCGCAGGGATTTCCACTCTTGCGGCTGCGGCCGTTCTCTCCATCCACCTTGGCGCGTCGGGCCGGGAAGCGCGGCTTGTTGCCGTTGCACCTTCCGCCACGCCAACTCCGCACCCGACCGCAGCAGCCCCTCCGCGGCCCACGGTGATCGGGGTCAATCTCTACGGATTGCTCACCTACAACCGGCAGCCTGTCTTCGCCAACCTGATCGAGCAGGGCGAGTGGTTCTCGTCTCGCGGGCAGAGTTGGAAGCAGATGGGAGACAGCCAGCTCGATCCGTCGGGCTGGGTGAAATGGTTGAACCCGGGAGAGACGGCCCCCCATCTGCTGGCCCTGCCGGGCGCGCCGTTCCGTCCGGAGACCGTGCGGTGCACGTTCACCGGTAACGGCGAACTGCAAGCCGGCGGCGTGGCCAGAGTGCAGGACAGCGACGCGCATTCGCTGACGCTGGATCTGCAACCCACCGGTAACCCCGAAGAGCTGGCCTGGATCGAGCTGGTTCGCACCGATCCGCAGGACCCGCTGAAGAACATCGACTGCCGCAAGGTCGGAACCCCGGCCGATGCCCGCTTCGATCCCGATTTCCTCGCATTCCTCAAGGGTTTCCGCGTAATCCGGTTCCTCGACTGGCAGCGCGTCAATGACAATGCCCCGGTATCGTGGGCGACGCGGACATTGCCGGGCTCGGCATCGCAAGTCTCGGCGGCAGGCGCCTCGATCGAGGACATGGTCGATGTTGCCAATGCGACCGGTGCCGATCCGTGGTTCCTGATGCCTTACAATGCGGACGCCGACTATGTGCGCCACTTCGCGCAGCTCGTCCGCGCGCGCCTCTCGCCCAAGCGCACCGTCTATGTCGAATTCGGCAACGAGGTCTGGAACGATTACTTCGACGCGGCCCAACAGGCCCAGCGCGAAGGCCTGTCGCTGGGACTGGGAGCGGGCGATCCCATGCGCGCGCGGATGGAACGCTATGCCGAGCGCATGGAGGAGACCATGAAAGTCTGGACCTCCGTCTATGCCGACCGGCCGAGCGCGCTGGTCCGCGTCTGTTCGACCCAACACGCCAATTCTTCGCTTGCACGCATGGTGTTGGGCCACCGCGACACGGCACGCTGGGTCGATGCGCTGGCGACCGCGCCCTACATCTGGTTCGATCTCAAGGGCTACCACGCGGGCGATGTCGACCGGGTATTCGCGGGGCTGCCCGGCGCGGTGGACCGCACGATGGCGATGGCTGACGAGAACAAGGCCATCGCCGCCGAATACGGCAAGCGCTACATCGCCTACGAAGGCGGTCAGCATCTGATCACCGACGACCTCGACCTCGCGCGCGCCATCCAGCGCGATCCGCGCATGGGCGCGATCTATGCCCGCTATCTCGAAGGTTGGCGGCAGCGCTTTGGCGACACCATGGTGCTTTACGCATCGACCACCCCGATTGCCGGATACGGCTCGTGGGGCCTGCGCGAATATGCCGGGCAGCCCCTGTCCGAAGCGCCGAAGCTCGCCGCCGTGCGCCGTTTCATGGGAGACGCCGAGTGAACCTGCCACTGGGCCTGAACACCGATCGACTGCCGGAATCGCCCCTGAACCCGCAACCGAGACCGCCACTGGCGCAACCGTCGAACGGTTCGGCCGATGCGACGGGTGTCGCCGTGTGTCTGGGGCTGCTGGCGATGCTGGTGCTGGGCGCGGGCGCCTTCGTGGTGGTCCGTACCGGCGTTTATCTGGCCTGTGTCAGCACACTGGGCGTAGCGCTGTTCGTCCTGTCTTTGAAGGGCGAATATCGGCGTGAGATGTTGCCTCGGGCGCTGATCGGCACGTTCATGCCGCCGATGCTCGCCTGGATGCTTCCGGAAGCCCATCTGATCCAGCTTGTGATGCTGTTCTGGGTGCCGCTGCTGGCGGGCTCGGTCAGCCGCATTGCCGGGGTTTACCTGTTCAGCGTGCTGCTGCTGCCACCGCTTGACCTGCCGGTCTACGTCGGTTCGCTGAAACTGTTCGATTTCGGCATTCTCGATGCGCTGGTGCTGGGGAGCGCCGTTGCCATTGCCTGTCGCCCGGTCCTCCACGCCCGCCGCTTTGCAAGCGACAAGTGGGTGATCGCGGTCATACTGCTGCTGAGCGTGGCGGTCTCTCGCCAAACGAGCATGACGAACGTGTTGCGCATGCTGGTGAACGCTGTGTTCGACCTGGGCCTGCCCTATTTCGTGCTGAGCCGGGGTATCAACGGTGTGGACCAATTGCGTGCCGCAATGCGCTGGTTCGCTTGCGGCGGCGTTGCGCTGGCATCGCTGATGACCTTCGAGGCCTTCCGCGCATGGCCGATGTACAACGAGCTTTACGCCCGCGACATGGTGCCCACGATCATTCTGGTCAAGGAACGGGCGGGAATCCTGCGCGCTGCCGGACCCTTCATGGAATCGACTTCGGCGGCGCTGGTCCTTGCCCTGTGCCTTATGGCGCTGTGGATCCTGCGCAGCGATTTCCGGTCACGCCTGCATCATTACCTGCTGGTGGGCCTCGTCTTCCTGGGTATGTCCGTGCCGCAATCGCGCGGGGCGTGGATCGGCTTCTTCCTCGGCCTGCTGGTGCTCGACGTCTATCGCCGAGACTACAAAAGGCTGATCCTCAAAGCCGCCCTGTTCGCGGGCGGCATCGTTCTGGTCTTTGCCGCCGCCCATGTATCAAGCGGGATCGCGGCATCGCTCGGTATGGGAGCGGGCCCGGACGACACCGTGGCATATCGCCGCATGCTGCTGCAGCGCGGCATCGAAGAGATCATGCGGCGGCCGTTCACCGGCTATTCGACGCCCCAGCTCGCGTATATCCTTGCCGACATGCGACAGGGGGAGGGGATCATCGATTTCGTCAATTCCTATCTCTGGGTGACACTTGTGTCGGGGGTGGCGGGGCTGTCGATCTTCGTGGGAGCGTTCCTGTCACCACTGATCGGACTGTGGAAACGGCGCCGAGATCTTGCCGCGCCGGATATCGATCCGCTGGCGTCTCAGGCCTGCGCTTTCGCGTTCACCTGCCTGGTGATGCTGATGGTGATGTTCGCCTTCACCTCCTTCGGGTCGCGACCGGCATTCCTGACATTCGCCTTCTTCGGCTTCGCGCTTGCGGTGCGGGGGAGCGACTTGCGGAGTCCAAGGACGCCGGAGGCGATACGGCTGCGTTGATGGGCTGGGGTTCATCCCGGCGCCACTAGAGCCACACGGCTTCTCCTAAATTCCCTGATTTCCAAATCCCGTCATCCCCGCGCAGGCGGGGATCCCGCTTGTTCTTCGTTCAGCACGCAGAGACACGCGGAGACGCAGAGGGGCAGTCTCTCTGCGTCTCCGCGTCTCTGCGTGAAACCAAAAAGCGGGGCCCCCGCCTTCGCGGGGGCGACGGGCCTATTTGGTCAGAAATACGGAGAGAGGCTGGCCGTGGAACCGCCCGAATTCAGTGGAGCAGTGGCCCGATCACCAGATCGGCACCAAGACCGCAAGCCACACCCACCGGACCGGCTGCCAGATAGAACAGCTCCTGCCGCAGGTCGAGCAGGTCGAATTTCTGCATCCGCACCCATTTGACCAGCAGGGCGGGCAGTTCCATCACGCCCACCGCCACGATCAGGCCGAACTCGCCGTAAAAGACGAAGCCTGCAACGCCGGCGAACGCCAGCCAGACCAGCTTGGAAATACTGGCCTCCAGCGAGGCTCGCACGTGTCCGGCGGCCAGCAGCGCTTCGTTTCCAGCATTGGACGAAAGCGCCAGCAACGACGAGATCGATAGCACCTGGAGGTAGATCGCCGCTTCGGCATAACGGGCGCTGTAGAAGAGTTTGACGATGATCGGCGCCGCACCGATGATCCCGCCCGTCGCGAATGTGTAGAGCAGGGAGGGTATCTTGCGCCGTTCGTAGAACTTGGCCTTGAGATCCCCGTGCCCGTCGCGCCAGAGCTGGGCATAGGTGGGATAGAGCACGCGGCTGGCATATGTCATCGCGAAGGCCAGCGGCGCCGAGGCGAGATTCCCCGCCAGCACGTAAAGGCCGAAGTGGTTGAGCGACATGACCTTGGCGAGCACGAACTTGTCGCACTGCGAGATGACGAGGAAGATCAGGCTGGAGCCGGTGATATAGCGCGCGAAGGACCACAGTTCCTGCACGACATCCCGGTCCAGCCGGAACTTGCGGAATGAATCGTCGAACATGACGTAGCTGAGCACCAGCTTGAGCGCTCCGTTCGTCAGCATACCCGCCAGGATCGCCCAGTAGCTGCGCCAGAAATAGGCCAGGACCGCGCTCACCGCGATCTGTACGACAAGCACGACGATATCGATCGCCGAAAGGCGAAGCACCAGTCGTTGGCGCAAGGCGGTGAGCATGCTGCTCGACGAGAAACCGTCCAACACGAAGGTCAGGCTTGAAACCGCGATGATCAGCGCAAGCTCCGGCTTTTCCAGAAGCATGGCGATCGGACGCGCGCAGACGACCAGCACCAGCGCCAGAAACAGCGCACGGATCAGCGAGGCGGTCCACACCGTGTCGAGAAAGCGCGGATCGTCGCCATTCTTGTGGCGCACCACGAAGGGCTGGAAACCGAAGTCGGTGGACATCGTCGCGGCGAACTGGATCGAGGCGACGATGCCGGAGATGCCGAAGACTTCCGGCACCAGCAGGCGCGTCAGGATCATGCCGCTGACGGCTCTGAGCAGGTTGTTGAGGATGACGGTGACGACCACGACATTGGTGTCGCGAAGCGCCAGTCCCTTGATCCGGTCGATCAGGTTGCGGCTTGGCGCCGACCCGGGTTCCGCTGCCGGCGCGGCATTCGGAAAGAACATCAGATCGCGACCCGAATGGACTCTGGTGGCAAAGCCGTCCCCATCTGCACGCACAATCCTCCCTCAGGGTATCGCGGGAAATCTACCGTTCGGGCGCGGGCAGTGTCGATCATGAGAACTGCGAGGGGAGTTTCAGGTCTGCCGCCGCGCCCCCCGCGCGATCTATCCTGCTGGCCGGAACGTGGGCCCGCGAACGCGTTTTCGCGCGTGGTGCCAGCAAGAGGGCAGGCTGCGATGGCGTATCTGGAAATGACGGATCTGGGCGGTTATCAATGCTTCGATCATGAAGCCTGCAAGGCTGCCGGCGCCGACAAGGCGGCGGAATACCGCTTCAACGACCCGTTCCCGCATGTGGTGGTGGATGACTTCCTCGATCCCGGCCTGCTGCGCCGGGTGGCCGCCGAGTTCCCCGACAGTACCGGGCATGACTACTTCGACCGCTCGCAGGAACGGCTGAAGTTCCAGTTCCGTCCGGACCAGTGCGAAGGCCCGGCATCGCGGATCCTGTTCGCCGAACTCAACTCGCGCGCGTTCCTGACCTTCCTGACGCAGATGACCGGCATTCGCGGGCTGATCCCCGATCCCTACCATGCCGGTGCCGGGCTCCACGAAACGCGCCGCGGCGGGCACCTTGGCGTCCATGCCGACTTCCCGTTCCACGCGGGCATGAAAGTCGAGCGCCGGCTCAACCTGCTGATCTACCTCAACGAGGACTGGGCGCCCGAATATGGCGGCGCGCTGGAACTGTGGGATCGCGGCATGCAGCAGGCCCGCCACTCGGTGCTGCCCGAATTCGGACGGGCGGTGATCTTCAGCACTGACCGCGACACGTTCCACGGCCATCCCGAGCCGCTGACCTGCCCGGAAGGCCGCTCGCGCCGCTCGATCGCGACTTATTACTATACGGCGATGGGCGAAGACCCGCGCGGGATCGAACGCTCCACCGACTTTCGCGTGCGGCCCGGCACCGGCGACAAGACCGACTGGCGGATGCGCCTGCAAAACCTGAAGTCCGACTGGATGCCGCCGATCCTGCAACGCCGCCACCGTCAGCCGCTTGAGCCAGTGCCGATGCCGGTGCCGAACGAGGCCGAAGCGCCGGTTGGCCCCGCTGCTGCCAGCCCGGCGCGATGATATTCGTTCTGGCATGGTTGATTGCGCTTGGCACTGCGCTGCCCGTGCTGGTGCTTGCATTGGAATGCGCGGTGGGCGCCTGCCGCTCCGCGCGGCTGTCCGGGACCGGGAATGACAGCGCGCCCGCCTGCATCGTGCTGATGCCCGCGCATGACGAGGCGCAGGGGATCGCGCAGGTCGTTTCCGCCGTTCTCGCCCAGCTGCGTGCCTGCGACGAACTCGTGGTCATTGCCGACAACTGCACCGACGATACGGCCGCCATCGCCCGCGCGCTCGGCGCGACGGTGATCGAGCGGACCGACCCCGCACTGCGCGGCAAAGGCTATGCGCTGGAGCACGGCCGCGTCTTTATCGAGACGCAACGGACCACCGGCGAAGCAGGCATCGTCGTCATCAACGACGCAGACTGTCTGCCCCATCCGGGCGCGATCCCGGCGCTGGTGGCGGCTGCCGCTCGGCGCGGCGCGGTCGTGCAGGGCGCCTATCTGATGATCCCGCCGCCAACCGCCGATGCAGTGGTGCGCGTCTCGTGCTTCGCATTCCTCGTGAAGAACCTCGTCCGCCAACTCGCGCTCGATAGTCTGGCGGGCGCGGCCCTGCTGCAAGGATCGGGCATGGCCTTTCCGCGCCCCGTCTTCGCGCGGATCGGCTGGGCCGCTGCGTCGCTGGTCGAGGATCTCGACATGGGCGTCGAACTGCTGCTCGCCGGACAGTCCGTGGTGTTCGAGCCCGCCGCCCGGTTCGACAGCGGCGCGAGTTCCGCGCGCGGCACCGCCAGCCAGCGCCGCCGATGGGAACACGGCATGCTGGAGAGCGCACGCCAACTCGTGCCCCGGCTGCTTGCCGCCGGATGCGCCCGGCTGTTTCGCGGCGGCGCGAGCCTGATCGTTGTCGCTTTCGATCTGCTGGTGCCGCCCACCGTGCTGTTGATTGCCGTGCTCATGGCGGTTCTGGTGCTGCTCCTGCTGATGGTGGGGATCGGCCCGCCGACGCTGTTCCTGTTGGGGGCTGGCCTCGCACTGGCGCTGGCGCTCGGCGCGGCATGGTGGCGACATGGCCGCAGCGTGCTGCCGGTGTCGAGCATCGGCCAGATCCCCGGCTACATCCTGTGGAAGCTGCCGCTGCTGGCCCAGTTCGTCACCCGGCGTGAACGCAGCTGGATCCGCACGGAACGGGGGCCATGAACGAAGTCGCCTTCGTCATTATCGGCCGCAACGAGGGGCAGCGCCTGTCCCTCGCAATCGACAGCGTGCTGCGCCAGACGCCGCGTGCCGTCTATGTCGATTCGGGATCGAGCGACGGCAGCGTCGCGCTGGCAGAACGGCGCGGACTGCCGGTGGTGGAGCTTGACCCGCGCTTCCCTTTCACCCCGGCCCGCGCGCGCAACGCCGGTCTTGCCTGGCTGGTGCGCGACGATCCGGGGCTGGCCTTCGTCCACTTCATCGACGGCGATTGCGAACTCGTGCCGGGCTGGCTCGACCACGCGCTGAGCGCCTTGCGCGCGGATGGAGAACTTGCCGCCGCCTGCGGTCGCCGCCGGGAGCGCGATCCCCACGCCAGTCCCTACAACCGCCTCCGCGACTTTGAATGGGACAGTTCCGGAAACGCGGCCCGCGCCTGCGGTGGTGACATGCTGTTCCGTGTCGCGCCGTTCCGCTCGGTCGGCGGCTTTCGCGAGGACCTGATCGCGGGCGAGGAGCCGGACTTGTGCTGCCGCATCCGCCGCTGCGGCTGGTCGATCCGGCAGCTCGATATGGACGCGACGATCCACGATGCGGCGATGACGCGCTTTTCGCAGTGGTGGCAGCACAACCGCCGCACCGGCTACGCGCTGGCCGAGGGTCTGGCGCTGCGCGGTACTTTCGATCCGGCCTTGCGGCGGCGGGTGATGCGCAATGTGATCTGGGCCATGCCGCCGATGTGGCTGTTCTGGCCGGTGCTCTGGACGCGCGTCTGCCTGCGGGGCGGCCCCCTGCTGGCCAGCTTCACTACACTGGGCAAGCTGCCGCATTTTCAAGGACAGCTGGACTATTGGCGCCGCCGTCGCAAGCCGCGCTTTGCCGAAACGGGCCCGCTCATCGAATACAAATAAGTACTGCCGCCGAATTTCGTGCGCGCTCAATTCCGAATATCTGGGCCATCCTGAATTTCTGGCACCATGAATTTCTGGACCGTGTTGATGAAATGGTGGTCCGCGGGCCAGTCCGATAGGCTTCGTCGGGTAAGGAGATAAGTCCATGGGTGGGACGACTGATCCGAATACCGATCCGTTTGTCGAACTTGCAGGTCTGGACTTTGACGGGAAACGGGGGGGCGCTGCCCGCACAATTCTTGTCGGTAACGAGACGCTTCTGGCCCAGTGCGGCGAGCTGTTGCGGGAGCGCGGCCACCAGATCGTAGCCGTTGTCGCGACGCCGCTGTCGCCGGCGGCGGACTGGGCGCGGCGCGCCGGACTGCCGCTGTTCGGCCGTCAGCAGGACCTGCTCAGCGCCGGGATCGGACCGATCGACTGGCTGTTCAGCATTTCCAACCTCTCGGTGCTGTCGGAAGACGTGCTGGGGCTGGCTTCGCGCGGAGCGGTCAATTTCCACGACGGCCCACTGCCTGCCCGCGCCGGGCTCAACACGCCGGTCTGGGCACTGCTCGACGATGCAGGCGAGCACGGCGTCACCTGGCACCTGATGACCCGCGAGATCGACCGGGGCGCCGTTCTGGCCGCCGAAACGTTCGAGATCGCCCCGGGCGAGACCGCGCTTTCGCTCAACACCCGCTGCTTCGAGGCGGGCCTCCGCTGCTTCGAGACGATGGTGGCGGACCTTGACCGCGCCGTCGCTTCGGCCGTGCCGCAAACACAGGCGCCGCTGCGCATGTTCGGCCGCGCGGACCGTCCCGCCGCTGCCGCCACCATCGATTGGAGCCGACCCGCGGCCGAGATCGCAAGGCTGGTCGGCGCGCTCGATTACGGTGCCTACGCCAATCCGATGGGCACTCCGAAGGCGCTGCTGGGCGAGCACTTGTTCCTTGTCCGCCAGATCACCGTGCTCGACGACTGGTCGGGCGCAGAGCCCGGCACCGTCCTGCATTGGGGCGCATCGCCGGTTGTCGCCACGGCTGACCGGGACATCCGGATCGAACGCATGGCCACGCTCGACGGCGAGCCGCTGGAGAGCCTCGATGCTGGACATACGACGGTGTTCGCCACGCTTTCGGCGGAGCGGCGCGCCAGTCTGGAAATGCTCGACGCGGCCGCAGGCCGGTTCGAGGCATGGTGGCGCCGCCGTCTCCAGCTGCGCGAAAGCCTGCAATTGCCGAGCTTCCGCCCCCCTTCGGAGGAAGGTGGCCCGGTCTGGACCGTGATCGACCGATCGCTCGCACCGGGCTGCGGCGGCATGGCGACGATGGCCCTGATGGTGGCGTGCCTCGCCCGCATGGCCGACCGCGACAGTGTCGAGATCGGCTATGGCGACGAAGTCGGCCGGTCGCGGCTTGAAGACGTGGCGGCGTGGTTCGCCAATGAAGCCCCGCTCAAGGTCGCGGTCGATTTCACCGCCCCGGTCGCTGTTCTGACCGAAAGGCTCCAGCGCGAAATCGCCGACTTGCATCGTCACGTCGCAATATCCCGCGATCTTGTCGCGCGCAGTCCGGAACTGCGCGGAGGCAGTGGCTTCGCGCATCCTGTCAGCGTGCAATTGGTCGACCGGCTTGAGAACGCCCGCCCGCGGAAAGGCTCCGTGCTCAGCCTGGCCATCTGCGCGCCGGAGGGGACGTGGCGCTGGACGTTCGACGCCACCCGCTTCCTGCCCGACGAGGCAGACGACCTCTGGAACGCGTTCGAGGCCATGCAGGCCGCCGCCGAAGCCGCGCCCGAACTGGCCGTCGGCAAGTTGCCGCTGATGACTGCGGCCGAACGCAGCCGCGTGTTGCAGGACTGGAACGCGACCGAAACCGCGCTGCCGCTGGGTGAGACGTGGCACCAGCGCTTTGTTGAGCAAGCGGCCCTCACGCCGGATCGCCTCGCGGTGACCTCCTGCGGAACTTCGCTCACGTATGGCGAGCTTGATGCGCTTTCCAACCGGATCGCCCATGGCCTTGCCATGCGCGGCGTCGGGCCCGAGGTGCTGGTCGGCCTGCACCTGTCGCGCTCCGTCGAAATGCTCGCCTGCCTGATCGCGGTGCACAAGGCGGGCGGTGCCTATGTCCCCCTCGACCCCTCGTACCCACGCGACCGACTCGCCCACATGGTGGCGGATTCGGGCATGCGCCTGATCCTCAGCGAGGCCGGGCTGGCGGGAGACCTATCGCCCGGCCACGCGCAAGTACTGCTTCTCGAAGACCTGCGCCCGGCGCTGGCCACGCTTTCGTCCGACCCGATCGAGGGCGGCGAAACCGGCGGCAATCTCGCCTATATGATCTACACTTCGGGTTCGACCGGGCTGCCCAAGGGCGTCATGGTCGAGCACCGCAACCTGCTCAATTTCTTCGCGGGCATGGACGCCAAGCTGGAGCCCGAGGGCACCTGGCTCGCCGTCACCAGCCTCAGCTTCGACATCTCGGTGTTGGAACTGCTCTGGCCGCTGATGCACGGCTACCACGTCGTCATCGCCAATGAGCGCGAAGTGCGCGGCGATGTGCGCAGCGGTGGCCATGGCAGCGTTCAGACCTCCGTGCCGACGCGGCCCGTAGGCTTCAGCCTGTTCTACTTCGCCAGCTCAAGGGCAGGCGATGCGGCCGAACAATATCGCCTGCTGCTGGAAGGCGCGCGGTTCGCCGATACCCACGGGTTCGAAGCAGTCTGGACACCCGAGCGCCACTTCCACGCCTTCGGCGGGCCCTATCCGAACCCCTCGGTCGCCGCTGCCGCCATCGCCGCGAGCACCACGCGCGTACAGATCCGCGCGGGCAGCGTGGTGGGCACCTTGCACCACCCGCTGCGCATCGCCGAGGAGTGGGCGCTGGTCGATAACATCTCCGGCGGGCGCGTGGGCATTGCCTTCGCCTCCGGATGGCAGCCGGACGACTTCGTGTTCAACCCCGCCGCTTTCGCCGACAAGGCCGGCACGCTGCGCCGCTGCATGGACGATGTGCGCGGGCTCTGGCGCGGCGAGGCGCGGTCCTATCCGGGGCCGCTGGGCCACGACGTGGAGATCCGCACCTATCCGCGTCCGCTTCAGCCCGAACTGCCGTGCTGGATCACCTCGGCGGGCAATGTGGACACGTTTATCCAGGCGGGCCGGGTTGGCGCCAATGTGCTGACGCACTTGCTCGGCCAGTCGATCGAGGACGTGGCTGTCAAGCTCGCCGCCTACCGCGAGGCGTGGCGCGAGGCCGGTCATCCGGGCGAGGGCCGCACCACGCTGATGCTCCACACCTTCCTTGGGGAGGACGAGGCTTCGGTCCGCGCCATCGTGCGTGAGCCGCTGCTGGACTATCTGCGCACCGCGACCAATCTGCTGCACCAGTACGCATGGTCGTTCCCCGCCTTCCGCCGCCCGAACGGCGAGGTGGAGCAAGTCAGCCTCGACGGCCTCACCGCCGAGGAAACCGACGCGCTGCTGGAACACGCGTTCGAGCGCTATTTCGAGACCAGCGGCCTGTTCGGCACGCCCGAGGACAACCTCGACCTGATCGCACGGCTTTCCGAGATCGGTGTCGACGAAGTGGGCTGCCTGATCGACTTCGGCGTCGATACGGAAACGGTGATCCGTCACCTGCCGACGCTCGACCGCCTGCGCGACCGCGTCCAGAACCCGGCGCCCGCTCCGGCATTCGAGGCTGATAGCCCGCTCCACGAATTGATGGCGCGGCACGGGGTCACGCATCTGCAATGCACGCCCTCGCTGCTTCAGGTGCTCGCAGGCGATCCGGAGGCACGGCCTCGCCTTGCTGCGCTGCGCCGCCTGATGGTGGGCGGCGAGGCATTCCCGCCGCAACTGGCGCAGGACATGGCCGCGCTCGTCCACGGCAAAGTCATGAACATGTACGGACCTACCGAGACCACCGTATGGTCCGCCGTCCACGTACTCGAACCCGGCGAAGTGGCGCCGCCGCTTGGCCGTCCGCTCGCCAATCAGCAGGTCTATATCCTCGACCGCAGGCTGGAACCCGTGCGGCCGGGAAGCCCCGGCGAACTGGTCATCGGCGGCGCGGGTGTGGTGCGGGGCTATCATGCCCGCCCGGATCTGACCGCCGAGCGCTTCGTCGCGCACCCCTTCCTCGCGGGTGAGCGGGCCTACCGCACCGGAGACCTTGCCCGCCAGCGCGCGGATGGGACGCTCGAATTCCTCGGCCGCCTCGATCATCAGGTTAAGATCCGTGGTTACCGCATCGAACTCGGCGAAATCGAATCCGCGCTGACCGCACATCCCAACGTGGCCGAGGCCGTGGTGGTTGCCCTGCGCGAAGGTGCGACGACACGCCTTGTCGGCTACGTCTCGCCGCGCGGTGTTCCGGTTCAGATCGACGCGCTGCGTGAGCATCTGCGTATCGGGCTGCCCGAGTTCATGGTGCCCGGCACTCTGGTCGTGCTCGATGCGCTGCCGCGCACGCCCAACGGCAAGATCGACCGTAAGGCGCTGCCCGACCCGGGAACGGTCACGGCCGCCGCTGCCACCGAACACGCCGAAACGGCGGAAACCGCCCCGGCCAACGAGATCGAAGCGCAGATCAAGGCGATCTGGTGCGATCTGCTCAAGATCCCGCATGTCGGGCGGGGCGAGAACTTCTTCGATATCGGCGGCCATTCGCTGCTCGCCATCCAGGCGCATCGCCGCCTTGCCGCCATCGCGCCGCGTCCGCTCGCGCTGACCGACGTGTTCCGCTTCCCGACCATCGCCGCACTCGGCGCCCATCTGACGGCGGACGAGAGCGACGCACCGGCCATGCGCGAAGTCAACGAACGCGCACTGGCCCGCCGGAACGCCTTCATGCGGCGCGGCGCGGCGCGCGCGGGGACGCGGGTCGGTTCGCCAATTGGTTCGGGGGTCTGAATCATGCACCAGTCGTTCGGTTCATTCGAGGAAGGCGGCATGGAGACTACCGCGCCCTCGATCGCCATCGTCGGCATGTCCTGCCGCTTTGCCGGGGCACGCAGCCCTGAAGAGTTCTGGTCGCTGCTGCGCGAAGGGCGCGAGGGGATCGAGACTTTCGGAGAGGCGGAACTGCTCGCTGCCGGAGTGCCCGCCGCCTTGCTCCGCAACCCAAACTACGTGCGCCGGGGTGCGCCGCTGGCCGACATGGAATGCTTCGACGCGGCGCTGTTCGGCCTCAGCCAGCGCGATGCGGCGATCATGGACCCGCAGCACCGCCATTTCCTGGAATGTGCGTGGGAAGCGCTGGAAGATGCCGGGCACACGCCCAAGGGCTTCGCGGAAGCGGGCGGGAGTGGTGGTGGCGGCGGCGTGATCGGCGTCTTCGCGGGCTCGGGCCACAATGCCTACATGCCCTATAACCTGCTCACCAACGGCAAACTGGTGAACGATGTGGGCTTGTTCCTGCTGCGCCACACCAGCAACGACAAGGACTTCCTGACCACGCGGGTATCCTACCTGTTCGACCTCAAGGGGCCGAGCATCAATGTCCAGACCGCCTGCTCGACCTCGCTGGTGTCGATCCACATGGCGATGCAGAGCCTGCTTTCGGGCGAGTGCGACATGGCGCTCGCGGGAGGCACGTCCATCGAACTGCCGCACCGGCAGGGCTACCTCTATGAAGAGGGCGAGATCCTCTCGCCCGACGGGCTCTGCCGCCCGTTCGACGCGGCCTCCAAGGGAACCGTCTTCGGCAGCGGCGTGGCCGTGCTGGCGCTGCGCCGGCTTGAGGACGCCATCGAAAGCGGCGACCACATCCATGCCGTGCTGCGCGGCTCCGCGATCAACAACGACGGCGCCGGCAAGGTCGGCTATCTCGCCCCCAGCGTGGACGGGCAGGCCGCCGTCATTGCCGAAGCTCTGGCGGTGTCCGATGTCGACCCGGCCGAGATCGATTATGTCGAGGCGCACGGCACCGGCACGCCCATCGGCGATCCCATCGAAGTGGCCGCGCTGACGCAAGTCTACGGCGGTTTCTCCGGCGCCGAGAAGCCCTGCGCGCTCGGTTCGGTCAAGGCCAATATCGGACATACAGACACCGCCGCCGGTGCCGCCGGCGTCATCAAGGTCGCCCTCGCCATGCGTCATGGCGAGATCCCTCCCGTTCCCAACTTCACGACCTCCAATCCAGATTGCGCGCTCGATGCCGGCCCCTTTTACATACCGGCATCAAGCGCGCCCTGGCCCCGGCGTGCTCATCGCCCCCGACGCGCCGGGGTCAGTTCGCTTGGCGTGGGCGGCACCAACGCCCACGTCATCATGGAGGAAGCGCCGCTGCGCGCTCCGGGCAGCGCCAGCCGCCGCCGTCAGCTCCTGCTCGGTTCGGGACAGACGGCGGAGGCGGCGAGCGCCAACCTGAAGGCACTGGCCGCCCACTTTGCCGCGAACCGCGAAGGCTCGCTGGCCGATGCGGCCTTCACGCTGGTGACGGGCCGCCGCCATTTGCCGATCCGCCGCTTTGCCGTGGCGGGAACGGCGGACGAAGCATTCGTCGCGCTTGAGGCTGCGGCTGCGGATCCTTCCGCGCGGCCGCCCTGCATTCCGGGCCGCCCAGTCGCTTTCCTATTCTGCGGCGGCGGTCCGCAGCATGTCGACATGGCGCGCGACCTCTACGAGACCGAGCCCACGTTCCGCGTCGAAATCGATCGCGGCATAGCATTGGCGAACCGGATCGGCGTGCCCGAACTGCGCCGCTGGCTGTTCCCGATGGAGGCAGACCGTGCCCGCGCCGCCGAGGAAATGGAGCGCCCCTCCAACGCCTTGCCCGCGCTCTTCATCGTCCAGACCGCACTGGCGCGGCTGTGGATGTCGTTCGGCATAGAGCCCGCCGCCATGATCGGGCACAGCTGCGGCGAATATGCGGCGGCGCATGTTTCCGGCGTCGTAGACCTCGAAACCGGCCTGCGCATCGTCCACGCGCGCGGCCGCCTGTTCGAGACCACGGGCGAGGGCGCCATGCTCGGCGTGCCGCTGTCCGAGGCCGAACTCGCGGCGATGCTGCCCGCCGACCTTTCCATCGCGACGATCAACACGCCGCGCCTCTGCGTCGTCTCCGGCGCGGCGGACGCTATCGCCCGCTTCCACCAGACGTTGGAGGCGCGCGAGATCGAATCGCAGCCTATTCCGATCACGGTCGCCGCGCATTCGCCGATGCTCGACCCGATCCTGCCCGAGTTCCGCGCGCTGCTGCGGACGATGAACTTGCGGGCGCCGACGATCCCCTTCGCCTCGAACCTTACCGGAGACTGGGTGCGCCCGCAGGACGCGACCGATCCCGAGTACTGGGTCCGCCACTTGCGCGAACCGGTGCGCTTCACCGATGGCCTCCAGCGCCTGCTCGACGATCCCGAGCGCGTGCTGCTGGAAGTCGGCCCCGGTCGCACAATGGGCAGCCTTGCGCGGCATCATCCCGCCCGGCCCGCCACGCAGCCGGTCATCAGTTCGATGCGCCACCCCGATCAGCCGCTGGCCGACGATGCTTGTCTCATGCAGGTGCTGGGCGAACTGTGGGCGGCGGGCGTCGATATCGACTGGCAGGCCTGGTGGGGCGGCGAACGCCGCTTGCGCGTCCCGCTGCCAACCTACCGTTTCGACCGCCAGCGCCACTGGATCGAACCCGGCGCCAGCCTAGCACTTGGCGGGTACAGCCATGCCGACGATGTGCGGCTCGATCTGGCCGACTGGGCCAACGAACCGGTCTGGATCCACTGCGACCTGCCCGACAGCGAACCGCTTGAGGGCCCCGCGCTCGTGCTCTGCGACGAGGCGGGTTTCGGTGAGCGCCTCGCCGCCCGGCTGCGCGCGCGTGAGGTTCCGGTCGTGACCGTCCGCGCCGGAAAGCGCTGCCTGGAGACGGCGGAAGGCTCGTACATCGTGCGCGCCGGCGAGCGAAACGACTGGGGCTGGCTGCTCGGCCGCCTAGCTGATGCGGAACTGCTGCCCCGGCAGGTCTATCACTGCTGGCAGGTCACCGCGCCGGGCAGCGGCCGTTCGGGCAGGGAGCGCGATGCGCTGCTCGCTCGCGGACTGCACAGCCTTGTCGCCCTGGCGCCCGAACTGGCCGACGCCTGCGACGGTACCGACGTGGCACTCGCGGTCGTCACCAGTCAGGCGCAATGCGTCGGCGGCGACAGCGCCGTCATGCCGATCAAGGCAACGATGATCGGCGCTGCGCGCACGGTCGCGGCCGAATATCCCGGCCTGCGCACGCGCGCCATCGACATCGACTATTCTCCCGTCGCTCACCCGCAAGCGATCGCCGGGCTGACCGACTGGGTAATCGCCGGACTGGGCGAGACCGATGCCCGCGAACTGTCGGTGCGCGCGGGCGAGGGCTGGGTGCTCGATCACCGCATGGCCGCCAGCGCGCCTATGGCCGAGGGCCACAGCCTGTTCCGGCAGGGTGGCACTTACGTCGTTACCGGCGGTCTTGGCGGGATCGGCCTCACCATCGCACGCCATCTGGCGAGCCGGTTCGGCGCGCGGATCGTGCTCGTCGGCCGCACCGCGCTGCCGCCGCGCGCGCGCTGGGCCGAACTTCTCGCCCGGGGCGACCTGCCGCTGGCGACCGAGGAAAGAGTGCGCAAGCTGCTGGCTCTCGAAGCGGCGGGCGCGCAAGTGGAATCGGTCGTTGCCGACGTTGCCGATGCCCGCGCGCTGCGCCGGGGCCTGCGGCGCGCAGTTGCCCGGTTCGGGCCGATCATCGGCGTGTTCCATGCTGCCGGTACACTCGACGACGGTCTGATCGAAACCCGCACACGCAGCGCGGTCGAAGCGGTGCTGCGGCCCAAGATCGATGGCACGCTGGCGCTGGAAGAGGCACTGGACGGCCACGCGCCCGAATTCCTCGTGCTGTTCTCCTCGATCAGCGCCTTTGCGGGCATTCCGGGGCAGATCGACTATGCCGCCGCCAATGCCTTCCTAGATGCCTATGCCCAGTCGCGCCGCCACGATCCGGTTACCCGGGTGTGCTCGGTGGGCTGGAGCCAATGGGCCGAAGTGGGCATGGCCGCCGCGCTCAACCGGCCAGAGGGCGCCGCAAGCGAGCTTCCGGCCGATCTCGGCGAAGGCAAGCCCGTCGCGCATCCGTTCCTCGAACGGATCCATGCAATCTCAAGTCAGGAATTCGTCGTCACCGGCACGTTGTCCCCCCAACGGCACTGGCTGCTCGCAGAGCATCGGGTCGTAAATGCCGGTGCGCTGTTGCCCGGGACCGGCTTCCTTGAGCTGGCCCGGGCAGCGGTTGCACTCGTGAAGCCGGGGCCGCTGGAATTCTCGGACTTCTCGTTCCTGCGACCGTTTGCGGTGCCCGACGACGGCGCGCGTGAGCTGTGCATCCACGCCCGCCGCCGTACCGAGGGCGGATGGCGCATCTCGGTGCTCGGCCGTCCCGAAGGCGCGGGCGGCAAGGACTGGGTCGAACACGCGCGCGGACTGGTGCGCTGCCATGGCACGACGCCGCTCAATCCGGCGCTCGATCTCGACGCCATTGCCGAGCGCTGCCGTGCGGGCATCGGCGGCGGGGCCGACCAGCCCAAGCTTCAGGTCGGCCCGCGTTGGAACAACCTCACGCGGACGCTGGTGGGCAAGGGCGAGGCGCTGCTGCGGCTCGAATTGCCGGAAGAATTTCGCGGCGACCTTGCTGAAGTGTTGCTCCATCCCGCGCTGCTCGATTTTGCCACCGCCGGGGCGCAGACGCTGATCCCGGGGCGTGATGCCGAGCGCGATTTCTACGCCCCGTTCACCTATCGCCGCTTCTTGCTCCACGCCCCGCTTCCGGCTGAGATCGTCAGCCATGTGCGCTTGCGCCCGGGCGGCGAGGATGCCGGGCAAACGGCGGTCTTCAACGTGACGATCACTGATCCCGACGGCCTCGTGCTGGCGGAGGCGAGCGAGTTCACGATGATGCGGGTCATCGATACCGGCCTGCTCTCTCGCGGGAGCGAATCCGGCGCCGCGCCCGTCTCGCTCGCTCCGGTTCCCGGCGCGCAGGAGGGCGAGGCTATTCTGCCCGAAGAAGGCGTCCGGATCGTCGAGCGCCTGCTGGCAGGCAAGGCCCGGCCGCACACGGTGATTTCGCCCTATCCGCTGGCAGGCGTGCTCGGCCGCCTGCGCAAGCCGCCGCGCCGGGCCCCGGCCGCCAGCGAGGGCGATCCCGCCGACTTGCCCGCGACCGAGGCCGAGAAGGTCATTGCCGACTTGTGGTGCGATCTGCTCGGCATGGAGGCGGTGGGCCGGAACGACAATTTCTTCGACCTTGGCGGCCATTCGCTGCTCGCGGTCCAGTTCACCAATCGCCTGCGCCGCAAGACCGGACAGACGCTGCCGCTGGCGGCCATGCTCGGTCAGCCCACCGTGGCGAACCTTGCCGCGATCATCGATCCCGACAGCCGCGCGCTGGGCGGCGGAACGGGCGCGGCGGCTGTGGGAACCGTCGAAGCGGGCGTCATCACTATTCGCAAGGGTGGATCGGGCCTGCCGCTGTTCCTCATCCACGACGGACTTGGCGAGACGCTGCTCTATCGCGGCCTTGCCCTGCGACTGGATTCGGCGCGGCCGATCCTCGGGCTCGAACCGCTACGCAATGCGGACGGCAGCTATGCCCATACCCGGATCGACGAGATGGCCGCCTATTACCTCGGCCTCATCCGGCAGGCTCGGCCGACCGGCCCATATCTGCTGGCAGGGCTCTGCGCCGGGGGTGTGATAGCCTTCGAGATCGGCCGCCAGCTTCAGGACCTTGGCGAGCAGGTGGCCTTCGTGGGCATTATCGACGCCGCCGATGTCGAGGCCCGCAGGCGGCGGTTTCTCAACACCCGGTTCAGGCTGGCGCGCATGCGCGGGCTGATCGGCGAAGTCGGCGCCGCGCATGTCCTGCCCGAACTGGGCCGCCGCGCCTGGAACGCCGCCCGCTGGGAAGTGGGCTCACGCGTCAGCCGGATCCGCGACCGCCGCACCGTCCAGTCCCTGCGTGCCGGAGGCGTGCTCACGGCCGCCGAAAGCACGCCGGCCCGGGCTATGTCGTTCCTCAAGCTCTATGAAGTGGCGCACAAGGAGCATCAGCCGCGCGGCATTTTCGAAGGCGGCATGGTGGCGCTGTTCAAGGCCAGCGACGTCACCAATCTGCCGGACGATATGCCGTACCGCCTGACCTACCGCGACTATGCGCTGGGCTGGGGCAAGCGCGTGCGCGAGGAGATCATGATCGTCGACGTGCCCGGCGGACACGGCAGCAGCTTGCAGGAACCGAATATCGAGACGCTGGCTCCGTTGTTTCAGGAAGCGCTCGATAATGCGCTGATGGACCTGGCCCCGTCCTACGCCTCCGAGGCGCTGGAAGGGCCCGTCGAATTGCTGGGAGTAGCCGCGGAATGACGCCTTCCAACGCCGCCAATACGGTGCCTTCGCTCGACGTTATCATCGTCAACTACCGCACCGGACCGCTCGTGGTCTCCTGTCTGGAGAGCCTGCTGGCCGAGCGCGGCCCCGATATCGCGCTGCGGGTCTTCGTGATCGACAATGCCTCGCCCGATGGCTCGGCCGCCGTGATCGAAGCGGCAGTCGCGCGCGAAAAGTGGGACTGGGTGACCGTGATCCGCTCTCCGGTGAACGGCGGGTTCGGCGCGGGCAACAATATCGGTTTCGAGGCGATCCTGTCGGGCCGAGATCCCGCGCAGACGGTGTGGCTGGTCAACCCCGATACCCGCGTCATGCCCGGCGCGGCGCGGGCGCTGGTGGAGTTCATGGCCGCCGTTCCCGCCGCGGGCGTGGTCGGCACGGCACTACTCGAAGGCGACGGCGCATTGTGGCCCTATGCTTTCCGCTTTCCGACCATTCTGGGTGAGCTGGAGCGGGGACTGCGCTGGGGACCGGCCTCCAGGTTGCTGTCGCGCCACGCCATCGGCCGCCGGATGGGGCCGCGCCCGGAACCCGTCGACTGGGTCAGCGGCGCCAGCTTCGCGATCCGCCGCAAGGTGCTGGAGGAAGGGCTCCGCTTCGATGAGGGCTTTTTCCTCTTCTACGAGGAAACCGACTTTTGCCGCATGATCCGGGCTGAAGGCTGGCAGACGTGGTACCTGCCGCAGGCCGTGGTGCTGCACATCGCGGGACAGAGCATCGGGGTCCATGCCAAGGATGCAAAGCTGCCGCGCATGCCCGGCTACTGGTTCGATTCCCGCCAGCGCTACTTCGTCAAGAACCACGGCCGCGCCTATGCTATGCTGGCCGACATGGCATGGATGGGCGGGCATATCCTGTTCCTTGCCAAGCAGTTGTTGCGCCGGGAAGACACGCCGGATCCGCCGCGCCTGCTGAGCGATTTCGCGCGGCGCTCCGCACTGGCGCCGCGCCGCAGCCAAAGCCTGGAAAGTGCGTAACCACGCACTACTGGCGCTGAACCGCGATGCGGACAGGGCCTTGCGCGGCTTTCGCCTTGCGATGGAGCCGATTACGGCACCGTTTCCGCTATGGCTGCTGTCTGTGCCGGACATCGTCGATCCGCGTCTTGCCGCCACCCTTTCGGATGCGGAGCGGGAGCGGGCAGGGCGCTTTGTGCGCGAGCCACTGCGCCGGCGCTACATCGCGGCGCATGGCGCGCTGCGCGTGCTGGGCGAGTGCTATTTCGGAGTGGCGGCGGCAGACCAGCGCTATGATCCTGGCGATCTGGGCAAACCCTATCTGTCGGGCGTACCGGGGGCGCAATGCAGCATCAGCTACAGCGGCCAGTCGGCGCTGATCGCATGGTCGCAGGAATATGAGATCGGTGTCGATCTGGAAGCGGTCCGTCCCATCGAGGACGCCGACGAACTGAGCGTGCTTCACTACACGCAGGATGAGCAGGCGGGACTGCGGGGCCCGGAATGCGGGCCGGGCAGCCCCATCTGCGATCGCGCCTTCCTGAGCGTATGGGTCAGGAAAGAGGCTTGCATAAAAGCGCTCGGTGCCGGGCTCTCGATCGCGCCGTCTTCATTTGACTGCGGGGTCGGGCCGGGGGTCAGGAGCGTCGAAATTGAAGGACAGTTCGTGGAATGTGAAAATTACGACCTGAAGGACGACCTGATGGTCGCCTGGGCCCGATTGCGCCGCGTGGCTTCACCGGGTCCATCGGCTTACGAACTGTATAATTGGTCTTACTGATAGGGCTGAAGAAGCCCTTCGCGGATCACGTGAGCAATCATATGAGCACGATTGCGCGTTCTTGTTTTAAGGCGAACGTTTTCTACGTGCCGCTCGACAGTGCAAGGTGCGATCTTCAGTTCGATCGCGGTTTCTTTAGCAGAACGTCCCATCGCCACAAAACGAAGTACGTCCAGTTCCCTCGCAGTTAATTGCACTGCATCTTCATTACCAAATCTGTGCATGTAATTCCCCCAAATTTAATCGGTGAGGTCATTTCAACCTCATAAGCAATGTTACCTAGGGCGCTAAATGAGTCACGCTATATTTTGGATTCAACCGCAGCCGTTTGGCTTGGCCTTTTGCGTTTGCGATATCGCATGAGCCTATCCCGTTCATACTTAATCGCCGCTTCGGAACTCTCGGAATGATCCGGGAGTATTATGATGACGATTGCACACAGCGAACTGCACGGAAAAGCACCCGGAACGGGTGTGGAACGCAGATGCGGAAGGCGGTGATCGAACGGCGGCGTTAGCCAAATGGCTAACCCGTAAGAGCAAGGGGGAGGGGTGAAAAAATGGTCCCCGGTGCGCCTGGACAATTCCTTGGGTGAGAGGCTCGCCCGATCTCGGGTGCAAACATGGCCCGAGTTCACGTTTGATCCTGAGTCGAGAGGTCCATCATCCCGTCGCCCCCGCGAAGGCGGGATCCCTGCGTTCGCGGGGATGACGGGTTTTGGGTTCGATAACGGGATTGGAATGGCGAATTGCTTGTGGGCGCGGGATTCGCCTGACGAACGCAGCCTAGGCCTGAACCGCGTCGTCGATGCACACGGTCACCGATTCGCCCGCCTGACGCGATGGCTTACCCAGCGACAGCTCCCGCGCCATGACGGCAGCCTGCGTCCGGTTGCGAACGCCCAGCTTCTTGAGGATCGATTTGACCGAGGCCTTCATGGCCGACTCGCTGACCCCAAGGTCGCGCGCGATGGCCTTGTTGGGCAACCCTTGCCCCAGATGGCCAAGGACCATCCGCTCCCGCTCGTTGAGGTTGTAGCTGTCGACCTTGGAGTTCTGGGGCGAATGGCTAGTGACCAGCAGCATGTTCCCCAGCAGGTCCACCAGCTCCGGCGGTGCCACCTTTTGCCCGATGGCCACCATCTGCATCATCGCCACCAGCGCCTGATAGGGCACGTGGTCCAGGAAGTAGGCATGCGCCCCGGCTGCATAGATCGCGACCATCTGCGAAAAGTCGAACGAGTCCACCAGCGTGACGATCCGCGTATCGGGAAAACTGGCGAGAGTGGCCGCCACGGTGGCTGCACCGTCCACGCCGAGCAGCGACCGGTCGATGACCAGAATGTGGATGTCCGCCGAAGCGGACAAGTCCGCATCCAATTCGCGAAGATGGTCCACCGTCTCGACAATCTCGAACCATGAATCGGACAGAATGCGGCGCACACCTTCGCGCACGAGTGCATTCTTGATAGCAAGGGAAACTGCGGTAGCCATTTTGGGAAAGCCTCTGTTTTCCAATGCGCCAATTGTGCAGCGCCCCAGACGAGGTGGCCGTATATACTGCTCCGCCCAGCAGTGCGTATTCTAGATATCCGAATGCGTACTGTATATTTTCTTTTATCTTATCGCAATGCGTCCATTTGTAGCCCATTTTGAGGAGAGGTCGTGGAGCAACGGGTAGCCGCAAGGTGCATGCGAATTATCGAATTTCTCGCTTTTCGGGCGCCGCATCCGGTAACATGCACGGTGCCGATTATCACGAGAGGCGATCGCTCTGAGTATTGCCTTCATGGTCCCGGCAATAAGCAGAGGGCGATTTTCGGAAGGCCCCTTTCGGGATCGAGTAAAGAGGTCCGTCGGCGCGGAATTGGCAAGGCGCTTGATATCCGGTTTTGTTGAGTAGAGATCGGAGCACGTCCCGCGTCGGAACAGGGCACGGGGCGCTTCGTTACTGCCGGCAGAATTCAGAGGATCCGGTCAAAATGCACGTCACCACGTACGACATCGCCGGACCTGTGCTGCTCACGCCCCGGCGTCATGAGGACGCGCGGGGCTATTTCATGGAGACCTTTCGTGCCGACATCTGCGCCCAGCACTGTGACGGCGCCATGTTCGTGCAGGATAACGAGTCACTGAGCGCGCGGGAGGGAACCCTGCGCGGGCTGCACTTCCAGACGTCGCCGCATCAACAGGGCAAGCTGGTCAGGTGCACCGCCGGCTCGCTGTTCGATGTGGCGGTGGACATTCGCGAAGGCTCGCCCACATTCGGCCGCTGGATCGCGGAAACGCTTGACCCGGATAATGGGAAGCAGCTCTGGATCCCGCCCGGGTTCGCGCATGGCTTCTGCACACTGCTTCCCGATACGGTGGTGGCCTACAAGGTGACCGACTATTACAGCCCCGAATGCGACACCGGCCTGGCGTGGAACGATCCGGCGATCGCCGTCGCCTGGCCGGATATCGCCGATCCGGAAACGCTGTCCGCGAAAGACCGGGCGCTTCCCACTTTGAGCGATCCCGCCGCCCGCCCAAAAGCTCTTGGGGCTGGCAAGGAGGCACTGCGATGCGCGTGATCGTCACCGGCGGGGCCGGCTTCATCGGATCGGCGCTCGTTCGCTATCTCGTTCTGGAACGCGGGTTCGATGTGCTCAACATCGATGCCCTGACATATGCGGGCTGCGAGGCCTCGCTGCGCGCCGTGGCGGAGCGCCCGAACTACCGCTTCCTAAAGGCCGACATTCGCGACCGCGCAGCGATGGATGCCGCCTTCGCGCAATTCCGGCCCGACCGGGTCATGCATCTGGCCGCCGAAAGCCATGTCGACCGCTCGATTACGGGAGCTTCGGCGTTCGTCGAAACCAACGTGATGGGAACCTTCGCCCTGCTCGAAGCGGCGCGCGGCTATTGGGCCGGGCTGGACCGGGAGCGGCACGCGGCGTTCCGGTTCCTCCATGTCTCCACCGACGAGGTCTACGGCACACTGGGCGAGGAAGGGCTGTTCACCGAGGACACGCCATACGATCCCAGCTCGCCCTATTCGGCATCCAAGGCCGCGTCCGACCATCTCGCCAAGGCGTGGCACCGCACCTACGGGTTGCCGGTTGTCGTCTCGAACTGCTCGAACAACTACGGGCCTTATCATTTCCCCGAAAAGCTGATCCCGCTGACCATTCTCAACGCGCTCGCCGGACGGAACCTGCCGGTCTACGGCCGCGGGGAGAACGTGCGCGACTGGCTCTATGTAGAGGATCACGTGCGCGCGCTTGACTGCATCGCCGAGCGCGGCCGACCGGGCCGGACATACAATGTCGGCGGCGGCAATGAGCGTCGCAATATCGACGTGGTGCGACAGATCTGCGCGATCCTTGACGAACTCGTCCCCGCCGAAACCCCGCGCGAACGGCTGATCGCCTTCGTGACCGACCGGCCCGGGCACGACGCCCGCTATGCCATCGACGCCACCCGGCTGGAGAACGAACTCGGCTGGCGCGCGCAGGAGACTTTCGAGACCGGCCTTGCACGAACCGTGCGTTGGTATCTCGACAACGAGTGGTGGTGGGGCCCACTGCGTGCCCGCTACGAGGGCGAGCGGCTGGGCCTTCCCGCGGTGGCCGCCGCATGAGGCTGGCCGTCACCGGAACCAGCGGGCAAGTCGCCAGCAGCCTGCTCGAATGCGGTCCGCAGCGCGGCGTCGAAGTTGTGACCGTGGGCCGCCCTGAACTCGATCTTGCCTCGGCCTCGCCGGACGATGCGATCCGCGCTCTGGAGGCGGTGTCACCCGATGCGATCGTCTCGGCCGCCGCCTATACCGCCGTCGACCGCGCCGAGAGCGATGCCGAAACCGCCGATGCCGTCAATTGCCGGGGCGCCGCCGCGATTGCGCAGGCCGCCCGGCAACTCGGCGTGCCGCTGGTCCATCTCTCCACCGACTACGTCTTTTCCGGAACGACCGGCCAGCCCCGCCGCGAAAGCGATGCCACCGCGCCGCTTGGCGTCTATGGCCTGACCAAGCTCGACGGCGAACACCGCGTCACCGCGCTCTACGGCGAAAACACCGCGATCCTGCGGACGGCGTGGGTCTACAGCCCGTTCGGCGGCAATTTCGTCAAGACCATGCTGAGACTGGCGGGCGAGCGCCCGGAAATCTCCGTCGTCTCCGACCAGATCGGCAATCCGACCAGCGCGCTCGACATTGCCGAGGGCGTGCTCACCGTCGCGCGCAATCTCGTCCGTAGCCCGGATCCCGCCTTACGAGGCACTTTCCATATGGCGGCGACGGGCGAAGCCTCATGGGCGGACCTTGCCGAGGAGACTTTCAAAATCTCGCGCCGGTTCGGCGGCCCGCAGGCCGAAGTGAGGCGGATTTCCACCGAGGACTATCCCACACCGGCCAGGCGCCCCGCCGATGCCCGGCTGGACAGTTCCCGGATCAAGCTGGTGCATGGCGTCGTCATGCCCTCCTGGCAGTGGTCGCTTGCGGCCGTGGTCGAACGGCTGGTCGGCAAGCCCGGCGTCGTTCCCTTATTGGTGAGAGCACAGGCATGAAGGGCATCATTCTCGCCGGCGGAAGCGGCACCCGGCTCTATCCGATGACGCTGGCGACATCGAAGCAGCTCATGCCGATCTACGACAAGCCGATGATCTACTATCCGCTCACCACGCTGATGCTGGCGGGAATCCGGCAAGTACTCATCATCTCCACCCCGCGCGACCTGCCCGCATTCCGCGACCTGCTGGGCGATGGATCGCAGTGGGGCATGGAAGTGGAATATGCCGTGCAGCCCCGCCCGGAAGGGCTGGCGCAGGCCTATGTCATCGGCGCCGACTTCGTGGGCGGCGATCCCTCGGCGCTCATCCTCGGCGACAATATCTTTCACGGCCACGGCCTGCCGAACCTGCTGACCGACGCGGCGCAGCGCGAAAGCGGCGCCAGCGTCTTCGCCTATCACGTGCAGGATCCCGAGCGTTACGGTGTCGTCGAGTTCGACGGGCAGATGAATGCCCTGTCGATCGAGGAAAAGCCGGCGCGGCCGCGCTCGAACTGGGCGGTTACCGGGCTCTATTTCTACGACGGGCAGGTGGTGGACATTGCCGCAAATCTGAAGCCCTCCGCGCGCGGCGAACTGGAGATTACCGACGTCAACCGCGTCTATCTCGAACGCGGATCGCTCTCGGTGGAAGTGATGGGGCGGGGGTTTGCCTGGCTCGATACCGGCACGCCCGAAAGCCTGATGGACGCCGCCGAATTCGTGCGCATTCTTGAAAAGCGGCAGGCCGTGAAGATCGCCTGCCCGGAGGAGATCGCCTTCCGGCGCGGCTTCATCGACGAGGGCGAGTTCGAGCGGTCCATCGCCCGCCTCGGAAAGTCGGAATATGCGCGCTACCTGCTGGGTGTGCTGGCCCAGACCAGTATTGCGAAGGGTTCGCTCACTGCCGAACCGGAACCGCGCATCGCGGTGCGGTAGGCAGGCCTGATCAGCCGTTGCTGGGGTAGATGAAGCCGGATACCGGGTTCGAACGTGAACCCATGCCGCCTGCCTGGGCGTACCATACGCGCACTTGGCTCCAGTCACCGGCAGCCGAAACGTCCTCGGCCAAGGCCCCGCGCTCGATCTTGCCGCGGAACGACCAGTTGGCATGGTCGAGTAGGATGTGGCGCGCGTCGAGGATCTTCTCGACAACCGCGACATGGCCTAGCGGCATCGCCGCCGACCTCGCCATCGCCAGCACCGCGCCGATCTTCGGCGTGCTGCCCCGCTCATAGAGGTCCTTGGCCTTTTCCCACCAGGTCCAAGCATTGCCGTGGATATCGATACCCGAATGATCGCGGGCATAGGGCACGCACTGAAGCGGCGCTGCCATGGCCTGACCCGAGAAGCCGAATACCAGCAGCAGCGCAAACAGCGCCTGAGCAAAAACCCACGCCGGATTGCGGCGTGCCGACATCTGCTTGGTCATGGACATGATTTCAGGAGATGAATTGACAATAGAAAACCGATTGCCGCTCAACGACGCCACCCGCTTGTTCTTTTTGGACCCGCTCTGGCGACCCGCCAGGACCGCCGAATTCGGTCGGTGATCGGCGTGAAGCAGCCCGATCGCGGCTTGGCCATGCTCTTTCCCCAGGCCGTGGCATGGGTGCGACGGATCGAAGAAAGCGCGGGAACCTTATCGATTCGTCGCAAAACTGGGCTCGAAAGCTGCGGTAAACTGCGGTTTCGGCGCGAAAGCCGCGATTGAGATGCGTGCCCGCAAGCCGATTTCCGCAATGGAAACAGGAGATTGCAGACAAGTCCTTTCCCATGGTGCATTGCGGGCGCTCTGCCGAACCGAATGGACCGAAGCCGTGCCCCAATTGCCATTCTTTACCGCCGACGTGTTCACCAAAATCCGCTTCGGCGGAAACCCTCTCGCTGTCGTCTTTGGCGGCCAAGCGATTGATGTTGCAATGATGCAGGCGATAGCCGCCGAATTCAATCTCAGCGAAACGACCTTCGTTTTACCGCCGGCCGACTCCGCCAACACCGCCCGCGTTCGTATCTTCAGCCGAAGCGCGGAAATGGCATTCGCGGGGCACCCATTGGTCGGCACAGCCTTCGTTCTTGCGAATCAGCGCCCCGATTTGAACGCGGCCACATTCGAGGTTCCCGCCGGAATTGTGCACGTCCAGATCGAGCGCGATGCCGATGGCGCAGTTATCGGTGCAGCCATCGAAACGCCGCAGCCGCTGACTATCGGCGACACGGTCGCGCCCGAGGTCATCGCGCAGGCACTTCGGCTGGCTCCGGCCGACGTGGTGACAACGCACCATCTGCCCGTGGCCGCTTCAAACGGAAACGCTTTCGTCATCGCGGAAGTCGCCCGGGAAGCACTGTCGCGCTGCGATCCGGATCTGGCCGCGTTCCGCGCCGCGCTGGCGGGCCATCCGCAATTCGGCAGCCGTTTCGCGATCCACGTCTACAGCAGGGAAGGTCAGGTGCTGCGCGCTCGGATGTTCGCGCCGCTTTCCGGAACCTGGGAAGATCCCGCCACGGGCAGCGCCAACACGCCGCTGGCCTGCCTAATGCTGTCGCTCGAACCGGAAGCGCAGGAGGCGGGCTTTGAAATCCATCAGGGCGTCGAAATGGGGCGGCCCAGCCTGTTGCATGTAGATGCGCGCCGAACGCCGGATGGGATCGTTGCGACATTGCGGGGGTCTTGCGTGGCGGTCATGCAGGGGGAGATCGCTTTGTGAACTTGCGGCGAACAGCGGCGGGGCGGAGGGCGGACTGAGCAGGCAGCACCGCGCGCTCCATATATACACCAGCCACCCAAATCCCGTGATCCCCGCCTTCGCAGGGGCGACGGCGGTCAATTTCGATAGCTTCCGGTCAATTCAATACGAGGCGCATATCGTTGGCGGGGGTATTCGGCACGGAATTGGCCGAGGCTAAAGCGCTCCGACTTCATGCCGAAGAACGGGCTCTCCAGTCCTCGGATTCGTCAGAGTAACATTCTCCAAGGCCTTGATTAACCAAACTTCGCTGCTCTTGGTGAGCACGGCAAGGATCAACGTATCCACGGCATGCGGACCTACCGGATGCGCAGGTCCGGTCGTCAGCCGGCTCCAGAAATGAACGACCGTCGCCCCTTCGCCAAGCGGGAGGACATCGATCAACTCGTTTTCCAACCTGGAATCGCTGTAGATCGTCTCGTGAATGGGGCGATGCAGTTCGACGATATCCGCCACGCCGCGAACATAGTGCCCGAAACGGTTCACGAACGTGGCGTCCTCCTGGAACAGCGCCCCCAGCGAACCCATGTCGTGGCTGTTCCACGCCGCCTGGAAAGCCATCGGCACATCTTCGGGCTGCTTCATGACTGTCCTCCCGTTTACTCCGCCGTCGGTTGCCATGTTCTTTCAGGCGGTCTCGGGCAGGAAGCGGCGAAACAGCCTTTCGCTCCCCACGGCGGCGCGGGCGTGCTCGCGCATGGCGCGTTCGGCGCGGTCGGGGTCCATCCGCAAGATCGCATCCATCACTTCACAATGATTGTGATGAGCCGATAGCAAGTGCATGTATTCGCTGGCCGGATCGCTCTCCAGCGCCAGCGCGGAGGCCGAGGCGAAGGGCAGATGATCGTTGCGGGCAAGCGCCTGCGCGATCGACGGATTGCCGCTGGCCTCGACAAGCAGCGCGTGGAAGTTCTGGTTGTAGTCGTGGAAGAGATCGAGGTCACCGGCGGCAAGGTACCCTTTAGTGAAGATCGCCTCACCTTCGGCAAGGCAGGCGGAGAACTGCGCTTCCTCCTGCGCGGAAAGCCCCCGCGCGGCGACGCGACGGGCGGCCAGTCCTTCCAACACGCCGCGCACTTCGATCGCGCCGTGGATATCAGCAGCGGTCATTACGCGCGCGGTGTAGCCCCGCGCGCCCAGCTTCTCGACCAGCCCTTCGGCTTCCAGCGCACGCAAGGCGGTGCGCACCGGCATGCGCGAGACGCCCAGCGCTTCGGCCGTGGCGACTTCGCCGATGCGCTCGCCGGGCTTGAAGGTGCCATTGGCGATCATGCGTCGGAGCGAGATAATCACGTAGCGGCCGGGCTTGAGGCGGCCGCTCGCGTTCATCTCATCAAGATCGTCTCTCTCGTCCATCCCTCGTCTTTGGCGGGGTTTTCGCCGCTGTCAAATCAAGCCGTCCCGGCGGCGATGGCGCGGTCGATCATCATGCGCGAACGCACCCCGCCCGCGTCGATATTGAGCTTGAGCAGCCGTCGTTCCGGCCAGCGCAGCAGGTTTGCCTGCTGCATTTCCAGCATTTCCAGATCTTCGCTGAAGATCTTGTGCTGCCCCTCGCGGATCGTGTCGGTGAGCGCCGGGTCGTCGACGCCGAAGCGGCGCGCCATGCCCCAGAAGTAATGGTGGCTGGTTTCGGTCTCGGGCGTGATGAAATCGACGACGATGCTCGAAGCCTTCGCCTCATCGGGCGCGTCATAACCGCCATGGCCTTCCAGTGCGACGCCGACCTCGATCATCACGTGGCTCGGCAGGCTGAAGCGGCAGAGCTGCCAACGGTCAACCGTTGCATCCTCAGGCAATCCGGCGCCGCGCAGGGCCATGCGCCAGAACGGCGGGGCCTTCACGCCTTCCATGAAGCGGCTGGTGACAACTTCGGCCTCATCTGCACGGGTGCGCACGGGGGCTTCGTCGATTTCCTTCTGGCCGATGCTGCTGGCATGGACGTAAGTTTCGTGCGTGAGGTCCATGAGGTTGTCGATCATTAGGCGGTAATCGCAGGCGATGTGGAAATAGCCGCCGCCATAGGCCCATTCGTCGCTCTCGGCCCAGGCAAGGTGGTGCAACTTGGCGGGGTCGGCCGCCTCGGTATCGCCGGGCCAGACCCAGATGAAGCCATAGCGCTCGATCACCGCGAAACGACGGGCGGCGGGAAAGCCGCCGACTTTCTGGCCGGGCATCCCGGCTACCTTGCCGCGACAATCCACCGTGAGGCCGTGGTAGCCGCAAACAAGCTGCCCTTCGCGCACGAATCCAAGCGAGAGCGGCGCGCCGCGATGAGGGCAGAAATCCTCCAGTGCGGTGGCGCGGCCGTCTGCCCCCCGAAAGATCACCATTCGCTCTCCGCAGATGGTTCTGCCGAGCGGTCGGTCCGCGATTTCTTCGGGCGTACAGGCCACGTACCAGGCATTCACTGACCAAGTGGCCTTGATATCCGAGGTCGATTTACCGTCCATCATCCATTCCTGATTTTGCTTTATTGGATCCAATAATGGTAGTAATGGATCCAATGTCAAGCCAGGCCAAGCGGGATCGCTCACCAACGGCTATGTCCCGCTAGGTGCCTGCAAGGTATGGTTCAGTCGCTCTTGCGTAGAGGCGCCGGATCGCCGGGAAAGGAAGCACGAACGTGATCGCCATCGGATGCCTTGCGCTCATTGTTTTACCGCTGCTGGGCCTTGCACTCGGGGGATTTCTGGCGGGGGCAACCGGCGCAAAAATGGGCGCGGCCGCGGGGTTCGTACTGGCGCTGGGGCTCTGCGGCGTGAGCAGCTATGCGCTTGTGAAGGCAGCCCGGAGCAAGTAGCGCTCCCTCTTGCTGCGAGCCGGATCTTGGCCCATCTGGGCACTCCCCCCGACGACGTCCCGAGGTAGTCTCCATGGAATATGCATTGCTCATCGACGGCCAGCTGGTGGCCGGCACCCAGACGCTCGAAGTCGTCAATCCGGCGACCGGCAAGCCCCTCGCGACGGCGCCCCGCGCCGATGAGGCGCAGGCCGAAACCGCAATCGCCGCGGCCCGGCGCGCTTTCCCGGCATGGGCGGCGCTCGGCTATGCGAGAAGGCGGGCCTATCTCGAAACTCTGGCAACTGCGATGGAGCAGCGGGCGGAGGACTTTGCCCGCCTGCTGACGCAGGAGCAGGGCAAGCCGATCGAGCAGGCGCGGGGCGAAGTCGGGGCCAGTGTTGCGGCGATCGCATATTATGCAGAACAGGAACTTACACCGCGAACCTTGCGCGAATCCGAAGGTGAGCGGATCATCGAGCAACGCTATCCGCTGGGCGTGGTCGCGGCGATCACGCCGTGGAACTATCCGCTGTTGCTGCTGGTACTCAAGATGGCCCCGGCGCTCATCACGGGCAACACAGTGATCGGCAAGCCCGCGCCGACGACGCCGCTGACCACGCTGCTGCTGGGTGAGATCGCGGCTTCGATCCTGCCAGCTGGCGTGTTCCAGACACTGGTCGATCACAATGACCTCGGCGCTCTGTTGAGCGGGCATCCGGACGTGGCGCATGTCAGCTTCACCGGCTCGACGCCGACCGGCAAGAAGGTGCTCGCCAGCGCGGCCGATACGCTCAAGCGCTTCACGCTGGAACTGGGCGGCAACGATGCGGCGCTGGTGCTTGACGATGCCGACATCGCGCAGATCGCGCCGCGCATCTTCGCGGGCGCCACCACGAATTCCGGCCAGATCTGCCTGGCGATCAAACGCGTCTACGCTCCGCGTGACAAGCTCGACGCGCTCTGCGATGCCCTTGCCAAACTGGCGGGGGAGGCCGTGGTCGGTGACGGCCTGGAGCAGGGGACCACTATCGGCCCGATCCAGAACCGCGCGCAGTACGAAAGAGTACTGGGCTTCATCGAGGAAGCGCGTGGTCAGGGTACGCTGGTTGCGGGCGGCGAGCCAGTTGCCGGGCAGGGTTACTTCATTGCGCCCACCATCGTGCGCGACTTGCCCGACGATGCCCGACTGGTGCGGGAGGAGCAGTTCGGACCAGTCCTGCCGGTGCTGGCCTACGACGAGCTCGACGAGGTGATCGCCCGCGTCAACGGCACCGATTACGGCCTTGGCGCCACGGTCTGGACCTCCGATGCGGAGCGCGGCATTGCGGTCGCCTCGCGCATCGAAAGCGGCACGGTCTGGGTCAATCGCCATCTCGATCTGCCGTTCGACGTCCCCTTCGGCGGTGCCAAGCAGTCTGGCATCGGCCGTCAACAAGGGATCGAGGGCATGGAGGACTTCACGCAGCCTCGGATCGTGAACGCGGCGCTTTCGTGACGGCCCAGCTCTTTTCCTACGGAACCTTGCGCGATCCCGAGGTCCAGCGCGCCTTGTTCGGACGAGTGCTTCAAGGTGAAGTTGACGCCATGATGGGCTAGCGCCAGCGCATGATCGAGATCACCGATCCCGCAGTGATCGCCAAGAGCGGCGCGCTGGCATCCGATGGTGGAACGCAGCGAGCATGCGCGCGACGCTGTTGAAGGTATAGTGTTCACGCTGACGCCTGAGGATCCGGTCCGCGCCGATGCCTATGAGGTCGACTACGTGCGGCGAGAGGTCCTGCTCCGGTCGGGAAATACGGCGTTCGTCTATGGGGATCCCGCCGAATGATCGTTCGCCCCATACCCGGCCGGTGGGAAGTTGCCTTCGCGGTGCGTGGCTCGATCCTGCCCTCGATCACCGGACGCCCGGCGTCGATGGCGGCCGTGGTTCTGCCCGCGCTGGCAGGGGCGGGGGCACTTCGCCCTTGCGACCGCTGGTCGATGGACTTTGTCGCGGATACGTTTGGCGCGTCGCGCAAGTTCAGGATTATGGCGATCAACGATGATTGCTGCCGAGAGAACCTGTGCTTGGCCGCGGCCACCAGTATCTCGGGGGCTCAGGTGGCGCGCGAACTGGATGCTCTGGTTCGCCTGCACGGAAAACCGGCTTGCATTGTCGGTGATAATAGCACTGAATTTACGAGCCGGGCGATCCTGCAGTGGGCCAGCAAGAACAAGGTCGAGTGGCATTACATCGACCTCGGAATGCCCCATCAGAACGGCTTCATCGAGAGCTTCAACGGCCCATTGCGCGATGAGCTGCTAAACGAAGAACTGTTCGACAGCTTGGCTGACGCCCGCCGGAAGCTGGCGATCTGGCGCTGCGACTACAACCATTTTGGGCCCCACTCGTCGGTGGGGAATCGAACGCCTGCGCAAGCGCGTTGGACGTTCGTGCAGGACGATAGCATCACGCCCGACGCGCTTGTGCAAGCGAGCGTGCCGGAATATTCAACCGCAAGACTCTCGTTATGATCGAGATGATCGAGGGACCGCCGGGGGGCTGGTCACTGGCATTGTCACGCGCCTCAAACGGATGGCATCAGCCAGAAAAATTTCATCGTACAGGAAATGCGATTGAATAATATTCCTCATTAAAACAGGAAAAGATAGATTGTATTCGTTGTTAAGTCCCAAATTAATTCGATAAAATCGGAATTACAATTTAATAATATTGATATTAATTTGACATTTGCGAGAAAAACATTACGATGAAATTCATCAGCGGCAGTCAACGAGCATGCCGGTGACTGAGTGTCTGATTCAAAATTGCGGACATCGAGGTCAGGGCCTTGCGATGCGGCGGGCATATAGCTGTATGGATGCGATAAAGAGCCAGGCGGTGGCGGACGCGATCGTTTCCTCGAAGTCCTTTGCCAAACGCCGGTTGCGGCTCAACCAGGCGAGCGTTCGTTCAACGACCCAGCGGCGGGGCAAGACCTCGAAACCCTTGGCATTATCGGATCGTTTGATGATTTCGACGGTCCACTTTCCGATCCGGCGCAGGGCATCCTTGAGTTTGTTTCCGGCGTAGCCGCCGTCTGCAAACACATGACGCAGCCAGGGGAAGCGCCTGACGATTTCTCCAAGGACAAGCGGTGCCCCGTCCCGGTCCTGGATGTCGGCAGCGTGCACAACGGCATGGACAAGATTTCCATCTGTGTCGGTCAGGATGTGCCGTTTGCGTCCTTTGATCTTCTTCCCTGCATCGTAACCGGACACGCCACCGCTTTCGCTCGTCTTGACCGACTGGCTGTCGATCACGCCGGCGCTGGGAGAAGCCTCTCGGCCATCGGCTACTCGGGCCATCATCAACAAGGTGTGGTTTACCGTCAGCCACAGTCCGTTATCTCGCCACAAGTAGAACCAATGCCGCACGCTCGACACCGGCGGAAAGCAAGGCGGCAGCATCCGCCATGGCAGGCCTCCGCGCAGTAGGTACAGAATTGCTTCGACAATGCGTCTCAATGGCCACTTGCGGGGGCGTCCGACACGCGAGGCAGGTGGAAGCAATGGCTCAAGCAGCGCCCACTCGGCATCCGTTAAATCGCTTGGCAAAGTCAGCCCGCTTCGCGCATGAAGGGCGCGAGTGGTATCGGTCCACATCATTGAATCCATGGTAGTTTTTGGCGAAACCCATGAATCAACGACAGGACAAGCCGTCAAGATAACCTGCTGATACCACTCAACTTATTTTCTGATCAGGCTCTGAGAGACCGCCGTGCTCCCGCTTGAGGGAGAAAAATCGTGGATCTCAATTTACTTCTATTCCGGCACCAGATCGCTCTTATGCGATTAGCCGAGGCCACAGGTCAGCCTGGTAGAGAGCAACTGGTTGACGATCTTCGCGAATGCCGACAAAAAATCGAAGCGAAGCGTCGGATTTTGGGCGTTCCTCAATACCCTGGATGGTTAAGCCTCTTTGGCGGGAGCGCGCGATGAACAGCGGATGCCGAAAGCTTATGTGCAACAGTAGTGCTTTAAGTCATCGGCTCGATTGCCTCGATTAAGCCTCTAACTGCTGGCGGAAAGCATTTGGTTTGCACGACCGTGCAAACCCGCAATCGCATTTCGGCCAAGATTTTCTTAATATTTAATACCGGGACGGGTCGGTAGATTTCGCTTCTGCCGCCGATCAGGTTTGTGGTGGAACTCTACTTCCTCAAGAAAAGTGAGATAAAGACCATGCCCATATGGAACTTCGCTCAGGACAACGTCAGCGATCTTGTTGATTGATACGGCGTGCATAATCAAGAATTCGATCGCCTCTCATCGCCTTGTGAGAAAAGCGCGCCGCGTAAAAATTCGTATTTCGATGTCTACTGTGCGGAATGGGTGAGTTTCACTTCAACCCTGTCCGGCGGCGGTGATTGGCATTGGCGGTTGATTTCAGCAGGTCGGGTCTTGCTGGATTGTGGCGGCTACAAGAGCCGATCCGCATGCACCCTAGCGGTCAACACATTGCGAAGAGAGGCGTGGGCGGCAGAGTTTACTCAATGAAGTGGGCGCTGCGATTACCAAAACAGATGGATAGCGATGCGGCCACATTCCGCTCGCTGAGCTGATGGTCGTTTCTGAAAAAATGGTCGAATCCGCCACGTTGATCCTCCAGATTCCGGCGTAGTTGCGCCATGCAGATGCGGAAGTAGTGCGCGCATTCCGAATAGGCCGGCCTCCAAACTTCCATAAGCCTCTGCAGGTGCGTAATGCCCCTACCGTGCCTCGAATGAGGGCTGATCGCCGGTGAAATTCGATCGTTGTCAGGTACACAGCTTCACCGAAAGTAATTTGTTTCCGACGTTCCCGCGCCGCATTAAACAGCGGGCTCGCCGCAACTTCTGTCCAATTCCATTATCGTTGGGTGGTTTGCGAGCAGAGACCGGGAGCGCCGTGCAGCCGCTCCTCAATATCCGCATCGAAAATCTCGGGTGGCAACGTCCAAAACTGCTCGGATCGACACGATCACCTGAGCGTAGCGTAGTCGCCTGCGTCCTGGTCCCAACTGTCAAGCTTCCCGTCATCCCAAACTCCGCGTGATAACCCCGGAATCCGCCGTTCTTCGCGGTCACAATCGGAATTAACCGATAGCCCCCCAAATGATGAGTTGCGGGTCAAGGTTGATTTCTCGTCGGTTTACTTCTCCCGGTTGCATCGGCATCCAGCTGAGCTCGTTCACGACTACCGACGGGTATGCCTCGCCGGTACCACCTCATATCCGGTCGCCGCTCGGGAGGGCTGCACCATAATCCCGCATTCGGGGACGTGGCTCAGGAGAACGGAGATCTTCTTTTAACCGGCATTCCGCAATTGAGGCGGCATCCACCACATGGCTTGTGATCCAGCCTTCCGCCTCAAGCGCGCGATGAATCCAAAATCCATCAAGCCCCGCTTCCTGAATGACCACCACACGATACAGTCGACCATCCCGAACCTGCGCCTTCTCACGGAGCCTGCCCAAACAGGCCGTCAATCCGGGCAGGTCCCCGTCGGGCACCGAGTGACGTGGCATCCGTTCGCTGCCAGGGGACAGCGACGTCACCACCCACGTCGATTTCGATAGTCCAGCGAAACGAAAATTGCGCCAAGATCAATACGGATGGCGGCAGGCTGCGAGATTGGTTCTGCTGATATGGCAAATCCTTGCACAGAGGTTGGTAGCAAACCGACTCTGATTTCCCTCAGGCCGCTGTCCACCTCTCATCATGGGATCTTTTCCTTCGATGACAAATAATGTAGGTGCCTACATAGATCAATCTAAGGTACCCGACATGTCGAACCATCGTCAGTCTGCGCAAAACTTCCCTCTCAGCCGGCGAACGTTTCTGGCAGGGGCCATAGTCAGCGCGGCATCGCCATCCCTGGCAGTGACGGCGAATGACGATCCGTTGGATGCCTTTTTGAAAGCGCAGCTTCAGGCCGGGAGGATCCCCGGCATGGCGGTAGGTATTGCGCGATCGGGCAAAGTGGCCCTTGTACGGGGATACGGCTTGGCCAATGTCGCGCAACATCGGCGCGTGACCACCGACACGATGTTTCACCTCGCCTCTGTCACCAAGACTGTGACTGCCACCGCGATCATGATGCTGGTTGAAGCAGACCGGATTGATCTCGACGCGCCCGTCAATCGATATCTCGACTTCAAAGTCATCAATCCCGCCCATCCGATTGCCGCCATCACGGTTCGCCATCTGCTGATGCACGTGTCGGGAATATCGGACGAAACCTATTACAACATCGATTTCCGGACGATTGGCCGAGATTCGCCGCTGCCGCTGAGGATTTTCCTCACCGACTATCTGGTGCCTGGCGGTAAGCATTATTCGGCTACTGGCAGTTTCTCGTCGGCTGCGCCGGGTGCGAACTATGACTATTGCAATGTCGGTTACGCGCTGCTCGGCTATCTAGTGCAGCGGGTCGCGGATGAGGACCTGCGTGCTTTCACCGCGAGCCGGATGTTCAAACCGCTCGGCATGCGGCACATCTCGTGGACCATCGCTGACACGCCCAAGCCGCTGATGGCCACGCCATACGACGTTGTCGACGATCAGATCGTCCCCACCGAACCTGTCGGATTTCCCGATTTTCCGGTGGGAATGCTACGCTCCTCCATCGCAGGTTTCATGCCCTTTGTAGCTGCGGCCGCCAACAACGGAATGGCGGACGGCTCGCGGATCCTGACGGCGGCCGACCAGTCCGAGATGCTGACTATGCATGCCCCGCCCGGCTTGCCGACCTGGGTGACCGGTCAGGGACTGGGCTGGATGGAATCGGAGGGCTTCGGCAAGCGCCGGATCAACCATTGGGGCGGCGATCCCGGCGTGTTCACCGCGGTTTATCTCGACCCTGCCTCGACGACCGGCATAGCAATCTTCACCAACGTTTCGGCTACGCCCGCGAGCAAGGCTGCGATTAAGGCTATCGCCGAGCGTCTCCTCACCGAGCCATTGGTATGACGGGCAAGCGAACGGACTATAGTCGCAGCGTTGGCGCGGCCGCCCTTGGCGCGCGCATACGCCGACTTTCCGATCGGTTCGACCGCGAAACCGCACAAATCTATGCGGCGCAGGGCATTCGCTTCGAGCAGCGCTGGTTCGGCATTCTCAACCAGATTGTCATGAACGGCGCGATGACGGTTGGCGAGATTGCCGAGGCGCTTTGCGTCACGCATGTCTCGGTCAGCCAGGCAAGGCGGGCGCTTGAAGACGCAGGATTGCTCCAGGCCACGAGCGATCAATCCGATGCCCGGCGCCGGCTCCTCTCCCTCACGCCGCAGGGAGAGTTGCTTACCGCTGCTCTTGGACCGCTTTGGAAGGCCCTTAGCGAATGCGCCGAGGAATTGGACGCCGAGGCAGGCCATCTGGTGCGGCTGCTTGATCGCCTTGAAGACGCACTCGACGAATGCCCGCTGGCCGCGCGTGTCGCCGCCCGCATTGGCTTGGCGGATGGATGAAATCGCTTTAATCCGGACACCAGTTGGCGTGACGTTGAGCCATATCCCGTCCGCGTTCGTGATGTTGAGGCGTTTATCCGCCAGAAGCAAAAGTCTACCGGCCGCTTTCAGCGTTGTCCAAATGGCTGCTGAACTTCTGCCTCGAGAGCGCAAGCAGATGTCGGGCGAAGTGCCCTAAAGCACCTCGCCCTGCCGGTATGCAACCTTCGCATCACCTCGAACTTTGGAGCCGCGTTCGGTGACCGACACACTCGGTATGTGATCGATTCGCGTTAAAAGAGCGCCGAGGAAGTCGGCAACGACTCCGTTTCCATTGCTGGTTTCGACATGGATACGAAGAGCGCCGGGATCGGTGCCGAAATTGCGGACGACAACATTGTCTCCGAAAAAGCGTTGCGCAGTTTCTCGGATGGGCTTTCCGGTGGGCGACTATCCAGCCGGCGCTGCACCCGGCTACGCCTTATTGGGAGGCGACATAAGCGAGGTTACAATCTCGCAGAGATGAACATTTGACTCGCAACCGGGGCGCCGCGCTGTCGCGGTCCCGGCGATCTCAATGAGGCTTATGTTACAGGAAGGCGCGAAGTGCGCAGGAATGCCCCTTGGATTCTTTCGCCGGTAACTTGATCGGAATGTCCGGATTTCCCCGACATCCAAAACGTCTAACCGAGCAGCAACAATAGGCCAGCGGGCAGAGGGTTGGATGACCCGCTGGCCTTACTCGAAGCTACCAACCAGCTCCGCCCCGCCCACTGCAAATTTGTAGGCGACAATGACGAAGTTACAAAAAAGTACATTAGAGATGATCGTATTGCTTTCTACCGAATACCAATGATAGTTGATCACTTTTTAAGTGATCCATCTCCGCAAGATTTTGAGATATTTCGCATCGCTGTCATCATTTTTAGATGAAGAAGATGGCTCATCCAAAGGGTGATGTAGTGAGGGAAAATATATAAACAACGTACTGTGAGCGTACGGCTTATTTCGATATATGGCCAATGGTAATTTCTAAACAAGTATCAATAAGAATTGATATTGATTGAGATGTGTTGCTTATTGCCTTGGGCCGCGACTGGGCTTGGGGTCGGTGTATAGCGCTTTTCGGCTGTTCTGCGTTGATGCGGGACGAGGGCGCGGTGCTTTTCAGATTTCCACTTTCCTCGGAAAGTTCGCGAAAATGCAAGTGCGCAGTGCGCTGTGACCAAATTCACGGTCCAAAAACGCCGTGGGCCACTGTATAGTAGCGACAATCCAGAGGGAGATAGGAGGGCTGGTTTGTAACAATTATCAATAATATCAAACAATATGAATTTCGAATGCGATGTGGGATTGTGCCGGATGAACAATCGCTTCATCGACAAGCTGCGCGGCTTTGCCACACTCAACGACGAGGATATCGCTATCCTTCGCGCTGCCACGTCGCACCCTCAGGTCATCGCCGCGAAAAAGGATCTGATCCGCGAGGGGGACCGACCCGGACCGGTGTTCATTGTCCTCGACGGTTGGGCGTTTCGTTATAAGATTTTGCCGAGCGGCGCGCGGCAGGTCCTGGCATTCCTCATGCCGGGAGACTCCTGCGATCTTCACGTCGGTCTGCTCGCGCACATGGACCACAGTATCCAGACCATCGAGCCTACCTCTGTGGCGACCATTGATCGTACGCGCATGGACGAGATGATGGACGAACGCCCCAACATTGCAAGGGCGATGTATTTGTCGCAACTTGTTGATGAAGGCACCATGCGGGCTTGGATAACAAGTATGGGGCGCCGAACCAGTATTGAGCGTGTGGCGCATTTGATGTGTGAACTTTATCTTCGTGCCAGGAACATAGGAATTGCGCCTGACACTCAGCTAACCCTGCCGTTGTCGCAAATTATATTGGCGGATTCGTTGGGCATGACCCCCGTCCACCTTAATCGCGTTCTCAAGGAATTGCGGCTTGCAGGGGCAATGTCGCTCGAGCGCGGTAGTTTGCATATCGAGAGCCCGGCCAAACTGGTAGAGATCGCGGGTTTTGATGAGAACTACCTGCACAGGCGGTTACGCGAGAGAGCGTGATGTTCGGCAGGTCGGTATAAAAGGTGCCAATCGGCGTCAGGATCTGGGGATATCCTGCTTGAGGCTTGAGCAAATCGTCTTGAGCAGAGAAATCGATTCCGAATGCCCATTGATCGGTTGCGCGCGTTCCAACGAAATCTCGATGCCGGCGTCGATTGCGACTTCTACAATTTCTATGGCCTGTGCGACATCGATGATTGATCTCGCAATCAAGCCGTGAATCAGGCTTTCGACAAGCAAAACTGCTGCATGGCCGCTGCCATCTTGGTGTTCGCCTGAGGCGTTGATGGCCGTATCCGTTTTTGCGGTTGGAAGATCGCTCACAACACGGCTCCGTCAGGCGAAAGCACCAGGTCCTTCAGCCGTCGGAGCCTGAATGAGTGTGGCCGACGATCACCTATCGTACCAGTGTTTCGCCTAATTTCCACAACCTATATTAACAATTCCACATAAAATTTGGCAACTTCCTGCACGGGGGGATTCGGGCACTCAGAGAGTCGAGCTGATCCTCGTGGGCGAACGTGACACGGTCGCTGGACAAAAGAATGAAGGCGTCTCCGGCGATGGGCGGCCTGCAAATTACATTCTTTCATTTTTGGCGTTTTGCCCGAGAAGATTTTTCGATCCGGCAATGTTTATTCGGTTCCGAATAGAAATTGTCCGAAGGCATTACCGAATTGAGCATGGATTCGGAACGACAGTGCACACCCCAGCTACGTGCGACTAGCTGGGGTGTGCACCTGACCGCGTCGTGAAGACTCAAGGGGGCAGTTGAGCTCCATTGGCAATGCGATTGACCTTGCCAGGCAAGGGTTGCGGCACCCCAACGCGGATGAATTAAATATAACATCCATCAATAATATGTAAATATAAAATCCGATTATCACTAGGGTGCGCTAGCTCATGTATGAGGCTTCAGTATGGGTTTCCCTAAAGTAAAGTATTTTCTCTTATTTCGTTCTTGGGCCTGCCTGCGATTCGCCAAAAATGGGGTTCTCGAATTTAGGCGCGGTAGCTGCTTGGATTCGTTTGCGATCTGCTCCTGAGTGTCAGGCGCCATGCAAAACTGGGCCGGTAGCGAGAAATAGAACTGGGCCCCCTCCTGAAGGAGGAGGGACTGATGGGTAGCCTGGATAATGCGACAGTTTACGCGGTGTCTGCGCGGAGAGATTCGATGCTCGAGCTTGATGCGGTGACAGCTATAGATTGCGCGAAAAGCGGCGGAGTGCCCTTCTGCAGAAGGCCACTCCGTCGCTTAATTCCGTAATCGCTTGAGCATGAAAAAAGGGGGGGCAGTTTTACGTGTCGCCCCCGGCTCAATTCCCGGCGTCGTTTGACACCTGGGCGATAAGATGATTGAGCATCTGTCCCTCAACCTCCGCTCGCTCGTCGCTTTGCCGCTGTGCAACGAAAAAATGCGTCCCGTATAGATTCCCACGAAATCTCTGATTTCTGGACGGGTAGTATCTACCTGAATCTCATTGGTAGTACCACAAAAGTAGAAGTGACCGGTACACTGTCCGCCAACGGGAAGCGCCTTCATCCGTCATCCTTGGGTCGGTGAGCGTTTGTCGCTCGCCTATCCGATCTGAAGGCTTCCCAGCAGGCCCAAATCTGCATCCCCATAATTGCCCAATTTTATATAGAAATATCAATATAGATTATGGAAATGCGATTAGATACTGGTACGATGATCAGCGATCGTCGGCTGCTGCTTCCAGTCAAGCTCCTGCGATTGAGGGACCCGGTCGTCAGGCCCCGCTTCCGTGGCTGGGTTATTCGGCGCCGGCTGTGTCGAGCCATTTAGCATTTACGGTTTAGGTGTTCGCGATGGAAAACACGTGATTTATGGCTCGTAAAACAGGGGGTGTTTAACATGGTGCAAGGCAGAATTCTCGATCTGACTTCGGACATCGTTTCAGCGCACATCAGCAGAAACACGGTTTCTACGTTTGAACTTCCGCAGCTGATTTCGGCGGTTTATGACACGCTTGCTTCGCTGGGTAAGGAGCTGGAACCTGCCGTGTCGGAACGAGTGCCGGCAGTTTCGATCCGCACGTCAGTGAAGCCCGATGGCATTACTTGCCTCGAATGCGGAGCAAAGCAGAAGACGCTGAAGCGGCACCTTAGAACCCAGCATAATCTCTCTGCGGACGAGTACCGAGCGCGCTGGAACCTGCGATCCGATTATCCGATAGTTTCTGCCGACTACGCGGCAAAGCGTGCAGAACTCGCAACCCGGATCGGCTTTGGGGACGCAGTGGTCCTCAAGAAGACGCCAGATGAGGCCGTCCTAGACAAGGCCGTTTCAACCAAGGCACCGGCATTGAAAGCCGTCGAGCCGGGGGGCGCCGACGTTGCGAGCAGAAGGGCTGCCAATGCGGTTCCAGCTCCCAAACCCAAGCGCAAGCCACGCAAGAGCGGTGTCGAAGCGGCCGTACACGCTGGCTTGCGGTTCAATCGCGAGCGTCCAACACCATAGGGCGAATTATGCATGCCAGGGCCGAAGAACAGCCAACGTTGCAACAAATAGGGAGGATGGGGGATGTCATCTTCGTGCTGCCGGATAGTGATCGCTGATGATCATGAGGCGATACGTGAGGGCGTTCGCGCAAGTTTAAAGGACCGTCGAGGCTGGCAGATCGTTGGCGAAGCGGCCGAAGGTCTCGGCGCGTTGAAACTAGTCCGGGAAACTCAGCCTGACATAGCCATTGTTGCTTATTCACTGCGGCAGATGAACGGGTTGGCACTCACTCGCGCAATCAAGCGCGATCTGCCCGGCACTGAGGTCTTGATTTACACGATGCACGAACGGGAGAGTATTGTGCTCGAGGCCTTGGACGCCGGCGCGCTCGGCTATGTGCTGAAATCCGACACGATCACAAATTTGATCGAGGCGCTCGAGGCGTTGGCTAAGCACAAGCTCTATATCTCGGCTGCATTGGCGGACCGGCTGGAAAATTATTTCGTGGAACACGGACGCAATTCGGCGAATACATCCCCACTTACTTCGCGGGAGCGTGAAATTGTCCAGCTCATAGCAGAGGGAAATTTTAATAAGTCTATCGCGCACAAACTTACCATCAGTGTCAAGACAGTAGAGGCTCATCGCACATCACTGATGCACAAGCTTAAGGTACGGTCGACCGCCGATGTTGTCCGCTACGCATTACGAAACAACATGGTGGATGTGGGGAGTTAATTAATTCGCACATTCCTGCAAGCGCGGAAATTCTCTCGCGTCAATTGAGCGCTGCTGTCGGTCTTGCTGGTCAGATATACATTCTTTGGCCTCGACGCTCTGGGTGACCGGCTTGAGGATCCGTTTGGTCGTGAGCCGAATGACCTGCCCCTCGATGCCATCGCGCGGACGGTGGAGCGGGAGATGCTGCCGGCTTTGGGAGAAACGGATTTGCCGCCCGCAATCGCGCCGGTCGGGTACTTGCTTCAATAAAACGGCGAATGTTATGGCTGCGCCGCGCTTGCGCGCTTTAGCGCAGTCCGGCCAGCCACTCGCCGATCATCGCTCGCCCCGCCGCCACGGCGGCGGGCCCCAGCGCCTCGTGCGCGCCGCGCAGCGACGCTTCGTCGCCGCCTGCTTCGATCACCGCGCCGGGCCATTGCTCGATCCATGCATCGAAACGCGGGTCCATGCCCATTTCGGCATGGAACTGAAGCCCAAGGATATTGCTGCCGCGCCGGAAGGCCTGATGCTCATAGACATGGCTCGACGCGAGTAGCTCGACATTATCGGGCAATGTGAAGGTATCCCCATGCCAGTGCAGCACCGGCACGCCTGAAATATGACGAAGCGGGCTGTCGGCCGCGTGATCGTGCACTCTCACCGAGTGAAAGCCCACTTCCTTGGCAGGCCCCGCATAGACCTTGGCGCCCAGAGCTGCCGCCATCATCTGCGCGCCGAAGCAGACGCCCAGTGTCGGCCGGTCTGCTTCGAGGCGCAGGGTCAACCGGCGCATCTGGCAGGCGATCCAGGGATAGCGGTCCTGCTCGTAGATCCCCATCGGCCCACCCATCATGATGAGCAGGTCAGGCTCGCGCAAGTCGAGCGAGGAGAAAGCGGGATCGGTTACATCGATGCGATCGACGAGATAGCCGTGATCCTCGATGGGCTGGCGGAAGCCCGCCACGCCCTCGTAAGGGACGTGGCGGATGATCAGCGCGGTCTTCTGCGGCATTGCCCTATTCGTTCGCCTACTGGAAACGCTTTTTTTCGGTGACGTCGATCTGCACCACACGCCCGTCGTGAACGGTTAGCGAGATCTGGCCATAGCGCAAGTTCAGCAGCGCCTCGCGCACGGTGGCGAGATTTTCCTCAAGCTGGCGTTTTTGCTCGGGAGAATTGGTCTGCTGGGGAGAGTTGGCAGTCATCTGGGTATCCTCAATCTGCAAAAGTTCGCGATCGCCGGGCTTCGATGCGTACCGTCTGGCCGACTGACGGGGGAACTTGGTTGGTATCGACGTCGATCTCGATAATGGCATTGCTGTCCGCCAGCCGCCCCTCGACGCGCCAGGCGCTGCCTTTGCGGAAGACATTGTCCACCGCGACCGCATCGCCGCCCTGGGCAACGATGGCGATGTCATGCGGGCGCACGTGGCGGCCGTCAGGCAGGCGGTTGGTCTCGCCCACGAAGTGCGAGACGAAGGCAGTTGCCGGTTCCATATAGACTTCTTCGGGTGTGCCCACCTGGTCGATACGGCCATGATCCATGACCACGACGCGGTCGGCGAGTTCGAGTGCTTCCTCCTGATCGTGAGTGACGAAGATCGAGGTCAGCCCCATCTGCTTGTGCAGGTCGCGCAGCCAGCGGCGCAGATCCTTGCGGACCTTGGCGTCCAGCGCGCCGAAGGGCTCGTCCAGCAGCAGCAGGCTCGGTTCGATGGCCAGTGCACGGGCAAGCGCCACGCGCTGGCGCTGGCCACCGGAAAGCTGGCCCGGATAACGGCCGCCAAGCCCGTCGAGCTGGACGATCCGCAGCAGTTCGTCGGCGCGGGCCTTGATCTCGGCCTTCTTCGGACGAGTCTTCGACTTGCGCACATTGAGCCCGAAGGCGACATTGTCGGCCACGGTCATGTGGCGGAACAGCGCGTATTGCTGGAACACGAAACCGACCTTGCGGCGGCCCACCGGAATATCCGACACGTCCTCCCCGTCGAAATAGACGTGGCCTTCGTCCTGGAACTCAAGGCCGGCGATGATGCGCAGCAGGGTGGTCTTGCCCGAACCGGAAGGACCGAGCAGGGCGATGAATTCGCCCGGCTGGATCTCAAGGTCGATGCCGTGAAGCGCGGCGTAGTCGCCAAAACGCTTGGTGATATTCTGGACGCGGATCAATGTCTTGCTCCTGAGTGAAGATCGAAGCGCCATTCGAGCACGCTCTTGAGAACAAGCGTGACGAGCGCGAGTGCGGCCAGCAGCGAGGCCACCGCGAAGGCTCCGACAAAGTCGTATTCGTTGTAGAGGATCTCGACATGCAGCGGCATCGTGTTGGTCTCTCCCCGGATATGTCCGGAGACCACCGAAACCGCGCCGAATTCGCCCATGGCGCGCGCGTTGCAGAGCAGCACGCCATAGAGCAGGCCCCAGCGGATGTTGGGCAGGGTTACGTGCCAGAAAGTCTGCCACCCGTTGGCACCGAGCGAGAGGGCGGCTTCCTCGTCGTCCTTGCCCTGCTCCATCATCAGCGGGATCAGTTCGCGGGCGACGAAGGGGAAGGTGATGAAGACTGTTGCCAGCACGATCCCCGGCACGGCGAAGATGATCTTGAGCCCGTGCGCCGAGAGCCACGGCCCCAGCAGGCCCTGAGCGCCGAACAGCAGCACGAAGACCAGACCCGAAACCACCGGGGAGACCGACAGCGGAAGGTCGATCATGGTCAGCAGCAGGTTCTTGCCGGGGAAACTGAACTTGGTGATAGCCCAGCTTGCCGCAAGGCCGAACACGACGTTGAGCGGAACGCTGATCGCCGCGATGAACAGCGTCAGCCGGATGGCTGCGAGTGCATCGGGGTTGGAGACGGCCTCCAGGAAGGGTTCGATGCCCTGCTTCAGCGCCTCGATGAACACCGCGACAAGCGGCATCACGAGGAAGAAGGCGAGGAAGGCAAGCGCGACCAGGATCAGGACGACCTGGGTGGTGCGGCTCTCGGTGCCGGGAGCGTGCTGCCTCATGAGCCGAGCCTCCGGCGGCGGGCAGACTGCATGGCATTCAGCGTGAACAGCACGGCGAAGGAAATCAGCATCATGATCATGGCGATCGCGGTGGCACCATTATAGGCATATTGCTCCAGCTGGGTGACGATCAGCAGCGGGGCGATCTCGGTCCGGCCGGGCATGTTGCCCGAGATGAAGATCACCGAGCCGTACTCGCCCACCCCGCGCGCGAAGGCGAGGGCGGCGCCGGTGAAGAGCGCGGGCATGATCGCCGGGAAGATCACGCGGAAGAAGGTCTGGAAGCGATTTGCGCCCAGCGTTGCCGCCGCTTCTTCCACGTCCAGCCCCAGATCGGCGAGCACCGGCTCCACCGAGCGCACCACGAATGGCAGCCCGATGAAGATCAGCGCCACGGTGATGCCGGTGGCGGTGAAGGCGACCTTGATGCCCAGCGGGTCAAGAAACTGCCCGACCCAGCCCGTTGGCGCATAGATCGACGTCAGCGCGATGCCGGCCACTGCGGTTGGCAGCGCGAAGGGCAGGTCCACCAGCGCGCTGACGATCCGCTTTCCCGGAAAATCGTACCGCACCAGCGTCCAGGCCACGAGCAGCCCGAATACCGCGTTGACCAGCGCTGCCGCCGCCGCCGTGCCGAAGCTCAGGCGATAGGCCGCCATCGCGCGGTCGGAGAACCCGACCTCGACGAACGCGTGCCAGCCCATGCCTGCCGATTTCAGGAACAGCGTGGAAAGCGGGATCAGGACGATCAGGGAAAGCCAGGCGAGGCTGAACCCGAAAGTCAGCCCGAAACCCGGAAGTACTGAAGGCGCGCGCCATCGCGGCTTGCGCATTGCAATTGAGGTCATCTGCAGTGGCCTGCTCGATTGGGGACGCCGTTTGGGAAGCGTCGTTTCACTTCTTCGTGTAGATACGGTCAAATGCGCCGCCATCGTCGAAATAGGTCTTCTGCGCATTCGCCCAGCCGCCAAAGTCCTTGTCGATGGTGACGAGGTTGACCTTCGGGAACTGCGTGGCGAACTGTTCGGCGATCTTGGGATCGCTCGGCCGGTAGAAGTTGCGGGCGATCGCGACTTGCGCCTCAGGCGTATAGAGATATTCGAGGTAGGCCTTCGAGACTTCCTCGGTACCGTGCTTCTTCGCATTGGCGGCGATCACTGCGACCGGCGGTTCGGCGAGGATCGAGATCGAGGGGTTCACGATTTCGAACTTGCCCGCGCCGAGCTTCTTCTCGGCGAGCAGCGCCTCGTTTTCCCAGGCCAGCAGCACGTCGCCGATGCCGCGTTCGACAAAGGTCGTGGTCGATCCGCGCGCGCCGCTGTCAAGCACCGGAACGTGCGAGAAGAGCTGCTTCACGTAAGTCTCGGCAGCGGCATCCGATCCGCCTGCCTTACGGCCATAGGCCCAGGCGGCCAGGAAGTTCCAGCGCGCGCCGCCGCTGGTCTTGGGATTGGGCGTGATGACTTCCACGCCCGGCTTCACCAGATCGCCCCAGTCATGGATGCCCTTGGGATTGCCCTTGCGGACGAGGAAGACGATCGTCGAGGTGTAAGGCGAGCTGTTGTTGGGCAGCGCCTTCTGCCAGTCGGCCGGAAGCAGCTGTGCCTTCTTCGAAATCACATCGATATCGTAGGCGAGCGCCAGCGTGGCGACATCGGCCTCAAGCCCATCGATGATCGCGCGGCTCTGCTTGCCTGAGCCGCCGTGGCTCATGCGGAAAGTCACGTCCTGCCCGGTCTTCTTCTTCCAGTAGGTGGCGAAGGCGGGGTTGATCGCCTGGTACAGCTCGCGGGTCGGATCGTAGGAGACATTGGTGATCTCCACGCTGTTGCCCGACTTGTTTCCGCCCGAACATCCGGCGAGCGAAACGGTAAGCGCCGTCGCAGCGGCTGCGGCCAGGAACATGCGGCGATGGATTGGCAGGGTATTCATCGTGTCACGTCTCCCGTTGAGGCTTGCATGCCTAATCTCAATTGATTTGGTTGACATTAAAGTTCTTGTTGCAGGGTGACAAGCGGCGTTTTGGAGGCAGGCCATCGCCCATCCGGAGGATGTGGGCGGAAGGCCCGGAAGAAGCCCGATTTTTCGGCCGCGAGGCGCTGCGAACTTGTGGGTAACCGGAGGCAGACCGCCTCGTTCCAGCGCCAGGGCGGTATCGCCCGACCGCTGGTGCCCGCCCGTTCACTGCGACGGTGCGCCTTCGGGAGTAGGGGTGTGGGCCGTGCGCGGCGTATGTCCAATTCCCGGATTGAACATGTTGCAGGGATCGAGCGCGGCATAGTGCGCGCTCAGCGCCGGCTTGGCCTCATAAAGATGGCCGACGTTGTGTTCGGCCGGATATTCGGCGCCGCGCCGGTCGAGCAGGGGCAGCATGGCCTGTTCCAGTGCCGCGCAGTCGGTGCCCTTGGCGACGATATAGTCCTGATGGAACACGTGGCAGAAGAAATGCCCGTAATAGAGCTTGTGCAGGATCGGCCGCTCGATCTCTTCTGGCAGGTGTTCGAGCCAGTCCTCGCAATTGCGGGGCAGCGCGATATCGAGCGCGACGATGTCCTCCACTTCCTCCGGGTGGACAGCCCGGTACCGTATGGCCGCTCCGGCCGCCGCGAAGCGGTGGAGGAAGGCGGCTTCGGCCTCCTCGTCACTGCATTCGAAGACCTCGCCCGTTGCCGAAGGGAAATGGCCGGCAAGCCAGCCTCGTGCCTCTTCTATGCCGTCATCGGCCATGCGCAGCATGAGATGATGCTCGAAACGGTCGCGCCAGTCCCTGAGGCGGCGCGGCAGGTGTCCGGGCAAGCGATCCGCCGCCCACTGCATCACCTTGTCAGAGAGGTTCGACGGCAACAGGCGGCTGCGCCGGGTAAACGCATCCACCCGCGCCTTGCCTGCGAACAGTGCAGGCAGCCGGTCGGTGCCCAGCTTGCGGATGGCGAGGTAGGTATCCTTGCCATAGCGTTCGGCGATATCGAAACAGTCGCGGTGCATGTACTCGCCCGCGACCGGCAAGTGCGCGAAGCCGCCCAGAACCGCTCGGCGCAGTGCAGTGAGTTCGGCCGGGTCGTTGGTGCCCACGTAGAACACCCGGGTTGTGCGATCCTTGACGAAAGTATCGAGCCGCACGGCGAAGAGCATGACCTTACCCGCGCTGCCCGATGCCTCGAACAGGCGGGAGGGGTCGGCATTGAAGCGGGCGGGGCTTGAAGCATCGATTTCGCGCACATGGTCGGCATAGCCGTGGTCGCACGCCGCGCGATCTTTCGCCGGATCGACATCGGACTCCGCGAATTCGCCGCGTTCGAGACGGGCGAGCATCGTTTCCGGCTCCTCCCCCAACGCGATGCCGAGATGATTGACAAGTTCGAGCCGCCCGCCCGCATCGACGCGGGCGTAAAGCGCCAGTTCGGTATAGGCAGGCCCGCGCCGCACGAGCGCACCGCCCGAATTGTTGCAGATCCCGCCCAGCACCGACGCGCCAAGGCAGGACGAGCCGATCACCGAATGCGGCTCGCGCCCCAATGGCTTCAACATGGCTTCCAGCTTGTAAAGCGTGGCGCCGGGCAGGCAGACCACTTGCGAGCCGTCCCGGATCAGCCGAATGCCGCCGAGCCGGCGCATGCTGACGATCACCACCGGACGGTCATAATCACCGTCGGGCGTCGATCCGCCGGTGAGGCCGGTGTTGGCCGCCTGCGCGATCACGATCACTCCCGCATCTACACAGGCGCGCAGCACGCGCCATTGCTCGACCAAACTACCCGGCTGGGCCACGGCCAGTACCGGGCCGGAGCCGAAGCGATAGCCGGTGCGGAAAGCCAGCGTGGCCTTCTCTCCCGTCAGCACATGCCGTCGTCCTACCGCTTCGCGCAGGCGCACAAGGAGTGCGCCGGCCGCCTTCGGGACGGATGGAATCGCGCTGGAGCCGGGGCAGTCGATCGGCATGGCGTCTCGTCGGCTGGCCGGGTTTCCCGGCGGGGGCAGTCCCTTATGGGGTAACCCGCTAACGCTAAATGCGCAATTGGATGGCGATCTCCGGCGCCATTTACTCCGGATTGCGGGCTGGCGATGTGCCTCGGGTCCCGGTATCGGGGGGCGATGACCAGATCGAACGCCACCCGCAGGTTTGCCCTCTTCTCCACGCCGGAGGCCCCGGCATGACGCTGGCTGGCAAAACCGCGTTGGTGACCGGTGCGACGGGCGGCCTGGGGCGTGAAATCGCTTTTGGCTTTGCCGAGGCGGGGGCCCACGTCGTTGTGCAGGCGCGCGGCCGTGACCGGGCGGAGGACGTGGTTGCCGCCATTGCCGGTGCGGGCGGAAGCGCCGAGGCGGTGGTTTTCGATCTCGCCGATACGCAGGCCGTGGCCGAAACGCTGGCGGGGCAACGGACCGTGGACATTCTCGTCAACAATGCTGGCCACCGCGATCGTAGGGCGATTTCCGAACTGGACCGTGAGGCGGTTCGCTACATGCTGGAAATCAATCTGGTCGCTTGCTTCGATCTTGCCCGTATTCTTGCTCCGCGCATGAGCGCAGGGGGGCGCATCGTCAACGTGACCTCGATCGCCGGCCCCATCGCCCGGGCCGGAGATGCCGCGTACACCATGTCCAAAGGCGGGCTTGAGGCGCTGACCCGGGCGCTCGCCGCCGAGCTGGGCAGCCGGGGCATTACTGTCAACGCCGTTGCCCCGGGTTATTTCGCGACCGAGGCAAATGCGGAGATGGTGGCCGATCCCGGCATTGGTCAGCACCTTGCGCGGCGTACCTCGCTCGGCCGCTGGGGGCGTCCGAGCGAAGTAGTGGGGCCGGTGCTTTTCCTGGCCTCACCCGCCGCTTCCTATGTCACCGGACAGGTCCTGGCCGTTGACGGTGGGTATCTGGCCCACTTTTGACGGGCCAGATACCCCGTCCTAGGGGCGCACCACGATCTTCGCCCGCGACAGATTCTGGATGCGGGCAAAGGGCGTGTTTGCATCGCCCTCGCGCTGGGAGGCGGCGCGCAGGACCACGAAGTAGGTACCCGGCTTGTCGAAGCTATGCGTTGTGGAAACCGTGACGTTTGCACCGGTTTCCGGCTTCGCGTCCTCGTCGAAGGTGCCGTCGCCCTCGAAGTCCCACTGCGCGGAGACCACGGAACCGGCGCCCGGCGGGACCGATACCGTTCCGGCAAGTCGCACCGGCTGTCCGCGTCGCACGTCCGTCTGCGCCTTGCCATTTGCCGTTATCGTGACGACCGGCTGGATGCCCTGACGCGCGCTCGCCGCGGCGGGGACCTGAATTTGCCCGTCAACCACCTTGTACTGCGTCGATTGTGGCGGCGCCTTGCCGGTTTCGACCCATGCGGACATATCGCGCAGCGCCTGCTGCAACACGCCGATGTAGGATATCACGCGCGAGGGATCGTCCTGCTTCGTCTGGTCGCCGTGAAGCGCGCGGTCAGTGTACCAGATGCGGAACCGGTCATCGAGCGATGCGCCCACGTTCGCGGCAACCTGCCGGCGATACCAGTCGCCCTGCCACGCCAGCGCCTCGCGGTCCCACATGTTCTCGATTAGGATCACTTTGCCGTCGAACTTGCCAGTCGGCACCGCGCCCGAGGCGTTCTTCGTGAACATCGGGCCGAGCAGCATCTTGCGCTGCGCATAGCGCGGTGTGCCGTCGGCGGTGCGGAACTGGTCCCAGACTGGATATTGGCCGTCATTTGGCGGAACCTGATGCCGGTGATAGCTCTCCACCGCCAGAATATCGCTGTTGTCGAGCGTGACCGCATCGCCCGCCTTGACCTGCGCCACGACGCGCGGATCGTTGATACCGATCATCGCGATGCCGTCCTTGACGTCGCTCAGCAGCAATTTCTTGCCCGATGGCAGTACGAGGTCCGCCAGCAGCAGCGGCTTGCCCTGTGGCACTTGCTCCAGTCGCAGGGCCACCGGCACTTCGTCCGCCGAATTGAGCCCCATCGCCTTCCACGCGAGGTCGGCAGTGCCTTTTGCCGTGCCGGGGGAGCGGCCGGTGTCGAGCCCCATGGTCTCGGCCTTCGCCTCTGTGATGACCTCGACGATGCGGGTGGCGGTGTGCGTCCGGTCGGCGGCGTAGAGTTCGGGGCTGTCATGCCCCTCGTAGCCGGGCTGGCTCCAGAAGTCGCTGAAGTAGCTCGGATCGACCATGCGCACGGCGCCGAAAAGCAGCGCGAAGGCGTGCGGCCCCATCGTCCGCCAGGCATACCAGGACTGCGGCGGGAAACCCATGCGCGTGGCTTCGACAAGCGCCGCCTTCTGCTGGGCGTCAAGCCCGGCGTAAGGATTGCCGTTGCCGCCCGCGTCGAGCGCCGCGACGACCCCGTCCAGCTTCGGGCCAAGCACGCGCATGGCATTGAGGCGGACGGTGAACATGTTCGGAATGGCCATTGGCGAGCCGAGCACATAGGGCACTGCACCGTCCCAGACGCCGTGGGTGTTCTCCAGCGAACCCAGCGTGCGATAAGCGCCGCCGCTGCCGCCATAGGCATATCCGTAGACATGCGGACGCGGTGCGTAGACCTGCGCGGCCACGAAACGCGAAAAGCGCGCGGCGGCGGCATTGGCGCGATAGGCGCCGATGGTCTGGTCCATGCCGCCGAACGGATCGGCCGCCTTGGGGCCGCCGCCATTGGTCTCGATGAAATAGGCCCCGCTGGTCAGTGCCGCGCCGATCCGGTCTTCCTCGCCGCTCAGCCCTTGCGAGAGCGTTTCGCTGTCCGGTACCGGCGTGATGTACTGGAAGAACCGGCCTTGCCAGCCATCCACCGGGAAATAGTAGGAAAACCGGGTGTCGGTACCTTCGAAGCCGCCGTGGACGTAGCGGTAGGCGATTGTCCCGTCATGCCGCACTTCGTCCAGATCGACGAAGGGATGGGCGAACATGGCATCCTCGGCGGTATAGCCATCGGCCCGAAGCGTTGTCTTGGCGGGGGTCTCCACAGCAGCGGTTGCCGCCATGACAGGCGTCGCCGCCACGCAGGCGAGTGCCAGCGTGGCCGTCGCCGCCAGCATTCCTGCACGCATTTGAGTCGGGCGCAAGGATCGCGCGCGCTGGTCGTTCGAAGTCCCGTGCTTCCGCATCCTCATTTTCTCCCGCTTATCCGGCGCACTCGTCGGCGCGCTTTGTCAAACCTCTAGCGCGGTTGGGGCGAAGAGCGCCGCAATATCTTGGAACCGCAATGATTATCGCGGTGGCGGCAAAAGCATCCATCAGGAGTGCCGAATTCTCAGGTAACCGACCACTGGCGGAGCAGGTTATGATAGACATTGGTCAGCGCATCGACCGAACCGTGTTCCGGATGATCGCCCGCAATCGACTGGATCGCGCCGTCCAGTTCGAACATCAGCCGTCGGCGCTCCGGAGAAGCGACGAAGCTCTGTGTCCAGAAGAACGAGGCAAAGCGCACGCCGCGTGTTACCGGCGCGACCCGGTGCAGGCTACTGCCGGGATAGACGACCAGAGAGCCCGCCGGAAGCTTGACCGTATGGTTCCCGAACATGTCCTCAATAACAAGTTCGCCACCGTCGTACTCGTCGGGATCGCTGAGGAACAGCGTGCTCGACACGTCGCTGCGCAAGTGCTCGCCCGTACCAGGGATCGGGAAGATCGCGTTGTCGACATGGTTTCCGTAGTGCCCATGCCCGTCATAGCGGCTGAAACGCGGTTGCAGGATGCGCTGGGGCAGGGTGGCGGCAATGAATAGCGGCGTTTGGTAAAGCCGCGTCAGCACCCGGTCGGCAAGTTGCCGGGCCAGCGGGTGATCGAGCGGGAGTTGTTCGTTCTCCTTGACGAGCGCCGCGCGGTGACCTGCGGTGGCGCGCCCGTCCGCCCAGTTGGCCGCTTGCAGCGCCTCGCGGATTTCGCGCACTTCGTCGGGTTGGAAAAGCTCGGGAATCTCGATGACCATGCGGCCTTACTTGCGCAATATGCGCAAGATGACAATGCCGGCGCGGGAGAGTGCCTGAGCCCGGCCGTCACTCTTCGGCGGCGTAAAAGGCGTCTGCGAAGTCGAAGGCGTCGTAGACGATGCGGCGATAGGTTTCGTCGAAAGTCTTCCGGATTGCGCCGTCACTGATGACCATCGGGCGATCCTCCTCCACGGCCTTGACGACCAGCTTGCCGACCAGTTCGGCCGGCCGGAATTTGACTTCGGCATGCCACTGCGCGCCATTGGGGATCTGCACTTCGCCCTCGCCCGGACCGCCGAAACGGGCAGGGCGGTAGCGGGCATTGTTGGCCTTCATGTTGCTGACGACGCCGTGGGGCACGAAGGCCGTGACCCTCACGCCCTGTTCGCGCGCCTCGATGGCAAGGTTCAGCATCATGCCGATGATCCCCATTTTCGCGCCCGAATAGGCCGCGTGATAGGGGATCCAACTCGGCAGCAGCCCGGCGGTGGAGGCCGTGGCGCAGAAATGCCCGTCGCGCGCGGCCACCATGTCGGGATAGAAGGTCTTTACACAGTTGAGCACGCCCAGCAGGTTGGCATGGATGATCCAGTCGATGTCGTCCGCACTCATGTCGGTGATGCGCTCGAACGAGGTTGCTCCGGCGTTCGCGAACAACAGCGAGACGGGGCCGAGATGCTCGGTGGCAGCCTGTTTCGCGGCTTCGAGAGAGGCCATGTCCGTCACGTCGCAGCCGATCGCCAGCGCCTTGCCTCCCATCGCGGCGATCTCGCGGGCGACCGCTTCAGCGTTTTCGGGAAGGATATCGGCAATCGCCACGGCCGCGCCCTTGGCGGCGAGTTCAAGCGCCAGCCCGCGCCCGATGCCGCTGCCTCCGCCGGTCACCACGGCCGTCCGGCCCGCCACTTTGGTCATCGCGTTCCTCTCCCCCTGCGTCGGTGTTCTTCAGGCCCTGAAGGACCCTACATTCTCACCGATGTCGTTATGTCGTTCATTGCGGCGGCCGGGGCGAATTCGAAACGACCTAGGCCATAATCTCCGGCAATCGTGGTGCGCTGCATAGTGCGGCCAAGCGCCGGGTCGTTGCCCGAGACGGCATGGAGCATGCGCCAGTTGTCCCAGATCAACATCTGATCAAGCCGCCATCCGTGGTGATAGCTTTGGGCGGCGGCGATGCTGTTGACAGTCTGGCAGACCTCTTCCAGCAGCGCCTCGCCTTCCGGCGTCTCCAGCCCGAGAATGCCGTCGGCCATGTAGGGTGAAACGTGAAGGCAGCGCCCGCCATCGGCGCGTGTCCAGATCGCCGGATGGATTGCGCGCGGCGCGCCTTTCCGATTTTCCATCATTTCGAGCGCACCCGGCTTTTCGCGGACCACGCGCAAGGTCTCAGGCTGGCCGAAACGGTTGGTCTGATAGGCGACGTTGAGCGTATAGAGGATTTGCGCCTGTTCGAGCCGATCGCGCAGGTCAGCCGGAAAGGCGCGATAAAGCGCCAGTCCGTCGACGAAGCCGGTAAGCCCACCCTCGGGCGTGATCCGGGTCGCCCGCAGCACACCAGCCCGATTGAGCTCGTTGTTATAGCAATGGTCGAAGTGCCAGGGCAGCCAGTGCGCGAGTTGCTTGCCTTCGATCTCGACGACGCCCGATGCGTTGGGTTCCTGCTTGATCTCGACCACGCCGGGCAACTTGCTGGCATCGACCCGGCTGACTTCCTTCAGCGGATGTTCCTTGAGCGGGCCGAATACGCCGCTCAAGGCCACCTGCATCTCGTCGCTCTGCTCGATCCCGTCGAAGACGATCAGCCCCTCACGCTCGAAGGCATCGAAGATCACCCGGCGGCTGGCTTCGTCCGCCAGAACCGCGTGCGTGACACCGGAAATGCGCACGCCGAAAGGCAGGTCCTGTCTGAGCGGTTCGATCCTCAATGTGCCCATTCCTTGCATCCCTTTCCATTTGGCGCCCCGATCGTTTCATCGGTAGCGCGCCGCCGTTTCTACGGCATCTGTGCATTCAGCATTGAATCGACCAGCAGTCGCCGCAATTGCTCGTTTTCGCGCCTCAGGTGTTGGAGTTCCAAAGTCGCGGTTTCCGGCGCGCCGTTGCCCGCCGGGGCTCTGCGGCCGTCCGCTCCGGACAAGAGGCCGTGAAGCAGCACGTGGACGGCATAGCGGATGTTGCTCTCGATCTCGTCGGTGCCGACGGTCATGCCCCAGGCCGTCACGGTGGGCGGACCGCACACGACGATGTACATATAAGCAATTGCGGCGTTGCGTGCCTGCTCCTCGCCGCATTCGAGGCGGCGGCGGAACAGGCCGGCCAGCCAATCGACGGTCGGGCCGGTGCCGGCATTATAAGTGAAAGCGCCGATCTCCGGAATTCTGGCGGATTCGGCGTTGGTGATTCGCAGCAGGCTGATGCCGTCCTCGCTCATTACATTCGCAACGAGGAGGCGGCCGATGCGTAGCAGAGTGTCCTCGAAATCGTCGCTCTCGCAGGCCTCGAGCGTTTCGAGGGGCAGTATCCAGTCCTCGATCGCGCGCTCCAGCGCGGCCTTGAAGAAGGTGAGCTTGTCGCCATAGCGCTGATAAAAGGTGCGTTTCGCCATACCCGCTGCCGCGCAAATTGCGTCGATGCTGGTGCGCTCGAACCCGCTTTCCAGGAACAGTACCAGAGCGCGGTCGAGCAACTCCTCGTTGCTGAGCGAGGGGCGTCCCGGCCCCCGGCTCGGCGGAGCTACGTGCCCTTCGATCACCTTCACACCTCCCCCGCCCGGCATTGGGATACAATTAAAACGATGTAGGTATTAAATGCTTGCATGTTCCTACCAGGTGATGGAATGTGTGGGTAATACGCCTATGTATGAAACGATACGGGTGATAATCGGCTCGGCAACCGTGTCGGTCAAGCCCCGAAAGGATAATAGGACATAGCGCGGCGCAAAGCCGGCGGAGGAGAGGCGGACGTGGGATTCGCAGGCGGAATTTCCGAATCCGAAACGGCCATGCCATCGGGCGGGAAGGCGGCTCTCCCGCTCGCCCCGCGCATTGGCTCTCAGCTCATGATCGACAAGGCGGCGCTGCTTTCTGGCCGCCACGCTGCGCAAATTCGCGCCTTGCTGGCCGAGCGCGGTGTCGTGGTGATGCGCGGCTTAGGTGTCGATGACGAAGAATTGCGCACGATCGCACGCAGCCTTGGCGAATTGCGCATCGGCAAGGCGCGACGCGGTGCCGACGGCGCGGTGCTGGCCGAAGGTGATGGCGGCGTGCTCCGCGTGACGCTCGATGAGACACGCAACCCCGAATACGCGCGCTTCCTGTTCGGCAACCAGCTCTGGCACATGGACGGCACTTACGAAGAGGTTCCGCCTTTCGCCACGCTGCTGGCACCTGTGCGCTTGTCCAACCGGGGCGGTGATACGCTCTTCGCCAATACTTGCGCCGCCTTTGCGGACCTTGCCGAGGAAAAACAGCGGCGGCTCGAAAAGCTGCGCGTGGTCCACACGATGCAGGCGGCGCTTTTTCCCGCCAAGCGCGATTGCACGGTGGAGGAGTTCGCGCTGTGGAGTTCCTATCCGCAGCGTTCGCATCCGCTGGTCTGGCAGCACCGTTCGGGCGCGCGTTCTCTCGTCCTCAGTACGTCGGGTGCCTATGTCGAAGGCATGGAACCGGCGGAAAGCCATGACCTGCTCCAGCGCCTGATGATCCACGCCACGCAGGACCAGTACGTCTACCGTCACAAGTGGCAGCCGGGCGATCTCGCGATCTGGGACAATACCGGCACGATGCACCGCGTGGAACCGTTCGACCGTGAAAGCGGACGCGAACTGCATCGCTGCACGCTCAACGGCGAGGAACCTGTCACGGCGCCGGCCTGAAAGGCTGAATGCGACCACTGACCCAACGCAATACGAGGATGAGCAACATGCAGGTCGGTATCCACCTGGGCTTCCAGAATCTCCACGGCATGCCGGACGGCGATTTCTTCCGCCGCGAGACCCAGCTCGCGATTGAGGCCGAGGCCATGGGCTTCGACTTCGCCGCGGCGGTGGAACACCACTTCACCGACTACGCCGCCTGTCCCGATCCGCTGCAACTGCTGACTTACGTCGCCGCGAAGACGAGCACAATCAAGCTGATGCCCGCGGCGGTCATTCTGCCGTGGAACGATCCGCTGCGCGTGGTCGAAAAGACCGCCATGCTCGACCATCTCAGCAACGGCCGCGTGATCCTGGGCATGGGACGCGGCGCAGCACGGCGCGAATTTACCGGCTTTCGCACCGATCTAGCGGATTCCCGCGAACGCTTCGACGAGGCGGCACCGATGATCCTGAGGGGGCTGGAAACCGGATTCGTGGAAGGCGCCGGACCGCACTTCCCTCAACCGCGTGTTGAAGTTCGGCCCCGGCCTGAGGGTTGGTCGAAAGAACGCTGCGTCATGGTTTCGATGTCGCGATCCTCGGTGGAGGAAGCAGCCCAGCTCGGCCTGCGCACGCTGCGGTTTTCGCAAGGCGACTGGGCCAAGGCGTTGCCCGAGATCGACTTCTACCGCGAGACTTTCGCCACGCTCCACGGCGAACCCGCGCCGCCTTTCGTCATCAGCGATTTCGTCGTCTGCTTCGAGGACGAGCAGCAGGTGATCGATTATACCGACAAGTACTTTGCCGCGCAGTTCCAGCAGGTTGCCCAGCATTACGAGTTCGGCGGCGAGCATTTCCGCAGCCTCCCGTCCTATTCGACATATGTTTATCTGGGCGAAGCGGCCGAAGCGGCGGGCGGCCCGGACAAGGCCTATCGTGACTACATCTCCGGCAACATGATCGGCACCCCCGACCAATTGGTCGAAAAGCATTTCGCGCGAGCGGAAATGGTCGGCGACTACTGGATTATCGCCAATTTCAGCTTCGGCGGCATGCCCTACGACGAAGTCTACCGGCAGATGCGGACTTTCGCGGAGAAAGTCATGCCTCGCTTGAAGGAGAGCGCGCGAGTGACGGCCTGAGCCAGTCCATCCGCGCTACCCCGCCGTCTTCTCGCCCATCACGCTGGGTATCCGAGATCGTACTGCCAACATGCGGCGGCAATGTGTTCGGCTTTTCAACGACAAATCGGTTCGAGCGGCAGATTTGCCCGTTCTCTGATCAAGATTGACGTGGCTATTTCGGCCGACACCGAACGAACTGCAACGCGCCTCATCGCGGTCGTTCAAGTTCCCCGAGCCTCTCCTAAAACATGCCATGACCGCAGTGCCGACTCCGGCCGGGCCCAAGGGCCGTGTCGTCGGACGAACCGGTTAGTCCCCTTCCGGTCGCTGACCCGAGAAGGGTGCCGTTCATAAAGGTTCCCTGACCCCAGGCCAAAAACGACCGCAAGGAGGGACGATCCGGAGCGGCTCCTATCGGAACAACGAGGGTTTAAGCGCCCGTTCATTGAGGTTTTAGCGCGCTCGCTTTGAGAACAGAATGTCGAGACGGCTGCGTTGGACGCTCGCAGCGAGCATCTGGGGGCGCTCGATAGGATGCAAGCACTAAATTCGCTCGCGTTATTCGAAGAGCTATTCTTTCGCGGCCAGGAATATCGGTGTGCAGAGTTAGGGAACTCGCTCACAAGATCCGTAACCACGGCAAAACTCATCTCAATGGCGTTTTTATCCTCGGCATTGAGCGCTGAGAAGAGCAGATCAAATTTGGCCATGACTAAAGGCTTGAAATCAGGCAGTAGGCATCGTGTGTCTTAGCAATGACATTTACTTGACGATGATATGACCATGTATCAAAATGGGGTTCATGATTGTCCGGCAATGGCGCGGTTGAGATGACCAGACCAGAGAACGACACAGCGATTTCAATCGAGTTGGCAAAGCGCATTCTCGATTCCGAAGCGCGCGGAGACGAGGTGGAAGCTTACATCAACCGCGTGGGGTTGGGCTGGACGCGGATCGTCGGGATTAATTTCGAAGCGGATCACATCTACTGCAGCTACCGCCTCGCCCTTGACGATTTCTGGATTGATGGGACGATCCTATGCGCGCCCGCTGACATCCTCGCGGTAAGGGTGGTGGCATGTCCCTCATTGCTAAAGCGCGCGCCGATCGGTGTCTGTTAGAGCTTAGCGCAAGGCGCGTCGCTGCGCATCAGACATACGGCGGCTTCTTGACGATCCCGAATGCGGTCGGTCCGCGTTGCCGGGGATAATTGGAACTTACATGGAATTCAGACTGGTTCAGCCCAGCGAACACGAAACTATCGCTGCCATTTGGTATGAAAGCGTTAGCCTGATGGATGGAGGTGCACCTGCCCTCGATGACACAAGCACTTTGCTGGACCGGATTAGCATCGAAAATGGCTGGTGTTTGAACGTTGCTGTGGTTGGCGGCCATATCGTCGGGCTGCTTGCGACCATTCCTGAGCAACGCATTCTCGATCAGCTTTTCGTCGCGCCAGACGCTCAACGCCAAGGCATTGGCGCTGCGCTGCTCGATGAAGCAAAGCGGTAGCTTGCGACAGGCTTCACACTTCGGACGCCCGTGACCAATGCCGCCGGGCACCGCTTCTATGAGCCCCTCGGTCTACGGGTTGTGGAGGATACAGCCCACCCGATTACTGGAACGCCAGTCCGCTGCTTTGGATGGAAGCAATAGCCACGCACCCATTGGCATCACATGCTGTCCGACTGGGAGGCACGTAGATGCCCTAGAAATATGTCGCGCGTACTAAACGTTGCCGCTCTTGCGGAGACGGATGCATGATAAACCCCGTCGGATTGGCAAAGTGTCGGCAGCCCCGTCAGCTGAAGTCTCCAACATCAGATCGCGGAAGCAGCTTTCGTCACAAATCTCGAAGCTGTCTTTCCGATCTTCGCCAACGAAAACGCCTGCCATGTTGATGCCCAGGCCTGCCAAGGCATTCATATGCGCTCCGTGAGCCTCCAGCATCGTCCAACCCTGCCTTGATGCAGCGGAACACTGCCCCCGGCGCCATGGAATCAAGGATGCTTTGCGCTTTGCCCGTACGCATCCTGTGAAATCAACAAATGCCAGCCCAATTCCGTCCGTCATGATGGACATGCCGGCGGACATCGTGAAACCCGGAGAAAGTCGGATCGCGATGTGGGATAAGCCCGCTTGCCAATACTGAATCCTTGACCTTGGCCCAGAAAATTCTGGTCCATCACCCTGGCTCCATCTCCAGGAGCGTGAGCGCGCCGTCCACGAGCCGGACGATCTGCCGTTCGGTCAATGTCGTGCGCAGTACCGCGACATGGAAGATGATCGTGCCGATCAACGTGTTGAACGCGAAGTCGCGCACCTGTTCGGACGTGCCGGGACGGGCGCGTTCGAACTCGCGCAAGTAGAAGGTCTGCTCGTTCATGCCGTGGCGGGCGATGGCGGCAGCCAGTTCGGCATGGTGTTCGGCACTGAAAGACATCATCAGCGTTGCCGGGCCGCGCGGACCCGCCATGTAAGTGCAGAGCGCGCGGGCATGCGCGATCAGCACTTCGCGCGGGCTCATCGAATCGTCGATCCTCGGCTCGATCCGGCGCGAGGTCTGGCCCAGCGTCGCCTCGACCAGTTCGGCCTTGTTGGCGAAGCGGCGATAGAGCGTCGAGCGGCTGCATCCGACCAGTTCCGCCACGCTTTCGAATGTGAGTGCTTCATAGCCTTTCTCCGCCAGAAGCCGCCATGCGGCCTCGGCGATGGCCGCGTCCTTTTCCTCGTCGCGCGGGCGGCCCCGCCCCCGTGCGGGCGTCGATACCGGCTCCAGTGCTTTGCTTCCTTCGGTCATTCCTGTCCCCCGTAAACCTCTAACGTCTCACAATTCTGTCATAAAATAACGATACACGCTCGTCTCGTAAATCGCAATCGAAGTAGGGATTCGGGTCGTGATCAATAAACTGGCATTGTTTTCGAGTGTCCTCGCGCTGAGCGTCGGACAAGCCTATGCGGAGGAGGCTCCGGCGCAACCCGCAGATGCGGACGGCGGCTCGCAGGCCGACATCGTCGTTACCGCGCGCAAGACGCGCGAGCGGATCGGCGACGTGCCGCTGGCGATCACCGCGATCGGCGGAGATGACCTGCGCCGTAACGATCACATCCGTCTGGAGGACCTGAACCAGCTCGTCCCCAGCACCAATGTCGTCGTTACTAACGGTCACCAGACCAGCATCTCGATCCGCGGCATCGGCAACAATCCGGGCAGCGATGGGCTTGAGAACAGTGCCGGCGTCTTCGTCGACGGCGTCTATCTCGGCCGCCCGGGCATGGCTGCGTCCGACCTGATCGACATTGCGCAGATCGAAGTGCTGCGCGGTCCGCAGGGCACGCTGTTCGGCAAGAACACCACGGCAGGCGCCGTCAACATCACCACCGAACTGCCGCAGTTCGACTGGAGTGGCCGCGCGGCGGTGACGTACGGCCGCTTCAACTACCAGCAGTATCAGGGCACTCTGACCGGCCCGATCACCGACAACCTCGCCTTCCGCCTGACGGGTTACGACACCACGCGCGACGGGATCGTGAAGAACATCGCGAATGGCGACAAGGTCAGCGATCTGGGCCGTCGCGGCGGGCGGCTCCAACTGCTCTACAAGCCTTCCAACGATCTCAGCGTGCGCCTGATTGGCGAATATGCGCGCGAGCAGCAAAGCTCCGGCGCGGTCACCGTGATCCCCAGCTGGGGCCTTACGCCCGCCGCGATCCAGACCAAGCTCGATGCCACCGGCGCAATTCTGGCGATCGATCCCGACGGCCTGACGACGGCAGCGGGCGGGCCTTACAGCACGGGCACCCGCCAGGGCGCGGGCTCGGCCGAGGTCAACTGGACCTTCGGCGGCGGCTTCACGCTCACCTCGCTGACGGCCTATCGCTACTGGCAGTACGATTCCGCTTCGGACACCGAGGGCAGCAGCGCCGATGCCCTGTACGGCGGCTACCACATCAAGGATCGCCAGTTCACGCAGGAAGTGCGCCTCGCGCTTCCGCGCATGGGCAACTTCGATGCGGTCGGCGGCCTCTACTACTTCCACCAGAAGGTCGATACGACGCAGTACGTTTCCTATGGGGACCAGGCTGCCGCGTGGCTTGCCGGCATGCCGACCGCGACGCTCAAGGCCTATGCGCCCTATTCGCCCGCACTGGCGACCCTGCTGGCCTATAACGGCACCCGTTGGGACACCAAGGCCGCGCCCGAGACCAACAGCATTGCCGCTTTCGGTCAGGTCAACTGGCACGTCACCCCGCAGTGGAACGTGACCGGCGGCCTTCGCGTGACGTATGAGACCAAGGAAGAAGACGTTACCCGCCCGGTGCCGGTCAGCAATGCGACCGGCGATCCGGTCGCCGCGCTCGCATCGCAGGCGGCAGGCCCGATCCACGCGCGCATCAGCAATACCGCGCCGTCGTTCCTGATCAGCACCGACTACCGCTTCAATCCGCAAGTCATGGCCTATGCCCTGATTTCGCGCGGGCAGAAGGCGGGCGGCCTCAACACCACGCTGCCGCCGGCCGGGCTCGATGCCGAGGCGCTGAAGGTCCTGCCCGAGACGGCGACCAACTATGAAGTCGGCATCAAGGGCGACTTCCTGAGCCACGCGCTGACCCTCAACCTCAGCGTGTTCAATACTGACATCCGCAACTATCAGGCCAACGTGTTGATGGAGGTCAACAACCAGGTCGTTCAGCTGCTGACCAACGCCGGCAGCGCGCGCACGCGGGGTGTCGAGTTTGAAGGCACGGTGCGTCCGGTGAACGGCCTCTCGATCCACGGTTTCGTCGCCTACAACGATGCCAAGTACCGCGAATATTCCGCAGGTCCGTGCCCGATCGAAGTGACGGGTCAGGCCACGTGCGACCTCTCGGGCCGTCCGATCGCCGGCGCACCGAAGTGGACCACGGGCATCAACGGCGACTACCAGCATGAACTGGCCTCGGGCCTGGTGGGCTATGCCAGCGCGGAATACTCGTTCCGCTCGAAGTATTACGGCTCGCTCGACGATTCCGAACTGACCAAGACCGGCGGCTACGGCTTGCTCAACTTGCGCATGGGGCTGCGGCTCGACGATCGCTGGGACCTGTCGGTCTGGGGCCGCAACGTCACCGACAAGAAGTACGCCAGCAACTACTTCAACTACGGCTCGGTGCTTCCCGGCACCTACGTCGCCTTCTTCGGCGATCCGGCGACATACGGCGCGACCTTGCGCTTCTCGTTCTGACCCTTTTCCTGAGACCCTTCGGAGTTAAGCCCATGAAAACGCTTTCCCGCCTTCTCGTCGCCTGCACCTGCCTTACCGGCATCGCATCCGGAATTACCTTGGCCGCCGCGCCCGCCCAGGCCAAGGACGGCAGCTTCACCATCGCGGTGATCCCCGACACGCAGAACTACGTCGATTACACGCACCAGACGGCCGAGGGCTTCACGTTCGACGCCAGCAAGCTGTTCCTTGATCAGATGGCCTTCGTCGCCGCCAACCTGAAGAGCGCCGGCGGCGACATCGCCTTCGTCGACGGGCTGGGCGACAACTGGCAGCACCAGTCGATGATGATCGATCCGGCGCATGCCGCGCGCGGATTCAAGCGCGCGCCCAACCCAATGATGGAGGCGCACTTCGCGCCCACCGAAAAGGTCCATACGGTTGAAATGCCGACCGTTGGGCAGGGCTGGGACATGCTCGTAGGCAAGGTACCGTTCTCGGTCGTACCGGGCAATCACGACTACGACGCTATGTGGACGGATTCGAACCATCCGCCTGCCGCGCAAGTCCGCAGCGCGGCGGACGTGGGCATGCTGCACTCCGGTGGGCTTTCCAACTGGAAGAAGGTGTTCTCGGATCAGTCGAAGTACTTCAAGGGCCAGTCCTGGTACGTGGCCAGCCATGACGACGGCGCCGACAGCGCCCAGATCTTCACGGCGGGCGGCTATCGCTTCCTCCACATCGGCCTGCAGTTCGATGCGCCGAACGATTCGCTGAAGTGGGCGGCGGAAATCATCAAGCGCTATCCCGGCCTGCCGACGATCGTGTCCATGCATGACTTCCTCGACACGGCCGGAAACCGCCTGCCGAATCCGATGATCGACAATGCCGCCGTCGATCCGGAGGACAACAGCCCGCAGATGATCTGGGACAAGTTCATCAGCCAGAACGACCAGATCTTCATGGTCCTCTGCGGCCACGAGCATGCGCAGGCCTTCCGCACCGACAGCAACCGCTTCGGCCACCCGGTCTATCAGGTCCTCGCCGACTATCAGGACCGTGCGCAGACCGCCAAGGATGCCGGTGCGAAGCTGGAGCCCGGCATGGGCATCGGCGATGGCTGGCTGCGCCTGATGACGTTCGACATGGCGCCCAAGGTGCCGCAAGTGAAAGTCCGGACCTATTCGACGCACTACAAGGTCAACAGCGTCGAAGCGCCCAAGTATGCCGAATGGTACAAGGCCGGTGAGAAGCCCCAGCTTTCCGACGCCGAATACATGAAGGCGGACGATTTCACCATCGACCTGACCGACTTCCGCGCGCGCTTCGACAAGGTCGGCAAGATCGCCGCGAAATAGCTATCGCTTGGAGCTTGTTTGAAAATTAGCTGAATGCGAATTTTGCGGCCCCGCCCCTCTTCTCTTACGAGCTTACCCCGATTGGTGGTCGGATCGGGAAGGGGAGAGGCGGAGCCGCGCCGAAAATGCCCGGTTGGGCACTTTTCAAACAGATGGGGTGATTGGGGCTCCACCGCATCAGTTCAGCCGCCTGCTTTCTGGCCTCGGAATACTTCGGCGCTCGAGGTGCACAGCGCACTCGCAAATCCTGCTGCTGCTCGTAATCTCGGCACCAATCTTTAAGCGCATTCTTGGTGGGATAGCCCAGCTGGCGAATGGTCGCCCTAATCCGCTTGCCAAGCTTGAGATACAGCTCAACCGTCCGGATCCTGTCTGCGTGGGGATACATGAACTACCTCCATGGTGGTCCAAGTTTTCGTCCACATCCCCCCGGGGCAATCCTCAGTGGCAATCAACAGCGACTATACCTAAGCTGCTTCTGCGATCCGTTCTACCTTGATCTCATCTTCATGCGCGCGTGCGCCAGCGAGGTCATAGGCCGACTGCATGCGAAGCAGGGTATCGGCCTTGATCCCGAATGCCTTTTCGAAGCGGATCGCCATGTCGGCCGATATCGACGAATGCAGGGTATCTGGGAACATGGGAATTTCGACACTGAAATTGCCGAAATCGCCGAAGATGGCCCGGCCTACATCCTTTGGATCCGATCCTCATCAGTTCAAGTCAGGGCGTCAATCGGCCGAGCTTCCTCGCAGCACGTCTGCCCGAGGAATTACGCGATAAAACTGCTTTCGGCAGTGCGCGCGCGCATCGCGTCTCCGGTCAATCACTGAAATGCGCCTGGGGGCCGATCTCCAGCGGCGTGCCGAGCACGCCGCCGCGCAGGGGAACGCCGACATTACGGGCCCAATCGAGCCAGAGCTTGTCCAGTCGTGCGACCACTTCAGGATAGAGTTGGCGAACGTCCTGCGTCTCGGTCCGGTCGTTCTCGAGATCATAGAGGGCCCAGGCAAGGTCGCCCCGCTGCCCTCCCGGGGCCAGCGAGACGAGCTTCCAGCGGCCGTCGATTACCGCGCGGGCGCCGTAATGTTCGAAGAAGAAAGGGCGGTTCGCCGGGATCGGCTTGCCTTCGAACACGCCGGCGAGCGAAACACCGTCGATGGGAGCCTTGTCCGTGCGCGGGGTAACACCGGCAAGGTCGAGCAGGGTCGGCGTCACATCGATGATATGCGCGGGCATGCTCACGCGCGTATCTTCGCGTGCGCCCAATGCCGCAGGCCAGCTCATCAGGAACGGTGCGTGGGTACCGCCCTGGTAGCTTTCCGCCTTCCAGTAGCGCCAGGGGGTGTTCGCCGCGCTGGCCCATTGCGCGCCGAGGCAGGCCATCGTCTGGTCGTCGCCGATCTCGTGTTCTGGATACTCGCCGTACGCGACCTTGCGGCCGTCGCGCGTCTCGCTCCAGCGGTCGTAGCCTGCCTCGACCATCACTTCGGGCGAAGCGCCGTTGTCGATAGTGAAGACGATCAGCGTATCTTCAAATTGCCCGGTATCCTTGAGCGCCTGAATCAGCCGGCCGATGCCTTGATCCATCACTTCGATCATGGCGGCATGCGTCGCCATTTTTCGCACCTGTACCGTGCGCTGCTCGTCGGTCAGGCGCTCCCACGGAATCGAGGCGTTGTGCTCGTAGCGACTTTCAACCGCATCGAGCCGGTCGACGGCGGGATCGACAAGCCCGAACTTGATCTGGCGGGCATAGCGGTCCTGCCGGATCTGGTTCCAGCCGGTGGAAAAGCGCGGGATATACTTCTCGATCAGGGCCGCAGGAGCCATCAGCGGCCAGTGCGCCGCCGTATAGGCCAGATACATCATGAAGGGATCGGAGCCCTTGGCGAGGCGCTTCACTTCGCCCACCGCATGATCGCTGATCGCGTCGGTGAAATAGAACCCCTCGGGGACGGACCTTACCGGCTGGAAGTCGTTCACGAGGCTGAAGGGATCGTGATAGTTCACCACGCCCCAGATGATCCCCCAATGATGCTGGAAGCCGCGAGCGGCGGGATATGTGCGGCGATCCCCGAAATCGCGGTCGAAATGGGCCTGATGGTTGATCCACTTGAGATGCTCGGCCTTGTCCGCAATCGGCTCCGCAGCGGTGAGGTGCCATTTGCCGACCATCGTGGTGGCATAGCCCGCGCGGCGCAGTTCCTCGGCAACCGTAGGCACTTCGAGCGAGAGGCTGGTGCCGTTGCCCGCCATGTTTACGCGGTGTGGATAGCGTCCGGTGAGCAGCGAGGCACGCGAGGGGCAGCAGCGAGCCATGTTGTAAAAATTGGTGAAGTTGACCGAGCGCTTGGCCAGCGCGTTGAGATTAGGCGTGTCGACCTCGCCGCCAAACGCACCGATGTCGGAATAGCCGATATCGTCGCCCAGGATCACGATCATGTTGGGCCGCTTGCGCGGGCGACTGGTCGGAGTGAACGGCAGTTCGCCGAGCAGGCTCGCACTGGCGGGGCCGCCCATCGCGGCGAGGGAGCCGAGCAAGGCCAGCTTCTGAAGGAAGCGACGGCGCGGGCCCACGATTCCGGAATTGGTGGTTTCGCGCAAACTTATTCTCCCGTGGATGGTGCTGCGGGGCACGGGTGCACCGTGCCCCGACCAGTCGTCAGATGCGGACGCGGACGCCGGCAGTGTAGGTCGTCTCGTCGTACCGATACTCCTGCCCGTAAGCAGGCTGGTTGTAGTAGCCGCGGTACTTAGCGCCGAGGATATTGGTGCCGCCCAGATCAAAGCGGAGCCGGTCGTTGACGTCCCAGCTCAGTCCGAAGTCGAGCCGTCCGCTAGGGCGTACGTAGTTGAGCAGGAGCGGGTTGTAGGTTGCATCGCTGGCCCGTGCCGGATCGACTTCGCGGATACCGAGCGCGCCGGTCTCGTCGCTGTCATAATATTTCGAGCGCCACGTGTAGATCAGGCGGCCAGAAAAGCCCGATTTTTCATAAAGCAGCCCGGTGTTGAAGTTGTACTTCGACACGCCCTGCAGCGGCAGGCCGGCGAGCCGGTCGCTGCCCTTCACTTCGGTATCGGCATAAGTGAAGTTGCCCATGACCCCCAGGCCGGACAAAGCGCCCGGTAGGAAGTCGAAGAATGTCTGGCCGCTGACTTCGATGCCCTGCAATTCGGCCTGGCCGATATTGCGCGGGCGGCTGATCGAATAGTTGATCCCGTCGATGACCTCGTTGGCAGAAGCGGTCACCACGCGGTCGGTAATGTCGCGCTTGTAGAGAGCCACGGCGATGAAGCCGCGTCGGAAATAATATTCGAGACTGAGGTCGTAGCTGTCCGATTTCTGCGGGCGCAGGTCCGGATTGCCAGCGGAGCCCGCGTTGAGGATGTTGGGGTTGGTGGACAGTGAATACGTCAGCCCCGGATTGAGCGAGGCAAAATCCGGGCGGCGGATCGTCTTCGCGTAGCTCGCCCGCAGCTGAAGGCCGCCGCCGAACTGAAGCCGCGCGCTGGCGTTGGGCAGCACGTCGGTATCGGTGGTGGTCTGCGAAAGCGGCCGGATTTCCGTGCGCGCGGGCTGACCGCCCGATGCCGGAATCGTCACCACGCTCGAGCCGCGTATCGTGCGTTCGGTACGGGTCGGACGTACGCCGAAGATGCCGTCCAGTGTGATCCCCGAGGTGATCGGCGTCTCATAATTGAACTGGGCATACCCCGCGATCGTCTTCTCGGTGGCGTAGAAGGCACGCTCCGGCTGATAGGCGGGATCGCCGGTGGGTAGACCGTAGAGTGTCCGGAGTGCGTCGCGGCCTTCGTCCGTACGCAGGAAGTCGGGATTGGGCACCAGAGCGCCCGATCCGTCGTTGAACTGCGGGACGCCGGGCATGAGCGTGAGATAGTCGCTCGGCAGCCCCGAGGCATCGACCCTCACTGCGCTGGCCTCGCTGGCAGACCCGATTACCCCGCCGGGCGCCGCCTTGCTCACGATAGCCTGCTGGAACTCGCTGCCGCGATCCGCATAGCGGATGCCTGCCTGGAACTTGCGGAGCAAATTGCTGTCGATGTCGAAGCTGGTATCGATCCGCGCCTGGAACAAGTCGCCCACCGAGCGGCTGAAGTTCTGGTCGAGGCCTTCGCTGAGCACAAGGTTCGAAGAAGACAAGAGTGGATCGCCGGGCGTGGTGGCCGTCGCTCCGCTGCCGCTGTTCGCGGTGTACTGGAAGGTCGGGATTCGCTGGCCGACCACCGCCAGGACAGTCTCGGAAGTGTTGATCGATCGTTGGTACGACACGTCGGCCTTGGCGCTTACGCCGTCGCGATCGAATTTCGCCCCGATCGCGGCAAGCCAGCCGTCGGTCCGGTTGTCGTAGCTGTAGGTCTTCTGCTCGCTTACGGCGTTGGAGATCGTTGCTGACTGGACCTGGCAGAGTTCCTGCACATTGAAGGCGGGAAGCGTGGGCGGGGTGCCGCTGGGAAGGGGCGACTGGCCGCTGTCATTGCGGGCCCGCGCCGTGATGCAATCGTCGGACAGTTCGATGTTGGAAATGCGCGTGCCCGGCAGGAACAGCTGCGCATTGGCCAACGACCATTGGCTCTGCGAGCGATAGCCCGTGTAGAGCCCGTCGGCATAGACCTGGACGCTGTCCGAGGCCTGCCACTGAAGCGAGGCATTGGCCTGGGGGCGCTCGTACCAACCATAGTCCGAGTGGCTCTCAACGACGTTGGGCAAGAGCACGCCCGGCAAATTGTAGGGAATGCCGGTCCCCTGTGCTGCGCGGCGCACGCCCTCACGGGTACGCGGGTGATTGTAATGCGTCTTGGCCCAGCTGACGTTGAGCAGCGCGCCGATTTCGCCGATCCCGGTATCCCAGGTATCGGTGGCGAGAATGCTCACCTGCGGATCGAGCCTGTCCGATTTCACGCCGTAGTTGCCGTGCGCGTTGACAACGATCGTCGGCTTGCTGAAGTTGAACGGCTTGTTGACCTGCAGATCGATAATGCCGGCTATGCCGCCTTCGATCAGGTCCGCCGTATTGGACTTGATTACGTCTATCCGTGACAGTGCATCGGCAGGCAGGTCTTGCATTGCGAACGTGCGGCCGGTGGTGGTGATGATCTCGCGGCCATCGAGCGTGGTCAGGATGTCGCCCAGACCGCGGATGCGCACATTGCCGATCTCGTTCGACTGGGTGACCGACACCTGTACGCCCGGAACGCGCTGTAGCGCTGCCGCCGTCGTGGGATCGGGGAACTTGCCGATATCTTCCGAGACGATCGAATCGACGATTTGCGGTGCCTGCTGCTTGATCTGCGCAGCGCGTTCCACCGACTGGCGAATGCCGGTGACGACAATATCACTCGCCTGGCCTTCTGCTGGAGCGGCTTCCTGCGCCCCTGCCGCACCGCTTGCCGAGAGCGCCGCGATCGAAATGGAAACGTATCCTGCGTGCAACAGTAGTGAATGACGACGGCCCGCCAACGTGATCGATCTCATGTAGCCCCTGAATTCATGACGAACGCCGACGGCGCCTGCCGGGCAGCGCACGGGCAGGCGTTTCGGAAAGTTCGGTTTGAAGGATCTGCCTGGCGCGGTCGCCTCGGCCGAGGGCTTTCGAGCCCTGCGATTAACTCAACCTAAAAAGTTGATAAATATCAGCAAGATAGTTGTGCTTGGTGCAAACGAAGCTCTCCTACTGCGGGCCGGCGCCGCAATCGTCGCTCAAACAAACAGATGGATGACTTCTGCTTCTGGCAGCGCGGCATCCGCCAAGAGAGAGCGATGGCAGCAAGCCGGATCTCTCTCGAAGCAAAGCAGCGCAGTGGAATGTTCCTCTACCAACGAGCGCAGCCGGGCCATCTGTGCCATCGCCTCCGGCAGCTCCAATTGCCCGGCATACACTTCGGCGAGCCTGGCGTGATTATGCTTTCGCGCCGCCTCGCGGCCTTCTGGCGGGGTGCCAAGCGCCTTCAGGCCGATATAGTCGATTCCGGCTTCGCGTAATCCGGCGGCAAGTACATTCTTGGAAAAGCCCGGCCGGCGAGAGAGCGGCACGGCCCGTACGTCGGCCAGAAGCGCGACGCCCGCCAATCGCAGGGCTTCGATTAAGGCCGTCTGAGTGACGCCTTCGTAGCCAATAGTGAAGATACGCATAATGAAGTCACAAATATCCCAAATGAAATTTGCGCGGAATCAAGAATAATGCTCTTCAGTTGGGGGGTGGTAGAGGCGCAGGGTAGGGCCCTTCTTTCGCTTTGCGCCCAAGCCGCCGCTACGGAGTGAGGATTGACGTCGTCGAATATGGCGAGATTGTCTGCCATCCAAGCTTCGAATAGAGGGCTCGGCCGTCTTGGGTGGCGACCAACAACTCGGGGGCGCTCGAACGCTGCCGAGCGTCATGCAGAGTCCGCATTAGGACGCGCCCAAGTCCCTTCCGGCGGTGCTCGGGCTCTGTCGCGATCCGGTCATAGACAAAGACACCGCAGGCCTCCGCTGCATAACCGCTTGCTGCAAGCGCACCCGTTCGGGAAACGATGCGCGCCTCGATCACCATGCCGACTTTCTTAGCTTCGATTTTATACCCGTGGGCTAGGGGTATCGCGGGAGGGTGCTGGCGAGTGGCCTGTATAAAGTAGCTCGGAGCATGAATCTCCCAGCCCGCCGGTAATACCGCCCGCAGTTGGTCGGCCTCGCCGCAAAGTTTCAAAAAATGGCGAGGTTCGCTGATGGTGCGCGCCAGTTCTTCGAGACCCGCGCCAACCTTAGGGAAAACCCAACGGGCGATCTCGGCATCCGACTTAGAATCGACACGAAATCCCCCGTATTCAGGCACTGGCAAAGACAGTCCACGCGCGACGGAACGTGCCGAGAGCCATGCATTCAGGACGATAGGATCAAGGCCTTGATTGCTCATCATCTCTCGCAAATGAAACGGCAGCCACCTTGCAACCCCCAAAGCGCTTGGGCAAGAATCCCAATTCACTCTGCTTGACGCAAGGTAATCGGTCCCCGGCCGCCGCGCGGTCCATGAATGATCGGCCGCTTTGAGGGAACGAGTTTGGGTCGGCGAACGGCCGAAGTGCTGGCGGTAGTTGCCCTGGGATCGGCCAGATGAGACAACGTCGGGCAGGCGGCAGCGATCAGGCTTTTCCAACGATTTACAGACTTTCCCGCACCGCCGCCGTGGCTGACGTCCGCGTCTACCTGTCGGTCTCATCGGAATCGGAAAGCAACGTTATGATCAAGGCGGCAGCTATGCAGATAAGAAAACCGACAATGATAAAAATCTTGGCCATGTCAGCGCTCCACCACGCAGTGACAGCTTAGCTGGCCTGCCGGTCCTTCCTATCGCCCTTGGTGCTTCTTTTGCAGCTTCCCGCTGATCAGCATTTCCGCCAACTGCACTCCGCGTTTTTCCTGATGTCGCTGTGATCTGCCGTGTCCTAGCGTTGCCGAAGCGCGCGGAGGGCGGAATGATGGAAGCAATGAGCGGCGTTTCGACATCGCGGGTGCGGCTCTGGCTCCGCTGCCTTTCAGCGCTCCTGATCGTGCAGATGACGGTAACCGGCTGTGCGACGCCTCAACGCCTTCCGGCAGTTCCAACCGCGATGACGGGCGAGGCCGACCTCGGGATGGGGCAGATCCGCTACTTCGTGCGCCGTGACGCCTCAGGTTTCGAAGCGGAAGCAAAGGCGTCGCTCGCCAAGGAGTTGGCCTATCGCGCCAGTACCGGCCAGACGGGGCCGTTGCCGCCAGTCTATTTTCTCGCCATCTCCGGCGGGGGAGACAATGGCGCATTTGGCGCGGGCCTTCTGAATGGCTGGACCGCCACCGGGACGCGGCCCGAATTCAAGGCGGTTACGGGCGTGAGCACGGGAGCACTGATCGCGCCTTTCGCATTCCTCGGTCCGAAATATGACAAGGTGCTAGAGGACGTCTATACCAAGACTTCACAGGCCGACATATTCAAGATGCGCGGCATGATCAAAGGCTTCTTCAGCGATGCCATGGCCGACACGACACCACTGTACAAACTGGTTAAACGCTACACGGACAAAGCGCTGCTTGATGCTATAGCCGCAGAATATGCCAAAGGCCGATTGCTGCTTGTCGGCACTGCCAACCTGGATTCGCTCGAGCCCGTCGTCTGGAACATGACGGCGATCGCGTCGAGCAAGGATCCGCGGGCGCCCGAATTGTTTCGACGCGTGCTGGTGGCGTCCGCTTCGATCCCCGGCGCCTTCCCGCCTGTTATGCTTGACGTTACTGTCGAGGGGACAAAATATCAGGAGATGCACGCGGACGGCGGCACGATGGCGCAGGTGTTCTTCTATCCCCCGTCGCTTCGCATCGACCAGGCTGGTGGTGTCCAAGGGCGCAAGCGATACCTTTATGTGATCCGCAATGCACGGCTTGATCCAGACTGGGCGAGTGTCGACCGGCGCACGTTGCCGGTTGCGACGCGCGCCATTTCATCGCTTACCCAAACTCAGGGGATCGGAGACCTCTACAGAATTTTTACGACCACCCAGCGCGATGGGATCGAGTATAATCTCGCCTTTATCCCCGCGACATTCAACGTGCCTCATCGCGAAGAATTCGATACCAACTACATGCAGCACCTGTTCGCCACCGGCCGGCAGATGGCGACGGTAGGTTACCCCTGGCAGAAATTTCCGCCCGGTTACGAAAAATGATTGGCTCAGCTGCCGGTCGGTTCGTCTGATCTACCCTTGCAATGGAGCGCAGAAGGCTTTCTGAGCCGCAAATTCGCTAAGGCATTGCGTTGATCATGCATCATTCGCAGAGGGCGCGGTCAACCGGTCAATATTAACCATCGGCGCGGAATGCTATCTGGGACGATCTCTGGGACCGGCCATTATCCCAGCATTCAGGCCTTTCTGGCTGATTATTGACCTTTGGAAAAGCGGCCTTCCGTTGCCCTGGGCGTCAACGGGAACGTATGGCTGCTACAATGGAGCTGCTTCAGAGCCGCGAACGGCAGTTTAGTTGGCGGGTCTTGATGTATACGTCTGCCACGTAGACGGACATGATCCAGCTGGGCAGATGAGGCAAAGCGAAAATCAGCCGCCCGGCCGAGAAGGTAAGGCAATGGCTTGAAGGGTGATTGAGGCGGGAATTGTCGAAGACCATGCCGCGGTCAGCCTTGCAGATTGCCGCTCGAATGAACGGCATGCCACGCGCGCAGCAGGTGCGGATTTTCTCTTCCGGCACGATGTGTCCCCCTTCTTCCACACGAGCGCCTACGCGAGCTACGGATAGCTCCGGCGTATCGACGCCGACATTCATCACGATGACGGTGAAGCCGCTGGCGCGGGCCTCGTCTACGAGCTCAAGCTTAGACGGATGTGAGAAGACGGTCTCGGTTACGAAGTCCTGCCCCTGCGCGAGATACTTGGCTCGGCGCGAGGTGGCGATCTGTGCGGCCTCGTAAGATGCCTCTGGTGATGGATCACGGACTTCGTCACGCTGGATGACGTCAGCGTTTATGAACGGACCCGCGAAGCTGGGTGCAACGCGAAGCTGATAGAGAGTGGACTTGCCGGCACCATTTGGTCCGGCAAGCACTATCATCGTCGGTTTCATGCCTTGCTTGCAGTCTTCTCGCTTATGAGATTACCGGCAGCATCGAGGCCGACGCCGAGGCCAAGCTGCCGCCGACCAGCGAAATAGGATTTCTCGTCAGGCCCGGGCTGCCCCATCTTTTCGGCGAAGCTGTCGAGCCAGACGTCCTTTTCTTCGCTAGTGAGCGCGGTGGACTCGATTTGCCCCGCCAGGGCCGCTGTGATTCTGGCATGATCAAAATGGCCAGACTGCTCAATCGCGCGACCGATGCGCACCCAATGCGCGACTTGGCCCGCGACGGACCGACTTTGCAGTTCGGATTCGCGACGTACGATCTTCAAGATGTCATCGGCAAGCTTGATTGATTGGGCCACGGATGACCTCTGTATCCGGAGGTGGCATTTTGCCACCTTACTTTCAAGTGTTCGATCCAGTGGCACTCGTCAGGTGTCCTGATTTCGCAAACAAGCGTAATTGGGGCAGCTTGAGTGTACTTACCGGACGTTCGCAATGTCGATGATTGAGGCGCGTTCGGACCCAGTGTTCATCAACCTAGCCGCGGTCGACAGAAACCAGAGCGCCGCGCGAAGATCGGCCTTGTGTGTGGAATCCGATCGCCTGAGCCTATGGCGGGCTATCAGGAAGCCGATTTCTCCTGACAATGGCCACTGTGTCGGCAGCGAAGGTTGGAGGGGAGGGAGGGGCCACGGGCTATCAGTTCCTGAAATTCCGGATCGTGACCAGGATTTCATCAAAGCCTCGCCATCGCTTTGATGAAATCCAACCGGCAGTCGTCCGCGCGGAAAGTCTGAGAAGGCAGCGGCGGCATCCACGACGGATTGCAGGTAAACGCGGCGTTCGAGCGCGGATCAATCGCTGTTTCGCCGCGCGGCTCACCTAGTTCCGCTCCTCAGCACCATTTTCGGCAGGAACGATGACCACCTCAGCGGTTTGCATTCGCATCCACGGTCGATCGTTATCACCCTGGAAACGGAGCCAAGCCGGCCATGCAAAAGCTTGCCGAGAATTTCTGGAATTTCCGCGGCTCGTTCAAGATCGCAAAGATCGTCAATCTTGGCACCCAGATGTCTCTGGTGCGAAGGCCAGGAGGGCGCTTCACCCTTATCGACAGCTACGGCGTGTCCGGTGACGACCGCAATGCGCTGCTCAGCCTTACCGGAAACGGCGATGCAATCGACACGATCATCAACGTCCACCCCTTTCACACGCTGCACTGCGCCGCCGCCCATGAACTGGCGCCGCATGCGCGGTTGTTCGGCACACGGCGGCACCGCGAACGGGCGCCCGAACTACCGTGGGAGCCTGACGCAATAGAGGACCAGACAACGCAGGCCACGTTCCCGGATCTCGACTTTTCAGTCCCTGCCGGGCTCGATCTGGTGACCGCGGATGACGCCGTCCATGCCGCCTCCGTCCTCGTCCGGCACCGGGAAAGCGGCATCGTCCATGTCGACGACACGCTGATGGTGCTGGCGGCTCCTGGCTTGCTCGGCCACGTCCTCTCCCAGTCGCGGCTGCGCTTTCATCCGATGCTGGGAAAGGCACTGCAGCACCGCCCCGGCGCCGCCGACGATTTTGCAGCATGGGCGCTGGCTCTGGCACATAACTGGGCGAAAACGCCGATCGTCTGCGCCGCCCATTTGGCCGTGCGGCGCCTGCGTCCCGGTGCCTGGCACGAGGAAGTGACGCATGCGCTTTCCGCTGCCGCCAGGACACTCGACCGTCACCGCGCGCGTCACGGCTAATGCCGGCACATCCTCCCCAATCCATCGGAAGCACCCAGCCCATGAGCGAGAATCAAGCCCGCACGATTGTCCTGCAGACCGATGTCGCGGTAATCGGCGCCGGCACCGCCGGTCTCGCTGCCGAGCGCGCCGCGCGCAAGAACAGGGCCTCCACCCTGTTGATCGATCCCGATTTCAACGGGACCACGTGCGCGCGGGTGGGCTGCATGCCCTCCAAGCTGCTGATCGCCGCAGCCCGTGAAGCCGCGCGTATCGGGCGAGCGAGCCTGTTCGGGATAGAGGTCGATGGCGTCAGGATCGATGGTCCTTCCGTCCTGCAGCGCGTGCGCGCGGAGCGTGACCGGTTCGCCCGCCTGGTACGCGAGTCGATCACCCGGCTGCCAAAGGACGTGGCGATCCACGCACACGCCCGTTTCGAGGGGCCCGGCCGCCTCATTCTCGACGACGGGCGGCGCGTGGAAGCGCGGGCGATCGTCATCGCTACCGGCTCTGCGCCGATCCTGCCCGCGCCTTTCGCGGCGCTGGGGGAGGCAGCGCTCACCAGCGACACGGTGTTCGAACTGGCGGACCTGCCGAAACGCCTGGCGGTGGTCGGCTCGGGCGCCATCGGCCTCGAACTGGCGCAGGCGTTCGCCCACCTTGGCGTTGAAGTCGCGCTGTTCGACAAGGGCGCGCGCATGGCCAAAGTGCGCTGCAACAAAGTCCATGGCCGGTTGCGCGAGGTTCTGGAAGATGATCTCGCCCTGCATCTCGGCGTCGACGTCATGCCCTATGCGACAGAGCGTGGCGTGCGCCTGAACTGGAGCGGCGCGAGCGAGGGCGAGGCGGAATTTGATAAGGCGCTCGTCGCCGTCGGGCGAAAGCCGCAGCTGGACGGGCTCGATCTCGACAAGGCCGGGCTCGACCTCGACGATCATGGCGTTCCCCTCCACGAACGCACGACGATGCGCTGCGGGGAAAGCGCTGTCTTCCTGGCAGGAGATGCAGCGGCCGATCTGCCGCTCCTGCACGAAGCTTCGCACGAGGGCGCCATCGCCGGCCGCAACGCCGCTGCCTATCCCGCGCCGATCCCGGCGGCGCGCAACACGCCCATTGCCATCACTTTCACCGAACCGGTGCTGGCCACGATCGGCAAGGCGGAAGAGGAGGGGACGGTCACCGGATCGGCGGATTTTTCCGATCAGGGCCGCGCGCGCGTTGACGGGCTCAATTGCGGGGTGCTGACCCTTTACGCCTCAGCGCCCGACGGGAGGCTGATCGGTGCCGATCTGATCACGCCTGCGGGCGAGCATCTGGCACACATGCTGGCCTGGGCGGTGCAGGGCGGCTTAACTGCGACGCAGCTTCTGGCCATGCCCTTCTATCATCCGACCATCGAGGAAGGATTGAAAAAGGCACTCCGCACCATCTGTGCCGCTACGCCCATCGCGCTCCCTCCCGATCAGGATGCCGGTACGCCCGCGGGCGCGTGATGGCCCGCTTCACGAAAGGCACCGCGTGATCTGCCAATTTTCGAGAGCACGACAACCAATTCGGGCGATACAACTGCCTCCAGGACGGGCAGCGCAGAAGCCGCGCCGGGAAAATACCAAACTCGCTCTCTATAATTGGCGTCGGCCTTCGCAACATCTCTTGGAACACCGGGGGCGGCCGAAAGTTCTGCAAGAGAGCTGCTCGAAAAGGTCGGCGCAGCGTTTATATAAAGGAGAGCCCTCATGTTTCGCTGGGCCATCATTTTTGCCGTTGTCGCGTTAATCGCGGCGCTTCTGGGCTTTGGCGGCGTAGCAGGTCTTTCTGTCAGCCTTGCAAAGCTCTTCCTGCTCGTTGCGGTGGTGATCCTGGTTCTTGGCTACTTCTTCGGTCGGGGCAGAAGGATGCCTTGAAGCATGACGGATCGACATATCTCTGTTCGCCAGAGACTGTCGTCCGTAGCCTGAAGTTCCAGATCTTACGGCAGGAGGCTATCGAGTGCGCTCTCCTGCCGTATGATGTGCCCATTCCTGTCCAAAGGGGAGGGGGCGAAATCTACGTTCCTTGGCCGGCGTCACACGTCGGTAGCGGCGCACGCTTGCGCCGCCGAAATTCCGCGACCTTGGCCTTGTTTCCACAAGCCGAAATCGAGCACCAACGCCGATCACCAGAGCGCAAAGTGTCTACGAATTGGATTGTACAGGTACGCGACTGACATTGGCGAATGTTCGCCGCGTCCTCGCCGCCGAACAGGTGAACGCATTCCTTGCCAGGAATGACAGTAAATCCACGACCGATCCGTTCAGCGTAAGCCCGCCGTCCGCGCCCAGCACTGATCTTGTCGTGAAGCGTTCTCGCGCTCGGCAATCTGCTGCCGCGTATTTGCGAGACTTCATTGTCGTGGTCATATCAGGGTGGCACGAAATCGGTGACAGGACCAATACCAGGACAGCAATTCAGGCTGACGCGCTTTACGCCATCGAAAAGTTGATCTCATGGCTCTCTCCGGATCCGATCTGCGACGACTGCATCAATTGGGCCCTTGTCCTTTCGGCGAGCAATCATTCCGATCAGGTCGTACGCGAACTGGCCGGTGCAAACGGCTTCGAGCGCATAAAAGCCGACTGCAGCCTTTTCGTCGCAATCCGCCTCGTGACGCGCCGCCCCTGATCATTTCCCGAGACAATCAAACCCCGCGCGGTGCCAAGGGGCGACAAACTGGATTTGCTACCCGCCGACAGTCAGGCCATCTGCCGACGCTGCGAAAAGGCGGGGGCTTCGTTCTCATTGGCTTCGCGCCGAATGGTGCATAGCTTGCTTGCACCTTCCCACAGTTCAGCCGTTCTGCGATCCGCCTCGCGATGGGCAATGATGAGCGCGCCAGTGAGATCCTCGGCCTTGAATTCGATGCGCCTCGCAACGCCCTCGCCATCGTCCGAAAACCGCAGTGTATAGATCTTCATGCCTGACCTCCATCGTTCTTCCAGGCGCTTGCGGACTGACAAACTGCAGCAGCCCTTGAAGAGTTCCCGGCCGGCCAAAGCTGTCCGACATCGGCATACGATGGCTGATGGATCACGCCCCGATCTCCCACACACCCGCGTCGGTCTGTTTGAGCGTACAAAGCTTTCGCGAGCCGTCCCACAGTTCGGCGGGTCGATCGGGCGCTTCTTTCTTGGCGATCAAGAGAGCGAGGCCCGGGTCGGTAGCCTCGAACCTGATATTCTTGGCAAGGCCATGGTGGTCTTCATGGAACTTGAGCGTATAGATCGCCATAGCGTTCTCCATGCGCGGACAATGGCTCGCTTCACCAAAACGACCTGCAAGTTCTCCAATCGAACGAGGTTGCGATCCATTCTCGATGCGATGAATCGACGCTCCTCTGCGGCATACTGCGGGGTTCGGGCGCGGTCGATAAAAGGTCGCAATCCGCGTTTCTGCGGTGTGTAAGGGAAGAGACGCGTTAGCGGTGGGGCTCCCTAGGTATCCGGCACCGCGATGCAGGCCCCATCAAGGCGCCCTTGGTGCTCATTGCGTCTCCGGCTTCGGTTCTGACATTGTTCCCGGATCGGGCCCAATCCATTCCGTAGTGAGGCATTGACCTGGGAAAGTCGCGGTTCCCGCCGCAACCATCGTGAGCGCCTTCTTTCCTCGCCTGCCAAGGCGGGCTCCTCACGGCCGCTGACGCCGCAAACAAGCTGCCAGCGCCTGTCGTTCGTTGAAGCTACGGCCTGACGGTCCGCCGAAACAGCTGTGACTTTGCCTTCGGTTTCCCCACTGCCCGGAAATGGTCCGGGACTAGCAATGCCAATGAGATCAAGAAATGCCTACAATCGGATATCTGACCGGCGTTGGCTCAGCTGCAAGGGTCAGCTTTGCATCGTCTCGATCCGCGAAGAGCCGGGGCGCGGCCAATAACCTCAAGACTGCGGAGGCCCAGCTCGACTTTCGGGTGCTCAAGAGGCTCAGCGACGAACTACGCCAGTAAACCCAGCAGCTTTTCCAGCAGTAGGTTTCGAGCGCCGAGACCTTCCTCGATATTTCGAATTTCGGGACATTGCGGGGAAAGAACAATGCCGTATTCCAGCTGTACCAGGCGGCCGGTCAACAGTATAAGGCCGTTCTGACTGTCAAGACGCTCTATTGCTCGCTCTGGCACGACCTCAAATTTCTGCGCGGCTGGGCCCACAACGCCGCGCTCGATCTGATTCTGGTCTGGCCGCGCGATGGAGAGTGTACCGAGCGTTGTTTCGAGCTACTGCACTTGGCCTATATCTAGGGCCGTTGTTCTCCCAACTATTCGATCAGCATGGCCGAACTGGATTGGGTATTTCAGAGCGTTCAGGTGATTCAAACGGCGGATCAAGAGGATCGCCGTGAAGCCGATTTCTGAAGAGCTGAAAATCGCACCGAATCTGCAAATGAATGACCCTTGTGAAGTCAGGCTTGCAACAATCGTCACCTGATGGACTTGTCCTCCTTTAGGACTTCGGCACATCTTTGCCGCAGGCGGAAAGGCTGGGCAAATGCCACAAGGGAGAGTTTTGAATTTCGACACCAAAAAAGGCTACGGCTTCATCGCGCCGCTCGAGGGCGGGCCCGACTGTTTCGTCCACGTCTCCGCTGTGATCGCATCGGGAATGTGGACGCTCACGACCGACCAGCACGTTTTCTATCAAATACTGATCGCCAGGAATGGCAAAGTCTCCGCGATCAATTTGCGCGGCATTTCTCAGTAGCTGGCGAGGGCCTCCTCGCCCTTTTTCGGATCCTGTTCTTGTTAACGACCGTCACATCCCAGATCGAAGCGTCCATACCTCGAGTGCCTCGCCGACGATCGCACGGATTGCCCGTAGCGGATTGCCCGTAGCGGATGGACCGTGGGTAAGCGAGCTTCAGTGCCCACGTAAGAAAATAGTCCCCCGCTCACAAAAGCATGATCACAAGTAATATTGAGCCAGGTCGATCGGCATTATCAGCTTCGTCACGGCATAGTTAGCGTGGTGGAATTGTAGCAGCTCTCCAGATCGACAGAATCTGCCTGTGATAAAGGCTTCTCCAGAACAACAAACGCAAGGTCATCTCGCAGCGGCGTCCCAAACCGGTTGTCGCCATAGGGAAAGGGCTCGGTCTCGCCTGTCAAATGATAGCCTCGGCGAATATACCATGCGATGAGCGTTTCCCTGACGTTGACGACGGTCATTCGAACGCGACGTCCGCCGCGGATACGAACCATATTCTCTGCGTCAGCGAGGAGTGACCGCCCCAAACCTGAATTTTGACGCTCAGGATCGGTCGCGAGCGAACCAAGGTACCAGACAGCGTTCGTCATCGGCTCCAGCCAGACACATCCGAGGGTCTTGCCGCTCGACGGATTTAACCATTTGAGAAATGCGCCAGGCTTGGCGGCAAGATCAACGCGCAACAGCTGCTCGGTGATGCGATCACCCGAGATATAGCCCGCCTCTGAGTTCCAGCCGGAGTTCGCCTGCGAACCGCGATAGGCGCGGTTCATCAAGGATACGATGCTCGGAATATCCGTCTCGGTAATGACTTCGAACATGCCAGATCCTAGAAGGGGCGGTGACGCCGTCCCGCAAAATGCCTCTATTGTGAACTTTGAGTTCGTCATGTTCTCAGTCGCTCAAGGGTCTTCAGGTCCACTATGCGAGGAGGCTTCACGAAGTCCACACGCGTCCCCATTGCAGCCGAATTTTAACCGACCGGCCTCCGGCAATCCCGGCGCGCTTCAAGGCGGTCCCAATCGCACAATCGGACGGTTTACGGTGCTACCCGATATCGAGCACGTTTAGCGCTTGAGCGGAACGCTGCGATGCGAGTCACAGATCAGTTTTACACGGCGCCTGACGCCAAGATCCGCGCCTCACAGCTTCAGGGTGAAAGGCGACTTGCCGCTCCAGTCAGAGGCGTTGCGCGCAGCTACTGGTTCGATTCAATCGGATGGATCCCCAAGGATTGACGGAAATCTGCGCCTTTGAGGACCAATTCACGGGACTCATCCGTTGCGTTCATACCACTAGCATTGAGCGTTTCCCTGGCCAAGGCCGAGCCTGTAAGCAGGGCGGGCGCATCTTGCACGAGTTTTAATCGATGAGGATTTTGGCGGCCTGGCTTCGGTCTTGCACAAATCGAACGGCTTTCAGGCAGTCTGCCTTGGTGAGAAATCCGTAGCCGCCGGCCATTAGTACGCCGGTACGGTCATGAAGCTGCCACTGCCAATCTCCGCCTGCGTATTGAGTCGATGTTAGCATTACCATTTCAGCGCGAAAAATCTGAAAGTAGGCGGATCTCCGAGGTACGAGGGGAATGGTGAATGCTCCGCCTTCGTTTTCCCATTCTTGGCGCTGAGCTCTATCCGCACCATCTTGATCAAGGAAAGAAATTGCTATTGGCGCACTCTTCCTCGCAATCGAGGCGGGAATGTGTCTGGCAGTGGGTGCTTTTCGCGCCGCGATCTGTTCTTCGATTGCACCAAGGAAATGCTCGGAAAAATGCGCTGTTGAGACGTAATCCTGTTCGTACTCGCCGAGATCGTGCCCGGATCCGAACCGTGCATTGAGCTGCTCGAAAATATTCGGATCATCGTCGGCGAGATGACCGATCAATGCTTGGAGTATGCGCTCGTGAGAGAGGACGCGCCGTTCAAGGGTCGTAACCTCGCGAGGTTTCGCATTGGCTCCGCCTTCCCCCGAATTGGACGGCGCCATCTCGGCTGGAGGGGGGGAGTTGGGTATTCGCTCGGCTTCCTTTGCAGCGGAAGAAAATGCGGAAAAGGAACGCGATTTTCTGAAAGGTCTGTGGGACATGGGCTTCACCGCTTGAGCGGGAGCAATCAACTCTCAGTCGCGTTTTGCTCGAAATAAGGACGGCGATATATGTTAATTAGGGCGCCTTCTTTAAAATTCAATAATGTCGGAATATTATTTCATATATGATGGATATTTTGAATATTATTTCGTTGCGGTGCCATATAAATCCGAGGTCGCCGAGCCCTACCGTGGGCGAGGAAGTCGCGATTGATCCAAAACCGAATTAGGAAATGAGGGCACGTTCTGCTACGCTCACGTGAACGGTCCTAAGAGCATTTGACGCGGCTCGTCATTGCGGGCCCAGGACATCTCTCGCTATGGCATCACGTTCCTCGTTCAAGCTCGCGGAGGCTGGTATCGGGCAGACGCGCGATGGTGCAATGGATATAGTGCGCAAACTCAATGCTCGTGTAAGCGGTTCGGGCAGGCGGACAATGATGTTTGCGCATGGATTCGGCTGCGACCAGAACATGTGGCGCTATGTCGCGCCCCGGTTCGAGCCCGCTTTTCGCACGGTGCTGTTCGATTATGTCGGAATGGGGCAGACCGATCCGCTTGCCTACGACCCTGTGAAATATGCATCCCTCGACGGATACTGCGAGGATGTGGTGGAGCTGGCCCGCGCGACCGGAATAAGGGGCGGAATCTTTGTCGGCCATTCGGTCAGCGCCATGATCGGGCTGCTCGCCGCTCGTCGTGCACCGGATTTGTTCTCCACGCTGGTCCTGGTTGGGCCTTCACCGTGTTACATTGACGACGGCGATTATATCGGCGGGTTCAACCGCGGGCAGATCGATGACCTGCTCGACTTTCTCGACAGCAATCACCTGGGCTGGTCGCGAACCATGGCACCTGTGATCATGGGCAATGCGGATCGCCCGGAATTGGGCGAGGAATTGGCCGAAAGCTTCTGCCGCGCCGATCCCGAGATCGCCAAGCAGTTCGCCCGCGCGACATTCCTGTCCGACAATCGAGCCGATCTGGTTGCGATCGGTGCGCGCGTGCTGATCCTACAGTGCCGCGACGACGTCATCGCACCCCTCAGCGTCGGCCGGTACGTGCATGAGGCGATACCGGGAAGCGAACTGGTCGTGCTCGATGCCACCGGGCATTGTCCAAACCTGAGCGCTCCGGTAGCGACATTCGAGGCGATCCGGGCCTTTGTCTGAGGGGCCAGCCCCTCTGCCCCCCGGCGGTGGGGAAGCGCTTGATTTCGAAGACCTGTTCGAGACGGCCCCATGCGGATACCTCTCTACCGATCGGAACGGCCGCATCACGCGGGCCAACCGAACGTTTGCCAACTGGATCAAATATCCGGCCGAGGATCTGAAAGGGAAGCGTTTCTCCGATCTTCTCGCGATCGGCGGCAAGATTTTCTACGAAACCCACTTCGCTCCGATGCTGCACATGCAGGGCAGCTTCAATGAAGTCGCATTGGACATCGTCGCCGCCGATGGCCGCCTCCTCCCCACACTGGTCAATGCGATAGAGCGCCGCGATCAAGTCGGCCGGGTGAGCTTCATACGTTTTACGGTCTTCCTGGCGACGGAACGGCGTGCCTATGAACGCAACTTGCTGCGCGAGCGCAACGACGCCCAGGAAGAAGTGAAGGCCGCCCACGTTGATTCCGAACTGCGTGAGCAGTTTATCGCAGTCCTGGGCCACGATCTGCGCAACCCGGTCGCCTCGATCGTCAGCGGCATTCGCATTCTTGAGAGGGAAACGCTGAGCGAGCGCGCACGCATGGTGCTGAACCTGATGGACGGCAGCGCCGTGCGCGCTTTTGGCCTCATCGACAACGTGATGGATTTCGCGCGCGGCCGGCTTGGCGGCGGCATTACGCTTTCGCGCGACGCAAACGAGCCTCTGGAACCTACGCTGCGGCAGATCGTCGACGAGGTGCGTTCCATCGCGCCCGATCAGCGGGTCGAGGCGACCTATGCGCTCGACGAGCCCGTCGATTGTGATCACATACGCATCGGGCAATTGCTCTCGAACCTGCTCGGCAACGCCCTGATGCACGGGAGTGAGGAACTTCCGGTCCGGCTGCAGGCGAGGACGGGGCAGGGCAATCTGACGATCTCTGTCGCCAATGGCGGCGAGGCTATCGCGCCGGACACGATGGAACGGCTTTTCCAGCCCTTTCAGCGAGGGCAAGGACGCGGCGGTAACCAGGGCCTGGGACTTGGTCTGCACATCGCATCCGAAATCGCCCGTGCCCACGGTGGGACGCTCTGCGTGCGTTCGGACAATGCCGAGACGTGCTTCACCTTTACAATGCCTCTCGCGCGCGAGCCTGACTAAATTATTCATCGCTGCGAACTTCTATCCGCGGACGGCATTGAACATAAACGGGGCAGCTCCCCGGTAAGGAGAGCTTTGATGCCGAATTACGATTCCAAGTCTACTGTGCTGGTGGTCGAAGACGATGCCCTTGTACGCATGCTGGCCGTCGACATTTTCAGCGCAGAGGGTTTCGAGGTTCTCGAGGCCGGAAATGCCGAGGAGGCGTTGATCATCCTCGATCGACACGAAGCAATATGCCTGCTGTTCACCGATATCGACATGCCCGGAACGCTCGACGGACTGGAACTTGCGCGCCAGGTGCAGCGGCTTTGGCCTCCGGTGCGCATTCTCCTCACCTCGGGCCACCATCACCTTGGTTCGGATTTGCGGCCCGCCGACGGCCAATTCATCCGCAAGCCATGGACTCATCAGAAGCTGATGCAATCCGTCTCGCAGGTCCTGCAAAACTAGTGGCGTAGTGGCGCGGACGCCCCGCGCAATGGAAGGAATTATCATGGCCAATTACGGAACACCCTTCGCGGTGAACTCGAATGGGGACCGATGGTATCTTGTAACGGACCGGGGAGCCGGAAAGCCCCTTGTGCTGCACGAAGCCAGCCCGGCATCCGGTGGGTCACAGACGCTTACCGAGGTTCCGGAATTCCTTAGCAGTGCCGCGAGTACTGCGCAGGGCGGCGCGCTCGTCGAAATGATGGAAGCACTGATGATCGAAGCTCTGGGCAAGGCGACCAGTCGCGAGGCGTTTCTGGAAGAGCTTCGCGCCGCTTCGGAGGACGCGGTTGCGGTTGCCCTTGAGGGGGCCAAAGTGAAACTGCCCCTGACGACGTCCTACGAGGCATTGGAATTCTTCAACTGCATGCTCGATAGCCTCACCCAGCAACGAGAGATTGACGATGCCGCAGATGCCTTGCGCATTCCGGTCGGATTCGGGAGCACAGATTAACCCGCGTGCAAATCGTGCTGATCCAGGTTAATTTCGTTCCGGCTTCCGTGTCTTTCTGTTCCAGGCTGCGTTTGGTTAGTGTCCGGACGATCGTCGTTCCGACCTTTTCGACAGGTATGACAATGACCGAAGTCTCTCACGATATTTCAATACTCAACTCTCTTATCGCCACCACCATTGACAGCGTGGATGGCTATAGTGAAGCCGCGAAGGACAGCGACAGCGGGCAATTTGGCGCGCTCTTCACCAGCCGGGCCTCCGAACGCCGCGAAGTTGCCTCACGGCTTCAGCAGGAAGTGGTTCGCCTCGGCGGCAATGCGGAAGACGACGGCACGGTTTTGGCCGGCGCCCATCGAATGTTCCTCAACCTCAAGGCTTCAATGACCGGCCATGATGACAAGGCAATCGTCAACGAAGTCGAAGCGGGCGAAGACCATATCAAGGCCAAGTTCGAGGATGCTCTCGAAGACCTGGACCTATCACCCGAAGTACTCCAGTTGATCGAGACCTGCTACGCCTCCGTAAAGGCAGGCCATGACGAAATGCGAACCATCAAGCATTCGATGCAACGCTAACGCTTGTGCCGGTGGGCCAAAACCCGCCGGCACCGCCTTCAGGGGATTGCGAGGAGCACGCGGGCCCGCGCGATGTCGGAATTGCTTGGCTGTCGTAGTACCTCGAGGCTATCGTCCGTCCATGCGACAAGTCCGGCGCGCTCGCAGGCGGCAAGCCAGCCCGCCATGGGCCACCAGCCCCACTTCTCCCGAAATACGCGTGCGTTGCGAACGATGTCGTCAAAATGCTGGAGAGGCGGCTCGAACATGTCGTGGAACTGATGGAACGCGCCCGGTCCCCCCATGAACAATAACGGGAGATCCGCATTCCGTGCGCGCAAGCCAAAGTCGGTATCTTCAGCGCCGTAGCCGGTAAAGGCCTCGTCAAAACCCCCGAGGTCGAGGAACGTGCCGCGCCGTATGCCGAAGACCAGCGACCAGAACAGTCCTGCATCCTGCACCGGACGCAGTCCGCTGGCAGGGAAACTCCGGGCCGGATGACCCGGAGAGCGGGACAGGAGGTCAGCTTCCTCCCATTGTCCGCGCGCGTCATCCGGACCGAGATAGCGCACTTGTGTACAGACGAGTGCATCATGCTCCGCGATCACGTCCGCCATCGCAGCGACCAGCCCGCGCATGGGAATGCAGTCGACATCGAGAAAAAGCAGCGCGTCTCCTCCAGCTGCATCCGCCGCCATGTTGCGCGCGGCCGCCAATGGAAGCTCATCTTGGAAAAGGTGGAGGATATGGACCGGGCAGGGCGCTTCTCCGACCGCGACCGAAGGCCGGCTGCCCATGTCGACGACGATGAGCTCGCCGGGTATAACCGTGCTGCGGCGCAGGCCCTCGATCAGTTGTGCCAGATGAGCGGGACGGTTCTTCACGAGGGTCAGGACGCTAGAGAGTCACGCCAGGATCCGCCAGAGGTCGAGGCGATAGAACGGCATGCGCTGGGCTTCGATCACGTCGACCCGCGCCTCAAGCATCGCCAGGAGCTTCAGGACCACCTCGTCACCGCTCTGGGGGTAATCGGTTTCTCCCGTCCAGTGGACCAGAAGCACGTTTCCGTCCGGCACTACATGAGAGGCCAGCCACCTGGCGGCCTCGTGCAGGTCTGGATCGGCCCAGTAATAGGCGACTTCGGACAGGACTACGAGATCGAATGAAGAGGCAGGTGCTGACCGGGGGAAGGACATTTCGGCAAAAGATACGTTGGACAGCGCCGCACATCCTGCCCGTGCGGCCTGCAGTGCCGTCACGCTGACATCTACTGCCAGCAGCTTGCGGCAATATGGCGCCAGCGCCCGCGTCAATGCGCCCTTCGCACACCCGAGTTCGAAACCGCTCTCGTAGACCCGGTTGTTTAGGGCGCGAATGGTATGGGCGTGTTTGCCGCGCTCGTACTCGCTCGTTTCCAGGTCCCATGGATCATCGGTCTGCCTGAACATCTCCTCGAAGTAATCGGGGGGGAGGCTGGTGGACGGTCGGATCATCGGGATCTCCGCAGAAACAGGGTGTCGGATGCGGGCATGCGCTGGCGTTGGGCAGGCAACCGGAAGCCGGGGCCATGTAAGGGCGTGAGTTGGCTGCGATGCGCGCGCAGGGCCTGTCGCCGTTTCCCGATCGGCATCGCCTGAGTGTTGAGTGTCCGGTAGTCCCGCGCAGGAGGGGAACTTGCCCAGACGCGGTACTCCGCCACAAGGAGCCGGCATTTCGCACTCGCGCGCACCGCATAGGCGACCCCGGCCGCGGCGGCATGGTCGCAGTGGGGTTCGTGCCGCGCGGTCACGGCGATGGCGTCTACTCGGAGACGGCGACAGAGGGCGGCAAGTGCCGAGACAGTCCGGGCGAATGCTATGCTTTCGGGGGCGGTCGGGGCGGCGTCGGTCCAGCCGAGATGGATGGGCGGGAAGCTGCGGCTCCCGGTCAGCCGGAACAGGGCTAAACCCGCCTCCCGTTTTCGCCGCGATGAAAGGCCGGCGCGCTCTACGTGCGACCCCGATCCATCGGTCAGGTAGACAAGCGCCGCGAAATGGCCGCCGAGCGCGGCTTGTGCGATGAGCGCGCCTGCCCCCAGCGTCTCGTCGTCGGGATGGGGGGCCAGCACCAGCCAGCGCAAAGCCTGGTATGGCCGCCGGGCGAGCGACAGATCTACCACAGCCTATCTCCATCGCCCCAGGCGTCACGGTCGAGCCATGTAAGAGCCGCCTGATCGCGCGCGTGGTCAGCTCCGGCCTGACGCAGGTAGAGCGCGAGGTCGCGGCAGATCTTGTCGATGCGCTCCCCGTCCATCGCGCTGCGGGTGCCAACGATCCGCGCGGAAAGCTCCATGACGTCAAGCGCGGCGCGCTCGACCACGCCGCGTGTCATGCGGGCGAAGGCGGGTCCGTCCTCGTCATCCCGCGCCGCGCGCATCGCGCATTCGCGGACCCAGAGATAGGCGGTGCGGGCAGCCGCGACGCAGTCTGCAAACTTCTTCCTCTGGAGAGGATCGCTACGCGCGGAATCGGGTATCGCGAGCCGTGTCTCGGAGACGAGCGCCTCGATCCCCCCTAGCTGAACGGCGGTAAATCGCCATGCCCCGGCAGTAAAACGCGGATCTCGATCGTAGTCGCCGGGAAGGCCCAGCAGGTCGATCTCCTCTACAGCCAGTCCCGTCAGATCGTAGAGCCCGCTATTTGTCGCTCGCATGCCGCGAACGCGCCACCCAGTGCAATCGGCGCGGCGCGCATCGTTGGCACGCACAATTATCAGCCGCCGCGAGCCCTCAGGGGGCTGCGCCGTGACAAGGGCAAAAGCAAGTCCGCCCGCTCCGCTGGCGAACGACTTGCTGCCGCTAAGCACCTGCTTGCCTTCACCATCGTGCTCGATGACGACGCCCGGCGGTGGTTCCGTCGCCCATATCCCGTATAACGCGCCTTGCTCCAACTCGCGTTCGAGCCGGGCAGCCTGTGCTGGGGTGCCGTACCATTCGAACAAGGCGAGGGCGTTAACATGGCCTTCATAGAGCCGACCGAGGCTGAGGTCGGCACGGCCGACGATGCGCAGAACGTCCAGCAGCGCCCGGTACCGGGCAGACGTATCGGTGAAGGGCGTGCCTCCGCTGGCGGGCGCCGCGAAATCGCGGTGCAGCCCTGCGGAAACAAGACAGCGGATGCTGTCTATCGGAAACACCGGCGCAGCATCGTAGCGCGCGCCAAGCTCGGCAATGCGCGTCGCTATCGCCGCAGCGCGCGTCGCCGGCCCCGGTCGATCGGATGTGGCAAGGGTGGAAAGCATTACGCCGAGTGCTCCAAAAAGCGGGTCTGGCTCGCCTGCTCGGCGAGCCAGACCGCTGCCTTTTGCGCACCGCTGGCATCGTGGAGCGCGCCGAGGGCTGCGAGAGGTAGCCGGAGTGCCTGTTCGATCAGCTCGGGCCAGCGCTCGGCCGCTGGCCATGCCGGAAGGACGATCGCGGCTCTCGCTGCCGCGAGGCCGGCGGCTATGGCATCCTGTTCGTCAAAAGGCCGGCTAGCGGGAATGCATATGAAAGGCCTCCCGGCTGCCATCACCGCGCCGACCACGCCGTCGCCGGCTGCACCGACAACAATCGCAGCGCGCGCAATCTCGCGCTCGGGCGTATGGCTCCAACCGGCGAAAGTCAGATTGTCAGGCGGATTGAGGGGTACCTGGGCGGGACCGATCACGCGCCATTGCCATTGCGGGCATGCGCGGGCTGCGGCAGCGATGCGGTCTCCCTCGCCGGGCGTCCCGCCGCGCCCGAATGCGATCAGGACGCTGCAATCTACAGGTACGTCGCTTGCGGGCGGGCAGACGATACCGGGAAAGTAGCAGGTCTTTTGCCGCACCCATTGCGCAGTCGAAGGTTCCTCGAGATCGGCATGAAAGGGGGCCAGCAGCGCACGCGCTGCGCGAAATGCTTCGAGATGGGCCGCGTCGTTTCGCTTGCCGTTAAGACGGACGTAGAGCGTGGGCACCGATGCCGCGCGCGAGATCATCGCCATCTCTGCCGAAACGTCCACGACCATCAAGGCTGGTTCAGCGGATGCGATCCACTGGGTGAAGCGGGCAACGCGGGCGCGCACACCGCGATGATCGATCGGAGCATAATGCAGTGCATGTGGGCGACATTCGGCATTGTCCTGCCCATCCCACCTGCCCGGGACCAGGCAGTCATCGGCGAGCTCTACGCCCGCCTCGCCGACGCCCGTCCCAAGCAAGACAATCGGCCAGTCGCTCGCAGTCTGAATGGCCACCGCGCGCGCGAGATGCCCGGCGCCTTGGTGATGGACGTAATAGCCGATCGGACGCCGCCTCATGTCGCGACCTCGAGCACCATGTCGTCGGGCATGGGATCAAGCGAAGGCTCGAGCAGGGCGATCCGGGCGTTGCCATCCGGTTCGCTGCGTAGCTTTCGGCGCCAGAGCGCACGCAGTCGCCAGTGCTCGAATGCCGGGGCTCGGGGCTGGCCTTGACGAACAGCGTCCTGGAAGAGCGCGTCCATGTGACAACTCATGCCTCCATGCGCTCTGCCATCGCGGCGCGGAGATACGTAAGTGAAGACGTCCTGCGGATGAACCAGTTTTCCGCCGGCAGCGACGGCCGCAGCGACAAGCGCAAGGTCTTCTCCTGTCGGCAACAGCGGCACCCCGCCGCATTTTGCGTATAGCTGCGCGCGGATCGCCAACGAGGCACCCGTATGATCTCCGTGGCGAGGAGGCGGATCCCACGGCAGCGGGTCGATTGCATCCTCTATCCTGCGCACAATTTGCCAATAATTCTCCCAGGCATCCCGAATTTTCGCGACCTGCGGCGGCAGAGGCTCGAAGGGGTCAATCGCAAGGTCGCCACCGACTATGTCCGCTCCGCAAAGCATAGCCCGCGATATACGTTCCAGCCATTCGGGAGGGGGTCTCGTATCGGCATCCGTGCTGACCAGAACAAAGTGCCGATCAAGAGCGCGTAATGCACTTCCCTTGTCCATCGCCATCCTGCGAGCCGATCCCGCATGAGCCATCGCTTCCGGAAACGTCACTTGCTCGACGTGCAGCGACAGTCGGCCCTCGTGCCGCGCCTGTTCCCGCCTCACAACATCAAGACTATCGTCACTGGAATTGTTGATGACGATCGAGACCGGAATCAGTCCTTCCCACGTCTGGGCAGCAAGAGCGTTGAGCAATGTCGTCAATCTGCGCGCTTCATTGCGGGCCGGGACACACACGCAAAATTCCATGCCGCCGCGCCGGGCCTTGGATACCATGTCAACCATGAGGCCCTCCGGCACAGGAGCGCATCAAACTGGAAGCGCCAACGCAGCTCTGAATGGCGGGGTCCGTAACTGCCGAACGCGCTTTCCCGTTGGGGTGTGCAGCGATGCGATTGCGGTACAGGGTCTCGTAGTTGCCCACCATTTGCTGCGAATCACATAGCCATTCGGCGCGGGCACGGCAGTGGCTGCGCTTCAACGACAATGCCGCAAGCCCCGCTGCGGCGAGCGAGGCAACGTCATCGGGCCGGGCCAGGATACCGCTGTTCGCGTCGATGATTTCGGGGATGGCTCCGCGGGCGAAAGCCGCCACTGGGACACCGCACGCCAGCGCTTCTGCTACGACAAGTCCGTAGGGCTCGTCCCACATCGGTGTGCACAGGAAGGCTCTCGCACCGCCGACGAGACGCGCCAGATCGGCGTGGGCAAGATGACCGATATACACCGTGTCCGGCCCGAGCCGGGGAGCGATGCGGGTGCTGAAATAATCGGGGTCAAGGATCGGCCCGGCAATGCGCAGCGGCAGGCCGATCAGCCGCGCTGCATCGATGGCGAAATGCAGGCCCTTTTCCGGTACGATCCGCCCGTACCAGACGAGATACCCCGCCTCATCGGAAATCGGGCGGAATGCGAAGTTCTCAAGATCGATCCCGTTCAGGATTACCTCGTCCACTTTGGCGACATGTGCCCAGAACGCGGCGACCGCCTGCGAGACGGCGACGAAGGCATGGTTTCGTGCCGAACATAGCCGTACGCCGCTCTCCAACCAGCAGAACGGCGGAGTGTGCAGCGTGGTGACCACGGGCATCGGCAGCGTGTCCGCCAACGTCACCGGAAGGTAATGGAGCGAGTTGTTGTGGATCAGGTCAAAGTCACGGTGCCGAAGGCCGTTCATCAGGCTGAGGTAGGCATGATGCTCCGTGAAGAACGCCACGTCGCCCGCTTCCGTCGTGCCGACCGCGGCAAGCGCGGTCTCGGTGCAAATCGCTTCCAGTCCCAGGCGGCGGTCGGAATGGGTCGAGGCGAATACCGTCACCGCGTGGCCGCGCTTGCGCAAGGCGCGTGCCAGGAGGTGGGTATGCATCTCCAGCCCGCCGGCGAAAGGCTCCGCTATGGGGTGGCGCAAATGGGCAATAATGCCGATCCGCAAACGCGGCTCTCGCGGACCGCCCGGAGACGGCGATATGCCGCCTCCGGGATAGGCAGTAGCCACCGTCAGATCAGGCTGCGGGCCGTGCATCGAGATCGACCTCCAGTTCGCGCGGCCAGTGGCGGAGCGCGCGGCAAGCGGTCAGGAATGGCTCGGCATCCGCTGCACTCTCCAGCGGCAGGCATGCTTCGTCGAGGTCGTCGAGGATGCCCGCCCGTTCGAAGATCTCCTCTGCCTCGTCATTCATCCCGATGAACTTGCAGTGAGCGAAGGCGTCAGTCACAAAATCCTTGGCAGCGGCATCGAGCGAGAGCAGCGCTGCGCCCGCTTCGGAAACCAAGATTGCCACTGCATCGAAGAGGACCGAAGGTCCGCCGTCGATCTTGTGCTTGGCTGCAACGCTCGTCCCGTCAGACAGGGTGACCCCGGCGATCTTGGGGGCGACCACTTCATAGACTGCGCCTTCGGCCTCCACTGCGGCGAGCAGCGCGGCGAGAATCTCCGCATCGGCCCCGTCGCTGAGCAGGATGCCTAGTTTGCGGCCTTTGAAACTGTCACGCCCGTTCTTGACGATGCTGAGCTTGTCGGAGGGCGGCAGATCCTCGATTGGCGCCTGGGCCGCGACCGCCGCACCGGGCAGTGCGAGGCCCAGCCCGTCGGCCACAGTTGCAGCAAGGCCGCTATCGATATTGAGCAAGTGGGAAATGGTCCGCGAGCGAATGTCCGGGCGTTCAACCTTTGACAGTTCGAATACGAGCGCATCGCCAATGTGTTTTTGTTCGATCAGCGTCTGGCTGACAAAGAACTGCCGGGCCTGGCTGTAGTGATCGGCGAAACTCTCGGATCGCACGCGCTGCTTGGGGCCATCGGCTTCCTCGGCGACGCTGGTGAAACCGCGAACCGGATCCTCGCGCGGCCCGCCTCGGGTCGGTCCCCAGCTATTTGGTTCGTAATTGGCGCGGCCCTTGGGATTGTGCATCGCCATGTGTCCATCTTGCTGAAAATGAGCCATCGGGCATTTGGGTGCGTTGATCGGAATATGCGTAAAGTTGGGGCTGCCCAGCCGCTTGAGCTGGGTATCGAGGTACGAGAAATTGCGCCCCTGAAGCAGCGGATCGTTCGAGAAGTCGATGCCGGGGGGCACGTTCTGGGTGCAGAAGGCGACTTGCTCGGTTTCGGCGAAGAAGTTGTCGACCACGCGGTCGAGCACCAGCCGGCCGACCACGCGGATGGGCACGAGCTCCTCGGGAATGAGCTTGGTCGCATCGAGCACGTCGAAATCGAAACTGTCGGCGAAAGCATCATCGAAGAGTTGCACCCCGAGTTCCCATTCAGGGAAATCGCCGGAATTGATCGCGTCCCACAAGTCGCGGCGATGGAAATCGGGATCGGCTCCGTTGATCTTCACCGCCTCGTTCCAGACGACCGACTGGAGACCATGCTTTGGCTTCCAGTGGAACTTGACGAAAGTGGACATGCCCTTGGCATCGACGAGCCGGAAGGTATGGACACCAAATCCTTCCATCATGCGAAGAGAACGCGGAATGGCTCGGTCGGACATTGTCCACATGATCATGTGGAAGCTCTCCGGCGTCAGGCTGACGAAGTCCCAGAAATTGTCGTGCGCAGTCTGGGCCTGCGGAAAGTCGCGGTCCGGCTCAGGCTTGGCGGCATGGATCAGGTCGGGGAACTTAATCGCATCCTGAATGAAGAACACCGGGATATTGTTACCGACAAGATCCCAGTTGCCTTCCTGGGTATAGAGCTTGACCGCAAAGCCGCGCACGTCGCGGGCAAGATCGGGCGAGCCCTTCGAACCAGCGACCGTCGAGAACCGCACAAAGGCCGGCGTGCGCTCGCCGACACGCTGGAAAACGTCGGCACGGCTGACGTCGCTAAGGCTGTCGGTGAGTTCGAAGAAGCCGTGGGCGCCGTATCCACGCGCATGGACCACACGTTCAGGTATCCGCTCGTGATCGAAATGAAACATCTTCTCGCGAAAATGCGTGTCCTCCAGCAATGCGGGGCCGCGTGCACCTTGTCTCAGACTGTTCTGGTCATCTGCGACGGGAATGCCCTGTTGCGTGGTGAGCGTGGCTACATCTCCGCCAGCCGTCTGATGGGTCTCCCCACCCGGCGCCTGTAATTCGGAAAACGTGCCGGATATGGCGGCGTCCGCCGGTATCGCAGGCGCCTTCCCGGCCGTTTCTCCCGGGATATCGGCCAAGGCAGAATCGTTCGGGACGGCATTCGCCTTCGCTGCAGTCGGCGCATCTTCTTGCGTCTTAGCCATTTGGCTATCCTTTTGTATATGGGATGCAAGGCGGATAAGACGTCAAAACGACGGTCGCATGCCTTGGGTCACAGTATCATCGGAACAGGCGAACACTGCGGCGGGTTGCCGGGCCGAGAGCAGAATTAACTTGCGTCAGTACGTTTCCACGATGCCGAGGCTGCAACGTACGCGGAACTGCGGGATTACACTTGAAGGCGCTTGCGTGTTTGCGATCCGCAAAAGGAGGCCCCTTCTGTATACCGACCGTTTCCTCAGAGAAAAAAGGGGCATGAGCCTGTCCTCCGACGAACGCGAGAGGCTGGAGGCCGGGGTTGTCGAGGTGCGCTCGCTGGATGCACGGCGAATAGTCATTGGCGCCGGCACCCGGCTGCGCCAGAGCATGCTGCTGACCGAAGGCATCATGTCCCGCTACATCGACGATCGCAACGGTTTGCGGCAATTGGTAGCCATCCACGTTCCCGGCGACTTCGTGGACCTTCACGCCTACCCCTTGCTGACGCTCGACCATGATGTCGGCACGATGACGCCTGCCAGGGTGGCGATTGTGCCCCACAGTGAACTCGACGCGATGATTGCCGAGCGTCCGGCCCTGGGCCGAAAACTATGGTTCGCGACGTTGATCGATGCGGCGATACACCGGGCGTGGCTGTTCCGGCTCGGCCGGCTGGACGCGGTTGGCCGGGTCGCGCATTTCCTGTGCGAGACCAACATGCGTCTCACTTCCGCAGGGCTCAGCGATGGACATCGCTTTGTGCTCGCGCTTACGCAGACGGACCTCTCAGAGATATGCGGATTGACCAATGTCCATGTTAACCGGGTGCTTCGCCAACTGCGCGAGGAGCGCCTTTGTGTTTTCAGATCCTCGCAGGTGGAGATAGTTGACCCGGCGAAACTGGCGGCGCGCGGTCAGTTTGATCCAGGTTACCTCTACATGGCTGCGCACGAAGAAGCCCCCTAACGCAAGTTTCAGCGACAGGGGGTTTCCTTCAGGCTGGCTGTGTCCATAGGCGCGCTGAAACCGGGTCGGTCTTGATTTCCAATCGGCTTGTTTGCGCCTTCATTTGGAAATCGGCGACGTCAGCAAATCGCAGTCGGGAATGCCCCCCACGCCTTGAGTATCGCAAAAGCAGCCCGTCGACGGTTCGCGTGACCACGCGGTCCTTTTCGTCCTCGGATCAGCTGCCCTTTGCAAGCGCGCAACGGATTTTTGCAGATCTGCGCGTCGATCAGATTCTTTATGCGCACGTATTGCGAGCGAGCCTTTTTCCCAAGACCTGTCGCCCCAAAAATTCTCCGCAGGATGACTTGTAAGCCAGATCGAATACCCCAATTATTGTGCAGTGCAGCATAACCGCGTGGCGCGCTCCTGCGCTGACTTCCTCGATCAAGGAATATGCAATGCGCAGTCTTTCAGACACTATTTCACAGCTCGCTAGCCTCCATCGCAAGCTTGATGTCGAGCATTTCAGGGCAAACAGCCGGCTGACGCGACTTACTGACTTCGGGAGCAATCCTGGCGCTTTGGCGGCGCATGTCTACATTCCGAAAAATTTCAAGGCTGGCGCGGCGCTCGTCGTTGTTCTGCATGGCTGTACCCAGAATGCGGGAGGTTACGATACAGGTGCGGGCTGGTCGGAAATGGCCGATCAACACGGCTTTGCGCTCCTCTTTCCAGAGCAAAGACGCGAGAACAATTCCAACCTTTGCTTCAACTGGTTTTTACCCGCCGATATTCGTCGCAATTCAGGCGAAGCGCTCTCAATCCGGCAAATGGTGGCAGCCGTCATGACCGAACATTCCATCGATCCGGCCCGTGTTTTCATTACCGGCCTGTCTGCGGGCGGGGCCATGACCGCTGTTATGCTTGCAACTTATCCGGAAGTGTTTGCCGGAGCTGCCGTCATCGCGGGTCTGCCTTACGGCTGCGTCAGCAACGTGCCCCAGGCACTTCAATTGATGAGCGGCCAAGGTATCCCGGATACGAGCAAGCTTGTCTCCCGCCTACGCGGAGCGTCGTTACATGCAAGCCCTTGGCCGACGCTTTCGGTATGGCACGGGAGTGCAGATAACACTGTTCATCCCGCAAACGCGCAGGCTATTCTTGCGCCTTGGCGCGAACTTCACGGAGTGTCTGAAACACCAAGCATGACAGAGGCGATAGGCCGCTCCTCACGGCAGGTTTGGCGTAACGCTGAGGGCCGCGATGTGATCGAGGCTTACGCAATTAAGGGAATGGATCATGGCACCCCGCTGGACACCTCGAACCCGGAGGGATGCGGGCGAGCCGGAGCCTTCATGATCGATGTCGGAATTTCCTCGACGCAGCGAATCTGCAAGTTTTGGGGTCTTTTGACACAGCATGAAATGGCCGCGGTACCGGAACTGGCGGTAGAGCCGGTACCTGATGCCGTGCCGATGTCGGCCGCATCGCAGGGCGGCCAAAGCGATGGATCGTGGTTCACGCCTCAGTACCGAATGAGGGAACCTGCCAGGGGCGCCAATGCCTGCAAGGTTATAGAAAACGCTCTGCGAGCGGCCGGCCTTATGAAATGAGGTCCCTCCATTTCGATAGCGGCCCCGTTAACCCGCCGATGGACTCGCGCTGGCGGATGAGGGCCTGGCTGCCTTTGGCGGTCAGCAGCCGACCAGCAGCTTTTGCCTGATCGCTGTAAGGTAAGTCGTTCAGCGGACGGGCAGCTATCTGTCCGTTCCCAAAGATGACCCGACATTCCGCAAACGGCCATCCTGGGCGTCCAGATTGGAAAAGCGGCTGGTCTGCACCTGGAGAGTGAAAATTGGCGGCTGGACGGCCACAATGGGTCGTGGCCCGCTACTGGCCCAAGTCGAGATAGTAGCGGGTGGATTTCAGCGTGCCGGTCTGCCTCAGTGCGCCCATATCGACCAACTCGTGCAAATCGCGGGTTGCAGTTGCACGAGAGGTACCGGTAATGGTGATGTAATTGGCCGCGCTCAGCCCCCCGATGAAGCCGTCCAACCCTTCGCGGAACATCCGAGCAATGGTGCGCGCTTGCCGCTCGTTCAGCCGGTCCCGGAAGCGGTCGTAAAATTGCGTCTTGGTGATGAGAAAGTCGATCAGGGCAAGACTGTGCGTCTGGGCGTCCAGCACGGTTTCGGCAAAATAGGTCAGCCAGGCGGTGATTTCGTTTTTCTTGTTAGCCGCTTCCAGCGCATCGTAATAGGCGGCCCTCTTGCGCTGGATGACATGTGAAAGGGCTATCAGGCTGGGCTGGCCGATTGCCTGTGACAGCACTTTCTCGGCTAGCGCACGAGCCACGCGCCCGTTGCCATCCTCGAAGGGATGGATCGACACGAAATAGAAGTGAGCGATCCCGGCCCGGGTCAACCCCGGCAACGGTCTTGTCCCCTCGGGAGACGTGGCGGCGAACCACGCAAGGAAACTCTGCATTTCCAGTGGCACGTCCTGCGAGGGCGGGGCCTCGAAATGCACCTTCGGCTTGTGGCTGAAACCTGAGACGACCTGCATAGCGTCTGCGTGTTCGCGGTAATTGCCGACAGCCTCGATGTCGTGTCGCCCACTGACCACCATGCGGTGCCAGGCGAACAGGGTCTCATCCGCGAGCGGTTCGGCAAAGTCGCGATAGAGGGCGATCATCATTTCAGCGATGCCGCGCTCGGCCGGCGGGATGCGACGGTCTCCGACTTCAAGACCGAACTGGCGGCGAAGCGAGCTTTGCACGCTGTCGCGGTTGAGCAACTCGCCTTCGATCTCGGACGTCTTGAGCGCTTCGCCGGTCATGATATCGATGGTGACGGCGGCGCGGTCATCGTCGGCAAGGTGTTTGACCGAACCGATGAGTATCCCGGACTGCTGCAGGAATCTGGCTTCAGACGTCGCCAAAGAGGCGCTATCCCAACGAAATTCAGGCCAGTCTGGCTGCTGCCAATTCCACTTCATGAGCCATAAATAGCCTTTTTATAACTCACTGAATATCATTTTTTGAGGTAAAAGCCTGTGATTTTTGCCTCATCCAGCCATCACTCACTGAGTGACCAAAGCGGGACAACCCGTTCTGACGCGTTCTACCTATGGCCATCATGGCCATTGGAGACGTGTCATGGGATTATCAGAATTCGATCCCGCCGCGCATGAGCGGGTTTCATGGAACGTCGGGCGAAAAGTGGCCGCGAAGTGCGCGTTCAGGCCCCGTCAGATCTGGGCCGTCCGCTTCTTTCTCGACCAACATCGACGCATCCGGGATCGGGCCCTATTCGATCTTGCCATCGACAGCAAACTGCGCGGCTGCGACCTGGTGAAGATGATGATCGCGACATCGTTTGTGACCGGAAAATTCGGACACGGGCAACAGTGGTTCAGCAAAAGACCGGAAGGCCAGTCCAGTTCGAGTTGATGGACGATGCTCGTGCCAGCCTTCTGAAATGGCTTGAGTTGCGAGGTGGATCGCTCGAAGATTTCATCTTCCCAAGTCGCACAGACCACGCGACCCACATCAGCGCGCGGCAATATGCCCACCTGGTTGACGAATGGGTCACTGGAATTGGCTTACCGAGCGAGGATTACGGTACGCATTCCCTCCGGTATGCCAATTACTGGACGAGGCGGGCTTCGGGGCGCGCCGGCTCGATCTTCGTTTCCACCGCGTGGATAACGCCGTAGAGGCGATCCGCGGTGGGCTCGCCAAGGCAAGCCGCGACAAGAAGCAGATCGCCCGTTTGCTGTGCGATAGGATTGAGGCCGTCGATCCTGGCTTCGGCATCGAACGGATGGTACTGGCGGCACCAGCGATTGAGCCTCTAGGCCTTCGGACCATGTCGAGCCTTGGCGACAAGCCCGTTCCCGACGTGTCCGCGCTCGTCGATATTCTCGGTAATCGAGTGGGCGAGAAAAGGTTGTTTCGCGTGGCGGCGCGCGAGAGCCATATGCCTGAGCGCTCTACGGAGCGCATCGCACCGATGGCGGATCCTACGCTCCTGCGCTGGCCGGAGCGTTGGCCGCGTCCGGCACGGTTGTTCGCAAGGCCGGAATTGATCGAGACGATGGCGCTTTTGCCCGATCACCCGCCGGTTCATTTCGTATGGCGAGGCGTGCGCCGGCGCGTGAAACGGGCAGACGGGCCCGAGCGCATCTATGGCGAATGGCATTTGAGCGAGGCGGAGTGGCTCAGCGTTCGCGACTATTTTCTAGTCGAGGACGAAACGGGCGCGCGCTACTGGGTCTTCCGGCAGGGTGATGGCATGGACGCCGCTACAGGCGGGCAGGATTGGTTCTTGCATGGCTTGTTTGGCTAGTGCCTCGCGCAATCAACTGGAAAATCCGCTTTTTTGTCAGGAACGAAGTCGAACCAGACGATCGCGTACGCAGATTCAATTCAGCTGAAAGCGACGCGGATTCACGTCGTCCGATCCGAATCTCGAAACGGCCGCAAAGTCGGACATTCCGGAACGGCTCCTATCGAAAGCGAAATGCTTAGAGCTGTCCTTCATTCATTTCGCGACTTTAATCTGGGCTTAACACGCAGTCATGATGAGTGTCATTATGAGCTTATCAAAATCCTGATCATGAAGCTATAAGGGAAAAGACCGTGGCGAATGTGATGATGATCGGCATCCACCCCGATGAAGTCGACTTTTCGGATCCGGCTCTCCCACCTGGCCTGGATGCAGATAAAATTCTCGCGGCTATTACTCTTAGCCTCGATCAGTTGAAGGCAGCAGGCCATGAGGCAACCGTGGTCTTCGTCTCGGCAGATGCGGCCAAGCTGGACGCGCTTGCAGAGGGCTTTGCCCGTGATGCGGTGGATTGCGTGACGATCGGCGGCGGCGTAACCCGACCTCCCAAGAATATGGAACTCCTTGAGACGGTACTGAACATCATCGCCAGTGCGACTCCGGTTCCGCGTATCGCGTTAGTAGCAAGTCCAGATCAGGCGTTGGCGGCCGTAAACCGGGTGTTACGCTAGAACGACCCATTCCGGCTGTTCAACTGCTCATTTCCTGTAACCAAGTGTGGCCCGTCTGTTTACTCATTTTGGATGCCCGAGGCAGGCCTCAGCTGGCTGGCCGCTTCGGGGCGCTCCATCGAGGATGTCGGTAATCATGTGCGGATCTTTCTCAAGGCCCATTCTGGCCGCTGAACGGCTGTCCGCCTTTGCCGAGGCAGCCTGCGGATCGAGCGCTATAATTTCTTACGGCAGCACTATGGGATTGTCGCCGCGCCGGCGCTAGTTGTAATGGTCAAGCAATCGCCTTCTGAGAAAGGAACATCAATCGTGACGCCACGTGCCGCCATCCAACAGATTGCACGCATGGTTCGGGATGATATCCGCTCGGGCGAATTCTCGCTCGGGGCTCACAGCGTCGGAGATATGCTAGCGGAGCAACCCGAAGCGTTATTGCTGGTCGTCGACCTCACTGGTGCCGAAGGGCGTAAGAAGCGGCCCGATGCAATGATGCATCACGCGTATTCTTTCATGCTCGGCCAAGCTCTCGAACAGCTACGCCAGAGAAGTGAAGCCGGCAACGGCCATGCGACCACCGCCATGGAAAATGTCCGAGCCACGATCGCTCAGCAGATGCGTACTGGCAAGCTCATGCCGACGGCAGCCATGACCCTTGTCTCGGCGTTTTCACGGGCTGGGATCGAGGTGGGAGAGGATATACGCAGCGCAATGGATCAAGCGATGGTCCAGACCGGAGCTGGCCATCAGAATCTCCCGATGGCCGATGTTGACGAGATGTTGAAGGACTTGGTGAAAGCCTGTGAGGGCGACCCGTTCCTAATTCAGAGCCAATTCGCCGAATTGACGGCAGCCATGCCTGCCGAGCTGCAACTCAGCTTGTTGGAAGGACTCATTCTCGCGGACGATTCCAGTCTTCGTGAGGCTGCTATCGGTTGGCTTCTTACAGAACATGCGATCGCTAAGCCGTTGGCTTCCATGATAGAGGAAGCCGCCAATCGAGGGCTTGTATCAGCGGCGTCAGTCACGAATCTCATGCTGATCCGCAACTGGGTGTCGGAAGATCGACGCCGTGCGATCGACGCGATCATCAGAGCCGCGCGAACTGTCGGCTCGTTGTCAGAGAAACGCCCCTCAATTCAGGTCAGGGAACTTCTGATATCTGAGCGCGATGGGGCGGGAGCCCAAAGCATATTCGCATCGATCAAGCAGGGCCGAAAGAATGCGCTAGTATCAATTCTGATCAAGCAGGGTCATGGTGTGCGGGATGCCTGGGTGGCAAGCTCGCTAAGCAGGCCCGAGATCGACGACATGCTTGACCATATTGCGTCCGAGATGTCGGTCCATGAAACGACAGCCGAAGACACGTCCATACTCTTGAGCAGCGCCTTAGCTGATGGGCCGCTTGGCTCTGCCCCCCCGTTTGGCCTCGTTCAGGCAATCAACCTGATCGGGCTCTCGGATGTAGCGCCCAAGCCTGTCTCGGTGGACGATCTAGTTTCCTCGATGCTCACGGGCGCCGGCGCTGCAGCAATCGATGCCAAGGCGGTGGAGAGGGCAGTGCGCGCCTCCGGCCGGTGGCTGGCGACCAACCCTCAGCTAGATTCCTGGTTTGAGAATGGCGACGACGTTGCCGCAACGATCAAAGGTAAGCGCAAGATCGAAGACCGGATCGCCGCGATTATCGAGAACGTGCTGGAACCAAAGCGGGCCTATTGGGCCAGCGTCCTCGCTTGGAATGCATTCGCGCAGCGAGGTGACGACCACGGTTCGGACTGGATCGAAATGGCACTTGTCGCTCATGCGATGGCTTCGGAACGACCCCTGACAGAAATTCCACTAGCGCGCTTCATCGCCGTGCAAACGGAGGCAGCGGCCCGGAACTGATGGGCGAGGCAACTAGGCCAAGGCCGCGCCGGCCGGAAGTTGTTCCCAACAAAATCGACCCATCGTTGCCGCTCAGGGCCGTTGTCTGACTTCCCGAAAGCGAAAATATTTTTCAGCTGCGCGCGGAGCACTCCTTGTCGGAAAAGTGGCACGATCCGGTCAGTCCGCTTCCGGACGGCATTTGGCTGGAGTGGACGTTCGTTCAAGCTTTAGCGCGCTTGCTTTGGGAGTAAGATGTCACAGGTTCGCATCCTATCTCCCGGCCCAACTTTGCCAATGACTTAGACTCCCCCTTGGGGGTGCGGTTTACAGGAGGTTTACACCTTCAGGCTATTTCGTGGCGGCCGCCGGAAACTCGAACAGGAGTTTGCGGCCAGCTTCGAGGCATGGGAATTCTACTTCGCCAGCGGCGGAGACGAGGTTCCCAACGAGGTAGCCCAGCGCAAGACGAAGAGCCGCATAGCGGTGCGGGCCAAGGCAAAGGCGAAGCCCGAGCCTCGTTCTCCCCCGCCAAAGGCGCTTTGAGCGAACTTCATAAACCTGTCTGTCCCGCGCAGCCGGACTGCAATCTAGTACATTTCAGTATAGTGCTGATCTCCAAGTCTTTTGCTTATTCCCTCTCGGGATTAGAAGCGATAAATTAAATCGACATACAAATATAAAATCACAAAGCGCCAAAACCTTAGATTATAGATTGAATGCTTCGATCAATATACATTGCGAATCGTAGTAATTTTCCGGATCATTGCCCCGTAAAAAAGGGGTATCATCATGGCAAGCAATTCATCTACCCAGACAGATGAACCGTCGCTTCGTTCATTCGAGATACCGCCCGCATTCGTGAAACCGGCGATCGTCATGTGCCGCTACTTCAACACGATGCTCGATGCGGTCTTCTACGATGTGCCCGCCCTGCTCTCCGATCTCCACGCCGAGGATGTGGTTGTCGAGACGTCGCCGACGAGCAACGAGAAGATCCCATCGCGAATCCTCGATCTCGGCGCGCTCGGCAATCCCGAAGGATGCCTGCTGCTGATCGACACGAGAACGCGGCCATACGTCCACCGTTTCGACAGCGTCGAAGCCTTCCTGGAATCCCCGCATCCCGAAACCCGCAAGGTCGACGTCGTGACCATTACCGGTGTCGGCAGTTCCGCACTCGGAAGTGCGGCGATGGGCTGGAACGTCTCGAAGGCGCTCGGCGCACCGGTGCTTGCCATTGTGCCGGGATACGGCCTTGCCGACATGGTCCTTCAGGGGCTCGGCGGCTGGTTCGGTTTCGGGATGCATGACTGGCTCGGTACAAAGACCACGGTCCAGACGGCGATCGCCAATGTCGCGCCTGAGAACGCCAGGATCGGCCGCATGCTCGCAGGCTCGGTGTCCGATGCCAGGACCCTCAACGGCGCCCCGGTCTTCCGCCATGGCTCAGGCTCGTCGGACGTCCTCCATGCCCTGATCCGTGACCGGGTGAGTCCGTTCAGGCTGCTTGTCGGACACAGCAAGGGCGCGCTTCAGATCGGCAATGCGGTCGCCTCGCTCGACGGCGAAAAGACGAAAGACCTCGAGATCGTCACTCTGGGATGTCCGATCCGCAGGACGCAGGGAACCGGCAAGTATGCGCAGTACCTCGGTGTGTTCGACGCGCTCGGCCAGCTCAACATGTGGGGTAACCTGCCAAGCGAGTGGGTCCTCACCTGGCACTCCACCAACCCCTGGCTACCGCCTTCCATGTATCCCGGCGAGCTGGCAGTGCGAAAGCCCAGTTGAGAGCGGGCAACCCTCATCACTGAATAAACGGCGCGCTCCCGCTTTTTGTCCGCATCCTCTGGGGCCGGCCGAGCGAATAGTTTGATATTAGTCGCTTTACATATGAGTGAAGGAACACGCATACATTCCGACGGGTAACCCAGGGATAATTTAAACTGATGCAAGACAGACTTCTCGATCTGACTTCGATCATCGTTTCTGCGCACATCGGCAACAATGCTGTTTCGGCCGATGAACCTCCTGGACTTATAGGGTCAATCTACGGTTCACTCTCTTTGCTCGGGAAGGAGCCGGGACCTGCGGAGCCGGAACTCACCCCTGCGGTTTCGATCCGCGCCTCCCTCAAACCTGACGCGATCACCTGTCTTGAATGTGGAGCCAGGTAGAAAACGCTGAAACGGCATCTCCGCAGCCAGCATGATCTGTCCGCGGAAGAGTACCGCGCTCGGTGGAAACTACAGCCTGATTATCCCATGATTTCGGCAAATTATGCTAAAAATCGTGTGGAACCGGCATTACGGATCGGCCTCGGGAGGAAAAAAGACCTCAAAAAGAAGGCAGTTGCGGCCGCTTCAACTGGGTCCTCCTCATCAGCCTCCTCCTCGAAGGCCGCGCCGATGAAGGCCACCCTCTTGAAGGCGCGCAAGCTTGAGGGCGCCGTACCGCAGGTCGCCAAAGTTCCCAAACCGGCAGCCGCGGCCAAGGCGAAACGTAAAATGGCAAGCAAGCTCAACGCCGAGGCGGTCTAAACCGGCAGCCTCAACTTAGAGCCGTCATACATCTCGTCCAGCAACGCCGAGCCTGCGGCAAGTCGGTCCTCGTCGTCTTCGTGCAGCCTGCAGATGCGAACAATCGCATCAGAAAGCGCCGCTGCGCCTGGATGATCGTACTTGCCATCCTCGATATCGAGCTGGTGGATGATCACGGCGATCTCGCAAAGGCCGGGATCAACGCTTATCCCGCTACGCTTCAGCAAGGTTTCGAAAGAGCAATTGTCGCCCTCGTGCGTGAATTCGCCGTCGACGATGTCGAACCGGAGTTCCCGACGCTGATGTACGTAACGGGCGGGATCTACGAAGCGGAAGTGCGGCCGTGGGTCGATGAAGCGGCGGATCAGCCAGGCCGATGCAATCCTGTCAATGCCCAGGCCTCGACGAGTTACCCACGTGCGGCCATGCAGTTCCTTGACGCGATAGGCTTCACCTGGAGCCGCGCGGCCGACATCAGGATGACGCAGGGTCGCCTCGACAAGAGAGCGCATGATCTCTTCCGCGCGATCTCGCCAACCCGTCGTCACGAATTCGATGGCGGTTATGGCATCCAATCTCCGGCGCATCCTAGCCACCGATGACGCCTTGACGTCGCCAGCCAGAAGCAGCTTGACCTCGGCGGCCCAGCTTTCGAAATCTGCCGATCTTGCGGTCCGGAAGAGTTCCGCCGGATCCTCGCTTCCCTCAAGGATCGCACCGGATATGATCGACGCCTGTCCGCCCCCGGCGACGGCGTCTTGAAGAGCGAGCTTGAAAATGTCGCGGTGCGCCGGCTCGTCGGGCATAAGGTGGGCGCCGCTCGCCAGCGACACTGCGCCGGCCTCGCGCAGGCGGCGCCAAATCTTGACCCGCGTGTAGGCGGGCTGTGACGGGAGTTGCATCGCCAGAACGAGCCAGGGCTGTGTATCGGTCATGATACGATCATATCTTGGCCTGCATCTGCCGGAAAGCTTGAACCCGCCGAGTCGCAGTTTTAGCCCTCTTTCCGATCCTGGCGATGGAGGTATCCGGTGAGCACTTCGCGTTTTCGCATTGGGTTGGCCCGCCTTGCACAGGCGATAGAATCGCCGGCGGTTGCAGCGCCTGACTGGAAAGCTGTCGGATTGGCGCTGGGCAAACCGGGCGCCCTACAGGCAGACGGCGTCTATCATGTCGAATTTCCCCGCCCCGACCTGCACATCATGGACGATGGCATTGCGATTAAACCAGGCTCGGTGCTGTGTTCATGGGTTGCCTTTCATGAGAAGGATGATCTGTCGATGGTCATGGGCGACCTCGTGCTTTCCCACGATGAAGTTATTCCGGTGATGCGCTCGCTGGAGGCCAAAGGGATTAAGGTCAGCGCGCTTCGCAATCATCTGCTGCGTTCGCGCCTGGCGACGATGTATATGCACTTCGAGGGGCACGGCGATCCAGTGAAGCTCGCAGCAGCTATCCAGGCAGCACTTCGGCTCAGCAAAACGCCGTTCACGGCATCGACGTATGCCGCTTCCATGTTTTTGCTCGACCTCGATACTGCCGGTATCGACGCGATCATGCGGGCCAAGGGCAATCCAACCGGCGGGGTCTATCTGTTCGAGATCGCGCGAAAGGCAGCGCCGAAAGCTTATGGGATAATGCTTCCGAACCCGATGGGATCGGCATTCGCGATCAAATTTCGGCCCATGGGCGGCGGGAAGGCGGCCATAAACGGCGATTTCATGCTGACCGCCGGTGAGGTCAATCCCGTAATCCGCACGCTTCAGGCGGGCGGGATCAAGGTCCCGTCTCTACACAATCACTTGCTTAAAAGTGGCCCTCGTCTTTTCTTCATGCATTTCTGGGCCAACGACGATGCGCTCAAGCTCGCCAGGACGCTACGCAGCGCGCTGGACAAGGTGGAGGCATCCGCACCATGACCTTCGCTCTGGCAACCCAAGAGACGAACCGAACCTCCGAAGCGCCGCACGGCATCCCATTCGGTGAAGCAGTCCGCGTATGGGCCCGGATCGCCTGTCTTAGCTTCGGCGGACCCGCAGGCCAGATCGCCGTCATGCACCGGATCCTGATCGACGAGAAGAAGTGGATCGGCGAGGAGCGTTTCCTCCACGCGCTCAACTTCTGCATGCTGCTGCCCGGTCCCGAGGCCCAGCAACTGGCCATCTACATCGGTTGGCTCCTTCACAAGGTGAAAGGTGGACTGGTTGCGGGGATACTTTTCGTGCTGCCCGGAGCGTTGTCGATCATGGCGCTGTCCTGGATTTACGTCCTACTCGGACGCGTCGCACCCGTCGCCGCGCTGTTTTTCGGGCTTAAGGCGGCTGTGGTCGCCATTGTCTTTCAGGCCGTGCTGCGGATCGGCTCACGCGCCCTTGATAATCGAACGCGTTGGTTCATAGCCGGCACATCTTTTGCGTTGCTGTTCTTCTTCAAAGTGCCGTTCCCGATCGTCATTCTTGCGGCCGGCTTGGTTGGCTGGAGCGCTAGCCGTCTAGGCGTTAAAGCATTTCAGCGCGGCGGTGATGGCCACGCCAAACCAGGATCGCTGCGGGACGAGGACAGCGCGCTTGGCGTAGAGATCCCCGATCACGCCAGCACCGGGTTAGGAGCCATTGCCGGAGTGTCCGCAATTCTTATGGTCGCCTGGTTCTTGCCGCTACTGGCCGTAATCACCTTTGCTCCGGCGGACAGTGCATTCGCAGAAGTGGGCACCTTCTTCTCCAAGATGGCGATGCTGACTTTCGGCGGCGCTTACGCCGTGCTGGCCTGGGTCGGGCAGGCTGCGGTCGATCATTATCACTGGCTTACGCCGCCTGAGATGCTCGATGGTCTCGGCCTAGCGGAAAGTACGCCGGGTCCGCTGATCATGGTCACCCAATACGTCGGCTTCCTGGCGACCTATCGCCACCCTGGCATGCTGTCGCCACTTCTCGCCGGAACGCTGGGCGGTCTGCTGACCACCTGGGTCACGTTCGCCCCCTGCTTCCTCTGGATCTTCGTAGGCGCGCCATTCATCGAACGCATGCGGACTAACCATGCGCTTGCTGCCGCGCTTTCGGCGATCACGGCGGCAGTGGTCGGTGTAATCCTGAACCTCGCGCTGTGGTTTGCACTTCACTACTGGTTTGCCGATGTCAGCGAGCACCGCCTTGGCATCCTGACGCTGCCGGTGCCCGATCTCGCGACTGTCGACTGTTTCGCTCTGGGGCTTTCTATAGTGGCGCTGATCGCCATCACCCGGTTCAAGTTCAGCACATTTGCCATCCTGGGGTTGTGCTCGCTGGTCGGCCTTACCCGGCTCTTCCTGTTGTCACGCGGAATTTGACGGCCACACGCAATATCTTGGTATTGGGGGCGGCCGTAGTGATGTTGACTCCCGGCGCATGCACTGGGTCGCCGCCGTCCTTCAAGGCAACCGAGCAACGGTCCCGCTCGTTCTTCGGAAGGTGATCCCGTTACCCGAGACCAAGGGTAGGATTGATCACCTTGCGATCGATCTTCCCGGTCAGCGTCTGTTCGTTGCTGAAGTTGCCAATCGCACGGTGGATATTATCGATTTGTCAAGCGAACCGCAGATTTGACCCCTCGTGTTGCCACACCGAAGATTGTTACCGAGCTTAGCGGCTGCGAGATGCGCTATCCGCCGCGGCGGGTGGTGATATGGCGAGGCTCTTCATCCAGTCCCCGCCAAGGATGATCTGTCCGGTTATTTCTGCACGCCATACCTTCACGGCCTTTTGCACCGTCCTCGCGCTTTTGTGCGTGAAGCGCGATGGATCGGTCCACTTTTATGGCGCCAAAGGAAATGAGATTGCATCGCTCCAACTGGGCGACGACGCCGACAATGTGAGGGTTGATCGTCGTAGTGGTCAGGTCGTTGTCGGTTACGGTTCGGGCGGCTTGGCAACAATTGATCCACGCACGCACAGAATCCTGAACCGCATGACCTTCAAAGGACATCCCGAAGGCTTCAGCCTCTCTGGTAACAAGGCGTTCGTGAATGTGCCGGATGACGGAGCGATCCTGAGGATCGACCGCGATGGAGGAAAGGTCGAGGCGCGGTGGCCGACCGGCGCGCACAGGTTGAATTTCCCGATGGCCCTCGATCCGGCGGGAAGAACGGCAACGATTGCCTATCGTCTTCCGGCCGGTTTGGTGCGGCTCGACACGACAACCGGGAAAGTGCTCGCAAGCCAGCTGATTTGGGGAGGCTCTGACGATCTCTTTCTCGATGTGGATCGGGTGATTGACGTTTGCGGGTCTGGCCATGTCGATCTGGTTCGGAGCGATAAGCTCGCGGCCCGGGTCAATACCAGCAATGGCGCCCGTACCGGTCTGTTTGTCCCGGAACTTCGCACGCTGTTCGTCGCGGCGCCGGATCGAGCGAAATCCGCAGCGATTTTCGATCTGGGAGTCCGTAACCGCTGACCTACGAATTCCGCGGGATTGACGCTTTGGATTCACAGAGAGCTGAAGGCTAAGGGCAACTCGCTCAATTTCCAGAAGCGGGCGGACGGCAAACGGCCAGAACTCCCCATGAACGGCCGCATTAATGTAGGGCAAGTTTCGGGGAGGGCGCTTGCCCCGTCTATGTCCGTTATGTCGGCGGCTAAAACCCGTTAGGTGCTCAATCGGCGGTCACGATCGAATGTTCAAGCCGAACATCGTCAAGCAATCGCTCGATTGCAGCGCGCTGCGCATCGGTGCCACCAAGCCTGACATCCCAATTGCAATGGGCATGCGTCGCCATATCGCGCACGATGAGCTTGCCAAGCGCCCGCCGCCATGTCTGGGACGTGCCGCCTCTCTCCCGCATGAGACGGGCAATGAGCAGAAGTTCGAGGTCGGAAGCAGTCATACACACCGCTTAGTCGTAGCCGGCGGCTAAGCAAGCAGAGCTTCGCTCGCAAGCGTGACGGATCGACGGCAGGCTTCGAGAATCAGTCGCGGAGCCGCCGACGTCTGCTCTGTCGGCGATGGTCGAGAGGTCCTGTTTCCGCCGAGGCCGACTTCTTGCCATCCACCAATTGCAATCCGCCTGATCATCGTCCTTCGAGTAGCGCTTCGGCATTGACACCGACTTGGCCTGAGGAGCGGTCAGTCAATCTCAGACCGCTTCCCGTCTCTCCAAAGATGCCTATCCGTTTCAGCGGGAGCATGGAAAAGCGGAGATGACTATGAGCACCTGTTCACCGGAGCGCCGAGATCACGATATTCCCCTGACTGATGAGGCCGTTCTCCATAAGGATGTTCATCTCGGACTGCAGATCTGCCGAGCCAACAGTCTATCGCTCACGCGGCTTCAGCTTGCGCTGAGAAAGGACGACAGGCGCTGCGTGCTGGAAGCGATCGACCGGCTGCATGACCTGGATGCCCAGATCGGCCGTTTGCTCGAACGACTGCCCATATCCGCCAACGATGATCTGGAAACCCAAGCGATCTGCAAATATATCGACGATCAAAGGATGGCGGTCGCGTTTGAAAGGCTTGCGCTTGTAAGTCAGGTAAGCGGTCCGGATATGCTATCGCCCACCGGCCACTGGAGCGTCCCAAATCAGTCGAGAACGCCCGACGGGCGTTCTACCGAACAAGCTGGTTTACCGACCGCAACGGACCGGCAGCTCTCGCCCAAAACACTGGGCTTCGTACTAGTCATGTGAATCTAAAATTCGCCACATAACGTTCGTTCGGTGGCCTGGCAGAAGCGCTTGACCGATGCGAGTATCTCATCGGCAGATTTGGTCCATCGATATGGTTTCGGGTTTTCGTTGTGTCGCTCGATGAAGGAGCAGGATGTCCTGCTCGAGCTGGCTGGTCGAGGTGTGTACGCCGCGGCGCAGCTGCTTGCGTGTCAGTTCGGCGAACCAGCGCTCGACCTGGTTGATCCACGACGCCGAGGTCGGCGTGAAATGGACGTGGTAGTGTGGCCGACGAGCGAGCCATGCTCGGACCGACGCGGTTTTGTGAGTCGCGTAGTTATCCATGACGATATGGATGTCGAGATCGGGAGGCACCCGCGCGTCGATCTGCTTGAGGAAGTCGAGAAATTCGGTCGCCCGGTGGCGCTTGTAGCATTTGCCGATCACGAAGCCTGACGCGATGTCGAGCGCGGCGAACAACGTGGTCGTGCCGTGGCGGACGTAGCTGTGGGTGCGGCGCTCCGGCACACCGGGCATCATCGGCAGGACCGGCTGCTCGCGGTCAAGCGCCTGGATCTGAGACTTCTCGTCGACGCTAAGAACGAGTGCGCGGTTGGGTGGCGACAAATAGAGGCCAACGATATCGCGGACCTTGTCGACGAAAAGCGGATCGCTCGAGAGCTTGAAGGTCTCCGAGCGGTGCGGCTGCAAGCCGAAGGCCGTCCAGATGCGCCGGATGGTGGTATGGGAGAAGCCGGTCGCACCGGCCATTGAGCGGATCGACCAGTGCGTTGCATCGGCGGGCGTCGAGCGCAGCGTGCGCTCGATCACGGCGGCAACCTGATCGTCGTCGATCGTCCGTGGCCTCCCAGGTCGGGCCTCGTCCAGCAGCCCTTCGATACGATCCTTCAGGAAGCGCCGCCGCCATTTCCCGACCGTGTGTTCGTGCACGCCCAGCTCGGCAGCAACGACCTTGCTTGGGAGGCCGTCAGCGCAGCGTAGAATGATCCGGCATCGTTCAGACATCGAGCGGGCTATCCGGTGCCGGCGGACTTGCCGCTCCAGATACTCCCGCTCCTCGGCCTCCAAAACCAGAGGTGTTGTTGGTCGACCACTTGCATTTGCCATGCCGCTCTCCCCATCTACCAACACAGCATACAATGTGCCTTACTTCAGTTCCAGATGACTAGCGCTTTTGGTGTTTGCTGCTGTAGTCAGCGTGATCATTTTTACTTCAGGCGTTTAGGGCAACATTGCAAGAGTGAGCAGTTCGTGATCCAATTGTCGCCATCCTGGGCCGGCACCTTAGTATCTGATTCAAAATTATCCGGCATAATTTCATGATCTTGCGATGCGGCGGGTAAAGAGCTGGATCGACGCGATAAAGAGCCATGCGGTTGCAGACGCGATGGTCTGCTCGCAGTCTTTTGCGAGCCGGCGGTTTCGGCTGATCCATGCGAGGGTCCGTTCGACGACCCATCGCCGAGGCAGCACCTCGAAGCCCTTGGCGGTGTCGGATCGCTTGACGATCGCAATGGTCCACTTGCCGATGCGGCGCAGTGCGTCCTTGAGCTTGGTTCCGGCATAGCCTCCATCAGCGAACACATGGCGTAGCCAAGGGAAGCGGCCGACGATTTCGGCGAGCACCAGCGGCGCGCCAACGCGATCCTGGATGTCGGCGGTGTGGATCACGGCGTGGACGAGATTGCCTTCGGTGTTGGTCAGGATGTGCCGCTTGCGCCCGTTGACCTTCTTGCCGGCGTCATACCCCCGTGGCCCGCCGCTTTGCGTGGTTTTCGTGCTCTGGCTGTCGATCACGCCAGCGCTGGGCGACGCCTCGCGGCCCTGCGCCTCGCGCGCCACCATCAGCAAGGTGCGGTTGATCGTCAGCCACAGGCCGTTCTCGCGCCAGAGGTAAAACCAGTGCCGCACAGTCGAAACCGGAGGATAGCACGGCGGCAACATCCGCCATGGCAGGCCGCCATGCAGCAGATACAGGATCGCCTCGACAATCCGCCGGATCGGCCACTTGCGAGGCCGTCCGACATGCGATGCGGGAGGAAGCAGCGGCTCTAGAACCGCCCACTCGGCATCGGTCATATCGCTTGGCAAAGCTAGCCCGCTTCGCGCATGTAGGGCGCGAGTGGTGTCGGTCTACATCGTTGAATCCACGGTAGTTTTTGGCGAAACCCCCTGAATCAACGACGGGTTCAGTCGTCAAGCTAACCTGCTGATACCACTCAACTTAGTTTTCGATCAGGCACTAAGACGAAGGTGTTGCGCCCCTCGAGGTGGAAGCTCCAGCCATGAAAACCGCATGTGATCGAGCGGCGGTTGCCCGAGGCCGAATGCTGGGCAGATTGACTGAAGGTTGACGAAATCGGAGAAATTGTCCGTCCAGATTTAGGGTAAATTCGCTCGAACGTGAACGGGGGATAGAGTGTCAAACTCGCCTGACTACGCTCCGATTCGTCGCGCCCATGGCTCCTATATGGCTCCCAGACCAATTTCTTGAGATTCGAGACCAAACGGGGACTAAATTCATTCTAGTGATAAATATCGATAAACTTAGATCCCTGCTGGTTTGGGGCGGTTCATCGCACGCTATAAGAGTCAGATGTTCGCGCGGCTCATTGGTGAGCCGAACGTACCGCAGGACATTGCCGGGGCGTGGTTCGCTCCTGATCCGCCGCACGTCAATCCATTGCCGGCGGATATTCGCCGGAACGGAGGCTGACGGGAAGCGGCGGCGGGCCTTCCAGCCTGCCGCCGATCCATCCTCAGAACTTCACGCCGAAAGTCACGCCGTAAGTCGCCGGTGCGGCCCAGACGCTGCCGATGCCCAGCGATGCGTAGTTGACCGCCGAACGATAGCGGTGATCGGTCACGTTCTCTCCGAAGAGAGCGAGCGAGTACTTGTCGGAAGCATCATTCCATTCGGCGCGCAGGCCAAGCTGGGCGTAGTCACCCTGCTTGAACTGCTGGGCAATGCCGAAATAGAACGACGAGGTGTAGTAGAGATTACCCGAAAGCGTGAGCCTTCCGCCAGCCAGATCGAGTCCATAGGACGCCGCGAGGTTAGCCGTGATCTCCGGCGAGCGCTGCATCTTGAAGCCGCTGGCGTCGGTGGTGGTTTCGACCAGTGCACCCGCTCCGAGGCCCCCGAACTCAGGAGGCGTGCAGGCGACCGGCGTAGTGCCGAACGCTGCTGCGGGATCGCAGAACTGGTAGAACGGCGCGTTGGGGAACTTCTTGTATCGCGCATGGGTCCAGGCGACGCCTGCGGACACCGTGAAGTCCGAAGTGACGTGCCCGCTCACCTGGCCTTCGAGGCCGTAGATCTCGGAACTGGCGGCATTGGTGATCCGCGCGGTACCGGCCTGGAAGCTCGATACCTGGAGGTTCTTGTAGTCGTAGTAGAACCCGGACAGATCGGCCGACAGCCAGCCCTTGGCGTACTTGTAGCCCAGTTCGTAAGCATTGATCGTCTCGGGCTTCACCGGGCGGTAGGAATAGCCGCCGACGTTTAGCAAGCCGGCTTTGTAGCCCTGCGTGAACGAGGCATAGATGCTCGATTCGTCGTTCGGTTTGAAGCGCAGCACGGCGCGGGGCGTGACGCGATTGTTAGTGAGCTTCGGCACGTCGTAGCGGGTATAGAGCGGCACTTCGGAATAGGGCGGGAAGGCCACGGGATTGCCGTTAGCGTCTTCATAAACTGAAGCGGTTAGCGCACGTTCGAAGTAGGCGTCGTCCACCCAGTCATGGCTGTAGCGCGCGCCCGCTGTCAGGAAGAGCTGCGGCGTGATCTCGTACGTGGCGTCGGCGAAGACCGCGATCGACTGCGTGAGCGTGCCGGACTCGCCGTTGCGGACGAACGGCGCAGTGCCAAGCTTGGCATAAGTCGGCCAGGTATCGCGGTTGTTGAAGTAATAGGCGCCAGTTGTCCATTGCAGGCGCGAGCCCGGCTTCGAGTTCAGCAGCAGTTCCTGCGTGAAGGTCTTGCTGTTGGAACCGATGCGGATGGTGAAGATCGGCAGCGCGGTGGCGTCAAGGTCCTGTACACTGGTGACCCGCTCATCGCGGTACTGCGTATAAGACGTGAGGTCCGCGAAACCGAGGTTCGCCTTGATCGTGCCCTGGATAGCGTCGGTGTTGGTTGTCGCGCCGATGCCGTCGGTGGGATTGAGCGCCACCTGATTGGGTTTGGTCGCGTAATATCCGGTCGGGGTGTACTGATAGATCCACTTCGTGCCGTCTTCGTCGACGAAGGCGTTGTGCATCAGCGCCGAGGGATCGTCGGACTGCGAGTGGGTATAGCGCAGCAGGAAGCTGACGTCGGGAGAAACCTCGACCTTCAGGCCGGTGCGCACCGACCAGCGGTTGTACTGTCCGATCTTGTCGTTGTTATCGATAATGTTGGTCTGGAAACCGTCACCACGGCGATAGAGGCCCTCGACATCGAACGCGACGCCCGGCGCGATGGCGGAAGTGCCGTAACCCTGCACTTCGACCGTGTTGAAGCGGCCATAGGACACACGCATTTCGCCGCCCGGCTTCTCGCTGGGATCGGCAGTGGTGATGAGAATCGCGCCGCCCGTGGTGTTGCGGCCGAACAGGGTGCCCTGCGGGCCCTTGAGCACCTGCACCGACTGCACTTTCATCAGCTGGAAGTCGGTCGAAGCCGCGCTCGGCAGGAAGAAGCCGTCAAGGTAAGTGGCGACGTTGGGACCGCCGCCCGAAGTGGTGATTGCCGTGCCAACGCCGCGAATGGTGGGCTGAGTGTAGACGCCGGACTTGTCGAACCGCAGCGCAGGGACGACCCGCGACAGATCGGAAAGCTGGCGCACGCCGGCATCGGTCAGCGTCTGGCTGCTGACCGAGGTGATCGTGATCGGCACGTCAAGCTGGCGTTCCGAACGGCGCTGCGCGGTGACGTAGATCTCGCCGGACGGCGTCGGTTCGGATGCCGTCTGGGACGCTGCTTGAGTCGCCGTCTGTCCAGCATCCTGAGCCGCCGCCTGTTGCGCCAACATCGCAGTTGCCAACACTACTGCGGACGATGCGCAGCGCCAGAAATTGATCGACATGTTTTCCCTCCCCTGATTGTTGCCCGCCATTTCAGCGGTATCTGCCTTTGGCCTTTGCATTAGCTCACGTTCGGACAAAGTTTCGCGATAGCCATATCGCTATGGCGTTTTACGGGCAGCTCCGTTGCGGAAGGGCCATTAGCCTTAGGGGGGTGAGCCTATTTTTATGGCGCGGCTTTGGGCGACAGGCTTTTCCGGCCTCGGATATAGAAAGCCCCCACAAGCGATTGCTTTTCGCACCCCCGTGCTTGTCAGCCCCGGCATTCGCTGCCAGCGGCGATGCGAACCCGCTCTGGCCGGAGAGAGCATGAATCAGCCAAGGCATCCCTTCTCATTCCCAGCCTTCCGGCTGTTCTGGGTGGCGCGGCTTTGCACGACCATGGCGCAGGGCGGGATGGTCGTCGTGCTGGGCTGGCAGGTCTACGAAGTCGCCCGCGCCACGCGCAGCATCAAAGAGGCGGCGTTCCAGCTCGGCATAGTCGGACTGGTACAGTTCATTCCGCTGTTTCTGCTGGTACTCGTGACCGGATGGACCGCCGATCATATCGACCGGCGCGTAATCGCGCGCCTGTGTAGCGTGGTTCAGCTCGGCTGCGCGCTACTGCTTGGCTGGCTCAACACCGGCCATGCGAGTGCCGGTCACGGGGTGACACTGGGCGCGCTGTTCGCCGTGGCGGCAACGTTCGGGATCGTCAGAGCCTTTGCAGGCCCCGCACTCAACGCCCTTGCGCCAGATCTGGTCCCGGCCGACGTCTTGCCGAGAGCGATTGCCACCAATGCCATCGCCAGTCGCCTTGGTGCGATCATCGGTCCGGCCTCGGTCGGCTTTCTTTATGCTGCCGGGCCGGTGCTGCCCTATGCGGTGGCCGCCGGACTCTTCACGCTCTGCCTCGGCTGCCTGATGGCGATCGCGCCGGTGCCGCGATCGAAGCGAAACGCCGCGCTCAATCCATGGCAGCAGATGATCGAGGGCGTGGCCTATGTTCGCTATCATCCGCTGATCCTCGGCGCCATTTCGCTGGACCTGATGGCGGTGCTGCTGGGCGGTGCGACGGCTCTTCTGCCGGTCTTCGCGCATGATATCCTCATGATCGGCCCCAGCGGGCTCGGGACCTTGCGTGCTGCGCCTGCCCTCGGCGCGATGCTCTCGGCGTTCTGGTTCTCATGGCGGCCGCTCGACCGTGGGGTCGGGATCAAGATGCTGGCGGCCGTCGCGGTTTACGGCGTGGCGATCGTCGGCTTCGGGGTCTCGCGGTGGTTGCCGCTCTCCCTGCTGTGCCTGACCGTATCGGGTGCGGCGGACATGTTCTCGGTCTATGTGCGCCAATCGCTGATCCAGCTTTCCACCCCGCAGGATATGCGGGGCAGGGTAGGGGCCGTCTCATCCCTGTTCATTTCCGCATCGAACGAACTGGGCGAAGCGGAATCCGGTTTCGTGGCGGCGCTGATCGGCCCCGTCGCCACGGTGATCGTGGGCGGTTTCGGAGCAATCGCGGTCACGATGATCTGGTCCCGGCTGTTTCCGGCCTTGCGGCAGGCACACAGCTTTGACATCCGCCCGTTCGAGCCGGCGCGCAAATAGGCCGTGGATAAAATCGGCTGCGACAAGACTAGCCGCCGCTGTACGGCCCGCGCTTCTGCGGCAAGCCCGCGTTTGGGCTTGCAAATCAAAAGTGTTTCCTGCCGACCGCTTAGGTCGCGGCTACACTATATTTACGATTGAAACACCGCTACTTAGCTAAGCTTGCACACCTGTGGGGGGTGATGGGTGCCATGCTATTGCAAACGCAAGGAAATCAGGTTGGGGGTGAGTCCCACGCAAATAGCCGGCGGCACGCGCGGGCGCGTGATCTGTTGCCTGCGATGATCATGCTCTGCCTGCTGGTGGCGGGTTTGCTCGTCGCCTCGCTCGCCAGTACGGAGAAGGGCGACGGCTATCTCGTCGTGGCGCCGCCGGGCTGGACGCTCGGACACACGACAGGATTGATCCGCGCCTCGGGTGGCCGGTTGGTGCGGCCGGGCGGCTTCTCCAACATCGTCATCGCCGCGTCGACTGACCCCCGCTTTGGCCGGGCGCTGAAACGTGCGGGCGCCGTATTTGTCCGGCGGGTGCCGGGTCCGCTGGGCTGCGCCGCTCCCCAAAAGCCGAGTACCGCGACATGACAGACGAGATCGCCGCGCTTCGCACCAGGTTCGGGCGCTTCCTGGTCGTCCTGCTCTGGCTCCATGTTCCGCTGCTGGTCACGGTGGCGCTAATTCAGGGCGAATCGCTTCTCAACGCCGCGCTGGCCGGTGTGTTGCTTGCGGGCTCCTACCATCTCATGTGGGCACTGAACGGGCCCGCACCGGCCACACGCTACCTTTCCGCCGTCGCGTTGATGGGCGAGGTCGCCTTGCTGCTGTTCTTGATGCGGGGTCATCCCTGGCAGATGGACATGCACATGTACTTCTTCGCGATGCTGGCGCTGACCATCGCCTGGCTTGATCGCGAGACCATTCTTGTGGCCGCCTTCGCCATCGGGCTGCATCACCTGCTGCTGTTGTTCCTGCTGCCCTATGCGGTGTTCCCGCAGGAAGGAACGCTAGAGCGCGTGCTGTTCCATGCCGGAATCGTGGCGTTCCAGACAGCGGTGCTGATCTGGCTCAACGGCATGCTGGTGGCCAGTTTCGAGCGTATCGGCCGCATGAGCAGCGAGATCCTCCAGAAGAATGCGGCGCTTGAAGCACGCACACGTGAGGCCGAGGAGGCGACGCGTGTGAAAAGCATGTTCCTTGCGAACATGAGCCACGAAATTCGCACGCCGATGAACGCAATCCTTGGCTATGGCCACCTGATCGGCCTTACCGGCCTCGACGATCGCCAGCGCGACTTCGTGGACAAGATCAAGGGCGCGGGCTCCTCGCTGCTGCGGCTGATCAACGACATCCTCGACTTCTCGAAGAACGAGGCGGGCAAGCTGGTGCTGGAAATGCAAGACTTCGACTTGCGCGCGACGATTGCCGAGCAGGTCCAGTTGGTCGCTTTCGAGGCGCAGGCGAAAGGCGTGCGCCTTTTCTCGCACATCGCACCGGACGTGCCGCAGGCAGTCTGCGGCGATCCCCTGCGGATTGCGCAAGTTGCGCTCAATCTGCTGAGCAACGCTGTCAAGTTCTCGGTGGGCGGGCGCGTCGAGGTCAGCGTCTATGTGGTCGAGCGCGAGGGCAAGCACGCCATGCTCGAACTCGTCGTTGCCGACGACGGCATCGGGATGAGCGCCGAGCAACAGGCCGCACTCTACCGGCCCTTCTCGCAGGCGGACAATTCGACGACGCGCCGCTTCGGGGGCACCGGCCTTGGCCTCGCGATCTGCAAGCAAATCCTCGAACAGATGGGCGGCTCGATCGCCGTCGCCAGCGCACCGGGCAAGGGCAGCACCTTCACTTGCCGGTTCGAGGTGGCGGAAGCCGGTGCGATTCCCGCGAGCAGGGTGGTATCCTTCGAGCAGATCCGCGACTTGCGCGTGCTGGCGGTCGACGACAATTCGGCCTCGCGCGAAATCGTCGAAGGTATATTCGGCCATTGGGGTATGAATATCGACCTGGCCGCTTCCGGCGAGGAAGCCCTGGCTGCCTGCACGGCCGCGTGCGGCAAGGGCGACCCGTTCGATCTTGTCCTGATCGACTGGAAGATGCCGGGAATGGACGGCCTCACGCTCGCCCGCATCCTTCAGGAACGCGGCGTGGAAGTGCCCCCGCCGCTTACGCTTATCCTTACGGCCTATAGTGTCGACGAAGCGCTGGCCGAAGCGCAGGGGATCGCCATCTCTGCCGTGCTGGCCAAGCCGATCGATCCGCAAGCCCTGCTGGAAACGATTACCCTGCTTTTCGCCGGGGAAGAGCCGGCCCCAATGAAGCCCGCGCCTCCGGCAGCTCCTGTGCAGGCGCAAGTGCAGCCGCACTTGCGCGGCCAGCGCGTGCTGGTAGCGGAGGACAACGAAATCAACCTCGAAATCGCGACCGAACTGCTCACCCAGGCCGGGCTCATCGTCGATCCGGCGATCAATGGGCGAATGGCCTGCGATCTCATCAGTGCGCGGGGCGACAGCTACGCGGGCATTCTGATGGACGTGCAAATGCCGGAGATGGACGGGCTGGAGGCAACCCGCCGGATCCGCGAGACATGGCCGCGCGGGACGCTGCCGATACTGGCCATGACCGCGCATGCCTTCGATGAGGAGAAGCGCAAGTGCTTCGAGGCTGGAATGGACGATCATATCGCCAAGCCGGTCTCACCTGCCGCCCTCGTGGCGCTGCTCGACCGCTGGCTCAAGCCTGTGGGGGCTGCGCCGGCCAAAGCGCCGGAAGCGGATGCCCGCCGGACGGACGCTGAGGCTGTACTGCCGGAGCAACTCGCGCCATTCGATCTTCCCGCCGCGCTGGAGCGGGTCGGCGGCAAGGCCGCGCTGCTGCGCCGCCTGATCGTCAGTTTCGGCCGCGATTATGGTGCCGTGCCGACGAACTTGCGCAGCGCGCTCTCTCGCGACGAGCCGTGGGAGGCCCGCCGGATCGCCCACGGTCTGCGCAGCGTGGCCGGGGCTCTTGGCCTCCATACGGTACAATCCTGCGCCTCGGAGATTGAACGCTTGTTCGAAGCGGATGACATCGCGTCCGTACCCGCCGAAATTGATGCGCTCGACGCGGCATTGCAGCCTGCCATTGCCGCCGCACGGGGTCTTGATGGCCAATCCGGCGAAGACCGCACCGAAGCTTCCGCTGCCGATCCCGAACGCGCGGCACGTGCGCTCGCGGAATTGCGCGGATTGCTGCTGCGCCGCAGCCTTCGGGCGCGCGACGCCTATGAGGAATTCGCGCGGGCCTCAGGCCTGCTGGAAGCCGAACGGCAGAATCACCCACTCTGTCATGCCTTGCAGCGGCTTGACTATGTAGCTGCATTGGAACTTGTCGACCGCATCGACGACCGTGCTGACATTCAGCCGGTGACCTCCGATCCTGTCGCAATAAGGAATATTCCGTGACCAAGGCGACGATCCTGATTGTCGATGACGATGTCGCAAATATCGAAATCATGAATGCCGCGCTGGAGGACGACTACGACGTGTGCTTCGCCAGTTCGGGCGAGGATGCGCTGGATGTTGCGCGCGCCGTGCAGCCGGACCTGGTTTTGTTGGACGTGGTCATGCCGGGCATCGACGGGTTCGAGGCCTGCCGCAAGTTCAAGACTGATCCCCTGCTGGCCGATGTGCCAGTGATCTTCACGACTGGGCTTGGCGATACCGAGGCTGAAATGCGCGGGCTGTCGCTCGGCGCAATCGATTACATCACCAAACCGGTGCAGCCTGCGCTGCTGCGCGCGCGTGTGGCCAACCACGTTGAACTCAAGCGCATGCGCGACCGGCTTGCGCAAATGGCGGTTACCGACGCACTGACCGGGCTGAACAATCGCCGCCACCTTGAAATAGACCTTGCCGCCGATTGCGGACGACTGTCACGGAGCGACGAATGGCTGTCGGTCATCATGGTCGACATCGATTTCTTCAAGCAGTTCAATGACACTTACGGGCATCAGGCCGGCGACAGGTGCATCATGATGATCGCCTCGGCACTGACCCGGGCGATCCGCAACCTGAGTGGTGACCTGAACGGCAAGGCGGCCCGCTATGGCGGCGAGGAATTCCTCTGCGCGCTGCCGGGCGCAGACCCGGTGTCGGCAGGCGAAGTGGCGCTGGAAATCAAGCGGCAGGTCGATGCCCTTTGCATCCCGCACAAGACCTCGCGGATCGGCCCGCAAGTAACGGTGAGCATCGGCGTCGCTTGTGCGCGCTGCCGGGACGGCATGACTCCGGACCACTGGATCGCAGCAGCCGACGCGCAGCTTTACAAGAGCAAGTCGTACGGCCGAGACCGGGTTACGCTGGACTGTTTCGAGGGCGCAGCCTCGCACTGATGCGCAAATGGCCCGGCAGAGCGGGCCAGTACCGGCGGCGGCACGAATGCGGAAGTTCGCGCCGCCGCCGGCGTCTCTGAGAAAGCCCCTTCTGAGAAGGGCCCCGGATCAGGCGGTTGGCGGATAAGGGTGGCGGCCGAAGACCCACTTGGGCGCGTCGTTGGAGGTGCGGAACGGGTCTATGAGTAGTACCTTGGCCTCGTGACCGGCCATGCCGGCCTGATGGGCGATGTCGATCGCCCGGTTCAGCGCCGCCTTCATATCGGCGAACACTGCAAGGGCAACGCCGTGGAGAGTGACTGTCCAGCGATCGCCCTGCGGCAGGACGTGATAATCGTTCTGTTCCATGCGCCGTATCTCCTCTCTCTTTGCAATTGTCGTGAAACGGATGCCGCGAGACGGGTGGGCCTGAATTTGTATCGTCAGGCCGCAAAGCTCTGCCTTGGCGGCGGGATTTCTGTAATCGGCTTGCGTGCTGTCGAGGTCGACCCGCACCGGATAATCGCTACTTCGCGGCCACTTCATCTTGCGGCCGGGGCGGCGGGAAACTCACCGCTCTATATTCTCAACCATACTAGTGGACAAAGTCCTGTCAATGCGATTCGGCGCGGCTTTCGCGGCTCGTCGCTTGCGCGGCACTGGTTGTCTGCCGGCCGTGTTCGGCAGGCGACAATGTGCCATCAGAAACTGCCAAGCCGGTCCCAGCGGATGAAGGGGAGGATTGACGCATGGTCATCCGTCCATGGCCGCGCCGCGTGCTCGTTCAGCACGGTCCATGGCGCATCCGGTCTGTGCCGCGCCAGTGCATCCAGTACCGCGCCATCGCGGGAAAGGGCGATCCAGCGCGACGGCGTGTAGCGGTCGGTGTCAGCCGGAATGTCGAGCCGCGAGAGGGCCGCCAAACCGGCATCGCGGGCATTGGCGCCGACCACCGGGGCCAGATCGATGTAGCGATTCGAGATATGAAGCATGAGCAGCCCGCGCGGACTCAGTGCCTTGAGGTAGACCTGTAGTGCCTCACGCGTCAGCAGATGCATCGGAATCGCGTCGGAAGAGAACGCGTCAATCACCAGCACGTCGAACGAGGCCGGCGGCAGTTTCGCAAGTTCCAGCCGAGCATCGCCGATGACGACGCGGGCGTCAGGCGTGCAATCGCGGAGGAACGTGAAGCGGCCGGAGGTCGAGAAACGCAGGACCACCGGATCGATCTCGAAGAAGGTCCAGTGCTGACCCGGCTGCGATCGACAGGCGAGTGAGCCGGTGCCAAGCCCCACCACGCCGACGCGGGCGTGCGGCCCCTGAAGCGCTGGGGTCGCGGCAAGCGCCAGTGACACGCCGGAACCGGGGCCGTAATAGGTCAGCGCGTCATGCGCGTGCGCGGGATCGAGCGATTGCTCGCCGTGCAGCGTGGTGCCGTGCGCGAGCGTGCGGAGCCTCTCGTCCTGCCGGTCGTGCACGGTATAGATGCCGAAATAGCTGCGCGTACGGTCTCCCGCGAGCGTCGCGCGGATCGTCCAGATGCCGCCCTGCGCAACCATCGCCGTGGCCAGCACGGCAAGGAACGCGCCGCGCCACGCCATGACCATAAGACCGGTGCCCACCAGAAACACCGTCAGCATCGTTGCGATCAGCACGTCATCGGGGCGCAGCGCATACTGGTCCAACTGCCACGCCAGAAACGCTGCGAAGGCGAGCAACAGGCCGAGCGCGATGCGCAAGGGGCCGGAATCGATGCTCTCACTCTCGCTCCAGCGCAGCAGCGGCTCAAGCGGCATCAGCAGCGCGGCGGCCAGCACCAGCAAGGGGTGCTCCCAGGCCCAGTCGAACACCATCGGTGCGAGCAGCGCCGTGAACAATCCGCCCAGCGCGCCGCCCGCCGAAAGCGCGAGATAGAACCGTGTGAGATGGGCCGGGCCCGGTCGCAAGTCGTAAAGGCGCGCATGCAGGGCCGTCGCCACGCAGAACAGCAAGAGGCAAGTCGCCCCGGCCATCCACAGTCCGCCCGACCCGTTTGACACCATCGCGTAGCTGCCCGCGAAGAGCACGACGACGGGCGCGCACCGGCTCACCGCATGGGCCGGTGCGCGCCGATCGGCAAAGGCGAGGACGAAGCTCAGCAGATAGAGGCCGAGCGGGATCACCCAGAGGAGCGGCATCGCGAAGATATCGGTCGTGAGGTGGGTTGTGGTGGACAGCATCAGCCCCGAGGGCACGGCGGAGAGCATCAGCCACAGGACCACGGTGCGCCAGCCGATCGGCGCCTCTTCAGGCGCCTCGACACTCGCGGCGCGCTGATCGGGCAGGGCATATCGGCTCGCGGCGGCGAGCGCGACGAGCAGGACCAGCAGCACGAATCCGGCCGTCCATGCAATGCTCTGCTGGCGCAAGCTCAACAGGGGCTCGGCGAGCAGCGGATAGGCAAGAAGCCCCGCAAAACTGCCCAGATTCGAGGCCGCATAGAGCGCCCAAGGCTCGCCCGCACGCGGATCCGCGGCGAACCAACGCTGCATCAGCGGCGCCTGTGCCGATACGGCGAAGAATACCGGGCCGATCGACAGGCCGAGCAAAAGCGGCACCCACAATTCCTCGGGAAGCCCGGCAATCCGCGTCATGCCGGTCAGCCCGGCCGGCAGCGTCAGGCCTGCCAGTATCAGCAGCGAAAGGTGCACTGCCGCCTGCCTGCGCAGCGACAGTCTGCCAAGCCAGTGGGCATAGGCATATCCCGCCAGGAGCAGCGCCTGATAGACCAGCATGGCGCTGTTCCAGACGTTCGGCGCGCCGCCGAGACGCGGCAATGCCATGCGGGCGATCATGGGCTGAACGAGGAAGAGCAGGAAGCTCCCGACAAGGATCGTGGCGACGAACAGACCGCGAGCGGGGCCGCGAAAACCGGCTGCACTCATGACGCGGTGCCAGGCCGGCACGCAGATTCAAGGCGGAGTTGGGCGGGGGGAGCCATCAACAGCCTCTATCGCATTGCTTGATCTCGATAAAGAAGTGCCTCGCCCGGAATGTCCAAAAATCAGGATGAGACTTGGTGAACCACGGTAAGGTGCAGGCTCTCCAACGCTGAGAAACGGTTATTCATTCGCTACGATCGCCGCCTTCCCGCGAACGTCGCGAGAAGACAGGTCGCTGCGACCGGGCCGATCCAGTCGACCCACTGATCGAGCTTGGGCCAGACGCGCAAGTCGAGCGGCCCCCACCAGGGCATGTTGGCCCTCAAGCCATGGCCATAGAGTTCGATCCAACGGTACTCCGCCTGTGCGATCTCGCGGCCGATGAAGTAACCCGAAGCCAAGGCCGCGCCGGTCCACCAACTGCCGGTGAGACGCGCGATGATCACCTGCAGGATCAGGGCGGCGACCGCGTGTTCGAAATAGTTCATTTTCGGCAGTTCCCTTGGCATCCGATGAAAGGGGGATGTGACTGAAACGAGATAAAGTCGACGCAACACTGTCGTACTGATGCATTGCTCAAGTCATATTTTTAAATTTCCCTGTGTTGCCCCCATGCAACCCCATCCTGTAAAAATGAAATACCATCCGTTTTCGTGAAAATGACATGGGATTGTCATCGGTATGTCGCCGAACAGGTGGAATTCCCCCGTCGGTTTCAGGGTGGAGTTCTCTCTCAATGAAGACGGTTCACGTATCTCGCCTGCTTGCGGCAGGCGTCTCGTTTCTTGCCTGCGCCGTTGCCATGCCTGCCTTTGCGGCGGACAATAATGCGGCCGACGCTCCCGCAGATCCTTCCGGAGATGGCGCCGCCACAGGCTCCACGGGTGAGATTGTCGTCCTCGGTTTCGGCGAAACCCGCCAAACGCAGACTGTCAATGCACAGGATATCGCGTTGCTGACACCGGGCACTTCGCCGCTCAAGGCAATCGCCAAATTGCCCGGTGTCAACTTCCAGTCGGCCGATGCCTTCGGCAGCTATGAATGGTCGGCCCGCATCTCGCTGCGCGGCTTCAACCAGAACCAGTTGGGCTTCACGCTCGACGGCGTGCCGCTGGGCGACATGAGCTACGGTAATTATAACGGGCTCCACATAAGCCGCGCCATCATCTCCGAAAACCTCGGCAACGTCACTGTCAGCCAGGGCGCCGGTGCGCTGGGCACGGCCTCCACCTCCAATCTGGGGGGCACGCTGCTGTTCAACTCGCGCGATCCGGGCCATGATCTCGATGTCGTCGCCAGCGCAACCTACGGCAGCGAGGATACCGTGCGCGCCTTCATTCGCGGAGAAACCGGCGACATGGGCCCGTTCCGCGCCTACGTTTCCTATGCCCACATGGACGCTGGCAAGTGGAAGGGTGATGGCGCCCAGAAGCAGGATCAGGTCAATGCGAAGCTGGTGGGCGACCTTGGCGCCGGACGCCTCACCGCCTGGGTGAACTATTCGGACCGCCGCGAGAACGACTATCAGGATCTGTCCAAGGCGATGATCGATCGCCTCGGCTACAAGTGGGACAATTTCGCGCCCGACTGGAAGGCGGCCTATTCCACGGCCGCGGTGTATCAGAACCAGCTCGCCGCCGCTGCCGGCACGGCACTGCCTTTCCCGATGTACGGCACCGCCTTCACTGCGCCGATCGAAACCGTTGACGATGCCTACTACAATGCCGCCGGCCTGCGCCGGGACTGGCTGGGCAGCGTCAAGTTCGAGACCCCGGTTGATCGGCCGCTGCGTTTCTCGCTGCAATCGTACTACCACAACAACCATGGTCAGGGCCTCTGGTGGACGCCCTATTTGCCGAGCCCGACCGGCGCGCCGCTTTCGGTGCGCACGACCGAATACGACATCAAGCGCGCTGGCGCGATCGCGACGCTGAACTGGGATGTCAGCTTCAACAAGCTGGAGCTGGGCGCCTGGTATGAGGGCAACAATTTCCGTCAGGCCCGCCGCTACTACGCGCTGGACAATACGCTCGACGGCAGCTCGCGGGATTCGCTGGAATTCCAGTCCGACCCGTTCGCTACGCAGTGGGATTACAAGTTCCAGACCAACACGTTCGTCTACCACGTGTCCGACACAATCGACGTGGGTGATGCGCTGACCATCAGCGGTGGCTGGAAGGGCATCGACGTTGTCAACAAGGCCAATCCGATCGTCCAGTCGAGCTATCCCTCGGGCCGGATCAAGGCCAACGACATGTTCCTGCCGCAAATCGGCGCGGTCTACCGGGTATCGTCGAAGGCCGAACTCTTTGCCAGCTACACCGAAAACATGCGCGCCTTCGTTTCTGCGGTGACATCGGGTCCGTTCTCGACCACGCAGGCCGGTTTCGACGAAATCAGTGGCACGCTGAAGCCGGAAACCTCGCAAACCGTCGAAGGCGGCGCGCGCTTCCGCTCAGGTCCGTTCCAGGGATCGCTCGCGGGCTACTACGTGGACTTCAAGAACCGCCTGCTGGCGATCAGCTCCGGTCCCGGCATCGTCGGCAGCCCGAGCATTCTGGCCAACGTCGGCTCGGTTCAGACGTACGGCTTCGAAGCTGCGGCAACGGTGCAACTGCCCGCCGGTTTCAGCGCCACGGCGTCCTACGCCTACAACGTCTCGGAATATCAGGATGACGTTGTCGACGGGACCGGCGCCGTCGTGAATACCGAGGGCAAGACCGTGCCCGACAGCCCGCGCCACATCGCCTCGGCCGAACTCGCCTATACCGGCGATATCTTGTTCGGCCGCATCGGCGGCAATTACATGTCGAAGCGCTACTACAGCTATACCAACGACGTTTCGGTGGGCGGCCGCTTCCTGCTCGATGCGTCGCTTGGTGCCAAAGTGCCGGAGGGACATGGCTATCTCTCGGGCGTCGCTCTCGAAGTCTCGGTGAGCAATCTGACCGACAAGAAGTACGTCTCGACGGTGGGCTCGAACGGCTTCACCAACAGCGGGGATTCGCAGACCCTGCTGACCGGCGCGCCGCGGCAGTGGTTTGTTACCCTGCGCCGCGGTTTCTAAACGCGGCGTGGAACTGAGCCCGTCCCCAAGGTGGGGGCGGGCTCAAGATCCTCAGGCGCTGTACAGCGGTTCTGCTGGTGCGGGGGTTCTGCGAACCGTCAGGACAACGGCAACCAGTCCGACGAACGAAGTTGCCGCTCCCGCCAGTGCCACGGCCGGAAAGCCAAGGCCCGCCGCGATCACGCCGCCGCCCAGCGCCGCGCCAATCGCGTTACCGAGATTGAATGCACCTATATTGACCGACGACGCCAGGTTGGGCGCGTCCGCCGCAGCGGTCATGACGCGGACTTGCAAGGGCGGCACCAGCGCAAAGCTGGCCACGCCCCAGAGGAACACCAGCACGGCAGTCGGCGCAGCGAAAGGCATTAGCAGCGCGAAGGCGACGAGGATCGCCGCAAGGCTCGCCAATGTCACCATCAAGGTCCGGTCCACCGAGCGGTCGGCGAAACGCCCGCCAAGCCAGTTGCCCACCGTCAGCCCCAGGCCATATGTCACGAGCATGGCGGTGACGAAACCGAGCGAAGCATGGGTCGCCTCGCGCAAGATCGGCACGACATACGTGAAGACGGTGAACATTGCGCTCGATCCGACAACCGTCAGCGCCAGCGCGCCGAGAACCTTGCCCCGTGTCAGAACGCGCAGTTCCGCCATCGCATTGCCCCCTTGGGGCGCCGGCAGGGCGGGCAACGTCAGCCGTAGCGCCGCCATGGTGGCGAGGCCAAGGCCCGAAATGCCCCAGAAAGCCATACGCCAGCCAAGGTGCTCGCCCGCCCAGGTCGCCAGCGGCACGCCGATGACGTTGGCAATCGTGAGGCCCATGAACATGGCGGCAACGGCGCCCGCCTTGCGCTCCGGCAGCACGAGGCTGACTGCGACGACCGAGCCCACGCCGAAGAAGGCGCCGTGGTTGAACGACGTGACGATCCGCGCCACCAGCAGCATGGTGTAGCTGTCGGACATCGCCGCCAGCAGGTTCCCCAGCGTGAAGATGCCCGCCAATGCGATCAACAGCGTGCGGCGCGGCATTCGGCCGGTGGTGAGCGTCATCAGCGGTGCACCGACCATGACTCCGAGCGCATAGGCGCTGATGAGCAGCCCGGCCGTGGGGATCGAGATCCCCAGGCCGGTGGCGATGACCGGCAGCAGGCCCATCGGCGCGAACTCGGTGACGCCAATACCGAATGCGCCGACGGAAAGGGCCAGGAGCCCCGGATTGAGCTTCATGGGTTGCAGTCCTTGTCAGACCATCGCCGGGTTGAGACGGGCAAAGCCCGCCTGCTGGCGATAGGGAGTGTGCGGGTAGGGTGGGGCAACGTCGCTCGCGGCATCCAGCGTGGCGACTTGTGCCGCCGTCAACGCCCAGCCGACCGCGCCGAGATTGTCGCGCAGCTGCTCTTCGTTCCGCGCGCCGATAATCACCGACGAGACCGTCGGCCGCCGCAACAGCCAGTTGATCGCGACTTGCGGTACGGTCTTGCCGGTTTCCTCGGCAATGCTCTCCAGCGCGTCGATCACCCGGTAGAGGTGCTCCTCGGTCACCGGCGGGGCGAACTGTTCGGTATCATGCAGGCGGCTGCCGGCGGGGATCGGACGACCGCGACCGATCTTGCCCGTAAGGCGTCCCCAGCCGAGCGGGCTCCAGACCAAAGCCCCCACGCCCTGATCGGCGGCAAGCGGCATGAGGTCCCACTCATAGGCGCGGCCGATCAGCGAATAATAGACCTGATGCGCAGTCAGGCGCGGCCAGCCGTGGCGATCGGCCACACCTTGCGCCTTCATGATCTGCCAGCCGGGATAGTTGGAAACACCTGCGTAGCGCAGCTTGCCCGCTGCGATCAGCATGTCCAGCGTGCCCATCAGTTCCTCCACGGGAGTGGACGCATCGAAGGCGTGGAGCTGGAGCAGGTCGATATGATCGGCACCAAGACGCCGGAGGGAGGCATCTACCGCGCCAATCAGCCGGGAGCGCGAGGCGCCCCAGTCCTGCGGGCCGTCGCCCATCGGCAAGCCGGTTTTGGTTGAGATCAGCACCTGATCGCGGCGCCCCTTGATCGCTTCGCCGAGCACTTCCTCGGAGGCGCCGTTCGAATAGACATCGGCGGTATCGAACAGTGTTACGCCAGCCTCAAGGCAGATATCGATCAGGCGCCGCGCTTCCGCCGCGTCGCTACTTCCCCAGGCGCCGAACAGCGGCCCGCTGCCGCCGAAAGTGCCGGTGCCGAAACTCAGCGCCGGCACTCGCAGGCCCGACGAACCCAATTGGCGGTATTCCATGCTTGATCCTTCCGGTTACGCTTCGCCTGCATAAATGGAACACGCTATTGTGCAGCGTTAGCCCTCGCGAAGGGCAAGGTTCTTTGCTATCCACGCAAAGATGGATGACGGAATGGATCGCGCGCGGGCGCTGGAAGTGTTCGCGGCGGTAGTCGATCTGGGCAGTTTTTCCGCAGCGGGCCGCGTACTGGGGCTCACCCCTTCGGCTGTGAGCCGTCAGGTCGACCGTATCGAGGCGCGACTTGGTGTGCGGCTGCTGCTGCGCTCGACCCGGGCATTGGCGCTGACCAGCGAAGGTAGCGCCTATCTCCTCGCAGCGCGGCGCATCCTTGCAGACCTCAACGATTCCGAGCAGCAGATCGCCGATCAGGGCGCCCCGCGCGGGCGGCTGAGAGTCAGTGCAGCGCTGGCGCACGGTCGGCTCTGCGTGGTGCCGCTGCTTGGCGAATTCGCGCGCCGTTTTCCGCACATTCTGGTGGACATCGCGTTGACCGACGCGCTGGTCGACGTGGCGGCCGGGCAGGCCGATGTGGCGATCCGCTTCGGTCCGCTGCCCGACAGCGGCCTTACCGCGCGCAAGCTGGGCGAAACGCGGCGCGTCATTGTTGCTTCGCCCGACTATCTAGCCCGCGTTGGTACCCCGCGCGAGCCTGAGGATTTGCTGGACCACAATTGCCTGAGCTTCAACTTTCAGCGGGTGGAACCGGTCTGGCCGTTTCGGCGGGCTGGACGCGATTTCACCCTGTCGGTGAAGGGAACGATCGAGGCCAACAATGGCGAGACGCTGGGACAACTTGCCGAGCAAGGGGTGGGCATCACCCGTGTCGGTTGCTTCAGCGTCGCCGCGCAAATCGCGTCGGGCGATCTCGTTCCACTGCTGGAAGATTTCAATCCGGGTGATGTCGAGCAGATCCATGCTGTCTTCGTCGGCGGTGCAAATGTTCCCGCGCGTGTCCGCGTGTTCATCGATTTTCTTGCCGAAAATCTGCGCTGATTCAGGATTTTCCAGCGCGGCGGATCACTTGCGCAGCCGCGAGACTTTGCTGGCGACATTTGCAGGTATCTCAATAAACAAGAAAATTCGACAACGTCGGTGCTTGCGAGCGTGACGGACGTCTTTTTCGGCATGCCTGCGTGGCACGTCTTGCTCTCCATCGATCTATGTACTAGTTGGTACACAGATCGATGGAGAGCATTGCGAGCACTCCGTTTTCATGCATTCTCTGCGGACCTGACCGCTCCGGCTGTGCAAGCCCGGGCATGTTCGGCGCAATCGAAGACGATAAAGGAGGTGCCGAATGCCCGGCACGAACAACGCTATCGGCTTTCTAGCCAAGGTATGGCTGTGGCTGCTCGGGACAATCGTCCTGCTGGCGGGCCTTTTTTTCACCCTTGGCGGAGCGAAACTCGCCAGTCTTGGCGGCAGTCTTTACTTCGTGGTCGCCGGCATCGCGCTGCTGGTCTCCGGTTTCCTGATCTTCCGGCGCCGACCGGCCGGTGCGCTGCTCTTCGGGGCAACGTTCCTGCTGACAATCTGCTGGGCATTGTGGGAGGTGGGCTTTGCGTTCTGGCCGCTGATCTCGCGCCTATTGGCGATGGGTGTCGGCGCGACGGTGGTGGCGCTATCCTATCCTCTGCTGGTTCGCTCGGCCGGTCGCAGACCCTCGCGCGGTCCCGCACTTGGCGTGGCGGTTGTGCTGGCTCTCTGCTCGGCAATGGGCTTTGCCGCGATGTTCGTACCGCATCCCACTGTCGCTTTCACCGGGCAGGAGGGCGCGCTGATTCCGGTCGATCCGGCCCATGAGCAGAAGAACTGGGAAGCTTACGGCAATACCGGTGGCGGCAGCCGCTTCGTCGCTCTGGACCAGATCACGCGTGACAACGTGAAGGACCTGAAAGTGGCCTGGACCTACCGTACGGGTGACATGGCGGTGAGCGACGGCAACGGTGCCGAAGACCAAAACACGCCTCTGCAAGTGGGCGATACTGTCTTCGTCTGCACCCCGCACAACAACGTCATCGCGCTCGATGCCGACAGCGGCCGCGAAAAGTGGAAGACCATCATCAATGCACGCGCCTCGGTCTGGATGCGCTGCCGCGGGCTTGCCTATTTCGACGCCAAGGCGCCGATCCAGCAGCCGAACATGCCCGGTTCCACCCCGGTCACCGCCATCACCGTTCCTGAGGGCGCGCCATGCCAGCGCCGTATCCTGATGAACACGATCAACGCCGAACTGATTGCGCTCGACGCCGATACCGGGAAATTCTGCCCCGACTTCGGTACCGGCGGCCGTGTCGATCTGAAAGCCGGGCTCGGCAATGCGCCGGATCCGCAATACCAGCTCACTTCCGCGCCGACCCTTGCCGGGACTACCGTGGTCGTCGGCGGCCGCGTGGCGGACAATGTGCAAGTGGACATGCCCGGCGGCGTGATGCGCGGCTTTGACGTGATCACCGGCAAGCTGCGCTGGGCTTTCGACCCCGGCAATCCGGCAATCACCGGCATGCCCCCGGAAGGTCAGACCTACACCCGCTCGACCCCCAATGTCTGGGCCGCGATGTCCTACGATCCGGCCAGCAACACCGTGTTCATGCCGGTGGGCAGCCCCTCCGTCGATCTCTACGGGCAAACGCGAACCCCGCTCGATCACAAGTACGGTGCCTCGATGCTCGCGCTCGATGCGACGACGGGCAAGGAGAAGTGGCACTTCCAGACGGTGCACAACGATCTGTGGGACTTCGACGTGCCCATGCAACCGACCTTTTTCGACTTCTCCCAAGCTGATGGCAGGACTGTGCCCGCGCTGGTGTTCGGCACCAAGGCAGGCCAACTCTACGTGCTTGACCGCGCAACTGGCCGGCCGCTGACCGAAGTCGCGAACGTTGCAGTCAAACCCGCCAACATTCCGAACGAGCCCTATTCACTCACCCAGCCCAAGTCGGTCGGCATGCCGCAAATCGGCACTGGTCTGCTGACCGAGGCCGATATGTGGGGTGCGACGCCGTTCGACCAGTTGCTCTGCCGTATCGCCTTTAAGGGCATGCGGTATGAGGGCCTCTACACCGCGCCCGGCACGGACAAGTCGCTGAGCTTCCCGGGATCGCTGGGGGGCATGAACTGGGGCGGGCTCTCGATCGATCCCACCAGCAACACCATCTTCGCCAACGACATGCGTCTCGGCCTCTGGGTCCAGATGTTCCCGCAGACGGCGGAGCAGAAAGGCGCAGCGGGCAATGCTGGCGAAGCTGTCAATACCGGCATGGGCAGCGTTCCGCTGAAGGGCACGCCCTATTCGGTTATCAAGGACCGCTTCCTCTCCGCGCTGGGCGTGCCCTGCCAGAAACCGCCCTTCGGCACGCTGACGGCGATCGACATGAAGACTCGCCAGATCAAGTGGCAGGTCCCGGTCGGCACCGTGCGCGATACCGGCCCGATGGGCATCCGCATGGGCCTGCCGATCCCGGTCGGCCTGCCGACGCTCGGCGGTACATTGGCGACGCAGGGCGGTCTCGTCTTCATCGCAGGAACGCAGGATTACTATCTGCGCGCCTTCGATTCGGCGAACGGTAAGGAGATCTGGAAAGCCCGTCTGCCGGTTGGCAGCCAAGGCGGCCCGATGAGCTACAAGTCCCCGAAAACCGGTAAACAATATGTCGTGATCACCGCAGGCGGCGCGCGTCAGTCGCCCGACCGCGGCGACTACGTGATCGCTTACAAGCTACCCTGACGGTCAAGGTGGCGGAGTTGAGGCTCTGCCACCGTCCGTTGCCGCAAATCCCAAGCAAACCCCCGCGTTCCGGAAGGCGCGGGGACAGGAGCGGGCTTTGGCCCATTACATGACCAGATTGACCCGACTGGCCGGTTGCGGCCTGCTGATTGCGATTCCTCTCGTGGCCGGTGAGGCACGCGCCGAAGACACGACCGAACTAGCCGCAGAAAATCAGGCCCAGACTGTGGCTCAATCGGGGGCTCAACCAGGGCCTCAACCGGCCCCGCAAGCTGCCGGACCCGATACGCTCACCGGAGATTGGGGAGGGCTGCGCACGGACCTTGCCAATTCCGGCGTCACTTTCCGGGGCGACTACGTCTCGGAGTCGTTCGCGGCCGTCAAAGGCGGGCTGCGGCAGGGCACCGCTTATACGCAGCAGGTCCGCATGGGCGCGGATTTCGATATGGGCAGGATCGCGGGTTGGTCGGGCACGACTTTTCATTTCACCATCAATGACCGCCGGGGCGTCGGAATCTCGTCGGATTTCGTCGGAAACCGACTGCCAATTCAGGAGGCCTATGGCGGCCAGTATACCCGCCTTACCGAAGTCAGCGTGGAGCAGAGCCTGATCGGCGGCAAGCTCGACGTCAGAGCCGGCTTCTTTGCCATGGGGAACGACCTTGGCGGCATGGCGCTGGGCTGCAACTTCGTGAACGCGGCCTTCTGTGCGCACGCACTTTCGCTTTCGGGCAACAGCGGATGGTACAATTATCCCAACGCGCGCTGGGGAGCGACGATCCGCTACAAACTGCACCCGGATGTGACGATCCGCACAGGCGTCTATCAAGTGAACCCTCGCCTCAATGACGAGGACAATGCCTGGAACCCCTTCGCGGGTGGGACCATCGGCGTGTTGCTTCCGCTGGAGGTGGAATACGATCCCGGCGCGGCGGCAGGCAGCCGCGCGCTTCCGGGGCATTACAAGCTGGGCGTCTACTACGATACCTCACGCGTGGCGGAGCAAGGCAGCGATGGCACGGTCAAGGGCCGCTACGGCGTCTATCTCCTGGCTGACCAGATGATCTGGCGTGACGGGCAGGGGGGGCGGGGCCTCTCGATCTTCGGTCAATTCACGGCCAATCCCGAGATTTCCGCGCAGATCACGCGCTGGTATGCAAGCGGCTTCGTCAAGACCGGCACGTTCAAGGGACGTGACGCCGATACCGTGGCGCTTGGCTTCGTGCATGCCGTGGTCGATCCGCGCCTGCGCCGTCAGAATGTCGACATTGCCCCCATTCCGGGCAGCTATGCCTCGCTGCCCGCCGGAGAGACAGCAATCGAACTGAGCTACGGCATTCAGGCCGCCCGCTGGCTCTCGATCCGGCCTGACGTGCAGTACATCGTAGAGCCCGGCGCTTTCAGCTTCCGCTCGACGCCGAACGCGCTGGCACTGGGCTGTCAGGTGAAGATGCAGTTCTGACCACGTCTGCTAGAGCAACGCCTGTGGCGCAGCAATGCCGTTGCTCTCGCAGGCTTGACCGCTCATAGCGCAGGCGATGCAGGACACCGGGTTCACCGAGCGCAACCGGCGCGAAATCATCGCCATCGCAACCGCCCATTTCGCGGACAAGGGTTTCGCGGGCGCGCGCGTCGATGAGATCGCTGCGGCCACCGCGACATCCAAGCGGATGATCTACTATCATTTCGGCAGCAAGGAAGGGCTCTACCGGGCAGTCTTGACCGAGGCTTATCGCGGCATTCGCTCGGCCGAACTCGAGGCGGGGCTTGATGACATGTCGCCGCTGGCCGCGCTCGATCGGCTGACGGCGCTCACGTTCGACTATCACTTCCACCATCCCGAACTCGTCAGGCTAGTGATGGACGAGAACATGCGGCACGGCCCGCATATCGCCTCAGTCGTGGAGGCGCGGAACGAACTCGTGCTGCCCAAGACAGCGGCGCTGATTGCGCGGGGCGTTGCCGATGGCAGCTTCCGGTCAGGTATTGACCCGATCGATCTGCACATGACGATCAGCGCGCTGGCCTTTTACTTCATCTCCAACCGCTACACCTTCGGCGCGATTTTCGATGTCGACATGGCGAGTGAATCCGCTGCCGCGCGGCGCCGCGAACAGGCTGTCGCGATCGTTCGCGCCTATTGCCAGCGGCACCCGTAAAGGTCACCCCGAAGTTCGCAGGTTTCCACGCAGGACCTTCAGTTCCTCGTTCAGCCGGGAGAGTTGGGCTATCGAGAGCCCGGTCGCGGCGAGCACTTCCTGCGGCACACAGCGCGCTTCCTCCATGGTCTCGCGGCCCTTGTCGGTCAGCGCCACGCGCACCACGCGCTCATCCGCGCTGTCACGCGTGCGGGTCACGAAACCCGCCGCCTCGAGTCGCTTGATAAGCGGCGTGAGCGTATTCGATTCGAGAAAGAGACTCTCGCCCAGTTCGCTCACGGTCTGGCCATCGCGGCGGGTGAGGGCGATCAGAGCAAGGTACTGAAGATAGGTCAGGCCCAGCCGATCGAGTAGGGGCTTGTAGATGCGATTGAACGCAAGGCCGGTCGAATAGACGGAAAAGCACAGGAAATCCTCGAAGGGATCGCTGCGTGGGGGGGCGGTCGAGAGGGATGGCTGTGTCATGCAGCGAATATAAATCGCACGCGATTTAATCGCAAGGGTTGACACGATGCCGGTAGAGATGCATTTATATCGCACACGATTATTTCACTAACGACCCAATGTCCCCATCTCTTGGAAGGAAAATGAAGATGTCGATCACCCCGCTCTACAAGACCAGCGCCACGGCTACCGGGGGCCGCGACGGCCAGGCTGCCACGGATGACGGCAGCTTCGCCGTTACGCTCGGCACGGCGAAGGAACTCGGCGGCAATGGCGAGGGCAACAACCCCGAACAGCTCTTCGCCTCGGGCTACGCAGCCTGCTTCCTCGGCGCGATGAAGTTCGCCGCTGCGCAGGACAAGTCGCTGCCCCGCGTCCCTGCCGACGCCAGTGTCAACGTTACAATCGGCATCGGCCCGCGCAGCGACAAGGGTTTCGGCTTGACCGCCGAGCTGAAGGCCTCGCTTCCCGGCGTGGACCGCGCGGCCGCTGAAGCTCTGGTCGCCGAGGCCGACACGATCTGCCCCTATAGCCACGCCATTCGCGGCAATGTCGAAGTGGCGCTCTCGGTCGCCTGATCGGCGCCAATACGCAACGAAAATGGCGCGGCTCCAAGAGGAGTCGCGCCCTTTCGGTTTGCTTGCGGCCGTTGCCGCCTATCGAACGAGATGCACGCCGCTCAACAACTGGAGCGACGCCGAATAGTAATCGTCGGCCAGGATCGCTGGTTTTTGTGTCCCGAGCAGCAGACTGGCCACCGCCGCGCCGCCGCTCGAAATCGCGTAGGGCGCCTCTTCACCGGTCATCACGTCGATCCACGCGGGGATCGGGCGACCGGCAGCCGTGCTGGAACGCCAGTACGCGTCGACATCGTCCACGAGTGCCGGACGCCCGCCCAATGACGCCCAAAGCGGTACCCGGATCGCGTCATATCCGAAGCGCGGCGGCTTGTCGGGCGCCGGCGCGAGCTGGGAGGGCCCCGTAATCCTCATCCAGTCCACCGGCAAATGGCGGGTTCCGAAGCGGGCAATCTTCGCGATCGCTTCGCAGTCGGCGATGATCGGCCCCCACGGCTGTTGCCCGTCGATCAGCGCGAACGCATCGAGCGCGGGCCAGACGAAGTAGGACGAATTGAGCGTAACGCCTGCCTCATTGGCAAAGCCCTCGATCCCGGGCAGCAGGAGCTTGCGGCCATAGCGCTCGATAACGCAGTGGCTGACGATCGCAGCGCGGATCTCGGCCGCGCGAGCGGTGTATTCCGGGCGATTCCAGCGCTGGCCGGCGAGGCCGAGCGCCCATGCGATGATGATATCGCCGTCGGTCGCATTGTTGCGATCAGCCACCGGATTGGCGGCGGTAGGGTCAAAGCGCCAGGAATGAAGCGCCACATCAGGGCGGGCGAGGTGTTCGCGGGTCCACTTGGCGATCCGGTCGAACGCCTCGCGGTCTCCGGCGTCGAGCGCGAATGCCAGCCCGTAGCTCTGACCCTCGCTGTGGCTGACACCCTTGTTGCCGGTATCGACGATGCGGCCGTCCTGCGAGAGGAACAGCTCGCGATAGCTGCTCCAGGTTGCCGGGCGGCCGGGTGTGCGGCTTTGGGCGCCGCCGTTGCAGGCTGCCGTCAGCGTCAGCATCGCGGCCAGGGTGAATTTCCTGCGGTCGATGCGCGGTCCTCGGAACGTCTCGTCGCTAGCCATTTTCGCGTCTAATCCTCGTTCAGCGTCCGTGACGCACTTCGAGCAGATCGTCCTTCCATACGGCCACCGTGCGCAGCGCCTCACCGCTTCCCAGCGCCCGGAACCAGGCGTCGTAGGCGCCTTCCAGAACCCCCAGCAGCATGGCCTGCCACGAATGGCGCAAGTCGGGCACGACCGGCTCCGGCAAGTGCACATGGCGCACCGTAATCGCGTCCTCGCCGACCACAAGCTCAATCTCGCCCCAGTCGAGATCCTGCCAAAAACCATTAATCCGCGATTGCAGCGTAGCCACATCGCTGACGTCTTCCAGCGGAACGAGCGTGGCCATACGACGCCCGATCGCCACGAAGAACGCCCGCGCCTGCCCAGCGGGCGCGCTTTCGCCCACTTCGGCGGCTGTCATCGTGGCCAGCAGCGCAAGGCCGCCCACCCCGGTCAGATCCCCTTCGTGCCGAGGGGATGGAAATGCCTGGAACTTCATCTGCCGGTGCTCCCGAAGTTCTGCCGTACGCCGAACACGCTACGGAACTCATCATAACTTCCGAAGGTATTATAGCTCGCTTCACCGCCGATGCGGGTTGTCGGCGTAACCTTGTAGTAAAGCGAGAGCAGGGCCGAAAGCGCAAAGCCGGTCTTGCTGGTTTCATCGTAATAGGCGCGCACGTCGTTGTCGGCCAGCTTGTAGGCGTCAAGCTGGGACTGAAGGGCGGGATCGTTGGGGTAGAGCGGACTGGCATCCTCGCTATAGCTCTGGAAACCGGGCGTGAACGAAGCGCGCAGATCGAAGCGCTCGTCCTGGAAGGTGTAGTTCACCGGGAAGCCCACGCTGATGAAGCTTTGCGGGCTGAAATAGCCGCCGTTGCCCCAGGTGAAGGTGTTCTGGCTCTTGTCGTAGGACTGATAATTGACATTGAGGCCGACCGTCAGGTTGCCCCGAGGGCTGGCATAAGCGCGCAGATAGCCGCCGACATTGGCCTCGAACCCATCATTGCGGATGACCTTGGTGCCGTCGAAACGATAGTACCGCCCCTCGCCGTAAACACCGCTGCCGTCGTGGTCATAGGAAAGCCCTGCGGCGAAGGCCGTGCGCATCACCTGGCCCCAACGCGCCTTGGTCACCGGGTCGACGGTACCGGCGTAGGACAGCACACTGTCTGTAACCGGCTTGCGTTCGATCATGGCACTAGCGCGCAGGCTGTTGTCTATCTTCGGGGTGACGGCGGCGTGGAAGGCGACTTTGGTCTTGCCCATGCCGATCGGCGTCGTGCCCACTTCGCCCTGAGCCAGATCGCTCTCGTAGCCGATCGAGACGGCAGCGCCTGAATCGTTGACACTGCCCGGGCCGGTAAACACGGCCTCGGTCTGGGAGACTATATTCGCGGCCTCCACCGTGGCGTTCTGCCCGAAGCGCGCCTGCCCGGACTTGCTGGGAGAGCCGGCGTCGATCACCGTCGCTTCCACTTTCGCGTAGACCCGGCCGCCGAGCACGTCGGTCGACAGGCGCGCGGAGCCCTTGATCTCATCCAGACGGCTCAGGCCCTTTTCGCCGGAACGCTGGCGGTAGCCGGTCTCGATATCGGCGCGCGGGCCAGTTTCCTGTGTCAGTGCCGCAAGCTTCGACTGGATCTGCGCCATGACCGGATCGCCCGGCACGGCAGTGGAGGGCGGTGCGCTCACCGGGAAGCTGGAGGTCGGCGCCGCGCTTACGGAACCCGCGCCATAAGCGGGGCTGGCATAAGCCACGGCGCTAGTGCCCGCCATGGGGGCGGACGGTGCCACCGGCATCGGCGAAGATGCCGCGACCGTGCCCGACGGTAGCCGCGTGCCCGAACCGAGCGCAAAGGGATTGACCGGTTGCGGCGCTGCTACCGCCTGATTGCGGAACGGGTTGGCCGAACCTGCCGGGCCCGTCGTGCCAAAGGGATTGCCCCCGGCCAGCGCATTGGCGGAGCCCTGCTGCGCGACATAGAGATCGCGAGCATCCCTGAGCATGCGGGCAGCGGCGCGGTTGTCGCCTCGGGCTTGTTCGACCCGCGCCAGTGTCATGCGTACTTCGTAGTCCTGCGGGAAAGCGCGCAGCACATCGGCCTGGGCCTTGCGCGAGAGGTCGCCATCGCCGGCTGCCTGTGCCGTTTCAGCAAGACCAAGCAGGGCGTCGCGGTCGCCGGGCTTGCGGGCCAACACCAGCTGCCACGTCTGCGCAGCGCGGGCGGACATTCCGCCGGTCTGGTAGAGCCGGGCGAGACCGGTCAGCACATCGGTGCTATCGGGCGAGGCGCTCCACGCCGATTGCAGGATATCGAAGGAATCGGCGTAGCGTCCTTCGAGCCGCGCGTGGTCGGCCTGCGAGACCATCAGCGAGGCATTCATCCGTGCATAGGCGCGCTGACCTTCGGGTGAATTGCCCGCCAATGCGCCGGCGCGCTCCAGCGCTTCACGCGCCAGATCGTCACGGCCGACGCGCGCCAAGGTGCCAATCAGGCCCTCGTAGTCCTCCACGCTGGTAATCTGCCCGCGCATCGCGTTTTCCGCGACCGCGCTGGCACCTGCGGTATCGCCCAATTCGTAAAGGGCATTGGCGATGGCCGCCTGCTTGCCTGCCGGAATACCGCTCATCCCGCCGAGTTCCCGCAGCGAGTTCAGCGCTTGTGCGGATTGGCCTGCCGCCGCCAGCCCCTTCGCGCGTGCAATTGCCTCGTCGGTTTTCACGCTTACGGCGAAGCTACGCATCGGCGCAGTTCGCTGGGTTTCGGGGATCAGGTCGATCAGGCGGGCTGCTTCTGTCGGACGGCCCATGTCGGCATTGATCAGCGCGGCGGCGTAGAGCGCGTCGGGTTGGCCCTTGTTGACCAGCGAGCGCACCAGCGCCTCGGTCTCAGGAATGCGGCCGCGTTTCAAATTGAATTGTGCAAATTCGTAGCGGATCCATGGATCTTCGGGATCGAGTACGAGCCCGGCCTGGAATTCGCGGATAGCGCCCAGATCGTCGCCATTGGCCGCCGCTGCCATGGCCCGGCTGCGTGCCGCGCGCAGTTGCAGGCGTTTGTCGTCGGTCGCGCCCCCGCCCTGGCTGGCCTGACGGTAGAGATCTGCCGCATCGGCGTGGCGCCCTTGCTGCTCATAGATGTCCGCGAGCAGTTCCAGCGCGGGCGCGGGTTGCGCATAGCCGGAATGGACCAGGGCCTCGGCCTTCTGCTGTGCTCCCGTGGCATCTCCGCGTGCCAGAGTGTCGCGCGCGTCCTGAAGTCCTGCGAAAAATCGCGCCGAAGCGAGGCCCTGCGCCCATTGTTCCGAACGACCAAGGCGCGAGGCCTGATCGAGCAGGCTGGCGGATTCCGCGAAACGGCTCTGTCGCAGCCGCACGATGCCGAGGCCGCCAAGCGCATCGGCATCGCGGGAATTGATCGCCAGCGCCCGCTCGAACTGGCTGGAGGCACCGACCAGATCGCCCTTGTCGAGCGCGGCGAAGCCGGCGACGCGTGCCTGCCCACCACGGTTCGCAGCCGTCACGGCGGGGCTCGGCGGCGTGGGTGCCGGGGCGGGTTTGCGCTGCGCGGGGGGAGGCGTGGGCGTGGCTGGCGCCGTCGCTCGCGGCGGCGTCGGGACCGCGTTGCGCGGCGGTGGCGGCGGCGCAGCGGGAGCCGGACGTGCGGGCGCATTCCTCATCGCCGCGAGCACCTCCGGATTGTTCGGATCGATCGCGCGCGCGCGGCGCAGCGCTTGCTGGGCCAGATCCTCTCGCCCTTTCGAGCGCCAGTACTTGGCCTGTTGCAACAGTGCCGCGACGCCGGCCGTCTCTGCAACTGCGACGCCCGTACCGGCGCCGAGGCCGATCGGCGCCGCGCTCAGCAGCAGGGCAAGGCCGGTGAGGCGCAGGCTCTTCGTCGCAGACATCATGCGGTTTCGTCCGGGTTGCCGAGGCGGCGTTGGGCCTGTCGGCGGAAGTAGAAGTAGGCTGGTCCGGCAAGGATCACGGCGAGCGCGAGCGCGCAGATTCCCATGAGCATCGGCCGCTGGCTGAACCAGTAGGCCATTTTCATCCAGATCGGCAGCGAGCCGGTCCAATAGCGGTCGCCGATCGCGAAGCTGCTCATGCCGTCTCCGCGCGTGACCGCCAGATCGCCCTGGATCGACGCGTTGATCTTTACGTCCGCCATGCCATCGACCAGCGGGGGGAGCGCGGCCGCATTGTCCGCCAGAAGGGCAACCACCGTGCGGTCCGACGCGAAGGGCGAGCGGAAGCTTACGATCCCCGAGAACCCACGCGAGTTAAAGACCAGCGGCGCCGCTGCCATCGGATCGTCACGCTGCGTGCCGCCGAAAAATGCAGTCAGATATTGCATCGGTGAACGCTGGGAGACTTCGAGGTGTCCGTTCACGTAACGCACCGGCGCGCGGGAGAACAAGTTGCCGATCCCGGCCAGTTCGGCGCGGCCGACGACCAATACGTCCTGATCCGCAAGCTGTTCGGCATCGACTGTCGACGTCACGGTGACGGCCGTCACTGGCACGCCAGTCGAGTCCCCGAACCGGCCCATCAGGTCCAGGAATGCCTCGACCGATGCGGGCAGGGGATTGTCGGACATGACAACGGTGGTCTCACCAAGATCCGGCGCCACGGTGAAGGGGAAGCCGGCACCGGCGAAAGTCGCAAGATCCGGCATGAGGATCGCGTGGTAGGCCGAAGTGAAGTCGATCGTGCTTGTGGGATCGACCGAAGTGCGGACGTTCTCCGGCAGGGTGCCGGTGCACTTCTTCTTGTCGGCGATGACCAGATTGTAGTCGAATGTCAGCTCATTCTGGCCGAACAGGTTGTAGCGCGGCAGGATGATCGAGGCGTCGGAATCCTGGCTCTTGGCCCCGCTTTGGCCGAACAGTTCCTCCCACCATCGCGAGCCCAGCGGCAACGACTTCAGGTACTGTCCGTTGAGCGACACGTCGAGGCGGGAGGCGCGCTTGTCCAGCCACTGCGCGACCGGATAGCGATAGCCCAGATTCAACCGTCCGCCTTCACGCGGCCAGAAGAACAGGTCGGGCGCGACGCGGAAGCTGGCGCTCAGCGTGCCGGGGCGGAAACCCATGCCTTGCAGCGCATAGGCCGGCATGATCTGCCCAAGCTGGACCGGATGATCGGTGGTGATCCACCGCAGCGCGCCGTAGCGCGACCAGGTCGGGATGCGAACGCCGTCGAAGGCCATGCGCTGGCCGCCGAACACGCCGCGTCCGAGTGCCACCGCGCCCGTGGCAAGGCGCAGTTCGCCGTCGCTGCGGCCCATGAACACCAGCAGCGTGCCGGTGGGATCGGCAGGGTTGGTCATAACCGCCGCCGAAGGGCCGGTGATCGGGGCCAGCGTGAGCCCCGGGATCGACTGGCCGGCCTTGAGGAATACCACTGCGTTGCCCTTGGGCAAGGCGCCGTAGACCGGTTTGAACGAGAAGCGGCGATAGCTGGCCATCGCGCCCAGCCACGAGGCCGTGGCGGCGGACGCCTCCAGTTCACCCTTGTGAGGTGTGCCCGCGTACACGAACGGCATGCGCAGCGGCGCGTTCTGCCCCTTGTCGAAGAACGGCAGCGGCAGTCTCGCAAGATCGGGCCCGAAGGCGAGCGGCTGATAGTTGAAATCGATCCACGAGCGCACATTGCTGATGTTCGCCCAGAGCACCGAATTGAACGGATCTTCGCAATCGCGGGCGTAGTGGCCGACAAGGCGCAAGTTGAGCTGGTTATCGCCCGGCAGGAAAAGCGCGGGATTGATCGGAATACGCAGGACCTGCCCGCCCGCATCGCCCCGCGTTAGCGGCAGGGTTTGCACCACTTCACCGTTCACAATGACGACGAGGTGGCTCATGTCGTCAAGCATCTGCGGCGACCAGGCCATTTGCAGGGTCAACACGGCCGAAGTAACGACGCGGTCCTGCCGCATGCCGAAGGGAATGCCGATTTCGCCCTGCGTACCTTGCAGACGGATCGGGCTGGTGATGCGCATGTCCTTGAGCGTCAACCGCTCCGCGATGCCGCCCGGCGCGGGAGCGGGTGACGCTGCGGCCGGGTCCGCCGGTGCCGCGGGCTTTGTGGCCGCCTTGGCGGCGGGCACGGGCGCGGCATGGACCTCGCGGGTGCTGAACACCATGGTCGCCAGTCCCAGCCCCAGCGCGGCAACCAGCGCGGCGGCCTTGGCGAAACGCCGGAACGGGCGTTTCGGCGCCTTGGCGGAGCCTGGCGTGCTGTCCTGCGGATGGAAGGGATCGGAAGGTTCGACGGGAGCGAGAAGGGCGGCCTGTTCGCGCATGACGCGCCGTTCGGCGAAATTGAGGCGCAGCATGCGTTTGATGGTCACCATGTCGACAAGGATGATATCGGCGAGCGAGCGGATCCCGTGGACCTGCTCGTGGGGGCCCGAGGGCTGCCAGGCGTCTGCGCGGCCCATGACTGCGCGAACGAGATGGCGACCAGCCAGAACGTCAAGCTGTTCGAAACGGACGTAGACGTTGTTGCCGCTGGTGCGCAGCGTCTCCACCGGGATCGAGAGCACTTCGTCGCCCATGGCCATTGTGATGTGGCCAACCGCAAGGTTCTGGATGGGCTGGCCGGCCGGCAGAGAAAGTCCGGCGCCGCCCATCGAGATATCGATAGTGCGCGCCGCCAGCACGTGGCCCGAGGTGAGGTAGGCCGTCACCGGCAGCTCGACCGGGATGCGGATGTCTCTGCGGGCCTGCCGCGTCTCGCGCGCGACGGAAACCGCCGCTACCAGGATGATCAGGCTGAACGATGCCCATGCCGCGTTCAGCACCAGCGTATCGGTCTGAACGTTGAACATGTAGGGGAAGAACAGCCATTTCACGACGGCCAACACGATCCCCATCACCAGCAGCCCGATGCAGATCAGGTGCGGACGCACGATTGCCCAGTCGAAATAGGTGCGGTCCAGCAGGCTGCCCTTGTCGGTGACATTGAACTTGCCCTTGCGGGGCTGGAAAAGCGTCATCAGCGTCGGTTTCACCAGGTGGAAGGCCAGGATCGTTTCGTAGACCTCGCCCCAGAACGGCCGTCGATCTCCGCCCTGCGTGCGCAAGTTGGAGGCCGAGGCGCAGAACAGGTGCGGCATGGCATAAGCGAAGATCAACGAGGCCGAGGCCTGGATAATGTTGAGACCGAAAATCAGGTAGGCGAGGGGGCTGGTCAGGAAGGCGATGCGTGGCAACGGATACTGGAAGTGCAGCATTGCGTTGAGGTAGCAAAGCCGCTGCTGCCAAGTCAGGCCGCGCCCGAACAGCGGGTTATCGATGCGCAGGATCTGCGTCATGCCGCGTGCCCAGCGGATGCGCTGGCCAACGTGGAGTACCAGTCGCTCAGTGGCGAGGCCTGCGGAAAGGCGGGCGCTGACATAGGCAGTGTTCCAGCCCGTGCGCTGCAGTTTGAGGGCGGTGTGTGCGTCCTCGGTCACCGTCTCGCCGGCGAACCCGTTGGTCTCCATCAGCGCCTCGCGCCGGATGATCGCGCAGGATCCGCAGAAGAAGGCCGCGTTCCACAAGTCGTTGCCGCCTTGCACGGGGCCGTAAAACAAGTCGCCTTCGCCGGCCATGTCTTCGATCACGCCGGCAAGATTGCGCTGGACCGGATCGGGCGAATACATGTGGTGCGGCGTCTGCAACAGGGCAAGGCGCGGGTCCTTCTGGAACCAGCCCACCGTGAGTTGCAGGAAGGCGCGCGTGGGCACGTGGTCGCAGTCGAAGATGGCGATCAACTCGCCGTCGGTCTTGCCCATCGCCGCGTTGAGATTGCCCGCCTTGGCGTGCAGATTGTTATCGCGGGTGATGTAGCCGCACCCCGCCTCGCGCGCGAAAGCGCGGAATTCGGCACGTTTGCCGTCATCTAGAATGAAGACGCGGTAACGGTCGGCCGGATAATCGAGATCCATCGCCGCGAACACCGTGTTGCGCACGATGCCCAGGCTCTCGTTGTAGGTCGGGATGTAGATATCGACGGTAGGCCAGTTCTCCGGATCACCGGTGGGTTCGATCACCGGGCGGTCGAGCGGCCAACTCGTCTGCACGAAGCCAAGGACGAGGATGACCCACGCATACAGTTCGGCAAGGTACAGTCCGCCGCCGAGCAGGAATTCCGGCAAAGTGCCGAAGGCCAGCGTCTGGGTGGTTCGCCAGAACATATACCGGGTGGAGATCAGCACCGCGAGCAGGCCTAGCGCCAGCGAGCCCTTGCGGCCCGGCCAGCGCCGTAGGACAAGAGTCCCGGCGATCGCCACTGCCGCGAATATCCACTGCGCCCGAGTATCGAGCGGCACGCCAACCACCATTGCGGCAATCAGCACGATCGGCACAACGGCGAGGTACCGGAACGCCCTGCCGGGCAGAATTTTACCGCTCATGCAGCGCGGCTCGCGGTCGGTGCGATCCAGGAGGCGGCGGTGGATTCCAGCGCGGGTAGAATTGCGCCGGAAATCGCCCGAGCATCGTGCAGCGCCGCGCTGGCCGGAGCGTAGCGGGAGAGGGGTTGCAACATGGCCATGGCTTCGGGGACGGCCTCGTCAAGGCGGATACGCCCGATCAGCCGCTGCCCCGCCAATTCGCGCACGAAAGCGGAGCCGTGCCGGGACAGGCGGCGCGTTTCATCCAGTGCGTTGATCACAAACGCCGTGCGCAGCAGACCCTCGCTCCCGGTTTCTCCGAACATCTGTGGCAGCAGCGCCAGCGTGTCGGGTTGGGCGGTCAGGGTGCAGAGGTGGGCGCAGGCATGCTCGACCAGTCGCAGCCCCGCGCGGAATTCGCCCGAGGGCATGTCCACCACAAGCACGCGGTCCTTGCCCGGCGTCAGGTAACCAAGGTCATTCAGCATCGGCAGAAGGTCGGCGTCTTCGGCCGGGCGGTGCCAGTGGCGCAAGTTGATGCCGCCCACCAGCACGGCTTCGTCGGCCGGAGCGGTCAACGAGGGGAGGGATATCGCCTGCGAAAGTCCGAAATGTAACGCCATGGTGTCGCGCGCGGCCATTGTCAGCACCGTCACGTCGGCGCCTTCGGCAGCAAGGCCCATGGCGAGGTGTGCGGCGACGAATGTCGTCCCGGTGCCGCCCTTCGGCGCATGGCATAGGACCATTGGCATCAGTTTTCTCCCTGCTCGCCCGGCTTTCCGCGCGCGTCTCCGCCCGATTGCGACAGGCGACGCAGCAGGCCTCGAATGTCCTGCGGGGGGGGCGGGGCAGGCACTTCTTCAGCGGGCAAGGCAGGCTGGGTGCCTTGCTCGTAACGGCTGAACAGGACCTTCAATGGTTCCTCCGCCGGTTTGGTCAGGGGGCTCGCTGACGTGCCGCTCAAAGTGCCTGGGTGCGGAGTGATCGAGGGCTGGGTGCGTTCGGCTGCCGGGGAAGAGGCGCCGACTCCGTTGCCCTGCGGTGTTCCCGGATCGAGCGCCTGAAGGCGAGGATCGCGCAGGAGGGATTCCAGGATCGGCCAGAGCTCAAGATCGGTGAAACGATCCTCGAATTCGCGATAGGCAAAATCGCTTCGGCCCAAACGGTCCAAAAGGTTTCGGGCATCGATGCGCATGCTGCGTTTCCCCCTATCGTCACGGCAACATCATTAAAATTGGTTAATATCTAGTTTACGCGGAGCGAAAAGTTCAAAAGCCTCGCGCCGCGAATTTTCTGATATGGTGCAGCGATTGTGCCGCAGCTGGCGCGTGGCGGATAGGATACCCGTTCGGGCTCGTTTTGGGCCCGTGAACGCTCCGTCCGCGGGGTTCCTCGACGCGCATTTTCCTCTCTCATTCCCCTGATATTGCGCCCCAATTAGCGTTCGGACTTGAATGCACCGGATTCTTCCGTGGTTCTTGAAGGCGCCAATGTCATGTAAAGGAGTGCAAAATCGTCACGAAGGCGGAATGGGAACGCGCAAAGTCGATAGGGGTTCCAAGGAGAGGAACCTGGTAATCGAGGGGCGGGCCCCAAGAACATCGGGACACCTCCTGACAGGAGGATCGCGGGACAGAGGAAACGGCGGGTGCAAAAGGACGGACAGCTTGAGCTACCGGTGGCCCAGTACCTGCGGCTCAGGCGCCATATCCCGCCGCTCTACGGCGTGCTGGCGATTAACGTTGTGGCGCTGGCATTCACCCATAGAGCTACCGCGCCCCTATACCTGACCCTTGGTGTACCCTTTCTTCTGGTGCTGGCCTGCCTCCAGCGCATCCACGTCTGGACGCGGCCTGTAGCCCCCGCTGCCATTGCCGTGACCGAGGCTGAGCGCCTGATGCGCCGCACGACTTGGCTGGGTATCGGAATGGCGCTGGGCTTTCTGGCCTGGGCGCTTGTCCTCGACCAATATGGCACGCCCGAGCAGCGCGGGCACGTGATGCTGTTCATCGCCGCGACCATGATGGCCTGCATCTTCTGCCTCACCTACCTTCCGCGCGCGGCGACAGCGATCGGCGTGATCGTGATCTGCGCGTTCACACTCTACTGCGTGCTACAGGGCAGTGAGGAGCGCATCGCAATGGCGCTTTCGATTGGGGTGGTGACGGGGCTGATCCTCTTCGTCATCCGCGATTCCTTCGCCGCGTTCGTCCATCTTGAGGCCTCACGCGATGCGCTGATCGCCGGGCAACGGCGAGCGGAACGCCTTGAGGCGGAAAGTGCCCGGCTTGCCCGCACCGACGCGCTCACCCAATTGCCAAACCGGCGGCGGTTTCTGGAAGATGTCGAACAGCGCCTCGAAGGCTGCTCACCCGATAAGCGCTTTTCGATCGGCCTGCTGGATCTCGACGGTTTTAAACCCGTCAACGATACCCACGGTCATGCGCAAGGGGACCGCTTGCTTCAGGCAATCGGCGGGCGGATTGCGGCCTTGTGCGACGGCAAGGCCACGGTCGCCCGGCTAGGCGGCGACGAATTCGGCGTGATCGTTCCCGCCGCGATCGACGCGGCGCAAGAACTCATGCAGAGGATCTGCCTGACGGTCCAGGAACCGGTGGAACTGGGCGATACGCTCGTTTCGGTCGGCGCTTCGGGCGGGGTGGCGGCCTATCCGGATTCCGGCCGGGATGTGAACGACCTGTTCGACCGGGCAGATTTCGCGCTCTACTATGCTAAGCGGCATGCACGCGGCAATTGTCTGAAGTTTTCGGCGGAGTTCGAAAACCTGATCCGCGCCGACCACCTTGTTGAATCCGCGCTTCAGTCGGCCGATCTGTCGAACGAAGTCTCGCTGGTCTTCCAACTGATCTACGACGTGGAGAAGATGGTGCCGGTCGCCGCCGAAGCGCTGGCCCGCTGGTCTTCACCGATCGCGGGGACAGTGGCGCCGGAAATGCTGGTATCCTGCGCCGAACGGCTCGGAATTCTGCGGGTTCTGACGTTGCATTTGTTCGATCTCGCGCTGGCGTCGGCCGCCGTCACGCCGGAACATTTACGCATTTCCTTCAACCTTTCGGCCGGAGACCTGACCAATCCGCAAACCATAACCGGCATTCTGGACCGTATCGGCGCCTGCGGCATCGACCCGCACCGGCTGGTCTTTGAAGTCACCGAAACCTCGCTGATCTCGAACTTCGGTACTGCTGTTCGCGAGCTTCAACACCTGAGGGAAACCGGCGCAAAGATAGCGCTCGACGATTTCGGCACGGGCTTTTCGTCGTTCAATTCGTTGCAGCAATTGCCGCTCGACGTGCTCAAGATCGACAAGAGCTTTGCCGACCGTTTGGAGGATATTTCATGCCGCCGTGTGCTGAACGGTATTCGGTCGCTAGCATTCTCCATGTCGCTCGATTGCGTGATCGAGGGCATCGAGACCGAGGAGCAGCTAACCGCCGTCCGTTCGCTGGGATTTCGTTTCGTGCAGGGCTTTCACCTTGCAGCGCCTCGTTCGCTGAAGGACATCGCCGCGCTTGTGGGCCCGGATTAATTTAACATAAGATATATTATCATCCTGATCCGGTGTAAGCGCAACTTAGAGATGTCACCCCCCGCAATTTAGAGATGTCACCACGCTGGGACGTCTCGTGGTCCCGGTGGCATAGTCCTCCCTGTTTGCTGAGAGGACGCGCTTATGTCGGTGGTGGCTATGAGCCATGGCGAGCTTTCACGATACGATACGCTGCTGCGAGTGGGCGTGTTCCACCGCCAGATCAGTCGATCGGCAGCCCGAAGACTAGCGCAATGGCGTAGGCGAGCGAAAGCGAGGGATCATGTTTACCGTTCTCGATCAGGTTGATGACCTGGCGCAAGACGCCTACGCTACCGCCAAGCCCAGCCTGCAATTATTCATGTCCGGTCTCTGCTCATGTAAGGTATGCCGAAATTGGGCGATGGAAGTGTCAAGAGAAGCTGACATCAGCGAACGGAAGGGCCGCATTTCCCTTGCGCCACCGATTCCAGCCCATTTTTTATGCTAGTTTCTCCTTCCGAACCAATGTCTTCCTGGAAACTTTGGATTAATTAACCAAATCTAGCAGAAATGCCGGGATATTGCCCTAATAAGGTCGCACACATCCCCCCGAAGAAAGCCTGATGCTCCTCATCCTGCAATGCATTCGTGACCGGCACGATTTTCCGCTCGTCCTGTTGGCAGCGCTCGTCTGTGCGCTGACCGCGATCGGCACGGTACGGCTGTCCCGGCAGATCCGCTGGGCCCATGGCCGCGAAAAGACGGCCTGGCTGGCCACTACCGGCATTGTCGCCGGACTGGGCATCTGGGCTACCCATTTCATTGCCATGCTCGGCTACGATCCGGGATTCGTATTCGGTTACGATTTCGCTGAAACCGCCGCCTCGCTGGCCATCGTGCTGGTGACGTCGGTCGCCGCATTGCTGCTGGCAGCCCGTTTCGATTCCAAAACAGGGTCGGTTTGCAGCGCCTTGCTGATGGGCGGCGGCGTTGCGGCGATGCACTATCTTGGCATGGCCGCGCTTGAAATGCCCGCGATCATTCGCTGGGACCTGGGCTACGTGGTCGTTTCCGTCGTGCTGGCGATTGCCCCCTTCACGCTTGCGATCCCGCTGGCCCTGCGCGGCCAGTCGGCCGGCACGGGAGCGGCAGCGGCGATGCTCATGGCCTTTGCTGTCGTGCTGCTCCACTTCACGGGCATGACGGCGATCTCGTTGATCCCCTCGCGCGCGGACTTCTCATCGGACACGATGATGTCGCCCCGCGCGATGTCGCTGTGGGTCTTCGTTGCCGCGTTCAGCACGTTGGCAATTGCCGCGACGGCGGCCGCCATCAGCCGCCGCGCAGAGATCATGATGCGCCGCAACGAGCGCCTCAACAACGAGAGGCTGGAGCTTGTCGGGCGCCGCCTCGATCTTGCGCTGGAGAACATGCATCAGGGCCTGTGCCTGTTCGGCGCGGACGGGCAGTTGGTCCTGTGGAACCAGCGTTTCCTCGAGATGTATCGGCTTGCAGCCGGCGATATCCGCCTGGGCATGACCATGCGGGACATTGCCCAGGCGGCCATCGGCAATCGGGCGCCTCCCGCAGAAATCGAACGGCGCGTGATGCGTGTGCTCAACAATCTGGATGCCGCGCTCGAAAGCCACGGCCGCGCGCCCGATGTTTCGGAATATGACGATTTCGTCGTTTCGGTCCGTTCGCGCCCCCTCCCCGACGGCGGCTGGGTCTCAACCTTCGACGACATTACCGAACAGCGCCGGACGGAAGCGCGGATCGAGCATCTGGCGTTGCACGATGGGCTCACCGGCCTACCCAACCGAAGCAAGTTCAATGACCTGATGGACCGCGCGATCGACATCGCCGCTCATTCCGGCGCGCGTCTTGGGGTGGTCGTGCTCGACCTCGACGGGTTCAAGGAAATCAACGATTCACGCGGCCATGCCGCCGGTGACGAGGCCCTCAAGGCCGTCGCCACCAGCTTGCGGGAGGCCATGCTGGAGGGCCAGAACGTCGCGCGCCTTGGCGGCGACGAGTTTGCCGCGACGGTCCTGTTCCGCGAGAACCATGAACTTGCCGATTTTGTCGATCGCATCTCCACCTGCTTCAACGGGCCTTCCGGTTCGGGTGCGGGCGATTTCGTCGTCAAGGCCAGCTTCGGCGTCGCCGCCTATCCGGAGGATGGACTGGACCGTGAGCAGCTCTGCAACAATGCCGACCTTGCCATGTACCGCGCCAAGGAAAACCTCGGCGAGCGTATCTGCTACTACGAAAAGGGCATGGACGAGAGTGCGCGCTACCGGCGCCAGATCGCGGCAGATCTGCGCGGCGCGGCAGAACGCGGCGAACTGATCATCCTCTATCAGGCGCAGCGCACGCTCAAGGACGGCTGCATCAGCGGCTACGAGGCGCTGTTGCGCTGGCATCACCCAGCCCGAGGCCTTGTCACGCCCTGCGAGTTCATTCCTATTGCCGAAGAGACCGGAGAAATCTTCGCCATCGGCGAATGGGTCCTCCGTCAGGCCTGCCGCGAAGCTGCGCGTTGGCCCGAGCACCATATGGTCGCCGTCAATCTCTCTGCGGTGCAGCTTGGCCTGCCCAACCTTCCCGAGATCATCGCCGGCATTCTCGTAGAGACCGGCCTGCCGCCGCGCCGCCTTGAACTCGAAATTACCGAGACCGCGATCATCGGTGACAAGGCGCGCGCCCTGCACATCCTGCGCAAGCTCAAGGCTATGGGCGTCAGTATCGCCATCGACGATTTCGGTACCGGCTATTCGTCGCTCGACACGCTGAACTCGTTCCCGTTCGACAAGATCAAGATCGACAAGTCCTTCGTTACCGGTTCGGAAGACCGCCCTCAGGCCCGCGCCATCATCCGCGCGGTGCTTGCGCTCGGCCGTAGCCTTGACGTGCCGGTCCTTGCCGAAGGCGTCGAGACGCACTTGCATGTCGATCTGCTCCAGGCCGAGGGCTGCGATCAGGTCCAGGGCTTCCTGTTCGGCCGCCCGCAATGCGCGCCCAGCCTGATGGCTGCCGCCGGAATGGAGGTCGACGGCGCCTCCGCAGGCAGCGCCGCCGCCCATATGCTCCACAGCGCCGGAAGCGCCCCATCTTGACACTTGGGCCCGGCGATTGCTGATGGAATTGCCTGCCGAAACCGAACCGGACGGCCTTAACCAGACAGGCAGCGGTTCCCCCTGCCACGACGAGGACATTGCCTTGCCCACCGCGATCAGCATTTCACCCGAAGTCACTTTCGCCAACGACCTGCCCATGGTGCTGATCGGCGGCATGAACGTGATCGAGGGGCGCGACATCGTGCTGGAAGTCGCTGCGGAATTCGTGCGCGTTACCGGCGAACTCGGCATGCCCTATGTGTTCAAGGCCAGCTTCGACAAGGCTAACCGCTCGTCCATCGGCTCGTTCCGGGGGCCGGGACTGGAGGCCGGGCTCAAGGTCCTTGCCGAGGTCAAAGAGCACTTCGGCGTGCCGATCCTGACCGACGTGCACGAACCCTTCCAAGCCGAAGCCGTCGCGGAAGTGGCGGACATTCTCCAGCTTCCCGCCTTCCTGGCGCGCCAGACCGATCTCGTCGTGGCGATTGCCCGCACCGGCCGAGTCATCAACGTCAAGAAGCCGCAGTTCCTTGCTCCGCACGAAATGCGGCACATTATCCGCAAATGCGAGGAAGCCGGCAACGATCAGGTCCTGCTGTGCGAGCGCGGCAGCTGTTTCGGGTACAACAATCTGGTCGTGGACATGCTCGGCATGGACGAGATGAAGGCCATGGCGCCCGTGGTGTTCGACGCGACCCACGCCCTCCAGCGCCCGGGCGGGCGTGAAACCAGCGCCGACGGCCGCCGCACGCAGGCAGCGACCCTTGCAAGGTCCGGAATGGCACTCGGAATCGCCGGGCTCTTTCTTGAGGCTCATCCCGACCCGGACGCCGCGCTGTGCGACGGACCCTGCGCGCTTCCGCTCGACAAGCTGCGGCCTTACCTTGAACAGGTTCAGGCCATCGACAGTCTAGTCAAGCAGTTCGCGCCGCTCGAAATCGACTGAATCAAGGCCTTCCGGCGCGCGTCAGACGATGCCGCGCGCCTTCAGGATGCGTTCGATCACGGGCTTGTCGCCCGGATTGTTGAGTTCGATCGCGTCCCATTCGAGCGGATCGAGGGTAACGACCGAAACCGGCAGGCCGAGGTCGAGGAAGCGCAACTGCTCCAGCCCCTCCAGCTTTTCCAGTTCGCAGGCCGCTGCCGCCGCGTAGAGTTCGAGCGCGGCGGGGCGATAGGCGTAGAGCCCCAGGTGAAGATGGACCGGCGGGAATTCCATCGCCGCCGCTTCGGGGGGCAGATAGGGAAGCACGCGTTTCGAGAAATAGAGCGCTCGCCCGCGGCCGTCGATCACCGCCGTCGTGCCGCCGACGCGGCCTTCGGCCTGATCCTGCGTCAAATGCGCGTAAACCGAGCGCGACGCGCGCACTGCGGGGGTTGCCATCACGGCCTCGGGATCGTGCGACAATCTCTCGACCAGACGCGGGATCACGCTGGCCGGAGAGAGCGGCGCATCGCCTTGCAGATTGACGATGACATCGGCAACTGGCCCGAGCCGGGTGATCGCCTGCGCACAGCGTTCGGTGCCATTCGCGCAATCGGACGAGGTCATGACGACTTGGCCGCCAAAGCTTTCGACTTCCTCGGCAATCCGGTCGTCATCAGTGGCCACCCAGACGCTAACCAGCCCCTTGGCCGCGCCCCCAACCGCCATGGCGCAGTCCCAGCTGCGACGGATGAGGCTGCGTTCCTCGCCCGTGGCCCCGGTCAGCCGAACGAGCGGCTTTCCCGGGTAACGGGTGGAGGCATATCGGGCCGGGATGAGGATGGCGAAACTGACATCGACGGGGTTGGTGCCCACCGAATTGGTGTCCGTGCAATTTTCTTCGAGCATTGAGTTGTTTTTCAGGTCAGTCCGGTGCGCAGGAAATCATGGACATGGATGATCCCGATGGGGATCTGGATACCGGTTGCCACCGAAGCATCCTGAACGGGAACGCAGCACGCCTCATCTTCCGCCACCACGAAGGCGCAAGTGATCTTAGAGGCATTGAGGAAGCGCAGCGCATCCTCGGCAGCCATGCCCGCGCGCAGCACGCGAGGGCGGCGGGTCATCACGTCTTGCGCGCGGACCTGATCGAGCGTGCGGAAATGGCGCCGCAAATCGCCGTCGGTAATGATGCCGACAAGCCTTCCGGCAGCATCGACAACCCCGGCGATGCCGAAGCCCATCGATGTCATGCGGGAAATGACTTCTTCCATCGGCAGGTCAAGCTCGACCAGCGGCAACTTGCCGTCGCCGTGCATCAACTGCCCGACCGATGCCAGTCGAAGACCGATCGAGCCGCCGGGATGAAGCTCCTTGAACCCGTCCCGAGAGAACCCGCGCGCATCCATCAGGACCATGGCGATGGCATCGCCGAGCGCAAGTTGCTGCGCCGTCGAACTGGTCGGCGCGATATTCGACGAGCAGGCCTCGGTGGCCTGCGGCATCAGGATGCAGACCGTGGACCGGCGATCGACCAGCGAACCGGCGCCGGACGTAACGCCCACCACCGGGATGCCGCGTCGTTCGGCGTGGTCGTAGAGGACCTGGAGTTCGGCGGTATTGCCGGAATTGGAGAGCGCGAGAATCACGTCTCCCTCCACCACCATGCCAAGATCACCATGCGCCGCTTCACCGGGGTGAAGATACATGGCGGGCGATCCGGTTGCAGAGAGGGTTGCCGCAATCTTGCGACCGACATGACCGGACTTGCCGATGCCGGCAACCACGATCCGGCCCGAGGCCAAGCTCAGCAATTCACAGGCGGAGACAAAATTCCTGTCCAGCGAAGTCGCGAGGTGATCGAGCGTCCTTGCTTCGATCCGGATGACCTCACGCGCCCGTGAAAGTACGCTTTCGCTTCCCCCGACCGCCATCAGGACCACTGAAGATGACAAGACAACTCCCCTTTTCTTGGCGGCTTCGAGCATGGGCTCTTTCGCTGCACTGCACAATAAGTAATGCCTAACATATTCTGTTAGGCAACTTAATCACGCAGACTTAACACCTATTGCAACCTACGTAGGCGCGGCGTTGCAGCATGTAAATCCCTGCAAACCCTCGACGTCACCGCTTCGTCGCAATTTCGGCGGCGTTACCCGCAATACCAGCGAAGTATTGTTAAAATTCTGTAGTTGCGAAGCCGGATTGCCAAAAGAGACCTCACGAGTCGCCCGGTTCACCTGCGGCCTTACGAATTCCGACGGACTGCCAGGGCTGGCCGATCGTTCCAGCGAAACGATCGCGCAACGCCCAGAGCCAGCCGACCCGTCTTTCTGCAACGCCGCGAACGCTGAGAAGATCCCCACCGAGCCACGGCAGGAATGGATTACGCCGCGCATAGGACCAGATCTCCACCCGCTGCACCGCCCGCACTGAGGCACCTCGCGCATGGAAACCCAGTGTATCGGCTACAACCAGCGTGTTGCCGGGGATCGCGAAGACTTCCGGCTCCGACAATCCCATCTCGGCCAATTCCGCGGAATTCACGCGCGGCGAGCCGCGACCGGAGAGGCGGTCCATTTGCTGCGGGCCGACAAGGCTCCGCCGATATTCCCAGTCGAGACGTTCGGGCGTGAGCCGGTGCGAGCCGCGTACATAGGTAAACGGCGCTTCGTCGTGCGCCACCGGATTGAGGAACAGCCAGGCCTTGAGCGAGGAATGGAACGCATCAGCGTGGAGTGCTTCCTGAGGATCGTCTCCCTCCCCCGGATCGTGCGTCACGATCGTCTGGATGTAGTGTAGCGGCGTGATCCGGAAGCCCGCCACGTAGGCGAACAGGGCCTTCAGGTCGGCACGCTCCAGTTGGCGGCGCAGTTCCGGGATGGCTTCGAGCATGGCAGGATCGATCGCCAAGCGCCGCGTTATCGCATCGCCCTGACGCATTTCCCGGGCCGGGCCGCGATAATCGAGGATCGCGCCACGCAGGGCTGCGAAGGTTTCAGGCGCGACAAAATCGGAAATCGCCACGAAGCCGTCACGGTCGAACGCCTCGCGCCATTCGGGGCGAACGCGCCGGGCCAGACGGCGGCGGCGCCAGGCGCAGAGGCTTCCTGCAAGCTGCACGCGGACGCGGTGCAAGCCAAGGCGATTCAGACGGCGGGATCCGAGAAGCGGGTTATCGAGAAAGCTCTTTGCACCGGTTCCCAGTTGGACCATCCAAATCGGAAACATGAGGAACGACTTGACCGATTTGAGAACAATCATATGAAATAGAAAACCAATCTCGGGGGGCGGCTCGATGGCCTCCCTGTTTGGCATTTGGCAACCTTTTTCGCAAGGTTCGGTTCCGGGACTGTGTCCGGCACGTGAGCGTTGTGCGGCGGCAGGGGTCAGGGTGACATGGATTGATGAGGATGGGTCCAGGCGCACGCACGGTTCTGGCACTTGCGGGTTGCGTAGCGGCAACCCCGGCCTGCGCCGAGATCACAGCTTCGACAGGCGACACGGTTCCGGTCGTTACCAGCGCGCCGCCTGACAGCCAGGGCGCGGCGGCTTCTCTTGAACAGATACCCGTCACTCTACCGGTTGCACCATCCGAAACCCTCGTCGGCGTCGAGCCCATCGCCTGGAATCTCGGCGATGCGCTGGATGGGAACGCACCGCAGGCTTCCGCCGAAGTCGCGGCCATGGCGGCATCGGGGGGCGAGCCGGCCAATGTCGGTATCGGCGCGGCCGGATTCGGCGCGGGCGGTCTCGAAGACGTCAGCGGCGATAGCGTCAATGGCCCGGCCGATCCGCTCAAGCGCCGCTGGTCGGACCATATCCCGCGCGACCAATCCCAATATCGCACGTTTTGGCAGCAGGCGCGCACTGTCAGGACCGAGGCCCTGATCGGCGTTGCCTATTTCACCCTCATCAGCTCGCACAAATTCTTCAAGGAAACCGCGCCGTTCCACTTCAAGGACGAGGGCTATTTCGGCAAGGACACCGAAAATATCGGCGTCGACAAGCTTACCCACGCGTTCGACACGTACTTGCTCGCGGAATTCTTCCACAGCCAGATTCACCGGAAGACCGGTGCGACGGCGGGCGATGCGATCACGGCAGCCATCATCGCGTCCGGGCTCATGGCCTTCAACGAGATTTCGGACGCGATCGAGCCAGACAGCGGCTATTCGCTTCAGGACGTCTCGATGAACATCGCCGGTGCAGCCCTGTCGGTTTTGCGCAATACGGTGCCCGGCATGAAGGAGAAGTTCTCCTTCAAGATCGAGATCGTTCCCAACAGCAATATCTACAGTATTCAGGGCAAGCCGCACTATGCGCAGCAGCGCTTCATGTTCTCGCTCAAGGGCGCAGGATTCAAGGAATTGAACCACTCACCGCTTCGCTATCTGGATTTGCAGGTCGGCTATTTCGCTTCGGACTTCTCCAATGCCGACAAGGCGGCGGGCGTAGATCCGAAGCGTCACCTTTTCTTCGGCGTCGGGCTGAACCTTGGCGAACTGCTGTTCGGAAAGTCGCAGTCCCGCCTCGGCAGAGTGGCCTATACCGTGCTTGACTACTTCCAACTTCCCTATACGTCGCTGCGCTACGATACGACCGGACGGGTCGGTTATTGATCCCGATTATCGGCGCATAAAGGGCAAATGATGACGGACCGGCTCACACTCGCGGTGGAGCAGGCAATGCGGGAAGCGGCGGAAATTGCGATCATGCCTCGCTTCCGCACGAGCGAAGCCCACGTTCTCGCCGACAAGGGTGAGGACGGCAACACCGAGCCCGTAACCGCAGCCGACCGCGAGAGCGAAGAAATCCTTGCCGGGCGCCTTGCCTCGCTTATCCCCGGCGCAGGGATCGTTGGCGAGGAAGCGGTTCATGCCGACCCCGCGCTGCTGGACAGGCTCGGTTCCGGGGCGTGCTGGCTGATCGACCCGCTCGACGGCACTGCCAACTTCGCTGCCGGACAAGGCCCCTTCGGCCTGCTCGTCGCTCTGGTCGAGGACGGGCTGCCGGTGGGGGGCTGGATTTTCGATCCGCTTTCGAACCGCTTCTGCGCGGCGCTGGCTGGCCATGGCGCCAGCGTGAACGGCAAAGCCTTCAAGGCTGCGGAGGTCCCGCGAAAGCGCCCACTGGCGGCCGTCACCCGTCTGTTCGCTAACCGCGCCTCGCGCGAAACCCTTATGGACGCGCTGGCGGCCGACTATGATGTCATCGACAGCCCGCGCTGCGCCGCCGACCAGTATCCACGCGTGGCGATTGGTGAAAACGACGTGACACTGTTTACCCGCACCCTGCCCTGGGATCACGCGGCCGGTGTCGTTCTCCTCAATGAAGCCGGCGGGCGCGCAGCCCGGCCGAACGGCCAGCCCTACCGCTGCGACGATCAAGGCGAAGGCCTGATAGTCGCCACTTCACCGCGGCAGTGGGAGGCGATGGCAGAGCAACTCGTCGCTCTTGGATGCGATCTCACCAGCACCAGCGTAGCAGCATGAACAGCCTTCCATTCCTGCGCATTCCGCCCTTCCCGGCCCACCGCGCCGCGCCGCTTGCGATTGCCCGTGGTGACGCGGATCCGGTGGATCCGGCAGCGCCCGAGAGCCTGCTCGCCGCACTGAGGGAGCACCAGGTGGGCGGCTCGTTCTGGGGGACACAGGCCGATCGGCTCGCCGGGCGAGACGTGGTGCTTTCCGTCACCCGTGCCGGGGATGCTCCCGCAATCCTGGCCTCCGCGCGCGAGTCCGGACTGCACGACCGGTCTGTCCTGATCGGCTCCGGCGCGTCAGGGGACGGCCTTCCCACCCTGCCCGCGAAGAGCGATCCATGGTTCGTCTGTGCCGGCGCCGCTCAAGTCATCGCGGCGGCTGACGATGAAATCGCGCTCGTCGCCGCGATCCTCGGCATTCCGCTTACCGTAATCGGCGAAGGACGTTTCGCCGCGCTGGGCAATCCCGATGCGCTGGGTTCGGTACTCTCGCAGGAACTGGACCGTCGCTGGCGCTATCGCAGCCCCTTCGACGGTAGCGAGATCGACGCGCTTAAAGCAATCGCCATGCTGGGACGCTGGCGCACATTGATCGACGCCAACCGGCGTGTTGCCGCCGTCCATGGCATCGCGCGCTGGAAGCGGATCACGGCGGACAACCTGTTGTGGGACGGCTCCGGCGCCGTCCGACACGACCGCGCCGTTCAAAACGGCCCATCGGCTGGCAATGAAGTACTCGCTTGGATCACTCGCAGCGATGCCAAGGCTCTCGCTGACCTGAAAGCCAAAGGCGTGACCATCGGTGAGATCGAGGACGGCATGATCCGCTCGACCGGTTTGGGCGCCAATTGCGTGCCTCCGCTCTCGATTGTGGTCGATGTGCAGGGCCCGCATTTCGATCCGGCGCAGGCCAGTTCGCTCGAAACGATCCTCCAAAGCGCCGAGATCGACGCCAGGACGCTGGCACGTGCAGCAGCGCTGCGCGAGCGGCTGGTTCGCGCCGGGATCAGCAAATACGGGCAGGACCAGACCCTCGCGGCCGTGCCCGACCGTAAAGATGGCTGCCGGATCGTGCTGGTAACCGGGCAGGTCGAGGACGATCGCTCGGTGCTGTGCGGCGGTGCCGGTCTGGGCAATCTCGAACTGCTCCGGCGTGCCCGCACGCAGGAGCCGGCAGCCCGGATCATCTTCAAGCCGCATCCCGATGTCGAGGCGGGCCATCGTAAGGGCCATGTTCCCGATGCCCAAACGCTCGAACTGGCTGACGAGATCGACCGCAGTTCGTCGATTGCGGCGCTGCTGGACCGGGTCGATGCGGTCCACGTTCTCACCTCGCTGGCCGGCTTCGAGGCATTGATGCGCGGCCGCGAGGTGGTGACCCACGGCGTCCCCTTCTATGCCGGCTGGGGTCTGACCCGCGACCTCGGGCCGGTTCCTGCCCGGCGCACGCGCCAGCGGACGCTCGACGAGCTGGTTGCAGCCACGCTCCTCCTCTACCCGCGCTATCTCGATCCGGTGACGCGCCTGCCGTGCGAGGTGGAAGTGCTGGTGGACCGTATCGCGGCAGGTCAAGCCGATGTCCGATCCCCCCTCATTCGCCTGCGGGAATGGCAGGGGCGGCTGAACAGGTTGCTGGGCTGGAGAGATCGACGATAGCGGCGAGGACACCTGCGGCCTCGCTTGCCAATGGATTGAAGCAATTGCTAAGCGGCTAACCTCCGGCGACACCGACTTCCCTACAGGATACGATCTTGGCAGCATCGCGTTCCCAACTGCCCGCGAGGCCTTTCGTCTTCGATGCGAGCCGCCTGATCTGGCGCCTCTGGCGCGGGCGACTGCCGACCGGGATCGACCGGGTCTGCCTTGCCTATCTCGAACATTTCGCGGAGCAGTCCTGCGCCTTCCTGCAATGGCGCGACCACCGCGTCGTGCTGGGGGCCAAGGATAGCGACCGCCTGTTCGCCCTGCTGCGGGCAAGTGCGGGCATGCTCGACAAGCGGCGGCTAGTCATGCTTCTGGCGCATGCCATTCCGCGCGCCATGCTCGCGCGCCGGTACTGCAAGGGCGCCATCTACCTCAATGTCGGCCACACCGGCCTGCACATCGATTCGCTGCCCTCATGGCTGAAGGAGCATGGCCTCCGGCCTGTATACCTCATTCATGACCTGATCCCGATCACCCACCCGGAATATTGCCGAGAAGGGGAGCTGGCTAAGCACACCGTCCGGATGCGCAATGCCTTGCGCAGTGCCAGCGGGATCATCGTCAATTCGGGGGATACGGGCAATGCGCTCGCCCGGTTCGGGCTTGAGCAGGGGTTGCCGCCGGTGCCGCAACTTGTGGCGCATCTCGGCATCGAGACGCCGGGCTCCGGTGATGCAGGATCGCCTCATCCGCGCCCTTATTTCCTGTCGATCGGCACGATCGAGGCGCGCAAAAACCACATGCTCCTGCTCGACGCCTGGGACCATCTTCGCCGCGAGCTTGGTGCGGACACGCCTGATCTGGTGCTGGTCGGCCAGCGCGGCTGGATGGCCGAGAGCACGTTTGCAAGGCTCGACGGCGCTCGGCCCGAGCACGGCAAGGTGATCGAACTCCAGCGCTGCACGGACGACGATCTCGACACATGGATCACCCATGCAAGGGCCTTGCTCATGCCGAGTCGGGTCGAAGGCTACGGTCTACCGGTGCTCGAAGCCATGCTGCGCGGCACGCCCGCGATCGCAAGCGACCTTGCCATCTATCAGGAAATCGGCGGCAATGTACCGCTGCTGCTCGATCCCGACGATACCGCCGCCTGGGCCCGTGCCGCCAGGGACTACCTGACGGATAGCCCAGACCGCGAAAGACAGAAGGCTGCGCTGGAAACCTTCGTCACCCCCGGGTGGGCGGAGCACATGCAACTGGTCGAGCGCTGGCTTGGCGCCCTGCCCGCGTAAGTCACAGCACCCGCAGCCCGAGTTGCCCCAGCAGTTCCGCCGCCTGAAGGCGGGAAATCGTGGCGCCCCGGAACAGCCGGGCGTCCATCAGTTCCAGTCCGCTGAGATCGGCCCCGCGCAAATCGGCCTGCTCGAACCGGCTGCCGTTGAGTGTGGCGTTACGGAGTGAGGACTCCTCGAACACCGCCATGCGAAAGTCGCATTTCCGCAAGTCCGCCTCGGAAAAATCCACCCGTTTCAGGTTCGATTTCCGGAAGGAGATCCCGGGCAGCTTGGCATAGGAGAGCAGGACTTCTTCCAGCACCACACCGATCATGCCGGCATCCGTGAAGTCGGCGCCGGTGAGCTTGCAGTTTGCAAACCGCGTGGACATGAGGCTCGCCCGCCGGAACGAGGCATTGTTGAAGTCCCCACCCGTCACTGCGGCATCGCCAAAATCGGTACCGACGAAAGAGGCCTCCGCGCCTCGGCAGCCGATGAATGCGGTCTCGGTCAGAATGGCCCGATCGAATCTGGCCCGCCGCATGACGCAGCGCTCAAAACGCATTTGGCGCAAATCGAGCGAGGAAAAGTCGCCTCCGTCCAGATCGCACTCGATCAGGTGATGCGGCCGCAAGCCGTCTTCTCCGGCCAGATCGGCGCGCGTTACGGTATGGCCGGTCAATGTGGCGATGGCTTCTTTCGGATCGTTCATCACGGCCTTATGGGCGCACGAGCCGGGAGAAGAAAGTCTCGATCAGAACACGGGATAACCGCTTCCGAACCATGGGCGATCGATATTTCACGGCGCTGGCGGGCAAAAGCGGCCGAGGCCTCACGGGCCTATTTCAGACTCACTCCCAACGGCGCCGAGAATTTCAGCGCCGTGCAAAGTAGCGCCTGAAGAAGCATGCCAATGGTTCGATGATGATACTCAAACCCGAATAAGAGCAATCTTGCAATCCGCTTATAGACCGATTAGTCGGTAGGTCAAGTTTGGGCACGCCATTGTCCAAGCAGTTTGGGGCTTTTCCAGCAGACGGTATCTCACCGCCGCCTTCGCGCTTTGTCGTGAGGTGCCGTTCGGCGGGAAGGTCAATGCGGCGCCGCTTCAGACGGAATAAGCCAGTCCACATCAGAAGGCCTTCAGGGCCCGCGCTTAACACGTTGCACAGATATTTTAGAACCTTGGGAGAGGCCGCTTATGACAAAAATTGCCACGCGTTTGGGGCTTTCAGCTGCGGCTACAGCCTCGCTGGGAATATTGCTCGGAACCTCCAGCGCACTTGTACCCACCCCCGATTCCATGGCTCATTCGCAGACGCCGGCGACCAGTGACTTCGAGGCAAGCTGCACACCGGAATTCGTGCAGGCCGCTGCCTCCGGGCTTGGCAGTGCGATCACGATCAAGCCGATCAAGGACAGCATGTTCAAGGGCGCCACAAACTACGTTGCGGCAAAAGGCACACGCCCGGCTTTCTGCCAAGTGACCGGAAGTTTCGTCACCAATCCCGAGACAGGCAAAACCTCAAACTTCCTTGCCTCGTTCCCGTCGAACTGGAATGGAAAGTACTTGCAGCTCGGCTGCAGTGGTCATTGCGGCCAGTTCTATGTGAGCGATCCGGCCATGCCTTCCGTCACTGTCACGGCGCAAGGACATCCGGGTCAGATCATCGAGAAAGGATACGCGACGTTCGCCACCGACGAGGGCCATGAGGGGCTTGATTCCGCATCGTGGGCAGTGAAGAATGGAAAAGTCGATCAGGACTATGTCGACGATTTCCTCTACCGGGCCGATAAAGTTCTCGCGCGCCTCGGCAAGAATTTCACCACCACCTTCTACGGACGCGTGAACGGCGCGAAGCAGCAGATCTCGCATTCCTATTTCGAGGGTTGCTCCGGAGGCGGACGTGACGCGATGGTCGTTGCATCCTACTTCCCGGAGGAGTTCGACGGGATCATCGCGGGATCGCCTTACGACATCTGGGGCGTGTCGTTCCACGGTACGGCAATCGGAAAAGCAACGAGCCGCTCGGCGGGATCAGTGCTTACACCCGGCTTGCTCTCGCTTATGGACAATGTGGTCAAGAAGCAGTGCGATGCGCTCGACGGCGTCAAGGACGGGCTCATCCAGAACCCTGCCGCATGCAACTTCGATCCGGAACGGGATCTGCCGAAGTGTGGCCCCGGCTCCACGCCCGGGCAATGCTTCACTCCCGAACAGATCGAAACTGTGGCGGTAACTGTGAATGCGGTGACCGATGAGCGCGGAAACATCGTACAGCCGGGCTATTCAGTCAGTGAACTTGGGGTTCTGGGCGGCGGAACGGCGATGCTTAGCGATCCGGTGCATGAGATCTTCGTGCACAAAAACGATCCGGGCTTCAAAGCGGCTTCCATGGTCACATTCCGACGCGGCGGCCCCGGACCTGTCACGGGTTTTCATGCTGTCGTGCCCGCCGCCGAAGTCGCCGCAGCACGAGCAGCCCTGCTCCCCGGCATCGGAACGCTGCCCGAAAATACGGCGCGGCTGATGAACAGCAAGACGAAGCTGCTGATGTGGCATAACTACAGCGATGAGCGGCTCACCCCTTACATGTCGGTGAACTGGTATAACCAACTGGCGCGGCGCCATGGCGGCTTCGACAAGGTCCAGCAACAAGTCCGGCTGTTCATGCTTCCCGGCACCGCCCATTGCAGCATCGTAAGCAGTGCCCCCAATAGTTTCGACCCGATCACGGCACTTGAGGGATGGGTCGAGAAAGGCCACGCACCTGAGTCCCTGCCGGCGTGGGTCGCCGACCGGCAATATACGCCCGGTGGACCGAAAGCCTTGGCACTGAAGACCCCGAACTACACCATGCCCCTGTGCAAGTATCCCGAAATGGCCCGCTACAGCGGCAAGGGAGATATACAGGACAAGAAGAACTGGAGCTGCAGCCCAAGTGACAAGCGACTGCTCACTGTCGGGACCAGCGGCAGGCAGGCGGGCCTGATGATGAAATAGTGAAAAGGAGTGCTCGCGATTAACGTTGTCGCGCTGGCATTCACCCATCGCGAGATAAGCCGGTGCACCGGGAACGGCGTCCCGGGACGCCTCCGGCTTATCGTCCGCCCGGCCCCCTTACGATTTCGCCGCCTTTGGCGGCTCGAAAATCACAAATATTGATACCGAGAGTATAGTTTATTGACAAAATCGGCCTGACCAATGATATCCTGGCAATAGATGAGAACATCGACCGGGCCAGCCGGGAAGTGGCCAAGGTCGTCAGCGTGGATGGACTGCGCTTTCGCGATCTTGATCGAAACAGAAAGCCGGATGCCTTGCAACGAAAGCGGCCGCAATCTGGCGAGAGACAAGATACATGAAAAATGCCCATGCTAATCGCGCTTCGAAAGCAGATGCGGCGTTTCCGCTGAGCCGTCGCAGCGTCTTCGGGCTGTCCGTTGCGCTTGCGGTAACGCTTGACGGCCAGCCCGCGGCCGCAGGCAGCACCCCGACAACAGGCTCGATGAATGCGGCAGACGGCGCGGTTCACCTCCCGCCCCGGACCATCGAGCCGCCGCTGTCCATCAGCGAGGCCGCGCGGGCCTATTTGCGCAAGGGCGCGAATACCGCTGAGGATCCGTCTCCTCCCGTCACCAATTCTGCAGCATGGCGCACGAAGATTGCTGATCACGATGCGAGCATGCTCCGCATGATGAACCGCGGCGATCTGGTCCTCCCCGGTTTCAAGGTGGAAGACCGCGTGATCGGCGCGGCGAAAGTCTATGTTATCACACCGCCGGCTTCTGCGCCCAACCAAGGCAAGCCGCATCTCAGCATCCATGGGGGCGGCTGGACAAGTCTGGGCGGGAAAATCGCCCGCGTTCTGGCGCAAGTACAAGCCCAGCAATACGGCGGCGTGATCTATGCAGTCGATTATCGCATGCCGCCGGATCATCCCTTCCCCGTCCCCCTGGACGATTGCCTTGCTGTCTATCGAGAGATGACCCGCCAATTTCGGCCCGACCAGATCTTGGTCTCGGGCGGGTCGGCGGGAGGCAATCTGGCCGCTGCACTCATGTTGAAGGCACGCGACGTCGGGCTGCCTCAGCCCGCTGCGCTCTTGCTGGATACGCCGGTAGTCGATTTGACAGGCGTGAGCGATACCTTGCAGACCAACCAGCATCTCGACACGTTGTTGAAGGTCTGGCGGCAGGATGCGAATGTCGCTCTCTACGCTGGCAGTTCAAACCTCGCAGATCCTTATCTGTCCCCGCTGAAGGGAGACTTGTCTCGTGGCTTCCCGCCGACCTACCTGCGGTCCGGCACGCGTGACCTCTTCCTGTCCGACACGGTCCGTTTCCACGCTGCTTTGCGAAAGGCCGGTGTCCCGGCGGATCTCTATGTCGGCGAAGCGATGCCGCACGGGGGCTTCGGCGGCCGCACACCGGAAGACCTGGATGCCGTTGCCGATGCCCTGCGCTGGCTGGCCGTTCATTGGACCTGAAGTCGGCCGTAGGTACGCAAAGCGTAACGTCTGCATCCACGTCGCCTGATCAATTGGATTCTCTTGGACTGACAACGCGACTGAGCGTCACCGGGCCGATCAATCCTGCCGGCCTGAGCGGAGCATCTGCCTTGTATGCGGGCATAACGGTGAAGGCTATCTTGGCCCCTCCAGGCTGCGCGTCCCCGATCAAGCGATTGACCCACAAATTGGCGACACGGACTTCGAGATGGTTCTTCCCATTTCGCAATGCCTTGCCAATGTCGACCTGAAACGGCGCATGCCAAACAGTGCCTAACCCTATGCCGTTGAGGCGGACCTCGGCCAGGTCACCGACGCGTCCCAGATCGAGCAGGACAGGCGCGCCGGAGCGGTAACCTGCCCGCACAGAAAAGTCTTTTGTGTAAGTAGCCACGCCCGAGAAGTACTTGATGCCCGGATCGGTCTGCTCGTTAAGCAGCACAAGATGCCCTATCGCGAGTGAGCGAGGCGCTCCGCGACCCGCTTCGAAAGCCACGTTCCACCCGTCATCCAAAGACATTATCTGGCGGGGTTCGGACTGAGGAAGCGTCAATGCCTGCGCCGCCGCGTTTCGACGAAAGACCACGAAGAAACTGTCATTGGCCGCCATCGTGAGCGGCACGACAGTCTCGTTGCCTTCGATCCGATAGGATACTGGCGTGATCGCGCCGGTATCGGCTCTCCAGATCTCTGGCGCTTTGCCTGCAACCCGGAAACGGGCGTCAAACCCTTCGCTTCGGCCGAGTTCATTGGACACGAAATAGACATCGCCGCCGTCCAGTCGCCGATGCACAAATCTGATCTGGCTGTCGGATGGTGCGCCGCCGATTGCGAAATCGGGCGCCACGCCGATGGTTCGCAGGGCGGCATCGACATCATGGCCACTAACGACCTGGCCGGCTCCGACAGCAGTCACGGCGCTACCCGACCACAGGCGGCGAACCAGCGCTGCATATTCGACGGGATCATCCTGCAAGGCAGGCGAACCGGCCGGAGCATCGCCCGCGATCACGGCGCCCGCATCGGCAAGTTCCGCGATGCGCCGAAGCATCGGCAAAGTCATGCGCGCACTCGATCCGCCAAGATAGAGCAGGCGATACCGGGCTCCGGACGGTGCCACCAAAGCGCCTGCGTCGACTTTGAAAACCTTTTGCAGGACCGTCGCATTGACGTAGTCATAGCCGTTGCGCGTTGGACCACCGGCGTATGCAGCCTTGCCGGCTATCGGCGTAGGCTCCTCTTCGCCATAGAAATAGGCGACGTCGGCAACGAACCGCCCCTGTCGCAACAGCAAGCCGGTCCGCGCCATGTAGTCCACCCAAGGCCGAGCCATCTCGGACCAGGTCTCGTTGCGCGTAAAGAATTGACCGATATGCCACATCGATAGCCCGGGCTTCTTGTCGACGGGTTGGTGCACCGAGGTATGGATGACGGGAAGATTGACCCCATTCGCGAACTCGGCGTCAATGACCGGACGCAGATCCGAGGGCGAATGGGCCCAAGGGAAGCGCGTCGACGTCATCGATTCTGCTGCGACTACGTTCTGCCCGAACAGATGGGCGACGGATGCCGCTCCCCGAATGTCGACAAGGTACGGAAATTTCGGCCCATCCTCGGGCCTGAACGCCCACATCGCAGCCATTGGCACGTCCGCGAACCGCCGCATGTCCATATTGTCGCCGAGTGAGGTACGCCCCCCTTCAAGCGCCTCGCTGTACCAGCGAAGGCCGTTCTCGTGGGCAACTGCCGCGACCGTGGCATAGTGCTCCGAGGCGTGGAGGTCGGCAATCGTGCGACGAAAATCGAACAGGAAGGCATCGCTCTTTGCCCGGGATTCGACGATCGTTCCGGTCAGCACGGGCAGCCATGGACGGGCATCGTAGCCACGCAGCCGGCGAAACTGGTCAAGCATGGCGGGCGTCCAGTTGAACGGACCAACCTCGGTGCTGTCGTTGACGAGCGCCTTCAAACCGTGGGACGCGAACGAACCTGGTCCAAGTGTTTCCTTGAAGCGGCCAAGATAGGTCTCGAAATACCGGCGAACGGCGGCCGCATCGAGTTTGTCCACCTCAAGCCCGGTCGCCTCCGCCGAAGCAGGGTGATTGAGAGCGCCGGTGAGCGAGTAGCCCATCCGCACCACCCGCCATTCTCCCTGAGGAACGGTCCAGTCCAGCGAACCATCGGGCCGCATCCGGCTTGTCAGATCGAGAACATCGCCGGCCGGCACGCCATTCGTCTCGCTTCCGACATCGGCATCAAGCGCACTGTAATCGGCGGCGGCGGAAAAGCCTGCTTTCACTTCGAACTCGTTGACCCGCGCCTCGTGCGACAGGCGCAGATCGACAATATCGAGCTTTTGCCTCGGCTTGCCGAGGCCAGAAAATCCCGCATATCCGGGTGCGGAGATCGTCGCAGAACCAGCAACTGGCGGCGCCGGTACGAGAACGAAGCGGAAGTGGCGGGCGACAACCGGCGCGAAGCTGATGGTCGTGGGTACGATGCCAAGGCGGATATCGGCGATCCTGCGCCAGTGAATCCCATCCATACTGGCTTCGAGACGCGGTACTACGGTGGCCGCCGAATAAAGGTCGGCAACGTCGGCAATGAAGAGCGATGCGGAACGGATGGTTTGTGGACGGGAGTAAGTGAGAACAATCATGCCGGGGTTTTCAGAGGTGCCCGCAGGGACCTCGACTCCGGTTGCGTAAGAGCCATCAAGCAGGGCGGCGCCGTCCAACGCTTTGCCATCAGCCAGTGTGAAAGTTGGAACCGCGCTCTTTTGCGTATCGTGCACGCGCCAGGCGAACACGGCTGCATCGGCGTAGAAATTCGGAATTTGAGGCTTTGTAACCGCGCTCAGTTCGTTGTGCGGCGCGAGATCCTGAAACAGACCGGTTATAGTTGGCGGGGGCTGCAGCACGCCGTCGAACCGCCGGCCCCCGCGCACTATGGTTTCGCTCCAGACCATCTTTTTCATCGCGTCCTGAGGCTTCACCCAAGGCCCTCCGGACTCGCTCCAACCTGCCGAAGCGGCGATACCGAGTTCAAGACCGAGACCGTTCGCAAGCGTTGCAGCGTGCCGGAATGCCCCCTGCCATTCCGGCGACATGTATGTGATCCTCCGCTCCACAACTTTGGGAAGAGCAAAACTCCCGTCAAAAGTCTGCGCTCCGCCCAGCCCGACGCGCTTCATCCATGCAAGGTCTTTCTCGATCCCGTCTTCGCTTATGTTGCCATCCAGCCAATGCCACCAAACCCTGGGGCGGGCGGCCTGGGGCGGATCGCGAAAGCCATCCTCTAACGGATCGCCTTGCGAAACGGCTTGCGGCGCGGGGTCGGCAAGTGCGGCAAACGGAAAGCTCAGGCCCGATCCGCAAAGCAGCGCACCGATCGCAAAAACGGCAAACGTTTTGGTTCTGTTCGGCGCACTTTCCAACGGCAACATCCTGCTTCCCACACCCAGCTTGAACAAACGGAGCCTCCTCCCCGCTGAAGATCCCAGCAGCCATTTCCCGTCGTTCCAAACATCGTGACGGCGGGAAACGAACAAGGAGAAGTGCCGCGTTATCTCGACTTCTCAAAAACCGATTGCAAAAATTACTGACTAGTTGGTAGGCTTAACGCTCATTCGCGATGCGGTCAACGCGCGTGACCGAATCCAAACCGTTTGCAGTTTTGAAAACGTTACGAAAAATTCTGGAGAGTATCCTGTGACAGAAGCCCTCGAACTGATCGACCGTGACTATCTTACCGATCCCGCTCTGTTGCTCGATCCTTACGAGTTTTTCAGGGAACTGCGCGAACGCGGCCGCGTGACCGCATCGAGAGCGCGCGAAGACCTCCTGATTGTCACGGGCTTCCAGGAAGCCCTCGACGTCCTCAATAATCCCAAGGATTTCTCCTCGGCGATCGCTCCCGGCGGCCCGGTTGCACCGCTGCCGTTCGTGCCGGAAGGTGACGACCTTACTCCGCAAATCGAGGCGCACCGCGATCAGATAATTGCTGGCGACTTGCTGGTTGCCCTCGACGATACCCGGCACGCCAACGCGCGCGCGGTGCTCAACCGCCTCTTCGTGCCCTCGCGGCTGAAGGCGAACGAAGCCTACATCAACGAACTGGCGGAAACGATGGTGCGTGATGCCGTGCAGAGCGGCGGATGCGAAGTGATCAAGGGCGTTGCCGTACCGTTCGTGACACTTGTGATAGCGGATCTGCTGGGCGTTCCATCCGAGGACCGCGAACAGTTCACCAACGTCATCGAAAACGCGCCCCCGCCGGGCAGCATTCAAGCCGAAGGCGCGACGACGGACGTGGGACCGCTGGAATTCATGGCGGGCTTCTTCGTGCGCTACCTGATGGAACGCCGAGCCGCCCCCAACGGAGACGTCCTCAGCGATCTCGCAACCGCCACTTATCCGGACGGGACGCTTCCGGATGTCATCGAACTGGTGAAGCTCAGCACCTTCCTGTTCGGCGCCGGGCAGGACACGAGCGCGAAGCTGCTCGGCAATTCCATGCTCTATCTTACCCGAATGCCTGACGTGCAGCGCCAGCTTCGCGAAGACCCCAGCCTTATCCCGGCGTTCATCGAGGAGGTTTTGCGCCTTGAAGGGTCGAGCAAGGTCACGTTCCGCCTCGCGCGCCGAGACACCAATATCGGAGACCTTCCCGTCAAGGCGGGAACCAAGGTGATGATCGCCCTTGCTGCTGCCAATCGGGACCCTGCTCGCTGGGAAAATCCCGACGAATTCCAGCTTAACCGTCCAAAACTGCGCGAACAGCTGGCCTTCGGCCGCGGCGGGCATGTCTGTTCGGGCGCACCGCTCGCCCGGGTGGAGATCCGGATCATCCTGGAGAAGTTCCTGAAGCTCACGAGCAACATTGCGATCGACGAGGCAGCACACGGTTCGCCAGCCGATCCGGCGCTTGAGTACGAGGCCAGCTTCATCGTTCGAGGACTTGAAAAGCTGAATGTGAAATTGACCCCTGCGGCGAACTGAAAACAACCGAATTCAAGGAACGATCGAATGAATGAAAAACGTACTGTTGTCGTTACCGGCGCGGCAGGAGGCATCGGCCTTGGCATTGCCCAGCGCTTTGCGCGCGATGGCCATCCGACCGCGATGCTGGACATGAACGGCGCGCTTCTCGACAAGGAAGCCGAGCTGCTGCGCGCGGAAGGCACGCGGATTGCCGCTCACGCCGTCGATATTTCGGACCGTTCGGCACTCGACGAAGTCTATGACAGCATCCGCAAGGAACTGGGGCCGATTAGCATCGTCGTGGCGAACGCGGGAATTTCCGAATTCGTCCCCTTCATGGAAATGTCGCAGTCGCAGTGGGACCGGACGATGACGGTTAACCTCACCGGCGTGTTCCATACCGTGCAGGCCGCACTTCCGGACATGATCGAGCAGTCGTGGGGCCGGATCGTTACGATTTCCTCGCAGGCGGCGCAGTCGGGCGGCCCGCGGCAGGTCCATTACTCGGCATCGAAAGGCGGCGTCATCGGCATGACCCGGGCGCTCGCACGCGAGTTTGCCCCGCACAATATCACCGTCAACACCATCCCGCCTTCGCTGGTGGAGACCCCGATGATGCACCGGCATGCGGAATCCAGCGGGTTCCCGACCGAGATGATCGTCCAGATGATTCCGATTTCCCGTCCCGGCACGCCCGCCGACATCGCGGGGGCCTGTGCTTATCTCGCTTCGGACGATGCGAGCTATGTCACCGGGCAGGTGCTCGGCGTGAATGGCGGCATGTACATCTGAGAGCGACCGCGCTCGCCTGACCTATCCATTCCGGCGCCCCGGTTCAGACCGGGGCGCCGCTCCCATGCCATCGCGGGGAGCGGCGAACCGGGCTTGCTGTCGTCACCCTATCTTGCGGAAGCCCAAAGGCCGGCAGGCGCGCAAGGCAGGCCAACGTCCTTCAACGTCAGAATGCCGGCAGGGGCCGCCTTGACGTTGAAGGCGGCGTTTACGGCCGGCATGGCCGTCATCGTATCCCACTCGTGCCGCCCCCAGTGCGCGGGCGGCGTGAAGCGAATGCGCGTATTGACCTCCGGCTCGCCCTTGATCACCAGATGGTACTGGTCGTCGTCAAACTCCCAGCCCTCATTGAGAAGTTTGGTCAGATACCAGGCGACGGTCACCTTTACGACGGTGCGACCGCCAATCTTCCCAGTCCAACCGGCGCGCAGCGCGGCATTGGTATCCTTGGGGATGGTCATGAAGCCGAGATCGACCGTCTGTGAGGCTGTGGCGAATTCGATATCGTAATCCAGTTCCTCCAGTTCGAAACCCAGAGCTGTCGCCAACCGGTTCGCGGCATCGTAGAACGATGTCATCCACAAGCGACTTGTCTGGATGACTTCCGGCGTGGCTTCGGGAAGCGATATTCCCATCGCGAGCCAGGTCTCCTTGGATTCGTAGACCGAACAATCGGCCGATTCCGAAATCGAGACCATCTCGACATCACGGCATACCGCCGTCAGCGCAGCAGCTACACCGTTGATCCACCCGGGGTTTACCCCTGTAATGAAGAGCGAGGAATCGCCCTTTTGGCACGCTGCCTCCAGCGCCTGCCGGGTCTCTCCCTGAATGCCTCCGACGTTCAGGAACAGGTTGGTGCTGATGATGTCTATTCCGCTTTCCAGCAATCTGACGGCGTGGTCCAGATCGGCCATGAAAGGTGTGTAGATGACCGCGTCGGCGCCCAGGGCAATCAGCGCGTCGATATCATTTGTCGCCAACACTCCGCATTCGGGCCGCCCGCAAAGCGTTCCTGCATCCACGCCACGCTTCTCGTCGGAATAGGCAAAGACACCCGCCAATTCCAATCGGGGATCATCCAGAATGCCGCGAAGCGCAAGCTTGCCGACTTTTCCGGTGGTCCATTGTATTACCCGCATGGTTTCCATTTCTCTCTCCCGTATAATTTGCAAATTATTGATCAAAAAGGCGACTTAAACACTACGACAGACAATATTTCGGAATGTCGCCGGCCAGCTCATTTTTCGGTTTTTCGTTTTAGAAACCCTTGAATATCCAGCCATTGGATAAGCTGGTGGAAGACGCCCAGACTGGTCGTGCCGGGCCTCCCCAGCCCAAATCCGTGCCCGCCACTCTGATAGGCATGCAATTCGACGGGCCGCCCTGCCGAGTGCCAAGCGGCGACGACAGGAAAGCCGTCAAATCTGGCAATCTTGTCGTCAAAGGCCACCGCAGCGAACATTGGCGGTGCCGTTACCGGCACCTCAACCTTGTCCAAACCTCCGTAAAGGAGCGCAACGAAGTTCGGCCGCCCACCGGGCTCATTTACAAGAGCGGCGTCTCTGGCCACGGTTGCTCCAGAGGAGAACCCGATCATCCCGACGCGTGCAGGGTCCACGCCCCAGCGCGCGGCGTTGGCCCGCACCATCGCGATCGCGGTACCGGCATCCTTGACCGCGGCGGTGCTATCGGTCTCCGTCGCCTCGCCTTTTTCCGCCTTTGCCTGCAGCTGCGCAAAATAGGCCAGAAGATCGGGAACAGCCACGGGCGTCGGTTGGACTCGGTATTTCAGTACGAATGCCGCGATCCCGCGGCGTGCGAACGCATGCGCAACCTGCCAGCCTTCCGCATCCAGAGCGAGCATGATCATACCGCCGCCGGGCGCGATCACGACGGCCGCCCCTGTTGCATGCCCCGGTTCCGGAAGGATCGGTGTAAGCGTCGGATGCGAGACGTTTCTCACGACATCCAGCGTCCCAAGCCGTGTCCAGACTTCGGTATCGGCGCTACCGGCGACCGAATCGTCCAGCGGTATCGAAGGTGGTGCCTTTGGAGCGGGAATATCGCGTACCGCAGGGCTTGTCTGCGCGGCGCTGGGTATACCGATGAGCGCAAGAGCAAGTGCCCCAAAGTATACAGACTTTCGCATGCACTACTCCCCAGCCCGTCCGAACGCTTTTGCATCCTGGAATCTCATTGCCCGCCGTCGCGATTCCCAAACCTACCGAACAGTTGGTTAATTGTGCAAGCCATGGCAAACCGAAATAGCACCTGTCCTCAGATCATCGAGGCAGCCGCTCGATGTCAGGTGCGAGCGCCAGCACACTGCCCATGAGAATGCGGACAAGGTCCGCTTGCCCCCGCGCGCCGATTTTTGCGTAGATTTTCTTGGAGTAGCCCCGTGCCGTTTCGACCTGCAGGCCAAGATCGTCCGCCGCCTCGGCAATCGATCTTCCACGGCACAGTTCAAGCGCAAGCCGGGCCTCGCTCTTGGTAAGCCGGAACAGATCGATGAGTTGGCCACATCGATCCGCGATCCTCCAGCTATCGCCATGGATGTAGGCAACTACAACGGGCTTCCCGATTGTACCGATAAAGCGCCGGGGCGCCGGAACCAGCAGCATATCCAGCCATGGATCCCTCGACAACGAAACCGCGCGTGGCTGGGCCTCAACACTAGTCGACATCACGCGGATGATATCGAGAATGGCTTTTTCGGTATTGGCGTCGGCAATCTTCAGCCGCCCCGCCCCGGATCGGCTGAGCATTCCCGATCTTTGCAGCAAAACCGATCCGACGTCGTCGCAATCGACTACCTTTCCATTCCGGTCGAGCGCCAGCCATCCGAATTGCAGCCGTCGGATCGCCTCGGCGGCGAGTGACGCGGTGAAGCTTTCTCTTTGCAAAGTCACGTAATTGCGCAGAACGCCTCGCAAAAACGGCGCAAGTTGTTCGAGAAGTCTGTCTACGTCGCGATCGAACGCCCCGACTTTGCGGACGATAGTCAACCAGGCGTCGACACCACTAGGCTCTCTCACCCGCATCTGGCGGATATCGCTTACACCATGGACTTGCGTCAGTTCGGTATAGAATGCCGTGTGCTCCCCTTGATCCTGCTCGATAAGATCCCGCAGGGAATAAGGCGTCGCCTCGCTCGTCGTGTCTCCCGAATTCGGGTCACGTGAAACGAAATGACGTCTATGGATGTCCTTGCTCTCCTCGATGCGGGCATCGCCCCAAATGAGCTGCAAGGCATCATCCTGCCGCCAGCCGGGCGGTTGGCACAGGAGAATGGCAAAGTCGGAATTGGTAGCGGCGGAAAGCTGCGAGAGAAAGGTGCTCCACAATTCCGTTTCATATGCACCGTCCAGCAGGCTCTGGGTAAGATCAGCCAAGCCAAGCGTAGCGGACATTCTTAGCTCTCCCGGATTTTACTTCGCATACCCCCATATGGGTGTTTTTCTGCTGCCATCCTTACGCCAAGATTGCCGCAACACCAAACGGGCGGCACGACAATAATGCCGCGGGATCGAGGATACTGGGCAACTCCAACCGACCGGCAAAAAGCGGGCATCGCCTGGTGCGATCGTGGGAGGAGAAGGCGACAGCGCCATCTGCCGAAAAGGAAATTACCTGCACGTGGATGAAACCACGGCGGGCGAACAGGGAGGAAAGCCATGAAGAAACTACGGTGGATCGTGCTGTCAGGCGCAAGCCTTCTGCCATTGGCAAGCGCACACGCGCAGGACGCGCCGAAGGAAGCCACGGTATATTCGTCTGAAGACATCATCGTCACGGCGCGCCGCCGTCAGGAGAGCCTGCAGGACGTGCCCCAAACGGTCAACGCCGTCACCACGGAAGCGATCGAAAAGCTCAACCTCCAGAACTTCAAGGATATTCAGAACGTAGTCCCCGGGCTCCAGCTTGCGGGCGGCGTTACCGGTTCGGATTCCAAGTTCTCGCTTCGCGGCGTGACGTTCGATACGCTGGCGGGCAGCACGAGCCCCACGGTTCAGTTCTACATCAATGAAGCGAGCGCGGATTCGAACCTTGTATTCCAGTCGATGTTCGACGTGGGACAGATCGAAGTGCTGCGCGGGCCGCAAGGCACCTTGCGCGGCCGTTCCGCGCCATCCGGCGCGATCACCCTGACGACCAAGGGCGCCGACCTTTCCGAGACCGGCGGCTACGTCAACATGACGGGGACTACGCGAGGGAACATCAACGTCAACGGCGCCGTGGGCGTGCCGCTGATCGATGGCGTACTGGGAATTCGTTTGGCCGGGCTCGTCGATCACAACGAACTCGACAGCGTGACGAGCGTGAACAATGGCGCCGATCCGTTCGGCAAGACCGAGGCAATGCGCGCAAGTCTGCGCTTCGAGCCCACGGACACTATCGGCGTGTCACTGATGTACCAGCACATGGACGCCAAATATCGCTCTTTCCAACAGGTCGATGGCTTTTCCAACCCCTTCCCGATGCTGGGCCGACTTTGCGGCCGCCGGCGTTCTGGTAGCTCGTTGCAAGTCCAATCAATCGATTTCGACCGCGCCGCGCTGGACACTCTCGGTCCAGTCCGAATACTCGCACCCGGTATCGAATTCCGTCGACGGATTTATCCGCGGGCTGTTCAACTATTACCCGGAAAATCCCTATCGCAACGAAGGCGTAGTCATCGACGACTACAGCCTGCTCAATGTCTACGCAGGCATTCGCTCGCCCGACAACGCTTGGGAAATCTCGCTGTACTCGAAGAATGCGCTGAACACGTCTCAGGTTCTTTCGCGGGGACAGGTGGCGCCGGTGTTTGGCTTCATTCCCGTCAACTACCGTCCGATCAGCTACACTCCGCGTCGTGAGTTTGGTCTGAATGTACGATACTCATTCGGATCGCGCTGATCCGCATTCGCAGCCGCACCGACGCGATCCTTCACGCCGTCGGTGCGGCAACATTTCCGTCCTGAAAACAGGCACGTTCACCATGGCGTGCCTGCTCGCTTTCCATTCGGAAAGCGGCGAAGCACGACCGCCGATAGGAGCCCCTGCGCCATGTCCGATAACCTTGTTGCCGCAATCGAGAATGATGACCTGACCCGCATCGTCCTGATCCGCCAGTTCAAAAAGGGCGAGCAGCTCGTCATCGACGAACCGGCATCACCCCATACGCCGGTTGCCCCGTCCGACCTGTGCCTCGTCAAGCTGATCGTCGGGCCCGGCAATCCGGGGCCCGAGGGCGCGCCTTCGACCTCGCCCGGGATCGGCATCGAAGTCTGGCTGCCCTCGCGTGAGGCCTGGAACGGGCGCATCCACAACATCGGCGGCCTCGGCGGCTTCGACGGCGGCCAGCACAGTTCGCCCCATGCGATAGGCTGGCCTTACGCGGCACTGACCGCAGGCAGCGAGGGTTCGCTTTCAGCCAGTACCGATTCCGGTCACACGCTCACAAACGGTGCCTGGGCGATGAACCCGGATGGCACGCCGGCGCGCCAGCTTTGGGAAGACTATGCCCACCGTGCGATGCACGTGATGGCCGAAAAGACCAAGCAGCTCGCCCAAGTCTATTACGGCAAGCCCGCACACCATGCCTATTACGAAGGTGTGTCTACCGGCGGGCGCCACGGCTATCGCCTCGCCCAGGAATATCCGGAGGACTATGACGGGATCATCGCCAGTCTACCTGCACTCAACTGGGCACAATGGGTTACTGCCGACGTCTACCGCAGCCTCGCAGTCGAGCGCGAGCTCGGCGGTCATTACCTGACCAAGGCCCAGATGGACCTCGTGTCCAATGCCGCCATTGCTTCGTGTGATACCGTGGGCGGGCAGCACATGGGCTATGTAACCGACAACGCCGCGTGCATCTACGACCCCACCAAGGACAAGACCGTGCTGCGCGTCGAGGAGGGCGGCACCAACGCCGGGTCCGATGCGCTGTCGCTTGCGCAGGCGCGCGTCGTCAACCAGATGTGGTACGGCATCACCAGTGATGGCTCGGCGCCCGATCCTGCGCGAGACAACGGCGTGGGGACGAAACTTTCGGGGCCGCACAAGTGGTACGGCCTCATGCGCGGCACCTCGCTCTATCAGGCCTATTTCGCCAATATCGGCTATGGCAGCTCGAACGCCCACGAGGGATACGTGGCCGATCAGGTGGCGCTCGATCTGGGCGATCCCCGCCTCGCCAATCCGACGTTCCACAATGCCAGCGCCAATGGCGAGGCGGGCTGGACGAAGCTGACTTATGAGGAACTCGCCCGGGCGTTCGATCGCGGCACCGAACTCGACGAGACTTTCGGCCGCCTTGCGAGCGACAATCCCGACCTTTCGGCATTCAAGGCCCGCGGCGGCAAGTTCCTCAGCTGGCATGGCTGGAATGACGAGGCGATCCCGGTCCAGGGAACGATCCGCTACTACGATCGGGTGCTTCAGACGATGGGCGGACCGGAGCAGGTCCATGACTTCTTCCGGCTCTATCTGCTGCCGGGCGTGGGCCACATGTCTCCCAACGGCACGTCGAACCCCGAAGCGCATCCGCCACTGGTGGCGCCGGGTCAGTTCTTCGCCCTGATGGTCGACTGGGTCGAGAACGGCAAATCGCCGGACGATATCGTCATCGAGACCCCCGCCGACAGCCCGATCCGCCGCAGCGCGCCGATCGCGCCTTACCCAAGGCAAGTGCGCTATGTCGGCGGCAATCCGAACGAGGCAGCTAGCTACGAAGTGCAATAAAAAGAGGAGCTTCGAAACATCGCGCAATTGCGCGCTTCGGAGCCCCCTCAAGGCCGACATTCACAGGCGCGCGAATGTATTCAGGTCCGCGGTATCGTCAAGCCTGCCTGACGCCCGCTTTCGCGCCTTCAAGCATACGCCGGTCGTTCGCCGGGCATTCCCAGTTGTGACCGTCATTGACGTCGCTCGTCTCCTAACTACCGCGCCATTACGGGATATTTGCAAAGCGGCATGGTTCTGCCGGGCGCTCTGTCTCTCATGGCAGCGGTGGCTGCAAAAGCGCAATTAGGACGACTGGTACGGCAATCAAGGCAAAGAGGGCAGAATTCTCCAACGAACACTTGCCTGTCGGATCGCGTTCGCCAGCGGCAAGCAGTCACATATCGAAATCGTGAAGTCGGTCGGTCGTACCCTTCGACCGATAACGAGCGGACGCATGAAACACTCTGTTCCGGAACGAGCCGTGGAAACCGGTGACCGCTGAGCGTGTTGATTGATGGCAGCCGGTCTCAATCCGGAATGGCGGACGATTGCCGCCGGATTTGCATCGAACGGGGGCCGCCCAACCGGAGCTACGCAATGATGAGGACGATTCGGTCGAATGGCTACTCATGCTGGACGGATAAATGAACGAAGACATAATGAGCGGCGCGCAATGCGCCGCTTCCACTACGACGCTGAGCTCCCTGCAGACGCCCTTGCCCTTCAACAGTCCTTTGGACCGCAATCATTGCGACTTTGACTAAGCGGCGAGCGGCGCAAGCCCTACACATCTATCATTTGTCACAGCTTCACCCAACTGAGTGGCGAGCCCACAAGCTGCTCGACCAAGTTGCGGTATGGGTGGCCGCAAATCAGCCTGTCATCGTTCGAACGGAACCAATGCGCGAATGGTATTCTCAAGCGTGGCTCCCAAATCGAACGATCCCGGCTTATCATACCACCGGCGGGCCAAGCCGAATATCAGCGCATAGCAGATGCGAGCCGTCTCTGCCGGATCCTCTGCCCAGGATTGCAGCAATTGGGCAAAGAGGGTTTCGGTTTCCTCTGCCCTTGCCAGGAACCAGTCATGCGCCGGATGCGCGGGATCCATCGCATCCGTCTGCAGGATGATGAGAAACCGGCCAAGCTCGGGGATTTCCCGATAACGCTCGATAATCCGGCGCAGCAACCGCACCATCGCCAGGTAGGCGTCCTTTCCGTTCCCGGAGGATTTTTTCGTCGCAGCCACGAGCGGCGCCACGATCACTTCCTCGCGGCGCTCGATCTCATCGACGAGGGCGATCAAAACTCCATCCTTGGAGCCGAAGTAATACAACAGCCCCGCGTTGGAGATCCCGCACTTGCTCGCCAGACCCTGGATGGTAAATCCGCGCGAGCCTATCTGACCGATCTGGCGGATTGCCTCGTCGATGATCTGCGCTCTGCGAACGGCAGCGTCTTCGCGCGTTCCTCTTTGATTCTTGGAAACCATGGAACTGCTGTACCGATCAGTTGGTAACGCGCGCAAGGCCCAACGCGCCGCCAATCCAACAAATCGGCATTCCGTGCCGCGTTAGCAGTCAGGCAGTATCTCTCGCCGCAAAATCTCCGCCAGCGCATGCGGCCTCGTATTCATCGCCTGATGCCCAGCATCGATCCGCACGATCCGATCGGCTTTGAAGCGTTCAGCGAACCGCTCCTGCCAGGAAACGGGTAATATGCCGTCAGCCAGACAGACGACGTATGTCGCCGGCACTATTCCATGATGATCGTTCCGCCATGACGTGTATTCGTACGTCGACAAAGGCCAGGTGTCGCCGCCCAACTTCGCCAGAAACGTTGATCTTTGGTCCTCATCCATGTCGTTGCAGAACATCTGGGGATAGCGATCCGCGGGGTTTTCGGTCTTTGGATCGAAAGGCCAGCCGACTTCGTCGGGATTGGTGCCCTGAATTCCGGAGCCCATCAGCGCACGAACGCTCTGGCCTGGTACAGGTATGGAGCACGAGACATAGACCGCGCGCCGAAACAGGTCAGGACGCCGGGCCAGCATCAGCGACATGACCTGACCGCCTTGCGAATGACCGACCAGCAACGGCCGCTTCAGACCGGCAGCGAGGATATCGGCGATCATCTCCTCCGCCACGTCATCAAGGCTAACCTCGGCAGTAAGTCGGTCCCGCTTGGTACCGCAGCCCGGGGCATCGAGCGCGACGGTCCTGCTGCCGCCGGTTTGCAGATTGAGGGCGGCGATGGTCTCCCCCCACACCCATCCGCCTTGCCCGCCGCCGTGGACGAACGCGATCTCGATATCCATGCACGCTTTCCTCTCTGTTTTTGTTATTGGTTATGGGTCGGATCAGGCCGAGGCATCATGCCGCCAGATAGCCGCGTATCGCGGCCAGTGCCCTTGCCGCAAGCGGCGAATGGACCCTCCCCTTGAGGCGCCCCGCGAAGATTGCGGTAGGGGGTAGCGGCAATCCGTCGATGACGATCTCCACCAGTCGGCCATCGCGCAGTTCTTCGGCTATGAAAGCCTGCGAGCAGATGCAGACTAGCTCCGTGGCCATCACCGCATCGCGCAGGATATGGTAATTGTCGCAGACCATGCGCGATCGGCTCGGGATCGGGGGGCCTACCGGATCTTCAACCGAACTGGCCCAAGGATAGTCCGCCAGATCGGCAAGTTGCAGATTTTTTCGGCCCGCCAGGGGATGGCCTTGTCGGACCACACAGGCGGGCCGCGCATCGCCAACTTGTTCGAGTTCGATTTCCCCGGCGTCGGCAACGTGCGGGCCGGGGAAGAAAATCATTTCCACTTCGTCGTTGGCAAGGGCCTCGACCAGTTCTTCACCCGGGCGAACCATGACCCGAAGCTGCATGTCGCTGGCGCCGAAGAAGTCGCCGGTGAAGCGCGGAACCAGTTCGCTTGCCAGCAGCGGCGCCATCCCCATCGACAGTCGCCCACCGCGCCCGCCCGCCAGAAGGCCCATGTTGCTTTCGAAGACCCGCAGCCCCTTAAGCAGGGGACGTGCCTGCTCCAGCACCTGAATTCCGGCTGCCGTAGGCTCTACCCCGTGGCCGACGCGGTTGAAGATCGCAAAGCCGTAGCGTTCCTCGATTGTCGCGATGCTGCGGCTCAGTGCCGGTTGGCTGAGATTGAGTTCCATCGCCGCGCGCGAGAAGCTTCCGCACCGCGCTACCGAAACCAGATGCTGAAGCTTGCCGAGCGATAGGTCCATAAACAATCCGCATGGAGATACACGAATTCAGCATTAGACCTCATACCCCGCTTGCCGCAATGCTAATGCCATAATGACAAGTGGGATGCCCGATGTTCAAACAGATCTGCTTCTTCCGGAAGCGGCCCGACATGTCGATGGACGCCTTCCTCGACTATTACGAAAACCAGCATTCGCAGCTTGCGAAGAAGATGGGCGCGAAGCCCGCGCTACCCAACGCGGTCCGCTACGTGCGGCGCTATCTCACGCCCGAGCGCAATCCTGTAACGGGCGAAATCCACGATTCCGGCTATGACTGCCTGATGGAAATCTGGTGGAACAGCCGCGAGGATTTCGAAGCCTCGCAGCGCATCATTTCCGATCCCGCGCGTCTGCCGATGACTATGGAGGATGAGCGGCGGCTGTTCGCCAGCCACGCCAATCCGGTCTGCTCGGTGATCGATTACGATTCCCCAATGGGTCCGCATGGCGAGGCGACGCATGTCGTGCTTCGCCATGGCGATGAAGCGGAGTAAAGCGGATGAGCGACGAAAGCATGCAGGTGATCCGCGAAGCCCGGCGCGACTGGGTGAGCGAGCACCGTGAGATGTATCTCTCCTCGGGCGGCGTTCAGGGCCACATCATGGACATCACGGCCGTCGGAGGTCGTGCCTTCGCCACGCATTGCCTGGTCAAGTACACGGGCCGCAAGAGCGGCAAGATCTTCATCACGCCGCTGTGCTACGCCGATATCGGCGGCGAAGTGGTTATCTGCGCGTCCAAGGGCGGCGCCGATCATCATCCGGCCTGGTATCTCAATATCGTCGACCAGCCCGAAATCGAATTCCAGATCGCGACGCAGGCATTCCGGGGCACCTGGCGAGAGCCCGAAGGCGCCGAGCGTGAGAAGGTCTGGTCCTTCTTCATCGACTGCCATCCCTTCTACGAGACCTACCAGAAATCGACGAGCCGGGTACTTCCGCTGGTCATGTTCAAGGCGGCCGAGGAAATTCCGGTCTTTCGCGCCGAAGACGCCACCGGCATCCGGACGACCTGACCGCCCATGACCCACGTTTACGCGAAACGCGATACTGCGGGACTGTCTTACGCGCACGGCATTCCGCTCGCCGAGGAAGCCGGATGCGGCGCGCTGACACTGGGCGCCTATCTGCGCGAAGTCGTGGAGCGTCACGGCCCCGCCGAAGCCGCCGTGATCCACCTTGACGGCGCCGCGGTGCGCTGGACCTATGACGACCTGTGGGCGCGCGCCAACGAAGTCGCGCGCGCACTCAAGGCTTGCGGCGTCGGCAAGGGCACGCGGGTTGGCCTGCTGATGACGAACCGGCTGGAGTTCCTCTCCTGCCTGTTCGGCACCGCGCTGGCAGGCGGCATCGCCACGACCATCAGCACATTCTTCACCGCGCCGGAACTCGGCGCCGTGTTGGAGGCGTCGTGCTGCTCGGTCCTGCTGCTTGAGCGCCACGTCCTCAAGAAGGACTTTGCCGCGATGCTGGGCGAACTGGAGCCGTCCATCGGGGGAAGCGCGCCGGGCGCCCTGCTCTCTGCTCGGTTCCCCTTCCTGACGCATATCGCGCGCATCGATGGGGACGAAGGCTACGGCGCCGTCGAAGGCTGGTCCTCGTTCCTTGCCCGTGGCGACGCTGTTCCCGATGCCGTGATCGAGGCCTGCGCGGCGGCTGTCCTGCCAAGCGATCCGGGCGCCCTGTTCTTCTCCTCCGGATCGACTGGCAAGGCGAAAGGTATTCTTTCCGCACACCGCGCGATCTGCCTGCAACTCTGGCGCTGGAAGACTTGGTACGGAATCGAAGAACCGCCACGAACATGGTCCGCGAACGGGTTCTTCTTCTCGGGCAATTTCACCATGGCGCTGGGGGGAACGCTGTCTTCCGGCGGCCGTCTGCTGCTCCAGCGCTGGTTCGATCCCGAAGCGGCGCTGGCACTGATCCAGGCGGAAAACGCGACGATGCTGCTCGCCTGGCCGCATCAGTGGCCGCAGCTTGAGGCCGTGCCCGGTTATGCGGAGGCGGATCTTTCCGCACTGCGCTATGTCGACGGCGCCTTCCCGCTCGCCAATCACCCCACCGTTTCGGCCAACTGGACCGAACCGCGCGCCTACGGCAGCACCGAGACGTTCACGCTGATCTCGGTCTTTCCAGCCGGTACGCCGGAAAGCGACGCGGCGGGCAGTCATGGACGCCCGACCCCAGGATCGACGATCCGCATCGTCGATCCGATGACCGGCTCCGCCATGCCGATTGGCGAACGCGGCGAAATCGCGGTGAAGGGACCAACGCTGATGCTGGGCTATCTTGGCGTCCCGCTGGACGATACGCTGGATGACGAAGGCTTCTTCCACACGGGAGACGGTGGCTGGCTGGACGCCGAGGGCCGCCTGTTCTGGGAGGGCCGGCTCAACGACATCATCAAGACGGGCGGCGCCAACGTTTCGCCGCTGGAGATCGACGCGGTGCTGCGCGACTGTCCGGGCGTGAAGATCGCACAGACGGTGGGTTTGCCCGACGCCCTGCTGGGTGAACTCGTGGTCAGCTGCGTGGTGCCGCTGGAAGGCGCGGCCCCTTCCGCCGAACAGATCCGCGCCTATGCCCGACAGCGGCTTGCGAGTTTCAAGGTCCCGCGCATGGTCCTGTTTTTCGCCGAAGACGAACTCAAGACCACCGGCAGCGCCAAGATCAAGACGGCCGACCTTCGCCAGCTTGCGGCCAGCCGCCTCGTGTGAAGCGAGATAGGCAGACAATATATTCGAATTGGGAGAGCACATTATGAGCCTGGAACAGGAACTCGCGGAATTGAAGGCGACTGTCGTCTATCTCAAGGACCGGCAGGACATTCTTGATTGCATCCAGCGCGAGAGCCGCGCGCGCGATCGGCAGGATGTCGAGCAGATCGCCGGCTGCTGGTGGGAAGACGGTGTGGACGAACACGGCCCGAGCGTCACGTTCGCTCCGGACTATCCGGAAAAGGCCAACAAAGGCCACTACACGAATTTCAACATGACCAGCCACAACATCACCAACCACATCTGCGAGCTGGACGGCGATGTGGCCCACTGCGAATCCTACGTGATCGGCGGCCTCTACTGGCTTGATGGCAAGAGCACGACCATCGCCATCGGCCGCTATCTCGACCGGCTGGAAAAGCGAAACGGCGAATGGCGCATCGTCGTGCGCCGCTGCACTATCGAGGCGAGCGCGGATTGCGACGGCACCTGGGTTCACTCCAAGAATGTTCAAGGCTTCCTTAAGGGCCTGTGGAGCAAGGAGGATCCTTCTTACGAGCGCCCTTACGAGTGGAAGCCCCGCCAAGAAGGAGTCCGCTGGTGAGCGATACGCAGACTGTAGCCGTCGATCCGCAGACGCTTGAACGTATTCGTGCCCGGGAGGCCGAAATCCTCGGAAAACCGCCGCGCGTCGAGACAGTGGATCGCATGGCACGCGCTGATGAGATTATCGAGGCCACCGATCGCCTGCGTGCCTCGCTGTTCGGCAATGTCCCTTCGCTCTCGATCGAGCAGGTTCCCCAGATCATGGTGACGATGATGCCGTTCGGCACATTGTGGGAACGGATCATGGGGCTGTCCATGACGGTCATGGGCCCGGCAAGCCGCCTTGCGAAGCGCGACCAGAAGCTGGCGATCCTGCGCACCGGCTGGCTGCTGCAAGCGCCTTACGAATTCGGCGAGCATGTCCATCAATCGAAGGCGCTGGGCATGACCAGCGAGGAGATAGAGCGGATCACGTCGGAAGGCTCGGCATCGCCCCTCTGGAACGACCACGAACGTGCCATTCTACGCTGTGCCGAGCAGTTGCACGCCAATGCCGCAGTCGACGACGAGACCTGGGAGGTGCTTTCGCGCAGTCTGGACGCCCAGCAGATCTTTGAGCTGATCGTGCTGATCGGCCAGTTCACGCTGGTCGCCTATTTCCAGAATGCGCTGCGGCTGCCGCTGGAAGCTGGCAATCCGGGGCTCGCAGCCCGCTGATTATCGCTGCCGCGCCCGACCTACCGAACTATACAGGACTACGGAGACACCCATGGCGCTGACACGCCTCGTCATCGAACACAGCGAGCCCTATGCGGGTGGCCACTCCTGGGGCGAGGCCGGCCCATACGAACGCCTGACCGGCACGGCATGGTTCGAAGTCGATCCCGCCGACCCGCGCAATGCCGTGATCGTCAATCTCGATCGCGCTCCGCGGACCGCGAGCGGCAAAGTCGCCTTCCGTGCTCCGGTGATCCTGCTCAAGCCTGTCGACATGGGGCGAGGCAACGGCAAGATCTTCCACGACATCAATAATCGAGGCAATACCGACCTCGGGCCGGTCGATGACGCGTCGAAGGTCAACGGGCAGGTCGCGCAGCAGCTCCGCATGGGTTTCGTGCTTGTCGATGCGGGCTGGCACGGCGACGGCATTCCCAATCCAGTGCAGCTGTTCCCCGATTTTCCAGTCGCCACGCAGGTCGACGGCTCGCCGATCATCGCCAATGTCCGGCTGGAATTCTCGGTCCCGGTACCGATGCTGAGCCAGCCCTTCGCCCCTTTCTGGCGCGCTTACGAGACGGCCGATACCTACACCTCGGCCTCAAGCCTCGTCATGCGCGAGCGGGCATGCGGAGTGCCGGTCCCGGTGCCTGCCGACAGATGGGCCTTCGGGACGTGCAACGACGGTCTGGACAGCCTGACGCCCTCCACCACCGACATCACGCTGTTCGACGGCTTCAGCCCGGACCGGCTCTACGAGCTGATCTATCCGGCCAGGAACCCGATCGTCATGGGGCTGGCCTATGCGGTGACGCGCGACCTTGCCGCATTTCTGCGCTCGGCCGCAGCCGACAACGAGGGCACGCCCAATCCATTGGGCTTCTCACCCCAGCGCCCTGCGCGTCGCTCCTATGCCTATGGCGCCTCCTCGACCGGCATGTATTTGCGCGAATTCCTCTATCTGGGCTTCAATGAGGACGAAGTTAGCCGAAAGGTCTTCGACGGCGTGTTCATCAACACCGGAGGGGCCAATCGCCTCTTTGCCAATGTCGAATTCGCGCACCCCACATTCTATGCCGCGCAGGACGGCCATGCCGACTATCTTTCCAACGCCCAATCGCCCTTCACATTCGGACCCTCGCTCGATCCGCTGACCGGCCGGACCGATGGCATCCTGAAGCGTCCCGCGACTGATCCGCTGGTGATCGAGGCTGTCGATGAGAACAGCTTCTGGACATGGAAGAACTCACTCCAGGTCGTCGATGGGCACGGCAACGCCATTGCTCAAGCCGACAACGTGCGGCTCTATTTCAAGGCGGGTTCGGGTCATCTCGGCATCTATGGACTGCTGAGCCCGCCGGTGACGCCAAACGGTTTCATGGGCGAAGCCCGCTACCCGGCACAGGCCCTCGATGCACCAGCCTTCAACCCGCAAGCCATCGAGCGTTCGCTGCCCGGCCATGGCGGCGCGTTGGTGGTCGTTCTCGACGAATGGGCGGACCGGGGAATTGCACCGCCGTCCAGTACCTTCCCGACGATCGAAAACGGTGGGCTGATTACGATCGAGGAATACCAGGCGCTGTTCCCGGATATACCGGATTTCCAGCCGCCCGCCGTCATCGCCGGTCTGGATCTGCTGGACTTCGGACCGGAGTTCGGCCCGCACGGCGGACGCCTCACCACGCTTCCGCCGTGCCATGGTAAGAGCTACCGCCTCTTCGTCCCGCGCCCGGACGCAGACGGCATCGCGGTGGGGGACTTCCGCCCGATGGAAGCGGCGGTTCCGCTGGGCACCAATGTCGGCTGGAACCTGCGCCGCGAAGGATGCCGCGGCGGTGACCTCTGCGGACTGGAAGGATCCTACCTGCCGTTCGCCCGAACGCGCGAAGAGCGGCTTGCCGCAGGCGACCCCCGTCTTTCACTGGAAGAGCGCTACGGCGACCACGAGGGATTCGTCTCTGCTATCCGCAAGGCCGCGCAGGAACGCGTTGAAGCCCGCTTCATGCTCGAAATGGACGCCCGAGCATGGATCGAAGCGGCCAAGGATTCCGATGTCCTGAGGGAATTACCGCGCACGCGTTCCCTCCAACGCGCATAGTCAGTGCTGTGCCAGTCTGCCTCGCGACAGCAGGGGTTCCAGAACCTTGTCCCACTCGGCGACGACGTCGAATTCCCGGCCCTGCCGCAACCATTGCTGAGCAAGGCCCTGCATGACCGCCAGAACGTGGCGGCTGTTCGAGGCCGGCTCGGCAACATAGGGAGTCAGCAGTTTCTCCAAGAGTTCGAGCGTCATTTGCTCGCGCTTTTTGAACCAGTCGTGCGCGACATGCCCCGTTTCCAGAGACTCGGCCTGCAACAGCAGCACGAAGCGGGTAATCACCGGGTCCGCCACCGACCGGCGAACCATCTCCCGCATCAGCGTGACGATCGATTGCCAGGCCATGGCCGAATGGTCCTGCGCATGTTCGACAGCCTTGATCAGGGGCTCGGCTGCTGCTCTCTCGCTTGTTTCGAGGGTGTCGAGCACTCCCAGCAGCAGGTCTTCTTTCGTACGCATTCGATAGCCGCCGCGAGGTTGTCGCGTTGACGGAGGTTCAGGCGACGAGTTCCTCGGCGGCCTGCTGCTGAGCGGCCTTCCAGTGCCACGGGAGGAGTTCATGAAGGCGGTTCTGTGGAATGTCAGCGATCCGGTCGAGGACGTCGGTGAACCAGGCGAGCGGATCGACTTCGTTGAGCCGAGCCGTGCCGAAGAGGCTGAACATCATCGCCGCGCGCTGGCCGCCGCGGTCCGAGCCCACGAACAACCAGGCTTTTCTTCCTCGAGCAACGCTGCGCAGCTGACGCTCCGCGGCGTTGTTTGAGAGACATATCCGGCCATCGGCGAGGAAGGTGGTGAAGCCCGCCCAGTCGTTCTGAAGGTAGGCGATGGCCTTGGCCACGGCATCGTGACGAGAGAGCTTGCTGCGGGTCTCGTGCATCCAGGTTTCCAACTCGGCCACGATCGGAGCGGACCGCTCCTGACGAACGGCGAGGCGCTCGGCAGCAGGCTTGCCGTTGATGTCGCGCTCGATGGCAAAGAGCCGATCGATGATCTCAAGCGCCTCGGTCGCCAGCGGCGAGATGAGTGGCGTGGCGCCCTTCTTCTTACGCTTGAGCTGCTGCCTGAGGTCGACGAGCTTGAAGAATTCCCGGCGCCCATGAGCCCAGCAATTAGCGCGCGTCATGGGCTTATCCGCCCAGCCTTCCTCGAACAGGGCATTGAAGCCGGCATACCTGTCGACCTGGAGAATACCCGTATAGCCGGCCAGGTGGGCGCGAGGATGCTCGCCCCTGCGATCGCTCGAGTAGTAGCACAGCGCCACTGGAGGCGCCGGCCCGCCGAACGGGCGATCGTCGCGCACATAGTCCCAGATCCGCGCCACTTCGGTCTTCCGTTTTGCTAAAAGCGGAACGGTGGTGTCGTCGGCATGCAGGCGGTCAGCGGCGAGCCCATGGGCCTCCAGCAGCAAGAACAGCGGTTTCACCACCACGCAGATCGCGCCGATCTGATCCGCGAGCGTCGAGAGGCTCAAGGGGATGCCTTCGGCCTCGAGCCGATCGCGCTGGCTGTTAAGGGGCTGGTGCAGACCGTACTTCTGGAAGGCCAGGTTCGCCAGGAAGTGCGGCCCGAACATTCCGCGCGGCGTGACGTGGAAGGGCGCCGGGGGCTGGCTGATCTTCTCGCACTTACGGCAGGAGACTTTCTCCCGGACCGTCTGGATCACCTTGTGGCGAGCGGGCACTCTCTCGAGCGTCTCGGTGATCACCGCGGGGAGATGGCTCAGATCGTCCGAGCCGCAGCACGGACACAGCTCTGGCGCCGGGATAATGATCTTCTCGCGCGGCACGTCGGCCGGGAAGTCGCGGCGAGTGGATCGCTTGCGGGTAAACGCTGCAACCGTAGTGGTCTTGGCGGCCGCAATTTGCCCAAGCAGTTCGGCTTCGCTCGCGTTGGCCGCGAGTTCCTCGAAGGTCAGTTCGAGCTGATTGAGCAGATGCCGGCTGCGCTCGGAGCTCGCGCCGTATTTATCGCGGCGCATCTTCTCGTTCATCAGCTCAAGGTGCGCGTTGCGAGCCAGCAGGTCGGCATTGATAGCCCAAACTTTGGCGACCTGCGCCTCGGCCACGAGTGCTTTGACCTGGGCTTGTTCTGCCTGTTCACGAACGACGGCGAGCTCGGCGCGTAACTGGAGAAGCTCGTCGGATGCGTCGCTCGAGGCCATGCCCACTTATAGCATCAGAAGCCCACAAACCCCAGACTTTTAGCCACTTTTCCGCAGATTTTGCCCTCGATCCGGTGCTCGACCAGGCGCGAGTTTTGTCTCACCCTGATTGACGCTGGCCATCAGCCAACCTGCGTCGGACGCCAGGTCTCCTGGGGGTTGCGCCAGTCTATACCCTCGAGCAGGCAGGCCATTGCCGAAGCCGAGATCGCGACCGTCCCGTCCTTTGCGGCGGGCCACACAAAACGCCCCTTTTCCAAACGTTTTGCATATAACGACATCCCGAGGCCGTCATGCCACAATATCTTGCACAGCGATCCGCTCCGGCCCCGGAAGACGTACAGGTCGCCGGCGTGGACGTCCTTTTTCAAGGCCTCCTGAACTTGCAAGGCGAGCGACCGCATTCCGCGGCGCATGTCAGTATGACCTAACGCGAGCCAGACCTTGCTTCCGTTCGGGACAGGGATCATCGGATCAGCGCCTTCAGAACCGCCGCGGCCACGCCCGGCGGTGCCGATGCGTAGATGTTCACGCGCCGCCCGCCAGGCAGATCCACCACAACAGCGGGCGGCGACGCTAACTGTTTGCTACATCCGTCATCCAGCACGACGGCTTCGACGAAGCCGACCTCCACCGCCGCTGAAGAGCCTGCCGCGCCAGCCCCAAAGCAAGCCTTGCGGCGCCAAGTGTAAATCAGCCCCGTCGACACGTCATACTGGCGAGCTACACGCGCCACGCAGGCACCCGGAGAAAAGGCCTCGGCCAAAATCTTCGCGCGCTCGTCCTCACGCCAACGCCGCCGACGCTCAGGCCCACCGAAAACCGTGATTTGACCCACAACAACCGCTCCTACGACCGCTCTCAAGAGCGTCCTTAAGAGCGATCCATCACCATCCGAACAAGGCGACCCTCAACGGATGCGTACCTTCTTTCGAATGGAAGTAATAAAGAAGACCCGCGCCGGACATCCCGCAGCGATCCGCAAGACCATGGACCGTCAAGCCGTGAAAGCCGAGTTCGGCGAACATGGCGATTGCCTCTTTCAGGATCGCATTTCTCCGCTCCTGAGGCTTCCAGCGATCCTTCGATTTCGTCACGCACGGCCTCTGGCGACCGGATCGCGTGCGACAGGGTCCGGATCGTTAACGACACGGGTGGAAACGTCGAAGATCATGTTGGGACGTGTCCGGCTGTCGTAGCGCGGCCATGCCAACCGGCTTCCTGCCGGATTGCCGTTTTTCGCAAAGTCGAGCCATGCCGTCATCATCATGTCAGACAGGCTATCGACCTCCGGTCCCTCGCCAATGAACTGGACAGGGACTTTCGTGCCGAACACCAGCGGCACTTCGGTTCCATGCGGACTGCGCAGCACACGGCCCGCTACGCGCGGCTCGTAATCAACGCGGTAAAGGTACACAGGCGCAGCGTTTTGCGCCGACTTGCGCTCCGCCATTACGATCGAATCGGAACGGAACAACCGGTCCGTCATCATGGACGACACCAGATAGCTGGGATCGTCATGAGGATAGGCCGCGCGATAGGCGGCGAAAGCAGCCGCGCCGCGATCGCCCATGACGGCGGCGAACCGCTCCCGGGCATGCTCTTCGCTCATGGCGCCCAGTTCGGGGTCCCCTGCCATAAAAAGAGTGGCCTCGTCCTTTGCAGACCCCACCATCAGCGGGATATTCCGGCTGAACGCAGTCGCCGCCGGGTCGAACGGGTCGGCCGGGATCGAGCGTCCGTCCACCATCGGCGCAAGCGTCCCTGCCGCCAGCCCGGTCCCGGCCGAAGGCAGGCGCACTGCGGACGCAGCGGCAATGATCTTCTGGCGATCGATTGTCTGCATTGTGTGCACGTCGGCCTTGGAAATTCCCAGCCGGGCAATCGTCTGCTCGGCGATCTCCTGTGCATCGGACTTCGAGACCAGCGAGACGATCGGCCCGCTCATCGCGATCGCCTTGTGGAACAGGCCCTGAGCGGGCGCCATTCCCAGCAGGGTTGAGACCTTGGCCCCACCGCCGCTCTGTCCGAAGATCGTTACGTTATCCGGATCGCCCCCGAAGGCGGCGATATTGGCCTGTACCCATTGCAGCGCGAGCACAATGTCGAGCATGCCGACATTGCCGCTATCGGCAAAATCCTCATGCAAGCCGCCAAGATAAAGATAACCCATCGCATTGAGACGATGGTTGAGCGAAACGAACACGACATCGCCGCGCCGGACAAGTTCGCTGCCGTCCGTCATCGGATCGAGGCCCGATCCCATCGCAAATGCGCCGCCGTGGAGCCAGACCATGACCGGCCGCTTTCTCGTGGGCGAAGCATCAGGCGTGATGACATTGAGGACGAGACAGTCCTCGCTCTCGCCAAGCTGGGCATTGGTCAGGTTGGCGACCGCCATCATCACCGGAAGGCCCGGGGCATGGGGATCAACCTTACCCATGATTCCGGGCAAGGTGATCATGCCCTGCGGCGCCTTGTGGCCGAGGGTATTACACGCGCGCACGCCGCTCCATGGCGATACTCCCTGCGCCGGCTGAAAACGCCGCAGGGAAGTGTCGCCTCCATAGGGTATACCAAGGAAACGCGAGACTCCGCCGGCGCGGGCTCCCGTCACTTTCCCCGATGTCGTATCCACCACGCCCGTAGCAGTCGGTTCGCCCGCATCGGCCATACCCGGCAGGGTCATGGCCGCCGCGCCTGCCAGCGCGGTGCCCAGCACTTTTCTTCGGTCCCATGCGCCATGGTCCATGTCAGTATGCTCCCCTTCCCGGTCATCGTGCGCGGCGCGGCACCGCCAGCCCCAGCGACTTGCGCAGTTCCGGCTTGAGTTCGATCACGTAGAACCCGCTCGCATTGCAGGCGAACCAGATCTGGCCGCTCTCACCCACGTAGCGGACGTGGGACATGCAGGGGTCGCCAGGCTTGAAATAGGCGATCTCACGCGGATCGGCCGGATTGCGCAAGTCTACGATCCGAAGGCCCGCGTACATGAACGGGAACAGGCCCAGCCGGGTATTGTCGGCGTCGTCGACATCCTGGAAGTGCGTGGCGGCCGTCCCGACGCGTCCCACGATACCTCCGGTGGCTTTTTCCATTGTGCTGGGCGTTGGGCAGTTCTCCTGCCGGTTCATCGCGAGCCGGAACTCGCCAACGATCTTGGGATTTTTCTCGTCGGCAATGGAAGTGATGCGCGGCCATGCGCCCGGGCAGGCGCCCAGTTCGCCGGCATTCACTATATAGGGAACACCGCCAATCCGCGCGCGAGCCGGCGAATGCCAGCCGGCGTGAGCAGCCGCTCCGATCAGCCGCAGCTTGGGATCGACGCGGCCTTGTGCAAAGTCGCTGTTGTCGAAGATGAACAGACCGCCTGCATCCTGACCGACCGCTGCCGGTGACGGAACGCCGGGCTTGGGGTTGCGGAATTCGTGCTCCGCATCCGCGCCCTGCGATGTCGTGACGCCCACATAGATGCGCGAGGCATCGGGGCTGAAGACAAGCTCATGCGGCGCGAACGGGAAGCTGGTACCGTCGGGGCGCGTTGCTTCGAATTTGCCGACGAACCTGGGGCTGGACGGGTTGGAAATGTCCATGATCTGGATACCGCCGGCCCCCGTGAAGGGATTGAGCACGGTTCCATAAACGAACCGGCCGTCCGGCGAGATCGTGATCGTGTGCACCGGCTCCGGCCACTTGATCTCGGACTTCAGTTTGGGATCGCCACAGGCATGAACATCGTAGATCGAAAGCCAGCCCTCGTCGGGACCGCCCATCCCGGAAACCCCGCCGTAGGTGCTTGCCGCCAGGATCGCATGATCCTTGGTCGTGGATGCATTCAGGGTTTCCGTCGCGTAGATGGCGCCCTTGTCTTGCAGATACCGCACGGTCTTGGGCGCGGCGGGATTGCTCACGTCAATCACTGCGACCCCGGATGTCGCATCGACGGGAAGCTTGAGCAGCTGTCCGTCCGGTTTGATCGTCATGCCCGAGGCGACGTAAGCGCAGGCGCCCGACCAGGCCATGGCAAGATTACCCGTCCGACCGCCAATGTCCGAATGACCGACGACATTCACGCCGCTCGAGTACGGTGTGGCAAGCACTTTGCCCGCTTCGGCCTCGACAGTCTCCCCCTGCTTGCCCGGCTCAGGGCGGTCCGCCGTCGCTGCGACAGCTTGGGAGACCGGCAGCGAGATCGCCGCACATCCGACCAGAAGGACAGAGCCGAGCGCCTTCAGTGTCATCATCGATTTTGTTTTCCTTGCCTGCATTTCCCTCACCCTTTCAATCGACAACGTCGGGGCAGCGACCGTTCTTGCGCATCCGGCGCATCGATCCGTCTTGCCCCGCGCAAGTCCAGTTCGGCGTATCGAGGCTGTCTAAGTTGGTGCTTTCCCGGTGCAGTTCCGTCACCGTCCGACTCCCCTTCGGCCGGTCCGCTTTGCAGCGAACTCGTAACCTACCGAATGTTTAGTAGTCTTTCTTGTTTTGGCAAGTCCGCGGGTGAAATTGAATTGCCAAGCTTCGGGATAGCATTGCCAAACACCTTGAGGCGCGCACTACCGGACTTTCGGGCACGACCGCGCGAGCTGGACGAAACTTGTGCCGCGATCGCCTCCAGAGTTTTCGCTTAACGTGGGCCTGACGTCCGTTCAGACGGTCTAGCGCTGGAAGAGGCGATCGAAGACGACGGGGCCTTTCAATAAATCGGCAGGCGCGTGGTAGCCTTGATTTCCGAAAGTGCGACCAGTGAATTGATTTCCTGCACGCCTGGCACCAGCGAGAGCTTGTCGAAAAAGAAGCGCTCATAGGCGCCGATATCCTTCGCCACGATGCGCAGGATGAAGTCGATGTTACCCATCAGCACGTAACAATCGAGCACCTCCGGAAACCCCCGAATCGCCTCGGTGAAGGCCTCCAGATTGGCGCGTCCGGTGGCCGTCAGTTTCACTTGCGCAAAGATCTGAGCGTTTAGCCCCAGAAGCCCCCTGTCGAGCAAGGCAACTTGCTCTCGAATGTAGCCATTTTCTTTCAGGCGCTGGATCCGCCTCCAGCATGGGGCTTGAGACAGCCCGATCGCTTCGGCGATTTCAGCGGTAGACTGCGCGCAATTGCGCTGCAGCTCACCCAAAATCGCTTTGTCGAACTCATCGAGTTCATCGATCGACATTTTTCTTAAAACCTCCAGTTTTGGTAATTTTTATGCGAGGCGAGCGCAATGGGCTCAAATTGCGCAATTTTTTTAAGCCCATCCGCGGACTATCTTCCGTTAGTGCCCGCCCGCAGAGCAGGCCCTTCACCGGGAAGAGCATATTCCTCAATGTATACAACAAAGCAATTTCTCGTTCGCGCCTGGTCCGATCCGGCAACCGTGTCACGCGTGGTCAATCCGTTCGTGCAGCTTGGTCTGATCCCTAGGCGGATCGAGGCGCAGGTGCTGGAAACCATGATGGAAGTAACGATCACGCAGGATGGCCTGGGCATGCCCGAAGCCGAGCGGCTGGCCGATAAGCTCGGCAACATTTTCCTGGTACAGGATGTCAGCCTTCACGACGTCGTGGAACGCGAGTTGGATCCCGCGACATGAACTGGCCAGCAAACGGGCCGCATCTCCACATTCCCGAACCTTGCACGAGGCCCGGAGACGGCGCCGACTTTTCGGGTTTCGTCATCCCGCCCGCAGGCTCCGTTCCCCGGCCTGCAATCGACGCGGATCCGGCAGCGATGCGTGCGCTCGCCTTCGATCTCATCCGCGTCCTTGATGAAAACCATCAAGCCGTGGGTGAGTGGAACCCGCACTTGACGGACGAGACACTCGTCGCCGGCCTGCGCGCGATGCTCCTGACGCGTACATACGACACCCGCATGATGCGCGCCCAGCGGCAAGGCAAGACGAGCTTTTACATGAAGTCCACCGGCGAGGAGGCCGTGGCGGTTGCAGCCGCCATGGCGCTGAATCCGAAGGACATGTGCTTCCCAACCTACCGCCAGCAAGGCCTGCTTATCGCGCGTGACTGGTCTCTGGTTGAAATGATGAACCAGGTCTATTCCAACAGCCATGACCGCCTGAAGGGCCGGCAGATGCCGGTCTTCTATTCAAGCCGCGAAGCCGGATTCTTCTCCATTTCCGGAAACCTCGGAACGCAGTTCAGCCAGGCGGTCGGCTGGGCCATGGCATCGGCTTCGGAAAGCGACCCGCGCATCGCGGCTGCCTGGATCGGCGAAGGCGCCACCGCCGAAGGCGACTTTCACCACGCGCTTACTTTCGCCAGCGTCTATCAGGCTCCGGTCATTCTGAACGTCGTCAACAACCAATGGGCGATCTCCTCATTTTCGGGGATCGCAGGCGGCGAGCGTGCGACATTCGCTTCACGCGGCATCGGCCACGGCATTCCTTCGCTGCGTGTCGATGGCAATGACTTCCTGGCCGTGCACGCTATCACGGACTGGGCCGCAAAGCGCGCGCGCATGGGCCTTGGTCCGACGCTCATCGAATTGTTCACGTACCGTGCCGAAGGCCATTCGACTTCGGATGACCCAACTCGCTATCGGCCCAACACGGACACCGCCACGTGGCCCCTTGGCGATCCCATTGCGCGCCTCAGCGACCATCTCGCTTCGCGCGGATGCTGGTCGGCAGCGATGCACACCGCACTGGAACGCGAGGTCAAGGAAGTGGTGGACGCCGCCGGGCGCGAGTCGGAAAGTTTCGGCACCCTCAAGGAAGGCTCCCGCCTGCCCGCCTCGTCGATTTTCGAAGACGTCTACAAGATCATGCCTCCGCATCTGCGCGACCAGCTGGCGGAGTCAGGCTTATGAACGCAACACAATCTCTCAGCATGATCCAGGCGATCAACGAGGCCCTCGACGTCGCGCTTGAGCGCGACCGGATGGTGACGATTTTCGGGCAGGATGTGGGCTATTTCGGCGGCGTCTTCCGGGCGACTGAAGGGCTTCAGAAAAGGCACGGGTCACACCGCGTTTTCGATGCGCCCATCAGCGAAGCAGGTATTGTCGCCGTCGCCGTCGGCATGGGTGCATTCGGCAAGCGCCCGGTGGTGGAAATCCAGTTCGCCGACTACATCTACCCGGCGGCGGACCAGATCATCTCCGAAGCCGCTCGCATGCGCTATCGCACGTGCGGGGAGTGGTGGTCGCCGATTACCGTGCGCTCACCTTACGGCGGCGGGATCTACGGCGGTCAGACCCACAGTCAGTCGCCGGAAGGCATATTCACGCATGTGGCTGGCCTGAAGACCGTCATTCCCTCGAACCCTCACGACGCCAAGGGGCTTTTGCTGGCTGCGATCGAGGATGACGACCCGGTTCTCTTTTTCGAACCCAAGCGGCTCTATCACGGGCCGTTCGACGGCCATCATGAGCGCCCCGTTCAGTCCTGGTCCGATCACCCGGACGCCGAGGTCCCGCAAGGGCACTATACAACGCCGCTCGGCAAGGCGCGCATCGTGCGCGAAGGGGATGAAGTTACGGTCCTTGCCTATGGAACCATGGTCCATGTCGCGCTGGCGGCTGTGCAAGAGACCGGCATCGATGCAGAAATCATCGATTTACGTACCCTCATCCCCCTCGACCTCGACACCATTCGTCAATCGGCCTCCAAAACGGGTCGCTGCGTCGTGGTCCATGAGGCTACGCGAACTTGCGGTTTCGGCGCCGAGCTTGCGGCCCTGGTCCAGAAGCACTGCTTCTTCGATCTGGAGGCTCCGGTTGAACGTGTAACCGGTTGGGACACGCCCTACCCCCATGCTTTCGAATGGGAATATTTTCCCGGCCCTGCGCGTGTGGGGCAGGCGCTCAGACAGATAATCGAGGTGTGATGAGGTGACGACGTACGCATTCAAGCTTCCCGATATCGGGGAAGGAATCGCGCAGGCCGAGATCGTGGGATGGAAGGTCGGTATCGGTGACTGGGTCAGCGAGGACGATCCCATCGCGGATGTTATGACAGACAAGGCCACCGTGGAAATGTCGGCTCCCGTTTCGGGCAGGTTGCTCCAGATCGGCGGTGCGGAAGGGGACCAAATCGCCATCGGCAGCATGCTCGCCGTCTTCGAGCTGGAAGGAGAGGAAACTCCCGATAGCATTCCCTTGGTCCAGATGGATATGGCGACGGCAGAACTCGCATCGAACACCCATGAAATGCTCGCGAAGGTCGCGACCGTAAGCGATGGATCGTCGGAACAAGGCCCTGCGCCTTCGGACAGCCATTTGTTCGGGGCTCCGCCCAATTCGGCACGGGCCGACCGGGTCGCGGCCTCTCCCGCAGTCCGCGGCCGGGCGAAAGAACTGGGTATCCCTCTAAGCGAAGTCCGGCCGGGTGCCGACGGACGCATCCGCCATGCCGATCTCGATGCGTTTCTCCGCTATTCCGAAAGCTACCGCCCCTCAGGCGCAGCCCGTAAAGACGAAGCCATTCGCGTGATCGGGCTGCGACGCCGGGTGGCCGAGAATATGGCGGCGGCCAAACGGAACATACCGCACTTCTCCTACATCGAAGAGATTGATGTCACTAAGCTGGAAGCATTGCGCGCCGATCTCAATGCCACTCGCGGCGAGCGGCCAAGGCTTACGATCCTCCCGCTTCTTGCAGTGGCGCTATGTCGCACAGTGCCGGCCTTTCCGATGATGAACGCACTCTACGACGAGGATACCGGCATCGTTACCCGCAAGGGCGCGGTGCACTTGGGAATAGCCACACAGACCGATGCAGGTCTGACGGTACCGGTCGTACGCGATGCCCATTCGCTCAATATCTGGCAGCTTGCGAATGAGATCGCCCGCCTTGCCGCCGCCGCTCGCGACGGCACGATCCGCGCCGCCGAATTATCGGGATCGACGCTGACGATTACCTCGCTCGGCCCGCTGGGAGGGATCGCCACAACGCCGGTGATAAATAGACCTGAAGTCGCGATCCTTGGCCCCAACAAAGTTGTCGAGCGGCCTGTCGTCAGGGATGGCAGGATAGAAGTCGCCAAAGTCATGAATCTGTCCGTGTCATGCGACCATCGTGTCGTGGATGGATGGGATGCCGCCAGCTTCGTGCAGGCGATGAAGCGGCTGATCGAAACACCGGCCCTCCTTTTTGTCGACTGAGCGACAATAAGCGTCTCGCATCAATCGGCTAACCGCACCGGGCGCTGTCCCGTGCCAAATTCATATGAGGTCACTTCTCCCATGATTGAACTTGCTCAGGCACGTGCCGTCATTGCCGCTGCTCGCGCCAAAGGCCGCGAATTGGGGCTTAATCCACTCACCGTCGTAATCCTCGATCCCGGCGGACATCTGGTCGCCCTCGAGCGCGAAGACAACTCGGGATTCGGCCGACCCGACATTGCACTCGGCAAGGCGGCCGGGGCCCTTGCAATGGGTGTATCCAGCCGCAAGCTGGGCGATATGGCGGCCGAGCGCCCGCAGTTCATGGGCGCCCTTTCCAGCGCATGGAATGGCAAGCTCATTCCTGCTGCAGGGGGCGTGCTGATCCGTTCGCAAACGGGCGTATTGCTCGGCGCCGTTGGCGTCAGCGGGGACGTTTCGGACCACGATGAAGCAGCAGCCTTCGCCGGAATTGAAGCGGCCGGTCTCGCAGTCGGCTGAGCCGAGACCGCTCTCGGCCGAGTGTACAGACCGCACGTCGGGCGACATTCCTCCCTCCATGCTCGGCAAAAAACTAAAAAACCGGAGAGACAGATTGAGACTTAACGACAAGGTCGCACTGGTGACGGGCGCAGGCTCGGGCATCGGGCGGGCAATCTGCGAACTGTTCGCGGCCGAAGGGGCCCGTGTGGTCTGCGCCGACATCAGCGGAGCCCAGGTGGATGTTGCCGCTGCGATTGGCGAGACCGCCTATCCCGTCCATGCCGACGTCACACAAAGCCGGGACGTCGCCGCGATGGTCGCTGCGGCGCAGGCGCGATACGGCCGACTGGACATTCTCATCAACAATGCGGGGATTACCGGCGCGATCGACGCTCCGCTTCATGAGCAGGACGAGGACGCGTTCGATCTTGTGGTGAACGTGAATCTTCGCAGCGTTTTTCTCGGCATGAAGCATGCCATTCCGGCCATGCTGCGAACCGGGGGAGGCGCGATCGTCAATACGGCTTCCGCCTCGGGGCTGGTCGGATGGAAAGGACTGTCGTGCTACTCTGCGTCCAAGGCAGCGGTCATCCAGCTAACCAAGAGTGCGGCGCTCGATTACGCCAAGGACCGTATTCGCATCAATGCGATTTGTCCCGGTACCACTTGGACCGGAATGGTTCCCTGGTCGGAAGGACTGCGCGAACCACCCGAAGGGACGGCCGTGCTGCCCAACATTCCGATGGAGCGCTGGGGGTTAGACCGCGAAATCGCTTCGGCTGCGGTCTATCTCGCCAGCGACGAGGCCAGCTACGTAACCGGGATCGCGATGCCGGTGGACGGTGGTTATGTCGCCGCCTGATGGAGGCTTGCGGCGATAGATTGACGCTCTCATTCCGCGCCGCTAACAATATGACGAACATGCCCGCAGCATGTGGGCGGCCGTCGTGGGAGCAGAAGTCATGGCATCGGGATATCCGCGTCTGGAAGGCAAAGTCGCGATCGTTACCGGAGGAGGCCAGGGGATTGGTGCAGCGATTGCTGTCGCTTACGCCCGCGAAGGAGCCCGCGTTCTGATCACTGGCCGAACCCGAGAGAAGCTGGAAAGCGTCGCCGCTGAAATCGAAAATTCGGGCGGCACATGCGCCTATGAAGTCGCGATCGCGGGCGAACGGGAACAATCGGCGAAGGTCGTAGAACGCGCGATGCGCGATTGGGCTCGCGTCGACATCCTCGTCAACAATGCCCACAGCTTTACAGACTACCTCCCGTTAGCCGACCCACTGATGGAAGAAAATTGCCGGATCGATTTCCAGTCCGCATTCTTCGGCTCCCTCCAGTTCATGCAATTGTGTCATCCGCACATGGCTGCCCGGCGCGGGGGATCGATCATCAACTTCGGCTCAAGTTTCGGCATTCGCTGCGAGCCGGGGTTCCTTGCCTATGCCGCATCCAAGGAGGCGATCCGCACGCTTACACGAACCGCGGCCAGGGAATGGGGAACCGACGGCATTCGCGTAAATACGATCCTGCCTTCGGCGATGTCTCCCAAGGCACTGAGCTATCTTGAGGAAAGCCGAAGCTACGATGCCGAACTGGCCAAAGTCGCGGTCGGGCGCTTCGGCGAGCCCGCCGACATTGCGCCGACCGCGATTTTCCTGGCCAGCGACGAATCCGCCTATGTCACCGGCCAGACCATTGGTGTCGATGGCGGCTCCACCATGCTGTGAACCGGGAAGGCCCCTGCCCTTTACTTCCGTCGGAGCTGCGTGAAGAACGCCTGTCGTGACGAATGTACGGTAGCGCCCAAGCAAAGTACGCGAAGGCTGGACCGCGAAGGGGTTGAACGAGACGATGACAGTCAACCGGCGAATGGGGCCACCGGGATCTGCCGTATGGCACCGGATGCTGGACGGGGCCGAGGCGATCCTGCGAGATGAAGGGTACGGAGTCCTCACCTCGCGCAGCGTGGCTGAACGCATTGGCGTCAAGCAGCGACTGGTTTACTATTACTTCGCCACGATGGACGAATTGATCGTCCAGACATTCCGGCGCCTCGCCTCGCGGGAGGTCGAACGGCTTGAAGCCGCGCTCACCGGCAACAATTCACTGCACGAGGTATGGGACGTCTGCGTCCACACCAGCGATACCCGAATGGTCTCCGAATTCATGGCGCTGGCCAACCGCATGGAGCCGCTTCGCGAGGAAGTGGTCGCCTATATCGAGACGACGCGGCGCATTCAAATCGCAGCGCTCGAACAGGCTCTCGGCAAGGATCTGGCAGCAAGGATGCCCAAGGCCGCCATCGCGATCCTGGCCACGAGCGCGGCACTTACGCTCCATCGGGAGGCGGCTATCGGGATCACCTTGGGACACGATGAGGTCATGAAGGTGATCGAGGAATTCATCGCGCATTATGCGCCGCTGAAATCGTAAGAAAACCCTCTCCCGACGGCCTGGCGGCCACGAGAATTGACAGTGTCGCGGCCTGCTAATAACCTGACGAACATGACGGGCGGCGCGAATATTTTTCGCGCCGGAATCCGTGCAGGGAGGCATGGCTATGGCTACTAAGCGAACCGCACTTATAACGGGAGCCGGCGATCCTGCCGGCATGGGCGCCGCAATCGCCCGCCGCTTCGCCCGATCGGGCATGAGCGTGGCCGTGCTCGATATCGTGGAGGAAGGTGCAAAAGAAGTGGCTGCCTCCATCACGGCGGCGGGCGGCAGCGCAATTGCCGTGACTGCAGACGTGACCGACAGAAGGCAGGTAACAGAGGCCGCCGAACGCGTCCGCAGTGCCTTTGGTCCGATCGGCGTGTTGGTAAACAATGCCGCAATCGAAGGCTGGTGCAAGTTCGAGGATCTGACCGACGAACTGTGGGACCGGACGATGGAGGTCAATCTCAAGGGGGCGTTCATCGTCACCCAGACCGTGCTTCCCGATATGGAAGCGGCAGGCTGGGGCCGTATCGTAAACATCTCCGCTCTGGGCGGCCAGATGGGCGGCGTGTTCGACATGAGCCATTACAATTCGAGCAAGGGAGGCATGATCAGCTTCACCCATTCGCTCGCCATCGGGCTCGGCGCCAAGGGCATTACCGCCAATACCGTATCGCCCGGCTTCATCGACACACCGATGGCCCGTAGAGCCATCGAGACCAGCGCGTTTCCGGTCGATCACCGCGAGATCCTCAAGTCCTATCCGATCCCGCGACTGGGCAGCGCCGAAGATATTGCGGCCGCCGTCGCCTTCTTCGCTTCCGAAGACGCAGGATACATCACAAACCAGGTGCTGGGCGTGAACGGCGGCTGCTACAACTGAGGAACTTGCAAGGTCGGTGGCGCCGGCTTTGTCCGGCGCCGGCTCAGACCCGTGCAAAATCCCCAGGATCGATCACGATGGCATTCTTCGCCTTGTCGATAGCGGGCACGACAATATCGCCATAATAGCCTGGATCACGCTCGAACCGCTCATCACGGGTCAGATCGGCTATTGCCTGGTTGAGTTCGACAAATGGCCTCATCCTCGCTTCGTACCGAGCGAATGCCGCAGCGTGATCTTCGGGCGATCGCGCAATCTCGCTCGCAAGGACGAACCCGCCAACGATGGCCAGCGTCGCGCCCTGACCGGAATATGGCGAAGGACAATAGGCCGCGTCCCCCACAACGGCGATGCGACCCTTGCTCCAGCGGTCCATCCGCACCTGAGCGATGAGCCCGAGATAGAAGTCCGGCGCAGATTCCATTGCCTCAAGGAAGTGGCCTGTCTTCCAGCCGAGATGCATGGTCCGCTCACGAACCCGGGCCATCTGTTCTGCGCGATTTCCGAGGTCTTCTCCAAGACTTGCCGGCACGCTGAAGCAGACGCGCAGTTGGTCGTTCTCGGGCGTGGGATAGACCATATAACCGCCTGCCGCCCCTTTGTAGCTGATCTGCCAATCCTTGAGGCCCAGAGTGTTCGGCGCCGTAAAGGGCGCAAGCGCGATGCCGAACGGACGCAAGAATTCTACATCCTCTCCGAAACACCGGCGCCGCAGATCGGAGCGCAAGCCTTCGGCTCCAATCACCAGATCGAAACGTCGCCGCTCTCCGCTCTTGAAAGCGACATCTACGCCCTCTGCGGTCTCTTGCACGTCGACAATGGAGTTTCCGAAACAAACCGGAACCTCCTTCGGCAGCGCATTGACCAGTGTATTGGCCAGTCGGTCGCGCAAGATCTCGATGTCAGGGTTATCGAGCGGCCCGCCGGAGATCGTCATCTCCTCCGAACGCCAGACTTCTTTCCCGTCATCATCGATGATCGAGACACCCTTCATGCGCATGGCATTGGCGCGCACGACGTGCTCGAGATCCATTGCCTCAAGAACTGTCAGAGCCTTTCCGCGGACATCGATCGCATGCCCGCCGCGTGGTCCAGTCGAAAGACGTTCGACCAGTACCGGGCGAAAGCCGAAGCGATGCAGCCACCATGTGGTGACAGGCCCCGCGATGCTCGCTCCCGAAACGAGGATGTCTTTCATGTCGCTCTCCGCACGTGTTCGTCAAGATGATAGCATCTTCGATGCGGAGAGTGCAGGCTAGGGAGCGACAATCGCTCGGCCGATCTCTTCGCAGGTGAGCAAACACGGGGAGCCGTCAACGGCATTGACCAGCCCTGCGTAATCGCTAACAAATAGACGAACAAAAGGAATGCGCGACGTCCATCAAGGTGCCGCATCATGGGAGATGAACATGGAGGTGGTCGATGCAAGTGCCTATCTGGTGATCGCTGAAGGCACGTATCTTGAAGGACTGTCCTACGACTTCCGACGCGGTGTGATCTGGTACAGCGACGTGATCGCCGGCGGCATCCACGGTGTGAGGCCTGACGGAACGCCCGTTGCCAGTTTCAACGAAAGCCGGATGTGGATCGGCGGGGTGATGATGAACGAGTGCGGCGCCGTGCTCTCAAGCGGTCAGGGCGGCATCATGTGGAACGATCCCGACAACGGCAAGTCAGGCTGGCTGATCCGCGAACTGGAAGGGTTGCCCATCAACGGCATCAACGAAATGTGGCCCGACGGCGAAGGCGGCATCTTCTTCGGTACCAATGACATCGATCATGTGATCGCCGCACGCGACACGCGCCCGACCGCCATCTACCGGATGAGCGTGGAGGGCCGGGTTACCAAATTATCAAACGAGGTCTATTTCTCGAACGGCGTCGCGCACGATCCGCTGCGCAGACGCTTCTATTGCAGCGATACCTTCCGGACTTCTCTGGTTTGGGATGTGACCGACGACCTCTCGCTGCAAAATCGCCGGACCTTTTTTGAGAAGGACGACTGCGACGGATTGGCGCTGGAAGAGGATGGCACAGTCCTCCTGACGGGGTTTCGCTCGCCAGGCCTGATCACGCGCGTATCACCGGAGGGGCAGGAACTTGCACCACTGATAACACCGGATGGTTCCACGACTCAGATCCGCTTCGGAGGCGAGGATCTGCGCGATTTCTATATCAACGTGGTGCCGGGGGACGGCGGGGACAGCCTGAAGGAAGGTCGCCCCCTTTCCGGACGTTCGCGCCTTTATCGGGGCAGGAGCGCGAAGGCCGGAATGCCTGTGGTTCCCTCGCGCTTCACGCTCTCCTGATAGACGCGGGCGACCGCCTCACGCCATCTCGGCGGCGTCAACCTTCACGGTCGTGCCGCTCATGAACGCTGCCATGTCGGACGCAAGGAAAAGCACGACGCGGCCGATATCGTCAGGCACACCCACGCGGCCGAGCCGGCTGGTGCTCAGCGCCGGAATCTGTTCGAGAAGTTCGGGCTTTGCCGTAATGGCGCGAGCGGTCTTTTCCGTCCGGGCGTGGCTCGGCGCAACGCCCAGGACCCGTATATCGAAAGGCGCCAGTTCGAGCGCCAATTGCCGGGTCATGCCGCGAACACCGTGCTTCGACGCGACATAGGCACAAAGCCCCGGCGCAACACCCCTGAACCCGGCCTGAGATGCAACATTGATGATCACGCCGCCTTGGCCGCGCTCGATCATCCGCCGCGCCGCCGTCCTCGCGCCGATAAAGATGCCCCGAAGGTTGACGGCCATGACCTCATCCCACTCTCCAACCGTCATATCGAGGAGCGGAATGCTGGGATAGAGCGCGGCGTTTCCAACCCAGATGTCGATCCCGCCAAAGTGCTCAGCCGCCATTGCCGCGACCTGCTCGCATTCCGCCTCATTGGCAGCATCGCAGCGACACGCGACCACCTGCCCTCGTCCCATCGCGCGTATTTCTTCGGCAGCGGCACTGGCAAGAGGCGCGTCGATATCGGCGATCAGCACGTTTGCACCGGCTTCCGCAAGTCGACGGGCCATGGCTTTGCCAAGCCCCGTCGCGCCGCCGGTAACAACCGCGCAGCGCCCTTCAAGCGATATCAGCTGTTGAATGGTTTTGTCGGATACATCGGCTACGGCCATCGGCCCATTCCCCCTGTCTTGAATGACTTCCGGCTTCCGGAAAGTCCGGCGTCAGGCCATCTCGAATTTGATGTGAAGATCCACGAGACTGCGGAAGGTATAGGTCGGCACGAAGCGGAAGTGCCGGTTCTCCGGCGGTCCGTGACGGGTCTCATCAAGTTCGATACACTTGGTGCGTGCAAGCAGCCGCTCAATCGCGATGCCCGCCTCCATCCGGCCCAAAGGTGCGCCGGGGCAGGCGTGAAGCCCTCTGCTGAAGGCAATATGGTCCCGCAATCCCGCCCGGTCGATATCGAAGGCATCCGGATTTTCAAAGCGCCGCGGATCGCGATTGGCCGCCGAGAGACAGGCAGTCATCACGCTGCCCGCCGGAAGCGGAATGCCAGCCAGTTCGGTATCCCTCACGGCCAGACGATAGGCCGCCTTGACCGGTGGATCGAAGCGCAGAACTTCCTCGATGAAGTCACCGATGCGTGCCGGTTCCACACGCAAACGCTCCTGCAAATCGCTATCTTCGGCAAGAATGCGCACAGCCATCGAGATAAGATGCGACGTGGTATCCTGGCCGGCACCGAACAGAAACCGCGCAAGGTTGGAGAGGGTTTCAAAAGGCACATCTTCGCCGTTCCGGAACTTCGACTGGACCAGCTCGGTCAAGAGATCGTCGCGCGGGCTCTCCAGCCTTTCGCGCAGATAGCCATCGAACAGGTCCTTCAACGCGGCAAGCGGATCGGGGCCGACCTTCGCTTGCGCATCCCCCTCGATCTGGCTTGGCGGCGCGCCAATAGCTTCCAGCAGCACCGCGCGATCAGATTCGGGAATGCCCATGAAATCCGAAATCGCGAAAGTCGTTGTCGCATGGGCGTAGCGGACGACAACATTGCATTGCCCTTCTCTCGCAAATCCGTCGATCAGGCGATCTGCCAGCGATCTCAGGTACTGTTCGTTTTGCCGAATCCGCCGATAGGTCAGCAGACTTGTGATCAGCGTGCGATGCTCTGCATGGCGGGCTCCGTCGAAGCAGACCAGGTGCGCCGACCATGGAAGGCAATCGCGGACTTCATCGAGTTGCGCACCAATGTCATCGCCGTGAGGTTCGAAGGGCAGCGGCGGAATGGGCCCAAGAACGGAAAGGCAGGACGAAATGCCCTCATCCTTGCGATTGAGCAGTTCGGTCAGTTCATCATAGCCGGTTACCATATAGGCACCCTGATATGGCTCGCGCTGTACCGGGCAGATTGCACGAATCCGGCCGAAATAATCGGCGGGATCATCGATCACGGCCCGATCGCTGAAGAAATCCGGTAGCGGCTTGTCCACGTTATCGCATCCTCTCCCCTCGCCCAGACGGTCATTTGTAGGCGCAAAGCAGCGCGGCGAGAATTGTGTTCGTCACATTGTTAGCATTGTGCCGGGGAACGGTCAATCGGCCGCTCCCCGCCTGCGCAAACCTCACCGGAATCGAAAAACCTCTTTCCAACCCATGCCCATTAGTCTACCAACTGTTTAGTTGATATTGCAGCGCCGAACCTTGTGGGTACGAAGGTCACGAAATCCGGGCGGTTCGCCCGAACTGCGTTACCACAGCCTGTCGTCATCCCTCCGGAGCGCCAGGTTGAAACTTGCGAATGCCCGCCGTCTCGATGCGTTTCCTCTCCTGGAAGCAGACGGGATGGCGGGCACTTTTTCGCATTACACCGTACCGGACGCAATATCGCACCGCGAGGGGACAGAGGGAGGCGGGAAGATGACGATGGCCGAGAGGAACAAGACGAAGATCGCTCGCCGCGTAATCGAAGTTCTGGATTACCTCGACAGCGGGCGCGACGAAATCACCGTGATGGACATCGTGCGCTCCTTCCATCGCCCGCAATCCAGCACCTCCGAATTGCTGGCGAGCCTGGTTGAACTCGGCCTTCTCCACAAGGACCCGATCGCGCGGACATACCGCGTGATGCCGCGTGCGGCGTTCATCGGCCAGTCTTGCCAACCACAATCGATCCGCGACGGGCGCATCGTACGCCTCGTTGAAACGCTCCATTCGCAGACCGGATACCCGGTTACACTCAATGCGATTGTCGGTGTATCGGCACAAATTGTCGCAGTGCGCGGTACCGGCGATCTGGCCGCGCGCAAGTCACGCTTCCAATGCGGTGCCAAAGATCCGCTCGCCTTCAGTGCAGTCGGGCAAATGCTGCTTTCAGCGGTGCCCCAACCGCGCCGAGGCGGAGTCCTGCGCCGCCTCAACGCCGAAGCCGAACAGAAACGCAAATTCGCTGTAGCCGAAATGGACGTGCGTATCGCAGCTATGAGCGAGCGGCAGTTCGCGATTGGTCCGGCCGGATTTGGAACCGACCGCAAGGCGCTGGCGCTACTCGTTCCCGGTCAACCCGGTGATCGCCCGCTGGCAATCGGACTCGTTCTGCCGGCGCGTGAAAAGACGGAACCCGCGCCTCTTTTGGAGCAAGTTCGCGCGGTCATGGCGACGTCCCTCGGGATTCCGGAAATCGGCCAACCCGACGATGAAAGCCAAACGGTCCTCGAAATGCGCAGCGTGTTGAAAGCATCCGCCTGATCCGCGAAACATCCTGCTGGTCAACCAGCCAAATCGAACCGACACTCTGAAATACCAGGCAAAGCGCGCCCACAAGAATCCGCGCATCAGGGAGAGTAAAAAGGGAATGCTGGCAACGCGTATGAAACCGGGGCTTTATTCGGCCCTTGCCGCCGTACTTGCACTGTCTGCGTGCAACAAACCCGCCCAGCCGATCGATCAGAACATGATCGCGAATCCCGACGAATGGCCGAGTTGGGGCCGCACGGCGGGCGAGACGCACTATTCCCCGCTGGACGAGATCAACACCGACACGGTCGGCAATCTCAAGCTGGCGTGGCATACCGATCTGGAGCCGGGCTACACCGCCAGCACCCCGCTGATGGCCGAGGGCAAGGTCTTCGTGACCAGTGGCCACTCGCATATCCGCGCGCTCGACGCGGTGACCGGCAAGCAGCTCTGGGAATACGACGGCGGCACGCGAGAGCGCGCTACATCCACTCTGCAGATGAGTTGGGGCAACAAGGGCATCGCTTATGACGCGGGCCACGTCTTCCTTGTCACCACCGACGGCTACGTGATCTCGCTCGATGCCGAGACCGGCAAGGAAGCGTGGAAGACCTACGACTATCCCGATCAGGCCCCGCGCAACTCCAACGGCGCGCCGCGCGTGTTCGGGGGCAAGGTGATCGTCGGCTTCGGCGGCGCCGACATCAGCCCGGCGCGCGGCTTCGTCACCGCTTATGACGAGAAGACCGGCAAACAGGCCTGGCGGTTCTACACGACGCCGGGAGACGAAGTCTCGCCCGTCAATCAGAAAGCCGAAGCGGTCATGCGCAAGACATGGCCGAGCGGGTGGAAGAACCCCGACGGCACCCGGCGCGGCGGCGGCGGCACCGCGTGGAACGCCTTCAGCTACGATCCAGAACTCAACATGATCTACCTCGGTATCGGCAACGGCTTCCCCTACAACCAGAACTTGCGCAGCCCCGGCGGCGGCGACAACCTGTTCCTTGCCTCGATCGTCGCGGTCGATGCGAATACCGGCGAATACAAGTGGCACTATCAGGTCTGTCCCGGCGAGCAGTGGGATTGCACCGCCACCACCGACATGTCGCTGGCGACGCTGAAAATCGACGGCAAGGACCGCAAGGTGCTGATGCAGGCACCGAAGAACGGGTTCCTCTATGTGATCGATCGGGCAAGCGGAAAGCTGATTTCCGCCGACAAGATCGCCAAGGTCACCTGGGCCGATCACATCGACATGAAGACCGGCCGCCCGGTCGAGAACCCCGGCATCCGCTACGCGGGCAAGCCCGGCATGTTCGAACTCTGGCCGGGGCCGACCGGCGCGCATTCGTGGATGCCGCAGGCCTACAGCCCGCAGACTGGCCTCCTTTACATCCCCGTGATCGAAAAGGGCGCGCTGATCGGTGACGGCCAGAAAGGCGGCGCCGAGATCAGCAGGGGCATGGGTGTGACACTCAATCCCGAAGCCGGGTTGAAGAACGATTCCCGTTCCTTCCTCAAGGCTTTCGATCCCGCCACGCAGAAGGAAATCTGGAAAGTCGAACTCCCCGGAGACTGGCCCGGCGGCGTGATGGCCAGCGGCGGCGGACTGGTGTTCGAGGGGCAGATCGACGGACAGTTCGTCGCCCGCGATGCCAAAACCGGAAAGCAGCTCTGGTCGTTCAAGGCGCAGAGTCCGATCGTTGGCGCGCCGATCACCTATCGGGCCGGCGGCAAGCAGTATGTCACGGTGCTGTCGGGCAATGGCGGCACCGGCGGCGGCATCGGATCACCGGGCAACGCGGCCTACCGTACCGACTATCGCGCACCCCGGCATGTGCTGACTTTCGCGATTGGCGGAAGCGACACCCTTCCAGCCTATCAGCCGCCCGAACTGGTTCCGCCTGCCGATCCGGACTTCAAACCGGACACAAAGACAATCATGGCAGGCGGGATGGCATTCGCAACCAACGGGTGCATGGTGTGCCACGGCTGGAATGCGGTGGGCGGCGGAGCCGCGCCTGACTTGCGCTATTCGCCTGCAATCGTGGATCCGCAGACGTTCAAGATGATCGTTCAGCAAGGCGGCCTCAAGCTCAACGGAATGCCTCCCTTCCGGCAATTGAGCGATCAGGATCTGGAAGCTTTGCGTCTCTATCTGCGCGCACGCGCCAAGGCAGCCCCAATGGAGGCGCAGCCAGCACAGCATGGTGGGCGCGGCTCGCGATAAACCGGCAAGTCCTGCATATCGAAAATGACGGCAAGAGCGGGAATCAAGAGTAACTCGATTCTTACGCTCTTGCCGCCAAAATGAGCTGTGAGAGGAACAAGACCGGCCATGCTTTCCTGGACTTTAGCGGCCCTGGCGATCGCAGCAGCACCGGTAACCGTGGCGGCCGCCCCGGTCACCGACTGCCCGCTTCGCGATGCCGCCTTTTCGCTGGATTCTCCGCTGATCGACGTGCTCCTCAGCCCGTCGGCGAAGGCCGCTGCGGATCAGGCGATGTCGGGAAAGCTGTCGAGCTTGCCACCGTTTTTTGTCCGAACCGACGCACCGACCTTTTCCGCCATTTTGACACTGCGCCAAGTCGCCGTGATGGTGGGGGCGGATGCAAAGGCGCTACCCGCGCTCGATACGAGATTGCGAACCCTCCAGGTGACCGAGGCCGACCACATTGCCCGGTGTGCACGCTATGACAATGACCGCCCACAATTCGATCTCCAGCCGGGCAAACCGCACATTCTGCTGTTCGAAAAGATAAATGGATTCAAGGACGAGCCCGGCTTCAATGCTGCCCATGCCGCCTTCATCGCAATGGCCGCGCGCAAAGGCTGGAACATCGTCACGACGAATCGCGGCGGCGCCTTTACGCCCGAAAATCTTTCGCATTTCGATGCAGTCGTCTGGAACAACATCAGCGGGGACGTGCTGACACTGGCGCAGCGGAAAGCCTTTCGCGACTACATCGAGAAAGGCGGTGCCTATATAGGCGTACACGGCAGCGCCGGCGATCCCTCCTATTTCTGGGACTGGTACGCCGATTCCCTGCTAGGCGCCCGTTTCGTGGGCCACCCCATGCAACCGCAGTTTCAGGAAGCCCGGATATTCGTCGACGACAAGACGCATCCTGCGGCAGCCCGCCTGCCTGCGACCTGGACCATGAAAGATGAATGGTACAGCTTCGCCGCCAGCCCGCGGGTCACCGGGGCCGACGTCATCGCCCGTCTGGACGAGAGCACCTATTCCCAGAATGGTGGGTTCGGTGAGAAGCTGTCGATGGGCGACCACCCCATCGCGTGGAGCAGACACGTCGGAAAAGGACGGATGTTCTATTCGGCAATCGGCCACCTCCCGCAATCCTACTCCGAGGCGCACTACGTCGCCATGCTCGAAGACGCCGCCGACTGGGCAATCGGTAAATCAGCATCGCCGACGACGGCTCACAAGTGATCCCGCAATGCCCATCAGCCAGGAAAGGCAATTATGGCGAATGAAGGAATCTCGCGCAGGCAATGCGCAAGTCTTGTAAGCACGGCGGCTATCGGCGCCGCCTTGGCACCACATGCCTTTGCGCAAGCGGCCGCTGCCGGCGCCGGCATATCGAGCCCGCCTGCGGACTTCGACCCTCTTCCCTTCGTGAACCCCGAGCTCAGGCCAATGATTGCATCGGCATTGCCGATGATGCGCGGCTCGGTCACCACCAAGGAAGCCGTGATTGCCGCCCGATCCAGCCGATCCCCGCTTGAGCGCGCGCCCAGCGCCGGGATTTCTATCGCTGAGAAGCGGATTCCCGGAAGACCAGGCGATCCCGATGTGCGTATCTATATCGTCAACGCCGGGCCGAAAGCGCAGGCCCGACCTGCGATCCTGCACATTCACGGCGGCGGCTACATCCTTGGGACTGCCGCAAGCGGCCTTGCCGACCTACAGGATCTCGCCCGCGATCTCGACTGCGTAATTGTCACGGTGGACTACCGTCTTGCGCCCGAGACCCCATTCCCCGGCCCGCTGGAAGATTGCTATGCTGGCCTAAAATGGCTTCATGCGAACGTCGGCGCGCTTGGCGTCGATCCTGCACGCATCGCGGTAAAGGGCGAAAGCGCAGGGGGCGGTCTGGCCGCAATGCTTGCGATTGCCGCGCGCGACCGGAAAGAAGTTCCGCTGGCCTACCAATGCCTGATCTACCCGATGCTCGATGACCGAACGGGAAGCACCGTGCACCGGCCTCCCCAGCAGGGCGCGCTGATGTGGACCCCGCAAAGCAACAGGTTCGGCTGGAGCAGCTTTCTGGGCATCCCTGCGGGATCGCCGCAAGTTCCAGCCGGGGCTGTACCCGCTCGCACCGCAAACCTTGAAGGCCTGCCTCCCGCGTTCATAGGAGTCGGTACTATCGATCTGTTTTATGAGGAAAATCTCGAATACGCACGGCGCCTCGCGGCCGCCGGCGTGCAAGTGGAACTCGCCATCGCCCCTGGCGCCTTTCATGGCTTCACGCTGGTCCGTCAGGCGAAACTCGTCCAGCGCTACGAAAGCCACATGATGGCCGCCCTTCGCGATGGTTTGGGGCTGCCGCCAGCATAGGCCTCCAACGCCGGCGTCAAGGACGGGCGCTTCCAGCCTTCGCGACATGAAAAGAACCCCCGCCACAATCTGGCGGGGGTTCTTTTCCATTCAGACCCGGGCAATTGACGCCGGGATCACCTCGATCCGAACGCGTAACGGAATGTCAGTCCGAACTCGCGATTGGGGGTCGTATTGATGATCGTGTAGGGGCTGGTGGCCGTCATCCCCACCGTCTTGAAGGTGGGCAGCACCAATTGCTGGTAGTTCGACGTGGCCGCACGGTTAATGATCGTCGCCTTGTCGACACCAAACAGGTTCTTGGCAAAGGCCGAGACTTCCCAGGCGCCCTTGGGATCGCGAATGCCAAGGAACAGATTGAGCAGGCCATACGAACCGACCTGATCAAAAGCGAACTGGGGATCGCCCTGCGCCGATCCGTTGAAGTTGAACATGGCCCGCCCGAAACCTTCGAGCGAGGACGATATATCCTGATGATACTCGGTCTGAACAGTTGCGGAGAACGGCGACTGGAACGAGGAACGCTGCGTCACCTTGCAACCGGCCACATTATTGGCCCCGACTGCGGCCTGAAGGGCCGCAAGTGAGGGCGGCGCGCTCAGATCGTCGGGAATGCCGTCGCCATTGAGATCGTTGCAGGGAATGAGCCCGTTCTTGATCTTGCCCAGCGCGTAACTTGCCGTCGCCGAAACGCTCCAGTTCGGCGTGATCTCAAAGGAGGCATCCGCTTCGACGCCGTTGACTTCGACCGGCACCGAGGCGACGAAATTGAAGATGCCCACTGTCGGCGTCACCGTCACGGCTCCGCCGGCACCCACCGTGGCCATGTAATTCACGTAATAGACGCCGCTCTGCGAGCGATAGGGATAGTTGTTGAACTTCTGGTGATACACGGAGAGGTTTGCCGTACCACGGCCGCCGAACAGCGTGGTCTTGATACCCGCTTCGTAGGACTGCGATGTTTCGGTCTTCAAGTTCTGGAATGAGTTCTGAAGATCGGACTTCACGACGCTGAAATCACCGATCGAAAACGCACCGGGACGCCTTGAGGTACCGAAGCTGGCATAGGCCATGACGGCGGGACTGAAGCGGTGCTTGAGCGAAGCAATATAGATCATGCCGTCGTCGTTAACCGGCGACGTCGGGAGAGCGTTGCCCGCGATCACCATCGGCACGCCAGGATCCCGGTGTTTGATGTGGCGCAGACCGCCGGAAAGCTCCGTACTGTCGCCAATATGTGCGGTCAGGTTCGCGAAGAACGATTCCTCGGTCACGTGGCCGCCATTCAGGCCGATAGGTGTTTCGGCGATCGTGGCCAGTCCACCACCAAGACTTGCAGGAAGAAATACCGGGGTCTGCGAAATTACGTTCGTATCAGCTTTCTGCAGCGTGTGGAAATAACCCGCTACGTAGTCGAACATTCCCGCGACCAAGGATTCGTTCTGAAGTCGGATTTCATGCGTCCACGTGTCGGCGTGGGTATGCGTGGTCTGGAACCAGTTCTTTCCCGACAGGATATTGGCGCTGTCTGAGTTCGTCACCGACTGGACGTCGAGATCGTACTTCTGACCCTGATAGACCAGCAACTGACCGGCAAGGCGGAGTTCCGCGCGCCAGTTATAGCTGTTGAACGTCTGATCGACATTGCGGGGATTGGACAGGATCGAAAGCCGGTCGCCCGGCGTGATGACCGGATCGCTTTGCTCGGCGCTGGGATCGAACAGCGAGTAGGACGCAAATTGATCGAATTCGCGCGCCTTGCGCGACATCGTCTGCGCTACGCCGTAAAGCCGCAGGAAATCGGTCGGCTCGACAAGAAGGCTGATGCGCCCGCTTGCCGTATGGGTATAGGGATCCCGGCGATCACCATCGTTCTGGATCGACGTGACGCGGTTACCCTCGCCCGCCGAATAGACGCCCGCGACACGCACCGCAGCCAGCCCGGACAGCAGCGGCAGATTGAGTGCACCATTGACGTTCTGGCCGCCAATAGTGTTGGCCGTCGTCGACATGTAGCCGCCGACATTGTAAAGATCGGGTCGCTTCGTGTTGACGACAATCGAACCTGACGGGGTCGCCTGTCCACGCAAGGTTCCCTGCGGTCCGCGCAAGACTTCCACCTGACTCACGTCATACATGGTCTGCAGGACCAGGCTGCCCTCCTGCGGGGCATCGTTCTGGTAAAAGGCGACCGAAGCCGAGACGCCGGCGTTGGGATCGTACTGGATCCCGCGCATCTGGCCGCCTGCGGCAACGCCGTTGGAATTGCTGAAGAACTGAAGACCCGGAACCAGGTTCTGCACTTCGTTGAAGTCGCGCATGTTGAGCTTCTGGATCTGCTCGGACGTGACAGCATTGACCGCCATCGGCACGTCCTGAATGCTTTCATCCCGGCGACGCGCTTCGACGATGATGACACTCGACGCTTCTTCGGCATCTTGGGATGGAGCTTGCTGCGCCATTGCTGGAACAGAAATCGACAGAGCGCTCACACCGATGAACGCCACCTTCTTGCAAAGGCGCATGTAATACCTCCCCTATTTTTTAAGGCGCCTCCAACCAAATGGGGCGCTGTTGATTGCCTGACCAATCTTGATTCCCCTATTGCACCCACCTTCTTCCTTGGCAAGCAGCATGGCACGAGATTGCATACAATCTTAGTCAGAGAGGCAGTTGGCCCACCTCCAAGATTGGGGGCGGGCCAACGACTAAAAATCCATAATATCCATAAAACAACGCGTTTAAGCGATTTTTATCGGCAAAGGGTGCCATCGATCTCTTCGTCTTTTCCCGCCGAGGCCAGATCATCGCCACAGCGTTTGTATCCAATAATAGACCTTACCACTTTCGAAGCGAGAAAAGTCGCTCGAAATGGCCTGCGCCTCACTGCGTCCAAACGCGCCCTTTCCAATTGGAACGCACCGATGGACCAAGCGCTTCCGCGTTCTCGCCCAAGGCGAAATCATAGTCGCCCGCCGGGATAGTCCATTTTCCGTCGGCCCAATCCGCCAGCAGGCGATTGTCGATAGTCATGCTGACACTGCGAGACTCGCCGGGCTCAAGCGCGACACGCTGGAATCCGACCAACCGCTGCACCTTCCGCCCGGCTCGGCCAACCAGATAGAGCTGGACGACTGTGGCGCCGCTGCGTTGCCCCGTATTGGTGACAAGCATTGTCGCGCGGTTGCCCTGGATCTGGAGCTTGCCGGCCTGAAACGCCGTGTAACTCAGCCCAAAGCCGAACGGAAAAAGTGCCCGCTGTTGCTTGAGGGCATTCCATCGATAGCCCACGTCCGCGCCTTCGATGTCGTAGTTCACATCGAGCCTAGTGTTCGCAGGAATGTTGCCGAGTGAGATGTCGCCGCTCAGTTCGACGCCGTCGAGATGAGGGCGAGGGAGTTGTTCGATGGCGGCAGGGAAAGTGACCGACAGGCGGCCCGAGGGATTGGTTTCGCCGAACAGGACCGAGGCAATCGCCTCGGCGCCCGCCGCGCCGGGATACCAGGCCTCGACAACGGCAGCTGTCTTGCCAAGCCAGGGCATCAAGACGGGCGCGCCCGTTTCGAGCACCACGATGGTGCGCGGATTGGCCGCGGCAACGGCCTCGATCAGGGCGTCCTGACCGTCGGGAAGGCCGAGGTCCGGCGCGTCGATGCCCTCGGTCATCCACTGCGTTGCGAACACGATGGCGATATCCGAGTGCCGGGCAAGTTCCACCGCGCGCGAAATGTATCGGCTGTCGCGAAAGCGAACCTCCGCGCCTGCCGCTCGCCGCTTGATTGCGTCGAAAGGCGCCCCGGGCTGGTACTGCTGCGAAATCAAGGCCGCGAATGGCCCCGATCCGCCGATCGGCACTGTCAGTGCCGGCCCCTTCTCGCCGTTGACCTGGCTCGAACCCGCTCCCGACAGCACCCCGGTATCCGCAAAGCCGCCGATGACGGCAATGGATTTCGCCGACCCGGCAAGCGGCAAAACCCCGCCGACATTGCGTAGCAAGACGATGCCCTGCTCGGCAATCCGGCGCGAGACAGCGAGGTTGGCAGCCGCATCGACTGCCTTTGTAGGCTCACCCGGCTTGTCGAGCCCGTGAGCATAGATGCTCGTCAGGATCCGCTTGTTCATATCGTCCAGCCGACGCGCATATTGCGGGTCGGACGCAGCCTTGCCTGCCAGAGTGTCGCTGAAGAACACCTTCGGGTCCATTTCCTGACCCGACTGCTGGTCGAGGCCGTGAATGGCGGCTTCCACCCCATGAACAGCGCCCCAATCGGACATGACGAAGCCCTTGTAGCCCCAGTCCTGCTTCAGCACTTTCTGGAGCAGCCAGTCATTCTCGCAAGCGTAGGCGCCATTGACCTTGTTGTAGGCGCACATCACCGCGCCGGGACGTCCGATTTCAAGACCTATCTGGAAAGCGAGGAGATCGCTCTCCCGTGCGGCGCTTTCGGATATCCGCGCATCGAGAAAATAGCGGCCACTTTCCTGATCGTTGACCGCGAAGTGCTTGATCGTCGAGACAATCCCGTTCGATTGGATACCGGCGATCGCGTTACCCGCCAGGACACCGGAAAGCAGCGGATCTTCGGACAGATATTCGAACGTGCGCCCGTTGCGCGGGTCCCGGATCAGGTTAGTGCCTCCGGCCAGCATCACATTGAAGCCCTTGGCCTTCGCCTCTGCGCCAATCATGGCGCCGCCGGCACGGATCAGATCGGGATCCCACGTCGATCCCATCGCCATGCCGGAGGGTAGTGCTGTCGCGCCGTCCTTGCGAAGACCCATGAGCCAGGCGACGCCGAGACTGGCATCGGTTTCCCGCAGCGAAGGTACGCCAAGGCGCGGAATGCCGTGGACGTAGCCCGCGCCGATGACGGCATCGGCGGGCAGGTTCATCGGCCCCATGATCGGGACCGCCATCTGCCCGTGCGTCAGGACGGTCTTCTCCTCGGCCGACATCTGCCGAAGCGTGTTTTCGGCCCGAGCCTCCGCACTCTTAACTTCAGCATCACCACTCGGTGCCGGAGCCGCCGCTGCCCCGGTTTGGCAGGCCAGCGCCAGAGCCAACACCGAACTCAACGTCCGCAGATTATTCGCGCGCATGAGCCTCCCCCCTTTTCTTCAGACCAGTTCGAGCAACGCCACGCCTTCGGGCGGCAAGTCCACCGAGACCGAGGCATTGCGGTCCAGCCGCAGCGTCACCGGCGCGGCGATCGAGGATGCCTTGCGCAAGGTCTCGATCTGCGCAGGCGTCGGCAGGCGCGGCGACCCCATCGCGCGCCATGCCGGCATCGGCGACCCGCGCTCCTGATCGACGAAGCTAACCTTTACTTTCTGCCCCTCTCGCGCCCCGGCAAACCGCACGTCGAACCGCTTCGGAGACCCGGTGACTTTCCGTTCAGACGTCGCCCCCGGAATACCCGCCGGCTGCAAGGCTTCCGCCAAATTCCAGACGAGCGCGGATACGCCGCCCTCATCCCGCCGAGAGGCCAGCGCGGGCCCGTCCGCTTTGAGCCGCCGCGTGCCCAGACGATGCAGCAGTCGGTACGTGTTGAAGCTGGGGCGGGCGATGCCCTGCACCATCGTCGCCCAGCCCATGTCTCCCTCTTTAAGCAAATAGTCGGGTACGCCCAGTTCCTCATAGGTGCCGGAAAGCACCCAATGCGACATGCCGCGCAGCATCGGCAGGCACTGCGTCACGACTTCGGCGATCATGGCCGGACTGTCCGAAGACCACTCGCTGAGCCAGATGGGCTTGCCCGCGCAGGCCGACGCCTGCACCTGCCCATGCACCTTGCGCACTGTATCGGGAATGACCTGGTTTACCGAGAACCGGGCATCCTTGCCGTAGAGGTCTTTCTGATTTCCCCCGGCATAGGCATGCGTGGAAATGAAATCGACGGGCGCATTGCTCTGGGCGCAGAATCGAGCAAAATCGTCGACCCATTTACCACCCGAAGTCGCGGGGCCGCCCACCGCGATCGCCGGATCGATCGATTTGATCGCCACCGCCGTTGCCTTGTAGAGATCGAAATAGTCCTGCTGCTTGCCGCTCCAGAAGAACGGCAGGTTCGGCTCGTTCCAGACCTCAAAATTCCATCCGCGAACTTTGGTGATGCCGTAGCGGTCGGCAAGGGCGCCAACGAAAGTGCGGATGAAAGCGGCCCAATCCTCCATGGATTTGGGCGGAGTGATGTTCGCCTCGTAAAACCCGAATGTCGATTTTCCCGAAGCCAGCGCGCCGGGCATGAAACCGACTTCAACAAATGGATCGACACCGCGCGCCACCAGTCCGTCGTAGACTTCGAACACGTTGCGGAAGTTGGGGCTGGGCTTGCCGCGGTTGAGAATGGAAGGCGCGAAGACCCCCATCTCGTCCGCGAATATGCCGTGAAACCGCACTCTCTTGAGTCCGCAGTCACCGACCCATCGATCGAGATCGCCGCGCCAGCTTTCGCGCATCGTGATTGCCGCGCGGTCCGATCCGGCACATTCCGACCAGACGTGCTTGAGGTCCCCGGTCGCCTCACGCGTTTCGATCAGGATCGGAACGCGGTCGGACAGCTCGGCCCCCGCCGCCCTGCCCGCAAGCGACATGGCGCCGAGCGCAGCCGCGCCGCCCATGAATTCACGCCGATGCATATGCCCCCCTCAGACCGCGTTCGCGCGGATAATCTGCCGGTAAACTGCTGCGCTCGGCTTCAGCTTGCGCGCGAAGGTCTTGCGATCGACGCTCGCCAGTCCGAATTGCGGCTTGAAGCCTTGCAGCCACTCGAAGTTGTCGATCAGCGACCAGTGCATGTAGCCCATGACCGGTACACCCGCATCGATCGCGTCATGAAGTTGCTTGAGGACTTGCGGAATATACCATTCCCGGCGGCGGTCGTCGGGCGTTTCGAGGCCGTTTTCGGTCACGAAGATCGGTTTGCCCGTTTCCTTGTGGACATATTCGACCGTATTGCGCAGCGCTTCGGGCTGCTTGATCAGTTCTTCCAGATGAGCGCGGTCCACATAGGGCATGTCGGGGAAGTCCGGCAGTTTTGCACCGGCGCCCGGAATGCGGACCTGCCTGTAGGTCTGCACGCCGATGAAATCGCCTGCCCGCGCGGCGACTTCCAGCCAGGGGCCGTAAGCCGCCTTGCGCAGTTCGCCATAAGGCGAGCCCTCATTGGCCGGCTGGAAATCGACCAGATTCAGCGTAACACCCGTCGGCAGGTCTCCGCGCGCGGCCTTGATGGCGGCAAAGCCTTTCTCATGCGCGGCCATAAGCTGCGGCGTCATCCCCTTGATGTCGGGATGGTTCATGGTCACGAACCGATCGCTGCCCATGGCCCGCGCAGCGGCTGCATGCGCCACCTGTTGCGCTTCATCCAGCTTTCCGAAATAGGCTTGGGACTGCGGCATGATCCGGTAGGTCAGGCCGACTTGCGGTTCGTTGATCGTGCAGGCAACGCCGATCTCCCCGGCCAGTTGCCGCGCCGCGCGGTCGCAATAGCGTGCGAAAAGATCGGGCGATTCCGGATTGAGCCAGCCCCCGGCGGCAGCGAACCAACGCGGCGCGGCCACGTGGTAGAAAGTGACCACGGGCTCGATCCCGGCCTCGCGCAAGGCCGCGATGAAGCGGCGGTAGTAATCGAGCTGGGCCTGCGAAAACTCGCCGCGTTCCGGTTCGATCCGCGACCACTCGATCGAAAAGCGGTAGGCGTTGAGCCCGATCGCCTTCATCACCGCAATATCTTCGCGCCAACGGTGGTAGCTATCGTCGGCATCTCCCGACAGTTCGGCGAATGTCTGGGGCTTCACATGCTCCATCACCCAGAGGTCGGCATTCACGCTGTTGCCTTCGATCTGGTAGCCCGCCGTAGAGGCGCCCCAGCGAAAGCCTTTTGGAAACCGGCGGACTGCCGGTGCGGCAAGGGCCGCCGGAGCCGTCAGCCCGACAGTACCTGCCGCCAGAGCAGTGGCCGCAGCCGTGAGTGCCGTGCGGCGATCAAACCGTGTGTTCCGATCGTCCATTCTCTCTCCCCTTCGATATTTGTTGTTTGCAGCGCTGCCTGGTGAAGCGCCGCATCGAAATTCGATCATTTATTCAGCATGATGGCGGCGACGACGGCCTTGCCGCCCGCGCCGGCAAAGTCGAGCTTGAGCGTGCCGCCATGGACCTCGACAGGAAAACTCAAGGCCTTTGCCTTGAGCGCCCCGCCTGCCGACTGGGCGATGTTGAACGCGGGAACGACCACGGTGCCATTGGCCGATACTGTCATCGTTGCGCTGGCAGGAGCGGCAGGAGACGGCTGGAAGGTCAGTACGGTGACCTTCCATTGGCCGTCAGGCACCGGAATCGCGTAAGAAAAGCTTTCGCCCTCGCGCCAGAAATCAAAGAGCTCGGGCGTAGGACCATCCACACGACGCGGGTTGGCAAGCTTGCGCCCGAACCCTTCCATGTTGAGCACCATCGGCGTTCCGCCGGTCACGAAATCGTCGGAGCCGAACTGGCGGCCAGCCACCGTGCGCCCTGCCAGATCGCCCGCATCGATGGCGATGCCGGTCCGCACCGGATCCGGCCCGGTCCAGACCATCTCGTCCTTCACACCCACGCCGTTGACCGCACCTTCGACCACCGCCCGGTTGGCGCCGGGGACCAGCGCAACCGCCGGCCAGACGCAGATCCGATCCGTGCAGGGCACCTCTCCGATTGCCTTCCCATTGATCGTCAAGCGCGCCTTGGTCGCATTGGAATAGGCCTTCACCTCCATCACCGGATAGGCGCGCGACACGTATCGCTTGCCGGTCAGATGCATCATCGGTTCGGGATTCCACTGCGCCTTGTAATAGTAGAATGCATCCTTGCGCGTCTTGCGATCGAAGCTGACGAGGCCCTTGGTATTGAGATCGATCGCATCGCCCTCCTGCCGGAGGTCGCTGGGAAAATCGAACATGTTCCAGATCCAGCTCGCGAACACGAAGTCACGCTCGCGGATGACGGGCCAGGTCTCCTCATGCACGAAGGACTCGAATTCCTCCGGCTGGGGCCGCCCCGCCATGTTGACGAAGCCGGCCCGCACATTGTCGCTATGCTGCGTCAACGCGCCGCCTGCGCCATATTCCGAAACAGACAGCGGCAGGCTCGGATGATCGCCATGCAAGCGGTCCAACGCCTCACCGAACTGCCTGCGCGCGTCGGTCTGATTGGGCATGTACCAGCCGTAGTAGCGGTTGTAGCCGATAAGATCGGTGGTCCCGGCAAGCCCTTCGCCTGCCGTCTTGATCATCGTCAGCCCCTCGCAGCAGTCCGCGAACGTGGTCGGCCGCGAGGGGTCCTCCTGCTTGGCGATTGCATTGAGATGCTTGAGCAAAGCGAGCGGCTGAGGCGGCTCGCCCTGAACCCCGAAGCCTTTTGCCGAATCCACCTCGTTCCCCACCGACCACATCATGATAGAGGGGTGGTTGAAGTTCTGCCGGATCTGCTCGCGCAGTTGCTGTTCGGCATTGGCCCACAGATGCTCGCTGCCCTTGCCTCCCGAGAGCGAAGGCGTGGTGACGTACGGAAGCTCAGCCCACACGACCATTCCGGCCTTGTCCGCTTCGTCCGACCAGGCATCGGCATGCTGATAATGGGCCTGACGCACGGTATTGGCGCCCAGTTCCCTGATCATCGCCATGTCGCGCACATGGTCTTCGTCCGAGAGGGCCCAGCCCTTGCCCATGACGTCCTGATGGCGCGAGACTCCGTGGAGCTTCACGTGCTGCCCATTAAGGGAGAACCCCGCCTTGGGATCGAAGTGAAAGCTGCGCACGCCAAGCGGAACCGAAACCGTCTCTCCGGCTGCCCCTTTCTCGCGCGTTTCGACGGACACCGTATAGAGATAGGGATCGGCGACCCCGTTCCAGAGATGCGGCTTGGCAACCGAGAGGTTCACGTGCCGGGAATCCTGCCCCGGACTGAGTTCGAGGGCCTGCGATTGTTTCGCGACCGGCCTGCCTTGCCCATCCCGGATCACCGTGGTCACAGCCAGACTGCGCTTGACCGTTCCCTGATTGCGAAAGCGAACCAGCACATCGATATCTGCGCGCTCAGGCGAGATTGCATTGGCTTGTGCGTAGACACCGGGCCCGCCGAAATCGAGCAGATCGACCCCGGCATCGCGCGCCGTTACCAGCTTTACGCCTCTGTAAATGCCGCCATTGACGAAAAAGTCTCCGGAGAGCGGGATGACTTGCCCGCTCTCGTTATCGGCGCTCGGCCTCGAATTGTCGGCGCGCACGGCAACGATATTATCCTGTCCCGGCTTCCAGACGGATGTCACGTCGACGCGGAACCGTGCGAATGCGCCTTCGTGCCGGCCGACATGGGTGCCGTTCACCCAGATATCGGCGATCTTCCCCACGCCTGCAAAGTCGAGATACTGGCGATCGCGCGGCCCGGCCTTTGGTGCCGAGACATGGAGCCGGTACCAGCCTGCCCCCTGAACATTGTTCGCAGCCGGGCTTCGTTCGAGCGCATATTCGCCGATGCGGTTCCAGGTATGGGGTACGGACACGGTCTGCCATGCCGTATCCGCAAAGTCCGGCAGCACCGCCGCAGACCGGTCGAGATCTCCGAGATGAAACCGCCACCCGTTCGAAAGATCGAGCACCTCGCGCCCACTCTCGGCAGATGCGCTGCGCGAGACCTCGGCATGTGCCGGGATCGCAATGGCGCCGCAACACAGTAGAGCCGGCAACATGGCGCGAGCACCCTTTGCGAATATCGTCACGCGAGCATCCTCTGTTTTTTGGTCTGACCTCAATGGATCAATTGGACAGATTTCTGTCAGAAGGCTTGGCAATGGTCAATGAGCCTCGCTTTCCTCAACGAGAGATCGCGGTCAGGCGATCATCTTGTATCCAATTAGAAACCGAGTAGCGGCGTGCGAATCAGCCCGCCGCGCCGGACACTGGGGCGGCCGAGACGGCTTTCCCAGAAACATCCTGCTGCTCGGCATAGCTAAGCAGGGCCTTGTGGGTACGGCGGACCTGGATGGCCCAGATACGCTGCGCCAAATCGATATCCTGCTGAAGGATGGCATCGAAAAGCAACTCCCGCTCGGCACACATTGCCCGCAGCCGCCCTTCATCGACGACCGACATGCGCGCGAAAGCAGCGCGATAGCTGTAGGTCGTGTCCCATAGCCATTCGATAACATGCGCAAGCAGCGGCGCCTTGTGTCCACTGAAACACAGGATGTGAAAATCCCGCGTCAAATTCAGGTATTCTTCGTAGTCCAGCGGTCCAGCCAGACGATCTTTCAGGACCCGGAGCTGATCGATGACCTCCCGCGTCAGATTCGGAATGCTTTCGCCGAGCAGCATCGGCTCCAGAACCTCTCGTATACGATAGGAGACATCCATGTCCGCCACGGTCCGGCTGATCACTTTGGCGCTGGCATTCGCGCGCAGGGAAACCATCCCCCTCTTTTCGAGAATCCGCAGCGCATCGCGTACGGGGATCCGGCTGGTGCCAAGTTCGACTGCCAGTTCGTCTTGCTTGATCGGTTCGCCGGCCGCCAGTTCCCCGGTCATAATCCTTTCGGCGATGATCCGCGCCACGCGGTCCCCGGCAAGATCGGATCCATCGTCCATTTCTTCACTCTCCAGAACTATCTACCCTCACCCTAGAACGGGCGGATTTTTGCGGCAAGCCGCAATGACATTTGCAATCGCGCTGAACGCCTGTATGACTTATTGTATACAATCACGAGAAATGGGAGATAGGATATGTCGCTTGAAGGCAAGGCCGCGGCAGTTACCGGCGGTGCGCGCGGCTTGGGTCGTGCGATTGCGCTTCGCCTCGCAAAGGACGGTGTGGCAGTAGCGGTCTGGGACCTGAACGGAGCCGGAGCGCAGGAAACCGCCCAGATGATCATCGATCAAGGTGGCAAGGCCATTGGTCTGGCCGCTGACAGCTCGCTTGCCACCGAGATTGCCGCTGCGGCCAACGAAAGCCGGGCGGCGCTGGGCCCCATTTCGATTCTCGTGAACAATGCTGCGCTTTCGCCCTTCGCGAAGTTCGAGGATCTCGACGAAGAAACCTGGGACCGCCTGATGGCGATCAATCTCAAGGGGCCTTTCCTGTGCGTGAAGGAAATCGTTCCCGACATGCTGGCGCAGGGCTGGGGGCGTATCATCAACATTGCATCGTCTTCTGCCCAGGCAGGAACACCCAATCAGGCTCACTATGCGGCCACCAAGGGCGGTGTTCTGGGCTTCACGAAAGCCCTCGCAATGGAATTCGCGACGCGCGGGATCACGGTCAACGCGGTGCCGCCGGGCTTCGTTAATACCGAAGGACTTCAGGAATCTCCGGTCGACGTCGAGGCCTACGCGCCGATGACACCGATGCGGCGGGCCGGACGCCCCGAGAACATCGCCGCCGCTGTTGCCTTCCTGGCCTCGGAAGATGCCGACTACATCACCGGTCACACGCTCAGCGTGAACGGTGGACGCTATCTCAACTGATCGCTGGCAGGGAATGGAATGACCATGACATCGGCAATCGAGATAACGCCGCTTGGCGGCGGGACCGGCGCTTCGGTTCGGATCGAACCCGCCTGCGCATCCACTCCGCAGGCTGCACGGGCAATCCGCGACGCTCTGGACCGCTACCACGTGCTTATTTTCCCGGAGGCACACTTCTCCGATCAGCATCTTCTCGATCTGAGCAGTGTGCTTGGTTCGCTCCACGCCAACGACGTCACCGATGATGGTACCGCGCCCAGCGGAAAAGGCATCTACCGCATCGCGCTCGACAAGATGGATGCCAACCAGCTCGACTATGTCAAAGGCAATGACTGGTGGCATATGGACGGCACATCATACGACACACCGGGCAAGGCCACGCTCCTCAAGTGCGAGAGTGCGCCCGCAGAAGGCGGAGACACCGGTTTTGCGAACCTGCACGCCGCCTACGCGGCGCTTCCGCACGATCGCCGCGACCAGCTTGAGAGCCTGCGCGTCAGTCATTGCCTTGCCGCCGTCGGCAGGCTGATCCATGCCGAACCGACCGCGGCGGACTTCGCGCGGTGGAACGCAGTGTTCCCGCCGCGTGAACATCCGCTCGTGTGGCATCAGAAGGATGCGAACAGCGTGCTTCTGATCGGTTCGACGGCTGACCATGTCGTCGGAATGGAGGCATCGCAAAGCCGGCGGCTGCTGGACGAACTGCTCGAATGGTGCACGCAGGACCGGTTTACCTATCGCCACACGTGGCGCGCGGGCGATCTGGTCATCTTCAACAATCCGGCGCTCCTGCACCGGTCCTGTCCCTATCCAGCCTCGGCCGGGCGAATATTGCATCGCACGACACTGCGCGGTGAAGAAACGATCGCCTGACGCACAAAAAAGGGGCGGCAATCTGCCGCCCCTTCACATTTCTGCCCGGTCCCGCCGGACCGGGTCCGCCCGTTACTTGGCGGCAGGAATCTTGGCGAGATCGGCATCGATCTGCTTCAGCTTCTCATCCGTAAGCGCATCGCCGGCATAAGACTGAAGCTGACGCAACGTCATCGAGCGCGCCATGTCGATCTGCGGATTGCTGATCATGTCATGAATGTACTTGTCGAGGACCGCCTTGGTCTGCGGATTGTCGAGCAGGGTGCCGAGATCGGTCTGCGTCGAGTAGGCCGGCGTGGCAGGTGTTTCGGCCGCGATCGCAGGTGCGAGCGTAACCGGCACGGACAGCGCTGCGACGCTGGCGAACATGAGTTTGTGAAGAATAGTCATGAGCAATTCCTTTCAGCTTCATCCCCGGTGCCAGACGCCCGTTGTCCCGCACCCGTATCCATCTCTTGTCTTCGCCTTGCACCCGCCGGTGTCACGGACAGAAAGCGGAACCTTTGCGTCCTGTTCCGGCTAATTTGGCGCAGCGATTCAGGCCGTCACTTCAATATACCAACCATTCGGTTGTTCAACTGGATTTCCGCAGAACTCACGCCGTGTGCCAGCGCGTGAATTCTTCAGGTCCTGCACGCTCGGTGATCAGTTGGTTAACCGTGGCCGAGAGATCCTCGTATCCCATCGCCATGCCGGACAGAAGGATCTGATTGTCCGGAATATCGAGGATGCGATGCACGACCGGCCCATAATCGCACCAGGCCTGCTGCGGACATGTTTCCAGCCCCTGCGCGCGGGCCAGGATCATGACGTTCTGCATGAACATTCCGCTATCCAGCCAAGCGCCCAGTCCGTGACTGCGTTCCATCGTAAAGAACAAGCCTACCGGCGCCCCGAAAAAGCGGAAATTGCGCAAGGCCGCAGCTTGCCGTGCAGGATAATCGTCCCGCGCGATCCCGTAGAGGGAAAAGAGGTCATATCCCACCTTGCGTCGCCGCGAGAGGTACGGCTCGTCCATGGAAGGCGCCAGATAGGCATATTCAAGCTCGCGCTCTCCGGCTTCGGCAGCCGCGATGACCGCTTCGGAAAGGCGGTCCCGAGCCTCGCCGGTCACGACATGGACAAGCCAAGGCTGAATATTCGTTCCCGAGGCCGCCCGGGACGCACCCGCCAGAATGGTGCGAACAACTTCGGGATCGACATCATCGGCAAGGAATTGGCGCACGGATCTGCGCCCGACGACCGCTTCCTCGGCCGACATCGGAATGTCCAGGTCCCAACCGGTCACGCGTTCGACCCATTCATCTCTGCAAGCTCCTCCTTGCGGCGCTGCTTGAGCACGAAGCGCTGCACTTTGCCGCTTGGTGTGCGCGGCAGCGCATCGGCGAAATGAACCCGGCGCGGAAAAGCGTGAGCGGCATAGTGTGTCTTTACCCATTGCTGGATTTCACGCTCCAGTTCGGCGGATGGCTGCTTGCCCGGAGCGAGAACAATATAGGCTTCCATCACTTCGCCGCGAACCTGATCCGGCACGGCAATCACTGCCGCTTCAGAAACCGCAGGATGCGATGTCATTGCCGATTCCACTTCGAACGGTCCGATGCGGTACCCCGCCATGATGATGACATCGTCATCGCGCGCCGAGAAATGGAAATAGCCTTCCTCATCCACGCTTCCGGTGTCACCCGTCACGTAATAACGGCCATCGGCAGTAAACTTCTCGGCCGTCTTGGCGGGATCGCCGTCATAGCCGTGGAACCAGAGCAGCGGGCTTTCCTTCACGACCAGAGCCACTCGGCCGACTGTCCCGACGCCGACAGGTTCATCGCTTTCTTCGGCAAGGATCGTCGCGGACCACCCCGGCATGGCGTGCCCCATCGCTCCGGCCTTGATCGGGCGCCGCACCAGCGGATGGTGGTGATTATTGATCACCATACCCGCCTCCGTCTGTCCGTAGTGATCGTGGACTTCAACCCCCAGTGCGCCGACGGCCCATTCGTTCACGTCGGGCGTCAGCGGCTCGCCCGCACTCGATGCGCAGCGAAGATGCAGCGACCGCGCTTCCCCCAAGTCCGCTTGGCAAAGCGCCCGATAGACAGTCGGCGCAGCAGCAAAGTTGGTGACGTGCTCCCTTTCAAGGATCGCCATTGTCGCTTCCGGCGAAAAGCCGCCGGCGTAAAGGATCGATCGTACCCCGGTGGTGAAGGTGGCAAGTACACCGAAATAAAGGCCATAGGCCCAGCCCGGATCGGCCGCGCACCAGAACACGTCGTCCTCGCCAACGCCCTGTCCGAATTCCGCATAAGCCTGAAACGCCGCAAGCGCGCGCTGCGGCACGATCACCGCTTTCGGCTTACCCGTCGTGCCCGATGTATAGATGTGGATGATCGGCGCTTCGCCGCCAAGCCGCACTGCCTCGAATCCCGGAGCGCCCTCGTCCAGCAGTCTGCTGAACGACAGCACACCGCCGCCTCCTGCACCGGTGGATATGACGTGCCAGGTCGCATCTGCGGGCATGTCCTCACCGGGGGCGAGCTTGTGCTGCTGGCCGGCATCGCAGACAACGGCGACGGCACGGCTTCCCTCCAGCCGCATCGCGATCGCAGCCGGCGCGAACGCTGTGAAAAGCGGCACATGGACGGCCCCGAGCCGCCAGATCGCCATCAGAGTGACGAGATATTCCCGGCTCTTCCCCATAAGCGTGGCAACGCGGTCCCCGGGCCGGATCCCGAGTACGCTGAACGCACTGGCAAGCTTTTCGGATTCCAGGCGCAGTTCACCATATGTCAGATCCTGTCCGACAAGATCGCCATCGATGATCCGATAAGCCAGTGCTGATGGATCATGACTGTCGCACAGCAATTGCGCCGCACCGGCAGCAGGATCCCGATAGCGCGCATTCAGGAATTCCACGCGAGCGCAAATGCGATCGTCGTCGGTCTCGCCGGTCATTTCGGTTCCCCGTATTCGCGAGCAGCCTGTTTAAGCTGCGTATAGAGACTTTCCACCGCCAGGAGCGCCTCACGCGCCTGCTCGGCGGGTGACTTGCCCGCGCGTACGCGGGAAAGGCTCGGGCATTCGATACCCACGGTCGCATCGGCAGGTACGGCGCGCAGCATATCCAGTAGCGGAAATTCACCTTCGCCGGGATAGAGGCGGTGTGCAATCGCCTCGCTCGCAGCGATGTCGCTCGAAGCGATCAGGGGGCCATCGCATAGCTGTACATAGCGTATCATCCCGGCCGGAATCTCGGCGATATCGGCAATCGAGCCGCCCGCGCGGATCAGGTGGAAGGGATCGAGCGTTATCCCGACGTCCGCCCCCGAAGCCACGATAAGGTCGCGGGCCTGCTGCAAGGAGCTGGTCTTTCCGCCCGCCACCGGTTCCAGATTGGCGCCGATGCCGTATTCCCCGGCAATCTCGGCAAACTTGCCCAGAAGTTCGGCGGATTGCCCGCGATCGGGATTGGAATAGTTAAGAACCAGCGCCGTCTTACCCCCCAACCGAGCGCCGCGTTCCAGTGCCGGTCGATAGGCTTCGAGCGCATCGAAGGAATGCAGGTCGAACACCTCAAGCGTCTCGACCGCGATCCCGGTGGCCTGCAACCGTTCGGCACAGCCTGCCTCTTTTTCAGCCGTACAAGCCGCCGAAGCGTAGAGCGCCGGCGGCTGAACCCACAGGCTGATCGTCCCGAAACCGGCCTGCGCCGCTGCCTCGATGAGTTCGGTTGGCTCGGTATCGGTCAGGGTTAGGCTATCTAGCGAAAATCGCGGCATCTATCTCTCCTCTTCCCGCCTTTTTCAGGCGCGCTGCCCGGTCACCTTTGCGGAGCCGAACATTCCCATCTTGCATTTGCCCGAGACGATATCGCCTTCAATCAGGAGATCGTACTTGAGCGTGATTTTCATCGGCTTCTCGACCTTAAGGTCGAAGCGAACGCGCCCTTCATCCAGTGTTCCGCCATCGAACGCCTGACTGCCCTCAGCACTGCTGAACTTTCCCGAAACGCCGCCCGCGCCATCGGTTGCGAAAGTCACGACCATGGGTTGAGGCCCCATCGGGGTCTTGAGCACCATGTTCCAGTCGCCGTCGATGCTGCGCGCCTCGGCGGCAGACTGCCCCTGGCTGGTCTCCGGCACATGGGGCGGTGCCTCCGGCTCCTGCACGGCATCGACCACAGGCGCAGTGGCCATTTCGGAATGGCTCGAACCAAATCCGGAAACGTCTCGCTGCTCGACGATATCCAGTATGCGTGCAGGCGTCAGCGGCAGCACGAGCTTCTCGATCTCCCCGAACGGGGAAAGAGCGTCGGCAATCGCGTTCACCAGCGTAGGCGGCCCGATGATGGCCCCGCCCTCACCCACGCCGCGCATGCCTCCGATCGTCTTCGACGGCGTGTTGGCATGAATGAATTCGAACACCGGAACATCGCTGATCGCCGGCAGGAGATAGTCCTTGAACGTCGCAGCAGTGGGATTGCCGCGGGCATCGTAAGGCATTTCCTCAAGCAGAACCATACCGATCGCCTGAGCGAGCCCGCCCGAGATCTGCCCTTCGACCACGCCGGGATTGATCACGGTTCCGCAATCCTCGGACGATATCCAGCGCAGAATTTTCACGAAACCCGTGTCGGTATCGACTTCGACAACGCAAAGATGTGCGGCGCTCGTCAGGGTCATCGGAGGGGGCTGATAGCGGAATTGCGCCTCCAGTCCGGCCTCGAATCCTGGCGGCAAACGGTCCGGCTCCGCATAGGCGATGTTGGCAATCTCCCCCAGAGGCCGTGACATTTCCGGAGCGCCGGCGATGTGGACGATGCCGTCCTCGATCGACACGCTTTCAGGAGATGCGTTGAAGAGGTGCGCAGCAAGGATCTTGACCTGGTCCGCAAGCATTTCGGACGCGCGGATCGCCGCGCCGCCGCCAATAACGCCCTGCCGACTCCCGGCTGCGCCGGGTCCGAAGCCTCCTCGCGAACTGTCCCCTTCGAATACCGTGACATCGTCATAGGCCACGCCAAGCCGGTCCGCGATGCACTGTGCCATGGTCGTGGCGGTGCCGTGGCCCTGCGAATGCGTAGACATCATCGCCGTGACCTTCCCGGTCGGCTCGATCCGAACCTGAGCGAGTTCGCCTGTCATCGTGACCATGCTGCCGGCCGAGCCGGTCGGCTCGATATAAGCGGCAATGCCCACGCCAAGATAGCGGCCCTGCTCGCGCGCCTGCGCCTGCTCCTTTCTGAAAGCCGCGAAGTCGAAATGAGCGACCAGTTTTTCCAGGCATTCTCCAGGCGTGATATCGTCAACCGGAATGCCCATGCAGGAAACCGCAGGCTGGTCCTTCAGGTAGACCAGATTGCGTCTGCGGATTTCCACGGGATCTATCCCAAGCCGGCGCGCAGCCTTGTCGAGCAAGGTCTCCCGGATCAGCGATTCCATGGCCCACGGCCCGCGATAGGCGGCAAGGCCGTTGGTATTCGTGTACCACCCGCGCGAAAGGAACGCATAGGCGGGCATCTTGTAAGCCGCCCACAGGAACATGTGGACCGCAATGTTGTTGTCCGCCCCCTGAGGATAGGCACCATTGTTGCAGTCATAAACGGCGTGGCTGGCGACAAGCCGGCCATTCGCATCAAGCGCCGCAGACAGCCTCATCTGTGCTTCCCGGCACTGGTTCGAGGCAGTCAGCGCCTCGTAGCGATCCTCCGTCCACTTGAGCGGCCGACCGAACAGCATCGCTGCGCAGATGACCGCGCATTCTTCTTTCCAGGGCGTGTTCTTGAGGCCGAACGAGCCGCCGACATCCTTGGCGATGACCCGGATCGCTGTCTGCGGCAGTCCCAGTGCCAAGCTAACCCAGCGGGCAATATTGTGCGGGCTCTGGCAGGTTATGTAGAGCGTCAGTTCTTCGGGGCCCTCCCTGGTTGCAAGGATCGCGCGGTTTTCCATCGGAGCCTGCGAAATGCGCTGATGGACAACCTCCTGCGTCAGCAGGCAGTGCGCACCCTGAAGTGCCTGAGCCAGATCCTCCTCGGGCTCCTCGTCGCCGATTTCCGACGCTACGTTCGTTTCGGTGCCGGGATGGATGGGCGCGGCGGCCATGGCATCGGCAATCGTGACGACCGGGTTCAGTTCCTCATAATCGATCTCGATCAGGGATACCGCATCTTCCGCGATAGCGCGGGTTTCAGCGATCACCATGACGATGGGATCGCCGATATACTGGACAAGCTCACCGGCAAGGGGCGTGATCGGCACCTCGGACGGGGTAAAGAAGAAGCTCATCATGGTGATCGGCTGCGCGGCGAGTTCGCGCGCGGTGTAGATCGCGTGCACCCCCGGCAAATCAGCCGCCACGGACGTCTCAACCCTGGTTATCCGTCCGTGCGCAATTGTACTGCGGGCGAAAGCAACGTGGAGCATGCCCGGCGGCACCACATCGTCGGTATATTGCCCGCGCCCGGTCAGCAGGCGTGCATCCTCCTTGCGTTCCACCCGCTTGCCAATCCAGCGCGCCGCGCCCGATCCCGCCGAAGGAATAAGTGTCTGTTCGCTCATGTGTTGCTACCGGCCGAGCCGACCTCCGCTGCAAGCATGGTGATGGCCCTGCGAATGCCTTGGTAGCCCGTGCACCGGCAGATGTGCCCGCTCATCGCGGCGACCATGGACTGCTCGTCGCAGCGCCGATCCGCACATAGCGAGGCCAAAGTCATGACCACTCCGGGCGTGCAGAACCCGCATTGGAGGCCGTGCGCCTTGCGCATGGCGTCCTGCGCGGGATGAAGCGCATCCTGCGTATCTGCAAGACCTTCGACCGTAAGGACCTCACTGCCTTCGGCCTGGACAGCCAGCATCAAACAGGAACGCACGGCGCGCCCGTCCACCATTATGGTGCAGGCGCCGCACACGCCGTGCTCGCAGCCCATGTGCACGCCGGTGTATCCAAGCTTCAGGCGCAGGAAATCCCCCAGCGAGGTGCGCGCCTCCACCGCTTCGGCGACCCTGCGGCCATTCACCTTCATTTCGACGCGATATTCGCTCATGCCACTTCTCCAAGCGCGAGGGCATCGCCGATGCTTCGCGTAAACATTCGGCCCCCCACGGTTCGCCGATATTCGGCGCTCGCATGATGGTCGTCGAACGGAGCGGCATCGGAAACAGCGAGCCGCGAAAGCGATTTCAGATCGAGCGCATCCGGTGCCTTGCCTTGCAGTTCCGCCTCGACGCGGCGCATCTTCATGGGCGTGGGCCCCATACCGAACCAGGCAAGTCCGACCCTCTGGATGAGGCCACCCTCGATCACGAGGGCACCGACCATGCCAACCAGTGCGAAGTCTCCGGGCCGCTGGGCAAGTTCCTGAAACACCACCAGATGCCCTTGCGGCCAGTCCGGATAAATGATCCCTGTCACCAGTTCGTCGGGTTCGAGCACGGTCATGTAAGGGCCAAGGTAGAACGCCTCCGCGGGCACCCGTCTAGTGCCCCGGATAGACGCGATCTCGATCTCCGCACCAAGCGCCACCGCCGTAGCCGGCATTTCCGCCGCCGGTTCACCCAAGGCAACCGAACCTCCTATGGTGCCGCGGTTGCGGGTCTGATGATGACCGACATGGCTGAGCGCACGCACGAATGTGGGAAGATGCTGCGCAAGGAGCTGATCCTCAAGCGCATCGGCCTGTCGTGTCATTGGTCCCACGCGGATGCAACCGACCACCCTGTCGACGCCCCGCAGCTCCGGTATCGCGCCGATATCGACGAGAACAAAAGGCTGGCTCATCCGCAGATTCAGCAGCGGTAGAAGTGTCTGGCCGCCAGCGATGACCGTTGCCCCTCCCCCTGCCTCTGACAGGATCGTGCAAGCCTCATCAATGGAGGCAGGGCGCACGTAGTCGAAAGGTGCGGGCTTCATCGCATCGCTCCTCGCCGACCTGCCTCGAAGGCCGCTGCCGCCGTGACCACCAGCATGGCCAGAGCGACAATAAACTCGAATTGCAGGTGCGCGGCGCCCAGAACAAAGCCGGCCGTCAATGCCAAAACGAGTGCGGCGACCCACGGCCATGGCGAGCGGGGTGGCGATGTCAGTCCAGGCGTCGGTCCGGGTACCGAACCGGAAGCGGGCTGTGCGCCAGGGCCTGTGTGAACGCCTACTGTGGGCTCCGCGATACGATGATCGGCAGGGCCTTCCGTCATCACTTCCTCGAAGCGGGAAAAGAACTTTGCGGCCAGATTGCGCGCCGTCGCATCGATGATCGGACCGCCGAGTTGGGCCATTCGGCCACCCACTTCCGCGTCCACTGTGTAGGTTATCATCGTGCGTCCGCCGCCGAGGTCTGCAAGACGAACTTTTGCCTCCCCCTTGGCGGATCCCGCAACGCCGCCGTTACCGGTTCCCGTGATCGTATACCCACTCGGCGCGTCGAGATCGGACAAGCGAACGCCACCTTTGAAACGCGCGCCGATCGGTCCAATCTTCACTTCGGCCACCGCTGCGAAACTGTCGCTGCCGTCCCTCGTCAGGCTCTGGCATCCGGGAATGCATTGCGCCAGGATTACCGGATCGTTCAATGCCTGCCAAACGGCATGGCGTTCGGCAGTGACTTCCTGCTTGCCATCCATGCGCATTGTCCAATTCTCCCATTATCGCGCCGGCATGTTCCCGCCCGGCTGTATTTGCACTCAAAGCTGAGGCCCTGGATCTCCCTCTGACTTCGGCGTCATCAAGGCGATCTTTGCGGTGCAAACGGCACCAAAGCGCGGACACCCATTTCGAACTGAGCGGGAAGATCGAACCTGCCGTCCTCCAGCCAGCGGCGGGTCAGCCCCTGCATCAATGCCAGGATAAGCCGTGCCGAAAGTTCGGGAATAGCAGCCCACGGCGCGAAGAGCTTGGCAAACAGGTCTTCAGCTTCGTTCGCGCGGTCGATAAACCAGCCATGAGCGGAATGCCCAGAACTCATCGCATCGGTCTGGAATATAGTGATAAAGCGCGTCAGCTGAGGGGCATCGGACAACCGCTCAGCCATCACCCGAAGCAGCCGAACGGCCTCCTCATACGCGCGTTCATCGTTGGACGATGATCGCTCTATCGCGGCGAGAAGCGGTTCGATCGCTATTTCTTCGCCCTGCTCGATCTCGCCCATCAGAGCCAGCAGCAGATCGTCCTTGGATTGGAAATAATACAGCAGACCGGCATTAGACAGCCCACATCGCCGTGCGAGCCCCTGAATCGTGAAACCGCGTAGCCCACCCTGACCGATCATGCGAATGGCCTCACCCACAATAAGCGCGCGCCGTGCGGCTGCATCTTCCCGGTTCCGGTGGCGATTCGACATGGTCATTCAGCCATGTTACCGAATGGTTGGTAGACATTGCAAGTGCAGTTGATAACTTGCGGGTGGCGCTGATCGCGTCGGCGTCGAGCACGCCTATTGCAGCCTGCGGCCGATCAAATTACCAACCATTTGGTTTATAGAGAGCCAAAAACGAACTCATGATTGCCGCTGAAACAAGGCCAATCTCGCCAGCACAGCGGCTAAACGCACGTCCAATTCAAGTGATGCCGACTTCAAAGGCACATCGGTTACCGGGAGATCACGAATGACTGAAAATGGGCAAATCGCACTTGTCACGGGAGCGAGCCGGGGCGCAGGTCGAGGCATTGCCCGTGCCCTGGGCTCTCACGGGTGCACGGTCTACGTCACCGGACGGACGCTTAACCCCGGCGATGCCGAAGTTCCCGGAACGATCTTTGCGACTGCCCAGGAAGTGACCGAGGCGGGCGGAAAGGGCATTGCCGTAAAATGCGATCATGCAAACGACGCCGAAGTGAAAGCGCTGATCGAACGGATCATCGACGAACAGGGCCGCCTCGACATTCTCGTCAACAATGCCTGCTATCAGAGCCATGCCATCTCCGCGCCTGGACAATTCTGGGAAAAACCCCTCGAAATTGCCGAAATGATGAATGTCGGCCTTCGCAGCGGTTTCGTCGCAAGTTGGTATGCTGCGCCTCATATGGTGAAGCAGGAAAAGGGTCTGATCGTGTTCACGTCCTCACCCGGAGCCGCGCACTATTGCTTCGGACCGTGCTACGGCGCCCAGAAGGCCGGCGTCGACAAGATGGCGCATGACATGGGCGTCGACTTTTCGGATGCCCGAGCAAACGTCGCTGCCGTGTCGATCTGGATGGGGCCTCTCACCACGGAACGCCTGCTCGAAATGATGGAGGCCGCCCCCGACAAATTCAGCCATCTCGAAGGCAAGCTGGAATCGACCGAATATACCGGCCACATCGCGTGGGCCATGTTCAACGACCCTGACCTGATGGACCGCTGGAACGGGAAGGTCGTCATTGGCGCGGAAGTAGGCCGCGAAATCGGCTTGATGGACGTCGGAGACAAGTATCCGCTATCGGTCCGGTCCACGACTGCCACCGACACACCGGTCTTCGCCAAGTACAAGGTAAAATAGGTCCAGCCGGAAAATGCCGGTGAAATCCGAATGCGTGATTGCCGGCACCTTCCCGCGCTCGGATGAGCCCCCTCCCGAATTTTGGTCCATCCTATTGATAAGACCATTTCCACTCTTACCCGAACATTGAGTCAAGCCATTAAGTGTGCGATGGGATGCACATGGCAATTGGCGAAAAGCTGTATCACCGCGTTGCTGGCGCGATCGAGGAGGGAATCTGCAGCGGCCGCTATCCCGAGGGCACTCGCCTTCCGGGGGAGCGCGATCTTGCGGAGGAATTTGGCGTTAGCCGTCCGACTATCCGCGAAGCCATGATCGCCCTTGAAATTCGCGGGCTGGTTTCGGTTCGCCATGGTTCGGGGCTTTTCGTGATGCCGCAGGCCAGTCGCCCGCGCAGCGCTCCTGAACTGGACGTCGGCGCATTCGAGCTTATCGAGGCGCGCATTCTGTTTGAGGGTGAAGCGGCAGCCCTGGCCGCAAACGCAATTGACGCACCCGCGCTGGAGAGGCTCGGCCTCATTCTGGATGAAATGGACTCCGGCAGCGCCGGGCACGCACAACGCATGGATGCCGACCGCGAATTTCACTTGCTGATCGCTGAAGCGACCGGAAACAGCCTTGTTCTGAACACCGTGGAAACGCTCTGGAACGTGCGTGAACAATCGCCGCTATGCGCGCATATGTTCGACAAAGCCCGCCGGGAAGGTGTGACGCCTCGTGTCGATGAACATCGCCTGATAGTGGAAGCGCTGCGCAACAAGGATGCCGACGGCGCCAGACGGGCGATGCGCGCTCACCTCAAGCGTGTTTCCGAAGACGTATTGGAAGCCACAGAGCTGGAATTGATCGAGCAGGCGCGATCGGAGATCGAAGCGCACCGAAACCGGCTCGCTCGGCGGGTCTGAGTCTCGCCCGCGCCAGAAGCGTCAGGCGAGGTCTGACGTCGGGCGGGGACGGAACCAACATGGCCCCACCCCCGCTTGCGACATCAAGGCACAAGATCGGCCGCGTCAAGGCGATGCCCCTCGTACTCAGCGAAACCACGGGTCGCCGGCTGGCCTGAAGCATCAGGCGCAAAAATGAGCGCTGCCGGATGCTCGCCCCCGAGTGGGCCAAATGTCATCTGAAGCTCCATTGCACCAGGTTTGGGTCCCGAGACCCTTAGATCAGCATTGTACGTCGAGCGGCCGGCCGGGTTTATGACCATCGTTTCCTTGCCGCTATAAACGCTGCGCCCGTCATCGCTGAAGTTTTCGTAGATCTTCTCGATGTGTGAGGCGGTTCGGCTAAACAGAATTCGCCCCGAGGCCTGGCCATAGACTTTTACGTCTACGTCGCGATTTGTGGCGGCAAACGAGCGAACCTGCGAGAGTTCGGAACTGGCATACTTTCCCGGCTCAGGCGTGGGAACCGCGGGGACAGGCGGTCCGGGCTTGTAGTCCGGAAGGCGAACGATGCGAATGCGCTTGTCCTGGGCACCTTTCAGGCCCTCGATCCACAGACCCTTCTTGCTGCTCGGATGCCAGGACATCGGCGAGTAAAAGGCCCAATCCCCCTGCTCATTCAGGTTCGCGCCGAGATAACTCGGCGTGCTTTTCGAAACTTCAAGATCGATCAGCGCGGGCCCGATGTTGCCCGCCCGGCCAAGGCGCACGCCGGTAACGCTGTAAGTGTAGGCGAACATGGCAAGATCCATGCCGAGCGCAGTAGGATAAGGTCGCGGCATGAGCCCAAGGATTGCCGGATCGGAAGGCCGGGAGAACCTTGTCGTCATCGTCAGGCCGAGACGGCCATCAGGGGAGACGATCGTGGTCTCGTTGTATCCCGGCGTATCGGTGATCGCCTCGACTTCGCCCGTCGCGATGTCCTGGATAACGGAATCGGGTGTATCCCGCTTCAATCCACCCGCGAGCGACAAAGCCGCTCCACCGGCCACGAACTGCTTGACCTCTCCTCCCTTGATATATTCGGGAACGACACCGTCGGGATGTGCAGGATCCTGGTGGAAGGGATTCATGGTACTGACGATCCGCGGCGAGGCTATGGTGTACGTCTCGCCCGTACGCTTCAGTTCTCCGGTGAAGACAAGCGCGGAGGAAGGGAGGAGGAGCGTGGTCCAAGCGACATGCCGGTTGTCAGGCGCGACCACGATTTCCGACCACCGGTGGGAAACGTGATCCCCACCGGCAACTTCCTGTGGGTAGACGACGGGCAGAAGCTTGGGCTGCTTGCAGGTTTCCAGGCTGGTCGAACACTCCAGAACAAAATCGCCTAGAAATATCCGCTTGTTGTCTGGAAACACCATGAAGCGCAGGCCATTGTCCTATTCCCGCGCCGGGATCACGCCGGAATAGAACGGACGCAAATTCTGGCCACTGTCATCCATCGTTGCCACTGTAATGGCGCGATCATTGCTATGATCTTGTGCGTACACGACCAGAACTTTACCCGAAGGCGTATAGTTCGCCACTCTAAGCCCAAGTCTGGCGTCGAATGGGATCGTCGAGATTTCGGCACGCCCGAAAGCATGCTCCTGGCTGGGTGCTGCATGGCCGGATTGTGACGTCAGGCACATTACCAGAATTGTCAGGAGACCAGTCCTCTTGGTCATCACGCTCTCACTCCCGATGCTATTTTTCGGGTGTTGTCCGCCCCTGCAGCAATTTTGGAAAGTCGCAAAATGTGTCATCGGCCGGGCGATGCGGATTCAGGTATGATTTTCCAGCACCAGACAGAGCGCTCAGAGTCCGTGTTCGCTCTTCAAGTACCTTCATTTTACGCGCCGAAATTTCGCCAATTTTCTCGGAATTTATCGGCAACCGCTCCGCGCGATCCGAGGTTATCGGCACTCACCCTCCCAGGAATGCGGATGGGGTTACCGCGCATAATTCAACAAATTCTCTGCACCAAAGGCGTCCAGATGTGTTGCATAAATTTGGCCTGACCAATATATGACGACCAATCCCTGCGCGCGTGACGCCGTGCATAAAGTTCAGGATCCCAGATTCCCATGCTCATTCAGAACGCCAAGGTCATCGTCACCTGCCCGGGACGCAACTTCGTAACTCTCAAGATATTCACCGATCAGGGCGTGTATGGGATCGGAGACGCAACGCTGAACGGGCGTGAAAAGTCAGTCGTGAGCTATCTCGAAGACCACGTGATCCCGTGCCTGATCGGCATGGATGCCCGCCGGATCGAGGACATCTGGCAATATCTCTATCGCGGGGCGTACTGGCGCCGGGGCCCGGTCACGATGCGGGCAATCGCGGCCGTCGACATGGCGCTCTGGGATATCAAGGCCAAGATGGCCGGCATGCCCCTTTACGATTTGCTCGGGGGCAAGAGCCGCGATCGCGTCATGGTCTATGGTCATGCCAATGGCGGGGACATTGCCGAGACCGTCGATGCCGTTGGCCAGTATATCGATATGGGCTACAAGGCCATCCGCGCGCAGACTGGCGTTCCAGGCATCAAGGACGCCTATGGAGTGGGGCGTGGCAAGCTCTATTACGAGCCGGCCGATGCCGCCCTGCCTTCACAGACGGGGTGGGATACGCGCAAGGCACTCAACTATATTCCCAAGATGTTCGAGAAGCTGCGCGAGACCTACGGCTTCGACCACCATCTCCTCCATGACGGACACCACCGCTATACGCCGCAGGAGGCCGCCAATCTGGGCAAGATGCTGGAACCGTTCCAATTATTCTGGCTGGAGGACGCGACACCGGCCGAAAACCAGGAGGCCTTCCGGCTCGTGCGCCAGCATACGGTCACGCCGCTCGCGGTCGGGGAGATCTTCAATACGATCTGGGATGCCAAGGATCTCATCCAGAACCAGCTGATCGACTACATCCGCTGCACTGTGGTGGGCGCGGGCGGTCTGACGCATCTGCGCCGCATTGCCGACCTTGCCAGCCTCTATCAGGTCCGCACCGGATGCCACGGCGCAACCGACCTCTCACCCATAACGATGGGCTGCGCTCTCCATTTCGATACCTGGGTACCCAACTTCGGCATCCAGGAGTACATGCGGCACAGCGAAGAGACCGACGCGGTGTTCCCGCATGATTATCGCTTTGAAGATGGCCACCTCATCTGCGGCGAAACGCCTGGTCACGGCGTCGATATCGACGAGAAGCTGGCCGCAAAGTATCCGTACAAGCCCGCCTATCTGCCGGTAGCGCGGCTGGAAGACGGCACCATGTGGAACTGGTGAACCGCTCCGCTCAATCTTGGCCAACGCTGAAGGAAGTCCGTCCGCGAGCCCGGCACCTGCCGGGCCGCGACGGGCCCTCACATGCGCTCGGGCGCCAGCCTGCGACGCTTCTCCATGATATCAAGCTTGGCCTTTTCGATCATTTCCAGTTCGGTGACTGCGAGTAGATCCTCGGAAACCCGGCGCAAATGGTCGCGCATGGCGTCCCGAGCCATGGCGCCGTTCCTTGCCTGCAACGCCTCGTAGATGCGGCGGTGCTCGTGTGGCCGCGGATTGATGCCTTCGTGCCGCGCTTGCTCGAACATGTGGCGGCAGAGAGGTGATTGATCCCGAAGATCCCACAAATGCTCTATCGTCTGGGCGACAATGGAGCTCTGGGTACCTTCGGCTATCGCCAAGTGAAATTGCCTGTCGAGGTTGAGTTCCTCGACCGAGGATGGGTCCAGCGCCTCCATTTGGGTCAGGATGTCCCCGATATGCGCGAGTTCCTCGTCGCTCATCACCGTTGCGGCCAGCCCGGCCGCCTCACCTTCGAACATCAATCTGGCTTCGATCAATTCGAAGGCGCCGACATTCAACTCGGCCTCCGGGGGATCGGCAGGTATCTTGCCGCTTACGTAGACGCCGGATCCGTGCCTGACCTCGACAAAATTACGGATCTCCAGCGCGATTACGGCTTCTCGAATGGTGGGGCGGCTAACCTTGAAGATTTGCGCCAAATCGCGCTCCGCAGGCAAGCGGCTTCCGTGCGTGTATACACCTTCGAGGATTTTCTGCTCGATCTGGTGAGCAACGCGCTGGTACAGTTTGGATCGTTCGGTCATCGCAATTCGAATGTCACAGCCGCTTACTGACGGCAAGACGTCATACCAATCGCGAAGCAGCCAAAAAAGACACTTCAAGCCGCAACGGTGCCTAATTGCCGCGAGCAAGAATGCCATCGGCGCGCATTTCTCGTTGTCCGTGGTTCAGCTACCGGCCGGCACCCATACAGACGGGTCGTGTATGATCGCCGTTTGCCCTCCCAGGAGACCAAAAATTCCTCCTCATCACAGCCATGGACGGGGACTGAGCCAATTCACCAGTGATGTTGAACGCCGCGCTTTCATCGCCTTTCTTTCAGATTTTGTCCCTTCCCGACAATCGCATGCAGCCGCCTGCCGGGTGAGCATCACTGGCCATTGCTTGCTCGTGTTCGAGACGGCTTCTCGCCCTCGGCCTACCTTCCACCTGACATGCGGCCGCAATTCACTCCTTCATCAGCAGGCAGATGCCGCCGCCGACCAAAGTTACGATGGCAATACCAATTAACCCGGGCCCGTAGCTGCCGCTCATCTCGTGGGTTTTGGCGATGGCGAAGGGTGCAAAGGCCATGATGGGCAGGAACGCCATCGTCAGACCAAAGGCCCGACCAGAGGCCGCCGCGCCGAATTCGTTGGCAATGGCCGAGGCGATCAGGGGCCAAAGCCCTCCCCCCATGCCCACCAGTACAATACCGCTGGCCAAGCCAATCATCCCCTGCCCCAGCGCCGTGATGATCCCGCCCGTGGCCGCGATAACGGCAAGCATCGCCAAGGGACGACGATTGCCAAATCTATCCGATAGCAATCCCATCAACAGCGTCGAGCCAAGTTGGGCCCCGCTGAAGAGCGACAGGAGCAGACCCACCGCTGACTGATCGAGCCCGCGACTGCTGGCGATTGGCCCAAGGTTCTGGTTGACGCCGCCCCACAGGCCCAGCAGCGGCAAGTACGTGGCGACAACGATCCAAAACGTCCGCCGCCTGAACACCTCGCGCCAGTGAAGCTCGACGTGGGCCGCGGCGCCGGAAACGGGTTGATCGCCCGGCACACTGACGTAGTGCAGTCCATCTTCTTCTGTCGGGCGATCCCGTACCAACCAGAACGCCAGTGGCAGCATGACCAGACCGATGAGCGTCCCTGCACCCATCCAAAGCATCCGCCACTGGAGCAATGGCAGCAGTGCGGCAATGATTGGCGGCAGGACAACACCCGCACCGCTGAGGCCGAACGATGTCACCGCCAGCGCCAGCCCGCGACGCCTGACGAACCAGCGTGAAACCAGGGTATTGGTAATCACCGAGGTGGAAAGCGCCATACCCAAAGGCAGGACAACGCCGTAAAGCGCCAGGAATTGCCATGTCGCAAAGATCGCTCCGATCGCGACATGAAAAAGCGCAACAAGCCCCAATCCCGTCACCAGAAGGGTTCTTGCCGGTACTTTGTCGGCCAGCCCGCCGGCAAATGGTGCCAGGATCGCACTTCCCAAACCCAGCAGGGCAATGGCCAGTTGCAAGGTGCTGACAGGCGTGTTGAGGTTGCTCGACCAGTCGACGACGAACAGCGTAAAGGCGTTAACCGGCATGCCGTTCGATGCGACCTGCGCAAGCGTGGCGATGGCGACGATGGTCCAGCCATGATACCATCCGAATTTGCGCGGCGCTTCTGCTGCCACCGACATCCATTTTTCTCCCAGATTGATTTCGGCCGTTGCCGGCGGCTTCATGCAGGCACGCTCTGTCTGCCACTTTTTGATGGCCGGCCTTCGCTCACCGAATGCTTCACACCCATCAGGCTCGGCGGAAATCGCATTTCGACCTGCCACCGCGAATGTGCGAATGAAAACCCTCTCATTCGGCATGATGGGAAGCGTAAATCACTTCGCCGCCGCACGGGGCGGCGGCGAAGCGTGTTTCGCGGTTGGATCAGAACTGCTTGCTGACACCGAACTGTACGAAACGACCAATGGTGTTGCCGTTGATATAGCCATCCTGCGATGCAGTGATCGATTGCTGGATATAGCGCGGCGGATCCTGGTCGAAGACATTATCCACATTCAGAGAGAACGAGAGGTTCTTGAAGATCCCCTGCCCCGGAACGTCATACTTGAAGAAGAGATTGAAGACATTGAACGATTTGACACGGTCCTGTTCGCCCGCAGAACTCACGGTGGGATCGAGATCGTAGCCAGCCGTGTGGTTCCACGTCACCTGAGCACGCAATCCGCTGATTGTTGTGCCAAGGACCGTGCTGAACTTGAAACGGCTGTTGTTGGCCTCCAGCAAATCGCTGAAGGCAGCGCCCGCGATCGCCTGCTGCTTGCGGTTCAACTCGTAGTTGGCGTTGAAGCCCAGATCGAACGAGGCGAACCCGGCATCGATGCGGTAGTTCAATGCCATATCCAGGCCGTCGAGCTTCACATTGGCGAAATTCCGCTTTCGCGCATCGAGGATGGCATAGCAGCCCGTCGGACCTGTTCCCGCGACCGTACAGCCGGAACCGACGATAGTGTCCGCCTGCGCAAGATAGGAATTGATCTGCGCCTGCGTGGGATTGACGGTGATGACCGATCCGAAGTTCGTCCAGAAATCGACCTGGTTAGTGAAGTTCGGCAAGTTGATCAGATTCTTGAAGTTGATGTTCCAGTACGTGAAGCTGAGATTGAGCCCCGGAACAAACGGCGGCTCGACATCAAAGCCAAGCGACCAAGTCGTCGCCTTCTCCGGCTGGATGTTCGGTGCGCTGCCCAGCACAACTGCCACGTTGCTGTTTTGCGGCGCAGGGTAAGTTCCATTGGCGATAAGGCTGGCTGGTGGCAGCAGGAACGACAACCCATTGACCTGATTGTACGATGTAACATCGGTTTCCGGCCTGTCCGCAAGGCTGGGAGCTACGAACGACTTACCCCATGATCCGCGCAGCTTGACCCAGTTCACCGGCCGGTAGGTGACGCCGATCTTGGGATTGAAGGTATCGCCGAAATCGCTGTAATCGTCATATCGTCCGGAGAGCGAGAAGGTCAGCTCGCGCATCCCGCCAAAACCGTTGTCTGCTCCGAAAACCGGCACGACCAGTTCACCGAAAGCGGACTTTGTATTCCGCGAAACTGAGACAATCGGAAGATTAGCGTAAGGCGCGATAACTGTGACGCCGTTGTAGACGAGACCGCCATAACCGGTGTTTTCCGTACCGGGCACGATCGAGCCTTTCTGCGATCGCAGGCCTTCGGAATTGTACTCGACACCGCCTGCGAACTTCACGTCTCCGCCGGGCAGCTTGAACAGGGAGCCATCAAGGATCAGGCGGCCACTGAACAGCCGCTGGCGGGTCCGCCCGAACGATTCATAGTTGCTGAGAACATTGAGCCCCAGATCGCTGCTCGAATTGATGTCGTAGGGATTGAGAAGGCCCGTGGCGATCGCGAGAGGCACTGCGGTCGAGTTGTACTGCCCGACGATATTCTGCGTCGTGCTTTCGCCGTAGCTGCCGAGCCCGCGAAGCTGCCACCCCTTGCCCAGGTCGGCAGTGAACGTCGGCGTGACGCCCCAGGTACTGAGCGACAGGCGCTGCTGTTCTGTGTCGTCGCCGCCATAGGAATAGGAGACCTGATGGATCTCGAACGGGTTGGCGGGATTGACCTTGTGCGCCGCCATGTAGGGGCTCGGTATCAGGCCCAGGAAGGCCGGGCCGATGTACTCGGAATCGTAAATGGGCCCGAGATCGGCGGACACCTTGCGCTGGGTGAACCACGCCCGGATGTCGACTTTCAACGCATCGCTCAGGTCCTGCGAAAAGCCGGCGAACACCGAGTGGCGATTTTCGCTTGGATAGATCGGCGCCCCGTCACTTTCGTCGCACTGGTTGGCGGTATTGGCCACCGCCGATCCCGTCGAGTAGGGCAGCGCGTAGATCGTGCCCGAGGGAACAAGTTGCACGTTTCCGGGAGTGCAGCGCACGCTGGTAATGGGGAACGGAACCCCCGTGATCGTCTTGGGATACATCCGCACATAGTCGCGGTCCCGGCCGTAGATCGCGCCATGTTCAGAATAGTTGTAAGAGATATAGATCGAGCCGGTATCCCACGACTTGCCTGCCGTCGCGTTGACATCGAATGCGTGATAGTCGTCGGCAAATCCGTAGTGCCCGTCTACGTTGAACCCATCGAACTTCTTGCGCGTAATGAAGTTGATCACCCCCGCGACAGCGTCCGAACCATAGATCGCTGAGCCGCCATCGGGAACGATCTCAACGCGCTCGATGACGCCGGGCGGGATGATGTCAGGGTCGGGACTGGTCGATTGGATGCCCATGCCGACGATGCGGTGTCCATCAAGAAGGACGAGCGTGGGAGAACTGCCGGCCGTCTGGAAACCGGGAAGGTTGCGCAGGTTCGGACGGTTCGTCGTGACCTGGTTGAAAGCGCCCGCCGGCTGCTGAAGCGTGTTGAACTGGCCGAGTTGCGGAATTGTCTGAAGGAGCTGCGCGGTGGTTGTGGCACCGGTCGATTGAATGGCCTGCTGCGTGACATCGATAACATTGGTGCCGGTCGGCGCCACGCCGCGAATAAGCGTGCCTGTAACGACAATTTCCTGGACCTGCCGGTCCGTCAGTTGCCCTTTGTCGTCCGGTTGCGGAGGCGGTGGACTATCAGCTTGGGCAAAGGCAGGAACTGCAAGGCAAAGCGCTGAAATAGCCACCCCGCAGTTCAGGACTATACCGAGCCGTGAACAGCCGTTCAAATTCTTCATACAACTCCCTCTCCGTTTATATTATTTTATTTCCCATTTATATTTATCAGTATTTTCGTCATTCTCGATAAGATCGATAATCGCGCCGCGACGTCCATTTCGCAGGGCGAACATTCGGTGCTGCCCGCCTTGACAAGATTGGCGGGCATCAAAGTCGCACACGCGACTGATCTTAAGGGAACGACCAATCAATAAAACGTGACTTGGATATCAAGTAAGTCGCACACTCCCCGCCCCACCCTATGTACGGCGGTTTTCGAGGTGTTTTATCGGGCCCTCCCCTGCCCGGATTATCGAGTCGCGATCTTATATACCATACAGTCGGTAAGTCGAAAGCTGTACGGAAGGATTATTCCGGATTGGGACACTCCGGAACGAATGCTCGATAATTCCGCCCGCCCCGCGATCGACAACTTCTGCCGCCGAGGAATGTTTGACGGGCACCGCCACCCCTCCGTGAAGCGCCGGTAAAATCGCCTCTTTTGTTTTTACCGAACGGTTGGTAGATTACACGGGATTTACGGCGAATCGAATGCGCACGGCTTTCCCGGCCACGATGAGTGGTCGCGAGGGGCCCATGAAATAACGTCGCTTGGCCGAGCGGCAGTGTTGCCGAACCGGGCACAAGATCATTGGGGGAAGGATAAACACATGCACCGAATATCGCGGATCGTCCTGTCAACGGTGACACCATTGCTATGCGTCGCTGCGGCGCTAGGAAACTACGGTAGCGGGGAAACTGTCGCCTCGGCGCAGGACGCAAAGCCGATTGCGGCAGCTGCGGTTAGCCAAGGCACTGGCACTGCTATCGCCGGTGGCGTCGTCGCCGCGAGCATGGCCGAATTGTGCCAGCCCGCCGCCATGCAGGCGATTGCATCCAAGCTGAATATCAAGGTCACGGTCGAGAAGCTGCCGGCGAACGAGCAGCCGGGCCCGTTCCTCGAAGGAGGCACGCGCTTCACACCAGCCCGCGGCGATCTGCCGGCTTATTGCCAGGTTACCGGCAGCTTCGTGACCAACCCCGCGACCGGCAAGACGGCGAACTTCCTTGCCACCCTGCCAATGACCTGGAACCGCAAGTACCTCCAGCTGGGTTGCGGCGGCCATTGCGGAACTTTCGCCGTCAGCGATGCCGCTTCACCCACGATCACAATCACGAACCAGGGTAAGCCGGGCGACAGCGTTCGGAAGGGCTACGCCTCCTTCGCGACGGACGAAGGCCATGCCGGTTTCACGCAGGGCAAATGGGCCATCACCGGCCCGGGCCAAATCAGTCAGGACTATCTCGACGACTATCTCTATCGCTCGCAGAAAGTCCTTGCGACAATGGGCAAGGAATTCACGACCGCATTCTATGCTCAGGCGAGCGGAACCGCATCGAAGATCGCCTACTCCTATTTCTGCGGTTGTTCGGGCGGCGGACGTGACGCCCTTGTCGCGGCAGCATACTTTCCCGAGGCGTTCGACGGTATTGTTTCGGGATCTCCTTATGCGAACCTTTCCAATCTCGCATTCCTGACCACCGGGGCCTCACTGGCGACGGTACGCTCACCAGACGCAAACCTGCCGGCTTCGCTCGTTGCCCAGATCAGCCCGCTGGTACTCGCGAAATGCGATGCGGTGGACGGCGTCAAGGACGGCCTCATCCAGAATCCGATGGCCTGCGACTTCCGGCCGGAAAAGGACCTTCCGCGCTGCGCAGACAACAAGCCGGGCACCAATTGTTTCACCCAGGCGCAGATCGAAAGCGTAAGCACGGTTTTGACGGCAGCTACGGACCACGAAGGGCACGTCGTTCAGCCCGGCTATTCTGTAAGCGAGCTGCAAAATTCGCTCATGCTGCCGCCTGCCAATCCGGGCACCGCAACCCCCTGGCCCGATGCCGGAAATCCGGCAACCGGAGCGAGCAACGGCATGGCCTTGCTCGGCGACGCCGTCATCCGCGTCTTCACCCACCGCAACGATCCAGCCTTCCAGACGGCATCGGTGATTTCGTTCGGTTCGGGCGGTCCGGGGCCCGTCACCGGTTTCCGGGTGATCGCTCCGGCCGCGGAAGTGGCCAAGGCGAATGAAGCGCTGCGCATGGGGATCGGCGATATTCCGCAGAACGCCGCCAAACTCATCAAGAGCAATCACAAGATGATCATGTGGGTAAATCTGAGCGATCATCTCCTGACGCCCTACATGTCCGTCAACTACTACAAGAAGCTTGCGAAGACCTTCGGCGGCTACGACAAGCTGCACAAGAACATCCGCATGTTCATGCTTCCGGGAACCGCGCATTGCAGCGGCGGAGGCATTGGCGAGGGGCCCGGCAGCTTCGATGCGCTGAGCGCCATCGAGGCATGGGTTGAAAAGGGCGACGCGCCCGACAATCTGCCCGCCACGCTCTACAAGGCAAACCAGTTCGGCGTCGATTTCAAGCAGCCGCTCGGCCGCACGATGCCGCTTTGCAAGTTCCCTGAAATGGCGCGCTACAGCGGCAAGGGCGATGTGAAGGACGGTGCCAACTGGAGCTGTGTTCCCGGCGACAAGCGCATGCTCAAGATCGGGAAATCCGGACGACAGGCGGGCGTCATCGATTGACGGTCATTCGGGCGACGGTGCCGAGCCGGTTCCGTCGTCCCGCTCGACCCGAAAATCGAGACCGGCTTCGTAGATGCGGCGCGCTCAAACCGCGCCGCACATCCCTTCGCTCCCGCACGGTTGGTTCTGCGCCATTAAGGCGAGGGTCCGATGGCGGGGGCGTCTTTCGCTCCTTGTTTTGAACTGGAGTCACGATGACAATTGCCCGGTCCAAGGCGCGAAAGGTGCGCCGCCTTGCCTTGCTTCTTGGAGCTGGCGCCGCCCTGCTGCCAATCTCGGGCATCAACGCTTACGCCCAGCAGGCCGACGATCTTGAAGCCGGTTTCCGCGATCCCCCGCTCACGGCGCGCCCACGCGTCTGGTGGCACTGGATGAACGGGAACATCACCGAAGACGGCATCCGAAAGGATATCGAGTGGATGGCTCGTATTGGTATCGGGGGAATGCAGAGCTTCGATGCAGCCGTGGTCACTCCACAAATCGTTGCCAAGCGCCTCCCTTACATGAGCCCTGAGTGGAAACATGCTTTCCGCGTCGCTGCCGAAGAAGCCGACAAGCATGGCCTGGAGCTTGCCACCGCCTCTTCTCCGGGGTGGAGCGAAACCGGCGGCCCGTGGGTCAAGCCGCGTGACGGCATGAAAAAGCTAGTCTGGAGCGAGATGTCTGCAGAAGGCGGCAAGCGTTTCATGGGCAGCCTCCCTCCCATTCCGGATACCACCGGCAGCTTCCAGGACATCCCGGCCCAGCACATGGCGTTTTCGCCCGGACAGGAGGGGATCGCCTTCCCTCAATATGCCCGCGACTTTGCCGTGCTGGCCTTCCGCGTTCCCGGCGATTGGACGCCGCTTCCGATCCCATCCGTCCGCGTGGACGATCGCCCTCTGGATGCAGCGGCGCTGAACGATGGCAGGTATGCCCAAAGCGTGGACATCCTCACTGCCGGATCGAAGACACCATCTGCTGTGCTGATCGAATACGACAAGCCCAGAACCATCCGTTCCGTGACCTACCAGATTTCGGGAACCACGTCCGTGCCGCTTCTCGAAGCGGAGAGCGAACACGGCGAATGGCGCAAGGTGGCGGAGCTGTCGGCAGGGCCGACGCCCTCGACGGCAAGCTTCGCCCCGGTGACCGCCGCCCGATTCCGGCTTAGCTGGACCGCGCGTGCCAATCAGGGCGGCATGCTGCGACAGATGGGCGACATGACGCCCGGAGTCGATATTCCCGGCATGTTGCAGGCCTTCGGCGCCAAAGGTGCCGCCGAGATGATGAGCGGCGGCGCCTCCGACCGCATCAGGATCACCGAGCTGGCATTGCAGGCGACACCGCGGGTCAATGCTTTCGAACAGAAGGCCGGGTTCGCAATTGCCAATGACTACTATGCGCTTGATCGCGGTGTCGGTCCCGAGGTTCCGGGCATAGATCCAAAGGACATTGTCGACCTCACGGCCCGGATGTCACCCGATGGCAAGCTCGATTGGACGCCCCCGGCCGGGCACTGGAAGATCGTGCGTCTGGGCTATTCGCTGACAGGCACGATGAACCACCCGGCGACGGCCGAGGCCACCGGTCTCGAAGTCGACAAGTACGACGGCCACGCGGTGCGCGATTACCTTCAGACCTATCTCGACATGTATGCCAGCGCCACCGGTGACGACCTGATCGGCCGGCGCGGCCTTCGCGCAATCCTGACGGACAGTACCGAAGTCGGCCCCTCGAACTGGAGCGCCGATCTCGTAGCCCAGTTCAAGGCGCTTCGCGGATACGATCCGAAGCCCTGGTTCCCGGCCCTCACCGGTGTGATCGTCGGTTCGCGCGCGCAGAGCGATGCGTTTCTCTATGATTTCCGCCGGACGCTCGGCGATCTCATGGCAAGCCAGCATTATGCGACAATCGCGCAGGTCGCACATGAGCGCGGCCTCATTTATTACGGCGAGGCTTTGGAGACCAGCCGCGTGGTCCTCGGCGACGACATGGCGATGCGCCAGCCGACAGACATACCCATGTCAATGTCCGCCGCAGAGATCGACATGCGCGGCGCCGCCTCGGTCGCGCATATTTACGGGCAGAATCTGGTTGCCGCTGAATCGCTGACCAACGCCCTCTCGCCTTGGGCGACTTCGCCTGCAGATCTTCGGACAAAGATGGATTTCGCATTCGCGTCAGGCGTCAACCGACCGGTGATCCACACATCGGTCCACCAGCCGGTCGATGACAAGCAGCCCGGTCTCGCGCTTCTCATTTTCGGCCAGTACTTCAATCGGCACGAAACCTGGGCCGAGATGGCTAAGCCGTGGATCGACTATCTGGGGCGCACCGCATTCCTTCTCCAGCAGGGACGCGACCATTCCGATCTTGCCTACTTCTATGGCGAAGAGGCCCCGCTGGTGGGACAGTTCACCACTTCGCCCAAGGATGCACCCACGCGCTACGCCTACGATTTCGTCAATGTCGCCGCGCTGTATGATGCGCTGAAGGTGGAGGGCAAGGAACTGGTCACGCCCGGAGGCGCCCGCTACCGCGCGCTCTACCTTGGCGGCACCAGCGACCGAATGACGGTTGCGACCTTGCGCCGGATCGCCGCGCTCGCCAACGACGGCGCGACCATCATGGGGCATGCGCCCTCGTCTTCTCCGGCGCTCGGGGATGATCCGCGCGAATTTGCGCAACTGGTTAAGCAATTGTGGGCCGATGGCTCGGGCGCGACCGTCGGCAAGGGGCAGGTTATCGGCACGGGCAATGTCGAGGCAATGCTCGCTCAGTCAGGCCTGGCGCCCGATTTCAGTTACACTGGAGCGGCGAGCGACAGCAAGATCCTGTTCCGGCACCGGACGTTGCCTGAGGGTGAAATCTATTTTCTGACCAACCGCACGGATCACCGCGAAACCGGTGAAGCACGCTTTCGCGTTACTGGAAAGCTTCCGGAAATCTGGCGAGCGGACACAGGCCAACGTCTAGCGGTCACATACCGCATTGAGGATGGGCAGACAGTCGTGAAGCTCGACATGGCGCCGACCGATGCGTTCTTCGTCACCTTCGTACGGCAGGCAACGACGCAGTCTGCATCGGTTCCCGAAGTGGAACTCAAGCCGGTCAAGGATATCGGTGCGGGCGTCTGGAATGTCGATTTCCAGGCTGGTCGCGGCGCACCTGCATCAGCGAAGTTGCCCCGCCTTGCTTCCTTGAGCGAGAACGACAACCCCGGCATCCGCTACTTTTCCGGAATCGCGACCTACAGCAAGACCTTCGAGCTGCCCAAGGGAACAAGGCCGGGGCAGCCGCTGGTTCTCGATCTCGGCAAACTCGGGGACATCGCCGAAGTTACGGTCAACGGCCATCTGGCGGGCACCATCTGGCGCGAGCCACATACTGTCGACATCGGCTCACTGGTCAAGGAAGGGCGTAACACCCTTAGCGTCCGGGTAGCCGATCGCTGGATAAACCGGCTGATCGGAGATGCACAGCCCGGCGCGCACAAAGTGACCTGGACCAGCACTCCGACTTACCTGCCGAATGCGCCGCTGCGGCCTTCAGGCTTGATCGGCCCCGTTTCCTTGCTGGCCCCACAGTAAACGAAAGAAATCGATAGAACAGAGGGAGAAGGTATTGCGAGTTTTGATGAGATCGGCGCTTTTGCTGGCCATGGCTCTGGCAGTCATGTCATCGGCTGCGCCCAAGGCACTCCCCCATGTGCAGCGCAATGGTGCGGCAACGCAGTTGATGGTCGACGGTGAGCCCTATCTCGTGCTTGGCGGCGAGTTGCATAACAGCAGCCCGTCCAGCCCGGACTATATGGCGCCGATCTGGGACAAGCTGGCCCGCAATCATGTCCGCACGGTGATCGGCGCGGCCAGCTGGGAACTGGTCGAGCCGCAAGAGGGGCATTACGATTTCACCGCCGTGGACGACCAGATAAAGCAAGCGTCCGCGCATGACATGAAGCTCGTCCTGATCTGGTTCGGTGCCTACAAGAATGCGGAGTCGACCTATACCCCGTCCTGGGTGCGCAGCGACACGGCCCGCTTTCAAAGGGTCGAGCGCGATCGCAACGCCAAGCCCAAAGGGATCGCCGCCTATCTGGGCTATAATCCCACGATGAGCGTCTTCAGCGACGCCTTGCTGCAAGCCGACGCACGCGCCTTTGCCGCGCTCATGGCGCATATTCGGGAGATCGACCGCAAACATACCGTCATCATGATGCAGGTGGAGAATGAGGTCGGCCTGCTGGGTGACAGCCGCGACCGCTCGCCACTCGCGGCGGCCGCGTGGAGCCAGCCCGTGCCGCCTGCGCTGATCGCCTATTTGCGCGACCATCACGCGACCCTGCGATCGGAACTATTGGCAGTCTGGCAGCGCAATGGCTTCCGGGAAACGGGAACATGGGCGGACGTGTTCGGCACGGACAAGGCCGCCGACGAAGTCTTCATGGCCTGGGGCTTCGGCAGCTATGTGGAGCGCGTGGCAAAGGCGGGCGCGTCTCAGCTTGCGCTGCCCATGTACGCCAACGCCTGGCTCGGCCCGCAGGCCAAGTCTCCCGAACCCGGTGACTATCCCAGCGGCGGCCCGGTTGCCCGAATGATGGATGTTTGGAAGGCAGCAGCGCCGTCGCTCGCCCTCCTGGGGCCGGACATCTATGTCGACGACTATGCCGGCACGCTGGCGGACTACAAGCGGGCCGACAATCCGATCTTCAATCCGGAAGCGAAGAACGACACCGGCAATCTGTTCGTGGCAATCGGCCAATATGACGCCATCGCTTTCTCCCCCTTCGGTATCGAGGACGCGGCGGACGGCAGCGAACTCTTCCAGGCCTACAAGGTGCTGAACGAGATGTCCGGCCCGATCGCCCGGGCGCAGGCGGAGGGCAAAATTCGCGGCTTCCGCATCGCCAAAGGCGGGCAGATCAAGGAGACGCTGGGCGACTATACCCTCAGCATTGCCGGGCCGATCTCCACGGTAGGCGCCTTCGGTGCGGGCACCGGGGAAGAGGCGAAGCCACCAGAAACCGGCTATGGTCTCGCCATCGCCAGCGGCGAGGATGAATTTCTGATCATCGGTCGCGGCATCAACTTGCGCTTTTCCATACCCGGCACGCAAGTCGAGATCGATCACGTTCAGGAAGGCGCTTTCGTGAACGGCCGCTGGATCACCGGCCGAACGATGAACGGCGACGAACGCTATTTCCTTTTCCCCAATGACGGCCTGCGGATCATCCGCCTGAAGCTGCTGCGCCGCCCCTGACGATGATTTCCGGAGAACATCCATGAACAGTACACGCCGCCAGGCCTTGCTCTCGGCGATGGGTGCGGCAGGCCTCGCTGCCCTGCCCGAAACACTATCCGCCGCGCAGAGGTCCGTCTCCAATCATCCCCACACGGGAACGGACTGGGGGCGCGGCATCGAAGGGCAGCGCACCGCCGATCTGGGCGACGGCACATTTCGAAACCCCGTCATGGCGGGCGACCATCCTGATCCCAGCATCCTGCGTGACGGCGACACGTATTATCAGGTCTCCTCGTCCTTCGTTTATTATCCGGGACTGGTGATCTGGAAGTCCGGCGATCTGGTCAACTGGTCACCAATCGGCCCTGCCCTGACCGAGCCGGTCGGTTCGGTCTATGCGCCGGATCTCGTGAAGCACGACGGGCGCTATTACATCTATTTCGCGGTACGCGGCGTGTCGCAAATGCCAAGCGCGATCGGCGCGGCCCGCCGGCCGATGACCAACTATGTCATCCACGCCGAACGGATTGAGGGCCCGTGGAGCGAGCCCATCGATGTCGGCATCTACACCGCCATCGATCCCGGCCATGCGGTGGGCGAGGACGGCAAGCGTTATCTCTACGTGAGCGATGGCGTGCTCATCCCGCTGAGCGATGATGGCCTGACCCGCTCCGGACCGGACCAGAAAGCCTATGAGGGCTGGAAATATCCCGGCGACTGGGCGGTCGAGACCTTTGCTCTGGAAGGGCCGAAGATCATCCGCCGCAATGGCTGGTTCTATCTGTTCTCTGCCGAGGGCGGTACTGCGGGGCCGCCCACCAGTCATATGGTGATCGTCGCACGCGCGAAGTCCATCAAGGGGCCTTGGGAGAATTGCCCGCACAACCCCATAGTCCGCACGACTTCGATCAACGAACCCTGGTGGTCGCGCGGTCACGGCACACCGGTCGAGGATCCATCCGGGAAATGGTGGATGCTCTATCACGGCTATGAAAACGGCTATCGCACGCTCGGGCGGCAGAGCTTGCTGGAGCCCATCGAATGGACGGCAGACGATTGGCCGCGCGCGCTGGGCGGCGATCTGTCCCGCCCGTTCCGCAAGCCGGCGGGCCGTAAGCTCGGCGCAAATGGCGTGGCCTTCTCCGGCCCGTTTGACGCGGATGCACTGGGCGCGCGCATGAGCTTTTACAAACCCGGCCGCAACTATCGGGACCGGGTCCGCTTCGACAACGGCGCCCTCGTATTGACCGCCCAAGGCAAGGGACCGGCTGACGCATCGCCTCTGGTCATGAACAGCGGCGACCGACGCTACGAACTGTCGATGGAAGTGGAACTGGAGGGACAGGTAACCGCAGGGCTCCTGTTGTTCTACAACGAGAAATATTTCTGCGGCATCGCCACAGACCCGAACCGCTTTCGCGCCTATGTGCTGGGCGAGGAGAATGCCTTCGAAGCCCGAGTGCCTGCCATCGGCCCCCGCCTGTATCTTCGGGTTCGCAATGAGGATCAGGTTGGCCACTTCTATTACAGTGCCGACGGCCAGAATTGGGTGCTCCACCGCTCCTATGAAGTGAGCGGCTATAACCAGAACATGGCGGGAGCGTACCTCAGCCTGCGCCCGGCGCTGTTCGCGGCGGGTAGCGGCACGGTCAGGGTCCGCAATATGGTCTATTCTGCCGATTGACCCATTCGGGCCCGGTCACGCTGAATCGAAGCGGCCCCCGCGCGGGGATTGTTGCCCGGCCAGGGCTGCTTTGGTTCGAGATGGACGCCATTTCGGCGCCCCTTCAGGATTTACCTCACGGATTCACCAAGATGGTCCATCGCCGCGCCAGGAAGGATTGAAATATCGACACATTCCTTCGCCTTCCTTCCTGGCGTTGAACCATATTTCCTCAATCCCGATGGCGCCGTTTACGCCCGGTGAGCTCCAATCCGTTATTCCTTGGGCGTCACCCAAACTTCGACTGGCGTGATGAACTTGCCCGGAGCGGGCTTACCGACATGCACGCGATCTGCGGTCACCTGCTCGCCAGTCGAAAGATGGAAGGTAACCCACGGCTTGGGCATGCGTTCGAACTTCATCTTCTGGATGATTTGGCCGGTGGTCGTGTTCATGATTTGCGCGATGATACTCATGGGCAGCCCGCTAGCGCCGATTGCGGAGGGGCGTCCATGCCGCAAATCTGGTTATCCAGTGAAATAATATAAATGCGTATTCTATAGTTTTATTGAAATAATATGCCTAATGCCGTCGAGTTTCCGACCCTTCTTGATTTCCGGGACCATGCTTGCTGCAATCGCCTTCAGGCGCTGCTCCGCGACAACCTCCGAAGCCTCCGGCTATGAAAATTGCTCCGATAAGAGGCACGTAAAGCCGCCAACACCGGCACTCCGATCACCCTCGGGTCTTGACGTAAAGATTGGGCGGAAGTCCGAGTTCGCGGCGGAACATCGCCGTGAATGCGCTCGGGCTATCGTAACCGTGTTCCAGTGCCACTTCGAGCACAGTTGCCCCCGCAGCGAGGCGGGGCAGGCTCAGCAACAGCCGCATGCGGCGCAGCCATGCGCCGAAGCTCATTCCCAATTCGCGATGGAACATCCGGGCCAAAGTGCGCCCACTGACGTGAACTTGCGCGGCCAACCCCTCCAAAGTCACCGGCGCGGACGGATCCGCTATCATCGCCTCGCACAGCCGCATCAACCGCCGATCGCGCGGAAGTGGAACGTGCATGTGCAGGCGCGGCGCTGCGGTGATCTCATCGAGGATCAGTTCCATCACGCGCTCGTCCCGCCCGCCCGGCACATAGTTTAGGGGGATCGCCGTCGCCTCGACCAGCGCCTCGCGGAGGAAGGGGGAGATTTCTATCACCTCACACGTGACGGGTAGATCGGACCGAGCGTCGGGCCCGACGAACAGCGTGCGCATCGAGACATCGCCGGCAATGCGGATCGCGTGCTCGACTTCGGGCGGCATCCACACCGCACGCCCTGTCGGGACGACCCAGCTTCCTTCCGCGCACGTCACTGTCATCACACCCGTGAGCGTGTGGATGAGCTGCGCGCGCGGATGGCTGTGCGGGGCGATATGCTGACCATTTGGATGCTCGCTCGCAAAAGCCGCAATCGGCCGCGCCGCACGCTGGCACTCATCAACAGTCCGCAAGATGTCCATTTCACGACGATTATTGTCACACCCGCAGGAGATGGACAAGCGCGTATGCCCTAACGGAACGGGCCCAAGATGCTCTGAAAGACCCTGCTTCCGTGCCCCAGCCCTCTGCATCGCTTCCTGCCGCGATCCTGCCGCTTGCTCTGTTGGCAGGGTGCGCGGCTGCGCCGTCTGCCCCACCCCGCTCGACGATTGCGCTGCCCGAAGCGCCCTCCTCGGCCGACCTGACACCGTCGCAGTGGTGGCGCCTTTACAACGAACCCGCTCTCGACGCGCTGATCGCGGAGGCGTTGACCAATAACCGGGACCTTCAGGCGGCCAAAGCCCGGCTGCTCGAAGCACGCGCGGTGTTGCGCGAAGCGGAAGGCAATCGTTTGCCAGATACCACACTCTCCGCAGGTGCTGGCCTGGGCAGCACGTTGCAGGACCAGATCGAGGCGGGCTCTCGGCAAAGTTCGCATGTCCGCACCGGCTCGCGCTTCGATTTTGGCGCAGACCTCACATGGGAACTCGACCTTTTCGGCCAGATCGATGCCTCGATCCGGGCTGAATCGGCAGACAGCGAGGCGGAAGCCGCATTGCTCGATGCGGCGCGCGTGGCCATTGCCGCACAAGTGGTGCGCGGTTGGGTCGACACCTGCGGCCTGTCGCGCCGAATGGCGATAGCGCGGGAAGATGAAGCGCTGGCGGCACGCAACCGCCAGATCGTAGAGACCCTGCGGGATGCGGGCGCGGTCACAGAAGGCGAGGTCGCGGAAGCTGCGGCCGAGGAGGCGCGCGCCCGTACCGTGCGCCCCGCACTGGAAGCCCGGCGGCAGGAGGCGCTGGAGGCCCTGGCAGTGCTCGCGGGCCGCGTGCCGTCGGACGTGCCCGCCGCCGCTGAGGCGTGCACGCGTCTGCCGGAATTCGCTTCCGCTCCGCCGCAACTGGATGGCCGGGCGCTTCTGAACCGTCGTCCAGACGTGCGCGCGGCCGAACTGAGGCTCAAGGCCAGCACCGCGCGGATCGGCGTCGCCGTGGGCGATCTCTACCCGCATATCGCCTTGGGCGCCGGGATCGCGAGTTCGGCGAAGACGCCCGGAGATCTTGGCCTACGCAACAATATGGTCTGGCGACTGGGCCCTCTGCTCTCGTGGAGCTTTCCCAATGTGAGCGCCGCCCGGGCCCGGATCGCGCAGGCACGCGCCCGGGAGCGCGGTGAACTGGCCCGGTTCGACGCCGCGATCCTCACGGCACTTCAGGAAGCAGGTGCCGCGGCTTCCGCGCTCGATGCCGCAGCGCGAACGCGCAACGCCCGCCGCCTTGCTGCAGAGCGCAGCGATAAAGCCGCCGAACTCATGCGCGCGAACCGCGCGGCGGGCGGTGCAGATGCGCTGGAGGCGCTTGCTGCCGAGCGCGGCGCCCTTTCTGACCGGGCCGCACTGGCCGAAGCCAACCTCGACTTTGCCGCCGCACAAGTCACGCTTTTCCGCGCCCTTGGCGGAGGATGGGAAGGCGCGCCCGATCCGGCGGCGTCGCCACTGATCCGCTCGTCCCTGCCCACCACACCGCGTTCGACCTCGTGATCGACCATAACCCGATGAGTAATGAGACAATGACCGATGCAGCTTCCCCAGCCCGCACCCTTCGTCCATCCCGCAGGCATCTCACGCTTTCGGCTGCGGCCTTGGTGCTCGTCGGCGTGGCAGTCTGGGGGCTGCACTGGTGGTCGGTCGAACGCTTTATGGTCGATACCGACAACGCCTATGCTCGCGCCGACGTGGTGACAGTGGCACCGCTGGTGGCTGGGCGCGTGGTCGAATTGGCGGTAGCGGACAACCAGCGTGTGACGGCCGGACAAGTGCTCGCGCAGATCGACGACCGCGATTACCGGGCACGGCGGGAGGCGGCCGCAGGTGCCGTGGCGGCAGCCGAGGCGGATATCGCCGCGCAGCAAGCCCGTATCGCCAATCTGGGCGCACAGTTAAGCCAGCAGGACAGCGTGATCGCCCACAGCGTTGCGGCAGCCACGGCCAGCGCCGCCGATGCGTATCGCGGCAATCTGGAGTTCCAGCGCCAACGCCTGCTCACCCGGCAGGCCGTCGCCAGCGCGCAGGCCCTCGAAAGTGCCGAGGCCGATGCCCGCCGGACACAGTCTCAGCTTGCAGCCGCCAACGCATCGGCCGCCGCCGAGCGCAAACGACTCCCCGTGCTAGCCACGCAGCAACAAGCTGCACGAGCCGATCTGGACAAGGCGAGAGCCACGTTCCGTCAGGCCCATGCGGCACTGGATCTGGCTGTCCTGCAACTCACCCTCACCGTGATCCGCGCACCGGTTTCCGGCACTATCGGTCAACGCACGCTTCGTGTGGGCGAATACGTTGAGCCTGGCACGCCAGTCATGGCCGTTGTGCCGGACGCGGTTTATATCGTTGCCAACTACAAGGAGACGCAAGTCGATCGCGTGCGCCCCGGCCAACCGGCACGGATCGCGGTCGACGCTTTTGGCGGTGAGACGCTCACCGGCCATGTGGACAGCATCGCGCCCGCATCAGGCGCAGAGTTCGCTCTGCTGCCGCCCGACAATGCCACCGGCAACTTCACCAAGATCGTCCAGCGGATGCCCGTGCGTATCCATCTCGATCCCGGACAGCGCCGCGCCAGGGGCCTCCACCCCGGCATGTCGGTGGTAACGCAGATAGACACCCGGGAGAGCGGACGATGAGCGGCGGCAGCGGAGGGGAAACGGTCTCCACGCGGGCGTGGGTCGCGGTGCTCGGCGGTGTGGTCGGCTGCTTCATGGCGGGCATGAACGTCCACGTCACCAATGCTTCGCTGCCCGACGTGCGCGGTTCTCTGGGTGCTTCGTTCGAGGAAGGGGCGTGGATCACCACCGCCTACCTGGTCGCGGAAATCATTGTCATCCCGCTGACCGGCTGGCTGGTTTCGGTCTTCTCGATGCGGCGAGTGTTGATGGTGGGAACGGCCGGTTTCGTGATGTTTTCCATCGTCTGCTCGCTGGCCCCCAATATCGGTGTAATGATCGCGGCGCGGGCGCTTCAGGGTGCTTTCGGCGGCGTGCTGATTCCGCTGTCGTTCCAGATCATCGTTACCGAACTGCCGCCTTCCAAACACCCGTTCGGGATGGCGCTGTTCGCCGTCGCCAATAACGTGGCGCAGGCCGCCGGGCCCTCGCTGGGCGGATGGCTGACCGAGGCCTACGACTGGCGTTGGATCTTCTATCTGCAAGTGCCGCCGGGCTTGCTGCTACTCGCCGCGATCGGCTGGGCGACACCGCGCACGCCCATGGCGCTAAGCAAGCTTCGCAGCGGCGACTGGGCCGGAATCGCGACCATGGCCATCGGCCTCTCGTCCTTGCAGATCATGCTGGAGGAAGGCGGCAGGAAGGACTGGTTCACGTCGTCCTTCATCGTCAATTCCGCGTTGAGCGCGGCGATCTGCCTGACCGCCTTTGTGGTGATCGAACTGCGCCGCAAGGATCCGTTCATCGATTTGCGCCTCTTGGGCCGCCGGAACTTCAGTCTCGCCAGCCTGATGCAGTTCACGTTCGGAGCAGCGGTATTCGGCGTGGTGTTCTTGGTGCCGAACTACTTTGCGGAAGCCCATGGCTACAACGCACTTCAGATCGGCCTGACCATGATCCCCTACGGACTGGTCCAGTTCGCCATGTCCTTCGCATCGCCGCGCCTGATGAAATGGTTCGGCGTGCGGGTAGTCGTCATGCTGGGTTTCGCGGTGATGGCGGCAGGGTGCCTGATGAACATTCACCTTGATGGCGATGCAGCCAGCAATGTAATCGTGCCGTCGCTGGTGGTGCGCGGGATCGGGCAATCGTTCATCGTCGTCGCGCTTGGCGTCATGGCGGTGGACGGTCTGGAGAAGTCCGAACTCGGATCCGCATCGGGCCTGTTTTCGACGCTGCGCAATGTGGGCGGCGCCATCGGCATCGCCATTGCCGGACAGATCGTCGTCGACCGCGAGAAGCTCCACGCAAGCCGGATCGGCGAAGCGATCACGCCGTTTTCGCAGTCCTACCGTGATCGCATGGTGGACATGGTGCGCTTGCTTGGGCACGGACAAGTGGACCGCCACACCGCCCTCCACGGCCCGGCGACCGGTCCGCTCCGGCAACAGGCGCTCGCGCTGCTGGATGGGACAGTGCACCGTCAGGCGCTGCTGCTGGCCTATAGCGACGCCTTCCTGATCGCCGGGCTGGCCATGGGTGTCTGCGCGATTGGGAGCCTTTGCCTCAAGCGATCGCACTGAAACGGCCTCTCACGGGAAATACTGACTTTTGGCGTGAAGATTACCTGCGTATAGTTCCGGTGTCGTTTCCACACGCAGCTAGTGGAACGGCGCCGTTTTCAGAGAAGATTGCTTAAAATCGGCCGATTTCAGAGAGTATGTCGTTAGTTAATACGCATTAACCAGATATCTAAACCGCAGTTTCAGCCGGAATGCATGATGCTCCCCGCAGCAGGAGGCTAGAAATGCCAAGTATGGGAAACAAATGCGGTGCGCTGGCCATGGCGCTGCTGATCTTTACGGCGACGTCGGCCAGTGCCTATGACGGCACGTCGATCTCGGTGTCCGGTAGGGTGCCGACCGTTTGCCAGGTCAGCATTGCCGGTTCGTCCGCCCGTCCCATTCAGGCCGGCACTAATGACCTTGGCGTCATGAACGAGCTTTGCAACAACCTCGCCGGCTACACGGTGACCCTGAATCATCCGGCCGGTCTGGTGAATTCATGGGTAGAGGTCGGCAGCCAGCGCATTACGATCTCTCCGAACGACACCCAGACGGTGATCGTCGACAATCGCGCGCCCGCCTACAGAACCGAGCCGCTGCGTCTGGTCCTTTCGCAGGCCCCTGAAAGCGCGACGAACTTCAGCCTCAATGCAGAGGCGAAGGGCACCATTTTTTGAGCCGGTAGCCCCGCTTGAAAGCGGGGCCGACCTGCCGTCCGGAGATTACGGCCTCCCAGCCGAGCACCCGTCGCCGCCCGACAGCCCAAGGCGCGGCGAGAATGTCAGCGTGACGATATCGCTATACTTGCCCGCAGGCATGCGCTGGATATCCCGGCTCTGGAGTTCCACCTGCACGTTGTGGTTGCGGCCGCTGGGCGCTGGTGTCTGGCTGCACGTCACGGTCGACTGGTTCGATACCGGGAAACCCGACAACTTCAACGCATAAGGCAGCGCAGCGTCGTCTCCATCGAAGCGCTTCATCACGCCGCGATCCTGCGCGACACGGATTTCGTAAGGCACGGTGGACTGTGCAGTGACGGTCAGGCCGCGAACGGGATTACCGCTAGACCCGTCGATATCACCGAAATCGATACGCCCTCTTTGCGAACCGGCCGAGCCGACGAAGGTCGCGATGCGCTCGGGCACTGTCACATCGACGGCCACCTGACTGCCCAGTTGCGTGCCGCGATCGATCTCATCCCGACCGGCAAGGCAGACGAAGCGAAGCTCAAGCGGCTGATAGTAATTCCCGGCGACGATCCCCTGCCCCGCCGGAATCTGCAGCCGGAAGTTCTGGTTCACGTTGTCGCCCGTCGCATTGGCGGAAAATTCGATCAGCGCGCCATTGGTCGCATTCGGCTGTTCGGCACCGGACACGAGGATCATTCGCCCGGCGTCCTGAACCCAGCGGATATCGTAGCGGACCGAATTGTTGCGCCCGAGCGCCGACCCGCGATTGACCGCGCCGGGGTTGGCCAGAACCAGTCGCACCGCCGTCACGCGCGGATCGAGGCGGCGGACGTGAATGGTGAAGATCCGCTCTATCCCGGCCGGATTGAAGGGATCGTAGTCCACGCTGAGTTCGCTGGCGGAAGCGCGAAAGTCCACGCAGTTTGCCTGGGCCAATTGCGGGAATGCAACGGCGAGCAAGCTGAGCAGCGGCAGGAGAGCAGTTGCGATCTTCATTGGGTTCTCTCCGGCTTCAAGGCAGCCCCGCGCTGCAATGCGTCGCTTGTCGTCACATCGATCTCATAGACGAGCGTTCCCTCGTCCGTCGGCATTTCGATCCGCCACTTCCCTGCGCGCAGTCCTTGTACCGCGAAACGGCCGGTTCGGTTGGTGAACATGTCGACAGGCTTGCGATCCGGCTTTGAGACTTCGATCGCATGGCCGCCGACGAGTGCCAGCGGCGTACCGTCCGGCTTCAGGAGTTGACCGGCGTAAGTGACGAAATAGTCCGAACCGATTTCGATCAGATGGCCCGACCGATAAGGCGGGCGGACCTGGATGATGCCGGTTCCGACATCGTACCCCGCCGGTGCGCCGGGAACGTCGTAAGTGATGAGGCGCGGTGAATAGGCGGAAAGCTGTGGTACGACCGCCCCGCCGAAGAGTCCCGACTTGGCGACATAATCATCACCGCGTGGATCGATGTAGACGGGCGCGCCCTTCAGCGAGTCGTGCGTCTTGACGATCGCGAAGCTGTCGTAGATCGGCCGGGAAAGGGCAACCGAACCGCCCGCGTAGGCCAACGAGAAGGCTGCGCGCAGCGAGGTACGCTGATCGGTGATGGTCCCGTCGTTGTCGAAGGACGTGTAATGCGCCGCACCCAGTTCGGCCCGGTTCGTCATGTAGTTCACCGTGGCATTGAGACCGACCGAGTCGTCGACCCGATCGATATTCGCCGACGCATTGTAGGACCCGACACCGGTGCCGCTGGAACGCTGATAGCTCAAGCGGGCGCGATCGTTCTGGGTGTCAAAGTCGCTCGTGACGCTTGAATTCTGGTCGAAGCGATAGATCAGCGACACTCGGGCACCCGGACCCGAAGCGCGCTCACTCTTCTCGTAACTTGCCTCGGCTGTCAGCAGCAGCCGCTGGTTGGGCCGCCATCCATAAGTGGCGCGGAAAGTGGACTGGTCTTGCCGCGATCCGCGTCCGACCGAATAGAAACCGTCGAGGCTGAAATAATGGTCTGCGCCCAGAGACTGCGAATAGGTCGCGCCGATATCGAGCATGTAGGGATTGCTGGCGGCCAGCGTATCGGGCAACGCGAAATCCTTGCTGGTCGCCTGAATGGAGGCGGTCAACGATCGGGCGTTGTTTTCGGTCCCCACGAAGGACAGTTCGTAGCCGATATTGACCGCATAGCCGCTGCCGACCCACGTGTTGTGCGATCCGGCAAGGTTCAGCGCCAGTGTGCCGACGGGCGAGGCCCAGACCACTTCGGCACCGGCCACGGCGCCCCGGCGCTGGGCCTGGAAGTTGGCGCCTACCGTCAGTTCCTCCGTCAGACCATGGCGATAGAAGCCCGATGCGACGGGTTCGTCGCTATACGTGCGGCCATTGGTATCGAACGGCGTCTTTACGCCGCCGTAGATCCCGAACTCGCTCAATCCAGCAGCCAGCAGCGTGCGGTCGAAATTGATCGAGAACGAGATCACGTTCTCGCGGCCCGAGTCGTCCCTGATGAGCAGCTTTACGTCGTTCGAGCCTTGGGCGAACGGGAAGTCGCTGATGTCATAGGTGCCGGGATTGAGGCGCGTGACCTGCACCGACTGGCCGTTCACGATCGTTTCGACCGTGGAGGCGCGCGTCAGCGTGAACGACCTCTGTCCCTGCGGCTGCACGTTCCGCTGCGGGTCCAGATCTGCATAGACGCGCGAGAGCGAAACACCCGCCATCGGGCTCGTGCCCGAAAACCCGCGGGAGACCGGTTCAAGGTCGCCCACGGTGTAGCGCGCCGTGTGCCGCTGGTCGTCGTAAACCAGCCGGGTGCCTTCGCGGCGAAACACGTCCTGCACGCTCGCCTCGTTTTCGAGCACGACACCGCCCACCCGCACGGCACTGTCCAGCAGGACGTTCGGGGTGATGAAACCGGTTTGCGGGCCCGTGTAGACGTAATCGCTGTTGATGAAGGCCGTGACATAGGCCGAAACGGCTTCGGCGGGCTGGATCGGGCCGGCGACAGGCTCGTATCCGCTCATGACACGGAGCGACTGGCGTTGACGGACCTTGGGGTCCACCGTCATCAGCAGGCCCAGCGTGCTGGGATCGTAGGCCAGCGAAACGCCGTACTTCGGCAAATCGGCAATCGAAACCGTAGGCTGCGTGCTGACGCCATCGGCAAGGCGCTGCCAGACATCGGCGGAAAGCACATTCCGCAGCAGCGGCAGCAGGTCCTGCACATCGATCAGGATGCTGTCGTCGGCCTTCAGGGTGTAGGAGACTTCGCCCAGCACGAACCCGTTGTCCGAGAGCGGGCCGCCCATCGGAATATCCCGCCCGGTAGGGTTCAGGCGCTTGGCCGCGCTGTGCCCAGCGAGCCCGGCATCGGGGGCAGCGGCCACCACGCTGGGGGTGGCGCTGCTCATGGCCGTTCCGCTCATCAGAGCCGGCAGCGCAGTCGTACCTTCAGGCACGCTTGCCGCCAGTGAACTGAACGGAACCAGCCCCGCCAAGCCTAGCAGATAGAAGGGATAGCGGTTTGGCACGGCGTCATTTTCTTCCGGCCGAATTCAGCTCGACTGACAGGGTACCGGACGCGTCCGGCAGTTCGACGTTCATCGGAAGGATCCGGCTCGCCTTGGACGGCACGAGGCCGAGCCCCATGGTCTCGCGGATTTCTTCCGGCTCGAATGTTTTGCGATAGGCTTCGGTACCGTCACCGCGGCGTTCCACCACGGTCATGCGGTTGCTGGCCAGGTAGCCGTACGTGCCGCCGTCGTTGGTGACTTTCACGACGGGCTGCGGCTTGCCCTGGGCGTCCTTGCCGATGGTCGCTTCGACGATCTTCAGCGAAGGCGTCTCGGAAGCCGAACCGACGCTGACGAGAACCTTGAAGCGATGAAGAACCTGAATGGTGTTCTGGCCGTCCGGCATGGTAACCGGCAGCTGGGCGATGGTGACGTAGAAGTGCTTGCTCTCACCGGCGGCAGGCTGCCCGATCCATTGGACCCGGAATGCCTGCGACTGGTTGGCTGCCAGAGTGGCCTGGCTGGGGAAGACCAGCAGATCGTCACCCTCTGCGCTCTCGTCTTCCTGAAGTTCGCCGTTCACCACGTTGACAGGATGGACCGTCACTTCCACGGGAACCGTGTCCGGGAAGGTGTTCTGCAACGTGACGATGGCTGAGGCCCGGCGCCCCGTGGTTTGCAGGTCGACAACGACAGGCTGCACGTTAAGCGCCACAGCCGGGGTAGCAGTAGCCAGCAATGCTGTCAGCGACACCAGCGCGTGCGCGGCGTGTCGCGCAAAACGCGAATTCATCATCTTCATCCTGAAACGGCGCGGTCCGGAAAGGTTGGAGGCGGGCCGAAGCCCGCCTCCAGAGAAATCAGGCAGCCGGGGTCAGCTCGATCGAGACGTAACCCGTGTAGTTGCCAGCAGCCATCCGACGATCGGTGAGCGACGACCAGTTCGTGGCGGTGCGGTTGGCACCGTTCGACGAAGCAACAGCCGTACCGTCGCTGACGGCCTTCGTGAACTTTACGTGGGTTTCGACGGCGCTCAGGCTGTCGTGGCCGCCGAAGCGCTGGGCAACGGTCGAACCGGCGTCGGTCGAGGTCGAGTCAAGGGCCAGGCCGTTGATCGAGGTGTCGAGGTTGTAGCGGATGTACTGAGCGAAGTCGCCCTGTGCCAGGCCGTTGCCGGTCGCGCCGTCAAGGGCGAGAACAGCGCGCGACACCTTAACGTTGCTGCCGCCGTTGTTGCAGAAGGCAACGACGTTGGCGTCGGTCAGCTTCTGGGCGATCTCATCGGTCACGGTCGAACGGACCTTGGCGTTGGCGTCGGTCAGGTCACCGATGGTGATCGACGAAGCCTGCGACGAGATGCCGCACTTGCTGTCGACTTCAGCCTTGATGTCGATGCTGGTGGTGGTGGCAGCCTGCGCGCCACCGGCCACGAGGAAGATCGCTGCTGCGCTGGCGGTGAGAATCGAACGCTTCATAATCAATTCCTTAGGCAATATAGCGCACAATGGCGCGGATGATGTAGAACCCCATGTGCGGTTCTTGCGAATTACATCGGATCCCGCATGGGCAACCGATGGCTGAACGACACGCCGACCCACGCGCCGTCCTTCAGATGGAGAGCTGCCTTATGCGCGTGGCCCGACCACCAGAATTAGAGTGTCCTTGTAGTGACCGGCAGCAAGCCGCGGCTGAGCCGTGGACTGCGCAGGCCAATCGATCTTGACGACCGCGTTGCGGCCGATGCTGATACCGGGACCCGACTTGAGCCCGTTCCCCGGCACGAGGCTGGCGAAAGAGCATCGGCCTCCGTCGATGAGATCGCCGGATCCGCAGCGCTCGCTGCGGACCATGCCCTTGTCCGTCTCCAGAGAGATCGACACCCGGTAGGACTTGCTGAAGGCAAAGCCCGATCCGTCGTCGGAAGCATCCAGATTGGTGAGAGCACCGCGCTGCGACGTGACGCCGAGCGCATAAGGCGTGTTGCAGTCGAGACCGACCGCGAACGAGAAATCAGCAGCGCTTTCAAGATCGCGCGGCGCATTGTAGCTAACCGGACCGCCGGCGGCGAAGCCGCAGCGTTCCTTGATGCTGGCAACCACGTCGATCGAGACGGAGTCGCTGTGGGCATGTGCAGAAGTTGCAGAAAAAAGTGCCGCGACCAGCACACTGCCGGTCCGGCAGGCGGCGGACGCTCGCCGCCGTGACCACACGGAATGCATTAAGGCCCCACTTAATTTCCGAGCGCGTTCAGCCCCCTGCTGCCCGCATCCACTCGCCCTAACTAGGTATGAATGCGGCTTAGAAATGCACTGGCAGATTAGCAAATACAAAATGTTAGCTAATTGATTACTACCCATTTTGGCACAGGTCTGCGGCAGTTCCTGAACGATTCTCGCGCGTTGATGACGCCTCGAATCCCGGATTCGGGTGATTTCGACGAATTGCGACGGTCATGTTGCAGGCCATGTTCGCGACATGGAGTGGTTGGAATTCCTCGCAATTTATATCCGAATCGGACGAATTGCCGCTTGCAAGGAATACCCAAAAGGATTCGCACGCCCCGTGCGGGAGCCACGCCCACTCTGGTTTCGGCGTTCGCGAGGCGCTAAGGGGCCGGGATGTCGACCGTCAAAGATCTCGCACACCTGGGCAAGCGCATTGCCGCTCAGCATGGCTGGGCCGCAGCCAAGGCATTCAAAGCCTATGAAATGAACGAAGCCGACCGTGCCACCTTGTCGAAGTGCGCAGTGGATCTGCTGAAAGTCTTTCCGGCCATCCCGGGTGCGGGCGCGGAAATGAGCGCCGCTTTGGCGGTGGGACTGGAAAGCCGGCTGGCAGCGCCAATCCATGTCGTGGCCGGAACCCTGGCCGTGGAGGGCGTGCCAGTCTTTGGCGACCGCACACCGTTCGATGGCGCCAAGGTCTTCAGTACGCCCAATCCCGACTGGAATGGTCATGTCTGGGTGATGATCGGCCCGTATGTCGTGGATATCGCGATCTTTCGCGCTGCTTATTCGCGTCAAGGACCGGCGCGATTGGCCCACCATATCGATCTGAATTTCGGGCCGAACAAGGGGCTCTACGTCGATCTCTGGAGGCGGACGCAGCAGGTGGGCCTAAGCTACGAGCCCCACTATGTTCTCAGCGCCGATGAGGTGACCCGCTTGATGGGCGGCGCCTATCACATCATAAAGCAGGCCCAGCCCGACCAGCCCTGACCGGCCCGACTGGCTCCGTCGGACGGTTCAAAGTCAGTGCCTGCCTCTTGATCGCGGCCTTGGCAGTGCCCTAGATCGCTGGAGGCCGGTCCAATCGCCGGCAACGGGGGCTTTTCCATGATCTCTAAACGCGGGTTTCTCACGGGCGCGGTGGCCATGGCCGGCATCGCCATGACGTCACGGCTCTATGCCAGCGCTGCCACGGAACCGCGCTTGCCGACCGGCCCGGACGTCAAGCCGATTTCCCGCGAGGAGTACGCGGCCCGCATCGCCAAGCTTCAGGGCCTGATGCGCGAAGCCGGTATCGGCGCGCTCATAGTCGAATCCGGTTCGAGCCTGCGCTATTTCACCGGTATCGAATGGTGGCGCTCCGAGCGCGTGACCGCCGCGATCATCCCGGCGGACGGTGACACAGTCGTCGTCACCCCGGCCTTCGAGGAGCCCAGCGTGCGCGAAACCTTGCGCATTCCGGCGGAAGTCCGCCCATGGGACGAGGACCAGAGTCCGGAACTGCGGATGGCGAGCGTGCTGGTCGACCGCAAGGTGCCGAAAGGCAAAATCGCCATCGAGCCGACTACTCGCTTCTTCATCTTCGACGCCTTGCGCAAGCAAGCGAGCGACTGGGAAGTGGTCTCGGGCGAGGCACTGGTCAACCGCTGCCGCCAGATCAAGTCGCCTGCCGAACTGGCGCTGATGCAGAGCGCCAACGACATAACCATGGCCGCGCTTCGGTATGTCCACGGCGAGATCAAGCCCGGGATGACCCAGCAGGACATCGCCAGCCTTATGGACAAGACGTCTGCCGCGATGGGCGGGCCGCCGGAATTCTCGCTGGTACTGCTCAACGAGGCGAGCGCCTATCCGCATGGCTCGGCGCAGCCACAGGCCGTCCGCGAGGGTTCGGTGATCCTCATGGACTGCGGCGCGCAAGTACACGGCTATCAGTCCGACATCTCCCGCAGTTGGGTCTACGGCGAACCATCGGCGCGCCAGCGCAAGGTGTGGGATACCGTCAAGCGGGGGCAGGAGATCGCCTTGGATGTCGCCCGGATCGGCACGCCGGTCGGCGCGATCGACGATGCGGTGCGGGCATTCTACACCCGCGAAGGCTGGGGCCCCGGCTACCGGCTGCCCGGACTGTCGCACCGCACGGGCCATGGCATCGGGCTCGACGGTCATGAATCGCCCTATCTGGTGCACGGCGACGACACGCGCCTTGAAGAAGGCATGTGCTTCTCGGACGAGCCAGGCCTCTACATTCCCGGCGAATTCGGTATCCGACTGGAGGACTGCTGGCACATGACGGCCTCCGGACCAAAGCTGTTCACGCCCTTGGCGAAGTCGATCGACCAGCCCGTCTGAACCGCTGAACGAACACCCCGATTTTATTGGGCGGGCCGGCGCGTCCCTATGCGTTGAAAGGCAGAAAGGTTCGCTAGCCGTCGTCAACGCGCTCTTTGACGACGGCAATGCACGGTCCGTCACCATCCTGAAACTAATGGTGCCGTATCTGCACTTACCCGGCATCATGGATGCGATGTCGACATATGTGGCCCAGGACGCCCAAACGAGCGAACCGCACGGGCGCAGCCTGCGACTGCTGCGCAATGCCGCATTAATCCTCGTCGGCCTTATATTTACGGCATGGCTCATCCTGTTCGTGACGAAGGGCCGCTTTCTCAAGCATCCGTTCGAACACATCGCCAGTTCACTGTCAGACCGCCCGGTACGCGTATCCGGCGATTTCCAACTCTACTTCGCACCGCTGCGCATCAAGTTCCTCGCCGAAGGGATCGACGTCGCCAACCCCCCATGGGCCGGGCGCAAGAGCCTTTTCGCCGCCCGCCGGGTGGAAGCGCATATCGCCCCGCTTTCGCTGCTGCTCGGCCAACGCCACATCTACACGCTGGATCTCGATCAAGGCGCGGTCGATCTTGAGTGGGATGCGCGGCATCGAGCCAACACGTGGACGTTCGGTTCCGGCGGGGGCAAGCCGCTGGAATTTCCCCGCATCGACCGGGCAACGGTTTCGGGATCCCGCATCCGCTATCTTGACCCGCAGATGCCGCTGGAAGCCAACCTCCAAGTCGATCCGATCGCCTCGACCGATGCCCACATCGGCAAGGCCGTGGCCCTCCACGGCGATGGCACCCTGCGCGATACGCCGTTCCGCGTGCAGGCCCGCCTGCTCTCACCCGACGCGACGGTCAATCGCGGCGCCAATGCGCTGGAATTGCGCGCCTGGGCGGCGAACAGCGTGATCGATGTTTCCGGGCAACTGCCGTCGATTTCGCAAATCGAGAATGTACCGCTGCAAGTCCGCGCGCAGGGCCGGGACTTGTCGGACCTGCTCGATGTCGTCGACGTAGTTATCCCGCATACCCGCGACTATGTGCTGCGCTCAAAGCTGGTGAAGGACGGCACCAATTACCGCTTCACGAACCTGAGCGGCAGGTTCGGCCAGTCCGATCTCTCGGGGCAACTCACGATCGCCAATGACAAGCGGCTGCGCCTCACCGCCGCGCTGGTGACCCGCCGCCTCGACATCGTCGATGCCGCGCCATTTATCGGCTACAACCCGGACATCGTCGCCGCCAGAGGCGCGGTCGCGGCCGCCGCGGCGACCGGCGCCGGGCCCCAGCGGGTACTTCCCGACGCGCGCCTGCCGGTCGAGGCGCTTCAACGCTTCGACGCTACACTGAACTGGAAGATCGGCATGGTCCGTTCGAGGAATGTGCCGGTGCAGGACATCGCCCTTACTCTCCATCTCGACCGGGGCCGACTGGCGCTTTCGCCGCTGACTTTCTCGATGGCGCGGGGCGATGTCTCATCCGACCTCATCTTCGACACCCGCGAGCGCCCCACCGCGACCAGTTACGATATCCGGCTGTCGCCCACGCCGATGGGGCGGCTGCTTGCAGGCTACGGCCTTGCGCAATCCGGCACCACCGGCACTATCCGGGGCCACATCAGGCTGGAGGGCCGGGGCGATACCATCCACGATTCGCTCGCCGGTTCCTCGGGCCGTATCGCCTTCGTCATGCCGCAGGGTACGCTGTGGACTCAGAATGCCCAGCTTGCCGAGTTGGATATCGGGACTTTCGTGACCAAGATGTTCGAAGGCAAGCTCAAGAAGCCCATAGAGGTCAACTGCGGCCTGCTCGCCTTCACGGTGCGCGGCGGTACAGCCGCGGCGGATCCGATCCTGATCGATACTTCCAAGAACGTCGTCACCGGACGCGGCGGCTTCAGCTTCGATAACGAGGCCCTCGATCTGGCCTTCCGGGCCGACGGAAAGAAGTTCAGCCTGTTTTCCGGCCAGTCTCCGGTCGGCATCGGCGGACACTTTGCGCACCCCTCGCTCAATGTCGTCAGCCCCGCGCTGCTGGCCCGCGCCGGAGCCGGGATCGGACTTGCGGTCGTTGCCGCGCCGGTGGCCGGGCTGCTTGCCTTCGTCGATATCGGCGATGCCAAGTCCGCGGCCTGCGGCCCTATTCTGGCGGGCGCAGGAGCCGCCGCACAGCGCACCACGAAAGGCAAGCCGCGCGACGATGTCGGCAATGGCCATGTGAAGAAGATCGACTAGCTGCCGAGCCGTCTCGGCGATCGATCATGCTCTAAGAAGAGGCTCTAAACGGGATCGTCCTCATTCGCGTTCGCTTGCAGTAAGTCGAGGCCATGTTGCACATGGACGGCCGCCAACGTTTGCCCGCAGGCATCCAGGCGGTCGGGCACATCCCTGAGTGCCGCCGCTATTTCCTAACGTTCGCTGAGCCGTTGTGCCTGCGAAAACGTGATGAGTGCTGCCGTCCTGAACTGATCGGGAACTCTGCCTAATCCCATTCGGTCGCCAGGCAAGAACGATGTCCTTGCAGAAGGCAATCAAAATGTTGCGGCGACGGCGCGAAGATACTCCTCCATTTGCGCTTTCGCTTGCTCGGTCAGCATGAGGAACGATCGTCTGCCGTCTTTCGGATCGTTTTGCCGCAGCACCAGCCCCTCCGCCTCAAGAATGGCTAGCCATCGCAGCGCGGTGGTCGATGCCGCCGCCGAAGCCAATGTGGCCGAGGTCACTGAAACCCGGCGGCCGGCATGTTCCGAGACGTAAAGGTCCAGCAACATATCCCATGCCGCTTCACCGAATATATGCTGCTTGAAGAAGGCAGCCCGCTTGCGGCGGCCGCCGTAGATACGTTTTGCCAATGCCAAAGGATCCGCCGGAGCGGAATTGGCAGATTCTCTCATGACCGGCGTCGCTTCGATCCGAACATCCAGTTTTCTAATAGTTTCCTCCAAGCCGTCTTTCATGTTTTTCGGCTCTATTTCCCGATACATGTTGGATTTCCTTTCCAATCATGGCGAGCAGGCGCCATGAAGGATTCGTCTGCACACGACAAACGCCTGAAACGCGATTTAACCCAAGTTTGCAAAAAGTTAACAGAGGTCCGACCCTAAGCTTTGTGCAGCGCGGTCGGCCGGCAAACCATCACTTTATGGGTGCGCGCCGCGTTTAATGGTTAAGTTTTGTTTACTTCCGTCCGACCCATTTTCACGCAGTCTTCGGCGTAAGGACAGAACCGATCCCATCTGTCGCAATTGTCACGGTATGGAACGGCGCCCCTGCATTCGGGCCAAAGCCAGTTGGCAGCGTATTGGTCGGACATCCTGTCGGGATTTCATGCGCCGGTAGCATGAAACCTGGACGCGGCGCCGCCGTTGACACTCCGGCGCGCATTCCCCGCCTCGACGTTTCCGCAAGGAGAGCTCCATGCCCGACCGCACAATTGCCGATCTCATCGCCCGTACCCTTGCCAATGCCGGGGTAGAACGGATCTGGGGCGTCACCGGCGACAGCCTCAACGGGTTAAACGAAAGCCTGCGCAAATTGGGCAGAATCCGATGGATGATGACCCGGCACGAGGAAGTGGCAGCATTTGCGGCGGGCGCCGATGCCGCGCTGACGGGTAAACTGGGCGTCTGCGCCGGGTCCTGCGGCCCCGGCAATCTCCACCTCATCAATGGCCTGTTCGATTGCCACCGCAATCGCACCCCGGTCCTTGCGATTGCCGCGCACATTCCGTCGTCCGAGATCGGGCTCGGCTACTTCCAGGAAACGCACCCGCAGGAACTGTTCCGCGAGTGTAGCCACTTCGTCGAACTCGTCACCAATCCTCGCCAGATGCCGGAAGTGCTTCACCGCGCCATACGCACGGCAATCGGGCAGCAGGGCGTCGCGGTTATCGTCATACCGGGCGATGTTGCGCTTGCCGATGCGCCTGCAGGGGCGAACTTCCACTTTCCCGCCCTCACCCCACCGCGCCTCATCCCCCGCGATGAAGAGATCGACCGACTGGTCGGCGAGCTGGAGCGATCCAAGGCCGTCACGCTCCTTTGCGGCGCCGGTTGCGCCAATGCCCATAACGAGGTGATCGCGCTGGCCGACCGACTCGGTGCCCCGATCGTCCACGCGCTGCGCGGCAAGGAACATGTCGAGTGGGACAATCCCTACGATGTCGGCATGACGGGCCTGATCGGCTTCTCGTCGGGCTATCATGCGATGGAGAACTGCGACACCTTGCTCATGCTGGGGACCGACTTCCCCTATCGCAACTTCTACCCCGTCGACGCCCAGATCATTCAGATCGACCGGGACCCCGCCCAGCTTGGCAAGCGGACGCCGATTGCGCTGGGGGTTGTCGGCGATGTGCAGGAGACATTGACGGCGGTGCTGCCCCGTATTGCGCGCAAGGAAGACCGCCGGTTTCTCGACGCCGCCCGCGCGCACTATATAGACACGCGCAAGAGCCTCGACGAACTCGCCGTGCCCGACAAGCCGGGCCGGCCAGTCCATCCGCAATATCTTGCGCGCCTGATCAGCGAGCTTGCCGACGAGGACGCGATCTTCGCCGCCGATGTCGGCACGCCGACGGTATGGGCGGCGCGCTATCTGACGATGACCGGCAAGCGGCGGCTGTTGTTTTCCGCCAATCACGGCTCGATGGCCAACGCCTTGCCGCAGGCACTTGGCGCACAGGCGGCCTGTCCCGGGCGACAGGTCATCTCGATGTCCGGCGATGGCGGCTTCGCCATGTCCATGGGAGATCTGCTGAGCGTCGGGCAACTGGACCTGCCGGTCAAGATCGTGATCTTCGACAATGGCTTGCTGGGCTTCGTCGCGATGGAGCAGAAGGCAGGCGGCTATCTCGACGTCAACGTTCAGCTCAAGAACCCCGATTTTGCCGCCATCGCCGAAGCGTCGGGAATACGGGGGTTTGATGTCCAAAGCTCCGAAACGCTGCGGGATGCGCTAAGCGAGGCTTTCGCCCATCCGGGCCCCGCACTGGTCAATGTCAGAACCGCGCCGCAGGAACTGGTGATGCCGCCCACGATCAAGTCCGAACAGGCGAAGGGCTTCAGCCTCTATATGCTCAAGGCCGTACTCAACGGCCGCGGGAGCGAGATCGTCGAATTGGCGAGGACGAATTTGCGCCGATAGCCACTTTTGTGACTGTTCGAAGTGGGTTGCACCGCCCGAGCGATGCTGCAACTGCACATGCATCTTTCTCCATTGCGCTGCGTCGCAGCACGGCGCATAACGATCAGGCCTTTCAGGCATCCTCTCCCAAACTTCACAAGCCGGCCCCTGTGGCCGGCTTTTCTTTTTCGCGGCGTCAATGCAGCGACTGGGTGCGGATGCTTCTCCGCAATATCCGCCGGTAGATCGACAACCCGGCGATAATATCGCAAAATCCGAGATTTAACCACGAAAACGGCGGCTATGTATGAGATCGCTCTTCGGCGGGTGTCCACCGCCCGGTGGACAATTCGTTAGACCGATCGACACAATTGCAAATTACGCAATAGCGGTGGATCAGCTTGCATTTGCGTCAACCGGGGGGGGAGGGCCAAATGGTCATCGACGCTGCAACGCAGCATATTTGTCGAGGTGTCCATGTTTTCGCTGCTCTCGCTCTATTTCGCTTCACGTCGTGATGTCGTTGTTGCCGAACGCCACATGTCCGGCCTGACCAAGCAGTCCGCTCCTGCCGCAACTGCAACGCCTGCTGCGGTCGAAGTCGAAACCGCTGCCGTTTCGGAAAACCTGCCGCTGGCTGCCTAAGCAGTCTCCGCCGGCAGCATTCCTATTCCGATATTTTGAACCGTCGCTCGGCGACGGGTTCCGGAACTGCTGGCTAATGTGGGATCGCAGCCAACAGCGCGGCCCCGACAAATGGTTTGGTCTGCTGCGCAATACAAGGCGCGCCTTCCCAGACCTTGCGCTCTGATGTCATCGGCGCGCTTGCGTCGACCCCGCCGATATCGATTGACATCCACCGCGCGAACAACTCTTATTGCATCGCAACAATTTCACACATCCACGCCTGTCTCTTCACGAAGATAAGGATGGAATGCCGATGCTGATTGTAGTGCAATTTCCGCCGCAAATCCTGGCACCATTCGCACCTCGACCGCGGCTTGAGGAATCACACCTATCCATCTCATTTTTCACGAAGGTATCGCCGCGCGATGCTGGACGTGATCCTGCGTGAGTATCCCTCCGCGCAGCAGAGAACCCAAACTCGTTGACCTCGCGCTTCAGGGCGGCGGAGCCCATGGCGCGTTTACATGGGGTGTACTGGACCGGTTGCTGGAAGAGCCATGGCTCCGGATCGACGGGATTTCCGGCACGTCGGCAGGCGCCATGAATGCCGCCGTGCTCGCGCACGGATATATCACGCAAGGTGCCGAGGGTGCCCGTGAAGCGCTGGAGAAGTTCTGGCGTCAGGTGTCCGAGGCGGCCCGGCTCAGCCCGCTCAAGCGCAGTCTCCTGGATATGCTACTGGGCCGGTGGTCACTCGATTACTCGCCGATCTTCCAGTCGATGGACATCATGGCGCGGGTGGTTTCGCCCTATTACCTCAATCCGCAGGGCTATAATCCGCTGCGGGACATTCTCGCAGACAGCATTTGCTTCGACACTCTGAACGAGAGTCCGATCAAGCTGTTCATCACCGCAACGAATGTCCAGACCGGGCGGGGGCGCGTGTTCCGCAATAGCGAACTGACGCCCGAGGTTCTGCTTGCCTCGGCCTGCCTGCCGACAATGTTTCACGCGGTGGAAATCGATGGCGAGCCCTATTGGGATGGCGGCTATTCCGGCAATCCCACACTGACCCCGCTCGTGCGGGACTGCGATTCCGAAGACACGATCATTGTTCAGGTAAATCCGGTGAAGCGGCCCGGAACCCCCTGCACGGCCAGTGAAATCGCGAACCGCCTCAACGAGGTTTCCTTCAACGCGGTGCTTCTCAAGGAATTGCGGATGATGGCCCTGCTGCATCAGGTCTCCGCCGCAAACGTGGAAGGGGCGACCGGCGAAGGCGCGAAATGGGCGCATATGCGCATCCACCGGATCGCCAGCGATGCCATGCTGGATCTGGGATATTCCTCCAAGCTCAATGCCGAATGGGCGTTTCTCCTGCATTTGCGAGACATTGGCCGGGCCGAGGCGAACACGTTCCTGGCCGAACACGGCAATGCCATCGGCAAGCGATCCTCGTTCGACATCAGCGAGTTGCTCGACAGTGTCTGAAGCGCTGAGTTTTGTCGGCATCATCGTGGGCCTGGGCACCTTGATGCTGTTCGCCTTTCGCGGGTGGAGCGTCCTGTTCCTCGCGCCTGCCTGCGCCCTTCTGGCTGCGGCATTTTCCGGGTTCCCCCTGCTGGCAAGCTGGACCCAAGTTTTCATGGGCAGTGCCGCCGGCTTTTTGGGCCAGTTCCTGCCGCTCTTCCTGCTTGGTGCGACTTTCGCAAAGCTCATGAACGATAGCGGCTCGGTCAATACGATTGCCGAATTCATGTCGGCCCGACTGGGGCCCGACCGGGCCATTCTGGCCGTGGTCCTTGCCGGCGCGCTGCTGACTTACGGGGGAGTCAGCCTGTTCGTTGCATTCTTCGTGCTGGTGCCGATGGCACAAGCCATGTTCAAGGCGGCGGACATTCCGCGCCGACTGGTTCCGGCAACGATCATCCTTGGCACATCCACTTTCACGATGACGGCTCTTCCGGGAACGCCCGCCATCCAGAACGCGATCCCCATGCCGTTTTTCGGCACGACGGCATTCGCCGCGCCTGGGCTTGGCATCATCGCCTCGGCCTTGATGCTGGGAATAGGGCTGACATGGCTTCAGCGTGCCAAGTCCGTCGCGGTGGGCAGCGGCGAAGGCCACGGGCAGGCGCGCTTGTCCACGCCCGATACCGCAAAGATGCGCGAACATACGATTACGGCCTCCAGCTTCGACCCTTCCGAGGCCCAACATCCCGTGGCCGCCGCCAGCCAACCGTCGTTCGCCATTGCCCTTATCCCGTTCGCGGTGATGGTCTGCACCAACCTCATCCTGTCGCTTGTCGTGTTCCGGGGCCGCGAAGCCACGTTTCTGGCCCGGCACGAGTGGGGCCAGACGACGCTCGGCGCGGTAGCGGGCCTATGGTCCGTACTGGCAGCGCTAATATTGGCGACGGTGACCGTGGTGGCGCTGAACCGGACGCGGCTCACCAATCTGCGCGGCACGATCGACAGCGGCATGAATGCGGCCGTGCTGCCCGCCATGAGCGTAGCCAGCCTTGTCGGTTTCGGCGCGGTGATTGCGACGCTCCCCGCCTTCATCGTTGTCCGCGAATGGGTGCTGGGCCTCAACGGTGGCCCTCTGGTGACGCTGGCGGTAGCGACCAACCTGCTCGCCGCCCTGACCGGATCGGCGTCCGGCGGACTGACGATCGCGCTCGAGGCCCTTGGCTCAACGTACATGGACATCGCCCGGCAGAGCGGCATCGATCCGGCCCTGATGCACCGCGTCGCCACGATCGGCGCGGGCACGCTTGACATTCTGCCCCATAACGGCGCCGTCATCACGCTGCTTTCCCTGTGCGGAACCAACCACCGCGAAAGCTACCGGCTCATCGCCGAAGTGGGCATCATCGGCTCGCTGATCGCACTGGTGGTGGTCATTGCTCTAGGCGGATTTTTCGGCTCCTTCTGAGCGATTAGCCCCCTGCGATTACTCGACAATCGGCCCGCCACTGTGCGATGCTCCCGCCACGGAGAGTTTCACCGCACAGGAGCGGATCGTGAAGCGAAAGGTTCTGGTGTCCGAGCTGCGCCAGTATCTCCAGGATCGTAAATCCCGGCGCACGTGGAGCCTTGCCGCGCGGGACGGCATCATCGCAACGGCCGGTATCCTGCTTGGCTTCACCGGCGCGGGAGCGGGCGACAGGACCTTGATGTTGGCCGCCACTGCCGCAACTGTCGCCGGGGTGCTCGCCGCCGGAGGCGCGGAGTGGTCGGAGGCCGCTTCCGAACGGGAAGCGCAGCTCAATGCACTGGAAGTGGAAATAGCCGAACTCCAGAAGCAGAAGAGCGTCCAGGAAGCCGAAATCGTCGAATATTACCGCAAAAAAGGGCTGAGCCAGGATCTCGCGGTCAGGGTTGCCAGCGAGCTGATCGTACGCTCGCCCTTGAAAACGGCGATGGAAAGCGAGCACGGCATCCTCAAGCTGACCTCACAGGCCGAAGTCGTACTGACCGGCGTATCGGCTGCCATCGCCTACTTTCTGGGCGCCGCCATCCCGCTCGTCATGACCTTCTTCCTGCCAGTCGACATCGAAGCCGAAGTGATTTTCGTGGCGGCCCTCGTATCGCTCACGTTTATTTCATTCATCGGCGCGCGGGTGGGAGACATGGATGTCTCCCGCAACGTCATCCGTACGCTCGTGGTCGGTGTCGGGACTATCGCCATCAGCTACGCCGTGGGAGAAATCGCCTTCTGACGCTTGCCGCCGAATAGCAGTAGCAGAGTGGGCAGCAGCGTCAGCACCAGCGGCGCTCCGATCCCAAGCCCCGCGATGATGGCCGTCGCCAGCGGACGTTGCAGGCCAGAACCGCGCCCCAGCCCCGAAGCCAGCGGCAGCAAGGTCAGTATCGCGATCAGCGCCGACATCACGATCGGCCGTAGCCGCGCCCGGCCCGCTTCCAGCAAGGCAGCGGCATCGACCGGGGCGTCCGGAACGAGTTCGGCCAGATAGAAGATCGCCAGTTCCGTAATCATGCCGATCACCATCGTCAGCCCCATCAGCGCCGAGATGTCGAGTTCTGTGCCCGTCAGCCACAGCCCCACGAACACGGCCGCGGTCGATAGCAGCACCGTTCCGATCACGGCGGCGGTAAAGGCCCAGCGCTCGAACAGTAAAGTCAGCAAGAGGGCCGAGAGCAGCAAAGCGGCAACGAAGACCGTGGTCAGATCCGAAAAGCTCTGCTGCTGCTGGGCGTAAAGCCCGCCGTAATCGACGCGCACGCCGGCGGGCAGGCGCAACGCGGCCACTGCGGCCTGGACTTCGCTCATGCCCGTGCCGAGATCCTTGCCCTCAAGCCGCGCGGTAACCGGAATGAACGGCGCCAGATCCTCGCGCGTGATCTGCCGCTGTCCGGCGGCGATGCTGATCGCGGCAATGGAGCGAAGCGGCACTGTACGGCTATCCGGCGCACGCAGCGTGAGCGCACCGAGGGCGTCCGCACGCTGGCGCAGTTCCTGCGGCAGCCGAACGCGCACATCGATCACTTGTTCGCCCGCCAGTATTCGGGTGGCGATAGTGCCGCCCACTTGCGATTCCACTTGCCCGGCCACCACTGCGGGATCGAGGCCCGCCATGGCCGCAGCCGCGCGGTCGACCTTGATGATGATCGCATCGCCCGCGACCCGCAGCCCGCTTGCCACCTCGACTACGCCGTCGATCTTGCCGAGCGCGGTGACCACTTTTTCGGCGCTCGCCTCCAACTGTGCCGGGTCGTCGCCGAACAGCTTGACCTCGATGGGCTGCGGGACCGCTGTGAGGTCTCCGATCAGGTCTTCCATCAATTGCGCCGTCTCGATCTCAAGCCCCGGAACGCGCGTCTGCACTTTCTCCCGGATATCGGCCATCACCGCTTCGATGTCGCGGCGCGATCCTCCCTTGAGGCGAATGAAGAAATCGCCCTCGTCCGCCTCGGTGAGGCCGCCGCCCAGTTGGACGCCAGTACGGCGCGAATAGCTCGACACTTCGGGCGTCTCGCGGATGATCGTCTCGACCTGACGCAACAGCCGATCGGTATCGTGCAGCGCGGCGCCCGGTTTCGCCCGGTAGTCGAGGATGAAGCCGCCCTCGTCCATCACCGGCATGAAGCCGGATTCGAGGTGGCTCCAGGCCAGGAATCCCGCCGCCGCGAGGATCGCCGCGCCCACGCCGGCAACCAGCATGGGCCGCTGGAAGGCTCGCCCGGCAAGCTGATGATACCGCCGCCCGATCACTTCGGTGAAGCGATCAGCCTTGTCGGCAGCCTCGGCATCCTTGCGGGTCAGCCAGCGTTCGGCAACGAGCGGAAGCACGAAGCGTGCGTAGAGCAACGACACGACCAACGCAGAGGTCATCGTCACGGCCAGCGCCTTGAAAAAGCCCCCCGTCACGCCGGAAATGAAGGCAAGCGGCAGGAACACGACGATCGTTGCCATGGTCGATCCGAACAGCGGCCGTGCCATTTCGCGCGCGGCAGCGAGCATCGAGGGGCGCTCGTGCTCCTCACCGGCTTCCTGCAACCGGCGCATCAGATGCTCAAGCATCACAACCGCGTCGTCGACTACCAAACCGACCGCCGCCGCCATGCCCCCCAAGGTCATCATGTTAAAGCTCATGCCCAGCGCCAGCAGCGCCAGACAGGTCGCGGCCAACACGGCGGGGAGCAGCGAGGCGGTAATCACCATCAGTCGCCAGCTTCGCAGGAACAGGAACAGCACCAGTCCGGCAAGGATCGCGCCCAGCAGGATCGCATCGCGCACCGCATTCGCGGCGCCGGTCACCAGTTCGGACTGGTCGTAGAAGAAGCTGATCTTCACGTCCGCAGGCAGCGCGGCGGCGTTGAGGCGCGTTTCCACTTCGCGAACGAGCTTCACGGCATCGGCGGTCGGGGTCTGGCGGATGTTGACCAGCACGGCATCGGTGCCGTTCGAGGTAACCCGCGTCCAGGCGGGCGCAGGTGCGCGGCGGATCGTCGCGACCTGACCGAGCGTGGCAACGCCAGCACCGGCCGTATCTCCAGCCTTGATCGGGATCGCGGCCAGATCGCCCTCGCCCGTCAGCCGATTGTCGACAAGCGCGAGGTAGAGTCGGTGACGGTCCTCGATCCGGCCGACGGCGGCGACGCTGTTGGCGCTACCAAGCGCCGTCGCCACGTCCGAAACCGTCAGTCCCAGCGCCCGAAGCCGCGCGGGATCGACATCGACCGCGATCTCGGGCGAGGATCCGCCGACAACGTCGACGCCCGCGACGCCGGGCACCGTCGACAGCAGCGGCCGCAATTTGAGCTGCGCCAATTGCGCCAGCGCGACACCGTCGCGCTTGGTCGACGTCAGCGAAAGGCCGAGGACAGGAAAGATCGTCGGGTCCGAACGGCGCACGCTGAAGCGCGTGCCCGCCGGCAAATCGGGCAGGATCGTCGCCAATGCGCCCTGCGCCGCGAGCGTGGCGGCCGCCATGTCATCGCCCCATCCGAAGCCAAGCGCGATCTCGGCCGAGCCCCGACTGGTCGTCGAACGGATCTGGGTGACGCCGGGAATCTCGCGCAGCGCGATTTCGGCGGGGCGCGTGATATCGGCTGCCATCTGCCCAGCATCGCGCTCGCCCGCGTCGATGGCGACGACGACGCGCGGATAGTCGATGTGTGGGAACAGCGTTACCGGAAGCCGCGTTGCGGCGACCAGTCCGGCAAGGGTGACCAGAAATACGCTCAGCCAGATCGATCGCCGGTGGCGCGAGAGAATGCCGCTCACTTGGGGCTGCCCTCGCGCACCTTCATGTCATCCTCAAGTGCGGTTCCGCCCTCCGTCACGACCCGTTCACCCGCTTGCAGGCCCTTGAGGATGCGAATGCGATCCCCGACCGAGCTGCCGGGAAGAACGTCGCGTGCCTTGGCGATCCCACCCTGCACGACGAAGACATAGCTGCGCCCACCATCGTCGAGCAAAGCGGCATAAGGAATGGTAATGCCGGTGATCGCGGCTCCGGCCGACAGGGTCGCGCGCAGCGGCACGCCGGCGGCCGGCGCCAGTCCCTTGGGCAGGCAGACGAACAGCCCCGCAAGCCGCGTGGCGGGATCGACCTGCATATCGACGCCGACGACGCTCGCGGCAACCGAGGCCCCTCCCCCAACGGGCTCTATGCGGATCTCCTGACCCGGCCGGATACGTTGGGCCAGCGCCGGATCGACGCCGAAACGCGCGCGCAGATCGCCGGGCGCGGCTATAGTCGCAAGGACGGTACCTGCGGCAAGTTGGTCCCCGGGTCTGGCCGTGAGGCCCTGCACCGTCCCCGCAATCGATGCGCGCAAGGCAAGGCCGTTACCGGCAAGGCCGAGATTGGCCCGGGTCGCGCTCGCTGTCTGGGCAGCGGCACGGGCGGTCTCGACGTCGGCATCGCTGGCAAGGCCATCGGCCCGCAGGCGCACCGCGCGCTGGTAGGCGGCCTGCGCCGCGGCGACATCGCTGGCCGCCTTGGCGATCTCAAGCCGCGTGGCCGGACTTGCCTTTAGCGTGGCGATTTCCTGACCTGCGGCAACGGCGGTTCCGGTCGGCGAAACGACCCGCGCCACGATTGCCTCTGCGGGCACGACCAGCGCCTGAATGCTGCCGGGGCTCGCCTCGGTCGCGCCAAAGATGGTGACCTCATCGCTCGACGTACCGCTCTCGGCGGGTGCCGTACGCACTAGCGCGACTGGCTCGGGCGTGGCTCCATCGGCTCCATCGGCTCCGTCGCCACCGCTTCCGCAACCGGCGAGCAGCAGGCATGAAAGGAGCGGAATACATGCCTTCATCGGGTCCATCCTTCGCTGAGACCACCCGAAAGCAATTCAAGAGCGATGGTCTGCTCTGCGATCTGTTGATCGAGTTGGAGAAGCGCGAGGCGGCGGTCGCGCAGCGCCTGCCCAGTCGTTTCGGCCGTGGCGAGCGCGAGGTCACCCCGTTTCATGGCGCGCTCCGACGCTTCGGCATGGCGCTCAAACGCGGGCATCTCGGCAACAAGCGCTTCGCGTTGACGGCGCAGCAATGCCAGCCCCTGAACCGCCGCGTCGATTTCGGCACGCGTCTGGAACAGCCGCGCATCATATTCCGCGCGAAGCTGTTCGCGCGTCGCCTTGGCAATCGCGATATTGCCGCGATTGCGGTTCCACAGCGGCAACGTGAAGCCGATCGCGGGCCCGGCGGTATAGTTGTTGGCCGTGTCGCGCGCGCCGGCCAGTGTCAGCGACAAGTTGGGAAACTGTTCGAGCACGGCCTTGTGCAGATCGGCTTCGGCTACGCCGTAACCGGCCCGCAAGGCCTGAAGATCGAGCCGGCGGTCGAGCGCCTGCGCGACCAGAGTCTCCGAAGACGGCGGCACCGGCGCCAAAGCGGGCGGCGCGAGCTGAAGCACTGTCCCGGGCGGCAGGCCCAGCAACTGGTTGAGATCGGACTGGGCCGTGGCAAGGTCGCGTTCGGCGGAACGGGCCTTGTCGGTAGCGTCGACAAGCGCCTGACGACGGGCGTCGAGATCTCCGCCCGAAACGTCGCCGCGACCGGCGGCACGTTGGGTCGAGGCAAACAAGCGCTCCGCGGCTGCGGCACTTTCCTGCGCGATGGCGAGTTGCCGGGTCAGGGCCTGAACCCGCACCCCCAGCAGCCGCGCCTGCCCGGCCGTGTTCCATTCGGCCCAGGCCAGATCGAGGCGCACCTGCCGCTTGCTTTGCTCACCCGCTTCGCGCGCGACGCGGGCCGTGCGCAACTGGTTAAGATCGAGCCCCAGTTGCGCGCCGAAGCCGTTGAAGATGTCCGGCCCCGACAGGAGTTTGTCGAAATTGCCCTGAAAACTCGGATCCGGGAGCAGCCGGGCGGCAAAGGCCTGTGCATCCGTCACACCGGTTCCGGCGCGCTGGGCCTTTAGGTCGGGATTCTCAAGCACGGCGATCACCGCCAGCGCATTGGGCGTCAGCGGCGCGCCGAGATCGATGGCTTGCGGTGCCAGAAACGGCCGGTCGATCGCCTGCGCGTCCCGCGTCAGTACGGCCGCATCCGGTGGCGCCAGCACCTGCCCGGCCAGTGATAACGGCGCAGGTTGGTAGCTGGCGCAACCGGCAAGCATTCCGATCGCAAGCAAGGGGAGCAGACGAGTCACGGGCGCGCGGTCAGGCCGGTCGAACGACGAGGATATGGAACGACCCCGGCACCGCTGCCGGACGGCCACCAGCCTGCGCGGGCGAGGCAAACCGCGCGGTCGGCAGGTAGATATTGCCCGTTTCCGGATCGAGCGCACCGGTCCGCGCGCCGACTTCGGTCTTCACGCGGCCGACACGGGTGAAGCTCTCGAGCGAGACGATATCGAGCACCCCGTCCTTCCCGCAGGGTACGAAGACAAGCCCGCGCGCCGCATCGAGGATCACCGCATCGGGACCCTGCCCGATATCGACCAGCGCCACCAGCTTGCGTGCCTTGGCATCGACAATCGCCGCCTTGCCATTGGCACAGGCCGAAATCAGCCGCCCGTGCTTGCTATCGAGTGCAAGGCCGGTCGGCCCTTCGCAGCCCGGCATCGCGATGGCTTTTCCGGCCACGCCGTGCGCCAGATCGACCGTCTCGATCTCGCCCAGATCCTCGTCATTAATGAACAGCGTGGCGCCATCGGTGGCCGCATATTCGAGTGCCGGCTTGACCGGGATTGTCCGCAACACACGCATCGCTGTGGTGTCGAAGACAGAGACCGAGCCACTGTCGGAATTCATCACGAAAGCATGCGTGCCATCCGCATCCAGAATGGCCGCGTCGGGCTTCTTTCCGACAGGCACTTTGGCTAATTCACGGCCATCGGCGGCATTGAGAAAGCGAACCGTACCGTCCGTGCCGCTCGTGACCAGCAACCGACCGTCCGCCAGCGGCAGAACGGCGTGTCCGCGCTGCACTTCGCCAATGGAAATTGCGCTGCCGCCGGATGCCAGATCGGCAACCGTCACAGCCCCACCGCGTGCCACATAGAGCCGATGCGCCGCGGAATCGACGCGCGCGTAGTCCCAAGGACCGTCGGGGCCGGCAATTGCTCCGTCCAGTCGATATTGGGGCGCGGGCGCAGCAGGCGCGGCGGCGGTGGTCAGCAAAGCGGCAAGTAAAGCGATAGTCAGGCGCATTGCACTTCTCCTCGTTGAGGTGCATCTGCTCTGTTCGTGTCGTCAGCGCCAGTCACCGAACCATACATTGGGAAAATACAATGCGGTATAGCGCGGATCCAGCATTAACGATTTGCGCGGCAACCCAATCTCAGGGAACCGACCGGCCGGATGCATATCCTCCTCGCAGAAGACGACGACGAAACCGCCGGTTTCATTGAGCGCGGCCTTGATGAACTGGGCCATGCAACAACGCGCGTATCAACCGGCGATGGCGCTGTTCGCGCGGCCACGACCACGGCGTTCGACCTGGTCATTCTCGATCGCATGCTGCCCGGACTGGAAGGGCTCGAAGTGCTGCGACGGCTGCGCGCGGCATCGGTGCGCGTGCCGGTTCTGGTCCTGACCGCGCTGGGCGGCATCGCCGACCGCGTTGCCGGGCTGGACGCGGGTGCCGACGACTATCTCGTGAAGCCCTTTGCGCTTGCCGAATTAGCGGCGCGGATCAACGCGCTGATGCGCCGCGTACCGGTGGACGTGGTGACGCGGTACGAAGTGGGCGACATGACGCTCGACATATTGCGCCGGGAAGTGACACGCAGCGGCCGGACGATCCACCTTCAGCCACGCGAATTCGCCTTGCTCGAACAGTTGATGCGCAATGCCGGACGCATCGTCACGCGCACCATGTTCCTCGAACTGGTGTGGGGTTTTCACTTCGATCCGCAGACCAACATCGTCGAAAGCCATCTCAGCCGCCTGCGCACCAAACTGCGCGAGGGTTTTGCCGACGATCCTATCGAAACCGTGCGCGGGGCAGGATACCGGATGCGCCCCGATGGCTGAGCAGCCCCGTCGCAGCGCCGCGTACCGCATCGCCTTTATCTATTCGGCCGCGTTCGCACTGGCGATCCTGCTGCTCGGCATCGCGGTCTATTTCGCCGCGGACGCCGAATTCCGTCGCGCGCGCGACCGCGCGATTTCCGATGAAGTGACCGCGCTGCTCCACGAAGCCGCCGGCGGCAGCCTTATTGCCGAAGTCCGCGAACGCGAGACAGCCAAAGCCACCGATTCCTTCGGTTACGCCCTGTTCGACCCGCAAGGACGGCGCATCGCCGGCGCGCTCGACACGGTGCGACCGGAGCCGGGCTTCGGCATGATCATCTTCCGCGATCCGCAAGAGGGGCGCGACACCGCGCGCGCCAAGACGGTCCAACTGCCCGACGGCAACCGTCTGGTCGTCGCCATCGATTCCGAGACGGTGGAGGATATAAACGCGACGATCCTGATGCTGTTCGGCGCCGCCTTCCTTGTGGTTCTTGTCATCGGGGTCGCGGGCGCGCTGGTGCTCGGCAGCTATCTGCGCCGCCGGCTTGGCGCTATAAGCAGCACCGCGCGCGGGATCGTTGGCGGCAATCTTGACCAGCGCGTCCCAGTGGGCACGCACCGCGACGAGTTTGACGAGGTGGCCCTCGCGCTCAACACGATGCTCGACCGCATCGCCGGGTTGATGGACAATCTGCGGCAAGTTTCGAGCGACGTTGCACATGACCTGCGCACGCCCTTGCTGCGCTTGCGCAACCAGCTCGAACAGGTCGGCACCGTCGAAGGCGCGGCGGCTAGAGCGGTCGAACAGGGAGACGAACTGCTCAAGCTGTTCTCCGCGATCCTGCGCATCACCGAAGTGGAGGGCGGCGGGCTGGCCCATGGCTTCGCTCCGGTCGACCTGTCCGCGCTTGCCGAGGATGTCGGTGAGAGCTTCCTGCCCGCCGTGATCGACAGCGGCCGCAGCCTGAACACCCGCTCGCTACCGGGCGTCTCGGTTCTCGGCGATCGCGAACTGCTGGCGCAGGCACTCGCCAATCTGCTCGACAATGCGATCGTCCATACCCCGCCAGGCACACGGATCACGCTGACACTGGAGGCGAGCGAAGGGCAAGCCCGGCTCATCGTCGCGGACGACGGACCGGGCGTATCGCCCGCCGACCGAACCCGCCTTACCCAACGCTTCTTCCGCAGCGAGGCGAGCCGAACGACGCCGGGCAATGGCCTGGGGCTCAGTCTTGTCGCGGCGGTTGCGGCGGCGCATGGCGGAGACATCGCCATCGGGAGCGAACCCGGCGGCCTGCGGGTTACTCTCACACTGCCTCGAGTAACCCGCAACTCCTGAGGAGCCGTGCATTCGGGAACGCCGCGTAAGCAAAGCCCACGGCAGCGCCCCCGAACGCAATTGTCAGAACGTCAGCGTGACGTCGCCAGTGAAGGCGCGTCCGGTCTGGTAGTAATACTGGTCGAACAGCGCCGTCTTGCCCGGGCTGATGTTGGTGACAGGCCGCGCGTTGAACAGGTTGTTGACCTCCAGACCGATCCGGACCGGCCCGATATCGTAGCGAGCCGAGAGGATCGCGGTGTTGTAGCCATTGCTCTTGTAGGCATCCGGCTCGCCTTCGGCGAACCACTGGCGTCCGATATACTTGTCGATCAGCGAGAAGCGGATCGGACCCTGTTTGTAGAGCACGCCTGCCGCCGCCGTATATTCGGGCGCATTGGCAACTTGCATGCGTGGTTCGTCAGGATTGTTGGTCTTGGCATAGTTGCGCGAAGCGTTGGCAAAGACCGCGATGCCATGGTCGAACGCGTAAGTGATCTGACCTTCGACGCCCTTGTACTGTACGGCGCCCTGGTTGAAGTAGACCACGCCTTCGCTGGCCGGTGCGGTCAGGTCTTGCGCGAACTTGTTGGTGAAGTCGATCTTGTAGACATCGGCGTCGATGCTGAGGCTATGGCCGTGATAGACCGCGCCGGCCTGATAGTTGGTCGAACGCTCGGGCTTGAGCGTCGAGAGGCTGGGGTCCGCGACGTAGAGATAGCTCAGCGGCGGCGCAAGGAAACCGCGCGCATATTGGCCGTAGACCGAAAGCTGCGACGTCACCTCATAGTTGACCGTCGCGAACGGCAGATCGACCGTATAGGTGTTGCTGAGCTTCTGCGGATAGCGGGTCGTCTGGTTGTAATCCGCATCGATCCGGCGGTTGAAATTGACGTGCTTGAAGCCAGGCGTAATCTTCAGACCCGCGATCGGCCGCAGTTCGAGTTCGGTGAAGACCTCGGTGTGGTTGGTGTTCGAATTCTGATCGAACTTGATGTTCGCAGGCGTTGCAATGCCGGTTACGGGGTCCTTGACTGCCTTCTCGACGAAGTTCGGGCCGCCGGTGATCAGGTCAACGTCGCGCTGCTGGCGATAGGTGTCCGACCATTCGAGCCATGCACCCGCCGTGATCGCACCGAATCCGAAATCGACGCGGGTCTTCGCGATATTGCCGTACATCCGGTACTGGTTGGTCTTGGTATAGCCAGGAACGCCGAAGGTTTTCGCACCGCCCGGGGTTAGCGTAACCATGTTGGCCTTGGCGATATCGGCCGCGCTCGCCGTCGCGTAGAGCGTTACGTCGTTGCCGCTCAGCGTTTCGTTGTCATAGCTGTAAGTATAGGCGCGATCGTCGAAGGTCGCGAAGGACGAAAGGTTCGCTTCGAACTTCACGATCTCGAAATCGGTGGTCTTGTGGGTATGGTTGTACCCCCAATAAGTCTGCGAATTCGGATCGTTGTTGAGGCTGAAATACTTGCCGAACTGCGCGATCTGGGACTGCGTCGCCCCGTCCTTGTCGGGTTGGTTGAAGTCGTTTTCGTTATAGGTGCCAAGGATGGTTAGCTTAGCGTCCGGCCCGATCGGGATCATGATCTTGCCAAACAGGTTGTTGGACTTGAACGGGCTGTAAGTACGCGCGCCGTCGGAGCCGATGTGCTGGGCGCTCAGCACGACTTCCGCGCCGCCCAACTGCTTGATCGCGCCGCTCTGGACGACGCCGCGCAGCAGCCATGTGTTGTAGCTGCCATAGCTGCCCTTCATTTCGACGCTCGGGTCTTCTCGTGTGGCGCGTGAGAACATGTTGAGATTGCCGCCGAACGTTGCCTGGCCAAGCTGGCTGGCATTGCCAGGACCGCGATCGACCACCAGCGTTTCGACGGTGTTCGACGGGAAGAACGTGTTCGAATGGTGTGTCGGATCGTTGGTGTCGCCGAACGGCACGCCGTCATAAGTGATGTTGTATTCGCCGTCCTGGAAGCCGCGGATCTGGGCCTTGGATTCCGAGAGGCCCACGCCGTTGGCGGCGCCGTAGTTGGAGACGCTGGGCGAGATCAGGGCGATCTGGTTGAAGTCGGCCGTGGCAGGAAGCGAGTCTTCGATGAACGAGCGCGAGACGATCGATTGCGGCTGCGTTGTCTGCAAGGACGCCGTGACGGGCGCGATTTCGTTGGCGCGCGTGGAGGTCACGAGAATGTCGGAGCCCTCGGCAAGGTCGCTCTTCGCCGACGTCTGGTCTTCGTCGCCCACGGGAGGTTTGGCCGCCGTCTCCGCCCTGGCGACACCGGAAAGCATCGGAATCGAGAGGGCGAGCAGGCTCGCGCCGAAAAGGCGCAAATGCGCCCCGGTCTTGCTGGTCATCTTGTGTGTTTTCCCCACGCCGCCATGGCGTGCGACCGCCGCTATGGATGACGTGTGACAGTTTCGTTGCGGAGGCCCGCAGATTGGCGTCTTGTAATGTACATTGGGATAAGCCCCGATGTTCATACGGAATCGAGGTTGAGCCCATAACCTCGAAAAACCGCCATTCACACGCTGACATCGATGCGCCGTTGCCAATCGAGCGCGCCAAAGCTAGATGGATCGCGTCGGAAAAGGCAGACTTGGTCTGGTAAGCCCAAGTCCTTTCGGTAACGAAAGCTCTGGTCTTTGGCCTCGTGCTTGAGATTCCCGCGACGAACCTCGGATGCCATCTGGCCGTCCGACCGTTCGTCCGCGCGGGTTTCGGATTCGGGAAACGCTCCGGTCGAACATCGACATAGGAGTATTTCATGTCCGTATCCCATTCGCAGCTTTACGATGTCATCATTGCCGGGGCCGGTCCCGTCGGCCTGTTTCTTGCCTGTGAACTGCGACTCTTCGGATGCTCGGTACTGGTGCTGGAACAGGCGCATGACGCGGGCTCACCGCTCAAGCGCCTGCCGTTCGGGCTGCGTGGTCTGTCCGTGCCCAGTATCGAAAGCCTCGATCGCCGGGGGCTTCTCGCCGCGATCGAGGCGCGCATGGTCGATCGCGGTACACCGGCCGCTGCCCACTGGATGCAGCAACCCCGCACGCCCGGCGGTCACTTCGCAGGGATCCAGTTCTTCAAGGATCAGGTCGACGCAAGCCAACGGCCATATCGCCTGCCCGGCCCGCTCAGCACTATTGCGGTCGACATCGAGAGCATCGAGGCCGTACTGGCCGAGCGCGCCATCGCCCTTGGGGCTGAAATCCGGCGCGGCTGCGGCGTCCAAAGCTTCGATCAGTCGGACGAGAACATTACCGTCCGCGCGGGCACCGAGAGTTTTCATAGCCGCTGGCTCGTCGGATGCGATAGCGGGCGAAGCACGGTCCGCAAGATCGCGGGCATCGCGTTTGCCGGCACGGAGCCGGAATTCACCGGCTATTCCGCACAAGTAGAACTGGCAGATCCCGAGAAGCTCCGTCCCGGCCGCCACTACACGGCGACGGGCATGTATACTTGCGCGCCGCCCGGTACGATCGCGATGGTCGATTTTGACGGCGGAGCCTGCCATCGCGCCCAGCCTATCACGCGGGAGCACGTCGAAGCGGTGCTGCGCCGAATCTCCGGCACGGATGCCACGGTGGCGGCGCTTGAACTGGTCACCACCTGGACGGACCGCGCCTGCCAGGCGGCCGACTATCGCAAAGGCCGGGTACTGCTGGCGGGCGATGCCGCCCATGTGCACTCACCTCTGGGCGGACAGGGCCTCAATCTGGGGCTGGGCGACGCGATGAACCTTGGCTGGAAGCTTGCCGCCACTGTCCGGGGCGACGTACCGCTGGACCTGCTGGACACTTATGCGCAAGAGCGGCAGCCCGAGGGCGAACGCATTCTCGACTGGTCGCGCGCGCAAGTCGCCCTTATGCGGCCCAGCCCGAGTTCGCGGGCACTCGAGGCGATCATCCGGGGCCTGATGGAGACCGGCGACGGCGCCACCTATTTTGCCGAGCGTGTCTGGGGCACCGGACTTCGCTACGATCTCGCAGAGGACCATCCGCTTGTCGGCCGCAGCGCGCCTGACTTCGCATTGAGTGATGGTACCCGGCTGAACGAACGCCTCCGCAATGGACTAGGGCTGCTTCTGGATTTCGGAGCATGCGGGTCGCTTCAGGCACTTGCCGGTCAGTGGTCCGGGCGGATCGACTATGTGGCTGCCGATGCGAGGGATCGCTTTGGCCTGAGCGCTCTTTTGGTGCGGCCGGACGGTTTCGTCGCGTGGGCGAGTGATGACGCGGTCGATGGAGACTGTATGGCGCCCGCCCTCTCCCGCTGGTTTGGAAATCCCTGAATCCATCTCATGACATGGGGACGAGCGCGGCATCCCGCTCTCGCCCCCATGACGGTCACCGCTTCAACGGCGGCTCGTTTCAGCTTTGGATGAATTCCAGAAGATCCCGGTTGATCACATCGGCATGCGTGGTCGGCATGCCATGCGGGAAACCGGGATAGGAAATCAGCTTGCCGTGCTTCAGCAGCTTGACCGAGCGAGCGCCGGTGGTGGTGAACGGGCAGATCTGATCGTCCTCTCCGTGCATCACGAGCACCGGTACGTCGATCACCGCGAGATCGTCGTAGAACTCGGTCTCGGACAGAACGCGCACGCATTCCCACTGCGCGATCGCAGCGCCCATCATGCCCTGCCGCCACCAGTTGTCGCGGATGCCCTGCGACACCGCCGCGCCCTCGCGGTTGAAGCCGTAGAACGGGATCGTGATATCCTGATAGAATTGCGAACGATGGTACGCAGTGCCGTCGCGAATGCCGTCGACCACTTCCTTGGGAACGCCATCGGGATTGCGTTCGGACTGCATGAAGGTCGGTGGGATTGCACTGATCAGCACGGCCTTAGCCACGCGGCCCTTCCCATATTTCGCGACATAGCGGGTCACCTCGCCACCGCCGGTCGAATGGCCGATGTGGATCGCATTGGTCAGGCCCAGCTCTTCGACCACCGCGAAGGCGTCCGCAGCATAAGTATCCATGTCATGGCCATCAGAGGTCTGGCTGGAGCGGCCATGACCCCGGCGATCGTGGGCGATCACCCGATATCCCTTCGCGAGAAAGAACATCATCTGGCTGTCCCAATCGTCCGCGCTGAGCGGCCAGCCATGGTGGAAGAACAGGGGCTGAGCATCCTTGCGGCCCCAATCCTTGTAGAAAATCTCGGTGCCGTCCGTTGTCGTGATCGTCGCCATTTTCGTTTCCTTCCGCTTGACCGGGAGAACCCGCGTCCGTCCCGCAGTTGAATACCTACGTCGGATGGAACTGCATCGGCATCGGCGCTTCCGACATTATCGGAGCCAAAACCGACATTCGGGGAATAGGATCTAAAGTGGAGCCGCGCGTTAGTCCGTAAATTTACATGGTAATACAGCATCTTGCCCGACCTGATTGCGCGGACGATAGCAACGTTTGATCACGCAGAAGATGGGTAGTTTTGCCCCCAGAGTACTCCGTAGTTGGACGCCGAATGCGGGCGTTGCCGGTCAGGGGCCGCATTCATCGAGCACGGCCTCGGCAAGGATCAGCGCGTAGTCTCCGTTGCCGTCCGTCCAGAGCCGCGTTTCGTTCCAACCGCCCGCCTGAAGCAGAAGCCGCATCTGTTGCGGTGTGTACTTGTGGCAGTTCTCGGTGTGGATCGTCTCGCCTTCGTCAAGCCGGAACGGCTCGCCCGCCACTTCGAAGCTGACGGCATCCATCGCCTCAAGATGCATCTCGATCCGGGTCCAGCCTGCGTTCCAGACGGCACGGTGGCGAAACGCGCCGACCGGTATGGTCCCCTGCAATTCCCGGTTAATGCGGTGCAGGAGGTTGAGATTGAAGCGGGCGGTAATGCCTTCATCGTCGTCATAGGCGCGGATCAGGCGATCCGTGGATTTCACGGCGTCCATGCCGATAAGCAGATTGCTGCCTGCGCCCAGACTGGCGCGCATCGTTCGCAGCAGATCGACGGCGGCCGAAGGCAGGAGATTGCCAATCGTCGAGCCCGGAAAGAAGCCCAGCACCGGCCCGCCGTCCCGGCTTGGGGGGAGCCGAACTGGATCCATGAAGTTCGCCTCTATCGGTACGATCGTGACTTCGGGATAGTCACGGGCCAGCGCGGCGCAGGATTCCGCGAGAAACGCGCCGCAGATCTCGATCGGTACGTACGTCGCCTGCGGCATGGCATCCAGCAGCATCCGGGTCTTGATCGAACTGCCCGAGCCGAACTCCACAATCATCGGCGCCGTCCCGAGCCGGGCCGCCACCAGCGCCGCACACTGCCGGAGCAAGGCGGTCTCGACGCGTGTGGGATAGTAGTCGGCAAGGCCGGTGATCTGCTCGAATAGGCGCGAGCCTTCCAGGTCGTAGAACCAGCGGGCCGGGATCACCTTGCGCGACTGGGAAAGGCCGTGAAGAACGTCCTTCCTGAACGCGGGGTCGCAGTCATCGGCCTTCCTATCCGGCTGCGGAAGCGGAACGGCGGCGCTGGCCGCAAGGGCGAATTCGAAATCACGGGCATGCATGTCACATGCTCCTTGCAAGGCGCAGGCCCGTGAATTGCCAGCGCTGGTGGGGATGGAAGAAGTTGCGATAGGACGCGCGCAGATGACCGCGCGGGGTTGCGCAGCTGCCCCCCTTGAGCACGAACTGGCCGGACATGAATTTGCCGTTGTATTCGCCGACAGCGCCCGGTGCCGTCTGGAAGCCGGGCCATGGGCGGTAGGCCGATCCGGTCCATTCCCAGACATTGCCAAACAGCGAAGTGAACCGGTCCGCCCCGTGCTCGGCGCGCGGCATCACGGGCGCGGCGTGGTCGAGTTGAACGCCTGTCCCCGGATCATAATCGCGGGCAGCCGCTTCCCATTCCTGCTCGGTGGGAAGGCGGCATCCCGCCCACGCCGCAAAAGCCTCCGCCTCGTAGAACGAGATGTGTGTGACGGGGCTTTCATGATCGACCGGCAACCATCCGGAAAGCGTGAAATGCTCCCATTCCCGCCCCTCCCCGCGCCAATAGAGCGGCGACGCCACCCCCTCGCGCCGAGCCCAATCGAGACCGTCCGACAGCCAGAGCGTGGCCGTTTCGTACCCCTTGTCGAGGATGAACTCGATCCACTCACCGTTGGTTACCGGACGGCTTGCAAGAGCATGCGGGGCGAGCCACGTCGAATGCCTCGGCTGTTCGTTGTCGAAGGCAAAATCCGGTCCGTCATAGCCGGCGTCTACGCGGCCCTGAGCGCCTTCGATCCAGTGCATGGGTGCCGCCCTGCCCGGCCCTTCGCTCCCGCTCTGCACCCGATAGACGGGCCCCAGCGGATTGAGCGCAAACAGGTGCTTGATATCCGTCAGCAACAGTTCCTGATGCTGCTGCTCGTGCTGGATGCCCAGTTCCAGCAGATCACCGTGCCGTTCGACAAGCTGCGGCAGAACCGCGACCATCGCCGCGTCAACGCGGCGGCGATAGTCGACGACTTCGGCAAGCGTGGGGCGGGTGAGCATGCCGCGTTCGGGGCGCGGCAGTCTTGCGCCTTCCGCCTCGTAGTAGCTGTTAAAAAGGAAGGGCCAGCGCTCGTCGTAGAGCCGGTAACCCGGCACCTGATCGCGCAACAGGAACGTTTCGAAAAACCAAGTCGTATGCGCAAGATGCCATTTGGCGGGCGAGGCATCGGGCATCGATTGTGCAGCCGCGTCGGCCTCGTTCAATGTCTCAACCAGTTCCAGCGTCAGCGCGCGGACTGCCAGAAAACGCTCGCGAAACGCGCTGTGAGGCAATGTACCGGATCGTCCCGGCCCGGTCCGGCTCGGCAAGCTTGTCATGCACGGCTCCAATTGTAGGTGGCCTGAAACATGCCCCTCCGGGGTCATCAAAGACAAACTAAGCGCGGCTCAGTGCGTTCCCAATCACGCGCAAGTCGCGGACACTCGAACAACGCCAGGCAGCAGAATCTTTCAAAATCGAACGGCGAACATATCGCACCGATAGATCGCGAATATTACGCCTTGTCGGCACCTATCCACGCGTGTGCGTCAGCGGTCGAGCAGTTCGCGAACCTTCGAAGCAAGGTTCTTCATCGTGAATGGCTTTGGCAGAAGCTCCACTCCTTCGTCGAGACGCCCGCCGTGCATGATCGCATCGCGGGTATATCCCGAAGTGAACAGCACCGCGAGCCCTGCCTGACGTTCGCGTGCCAGAAACGCCAGCTCGCTGCCCGACATGCGCGGCATGACCACGTCGGTCATCAGCAGCCGGATCGGCTGTTCGTGCCGCGCCAGCATGCCAAGCGCCGAAGCGCCGTCATGCGCCTCGATCACGCCGTACCCAAGATCCCGCAACGCACCCACTGTATAGGCCCGCACATCGTCATCGTCCTCCACCACCAGGATCGTTTCGGATGGGCTTCCCATCTCGGCCGAGGCGATGAGCTGATCGCTGGACTGTTCCGCTTCGGCAATGCTGCGGGGCAGATAGAGCGAAACGCACGTCCCCGCGCCGGGCCGCGAGGCGATCTGGATGCCGCCGCCCGACTGCTTGGCAAAACCGTAGACCATGGACAGTCCAAGGCCGGTGCCCTTGCCGACTTCCTTGGTCGTGAAGAACGGATCGAACACCTGACCCAATGTCGTCTCGTCCATGCCGGTGCCGGTATCGACGACATCGATCGCCACATAATCACCGGCGGGAATTTCTCCGCCCGGATCGGTCGGCGACGCTGCAGCCGTATCCGACAGGGAGCGGTTCCGTGCCGTGATGCGCAGAGCCCCACCCTCGGGCATGGCATCGCGGGCATTCACCGCCAGATTGAGGAGCGCGTTTTCAAGCTGGTGGGGATCGGCCTCGATCGTCCAGATCTCGTCGGATGCATCGACGGTGATTGCGATGGCTTCGGTGATCGTGCGCAGCAGCAAGTCCGACATGCCCGCCAGCAATTCGGGTACGTTGACCGCACGCGGATCGAGTGGCTGCCGGCGCGAAAAAGCGAGCAACCTGTGGGTCAGTGCGGCAGCGCGCTCGGCGCCTTTCATCGCATTGTCCAGCGCGCGCCGAATGCGCGGGTCTGCAGAGGACTCGGTCCGCCGTATCGCCATGTCCACACTGCCCATGATGATCGTGAGCAGGTTATTGAAATCGTGGGCTATACCGCCCGTCAATTGCCCCACCGCTTCCATTTTCTGGGCCTGGCGAAGCGCCTCTTCGGCCTGCCTGCGCTCGGCCACTTCCATGGCGACGCGGTGCTCCAAAGTGTCGTTGAGATCTCTCAGCGCCGCTTCCTGAAGCTTGGCATAGGTGACGTCGTAGATAACTCCGAGGAGACGGTAACCCGAACCATCGGCATCGCGCAGGACTTCGCCGCGCCGCGCGATCCAGCGCCGTTCGCGGTCTTCCCCCCGGCAGACCTGAAACTCGCCGCCCAGACTGTCCGGCGGGGCAGCCTGACTGCCCTCGGGGATGAGCAGCGGCTCACCCTCGCACAGCACTGCATTGATGGTTCGCACCGGCAGCCGATCGGCCGGGTGCAGGCCCAGCAGCCTGCAAAACTCGCTGGAAACCGAAACCGTGGCGAACCCATCGCTATATTCGAACGTGCCGACCCCGCCCGCGCTCTGGGCGATGCGCAGCCGCTCCTCGGTGCGCTTGCGCTCGGTGACATCCACCAGCAGGCCGGTGAAGCGGACGGGCTGATCGTCATCATCCAGATGGCTCTGCCCGCGCCCATGCATCCACAGCACCGCGCCCGATGGGGAGATGACACGGAATTCCTTGGAGAACAGCGCGGCCCCCGCCAGCATCCCGGCTACGGCAATGCGGATACGTGGGCGGTCTTCGGGATGGATGGCGCGAAAGAAAGCCGAAGTCTCGAACCCGGCGGACAAGTCGTCGCCGGGCAACGCGTACAATTCGGCAAAACGATAGTCGACGTAGAGCCGCTCGCCGACGATATCCCAATCCCAGGAACCGCTGGCGCCCGCTGCCGCAAGCACCGCGCGCAGCTGATCCTGATTCAGGGATTCCCTAGGTTCAGGCATCGTCGCCAACGACGCCCGCGATGAATTCGTCAAGCAGTTCCTTCAATGTCGCCAGCGAGGGAATGTCCATCAGCATCGCGATATAGCCTCGGATGTCCCGCATCCGCACTGCAAAGTCGATATAGAGGAACAGCACCAATCCGCCATTGCCGCCGCGTTCGTCGACCTCGAACAGCATGGCGCCATTGCCGCGCAGCACTTCCGGGATCGTCATCGTCAGCGAGCGGCGCAGCATGTTGGCCATCGTGGCAAGGCAGGAGTTCAGGATGACATTGCCGGTTTCCGCCAGCGCCTCGTGCTCCATCTCCAGCACTTCCTCGGCGCTGAGTTCACCGCCGGTGACGGCGCGGACCAGTTCGAGACTGTTGGTTTCGGGGAAGATCAGCAGGGCCCGGCCTGAAAACGGCCCGGAAAAATCCTGCCGGACCGCGACAAGATCCACCACCTCCCGCTCGCTGATGAGGCGCGCCGCCCGGCTCTGGCTCACCACTTCGATCGACGGGACCGAAAGCAGGACCTGATCCCCGATCATCTTGCGCAGGCTGGACGCCGCCCGGCTGACGCCGATGTTGACGATCTCCGTCAAGGCATCGCGTTCGAGTTCAGAGAGTTCAACCTGCTCAGGTGTCATGCCTTGGCCGTTCTCAGCTTCAGCGCTGCTCCGGACACGAAGCCGGACAACGCCTCACTGGTAACCGGCTTGGCGATAAAGGCAGCGCCCACTTCGCGGGCCTGAGAGATGATCTCGTCCTGGATGTTGGCTGTGATGATCGCAATCGGCATGTCAGGCCTCATAGCGCGCAACTCGGCCGCGAGTTCCAGACCGTTCTTCTCGCTCATGTTGAAATCGACCAGAGCGACATCGACTTTTTCCGTTTCGAGCAGTTCCAGCGCCTGTGCCGCGCTGCCCGCCTCCACTTTCTGCCAATCGGGCTGAAGTTTCCCGAGCGCCTTGGCCGCCACGATCCGCGCCAATTTGCTGTCATCGACAATCATCACATTCACCGACACTTGCGACTCCTCCTTTTATAAATTCAGCTGACTATTTCGGTCTATATCCCGCCCGATTAGGGGCCGGCATTGATTTGTTCGGAAGCTGAAACCCCGAGAATGGGCAGAACGAGGTTCTTCAGAAAAAGATCCTTCGGAAAGCCCTCAAGCGCGGGGCAACATAGCAGCAGGATCTGCGCTACCGCAAAATGGGCGCCTTCCAATTCACCCAGATGGACCACGCGCCCAGCACCTTCCTGCAAGGCCACCAGCAAGGGCTCCGCATCTTCGACGGGACAGTGCCCAACAAGCCGGATCGCCGGGCCATCGACTACCACGCTCATGCCAGCAGCTCCGGCAAATCGAGCACCAGCAGCACAGTGCCGTCCGAGTGAACCGTGGTTCCGCCCACCGCCGGAAGCGCGGAAAGCAGGCCGCTGCGTTCGCGCACAGGCGCATCTAGCCGGTCCCCCAGCGCATCGACCCGAAGCGCCATCGGCTCCCCGCCGGCATCTGTCACCACCAGACGCGCCACCGGCGAGACTATCTCGTCATGCCCGAGCAAGGCGGCCAACGCCACGACCGGCACTGTGCGGTCGCGTATGATGCAGGCATTGCCCTGCCCCAGCGCCTGGATCTCGGTGGCATCGAGACGCAGCGTCTCGACGATCTGGTCCATTCGCAGACCATAGCGCTCGCCCGCCACCGAGACGGTGAGCAGGCGCGTCACAATGGCATTGAGTGGAAGTTGGATCGTCAGCCGGGTACCCTGCCCGGGTTCGCTTTCGATATCGATGGTGCCCTGAAGCCGCTCTACCGCGCGTTGCACGGCATCCATGCCGACGCCCCGCCCCGACACGTCGGTCACCACTTCGCTGGTGGAAAATCCCGGCGCGAAGATCAGCCGAAGCACCTGCCGCTCGCCAAGGTTTTCGGCCGTTTCCGCAGCGATTATGCCCTTGGCGACCGCAGCTTTTCGGATCGTGACCGGATCGATGCCCGCCCCGTCATCGACGAGCGTGGCCACCAGCCTATCCCCCCGCCGCGCAAGTTCCAGTGCCACTTTGCCTTGCGCGGGCTTGCCGCTGCGAAGACGTACTTGCGGGGTTTCGATACCGTGGTCGATCGCGTTGCGGACAAGGTGGAGCAGCGGTTCAAACAGGCCCTCGGCGATCTGCTTGTCCACCTCGATCCCGTCGCCCGACAGCTCGAACGCGACGTTCTTGTCAAGCGCAGAGGCCAGTTCGCGCGCGAGCCGGGGCAAACGCCGGAGCACCGGTTGCAGCGGCACAAGGCGCACGTCGGCCACCGTGGCCGCAAGCGTGCCGACCGCGCGCGCCAGGCCGCTCTGGATCCGCCGCAGTTCGTCGGCCAGCGCCCGGTCGACCTGCTGAGCCTGCCGGGTCACGCCTTCAAGGCCGTGCATGGCAACCGCAAGTTCCCTGACTTCCGCCGCCAACGTGTCCAGCTTGTCCGCCGGAACCCGCAGCATGGTCGCCCGGTCCGCCGAAGTGCTTGCCAGCGTTTCGGCCAGAGCCTCCGTCAGCGCGGAGCCGGACGGCCGCGCGATCTGGGCGAAAGAGACTTGATCCGGGACCATCCGGAACGCGCCCTGAACGGCCTTGAGCGTGCCCCTGGAGACACCAAGAATGCCCATAACGCACTTGAAGGGCTCGATGTCGGCGATTTCCGGCGTTTCGGTGCTGCGAACCACATCGATGGCCAGAAGATCGGGGACTCCCGCCACGAGTGCCAGCGGATCCTCTCCCCGAAAGAAGCATTCGGAATCGGGAATATAGCGAAACGCGGTTGCGGCGCCGTCCAGATCCCGAAACCTGCTGTCCGCCAGCATCGCCCCGAGCCAATCGGGCGCATCGGCTGTTTCCGACGGCCCGGTTTCGGACTCGGTTTCAGACGGCCGCTCGCCGTCTTCCGCCTCATCGTCCTGCAAGCTCTCCGCCAGAGTGGCGGCGCGCGCTTCGGCGTTCGCAGGGAGGGCGCCGCCGTGCTCCATCTCGTCGATCCAGCGGTCAAGCTGGTCGATCACCGCGACCAGCGTCTCCAGATCGTCCCCGCCCATCGCCATCCGCCCGCCGCGCGCGCGATCGAGCCGGGTTTCGGCCGTGTGGAGCAGGTGTTCCGCCGGGCCCATGTCGAACAGGGCCACCGATCCCTTCAGGGTATGGACCGTGCGGAACAGGCTGGACAGCACCTCGGATCTGGCCGGATCGCGCGACAGCAAAGCGAGGTCGCCATGCGCCTGGGCGACAAGTTCGCGTCCCTCGATCAGAAATTGTTCGAGCAGCTCGTCCATCACGGCCGACGATATACGATCGCGTGGTCAAGGCGAACGAGATTGAAGCGCGTGTCGATCCGCGCCATCGATTCGCTATGCCCAAGACACAGGAAACCGCGCGGCAGGAGCGCGTTATAGAGGTGTCCCGCAGCGCTCGCCCGCGATATTTCGTCGAAATATATCAGAAGGTTCCGGCACAGGATGACGTCGAACCGCCCTTGCGACGCCACGGCCGCCGCGTCCACCAAATTGACGTGGGTGAACTGTACGGATTCGCGCAAATCCTTGATGATGCGCCGCTGATGGTGCCGCTCGGGCTCGAAGTAGGCCTCGCGCGCGGCTTCGGGCAGCCGCGCCAGCGCCCGCTTGCCATAGTGCCCGTCCCGCGCCGAGGCGAGCGCGTGGGTATCGATGTCAGATCCCACGATCTCGACATGATAGGCATCGACCATTGCCCAGTTTTCCAGCAGCCAGATCGCGATCGAATAGGCTTCCTCGCCATGGGCGCAGGGCATCGACCAGATGCGGATGCGCCCGCCCGGCGCTTTCGTGGCTGCCAGTTCGGGCAGGATCGCATTGGCGAGCGCGGCGAACTGGTTATCTTCGCGGTAGAAATAGGATTCGTTGATGGTCACCGCGTTGATGAGCGCCTGACGCTCCGCCTCGTCGCCCATCAGGCGGCCGAAATAGGTGCGCATGTCAGCGCTGCCGGTGCGCCGGATGCGCTCGATCAGCCGCCGCTCGATATAGTAGGCCTTCTTCTCGCTGAAGACCATTCCGGTCCACATGTAGAGCAGCGTGCTGACCTGCGCGATGTCCTCATCGGTGGGCGGCATATCCGGCCGGGGCTCCCTTGGCGCGCCGATCACGTCCGTGCCCAATCGCAGAGCTGCCCGGCGATGCTTTCCAGCGGCAGCACCAGATCCGCCCCGTCCATTGCCACCAGCGCGCCCGGCATGCCCCAGACCACCGCCGTTTCCGCATCCTGCGCGATGACATGGCCGCCCTGCTGCCGCATGCGCGCCATCGCCCGCGCGCCGTCGGTTCCCATGCCGGTCATCAACACGCCCACCAGCGCCTCGGCCCCGATGACCTCGCAGGCGCTGTCCACCAGTCGGTCGGCGCTCGGATGCCATGGCAGGTCGGCGCGGGCAGGCGCCGAAAGCGCCACTACGTCCCCGAAGCGGCGCGACATGATCAGATCGGCATCGCCCCGCCCGATATAGGCTGTGCCCGGCTCCAGCGGCGTGGCCGCCGATACTTCGCGGACCGACAAGGCACATTGACGGTCAAGCCGCCGCGCAAGTGCTCCGGTAAAGCTGGCCGGCATGTGCTGCGCGATGACGATCGGCCAGGGGAAATCCGCAGGCAGCGGCTGGAGCAGCGCATCGAGCGCGGGCGGCCCGCCGGTGGAGACGCCCACCAGCACGGCGGCCACGCCCGTCAGCGGATCGTCCGCCAAACGCTGCTTCTTCCCTGCCGACCGCGCGCGGGGCTGGTCCGCCACCCGCGATATCCGTGCCCGCACGCGTTCCGTGAGGCGCCGCGATCGCGGTATCCGCGCGCCTGCCGCCATGCGTACCTTTTCGACAAGGGCCTCGGCGATCCGGTCGATCTCCAGCGAGATCGGGCCGCTGGGCTTGGCGATGAAATCCACCGCGCCGAGCGACAGCGCTTCCAGCGTCTCGTCCGCGCCTTCCGCAGTCAGGGCGGAAACCATGACCACCGGGCAGGGGTGTTCGACCATGATCCGGTCCAGGCAAGCCAGCCCGTCCATGTCCGGCATGTGGACATCGAGCGTCACGACATCCGGGAGGAAAGTGCCCAGCATCGCCAGCGCCTCGGCCGCGCTACGCGCCACGGCCACTTCGAAGCCGTGGCCGGAAAATATCTCGACCAGCAATTTGCGCATGAGCGCGGAATCGTCGACGACCAGCAGCCGCGTGTCCGTCACGCCGCACCCGCTTTCCGCGTCGCGGCCGCCAGCAAGTCCCGCGCGGCCGCGTCGATCAGCGCAAACGGGGATACCAGCAGCGCCATCCCGGCACTACTCTCCGCTGGGCCATCCCCTGGCGCATCCTCAAGTGCCGCGAAACCTTCGAACGTCTCATCGGCCCGCCCTCCGGTGGGGACTGCCGTGGCGGCTGCCTCTGCCGAGAGGCGAACCATCCCGTAGATTTCCTCGACCAGAAATGCCGCGCGGCTGCCCCCGTGCGAGGCGACGATCAGCCGCTGCCGATCACCGGCCTCGGCCGCCCTGTCCAGTCGCTCCGCAAGGTCGATCACCGGCACCGCTTCGCCGCGCAAGTTGGCGACGCCGCGCAGCCATGACGGCGCCTCGGGGATCGCCGAAATCGCGCGCGGGGCTCTGGCAACGGCGTCCACCGCCACGGCGGGAACCGCAAGCCGGTGCGCCCCTGCGCGGAACGACAGGAACGTCTGCCCCTGCGCCTCGGCTCTGTCCGGCGCCGCCGCATCCGCCCGTTCCGGTGCAGTCATGACGGCGCGCATCCGCGCGGTCACGTCCTCCGGCAGCAAGTGTGCGGCATCGAGCACGGAAACCAGACGCCCTCCTTCTGGCGGGCGGCAGATCGCCTGCACCACCGCTTCCGCCTCGCCCCTTACCAGCGCCACCGGCACCGGATCGATCCGCGCCTTCGGCGTGCGCAGCACATGGCGTAGCCGGTCCACCACCAGCCCTACCCGTGTGCCGCCGATCCGCACCACGACCACGCGGGCATTTTCCGTGAGCGGCGCATCCATCGCCAGCAATCCGGCCAGCGAGAGCAACGGCAGCAGCCCGCCGCGATAGGCCATCGTGCCCAGCGCCGCTCCGATGGCTTGCGGAAGCGCGGCCACATCGTCGGCGGGCAGGCATACTTCCTCGATCTGGTCGAGCGGCAGCGCGAAATGCTGGCGGCCGACTTCCATGACCAGCAGCAACGCCTCATCGTCACGGAAGTCTGCGGCATTTGGCGCGACGGCGGGCGTGCTGGCCGCTGCCTTGATCCCGGCGCTACGTTCGCCGACCGGAAAGGCCTCTGCCAGCAGGGCTTCGAAATCGGACGCACGGACTTCGCCGCCCGTGACCAGCCCGATCACTTTGTCGATCGCAAGCGCACAAGGCCGCTCGCCGCCCAAGAGGAGGGCTTGCCGGGCCGGCGCATCGCGGCCATCCACCAGTCTGGCAGCAGACACCACCGGAAGCACCTGACTGCGAAAGCGGGCGACACCGACAAGGCAGGCGGCGGCTTGCGGAACCACGGTTATCCGCGGCAGCGCGGCAACTTCGCGCACGCGCGCCGCGTCGATAGCCATGCGGGTGCCGCCCGACGTGAAGACAAGCAGCGCTTGCCCTGTCGCGGCGGCGGGCGCCGTCACCGCCTCAGCCCTTCCCTGCAGGCGAAACTGAGCCGGTCAATGAAACGGCGAGCGCGGCAATATCCTCGATGGCAGCCGCAAGATCTTCCGCGCCCTGCGCCTGCTGGCGTGCGGCGACCCCTGCCTCTCGCGCCGCACCTGCGGACAGTTCGGCGGCCTGCGCGATCTGCTCGCTCCCGCTACGGATTTCGCGCACCGAGCGCAGGATCGCATCGGCGCCGTCGCGGATCGTGGTGTTGTTGCGCGCGGTTTCGGCAAGGCTGCCGGTCATCCCCGCGAACCGTTCTACCGTCGCCTGATTGCGCCCCGCCTCGGTTTCGCCGGAGCTGGCAATCAGATCAAGATCGCGGCGGACTGTCGCCAGTTGATCCTGAATGCTCCGCACTGCGTCCTTGACGTCCTCGGCATTGGTCGTGGCTTCGCGCGCCAGCTTGCGGATATCGGCCGTGACTGTGGCGAACCCGGCGCCCGCCTCACCGGCGCGGGTTGCCTCGACCGCGCCGCTCACCGCCAGCATATTGGTCTGGAGCGCTATCAGCGCCAGCGCGTCTCCGATTTTCTCGATGCGGCGGCCGGTATCGCCCACATCGCCAAGCGCGACCAGAACCGTGCGCATTTCCTCCACCACGCCGGACATCCCGGCCACGAGCGCGGCGATGCGGCGGCTGGCCTCCTCGGTGGTTTCGACAATCCCAATGATCTTTTCGACTGCGAACTGCGCGCGTTCCTGCGCTGCCATTGCCGACGTCTCGATCTGGCCCATCGCCGCGCTGGCCTGCATCGTTGCCGCGCCCTGGATCTGCGCGCCGCGCGCGATCTGCTCGATGGCGACAAGGATCTGGCCAGAGGCGCCCGAAAGCTCCTGCACCGTTGCCGAGAGTTCCTCGGCCGCCACGCCGACTTGCTCGACGGCCATCCCGCCATTGGTGCTGTCGGTGAGCAGAATGGTGAGCCCCCCCAGCGCTTCGGCCGTCTGCTGGCTCTCCTCAAGCGAGGTGGCCTGCTGTTCGATGGCCTGCCGCGCCTCGGCCGCTGCTGCCGACTGTTCTTCCGCCGCGCTGGCGATCTGCTCGGCGCCCTGCTCCGCCTCGTTCGCGGCCAGATCGGCCTCACCGGCAGCGGCGGCGATGGCCTGCGCGCCTTCAGCAAGGGTGGTCAATTCCTCGCGCGCAGCGTCGAGCGAGGCGATCAGCGACTGGCTTCCTTCCGCTTCGCCGCTGGCATTGGCGGCAGCCGCGCGGACACGGTCGGCAACGGCGCGGATGGCGGCGGCGATATCGGCCGCCAGCGTCTGGATGTCGGACGCGCTGCTTTCGGACCGGTCGGCAAGCTCGCGCACTTCGTCGGCGATGATGGCAAAGCCGCGCCCGCCATCACCCGCCCGCGCGGCCTCGATCGAGGCGTTGAGCGCCAGCATGCCGGTCTGCTCGGAAATGTCGCCCACCGCGCGGCCGATGGCAACGATAGTGCCCGCCGCCTGCTCCAGTTTCGCCATCACGCCCACCGAAACCAGCTGGCGGCGTGCATTGAGCGTGATGGCGGCGGCGGAGGTTTCGATCTGCGCCGATGCCTCTCCGAAACCGGCCTGCACGAACTCGGTCTGGCGCTGCGAGGCCGCCGCGCGGTCGCTCGCCTCGCGGAAGTCGGCACGCAGGGCGGTAATGAGGCCCAGCGATTCCTGTGCGGCGCCGGCCGCCTCTTCCGAAGCGCTCGAAATCTGATCGACCGCGCGCTGAAGCTCGGCGGCGGCGGCGGCGGCTTCGGCAAGGCCGCTGGCGAGTTCCTGCGTGGACTGGTCGATCCGTTCCGCCGCGTTCGCGGAACGGCCCCGCCCGCCGCGTACCGGACGTTTCGCGGGCGCCGTCAGCGGCTTTTCCTCGGCAGCGGCCTTGCGGACCGGAGACCGGGTGCCGAGCGCGGATTTCTTTACCAAAGCCATTGCGATTCCCACGTGGTCCTGGACGAGATCGCTTGGACATATGCGACCGTGCGGGCGAACGCCATCAAACAGTTGCGCCGTTGTCAGCCGATTTAGCTGATGCCCGCTCCCATGCGGGAACCCGCCCTGTCATGGCGTGTTTTGCAAGGCATCCCCAAGGCATGCACGCGGATAAAATTCGGGGACCCGCAAAGGAGTAAGGGTCGTTGGCGTTACGGGCAGAGACTGGCGAGGGGTTCCTGTCTCACGACGGCGAACTCGCGCGCCGGATCGCAGCGCATGACTGGGCCTCGACCGCGATCGGACCCATCACCGGGTGGCCGATCAGCCTGAAGCACACGGTCGGTTTCATGCTGCCCTCCCCGGTGCCGCTGGTACTCCTTTGGGGCGAGCAGGGCGTGATGATCTACAACGACGCCTATTCCCGCTTCGCCGGTGGTCGCGACAGCCGGTTGCTGGGTTCCAATGTCCGCGATGGCTGGGAGGAAGTGGCCGATTTCAACGATAACGTGATGAAAGTCGGCCTGTCCGGCGGCACGCTCAGCTACCGCGACCACGAACTGGTCCTCCACCGCGACGGCGCGCCCGAGCATGTGTGGATGAACCTGGACTACTCCCCCGTGCCGGGTGACGACGGCAAGCCCGGCGGCGTGATCGCCGTGGTGGTGGAAATCACCGAGGCCTATCACGCGCGCCAGGCGCTGGAGGAAAGCGAAACGCGCCTGCGTTTCCTTGACGAACTGGGCCGCGCGGTGTCGGACTGCCGCAGCGCCGACCGCATTCTCGCCATCACCAGCCGCCTTACCGCCGAACACCTTGGCGTCTCTAGCTGCGCCTATGCCGACATGGACGCGGATGCGGACGGCTTCACGATCCGGGGCGACTGGCACGCCCCGGGATCGCCCTCCATCGTCGGGCACTACAGCCTTGCCGATTTCGGCGCGCTGGCAGTGCGGGAACTGGGCGCCGGACGACCGTTGATCGTCAGGGACAATGCCCGCGAACTGCCCTCCGCCGCGGCGCGGACATTCCAGGATATCGGCATTGCCGCCACCATCTGCATGCCGCTGGTCAAGGAAGGCCGGCTGGCCGCACTGATGGCCATTCACGACCGCAAGCCCCGCGACTGGACCGATTACGAGCTGGGCGTGATCCGCGAGGTCACGGACCGGTCCTGGGCCCATGTCCAGCGCGTCGGCGCCGAAGACCTTTTGCGTGAGCGCGAGGCCTACAACCGCCAGATCCTCGACAGCGCAAGCGACTACGGCATCATCGCCGCCGATCTCGACGGGAGGGTCACGCTGTGGAATGCGGGCGCCACGGCGATCCTCGGCTGGAGCGAGGCGGAAATGCTCGGCCAGCCGATGGAGCTGATCTTCACCGCCCAGGACCGCGACGCCGGCCTGCCCGCCGCGATGCGGGCGCAGGCGCTGGAAACCGGCCGTGCCCATGAGGCCCGCTGGCATTTGCGCAAGTCCCACGAGCCCTTCTGGGGCCTCAGCGAACTGATGCCCCTGCGCAGCAAGACCGGGTGCGCCATCGGCTTCGTCAAACTGCTGCGCGACCGGACCCAGGAATACCGCGCGCAGGAAGCGCTCAACCTCAGCGAGGAGCGGCTGGCGCGCGCACAGGCGGCGGGCGGCGTGGGCCTGTTCTCGATCGACATCCAGCGCGACACGATCGACGGAACCGCGGAATTCTGGCGGATCTTCGGCATCGCCCCGGAAATATCCCACTCGACCCGCGCCATCGAGGATCTGGTCATCGGTGAGGACAGCGAACTCGTTTCGAGCAGCAAGCGCCGCCAGAGTGGCGAGGCCGTTCTCGATGTCGAATACCGCATTCGCCGTCCCGACAATGGCGAGGAGCGCGTGATCGCCCGCAAGGCCAGTTTCGAATTCGACGCGGACGGCCGCCCTGCGCAAATGATCGGCGTGGTGCAGGACGTGACCGACCGCCGCCGCATCCAGCGCGCACTCGAAAAAAGCGAGGCGCAGTTCAGCACGCTTGCCCAGAACATGCCCAATCAGGTCTGGACCGCGCGCGCCGACGGGCGGCTCGACTGGTTCAACGACCGGCTTTACAGCTATACCGGCCTTCCGCACGGCAGTCTGAAGGACAGCCGGTGGTCACGGATCGTCCACCCCGAAGACCGGTTAAGAGCGGCGCGCAAGTGGGCCGCCTCGCTCGCGACCGGGCGGATCTACGAAGCCGAATTGCGCCTGCGCGATTCCCGGGCCTTGTACCGCTGGCACCTCGCCCGCGCGCTGCCGCTGCACGATGCCCATGGCGAGATCACCGCATGGGTGGGCACGAATACCGAGATCGAGGCGCAGAAGCGCGCCGAAGCTGCTTATGCGCAAGACCGCGACCGTTTGTGGACGATCAGCCGCGATTTGATGATGGTGGCCGATTACGCCGGGATCATCAGGGCGGTAAATCCCTCGGCCGAGCGCGTGCTGGGCTGGCGGGAGCAGGACATGCTGGGACAGCCGATTGCCCGGTTCGTCCATCCTGACGACATCGAGCCGACCGCCCTGGAAATCGGCAAGCTGGCGGGCGGTTCCAACACGCTGGCCTTCGAGAACCGCTATTGCACCAAGGACGGCGAATACCGGCTGCTGGCCTGGACGGCCGTGCCGGACAACGGCCGCATCCACGCCATCGGCCGCGACATCACCGAGCAGCGTGCAATGGAAGACGCCTTGCGCCAGAGCCAGAAAATGGAGGCGGTGGGCCAGCTTACCGGCGGCATCGCGCATGACTTCAACAATCTGCTTCAGGGCATTACCGGCAGTCTCGACGTCATGCACAACCGCCTTGCCAAGGGGCGGACCGACGATCTCGACCGCTGGCTTCAGGGCGCGCGGACTTCGGCCGAGCGCGCCGCCGCGCTGACGCATCGCCTGCTGGCCTTCTCCCGCCGCCAGCCGCTCGATCCCCGTCCGGTACGCGCCAATCCGCTGATCGCCTCGATGGAGGACATGCTCCGCCGTTCGCTGGGCGAGCATATCGATCTGGAATTCGTGCTGGCGGGCGGGCTGTGGCAGACGCGGTGCGATCCCAACCAGCTGGAAAGTGCGATCCTGAACCTTGTCATCAATGCCCGCGATGCCATGCCCGATGGCGGCAAGCTGACGATCGAGACCAGCAATGCCGATCTGGACGGCCTGGACCGCGCCCGCCAGCGCGAACTGACGCCGGGGCAATATGTCTGCATCGCCGTCAGCGATACCGGCGTGGGTATGAGCGAGGACACGGCAGCGCGCGCCTTCGAGCCTTTCTTCACCACCAAGCCGATCGGTCAGGGCACCGGGCTTGGCCTATCGATGATCTACGGATTTGCCCGCCAGTCCGAAGGGCAGGCGCGGATCTATTCGCATGAAGGGCGTGGTTCCACGATCAAGCTCTATCTGCCGCGCCATCGCGGACAGGGCGATATCGATGCCGAAAAGGCCGATGGGGCGAACCTGCCCGTCGCCCGCAGCGGCGAGATCGTGCTGGTCGTGGAGGATGAACCGGTCGTACGCGGGCTGATCCTCGACGTGCTGGACGAACTGGGATACCGCTCGATAGAGGCCGCCGACGGCCCCGAAGGTCTTGCCATCCTGCAATCGGACGCACGGATCGACCTGCTTGTCACCGATATCGGCCTGCCGGGCCTGAACGGGCGGCAAGTGGCCGATGGCGGGCGCAGCTATCGCCCGGATCTCAAAGTGCTGTTCATGACCGGATACGCGGAAAACGCCGCGCTCGCCTCGGGTTTTCTCGAACCGGGCATGGCCATGATTACCAAGCCCTTCGCCATGGATGTCCTCGCCCGCCGTATTCGCGAGACCATCGAATGCTGACACTGCATCCTGCCCTTTCGAGGTTCCCCAACAATGTCTGAACACGCCGCATCCGCCCACCCTGCCGACTTTCACGGTCTGCGCGTGCTGGTCGCCGAAGACGAACTGCTGGTATCGATGCTGCTCGAAGACATGCTCGATGACCTCGGCTGCCACGTGATAGGGCCCTATGCCGCGCTATCCCCCGCGCTGGAGGCGGCGCGGGCGGGTGCGTTCGATGTCGCGGTGATCGACATGAATCTTGCCGGCGAGCGATCCGATCCGCTGCTGGCAGAGCTTGCCGAACGCCGCATCCCGGTTGCCATCGCCAGCGGCGCCGGGCCGTCCGACCTTCCGGGGCAGCCTACCACCGTGTTGTGCAAGCCCTATAGCTTCGATCAGTTGGCCGATGCGGTGCGGACCTTGCACGATGCACGGACTCTGGATCGCCCGGGTAACGCCTGACGCGATTCGAAAACGGGGCGGATATCCGGCACTATAGAGACCGCGAAACGGCTGTTCCCGGCAGGTAGCGTCCGACTATTCACCTAATCAATTCATGTTGTTGTTCTTCCAGTCCAAGAGTATAGTGCGTCATCGATCACGTCCAAATCCACCTCCTGTCTGAGAGATCCGTATGAGGGGCAAGGTTACGATGATCGCGGCGACTGCTGTGCTCGCCGCGCAACCCACGAACACGCTGACCGCGCAGACGAGGCCGGCCGAACCGATCCAGACGCTTCCGGCGCCCGTGGATACGTCGTCCCCGTCGGTTCCCGGAGTGCAGCGGCCGACACCGCTACCCGCTCCCGTTCCGGGCCGGCCGCAAGTACGGCCACCCTCTGGCGGGGGACAGTCCGGAGGGGGACAGCGCCCCGTACCGCTTCCCGCGCCTGCCCCCGGACGGCCCAACGGTTTCGCGGGGCGCCTCACCTGCGAGTCACGCAACAACCGGACCGAGCGCTGCAATGCGCGGACCGAGAACCGCGTCGAACTGCTCACGCGATCCTCGCAGTGCGTTCGCGGGCAGAGCTGGGGCTACGACCAGCGCCAGATCTGGGTTTCGCGCAATTGCCGGGGCACTTTCGCTTATGGCTATGGCAACAATCACTGGCAGGATCAGGGGAATAACAACAACAGCGGCGGCGGGTTGAGCACCGGCGCGATCATCGGCGGCGCTGCCGTGGCGGCGGGGCTGGTGGCCCTGCTCAACAATCGCAACAGCCCGAGACCTTCGGGCGCTTCGCAGGGCAGCGTTCCCCCGCCGCCCACTGCAACGCCTACACCTACGCCAACGCAGCCGGAAACCCCGCCGCCGCCCACGGGCCCGTTCCAGCCGGGACCGCCTGCGACCGTCGTGGCGGATCTGTCCTCGCTACCGCCCGATGCGCGGCCCTCGATGAACACCTGCATGATGGAGGCCGCGCGGCAAGTCGGCATAACCGGCGGAACACAGGTGCGGTTCGACAGGCTGGTCCATATCGAGCCCGGCAACGGCGGCTGGCGCTTCCGCGCGCAACTGATCGGCACATATCCCGATGGCGAGCGGATGTTGCCGCTGTTCTGCCGCGCAACGCCGACGCGGGTTGTGGAGCTTGATTTCAGGAACTGAGCCGCTTCCAAACAGACAAGCCCGGCGGCCCTGCCGATCCATGATCGACAGTGACCAGCCGGGCTTTTCGATAAAGGAAGTCCGATCAGTGGTGGAACAGCAGCCAAAGAACCAGAATTACCGGAATCGGCACACCGATCAGCCACAATAAAATACCCTTGCCCATGCGACTCTCCTTACTTGTTCTCCTCTGAACAACGAGTGCATGAGCCAACTGTTCCCGAATAATGCCGGGCATGATCGCACCTAATTTGCGTTAGTGTTCCCCGGATATTCAACGGAGCCGCTCGCATCTCGAAGCACAGACCGACCTCGGGGCCCGCGAACGAATTCGGCACCAGGCCCCCATCCTCCGTCGCCCCCGCGAAGGCGGGGGCCCCGCTTCCTTGCAGCCTTTCCGCTCACACCACGTCCCGAATCTGGGCCTTTCTGCCTCAAGAGTATTCAGTGGTCATTTCCGGCGGGCCCGTGCCGGTTCTCAGCGGCGCGCAACGGCGTTACCCTTTCCCGTCGACCCGGCAGAGCGAATCGACATGACAAAGGGAGCCCGAGCATGCCTCAGGAACGGGTCACGGTTATCGTGCCTGCTTTTCATGCCTCCGGAACGATAGAACGGACGGTTCGCTCGATCTTCGGCCAGCCGCAAGTGCGGCCTCGGGTCATCGTCGTGGTCGATGACGACGACGGCAAGACCGAGGCGGTGCTATCCGAACTGGCCGATCCCCGGATCGAAGTCGTGACCAACCCGGGCAACCTTGGCGCGCAGAAGTCCCGCAACCGGGGGCTGGCGATGGTCGAGAGCGAATACGTCATGTTTCTCGACAGCGACGATTTCGTCATGGGCGATCTGCTGCACGGCCTGACCCTCGCGCTGGCGGATGGCGCGGACATCGCGTTCGGCCCCTGGCTGTTCTACGACGAGGGCCGCAATCAGGCGAGCCGCCGCAAGCCGGCCTATGCCAATGCCGCCGAATTGCTCGACCGGTGGCTCGTTCGCAGACAGTGGACCCCGCCCTGCGCGGTCATGTGGCGCACCGAATTCCTGCGGCAGATCGGCGGCTGGGACGAGAACGTCCGCCGCAATCAGGACGGCGAAGTCGTCTGCCGCGCCGCGCTCGCGGGGGCGCGGCTGGCGCATTCACCGCAGGGCTGCGGCGTTTATGTCCAACACGATTCCCCGCTGCGGATTTCCGGAAACCGATCGACGTTCGGCGATCTCGTCGAACTGGCAGAGGCCCTTCTGAAGCAGCCGACCGAGGCGCTGCCCGAAACCGAGCGTCAAAAGATCCTGGGCGACTATTTCTACTGGCTGGCCGACAGCGCCTTTCGCCGGGGCGACCGTGAGCAAGGCCGAGAGGCAGTGAAGCGCGGCGCGGAACTGGGCGGTGAACTGCGGCTCAATTCGAAGTTCCCCCGGCTTGGCGCGGCGGTCCTCGGGCTCGAAACCTATCGCGGCGTCACGTCCTGGATGCGCGGCGCGAACGACTGACGGCCCCGTTCGGCTCTTTACCCCTCTCCTTTAGAGTGATTGCGCCCGGACGCGGATATGCAGAGCATGGGCAGGTCCGCCATCCGTTCCCCCCGCACAAGGGCCGCCCATGTCCATGCCACCTTCGCGAGAGCATCATTGGGACGCAGTCAGGGGCGGGCTGATGCTGCTGGGCATCCCCTACCACGTCGCGCTGGCCTATCGGCCCGGGCGCGCATGGATGGTGCCGGTGATGGAAGGCGATCCGCTGATGACGGACATCGCCCATGTCATCCATATCTTCCGGATGCCGGCCTTCTTCCTGATCGCCGGCTATTTCAGCGCGCTTCTGCTTGCACGCCGGGACGCGCGGAGTTGGCTGCGCGGGCGGCTGGTGCGGATCGGCGTTCCCCTTGCCGTTTCGCTGGTGACCATCGTTCCGGTCCTGAACCTGCTCGCCGCCTCGGTACGCGTGGGAGACCTCACCGGCCTTCGCGCGCTCTATCCCACCACCGGCACCGTGCTGCGACACCTGTGGTTCCTGGCCGTGCTGCTCTATCTGCAATCGCTGACGGCGCTGGCCTGCACGATCCATCCGCCGCTGCGCACGCTGTCCGTCCCACGGCGCTGGGATGAACTGGCGGCAAGGCGGTTCACGCTGTTCTTCATCGTCGTCGGCATAGGCGTTGCCGCTTACTGCGGGCTCGTTCTTGGAATGGCGCGCACGTCGATGAGCGAAACGGACATTCTGCAAGGCCTGCTCCGGCTGGCCGACTTTCTGGCTGCTTTGCCCTTCTACATCATCGGCATGGTCCTCCACCGCGCACCGGCGGTGCGCGCCGCCTTCGACCGGCCGCGCATCGCCATTATCGTGCTGACCCTGCTTGCCACGGGTGTTGCAGTCCATGCCGATCATCACCGGACCTGGCTGATGGAGCGCACCTTCGGCGGCTTCGCCGCGCTCGGCTGGGCCCAGTCATTGGTCGGGCTGGGCCGGACGTTCTTCCACCGCGAGAGCGCGGCGATCCGGACCGTGGTCGATTCCTCGCTGGTGGTCTATCTGTTCCACCTGCCGATCGCGATCGCTCTCACTATCGCAGGCTACCGCGTGCAGTGGGGGGTCTGGGTCGAATGGTCGCTCATCAGCGTGGCCACGTTCCTTGCCGCATTCACGATCTGGCAGGCGATCCGGCGGGTGCCGATGCTGAATTTTCTGTTCGCCGGAGTAGTCCCCCGGCGCAGCGAGCCCAGTCCCCCTCACCCGGCCGTCCCGCAGCCGGAAGGGCCTGCCTAACCGCTGCGCAGCGGGCGGAAACGCTCCGGCAGAATGTTTGCCGCCTGCCGCAGCATCGCGGCCATCGCCTGTCGGCCACCCGGCGTGCAGGCCTGCGCGGCGGCCGCACCGCAATAGCTCGCCACTAGCGCAATCGCGATCACCGCAGCGGTCGGCAAGCCCTGCCCGACAAGCGAGACCATGCCCCAGGCGAACAGCCCTCCGAGCAGGGAGGGCAACTGGACGAAATACATGAACCGCTGCGTGACCGGCGTGCCCAGTGTGGCATAGCGATAGAGCAACGGCGCAGTGGCAAGCTGTCCGATGAAATAGGCCTGCGCCACGCCCGCCGCGCCCCAGCGCACGCCGATGATGAAGCTGACGATGCTGACAGTGCTGGAAAAGATCCCCCAGTACATCATGCGCCGGGTGTTCCCGCTGCTGATGTAGAGCCATGCGGTGGTGTTCGGCACACATTGCACGATGGCGGTGAGGCTCAGCCAGAAGAAGATCGGACTCGCTGCCGCCCAGCGCGGGCCGAGCAGGAAGGGAATCAGCCGGTCCGAGCAGATTGCCGCCGCGAGTATGCCCGGCATCGATCCCAGCGCCAGCGCGCGCAGCGCCAGCTCGTAGACGCGGCGGTAGCGTTCGGGCTCGTCGCGGACGCGGCTGAGCACCGGAAGCATGATGCGGGCAAGCGGCTGGTTGATGTTCTGGAGCGGGAACAGCATCAGTTTATAGCTGCGGTCATAGAGACCCACCGCGTCGGCGCCGTGCACTTTGGCGATGATGACGTTGTCGAGGTTGCGCGCGAAGAAGTTGACGAGGTTGAAGCCCGTCAGGTTCGCCCCGAACACCACGAGGTGGCGCACTCCCGCGAACGACGCGCCAAGGCGCGGGCGCCATCGGCAGGCCCGCCACATCATCGCCGTGCTGACCACGGCATTGAGGAAAATGCCCAGCCAGATCGCCCAATAGTTCATCAGGATCAGCGCCGCGATGGTCGTCAGCACGAAGGTCAGTATCGAAACGACGATGTCGTTGATGCTGAGGGCGTGGAAGCGCATCTCTCGGTTGAGCAGTGCCTGATGCTGGAGCTTGAGGCCGGTGACAAGAATGGTCAGGCCCGTCGCCGCCGTGACGTATCCGGCGCGCGCATCGCTGTAGAACGCGCCTGCCAGCGGCGCCAGCGCCACCATCGCCAGCGCCGCCACGATCGAGACGAGAACGTTCAGCCAGAACAGCGCGTTGGAATGCTCGTTGTCGAGTTCGCGTGTCTGCACCACCGCCTGCGTGAAGCCGAGGTTTTGGAACGTGAGCACCAGCCCCGTCAGCGGCGCCACCATCGCGGCGACGCCATAGTCGGAAGGCGATAGAATCCGGGCGACGACGATGGTGGTCGCCATCGTCCCCACCACCTTGACGAATTGGGCGACGGCAGTCGATGCCAGCCCCCGGGCGGCATGTCGGCCGATTTCGTGAGACTGTGCCATCCCCCGGCTATCCGCCTGTGGCCGTTCGCAATCGGTGCTTTGGCAATGGGATCATGATGGCCACCTTTCGCTGCAACCCCGCAAGGCAGTTCAACGGCAGACAGCGTACCTAGTGCTGCACCGCAGCACCATCACTCCAATGGCCCAAACCGCCTGCATATGGCGGCGCATCGGGATAACGGCGGCTCCGGAGCGAGGCTCAAAGAGACCGGGCGGGTGCTTTTGGGTTATTTTCCAGGTCGCCCAGTGCATGGCGTCGGATACCAGACCCGTCTCAACGGCAAGATCCGTTTGCATCCACAGCGTCGTCGCCCCCGCGAAGGCGGGGGCCCCGCTCCCTTCGCGACCTCTCGTTTTTGCGCAAGGAAGCGGGATCCGCCAAGTTCACAAACGAAGTGCAACACCAGGTTATGGTGTTGTCATGGGAAGAGCTTACGAACAGCTTGATCTGGAAGAGCGGTGTACGATTGCCCGTCTTCATGAAGACGGGCAATCGCTGCGCCAGATCGCGGCAGCTCTGGATCGCTCGGCATCGACGATCTTTCGGGAGCTGAAGCGCAACAGCGGCAGCACGGTGGGCTATCGGCCCGGCTATGCGCAAGAGCAGGCGCGCGCCCGGCGCTGGTCGGGCATGCGCCTCGAACGCGATCAGGCCTTGCGCGAGGGCGTGCTGGGCCGCCTCGCGGCCGGCTGGTCACCCGAGCAGATCGCCGGCCGCATGGCCCGCGAGGCCGGCGTGCGTATCATCAGTCACGAGAGCATCTATCGCTTCATCCATGCCCAGATCAGGCGGACGAACGATCGATCATGGCGCCATTATCTGCCCCGCGCCAAGGCCCGCCGCGGATGGCGCCGCAAGCCCGGCGGATCCTCGGTCCGCTTCATCGCCAAGCGCCAACCCATCGCCATGCGCCCGGACGAGGCCGCGGATCGGTCCCGGCCCGGCCACTGGGAGGCCGACTTCATGCTCTTCGCCCGATACGGCCAGGCCATCCTCGTCGCCCATGAACGCTCCTCGCGCTACACCCTGATCTGCCATCCGCCCGACCGAAAGGCCCGGCGCACCGCCGACCTGCTCGCCGCCATGCTGCGGCCCTGGCCCGCCGCCTTGCGCCAAACCCTGACCCTCGACAACGGCACCGAGTTTGCACAGCACCACAGGTTGCACCGTCTCGGCATCGATACGTTCTTCTGCGACCCCCATGCCCCATGGCAAAAGGGCGGCGTCGAAAACGCCATCGGCCGCCTCAGACGCGACCTGCCGCGCAAGACCAACATCGAGGATCTCTCGCCTGCCCACTTTGAGGACATCATCCAACGCTACAACAATACACCGCGAAAATGCCTCGACTTCAAAACACCCGCCGAGGCATGCTCTCTTCAACCGTTGCACTTCGAATGTGAATCCACATCCCCGCCTTCGCGGGGATGACGGGATATTTTGCGGGGCCGATATCTTGCTGACCAAGTAGGTGGGGTCCGGCCTTCACCACGCTAAAAAAAGGGGAGCCATCACGGCTCCCCTTTCCGGCTGCACAAAAAGCGCAGCGAAGTTCAGAGCGTTCCATCGGGATCCGAAAAGGCCGAACCCGACCCGATCGTGCCCGGTCCCACGCGCAAGTTGTTCTGCACATGGCGCACGCCCGATACCTCATCCGTGAGGTCCTCCGCCCGGCGCTTTTCGGCACGGCTGTCCACCGTGCCATCCAACGTCACTTCGCCGTCTGCCACGGTAACCCTCACGCGGCTGGCATCGACGCGCCAGTCGTTGGTGAGGCTGTCATGCACATCCTCGCGAATGCGCTCGTCCGAGCGGGTAAAGTCGCTCGGCCCGCGACCGCGATGATCGACGTGGCGACGGTGCGCGGCTTCCTCATTGCCGAACCAGCTGGCGATCTCGTCCCCCGCACGCTTCAGGAAGCCGCGCCGTTCGCCATATTCGCGCCAGTCGCCATATTCGTCGCGCGAAAAGCCGAATGTCGGGCGGTAGCTATTGCTGGGGTGCATGCCGCCCCCGAACCCGCCGCCGATACCGCCATGGCGTACGTAGTTATCGTGTCCGCCATAGTCGCCGCTGGTGAAGCTGGAGAACGTATCGCCGGAAGCGCCGTCGAAGTTGTGGATCGGATATTCCACATCCCTGGGCCGCTGATCGCCCCTGCCATAGGCCGCGCGCGGGTCCGACGGATATGGGTAATCCGGCCCAAGCCGACTGGCAAAGCCGCCGTCATCGATATCGGTACGCGGATCGGGAATATACCGCCCTTCCGGGTCGGGCGGGGCGGGGCGATTGTTGTCGTCCTGATCCCGGAAACCGCCGGCCTGACGGGAAGGCCCGTCCTGCCACTGCCCTGCCTGTCGCGGCACGTCCCAGCGGCCTTCATCTCCTTGATACCCGCCCGGTTGCTGACCGCGGGTGCTCGAATCGCGTCGGTTCATCGGTGCTCTCCTTGATCGCTGCGCTCGGCGCGATGTTCGCGGCGCGAACTCTCGCCCCACGCCGCACACTGCGCTCCATCAAGGAAACGAAACAAACGGCATTCCTATCCACTGTCCGCCGCCCAAACTGATGATTCTGTCGCAGGTCTGTCGCAGGCATTCGGCTTCTCTCGGGGGTTCGATCGGGAGATCGTTCTTTCGAAACAGCCCGCCGCAAGTCGGCTAGGAGTGTCTCGGAAATGACGCGCTGAGGCGCTAAACGCATGCTCCGCGACAAGGAGCGAACGCCCCGCGCGGATGGAGGAGTCTGGATGAAGATCTATACCCTGAAGTTCCTGGACGACGGGAACGGAGGCGCGCGGCGCCTCGATTTTGGCGCCAGCGATCTGGCCGAAGCGCTGATCGTGGCGCACCGCAAAGCCGCCAAGTGCACCGCCGAACTCTGGCAGGGCGCCCGCAAGCTCTGCACCATCCGCCGTGAAGGCGCCGGTGGCCCCATGCAGTCCGCGCGGTTTCTCTCCGCCTACTGAAAACCCCATCCAAGCACTGTAAACTGCACGGCAAAAGGCCGGGCCGGAAGTCCGTCTCCAGCTCGGCCCTTCGTGCGCGCCGCGAAGGCGATGTGCACCGTCTCCCTTCAATAAGACTTCCCTCTTCGCATCCGACCGCCTAGAGGGCCCCTTTCCCCGGGGGGCCGCTGACGTGCGGCTGAGAGGTGGTCAACAGGCCGCGACCCGCTGAACCTGATCCGGTTGATACCGGCGTAGGGAGGGATGGCGGTGCGTCCGTTGTCTCTCCATGTGGAGTGGATACGAGACGATGGCCGGTGGTTTTACGTATTTCGGGGGAGCGGCGCTGGCGTTCCCGGCTTTGCTTCTCGCGACCCCGGCGGCGGCCGAGGCAGACGATGCCAATCCCCGCGACATCCAGGTCGTCGGCCACCCCGATCCCGAAGGCCTGCTGCCGGACCAGACCGCGCCCAAGGCCATCAGCGCGATCTCGGCCGACTTCATCGTCAAGCAGGCGCCGACGCTGAACGCGTTCCAGCTGGTCAATCTGCTGCCCGGCGCCAATGTCTCGTCGAGCGATCCCTATGGCCTGTCGACCAGTTCCAGCCTGACCCTGCGCGGACTGGGGCAGGACGAGATCGGCGTCCTGATGGAAGGCGCGCCGCAGAACGACATCGGCTATTACTATGCCTATCCCTCGCAGTTCGCCGATGCCGAGAACGTGCGGCAGATTTCGCTCGCGCAAGGCGCGGTCGATATCGATGCCCCGCTGGTGGGCACGGCGGGCGGCCTGCTCTCGCTGTCGCTGGACGATCCCAAGGCGCAGCGCGGCGGCTTGGTCAATCTCTCGCTCGGTTCCTACAACGAACGGCGCGTGTTTGCTCGGCTGGACAGCGGCGAGATCGGCAACAGCGGGCTCAAGGCCTTCGTCTCCTATTCGAACAACCGCGCGGATAACTGGCGCGGTGCCGGCTACGACACGCGCCAGCACGTCGACGCCAAGCTGCTGGGCGAATGGGGCGACGGCAACCGCGCCAGCATCGCCCTGTCCTTCAACGAGGCCAAGACATCGACCTATCCCAGCCCCACGCTGGCCGAGTGGCAGGAATACGGGCGCAGCTTCAATTACGACAAGCGCTATACCGACGGCGACGCCAATTACTGGCGCCTCTATCGCAGCCCGTTCCGCAACTTCTATGTCGCCGCGCCGCTGCATCTCAAGCTGAGCGATGCGCTGACCTTCGACAGCACCGGCTACCTCCAGTTCGGATACGGCAATTCGCCCTACGGCACGCAGCTGACCGAGACCGGCAACTTCCTCGGCACCGAGGAACTGACGCAGCCGATCGCGCTGCCCGGCGCCGTGGACGGCGTCGCCACCGTGCTCGGCAATTACACCGGCAACCAGTTTCGCGGCGGCAATGTCAGCAAGCTGACCCTTGAGACGGGCGCGCACCGGTTCACCGCCGGGCTCTGGTTCGATTACGGCACCGACCGCGTCAGCCAGTCCTACACCTCCATCGATGCGGACGGCCGTCCGACCGACCCGTGGGGCCGACAGGCCAACGCGATCCGGACCGCCGACGGCCGCCTGCTCGCTTACGAGAACATCCGCACCGAAACGGTGACCAAGGGCTTCTTCCTGGCCGACAGCATCACGATCACCCCGCGCCTTGGCGTGGAGATCGGCTTCAAGGGCGTGAACGTACTGCGCAACGGCGACAATTACCTGCCCGGCCCGCAGCAGAAAGTGCGTCTGAACAGCTCTGCCGCGCTGCCCCGCGCCGCCGTGCATTACCGGCTGGACGACCGCCAGCAAATCTTCGCCAACGTCACCACCAATTTCCGCTCGCCGAACGAGTTCACGCTCTACGACACCTATTACGGCGATGAACTCGTCAGCCAGGGCACGAACGCGCTCAAGAACGAGTATTCGGTCTCCGAGGAACTGGGCTATCGCTACATCGGCCCCAGCCTGTCGTTCTCGCTGACGGCCTTCCACTATCACTTCCGCAACCGGCAGGTGGCGACCGTGATCGACAACGGCGGGGCGCTGGTCAACTCGACGATCAATGCGGGCAGCCAGACGTCCTACGGTCTGGACGGCGAAATCGACTATCGCCCGGCCAAGGGCGTCAGCGTCTATGTCTCGGGCGAATATCTCCACGCGCGGCTGGACGACGACCTTCCCGTCGGCGGCGACTTCCTGCCGACCAAGGGCAAGCGCGCCGTATCGAGCCCCTCGTTCCAGTTCGGCATGGGCAGCACGTACGACGACGGACGCCTGTTCGGCAGCACCGCGCTCAAGTATGTCGGACGCCAGTATTCGACGTTCATGAACGACGAGAGCATCAGGGGCTATGCCACGCTCGATCTCTCGGTCGGCGTGCATCTGGCCGGGCTGATCGATGCCCAGCGCATGGACCTGCGCCTCAATGCGATCAACGTGACCAACCCGCATGTGCTCTCCGGCGTCCAGACCGTCAGCAGCAATGCGCAGGACACGTTTGGCCGCAACGGCACGCTCATCTCCGGCTTCGCGCCGGCCTATTATATCGGAAGCGGGCGCGCCTTCGTGGTGACGCTCTCGCGCGCGTTCTGACCATGAGCGGCGCGGCGCCCCATCTCGTGCATGGCATGGGCATGGATCTGGAGACACCGGACTGGCCCGCCATCACGGCGGCCGAGGCCGAGGCGATCCTCGCCCATTTCCCGGCCGCCGGGCGCCTCGCCGCACTGCACTGGCACTCGCCGCGCCCGTTCTCGGCGGCGACACTGGTGCAGGCGAGCGAAGGGGAGTTCCTGCTCAAGCGCCACCACCGGCGGCTACGCACCCCGCTCGCGCTGGCGGAAGAGCACGATTTCATGGCCCACTTGCGGTCTGCAGGCGTGACGGTGCCGGAAGTCATGGCGGCGTCGGACGGCTCGGGCGCGGTCATGCAGGGGGACTGGAGCTACGAACTCCACCGCAAGGCGCCCGGCATCGATCTTTATCGCGACCGGCAATCGTGGACGCCGTTCCTCTCGCACGACCACGCCCATGAGGCGGGCGCGGCGCTGGGGCGGCTGCATCTGGCCGCGCGCGATTTCGCGGCGCCTGCGCGCGGGCGCCATCCGCTGATCGCGAGCTTCACTATCGTGCCCTCGCGCGATCCTCTGGCGGCGGCCGAGGCCTATGTGGCCGCCCGTCCGGCGATCGCCGGGTTCCTTGCGAACATGCCGTGGCGCGAGGAACTGGCCCTCCTGTTCGCGATGCTGGGCAGCGGACTGGCCGAACGGCTGGAGAGCCAGCCGTCGCTCTGGACGCATAACGACTGGCACCCCTCGAACTTGCTCTGGTCGCCCGAGGGCACGGTGAGCACGGTGATCGACTTCGGGCTGGCGACGCGGACCTGTGCGCTCCATGATCTGGCCACCGCCATCGAGCGCACCGCAGTTCCGTGGCTGGAACTGGGCAAAGGCGCGGCCGATGCGGGAGCCGCCCTTGCGCTCCTTGCGGGCTATCAGACGGTGCTGCCGCTAACCCGCGCCGAAATCGAGACTCTCGTCCGCCTGCTGCCGCTCGTGCATGTGGAATTCGCGCTATCGGAGATCGACTATTTCGCCGGTATTCTGGGCGATGGCGATCAGGCGATGCTGGCGTGGCAGGACTATCTTGTCGATCACGCGGAATGGTTCCGCTCCCCGCCGGGCCGGGACTTCCTGATGGCGTTGGAAAACGGAGCACTCGCCTGATGTCGGCACTGGAAATCATCGCCGTCGTCGTCAGCTTCCTCGGGATCTGGCTGACCGCCAAACGCTGGATGCTGTGCTGGCCGGTCAGCCTTCTCGCCTGTGCGCTCTACTTCAAGCTGTTCCTTGATGTCCGACTCTATGCCGACATGGTGCTGCAAGCCCTGTTCGGCATTGCCATCCTCTACGGCTGGGCGGTCTGGGCGCGGGGGAAGCACGATGCCGGAGAAGTCGTCGTGGAGCCGCTGCCTCCCTTGCAGGCCTGCGTAGGGTTGGCGGCAGGCGCCGTGGGCGCGGTCGCCATCGGCTGGTTCACCAGCCACTATACCGACGCGGCGCTGCCCTGGATGGATTCGACGCTGAGCAGCTTCAGCCTTGTCGCCCAGTACTGGACGGCGCGGCGGCATTCGGCCAGTTGGCTGCTGTGGATCGTGGCGGACGTGCTCTATGTCGGGATGTTCGTTTTCAAGGGCTTGTGGCTGACGGCGGGGCTCTATGCGGCGATGGTCGCACTTGCCGTGCTGGGTTACCAGCGTTGGCAGCAGGCCCGGCGCCCCATGGCTGCTGACCTGCCCGCCGAGTAAGTCTAAGAACCGGCATTCTCCGGCAGTTTCGGCAAGGCATTCGCGCCAAGACCGAAGCGCTGCCACACGGTCAGCACATTGCCCAGCATGTGAAGCTGGTTGCGCGTGCTCTGATCTTGCGTGACCAGCGGGTCTCGATAGCTGCGGGCATTGTGCAAATCGGGCGTCCGCGCCCGGATGCGCGCCGGGCTGTCGAGGAAATAGGATAGCCCCATGAAGCTGATGTAGAGCTGCAAGTTGAGCAGCAGTTCGTCCGCGTCGATCTCTGCACCGCTCGCAGCCTTATAAGTGGCGGCAAAATGGCCGAGCAATTCGTCGAGATTATCGATCCAGATCTCTGAAGGCGCGCCGCTCAGGCAGCCCCAGAGCGCGAAGGCGAGGTTGATCTGGCCGGCATTGCCCCAGTCCATCAACCCGCAGCGCAATTGCCCCTCCCGGTCGCGCCAGAACCAGCAATTGTCGATATTGGCGTTCCAGTGACACAGCGCGATCAGCGGTCCGGGCTGCGTCAGAAATCGGCTAATCGCCTCCTGCCGACGCAGGAATGCCGGCGCCTCGCGGGCGATCTTGGCGATGGTTTCCGAGGCGAAAGTCGCGGGCAACAAATGTCCGCACTCCTCTGCGAAAGCGGCCAGTTCGGCCAGCTTCTTGCCGAGTTCGTCCTCGCTCGCCGTGATCTGCAGCCCGGTCGAGTCGACCAGAGCCTGCGCGTCGTAAGCGAACACCGCCTCGATGGCGGATGCCTCGTCCGCCCGGCACTGGATCGCCGCGATCCGGGCCAGAGCCTCCACGATCACGCGATAGTACGCAAGCGGCTCGCCCAGCAGATGATCCATGCATTTCTGGTGCTGCGGCTCGATACCGGCATAGCCGAAGGGGATCGTCTCGGTCATCAGCATGCCCGTGTGGCTCGCCGCGTTATAGTCGGCGAAGTAGGTCCTGGGCGTGGGTACCGGCAGGGGATGGCGCGCGGCATAGCGGGCGAAGCGGACTTCGCCGACCATCTCATGCTTGCCGCGATTGTCGCGCCCGGCATCCGAGAAATCGCGCGAGAACTTCACGAAAAGCTCACTGTGGAGCGCGGGATCGGGCTGCTCGTACGTGACTGACAGGAAGCACTTCTCTCCCGTGCTGCCGCCCGCGCAAGGCTCGATCCGGACGATCTCGCGAACGGCATTGTCTGGCCCCAGCACGCCGAAGGCGCGCATGGCCTTTGTCAGGAACCGAGGGCCCGCCGCCGTGAGCGCCGCCGTATGCGCGGGGATCGTCAGCCCGGTCGCGTCGCCTTCGACATGGTCGAGAGGAGGTATCGTCATGCCCTCATCTCGCCATGTTCAGGCCCCTGCGCAATCCGGGCGCGCAGATATCGCGGCGGGGAAGCGCGCAGTCAGGAATCCGGCGATGGATCGGGAACTTCACCCTCAAGGTAATCGGGCAGGCGACCCGCCGGCACGATCCCCAGGAACGCGATCCCCGCCATCAGCAGCAGCCCGACCTTGAGCGCCCAGAGCCGCGCCTCGGTATTGATGAGCAGCGCCTTCGCACGTTGCTCTGGCGAGGCGGTGGTATCTGCCAGAACGGTTTCGAGATGATCGTTGCTCACGAAGTTGATGTTGCCAAGGTCAAGCTCCGAGGCCACCTCCTCCGTCAGAATGGGGCTTCCGGCCAGGCGGGTCATGACAGTCGCGCTGAGCAGCGCGACCAGCAGCGCCCCGGCGACGGCCGTCCCCACGGCGCTGGCCAGATTGTTCGTCGTGCCGCGCAAGGCGCCCACGTCGCCCGCCAGCGACGCGGGAGAAGCCGTGACCAGCACGTTGAACAGCAGCGTTACCAGCGCGCCCTGCCCTATTCCGAAAGCCACAAGCCCGATCAGCACCGGCCCCGAACTCCAGTCGTTACGAACCACGAAGGCCAGCCAAAGCAGCGCGGCGGTGCAGAAGCAAAAGCCCAATCGGCCGATCGTGCGCGGGGTAAGCCGCTTGTAGAAACGCACGACAAGAATCGCGGCGAAGAACACCGTCAGGTTGAACGGCAGCATCGCCACGGTTGTCGCCCAGGCCGAACGGCCCTGCACGATCTGGATGTAGAGCGGAATCGTGAAATTCAGCATCGCTTCCAGTGCGACCACCGCGAACATGGCGTAGACCGCAGCGCGCTCCAGCGGTGAATCGATGACGGCCAGCGCCAGCAAGGGCGTCTGCCCGGCCCGTTCCCGCCGGCGGGTCCAATGGAAGAAGGTCTGGCCAAGCACCACGCCCACAAGGATCAGGAACGGCGCGGGTGACAGGCCCAGCACCGCAAACGGGGCATTGGGGGTCGCCGTCACAGTGCCCCACCCGTTGAGATTGTTGAGGCCGAACGTGATCGACAGGATCGATGCAGCGGCAAGCACCACACCGACGCCGTCGATCCGGATATCGGGATCGCCCTTGTCCTTGCGCAGGCGAAAGCTCAGCAGGAAGATCACCACGGCCAGGATGACCATGAGCGCGAAAGCCGGGCGCCATCCGAAATTCGTGCCGAGAAAACCGCCGATCAGGAATGCCGAGACGCCCGCTCCTGCCCGCGCCGATCCCAACGTACCCAGCGCGATTGCCTGTTGCACGCCCCGGTAATTCTCCGCGATCAGCGCCACCAGCGCGGGAACGAGTACCGCTGCCGCCGCCCCGCTGAGCGCCTGCGCGAAGATCATGAAACTGGCCGATGGGCTCAGCGTCATTACCAGTTGTGCCAGCCCGAACAGGATTACCATGGTGCGGAAAATGAGCACCGAGCCGAACCGCTGGTTGAGCTTCGCGCCCAGCATCACGAAACCGGCCACGATCGAGGAATACATGACAATTCCGGTCGCCACCGTGGTGGGCGGCACGCCGAAGGATTCGACCATCCCGCCCATCGCGACGGGCAGCGACGCCACATTGTAGGACATCATCGCCTGCGCCAGCGCAATCGCGACCATGGGGACCCATGATCGCTTTTCGTCCTGATCGATCCTCGGCGGCGCGTCGGTCATATGCACTCCTTTGCTGCGAGAGACGAGACGAGCCCTAGTTTTCGGGCCCGGACGAAAGAAACAGGTCCATTCCAAGCTGCCCGGACAGGTATTTCGCCGCGAGTTGGCCGCGCACGCTGTTTCCCGCCGGGTCCAGCAGCGGGGAGAATGTCCCGAGCCCGCCTTTGCCCGGCGATACCGCCACGAGGCCGCCGCCGATGCCGCTCTTTCCCGGCAGGCCGATTTCGTAGAGCCAGTCTCCCGAGGTTTCGTAGAGCCCCGCCGTCGCCATTACGGCCAAAGTGTAATGGCATGTCATCTGGTCGACGACGCGCCTGCGGGTCACCGGATTGACACCCCCGTCGGCAAGCGTGGCGCCCATCACCGCAATGTCCCTCGCCGTAACATCGAGCGCGCACTGCATCGTGTAGATGTCCAGCGCCTCCATCGGATCGCAATAGACGCGCCCGTTGCTGTGCAGGAGCTGCGCGATGCCGCGATTGCGCAGATTGGTTTCGCGCGCGCAGGCCAGTACTTCGGCGTTCAGCGCAAGTTCCCGTCCGGCAAATGCCGAAAGGCCGTCCAGAACGAAGGCCCACTTCACCTCTACCGTGGCGCCGGGCACCAAACTGGTGGTGGCGATGGCGCCGGAATTGACCATCGGGTTGGTGCGTCCATCGACGTTCATGTCGAACGGCACTACCGAATTGAAGGCAAAGCCGGTCGCGTTCACGCCGATCCTGTCCCGCGCCGCCGCCGGTCCGATCTGCTGGCACACCAGAGCGAAAACGAACGGCTTGGAGACGCTCATGATCGTGAAGTCATGATCGGCATCGCCCACGGCGTGAACGGAGCCGTCGGTTCCCACCATGCAGAGACCAAACAATTCGCGGGGAACGCGTGCAAGTGCCGGATAAGTCCGCGAGCAGGCGCCATCGTCATTGTGCCGGAACAGGTCGTAAGACCGCTCGATCAGGCGCTGCACCTGCGACGAAGGAGGAAGGTGCCCGGTGGAAACAAACGGCGTGTCTGCCTCTTCCTCCATGGTATCGGATCCTGCCTGTGAACCGGGGGACGGGTTCTGTCGGTATTCAGGGAATCGAGAACTTGGATCGTAGCGCGTGTCTGCCCGACGTGTACCTGCGATCTGTCAGCACATTGGCAGTATCTGGAACAGCTTATGCGAAATTGGCAGTCTTCGCACGGCCTAAAGCCAAGATCCGTCAGCCGTACGCGCGCGGCCCGACCATCGCCGCCACTCGCGCGGCAATCGCCAGCGATGCGGTGAGCCCCGGCGATTCGATCCCGAACAGATTGACAAGGCCCGGGAGCCCATGAACCTCTTCGCCCTGCAGCACGAAATCTGCAGTTGCCATGCCGGGCCCGGCCAGCTTGGGGCGGATTCCGGCATAAGCGGGCTGCAAGCGTTCCTCCTCGACTTGCGGCCAGATCCGGCGAGCCGCCGCAAGGAATTCCGGTTTCAGCGCTGGGTCGACAGTATAGTCGATCCCATCGACCCAATGGATATCGGGACCGAACCGCGCCTGTCCGCCAAGGTCCAGCGTGAAATGGGTGCCGAGGCTGGCCGGCCCCGGCACCGGGTAAATCAGCCGCGTGAACGGAACCCGCCCGGAATAGGAGAAATAGCAGCCCTTGGCGAAGAAAAGCGGCGGGACCAGCGCCGGATCGAGCGCCTCTATCGTCTGCGCCAGCGCCTGCGCGCCCAAGCCGGCAGCATTGACGAGGATCGGTGCCGATAGCCGCGTATCGCCGATTTCCACCACCCAATGCGAGCCCACCCGGTCGATATCGCCCACCGGCGCATCGCATACCAGCATCGCCCCATGCGCTTCGGCCTCGCCCAGCAATGCCAGCATCAGTTCGTGCTGGTCGACGATGCCGCTGGACGGTGAGTGGATCGCCCCTGCGCAGTCCAGTTCCGGCTCGATCGCGCGGGCCTCTGCGGGGCTGAGCCGCACGAGATCGTCCACTCCCGCCGCCGCGCCGCGCGCCATCACGGCGTCGAGCGCGGGGAATTCCTCCTCGCTCCCGGCGATAATGAGCTTGCCGCAGCGCCGGTGCGCAACGCCGCGTTCCTCGCAAAAGTCGTAGAGAAGGCGGCGCCCCTCAACGCAGAGCGCCGCTTTCAAGGAGCCATCGGGATAGTAGAGCCCGGCGTGGATCACGCCGCTGTTGCGGGAGGACGTAATCGTGCCGAACTGCCGCTCACGCTCAAGGATCATCACCTCGTGACCGGCAAGCGCCAGTGCCCGCGCGACCGCAAGACCGACCACCCCCGCCCCTACGACAATCGCGCCGACTTCATCCATCCGCCGACTTTAGGACAAGTAGCGGAACATGAAACGCATTTTGCGAGGCATGCGGGAATTTCCGCGGATTACGCGCCCGACTGGATGATCTTCCAGCCGTTTCCGGACGGATCGCGGAAATTGGCATCGACATTGCCGTAGCGCGCGATGGGTTCCTGCGTGAACTCGACGCCCCGCTCGCGCAGCCGGGCATATGTCGCGCGGCAATCGTCAACCGCCATGACCAGAGGCGGCATCGCCCCCTTGGCCACCAGTTCGCATAACGCCTGCGCGGTGGCTGGATCATGCATCGGCGCTTGCGGGCGGAACAGGCCGAGCTGGAACGACGGCTGCTCCGGATGCTGCACGGTCAGCCAGCGATAGTCGCCGTTGCGCTGATCTGTGTGGACCTGAAAACCCAGCTTTCCCACATAGAATTCGTGGGCCTCGTCCTGATCGCGGACATATAGGCCGACTACCTGAATTGCATCACTCATGGGACCTCCATTGCTTGAGACCCGGCTGACTTATCGCTGCATTCCTGCCTGCGCTTCTCCAAAACTGCTATGGTGAGATTCGGCCGGTGCGCCGCGCTGAGATAGCAGGCTGGAATGCGCCCGAAGCCCTCCAGCGCGGCCTGTTCGCGGATCCGGAAGGCGCCCGGGTTCTCCCCCACCACGTCGCGAAACGTGCGCCCGAAAGTGCCGAGACTGTTCCAGCCCGTCTCGAAGGCAATCGCGGTGACGGCCAGATCGGTGTCACGGAGCAAGGCCTTGGCCCGCTCGATCCGCCGGGTCATCAGATAACGGTGCGGCGGCATGCCGAAGGCCTGCCGGAACGAGCGTGCGAAATGGGCTTCGGATACGCCGCTGACGCTGGCGAGCCTCTGGATCGGCCAATCCTCGTGCGACAGCGCATCCATGCCGTCCTTGGCGCGCAGAAGTCGGCGCAGCAGCAAGGCGTGGTAGTTGGCGGAGGCAGGGCGCGCGCCTGTGGGGTGGTCGGATGCCATGCACCCAACCTAGCCGTCTAACGAGATCGGGCCAATACTGGCGGAAGCTGCACGCCGCTCAGGCCAATCAGGCCTGTTCGGCTTCCTCGACCGAGAAAAAGCGCTGGATCACGTCGCGGGCAAGGCGCGCGGGACGCTTGGTGTCTGCATCGATGCAGCACCAGCTCGATTTGACTTCGGCCAGCACTTCCTCGCCGCGACGGATCACGGTTTCGTAGAAGGCGCGCGCGCCCTGCACCTTTTCAAGGAGCACCGTGGCGATCACGTCGTCTTCCAGGAAGGCAGGCCTGCGGTAGGTGATCTCGTGCTTGATCGCGACCCACAAGTGCTGGGCGATCGCCTCAGCCGGGGCAATGGCGCGCCAATGGTCCAGCACCGCCGCCTGTACCCATTTCAGGTAGCTGGCATTGTTGACATGACCCATGAAGTCGATGTCGTCAGGATCGATGCCGATCGGGAAGCGGTAGGGAATCGCGTAGTTCACCTATACGTCAATAGCACCTCGGCGATGCGCGAGATAGCGGCATTTGGAGGTAATCCCTCCGCCTTTCAGGAAGCCGCGCCGACCCGTGCCGGCGCGGCCTGAAATCAGGCAATAATCGCCGCGATACCCGCGCGCGCGATCTGCGCGTCCTGGTGCGACTTGACGCCCGACACGCCCACGGCGCCGACGAAATCGCCATCGACGACGATCGGCACTGCGCCTTCCAGCAGCGCCTCCAGCGAGGGAGCCGAAAGCATCGCCACGCGGCCATCGGCGACCATCTGTTCGTAATTCCCCGAATCGCGGCGGCCCATGATCGAGGTGACCGCCTTGCTGGGCGCCATGTGCGCGGTGCTGGCAGAAGCGCCGTCCATCCGCAGCAGGCCGAGCGGGTGGCCTCCGTCATCGACCACGGCGATGGTCACGGCCCAGCCATTGGCCTGGGCCTCAGCCTCGGCGGCGGCCAGGATCGCCTTGACGTCGGCGGCTTCGAGACTGTGTTTGGTTTTCATGCTATCCGTTTCCATTCCGGGCGCGGGCCCTGCGGCCCGGCGCATCTGTGATGAGGCAGCCGGCTCTTAGCACTGCGCACGCGCCATTCCAGAACGATTGCGTTCGCTTCGGCGCGCGCCCGCGATGCAACATCTCAATTGGCACGCTCGATCACCGGCTGCCGCTGCGCGCGAAGCCTCCGGTGAGCACGCGATTGAACTGCTCGGCGACGGGCGCCAGATCGCCCGGCTGTTCACCCAGCCATTGCTGCATGGCCACCGCGAACATCATGCCGAAGCCCGCCAGCCCGACGAATTCCGGGTCCACGCCCTCCTTGACCAGCGGTTCGAGCACGGCTCCGCGCTTGCGGATGAGCGGCTCGATGTGATCGCGGTAGAGCCGCCGCCCCCGCTCCAGATCGGAAAACAGCGCCGTCACCAGCAGCGGCAGCGTTTCCTGCATCGCCGCGAGATGCTGCATGGTGGCAGGCTGTGCCAGTTTGCCCATCTCCTCAGGCGTTTCTGCCGCCTGATAGACCTCGACCCGGCCTTGCACGACACGCAGTGCCTGGATCAACGGTTGCAACACAGCTTCCTCGAACAGCTTCTCCTTGGTGGGGAAGTGTTTGAACAGGGTGGCCTGATTGACGCCCGCAGCCTCGGCAATGTCGCGCGTGCGGGCGCCGGCAAAGCTCGACCGGACGAAGGCCTCCCGCGCGGCAGCCATGATCTCCTGACGGCGCTCGGCACTCGGCCGATAGACCCGCCGCGGCGACAATTCCCCAGCCTGAGTCTCGGTATCGCCGGGGGAAGAGAGCGGCATCGGGCATCCTGTGAGACAAGCAAATTGACTGGCGCGGCGATAGCAAACGACCCTCGCCAAAACAAGCAACCAGTCACTTGCTTTCATTCGGATGACTCGTCACCAATCGTGCAAAGCCCCCAACGGGCGGCACGATGATGGAGTGATGCATGACGACGGCTACGATCGATACGCCCGTCAAGGGCGCGCTGTTCACCGGCGGCGCGACCACCGACTGGGGCAAGGCGCGCTTCGAGCTGCTCGTGGCCGAGGATGCGCAGTTCCGCGACGCCCTGCCCCGCGCCGCCGTCACCGAAGCGAAGTGGCAACCGGGTCTGCGGCTCGCTCAAGTCGTGCAGACCGTCATGGAAGGCTATGCCGACCGCCCCGCCATCGGCCAGCGTGCACGGGAATTCGTGACGGATGCCAGCAGCGGACGTGCATCGACCCGCATTCTCGGCCATTTCGAAACCTGCACTTTCGGCGAGCTGTGGTCTCGGGTGAAAGCAACCGCGACGGAATGGCACCATCATGCCGGGCATCCGGTGAAACCGGGTGACTTCGTGGCCATCCTTGGCTTCGCCAGCGCCGACTATGCCACGCTCGCGCTGGCGAACATCTACCTCGGCGCCGTCAACGTGCCCTTGCAGGCGACCGCTCCAGCCAGCCAGCATGCCGACATCATTGCCGAGACGGAGCCGAGCGTCCTTGCCACCGGCATCGAATATATTGACTCCGCCGTTGAGGCGGTGCTGTCCGGCACCGTCCCTCCGCGCCTGATCGTGTTCGATTACGAGCCGCGTGACGACACCCAGCGCGAGCGCTTCGAAGCCGCTCGCGAGCGGCTGAAAACCGCCGGTTGCCCGATCGTCGTCGATACGCTGCAAGACGTGATCGCACGCGGCCGCTCGCTGCCCGAAGTGCCGCTCCACGTCTCGGAACAGGACGATCCGCTGACCTGGCTGTTCTATACGTCTGGCACCACCGGCACCCCCAAGGGCGCGATGATTGCCGAGCAGACCATCCGCAACACCTGGCTCTACGCGGCGGAAAAACCCTCGATCACGCTCAGCTTCATGCCGATGAGCCACATGGTCGGCTATGGCTATCTCTTCCTTGCGCTCGCGAACGGCGGGATGAGCTTCTGTTCGCCGAAGAGCGATCTTTCGACCCTGTTCGAGGATCTCACCATGGCGCGCCCGACCATGGCCTCGCTGGTCCCGCGCGTGTGCGAAATGCTTTACCAGCACTATCTTGGAGAAGTGGACCGCCGCATCGCCAAGGGCGCCGAAGAAGCCGCTGCCCAGCATGAGATCAAGCTGGAGATGCGCGAAAAACTGCTGGGCGGCCGATTGCTCTCGGTGGGCTGCGGATCGGCGGTGCTGTCGCCCGAAGTGCATCAGTTCATGCTGTCGATGCTCGGCATCCATATGGCCATCGGCTATTCCTCCACCGAAATGGCAACCGCGACCGTGCTGGTGGACGGCAGGATCCAGAGTCCGCCGGTGATCGACTATAAGCTCGCCGACGTGCCGGAACTCGGCTATTTCACGACCGACAAGCCCTATCCGCGCGGCGAATTCCTGGTGAAGATCGCCAAGTTCATGGACGGCTATTACAAGCGCCCCGATCTTACGGCGGAAAAGTTCACCGAGGACGGCTTCTATCGTTCGGGCGACGTCATGGCGTTGACCGGGCCGGACCAGCTCATCTATCTCGACCGCGTGAACAACGTGCAGAAGCTGTCGCAAGGCGAATTCGTCGCCATCGCGCGGCTGGAGGCGCTCTATACGCAGAGCCCGGCGATCCGTCAGATCTACGTCTACGGCAGCAGCGACCGCGCCTTCCTGCTGGCAGTCGCAGTGCCGTCGGCGGAACTGACGGCCCAATATGCGCGAGGTGGCGAGGCAGCCGATCGGGTCAAGTCCGCAATCCGCCGCGCCTTGCAGGAGGTTGCCGAAGAATATGGCCTTGCCAGCTATGAAGTCCCGCGCGACTTCCTGATCGAGACCGAGCCGTTCAGCTCCGAAAACGGATTGCTCACCGGCATCGGCAAGTTCAGCCGCCCCAAGTTCAAGGACCGCTATGGCGCGCGCCTTGAAGCTGTCTATGCGCAGATCGCACAGGATCAGGTCAGCGAGCTGCGGGCACTGCGCAACGGGAGCACGGATCGGCCGGTGATCGAAACGGTCGCCCGCGCGGTGAAGGCCACGCTGGGCGTTGCGGAAACGGATGTGACGCCGCAGTCGCGCTTCACCGACCTAGGCGGGGATTCGCTTTCCGCCCTCTCCTTCTCGATGCTGCTCGAGGAGATCTTCGGCGTCGAGGTGCCGGTGGGCGTCATCATCAATCCCGCCGGCGACTTGCGCCTGATCGCCGACTACGTGGAGGCGCTGCGGTCGGGCAGCACCCGCCCGAGCTTCGCGACGGTCCACGCGGCGGAGGGCACCACGATCCGTGCCGCCGACTTCAAGCTGGAGAAGTTCATCCCGGCCGAGATACTCGCCGCCGCCCCCCGCCTTCCGGGCCCGGTCGAGACTGTCCGGACCGTGCTGCTGACCGGCTCCACCGGCTTCCTCGGCCGCTTTCAGGCTATCTCGTGGCTGGAGCGGATGGCGGAGAGCGGCGGCAAGCTGATCCTCATTGCGCGCGGCGCCAATCACGCACAGGCCTTGCAGCGGGTGGAGGAAGCGCTGGATAGCGATCCCGCGCTGCTTCGCCATTTCCGGGCGCTGGCCAAGGACCATCTCGAAGTGCTTCCGGGCGATCTGGGACTGCCCGGACTCGGACTGGACGAGGCGACGTGGAACCGTCTTGCCGAAACCGTGGACCTCATCGCCCACACTGCCGCGCATGTGAACCATGTGCTGCCCTACAACCAGCTGTTCACCGCCAATGTCGGCGGCACGGCGGAACTGATCCGTCTGGCCCTGACGCGCCGCCTCAAGCATTTCGACTATGTCTCGACGCTCGGCGTGATGGCGCTGGCCGGGCGCCCGGTGGGCGAGGACGGCGATATTCGCGAGGCGATCCCCACCGCCGAACTCAGCGATGACTATGCCAATGGCTATAACATCAGCAAATGGGCCGGCGAAGTGCTGCTGCGCGAGGCGCATGACGTGTGCGCCTTGCCAGTCAGCGTTTTCCGCCCCGGCATGATCCTCGCGCACAGCCGCTATGTGGGCCAGCTCAATGTGCCCGACATGTTCACGCGCCTGCTCTACAGCCTCGCGATCACGGGTGTCGCACCTGCGACGTTCTATGCCGAGAACCTCTCCGGCGGCCGCCCCGTCGCGCGGTACGAAGGGATTGCGGTGGACTTGCTGGCGGACGCGATCACGGCGATCGCCCTTGCCAACCGGGAAGGCTTCCACGCCTACAACCTCGCCAATCCGCATGACGACGGAGTGTCGCTCGATACTTTCGTGGATTGGATGATCGAGGCGGGCTGCGAGATCGAGCGGATCGACAGCTATGCCGACTGGCTTGCGCGCTTTGAAACGGCGATGAACGCCTTGCCGGAAGAAGCGCGGCACCAGTCCCTGCTCGCGATCATGGAGCCCTACCGGCGTCCGCAGGCGGCGGTGGCGAAGTCCTTCGTGCCGGTCGAACGCTTCCAGAGCGCGTCCGAAGCGGCGGGTCATGCAATACCGGGCATTTCGGCCGGGCTCATCCACAAATATGTCGATGATCTCAAGCAGATCGGCTTCCTGAAGTGAGCGGCGCGTCCGTTCTCTGCGCGGTCGTGGACCGCGTTCATACCATCACGCTCAACCGGCCGGAGAAGCTGAACGCGCTGACAAGCGAGATGTTCACCGCGCTCGGCGAGCACCTCCGGCACGGGATCGAAGGCGCGGCATGCGTCCACCTCAAGGCCAATGGCCGCAGCTTCTGCGCGGGGCATGACCTTGACGATCTTGCCGCCACCGAAAGTTATGAGGTGGAGCGCTTTGCCAACGACGTTATCGAGCGGCTTGCCGGCCTGCCGGTGCCCGTCGTCGCCTCGGTTCAGGGGCATTGCTTTACGGGCGGGCTCGAACTGGCGCTGGCGGCGGACATCATCATCGCTGCCGAAACGGCCGAGTTCGCAGACACACACAGCAAGTGGGACCTCGTGCCGATCTGGGGCCTGACCCAGCGGCTCCCTCGCCGCGTCGGTTCATACAAGGCGATGGAACTGATGTTCACCGGACGGCGGTGTCGCGGCCCGGAAGCGGAGGCCATCGGGCTCGCCAACCGCTGCGTTCCCGACGGGGAGTTGGAGCAGCACGCCAGCGCACTGTGCCAATCGATCCTTGCCAACAGCGCGCGGTCGAACCGCGCCATCAAGAAGCTGGTGCTGGAGACGGACGGCATGTCCCTCTCGCAGGGGCTTGCGTGGGAACTGCACCGGACAGAGGGGCACGGCCCCGATTTTCAAGCGAAGCTGGCCGGGAAACGATCCTGAGGCCGTCTGCGATCATCGCGACGCACGGCGGTAACTCCCACACTTTGCCCGCGTTCGCCCGGTCCTGTGCTTCCTGACACGGTTTCCCCCCGGCAAATCGAAGTGTGCTGACTGACACAATCTCATGACACATAACGGGCGCTCTGCGGCGGCTCGCCGTAATCAATGAGGGCGGGCCGCGCATCGGCGGTCACGGAAGGATGATCGGACATGAATTTCACCCCACCTCCCGGCAAGATTGAAACCGGGCGGCGCCACTTCCTTGGCCTTGCTTCCACGGCCGTGGCCGCTGCCGCCTTCCCGGCCATATCTTCGGCCGCCGTCCCGGCAGCGGCGCCTGCTACCGGCAGCATCGGCGGATCGTTCGGACCGGTCAGGCAGATCGATGCCGGGCCGCTGAATATCGGCTATGTCGAAATGGGCCCGGCCAAGGGTAACCCGGTGCTGCTGTTCCACGGCTGGCCTTACGACATCCATGCCTTCGCGGACTCCGCGCATATTCTGGCGGCCAAGGGCTACCGCGTCATCGTGCCCCACTTGCGCGGCCATGGCACCACCCGGTTCCTTTCCGCCACCGCCCCGCGCAACGGCCAGCAGGCCGCCATCGCGACGGACGGCATCGCGCTGATGGACGCGCTGGGCATCAAGCGGGCGCTGGTGGCCGGGTTCGACTGGGGCGCGCGCACCGTCAACATCATGGCCGCGCTCTGGCCTGAGCGCTGCAAGGCGATGGTCTCTGTCAGCGGCTATCTGATCGGCAGCCCCGCCGTGAACGCCAAGCCGCTGCCGCCCAAGGCAGAGCTGCAATGGTGGTACCAGTTCTACTTCGCGACCGAACGCGGCCGTGCCGGCTATGCAGCCAATACCGAAGACTTCGCGCGCCTGATCTGGCAGACGGCCTCGCCCCGCTGGAACTTCGACGACGAGACGTTCCACCGCACGGCGGCCTCTTTCGCCAATCCCGACCACGTCGATGTCGTGATCCACAACTACCGCTGGCGCCTCGGGCTCGCGGATGGCGAGCGTCAGTACGACGCCGACGAGGCGAAACTGGCGGCAGGTCCCGCCATCACGATCCCGACGATCACCATGGAAGGCGATGCCAACGGCGCCCCTCACCCCGATCCCGCAGCCTATGCCGCCAAGTTCAAGGGGCCTTACGCCTTCCGCCTCATCAGTGGCGGCATCGGCCACAACCTGCCGCAGGAAGCGCCCGAGGCTTTCGCACAGGCCGTGATCGACGTGGACAAGATGTGATGCCGCGCATCTCGCGAATGGTGCTTGTCGGCAGCAGCGCGCTGCTCGCCGCCGTTCTTGGGGTTCAGGCCGGTGCGGAAGGTTCCGCGCCGGTCTCCCCGATCTACGGTGTCGCGCTTCCCAAAGGATACCGGAGCTGGGAGCTGATCGCCCCCGCGCAGGAAGCCCCGCCGCTGGACGAACTGCGCACGACGCTTGGAAACCCCACGGCCATGAAGGCCTATCGCGCCGGGACACAGCCGTTTCCCGATGGCACGGTGCTGGTGAAACTGGCGTGGAAGCACGTCCAGTCGCCCGAGTTCGCTCCCGCCTCGATCCCGGGTGCGGCGACGACGGTGCAGGTCATGGTCAAGGATTCGAAGCGCTATGCCGCGACTGGCGGCTGGGGCTTCGGCCGCTTCGTGAACGGTCAGCCGGTGGACGCCGCGCAGCATGAGACCTGCTGGTCCTGCCACCAGTCCCGGGCCGCCGGTCACGACTTCGTGTTCACCCGCTACGCGCCCTGATCGCGGAGCGAAAGCCCCGCGACGCGGGTCAAGACCGCCTTCGCCCGGCCATAGAATTGGTTTGCGGCAGGATGCCTCTTGCCAGCGGCGCGGGCGCTTGACGCCGCAATGTCAATTAAATAGGTTGAGAAACAGGACGAGGGGATACTGGCTCGTCTCAATCACGCTCCCATTTCGGGGAGCACATCTTCCAGTCCGCGGCTTTTGATCGGGAAGCAGCTTGCTCCGCGTTACCAACGGCTAAAGCGCGCGACGCCAAGGCGACATCGCCAGGCTTCGTGTTCCCCAGCACATAGGGGTGATGCGATGCGTATCGGCTTTTAGAAATGACGCGTGCCTGCGGGGCCAGATCCCGTTCAGGCCGCAGGCGCTCGATTACCCCCGTATTCCGTCAGCCCGGAGCAGATCACGGCATGACCATTGAAATTCGCAAGCACGGCCGCGTCGGCGCCGAAGTTCTCGGCATCGACCTCGCCCGTCCCATTCCCGACGAAGACTTCGCGCGTGTCCGCAGCGCATTCGCGGAGCACGGCGTGGTGTTCTTCCGCGACCAGTCGATCACCGAGCCACAGCACATCGCCTTTGCCCGGCGCTGGGGCCCGATCAACATCAACCGCTTCTTTGCCGCGCATCCGGACTATCCGGAAATCGCGCTGGTGGTGAAGGAGCCCGACCAGCAGCACAATATCGGCGGCGGCTGGCATACCGATCATTCCTATGACCTTGAACCCGCGCTCGGATCGATCCTGGCGGCGCGGGAATTGCCGCCAGAGGGCGGCGCGACGGCCTTCGCATCGATGTATGCGGCCTACGACGGCTTGCCGGAATCGCTCCGGGCCCGGATCGAAGGCCGCCGCGCGGTCCATTCCGCGCGCCATATCTTCGGCAGCAAGGCCGTAGCCTACGAAGCCTTGCAGGACACCCGCAGCGATGGCCGCATCGGCAATTCCTCGGCGGCGGACGTGCTGGACGATCCCGTGCACCCGGTAATCATCACCCACCCGCTCAGCGGCAAGCGTGCGATTTATGTGAATCCCAGTTTCACGCTGCACATCCTCGGGCTTGCGGAAGAGGAATCGCGCGATCTGCTTCAGGAGGTCTACGCGCACTGCCAGAAGCCGGAGTTTCAGGAAGACTTCCACTGGCGCGAGGGTTCCATTGCCTTCTGGGACAACCGCGCCACCTGGCACTATGCCTACAACGACTACCACGGTCACCGCCGCGAAATGCACCGCATCACCATCGAAGGCGTAGCGTTGGGATAGCCATCATGAGCGCGCGAGAGGAACCACAAGGCATCATCGATACGGGCGCATCCGGCACGCATGCCGGTAGCGGATCGGAGGAGGATTTCTGGCACGTGGGCGATATCGTCCGGGAGCTTGCCGATATTCGGCAGGACTGGCGCTCGGTAAACACCCAGCATGCCGAGCACGGCGTGGAGGGTTTCCCCTCCCGCGTGCGTGTCGCCAAACTGGCGGACGAGCTGTGCGGGGCACTCTTCCCCTTGCGGCTCGGCCCCGATTTCGTGCGGCGCCATAACGAGGAGACTTTCGTCACCCAGTCCTTGCAGATCGCGCTGAGCCGTCTGCAAGCGCAGGTTCGGCTCGAACTGGCCTATTCCAGCGCGCAGGACCGGCAGGCGGACGAGATCGTGCTGGCCTTTTCCCGCCAGCTTCCGGCGATCCGCCGGATGCTCGATCTCGATCTGGAGGCAGCCTATGCCGGCGATCCTTCGGCGCGCAGTCTGGACGAAGTGCTGATCTGCTATCCGGGCCTGCTGGCGATCATCCATTACCGGCTCGCCCATGCGCTCCACGGGCTGGGTGCACCTCTGGTCGCGCGCATCCTGACCGAGATCGCGCATGGCACCACCGGGATCGATATCCATCCGGCCGCGCAGATCGGCCGGGGGTTCTTCATCGATCATGGTACCGGGGTGGTGATCGGGGAGACTGCCGTGGTGGGTGACAACGTGCGCATCTATCAGGGCGTGACGCTGGGCGCGAAGGCCTATGCACCGGACGGTTCGGTCGCCGCCGCCAAGGCCAGCCCGCGCCATCCGATCGTCGAGGACGATGTGGTGATCTATGCCGGGGCGACGATCCTTGGCCGCATCACCATCGGCAAGGGCTCGGAGATCGGCGGCAACGTCTGGCTGACGCACGGCGTGCCGCCGCACAGCATGGTCTATCAGGCCCGCGAGCACGTGGTCACCGGCAAGACCCCGGCGCTCAAGGGAGATCCGCTCAACTGATAGCTTGGCAATGCAATTCGCGGGGGAAGTCTGGCCGGCTGCTCCCGCTCTGTTTCGAAACTACCGGCCCGCGGCATTTGATCGGGATGCAGCTTGCTCCGCGTCACCAACAGCTAAAGCGCACGATGCCCGGGCGACAGCGCCAGCGTCGTGAATTCCCTCCATGGATGAGGTGAACGATGCGCATGATGTCTATCCTTAGCTGACGAGCAGCGCCCGGCCGGAGCCATTCCGCCTGCCGCGCCGCACTCCCGCGCCTCCCCTTCTCCACCTCCAATTCCGAATCCGGAGCGCCTTTTCATGCGCGCCGGACACGACATCACGCGACAAACCCGAAGGATACTCCATGCGAATTTTCACCCGCGCGGCGTTGCTGCTCGCCGCCAGCGCTCTTTCTTCCGGCGGCCTGACGTCCGCCGCCGCGGCGCAGGACAGCGCCGCCCCCGCAGCCTCGATCGGCGGGCCCCAGACCTTCACCGGCCGGATCGGCCTGACCCGCGCCGATTCCGCGCCTGCCTTCCCCGCGCAGGCGCAGGCTCCAAAGGGCGCGCCCAATGTGCTGCTGGTGCTGCTCGACGATGCGGGCTTTGCCGCAACGTCCGCGTTCGGCGGCGTCCCGCGCACACCGGCGCTGGAAAAGCTGGCAGCACAGGGCGTTCGCTATAACAGCTTCAACACCACCGCGATCTGCTCGCCCACCCGCGCCGCCCTGCTGACCGGGCGCAACCACCACGAGGTCGGCTTCGGCAACCTTGCCGACATCGCTGCCGGGTTCCCGGCCTACAACTCGATCTGGAACCCGGACACCGCCTCGGTCGCCCGCATCCTGCAAGGCAACGGCTATTCCACGGCCGCTTTCGGCAAATGGCACAACACGCCCAAGTGGGAGATTTCGGCGGCCGGTCCGTTCAACCACTGGCCCACCGGCCTTGGCTTCGATCACTTCTACGGCTTCATGGCCGGTGACGACAACCAGTGGGAGCCGCACCTCTTCAACGACACCACGCAAGTTCCCGCCGCCACCACGCCAGAGCAGGGCTATCACTTCACCACCGACCTTGTGAACAAGGCCGTCGGCTGGGTGGACGATCACGAGGCGGTCGCGCCGCAGAAGCCCTATTTCCTCTATTTCGCGACCGGCGCGGTACACACGCCGCACCACGTGCCGCAGGAATGGATAGACCGCAACAAGGGCCGCTTCGATCAGGGCTGGGACAAGTACCGCGAGGAAACCTTCGCGCGCCAGAAGAAGCTGGGCATCATTCCCGCCGACGCCAAGCTGACGCCGCGCCCCGAAGGCATTCCCGCGTGGTCGAGCCTGTCGACGGATCAGAAGAAGGTCTATTCGCGCCAGATGGAGGTCTTTTCGGCCTTCATGGAGCAGACCGACTACGAAGTGGGCCGCCTGATCGACACGCTGCGCGCGCGTCCCGGCGGCGACAACCTGATGGTGATCTACGTAGTGGGTGACAATGGCGGCAGCGCCGAGGGCGGGCTCGACGGCAGCATCGGCAATGAGGCCACCGCCAATGGCGACATTCCCAAAGGCATCGACCCGCAACTGGCGCAGCTCCAGAAGCTGGGCGGGCCGGACTTGTCCAACCACTATTCCGCCGGCTGGGCCTGGGCGACGACCACGCCATTCCAGTGGATGAAACAGGTCGCCTCGCACTTCGGCGGCACGCGCAATCCGCTGGTGATCTCGTGGCCAGGCCATACCAGCGACCCGGCGCACATACGCGGCCAGTTCGGCCACGTGAACGACATCGCGCCGACTATCCTCGACGCCGCACACATCTCGTTCCCCAGTGAAGTGGACGGGGTGAGGCAGATCCCGTTCGAAGGGCACAGTCTGGTGGCAACGTTCACCAATGCCAAGGCACCGGAAACGCACACCGAGCAGTATTTCGAGATCTTCGGAAACCGCGCGATCTACAAGGACGGCTGGATCGCCGCGGCCAAGCGCAACTACCAGCCGTGGAACCTGCTCCACGACCTGCCCAAGGTGTTCAACGACGATACCACGAACGACCGCTGGGAACTCTACGACGTTGCGCATGACTACAGCGAAGCCAACGACCTTGCCGCCAAGTACCCGGAAAAGCTGGCCGAACTGAAGGCGGAGTTCGTCAAGGAGGGCCAACGCAACGGTGTGTTCCCGTTGGTGCCGCTGCCTGTCGGTGCCCCGGCGCTACTCGATCCGACGCGCAAGAGCTTCGTGTTCCAGCCGGACATTTCCGGCCTGCCGCTCAATGCCCTGCCCGACCTCGGCAACCGGGCGCATAGCCTGACGGTGAAGATCGAGGGCGATGCGGGCAGCGCTTCGGGTGTGCTGGTGGCCGAAGGCGGGCGGCTTGGCGGCTTCGTGCTCTATGTGAAGGACGGCCATCTCGCTTTCGAGAACAACGCCTATGGCCAGCGCCGTGATACCGTGGTTTCGACCGCTACTCTGCCACAAGGCCCGGTGACGGTGGGCTACGACTATGTGCCGGTGCCGAGATCGGGTGGCCCCGCGCTGTTCCCGGCGCCCGGTGCGGGCACGATCCGGCTGCTGATCGACGGCAAGCCGGTGGGAGAGGCAAAGATTACCGACTTCCCGACCTCGCCCGCCGCGTTCAGCGAGACGTTCGACATCGGGCAGGACCGCAACTCGCAGGTGAGCGGGGAGGCCGATGCCCGCAAGCCGTTCAGCGTGAAGCTCGGCGAAACGCGGCTGGAACTGAAGTAAGAAAAACCCTCGCGCGGCTGTTCGTCAGCCGCGCGAGGGTGTTTTCAGGCCCGGATCAGTCTCAGGCGGGGTTCATCGCCACGTCGTAATCGGCGCAATAGTCCGCAAAGCGCTCGCGGATGGCTCCGGCGGTCAGGCCGTAATCGGCAAGGTCGTACGTGTGCTTGCCGAAACGGTCCTTGGGCTTGGCCTCCATGTAATGCTGCATGTTAGCGGCGGCCTCGGCGCTCAATTCATCGCCGAAGTGCGCATAGAGCTTGCGCATCGTGCCCAGCGGGTCCCGGATCTGCTCGGTGTACAGGATATCGTGGATCGCATCGCGGCCATGACGCTCGCGGAAGGCATTCTGCCGGGCGATCATCACTTCGAACGTTTCGACCATTTCGCGGCCCAGCGCTTCACGGTCCACGGTATCGCTGAACATGCGGCGCACGTTCCAGACCAGACTGCATGCGGAGCCCACCACTTCCACCGGATCGCGGTGCGTCATCACCAGACAGGCGTCGGGATAGACCTCATGCAGCGCATCGAGATAGAGCGGATGCCACGGGTTCTTCAGCGTCCAGCGGCCCGGCGCGTTCGACTGAAGCAATTGCAGCAGGCGCTTCTGATAGCGGAAAGCAGGCAGATAGTCCGCCTTGTCCAGGAACCAGCGGTGATAGCTGGGAATGTTGTACTGCGAATCAAACACTTGCGAAACTAAGCTGGGCGCCATCGAGAACTGGCACTCGCACGGGCTGTCGCCATCCTCGTGATGGATTGCCGAGATATGGGGCATGACTTTCAGCGAGTGATCGATCTGCGCCTGCGCGGCTTCGTAACGCGGGCCTGCGTGGAATTCCTCGGGCTTCGGCGGCGGCACGGAGGCGAAGGCCTCCCAGCGCAGGAAGCAGCGGCGCGCGGGGTCCTCGTTGAGCAGGTTGATCGTCAGCGTCGTGCCCGTGCGTGGCAGGCCGAACACGAACGTGGGCCTGGTCACGGGCTGGTCGAGAATCTCGGGATGGCGCGCCAGCCAGTCTTCCACCCGCATGCGGTTGGCAAGGTATTCGGTGACGTTGCGCGTGAAGACGGCAAGGCCCATCGGCGTCAGGTCCGCCTCGGTCTCCACCGCTTCGGTCAGGATCCGCAGCGGTTCGCGGATTTCCGCGTCATCCCAGGTGGTGTTTTCGGAACGCTCGCGCGCGCCGGTGATGATCGTATCGGCAAGTGACATCAGGGGCTCCCCCACTTGTTCTGTGAATTTGACGCTCCATTACCACGACAGTCGCCTCCGGCATTCCGACAGGGGCAATTCATCGATAGGGCGATTGAACCGCCGCCGGAGCGAAGACCGCGCTGTCCGGCAATCACGCCCGCGGCGTTCATCCGCGCGAAATCAGATGCCCACCGTCAACGGCGAGGCAGGCCCCGGTGACGTAAGAGGCCAGATCGCTCACCAGATAGACCACGGCGCCGACGATCTCCGCCGGCTCCCCGCCCCGGCCGAGTGGCTGGTTCTTGCGGGCATGGTCGGCAAAGCCTTCGGAGCGGGACCATGCCTTGGTGCCGTCGGTATGGAACGGCCCGGGCATCACCGTATTGACGCGCACCGTGGGGCCATATTCCTTGGCGAAGCTTTCGGTCAGCGTGTTGAGCCCGGCCTTGGCGGCGGCATAGGGCGCGAAATAGGGCTCGGGCTTGCGCGATCCACTGGAACTGACGTTGACGATCGCCCCGCCCCCGCGCGCCACCATCTGCGCGCCGAACAGCGCCGAAAGCCGGAACGCCGAGCGCAGGTTGACCGCAAGGATGTGATCGAACGCGGCCTGAGAGGTTTCCAGCGAGGACGGTTCCACCGGCGACTTTCCGGCATTGTTCACCAGAATATCCGCCCCGCCCCAGCGCTCGGTCACTTCAGCGAAGAGGCGGTCGCAATCGTCCCACGAGGCCGCATCGAAAGCATGGGCGGAGGCGCGGCCGCCCAGAGCCTCTATTTCCGCGACCAGCGCCTCACAGCTCTCCCGCTTGCGGCTCGCCACCGCAACTGCCGCACCGGCCTCTACCAGCCCGAGCGCGATCGCCCGGCCCAGCCCCCGGCTCCCGCCGGTAACGACGGCGACGCGGTCGGTGAGATCCATGGTAATCGCCATGGCTCAAGCCGCCAGTTCGCGCTCGATTTCAGCCAGTTCGGCGGCATAGCGGGCCTCTGCGTCGGCCGTGCGGCTGGGGATGTGCTCGCTGGGGAACAGTCCCTGCGCCGGGGCGGTCTGCTTCAGCAGCGCATTGGCGATCTGCACCTGATGCACTTCGGTCGGCCCATCGGCCACGGAGAGCATCGGCACGCCCATCCACATGCGCGCCAGCGGCGTCTCATGCGTGGTACCAAGCGCGCCGTGAAGGTGGACGGCCCGCCGCACGATGTCGTGGTAGACGCGCGCCATCGCCACTTTGGCCATGGCGATATGCATGCGCGCGGCGCCGTGCGGCTGAGTATCGATGATCCACGCGGCCTTCAGCACCAGGAGGCGATACATCTCCAATTCCAGCGCGCTGTCCGCGATCATCGCCTTAACCAACTGGTGATCGCCAAGCTGGCGACCCTGCGTGCGGCGGGAGACCGCGCGTTCCTGCATCATCTCCAGCGCGCGCTGGCACTGGCCGACCACGCGCATGGCATGGTGGATGCGCCCGCCGCCCAGCCGGGCCTGCGCCAGCTTGAAGCCCTGCCCCGGCCCGCCCAGCATGGCATCGAGCGGCACCCGCACCTTGTCGAACCGCAGATAGGCGTGATGGCCGTGATCGACAGGATCGTTCATCCCCGCCACGTCCCGGATATCGACCAGCCCCGGCGTGTCCGAGGGGATCAGGAACATCGACATCCGCTCATGCGGCGCGTTTTCGGGATTGGTGACGACCATCGCGATCACGAAGGAGGACACCTTGAAGTTGGAGGCGTACCACTTCTCCCCCTCGATCACCCATTCCTCGCCCTCCCGCCAGGCGCGGCAAGTGAATTCCTTGGGATCGGCGCCCGCCTGCGGCTCGGTCATCGCGTAAGTCGAGAAGATTTCGCCATCGAGCAGCGGCTGCAGATAGCGCGCCTTCTGCTCGGGCGTGCCGAACATGGCCAGGATTTCGGCATTGCCGGTATCGGGCGCCGCGCAGCCGAAGATCACCGGGCCCCACGACGTGCGGCCAAGAATCTCGTTCATCAGCGCCAGCTTCACCTGCCCATAGCCCTTGCCGCCCAGTTCCGGCGTCAGGTGGCAAGCCCAGAGCCCCTGCGCCTTCACTTGCGCCTGAAGCTTCTTCGCCATGGCGCGGGCCTTGCGGTTGCGGATGTTGAACTGCTCGCTGCCCTGCGGGAACAGCAGGTCCATCGCCTCCACTTCCTCGCGCACGAAGCCGTTCATCCAGTCGAGCTTTTCCTGAAATTCAGGATCGGTCGAGAAGTCCATGTGATCCTCATCCTCAAATGTCGTGACTGTGTCTGGCGGGTCTCAACCCGCTATGATCTGGCGCGCCTTGGTCATCAGCCAGGTGGCATAGCCGTGGACCGATTCCCCCACATTGGCGGGCACCTTCCCGGCCTTGGAAGCGGCGTATGTGCCCTCCAGCAGGCAGGCGAGCTTGTAGCAGGCAAGCGCGAAGAACCACGGCATATCGCTCATGTTCCGCCCGCTGAGCGTGCCGTAGAGTTCCACCAGTTCCCGCCGCGCCAGGAAGCCGTCCCAGGGCCGCACCATCGGCGCCTTGCCTTCGGGATCGCCGGCTTCCGACCAGCTGGAAAGGATCCAGCCCAGATCGAGCAGCGGATCACCGAGCGAAACCAGTTCCCAATCAAGCACGCCGGAAATCTTCGGCGCCTTTAGCGAGAACATGACATTGGGAAACTGCATGTCGCCGTGGACCAGGCCGATCCGGCGATCGGTCGGCAGATTGTCACCCAGCCAGCGGCCCACCTCATCAACATGCGGCAACTCGCCCGGATCGTAGCCCGGCGTTGCAGCATAGCCTTCAAGCTGGGATCTCCAGCGCTCGACCTGCCGTTCGTGCCACTGGTCCGGCTTGCCAAGATCGGCAAGGCCCGCCGCGACATGATCGACCGCGCCCAGCGCCGCCGCCGCCTTGACCAGCTCCTCGCCCATAGCCCGCCGCCAGCCGGAATCGGTGGCATATTGCCCGGGCAACTCGCCCGACTGCGCAAAGCCTTCCAGCGGTTCCATCAGGAAGAAGCACGCCCCGATCACATCCGGATCGACGCAGGTTGCCAGCACGTGCGGATGCGGCACCGTGCTGCCTTCCAGCGCGGTCAGCACGCGGGCCTCGCGCAGCATGGTCTCGTTGCTCTTGGGCTTCAGGTGCTTGCCAGGGCGGCGCAGGATCAGGTCTTCGCCGCCCCGCGTAATCAGGAAAACACTGTTCTGAAGGCCGCCCGTAAGCTTGCGAACAGCCGTTACGGGGCCACTTCCCGGCACGTCCTGCGCCGCGATCCATTCGTTCAGGCGCGCCCAATCGATCTGGCCCCCGAAGTCGTCGAGCGCTTCGGCCATTTGCTCTGGCATGGCATCCTCCAGTGTTCTGTCTTGTTCGCCAGTCTGCGGATCGCGACGCCCTTCCGCAATCGGGTCGTGCATCCCGATCTGGACGCAAGGCGGAAATTTAGCCAAATTGCGACGCGGTATTGGGACACGAAGAGCATGGACGAAGCAAGCGGAAGACGCGGACGATCAAGGGCGGGCGCCGACCTCAGCTTTTCCTCGGCAGAGGTCACCATCGTCCATGGCAGCCTCTCGAACGACGGGGAGTCGATGCTGGCCAGCGATCATGCGCTGCTCGACTTGTGCGTCACCCCGCGCCCCGCCAATGCGCAGGGCGCATTCGCCCATCACCGGTTCGAGAGGTTGGGCGATATCCTCTTCGTACCGCCGGGCCATCCGCTCCAGATGAGCTGGGAGGGCGCCGACGTGCAGCATTCGATCCGCTGCGAACTCCGCGGACGACTGGCGCAGCACCGCTTTGGAGAGCGCATGAAGTGGACGGCGCCGCGCCTTTCCGCCGCGCTCGATATCGGCAGCCAGACCGTGCGCCTGCTGCTGCGCCGTCTGGCCGAGGAAGCGCGAACACCGCGCCGGGATTCCAAGCTGCTGGTCGGCTCCATCGCGACGCAACTGACGATCGAACTATGCCGCTATTTCGAGGAGATCGCCGAGGAAACCGCGCACGGCGGCCTTGCACCCTGGCGCCTGCGCGTGATCGACGAGCGGCTGGAACGCGATGCCATGCCGCCGTCGCTGGAGGAACTGGCCGGGCTGTGCAGCGTCTCGATCCGCCAACTTACGCGGGGCTTTCTCGGCAGCCGGGGCTGCACGGTGGGACAATACGTTCACCACCACCGGCTGGAAACGGTAAAACGCCTGCTCGCGACGCAGGAGAGCATCAAGCAAGTGGCCGATGCGGTGGGCTTCGCATCGACCTCCAGCCTTGCCCATGCCTTCCGCCGCGCCACTGGCCTGACACCCCGTCAGTACCAACAGCGCATCTGGCGGTCGCAGGAAGCGGCTCAGCCTTTGGTGGCCGTAAGCCCCGTACGGTAATCGGGCTGCGCGGGCTCACCGAAAGCGGCGAGAATCCGCTCCTGCCGCGCGCGCACGCCCTCGCGATAGTCGGGGTGGGTGACGATGTAAGGTTCGTCGTTCTCCACCGCCCGCACCACGGCGCGGCCGAGCCAGATCGCTTCCATCATGTTCGCCTCGATCGCGGCCCTGCGCGCGGGATCGCCCGCGCTCACCTTGCCAAGATCGGCTTCCGACATGCGGCTGCGCGTCAGCCCGGGAAACAGCGTGGAAACGCCGACGCCTTGCGGCGCAAGTTCGTCCCGCAGAGCGTCGGAAAGCGCCAGAACCGCGAATTTGCTGGCCGAATAGGCCGCGAAGCTGGCGAAGGGGCTCAGTCCGTTCATCGACGAAGTATTGACGATATGCCCCTCTCCCCGCGCCGCCATGGCCGGGCCGAACGTCTGGATACCATTGTAGACCCCGGTCACGTTGATCGCCATGACCCGCTCGAATTCCTCAGGCGATATGTCGAAAAGCGGCTTGAAGCCGGTGGAAATGCCCGCGTTGTTGCAGAGCACGTCAACGGCGCCGAAGCGAGCCTCCGCCTCCACGCGTGCCGCCTCCCAGCCTTCCAGCGACCGCACGTCGAGCGGCAGCGTGAAGACCTCGACATCACTGGGGAGTTTGGCAGCTTCCTCCTGCGCGAAGCCATGGTCGATATCGGCCAGCACGATGCGCGCGCCGCGTTCGGCGAAGGCCTGCGCCATGCCGCCACCGATCCCGCCACCACCGCCGGTGATGAAGACGGTTTTGCCCTGAAGGTTCTTCATGCCGCTGTTCTCCTGTCGGTCGCGGATCGGGTGATGTGCAGCCGATCACGCAAGGGTGCGCTCTTGATTTCGTCTGGCCCCTGAATTTCGACCGCCAGTGCGACGTGGGCCAGCGAGTACATCAGGTCCATCAACCGGCGCTCCTGCGGTGCGAGGTCCGCCATTGCGCAGCCGTCGAGCGCGGCCAGCGCAGAATCGAGCAGCGGCGCGGCCGCCGCGAAGAACGCCGCGCGCTGCTCGGGACTGGAGGCGGAGCGCATCGCCGCACGCTCGGCGGTGGTGGCAAGCGCCCATGTTGCCATGAACGGCTCCAGCGTTTCGAAGCCGGAAGGAAGCTGCGCGCTCATATCGTCTCTCCCATTTCGCGCGCATAGTCACGGACACGCTCGTTCACGCTGTTGAACAAGTGGCGGCACAGCGCCTCCATGTGCTGGAAATGGATGTGGCTGATCGCGCCGCTTTCCAGCCCGCGCTGGCCGCGTTCGATCATGTCGATATCCTCGGCATGGATGTCGCGGATCTGGCAGAGCGAATATTCGCGCGCGAAGCTCTCGCTGGCGTCGGCGTCCTCGCCCGACCAATAGACCCGCACCACCCCGCGTGAGCGGTTGGCCGCGATCGGATAGACCGTGTGCGAGAACGGCTGCGTCGGCGTGCCGATCATGAAGAGGTTGGGGAAGAACGCCAGATAATCGCGCCCATGGGGCAGATCGAGCAGCCCCCGGCGCATCAGCGCGGGAATGCCCTTCATCGAGGCTTGCCGCTGGAACGGCTTCAGGTCCGGCGCGGGGTTCGACCAGATCCGCTGCGTGCGATGCGGCCCGCAGAAGCCGACACTCGCGGGATAGCCGAACTGGTTCTCCGCCCCGATCGCCGCGCCGCCCGAGCGCGGGTGGATGAAGCGCAAATGGTAGTTTTCCTGGAAATTGTCGTACGTCAGCTTCCAGTTCGCGTCGATCTCGTACGTATACTCGCTGAAAGTCGTGGCACGGGCGACGGGCATGGCCTCAAGCCGCTCCGCATAGTCGCCCAGCCATTCGCGCAAGGGCTGCGCCTGCGGATCGAAGTTCACGAACAGCATGCCGCCGCATTCCGCAAGGCTGACCTGCGGCAGCGCGCAATCCTTCTTGTCGAGATGGAACCCCTCGAAATCGGGTGCGGACAGCAGCGCGCCGTCGGTGCCGAACGTCCACATATGATAGGGGCAGCTGAACTTCGCCTGCCGCCCTGCCGCTTCAGCCACAAGCTGGGTGCCGCGATGGGTGCAGACATTGTGGAAGGCGCGGATCGCACCGTCCCGCCCGCGCACGATTAGCAGCGAGGCTTTGGCGAATTCGAGTTCCCTTCGCACGAAACTGCCGGATTCCGGCAGCTCGCAAACGTGGCCGACGTGGATCCAGCTCTTGAGGAAAACCGCCTTGCGCTCAAGCTCGAACCAGGCGGGGTCATAATAAGGGGCGGCCGGAACGGGATCCGTTCCAAGCCATGCCACGTCATCGGCCGGAATAGGCCGATAGGCTGGTGCTGCCACATTCACAGGTCGATTCCTCTCGGTTCTTGTTTGCCACGTTTCTAACGCGGAACCGATTCGATTCTCAACACTGTTGCTTAAACTTTTTACATGCGCAGCAATCCGTCACGGCGAAGCATGCGCTGATGCTCGGCGCGGAAGCGCTCGATGACGGTCTCGTCATCAAGGTCGGGGCGGACGCTGTTGCGAAACACGCGGGGACCGATGATCGCGGAGGTCAGCAGCATCGTGCAGTAGACTTCCACGTCGATTCCGCTGTCCGACAGGGTCGCCTTGTTTGCAGCGATGAACTCATCCCATTTCGGATAGTTTTCGCGGATATCTCCGGGAGCAATGAAGTTCTCGATCCAGAGCTTTACCAGATCCGGATTTTCGAGAACGAAGCGCGCGATAAGGTCGATCCGCTCGGGCTGCGGGCGAGAGGCGGTGAAACCTTGCACGATCTGCTGGGAAGACCACGTGCTGACCGCTTCCAGCAAGGACTCGCGATCGGCGAAATGGTAATAGACGGTTGCCCGGTTCAACCCCAACGCCCTGGCCAGCGCGGTAATCGACAGCGCCTCGACGCCTTTCTCCGAAATCAACCGCACCGAAGCCTCGATCAGCGCCTGATGCGTGGATTCGTAGCTCTTGTTACGGCGGGTCCGGCCGGGCGAAGGAGGCGAAGGGGATCGGGTCATGCCTTTTGCATGCCCCAACTTGCCCTCGCGGGAAAGACCGCTGCGTCAAAGGTATCGTGCCAATTCCGAGAGTTCGAGCAGCACCTTGCGCGTTTCGGGGCTCAACTCGCCCACTGCCGCCTCCAGGTGATGCTCGATGTAATGCGATACCAGCGTGGTGCGCGCCTTGTTCAGCGCGGCAATCACGGCCTGCAACTGCTGCGCGATCTCAAGCGCGCTGCGGCTTTCCTCGATCATCGACGTGATCCGGGCAAGGTGCCCGTTCGCCCGCTTCAGCCGATTGACCAGTGCCTTATCGGTAGCATGACTCATCGATCGCCCTTCTTCGCTCTCTATCTCACGGCAGGTGGTGCCAGGCCGAGAGGGTCACATAAAGCCCGATTCCAAGGATAACGAGACCCGAAATATAGGGCGCCCTGCGCACGGCCTCTCCAAAGCCGGACCAGCGTTTCTCGACATGGCGCAGGCTCAGCGCCGCCAGTACGCCCGAGGCGACCATGGTGATGGCAAGGCCCACCGAGAAACTCAGCACTAGAGTAGCGCCCAGCGCCAGTCGCTTGAGCTGGAGGCAAAGCATCAGCACCGTGATCGCACCGGGACAGGGAACAAGGCCCCCGGTCAGGCCGAAGATCACGATCTGTCCGGTGGTAACCCGCGCATGGGCGAAACGCCGCCGGATATCCTCTGCGTGCGCGGCCTCATGCGCATCGACATAGCCGCCGGTCGCCAATTCGAGTTCGTGAACCTCTTCGTCGGACGGCTCGTGGTGATGACGGTCGTGGCCATGGTGGTGATGCCCATGCCCGTGATTATGATCGTGATCGTGGTGATGCCCGTGGCCGTGCGAGTGGTCGGCATGGAAGTGCGCAGCCGCCATCTGCTCCCGCCGCGCGCGGTGCAGCATCCAGAGCGACATGCCCACGATAATCAGACCCGAGGCAAGCTGGAACCACGGCTCGGTGTCCTCTGCCCGCAATCCGCCGAACAACCACATCCCGCCGAGCGCCACGGCCCAGACGACCATCGTATGCGACAGCGTGGCAGCCAGCCCAAGCAGCACCGCCTGACGCACGGTGCCCTTCACCGCGATAATGAAGGCCGCCATCATCGTTTTCGAATGACCCGGCTCAAGGCCGTGCAACGCTCCGAGCAGGATAGCGCTGGGGATGAACAGCCAGGCGTCGGAACCGACATGGGCGATGAGTTGGGGAAGATCGAGCATGCCGCCCAATATCCCCCCAGGGGGGATATGAAAAGACCTTGTTTGCGCGGTGACGCCCTGCCGTCGGCTAACCGATCCCGAAAAATTTCTCCGCGCAGCCGGCCACGATCCAGTCGCGCTCGGCCTTGGGTACGCCCCGGAAGTTCTCTTCGATCACCGCATGGCTGTGAGGGAAAGTGGTCTCCGAGTGCGGATAATCTGATGACCACATGATGTTCTTGCAGCCCGACTTGTGCCGCAGTTCGATGCCGATCCGATCGGATATGAACGACGCGTAGACATTCTGATCGAAGTAATGGCTGGGCGGATGCTTGATGGTGCACTCGGTCCAGTGGCGCTGCATCTCCCAGGTGCGGTCCATGTATTCGCAGGCCCATGGGATCCAGCCCACGCCGCTCTCGATCAGGCCGATGCGCAGCTTGGGAAAGCGATCAAAGACGCCGCCATAGAGCATGATGCTGACCACTTCGAGCATCGCAGTCTTCCCCATCGGGATGTCGGGCAGGAAATTGGTCTTGTCCTTGTACCGTGAAACCCGCGCGCCAAGGTGGAAGGTGATGGCTAGGTCGAGTTCCTGAGCGGTCGCCCAGATCGGATCGAACTCGGCGTCGCGATACTGGCGATCGCCGCCGGAATCGCCGGTCATCGCCTGCCAGATCGAACTCATCTTGGTGAAGTTCCTGATCGACTGGGGAAAGGCCGGGATGTTCACCGCAACGTCGCCGCGCTTCCGGGCCTCGTGCATCATCCGTACCGTAGTGGACACATCCACGGTCGGCAGGAAGGCGGCGGAGAAAAGCCGCTTGCGATCATAGGCGCAGAAGTCGGACTGCCAGCGATTGAACGCGTCGAAGCTGTCGAAAAACAGGTCGAGATTGCCCGTTTGCAGCGGACCGCCGCCGAATAGAACGGCCTTGTCCATGCCGTCCCGGTCCATGTCCTCGATGCGTTTTTCGGCCTGCCAACCGCCCAGCCGCATGTCGGAGAACTTGCCGACGTTCTTGTATTCCTCGGTCTTTCGTCCGGCCTGGCTCTGCATGAGGTGAACTTGCCTGCGCTGCCCCTCGAATACGACATAATCGACGTCGCCCACGGTTTCGACGGTCGGTGCCTGATCTCGGAATTCGGGAGATAGATACTCCTTCCACATGGTTGGCGGCGGTGTGACATGCACGTCCGCATCGACGACGTAGTCTACTACGCGCGGGGCCGCTTCGATCTCGCGATTGGCATTCGCCTCTTCCAGGATAGTCATGGCATCGGCTCCTTATTTAGAAAGGTTGGTGCGAAGAATTCGGGTCAACCGACCACGGAGTTCTGAAGCAGTTCGGCGATCGCCTCGCGGGAATACCCTGCCCCCGCCAGAAGTTCTTCCGTATGCTCGCCAAGCAGCGGTGCCCGCACTGGCTCCTTCGGCGCATAACGACCATCAAACCCGACCGGACCGGCCGCAAGCTTGACGCTGGTTCCATCTCGCACCGCAATCGGGAACAGCAGCCCATTGGCTTCGACTTGCGGATCCGTCGTGACATCGTGAATAGTGCGCACCAGTTCCCACGGCGCGTCCCAGGCATCGAAGATCGGCTTCCAGTCTTCCCAGTTTCGCGAACCGATCGTTGCCTGAATTTCCGCAATTAGTGCGGCACCATGGTCGGCACGGCCCGCATTCGAGATGAACCGGGCGTCCTGCAACAGATCGGAACGATCGATGTTGTTGCAAAGCGCCGGCCAATAGCGATCTGGGTCGAGGAACATCAGTTGGACAAAGCGACCGTCGGCGGTTTTGTAGGTATAGCGCAGGGGCGCCCGCACGGGATCGCCGACATGGGCGTGCTGCTCGGGCGTTCTGGTCTGGCTGACGACGACATCGGCCGAAAGTGACCACACCGCTGTAGACAGCAGGGATACGTCGACGACGGCGGCCTCGCCGGTCATCGCCCGCTTGAAGAGCGCGCCAGCTATCCCGTAAGCCACCGAAATGGCGCTGACGTGATCGCCCAGCGCCGGGCGCGGCTTGACCGGTTCGCTCATTTCCCTGGGCCGAAGCACGTGGGCGAAACCGCCACGCGCCCAGAAGGCGGTTGAATCGTAACCGGCCTTGTCGATTTCGTTTCCCTTGAAACCCACGCCGTTGCCGCGAACATAGATGAGCTTCGGATTGCGAGCCTGGAGATCCTCCGGCGTCAGGCGCAGCGACTTGATCGCCTTGGGGCGCAAGCTGGTCAGGAACACGTCGGCCGTGTCGATCAGTCGCAACAGGGCTTCCCGGCCGCTCTCCGTTTTCAGGTCGATTGCGATCGATTTCTTGCCGCGATTGTTCTGCTCCAGCGAAAGATTGGCCGAGCCGGTCTCGCGCCCGTCGCCGATTTTCAGTGTGCGGTAAGGATCGCCACCATCGACCGTCTCGACGTGGATGACCTCGGCGCCGTGATCGGCCAGCAGCGCCCCGGCGGCGGGAACGAACACGTATTGGGCCAATTCGATGATGCGAATTCCGGAAAATACCTCGGTCATCCCTCTCCGGCTCCAGTTCCTGTTTTTGCGGATTTGCGAATCAATCTAACATTTGTTTGGTTTTTGATATAGTCTGTTTTTAGGACATGCTTGATGCGGGAAATACCGGGAATTTGCCCACGCGGCAGCCGGTCTCTAGGAGTGTCGCAATGATCAATCGTCCGGCTTTCCCGCCCCGTCGCACCTGCGATTCGATGTCCCGCCGCAGGGCCCGATCGTGAGCACCAGAGCCGGAAAGAGACCGGTTCCGGGCGCATCCACCGAAAAGGGAACTGACCGCCGGGAGCGCATTCTTTTGGCGGCGCGGCATCGCTTTGCCGCGTCAGGCTTCGAATCCACGACGGTGCGCCAGCTTGCCGACGATGCCGGTTTGCTCGCAGGCAGCCTTTACTATCACTTCGCGAACAAGGAGCAGATGCTCCACGAAATCGTGCGCGATGTGGTCAACCGGCTGCGCGATGGTGCGCAGGAGATCCAGCAGCGCCAAACCGATCCGGAGACAAGCCTTGTCGCGCTCATCTATTTCGATGTGAAGGAGAGGACGACCGATCAGGAGGTGCATGCCATCCTCCATCAGGAGCGCGCCTATTACCGGAGCAACCCCGATTTCGATTACGTCGTGGCAGCCCGCCGGGATCACTATCTGGTCTGGCGGGCTATTCTTGAGCAGGGTATCGAACAGGGCTATTTCAGGGCCGACATCAATATCTTCCTGACGCTCACGACGATCATTCGCATGCTCAACACCGCTGCGGATTGGTACATCCACGATGACCGCGCGACGATCAGTGCCGCTGGCATCATTTCTCGCGATGAGCTGAGCGCCTTCTACGTCAACTTCGTGCTGCGCGCGGTGCGCACGTCGGAACGGATCGCAGCGCCCGTTCCATGGCCAGGTAATAACGCCGGTGCAGCCGGCGAATGATCGCGCCGGGACAGCACTGCATCGCCGCAATGTTCCTGACGCGATAGCGGCAGACTACGGCAAGGCCTGAAATCTCACCGCGTTGCGGCCCTGTTCCTTGGCACGATAGAGCGCGGAATCCGCCGTGCCTATACAGTGGGATACGACGCTGGAGTCGACCTTCCCGCCGCGCTCAGCGGACGCAACCGTGACGCCAATGCTGACCGTGACGCGGCCCGCCGGACTATCCGGATGCGCGATGGCGAGAGCCTCGATCGCCGCCCGGCAGCTTTCCGCGAATGCGACCGCCGCATCGCCGTCCGCATCCGGCAGCAGGACCACGAATTCCTCGCCGCCGTATCGGCCGACTGCCCCACCGGCCCGGGCGCCGTGGCCGCCGATGATCTGCGCAACCGCCATGAGGCAGGTATCGCCCGTCACATGCCCGAAGCGGTCGTTGTAGGCCTTGAAGCAATCGATATCGGCCACGAGCAGGCCAACCGGGCGCCGCTCCCTTGCTCCGCACCGCAGGCCCCGGCGGACTGCCGTCTCCAACCCTCTACGGTTCAGCAGGCCGGTGAGATGGTCGGTACGCAGCGAGGCCAGCAACCTGCGCCGGGATCGCCTCAGCCCTTGCTCGATCCGGGCTTCGCGCGTGATGTCGATGGCCCCGATCATCATCTCAGCCAGTTCGCCGCCGCGATCGTATGTGGCGTTGAAAGTCAGCATGTACTCGCTGCCACGCCAGGAGATCCTGAGGTCCGGCAAAGGCTGGCGACTTCCGGCCAGCCGATAGCGCTTCTCAAGGATCGGCCGGAGATCGGGAAGCAGAGCGGTGACGCAGTAACCGTCCAGATCGATCACCGGATAGCCCGCGATCTGTGCCATTTGCTCGTTCACGAACAGGACATGCCGGGCGCGGTCGAGAATGCAGAGCGCGAAGGGAACCGCGTCGAAGTACCGGCCCACCGTCTGCCCCATACCCGGCGCGCTATCGAAACGGTCATCCGGGCGTCTGGCCAAGGGCGGCGCTCCGAACGGATAGGCACCTTCCTGCGCGCATGCGGCTTTCACCATCATTCCCCAATCTCGCCACGCTTGATCGTGCCGGATTCTTCCATGGTTCTGGAAAGCGCCGATGTCATGTAAAGGAGTGCAAAATCGTCCTGACTTGTAAAACGTTGTAAAAAGTGGCCCGTGGCCTGCTATCCATGAACGGTTCCGCTGGTATGGCACTTCGGGATCCATGATTGCCTGCGGCGGAGCGTACATGCGGATTGCAATTCTGGAGGACGATCTGGCCCTTGCGGGCTATGTTGAAAAATCGCTGTCGGCGAGCGACCATAGCTGCGTGATGTTCACGGATGGCCAGAAGCTTCTGCACCATCTCTACCGTGAAACTTTCGACATGCTCATTCTGGACTGGAACGTGCCAGGCATGTCCGGGCTTCAGATCCTGGACTGGATGCGCGACAATCTCGATACCCGGCCGCCTTCGCTGATGCTCACGAGCCGGTCGGCAGAGGAAGATATCGTTGCCGGATTGTCCGCCGGAGCGGACGATTACGTCATCAAGCCGGTGTCGGCCGCCGTGCTGCTGGCCCGGGTCAATGCCGTGGCACGGCGGGTCTACCCCTCCCCGTCCAGCAATATCGAGGTTTTCGGCCCCTACCAGTTCGACAGCCGGGCGGAGACCATCGAATTCCAGGGCGAGCCCGTCGCGGTTACCGCCAAGGAGCATGCCCTTGCCACCCTGTTGTTCCGGAACCTGAACCGTGCGCTTTCCCGCGCCTATCTGCTAGAAACGATCTGGGGCGTGAAGCCGGACCTGCCGACCCGAACGCTTGACGCGCACATTTCGAATGTCCGCACCAAGCTGAACTTGCGCCCGGCGAACGGCTTCAAGCTGACGCCGATCTATTCCTACGGTTATCGCCTGGAAGTCCTGACTTGACCCCTGCACATGTCTTTCGCGCCTCCCTTGGCGCAATGTTGCTTGCCTGCTGCGCCGGCGTCAGCGCCGAAGCTCCTTCTTACGTCACATATAGCGTGAACAGGAACGACACGCTTTACGATCTGGCACAACGCTATTTCGCAGATCGCGGCGGCTATGTAGTCGTCCAGAAGCTTAACCGGGTCTCCAATCCGCGTCGGATGCCGGTGGGCAAAGTCCTGAAGATACCCCGCTCACTGCTGAGGCGCGAACCTATCGAGGCCGTGGTGCAGAACTACAAAGGTTCGGTTCTGGTAGGCACGAGAAGCGCCGCGATCGGGCTGAAAGTTCATGAAGGCGATCTGGTCGAGACCGGGGACAGGTCTTTCGTGTCGCTGCGCCTGCCGGACAACACCACGGTGTCCCTCCCCTCCGGAACACGCGTTCGTGTCCAGATGCTGCGGCGGACCCTGTTGGCGGAATCGGTCGAGCGCCAGTTCGTGATCCAGAAGGGGCAGGCGGCGGGCATAGTGACGCCGATGACCGATCCGCAGAGCACGTTCCAGTTCCTCACACCCCGCGCCATGACATCCGTGCGCGGCACGCAGTTCCGCCTGAGTTACGAGCCCGGCAACGAAAGCTCGCATATCGAAGTGACGGAGGGCAAAGTCGCCTTCCGCGAGGACCGCGAGACGGAGCAGTTCGTGGAAGCCGGTTTCGGCACCAATGACCAACTCCCTGCACCAGTGCCCCTGCTCGCCGCGCCGGATCTGGTCACGCCGGACAAGGTTCAGGACGAAGAACGGCTTGCTTTCGCCGTGAAGCCCCTCACCGGGGCCATCCGCTATCGTTTCCAGCTTGCGCGCGATGCGGGCTTCCTCGACGTGATCGACGAAGCCTTTGCCGATACCCCGCAAGCCGAATTGCCGAGCCTGCCGAACGGTACATACTTCGTGCGCATGGCGGGGATCGATGCGAACGGCCTTGAGGGCAAGCCTTCGGTCTATAGCTTCGAGCGGCGGCTCAATCGCCTGCGCACCAGCCTCGAACAGAGCCGCGCGGGCAGATATCGGCAGTTCCTGTTCCGCTGGCAGGCGCCGGACCTGACCGGGGCGCACTTCCGCTTCCAGCTTTCGCACAACGCCGACGGCTCGTCCCCGGTCGTGGACGAGACCGGCCTTGCGGGCTCATCCTTCGTCATCACCGATCTTCCCGGCGGCACCTATTACTGGCGGGTCATGAGCATTGAGGCCGCCGGCAGCAGGATCTACACGAAATGGTCGCCGACCAACGAACTGCGGGTCGGGAACACGAAGTGAATCTGGGACGGCACCTCAAGACCGAATGGTGGATCATTGCGATCCTCGTCAGTCTGCTGGCTGCGCTTCTCACGCTGGGCGACGCATTGTCGCGCATGGACAATGCCGTGTACGATCACCTGCTGCAATTCGACCGCAGCGCTCCGGACAGCAATATCGCCCTTGTCGAGATCGACGATGCCAGCCTGGCCGAAGTCGGGCGGTGGCCGTGGAGCCGCGCCGTTCACGCCGATCTGATCGCGCGGATCGGTCGCTCCGCCCCCCGCGCCATCGTCTACGACACGCTGTTTACCGAGCCCAGTGCGGCGGCCGACGATATCAAACTGGGGGATGCGATCGCGGGCGCGGGAGACGTCTTCCTGCCCTATTTCGTGAACATGCGCGCTTCGCCGCCCGGCATTGTCGCGCCCATAGCGCCCGTTCGCAGAGCGGCCGCCGGGATGGGGTTCACCGACTACCTCGTCGATCCGGACGGCGTGATGCGCTCGGCCCCCACCGGGATAGGATCGCCGCCCACGCAGATGCATCTGATGGACGTCGTCCACCAAGCCGTCGAAGGCCGTTCGGGGCCTCCCGTTCGGGCGCGATTGATACCCTATACGAAGGACGGGCCTCCGCCTCATATCAGTGCCTCCTCGATCCTCAACGGCGAGGTCCCCGCGCAAATGCTGGCCGGCAAACTCGTTCTGGTAGGGATAACCGCCGCCGGGATCGGCCCACGCTATGCGGTGCCCGGCCTTGGCACGATGTCCGGGCTGGAGATCAATGCCCAGTTCCTGCGCGCCCTGCTCGACCGCAGGATGATATCGAGGGCCGGGACAGGCCTGCGCATCGCCTTTGCCGTCGTGCCCGTCTGGCTCCTGATGCTGGCGATGGGGCCGTTTCCCCGGCTGACACCCTTGTTCAGCCTTGCGGCTGCAACGGTCGTGATGCTCGCCGCCACGAGCGCGCTGCTGCTTTTCCAGCGCCTCTGGCTTCCTCCTGGAAGCGGCATTCTGGCCTTGTGCATCGCCTATCCGATCTGGGGCTGGCGGCAACTCGCCATCACGCAGCAGTTCATGCACGGCGAACTTCTGCGGCTGGAGGCCGATTCCACGATCTTCATGCCCTCTGCTGCAAAGGCGCCGCGACAGCCGCTTCTCTCGACGATTGCCCTGCTCACGGCGGCGATCACCAGCAACCGCGACATGAAACATTTCGTCGCGGATCGGCTCGACCAGTTGCCCGACGCAACGCTGGTGACGAACGGCAAAGGCGATATCCTGCTCGCCAATACATCGGCCACGGCACTGTTCGGCGAAGAGCACGTTCGTCCCCATGGCTCGGGCAATGCCATCGCGCTGCTCACGCGTTTCCGAAAAATCGGCTCGCGAGAACCGCTGAGCTTTCCGACCTCGGCGGAACACGGCGCCCAGAGTTTCGATGCGATGACAAGCGACGGCCACTTCTTCACGATCCGCTTCGCGCCGCAGCGGTCGGTTGGCGGCAATTTCGTCGGCTGGATCGTCCAGTTCATGGACGTGAGCGAAGCCCGGGCCGCGCAGCGCCAACGCGACGATATTCTTGAGCTTCTGACCCACGACATGCGCTCGCCGCAAGCCTCGATCCTTGCGGTTCTGGACACCGCGCCGGCGGAAAACATCGCTCCTGAGGAAGCGCGAAGAATTCGCCACTATGCCGAGCGCACGCTGGGTCTGGCCGATGGTTTCGTGCAGCTCGCCCGCGCCGAAAGCCTCGAGTACGCGCTGGAAGAGGTCGCCCTTGGCGACATGGTGATCGATGCCACCGATGACCTCTGGCCTCAGTTGATGGCCAAATCCATCTCGATCGATACTTGCGACATGGCAGACCGGCTGATCGTGCGCGTGGAGCGATCGCTTATCACCCGCGCCCTCATCAACATTCTTGAGAACGCGATCAAGTATAGCCCTTCCGGAAGCCGGATCCGCTGCACCACCAGCCTGGAACATGGCGCGGACGTTGAGCCGAGGGCGATATGCACCATCTCAGACGAAGGTCCCGGTCTGGACGAAGAGCAGAAGCTCAGGATCTTCGAACGCTTCCATCGCGGGGCGCTTGGCGCCGGCCGGAGAGCGGACGGTGTCGGCCTCGGCCTCAGCTTCGTCCATACGGTTCTGGTTCGTCACGACGGCGAAATCCGCTGCACAAGCGACACGGGCCAGGGAGCGACGTTTACGCTGATCCTGCCCCTCGCCGACTGACAGGCCCGGGGGCGGATCGACTGCCTTACCCTCCCTCTCCGGCGTGCCGCGAAGATGCCGCGCCGTCCAGTTCTGTCAGCAAAGCGCGGGAGAGCCTGTCGGCGGTGTCGGGCTTTCCGATCCGCTGCGGCTGCTGTGCGACGATCCTGTAGACCTCGCGCCCGGTGGCGGCATCAGACATCACCAGAGTAACAACCCGCGTCCCTATCGCGCGGGACCGACTGGGGGCGACAAGCCATTCCGCTTTTGCTTCGCCGCTATCTTCCGGCGCAAGAAGTCCGGTCTTTCCGGGAAGGTCCGAGGCGGTCAACTGGACAAGGTAACGCCCGTGATCGGAACGGACAAAGCCATGCGAGGCAAGCCCGGCAAGAACCGCCGTCTGCCACGCATTGTCCACGTTCCCGTTTCCGACAAGCTCTATCGTGCCGCCTTGCGGCATCGTTCTGGCAGAATGTAGCGTCAGGGGCGGAACGCTTGCACATCCGGCCAACAATCCTGCCAGTCCCAACGATATCGTCCGAAGATGTGATTTCATTTCAATTCCGATTGGGCTCACGATACCGGCCCAAATGTAAATTCGGGCCACGGCCAGCTAACCGAAATCCCGTAGCAAATGGCAATCTTTGAAGTGCCGATTTTACACTGCTTTACATCGGTTCCGACGATTCTGGCCTATGGTATCCCGACCGCGACATCAGTGGCGGCCACTTCGATCGCAAAGGCGCACTACCCCCGCGCGCATTTACCCCATGTCTTGCCATCGAGGTGAGAGTCGACCCGGATCGAACCGGGCATCCCCTCCGGCCCCGCCCTGCCGCACTGCAGAGCGGGGCCTTCTTTTTCAAATATTGGACGATTGCAGGACGGAGCAAAGCATCGGCTGGCTCCGTATAATCGGTGCGGCAGCTGTAAATGCCGCCGCAGAGACCCGCTTTCCTTAAACCGTTCGTGAAAGGATCAACGCTCCTCCCAGCCGGATCCGGCGTGAGCTGCCTGGGACGGTGAGCGCGGACAACCGAGAGCGAATGTTAGATATTGCTTTACTTCATGGCGTCTAAAGAGGATTGGACAATTCAGCCTCAGGCTCCATTCGGGAGAAGAACAGATGTCCGACAACGCCCAGCCAGAACTCGCCCGACTTACAGTAGAACTCCTCAGCGCCTATTTCACCAACAACAGTGTGCCCAGCAGCGATCTGCCGGGGCTGATCGAGGCGACAAGGACCGCGCTGTCGGGTTCTGCAACGCCCGAACCTGAAGTCGCTCCCGATTTCACGCCCGCCGTTTCGGTGGAAGAAAGCCTGGCCTCGCGAGACCACATCATCAGTCTTCTCGATGGCAAACCCTATAGAACCTTGAAGCGTCATCTTTCCAACAACGGACTGACGCCGGAGCAGTACAAGGACCGCTACAAGCTGCCCGCAGACTATCCAATGGTTGCTGCAACTTACTCCGAACAGCGCCGCAGCCTTGCCAAGAAGCTGGGCCTTGGAAGCCGTTCGCCGCAAGTTGCGCCGCCTTCAAACGCAGCAAAGCCCAGCGCCAAGGCGCCGAAGGCCGCAGCGGCAACGCCTAAAGTTGCCGCCGCGAAGGCCGTGACCGCCAAGGCGGCCGAAAAGCCGGCTCCGAAGACGCCGAAAGCCCCGGCCAAGAAAGTGACCGCCAAGGTCGCCGCCAGCGGCAGGAAGCCCAAGCTGACTGCCGCGAAGGCCGTCTCCACTCCCGCAGCGTCGGGCAGCCCGGCGAGCGAGCCCACCGCCCGGAAGACGGCCGATGCAGGCGCGAAGAAGGAGCGCCGCATGGCGCGCCCCAAGATTGCGACTGAAAGCGGCGCCCAGACCAGTGCACCCGCTTCGGACGCAAAGGCCAAGTCGTCCACGAAGCCCGCGGCAAAGGCAACCACCACCGCGGCCGCCAAGCCGGTGAAAGCGCCCACTGCCGCTACCAAGTCCGCCGCGAAGCCGAAAGCCGCAGACGCCAAGAAGGCGAAGTCGACGCCTGCCAAAGCATCCGCCCCGAAGACTGCTTCGACGAGCGTGAAGGCGGCAAAGAAAACAGCGCCGAAAATCGCGGCCGAGATTGCCGTTCCAGCCGCTAATCCCGAAACGGTGGCGGCAAGCGAAGACAAACCGGCAATCGCCAACAACTGATCCGGCGGCGGGCGACCCTCGAACCAGCGGTCGCCCGCCTCCCAAGTATGGCGTATCTAAAAAGGTCTGCTTCGTGGCGGCCAACATCCAGATGAGGCTCGCGTTGCCGGCGAAGGCTATTGCGTTTCAGGCATGGCCAAGCGAGTTCAACTGGCCTCCAGCGCCTGAGCGAGATCGGCCACGATGTCGTCCGGATGCTCTATGCCGATCGACAGGCGAATGGTGGATTGCAACACACCGATCCGGTCGCGAACTTCGGCCGGAACGCCTGAATGGGTCGTCGTCGCCGGATGGCTGGCGAGCGATTCCGTGCCGCCGAGACTCACTGCCAGCTTGAATATCTGAAGCGCGTTCAGGAAGCGGAACGCAGCGGGCTGCCCACCTGCAATGTCGAAAGCGAAGGTCGATCCGGCCCCCGTGCACTGCGCGGCAAAGACCTCCGCCTGCCGCGAACGCTCCGGATAGAACGGCGGATAGGCCAACCCCTCGACTTTCGCATGAGCCTGCAGGAAATTCGCGGCCGCCGCCGCGTTCGAATTGGCGCGCTCCATCCTCAAGCCCAGCGTCTCAAGCGAGCGCCCGAGCATCCAACAACTGTGCGGATCCAGCTGCGTCCCGATGGCACTGCGCAGCAGCCGCACCTCGCGCATGAGCTTGGCCGATCCCAGCGCCGCACCGGCAACAAGATCGGAGTGGCCACCGACATACTTGGTGAGGGAATAGAGCGAAATATCGGCACCCAGCCGCAGCGGATGCTGGAAGACCGGACCCAGCAGCGTATTGTCACAGACCAGCAGCGGCCGGTGCCCCTGCATGCGCTCGATATCTTCGCACAGACGCTTCAGCATCGCGATATCGACAAGACTGTTGGTGGGATTGGCGGGCGTTTCGACCAGTACGAGCGACACCCGGCCCTGTGCGACAGCCTGTTTCGCCGCAATTGCCACCGCGTCTTCATCAAGCCCATCGCTGAATCCGACGGCCTTGATGCCGAAGTTCGCGAAAGTCTTCGCCAGCAGCGTTTCGGTTCCGCCGTACAGCGGCTGCGAGTGCAGGATTACATCGCCGGGCCTTGCGAAAGTCAGCACTGTCGTCGTGATGGCTCCCATCCCCGACGAGAAGACCACCCCGGCCTCCGCGCCTTCGTAGACCGCCATGCGATCCTCGACGATCTCGCTGTTGGGATGGTTGAAGCGCGAGTAGACCAGCCCGCGCCCCTGTCCCGGCGGCGGCTCCTTGCGGCCCGCCACATAGTCGAAGAAGTCGCGCCCGTCTTCCGCAGTTGGAAAAACGAATGTCGAGGTGAGAAAGACCGGAGGCTTGACCGCCCCTTCCGACAGGAGAGGATCGTAACCGTAGTTCAGCATCAGGGTATCCGGGTGAAGCGTGTGCCCACCGATCGCCGTCTTGCTTTCGCGAGGTGCAGTCATTTCCCTCTCCTTGGCCGGACGTGCAATCTGCCACGTTCCCTGGTGGCTAAACAAGCGATACCGGCCCAAGTTGCGGTTTGCCCTCTCCTGCACCCCGCTTGGGCCGAGCTTGTCGAAGGATGGAAGCTCGCGCCCTGACCTCGGAGGCTTCGACAGGCTCAGCCTGAGCGGATTTGGGAGGTTGGCTCTTGAACTCTCGCCCGCCCCGTCAGAAAACTACACGCGGCGCCAACTCATGCGCTCGGCAAAGTACCGGTTTGGCGCAAGGCTTCCCCCAGCGCCAAGGCCGCCGAGGTGGCAAGGTTCAACGAACGCACCTGCGGCCGCAGCGGAATGCGGATCCGTGCGTCGCATATGTCCGCAACGGCAGCCGGCACCCCCGCGCTTTCCTTTCCGAAAAGCAGCACATCGTCTGCCGTGAAATCGAACTCATAGGCCGATTGCGTGCTCTTCGTCGTGAACAGCACGAGCCGCCGCGAACCGATGGCACTCCTGAAAGCATCGAAGTCGGCATGCCGGGTAATGGTGACGTGATCGATATAGTCCATGGCGGCCCGCCGTACCCGGCGGTCGTCCCACTCGAAGCCCATCGGCTCGATAAGGTCCACATCCGCGCCCAGACAGGCACCAAGCCGGAGAATGGCGCCGACGTTTCCGGCAATTTCGGGTTCAAAAAGAGCAATGCGCATTGAGGCTGATTGGCGCCGACGAAGCATCCATGCAAGCCTGCGACGCTAACCTGGAGCCATTTACGCCCACTCTTCCCGGCCAATCGCGCGTGGGATGATCCATCCCGCGACGGATCGTCGTTCTGGACAGCGCTCTGCGATCTGGCCAGTCTCGCCCGGGATGCGGGAGGGAGATGGACCGTGCAGCAGGAGCAAAGCCGCCTCGTGAATGGAGATATCGCTCTGCAGAATGCAGATCCCGCCAGCTATCTGGCGCGCTTGGAGGCGAACGCCGATCGGAGGGAGACGCCCTGCGGTGACGGGACAATGGTCTGGCGGATCTGGGGAGAGGGTAAGCCCCTCGTGCTTGCTCACGGTGCGCAGGGATCCTGGACTCACTGGGTGCGCAATATTGAGCATCTGGCGCAGCACCGCCGGCTGATCGTCCCGGACCTGCCCGGACACGGCGATTCCGCCATGCCCGGAGAGACCGAGCATGCTGCCTTGTCAGCGGCACTGGCACGGGGGCTTGAGACCATTCTCGCATCCGGCGAACTACCGGTCGATCTTTGCGGCTTTTCCTTTGGGGGAGTGGTGCTGGCACATCTGGCTGCACTTCACCCGTCTGTTGCGCGGCGGCTGGTGATCGTTGGTTGCGGCGGGCTTGGCACACCGTTGGGGCACCCCCGCCTCGGCCGGATCAGCGGGCTGACCGGAGAGGATCGGCGGGCTGCCCTGAAGGCAAACCTGCTCGGGCTGATGCTCCACCATCCTGACAGCGCGGACGACCTGGCCATTCACATGCTGCTCCCCACCGCCAAGGCCGCGCGCCTGCACGTGCCGCCGCTGGTCCTGCCCGATCGGCTCTTGCGGATATTGCCGCAAGTGCGGGGGCCGGTAGACGCCATCTGGGGCGAGTGGGACCTGCCTCACCCCGCGCCTGCCGTGCAGGAAGCGGCGCTGCGATCGGTGCATCCGAACGCCGACTTCCGGGTCATAGCAAACGCGGGACATTGGGCGATGTACGAACAGCCCGAATCATTCGACGCCGCATTGCTCGACATCCTCGCCAAACCGCCGCGGACGGGTTGATGGGCAAAATTGCCCCTGTCTCCCGAAACGCACACATAGGTCTAGCAAGCCTTTCCGTGCGCGGCAGAAAGCCGCCCCTAGACGAAAGCCCCAGTCCAGACTTGCCCCTACAGGGTTCTGCCAATGCCATGACCGCCTTGCCCGGGTAAAATTAATCCGACCGAGTTACCTACAAAGGGCGACCCTATGTCATGAAGCACTTGAACGTGGTCCAGGGAGCGAGGGCCTTAGCCGCTGTGTTCGTGGTCATCTCACACGGAGCGGCATGGGCCGTCGGTTTCGGCTCGCTCGGGTTTCCGTTGTCAGACTTCGAATTGCTGGGTTCGATGGGCGTGCTGATGTTCTTCACCATCAGCGGCTTCATCATGGTCCACGTCGCGCGCGATGGCTTCGGCGAAAGCGGCGCGCCCGCCAATTTCCTGCGCCGCCGTATCGCTCGCGTGGTGCCGCTCTATTGGCTGATGACTCTGGTCGCCGCCGCGATCGTGGTGAAGGACGCGCGGCCACTGGACATGGGCTATTTCGTGCAAACCCTGCTGTTCATCCCTCACGCCGCTGCCGGACGGTTGATGCTGCCGGTGCTGGGCGTGGGCTGGACGCTGAACTACGAGATGTTCTTCTACGTCCTCTTCACCGCCGCCCTGTTCATGCGGAGGGGGCTGGCGATCCTGTGCATGGCACTGGCCGTGCTACTGGCCATCGGGCAAATGCTTCACCCCGTCTGGGACCACCGGGATGCGCGCAGCGTCCTTGAGTTCTGGACGGCGCCGCTGCTGCTGCCGTTCCTGCTGGGCATTGGCATCGCCGTGGTGCGTCGGGGCGCGCCGTGGCTGCGGGTCCATCGTCCCCTGCTGCTGATGCTCTGCGGCGTCGCCATCATCGGGGCCATGCAGCAACTCCTTATCGCCCCTGGGAGCGAACTGGTCTGGAAGCGCGTGGGCTTGCCGGTGGATGCGGCCATTGTCGCCGCCTTCGCGATCCTAGCCCCGAGTACCATCCCGGTACCGGCCTGGCTGGTTCTGACAGGAGATGCCTCGTTCAGCCTATACCTTGTCCACCCGCTGCTGTTCGGCGTGGCAAGCCGACTGGGGGGCAGAGCGCTGGGTCTGGAAAGCCCACCGCTTGCCATTGTGTTCTATGTGACGCTGAGCATCGCCGCAGGCATGGCACTCTACTTCATGGTCGAGCGCCCGCTCACGCGGCGGTGCGCCCGCGTGCTGGCGTCGTGGGGCCCCAAACCGCAAGCCATACCGCTTCCGGGCTAAGGGCGTTGTTTGGAAATTCGCTGAAAGCGAATTTTACGGCACCGGCCATCTCCCCGATCCGGCAACGCAAACAGATGCTCCTCAATCATTCGTCTTCGTAGTCGTCCGGATCGAAATCTTCGGACAATTCGTCCGCATCGTACTCGCCCGACAGAAACTTCAGAGGGTCCAGATCGAGATGGGTCACGACCTCCTGACGCGTCGCCACGACAGTGATTTCGTCGCCGTCTTCCATCTCGATGACCGTAATCTGATCGTCGCGCCCTTCCGTCAGATCGACCACGTCGACCGAGTTCACCTGGACTTCGTCACCATCCGGCGTTTCGAATGTGAATTTCGGCATGCGTTTGCTCCTGACTCTCAATCCGCCGAACACGGAAACGAAGATCGGGTTCCAAGGGAAATGATTTCCAGGGCCATCGAACCCATGGTTCCAGCACGCGGTCACTGCATCATGGCGTAGATGCGACAATGCTCAAGATAGCCCGCCTCATGCCTTGCCGCGAGCGCGACCACCGATCGCCACAGCCAGGACGGTGCATCAAGGCCGGACGAGTGCCCCTTCTCCATCGCCTCGACCCATGCGCGCCGCGTGGGTGGATCCATTTGCCGGGCATGCGCTTTTCCCACGACACCGGAAAGATAGCGCGCCGCTTTCAGCGCTTCTCCGTGCGAGAATTGGTCGACTTCGATCTTGAGATCCTGCGGCATAAGTTCCCGTACGAACATCGAGTGACCCAGAAGTTTCGTCGCCGCGATGCGTTCGCCCAGATAGGGCGAGAGGGCCAAGGCGGCTGTGAGTACCCGCTCGGCAGGGTCGGCGGGCATCGTCACTCCGGCAGCGGCCGGAGCGACAGGCTCGACCGCCTCCTTCATGTCGACGAGGGCGTATTCCGTGCCCTCGTCCCCTTTCATGGCGACGATAATGGCGAACCGCATCAGCCCAAGCGAACTGCACCCTTTCATCCAATAGGCTGCATCCGCCATGATCGGCGTGCGATTTTCTCCCTTCCGATCCAGCGAAAGGATCATTCGGCTCACGGGTGGATGGGTTATGACCTCGCGCAGTGCGGCCCGCTCCGCGATATCCACCGGCCAGAAGCGCTTGCCGATCGGGATCGCGGGCTCGACATCTTCCAGCCGCTCTCTCGCAAGATGGCGCCACTTGCGGCCCAGCGCCCGGCGCCGCACCGTGCGCACGGCCTGAGGCTCCGCGCTATTACCGTCCGCGCCGCCAGCCGGTTCGGCAACCGAAGCGAAGGCTTCTTCATAACCCTGAACCATCTCCTCGATCATCCGGGCAGTAACGACACCGGGCAAATCCGAGCCGCGCGCCGCGGTCGCGAGAGAGAGGCCAAGTCGAATAAGGTCATGGGCCGGATTTCCGATCACAGCCTGATCGAGATCGCGGATCTGGATGGCGACGTTACCATTGCTATCCGCAATAGGGCCGAGGTTGCCGAGGTGGCAATCGCCGCAGATCCAGATCGGCGGGCCTTCCGGGATGATCCGGGCGACTGGGGAATCGGCCAGCCACTCGTAAAATCGCGCCGTATTGCCTCTGACAAAGGCGTGAGCGGATCGCGCCATCTTAAGATCCCGGCGCGCATGGAGAAACGAGACACGATCTGCCGGGGTCAGAGCTTTCATAAACTGGAAACGAACGGGAAAAGTCCTCGTTCCTGCCGCACTGGTTTACGTCTTAAACGGAAGCGCAATTTTGTTGCGCCGATAGCAATTGTGCGAGACCGTCAGGCGCGCACGACGTCAGAGGCTGCCGCCGCCCAGCGCCGCGTAGAGTGCCACATCGTTTTGCAACGCCGCCGCACGAAGCAGGATCAGTTGCTGTTCCGCCGTGAAGAGATTGCGCTCGGCGTCGAGCACCTCAAGGTAGACCGATACGCCGCTGCTGTAGCGAAGCTCGGCCGTTTCGGCCAAAATCCGCTGATCCTGAACCGCGCGCTGCTGGGCGGCGATCTGTTCCTGGAGGCGCTGGCGGCCCACCAGCCCATCGGACACCTCGCGGAAGGCCTGCTGCACGGTGCGTTGATAGGTCGCAACGAGTTCGTCCCGGCGCGCCTTGCTTTGTTCGAGCTGGGCGCGGCGCCGTCCGAAGTCGAACAGCGGAAGGGCCGCTCCGGCACCGAAGGTCCAGGTGCCGCTGTCTCCGTTGAACAGGTTGCCGAGTTGGGGAGAGAGGAATCCGGCCATGCCGGTGAGGGAAATGGTCGGGAAAAATGCCGCGCGCGCCGCGCCGATATTGGCATTGGCGCCGCGAAGCTGTTCTTCCGCCGCCAGAATGTCCGGGCGAAGCGTCAGTAGCGTTGACGGCAGCCCGGCGTCCAGCGACGTCATCTGATGCGCATCGTTGATGCCGTATCCACTGGGAAGCGGCTGCGCCATGGGGCCCCCAACCAGAAGCAGGAGGAGGTTCCGCTGCTGATCCGTCGTGCGCTGCAAGTCCGCCAGTTGCGTCTGCGCCTGCGTGATCAGGATCATCGCTTGCTGATAATCGACCTTCGACGTGACGCCCGCATCCAGACGCAGCTTGGCGATCTCTCCGGACTTCTGGCGGCTGGCGAGCGTGCGCTGGGCAACGTCGATCCCCGCCTCGCCCGCGCGAATAGCGTAGTATACGGTTGCCACGTCACGGATGAGCGAGAGGCGCAAGGCGCGTTGCACATCGACGGTCGCCAGATAATTCCGCCGCGCCGCCTCCGTGAGATTGGCCACCCTCCCCCACAGATCGAGTTCGAAGCTGGAGACAACGAACTGGACCTGAAAGGCGCTGATCGTCTGCGGCCCGATGGCGGTCGGTGTTCGCGTCCGTCCGGCACTCGCGCCGCTGTCGACATTGGGCAGCCGTGCCGACGCCTGAACCCGGTATTGTGCCTCGGCCTGCGCGATGCGCGCGGCAGCGGCGGCAAGATCGCGATTTCGATCGAGCGCCGAGCCAATATAAGCCTGAAGCTGGGGATCGCCGAAGAAGCTGTGCCACGAAATCGCACTGGCCTGCTCGCCCGCAACCGGCGTGGTTTCCGGATAGGCGGGCGGAACCGGCGGCTCCGGCTGGACATAGGCCGGCGCCATGTTGCATCCCGCCAGCACGGCAAGCAGGCAAAGTGGCGGCAGGGTAAGGGCGAGCCGGCGCACGTCTAGCTTTCCTCGGCCTGATCGGGCTTGGCACCGGGCTTGGGCTCCTCACGCCGCGCGCCCAGCCATCTGCGCGCCGATACGAAGAACAGCGGCGTGAAGAAGATGCCAAGCACCGTCGCCGTGAGCATGCTTCCCATCACGCCGGTCCCCACGGCACGGCGACTGGCCGCGCCGGCGCCCACGGCGATAGCCAGCGGCAGCATGCCGATCACGAATGTCAGGCTGGTCATAAGGATCGGCCTCAGTCGTTGCCGCGCGGCGAGGCTGACCGCCTCGCTCGCCGTCTTTCCTTGCGACTCTTCGTCGAGCGCAAACTGCACGATCAGGATCGCGTTCTTCGCCGCCAACCCGATAATCGCCACGAGGCCGACGTTGAAATAGACGTCCGCCATCATGCCGCGCGCAAGGGTGAAGAGCACCGCACCCAGTACGCCCAGCGGAACGACCATGAGCACCGCCAGCGGAATGGACCAGCTCTCATACAGCGCCGACAGCAACAGGAAGACGACGATCAGCGAAAGCCCAAGCAAGGCGCCGATCTGGCCGCTGGCCTGACGTTCCTCGAAGGCAGTGCCGGTCCATTCATAGCCATAGCCGGGCGGCAGCACCTCCCGGGCGATCCGCTCCATCTCGTTCAGAGCGGCGCCGCTGGAATGGCCGGGAGCCGGCTGGCCGGAAATCGCCACCGCCGGGAACCCGTTGTAGCGTTCAAGCTGCGCCGGACCGGCAGTCCAATGCATGGTGCTGAACGCGCTGAACGGCACCATCTCGCCCCGGTCGTTGCGGACCCGCAGGGCGGCGATGTCGCTGGGCTCCATCCGCTGCGAAGCCTCGCCCTGCACGATCACGCGCAGAACCGTGCCGTCATGCATGAAATCGTTCGCATAGGCGGAGCCGAACGTGACGCTCAGGGCCTGATTGATCTGGCCGATCTGCAAACCCAGCGCCCGCGCCTTGACCCGATCCAGGTCGAGATAGAGCTGGGGCCGCGAAGGCTGGGTTTCGAACCGGACCCCGGCCAGTATCGGGCTCTTGGCCGCCTCGGCAATGATCGCATGCGCACGGCTAGCAAGATTGTCGCCAGTGCCGATGCGATCCTGAACCCGCATGGAAAAGCCGGTGGCATTGCCCAGCGCCGAGATCGGCGGCGGTTCGAAAGCGAACATCGTCGCCTCGGGAATGGTGAAGAATGCCCGGTTCGCGCGCGCTGCGAGGGCGCCAGCGGAATTGTCCGCCCCGGGGCGCTCTTCCCACGGCTTCAGGTCCACGAAGGACATCGCCGCGCCCTCTCCCTGTCCGAACAGGCTGAAGCCGTAGATCGAAACGACGTTGCGCACCTGGGGCTGCTTGAGAAGGAAGCCTTCGGCCTGCCGCACGGCACCTTCTGTGCGCGCCATCGTGGCGCCGGGCGCGGCGTTGTAGCCGATCATGATCGAGCCCTGGTCCTCCGTCGGCAGGAAGCCCCCCGGCAACCGCGCGAACAGCAGCCATGTCACAAGGCAGATCCCGAGAAACACGACAAACCAGCGCACCGGAGAGCGAAGCATGGTCTCCACCGCGCCGACATAATGCCCGGTTGTGTTTTCCAGACCGCGGTTGAAGCGATCGAAGAACCGTGCAGGCAGGCTACGCGGCCGATCATTCACTTCCGTTTTCTCGGGCGGTGGTCGCAGAATGCTGCCGCACAGCGCCGGCGCGAGCGTCAGCGAAAGCACTGTCGAAACGATCATCGAAATGGTGAGGGTGACCGAAAACTGGCGATAAACCCCGCCGCTCGCCCCCGGAAAGAACGCCATCGGGATGAACACGGCCACCAGTACAAGTGTAGTCGCGATGATTGCCCCGGTAATCTGCCCCATCGCCTTGGCCGTCGCCTCGCGCGGGTCGAGGCCCTCCTCGCGCATGATGCGTTCGACATTCTCGACGATGACGATGGCGTCGTCATTCAGGATACCGATCGCCACCACCATCGCGAACAGCGAAAGCAAGTTGAGCGACATCCCGAACAGCAGCAGGCCGAGGCATGTGCCCACCAGCGCAATCGGCACGATCAGCGTGGGCACCACGATCGCGCGCCAACGCTGGAGAAACAGGTAGACGAAGGCCGAGACCAGCAGCAGCGTCTCGATCATCGTGCGCATCACGTTGTTCACGGAGCGGACGATGAACGGCGTGGAATCGAACGGCGTCTCCCACGCGATGTCCGGAGGGAAACTGCGCTCCAGCTCATCCAGGCGCGCGCGCACGCCGGACGCCGTCGACAGCGCGCTGGCGCCGGAGGCGAGCTGCACGCCGATCCCGACCATTTCCTGCCCGTTCAGCGTGGCATGCATGGCATAGCTGTCCTCGCCCAGTTCCACGCGGGCGACGTCGCCGAGGCGAACAGTCGAACCGTCGGGATTGGACGCGACGATGATTTCCCGGAACTGCTGAGGCGTGGAAAAGCGGCTCTGCGTGATGATCTGGACATTGAGATCCGCCGCCGATGCGGTTGGCCGCGCGCCCAGCGTGCCGGCAGCCGTCTGGCTGTTCTGCTCACGCACCGCCTGCAAGACTTCCGCCGGGGTCAGCCCGTATCCGGCGAGCTTATCACGGTCGAGCCAGATGCGCATGGCATAGGCCGAACCGAACAGCTGCACATCGCCGACGCCGGGAACGCGGCGCAGTTCCTCGACAATGTTGTTGCTCGCGTAGTTCCCCAATTGGGCCCGCGACGTTACCCCGGACTTCGACCGCAGCGCGACCATCATCAGAAATCCGGACGAGGACGAAGTCACCCGCACACCAGCGCGGCGAACGTCCTCGGGAAGGCGTGAATCCACCCGCGCCAGACGGTCCTGAACCTGCGAAACCGCCACGTCGAGCGAGGTGCCTGGTTGGAAGGTCACGGTGACCTGCGCGGTGCCGTTGGAGCGGCTGGTCGAGGACATGTAGAGGAAATTGTCGACCGCATTCATCTCGCGCTCGATGACCGATGTCACTGTCCGGTCAAGCGTGACCGCATCGGCGCCGGGCAAGGCGGTGGAGATGCTGACCGAAGGGGGCGCGATATTCGGAAACATCTCGATCGGCAGATTGGCGATGGCAATCCCGCCGAACAGCAGGGCGAAAATGGCGATCACCCAGGCGAAGACCGGGTGATAGACGAAGAAGCGGTTCATCCCTCGCTGCTTGCCTGTTGCGCCGGCTGCTGGGCCGGTTTGAAGGGCTGTGGCGCAACCTTCTGGCCCGGCACGACGGTTTGCCACCCTTCCACCACGATCCGCTCGCCCGCCTTCAATCCCGAACGAACTATCCACATTCCGTCATGCGATTCACCGAGCGTGACGAGCCTACGCTCCGCCACGTTGTCTGTGCCGACGACGATCACGCTGGTGTCTCCGGCGCCGATCATGACCGCGCGTTCCGGCACAGAGAGCACATTCACGAAGGTTCCCGCCTGCAGGACGCCGCGCACGAACTGGCCGGGCAGAAGGTCCCGGTGCGGGTTGGGAAATACCGCCCGCAATGCCTGGCTTCCGGTGCCCGGCTGTACGACCAGACCCGCGTAATCGAGGTGGCCGACGACGCCGTAGTCCTGCCCATTCTCCGTAGTCAGGCGGACTTCGATATTGCGCAAGTCGGGGAGACGGACTTCGCCGGAACGCGTCATGCGCGCCAGATCGAGCAGATCGGAGCTGGACTTCGTGAATACGACATAGACTTGGGAAAGTTGATCGACCTGCGTCATCAACGTACCCGCTCCGGCACTGACGAGGGCGCCCTCGCTCACTTCCGCGCGACCTACCCGGCCGGCAATCGGGGCGCGCACTGTCGCATAGCTCGCGGCGAGCTTCGAACGGTCGAGCGCCGCGCGCGCGTCTTGAACGCCCGCTTCGGCCTGCCGCAAGTTGTTCCGCGCGCTTTCATATTCCAGTTCGCTGATCGCCTGCCTCCCGATCAGAGAGGAAAAGCGCTTCACGACCTGCGCCGCATCCGATCGGGCAGCGAGCGCGCGCGTCAATCCCGCGTTGGCCTGTCTCAATTGAGCCTGCACATCGCCGGGATCGATCTGGAACAGCGCGGCGCCGGCTGCGACATCCGAGCCTTCCTGATAGAACCGCCGCAGGACGATGCCATCGACGCGGGCGCGGACCTGCGCCGATCGAACGGCTTCCACCCGGCCCGGCAATTCGATGGCATTCGCCGCCGACGATCGACCGACCGTCAGAACCTTGACCGGAGTTGGCGGCGGGCTGGGAGCCGTTTCGTTGGAACACGCCTGAGTAAGAATAATACAGGCCATCGCTGCCAGACGGCCGGCATTTATCAGATTAGAGAACGATGTATACTTCTGGCGCACGAGAGCTTTCCTTAACAAAGCCTCAACACGGTCTAGTATATCGTGCAATTATGTCTCAGGTGACCCTCTCGGCTCCGCTTGAGCCCCATTCCCCGAATCGGATTGGCCGCCGTGGCAGCAAGCATGGTCAGCGCAATTCTCTGGGGAGATCATATGCAGACGGAGACGACATAAAAACCTCCCCATGACGTTCGGACTGAGGCTTCGCCGGTATGACGAAGTTCCTTTATCCCTGCCCGAGGCTGTCGTTGATAAAGCCGCTGCGAGCAGGAAAATTCCCGAAAATCGGATATGTTAGCCGAATCGAACGATAGTCCTTTGTCTCATAGCGCAGAGATCGAGGCAATACGTTGCCGATTTCAGCCCGGGCCGGGGCATAAAATTGAAGTTGCTCGACAAACGAGTACGGATTGTTTCATCGCTATTAAAGACCCGGCCTGCCCGCGTATGCGCAGTAATTAGACGGGTCTGTCGGCCGACCGGCGATAAACCCGGCCCCCGGTACTTTGTCAGAATTTGGAATCGGCAGGGCAAGCACCGGGCAACCGTTTCCGGCTGCCCGGTGCTTGTGTAACCTGCCTGTTAAAGGCTCTGGTTATCGTGCCGAGGCAAGTTGGACCGGAGCGGCGCCCGAAGCCTCTGCCGTGCGCGATTCGATCTTTGTGCGGATGTCCGCAATCACCGCCGTCCGGCACTCACGCGCCTTCTCCTCGGCAGCGAGATGGATGTTCGCCAGTCGGTCGCCGCAGACGGCGCGGGCGGCCTGATCCATGCGGATGGCCAGTCGCTGCTGGCCGTCGACCGTGGCAAGGTCGAGCCCCTTGAGCTGCAAGACAGCGCTATCCTGAGCGAAAGGATTTTGCGCGGGGGCCGCAGAAGCGGCCGTGGCGAAAGCGAAAGAGGCCAAGACCATTACACCGATCTTCATCATCTTCTCCTGAACACATATCGACGATCGCTCTCCGGCGACCTCGCTTTCATAGCGTTCAGCAGGGAAACTGACAATGAACCGTTGGATTATCTACTGACGGGCCTCAAATCGGGACTATGGACTGCCGATAACCAGCGATGCAAGGTCCGTGGAATGACCCAGCAATCCAATCGGTAGATCGACGCGCGCGCTCGCAACTTCGGTTTCGCCGACCGTGACGTCGATCGCCCGGGCCATCGGCAGGGACCATTCCCGAACGGTCTCAACCGGCAGGCGAACTCTCCAGGCATTTTGCCCCTGGACAGGTACCTCGTGCCCGTTGATGCGAACCGTGGATGCCGGGTCGGCCCGATGGCCGGAAATGAGCAGGCAACTTGCTCCGCCGCACGAGACCAGCCGCGTTTCAGCCTGCGGCGCGGCCACAGCGCAAGGCGCGAAGGTCGCGGTCCAGACCGCTGCGCTCAGCGCTATCGCCCGCGTGCCGAGATAGTATCGGATCTTCAATGTGTTGAAAGGCCATCGAGCTTGCCCGCGCCCTGTTCGGCACTGGGCGAAACACGCCGGTTCGGCACGCCCCCAACCGCCTGAGCCCGCGCTTCAACGCTTTCGAGGATCGCCCTGAACAGCTTGACGCCAATCGCCGCGACGCCGGATTTGCGCGCTGGCTGGAAATTTGTTTTCGGCCCCATTCAAAACCCTCACCTTGCCCGATCCGAAACTGGGCTTGGACAGGTGATGAAGGCAGAGGCAAATTTTCGATGAAAGGCATAGATTGGGACTATGACCTGTGCAGCGCACGGATGCGCCGGAACACCTCATCAATGAAAAGCTGCGTGGCCGTGTCGCGCGCGGGTTCGGACCGGGCTAGAAGGAAGATGTCGTAAGAGGGCTCGAATTCCGCGGGAAGCAGCGGCCACAGCAGGCCTCTCTCCACTTCGGCCTGAACCGCATGCACGGGCAGAAAACCGATGCCGACGCCATTGACGACAAGACGGCGGGCTTCGCCGGTATCCTCCACCAGTCCCGTCACTTTGCCGCCCAGTCGGTAGCGGCGACGAAGCTGCGTGATGGCTTCGATCTCCTGCTCACCCGTAAGCACGAAGCCTTCGCCGATCAGTTCCTTCAACTGAGTAACGCGATAACCGAAAAGCGGATGGCTGCGCGCGCAGTAGAGTTGCTGCCGCTCCACGAACAGCGGCTCGTAGACAAGGCTGCCACGAACGCCGCCGTCGTATCCGACACCCACTTCCACTTCACCGCGCTCCAGCGCATCCAGCACCTGACGCCAGGGCGAGACGCGGATCTGGATATGAATGTCGGGATTGCGGCGGTGAAAACTGGCGATAGCCTCGTCGAATTCACGGGAAACGACGCCCGAGACCATCTGGATGCGGACGATGCCTTCAACCCGCCGTGTCGCCTGTGCGATCTGGTGCGGCATCAGGCGGGCGGATTCCAGCATGTCCTCGCACAGCGCCATCATCGCCTTGCCCGCGCTCGTCATCTCCACGCCCGTCGCGGAGCGATGCAGCAGGGTTGCGCCGACCTGATCTTCCAGCCGCTTGAGCGCAGCGCTAATGCTCGGTTGCTGCTTGTTGAGTTGCCTTGCCGCCGCCCCGATGCCCCCGGCGCGGACGATATCGACGAATGTCCGGAGCAGGTTCCAATCGACACGCTTCGCGAACTTCTCGTCGATCAACGGCGTTCGTTCGCTCATCTGCTTGCATGTCCCCATCAAGGCAAAGCCTGCACCCGCAGTAGCCCGACATTGCTCCGAAAGCATAGACGCAATTTATGTAGAAAGCGGAATTATAGGCCATCCCGCTATGCCCCTCGCATCATCCCAAGCCCGAACGCCCGGTCCGTTTCCACGGATCGGGCGTTCGTTTAAGTTTTTTATATCAGTATATTCCGTAGGCGATCAGCTACCGGCGTCGCTTTTCGCCTTCAGCGCGGACTTCGGCCACCATGTCAGGGTGTGCTCGTCATGGGCGGTCGTCCAAAGGCCGTGGTGCGTATAGCGCAGCGCACCGCTTCCCGCCGCCTTGCCCATGCGCTTATCGACGCCCATCGTCTTGGGATCGATTACCACGAAGACCTGATCGTCTGTGGTGCGCAGCCAGACTTTGCCGCTGCCAGTGTCGATATCGCCCCATTTCAGGTTCTCGCCCACCTTGATCCGTCCGGAGAGTTCGCCAGTGTGGGGATCAATACGGGCCACGGTGCCGTCCCCCTGTTCCTGGACCCAGACGCCGCCCGCCCCGGCGGCAAGAAAGCCCGGCTCCCGCGCCAAAGGTGTCTTGCCGATCACGCTGTTCGTCTTGGGATCGATGCGTTGCAACGATTGCTGCTCGGCACTGACCGCCCACAACGATCCAAACCCGAACGCCAGATACCAGGTGCCCGGATCGACGGTAACCGAAGCCGTCACGCTATTGCTGGCAGGATCGACCCGCGCGATCTTGCCGCCCGCGTCGCTTGCGACCCAGATCGACCCGGCGCCCGCAACGACATTGAGTTCGCCTTTGGGATTGGCAATGCCGGTGGCGATGGCTGCAGTGAGTTTCGCGGTGCGGATGTCGATCCGGTTGAGCGTGCCTTCCTTGCAATCGGCAACCCACAGGGAACCATCCGCGATAGCCATGGCGCCGCAAGGGTGGGCCATCGCGACCTCCGCGAGCTTACTTTCGCGAGACCAGCGTTCGACCCGGCCCTTGTTCGTGGCCCAGACGGTCTTTCCGTCAACCGCCAGGAAATCCGCGAAGCCCGGTACCGTGATGACCTGCTCTTGCTGGGCTTGAGCGGCAGATGAGATAGCGGCCATGGCCCCGGCCGCAGCCAGAACCGTCAGTCCGAACTTGCGCATGTTTCCCCCTTTTGAACTTGCCGATGCGGGTCAGGCCGCGCGCGCGATGAAAGCGCGCCATCCGCCAAGGCTGGTGATGTCCTCCGCCCCGGTCATGGCGCGCGGTTCGGCGACGAAACCCTTCACGCTGCTGCCATCGGCCAGCGTGACGGTGCCGATTGCAAGCGGAGCCGGCACTTCGACAACGAAGCTGCCGAACTCGGCAACGCCCAGTTCGTAAACCTCGACGGCGATGGCCGCCCCATCCTCGCTATGCACGAGTGCGGGCTTGGCCGGCACGCTGTCCGCCATGGCATAGAGCCGGTAAGTCGGCGCGGTTTCGAAGGCGCCGACGAACTTTGCATCGCGCGAGGTGAGCTGCCAGTGGAGCGGCATGTCCTTGAGATGGGCACCGACGACGGCGAGTTTCACGGTCTGCATCTTTCCCTCCAGATCGAGTGATGGCGGCAGCGGGAGATCCGCAACCGAAAGGTAGGCGTCGGCCACGTCCAACAGGGCGCGGTCGGTATCGGCGGGGCCGATCAGGGTAATCCCGAAGCCCGTGGCATTGGCGCGTATCCCGGCAGGCACCGCGAGCGCGGTCATGTCGAGCAGGTTCACGAAATTGGTGTAGAGGCCCAGATTGCTGTTGAGCGCCACGGGCGCCGCCAGCAGTTCGGAGACGCGGTAGGTGGTGCCGGTGGTTGGAAACGCCAGCATCTCGATATCGGACCACAGCAGGTCGGCGTGGCGCTTGATCTCGGCAAGGCGGTACATGCCGTTGAACAGCTCCACCGCGCTGACCGCCGCGCCGGGCTCGACAATGGAGCGGACGGTCGGGTCGATGGCATCCGGGTTGTCCGCGAGCATATCGGCCACCGCCGCCGTGCGCTCCGCGACCCAGGGACCGCCGTAGAGCAGCTGCGCGGCCTCCAGCAGCGGCGCCAGATCGACTTCCACCAGTTCGCCCAACTGCGCGAGATTTTCCAGCGCTCGGTCGTAGAGGAATTCTGATTCCACATCGCCGAACCAGATCCGCTGGTCGCGGCGTGGCACACCGATGCGTGCGAGCCGGAGCGGCTTGTCTGCCAGCGGCTTGGAGTAAGGATCAGCCGGATCGAAGCGTGCGACAACCTGATCGACCAGCCGCGCATCGGCCGTGTCGTCGGTGAAGACGGTGATGCAATCGAGCGTCCGGCAAGCCGGGACGAGGCCATGCGTGCTCCAGCGCCCTTTCGTGGGCTTGAACCCGATCAGGTGGTTGAAGGCGGCCGGAACGCGGCCCGAGCCGGCAGTGTCCGTGCCCAGCGCAAAGGCCACCAGCCCCGCCGCCACGGCAACCGACGAGCCCGAGCTGGAACCGCCACTGACATAGGCGAGATTGGAGGCATTCCGGGGGATGCCGTAAGGGCTACGCGTACCGACCAGACCAGTGGCGAACTGATCGAGATTGGTCTTGCCGACGCAAAGCGCGCCCGCCGCCGTCAGGCGCTCGATTACCGTGGCAGAGCCTTCCGGGCGGTAGGCGAAGGCTGGGCAAGCCGCCGTGGTATCGAAGCCTTCCACATCGATATTGTCCTTCACTGCGAAGGGAACACCTGCCAGCGGCAGCACTTCCCCGGCAGCGATTCGGGCATCGACAGCGCGGGCCTGCTCCAGAAGCTGCTCGCGGCTGGCACGGCTGATCCAGATCTGCGGCTGCACGGCATCATAGGCGATGACCCGCGCCAAGGTCTCTTCGGCCACCGCGACGGCGCTTGTGCGCCCCGCATTGACGGCGTCGGCGATTGCAGCCGCGCTGCGACGATCGGGCGCGGTCATGCGTGCTGCCTCAGGGCCAGCATCGGCGCCCCGGGCTGCAAGGACTGCCCCTCACGCATGTAGAGAGCCTCGATCGTGCCCCGGCCGGGGCTTTCAACAGGACATTCCATCTTCATAGCCTCAATCACCGCGATCTTGTCGCCCGCTTCCACCACGTCCCCCGCCGCTACGAGCAGCATCGAGACCACGCCGCCGTAAGGCGCTTCCACCAGATTGGAGCCGATCGGAATGTCGATCACCGCGCCCTCCGGCTCCTCGACCTCGCCAGTATCGACAGCATGGTCGAACTCGCCAAGCCGCTGCCAGTCCGCGCGTTCCTCGTCGAAAGCGGCCTTGCGCTTTTCCTCGAATTCCGAGATCGACTGCGCATTCTCGGCAAGGAAGGCCCGGTAATCCGCCAGCCGAAACTCGGACGGCTCGATCCGGAGCGAACGTCGCCCGGCCGGAAACTCCCGGCGCCATTCGGTCAGTTCGTCCGCGCTCACCGGATAGAAGCGGATCTGGTCGAAGAAGCGCAGCAGCCACGGCTTGCCTTCAATGAAGGCGTCGGTCTGGCGGTAGGTGTTCCAGACCTGAACCGTCCGGCCGAAGAGCTGATAACCGCCCGGCCCTTCCATGCCGTAGATGCACATGTAGGCGCCGCCGATGCCCACGACATTGGGCGGCGTCCAGGTGCGCGCCGGGTTGTACTTGGTCGTCACCAAACGGTGCCTGGGATCGACCGGAGTGGCCACAGGAGCGCCCAGATAGACATCGCCCAGCCCCATCACGAGATAGTTCGCCTCGAAGATCAGGTTCTCGACCGCATCGCTGTCGGCAAGGCCGTTGATGCGGCGGATGAACTCGATGTTGTCCGGGCACCATGGCGCATCGGCGCGGACCGTGGCCATGTACTTCTCGATCGTCTCGATCGTTGCCGGATCGCGCCAGCTCAGGGGCAAGTGGACGATGCGCGAAGGGATCGTGAAGTCCTCAAGGTCCCCCAGCCGCTCCTCCGCCGCGATGAGCATGGCCAGCGCGGCCTGCTGGTCCAGCGCCAGCCCATCGAAGTGCAGCTGAAGCGAGCGGATCCCGGGAACGATATCGATGACGCCGGGCAGAGCCAGCCGCTCCAGCTCCGTCATCAGCGCATGCACCCGAATGCGCAGTTCGATGTCGAGCACGATCTGGCCGTATTCGACAAGGATGTTCCGGTCGCCCTGCTGGCGATAGACGGTGCGCGGCCGGCCGGGGCCTTCTGCCACTTCGGCGAGGATGGGGGACAGGGTCTCCACCGGGCGAACCGGCGACGAGGCAGGCACCACACCTGTCGCCACGTACGCGCGCTGCGAGGCATCCGCCTCCGTCGCATCGTCGATATTTACCGGCACGAAGCGCAGGCGGTCACCGGGGGTGAGCTGTCCGATCTTCCAGCGATCGGCCGCGATCACCACGAAGGGACAGACGAAACCGCCCAGCGAGGGGCCATCGGGGCCGAGGATGATCGGCATGTCGCCGGTGAAGTCGACCGCGCCGATGGCATAGGGATTATCGTGAATGTTGGAGGGATGCAGCCCCGCCTCGCCGCCGTCCGTACGGGCCCAGCGGGGCTTCGGACCGATCAGGCGAACGCCGGTGCGGTTGCTGTTGTGATGCACCTTCCATTCCGCACCGAGGAACGACTGGACGTCTTCATCGGTGAAGAAATCGGGCGCGCCGTGCGGGCCATAGAGCACGCGCAAGGTCCAGTCGGTCGAAATCTCCGGCAGGGCCACCATCGGCAGCGCCGCGTCGGTGCTCTCCCCGGCCAGATGCAATGTATCGCCCGCCAGCAGCCTGCGCGCAGCATGTCCGCCGAACTGGCCGAGTTCGAAGGTGCTGCGGCTGCCCAGATAGGGCGCCATGTCGAGCCCGCCGGCGAACAGCACATATCCGCGCATGCCGCCTGTCGAGGCCCGGCCGAGCGCCAGCGTCTGGCCTGCCTTCACGTCGGTCGGAACGCCGCGAGGAACCGGCTCGCCGTCAACCGTCGCGCCGAAGTCCGCACCGGTGATGCAGATCCGCGCCGGGGCTACAAAAGCAAGCGTGGGGCCGGTGACAGTGGCCTCCAGACCCGCCGTCCCTTCCGGATTGCCGAGCAGCCGGTTGCCGAGACGGAAGGACTGGTCGTCCATTGGTCCCGATGGCGGCACGCCGACAGCCCAGAGCTTCTGCCGCCCCGGCCAGTCTTGCACGGTCGTCGCGGTGCCGCCGCTGACCACGCGGATGGAGCGCGGTTCATAGACGATGCCGTCGAGCACGCGGGTCGAGACCTCGCCGCTGACGAACGCGGGCGAGCGCACGACATCACGCAGCCAGCGCAAGTTGGTTTCGATGCCGTCCGCGCGGCTCCGGTCTATCGCCGCCTGCGCTGCCTCGACCGCCTCGGCCCGGGTGGGCGCGTGGACGATCAGCTTCGCCAGCATCGGATCGTACCATGCGCTGACCGTGCTTCCCGCCGAACACCATGTCTCGACGCGAATGTCGGACGGGAATTCCAGCGCCGTCAGCGTGCCCGAAGTGGGACGATAATCGAGCGACGGGTCTTCCGCATAGAGGCGCATCTGCACCGAATGGCCCTGCGGGGTCGGCGGCTCACGGTCGAGGAAAGTGTAGTCCCCCGCCCCGCCGCGCACCATCCATTCGACCAGATCGATGCCCATCACCATTTCGGTGACGCCGTGTTCGACCTGAAGGCGCGTGTTCATCTCCAGGAAGAAGAACTCCTCCCGGTCGGCGTCGTAGAGGTATTCGACCGTCCCGGCCGAACGATATCGCGCGGCCTCGCCCAGTCGCACGGCCGAGGCAATCAGCTCCGCACGCACGCGTTCGGGCAGCAGTGGTGCAGGGGCTTCCTCGACCACCTTCTGGTTGCGGCGCTGAAGCGAGCAGTCTCGTTCTCCAAGGGCCATGACGCGGCCCTGGCCATCGCCGAACAACTGGACCTCGACATGGCGCGCGCGCCGGACGTAGCGTTCGAGGAAGACGCTAGCATCGCCGAAATTGCTCAGGCCCTGCCGCGCCACCGATGCGAAAGCATCGCGCAGTTCCGCCTCGTCTTCGCAGACGCGCATGCCGATGCCGCCGCCGCCCGCCGTTGCCTTCAGGATCACCGGGAAACCGATTTCGCGCGCGGCGAGTACGGCATCCTTTTCGTCGGCAAGCAGCCCGGTACCGGGCGCCAGCGGCACGTCATGCGCGGCAGCAAGCGCGCGGGCGCTGTGCTTCAAGCCGAACGTGCGGATGTTCTGGACGGTGGGGCCGATGAAGACGATGCCCGCTTCGGCGCAGGCCTCCGCGAACTCCACGTTTTCGGCCAGGAAGCCGTAGCCGGGATGGATGGCCCCTGCCCCGGTCTTGCGCGCGGCATCGAGGATCGCGGCGATGTTGAGGTAGCTGTCGGAGGCTTTCGCCCCGCCGATGCAGACCGCCTCATCGGCTTCGGATACGTGGTTGGAGCCTTCGTCTGCCTCGGAATAGACGGCGACGGACTTCAGGCCCATGCGTCGCAGCGTGCGGATGATGCGGGTGGCGATCGCGCCTCGGTTGGCGATCAGGACCGTGTCAAAGTTCATGCGGTGACAATCATCCGAACGGGGGTGGGGTTGAAGCCGTTGCAGGGGTTGTTGACCTGCGGGCAGTTCGAGACGACGACGACGACGTCCATTTCCGCTCGCAGGTCAACGGTCAGGCCCGGCGCGGATATTCCGTCGACGATGCCCAGCGACCCGTCCGGCTCGACCGGTACGTTCATGAAGAAGTTGATGTTGGACACGATGTCCCGCTTGCCCCGGCCCTCGGTGAGATTGGCTTCGAGGAAGTTCTCCACGCAGGCATGCTCGGCCTTGGTGTGATGGCCGTAGCGCAAGGTGTTGGATTCGCAGGAGCAGGCGCCGCCGATGGTGTCGTGATATTCGACCGAGGTGGCGGCGATGGTCATCATCGTCCGGCCCTCGTTGGACAGCAGCCGGGTGCCTTGGCGCAGGAACAGATTACCCTGTGCGGCAACGGTGTCCTGCGCGCTGTAGCGTTCGGCACCGTCCTCAGCCGAATAGAGCAGGAAATCCACGGCCTGATTGCCTTCAAGGTCGACGATACGAAGCGTCTGCCCTGCGGCCACGTGGTGCAGCCATGGCGCCCGGGCGGGCACGATCACGTCGTGGATCACGGCGCCGGTGAGACCGGACATGTGGGGATCGGCGTTCATTGTGGCCTGTCCTTTCAGCGACGGAAGTAGTCTTCGACGTTCTGGAAGGCGCGAAGGCCTTCCGGCGTGGCAGTGCGGATCGGGTCCGCCTCCGGCGTGACCGGGCCGCGCCAGGCCGAGACGCGCAGCGGCGTCACTGTCCAGTCGTCACGCGGGTCGAGCACATGCGGGCAGTTGGCGATCACCACGATCACGTCCATTTCCGCGCGCAGCACCACGCTGCGACCGGCCTGGAACGGACCCACTTGCGGGGTGATCGTGCCGTCCGTCTCGATCCGCGTGCCCTTGAACAGGGTCACGCAGGGGTGCACATCGCGGCGGCCGAGACCGTGCTTGCCCGCGCCCAAGAGAAAGCGGTCGCGCCCGTTTGGATAAGCGCCGCTATTGCTGCCGTCGCCGTATTTGGCCGCATTGGTGGCGGCATTGGAGGTGCCGCAGAAGGTGTCATGCGTGCCGGCATCGTCTTCCAGAATGCTCATGAGCACGCGGCCCATGTCGGACAGCAGCAGCTTGCCCGCATCGAGATAGGCGTTCCACTGGACTTTTACGGTGTCCGCGACGTTGAGCCGCTCGGTCGGCATTTCCGCATTGAAGACGAGCAGCGAGGCGCAGGCATCGCCCTTGATGTCGATCAGCCGCAGGCGCGTGCCGCGTGCCAGCCGCCGCGTCACATAGCCGCCTGCCGCAATCGTTTCCTCCCACGTGAGGTCCTGCGCGGACACACCGGCCGGGAGATCGCTCGCGACCGGCGGCAGCACCGGCATGCTCTCGATCACGGTGCCTTCCATGCCGCGTGCATGGTCGCGGGCGGCAAGCGGGTTCGCCAGAATCTGGGTCATGAATTCGCTCCGATCGACTGGGAGTTGCCGCCGTCCTGTTCGTAAAGCGGCGGCAGAAGGGCGGTGGTGGTCACGAGTTCCAGCTGCTGCATCCCGCGCACGCGCCGGATGGCATCGCACAGTTCCTTCAGCCGCACGGCCGGGCCTTGCACGAGCAGGACTTCGAGAGATTGATCGTCCTCCAGCACGACATGCTGAGAGGAAATGATTTCCTTCAGATAACTGGTCTGGGTCTGGGAAAGCTGGTGCCGAACACGGCCCTGCTCGCTGCGGTAAACAAGGGTAATCGTGCCGGCGAGCATCTCGTCCGGGTGGGTAAGCGAGCCATGCTCGGCAAGAGCGTGGCGGATCAGTTCGGCGATCAGTTGCGAGCGGGAAGGAAGCCCCCGTTCCGCCACCATCGTGTCGAGCTGTCTGAAGAGGTCTGCCGGAAGGCTCATGCTGAGCCGCGCCAGGCTTGCGGATTCGGAGCTCATATGCACCTCCTTCCAATTATTACCTATTCAGTCAATAGTAATACTCACGCGCTCGTCGGAAATCTGTTCGACCCGCTCCTTGAGCGGCAGATCGTAGACCGCGGCAGCGCCGAAACGGTGGGGCGCGTGCGGATCGTGACGGCGCTTGTCGAGCGCGATCACGCGCGTTCCAAGGCTGAAAGCCTCGCGAATATCGTGAGTGACCATGACGATCGTCAGCGCATAGTCGCTCCACAATTTCCGGATCAGCACGTGCATGTCGGCACGGATTCCGGGATCGAGCGCGCCGAACGGCTCATCGAGCAGAAGTATGCGTGGCCGCTTCACAAGCGCCTGGGCAATCGCCAGCCGCTGCTGCATGCCGCCTGACATCTGCGCGGGATAGAGGTGCAGGCTGTCACCCAGTCCCACGGCGGTCAGCATCTCGACCGCCTCCTCTTTCGCCGCACGCCGGGCGGCGCCGAACAGGCGGGCCGAAAGTGGCGCCCTTGCGCATTCCATCCCGAGGATCGTGTTGCCCAGCGCCGAGAGATGCGGAAACACCGAGTAGCGCTGGAACACGATGCCGCGATCCGGTCCGCACTCCGGCGCGAGCGGTATACCGTCGAGGAGAATGGACCCGTGGGTGGGCCCCTCCTGGCCAAGGATCAGGCGCAGAAAACTGCTCTTGCCCGCCCCCGAAGGACCAATGATCGAGACGAACGAGTGGGCTTCGATATCGAGGGACAGTTTCTCGATGACGATCCTGTCTCCATATTCGACCCAGACGTCGCGAAAGCTGAGAAGTGTGCTCAATGGTTTTCTCCGTGTGCCCACGGGAACAGCCGCCTGCTCAGGAAAGTCAGCGTCACGTCCATCGCGATCGCCAGAAGCGCGATCCAGGCGACGTAGGGAATGATGACGTCCATCGAGAGATAGCGGCGAACCAGGAAGATGCGGTATCCAAGGCCGACATCGGATGCGATCGCCTCGGCAGAGATCAGGAAGACCCATGCCGGTCCGAGCGACAGCCGCATTGCCTGCAAGAGCCGGGGCATGGCCTGTGGCAGCGCCACGCGGATCATCACTTGCCAGCTGCTGGCGCCCAGAGTCTGCGCCTTGATGATCTGTTCTCTGGGCAAGGCGGCGACATGGGCCGCGATGTCGCGGATCATGACCGGCGCTATGCCCACCACGATCAGTGCGACTTTCGCCGTCTCGCCCAATCCCAGCGCGATGAACAGGATCGGCAGCAGGGCAATCGGCGGGATCACCGCGATGCCCGTCACCAGCGGCCCGAACGTGGCACGCACCGGCGGCAGCGCCCCCAGCGCGAGCCCGACGCAGATCGCCATCAATGTCGAGATGCCCAGCCCGATCCCCAGCCGCTGGAGGCTTGCGAGCGTGTCCGCCCAGAACACCAGCTGACCCGTCAGCTGGTCGGGCTGGAACATCAGGACGGACATGCTCTGCACCATGCTGGAAGGCAGGGGCAGGATCTTGTCCGCCGGATTGGCCGCGTGGCGGCTGGCGGCTACCAGCAGATAGGCCACCGCCAGCAGCAGGATTGGCAGCGCGCCAAGGAGCAGGCGGTCGCTTCGCCGGAGTTGACGATTCACCCAACGCATTGCGTCATGTCACCTTGATGTAGCGGAATTGAAGGGCTCCGAGTGCGCTCAGAGCTTGCCGTCGGCTGCCATCTTCATGAAGCTTTCGTCGAAGCGCAGCGTCACGTGCTGGGCGTCGCCGAGCGTCTTGCCGCCGGGGAAGGCCATCCCCACCGCGTCGGCGGACGTCGCGCCCTTGAACAGCCCCTTGGAGAAGCTGAAATCGCGGACGCGTGTCATGGTGGTGACCAGCGCCGGAGACGATGCCGCCGCGACCGCCGCCTTCGGATCGGAATAGAGGAACGTGGTGGTGAGCTGGCTGTCGAACGCTTCCGGCGTCGAGCCCGCCAGCTTAGCCATCGCCGCGCGCGCGGCCTTGCCCTCGCCGTCCTGACGCTTCATCAGCGCCACCGTTTCGTACCAGATGCCCGCAAGCGCCTTGCCGAGGTTCGGATTGGCCTTCAGTGTGGCGGTATCGACCGCCAGAAGATCGAGAATTTCACCCGGAATGTCAGCCGAGCTGAACACTTCCTTCGCGCCGGGCTGTTCCTTCATGACCGAAAGCTGGGGGTTCCACGCGACGGCCGCCGTAACGTCCGGGCTGGCGAACGCGCCCACGATGTCGGCGTCCGAGGTGTTCACGGTCTTCACGTCGTTCAGCGCCAGCCCGGCCGAGTTCAGCGCGCGTGCCAGCAAGTAGTGCGAGACGGAAAGCTCGACGAGGTTGATCTGCTTGCCCTTGATGGCCTTCAGATCGCTGGCGCCCTTCAGCAGGATGCCGTCGTTGCCGTTGGAATAGTCGCCCACGATGATGGCGCTGGTGTCCTTGCCACCCGCAGCCGGAATCGTGAGCGCATCCATATTGGCAACAGTAACGCCGTCCAACTTTCCGGCAGTATACTGATTAACCGATTCGACGTAGTCGTTCACCTGAACGATGTTGATCTTGATGTGGTACTTGTCCGCCCACTTCTTCACGATGCCGGCCTGCTGCGCGTAAGGCCAGGGCATCCAGCCCGCATAGATCGACCATCCGATGTTGAATTCCTGGCGCTTCGGCGCGTCGCTCGATGTCTGTGAGCAAGCCGCGGTAAGAAGCACGCCAGCCATCAGTGCGGCCTTGGATATTCTACGGATCGATACGATCATGAGTCGGTCCCCTTTCGCAGTGCAGCATTGCCGCGAATGAAAGGGTTGTCCATCGAAAATTATTACGGTGAACCGATTCTGTAATACTCACCCCTTGAGGGGGAATCGGCACGCGGACCGAGAAGCGCAATTTCCGCCGCTGCCCGGGCTTTTTCGCCAAGTCCGGACACGGATAGGCTGCGGCGATCGGACCGGAAACCGTCGCTGCGATCTTCAAGGCACGCAGCGCGGCGAGATCGCAATCCTCGCCACAGGCGGCCGTTACACCGCCTCTTCGCTCTTGGCCCGCGGCTTGCGAGTTGGGGCGGCGTCGTCGCTCCTGGCCTTCTCCTGCTCGTGAAGCGGCGGAAGCAAGGCGGTGGTGGTGACAAGCTGGAGTTGGCGAACACCCCGAATCCCGCGCAGCGCGTCGCACAATTCCTTCAATCGCGCGGCAGGCCCCTGCACCAGCAGGACCTCAAGCGACTGATCGTCCTCCAGAAACACGTGCTGTGAGGAGATGACCTCCTTCAAGTACTCTGCCTGGCTCTGCGCAAGCTGCTGGCGCACTTTGCCCCTGTCGCCCCGGTAAACAAGGGTGATCGTGCCGGCGAGCATCTCTTCGGGACGCGTCAATGCCTCATGCTCGGCAAGAGCATGGCGGATGAGTTCGGAGATCAGTTGCGATCGCGAAGGCAGGCCACGTTCTTCCACCATGGCGTCGAGCTGGCGAAACAGCTCGGCGGGGAGGCTCATGCTGAGCCGGGCAAGACTGGCGGGATCGGTGCTCAAACTGCGCCCCTTTCTGCGATCATCACTATCTTCAAATGCAAAACCTTACGGCCGTCTCCTATCGCATGCGCCGGCAATAAGACAGTCCACGATTGCGCTCTCGGCAGGTTCTGCAAGAAGTACAAACAATCGTGCGCATCGCGCGGCCGGCAGGACAGGTCATGTGCCTGCCACGCGCGAATCAGCAACGATGTTTTCCCCGTGGGCGGCGCCCGCCTGAGCAGCGTTCATCGCGCTCACCAAACGCACGTGCGGCAAAGCTTCATAAACTCCTCCTCCAAGAATGGTGGTATTCCGCCATTTTTTTCGATTTTCCGGTAAATGCTGCACTTGCAGCATTAATACGCTTGACGAAAAAGGTAATATCCATACCGTGTGCTTAATGTCGCCGAACAGAGCGACTGAGCGGGAGGAAAGAATCTGCAATAGCAAGCCGGGTCGCCGGCTTGGATGGGGGTTTTCGATGGGACAACTGCCGGCCAGCATCACGGTTCTATCAGGCGATGAGCATTCATTCGCCGGTGGCAGCTATCCCGACGGAAATCCGGATTCTTCCGGCGCACGGAATGACACTACACTGAAGAACAAGGTCTTCGATCTGCTGCCACCGGCGTTCGTCGCGCTCACCGTTCTGTTCTGGGCGTATGGCCCGAAGTCATGGATCGATAATTCCTGGTCCCTCGTTGTCGCCACTTCGCTGACGACATTGGCGGTGTTGGCCCTGGAATGGGTCCACGAACGGCATTCGGGCTGGCGAATGAACAAGCGCGAATTCGTCACCGATCTGTTCTACGTGATCCTCGGAGCCACGGTGATAACGTGGGTTTCGACCAAACTGGCCGAAGATCCGCTGACTTCGGTGAAACACTCGCTCGGTATTACCACCCAGTGGGCCATGCACTTGCCGTTCGTCGTGCAGGTCGCGCTGGTGATCTTCGTCATCGAATTCGGCCAGTACTGGATGCACCGGCTGATGCATAACTGGACGCCGTTCTGGCTGACCCACGCCCCGCATCACCACATCACCCAGTTGAACGCAATGAAAGGCGCGGTGGGCAACCCCATCGAACTGTTCCTCATCAGCCTCAGCATAGTGGCGCTGTTCGATATTCCGCAGGCCGCCCAATTCTGCGCTTTCAATGTTCTGGCGGTGGTTTCGACTTTCGCACATGCCAATGTGCGTGCGGACCCGCCCCGGTTCTACTCGCTCTTCTTCACGACGATCCGGCATCATAGCCTCCACCATTCGGTCGATTATGAAGCCACCCGTTGCAATTACGCCAATTCGCTGATCCTCATCGACCGCATTTTCGGAACCTATCGCGAAGGCGAATCCGCGATCGTCGGGCAAGATGAACGCAAGCGACTTTCCATCCGGGAGCAGTTCCTGTTCCCGTTCCAACCGCTGATCGCGCGGATCATCGCGAAACGTAGCGAGGCGGCCTCCGCAACCCGCTGATCCACGGCGCAATACCAAGGATCGCATCGGTAAATACCTCGGCGCGCAGTGAGAGCGCCGAGTGCAGGAAACGCGCCGGCAAGACACCCCTCAAGCGGTGGCAGGGCGCGTCCAAGAGGGACTTCCAAGCAACACCCACAGGGTTCTGGCAGGGGCAAGCCAGGGCACGGGCAACGTAAACCAAAACACAGACAGGGAAGCACATGACATATCGCGCAAAAATGAAAGCGGGGCTGCTGTCCGCAACCGTGTTCACAAGCACCGCACTGGCCGTGCCGGCCATGGCGCAGGACGCCACCGTATCGGATGACGGCAATGCCATCGTCGTGACCGGCACCCGCCGCGCCACGACGATCATGGACACGCCGATCAACATTTCGGCGATCGGCTCCGAGGACCTCGCCCGCCAGCACATCGACGACGTGCGCGATCTCGCCGCTTTCACGCCTGGCCTGACGATTTCCGACACCGGCCCCGGCGGCACCGGGACGATCGTTCTGCGCGGCCTCAATGCTTCCGATGTCGACTCCGGAGGCGCCAACTATGACGATGCCCTCGGCGTCTATCTGGGCGAAGTGCCGCTCTACTACGACTTCAAGCTGCTCGACATTGCGCGCGTGGAAACGTTGCTGGGCCCGCAGGGCACGCTCTACGGCCTCGGCACGCTGGCCGGCGCGATCCGCTACATCCCGAACCGCCCCGATCTCGATAGCTTCGAGGGCGAGGCCCATGGCCGCCTCTACGGCAAGAGCCACGGCAGCCACGCAGGCTATCAGTTCGACGGCATGATCAACATTCCGATCGTCAAGGACCACATCGCCTTCCGCACCGCCACCGGCTACTATTACGACCCCGGCTTTATCGATTATCCGCTGCTGCTTCAGGAACCTGGCGTCTCTCTTCCGCAGCCGGGCGGTCCGGACGGCGTAACGCCCGAAGAAGCCTCGGCAAACCTGAAGAAGCGCAAGGATCTCAATTTCGAAAGAACCTTTACGACGCGCAACCAGTTGCTGTTCCAGACCACCGAAGACCTGAAGGTCATCTTCACTTACGCATTCCAGCGCACCAAGACCGACGGCTCCCAGTCCAACAGCGCCGGCGTGATGGGCACCGGCAAGTACGAGAACGCAGCCCGCTACGAAGAGCCGGTAAACCGCCGCGCGCATCTGGCCAGCATGGAGATCAACGCAAACATTGCCGACATCGCCGATCTCGTCTCGACAACGGCCTATACCAATGTTCGCGTGAAGTCGAAGTCCGACAATACTGACTTGCTGCTCGATCTCGACTACGACTACGAGCTGTTCCCCGCGTTTTCGAGCTGGAACGAATCCGACAATACCCGCAAGCAGTTCAACCAGGAAATCCGCCTCGTCTCGCGTCATGGCGGACCGCTCAACTGGGTGCTCGGCGCCTTCTACAACGATCAGAAATACCACAACGATTATGCCGAACACACGCCCGGCCTGTCGGACTTCTACGGCGTTCCCAACAATCCTGACGATCTCGAATATGTCAGCTACATCAAGTCCAAGGTAACCGAAAAGGCGATCTTCGGCGAAGGCACGTTCAGGATCACGCCAAAGTGGCAGGTCACAGGCGGCGCGCGTTACTTCAAGTATACGTCGGAGATCCAGGGCGCTCTCGTCCTTCCCCTGCTGGGGGATCCGCTCAGCCCCTATGACCTGACTCCGTCGGGCGGCAAGGCCAAGCAGGATGGCTGGGTGTGGAAGTTCAACACCTCGTACAACTTCACCCCTGACCTGATGGTCTACGCCACGTACAGCAAGGGCTACCGCATCGGCGGACCTAACCGCGTGGCGCCCTGCCCCGATCCCGTTCCGGCAAACCAGCAGAACGCCTGCGCACTACCGAACGAGATCCAGTACGGTCCGGACAAGACGAAGAACGCCGAAATCGGCATTCGTACGCAGCTGTTCGACCGGAAACTGTCGTTCAACTTTGACGTCTTCCATATCGTCTGGGACGGCATTCAGGTCGACTCGACCACCCTTTACGGCGCAACCGGGATCACCGTTAACGGCGGTTCGGCCAAGTCGCAGGGCTTCGAAGCCTCGTTCCAGCTCAGGCCGATCCCCGAACTGGCGATCCAGGGCATGTATTCGTACACCGATGCGAAGCTCACCGACGACGTACCCGGCATCATCACGATCCGCACGACCCCCGGCGATTATGACGCGCGGCCGAAGTTCACACAGCTCGACGCGCTGGACGGCGACCGTCTGCCGGGCTCGGCCAAGAATTCGGGCAGCCTGGGCGCCACTTACACCATGCCGTTCATGGACGGCAGCCTGATCGGCAACTGGACCGCAACCTATCGCGGAAACGTGGTGTCCCGACTGGGTTGGGACCGCGCCTATGGCGACAAGATCCCGGGCTACGTCCTCCACCGGGCCTCGATCTCTTACGAAACCGACAAGTACAGCATCGGCCTCTTTGCCAACAACATCTTCGACAAATACGCGGTCGTCTCGGTTGGCAACGATCGCTCGCGCATCGGTGTAAACGATGGCGTTGCCGTGCGCTTCTACCGGCAGACCGTGCTGAACCCACGTACAGTCGGGATCGAGGCGCGCATAAAGTACTGATCTTCATGCGAGGATCGAGGCGTTCTCGGTACAACGGAACACCTCGATCCCACCCGCTGCGTTACCCACTCCGCCATCGCTTGCCAGACGGCAGGCGATGGCGCTTTGTCAGAGCTTTACGCCCTGCGCCTCAAGCCATGCGCGCGCCGGTTCCAACGCGGCTTCGTGGGCCCGCCATTTCTGCACGGAATCGGCATTGATCGGCCGGCGCACCTGCGCCGCGCTGGGCGTCGCAACGGCGGCGCCGTTCTCATGAAACGACAGGCAGCCCTCGTCCCAATCGAGGTCGCAATGTCGCAGCAACCCCCGGGTTTGCCCCTCCTGATCCGCGACCAGCGCCTCATACGACAATTGCAGAACCCGCCCCGGCCAAATGCTTTCCCAAAGCGCCATCAGCCGGTCAAAGCGCGCATAATAGCGCGCCGTGTCCATGAGGTCGTAAGAGTAGGCGTAATAGGCCGATTGGCTGGCGAAGAGGTTCTTGTAGTTGCTCCAGATCGTATCCATCGGATTCCGGCGCAGGCAGACGATCCGGGCATTGGGCAAGGCACGCGCAATATGCCCGATGTAGAGGAAATTGGCCGGCAACTTGTCGGTAAAGCGCGCTTTCACGCCCGGACGATGATGATCGGCACGCTTCAGATAGGCGTCGCCAATCGCCGCCGGATCGATGCCCGCGCTGGCAGCAATGGTTTCCGGATCGATTACGCGCCGCGATGATGTGCCCGTAAGTTGCTTGACCGCCAACGGCATCGCCTGAAGCTCACCCGCCGCCTCGACATCGCGGTGCGACGACAGGATGCGGTCGACCAGCGTGGTGCCCGTGCGCGGCATGCCCACGACGAAAATGGGTGCCGGACCGGCATTACCCCCGCTTGCATCGAAACTGTTCGGCGGGCCGCCGAATAGCGCCTCGATCGCGTCGAATATCGCGGCGTCCTGCTGGAAATCGTAACCGAGCGCCTGTTTCTGCGCATCGTTGGCCGCGGACAAATGCCGAAACGCTTCGGCGGCGTTGCCGATGTCTTCCAGTTCCTTTGCCAAGGCATAGCGGATCCGGAGGGCTTTATCGGGCGCATCCGCCCGTGCCAGCGCCGCTTCCAGTCGGGGCACATGATTGGTCTGCGCGGTCTGTCGAGAGAGAATGGCGAGCGCATAATGCGCACGCGCATCTCCGGGATCTGCGGCCAAAATCATTTCGTATTGCGCGCGTGCTTCTTCGACGCGGCCCGTAAAACCGCTCGCCGCCGCCAGATTGTAGCGATAGTCCAGATTGTCCGGCGCGGCCGCCACTGCCTCTGCGAATGGCGCCATCGATGCCTCATGGTCCCCGAGGCGGGCTAGTACGCATCCGATAGTATCGAACGTCAGGGCGTCTTCGGGCGTCAGTGCCATGGCCTCACGCGCGGCATCCGCAGCCTCGCCGTCCCGCCGCAGCAAAATGAGCAATCGCGCAAGCTGCGCCAGATGTTCGGCTTTCGGACCTCGCTCTACCGCAGCTTCGATCAAGGGAACGGCATTGGCCAATTGACCCGCCTCTGCCGCTGCGACGCCGAGCAAAAAGAACCCTTCCGGCTGTTGCGGGCTGGCATCCGCGAGCGCCTTGGCAGCGGCAACAGCGGCCCGCAGGTCGCCGCGTTTCAGCGCCTCTCTCGCCTGCGTTTCCAGCATCAAGCCGCACCCGTCACGGAATTCGAATTATGCCCCGACGTTTGCTGGAAAGGCGCCTTGAACAGCGGGCACGGCCAAGACCGCAAGGAAGCGGGATTCCACCTGATTTCCATCATTGCTCCACGTACCCCTTCCGACCGAAGCCTAACCGTCGGCAACCATTTTGCCAACCGATCCTGGGCCGTCCAAATCGACCCCAGGCGCAATATCGGCATCGCCGGATTTTTTCCCGAAAACGGGCCGGAAACGTCCACTTTGTGTCTAGACACGATGGGTCCATTGGTATTACGTTATAACATGTTAGTATTACTGAAATGGGTAGCGAAATAATACGAGGGCAGGCGTATGGACGGAGTTCGCGTAGGCAAAAGATTAATAGGTACACAGGCGCCGGTAACCATAGGCTGGGAGAACATCCCCAAGGTGGAGGGCGGCCCGGTCAAGCAGTTCATCTTTACCTGGTTCCAGCCCACGGTGCTCTTCGCACTGCTCGCGTTCTGGTATTATGCCCCCAATTCCATCGCCAAGGCATCCACCGCAGTGGGCATCGGCATCGGCTTCAAGGTGCTATTGCTGGGGCTTGAATGGGTAAACCCGCGCCACGAGAGCTGGCGGCTAACCTGGAAGGAACTGGTCACAGACCTGTTCTATGTCGGGCTCGGCTATACGGCGCTCCGAATAGTCGACGATTACATCGGCGACAAAGTCATGGTCGAAGCCGTACAGCACTATTTCCACTGGGACAAATTTACCTGGTTTATGGGTCTGCCGCTGCTGGTGCAGGCTTTCCTGATCTCGTTCGTCTTCGATTTCGGGCAATATTGGATGCATCGCGGGATGCATAACTGGTACCCCTTGTGGTTACCCCACTCTGTACATCACTATATAACCCAGTTGAACATCAACAAAGGTGCGGTGGGCAATCCAGTAGAGCTGTTCCTGATCGGGCTTGGCATCGGCGGCTTCTTTGATTTTCTGCCGCGCGCCTTCCTGCTCGCCGGCGCCTTTGGCATGGCGATCGGCACTTACCAGCACATCAATGTCCGCTTCAACTCACCAAGATGGTGGCGCTTCCTGTTCAACACGACCGAACATCATAGCCTGCATCATTCGCAAGACTTTGAGGCCACCCGCAGCAACTATTCGGGTTCCTACATCTTCATCGACCGCATTTTCGGAACTTGCATTGACGGTGAGGCCGAACTGTTGGGCATGGAAGGCGGCCGCCGCATGTCGATCCGCGAACAGATGACCTTCCCTTTCACCGAAGGCTGGAAGTCGCTCAAGGAACGCTTTGGTCAACCGGTTGCCACGCCCGCCGAGTAATGCCTGCTCCATCCGCATAATCCGCCTGCTCCCATTTGCCATGCCCGGTCTGGGCCGCCTTGAGCGGCCCGGGCTTGAGGCTTGCCGCTAAACGGCATCGAACAGCTCTCCCAAAGGAGGTCACGTGAACTCGCGTTTCATCGACTGGATCTGGCACGTCAGGGGGAGTGTGACACTCGCTCCCGAACAATCGAGCGACGATGCCTTTGACAGGCTCGACCCGCTGTTCCGCCAATACGGCACCAGCCACGAGCGGACGAACGATACCCTAATTTTCCGCAAGAAGGATCAGGCGGCTCAGGACAAGATGTCCGTGTTCGATGGCGGCGTCTTGCGGATCGAGCAAGGCGTGTCCGGGTCCGTGCTACGCTATCATCTGACCAGCCGGGCATTGCTGTTCTGCTTTCTGGCACCGCTACTGTTTCTGGGCATGGCTCAGTTGACCATAGCCCTGGGCAAGCACGAAAAACCGTCAGCCGAGGCTGCAAGCACGCCTGCAAAAGGTCATGATGCCAAAAAAGATGCAGACGTGCCGATGAACCCGATCGACAAAGCCCTGGGCGCACCAGCCCCCGAAAAGAAGGACGCGGACAAGCCTGAAGGGCGCAACAAGAAACCCTCTGCCACGTCCGCCTATGTTTTTGCTGCGATCTTCGCCTCGCTCTATCTCGTGGGGCGGATTCTCGAAGACAGGCTGGTCAAGACATTGTTTAGAAGGAGCTTGCTGGGCTCATAGCCCCGAAGTTTCTTCGGATTTCGCCTACCCGTATAGCAAAAAAATAGAGGGCGTGACCGGCAATACCGGCCACGCCCTCGAGTGGGTAATCTTAGAACGAGCCGCGGACGCCGATCATGAACTGGCGACCAGGCTTGTAGGCCGTGTACGTGGCGTTGGTGAACTGGAAGTACGTACGCTGCGTGGCATTGCCGAAGTTCGCCACGTCGAACGTGATTTCCGGTGCGTGGTCGATCCCGAACATCTTGTAAAGGTCGAAGCTGGACGAGAAGTCCCAACGCTGCAGGTCATCCGAGAACAGCGCGGCATTGGTGATGCCGTTCTGGTTGGGGCCCGAGATCTGCGAACCCTTCTGGAAGGTCGTCGAGACGCGCAGGCTGACACCGTGGTTCTCGTAATAGCCGGTGATGTTATAGGTGTACTTGGCCACACCATATGCCACCGGCGCCGGGGTACCTTCGCCGTGCTGATCGACAATCGTGGCGTTGGCATTGAAGCCAAGACCCCGGATGCCAAACTGCTCGGTCACGAAGTCAAGCGGCTGGACCCACTGGAACTCAAGTCCGTTGACGATCATCTTGCCTGACGCATTGACCTGCTGTTGGACCACGACCGTGGCGTTGTCCGGCCCGCCGCGCGCATTGATCGCGCCTTGCTGCGTCGGGTTCAGGTTGTCGTAGGTGATGCCATAGGGTGCGAGCGACGAGAAATTGACCGTCGCCGTACCAAGCGTGGTGAACCCGCTCATTTCCTTGCGGAACGCAGCCATGCTGACCAACCCGCCCGGCCCGGTGTAATACTCGATGCCAAGATCGATGTTCTTCGAGACATAAGGCTTGAGCGCCGGATTACCGATCGTCGCGACGTCTGCAGAGGGGCTGGAGAAATTGACGCCCGGCAGCTGAGCATTCGGATCCGGCCGTGTCATCGTCTTCGACAGCGAAAGACGTGCGACAGCATGTTCACCCACATCATAGGCGAGGTTCATGGCCGGCAGCCAGTTGTCATAGCTGTTGTGAGTAGTCGCCTGGCTCACGATGTTCGGATACAGCCCGCCATCAAGCGGCGCCGGGGTGCCGGCGGGCGGCGTGTTGCGCGGATCCGGCAGCGAGACGCGACCGCTGATGGTCTGATCCGTATGAACGAAGCGTACGCCGATGTTGTAGCGCAGATCGCTACCGGCAACTTCGGCCTTACCGTTCGCCTCAATGAACCCGGCTGCCGACTTCTCACGAATATAGCCGCCGCTGGCGCCCGTATTCGCCGAACCCGTATCAGGCGCGTTATCATGGAAGTAGGCGTAATTGCTGTCCTTGGCGAACCGCTTCCAGTCAAGCGTGACAAAACCGCCCGGACCAGGGGTCAGGTAGCTGGCCAGTGCAGACTGCGGAATCAGCGAGCCACCGTAAGTCACCGCGCCACCCGTGTAGCCCGGCCAGGTCGGATAACCTGCCGGCGCCGAGCCGGGTGCGTCGAGACCCTGGCACGCCGGCTGACTGTTCGGCGAGGGAACGAAAACGCTGGGGTCATTGCCGCAGGTTGCGTTCTGCCACGCTTGGCTGTTGTCGTAGGCGGTGATCCGGCGCGAGATGTCGTCGTAATTGCCGCCAGCCTTGATGTTGAAGGACTCGTCGCCCCACGTCAGGTCGCCGCGCAGGCCCTTGTTGATATTGGTGCGGCGTTCGTCCTGAACGTTGACGCGTCCGCCGTTCCAGATGAAGTTCGCCGGATCGTTGAGATCGACGTTCGTCGTGATCGAAGGGATCGACCCGTTGTTCACGTAATCGACCGTTACGCCCGAGCTTGCCGCAGTGTTGACAAGGACAGTCGGCGATTCACGATGGAAAGTGCTGTGAAGGTAGTTGACCTGGAAGTTGAACTTCAGGTTATCCATCACCTGCCACGAAAGACCCGGATTGAAGCCGTAGTATTCGGTCGTTTCGATGAAGGGACGATATTCGAGGAAGAACTGCGAATTCGCAAAGGTGCCGCTGGTCACCGTGCAGCCGTTGCTGCAATCGTCCTTGTCCACGGTCATGTTGAGCGGGATGGCCGAGCCGTTGCGACCGACCCAGTTCATGTCGATGCGCCGGAGATCGTTCTTCTTACGTCCATACATGCCATCGATGTAGACGTCGATCTTGTCGCTGGGCTTCCACTCGGCGCTCAGGATCGCGTTGATCCGGTCACGCGTGCCGGAAGAAATCGACGGACGGCCAAGACGCGGGATAATCCCGTTGTCGATCTGCTGGATAGTCAGACCCGGGTTGTGTGCCAGCAGGAATGCCTGATCGATCGTGGTGCCGGTGACCAGACCGTTGCCGGCATTGGCAGGGACGGTCCCAGGAATGGTCCAGTTGCCGCCACCGGTGCTGTTGCAACCCGAGGTCGCGCCGCACTGCGCGGCGGAAAGGTTGGGATTGGTCCAGCCGATGGTTTCAAAGCCCTTGACCAGTGACTGGTCACGCTGCGCCGATACGCCTGCGAGAATGCCGAAATCGCCGAAAGTCGCGCTGGCCAGCGCCGATCCGCGGCCACCCCACTTGTTTGCCGGGCTGTTCTTGATGCCCTGCAAGCTATAGGAGAAGTGAGTCCCTTCGCGGTCGAACGGACGGGCGCTGCGAAGGTTGACGTTACCCGCTGCGCCGCCTTCGATAAGGCTGGCCGAATAGCTCTTGTTGACCGTCAACTGCGTGAACAGTTCGGTCGGGAAGAAGCTGAGGTCGACCGAACGGTCGGTGCCCTGCGCGTCCGTCGTGCCCGAAGACGCGACTGCGATCGGCGCGCCATTCAGGGTCACGCTGGTGAAGTTGCTGCCCAATCCGCGGATCGCGACGTTGGTGCCGGAACCGTCGATATCGCGGCTGATGGTGACGCCGGGAATGCGGTTAAGCGATTCGGCGATGTTGGTGTCCGGGAACTTGCCGATATCTTCGGCAAAGATCGAATCGCTGAACGATGTCGTGTCGCGCTTGGAGGCAATCGCCTCGGCAAGGCTGCGGCGGTAGCCGGTGACGATGATTGCCTGCGCATCGTCACTGGCGTTCTGGTCAGGCGCGGCCGCCGTTGCAGCGGGAGCGGCGCTCTGCGCATCCTGCGCCTGCGCGATGATCGGGAACGCCCCGGCAAGGATGGTTGCCCCAAGCAGTGCCCGGCGAATCATCATGGCGCGCGAATCTGTGGTGTATGTGCCCATATTCCCCTCCTAAATATGCGCTCTCTTGAGAAGCGCTTTGAAACTACCTCATGGTAGCGCTCACATTTTTGGATTGATAGGACGATCTTGAGACTTGTCAACGGCCTTTACGAAGGAGGCCCTCTTTTTGAAGATTCTATTCGGCGCAACCCGATGTCTATCCGGGAAATTTAGCCGAAAATGGAGATAGATGACCGCTAAGCCCGATCGCTATTCACAATAGTCAATCTATAAGACGATCATCATATTTACTCCGTCTAATATGCAGGACGGGCAAAGCCTCCTCCAGTGGGCCGCGCGGGAATGCAGACCTCCCGGGCAAACGATCCGATTGACCGCCCGGTTCGCGTCGACAATATGTGATAGCGATAACATGGTCGTGAGGGGGGGGTGTTGAAACAGTTTCCCTGTGAGCTGTCGAGCGATGCGGCCTTGGCCATGCCGTCCGTCCCTTCCGGTACAGCGTCGCCGCCCAGATGGTGCTGACCATCGGATCGAACAACCGAGCCTAACGGCGAGATAAAATCAGAACATAGGAAAATCAGGATGCCCGAAGCCAACACATGCGCCCTGTCGCGTCGCAAACTGCTGGGTAGCGCTGCGTGGAGCGCGGCGCTTGCTGTCGTGCCCTCGCCTGCCTTTGCCGCACTTGCCAAGGCCGATGCTGCGGACCCGCGCACGGCGTTCCCGCTGATCGTCGATGGCAAACCGGCGACAGTGCTGGTCGATGCGGGCGCCGATTCCGCCGTTCACCATGTGGGCGCCAGCTTTGCGGCGGATCTGGAGCGCGTCAGCGGCAACAAGCCTCGATTCTTGCAGAGCGCAGAAGACACGCTGCGTGGCCCCGTGGTGATGATCGGCGTCCTCGGCCAGAGCCCCATGATTGACCGCCTCGTCGCCGCCGGCAAACTGGACGCGGGCGACATTCGCGGCGAGTGGGAGGCCTTTCGCCAGATCGTGATCGACAAGCCCATGCCCGGCGTGCCCCGCGCATTGGTGATCGTCGGTTCGGATCGGCGCGGCGCAGTGTTCGGCACTTACGACATTTCCGAGCGGATGGGCGTATCGCCCTGGTGCTGGTTCGCCGATGTTCCCGTCTCGCGCCGACGCGAAGTCTTGATCCCGGCCGGCTCGCGCCGCGACCAGCCTAAAGTGCGCTATCGCGGCTTCTTCATCAACGACGAGGACCCCTGCTTCAGCGGCTGGGCCCGGAAGAAGTTCGGCGGCGTCAATGCGGCCATGTACGCGCCCGTCTTCGAGCTGCTTCTGCGGATGAAGGGCAATTATCTGTGGCCCGCCATGTGGGGCAAGGCCTTTGCCGACGACGATCCGCAGAGCATGGTGCTCGCGGATGCGATGGGCGTCGTGATGGGCAATTCGCACCATGAGCCCATGCTGCGCGCACAGGCCGAATGGCATCGCCACACCGACAAGGGCGTGACTGGCGGTGCCTGGGATTACACCGACAACCGCGACAATTTGCGCACCTTCTGGCGCGGCGGGATCGAGCGCATGATGTCGCGTGGAGGCGGCCGGGGCTACGAGTCGGTCGTCACCGTGGGCATGCGCGGCGATGGCGATCAGGCTATGGCGGAAGGCACGGCGACCGACCTTCTGGAACGGATCGTCGCCGATCAGCGCGACATCATCGCCGACGTCACCGGCAAGCCGGCCAGCGAGACGCCGCAAGTCTGGGCGCTCTACAAGGAGGTGCAGGACTATTACGACCACGGCATGAAAGTGCCGGACGACGTCACCCTGCTCTTTTCTGACGACAACTGGGGCCAGATTCGGCGCTTGCCCGATCCCGCGGCGGCGCCTCGTCTTGGCGGCTACGGCATCTATTACCACTTCGACTATGTCGGCGGACCGCGCAATTACAAGTGGATCAACACCAACCAGATCGAGAAGACCTGGCAGCAGATGGACCTCGCCTACCAGCGCGGCGCGCGGGCGATGTGGATCGTGAACGTCGGCGATATTAAGCCAATGGAATATCCGCTCGGCTTCTTCATGGCGCAGGCCTGGAATCCGGAAGCGATGACGCCTGCGGCTCTCGCGGCCTATCCGCGAAACTGGGCGGCTGCCACTTTCGGCCCCGAACAGGCCGGGCCGATCGGTGACCTGATCACGGCCTACAGCCAGTATGCGGCGCGGCGGAAACCCGAACTGATCAACGAAGCCAGCTTCGCGCTGGGCGGCATTACGCCCGACGGTCTCGATGGCGGTGAATTCGGCGCAATCATGGCCGAATGGGACATGCTGGAGGCCCGCATGCTCGCGGCGCGCGCCAGACTCTCCCCCGACAAGCTCGACGCCTATTACCAGCTAATCGAATTCCCGATTGCGGCCTTGGCGAACTTGTACCGGCTCTATTACGGCACGGCGTGGAACCGCCTGCTCGCCTCCAAAAACGATGCGCGCGCCAACTATTTCGCCGATCAGGTCGAGACCGCCTTTCGCCGCGATTCCGAGCTGGCGCAGCGCTATCACACGATCAACGGCGGCAAGTGGGACGGCATGATGACGCAGGTTCACATGAATTACGTCATCTGGAACGACCCCACGCAGCAGACGATGCCGAGCATCATGCGGGTCGGCGCCGACACGCCGAGCGACCGGCAGCGGCCGCAGCCCAAATTCGTGAACCGCGCGCCGATGCCTGCGGGCGTGATCGCAGTGGAAGCACAGGCATTCAGCCGAGCCCGCAACGGCAGCGGTCTGCACTGGACGACCGTCCCGCATCTCGGCCGTACCGCAGGCGCGGTACTTGCGCTGCCGCAGGGCCGGCCCGCCACCCGTCCTGACGACGGCCTATGCCTTGAGTACGACATCACTTTGCCGCAAGCCGGGCCGGCAACGGTAACGCTCTATCTGACGCCGACGCTCGACACGCTCGGCCATGAGGGCACGCGGATCGGCGTTTCACTCGACAATGGGCCGGTCCAGATACTGCAATCGCAGCTCGATGCTTCGGGCGGCGCACCGGATACCGCAGGCAAGCAGCGCTGGGCGGACGCAGTATGCGACAATGTCGTACGACTTTCGGCCGAGATGGGGAGCACCAGTGCCGGGCGACACACCGTCAAAGTCTGGCGGGTCGACGACAACATGGCTCTGCAAAAGCTGGTGGTCGGGACTGTCCCCGTGCCCACAACCTATCTTGGGCCGCAAGCAGGAACCGGCTAACAGCCGGGTCACTCGCATGCAAAGATTGGGCGGGAAGCGCGGTGCCCCAAATCACCACCGCCGGGGAGAATGGTGACGATGCGTTTCCCATCGGGCAAAGCTTTCGGGCTCACTCTGAGCGCGATGGTGGTGGCGGGGGCGCCGGCGGCGCCGACTGCCTCCGCTGCCACGCCCAGTCCGCTCATGGCGCCTCTCGACCTCATGGCGCCTCTCGACCTCATGGCGCCTCTCGACCTCAAGGCGCCGTTTGCCGCACGCTCGCCCTGGCGACTTACCGTCACGCAGGGCCCACAGGTAGAAGATCCCGCCGATGGCGAGATGGTGCCAGGGGCGATTTCCCTGTGTCTGACGCGGGACAATGGCCGCAACTGCGATCCCGCGCCGAACCGCGCATTGCGCCTGCCCAGCGGCGATGACCTGTTCGCCCAGCCGCACTTCTTGCGCCGCGCTCAGGTGGTCCGGCCTTCCAGCGAACGGCCGTTGCTGCTGATCGAACTCGCCAGCTTCCACTCCGGCAATGGCGATCAGCGGGTATCCTTGCAACTCTACGCCTATGACCGGGCGAATGACGCCTTCCGGCTCGCGTACGAGCGTCGCACCAACCGCAACAACAATCAGGAAATTCGCTACGTCGAAAGCGGCCCGCTTGCCGGAGCGGTGATCGCTGCCGATCCCACCGACGATGCACCGTTCGGATACTGGATCTCGGTCTCGCGCCCGGACGCGGCAGGCACATTCCGGCAAGTGCTGCGGTTTCGCAGCGCGACGGCCTATGGCGACGGCAACCCGCTCGCGGTCATCGATTCCGAGATGCCGAACATCCAGCGAAGGCTGGGAATCTGGCGCCCCGGCATGGCACTGCCCCTGCCCGCGAAACCGTGCCCGCGCCCTCACATGGTGAACGAGGCACTTTGGTGCGACTGATCGCCCACGCCGGATCACGAGAGTTCAAGCCGCCGTTTCGCCCTGCAAGGCCGAGCCGACCACGCCCAAGGCATAGTCGCTTGTCTGGGCGACATTGAACCGCACATAGCGCGCCGCGCTCTGACTTGGGCTGAACACGTTGCCCGGAGCCAAGACCACATCCTGAGCGAGGCATGTCCGGGCAAGGATCGCGCTGTCCACGCCTTCGGGCAAACGACACCACAATGTGAAACCGCCAACGGGCTCGCCCTGCGGCATGATATCCATCGATGCGAGGCGCAGCCCCACGGTCTTGCGCACCTTGGTCAATCTGCTGCGCAGAGCCTCCATGTGGCGACGATAGCCACCCCCTGCGAGAATGCGGCTTATGGCGTTCGTGGCGATAAGGTTGGGTCCGCCGAAGCCGGTTGCCAATTGCAGGTCGGTGAGAGCGTCGATCCATTCGGGGCGCGCCGCGATATAGCCGCAGCGCAGCGCCGCGGACAGGGTTTTCGAGAAGCTGCCCACGCGGATCACCCCCAAAAGACCATCGAGCGCGGCCATCGTCGGCACCCCGGGGGCAAAGTCCGCGAAGATGTCGTCCTCCACGATCACCATGCCATAAGCGGCGGCGATGCCGGGCAGGCGGTGTGCGGTAACCAAACTGAGGCTGGAGCCGGTCGGATTGTGAAGGTTCGAATTGGTGATGTAGAGGCGCGGCCGCTCGGCCGAAACGATGGCTTCGAACACGGCCGCATCGGGCCCGGTCGACGTGTAGGGCACGCTGACGGCGCGCACGTTGTGCGTGGCGATCAGCGCCTGATAGTTGAAGTAGCAGGGGTCATCGAGCAGGACCGTATCGCCCGGCTTCAGCAAGAGCCGGCAAATCAGATCGATGGCCTGCGATCCCGAATTGGTCAGCAGGATCTGGTCGGGGTCGCACTCCAGCCCCTCCGCCGCGAAACGCAGGGCGATCTGCCTGCGCAGCACCGGATCGCCCGCCGTGGTGCCGTAATGAGTCAGCAGATCGACATCACGGCTGAGGTCGCGCAGCGCCTTCTGCAAGGCGCGTTGCGGCATCCAATCGGGCGGCAGCCAGCCGCAGCCCGGCTTGTCATTAGCCAAGGGGGCATCGAGCGACTGCCGCGACACCCAGAAAGGATCGATTTCGTGATCGCGCTGCGGTGCACGTGCCGAGGGGCTTTGCGGCGCACTGGCAAGATGGCTGACGTAAAAGCCCGAACGCGGGACGGCCTCGATCAGGCCTTCGGCAACCAGCCGGTCATAGGCTTCGACCACCGTTGCCGGTGAAACGCCGAAGCTGGTCGCACTGCGCCGCACCGACGGCAAGCGATCGCCCGCACAGAGGAGACGCCCCGAAATGCGGCTGCGGATGCCCTCCATCACGCGCCCGGTCTGCGTTTCCTCCATGATCTGTATCACTCTCTATACCAGCACAAAATAATCAAACTGTACCGCTGTGTAACTGGCCGCGCCAGTCCCCTTCGCTAGATCTGCGCCTGTTGGATTTCGAGGGACCGTTGATGCAAGATACCTATCGGGGCTGGGGCAGTGGCTTGCTGGCAGTGGCCATTTTCAGCGGCTCCATGCCCGCCACGCGCATGGCCGTGCTGGGATTTTCGCCCTTGCTGTTGACGAGTATGCGGGCGCTAATCGCGGGCGGCCTGGCCTTTCTCCTTCTGGCCGGACTGCGCCAACCCCGCCCGACGCACCGGCAGTGGCAGCAGGTTGCGGTGGTCGCTAGCTGCTGCGTTATCGGCTTCCCTCTGCTCTCTGCACTGGCATTGCAGCACATGTCTTCCGCGCGTTCCCTTGTCTTCATGGGACTATTGCCGCTCAGCACAGCCATTTTCGGCGTGGTGCGCGGCGGCGAGCGCCCTTCGTCCGCCTTCTGGGCATTTGCCGTGGTTGGCGCCCTGGCAGTCGCGGGCTTCGCATTGACGAAAGAGGCGCATTCGTCCGCGCTGGGCGATGGCCTGATGATCCTGGCGATCATCGTATGCGGTCTTGGCTATGCCGAGGGAGCAGTCCTGACCCGCGAACTGGGCGGATGGCAGGTCATCAGTTGGGCCTTGCTGCTCTGCGTGCCGCTGGCCATCGCGGGTACTATCGCGTTCTGGCCCCGGGACGGCATCGCAAACGTCGGCCTGCCGAGTTGGCTGGGCCTTGCCTATGTTTCCGTCTTCTCGATGCTGATCGGGTTCATCTTCTGGTACCGTGGGCTCAGCCTTGGCGGGATTGCCAAGATCGGCCAGTTGCAGCTTCTCCAGCCTTTTCTGGGCCTTGGCCTTGCGGCCTTCCTTCTTCAGGAACACGTCGCCCCCGGCATGCTGGCCGCGACGATGGTGGTTGTCGCCAGCGTGGCCGGGGCGAAGCGCTTCGCATAGCCGATTCTGACGAGCGGGATCAGCCGTAGCGATGAATGCGGGCGCGCCGCAGGATCCTGTCTTCCAGTGAATAGTACAGCCAGATGTCTTCCCCGATCACCAGACAGGACGCGGCGAAGGCTATGTCGGTGGCGGCCCTGTCCTTCGCGGGCGGCGGCATCAGGATCGGCTCCACGCCGCGCCCGGTCACTCGGCTGAAGTCCGGCGCAAAGCTGATCCACCCGATCCGCCATCGCGCATCGGCGGTGGCCCCGTTGTAGAACATCACCGGGTCCTGCCCGTCTATCTGGACGATGGGCCCGGTGGAAAGGTGCCAGTTGTCCCAGCCATCTTCACGCACCGTAAAGGGGTCCTCGGCGACCTTCCAGGGGCCTTCCTCGGTGGGCCCGACAGCCATGCCGATGCGCGAAGCATCGTTCTTCGCGTATTCGTAGAACAGCCGGAACCGCCCGTCGGTACCCCGCGCAAGCGTGGCCTCCTTGATGTTCCCCTCTCCGGGCGGCGCCTTGAGCATGACGCGGTTCTCCCGCAAGTCGGTGAGCTTGGGCCCCTTGGCGACCAGCAGTGAACCTTGCGAGCGGGCCGCATCCACGCCCGTGTAGAAGATCAGATAGCCACCGTCCTTTCCCTGAACGACAGTCGGATCTTCACAGCCTCCGGCGTCGTCGGGGTTGGGGCCCGGCACGATCGCGGGCGCATCGGCGATGTGAAAGCAGACGCCGTCCGTGGAACTGCCGGGCCAGATCACGCCGGTTGGATCGTTCGGCCCAAGCGGATTGGGCAAGACCCTGACGAGCAGATGATAGATGCCCTCTTCCGTCCAGACGAACGGGCTCATGAGGTCGTGGCCCGCCAAGCGGCCATCGGGAGCCGCCGCATCGAGCGTGACGTCCTGCAAATCCTCCACCACATAGGCCGGCACGCGATCAGGCTCCTTGCGCAACCGTCAGCGACAGGGCACCGTCGATCGTCACGGTGGTTCCGGTGATATAGTCCGTCGCAGGTGAAAGCAGGAACAGCGCAAGTTCCGCCACTTCCTCCGGCCGCCCGGCACGGCCCCACGGAATGGCCGCCTCCTTGGCGCGCAGCTCCGCCGGATTGTCCAGCGCGCTCTGGTTCATCGGCGTAAGGATCATGCCGGGAGCGATGCCGTTCACCGCGATCCTGGCCGGCGCAAGTTCAAGTGCAAGCGTGGCCGTCAACTGCGCGAGGCCGCCCTTGGCCGCGTCGTAATCGGCGCCGCCCGCGCGCGGGGCCCGCTCGTGTATGGAGGAGATATTGACGATGCGCCCGCCCCGCCCGGCGGCCTCCAGCGCGCGCACCATCCGCCGGCAGGTCAGGAAGGGGCCGTAGAGATCCGCGCGGATAACGCCATCGAACTGCGCCAGCTCCATGTCGCGCAGCATCACGCCCGACATATTGCGTCCGGCAGAATTGACCAGAAGATCGACAGTGCCGAACGTCCTTTCCGCCAGATCGAACAGGGCCTCAACTTGCCGTTCGTCCGCGACGTCAGTTTTTGCCGCCACAGCGCGGCCACCCCCCGCCTGCACTTCGGCCAGAACCGCGTCGGCGGCCGCCTTGTCGTTGTGATATGTGATGACGACCGGCACACCGGCCTGCGCAAGCCTGACCGCGACCGCCCTGCCGATCCCGGATTCGCCCCCCGTCACGATGGCTACGGAATGTTCGGGCAGCGCTATGTTGAGAGTGGTCATACCCGCTAAACTCTCCAACGAGACAGCGGTGCCAGACGATCCTCCACCAAACCGCCTTGCTTTCCTGATCCTCCGGATGCCAAGTGGGGGCATGTTAGCTCACACTCGCGCGATGGTTGCTGCGGCGGCCTATGCCTTCATCACCGGCAAGAAGGTTGCAGGTATCTACGATCATTCGGCCGGACGGGATCTGCGCATCGCCGCCGAATGCCGGGGAGATCAACTGCAAGGCTTCGACGGCGGCCGCATGGCAAAGTTCGGCGGCACGCTTCCCGAACTCTACGATGCCGGCGACAAGACTTTCGTGTCTTTCGAGATCAACGGCACCATGGCGCAAGGCTACGACCGGGCCACATCAAGTGCCTATACGGCGCACGTCACCGACCGCGTCGTGCAGTTGTACGACCACGGCCAGGGCACATGGTTCCCGTTCGACATCCAGGACGTTGAGGCCGGCTACGATTTTGATCGCGACGCTCAGGCAAGCCGCTAACGCCGGCCCCGGCGTCAGGATTTAGGGCCGGAAAGAGCGAGCTGCCGATCATCGCAGCCCGCAAGAGGTAGTAGCTGGGCCGGGACGATCGTCACCTTGCGCAGATCGCTGCCCCGCGACACCAAAAGCGCGACGGGGCGCCCCGGCGGCACCAGCTTGAAGTAACTGCGCCAGTCGGACAGCGAGCGGTCCACGGCGCGCACGTTCGCGATGCGTTGTATGACATCGCCGTTCCGGAGCCCGGCCAAGGCGGCAGGTCCTCCCGTCATGATATCCATGACCTGAACGCCTTCTTTGGCGCCATTGATCCACATTCCGGCCCGGTCGGCCAGCGCCGTATCAGGATCGGGATTGCGCAGCGATGCGAGGTACATTGTCCGGTTTCCGTAATCGAACGTGACCTTGTAGCGCTTGAGCAAGCCGCTTCCGACATTCCCCTCGTAGTTCGGATCGCTGAAGGCCCCGCGCCGTGCCGAACTCAGGCCCGCGATCGGGCCGCAGACATCCACCGGACCCAGCGTCAGCATCGCAGCGCGCGTTACCGTCGATCGCGAAGGCCCGCCCACGCCCCACCCGTCGGTAACGGAGACCGCACCCGGATAGGCTGAGAGAAGCGCCGCTTTCTCGACGAAAGGCGCCGTCAGCGTAACGTCCGAGCGAGAGCCCGTATCGATGTTGAACCGCGCCGCCCTGCCATCGATGCTGCCCTGCACTTGCGGCATGTGCTCGTAAAACGTGAAAGGCACCGGAGTCCCGGCCCCGCGCCGCTCCTGTTCCGCGAAACAAGTACGGTCGATGATCGTCATGGTCTTGGCACCGTAATCCAGAGTGACCACGAAGCGCTCGAAGAACCCGACCCCCAACATGCCGCCCAGCCGGATCCCCTCGACATCCAGCGGACTGAAATCGAGCACGACGGCCAAGGGATCGTGCACTACCGCTCCGCCGGCGTCGAGCGTGGCAATGCGCGTGTAACCGGTCGTCACGGTCTTCTCACCGGCACCCGACGATTTGCTCTGACCAACAGCCGTCAGTCCCAATTCCTGCGCGAGCCAGGGCGTGACAATCTCATGCCCGCCGGTGTCGATGAGGAATGAAAACGGCCCGCGACCGTTCACCTTGATCTCGGCAATCACGTGATTGTTCAGCAGGCGGAAGGGGACGACCACACGTCCGGATGGGGGCAAGGACCAATCGGACGGCTGTTGAACCGGCATCGCGTAATAGGCAGAGCCCAGCGCGGCGGCGGGCTTCACCTCCAACAGGTCCATGGTCACGGGCGAAGCCTCGTCGCCATCGGTGATCGTCTCGATCCGCTGCGGGACCATCAGGCCGTTCGAGAGGGCATAGGCCGAATAGCGGACCTCTGCCGAATGTCCGAAAGTCGTTTGCTCAAGGACGGCGCGCAGCAGATGCGTCTGCGGATCGAAGCTGGCCTCAAACGGAGCGCCGCCCTTCGGCGTGATGCGCAGCCGGTCGCAGCCCAGCGATTCCACAACCGCTCCCGCGCGATCACTGCGCCACCACAGGCCGGCATTACGATAGGCCTCGTTCACCGCGAGCGGCCGCTTGTTCCCGCCGTCCTGCGGCAAGGCAAACCCGGTGAGATCGCGCGCCCATGCGCGCGCCCCGTCGAACCCCTCGGTTCCGCCGACCGGACCGGACCGGCTTTCCTCGATATACATGCCGGAGGCCCGGTCCACGGTAACGGTCGCCTCGCCGTCCAGCCCGGCATCGCTTGTGCGGTACCGGGAAACCACGGTTTCAGGAGCCGCCGTGCTCAGCAGCGTGGCTTGCCGGTTGGCATCCAGCAGTGCTGCGGGATTGGAAACGCAAGCGATTGCGGAAGCGGCAGCGAGAAGAAATTCCAATATTCGTCTCCAAACGGGCTGCCCAACTGGTAAGGTGGGGACGATGTCCGGTCTTGAACGAAATTCACCTGCACCGTGCACCTGCCTGCGCAACGCGCCGGCAGGACGAATGCGCCACCCTGCGCACCAATCGCTGGCCCGCCACCGGCACGACGCGCCCTTTGCCGCCGTCGTGATAAGCGGCAGATACGTCGAGGCGGGCGATACCGGGCGGCACGAAGTCGGGCCTGGAGAGGTCATCGTCCACCGGGCCTACGAAAATCATCTGGACCGATTTGCCGAGTGCGGCGCGGAAGTGCTGGTCCTTCCCTTGCCGCACGGCTGGAATGCGCCAGTATTGGGATCTATCGACAATATCGATGGGATCGTCCGCCTTGCCGAACGCAGCCCCGCCATGGCGGCGGAAAAACTGAAGGCGGAATTCGTCCCCAAGCCCGCAGTCGATCAAGACTGGCCGGCCTTGCTCGCCGCCGCTCTTCGAACCAGCCCGGATCTTTGCCTGCGCGATTGGGCCGAGGCGCACGGCCTGCATCACGGCAGCCTCAGTCGCGGCTTCCGGCAGGAGTTCTCCGTATCCCCCGCCCGGTTCCGGCTCATCTCGCGCATGCACAGAGCCTTGCAACTCATCGATCGCAGCACCGACAGCCTGGCGAATATTGCATGCGACGCAGGGTTTTCCGATCAGGCCCACCTCACCCGGACGGTCAAAAGCGAGACCGGCATGACTCCAATGCAATTGATGGCGCGGTCCGGAAACACTGCGGAACTTCTCGCAAAGTAGAGCAACTTGCGCCGCCACCGAAAAAAGTTTCGAGGGATCCGCCAAGCCGCCGCGTAAGCGGATCGCAACTTCGGGAATCGATTGCCATGGACGACATCGACACCATCCTATCCCGCCTCGGCAGGCTGCCGCTCGATCCCCGGCTGGGCGACATCGACGACGCCGTGCTGACCGGCCTGGCGGCGCGCGCGGCTTCGCGGGTGTCGGCACGAACCATGGCGACGGTGATTGTGCTGTCACTGGGTGTCGGGATCGTCGGCTCCGTGGTGCCCGCGCCCCCGATCCGTGCCGCCACCACGTTCCCGCTCGGCGCGCCGGCGGCACTGGCCCCGTCGACACTGCTCGGGGGCGATTGATGAACGAGCGCCTTCGTCTTGTCCTGATGGTTCTGCTGGCCTTCGGCGCGGCGATGGGCGGCGTGCTTGTCGGCCGCGCATGGATCGCGCCGCCCACGCCGGTAGAATCCGAACTGCATACCCTGCTTCATGCGCAGCTCGACCTCGACCCCGAACAGACCCGCAAGATCGACGCAATCGAGCACGAGTTCGCCTTGCGCCGTCAGGCACTCGAACTGGAACTGCGTGCGGACAATGCCCGGCTGGCCAGCGCCATCGAGGCAGAACGCGGCTACGGCCCGCAAGTCGCCGCCGCCGTCGATGCCTCGCACAGGGCGATGGGCGAGTTGCAGAAGGCCACGCTGGAGCACATCTTCGCCATGCGCAGCGTGCTGCGCCCCGATCAGGCGGCGCGTTTCGACGCGGCGGTCGTCAAGGCGCTCACCGCGAAGCAGCGCTAATGATCGATCTCGCCGCCTGCACGGACGGTGAACTGGCCGCGCTCGCGCTGGGCGGACGGCAGGCCGCCTATCGCGCGCTGATGGATCGCCATCGCGGCGCGGCGTTCCGCCTCGCCCGGCACCACTGCGGCGATGACGACACCGCGCTCGACGTGACCCAGCAGAGCTTCATCGCCGCGTTCGCCGCATTGCGGCGCTACGACGGCGCACGGCCGTTCGCGCACTGGCTCGCCCGGATCGTCATCAACAAGAGCCATGACTGGGCGCGGCGGCGCAAAGTACGGCAATTCTTCACTTTCGCGGTGCCGCTGGATAGCGCGCATGGCATAGCCGAACCCACGCCCGATGCCGAGCGGCAGACCGCCGACCGGCAGGAACTGGAACGCACGATGCACGCCATCGCCGCGCTACCGGCCAAGCTGAAGGAGGCGCTGATCCTGCGCGCCATCGAGGGGCTGAGCCAGACCGAGGCGGCCGCCGTGCTAGGCGTGAGCGAGAAAGCGGTCGAAACACGCCTCTATCGCGCCCGTGCACGGCTATCCGAAAATTTGAGCGAAAAATCAGCCGGAAAAATCTGAGGGGATAGGTGCCCGGTCGCGTATTGGGTGACGAACCGACTTTCAGGGGCATCTCTCGGCATGGAATTTCCACAAGTGACCCGCCGCAACCTCATCCGGGCGGGCGCGATCGGCGGCGGCGCGCTGGCGCTTCAGTCCTGGCTGCCGGCCTGGGCGCAGCCGGTCTCGGCCGGGCTGACGACGCTCAGCGGCGAGGACATCACCTTGCGGGTCGCCCGCGACACGCTCGACATCGACGGCAAACCGGCGCGCGCGATCAGCATCAACGGAACCGTCCCGGGCCCTCTCCTGCGGCTGAAGCAGGGGCAGAACTTGCGCCTGACCGTCGAGAATATGCTGGACGAGGACACTTCACTGCACTGGCACGGGCTCATGCTGCCGTTCCAGATGGACGGCGTTCCGGGCGTTTCGTTCCCCGGCATCAAGCCGCGCTCGAACTTCACTTACGAGTTCCCCATCGAGCAGGCGGGCACCTACTGGTACCACAGCCACTCCGGCTTGCAGGAACTGAAAGGGCTATATGGCCCGATCGTGATCGATCCGGCGGGCGCCGAGCCGGCGCCGTTCGACCGCGAGCATGTGATCCTACTTTCGGACCACAGCTTCGTCGATCCGGCGCGGATCCTGCGGAATCTCAAAGCCGAGCCGGGGTACTACAACTATCAGCGCCAGACGCTGGCCGGGTTGCTGGCCGGCAAGGACCAGGCACCTTCCGACCGGCTGGCCTGGGGCCGCATGCGGATGGACCCCACCGACATTTCCGACGTGACCGGCGCCGTTCTGCGCTATCTCGTCAATGGGCACGGGTCCAAATCCAACTGGACCGCGCTATTCAAACCCGGCGAACGCGTGCGCCTACGCTTCATCAATGCTTCGGGCATGACCGTGTTCAACATGCGCATTCCCGGCCTTGCGATGTCGGTGGTGAGCGCGGATGGACAGGACGTTCGCCCGGTCACGGTTGACGAATTCCAGTTCTCCCCGGGCGAAACGTACGACGTGATCGTATGCCCGACCGAAGACCGGGCCTTCACCATCGTCGGCGAAAGCGTCGATCGTTCGGGCATGGCCCTCGCCACACTGGCCCCGCGACCGGGCATGACGGCACCCGTTCCGCCACTGCGCGAACGCCCCGTGCTGACCATGAAGGATATGGGCATGGAAATGGAAGGCATGGACATGTCCGGCATGTCCATGCGCGACGGTACCCATGCCCCCCAAGTCAGGCTTGGGCCCGGCGTCGAGATGATCAACCCGATGCCGATGGACCGCACCGGCGATCCGGGGCTGGGGCTCGACAAAATCGGCCACAAGGTTCTCGTTTACCGCGACCTTGTAGCGCTCGACCCCAACCCGGATCCGCGCGCCGCCGAACGCGAGATCGAAGTCCATCTGACCGGCGCCATGGACCGCTACATGTGGTCGATGGACGGCAAGACCATGAGCGACGCCCATGATCCTTTGCCCATGCACACCGGCGAACGGGTGCGCATTACCCTGATAAACGACACGATGATGGCGCACCCCATCCACCTGCACGGACACTTCTTCGAATTGGCCACAGGCCACGGCGACCATTCGCCGCGCAAACACACGGTCAACGTCCTTCCCGGCGGCAAGGTCAGTTGGGACGTCACTGCGATCACCGGCGACTGGGCATTTCACTGCCACCTCGCCCTGCACATGGCGATGGGAATGATGCGCATCGTCTCCGTGCGGCCCATGGAAGGACATTCGGCATGAGGCGGTTTCTGACCATCCTGCTGCTGAGCCTTCCCGGCACCGCGCTAGCGCAAATGGCAGCCCCTCACGCGGGCCACCACATGGAGGGCGGAAGCATGCCGGGCATGTCCATGCCGGAGATGCCCATGCCGAAGACGTCGATGGCGCAGGACGGTGAACCTGCCGGCACCGACCAGTCTCCGGGCAGCGCGGCGCCGCCGGCAATGGCACACGATCGCCTTGCCGACCGCTATTGGGACCCCGCCGAGATGGCCGCCGCCGAGCGCACCGCAATGGGGGCATCGGTCACGACTTACGCCAAAGTCCTTTTCGATCTGGCCGAATACCAGATCCGCGACGGCAAGGACGGCTACCGCTGGGAGGGGGAGGCCTGGCTCGGTGATGTCGACCGCTTCGTCATCAAGAGCAAAGGTGAAGGCACTTTTGGCAGCGGCATCGACCATGCCGAGCTGCAGGCACTCTACGCCAGAGCGCTCGATCCCTGGTGGAACCTGCAGTTCGGCGTGCGGCAGGATCTCGGGCCCGGAGCCCAGCGGTCATGGGCAACAATCGGACTGGAAGGCCGCGCGCGCTATCAGTTCGAGTCTCAGGCCGCAGCCTTTCTTTCGGAAAAAGGCCAACTAACCGCACGGATCGAAACGGCCTACGATCAGCGGATCACCCAGCGCCTGATCCTGCAACCACGCGCCGAAGTAAACCTCTCGGCACAGGACATGCACGCCGAGCGCATCGGCGCAGGGCTGACCAGCGCGGAACTGGGCCTCAGGCTCCGTTATGAAGTGAAGCGCGAATTCGCCCCCTATCTGGGCATGAACTGGACATGGCTTTCGGGCCGCACCGCCGATTATGCCCGCGCCGATGGCAGAGACGCGAACGAAGCCAGCGTGGTTGCGGGCATCCGCGCGTGGTTCTGATCCCGATCCGCGCGGTGCACTGCGCCGCCGGATCAGAAGGCGTCAGAGCACTTCCCGCTCGCGTGTCTCATCGGCAATTTGCGCCAGACGCGCCGCGTGCGAGGGCATACGCTCCACCGCGCCAACAATGTTCCGCCGCAGATCATTCAGGGCAGCTTGCAATTGCGGCTTGGGCAACATGGCGGGCAACTGGTGATGCCTTTCAGGCCACACGCCCTGCCCCGTCAGCACGGCGACCCACGAATCCACCCGGAACAGATCATCCTGGCTCTGATAGGCAATGGCCGCCTCACGGAACAACTGAATGCGCGCGGCAAGGCTGTCCGGGATGGCCGCCGCTGCGCGTTCGCGCCAGAATGCCGTGTCGTCCCGATGGGTCATCGCATAGTGAAGCACGATGAAATCGCGCACATGCTCCCACTCATGGCGTGAGCGGGCGTTGAACCAATCGGCCACCGCCGTATTGTCCGGCCCGAACGGGAAGTTCTGGATCAACCAAGTCACCGCCACCATGACCAGATGGATACTCGTCGATTCCAGCGGCTCCACAAAACCGCTGGCAAGGCCGAGCGACAAGCAATTGCGATTCCACACACGCTTGCGCATCCCGGCGGTGAAACGCAGCAGGCGCGGTTCGAACAGCGGCGGCCCGTCCAGCGACTGTAGCAAACGATCGCGCGCTTCGTCGTCGGACAGGAAATTGCTGTCGTAAACGATCCCGTTGCCGACGCGGTGTTGCAGCGGGATCCGCCAGCGCCAGCCCTCTCCGTGCGCGATGGCTCGGGTATAGGGAACCGGATCGCCTGTCGCTTCGCTCTGAACGGCAAAGGCGCTGTCGGTAGGGAGCCAATGGCTCCAGTCCTCGAAACCGGTCTTCAGCGTCTGCTCGATCAGCAGGCCCCGAAAACCGGTGCAATCGATGAACAGATCGCCTTCGATGCGCTCTCCCGACGCCAGCACGAGAGCGGTGATATCGCCGCTTTCGCCATGCTGTTCGACGCTGGCGATGCGCCCTTCCACGCGCCGCGCCCCGGCCCCTTCGGCCACGCCGCGCAGGAACCGGGCATAGGCGCTGGCATCGAGGTGATAGGCATAGCCGAGCGAATTGTCTCCGGACGCGCCGAACCGGCCCGCCATCGCCGCCTGCTGTTCCAGCGAATAGTCACCGTAATCTCCGCCGAAACCGGCCTTTCTTCCTTCAAGCCAGAAGTGCTGGAAATCAGCCACGAACGTGGAGCGGCCAACCGAACCGAACGGGTGGAAATAGTGGTCGCCGAGCCGGTCCCAGTTTTCGAATCCAATGCCCAGCTTGAACGTGGCATGGGTGGCGCGAACGAAGTCATTCTCCTGCACGCCAATGAACTCGTGGAACGTGCGGATCGTGGGGATGGTCGACTCGCCGACGCCTACAGTGCCGATCTCCTCGGATTCAACCAGCGTAACATCGGTCAACCCGCTCAACTGGCGCACGAGTGCGGTGGCGGCGAGCCATCCGGCAGTGCCGCCACCGGCGACGACGACACGTTTGCGCGGTGTGTTCATCGGTTGATCCTGTTGGTAATCAGCGCCCGTAGCCGGCGGGCTATCAAAGGGTCGAGCGGTGCGAGAGGCCCGCGCGCCGCTTCCGGCAAATGGGCTGAGGCAGCCTCGGGCGGTCCGAACACGTAGTGATCGAACATACTGCGCCACGCAGCCTTCTCATGTGGGGGCCGTTCACGCAGGCTGAGCAAGCCGTGCAGCAAGGTCGTCATCGGATCGTCGACAAATGCCGGCACGGCGTTCCACCAGTAATTGATCAGCACATTGAAATCGCTCAGGCTTTCAACCTGATGCCACCACAATGCCGGATAGATGAGCACGTCTCCGGGCTCCAGTTCGGCCACTTCGCCGGCTGCGAGCGCATCCGCAAAACGCGAGTAGCGGGCAAAATCCGGAGATGCCGGGTCAACCATGCTGACGATCTGCCCGGCGGGGGTCGGTTCGATCGGCCCTGGATAAAGATTGCTCACCTGATCGGGCGGAAACAGCGTGAACCGCCGCCGGCCGGCAACGCACACGGCCATGTTGTTAGACATGTCCCAATGCGCGGCAGCGACGGTCCGGTTGCCGATCCAAATGCTGGCAATGGGAGAATGACGCGTGAATGTATCGTCGCCCAGCACGGCATCGTGCGACGCGCGGAGGCCGGGAAGATACGTGTCGAGATCGGTCGAGCCGATATAGAGCGACGGTGCATTCCCCGAGCCCCGCATGGCCAGAAGCCTGTCGAGAAAAGCCGATAGCGTGCCGCGCTCGGTGGTGAAATTCAGCCCCGTCAGTTCGGAATTGTAATGGTATCGTCCGCGAATTGCCGGATCCCCGACATAAGCGACTACGGGATGACCAGCATCGTGCTGCTTGAGCAATTCCGCGGCGTCTTCGGCGGACGCCAAGCCTGCCCTCGCAAGAGGCCAATGCAATGCGGCGCCCCGGACGATCACGGGCCGCCCGGCCTCGATCAATGCAGTCACGCCCAGCGTATTCAGCGGCAGGTCGTCGATCACCTGCGTGCGCCGCATCGACGCAGCGCCTGTCACGCGCTGATCGGCGTCAGCCACCACGGGCCAGCTTGCGATCAAGCAGCGCCGAAAGATTGTCCAGCGAAGACATCAACCACACGGCGCAGCGCAGGAAATCGCCCGCGTTGAGCCGTGCCAGTGCTGCGCCGTCCAATGCCGCAAAGCGCTCCTGCGACAGAGTCCAGACATCGGGAACCACGAAGCATCGGCCATCGGGTGCCTCCATCCGCAAAGTCACCGGTTCAAGCAGCCCGGCCTCGTCGAACGCCTCGATCATCGCCGGACCTATCTGCGTTCCGGCGTAAATCGAACGCAGCATGCCTGCGGCATAGTCGAGGTAGGGCGTATTGCCCCCATGGTCGAGGAAGATGCGCTGGCCTCGCTCACGCGAGATTCGGGGGTGATCCGGCGTGATATGGATCATCGCTTCGCCCGGTCCGCCGGCACTGGGCAGGCCGATCGAAAAGGGACCGCGAGTCATCAGGGCCGGGATGGCGCGTGCATCCCATTTTTGCCCGTCGAGATAGAGATTTTCGTCTGCCTCAAAGCCCAGCAGCGCAACAGCTCGAAAGGCTCCGGCCGCATCGCGCCGAAATACGATCGGGTATTCGCGAGACAGCGCCTCGAATTCGGGGGCGAAGACCGTGGTCTGGTTGACCGCGTCGCCCCATTCCGCGCCAAAATCCGTGATGACCCGCAGATCGTGATGATCGACATTGTTGAGAAGCACGGGGCCGGAAAGCACGGAATCGGACATTTTCAATCGCCAGTATCAGGTTCGGTATAGGCATCCTACACGAAGAAGACCGTGGCAAAACGGCCTTCTTCGCGCGGATGTTCAGGTTTTTAGAACTTGTAGCTGGCGCCCAGCAGGTAGCGGGCCGAACCTTCGGCTTCGTACCAGGTGTCCATCTTGTCGCGACCGTAGGTTCTCACGCCTTCTTCAAAGATATTGATGCCTTCGAAGCTGACGCTGATCTTCGGCGTGATGTCGTAGCTGACGCTGAAGTCAACCTGACTGTAGGGTGCCGTGAAGACCGGGTTGTGATAGCTGTCCCGGTTGAGCTGGCTGAGGTACTTGGCACGCCAGTTCCAGGCTGCACGGGCGGAAATCCCGTACTTTTCGAAAATCAGCGTCACGTTGGCCGTATCCGAGAGACCCACCAGCGCGAACTGGTTCACGGTCGGATCGGCAGCCACATCGATCCCCACGTTGCCGCGTACCAGCGTATAGCTGGCGGCAATGCCAAGGCCGGTCTCACCAAGGAAGTACTGACCGGCAAGCTCGACACCGTAGATCTCGGCGTCCTTGTTGTTGATCGGCGTATTGACCGAGAAGTTAAACAGCGGGTCGCTGCCATCGGCCGTGATATCGACCGCGGCGAGCGTGCTGTCCACGAAGCCCTGATCCAGAGCGCGGGTCTGGGTGTTGTAATGCGCCTGGAACTGGGCATCGGCGGCCGCAACGTTACCATTCGCCTGCTGGAGCAGCGCGGTATAGGTAAACAGGTTCACGTCGGTGATATCTGCACCGAACCCCTGCAATTGCGTCTTCGCGGTCCCCGAACGCGTCCCCGGCTGCCCCGAAGTCGGATCGGCCAGCCCGAACAGCGAACGGTTGACCAGGGTATTGCCAATGAAGTTGTGGACGCGCTTGTCGAAGAAGCCGATCGAGAGATAGACATCCTTGCGCGGATACCATTCGAGCGACAGATCGAAGTTATCCGAGCTCAAAGGATCGAGATCGGTGTTGTTTGCATTACCCGTCGCAACACCGCCGATCGCCGTGGGGCGAGGTGGTGAACTGACGGTGGTCGATGCGAACAGATTGCTATAAGGCGCACGCGCGATCGACTTGCCGTAGGAGAAACGCCCCTTCAGCTTCGGCGTGATGTCGATCGAGAAGTCGAACGCCGGCAGCAGGTTGTTGTAGGCACCCCGGTTCCGAACTTCCTGCTGATCGGGCGAATACTGGACATTGAAGTCGTTGTCAGCCTGCCACACGATCGCCAGCGGAATGGGCTGGAGCGAAACCGCCCTGACCTTCGTGCTTTCAAAGCGAGCACCCGCGACGAGTTGGGCGGTATGATCGCCGATCTCGCCATTCCAGGTCACCTGGCCATAGACCGACCAGATGTCTTCCTTGACGCGGTTGTCGTTATTGGCGTCGATGTTGTTCTGGTGGCCAACCTTATCGTTAGTGATGCCGCTGTAGTAGTCGTAGAGCGTGTTATAGAGCTTGGCCGCGTTCTCGGTCCGCCATGCCACTTGGGTATTGGCGTCCGCGTTCGGATTGTTGTGGTGGAACTGGCAAGCCGTGCAGAACTGGAAGACCTGGCCCGGTGCCACGGCGGCGATTTCAGGCGGAAGCGAGTTGCCCCAGTCGCCCAGAACCTGACGCGTGTTGTACTGCGTCTGGCGAGTGTCCGTGGTGCGGTAGTTGGCACCGAAATCGAAGTGGCTGTTGCCGCCCAGATCGTAAGCACCGTCAAGACGGAGTTCCTTGACCCGCTGGCTCTGCTCGGAGTCGAACTGGCGCTGGACAGCGCCGGACAGGTCGCCCTCGTCCAGCTTACCGTCGCAGTTACCCTTGGTGTAGGGGGTGCCATTCGGCGTGACGCTGTGCGCGCAATCGTTGAACGTGAATGCCTGCTGCGGGAAGCCGCCGGTCGTCCAATTGAGCGACTGCGACGTCACGACCGGCATGTTGAACGCCACTGTCGTGGAGGTCTGGCCGTTGGGGTTATCCCCTTGGCTATCGCCCTTGCCGAAGTGACCGTCGAGCGTGAACGCCAGCTTGTCAGTGGCCTGCCAGGCCACATTGGCGCCGATGTCGTAAAGGCGGTTCTTCTGGGCGCGATAGGCCTGTTCGAACGCCGTGTCCTTCACACCATTGATCGTCTCATGCAGGAACTGCGTGGTGGCGATCCCGTTCGATGCGTCGTCGAAGCCCACTTCGTCGAACGGACGGTTGAACCAGTTCGACTGGGTGGAACGACGCTCAGATTCGCGCAGCTGTGCGTAGAGGCCGTCCACCGTCACCGTCAGCGTGTCGGTCGGCTTGTACTGGAGTACAGCCTGACCGTTGATCCGCTCACGGCTGTCTTCGGAGAAGTGGTAACGGCTGTCGTTCGGAACGGCGACGAGCACGTTCGGATCGGTCGGCATGTTGGTATATTTGGTGGCCGCGTTGACGAAGCCGTTGGCCGGATTGAGAAAATCCGACAAAGTGCGGATGTTCCAGTCGTCGTTGGCCTGGCTGGGCACCGTAAAGTTGCGCTTCTGGTAGCTGCCGAACACAGTCACGCCGAACCGCTGGTCCTGATCCGTCCAGCTGGCGATGCCCGAAACTTCGGGCGTTACGTGCGAGCCGCAGCTGATGCAGTCGTCCGCGCTCGTGTCATAGCTTGCCTTGGCGCCGATGGACCCCTGAAAACCGCTGTCAGCGTTGTCGAACGGACGGCGGCTCTGGATGTCGATCGTCGCGCCGATGCCGCCCGAAGGTACCGCGGCGCGCGCCGTCTTGTAGACCAGCAAGGTCTTGACGCCTTCCGATGCCAGGTTCGAAAAGTCGAACGAACGACCAGTGCCCGATGCACCGTCGCCGCCCTGGTCACCGCCCACCGCAACGATATCCGAAGTCGCCAGCTGGCGGCCGTTCAAAGTGACGAGGTTGTACTGCGCGCCGAAGCCGCGGACCGTCACGGTCGAACCTTCGCCGTTGACGCGGTCGATCGAGACGCCCGGAATGCGCTGCAGCGATTCGGCCAGGTTGGTATTCGGGAACTTGCCGATGTCTTCGGCCGAAATGGCATCGACCACACCGTTCGAATTGCGCTTGATCTCTGCTGATCGCATCAGTGAGGCGCGCACACCGGTGACGACGATTTCATTGGCATCGACAGCACTATCCGGCGCAACCGCCGGTGAGGAAGCCGCCGCTTCCTGTGCAACGGCAACGCATGGCGCGACCAATCCCGTCAACAACGCGATTGCTGACGTCGAGCGCGCAAGCGTCGACACAAGGCCTGAACCCTTCATGATACTCTCCCCTGTTCTACTGCGTTTTATTCAGCAGCCGTCACGCAGCTTTGCACCGTCTGACGGGCGCATTGCTACAACTACCGACATCGATGTCAATTACTCTTGGTGATAGTCGCGGTTACAATTGATCCACTTTGGCGCCCGGATGGCCAATGGCCGCCATCGAGATGCACGAGTTTTTCGGCAATCACGTGTTCGGCATCGGTCGCGAGCGTCAGCTTGTAATCCCCGGGCGGCATCTGCCAGCCCTGCGCCGTCCAGCGGGCAAGCATACGCGGATCGGCATCGATCGCGAGCGATGCACTCTCACCGGGTTTCAAAACGCGGCGAGACCAGCCGACAAGTCGGGGCGTCGCGGTGCCGGGAACCGTCGCGTAAAGCTGCGGAACGACCGTTGCCGGGCGCTTGCCATCATTGCGGACATCCACAGTCGCGCGGGCAGCGGCGCCGCCGGAGAACCCGGCATTGGCGAAGGCAGGCCGGCCGTAGCTCAGCCCGTATCCGAACGGAAACAGCGGCTTCTGCTTGCTGGCGGCATACCAGCGATAGCCCACATCCGCGCCCTCCTGATAGGTCACTGGATAAGTTGGAAGCTTCGCAGCGTCGCCCATGGCGGCGTTGGCGCCCGCACCGTTGTCGGCAGGGCCGGTAGCGGCAAGCACAGGTTTCGTGCGCGGCAATTGCGCGGCTGCGACCGGGAAACTGATCGGCAGGCGGCCCGATGCATCGACTTCGCCAAACAGCACGCGCGCAATAGCCTGTCCGCCACGCTGCCCCGGATACCATGCCTCTACCACGGCCGGGACACGCTGTATCCACGGCATCAGAACCGGACCACCGGTCTCCAGAACGACAACGGTCCGCTTATTGGCGGCGGCGACCGCATCGATCAGCGCGTCCTGCCCGTCCGGAAGCGACAGTGACGGCGCGTCCTGCGCCTCGGTCTGCCACTGGGTGGCGAAGACGATCGCGATATCCGCTTCTTTTGCCGCCTGCGCCGCTGCGGCCGGATCGCTGCCGTCAACGAAGCGGACTTGTGCGCCCGGTGCCAATTCCTTGATGGCCTGCAACGGTGACGAGTTGTGATAGGTCACCCGCGCGAAGGACGCCGCGGCGCCGCTTGTCAGCGGAATTTCAATCGGCACGCCGCCCACCGAGCGGACCTGCGAGGACCCGCCGCCCGATAGCACGCCGACATCGGCGTGGCCGCCGATCACCACGATCGACTTCGCCTCACGCGCGAGCGGAAGGATATCGCCTTCGTTCCTGAGCAGGACGATGCCTGCCTCCGACACCTTCTGCGCGACTTGCGCATGCGCGTCATAGTCGATCGGCTGCGCGCTCACCGGCGTGGGGTGGTCGTAAAGGCCCGAGGCAATCACGCCCGTCAGAATGCGGCGAACCATCTCGTCCAGCCGTTCGGACGGAACCCGGCCTGCGGCAACCGCATCGGCGAGCGGTTTTCCGAAGAAGATGCTCGAATCCAATTCCTGTCCCGATTCCTGATCGAGTCCGGCGTTGGCGGCCTTCTCGGTCGAGTGGACCGCGCCCCAGTCCGACATCACGAAACCGGGATAGTTCCACTCCCCGCGCAGGACGTCGGTCAGCAGGAACTTGTTCTCACAGGCGTAATCGCCATTGATCCGGTTGTATGCGCACATCACCGAGGCCGGCTTGCCGTCGGCGATCGCGATCTCGAACGCGAGCAGATCGCTTTCCCGCAGCGCCACCGGATCGATCCGCGCATCGAGAACCATGCGGCCGGTTTCCTGGCTGTTGAGCGCAAAGTGCTTCACGGTCGCGACGATATTGTTCGACTGGACACCGCGAACCGAGGCTGCCGCCATCTTCCCGGACAGCAGCGGATCTTCGCCGTAATATTCGAAATTACGCCCGTTCCACGCGTCGCGCGTCAGGTTCATGCCCCCTGCCAGGAGGACATTGAAGGTCTTGGCGCGGGCTTCCGCGCCGATCATGGCGCCCCCGGCATAAGCCAGATCAGGATCGAACCCGGCAGCGGTGGACAGGGCGGAAGGCAATGCCGTTGCGACATCGCCCTTTCGCTGTTCCACCTGATTGGCGACGCCCAGAGAGGCGTCGCTTTCGCGCAGGATCGGAATGCCGAGGCGCGGCACGCCCGGCACATATCCGGCCGACGGGATCATGTCTGCCGGCGGGTTCTTGGTGTTCGGCGGGAACAGCCCGTGGACCAGCGAGAGCTTTTCTTCGAGCGTCATCGCCTTGACCAGCGCGTCGGCGCGCTCGGCCGGCGTGCGTGCGGTGTCTCGCCAGATCGGCATGGCAACGTTCCCCTGTGCTGGCGACGAGGTAGCAGCTGCCTGGGGAACAGTGGTCTTGGCCAATACGGACACCGGCGCAGCCGTGGCGAGCAGCGAGAGCGTGAGCCCTGCGAGCCGCGTCGACGTTGCAATAGTGCGCAGACGGCTACGCCGCCCCTGAGCTTTCGCTTGAGCTTTCATGATCCTCCCCGCCGCATCTTGGTCGGCTTGAGGGTCTGATCGCAAAGTCTGACATCGATGTCAACACGGTGTCCGTCACCCGGCTGCCACGGATCCGGTGAAAATGTAGTCATCCTGGAATTGGCGCGCGCGCGTTGCCGCGAACTTGCTTATGATTGACGCTCAAAAATAAAAATGAGGGTGCCCTTCATGACCATACAGTCCGGCGTGGCGGCGCTGGCTACGCACGCCCCGCAAACGGCCGCGCAATCGTCTGTTAAGGCCGCAGAACAATTGCGCGCTGCGCGGGTGTTCAACCTGTCCATCGGCAACTGCTTTATGGGAGGCTTCGTCGTATCGCTGGTGAGTCTGCTGGTTCCCCGGCTTAAACTTCTGATGGGGCTTGATTATACGCGCGCCTCGCTGGTGCAGTTGGCGTTCCATTCCAGCTATTTGCTGTTTGCCTTGCCGGTCACGGCATGGCTGGTGCGAATCGGCTACATGCGGGTGATGGCGCTGGGATGTGCGATCATGGCGGCCGGATGTCTCGGGTTCATCGCGGCGGCGGCGCTACACAACTATCCGCTCGTGCTGCTGGCATTGCTGGCGCTGGCGGGCGGCATTACGTTTTTGCAGATCGCCGGTAACGTCATGGTCACGCTTGTCGAACCCGCCGACCGGGCCGTGCCGCGCATTACCCTGCTGCAAGGCTTCAACTCCATCGGCACCGTTCTCGCTCCGTTGCTGGGTGCGTCGTTCCTCCTGAGCGACCGTAGCGTGGGGCACGATGCCGAAGCCTGGTTGATGGTGGCCCTTCCCTTCATCGGCTGCGTCGTCATCCTGCTCGGGATTGCATGGGCCTATGCGCACAATCGCAATCTTCTGGAAGGAACCGAGCCGCCGCAGCGGGTGCCACTGAATGCCTTGCGATGCGTGGTGGCCACGCCCCGTCTTCTGGCCGGCTCCATCGCGATGTTCGGCTATGTCGGCGCGGAAGTGACGATTGGCACGCTGTTGACCAACTATCTCGTGCTGCCGGAGATCATCGGCGCCGAGCCCGTGACGGCAGGCCGTCTGGTCAGCCTTTACTGGGGCGGCGCCATGGTCGGCCGCTTTTTGGGTGCGGCGGCACTGAGCCACTGGCCTCCTGCCCGCGTGCTCACCGCCACGGCGCTTACGGCAACGGGCCTCGTGGCCATCGCCGCTCTCGGGCACGGCATGCTGGGGGCGGCGACCCTGATTGCGGTCGGCCTGTGCAACTCGATCATGTACCCCACGCTTTTCGCACTTTCCCTGCCCGATGAGCAAGGCGCCGCACCCTATGCCTCGATGGCGCTGTGCATGGCGGTTGTGGGCGGAGCCATCGTCCCGATGATTACCGCAGCGCTTGCGGACAGCATCGGCCTCTTGCCGTCGCTGGTGGTTCCCGGCATCTGCTATGTCGTCATCGCGATGTTCGCGCTCGTCCGGGGCGGCTATCCCGCTGCGCTGGCAAGGAGAATGGCTTGAAGGTTGTTACGATCAAGGACGTTGCGGCGCGTGCGGGCGTGTCGCCCAAGACGGTGTCGCGCGTGATCAATGGCGAGCAGCATGTCCGCGCCGAGATTCGCGAACATGTGATGCGCGTGGTCGATGAACTGGCCTACAAACCCAATGCCTTCGCGCGCGGATTGTCGAGTTCGCGGTCCTTCCTGATCGGCCTTTTCGTAGACGATCCATTCTCTGGCTATGCGGCCGATTTGCAGCGCGGCGCCATCGACCAGTGCCGGATGTACAGCCACCACCTCGTCATCGAGGCGGTCGAGCGCGAAAGGCCGGATTGGCTTGCGCAGATCGATGCAACGCTGCGCGAACTGCGCCTCTCCGGCGCGATCCTGGCCGCGCCGGTCTGCGACTGGAGCGAAGTGCTGGAACTGTTCGAGAGCCATGACATCCCGGTCGTAAGGCTTTCTCCCGCCACCGATCCCGGCAGGGCGCAGCAAGTGCAGATCGACGACCGGGCGGCGGCGCGCGAAATGACCGAGCGGCTGATCGCGCTGGGCCATCGAGACATCGCCTTCGTCAGGGGCCATACCGCGCACGGTGCCGCGGCACTGCGCTGGCAGGGCTTCGCGGACGCCTGCGCGGATGCCGGGATTACCATTCCCGCGCGGCGCGTGCTGCAAGGCGATTTCAGCTTCAAGTCGGGTCTGGCCGCAGGTGAGGCCATCCTTGCCGACGATGACCGGCCGACCGCCATTTTCGCCTCCAACGATAAAATGGCATTTGGCGTCCTCATGGTCGCGATGCGTCACGGCATTGCCGTGCCCGGCGCGCTTTCCATCGCGGGCTTCGATGACGACGAAATCTCGCGCATGGCGTGGCCGCAGCTGACCACCATCAATCAGCCCAATGCCGAAATGGCGAAAGTGGCGGTGGACCTACTGATCGGCAACAATCCGCAGGTCAAAAAGGAACCGGGCGAGAGCGTCGAACTCAGCTATTCGCTGGTCGAGCGCGAAAGCTCCGGGCCAGTCATGAACGGCATGGCCTAGACGCCCTCACGTGTTCAGCAGCAGCGGCCACCGTTTCGGCCGCCGTAACGTGCCTCCTGCCGGTCGCGGAAAAATGCGGTGCGGTTCATGACCGGCCGGTCGGGGTGATGGTCGCGCATGTGGGCGAGGTAATCCTCGTAGGCGGGCATCCCAACCATCAAGTGGCACATCCGGCGCGCGGTCGAAAGCAGCCCGCTCATGCCGCCACCGCCGGGCCGACGACTTCCCGTACAGTGGGTACGGCGCTGCGACGCGAAACGAGACATGTGCGCAGCGCAAAGACCAGCAGCGCCACAACCACCGCCAGAAACGCGCCGACAAGCGCCGCATCGATACGGTCGTTGAAGATCACCTGCCGCATTTCCGCGATGGACTTGGCTGGGGCCAATAGCTGCCCCTCGTCCGCCGCCGCCGCGAACTTGGCCGCGTGGGCAAGGAACCCCACTTTCGGATCGGCGGAGAACAGTTTCAGCCAGCCGGCCGTACCCGTGCAGATCAGCAACCAGGCCGCCGGCAGCGCCGTCACCCAGACATAGCGGTCCTGCTTCATGCGGAACAGCACCACCGTCCCCAGCATCAGCGCGATGGCCGCGAGCATCTGGTTGGCAATGCCGAACACCGGCCACAGCGTGTTCACCCCGCCCAGCGGATCGGAGACGCCCTGATGCAGGAAGAATCCCCAGGCCGCGACGCATAACCCGGTCGCGACAAGGCCCGGAACCGGCCCCTCGTTACGACCGAAGCGCGGCGCGACGATGGCGATGAGGTCCTGGAGCATGAACCGTCCGGCGCGGGTCCCGGCGTCGACCGCCGTCAGGATGAACAGCGCCTCGAACAGGATGGCGAAGTGATACCAGAACGCCTTCATCGCCGGTCCGCCGACAACGTGCGAGAAGATCTCCGCCATGGCGACCGCCAGCGTCGGCGCACCGCCCGCGCGGGAGATGATAGTATGCTCGCCAAGGTCACGCGCGGTCTGCACCAGGACCTCGGCGGAGAGAGGATAGCCCATTGCGGTTACGGTGTGCGCCACCTGCTGGGGGTCGGTTCCGATCACGGCGGCGGGGCTGTTCATCGCGAAATAGATGCCCGGATCGAGGATCGAGGCACCGATCAGCGCCATGATCGCAACGAACGCCTCCATCAGCATTGCGCCATAGCCGATCATCGCCGCGTCGGCCTCGGTCGCGATGAGCTTCGGTGTCGTGCCGCTGGCGATCAGGGCATGGAAACCGGACACCGCGCCGCAGGCAATCGTGATGAACAGGAACGGGAACAGTCCGCCCGCCCAGACCGGCCCGCCGCTAGCTGCGAACGGCGTGAGTGCGGGCATCCTGAGCGGCGGCGCCATGATGACGATGCCCACCGCCAATGCGCAAATCGCACCGATCTTCAGGAATGTCGAAAGATAATCGCGCGGAGCAAGCAGGAGCCAGACCGGCAGCACCGAGGCGACCGCGCCGTAGACGATCAGAACCCAGCAGAGCTGAATGGGCGTGAGCGTGAACAGGGGCCCCCAGAACGGCGACTGCGCAATCGCCTGTCCGTAGATCAGCGCCAGAACCAGCCCGACCAGCCCCAGCAAGGAGACTTCCCCGATCCGTCCGGGCCTGATCCAGCGCGTATAGGCGCCCATCGCCAGCGCCAGCGGAACCGTGGCCGCCACGGTGAACAGGCCCCACGGGCTGGCCGCCAGCGCCTTGACAACGATCAGCGCCAGGACCGCGAGAATGATGATCATGATGAGAAACGCGCCCAGCAGCGCGATCACGCCTGCTGCCTGCCCCATTTCCATGCGGACCAGTTCGCCCAGCGAGCGCCCGTCGCGCCGCATCGAGATGAACAGGATCATGAAGTCCTGCACCGCACCTGCCAGCACCACGCCGACGATGATCCACAGCGTCCCCGGCAGATAGCCCATCTGCGCGGCCAGCACCGGGCCGACCAGCGGACCAGCCCCGGCAATCGCCGCGAAGTGGTGGCCGAACAGCACCCGTCGGTCGGTCGCCACGTAGTCCAGCCCGTCCGCGCGGTAGACTGCCGGTGTCGGGCGGGCGGGATCGAGGCGCATGACCTTGCGCGCGATGAAACGCGCATAGAAGCGATAGGCGACAAGGAACGAACAGACCGCCGCCACGAGAATCCAAAGTGCGTTCACCGGCTCACCGCGCGAAAGCGCCACAACCGCCAGCGCCACCGTGGCCGCGAGTGCCATGGCTATCCAGCCAATTCGATGCATGGCCTGCTCTTCTCCCTCAAATCCTCGATTGCGGTTTGCGCAGGATTGTAGCGCGCCTGCAAGACCTCGTGTGCCCGGCCCGGGGGTTTCGAATCAGGGCGAATGCAGATGCATCCGCCCCACTCCACTCGGCGGGGGGAGTCGGGTGAGCCGGAAAAATGAGACAGAGCACCCCTTTTGCCCCTTCGGCCACTCCCTATGATGGGGTCGTGCCGGGCTGGCCGGACGGTTAACTTCTTTGCGGGTAGGTAATATCGAGGTCCGCAACAGCAACGATGAGGTCGCAAGGGCAACTCCGTGCCTTGTTTGTCATCAACTCCCTTGCCGGGGGCGGGGCGGAGCGTGTCTTCACCACGCTGGTCAAGGAACTGAGCGAGCGCGAATGCGGCCTTGCGATTACCGTGGTGCTGCTCGACGACGAATCCGAGGAAGCCTATAGCCTGCCGCAGGATATCCCGGTCGAGCGGCTGGGCACGCGGGGCGGTATGCTCCGCAGCATCACGCAGTTGCGGCGGTTGGTCGCCCGGCTGCGCCCCGATGTGACCGTGTCGTTTCTGTCCCGCGCCAATGTCGCGGCGGTGGTCGCCATGCGCCGGATCGGACGGCCCGCGATCATCAGCGAGCGCGTCAATACGACTGCCCATCTGCGGTCCGGCCGTTTCGGCTTCCTGAGCCGTCTGCTGATCCGCAGCACTTACCCGTCCGCGCGGCAGATCATCGCCGTTTCCGAGGGCGTCGCCCGGACTCTGGAGACCGACTTTGCCATCGAGCGCGAGCGGATCTGCGTGATCTACAACCCGGTGGATCTCGACAGAATCCAGCGCCTTGCCGCTGCGGAACCCGAGATCCCGGTATCCGCGCACGATTTCGTGACCATGGGCCGCTTGGTCGCCAACAAGAACACGGCCATGGCGATCCGGGCCTTGGCAGCCTCGCAAACCGATGGCCGGCTGATCGTGATGGGCGATGGTCCCCTGCACGGCGAACTGGAGGCATTGGCCCATTCGCTGGGCATCGCGGACCGGGTCCACCTCGCGGGCTTCCTTGCCAACCCTTACGCCGTGCTCGCACGCGCCGGGTGCTACCTGCTGACGTCCGACGCGGAAGGGTTTCCTAACGCCATGCTGGAGGCCATGGCCTGCGGGTTGCCGGTGGTCGCGACCGACTGCCCCTCGGGCCCGGCGGAAATCCTGCAAGTCGCGCTTGGCGGCAGCGAGCCCGCCTTCGGCGCGGGCGGCGCGCTGGTCGCCATGAACGACCACCGGGCCATGGCCTACTGCATGGACCGCCTTGTCACGCCGCCCGCGCGCGAACGGGCCGCGCAGGAGGGCAAGGCCAGAATCGATGCCTTTTCCGTGGAGCGGGCCGTGGACGCCTTCCGCGAGACCATCCTAAAGGCGGCGGCTGGCGCCGGAGTGCCCCCTGAATGAAAGTTTGCGTAACAGGCCTTCGCGGTATTCCCGGCGTTATCGGCGGCGTCGAAACCCACTGCGAGGAACTGCTTCCGCGCATCGCCCAGATCAATCCCGATATCGAGATCGAGGTATGCTGCCGCGCGCGCTACGTCGATCCGGAGCTTGTCAGCTTCCGCCGGCTCAAGCTCATGGCGCTCTACGCCCCGCGTACGAACGCGAGCGAGGCGCTGGTTTCCACGCTGATGGGCGTGATCCATGCCTGGCGTGAGGGCGCGGACGCCGTCCATATCCACGCTGTTGGCCCCGCATTGCTTGCGCCTATTGCTCGGCTGCTGGGCATGAGCGTGCTGCTGACCCATCACGGCGCAGACTACAATCGAGGCAAATGGGGGCTTTTCGCGCGGTCCATGCTCAGGCTTGGCGAGTGGGTAGGCATGCACTTCGCGGACCGGGTCATCTGCGTCTCTCCTTCGCTCGCGGCGACCATGCGCGATCGCTATCCCGGGGCGGCCGGGAAGGTCGTGTTCATCCCCAACGGCGTCAATCCGCCCGAACCCTCCTCCGCCCCCGCCGAGGAAGTGCTGGGCAGTCTTGGCTGCGCGCCGGGCAATTTTGTGCTCTGCGTCGCGCGTCTGGTTCCGGAAAAGGGGCTCGATTACCTGATCGACGCATTCCGGATGAGCGGCGACAACCGCATCCTCGTCATCGCCGGAGCAGGCCGGAAGGGCGACCGGCATGCAGAACAGCTCATGGCGCGCGCCGACGATAAGGTGCGCATGCTGGGAATGCAGCCGCGCAGCGTTCTGGGCGTGCTCTATCGCCATGCATCGCTCTTCGTGCTGCCCTCGTTCCATGAAGGCCTGCCGATTGCCGCGCTGGAGGCACTGGCCTGCGAGTGCCCGGTGCTGCTCAGCGATATTCAGCCCAATCTCGACATCGGCCTGCCGGAAGACTGCTACTTCCCGGTGGGCGACGTGGATGCTCTGTCCGCGCGGCTGGCTGCGGGCGGCGAAGTGCCCGATGAAGCCGCCCCTTTCCATCTTTCGCTGATCGACTGGGACGAAGTGGCGATCCGCACGACCCCCTATTACCGCGAACTGGTGAAGCGGGCGAAGCTTGCCCCCGAACTGCACAATGCCGGATAAAAATCCGTTCGAAAAATGCGCTGGAGCGCATTTCTGGCGCGGCGCCGGCCCGGTCCCCCATCCCGTGGAGGTGTCCCTTTGCTTGCATTGACCGCAGGAAGCCCGCCCCTCCCCGCCTACATCGTGCTTCCGGCGCTGATGGTTTACCTCGTGCTGATCCTGCTCCTTGCCATGCGGGCCAGTGCTTCCACCAGCTTTCTGGTGGCCACGTTCGGCATCCGGCTGGCAATGTCGGCCCAGCCCCATTTCTCCTATTCCTCCTCCCCCGCCGGGTTGAGCTGGAACGCACTGGCATCGGTGCTGATCGTGGTGACCGGCGGCCTGCTACTGCACCGTACGCGGGCCGTGCCGCTCATACTCATTCCGATCATCCCGTTGACGCTGGTGGTCATCGCCAGCCTGCTGCTCAACAAGGACGTGTCGGGCGGCATTGAAAGCCTCGTCAAATATGCGTTTTTCGCCACCATCGCGCTGACCGCCTATGACGCCTTCGTCGCCGACGGGGCGGGCAAAGTGCTGTCCCGGCTGGTCTTCACGTTCACGCTGCCGCTTGTCCTGCAATGCGCCAGCCTCGTGCTCCATATCGCCAAGGCCACCGAAAGTGATGGGTCAGCCTCCTACATCGGCGGCTACAACCATGAGGCCAGCTTCTCCATCATCCTGCTCACCGGATTGCTGATCGCGCTGCTCCATCCGGCGCTGCGGTCGGGCTACAAGCTGGGCATCGCCGCCGTGTGCGTTGGCGGCATTCTCGCTGCCAATTATCGCACCGCGATCATCGCCGCCGCCCCCTTGCTGCTGGGCCTGATAATGGCGGCGATCCTGTCTGCCGTTCCCCCGCGCCAGCGCCCGGTGGCGGGCATTCTCGGCGTCCTGCTGGTGCTTTCGGTCGTGCCCGTGATTCCCAAGCTGGCGGGAGATCGCTTCGATGCCGTAACCGTCGTCGCCGATGACCCCGACGTCCTGACCAAGGCGCCGGACGAATTCCGCAAGACCGACCGCGCGCTAATGTCCGGCCGGCTCTTCCTCTGGAGCGAGTACATCGATGACTGGCGCCACGGGACCAAGCGCCAGCACGTTCTCGGCTTCGGCGCCAATTCGTGGGAAGGCCGCTATCGCTACTACGCGCACAACACGCTGATCTCCACGCTTTACGAACTCGGCACCCTCGGCGTGGCATCCATGCTGCTGCTCTGGTCGTGGATGTTCGTGATCGCGCTGTCGACGGCAGGGTCCGTGCGCATGACGCTTGTCATCGCGCACCTCAGCTTCTTCATCCTCAACATGGCAACGATGCCATTCTGGATGATCGAGGGGATCCTGTTCTACGGCCTGCTATGCGGTTTCACGGTCTATTCGCGGCTGAATCCACCGCCCAGGCCTCAACCCGTCGCAAATGGGCTTCGTCCCCACCCGGTGTGAGCGGCGCACCGGCCTCCAACGACATTTCCCCCGCGTGAGGTGCCAATCGATACGATATCGAGGAACCAGATGATCAAGACGTTCGGTCTCGTGCTCCCGCTCCTGTTTGTCGGCCCCGCCGTCGGCCCTCAATACCTTGCGGATTCGCCCGCTTCGATGGCGATGGCGCCTCTGGCCCTGACGCAATCGGCATCGTCACTCGCCTCGTTCCGGATGCCGGCGATTCTCAAGCCCGCAGTCAAATCCGCGGACTGCCCGACGATGCCCACCATCCGGCTCGGGCCAGGTACCCCGCCGCTACGGAAAGTCTGTGCCTCAAACGGCAGGATTCTGGTGAATGGCGGCAATGCCCAGGGGTTCGAAATCTCGGATGTCATCGCGAAGAACTATGGACCGGTGCTGCGCGGCGTGAACGTCCCCGGCCTTCAGGTCCTGCGCGTGTCCGCGACCGGCGCCCGCGACGACCCGAAACTTGGCCTTGGCCTCGTCAACGTCAGCAATGGGATCGGTCATGCCGTGTTCCGCAACCTCGTCTGGATTGGCGACCCTGCCTCGCCCGCCGTCAACGGCGACGACGCATGGGCCGCCATCGCGCTCAAGGGCAAGGACGCCAATGACCTCGGCACGTTCGAGATCCGGAACTTCGACTTCCAGAACTTGATCATGGCCGAGGGCGCGCATTACCGGAACGTGGACGGCATTTCGACCGAGAAAGGATATACCGGCACGATCACCGACGGCCGCGTGATGAACGCGAGCGATGCCTGCCTCGACCTCAAGGGCGACGTGCATGTGGACAACGTCTACCTCGCCGGGTGCCGTCAGGGCCTCAAGATCTGGCATAGCCAGAACCACGGCCTGATCGAGCTTGGCACCAATCGCTTTGCCGGGATTCTCGGCAAGGGTACGCCGTCTGAAACCCGGACGATCAATATCGATACGCTGATCGTATCCGGCGATCCGACGATACCGCTGTTCCGCGCCGAAGAAGGCCGGGTGGACCTCCATATCGGCCGCCTGATCGCCAAGCCCAATCAAGTCCTGCGCGGCAGCGGCAGCTATGCGGGATCACAGGTTATCGTGGATCGGCGGGTCAACAATTAGCGCCCGCAAGGCAGATCTATTTCGTGATCGGAACGCGGAGTCTGCTCAACCAGACCCGTCATCCCCGCGCAGGCAGGGATCCCGCTTCTGCTGTGCAGGGCGGAACGTCGCCAAGAAGCGGGGCCCCCGCCTTCGCGGGGGCGACGAAGTTTGGAACCGGGAACCTACCATACGCACATTCCGGATCGAATTTTCCGACAGCTTAGACCGTCAGTTCGTCGTAAAGCGCCAGCATGCGCTCTGTATGGTGCCGCGCGCTCAGGGCGTCGCGGGCTTGCCGACGCGCTTCATCCCATTGCCCGGAATCGGGCGCAGACAGACCTTGCAACACGGCCTGCGCGAAAACCTCCGGCCCGGCCTCACGCGGGACAAGGAGGCCGCCGCCGAACCGCCGCCCGGTCTCGCCAAGCCCCGCATCGTCGGTGGCGACATAGGGTACGCCCAGCATGAGCGCCTCCAGCGGCGTGCGGCCGAGCGGCTCCTCGATCGCGGTGATCGCCAGCAGGTCGAGCACGAGAATGTTCTCCTCCACCGGCATCCGGAATCCCGCGAAAATCACACGCGCGGCGATGCCCAGTTCGGCGGCATGGCGTTCGAGTGCCTCCTGCGTGTCGTCCACCGCGCGCCCGAACACCACGAACGTCGCATCGGGCCGCTGTTCCAGCACCACTTTTGCCATGTCGAGGAAGAAACGCGGCCGCTTGCGATGGGCGAAATTGCCGATGAACCCGATCAGCGGTCCGCCACCGGCGGCTTTCGGATGACGCGCCTGGAACGCACGCCGCAGCGCCGCCCTGTCCTGCCCGGTCTCCAGTTCGAAAGGATTGTCGATCCGCACCGAGCGGCGCGCCAGCCGAGGCGGCAGGCGCTGCTCGACCGCCTCCGAAATGCAGACGATCCGGTGCGCGAGGTTCATCACCATGACATTGGGCAGCGCGGTCCGGTTGAATGCGCGATTGTGGTAGACCACAGGCAATCTGCGCAGCCGCGCAGCCGGACCCCAGCTCTGCAGCGCCGACAGGTCGTTGTTGTGCACCACGGTTCCCGGCGGCTGCTCCGCCAGCAGGCGCAAGTGCCCCGGCAGCAGCCGCGCCTCCGCAACAAGGCCGTGGCGAAACGCCGGCGGCTCGGGCAGCGGCCAGACCGTGAAATCGCGCTCCCGCGCCACCTGTTCGATCAGGCTGCCACGCGGCGCGGCGATGATGACCTCGACATCGTGCTCGCTCTGAAGGCATGCGCCGAGCGTGAAGGAGGAGACATGGCTCCCCCCGATCTGCGCATTGGTAAAGGGAAAGATGACCCGGCGGGCCGACATCACTGGCAACTCCACCGGCCTGGACAGCGCTATTGTGCAGTGCAACCCAAGCACCTATCCAGTGCAATTAGGTATAGGCGCCAAGTGGCACAGGACGGGGCGAATCGCCGATGGCCGTAATCTGGTCCTTCCCGGGCGAAGAGAACCGCAGGAGCAACCCCTACACGGCCGCCCTTGTCGCGGAATTGCGCAAGCTTGGCCATTCGACAACGGTTCCGAGGTGGAGCGGCCGCCTCTTCAGGCGGTGCGACATCATCCATCTCCACTGGCCGCAAAAAGTCATTCAGCAGAGCCTGCCCGCCAGCCTGCGTTCGATCACCGCGTGGCTGGTCTTTCTTGCAGTGCAAAAGGCGAAAGGCGCGCGCATCGTCTGGACCGTGCACAACGTCGCCTCGCACGAGGGCCTGCGCCCCCGCCTCGAACGCTGGTGGATGAAGCGGCTGATGCGCCTGCTCGACGGCGTGCACGCGCTCTCAGATTCCAGTCTGCGCGAGGCCGGTGCCGCCTACCCGGCGATCCTGCAAAAGCATCCCCTGGTGGCGCCGCACTGGACCTATGACGGCGCCTATCCCGCCCCCAAGCCCGCCACCGGGCCACGATCGATCGCATTCCTGGGCGACCTCAAGGACTACAAGGGGCTTGACCTCCTCCTTGCCGCACTCGAAGCGGCCGAACCCGATGACCGCCGCTATGTCGTTCACGGATTGCCGGTGGACGGGCTCGACGCCGATGCCCTCCGTGACCGATTGCAGGCGCTGCGCGAGCGCGGATGGCATCTTGAATTCGTTCTGGAACGCCTGACCGAGCAGGAACTGGCGGACCGGCTGGCGGAAACCGGGCTTCTGGTGCTGCCATACAGGAAAGGCCAGAACAGCGGCCTTGCCATTCTTGCCGCCGAGCGGGGGACGCCGGTGCTGGTATCGCGGCTGCCCGCATTCCAGCCGCTGCTGGATGAACTGGGCCCGCCGCGTGCCGTGGCGATCGATTCTCCCCTCTCCCAAGCCCAGATTGCACACTCTTTCGACGCCGCAACGGCCGTCGCCGGATCGATAGACAGCGATTTCGTCGCCCGGCGGACGCCCGCACGGATCGTGTTGGAGATTTCGAATTACTACCTGTTTCTCATGGAACGGGGGGGTGGTTCTACTTCAAGATGACCCCTGCGACCCTGCGTTTCAGGAGCATGTGGACTTGAACATAGGATCCCAGCCCATCGATCTCCAGCTAGCGCATGACGGCAAGCCCCCGGCCGCCGAAGGGCGGCAAGGCAGTGACAAATTCATCGACCTTGCCTGGATCGCCACGCTGGCGTGGCGCTACAAATGGTTCATGCTGGGGGTGATCGCCGCGGTTCTGGCTGCGGCCATGATCGCCTATCTGCTGGCCCCGAAAGTCTATCAGGCCAATGTCGTGCTGGCGCTGGACCGGAACGACCAGCAACTGGTCCGCACCGCCCAGACCGACCCGACCGATGTGGTCAATTCGCCCGCTGTCGATACCGAAGTGCAAGTCCTGCTCTCACCCGAAATTGCCCATGCGGCGGTGGAGCGGTCCAAGCTGAATACGAACGCCGCATTCCTGCAGGCCAAGGCGCCGAAGGCAACGGCCCCCCTCACTGTCGAGCAAGCGGCCAATCTGGTCAGCTCCGGCCTCGTGGTCGAGCGCAAGGGTCTTTCCTTCGCCATCAACCTGGCCTTCAGCTCGAACGATCCGCAGGTTTCCGCGCTGGTCGCCAATGCCGTGGCCGATGCCTATGTCGGCGGGCAGGTCCAGGCCGCCCAGAACGCGCGCGGCGAAGACATCCAGCAGCTGCGCACGCGCCTCGACCAGCTGCGCGGCGATGTGCTCAAGGCCGAAGCGGCCGTGGCCGACTATCGCGCCAAGGCAGACCTCGTGGCCGTCAGCAATGACAGCACGATCCCCCAGCAGGAAATGGCGACGCTGAATACCGAACTGGCCTCGGCCAAGGCGGAACTGGCCGCCGCGCAAGGCCGCGCCAGCGCGAACGCAGGGACCAACGGCTCGCTCGTCAATTCCAGCCCGGTGATCGCCGAGCTTCGCCGTCAGGAAGCCGAGCAGGAGCAGAAGCTGGCCCAGCAATCCGCCTCGCTCGGGCCCAACCATCCCGACCGGGTCCGCACGCAGGCTGAACTCGCCTCGACGCAGGCCTCGCTCAGCCGCGAAGTGGCGCGCGCCAGCACCGGCGTGGGTCAGGACGTGCGGGTCGCCAGCGACCGCGTCGGCGCGATCGAGGGGGCCATCGGCGGCGCCAAAGGACGGCTGCTCGCCGGCAACAATGCCTCGGTTCGCCTTGGCGAACTGGAGCGCGTGGCCGAAAGCTCACGCCAGCTTTACCAGACTTTCCTCGACCGCTACCGTGTGGAACTGGCAACCCGCGGGACCGAGAAGAGCAAGGCCGACATCATCTCGCGCGCGCAAGTGCCCATCCTTCCCACCTCGCCGGACCTGCTGGTCTACCTGCTCGCCGGGCTGATCGGCGGCGTGGTTGCCGCCGTCCTGCTGGCGCTCGCGCTGGAATGGCGGGAACGCGGCATCCGCACCCGCGCCGAGGCCGAGGAATTCACCGGCCTCAAGGTCATCAGCAGCCTGCCCGACATCGCAACGATGGACGAACCGGGCTTCCACAAGGGCGAAGTCCTCGGCGTGCCGGACTTCCTAATCGACCACCGGGATTCGCCCTTCGCGGAATCGGTGCGCGCGATATGGACGGCACTGCGCATCGGCCAGAAGGGCCAGATGGCGCGCACGATCGGGCTGACATCCTCGATCCCGGACGAGGGCAAGACCAGCACCGCCATCGCGCTCGCCCGGTCCGCCGCGATGGCCGGTCGGCGTACGCTGCTGATAGACTGCGATTTTCGGAGGCTAGGTACGACCCTCGCACTTGGCCTCAGCGGCAAGCCGGGGCTGGTCGAAGTGCTTTCGGGCGAAGCCCAGCTTGAGGATGTCATTCTGCTCGACAAGGCCTCAGGCGCGCATGTCCTGCCGCTCAACACCGCCGCCGGCAACAATTTCGACGTTGTGCAATCCGATGCCACGGTCGTCCTGCTTGACCGCTGCAAGCATCTCTACGACTTCATCGTGCTCGACATCGCCCCCGCCATTCCGGTCGCCGAAGCGCGCGCGGTGGCGGCCATGGCCGATGCCGTGCTGATGGTCGTGCGCTGGCGGACCACGCCGCGCAGCGTGCTCAAGACCGCGCTGCGCGAACTCGAACGCGCAGATGCCAAGATCTTCGGTGTCGTGCTGACCCAGGTCGACACTCGATCTGCCGCCGTACTGGGCGAGGAAATGGCGTATTATCAATACTATTATACGCGCACGGCGACGACTTGATCGGCGCTACAGTTCCTCGTTGAGATCGTAGCCGAAGAATTCCAGCACTTCGCCGGCGCCGGAAAGTTCCTCCGCCACCATTCCGCGCTCATGCTCGGAGAGCAATTGCGCGTGCTCGGCATTGAGGTTGACGATGCCCTCCAGCGCCGCTTCGCCGGAATGGATGGTGGGTTCGAGGCCGAAAGCCTCCAGAATCGCATCGGGCCTCGCGCAGAAACGCTCATAGGTCACGCAAGGGTAGCCGGACTGCCGCGCTGCCGCCATGAGCCGCTCGCTCCGCCATTGCCAGATCCGGGCGAGATGCCGGATGACGAGCGCCCGGCGCGCGCCGTGGTATTCCTTGATGAGATAGCGCCGCAGTTGCGAGGCGACATTGGCCATCGGCGCGCGATTGTTCACGACCGCGCGGTGCTGCGAAAAATAGCCGAAAAGCTGCTCATGGCGAACGAGGTTGGGCGGGCTCTTCTCCAGCCAGTAGCTATAGCGCCCTTCCGCATCGAGTTCCGCGATCCGCCCGTTCCACGCGCCGAGGACGGCCTCGAAATCGATGAACTTCTCGGGCCACCAGCGGTCGGTGTCCATCAGCCCCTTGATCAGCCGCTGTCCTTCGAAATTGTGATAGAGCCCGCCAATATCGCCGCGCCGCACCATGTGCTGGGCGATCTCTGTGGACCCCGAATTGGGCGGTGTCAGCAGGAACAGGAACATGTGATCGACACGTTCCGCCCGTCCGCGCGGCCAGTAGGGACGCTCATCCAGTGCGTTGGCGCCGGCCCCCAGCGGCTTGAACAGCTTGTTGATCCATAATTTGCGTTGAGGCGTTTCGCGCATACAGCAAGCCGGTTTAACCTTTTGAATTCAGTTAGGGCGGCCTGTGCACCACAACTCCGATCCAGGGCCCAATTCCTCCAGGGACTGGGCGGCGGAGTATCACAGCATATCTGGCCAAGGATCGCTGAGCGTTCATCATGTCAGCCGCGCTCACTGCCGCAATGGCTAAAAAGGGCTAGGCGATCTTGGCACGGTGGCTGGGGCGGATTCGGAGGGACGCCGTGCCCTTCTCATCGCATCGGACCGACAGCCGGGGCAACAGGCTCGTTATCGACGGTTCCGGTTCGTCTGCGCTGCTTCAGGCGCGCCCACTTGTACGGAAATGTCATGGCTATTGTTGCCGCGCCTGACTTTCAGGTTGAGCGCTGTCCCGATTGCAGTTCGGCCAATCACGTCGCGCAGGGATGCGGCGGTGGGCGTCGCATGTCCTGAGACTTCGACGACCACATCGCCTTCCCGCACGCCTGCGCGTGCCGCAGGGCCGCCCGGCGTGACCCCGGCGATCAGCGCACCCGGTAGCGGCGCTTCGCCGCCCGGCCCGGGCACGGTATCGGTGATGGCAACGCCAATGCCGCCTCGCCGTACGGTGCCGTGGGCAAGGATTTGCTCCATCACAAATCGCGCCGTGGCAGAGGGCACGGCAAAACCGATGCCCACATTTGCACCGGGTCCGTAGATTGCACTGTTGATGCCGATGATCGTGCCATCCATCGCGATCAACGCGCCCCCCGAGTTACCCGGATTTATGGCCGCGTCGGTCTGGATATAGCTCTCGTAGCCATCCTGGCTTTGCCCTCTGCCAAGCGCACTGACGATGCCGGATGTAACCGTCTGGCCCAGCCCAAAGGGATTGCCGATGGCCAGCACCTGATCGCCCACGTTTACCGCATCGGAATTGCCGAGCGCGAGCTGAGGCAGATTGGTCGCACGAAGCCGCAGTACCGCAAGATCGGTTGGCGGATCGGTCCCCACCAGATCGGCTGCGAAAGTCCGCCGGTCGGTCAGCACCACCTGAATAGCCCGGGCATTTTCTATCACGTGATTGTTGGTGAGCACGAGCGCGCGGCGCCCATCGATGATCACGCCGGAGCCGGCCGCGAGACGGGTTTGCTCTCGCGGAGGGCCGAAATAGCGGCGGAAGAAGGGATCGCGCAGCAGCGGATTGTCGGTTGCCGGTGACGCCTGCAAGACGGCAATATTGACCACGGCCGGCGCAGCGGCCCTGACCAACGGCGCGAAGCTGGCTGTCCCCGCCCTGCCCGATGGGAGCGCGGGCGCTGGGGCAGGAATGCCAACCTGCTGTTGCTCCTTCTGAGGATCCTTGTCACGGCACCCGCTCATCATGACAAGGAGCGCAAATCCGACGGTTGCAATGGGAAATACTCTACGCAAGGTAGGCTTCCTTCCAACTGACATCGCCTTGCGCAAACCGGACAACGGCATGCGCGCCGGAACGGCATTTTCAAACGATCCGGAAGCAAGCTAACAAGAAATAGCCACTGTTCCTATTGGAATAATCCCGATTTCGGCAAATCACTTCGCCGAGCATCTTTGCCCCGTGAATTGGCTTCCTGCTACCAATCGACCACGTCGTCGCTGCCGCCGAACGCCGCCGGCATCCGCTTGTAGTGCGGGAGATCGTCGACGACCGGCAGGACCGCATCCTCGCAATGAAGATGGAATTGCGGCGCGAACTGCTCTTTCGGAAGAAGGTAGGCATTGAGGCTGCGCAGGCCCGCCACCGAGACTTCGGTGTACAAGTGCGTTCCGCAACCGCCGCACCGCATCCGAGGCGTCGTTCGCACCCGACCTGATGCGGGAGCGCCTCTGATTACCTGCACCGCGTCGGCTGCATAAACCGCGTTGAGCGCATAAGCTGCGCCGTGGGCCAGCTGGCAATCGCTGCAATGGCAGTAGACCTGAAAGACAGGACTTCCCTCGATTTCCAGCCCTACCGAGCCGCACCGGCATTCCGCTTCGATCACGTCTATCCCTCTCATTGCCCTGCCCCGTTCGGAGGAACTGTAGCAGAGCGGGTGCGCGCCGATATGACCGACCCCGCGCAGGGAGCACTATTCGCCGGTGCGCGCGCTCAGCCGGGGCTGACAGCCTCCACCCGGAACAGGAATTCGGAGACCGCACGGGTCTGGAAGTGCAACACCGCCGCGTCAGCGCGGTCCAGAGCATCGACAAGCCCGGCCGTCCGATCCGGCCCCAGCGTCAGGTCGATCTCAATTCGGTCTTCATAAATGCGCCCGCCGCCAAGAATGCCGTTGTCGAACGCGGTATCCGGCGGGTCCAGAAAGATCGTCACATCCGCACCTGCGCGCATCCACGGATTAGACGCATCGTCATCCGGAATATGGCCCTGGATCGCGGACGGGGAAACCTGCGTGACACTGACCTTGAGATCGGGACGGTTCATTTGCCCTGTTATTTCCATCTTCGCAGGTCACGCTCAAATCTCGGGCGCTTGGCCGCTGGCGACGCAGCCGCCTAGCAATCCCCACAGGATCGAGGAAGGCCCCATTTTAAACAAATCTGGTAAATGAATCCCTGCAACGCCGCCGAAAGATCACGCGGGCTCGGCCGGGAATTCCGGTTCGGTTGCCTGCGGAATACCGCATCCCGTCCGTTCAGCGGGAGATCAACGCCGGCGGCGCGCCTCGATGGCAGCGAGTTCGGCCTTGTCCACGAAGCCGTCGTGGTTCGTATCGGCCCTGTTGAAGGCGCGAGGCGGCGAGGCATCGAGTTCGGCACGGGTCACCACGCCGTCGTGATTGGTGTCGCTCTCGGCGATGAAGGCGTTGAGCTTGCTCTCCATCGCCGGATTGTGGCTGGCGCGCGGAAAGTCCGCCTTCGAGACGCCGCCGTCGCCATTGCGGTCCATGTTTGCGAAGCGCTGGCTGCGTGCCTTGATATATTCGTTACGACTGATGCGGCCGTCCTTGTTCAGATCGGCATTCGCGAAAGCGGCATCGACGCGCCCGGCGCCCTGGGCCAGAACCGGCACGGGGCTGCACAACAGCAGGATGCACACACCCCAAGCCGGGGCCGACAGGTTTTTCACAAGGATCATGACCGTTCCTTTCTCTCGATTGTGTGAGCGCCTCTCCGCGCTTCAGAAAGCCTCGCCAATGCCGAAGTAGAAGGCCGGGCCGTCCTTGCCCCAGGCAACATCGGCGCGCAGATTCACATTGGCGTCCTTCGATGCCAGATAGCGCAGCCCCACCCCGCCCGAGGTGAGCACGGTGCTGTGCTTCCAGATCGACCCGGTATCTTCGGCAATGCCGCCCACGCCGGCGAAGGCAACGCCCCCGATCCGCCAGAACAAGTGCTGGCGCAGTTCCGCCTGAAGCGCCCAGCTTGCGCCGTCGCGATAGCGGCCGGTCTCGTAGCCGCGCAGGTCGCCCTGCTGTCCGAACAGGCACAAGTCGTAATAGGGCGCGTCCTTGGAAGCGCCGCAAAGCTGCTGGCGAAGCGCCAGAACGGTCTGCTTGCCCAGCGGGAGATAGGTGTTCGCGCCCAGCTGGAACTTGTGGTGCGTGAAATCACTGCCCAGCCAATTCGCTCCCAACTCGGTAAGGGCAAAGCGCCCGCTCATAGCCATCTTCCGCGCCAGCCTCCCGGTCCAATGGAACTCTGGCGATCTTCCTCCTTGTCGGACGCGGATGGGATAGGGGAAACGCTGGCCTTGCGCGGGAGGAAACCCTTGCTCTGTCGATCCGCCGTGGCTGTGGGCATGCGGTCATGGCGGCGTTGCGCCCGAAAGCCGCGCCGCTATGAGACCGTCATGGGGCAGGCGGCCTGCATCGGCCGATCGCTTCCGCCCACGGGCCATGGGCGCTATTCGAGGATCTGATGAGCGACCTGTTCGATACCGCGACACCCCTGGGCAAGGCGCCGCTGGCGGCGCTGCTGCGCCCTGCGACGCTGGACGACGTGATCGGTCAGGCGGCTCTGGTCGGACCGGGCTCGATCCTGCGGCGGCGTATTGCGGCGCGGGCGCTGGGCAGCGTGATCCTCTACGGCCCGCCGGGCATCGGCAAGACCTCCATCGCGCGCGCGGTCGGCGCGATGCTGGGCAAGGAGTTCCGCCCGCTCAATGCGACGCGCGCCGGCGTCTCGGACTTGCGCCGGATCGCCGACGAGGCACGGATCCGACCGGTCCTGATCTTTGTGGACGAAGTGCAGCGCTTTTCGGCCACGCAGGCGGACGATCTGCTGGCGCTCTGCGAGGACGGCGTGGCCGATTTCATCGGCGCGACCACCGGCAATCCCTATCACGTGTTGCCTCCGGCGCTGGTCTCCCGCTCGACGATCCTCAAGCTCGAACCGCTGACCATTGAGGAAATGGAGCAGGTGGTCCGGCGCGGGATCGCGCATTTCGCCGCGCAGGACGTGCATGTGGAACTGACGCCCGCGCAGTTGCGCATAATTGCCGGTCGCTCCGGCGGTGATGCCCGCCGCGCGTTGACCACGCTCGAAAGCCTCGCCGTGGGTCACGAGACCGATGGCAAAGTGACGATCACTGACGAGATGCTGGCGGAAGCCTATGCCTCCGCCCCGGTCAATCACGACCGCTCGGGCGACGCGCATTACGACGTGGTTTCGGCCTTCATCAAGTCGATGCGCGGATCGGACCCGGACGCCACGCTCTACTGGCTGGCGCGCCTGATCCACGGCGGTGAGGACCCCCGCTACATCGCCCGGCGGATCATGATCCACGCCTCGGAAGATATCGGCCTGGCCGACAATACCGCATTGCAGACGGCAGTCGCCGCCGCACAGGCGGTCGAGAAGATCGGCTATCCCGAGGCGCAGATCGTGCTTGCCCACGCCGCCCTGCACATCGCCCGCGCCCCGAAGTCCGGTTCTGCATGCAGCGGCATCTCGCAGGCGATGCAATTCGTCGCCTCGCATCCCCCGGCCAGCGTGCCGCTCCACTTGCGCGATGCGCACTACAAGGGCGCAGCGGCGCTCGGCCATGTCGGATACCGTTTCCCCCACGACGATCCGCGCGGCTGGGTCGAACAGGAATATGTGCCGGGCCTGAAGAGAGGCGCCTTCTACCAGAGCGACGCCCGCAGTGCCCCGACCTTCGAACGCCGGGCCGACGAGTATTGGGAACGCACGACCGGCCAGCCCCAGCCGCGCCGGATGCCCAAGCCGGACGGCGCGGCCGATTGACCCTGCAGGCAACCATCGTTTCCCGGTTGCCCCCATCGATTGTTAGCGCTATCTTTCTTCCCATAAGCTCACACGACCGGGAGATAGATGTGTCGAGGCGAATTTACGCTGCCCTTGCAGCAACGGCTTTCTGCGGCCTGATGGCCGCTGGCAACAGCAACGTGGCTTCCGCCGAAGCCACTGCCCAGTCTTCGACGCAGGCCCCTGCCCCTAATGCCGCTGCGGCCAAGAAGTACCTTTCGCAGCCGCTGGTCACCGAAATGTACACCGCCGACCCCTCGGCCCACGTGTGGAACGGCAAGTTCTACATCTACCCCAGCCACGACATCGACGGCCCGACGCCCGAGGACGACCTTGGCAGCCACTTCGAGATGCGTGATTACCACGTGCTTTCGATGGACAATGTCGGCGGCAAGGTCACTGTTGGCCCCGTCGCGCTCGACGTGAAGCAGGTGCCCTGGGCCGACAAGCAGATGTGGGCACCGGATGCGGCCTACAAGAACGGCACGTACTACCTCTACTTCCCCGCCAAGGACAAGCAGGGCGCGTTCCGCATCGGTGTTGCCACCTCGAAAGACCCGATGGGCCCGTTCAAGCCGCAGGCCGCGCCGATCAAGGGCAGCTACTCGATCGATCCTGCCGTTTTCACCGATGACGACGGGCAGAGCTACATGTACTTCGGCGGCATCTGGGGCGGCCAGCTCCAGCGCAACACCACCGGCAAGTACGATCCCAACGGCTCGAAGACCGACCTTCAGGCCGACGACAAGCCCGCCCTGCTCCCGCGCGTCGCGCGCATGAGCGGCAACATGCTGGAATTCGCGGAAGCCCCGCGCGAGATCAAGATCGTCGACGAAAAGGGCAACCTGCTGCTCGGCGGCGACCATGACCGCCGCTTCTTCGAAGCCTCGTGGATGCACAAGTACAAGGGCAAGTACTACTTCAGCTACTCGACCGGCGACACGCATTACCTGGTCTATGCCATCGGCGATTCTCCCTACGGTCCGTTCACCTACAAGGGCCGTATCCTTCAGCCGGTGGATGGCTGGACCACGCATCAGTCGATCGTCGAGAAGGACGGCCGCTGGTGGCTGTTCTATGCCGACACGCAGCTCTCGGGCCAGACGCGCCTGCGCAACGTGAAGGTTACCGAACTCCACTACAACGAAGACGGCACGATCCAGACGATCGATCCGTTCGTTCGCTAAGCGCAATTCGAGGACCGGGGGATGGCAAGACGATCCGCACGCCTGCTGATGGCGGCACTGCTCGCCGCCATCCCCCTTCCCGCGCTGGCGGACGCGGCGCCGCAGATCGCGCTGACGTTCGACGATATTCCCGCGCACAGCCTCCTGCCTCCGGGCGAGACCCGGGTTGCGGTGATCGACAGGATCATTGCCGAGTTGAAAGCCGCCAAGGCGCCTGCGTTCGGCTTTGCCAATGCCGGCAAGGGCGAGCCGGGCGAACTCGATGCCGTGCTCGCCCGCTGGAGCGCAGCAGGGCTGCCATTCGGCAATCACGGCTATAACCACCTCAATCTCGATGCCGTGGGCGAGCCGACGTTCGTCGCCGAGATCGACCGCAACGACGCCGAACTGGCGCCGCGCGGCATGAAGCGCTGGTTCCGCTATCCCTTCCTTGCTGAGGGCAAGAACCCAGCGGTCCGCGACGCCGTGCGCAAGGCACTGGCCGATCGGCACTACCATATCGCAGGCGTGAGCCTCTCGTTCGACGACTGGGCGTGGAACGAACCCTATTCCCGCTGCGTCACGCAGGGGAACCAGAGCGCCATCTCCGATCTCGAAACCCGCTACCTCGATGCCGCGCGCGCCGACGCCGAAGCCGCGCGCGCCGCGTCCAAGGCGCGCTTCGGGCACGACGTACCCTATGTGTTGCTGCTCCACATCGGCGCATTCGATGCGCGGATGCTTCCGCGATTGCTCGATCTCTATCGCGGCATGGGGTTCCAGTTCATCACGCTGGAACAGGCGCAGCGCGACAAGTTCTACGCCGCCACCGATCCGCGTGAGCCGGGCCCGACACCGGCTTTGCTGAGGACTACACCGCTGCCGCCGAAGCCGGGCGCCGAGGTTTGTCCGAGCTAAGCGTTCTTCGATCTAATCCTGCTTCAATAAGATCGCCTCGGCCCAAGCTCGCAATCAGTTCGATTGCGGGCAATGCTGCCCAGTGCCAATACTCCATCATGAAGAACATCCAGATCATCGACAGTGCTGCGAACGCCGCCTTCAGCGTATTTCAGGCGACAGCGGAGGAATTCGACAGGATCTTTCCGGATGGACGCGACATGGAGTTGATCGAAGACCTGATCGACCGGCTTGGGGAAGACGCCGCCGGGGCCATATTGACGCCTCTTTGGGACCGCCCGATCCTGAAGCGCGATGCGCTCGGCATCCACGGCACCCTGTTTTACGAAAATGAGGATCGGCGGGATTACATCCCGCCGTCAAAACGCGAAGTCGATTGGGACAGCGGTTCGATCAATCAGGCGCAGCGGGATTTCTTCGCCAAGCATCGCTAATTTGCACCCGCCCCCTATCGCAGCAATTCCAGCGGCACCGCCTCGCCCATAGCCTTGTATCCGGCCGGATTGGGATGGATCGCATCGCCGCTGTCGTAGGCCGGGTTGAGGTGGTCAGGACGCGCCGGGTCGCGCATGACTTTGTCGAAGTCGATCACCGCATCGAAATGGCCGGGCGTGCGGATCCAGGCATTCACCGCCTGCCGGTCCGCCTCGTTCGCGGCAGTGGGGTGGTAGAACTCCATGCCCATGAACGGCAGCAGCGTCCCGCCGTAGACCTTGACGCCATGCGCATGCGCACGCGCGACGATCTGGGCGTAAGCGCCGGTGATCTGCTCGACCATGGCGGCGTGCTGCTCGGCCGTAGCCGGGTGCTCGCGCGTCAGGTTGCCAAGGTCGTTAATCCCTTCCAGCACGATCAGGTGGGATACGCCGGGCAGCGCCAGAACATCGCGGTCAAGCCTGGCCATGGCGTTCGGGCCAAGGCCGTCCAGCAGCACGCGGTTGCCGCCGATGCCCTGATTGATGACCGAGCGCTTGCCGCCAAGGCGCCGGGCGAGCACGTCTGTCCAGCGGTCGTTTCCGTTGGTGGTGGTGCCGCGACCATCGGTGATGGAGTCGCCCAGCGCCACCACCGCTCCGGTACCACAAGCGTGTGCCTCGATGCCGGAGAGCAGGAACCAGTGCTCCATGGTCTTGGCCGTGGGCAGATCGGCCTCGCGCACATGGTCACCGGGGATCCAGTAAGACGTAGTGCGCGCGCCGGGGTGCGAGGTCTGGCGCTGCGGCACCGCCTCCACGTGGAGCGAGATGGCCAGATCCTCGAACGCCTTTACCGGCAGCTCCACCGGCTCGGAGAGCCAGTCGCTGCCCGGCGGGATCACCACGCGGGTCTTGCCGGCAAAGCGCAGCGGCGTGAGCGAGGCGGTGTCGATCCCGGGCTTGCCCACATGCGGCGCCCGCGCCAGCGTGGCCGCCTCGATCACCAGCGGCGTATCGCCGAAAGCATTGGAAAGCCGCACGCGCAGCCCGGTGCCGCCGATGGAGGTGCGCACGATCTGGCGCAGCGTTACGTCGCTACGGGCCTCGGCGGGCAGAACATTGTCTCCATCCGGCTGCATTTGGGACGATCCCCACGCCGGGATCCAGGGGCAGGAAGCCGCCTGTGCGGGCGCGGAAATTCCGGCGCCCAGCAGGGCGACGGGCAGAGCGGCGGTCAGGGCAAGATAACGGACTTTCGGCAGCATCGCGTGAACCCTTGAAAAGAAAAAAGCCGGCGCCCTAGGTACGGGGCGCCGGCTCGAAGTTTACAGGGAGGAGGAGGGGTTCCCTGGAAAGAACGATCAGAAGTTGGCGCGCAGACCCAGCAGGACCTGACGGCCCGGATAGTAGACCGAGTACGCAGCGTTGTCGTACTGGAAGGTCGTGCGGATCGGCGCGTTGTTGATGTTCAGCACGTCCAGCGTCAGACGCAGACGGTTGTCGAGGAACGGCAGCTGGTAACCGGCCGAAAGGTCGAGCTGACCGCGGGCATCCGAACGCAGCGCGGCGCCCTGGATGTTGTTCTGCGGACCGTTCAGCGCGATCGACGCGTCGTTCCAGACGTAGTTCAGGCTGACCGAAACGCCGTGGCCCTCGTAGAAGCCCTGAAGGTTGTACGAGTAGGGCGAGACGCCGGTGGCGACGAGGCCCGAGGACGACGACTGCTTCAGGTACGTGCCGTTGGCCGAGAAGCCGAGGCCCTGAACCAGGAAGTCGAGCGGCTGGACCCAGGTAACTTCGATGCCCTTGATGCGCAGGTCGGACAGGTTGATCGGACGGTTCACCGTGATTGGCAGATCGTTGATCGCCACGCCGGATGCGGCAGCGCGGTTGCGCAGCGCGTCCTGCTGGGTAGCGATCAGGCTGTCGAACGGAATGTTCAGCGAACCGAAGCTGGCGCTGGTCACCTGCGTGCTGGTGAAGCCCTGGATGTTCTTCAGGAACGCCGAGACGCCGACATAACCGATGCCGCCTGTGTAGAACTCACCGCCGATATCGTAGTTGTCCGAGGTGTAGGGCGTCAGATCCGGATTACCCGCAGTCGCCACCAGCGCCGACGGGTCGGAGAAGGTGATGCCCGGCAGGATCAGGCCCGCATCCGGACGGGTCATGGTGCGCGAAGCCGAAGCGCGCAGCTTGACGTTGTCCATCACGTCGTAGGTCAGGTTGATCGACGGCAGGAAGTTGTCGTAGTTCGCCCGTGAGGTGATATCGATGATGCTCGTGCCCACCTGGCTCGGGCCGGTGACGACCTGATTGGTGTGGGCATAGCGCATGCCGGAATTCATGTGCAGGTCGCGGCCGAAGATCTGGGTCACGCCGTTCAGTTCGAAGTAGGCACCCCAGACGGTCTCGTCCATGTCGCCGGTGGCGCCGCCGGTCACCGCACCGCTCGCCTGCGGCGCGCTGTCACGGTAGCTGGCGTAGTCGGTAGCCTGCCTCAGTGCATCGAAGTCCGGAACGACGAAGGCGTTGTAGCCGACGCTACCGCTGGCGAGATGGCCGAAGTTGTTGACCGGGAACTGCTTCAGATACTGCGAGATCGCCGAAGTGGGCACCGAACCGGTGGCGCCGGTGCAGCCGACGCCGCAGACCGAAAGCTGGTAGGCCGGGCTGTTGTCGTAAGCGCGGATCGAGCGCTCGGCGCGGTCATAGGCGCCGCCGAACTTCACGTTGAAGTCGCTGTCGCCGATCGTGGTGTCGAGGTGTGCGCCCTTGGTGTCGGTGCTGCGACGAACCAGCGCCACGTTCTGGCGGTACCACTGCCAGCCGAGGTTCGGATCGTTCAGGTTCGCGTTCGACGTGATGATCGGCTGGTTGGAACCGCCGGTGTTGTCGTAATAGACGTCCACGCCCGAATTCGGTGCGGTCTGGAAGGCCCAGGTCGGCTGTTCGCGGAAGAACGAGCTCTTCGACCAGTTGGCATTCGCCTCAACCTTGATGTTCGAGGCCGGCTGCCAGGTCACGCTGGGGTTGATGTTCCAGAACTTGGTCGTCTGCTTGAACTGGCTCGCCTCCAGGAAGAACGAGGAGTTCGCGAACGTACCGCTGGTGACGACGTTGTTGTCATCCACGGTGAGGTCGATCGGAACCATGCCGCCGGTCGCCTGCGCGCCGGTGCCCGGGCCCGAGTTACGGACCTGCCAGTTCATGTTGACCTTGTCGTAATTGCGCTCGGACTTGGCCCACATGGCGTCGAGAGCGAAGTGCAGCTCGTCGCTCGGGCGCCATTCCATCGACGCTAGCGCCGAAATGCGCGAGCGCGTGCCGGTGGTCAGGCTGTTGCGGCCGAGGCGCGGCAGCAGCGCGGTGCTGAGCTGGTCGCGGGTGAGGCCCGAGGTGGCAACGGGGTCCACCGGCTGCCCGGCGACAAGGCCGTGACCGGCATTGGCCGGAACGGTCGAAGCCCAGTTCCAGTTGTTGTTGCCGGCATCGGTGCAGCCCGTACCGCAAGGCAGGTTGCCGTCGCCCCAGCCCACGGATTCGAAGGCGTCGACGCGGGTCTTGGTCTTCACGCCGGCCACGCCGACGAGAATGCCGAAGGTATCGCTGGTGTGGCTGGCGACGATGGCGCCGCGCGGGCCGAACTTGTCGTTGCTGTCGGTATACTGGCCCTGCGCCACCACGGTAACGTGGTCGCCCGGCTTATCGAACGGACGGGCGTTGTGAAGGTTGACGGTACCGGCAATGCCGCCTTCGAGCGTCGAGGGCGTCGGGCTCTTGGCCAGGTCGAGGCGCGTGAAGAGTTCCGAAGGGAAGAAGTCGAGATCGACTTCGCGGTTGGCGCTGCCGCCGTTGGTGCCCCCGTCCGAGGCAACCTGAAGCTGCGAACCGTTGAGCAGAACGCGGGTGAAGCTGGGGCCGAGGCCGCGAATGGCAACCTGCGTGCCTTCGCCGTTGATGTCGCGGTTGAGGCGCACGCCGGGCATGCGGTTCAGCGTTTCGGCAAGGTTGGTGGCGGGCAGCTTGCCGATGTCTTCGGCGAAGATCGAGTCACCGAAGGCCACCGCATCGCGCTTGGCATTGGTCGCGCTCTGGAGCGAGGCGCGGATACCGGTGACGACGATATCTCCGCCCGACGGTTCAGCATTGGCATCCTGCGGGGCCTGGGCGGCGTCGGCAGCCGGTGCGGCGTCCTGTGCATGGACGGCAGGCGCGACAAAACCCTGGAGCGCGGCAGCACTCAGAAGAACGGCACGAACGGAAATACGGCTGGAACGCATTAAAAATACTCTCCCATGTAGGACATGTCCGCTTCCAAGCGGATCACGGGTCGCGCCACCGCTGGTAGCGCTATCATTAACCCCTACATATGGAGAGCACCGACCCGCGTCAATACCAATGTTAGCGGTATCTCTATTTGTAGGAGTAGAGCTTTACCCGCTGAATCTGCCACTTTCCGGCGTCCAGCCGGATATGACGGCCCTGATGGGTCTGGTCGCCATTGAGCAGTCGGCCGGGTATCCACGTGCCGGTCGAATCGAATTCGCCCTCGAATGCCGAATCGATTCCCGCCAGCGCGGCGGCGTCCGATTTGGGCTTGAAGGTCACCGTGATGCCCTGCCCGGCGATCAGATATTCCTCGGGGCCAATCTGGATGATCATCCCGCCCGCCGCAGCGATCGCGGCAGTCGTTCCCGGAATCGACGCATCGGCGCCGGGGTTCGCCACCGGCTTCTGGATATCGGCGTAGGCAATCGTGAAGCGATAGGGCCCAACGTCGCGGGTTTCCGGCTCGTAGACCAGCGTTTCGTCATAGAGCTGGCGCGGCTTGAAGCCCACCATGCGGTCGGTGCCCTGCGCATCGAGGATATAGGGCTTCAACTGCTGAAGCACGCCATAGGCGTCTTTGAGCGCGCCCGGATTCTCGTCGACGGAGTCGATGGAGAAGGGACCGAAGCCGATCGCGTCGAGCTGGCCGATCGCATAGAACGCGTTCGCCGGCGTCACTGGGTTGTTGGAATTGTGCGCCTCGGGAATGAACAGCACGTTATCCGGCCGCTTGTAGCCGTTCACGATCTCCACGAAGTTCGGGAAGTAGATGTCCGGCGACAGGAAATCGAGATGGGTACCGCCCGCCTTCCACACGTCGAGCAGGTGCGGGAGCGGGCCGCCGCTCGGATATTCGCCGGGGATGCGGCCCGGGCGATTGAGCGCCACGTTGACGTACATCGGGATCGGATAGGCCGCCTTGCCCGCCGCCGCGAGCTGGTCGGCGAAGCGGGCATAGTGCCACGCGGTGAAGACTTCGGCCGAGGCATCGCCGCCGCCGAACAGGTCTTCCCACGATCCGCTGGTGCGCGCGCCGTGCTCGAGCCACATCCGGCGCATGCCGGGGACAAGGCTGTCCTTGTGGGCGACGAGGTAGTTCACCAGTTCGGCCGGAACCGGCTCGCGGTAGGCGGCATTGGCGGCGGCGCTATAGTCGCGCGCGACCGGCAGCATGCCGATCTCGTTCTCCACCTGCACCATGACGACGGTGTTCTGCGTGGAATCGACCGCCTTCAGGTGCGCCATCAGCGCGGCATAGGCGCGCTCATCGGCCTTGAGCGTCTCCCCGCCGAACGTGGAGAGGATTTCCACGCTCTGCCCGTTGGGGAGCGCCGCACGCGGGAAGCGCTGCTGATCGCGCTTCACCCAGGCCGGAACGTACGTGGACATGGAGTTCTTCCACGCGCCGAACCACAGGATCACCAACTTGAGATCGTTCGCCCGCGCCGCCTTGATCTGCGAATCCACCGAAGACCAGTCGAACGTGCCCTCGGTGGGCTCGATCAGTTCCCACGACACCGGCGTCAGCACGGTGTTGAGGTTCATGGCCTTCAGCCGCTTCCAGTGCGGCGCCATGTAGGTCGCGCTGGAGGAGGCCGAATTGCTCAGCTCGCCCGCGATCATCAGCATCGGCTTGCCGTTCACGATCAGCTGCTTGGTATCGCCCTTGGCTTCGAGGCGAGGCGCATCGGCGCGCGCGGGAGCGGCCAGGCTCACGCTTGCGCAGAGAGCCGTGACCGCCATGAAGGCAGCGCGGAAGGTCATTTTACTTCTCTCCGAGGAACTGGGTAATGGCGGCGCGGGCGCCGGATTGTTCGAGCCGGGCCAGATGCGCTGCCACGGCAGCCAGCGCTTCCTCGTCCGGTACGAAGCCGAGCACGCCCAGCGCCGCCACGACGCGTTCGCGCGGGGTTTCGGCGGGGGCCAGCGCGGCGGCCAGAGCGGCAGCGGCGGGATCGTCAATGGCGAAGGTCTCGCCCGCGTCGGTCGTGCCCGCCTGCCAGCGCACCCATGCTGCAATGCCAAGCGCGATGGCAGCGAAGGAACCGCCCTGCCCGCGCACGGCGGTCAGCGGCGCGAGCAGGCGCTGCGGCAGCTTCTGCGATCCATCCATGGCGATCTGCCGGGTACGGTGCTGAAGCGCGCTGTTGGCGAAGCGCGCCAACAGCTGCTTGCGATAGGCCGCCACATCGAGCCCGGCAGGCGGATCGAGCGAGGGCACGACTTCGTCCCACAGCCGCTCGACGAACAGCAGCCCCTGCGCGGTGCCGACGAAATCATGCACGAACGCATCGCCCGCAAGACCGCCGAGATAGGCGATGGCCGAGTGCGCGCCGTTGAGCAAGCGCAGCTTGGCTTCTTCCCACGGGGCGACGGCATCGGTCAGCTGGACGCCGAATGCCGCGAAGTCCGGGCGCTCGCCCGCAAACGCGTCCTCGATCACCCATTGCAGGAAGGGTTCGGCCTTGACCATCGCGCGATCCTCGGCGCCGATCAGGGCGGCCAGACCGGCAATGTCCTCGTCCGTCGTCGCCGGAACGATGCGGTCGACCATGGTGGCCGGGAATGTGCAGGTCTCCGCGATCCACGCAGCCAGCGCCGGGTCGTGCGCCTCGGCCATGGCAAGCACAGCGCCCTTCAGCAGCGCACCGTTGTGCGGCAGGTTATCGCACGAAAGGATCGAGAGCGGCGCCAGCCCCTGCGCACGCCGACGCGCCAGCGCGGCGACGAGGAAGCCCGCTGCCGTGCGCGGGCGCTCCAGCCCGGCGAGATCGGCCGCCACGTCCGCATCCTCAGCCATGAGCTTGCCGGTCTTGCGGTCGAGGCAATAGCCCTTCTCGGTGATCGTCAGCGTGACGAGGTGCGTATCCGGTGAAGCCAGCGCGGCGATCACTGCCTCCGGGTCTTCCGGAGCGACCAGCACGCGCTGCACCACGCCCATGATCTGCGGCGTCTGCACCTCGCCCTCGCGCACGAGCAGCGTGTAGAGCCCGTCCTGCGGCGCCATCTGGTCCCGCACCGAGGCCGAGCGCAGCGAAACGCCGATCACGCCCCAGCGGAGGTCACCCGAGGCCAGCGCGGCCTCGAACACAGCGGCCTGATGCGCGCGGTGGAAGGCGCCGATGCCGAGGTGGACGACACCCGCCTTGACCGCCGCGCGGTCATAGGCCGGGCGGGCGACCGAGGCCGGAACCTCGGCGAGAGTCTCGTTCGAAAGCCTCACAGCTTGCCTCACAGTTTGTACGCCGCCTTGACCAGATCATAGGCGAGCGCGCGCGCCACTTCGTGCGCCTCGTTCTCGGGCAAGCGGTGTTCGGCCACGAGCTGCGCCAGCCATGCGCAGTCCATACGCCGTGCCACATCGTGCCGGGCCGGGATCGAGAGGAAGGCGCGGGTGTCGTCGTTGAAGCCGACGGTGTTGTAGAACCCGCCGGTCTCAGTTGCGCGCTCGCGGAAGCGGCGCATGCCTTCGGGGGAATCGTGGAACCACCACGGCGGCCCGAGACGCAGCGAGGGATAGTGGCCTGCCAGCGGGGCCAGTTCACGCGAATAGACTTCCTCGTCCAGCGTGAAGAGGATCAGCGTCAGGCGCGGATCGTTGCCGCAGCGGTCGAGCAGCGGCTTCAGGGCCTCCACGAATTCGCCCGGCATGGGAATGTCGCCGCCCTTGTCGCGCCCGAAGCGGTCGAGCACGGCCTTGTTGTGGCTGCGGTGGACGGCTGGGTGGAGCTGCATGACCATGCCGTCTTCCACGCTCATCCCGGCCATTTCGGTCAGGAGCTGGGCGCGGAACAGTTCGGCGTCTTCCTTGCTCGCGCCCGAAAGCACGCGCTGGTAGAGCGCCTCGCAGTCCTCGGGCGAAAGGTCGGCGGTCAGCGCGCTGGGATGGCCGTGGTCGGTCGAAGTCGCGCCCGCATCGCGGAAGCGCGCACGGTGGAAGCGGTGCGCGGCAAGGTAGCCCGCGTAAGTCGAGACGTCCTCGCCTGCCATTTCGCCAAACTTCGCGACCTTTTCGGCAAAGCCCGGCGTTTCGGGATCGACGACCGGATCGGGGCGATAGGCCGTGACGACGCGGCCGTTCCAGCCGCTTTGGCGGATCGCGCGGTGATGGGCCAGCGGGTCCAGCGGCCCTTCGGTGGTGGCGATCAGTTCGATATTGAACCGCTCGAATAGCGCGCGCGGGCGGAACGCCTCGGTCTTCAGCGCGGCGTCTATCACCTCGTAATAGTGGTCGGCCGTCGTCTCATCGAGCAGCACGTCAAGGCCGAAGACTTCGGCGAAGACCCAGTCCAGCCACATGCGCGAGGGCGTGCCTCGGAACAGGTGGTAGCTCTTCGCGAAAATGTTCCAGATCTTGCGCGGGTCCTGCTCCACCGGGCTGCCGTCGACGCTGGGCACGCCGAGCGATTCCAGCGCCACGCCCTGCGAATAGAGCATGCGGAACACATAGTGGTCCGGCACGATCAGCAGCGAGGCGGGATCGCTGAAAGCCTCGTCATAGGCGAACCAGGCCGGGTCCGTATGGCCGTGCGGGCTGACGATCGGCAGGTCCTTCACGCCCTCGTAGAGCGCGCGCGCGATGGCCCGGGTGCCGGGATCGGCAGGGAACAGGCGGTCGGGATGGAGAACGAGGGGACTAGTCATGCAGTAACTCTCTCACCGTCGGGATCGGCGACTTGATAGCGGGGAAGGATCAGGTGAATGACGCCAAGGGCCACGAGATAGGCGCAGGAGGCGACCACGAAGATCGGCTCGTAGCTGCCCACCCGCTCCAGGATAGTTCCGGCGAACTTGGCCATCAGCATGCCGCCCAGCGCGCCGGCAAGCCCGCCGAGGCCGACGACCGAGCCGGTCATCCAGCGCGGCATCGTATCGCCCGGAAGCGCGTAGAGATTGGCCGAGAAGCCCTGATGCCCGGCGCAGGCAAGGCCGATCAGCGCCACGGCGGTCCACAGGCTCTGCGCGCCCGGCGCAAGGGCAATCGGCACGGCGCAGAGCGCGGCAAGGAACATCGCCGTCTTGCGCGAACGGTTGACGCTCCAGCCCCGGCCGATGAAGCGCGAGGATGTCCAGCCGCCCAGCACCGAGCCGATATCGGCCAGCAGGTAGACGGCGATCAGCGGCGGTCCGAAGTCCAGCATCTTCACGCCGAACTGCTTGTTGAAGAAGTCCGGCAGCCAGAACAGGAAGGTCCACCAGACCGGGTCGATCAGGAAACGGCCCAGCATATAGGCCCAGGTCTGGCGATAGCCGAATAGCGCGCGCCACTTGACCGGGCGGACCGGCTCGACCGGATCGGCTTCGATCCAGGCCAGTTCCTCGGCGCTCAGGGACTTCTTGTCGCGCGGGCGGCGGTAGAAGCCGAGCCATGCGACCAGCCACACCACGGTCAGCAGGCCGGTGAGGATGAAGGCCCAGCGCCAGCCGAGCGTCATCGCGATGATCGGCACCACCAGCGGCGTCAGGATCGCGCCGACGTTGGAGCCCGCGTTGAAGATGCCGATGGCCAGCGCGCGCTCGCGCTTGGGGAACCATTCGTTGGTGGCGGCGATGGCGGCGGGGAAGGTCCCCGCCTCACCGATGGCCAGCGGGATGCGGGCGATCAGCATGCCGCTGGTGGACGTGAACAGCGCGTGCGCCATGTGCCCCACCGTCCACAGCGTCACCGCAAGGGCATAGCCCGCGCGTGCGCCGATCCGGTCGATCAGGCGGCCGAACACGACATAGGCAATGCCGTAGCCCGCCTGGAACCAGATCGCGAGGTCGGCATAACCGCTCTCGCTCCAGCCGTAGCGGGCTTGCAGTTCGGGCTTGAGCGTCGGCAGGACCAGCCTGTCGACATAGCTCAGGACGACCGCCGCGAAGAGCAGCGTGCAGACGATCCAACGGATCCGGCCCGCAGGTTTGCGCGGGCCGGTTTCGGTTTCGACTACTTTCAGCGTGGCGCCGTGCACAGTGCTCACCAGTTGTACATCGTGCCGTCTTCGAGGCGGTTCACCGGCAGGAAGGCGCGCGTATATTCATAGCCTGCCGCCAGTTCCTCGTCGATGTCCACGCCCAGACCCGGCGCTTCGCCCGGGTGCATCATGCCGTCGTCGAAGGTGTAGGCATGGGGGAAGACCGCGTCGGTCTCGGGCGTGTGGCGCATGTATTCCTGAACGCCGAAGTTCGGCACCGAAAGGTCGAAGTGCAGCGCGGCGGCCATGCAGACCGGCGAAAGATCGGTGGCGCCGTGGCAGCCGGTGCGGATCTGGTAAAGATCGGCCAGCGCCGCGATCCGGCGCAGATGCGTGATGCCGCCCGCGTGGACGACCGTGGCGCGGATATAGTCGATCAGCTGGTTCTGGATCAGGTCCTTGCAGTCCCAGATCGAGTTGAAGATCTCGCCCACGGCCAGCGGCGCGGTGGTATGCTGGCGGATCAGGCGAAAGGCTTCCTGATTTTCGGCAGGGGTCGCGTCTTCCAGCCAGAACGGGCGGTAGGGCTCCAGATCCTTGCCGAGGCGGCCGGCCTCGATGGGGGTCAGGCGGTGGTGGATGTCGTGCAGCAGGTGCACGTCCCAGCCCAGCGCCTCACGCGCGGCCTTGAACAGTTCGGGCACCACGCGCAGATACTTCGCGGTGTTCCAGACGTTCTCGGTCGGCAGATCGGCATCGGCCGGCTCGTAGAAGTACTTGTCCTTCGAGACGCCGTAGGTCGAGGCCATGCCCGGCACGCCGCACTGGAGGCGGATCGCCTTGTAGCCCTGCTTCTGGTATTCGAGCGCGACCTCGATCGTGTCCTCGATGCTGGTGCCGTTGGCGTGGCCGTAGACCATCACGCCCTCGCGGCTGGCGCCGCCGAGCAGCTGGTAGACCGGCAGGCCCGCGATCTTGCCCTTGATATCCCAGAGCGCCATGTCGACGGCGGCGATGGCGGTCATCGTCACCGGACCGCGGCGCCAGTAGGCACCCTTGTAGAGATACTGCCACACGTCCTCGATGCGATGCGCGTCGCGGCCGATCAGGCAGGGGATCACGTGGTCGGTCAGGTAGCTGGCGACCGAAAGCTCGCGGCCGTTGAGAGTCGCGTCACCGACGCCGGTGGTGCCGTCGTCACAGGTGATCTTGAGCGTGACGAAGTTCCGCCCCGGGCAGGTGATGATGACTTTGGCGTCGACGATCTTGGGCATTAGGGGAATCCTCAGGCGATTTCGAGGGTTGTGGTCTTATGATCGACGCTGCTGGCGCCGACCATGATATCGAACAGGCCGGGTTCGACGACTTCTACCATATCCTCGTTCCAGAGGCTGAAATCGTCGGGGCCGAGAGTGAACTCGATCTTGCGCGTCTCGCCGGGCTTCAGGGTGACGCGCTTGAAGCCGCGCAGTTCCATGACCGGGCGCGTGACGCTGGCGGCCTGATCGTGGACGTAAAGCTGCACCACCTCGTCCCCTTCGCGCTGGCCGCTGTTGGTCACGTCCACCGAGACGGTGACATTGCCCGCAACGCCGATGCGCGGGGCTGAAAGGCTGGGCGCGCCCACGGTAAACGTGGTGTAGCTGAGCCCGAAGCCGAAGGGATAGAGCGGCGCCGTCTCGGTGAAGAGATAGCCGCGCTTGGCCGATGGCTTGTGGTTGTAGAAGAAGGGCACCTGCCCCACGTCCTTGACCACGGTGACCGGCAGCTTGGCGCCCGGATTGACGTCTCCGAACAGCGCCTCGGCCATGGCAGTGCCGCCTTCCTGGCCGAGATACCAGCATTCAAGGATCGCGTCGGCCTGCGCGGCGACTGTGGGCCAAGAGGGCGGACGGCCATTGAGCGCGACCACGATCACCGGCTTGCCGGTGGCCTTGAGCGCGAGGAACAGTTCGTTCTGCTCGCCCAGCAGATCAAGGTCGGTACGGTCGCCAAGGTGGGTGCGGGCATAGCCCTCGCGGCTGGTCTGCTCGGTATCGCCGATGGCGAGCACCACCACGTCGCTACCCTTGGCCACGTCCACGGCCTCGGCAATCAGCGCGCGGTTCTTTGCGGGATCGGCCAGCAGCACTTCGTTGGCGGAGCGGTCCTCGCTGCGGGTGATGAACACGCCCTGCGCGAAGACGACTTCGGCCTTGCCCGCCACGCGCGCGGTGATGCCCTGCACCAGATTGACCGTGGTGCGCGGCTCCGACGAATAGCCGCCAAGGCGCGTGACATTGGCGTTCGGGCCGATAACCGCGATGCGCTTCTGGGCACCGGCGGTCAGCGGCAGGACACCGCTGTTCTTGAGCAGGCAGATCGACTTGCGCGCCGCTTCCAGCGCCAGCGCGCGGGCTTCGGCATTGGCGGTAAGCTTGGCCGAGACCTTCGGATCGATCGGCGCTTCCTCGAACATGCCGCCGCGGAACTTGAGCGTGAGCATGTGGCGGCAAGCGGAATCGACGGCGGCCAGCGGCACCAAACCCCTGCGGACCTGATCGGCCAGCGTGCGATAGGCATCGCCGTCCGGCAGATCGCAATCGACGCCCGCGTGCAGCGCAAGGCGAGCCGCGCCCTCCAGATCGCTGGCAAGGTGGTGGAACGTCGCCAGTTCCGGGATCGCCGCATAATCGCTGACAATGGCGCCATCGAAGTGCCATTCGCCGCGCAGCACGTCCTGAAGCAGCCAGTGGTTGGCGTGGCTGGGAATGCCGTCGATCTCGTTGTAGGAGGGCATGACCGCGCCAATACCGGTGCGGCGCACCACTTCGCGGAACGGCGGGAAGAAGGAATCGCGCAGTTCGCGCTTGCCGAGCGGGGCCGGGGCGACATTGTTACCCGCTTCAGGCTGGCCGTGGCCGGTCATGTGCTTGAGCGTGGCGAAGACTTTGCCCGGGGCCAGTTCCTTGCCCGGTCCCTGAAGGCCCAGCACGGCGGCAACACCCATTTCGCCGCAGAGATAGGGATCCTCGCCGAAGGTCTCCTCGATGCGGCCCCAGCGCGGATCGCGGGCAATATCGACCACCGGAGAGAGCGCCAGCGTGGAGCCGTGCGCGCGCACCTCGCGTCCGATCACCGACTGCACGCGCTCGACAAGGTCGGTGTCGAAACTGCCGCCCATGGCGATGGCCTGCGGGAAGCTGGTCGCCTCGGGCGCCATGTAGCCGTGGAGCGATTCCTCGTGGAAGAGGATCGGAATGCCGAGGCGGGTCTGCTCGCGCGCCCACTTCTGCGCGGCGTTGACGAAAGCGATGGTATCGGCGGGCTTGCGCCAGCGGCCGGTGACTTCGGTGCCGGTGTTGTTGGCGGTCGCCGCGCCGCCCCGGTCGGACGGGCGAGCGATCTGGCCGATGCCGTCGGGATGGTTCCTGCTGGCAAGCGCCGGATCGAAAGCACGCGAATCGTTCATCACCTCGCGCTTGCGGGTGGACAGCGTGATGAGCTGGGCGACCTTCTCGTCCAGCGTCATGCGGACCATCAGGTCCTTCACGCGCAAGTCGATGGGAACCTTGGGGTCCTTGTAGAGCGCCGTCGCGGCGCGCGCGGCTACTGGCATGAAAGCCAGCAAGGAAGCCCCCGCGCTCCAGCGCAGCAGTTCGCGGCGGGCGATCATGCGGACGTAACCTTGGCGACACGGCGCGAGGCCGCAAGCTTCAGACAAACCGGAAAAATCATCGTCCTACCTGCATCCCCGAGCCGCTCGCGGCCATTCCTAAGAAGCCGCTTGCGGCCATTTCCCAATTAGGCGGCAAACTGTGTTGCCTGCCCCGACTTTTATGTGGTAGCGCTATCATGCGCGACAACGAACAAGCTTGTCAATGGCGACGCCGCGTGAATTGAAATTCGATAATCTGGGACATTGGGCAGGATGATGAAGAAGCGGCTTCTGACGATTGGCGTGTGCATGATCGCACTCGGGGCTGCAAGTGCGCCGGCGCTGGCGAATGACGGCTACGATCTCTGGCTCACGCCCGCCGCCACCGGTACCGCTGCGCCCGATATCCGCGTGATCGGCCAATCCGAAACACTGACGTCTGACACACTGGCGCTTGCCGCCGGTGAACTGCGCCGCGACCTTGCCGCCTCGCCGCTGCCGGTAGTCCTCGCCCGCGCCGACGACCCGGCGCTGGCCGCCCTGCGCCTGTCCACCGCCACGCTGGGCGAGGAAGGCTACATCGTGCGCACCGCCACGATCGACGGCCGCCCATCGCTGCTCGTTACCGGCAAGACCGACCGCGCGGTGCTCTACGGCGCCTTCGCGCTGATCCGCGCCCAGAAGACCGGCGTGGACCTTGCCGCGATCAACCTCACCTCCGCCCCGAAGATCGGCCTGCGCGTGCTCAACCATTGGGACAATCTCGATGGCTCGGTGGAACGCGGCTACGCCGGCCAGTCGCTGTGGGACTGGTGGACGCTGCCTGACTTCAAGGACCCGCGCTATACCGACTATGCCCGCGCCAACGCCGCGCTGGGCATCAACGGCATTGTCATCAACAACGTCAACGCCAAGCCCGAAAGCCTCACCGCGCCTTATATCGCCAAGGCCGCCGCTCTGGCCGATGTGTTCCGGCCCTGGGGCATCAAAGTCTATCTCTCGGCCCGCTTCTCCGCGCCGATCGAGCTGGGCCACCTCAAGACCGCCGATCCGCTCGACCCCGAAGTACGGGCATGGTGGAAGGCCAAGGCCGACGAGATCTACCGCGCGATCCCCGATTTCGGCGGCTTCCTGGTCAAGGCCAACAGCGAAGGCCAGCCCGGCCCGCGCGACTATCACCGCAGCCATGCGGACGGCGCCAACATGCTCGCCGCCGCCGTGGCGCCGCATGGCGGCATCGTGATGTGGCGCGCCTTCGTCTATGCAGAGACCGACCCGGACGACCGCGCCAAGCAGGCCTATACCGAGTTCCACCCGCTCGACGGCAAGTTCGCGGACAATGTGCTGGTGCAAGTGAAAAACGGCGCCATCGACTTCCAGCCGCGCGAGCCGTTCCATCCGCTGTTCGGCGCCATGCCGAAGACGCCGATGATGCTGGAACTCCAGATCACCAAGGAATACCTCGGCTTCGCCACCCACCTCGCCTACCTTGGCCCGCTGTTCGAGGAAGTGCTGAAGGCGGACACCCGCGCCAAGGGCACCGGATCGACCGTGGCCAAAGTAGTGGATGGCTCGCTCTACGGCCACAAACTCAGCGGGATTGCGGGCGTTGCCAATGTCGGGCGCGATCGCGACTGGTCGGGCTCCACGTTCAACCAGGCCAACTGGTACGCCTTCGGCCGCCTCGCCTGGGATCCAACGCTCTCTTCCGAAGCCGTCGCCCGCGAATGGGCGCAGCAGACCTTCGGCAACGATCCCCAGGTGGTCGATACCGCCGTGCGCATGATGATGCAGTCGCGCGAGGCGGTGGTCGATTACACCGGCCCGCTCGGCCTTGCGCACCTCATGGGCACCGGCCACCACTACGGCCCCGGCCCGTGGATCAGCGACCTTGCCCGGCCCGAATGGAACCCGGTCTATTACCACAAGGCCGACAAGTCGGGCATCGGCTTCGATCGCACGAAGACCGGCAGCAATGCCGTCGCCCAGTACGAACCGCCGGTCGCCAAGCTGCTTTCCGATCCGCGCACCACGCCGGAAAGCGAACTTTTGTGGTTCCACCACCTGCCGTGGGACTGGAAGATGAAGTCCGGCCGCACGCTGTGGGAAGAGATGGTCGCGCACTATGATCGCGGCGTCACCACGGTGGCGCAGATGCAGGCCGAATGGCAGGGCGTGAAGGGCAGCGTGGACCCCGAACGCTGGCAGAAAACCGCGACTTACCTCGAAATCCAGCACCGCGAGGCCAAGTGGTGGCGCGATGCCAGCCTGGCCTACTGGATGTCGGTCAACGGCCTTCCGCTGCCCGCCGGGGCCGCCGCGCCGGAGCACGACCTAGCCTGGTACAAGGCGCAGGACTTCCCCATGGCGCCCGGACACCCTCACTGAAGTCATCCTCACCGATTGCAGTTCGATGGTTGCGCTAACGCCGGGAATTGTGGAGTTAGCGGACTGGCCCCGGCGTTCCACCCGGAACCCGGGGCACCGCCAGGGAACCAGATGACCACAAATACCAGAGGCCCGCGCAAGCAGCGCTCCAGCGCCAAGATCGACGATGTCGCACGCCTTGCCGGCGTTTCCCCGATGACGGTCAGCCGGGTCATCAACAAGGGCGCCAATGTCCGCGAGGAGACTCGCCTCAAGGTGGAAGCCGCCATCGCGGAGCTGAACTACGCCCCCAGCACCGCCGCGCGCGTGCTGGCGGGGGGCGAGGATCTGCGGATCGGCCTGCTCCACTCGAACCCGAGCTTTGCGTACCTGAGCGAATTCCTGGTCGGCGCGCTGGACGAAACCAGCGCCGCCAATGCGCAGTTGCTGGTCGAACCTTGCAACGAGGAAGGGCGTGAGGCCAAGGCCGTCGAGCAATTGCTCCGCACCCGGATCGACGGCGTGATCCTGCCCCCGCCGCTCAGCGATTCGCCTGCCGTGCTGGAAGCGCTGAAGAACGCCGACGTGCCGGTCGTGGCGGTCGCCACGGGCCGCGCGCCGGAATGGGCGCTCTCGGTCAGCATCGACGACCGCGAGGCGGCGTTCACGATGACACATCACCTCGCCACGCTGGGTCATCGCCGGATCGGCTTCATCACCGGCCACCCCAACCAGACCGCCAGCGCAGAGCGCCTTGACGGCTATCGCGAGGCGCTGGCCGCGCTCTACATGCCGTTCGACCCGGCACTGGTGGCGCAGGGCTACTTCACTTATCGCTCCGGGCTGGAAGCGGCGGCGCAATTGCTGGACCTTCCCGAGGCACCGACCGCGATCTTCGCCTCCAACGACGACATGGCCGCCGCCACGATCACCATGGCGCTCCGGCGCGGGATCGAAGTGCCGCGCCAACTGACCGTCTGCGGCTTCGACGATACGGCACTGGCCGTCTCGGTCTGGCCCGAACTGACGACGATCCGCCAGCCCACCACCGAAATGGCGCGTAAGGCCGTGCAATTGCTGATCTCGGAAATCCGCGCGCGCAACGCCGGGAAATCGCAGATCGGCCATCCCCATACGGTGGCCGAGTTCAAACTGATCCGCCGGGATTCGGACGCCAGCCCGGTAGCCTGAACGCACGAAAACGCCCCCTTGCGACGGATAGTTGCAAGGGGGCGTTTTCCCATTGCGAGCATAGCGAAGCAATCCAGGACAGTTTTACGCCGCTCTGGATTGCTTCGCTATGCTCGCAATGACGAGGAAGGTTACACAGGCGCAACGTCGCCCAACCGGAAGCCGCCGATGGTGACGACCTCCACGGTGAACCCGCCGATCAGCTGTTTGCGAGGTGAACCGGCAAGCCCGCAACGCCCGGATCGAATGCAAAGACGTTACCCGCCAGCGGCTGCGCTTCCAATTCTGCCGCCGACAGACCCTTGCGCGCCGTGGTGGCATAGGCCGTGCGCAAATCAGGGCCGCCGAACGCGATCTTGGTCACATTGGCGACCGGGAAGCGCACCGTGGCCATCAGCTTGCCCGACGGATCGTAGCGCCTGACGCCCCAGCCGCCGAACAGGCCGGTCCAGAAGCAGCCCTCGGCATCGATCACCGAGCCGTCGGGCCAGCCCGCTCCGTCCTCGATTGTGACGAAATGCTCGGGCGTGCCGAGAGTGCCGTCCTCGCGCACCGGCACGCGCCAGATCGTCTTGCCCAGCGTGTCGGTGTGCCACAGCGTCCGGCCATCGGCGCTGATCGCGGGCCCGTTGGTGATGACCACCTTGGGCAAGCCGGAATCGGTGCAGTGCCCCTTGTCGAGGCGGTAGAGCGCGCCCGAAGCCTCGGTTTCCGCGTCATCCATCGAACCCAGCCAGATACGTCCGGCGGGATCGGTGGCGGCATCGTTGAGCCGGTTGTGCGGGCGCGTGGGTTCGGGGTTGTGGAGCAGCGCGAACTGGCCCGTTTCCGGATTGAAACGGTGCAGCCCGGTCTTGATCCCGGTAATCATGTCCCCGCGCGCCGCAGGCAGAACCCAACCGATCTGGTCGGGCGCCTGCCACGTATCGAGCGCACCCGTCGCCGGGTCATGCCGGTAGAGCCGGTGCTCCTTGATATCGACGAACCACAGGCGGTCGCCGGCCCAGACCGGCCCCTCGCCCAGCGTGGCGCCGACCGAAAGGACGGATTCGGGCGTCATCTCAGCGCCACCCGGCGTCGATGAAGTAATCGTGGCCGGTGCACATGGCGCCGTCGTCCGAGGCCAGGAACATCGCCAGCGCCGCCACGTCGGCGGGCTGGATGCGGGCCTTGAGGCACTGCGCGGCCATGATCTCGGCCTCGCCCTCGGGCGTGTACCACTGCTTCTGGCGCGGGGTTTCGACGTTGCCCGGAACGATCGTGTTGACGCGGATATTGTCCGCACCCAGATCGCGCGCCATCGCGCGGGTCATGCCTTCCACGGCCGCCTTGGCGGTCTGGTAGAGCACGAGGTCGGGCAAGCCGAGGTGCCAGCTGATCGAACCGAAGTTCAGGATCACGCCGTGGCCCTGCGCCTTCATCGCGGGCACAACGGCCTGCGCGGCGAAGAACTGATGGCGCAAGTTGGTGGCCATGCGCTCGTCCCAATAGGCGGGCGTCACGTCCTCGATGGTGTGACGGTCATCGCGCGCGGCATTGTTGATGAGCACGTCGACGCCGCCGATCGCCTCGGCCAGTTCGGCAAGCACGGCAGCGGTGGCACCAAGGTCGCGCAAATCGCAGGCGCGGAAATGCGCGCCCGGCAGCGATGCGGCCAGCGTCTCACCGGCAGGCGCGTCGATGTCGAGGAAACCGACATGGGCGCCCTGCCCGGCAAAGGCCTCGACCAGGCCCGCGCCGATACCGGTGGCGCCACCGGTAATCAGGACGCGCTTGCCCTTGAGGCTGGGATAGATGGCGGAATGGTTCGTCATGGATGTGATCTTCATGATGCCTTGAGCAGACCGCGCGACAGCAGGTTGGCGTAGAGCGCGGAGATTCCGGAGCGCCAGGGCGCGGCATCGCGCGACGTGACGACACGGTTGCGCAGCTGGCCGAGCTTGTCGCTCTCGATGGTGACGGTGTCGCCCACCTTGTGGGTGAAGCCGCGGCCTTCCTCGTCGCGGTCCTGAACGGGCGCGAAGAGAGTGCCGAGGAACAGCACGAAGCCGTCGGGATACTGGTGCTCGCTGAGCGTCTGGCGCACGAGATCGAGCGGATCGCGGCTGATTTCGGCCATGTTGCTGGTGCCGTTCAGCACGAAGCCGTCTTCCTCGCCGGTGATCGAGAGGCGCACTTCGGCGGCGCGCACGTCGTCGATCGTGAAGCTCTCATCGAAAATGCGGACGAGCGGGCCGAGCGAGCAGGAGGCGTTGTTGTCCTTGGCCTTGCCCAGCAGCAGGGCCGAGCGGCCCTCGAAGTCACGCAAGTTGACGTCGTTGCCGAGCGTCGCACCCACGGCCTTGCCGTCGCTGCCGACCAGCAGGGCGATTTCGGGCTCGGGATTGTTCCAGCTCGAATCCGAACGCACGCCGATCTCGGCGCCGGCGCCCATCGTGGAAAGCACGGGCGACTTGGTGAAGACTTCCGCGTCGGGGCCGATGGCGACTTCGAGGTACTGCGACCACAGGCCATCCTCGATCAGCGCGGCCTTGAGCTGCGCGGCACTTTCGGAGCCGGGCACGACCGAGCGGATCTGGCCGCCGATGCGCGCTTCCAGACGCTCGCGAATGGCGGCGGCGGCGCTCCAGTCACCCCGGGCGCGCTCTTCGATCACGCGCTCGATGGCGGAGGTCGCGAAGGTGACGCCGCAAGCCTTGACGCACTGAAGGTCCACCGGGCTGAGGAGATTGACCTGTTCGGCATCGAAAGTGCCCAGTCGCGCGCCGCCCTGGCCGGAGAAATCGCCCGCTTCCACCAGCGCCGTAACAGTGGGCACCACAGCGGACATGTCGATCAACTCGCCGCGAACGACAAGAATCGGGCTTGGCCCTTCGCCGAAATCGGCGCGACCCAGGAAAGTGCCGGAAATCCAGTCAGCAGGCATCAACGACATGCAGTATCGGGATTCGTCACGAATTCCCCCTCCCACGTTTCTTCAGTGATAGCGCTACCAATTGGCAGATCAGAGGCCGTTGTCAAGGCCGATTGCGCGCAGGTGCCATGGTTCCAATATCGGCCCGGCATACCGAATGGCTTATGCGCCGGATACCGCGCGGTTCCGGACCGGAAAACTCCAGCCCCGCAGCCTCGCACGAAAACACGGGAAGACCTGAAAACAGGGAGGATTTCGGCGGGCGCTTACGCATGCGGAGAAGCACGGTCGGTCCGGACAAGGCCCTCCGTAACGGCAGCGCCGTTGCTCGAAAGCGGTTATTTATACTCGATCAACTGCGTCTTGCGCGCACGCAGAGTGGTCCAGCAGAAGCCGAGTTGCCCGAAACAATGGGGCACTTTGCCCAGTACGATGTGGGTGGCATAGCTCGCGCCCGAACGGCGATAGACCCGCCACCACAGGACCGGCCACAGCAACCAGAACGGCGGCAGCGCCCACAGCAGGTTGCTCAGCAGGTAGCGGATCATCCGCGGGTCTTCCGAGCCGCGCCGGTACCATGCCTCGGCGCCCGCATGGCCGCTGCGCCGGTTCCGCTGCCACCATTGCCACCACGTGGTCATCGCCGCGTCGTGCAGCGTCATCTCGTCGGGCAAGCGGACGATGTTCCAACCGCGACGGCGAATCCGGTGGCACAGATCATTGTCCTCGGCCGCAATCAGGCCCGGGTCGTAGCCGCCGACCGCCGAGACGGCCTCCACCCTCATGAGCGCATCCCCCCCGCAGCTATCGGTGGGACCCGGCTTGCCGTCCCATTCGATGTCGCAGACGCGGTTGAAAAAGGTCTGGTCGGGATAGCGTTCGCGGCGACGACCGAAGACCACTGCGGTACGCGCATCGTTTGCGAGCCCGGCCAATCCTGCCGCGATCCAGTGGGAATCGAGTTCGCAGTCGCCGTCGATGAACTGGACGAACTCGGTATCCGGCCAAAGCTCGCGCACACGCGCAAAGCCGGTATTGCGGCCGCGCGCGGCGGTGAATGGCGACGAAGTGTCCAGTTCGATCACCTCGATACCGTAAGTGCGTGCCAGCGCCGCGCTGCCGTCTTTCGAACCTGAATCCACGTAGACAACGCGGTCGCTCGCCAATCTTGCCGATTGCAGGCAGGGCGGCAGCCGCTCGCCTTCGTTGCGCCCGATCACCACCACGCCAACGGCTGCATTCCGTACCGCACCGCCGTTGCCGCCCACATCTTGCATAATCGACATCGCCTGGTCTTCCATGACTTCAAGCCCGGGGTCCGACAGATCGGTTCAGATCGGGGCCGGGGGGATCAGTTTCAGCCACGCGGGGAGCCCCTCTTGCCAGAGCGCGCTGGCGCGCTGGCGCGGCGACATGCCCTGCACCAACTCCGCGATTTCACGCCGTTTCAGGCCCGACCGCTCGCAGAAATAGGGGTGCCGCGTGCTGTTCGCGAAATAGCCGTAGAACAGCGCGGCGCGGTCCTTGTCGTGCGCCGGTGCGCCGCGATGGAAGAAGCGCGCAGTGTCGGCGAAAACCACCGTTCCGACCGGACCGGTGCAACTGACGACATCGCGCGAATAGTCGGCACCCAATCGTTCGTTGAGCACTTCCGGAGTGCCGAACTCGTAGACGTAGCGGTCGTCGACACCTTGCGACGGGTCTACCCGGCTGATGAGTTCGAACGGGCCGCCCCGGTCGGTCACGTCGCTGCAATAGACCGCCAGCTTGATCATCTTGCGATCCTCGCGGTCGCGGTGCCATTGGCGCGGGCCCAGTTCGGTGCCGTCCGCAACGGTATAGATCAGCGCCATGCCGTCATAGGCGGCGGGCAGCCCGATATATGCCTCGGCAATGTCGAGCAGACGGTCGTTGAGGCCCCAGTGGAATATCTCCGGATTTTCGACCGTGGCGGACGCCGGCGCACACGTGAACTCGCGCCCAGCACCCGCTTCACGCCGTGCGTCCTCGGCGCATTCGCTCGCCGCCTTTTGCGCCGCGCGCAGCATTTCCGCCGAACCCGACAGGCCCAGCGCGTCGAGCGAGGTGATGAATACGCCGTCGCGCTCCAGCCCTTCCACGATCTGCCGGTCGATCCCCTCAAGCCGGGGCAGCAACGGGCGATGGGATGCCAGCGCTTCGTTGTAGCGCCGCCCAAGCTGCCGCCGCATCAGCGTCGTGTTCGAGAGGTTGAAAGCCAGTTGTGCCGGTTTGTCGCCAAGGCGGTTCAGTATTTTCTGGGAAATCGTCTTCGACATGCCGGCTCCATCGATAGGCAGACCTTTGATGATGCCGCGGCGTAGACTCGGATTTGGGCAGGCCCGTATTTTCGACGTGCCTCCTCTTCAACGAGCAAGATGCCACCCCGACATCAAGAGAAGTCTCGAACCCTCAATTCATGATCTGCTATGTCCGGGTTCGGCAAACAATCCGGAGTTTCCGGTCCCCATTTCCCAAACTTCCGCGAGCGCGAGAGCGCATTATTCTCATGGGATCGTTTTGCCGGGAGTGTGCCCTCACCATGTCATCGCCACAATTTCCGGAGAGCGCGGAGGCGCGGCGCGTTCTGGTGGTGGGCGGCACCGGTTTCGTCGGCCAGCACCTTGTCGCGCGGCTTGCCGAAAGCGGCCGTGCAGCGCGCGTGCTCACCCGCAATGTGCTGGCCGCGCCCCCTGCCCTGCGCGGTGAACGGGTCGAACTGGTCGAGGGCAACTATCGCGATCCTGCCGCGCTCCATGCCGCGCTGGAGGGCGTCGATGCGGTCTGCCATCTCGCCAAGGGCGAGGGGCGCAACTGGCAGGAATACCTGGACAACGACGTGGAGCCGACGCGGCAGGTGGCCGAAGCGGCGCTGCGCCAGGGCGTGCGCCGGTTCATCTATGCCGGATCGATCGATTCCTATGCCTCGGCCTGCCCCGACGACCGCATCGACGGATCGACCACGCTCGACCCGCGGATAGAGCGGCGCAACCACTACGCCCGGTCAAAGGCCGCTTGCGAGGAAATGCTCCGCACGATGGCGCGCGAGCAGGGCCTGCCGCTGGTCATCCTGCGCCTTGGGATCGTGATCGGCGCGGGCAGTTCCCCCGTCCACTACGGCGTCGGCCGATTTACCGAGTGGAACCGGCTGACCTATTGGGGAGACGGCAGGCACAAGCTGCCCTTCGTGTTGGTAGAGGATGCCGCCGATGCGCTCGTCCGGGCGCTGGACGTACCCGCCATCGAGGAGCGCAGCTTCCTGATCGCCGATGCTCCGCTGCTCTCCGCGCGGGACTATGTCGCGGCGATGCAGGCGCGTTCGGGCGGCAGGGTCCACGCCGCGCCGCGCGCCATCTGGCGTTATTGGCTGACCGATCTGGCGCGCGGGCTGGTCAAGACGGCGATCCGCCATCCCAACCGCCACCTTTCCAGCCTGCACGACTGGCGCTGCCGTTCCCACCGCGCCACGTATGACGCCGCCCAGAGCATTGCCGCCCTGGGCTGGCACCCCGCCGGCACCCGCGAGGCGCTAATCGAGCGCGGCATCTACCCGGCGGTAGAGGCCATGCTCTGACGGCGAGCCCCGCGCGTTATTTGGCGTCCAGAAATGCGACGATCGCGGCGGTCGTCGCCGCTGGCTGTTCTTCCATCAGCCAATGTCCCGAACCGTCAATCACCGACTGCTGGACATTGGAAAAGGCGCCCTGCGCAACGGCCGCCATCGTCGGCCCGAAGGACTTGGCGCCGCCGATGGCCAGCACCGGATTGGACAGCTTGCCCTTCGCCATAAACGCACGGTTGTCGATCACGTCCTGATCGAACGCGGCAAACTGCGCAAAACCGGCGTGCATCGCGCCGGGCCGGGCATAGAGCGCGGCATAGTGCTGGCGCGAAGCCTCATCGAAATGCGCCGGATCGGCCGAGAATTCGTTCCAGAAACGGTCGAGATAGATCCGCTCGCGCCCGGCCACCAGCCGTTCCATATCCGGTCCGCCGAAGCGGAAATGCCAGAGCATCGGGCTCTTGAGGATCTCGTCCCACGGACCGACGCCGGGGATCGGCGCGTCCATGAGCACCACCTTGCCGACGCGCTGCGGGTTTTCGGAAATGAAGGCGAAGGCGACCATGTTGCCGATGTCATGGGCGACGACATCCACTTTGCCGACCTTCAGACTATCCAGCAGCCCGGACATGTCCACGCCCTGCGTCTTCTTGTCGAACCCGCTTTCCGCCCGGGCCGAAAGCCCCATACCGCGAAGATCGGGGATGATGACCTGATGGTTGCGCGCCAGCGCGGTTGCCAGCGGGCCCCACATGTCGCCGCTTTCGCCATAGCCGTGGATGAGCAGCACCGCCGGGCCCTTGCCGCCTACGCGAACATGCAGGGTAGTGCCGTTGGTGGCGATGTCCTTGACCGCGAAACTGGCGGGAAGCGGCACGATATCGGCCAGCGCCGGAGTCGCCGTGGCAAGCAATGTGGCAGCGGCAACGACAAGAAATTTCAACATCCTGTTCTCCTGTGACATCGCCCGGCGCAATCGGCCCGGCATACATTCGATCTGGGAAAGGGTCTGGACGTCTGGCACCGTTCGCGGCGCAGTAATGCGGACTATCTACTTCGCTTGAGACACACCTCAGCGGGCCGTGAAAGATCCTGTTTGTCGCTACGGCCAGAAATGGCCGCATCTTGTTCTTGAAGGATAGCCGCCAAATGGCCCCGACCGGCGGCGTAGTCGGCGCGACTGTAAACCAGATCCGCACCGCGAGAAAGCATTCGTGCATATCTGGCAGTGACATACGGAAGATTTCTCATGCCGCCCTGACATCGCGCTGCCCGGCAAGGACCAGACGCGCGCAAACGCGTGATCTTTTCCATTTCATAGAACGTATACAGAGGTTTTATCGGGATTTTTCCAAACCGGGTTTCCTCATAGTGTCCATTTACCGCAGCAAACGCAGCGACTTACACCTTTTTACCGGCCCTCCCAGCAAGGATCAGCATCATGGCATATGTGACCACCACCGACGGCACCCGCATCTTCTACCGCGACTTCGGACAGGGCCGTCCGATCGTCTTCTCGCACGGTTGGCCGCTCAGCTCGGATGCCTGGGACGGCACGATGCAGTTCCTTGCCAACAACGGCTTCCGGGTCATCGCGCATGACCGCCGCGGCCACGGCCGCTCGGACGCCAGCGCCACCGGCAACACCATGGATACTTATGCCGACGATCTGGCAGCGGTCATCAAGCACCTCGATCTGAACGATGCGATCCTTGTCGGCCACTCGACCGGCGGCGGTGAAATCACCCGCTACATCACCCGCCACGCCGGTTCGAACGGCACCGGCCGTGTCTCCAAGATGGTGCTGCTCGGCGCGGTCACGCCGCTGATGGGCGCGGTGAACGGCAATGACGACGGCGTGCCGATCGAAGTGGTCGACGGTGTCCGCAAGGCGCTCATCGACAACCGCTCGCAGTTCTTCCTCGACTTCCCCGACGTGTTCTTCGGCATGCACAAAGAAGGCGCGCCCAAGAGCGAAGGCTGGCGCATGGACTTCTGGAGGCAGGGCATGGCGGCCGACATCAATGCACTTTATGCCTGCGTCGAGCAGTTCTGGGCCTCGGACTTCCGCGAGGAAATGAAGCACATCGAGATCCCCGCGCTCGTCATCCACGGCACCGGCGACGAAGTCGTGCCCTTCGAGATCACCGGCAAGCGCGCCGCCGAAATCCTGCCCAATGCCACGCTGATCGCTTACGAGGACGCCCCGCACGGCTTCCCCAAGACGCATCAGGACCGCCTCAACGCCGACCTGCTCGCCTTCGCCCGCGACTGACGATCATCTTGGCGAGCAGGCCTGCCTGCTCGCCAAGCCACTCAGACCAGCGTCACTTCGCCGCGCGCCTGCAAATCCTCGGCCACCGCATCGATGCCCTGCCCGATACCGCGCGTGAGTGCGGCGGGAAGCGCCACGGCAAACCCGCGCGCGATCAGACCGTCTGCCGCCCAGCGAACGCAGTAGTCCGCCGCCACGCCGACCACCGTCACGTTGCGCACGCCCGAAGCGGCCAGCCGCGCGAAGAACGCGTCGCGGTCCACGCCTTCTCCGCCGCCGAGCGGACAGATCGCGATCCCCGGCTCCGCCCACATGTCGAACACGCCTTTTTCCAATGCATGCACCGAAATCGCCGGATCGATGAGCGCGGGATCGAGCACGGTTTCCCACCCCGCCGTGCCGCGCACGCAGTGGATCGGAAACGCCTCCGCCTCCGGCGAACCCACGTAGGCTTCCGGCACATGGGTATCGAACGTCATCAGCACGCCCGCCGTATCCTGCGGATCGAGCGCCGCCAGCCATTGCTGCATGGGCGCGACGATTGCCTCGGCATCCGGCACGGGCAGTGCGCCCAAGGCCATCACGAAGTCGCGCTGCATGTCCACCACGATCACGAAACCGGCCATCGTCACGACTCCCTACGCTGAGCCCATTGACTTATATTCAAATCGCGAATAAGTAAAGTGCAACCTGAACATAAGGGTGCATCATGGCTTTGAGCGAAGCCGAATTCCTGACGGGATACGATCCCGGCGCCTATGACCGGCCTTCGGTTGCGGTCGACCTCGTGCTGATGTCGGTGATTGGCAGAGCCCCCGCGGCGCTGCTGGTCCGGCGCGAGGAACCGCCTTTCGCCGGCCGCTGGGCGCTTCCCGGCGGCTTCGTGCGGATGGACGAGGGTCTGGACGAGGCCGCGCGCCGCGTGCTGGGAGACAAGGCGCACATGGCGGGCGCCTATGTCGAACAGCTCTACACATTCGGCGCCGTGGACCGCGATCCGCGCACGCGGGTCATCTCGGTGGCCTATTTCGCACTGCTTCCCGCCGACTGTTTCGCCGCTGCGCTGAAAGCCGACAGCAGCCTCTCCCTCGCCCGTATCGCCGTGCCGCGCACTTCGGGAGACGTGCCGGGCGAAGCATGGAGCGAGAACGGCACACTCCCCCTCGCGTTCGACCACGCGCAAGTCCTTGGCCTTGCCGTGCAGCGTCTGCGCGGCAAGATCGACTGTTCGCCGGTTGGTTTCGCGCTCCTGCCCGAGCGGTTTACCCTGCGCGCCTTGCAGGACGTACACGAGGCGATCCTGGGCGTGCCGCTCAACAAGCCGGCCTTCCGCCGCCGCATGCTCGACCGGGGCTGGCTGGAGCCGACCGGAGAGCGCGAGACCGGCTCCTCCTTCCGCCCCGCCGAACTCTTCCGGTTTCGCAGTCTTCCCATTTCCGGCTGAACAGGTTTCCCATGGTCTATACCGACATCGCCACGCGCACGTACAACCACAACTGGCGGCTCGATCCGGTCGTGCGCAGCCTGCTCGATACCGATTTCTACAAGCTGCTGATGTTGCAGATGGTCCGCCAGCTTCATCCGGACGTGCACGCGACGTTCGAGCTGATCAATCGCACGAAAAAGGTCCGCCTTGCCGAGGTGATCGACGAGCAGGAGCTGCGCGCCCAGCTCGATCATGCGCGCTCGCTGCGGTTCGGCAAGAAGGAGCTGATCTGGCTGGCGGGCAACAGCTTCTACGGCAAGCGGCAGATGTTCAGCCCGGATTTCATCGCTTGGCTCGCCACGTTCCAGCTTCCCGAATACGATCTCCGCAAGGTCGACGGGCAGTACGAACTGCGCTTCCACGGCCCCTGGACGCACACGATGATGTGGGAAATCCCGGCGCTGGCGATCATCAACGAACTGCGCTCGCGCGCGGCGATGAAGGGACGCGGCCGTTTCGAGCTGGACGTGCTCTATGCACGCGGCAAGGCCAAATTGTGGGAGAAGGTGGAACGGCTCAGCAAGCTGCCCGACCTTGTCATCTCCGACTTCGGCACGCGCCGCCGCCATGGCTTCCTGTGGCAGCGCTGGTGCGTCGAAGCGCTGAAAGAGGGCCTTGGCGAGCGTTTCATCGGCTCCTCCAATGTGCTGCTGGCGATGGATGCGGATCTTGAGGCAATCGGCACCAATGCCCACGAACTGCCGATGGTGCTCGCCGCGCTGGCGCCCGACGATGCGGCGCTGGCCGAAGCGCCCTACCGCGTGCTGCGCGACTGGCAAGACCACTATGCCGGCAACCTGCTGGTCGTCCTGCCTGATGCGTTCGGCACTGCCGCTTTTCTGCGGAACGCGCCTGCATGGGTGGCTGACTGGACCGGCTTCCGCCCGGACAGCGCGCCGCCCATCGAAGGCGGCGAGCAGATCATCCGCTGGTGGCAGGAACAGGGCCGCGACCCGCGCGAAAAGCTGCTGATCTTCTCGGACGGGATGGACGTGGACAGCATCGAGGCCACTTACCGCCACTTCCACGGCCGCGTGCGCATGAGCTTCGGCTGGGGGACCAACCTCACCAACGACTTTCGGGGCTGCGCGCCGTTCCAGACCGACGGGCTCGACCCGATCTCGCTAGTCTGCAAGGTGACCGAGGCCGAGGGGCGGCCCGCCGTCAAACTGTCGGACAACCCCGCCAAGGCCACTGGCGATCCGGCCGAGATCGAACGCTACCTGCGGGTCTTCGGAGAGGCGGGACGTCAGGCCGCCGAAGTGACGGTCTGACGCCCGGCCCACCGATCAATCTGCGGCGATCTGCTCCAGTTGCGCCATCACCTCGGGCGTGAGTTCGAGTTCGGCTGCCGCAAGGTTCTGCGCAAGGTGCGCCGGGCTGGAGGTTCCGGGAATCGCCAGCATGTTGGGCGAGCGTGCCAGCAGCCACGCCAGCGCCAGTTGCAGCGGTGTCGCCTCCAGTTCCGCCGAAAGGTCCGAGAGGGCCTGCGACTGGATCGGCGTGAAGCCGCCGAGCGGGAAGAACGGCACATAGGCAATGCCCTGCGCCGCTAGGCTATCGACCAGCGCCTCGTCCGTGCGGGTGACGAGGTTGTAGAGGTTCTGCACGCAGACGACCGGGGCGATGGCCTGTGCTTCCTGGATCTGCGCGGCGGTCGCGTTGCTCATGCCCAGATGGCGGATCAGGCCCTTCTGGCGCAGTTCCGCCAGCGCGGAGAACTGCGCCTCGATCGATCCCTCGCTGGGCGCATGGACATCGCCCATGACGCGCAGGTTCACCACATCGAGCACGTCGAGCCCGAGATTGCGCAAGTTGTCGTGAACCGCCTGACCCAGCTCCGCCGGGCTCTGCGCGGGCATCCATGAGGCGTCCTCGCCGCGAACCGCGCCCACTTTGGTGACGATGACGAGATCGTCGGCATAAGGATGAAGCGCCTCGCGGATGATCCGGTTGGTTACGTGGGGTCCGTAGAAGTCGCTGGTGTCGATGTGGTTGACGCCGGCCTCCAGCGCGTCGCGCAGCACGCGCACGGCGGCGTCATGGTCGCGCGGCGGGCCGAAAACGCCGGGGCCCGCGAGTTGCATGGCGCCATAGCCCATGCGCCGCACGCTGCGATCGCCCAGAACGTAGCTGCCGGCCTTGCTGATATCGGTCATGTACGGATGTCCTTGGATGCACGCACGGGCAGCAGGCGTTCAAGAACCGCCTGCGCCGCACAATAGTGCCTCCGTCCCACCCATCAAATAGGGCGAAGAGAAGCACCTGGTCAAGACGCGCGCGGCGCCAATCCCTCGGCAACCGGAATCCGCACCGGCGCGGCGCGGCCGAGCAGCAGGATCATCGCTGCCCCGGCCAGCACCGCACAGCCGACGATCACCAGGAACGTCTCGTAACCACCCGTACGGGCCAGCGTATAGCTCAGCAGCGCCGCGCCCGCGGCGGTCGAGAACGACATCGCCGCCGTCAGCAGGCCAAGCGTCGAACTGTAGATCTCGACGCCGAAGTGGCGGGCAACGAGGAAGGCGACAATGTCACCCTCGGCACCGAATGCGAAGCCGAGGCAGAACACGGCGGCGGTCAGGACCGCCGGCGCGTCCAGGCTCGAGGCGATGATGAACAGACCCAGGCTTGGCAGCGCGAGGCTGACGAAAGACACGAAATAGGGCGGGAACCGGTCCAGCGCGACGCCGGTGACGAAGCGCCCGGCCAGCATGCCCACCGACACCGTGCTGAGCATGACCCCCGCGCCTTCGCCCGTAACGCCGTTGGCCAGCAGCAGCAGCTTGAGCTGAACGAGGATGATGGTCTGCGGCAGATTGCAGAGCAGCATCGCCCCCAGCAGGATCCAGAAAGCGGGCATGCGGAAGATCGCCGGATAGTCCTCACGCGCGCGGCGCTTGGGCGCCGCCGTGCCGGACTTTGCGGGCGCGCTGCTGGCAGGGATCAGCAGGAATGTCGCCAGACCGGCAATCGCGGTGAAGATCGCCACCGCCTGATAGGCCGCACGCCAGCCGTGAAGCTCGACATAGTCGTTGAGCAGCGGCGCGATGACGATGCCCGCCAGCGCCGGGCCGGACGCGACGATCGCCAGCGCCAGACCACGCGCGTTCTTCACATATTGCACCGGCAGGCGCGTGTAGACGGTGGACGTGGTCGTCACGCAGATCACGCTCTGGACCGCGAAGATCACCATGTAGACGCCCAGCCGACCGTCCATCAGGCTATAGGCCAGATAGACCAGCGGCAGCACGACCTGCCCGATCAGCGCCGTGCGGCGAACGCCGAACAGATCGGTCAGCCGCCCGATGAACGGAAAGACGAACGACATGATCAGCGCAAGGCTGCCCACCATTGCGAAATCGGCCTTCGACCAGCCCACGTCCGCCACCAGCGACGGCGCGATGGTGCTGGTGATAACGCCCACCAGCGACATGCCGCTACCCATGCCGATCGTTGCGGCCAACAGCGGTCGCCAGTTACGGCGCAGCTCACCCAGATATGTCATTGCATCCTCTCGCGGCCTCAGTGCAGTGCTGGTGCCAATTCCCGTAATACCTCAAGCGCCGGCGCCATATCGAGGCCGGCTCCGGTGATCGCCTGAATGCAGACATGGTCCGCTCCGGCGGTGAAGTGTTCGTTCACGCGCGCGGCGATGGCCTCCGCATCGCCCCAGGCGAACAGCGTATCGATTAGGCGGTCGCTGGCCGACGCGATTTCCTCGTCAGTAAAGCCCAGTCGCCGCCAGTTGTTCTGATAGTTCGGATAAGTCTGGTAATTCGCGAGCGCCGCGCGGCCGATGGTACGCGCGCGCTCGGGATTGGTTTCGAGGATCACGCCCTGCTCGGGCGCGACCAGCCTGTCCGGACCCACGGCTTCGCGGGCAATGGCGGTGTGAGCGGGCGTCACCAGATAGGGATGGACGCCGCGCGTGCGCGCACCTGCAAGTTCCAGCATCTTCGGCCCCAGCGCGGCAAGACAGCGCGCCTCGGACGGCAGGCCGGCTTCGTCCAGCCGGTCGAGATAGTCCCGCATCACCGCAAGCGGCTTTGCGTAAGCCTCACCCACGATATGCGCATGGCTCACGCCGAGGCCGAGCAGCACGCGCGCACGCCTGTCTTCAGGCAAGGCCTTCCACCAGTCGGCAATCTCTACGGGATCGTGCTTCCAGATATTGAGGATTCCGGTCGCAATCGTCGCGCGCGTGGTGGCGTCGAGGAGATGGTCGATATCGCCGGTAATGTCGCCGCCAATGCCGCCGGGCACCCACAGCGCCGAATAGCCCAGCGCCTCAAGTTCCGCAGCGGCGGCACTCGCCGCGTCGCGATCTCCGAAACGCAGTTCGAGCGACCACACGCCAACCCGGCCGATTCCAGCCGTCATCGCGCCAGATCCTTGACCGTAACGGTGCCCCGAAGCGCGGCATGCTCGCGAGTCTCAGCGTCTCCGATCGCGGGAAATTCCATGCGTACGACCTTGTCCGGTTTTTCGCCTTTCGGCGTCAATGCGTGAGCCTAGCCCACCATCGGCCCGATCCCGAAACGCCGGGGCGTTATCGCGCGGGAAGTCGGAACCGCTAGACCGCCCGCTTGGCGATGCCGATGAAAAGCAGGATGCCCAGAACCGACATGATCGCCGCCATGACCAGCACCGGGCGGCCGAGCCGGAATTCGCCCACTTTCTGAAGATCCTTCAGTGTCAGCCAATAGCCGAACGAGCCCAGAAGGATCGCCGTGACGCCCAGACCCGCCAGCACCAGCCCAGCGGTCTGCGCGCTTCGGGACGAGGCGATGGTCCCGGCCTCCGCCATCGACTGCAAGACCTTGTAGATCGTGAAGCCGAAGCTGAACATCGACAGCGCGGTTCGTATCCACGCCATCAGCGTCCGGTCCGCCGCCATGACCGTGCGCAGCTCGCCCAGATCCGACGGGCGCATGGGCTTGTGAGCGGACTCCGTCATCGCGGTTCTCCCCGCAGTGAATTCGTCCGGTGGGCACGGCCTTCGATGATCTTCATCGGACACACGGTGGCGGGCATCGTTTCCTCCTTCGGAGACGAAGGAAAACTAGCGACAAGGCAGCGCGCTCCCATCGGTATAAACCCTCGGTCGCGCGGGACGCGAGCACCGAGGGCCTAGCCCAAGGCAGGCGCGATCTCTATCGGAATGCCAGTGTAGCGCACCATCCCGGTCGTCCGGTCGACCTCGCTGGTACTGGTCAGGAGATTGACATTGGCCGTCTCGTGCCCGTGCGGGATCGAGGCGACGCCGGGGCGGATCGTGTCGCTCACATTGGCGGTCAGCACGATTTCGCCGCGCGTCGTGGACACGCGCACGGGATCGCCATGCACGATCCTGTAGGCTTCGGCGTCGCGCGGATGGAGAATGATGTCGGCCGGGCTGCCCAGGAAACTGAGCGCGGCATTGAGCTTGCGCCGCTGACGCCGGGAAATGAAGCACAGCGGGTGCGCGCGCCCGATCCGGGCCTCGTCGTCTTTCAGCAACGCGTGCCAGGTAGCCACGAGAACCTCGGGCGCCAAACGCCAGCCGCCCATGCGATCGACATGGTCGTCCACCCATTTTCCGGGGAATTCCAGCGGTTTCGTGATCGCGCCCTCGCGCGCGAGTTCGTCGAAACCGGCGCGCGCATAGGGCATCAGCGATGCCAGCATCGCATCGTCCGCCCCCGCGTCGAGATCGCTGGCAGGCACATGCGGAGCGACGGGCATGCCAGCGCGCTTCATGAGCTGCGCGATCACCCACCACGCCGAGCGCCGCTCCCCCTGCGGCGCCACGACCGGCGGCGTGTAGAGTAGCGAAACGCTGCCCGCGAGCGTATCCCAGAACGAGATATCCGCCCGCTCAACCTGATCCTTGGTCGGCAGGACATGGGTGGAAAGCGCGGTCGTCTCGTTGGCGATGATCTCGAACGTGACATTAAGGTCCAGCGTTTCGAGATTGCGCCGGAGCAGATTGGTATCGGGAAATGAGCGCAGCAGACTGCCGCCGAAGTTCATCATCGCCCGGATATTTCCGGCGGCGATCTCGCCCGGCAGCGCGGCGCAGGGCCAGTCGCCGATCATCCCGTTCACTTCCGGCATCGTCGGTGCGCCGGGCGTGAAGGGATGCTCCATCACCGGGAGTTCGAAACTGTCGTAACAGGTGATGAAGCCGGGATGGAACCAGGCCCCGCCCTTGCGGTTCATACGGCCCGTCAGGATCATCAGCACCCAGGCCAGCCACTGCGTGACATTGGCGGAATCCGCCATCGTCACCCCGGTACCGGTCTCGACCACGACATGCCCCTTGCGCCGGATCGCCGCAAGCAGATCGGCCAGATCCTCCTCCGGCACCCCCGCGATAGCCGCCGCCTTCGCCCGGTCGAACCCGGCGAGTGCCGCGCGCAGTTCCTCCTGCCCCTGCACCGGCTGCGCAAGGTCCATCGGCCCGCCATCCAGAATTTCGCGCACCAGCCACGCCAGGATCGCATAGTCCCTGCCCGGATAGGGTGCGATGTGGCGGGTGGAGAACTTCGCCGTCTCGGTGAAGAGCGGATCGATCGTCCAGACCTCGCCCCGCTTCGCCGCCGCGCGGATCGGGCCTGCCGGATTGAACATGCCAGTGTTGTGGCCGTGGCTGACCATGGGATTGACGCCGACATAGAGCAGCATCTCCACATCGTCGTTGTCGGTCTTAGGAGAAAGGCCGGGGAAGCCGCCGACCATGGTCGCCACCAAGACTTTGGCTGTGCCATCGATGGTCAGCGGCGAGAACTTCGGCGCCGTGCCGAGCGCCTTATGGAAGGCATCGACCATGTGATAGCCGGAAGCATCCATGCCCAGCCCGCTGCCGAAATAGACGCCCACCGCGCCGGGGCCGTGCGCATCGATCACCGCGCGCAGCCGCTGGGCGATGTCGTCCAGACATTCCTCCCAGTCCACTTCCACCAGCACGCCCTGCTTGCGCATCATCGGCCGGGTTATCGCATCGGGATGGTGGTGAATGCCGCCGAGCGCGCGCCCCTTGGGGCAGCTGTAACCCTTGCTGAGCGGGTGGTCCCGGTCCGCCCTGACCTTGACGATCCGATCGTCTTCCAGTTCCACCACCATGCCGCACTGATTGGTGCAGACGCGGCAATAAGTACGCTTGCTGCTGGTGTCCTGCACGTAACCTCTCCCGGCTTTGGCAGCATGCGAAGCCGCATCGACGAACGCGATTCCGCATAAGTGGTCAGTCGGCCACTTAGTGCATCTTGTCAACGCCCGGGATGATGGATAGGCCGTCCGCAATGGACAAACCGATCGTTCCGAAGCGCCGCAACCTGGCCGCGACACAGGAGCGCATTGTTACCGTCGCCGCCGCGACGTTTGCACGGCTCGGCTATGCGCAGGCCAGCCTGCGCGAAATTGCGGAACGCGCCGACGTGGCGCCATCGCTCATCAGCAAATACTTCGGCACCAAGGCCCGCCTGTTCGAACATGCGCTGATGCATGTGGTGCGGGCCAACACGGTATTCAGCCAGGAAAAGGCCGGGTTCGGCGAAGCAATGGCCCGGCTGATCCCCGATCGCAGCAATGCCGACATCACCGTGATGCTGGTGCTCGCGCTGGCCCATCCCGAATCCCGCGAAGTGGCCATGCGCGTCTCGCGCCGGGAGATGATCGAGCCGCTGATGGAATGGCTGGGCCCTCCCCATGCCGCCGAGCGCGCGATGGACATGTTCGCGCTGCTCAGCGGCTTCGCGATCCAGATGCAGGGCCTGCACGAGGGGCCGATTCCCGAACACTCGCTGCGCTGGCTGGCGCGATCGCTGCAAGCCATCGTCGATGGCAGCGGAGACGCCGCCGACGATCGCTGAGCGCCGCCGAAATTTCCGCTCTACATCAACAACCCACGCCGCCTCATGGTTAATCCGGATGCACAGGCCCGCCGGATAGGGACATATGCTGAGATAGTCACCGGGACCGCCAGGAAAACGCCATGCGAAAGAGCCCGCCAGCCGACCTTACCCGCAGCGAACTCCGCCGTTCGGGCCGCCTCCGTATCGCGGCCCTGATCCTCCTGACGCTGGCCAGTTCCTGTAACCAGAAGAAATCGGCCACCCCGTCCGAACAACAGAAGCAGGAGCAGGCCGTCAAGGACGACGTTCCGCGCTCCGAAGTGGCCCTTCCCCCCGAATTGCGCTCCCTAGTCGACAAACCCTTCACCGGCGACCTCGACGAAATGATCAAGCGCCGCATCATTCGTGTGGGCGTCACCTACAACCGATCGTTCTACTTCATCGACAAAGGCTCCCAGAAGGGATTGTCCTACGAATACATTACCTTGATGGAGGACCGGCTCAACAAGCTATACGGGCCGCCCAAGAACCCGGAAGTGCACGTCATCCCCATTCCGATGCAACGGGACATGCTGCTCCCGGCCCTGCGCGACGGGAAAGTGGACTTCGTCATCGGCCAGCTGACCACTACGCCGGAACGCCAGAAACTGGTGGACTTCACCGATCCGACGCGCCGGAACGTCAGCGAACTTCTGGTCACTGCGCCCGGCACCCCGCCGGTCCGTTCGCTGGAAGACCTGTCGGGACGGCAAGTCTTCGTGCGGAAGAGTTCCAGCTATTTCAACAGTCTGGAAGCGCTCAACCAGCGCCTTGTGGCGCAGGGGAAAAAACCGGTCGACATCAAGGCGGCGCCCGAGACGCTTGAAGACGACGATATACTCGAAATGGTCAATGCCGGCCTCGTCCCCGCGACCGTGGTGGACGACTATCTCGCGAATTTCTGGCATCAGGTCCTGCCCAAGCTGGATATTCACAAGGATATCGCCTTGCGGACCGGCGGAAATCTGGCCGTCGCCGTGCGCAAGGGCAATCCGCAGCTGCGTACCGCGCTCAACGGCTTCATCGCCAAGGACGGCCTCAACTCCGTCATCGGCCGGGTGCTGAGCAAGCGTTACCTCCAGAACACCCAGTTCGTCACCGACGCGACATCGACGGACCAGCGCCAGAAATTCCTGTCCATGGTCGATCTGTTTCGCAAGTACGGCAGCCAGTACAAGTTCGATTTCCTGCTGATGGCCGCGCAGGGCTATCAGGAGTCCCACCTCAACAACGATGCCAAGAGCCATGTCGGCGCGATCGGCGTCATGCAGCTCATGCCCACCACGGGCGCCGAGCAGGAAGTCGGCGACATCCGCAAGCTGGAGCCGAATATTCACGCCGGCGTGAAATACATGCGCTTCATGCGCAACCGTTACTTCGAAAATGAGCCGATGGACGATCTCAACAAGGGACTGTTCACGTTCGCCGCCTACAACGCCGGCGCCGGCCGCATTCGCCAACTGCGCCAGATCGCCGCGGAGCGGGGCCTCAACCCGAACGTCTGGTTCGGCAATGTCGAGCGCGTCGCCATGGAGAAGATCGGCGTCGAGACGCCCACTTACGTCAGCAATATCTACAAGTACTACATCGCCTACCGCCTCGTTCTGGACGAACGCACCCGTCGCGACGCGGCCAAGAAACAACTCGAGAAGACGCTGCACTGAACCCGACTGCCCCGGCGACGCCTCCACCGCCGGGGGTCGGTTCACGGATCAGGGAATGAGCAGCAGCTTGCCCGTCGTGCGGCGACCCTCCATGTCCGTGTGAGCCCACGCCGCATCGCGCAGCGGATAGGTCGCGCCGATGTGGATCTTCAACTTGCCTTGCGCGATCCAGTCGAACAGCTGCGCCGACTTCTCGCGCAGTAGCGCCGGGGTTGCGATGTGGTCGGAGAAGACCGCATAACCCAGCTTGATGCTCCTCGGCAGGCTCATCACGTCGATGGGCCCCGGCCCGCCCAGCACCGGGCCGTACCAGCAGAACGTCCCCGAACGGCGCAGCACTGCCAGCGACCCGGCAAAAGTGGCGGGGCCCGACCCGTCGAATACCACGTTCACGCCCTCCCCGCCGGTCAGCGCCAGTACCTCTTCGGCGAAATTCCCGTCCGCATCGACGACGACATGATCGGCCCCGGCCGCGCGCGCGGCGGCGACCTTGTCCGCGCGGGAGACGCGGCCGATAACCGTGCCGCCGCGCAGCTTGACGATCTGCGTCAGCAAGAGCCCCAACCCGCCCGCCGCGGCATGGACCAGCGCCACATCGCCGGGCTGCACCGGATAGAAGTCCGTCGCGAAGTGGCTTGCGGTAAGGCCCTGCATCATCACGGCAGCAGCGGTTCGGCCGTCTATCACATCCGGCACGCGGACCAGCGCATCGACCGGCGCGACCACGCGCTGCGCATAGCTGCCGGGAAGGTAGACCCACGCCACCCGGTCACCCACCGCGAAATCACCGACGCCCTCGCCCAGCGCGATCACCCGGCCCGCGCCCTCGACGCCGAGCACCTTGGGATCGGGCGTCTCGTTCCAGGCCATGCCCTGCCGCACGCCGATGTCCATGAAGTTGACACCTGCGGCCGCCACTTCGACCAGCACTTCGCCGGGGCCGGGCACCGGCTCCTGCCATTCCACGAATTCCAGCCGGTCGGCGCCGCCGATGCCGTTCATCACTACTGCCTGCATCTTGATTCCTTTCTTGAACGATCGTTCCATAATAAATCAAAGAAAGGGGCGGCCGGATCAGCGCAGCGCGCGCATGACCATGCCGCCGAGCGCATCCAGTTGCGCACCCTCCGCGCCGCCCCGCGCGGCAAGGCGGATACCGGCAAAGCTGGCGATAAGGTAAGTCGCCGCCGCATCGGGATCGAGCGTTGCGGCCAGATCGCCCTCAGCCTGCGCGGCCTCGATCCGCTCGATCAACCCGGCGCGCAAGGCACGGTCGGCAGCGGCATTGATCGTGTTGAGTTCGCGATGCGAGCAGCCGAATTCCGCAATCGAGCCCACACCCAGACAAGGCACCGCCGCCTCGCGCACCACGCGCGCTACCATCGCCTCGATCCCGTCGACCGCGCGAGGCCCAGTGCGCAGGGCGGCGCGGTGGGCCTGCCCCTCCGCCAGGACGTAACGGCGCAGGACCTGCTGGTAGAGCTGCCACTTGTCCCCGAACGTATCGTAAAGGCTCTGCCGCCCGATCCCCATCGCCGCGACCAGCATCTGCGCCGAAGTGCCTTCGAAGCCATGCTCCTGAAATACAGCGATGGCCGCATCGAGGGCGGCGTCGACATCGAAAGTGCGGGGTCTTGCCATGCGCCGCATATAAGGTTATTGGAACGACCATTCAATAACGAACTGACGAGAGATTCGCCGCATGTGATCCGCCCCTGACCGCAACGCCCCAACCGCCTTGCCTTCAGGGAATCCCCATGCCTGCGCCTTCCAGAATCGTATCTTCGCTTTCGCTTGCCGACGTCTCGTGGTCCACGCCCGACGGTCAGCCCGTGCTCACGCACCTTTCCATCGACTTCAGCCGCGAGCGCGCGGGGATCGTTGGCCGCAACGGCGTGGGCAAGAGCACGCTGCTGCGCCTGCTGACCGGCACGCTCGAACCCGAGCGCGGGCAGGTGATCCGTTCCGGAACCATCGGCACGATGCGGCAGATCGTCCAGGTCTCGCCCGAAGAGACCATTGCCGATCTCATGGACATCGCCCCGGCCCTTGCCGTGCTGCGGCGCGCGGAGGCGGGCACCGCCACGCTCGACGAACTGGCCGAGGCCGACTGGACGCTGGAGGCGCGCCTTGCCGAAGCGCTGGCGCAAGTGGGTCTCGACATGGCGCCCGAAACCCGGCTTGCCGCGCTTTCCGGCGGGCAGCGTACGCGCGTGGCGCTGGCGGGCGCGGTCTTCGCGCGGCCTGATTTCCTGCTGCTGGACGAACCGACCAACGACCTCGACCGCGAGGGGCGCCGCGCGGTGCGCGAATTGCTGGAAGGCTGGCGCGCGGGCGCCGTGGTGGTCAGCCATGACCGCGAACTGCTGGAAGCGATGGATGCCATTGTCGAGATAACCACGCTGGGCGCCGCGCGCTACGGCGGCAACTGGAGCGCCTATCGCGAGCGCAAGGCCGTGGAACTCGCCGCCGCCGAACAGGATCTTGCCGCGGCCGAACGGCGCATTTCCGAGGTCAAGCGCAAGGCGCAAGTCGCTGTCGAGCGCAAGCAGCGGCGCGATGCGGCGGGCAGCCGCAAGGCCGCGCGGGGAGACATGCCCCGCATCCTTGCCGGCGCCCGGCGCGACCGGGCGGAGAAGAGCGGCGGCGACAATGCCCGCCTGGCCGACCGCATCGAACAGGCGGCCTCGCAAGGGCTGGAGGACGCGAAAGGGCGCGTCGAGCGGCTGGAGACGCTTTCCGTCACACTGGCGCCGACCGGGCTTGCCGCCGGGCAGCGCGTGCTGGATGTGCGCGGCGCGACATTTGGCCATGAACCAGGCGTGCCACTGCTCAAGGGCGTGAACCTTGCCCTCACCGGGCCCGAGCGGGCTGCCGTCACCGGGCCGAACGGGGCGGGCAAGTCCACCCTGCTCGCGCTCGTTGCCGGGCGCAGTGCGCCGTGGTCGGGCAGCGCCGGGACTCTGGTGCCGTTCGCCTTCCTCGACCAGCGGCTCTCGCTGCTCGATCCCGCTGCATCGATCGTCGAGAACTTCGCGCGGCTCAATCCGGGCATGGACGACAACGGCCGCCGCGCCGCGCTGGCACGCTTTCAGTTCCGCGCCTCGGCGGCGGACCGCGTGGTCGGCACGCTCTCCGGCGGCCAGACCCTGCGCGCGGCGCTGGCCTGCGTGCTCGGCGGGGTTCAACCGCCGCCGCTGCTGATGCTGGACGAGCCGACCAACCACCTCGATCTCGATTCCATTGCAGCCGTGGAGGCGGGCCTGCGGGCTTACGACGGCGCGCTGCTGGTGGTGAGCCATGACGAGGCGTTCCTCGATGCCATCGGCGTTTCGCGGCGGTTCGGGTTGGGGTGAGCTGAGATCCCCCCGCCGGGGAAGGTGACAAGCCCCCGTTTTCCTCCCCCGCAAGGGGAGGTGGCAGCCGGTTAGGGCTGACGGAGGGGTGTCCAGCTTTCGGCGTGGCTCTCTACTGAGGGCGCGACACCCCTCCACCACCCTTCGGGCGGTCCCCTTCCCCTTGCAGGGGAGGAGCTTGGTTGCGCGCGCCCTCAGAACTTCATCGAAAACGGATCGCGCCGGTCGCCCGAAAAGTCGATGAACACATTCTTCGTCTGGGTGAACTCCAGAATCCCCGCCTCCCCGCGCACGCGCCCGAAGCCGGAATCCTTCATCCCCCCGAACGGTGCCTGGGGAGCGGCCACACGGTAGGTATTGACCCAAACCACGCCCGACTGGATCGCCCGCGTCATCCGCATGCAGCGGCTGATGTTCTCGGACCAGACGCCGCTCGCCAGCCCATAAGGCGTGTCGTTGGCAATCTGGACCGCCTCGTCCTCATCCTCGAAGGGAATGATCGACAGCACCGGGCCGAAGATCTCCTCGGCGGCGACTTTCATGTCGTTGCGCACGTCCGCAAAAACGGTCGGCTCGATGAAGAAGCCCTTCTCCAGCCCCGGACCCTCGGCCCGGCCACCGCCCGCAACAAGGCGCGCGCCGTCGCCCTTGGCGGCTTCGATGAAGGAGAGGATCTTCTCGAACTGCGGCTGGTTGGCGGCCGTGCCCATCTCGGTCTCGGGCAGGCGCGGGTCGCCCATGCGGATCTGCGCCGCGCGTTTGGCAAGGCCGTCCACCATGCGCTCATAGATGCCGCGCTGGACCAACAGGCGCGATCCGGCGATGCAGGTCTGCCCGGTGGCGCCGAAAATGCCCGCCAGCGCGCCGATCAGCGCGCAGTCGAAGTAGGCATCGTCGAACACGATGTTGGGTGACTTGCCGCCCAGTTCCATCGTTACCGGCTTCAGGTTCGCGCCCGCCGCCTGCGCAATCAGGCGGCCGACGCCGGGGCTCCCGGTGAAGCTGATCTTGTCGACCCGCTTGCTCTCGCTCAGCACGCGCCCCACGTCCCCTGCGCCGGTCACGACTTGCACGACACCGGCCGGGAAGCCCGCCTTCTCGCACATTCTGGCCACTTCCAGCGTGGTGGTGGAGGCATGTTCGCTGGGCTTGAGGATCACGCAGTTGCCCGCCGCCAGCGCCGCGGGCAACGTGTTGGTCAGGATCGCGACGGGCGAGTTCCACGCGGTGATCGCGGCCACCACGCCGAACGGCACGCGGATCGCGAAATCGAGCGTGTCCTTCTGGTCCAGCGGCACGACATCGCCATGCATCTTGTCCGCCCAGCCCGCGTAATAACGGAAGATGCGCGCGGCATAGCCCATCTGGTTGTGCGTCTCGCGGATCACCTTGCCGTTGTCAGTGGTCTCCAGCAGCGCCATGCGGTCTGCATCGGCATCAAGCAAGTCGGCCACCTTGTTGAGCAGTTTCGCCCGCTCGCCGGGCGTGGTCTTGCTCCACACGGTATCGAAGGCGCGGCGCGCGGCGGAGATCGCATCCTCGACATCGCCGGACGTGGCGACGGCGATATGGGCATGGACCGACTGGTCGTAGGGATTGATCGCCGGAAGCGCGCCGCCGTCGGAAGCCGGGCGCCACTTGCCGTCTATAAAGAGGCCGTAAGTCTCGGTCATGATGCGCTCCCGGCCAGAACCGACGTACGTACGGTGGCGACCATGTTCTTTGCCTCACCCTGCTGCGTCCAGACTTCGGCGCCGCTTTCCGTCGTCTGTCCGCAGACGTGGAGCGGCACGCCGTCGAATGCGGGCTGCTGGCCCCGGAAATCGAAGCCCGTGACCGGCGCGTCGAGGCTGCGCGCGGCGAGCGCCACCAGCAGCGTCGCCTGTAGCGGCCCGTGGACGACAAGGCCGGGATAGGCCTCTTCCTCCATCGCATACGTGCGGTCGTAGTGGATGCGGTGGCCGTTCATGGTGAGCGCGGAGTAACGGAACAGCAGCACGGAATCCGGGTTCACCTCCTCGCGCCAGGCCACATCCGGCGCAGGCGCGGCGACCGGCGCGGGCAGCATGGCAGAGGCCGGTTCGCGGTAAACGAGATCCTGCTCCTCGCTGACGGCAATGCCCTCACCCGCATCGAGATCGTGGCGGACCGTGACGAAGACCAGCTTGCCGGTGCTGCCGGTCTTCTCCTTGATCGCCGTGATCGTCGAGGTCTTGGTGACGGTCTGCCCCAGCAGCAGCGGCTTCACGAACGAGACACGCCCGCCCGCCCACATGCGGCGCGGCAGCTGCACCGGCGGCAGGAAACCGCCCTTGGCTGGATGCCCGTCCGCACCAAGGCCTTGCGGCGGCTTCACGTCCCAGAAATAGAGCCAGTGGTGCAGTAGCGGCAGCGGGTCGCCCGCCTTGCCGGCCCCGTCTCCACCCAGCGCCACGTCGAGGGCATTGCTGCGCGCGGGTTCCAGCACGTCGGTCACCGAAACGCTGCGGCCGATCCAGTCTTCGAATTCGCTCAAGTTCAGTTCCTTTGATGGAGCAGAGGCAGGCCCGCGCGCGGCCAGTCGACGGCGACCAGCAGTCCGTGGCCGGATATGGTGATCCACGCCGTCTTCATGTCCGGCCCGCCGAAACAGATGTTGGTGCAAAAGGGCTCGGGCCCCTGCCAGTATTCGAGCTTCTCACCCTCGGGAGAGAACACGGTGATCCCGCCCGTCACCAGCGTGGCGACGCAGATATTGCCGTTCGCCTCCAGCGCCATGGAATCGAAGCGCTGGTAGCCGGTCGCCTGCCCCAGCATCGTACCGCCATTGGGCGAAGGCCACGCCTTCTTGCCAAGCTCACCGCCTGCCAGGATCGGCCATTGCCACAGCCGCCCGGTCTCGGTCTCCGAGACATAGAACGTCTTCTCGTCGGGCGAGAGGCCGCAGCCGTTGGGCGTCATCAGCGGGAACGCCGCCTGCCGGATCCACGAACCGTCCGCCGCCGCATGATAGAGCACACCGCAGTCCATCACGCGGTTGTAGGTCTTGCCGTGATCGGTGAACCACATGTCGCCCTGCGCATCGAAGATGATGTCGTTGGGGCCGTTGATCGGCACGCCGTCGCAATGGGTGTAGAGCGCTGTCACCTCCCCGGTTTCGAGGTCCACGCGCTGGATGCCGCCGCCGGTATAGTCGGCCGCGCGGCCGTGCGGGCGGTTGTAGCCCTTCACGCCCTGATTATCCTCGGTAATCCAGTGGAAGCCGCCGTTATTGGCGATATAGCAGGCCCCGTCCGGCCCGATCGCGGCACCGTTGGGCCCGCCGCCCAGATGCGCGATGACCTCCTTGCTCCCGTCCGGCTGCACGCGGATCAGCCGCGTCCCCTTGATTTCCACCACCAGTACCGAGCCGTCGGCCATGGCGATGGGGCCTTCGGGAAAGATCAGCCCATCGGTGACAACGCGGTATTCCAGCTTGCGCAATTCCATCGCTCAAGCCCCCTTTGCGGTGCGCGGATCGACCACTTCGATGATCCCGGGGAAATAGCTTTGGCCGATCCCGGCATCGATGGCGGCCTGATAATACTCGGCGGCAAGACGCGGCAAGCGCGGCTCCACGCCCATCTGCTCGGCGAGTTCGATCGTGTAGCCCAGGTCCTTGACCGCATAGGGCATCGGAAAGGCCTTCTCCGGGAACTGGCGCGGGACCATCGCCTTCAGCCCATGGTTGCGCAGCGCGAAGCTGTCCCCGGACCCCAGCGAAACCGCCTCCACCAGCTTGGCGGGAGCGACGCCCGCACGCTCCGCCACGACGAACATCTCGGCCAGCGCGGCCACTTGCTCGAACAGCAGGGTGTTATTGATGAGCTTCACCACTTGCCCGCAGCCCACATCGCCGCAGAGCGTCACGTCCGATCCCATGTAGCGCAGCAGCGGCTCGATCCGCGCGAACAGCGCCTCATCCGCGCCAACCATGATCGAGAGCGTGCCGTCGATGGCCGCCTGCCGCGTGCGCGCCACCGGCGCATCGGCGAAAGCGATGCTCTTGGCCGCCAGCAAGCCCGCCACCGCGCGCGCCTCGGCCACGCTGGTGGTGGAGAGATCGACGACGATGGTGCCGGGCGCGGCATGGGCAGCGATCTCCTCGCACACCGCATGAACCTGCTTGCCGCCGGGCAGCGAGAGGAAGATGACGCGCGCCGCCCGCGCTACATCGGCAATCGAGGCGGCCGCCATCGCTCCGTTCGCGACTTGCGCGGCCAGCGCCTCCGGACTCACGTCGAAGGCGTGGAGCGGCCCGGCATGCTTGCGCGCCGCATTCGCGCACATGCCGCTGCCCATCACGCCCAGCCCGATGAAACCCAGTACGGGTATCGTTTCAGTCATCTTCCCAAGGTCCTTGCTTCTTGCGTTTCAGGTACCTGCGATCAGGTCTTCAATAGATCACTTCAGCCTCTTCCAATGCATTGCGCTCCGCCCGGCCCATGCCAAGCAGTTCGCCGTAGACATAATCCTCGTGCTCGCCGAGCGCGGGGGTGCCCCGAACTATGCCGATATCTTCGCCCTTGGACAGCCGCATCGGCACGCCCACCGCAGCACGGCGCTTGCCGTCCGGCTCGGTGACTTCGACCACCGCCCCGCGCGCGCGAAGGTGGGGGTCTGCGGCAATCTCGGGCGTGGTCCACGAGGCATGGGCAGCAACGCCCGCCGCCTGCAACCACCGCGCCGCATCCTCGGCCGGGAGCGTCGCGGTCCAGGCCGAAACCAGTCCATCCAGTTCGCGGCGATGGGCATGACGACCCGCCTCGCTGGCAAAGCGCACATCCGGCGCGATTCCGGTCACAGCGCAAAGTGCCTGCCACTGCGCGTCATCTTCCACGGCAATCGAGATCCAACGATCCTCGCCCAATGCAGGATAGACGCCGTGCGGCGCCATGCGCGGATGGTCGTTGCCGGCACGCCGGGGCTCTCCTCCCGCGGCGGCCAGCAACAGCGCCTCGCCCACCAGCGAGGCGGCAACCTCGCGCGCGGCCACATCGACATGGCCGCCCTCGCCCGTCACCCGGCGGCGATGGAGCGCGGCCATAACGGCAACAGCAGCGTTCATGCCGACGGTGTGGTCCATCACATGGCGCATCTCGACCGGCGGCCCGTCCTCGTAACCGGTCAGTTCGCCCAGCCCGCCCCATGCACCGAACAGGGGCGCATAACCGGCGAAGTGGCTGTCCGGTCCGGTCTGGCCGGAGGAGGACACCGACAGCATCACCAGATCGCGGCGCACCGCCTGCAAGGCCGCGAAACTCAGCCCCAGCCGGTCCATCACGCCGGGCCGGAAGCTTTCCGCCGCAACGTCCGAGACGGCGACGAGCCGCTTGGCCAAAGCCGCGCCCTCGGCCTTCTTCAGATTGATGCGCACCGAAAGCTTGTTGGAAGCGACCTGATCGAACGTCGCCGGGCCCATGCGGCCATAGACCGGGTGCGGTTTGCGGAAGGCATCGAGCCGCATCGCGCTTTCCACTTTCACCACTTCGGCGCCGAGCTGCGAGAGCAATTGCGTGCAGAACGGCCCCGCGTTGTGCACGGTGAAATCGGCGATGCGGATACCCTTCAAGGGGAGCGTCATGACAGCACCTCGGCCGGGATGTGGTTCATTTCGCCAAGTTCCGGCGGACCGCCACGCAGCGAAAGCGGCGTGCCATCGACGTGGACGGGAGAGACCAGCATGTTCACCAGCCCGGTTCCCGAAACGGGCACCGGCTGGAACAGGCGGCGATGATGTTCCTGACTGCCCCGCAGGATTTCGGCGGGCGTCTTGTAGCGGGCGATGGGGACCGAGAGCTTCTGCCCCTCCGCCACGATATCGTCGACCTTGCGCACGATGGCCCATTCGCGGATGTGGCGGTTGATCTCGGGTCCCCGGCGGCTGCGATCAAGGCTATCCACCAGCGCCGGATCGAGCGCCCATTGCGGGCTGCCAAGCAGCTTGACTAGACCATCCCACTGCCGCTGCTCCAGCGTCAGCAATTCCACGAAACCGTCCGCGCAGGGGACCACGCCGCCGTAACGGAACGAGCGTTCGACGCGGTGCTCGATGGACCCGTCTCCCAGCCGCTGGATCGCGAAAGCGCCCACGGCCAAGGAGGCATCCTGACTGGCAATGTCCACGAACTGGCCGCCCAGATCGTCCCGCACCCAGAGCGCCGACAAGGCGCCAAGGGCAGCGGCGATGCCGCCCTGCATCTCAGCAAAGTGCCCGGCGATCTTCACCGGCGCGCGGTCCGGGAAAAGCTCCACCGAGAGGCCGTTGGGCAGCAAGTTGCCCTCGCCCGAGGCGTGCTGGAGATTGAGCTCGCTCGCCTTCCAGTGCGCCTTGGGACCATGGGCGCCGAACGGCAGGACCGAGACGTGGACGAGTCGGGGATGGCGTGCGGAAAGCGCCGGGTCGTCCAGTCCCAGGTCCTGCCTCCCCGCGAGCGGGGAATCGTCGATGAAAATATCGCTCTCGCTGAGCAGGGCGCCCAACGCGGCCTGCCCCTCGTCCGCCGTGAGATCGCAGACCATGCTGCGGGCGCCTGCGGCGAGATAGGCGAACAGGGCCGAAGTGGGCTTCGCTCCCTCCCCTGACGGAACGAATGGAGGTTCATCGCGCAGGACCGAACCGCAAGGCGGTTCGACGAAGATCACTTCGGCCCCCTGCACGCCCAGCAGGCGCGCCGCATAGGCCGCCGCCACGCCCGAAGCGTGGACGACGACCCTGAGCCCATCGAGAGGCGCAGTCATCTTGTCCTCCCCGTCCCGGGGAGGTGGCAGCATGAAATGCTGACGGAGGGGAGTCGCGTCCTCAAGCAAGATCGCGTCAGGACGCAAGCCCCCTCCACCACCCACTGCGCGGGCGGTCCCCCTCCCCGTTTTGGGGAAGACATCAGCGTACCACCGGCAGTTCGAGGTCGAGGCCCGAACCGTCCACGAACACCTTGATCTGCGGATCGAGCGAAGGCAGCACCACCGTCGCCAGACCCGGTGTGGTCAGTTCGCCGCGCTGGTTCTCGCCCTTGATCTCGATATCGACGAGAGCGTGGCCGTCCTTGATATACTTGCGCGTCACGGTGCCGCGCGCCCAGGTGCAATCGCCCATGGTGTTGAAGCGGCTCATGCGGGTCTTGATGCGCTTCAGGAAGCCGGCGTCGCCCATCCAGTTGGTGATGAGGCTGGCCATCCATGCCGAACGCTGCGGGCCGTAATCGTAGACGCCCGGAACGCCCACTTCCTTGGCCGTGGATTCGCGGTGGTGGCCGATGCCGGTGTACTCGATGCCGCCGCCCGCTTCGGGGTTGCGGAAGAAGTGGCCCGGGTGCTTCACCGCGTTCTTGAAGATCACGCCGTGGGTATGACCGCGACCGCAGCCGACCAGGAAGCCCATGGTGTCCATCAGGCTGAGCGGGCCGCGCACGATTTCGGGAAGCTGTTCGCCCTCCTGCACTTCTTCCCAATAGCGCACGTTGCCGCCGCGAATGTTCTTCTCTTCGTCAAGAATAGCCTGATCGATGTGCTCGAATTCTTCGGGCGTATATTCGTGGGTCTTGATGTCGGCATACTTGCCGGCCTCGCGCGCGGCCTTGCGCTCGTGGCGGGTGCAGGTGCCGAGCGCGCGGGCGACAAGCTCGCCGCGCTGGTTGTAGTAGCTGGCCTCGACATACTGGAGGACGAGGGTGCCGGAGAACTGGCTTTCCTTCACCTCGACGCCGACGACGCGCTCGATGGCGGTCAGGCGGTCACCCGGGCGGATGTGGCGGAACATTTCCCAGTCGTTCCCGGCGTAGAAGCCGTGGACGCCCGGCAGACCCCAGCGCGTGCGACCGACCCAGCCGAACGCCATCGGAAAGTTCGGATGCGCCAGCATCGAGCCATGACGAGTCAGGCGGCCGACTTCGAGATCGCGATAGAGCGGATTGAGATCGCCGATGCCGTTGCAGAAGTTGCGGATCGTGTCCTCGGTCGCGTCCTGAAGGTAAGGGCCTTCAGGGCGGAGCTGCATGCCGATCATGTTCTCGGCCGCCTTGATCGCCTCGGGGGTGATCTTCCCTTCGGCGGGCGCGGCGCCGACTTCCTTCTCGCTGGTAACGGTAGCCATGATTTCGAGATCCCTTTTCCCATCGGGCAAGGGGCTTCCCCTCACCGCATCTGCATCAATGATGGATAATGCATTATTTTCGGGTGGGGTCGAGGTCCAGCGGCGGCGAAGGACGGATCGCGATTGATCGCGGAGGCGGTAACTGCCCGCTGACGGCAGGCGCGCGTAAAGGCTGCGCAAAGGGCGCGCAGGTATGTCCCATGTCACGTTAGGTGTCGTTCAGGTCACGCCCCGAAAACGGGCGTTTTCAGGTCATTCCGACCAGTCGAACGCGCCGCTTTCGACGATCCGGGCAAAGCGGCCAAGGCAGGCGAGAGCATGCATATGCTCGTCCGCGGAGACGCCGGCGCAGCAATCCTCAAGGATGACCACTTCGTAGTCGCGGTCATGCGCCTCGCGCGCGCCGGAATGCACAACGCCATTCGTGGAAACGCCGGACATCACGATCCGCTCGACCTTGTGCGCGCGCAGAATCGCTTCAAGCGCGGTGGCGTAGAACGGGCTGACGCGGTGCTTGACGATGTCGAAATCGCCCGGCTGCGGCGCGATCGCCGGATGGACTTCGGTGCCCGGCGTGCCGAGCTGAAAAATCCCGTTCTTGCGCGCGCCGGAGAAGATCGGCGAGCTTTCGGGCGCCTCGCGGTAATCGGGCGAAAACCCGACGCGCACGTAGCCCACCAACGCGCCTGCCGCGCGGGCCGCGGCGATGGCGGCGCGGGTATGCTCCAGCACACCGCGCCGGCGCACTTCGGCGGCATAGGTCTGCATGCTGAAGCCATCTTCGGCGACAAGGTCGTTCATCATGTCCATAACAAGGAACAGAGTCGTCTTCATCGCGAGGCCAGCCTTCCCTTTAAGCACCTGTTTTCATGATTCTTTTCCGCCGAAGCCAAACATGGCGACAACAAATGGCGTGAAAGTCAGGTAGATCGCCCCCCCACGTCGGGTCAATCTCGGATATGCCATCCAGCGCTCAGGCGCGCAGGATGACGGCCGCCGGATCGTGGAAGAAGCTGCCGATGCCGATCAACGCCGATTGCGCGCCGGGGACCTGCCGATTGCCCAGATTTCCGCGCAGTTGCCGCGCGGCCTCGGCATAGAGATTGGCCCCTCCCGCGCGGCCGTGCGCAAGCCCGCCGCCATCGGTCAGAACGGGCACGCGGCCGTCGAGCATCAGGATATTGCGGGTGCTGTCCCACGATGTGCTGAAATAGTCGGTCGCCTCGCCGATGCCGCAGTAACCGGCAGCTTCGGTGATGGCGATGGCGTCCATCGTATATCCGTCATAGGGATAGAACAGGTCGATATCCGGCAGCCGCAGTTCGCTGCGGTCCCACAGACCGGACATCGAAACCTGGAACGAATTGTCCCGCCAGCCCGCGAAATTCTCGTAATATTCGCCGATGCGCGTGCCGCCCAGGGCCACGGCATGCACGAAAACCGGCTTCACATTAAGATCGCGCGCACGCTCGGCCGTGGTGATGACAAGCGCCTCGGCGCAGTCGCACGGCACGTCCATGTCGGCCACCTGCATCGGGTCCCAGATCATGCGCGAGGCGTGATAATCCTCCAGCGAGAGCGCCGACTGAAACACCGCCTCGGGATTGAGCGCACCATAGCTGCGGGTGTTCACCGCGAGCATGGCGAAAGCGTCCTTGTTGACGCCGAAATCGTGGCAATAGCGCCGCATGATCGCGGCATAGGGTTCGCCCGAGTGGATCCAGCGCTTGGCGAAATCCCCCAGCCCCACATCGCCGCCGATGCCCGCAAACTGCGCCGCACGGGCGCGGAACGGGTCGCGGGCGGCCGCGCGCGACATGCCGGGCGAGCGCACATTGGCCTGCACCAGCAGCGCCATGTCGCACAGGCCGGAGAACACCGCCTCCACCGTGTAGACCAGTGCCGAGCCGAGCCAGCCATTCTTGCCCCATGTGCAGCGCTCTATCCCCAACGCGCCCTGAAGGCTCAGGAATCCGGCATTTCCCATCGCCAGCGAGGTCATGCCGGAACCGCAAATGCCGTCGATCTCCTGCCGGTCTATGCCCGCGTCGGCGATGGCCTTGACCGCCGCTTCAAGCCCCAGCGAAAGCTCCGAACGCTGCAAGTCGCGCCCGTAAGGGCTGGAGCCGATGCCGACTATCGCGACCCGATCGCGAAGAGGATTGCGTGCCATGGTATCCCCTCAGCCGGCCGGTTCGAAAGCGGGCCAGTTTCGACCGGCTTCCTCGATCCACTTCAGGCGCAGCGGCATGTCGTGGCGCAGCGCGTCCGGCGGGCATCCCACCACACGCGACAGATAGCGGAGCCCCGGCTGCTCGGCCAGTTCCACCGCCACCGTCAGGATCGGCTCGTAGAGCGGTGTGTCGGGATCACGCGATTGGTAGATCAGCGTCCACATATAGAGGCTGCCCCGGCCGCTGACTTCGGTCGGCACCACGTTCCACGAAAGGCAGGCCGGGCACAGCGGGCGGTGCGGATAGATCCAGTGGCCGCAGTCCGAGCACCGGTTGATGAGCAGCCGTCCGCACATCAGCCCCCGGTAATGGGCGATATTGTCCCGATCGATGTGGACGTCGGGATAACGGGCAAAGACCTCTGCATCGTCCGGTTCGCTCATTCTGCGCCCTCCCGGCGGAATAGCGGCACGCTGGCATTGGCGGCCGGCTGCCAGACCACCTCGACGCGGTCTCCGATCGCCACGTGCGCCGGATCGGCATCGACCAGCACCGACACCAGGCGAACGCCCGGCGCCGCATCGAATTCCACCAGCGCGGGAATGCGCCATGCAGGCGGCGCGTCGGGCTCGGCGCCGCGAACGGGCAGGATCGTGAACGAATAGAGCCTTGCCTGCCCAGCCGCGACCCACTCGACCGGCTGGGTGTGACACTCGGGACAGAACGGCCCCGCCGGCCAGCGGAACGTGCCGCAGGCAAGACATCGCGGCATATGCGTCTCGCCGCGCGCACCGGCCTGCCAGAACGGCTCGCTCCATGCGTCCATGGGCACTTCGAAAGTGGAGAAATCCGGGGTGATGCTGCGGGTCATAGGGCGTTCGTCAGAATAGCGGCGGTCATCGGAGTGGGCGCGGGACCGCCGGTTACCAGCGCCGTTCGGGCTTCGGAGACCTGATTGACGGCAACCCCGCGCAATTGCTCCACGGCCTCGCGAATGTGAGTCATCCCCACGACATAGGCCTCGGACAAATGCCCGCCATGCGGATTGACCGGGATCCTGCCGCCAAGCCGGATGGCCCCGCTCTCCACGAACGGGCCGCCTTCGCCGCGCGCGCAAAAGCCGAAGTCTTCCAGTTGCATGACGACCAGGGGCGAGAAGTGATCGTAAAGGCAGGCCACATCGATATCGTCCGCGCCCATGCCGGTACGTTCGTAAAGCCGCCGCGAGACATCCATGCCGCCAGCCGAGACGAACGCTTCGGCGGTCTGGCCAAGCCAGAAGAACGCGCGGCCCCAGTCACGGCTGCCGTGCTGCGCGGCGCCGGCAATGTAGACGGGCTTGTGCGGCAGGTCCCGCGCGCGTTCGGCGCTTGTCACCACGAAGGCCAGCGCGCCGTCGGTTTCGAGGCAGAAATCGAACTTGCACATCGGATCGGCCAGCATCGGCGCGGCCATGTATTCATCGAGCGTGACAGGTTTGCGACGAAACGCGGTCTCGCGCGTGGCGGCGGCGGCACGCGATGCCATGACCACTTCGGCAAAAGCCTCGCGCCGGGTGCCGAATTCGTGGCAATGGCGCCGTGCCTGAAGCGCCAGCGCCTGCCCCGGCCCCTGAAGCCCGGCAAGCCGATGGAACACGTTGTCCGGGCTGGCCGCGAAGTTGCCCAGTGCCTGCCCGACGCGGCGCCCGATCTGTTGGGTCGCGCCGATGCACACCACCGTCCGGGCGCGGCCGGTCTCGACCGCCATCTCGGCCAGATCGAGCATGCCCGCCATACCGCCGCCGAACGCCGAGACGCAGTGCGCGAACGTGACGTTCCTGAGCCCGAGCTGCTCGATAATCATGCCGGTGTCGAAGCCGAAGGCGAAGAAGGCTAGGCCGTCCACGTCATCGATCCCGAGCCCGGCATCGGCCAGCGCGGCGAGGACGGCCTTGTCGATCAGTTCGATCAGCGTCTGCGGCGCGCTTTCGCCGTGAAAGTAATAGGGCGTCGCTCCGCTGCCGACGATTGCCGCCGTGGGGCCCGCTGTGGGTTTGCGCGCCATCACCCGGCCTCCGCGGCGAGTTTGGCGGGCAATCCGCCCGGCACATCGCCCTCATCGCCAATGCGCAAGGCCGGGCCCTTGTTCGGCAGCAGGAGGAACAGCAGGCTGCCCGCGAAGACCGCCACCGCCATCAGCCCCAGAAACGGAGCGAAGGTATTGCTCAGCCGCAGCGAAATGCTGAGCGCCAGCGCGCCTAGCGCCGAGGCGGCGAAAACGCCGACATAGACGCAGCTGAGCGTCGAGCTGAAGATGCGCAGGCCGAAATGGCGCGCCACCAGAAACGACTGCAAATCTCCCTCCGCGCCGACGGCGATGCCGATCATGGCCATGGACATCCCGATCACTACGGTCTGGTCAAGCGGGCTGGCCAGCAGTGCGTAACCGATCGACGGCACGATCATCGAGACGGCCGCCACGTAAGGCGCCGGAAACCGGTCCAGCGCCAGCCCGCAGGCGATCCGTCCGACCACGGTCCCCAGCCCGTAGACCGAGATCATCGCCGCGACCGACCCGCTGCCGAGGTGATTGTCATGCAACATCATCCCCATCTGCGAGGAATGAAGCGGGGTCTGCAATGTGCAGAGGAACATGGCGGCGAAGATCACCCAGAACGTGCTGCTCGACAGGATCAACCGATAGTCGCCACGCGGCGCCGGCGTCTGGACATGCACGGAAGTCGGGGTCATTCCCGCCCCCTGCTCCGCCGGGATCAGTGCGATGGCGAGAAGGCTGCACGCGAATACGCCGGCCGCTAGCAGACGATACCCCACACGCCAGCCCCACGCGTCGATTGCCGTCGTCAGCACAGGCGCGGCGATGGCGCCCAGGATAGCCGGGGCAATCGTCACGATCGTCAGGGCAAGCCCCCGCGCCCGCGTGAAATTGGCCGCGATCAGCCGCGTGTAGACCACCGGACTGGTGAAGCTGCCCAGCATCAGGATCGAGCAGGAAATCGCGAAATAGACCAGAAACACCCCGTTCATCAGGCTGTAGGCGACAAGGCAGGCCGGAATGCCGAACGCGCCCACCAATGCCACGCGCCGAACGCCGAAACGGTCCGCGAAGCGCCCCACGAACGGCAGGGCGATCAGCGTCGTCAGCATCGACAGGCCGATCAGCGCAAATTGCGAGCGCGACCAGGCGAATTCCTTGACGAGATAGGGCCCGAAAATCGTGGTCGTATAGCTCATCAGCATCAACCCGGCCCCGGTGCCGAGGCTTGCCGCGAACAGCGTGCGGGCATTGGTCCTGAGTTCACCGAGGTAGGTCATCGCGTGCATCCTTCGGCCGATATCCCCTGTCGGCCGCCGCAGCCGACAAGATGACAAGAACTCAACGACTTCCGATCGCAAAGCGAGCGGTAATGCCCACTTCGCGCTCTGCGGTCATGCTGATGTTCCGATAGGCGCTTGCCGGCGCCACTCCGCCCACCACCGAAGCGCCGCTGACGGGCGCCGTCGCCGTGCGGGACAGGACGCGGTCGGTATCAAGCATGTTCTTGGCATAGATCCCGATGTCCCAGCTATCGTCCTCCGCACGGATGCCGGCGAAGAGATTGATGAGCCCATAGGCGGAGATGTCGTCGATCGGGTTGGTGGGATCGTTCTTCGACTTGCCGTAGAAGGTGACCAGACCGCGCAGATACCCGTCGATGGAGCTGCTCAGCCCGGTTTCGTAACTCGACTGAAGCGTGGCGACGAACGGCGAGTTCGTGCCCGAGCGCAACTTGTCGACCTGGCAGACGGCCACTTGCTGGCCGCCCGTGGCAGCCAGAATATCGGCCGCCGTGGGAATACCGGCGTAGGGATTGCACGGGATCGTGGCGTTGGTGATCCGGCCGTTGGCATAGCTCAGATTCGCCCCGATATCCCAGCCCCGCATCGGCGTTCCGCCCACTTCCAGTTCAATGCCGTCCACCTTGGCGGGAACGCCTACCGTGAGCGTAGTGATCGACCGCACGCCCGTCGTGCCGCCGACGTCGGAGATGTAGAAGATGTTCGGTGCCGCGTAAGCGAAGTTGTCGAACGTCTGGTGATAGCCGGTCAGGTTCACCCGCAGCTTGCCGTCGAGCCAGAGAGACTTGATGCCCAGTTCGTAGGACTTCGATTTCTCGGGGTCCGGGTAATAGAGGCTGGCAAGCAGGCCATAGGGCTGGGACTGGTTGCGCAGTTGCACCGGGTTGGTGGCCGAACCCGGCCGCCATGAGGTGCCGAAGCTGGCATAGGCCATCAGGTTTCGCGTGAAGTTGTGCTTGAGCGAGGCGGAATAGATGGTCGCGTGGAGCACCCGGTCCTCGTCGGCAGCGGGGATATCGACGCCATTGGTGCTGAGGCCGCCGGTCGAATGATAGCGGATCCGCCGAATGCCGCCGGACAGTTCGGTGGACGCGCCGATATGCGCGGTGAGGTTGCCGAAGAACGACCGCTCGAACGATCCCCCCGTGCGCAGCACCGACGTGTGATTGAGCAGCAGCGGCCTGGCGGTGCTCCCCGCGAACACCGGCGTCTGGATGTCCAGCAGCGTGGGATTGTCGTTCTTGTTCCACAAAGCGCCGACCACGTAATCGAAGATCCCGGCGATGCGGGTGTCGGACGAGAGGCGCAATTCGTGGTTGGTCTGCGTCGCGGTGATATCGGCCACTTGCGCCGCGTCGAGGAACGCTTGCGGCACCGTTGCGGGCAGCGCCGCGCCAAGGTCGTTGGTCTGGCTGGAGTGGATCTCCTGCCGGTTGTGCGAACCGACATAGTTCACCGACTGTCCCCACACTTGCAAGTGCGCGGACCAGTTGTAGACCGTGAAGGCCTGCCGGTAGGTATAAGGCGCGTACATCACCGAAAGACGATCCCCGGGCGCGATGGGGATCGGGGACGGCGCCGCCGTCGGGTCCGCGTAGTCGAGCGATTCCGCCTGCACGAACGTCACGGCCTTGCGCAAGGTCGTTGTGTAGGACCCGTCAAGCGTCAGGGCATCGAACGGCACGGCCCGCAACGACACGCGCCCGCCTTCGGTGCGGCGCGATGGATCGGTGGAATTGTTGATGCTGGAGATGCGGTTGTCATCCCCTTCGTCAAGGATGCCGGCAAGGCGGATACCCAGCCTGTCGTTGATGAGCGGAATATTGAGCGCGGCCTGCCCGTTCACGTCGCCCCAGGTGTTCACCGTGCCCGAGATGCTGCCACCCACCTCGATCAGATCAGGGCGGCGCGTGGTGACGGTGATCGATCCCGAGGGGGACGCCCGCCCGCGCAAGGTCCCCTGCGGCCCGCGCAGGACTTCGATCTGGCCGATGTCGAACATCGACTGGAACAGGATCGGCGCCGAAGTGGGGGCATCGTTGAGATAGAATTCGATGGTACCATTGTTGCCGCTGGCGTTCACGTCGTAGGCAATGCCGCGCAGCGTTGCCCGCGTGGCAATGCCGTTCGGGTCCTGCGCGAGCGTCAGGCCCGGGACGAGGCTCTGGATTTCCTTGAACTCGCGGACATTCAGCTTGCTGATTTCCGCCCCTGTCACGGCCTGAACGGTGAGCGGAACGTCCTGCAACGTCTCCTCGCGGCGGCGGGCCGTGACGATGATCTCGCCCACGCCGATGGCGGACTGCGACGACGAATTCTCTGCCGTTTCCTGCGCGAGAGCGGGATCGACAAGACCCATAAAGCTGACTCCCGCGAGCAGCAGCGTACCAATTCCCCTCATTATGTCCTCCCCAGGCATGTTGTTTTTGTGAATTGGAATGGCGTAAAATCAGGGTGTTATGCCGGTGTTTTCTCCTGCGCCCAGGCTGCCAGAGCGATACGATCGAGCTTTCCGCTGCCCAGTCTCGGCAAGTCGCCCACGAAGACCACATCACGCGGCAGCTTGAAGTGCGCGAGCCGGGGTTTCAGCCATGACAGCAGGTCCTCCCCGCTGAGCGGGCGGTCCGTCCGGCAGACGATGTAGATCCGCACGGCTTCCACCTTGCGCGCGTCCTCGACGCCCACGGCGGCGCAGTGTTCGACGGCCTCGTGCTCGCAAACGGTCCGCTCGACTTCTTCAAGACTGACGTTTTCGCCGCCGACTTTGGCCATCAGCTTGATCCGGCCGCGATAGGTGACGAAGCCCTCTTCATCGACCGAGACGAGGTCCTCGCTGCGCACCCAGCCCTCGGCATCCAGTGCCCGTGCCGTCTCCTCGGGCTTGTTCCAGTAGCCGATCATGGTGTTGCCCCGCACCCATGCCTCGCCGATCTGACCGGGCGCGACGTCGAGCCCGGTTCGCGGGTCGATCACGCGCACCTCGTTGCCTGGCAGCGGCCGACCGCCGCTGGCGTGCTTGTCCCGCGGATCGGCCGGTCCGGTGATGGCGCAGGGACCGTAAGTCTCGGTCAGGCCGAAGGGGGAGAACGCGAATTCGACGTTTGGAAGCACCGTGCGCGCCGCCTCGTTGTGCACGTGGGCCAGCCGCAGGCTGTCCAGCACGATGCCGCGCGCATGCGCCTCCATCACGGCTTCCTTGCCCAGCACGCCGATGAACACGGTGGCGCGCTCCTGCTGGATCAGGCGGATCGCCAGATCGACATCGAAAGCCTCGGTGAACACCAGTGTACCGCCCTGCGGCAGCATGCTCATCAGCCCGTAGATGCTGCCCCCCGCGTGGAACAGCGGCATCATCGAGAAATAGGTGTCGCCCTGCCCCATACCCGTGCGCTGCGCATGCAGGATACCGTTCGCCACGAAGCCGCCCTGCTGGAGCATCACGCCCTTCGGAAAGCCGGTGCTGCCCGAGGTGTACTTGACCATGATGAGGTCTTCGGGCGTGGCCGCGAGCGCCATGCGGTCGGCGATCGCCAGCCATTTCTCGCGCGTTTCGGGGGCCGCATCCTGAAGCGCAGACCAGTCGTAGGCGCCCCGATGCGAAGATCCGGAGCGGCTGTAGACCACCACATTGCGCAGATCGGGCAAATCCCGCGAGCACAAGGCACCCGGCGCCGTCGTCTCACCAAACTCCGGGCAGATCTGCGCCAGCATGTCCGGCATGTCGAGCTTGCGGAAGCGGTCGAGCATGATGAGGTGCCGCGCGCCGGACTGGGCGATGCAGTACTTCACTTCGGGCGGCTTGAGGAACGTGTTGATCGGCACCACCGCCGCGCCGAGCCGGACCGCCGCGAAGCACGAGACGACCCATTCGAGGCGATTGGTCATCCACAGCACCACGCGGTCCCCGCGCGCCACGCCTATGCTGGCGAGGCCTGCCGACATGTGGCGCACGCGGTCGAGCAACTGGGCATACGTCAGTCGCCGGACGACGCCTTCATCGTCGGCGCCGACAATGGCATCGCGCTCCGGATCGAGCGCGGCGGCATCGACCAGCGCCTGCCACAGCGTGCGGGAACGGGCTGCCTCTAGCGCCGCGCGGTCAGCGTCGCTGGCGGGAATCCAGGCGATCGGCCGGGCCTCGGTCATGGTCTCTTCCGGCATCAGGCCACCGCGAATTCGGGATGGTTCAGACGGAACAGGCGCGCAGCGTTGCCGCCGACGATATCCGCCTTCTCCCGTTCGGAAATGTCGATACCGTCAAACAGATGCGCGATGACCTCGCGTGAACGCGGGAACGTGCCTTCGTGATGCGGATAGTCCGCGCCCCAGAGCAGCGCCGATGTCCCCGTGACCGAGCGGGACATGATGCAGGCCCGGTCAGTCTGAAACGAGCAGGCCACCTGCCGCGCGATGATTTCGTGCGGCAGCAGCGATAGCTTCGGGCGTACGAACGTCTCATGCGCCTCATAAACTTCGTCCATCCGTTCGGCGAGCGCGGCCAGCCAGCTGGCGCCGCCCTCGATCACGCAGACCCGGGCGCCCGGAAACCGATCGAGCAGGCCGCCGGCGACCATCGCGCCGATAGTGATCATCCCGTCGGTCGCCTGCACCATGTAGTTCATCACGGCGCCGCCCGCGCCCCGAAAGCTGCGGACATCGTTGCGCCCGGTGCCAGTGTGCAGTGCGAAAACGATGCCCAGCCGCTGGGCCGCGTCGAACACCGGGTCCCACGTATCGCTGGTATAGGCGGGCAGGCCGGAATCGCGCTCGATCAGGCTCGGCAGCATCGCCGATGTGAAGCCGAGCGCCGCCAGCCGCTCCATCTCCGCAACCGTCTGCGCGAAATCGCGCACCGGCAGGATCCCGCATCGCACGAAATAACGGGTGTGGTCCTTCAGCAGGCCGTGCAGCCAATCGTTGTAGACTTGCGCCGTGGCCAGTTCGGCCTCGGCATTCTCGATCATGTAGGCGGTCAGCCCCAGGCTGGGAAACACGATCTCGGCATCGACGCCGTCCAGCGCCATGTCTTTCAGGCGATATTCGATCTCCCGGTTTCCGCGCCGGTCGGGGCGGCCGAACGGCTCGCCATCGGGGCCGATGCGCGGCGGCCCGCGTTCGATGGGCACGCGCTGGAGCACTTTGTCTCCCGCCTTCGACAGGATGAAATCCCCGTCCTTTTCAGCATGCAGGCCGAACTTGCGAAGCGAAGGGGGCAGGCCCTCGCTGAACAGGTCGTTGGGTTCGACGATATGCCCGTCCGCGCTGAAGACGAAAGTCATGGCTGCTCCTCCGGGGGCAGGGGCAGGAGCAGCCGCGCGGCGCCGGATTTGAAGCGAATGCAAGGCGCCCTCCGGCAACGACGATCCGTTGCCGGCAGAACTGATCCCAAGCACCCTTCCCGTACGCGGCGCGGCTCTGCGCTGCCTCTTGTTGTAACGGGCTCAGCCTATGTCAGGAGAAGCGCACGGAACATTCGCTATTGCCATATATCTCCCATCGAATTTTCCGATGGGTTCATTCGTGCTCGAACAGGAAGTGGTCGAACGCCGCGACCAGACGGCTGCGGCGGATCGAGGAAGGCCGCGCCAGACTGAACGCACGGGTATAGGAAAACCCCGCGACATCGAGCTGCACCAACCGCCCGTTGTCGAGATCGAACTGGACCAGCGCGCGTGACAGGCAGCCGATTCCGCCCCCGGCAATGACGGCATGGCGCACGGCCCAGTTGCTGGTGGATTCGAACGCGACCGGCAACTGGCCAATCTCCTCGTGCATGTAGTAGCGCAGGCGCGCGGTTTCCGACGAGTTCGCCTCGCGCAAGCACCAGTGCGCGTCCCTCAGGTCGGCGATCTGCAATGGCCCGCGCCGGGCGAGCGGGTGATCGGCACTGACCACCAGCACCAGCTCGTCCGTCTTCCACCGCGTCAGCTCGATACCCGGCACATTGGGGAAATTCTCGATCAGCGCGGTCTCGATCTCGAACCGGCCGAGGCGTTCGAACAGAGTCAGCGTCGATTCCGATTCCACCCGGATCTGGACTTTGGGATGACGGCGCATGAACTCCACACAAAGGCGCGGCAGTTCGGTTTCCGCGATCGTGGCGGTCGCACCGATCACGAGCTGGCCGCTCAGTTCCCCCTGCCCGTCGCGCTCGATATCTTCCAGTTCGCCCAGTACCGACCGCACCATCGGATGCAGGCGGCGGCCTTCGTCGGTGATCTGAAGCGGGCGCCCCTTGGCATGGGCGAACAACTGGCGGCCCAGCACGATCTGAAGATCGCTGATCGCGGTGCTGGCCGCGCTCTGACTGACATTGAGCTTCGCGGCGGCGGCCGTCACGCTGCCCAACGTGGCCACCGCGTCGAATACCTGAAGCTGGCGAATGGAGATCTTCATGATGGCAAGCGCCTCATCCCGGCCTGTTTTGGCACATCGTAGGAGTCATCGGAAAAACCGAAAAGCCCCCTCAGGACTTTGCGGGTATTTCGCGGTGCTCCCGGTCGTATCATCGCCGCATCAAAACAGAGAGGATGCCATGAACACCGCCACGCTGGAGCGCTCGCAGACCGGTTCGTCGATCAAGGTCATCGATGCCGACACCCATCTCACCGAACCGCACGACATGTGGGTAAAGCGTGCGTCGGCGGCCATGCGCGACAGGGTGCCGCAAGTGAAGATGCTGAACGGCACGCGCAGCTGGGTGATCGACGGGGACAAGTCCATCGGCACCGGCGCGCATCCCAACAGCGCGATCCTCAAGCAGGGCGGCAAGGTCCGCGACCTCGACACGTTCCTGAAATTGCAGTTCGAGGACGTGCACACCGGATCCTCCTCCGTGAAGGAGCGTCTGGCGGTGATGGACGAGGCGGGCATCTACGCGCAGATCGTCTATCCCAATATCCTCGGCTTCGGCGGGCAGGCGGCGGCCAAGGTCGATCCGGAACTGCGGCTCGAATGCGTCAGGATCTACAACGACGCGGTGGCGGAATTGCAGGAGGAAAGCGGGCAGCGCCTGTTCCCGATGGCGCTGTTGCCCTGGTGGGACGTGAAGCAGGCCGTGCGCGAGACCGAGCGCTGCATCGCGATGGGCCTGCGCGGGATCAACATCAATTCGGACCCGCACACCAGCACGGATGCGGACGGCAAGCCGCTCCCCGATCTCGGCCATGAACACTGGTATCCGCTCTGGGAAGTGTGCGAGGACAAGGACCTGCCGATCAACTTCCACATCGGCGCCTCGGAAACTGCGATTGACTGGATGGGGCAGCAGGGCTGGCCCTCGCTGCCGCGCGACTTGCGCTCCGGCATCAGCGGCGCGATGCTGTTCTTCAACAACGGCAAGGTGGTGTCGAACCTGATCTATTCGGGGCTGCTCGACCGGTTCAGGAAGCTGAAGTTCGTCTCGGTGGAGAGCGGGATCGGCTGGGTGCCGTTCCTGATGGAAGCGCTGGACTACCAGTTGCAGGAAATCGCCGAGACCAAGAGCTTCGACAAGAAGCCCTCGGAATACTTCAAGAGCAACTTCTACGCCTGCTTCTGGTTCGAGGAAGGCCGCAGCGCCGCCGAAACCGCGCGTAAGGTGGGCATGGACAACGTCCTGTTCGAAACTGACTTCCCGCACCCCACCAGCCTCTATCCCATCGATCACCTGGAAAACCGGCTGGACGGCTTCACGTTTGAGGAGAAGTCGAAAGTCCTCAGCCTCAACGCATCGAAGCTCTACAAGATCGAAGTCTGACCGGGGAGGTCAGCGCAGGCAGCAAGGGCACGTTCCTCGCTGCCTGCTACTTATATTCCAATAAGATCGGGGCGCCGGGGCCCGGGGAGAGAAAGCCTTGAAAATCTGTCGCTTCACATTGGCCGATAGCCCGGAAATCCAGCGCCTCGGGATTGTCGAAGGCAGCTTCGTTCACGATGTCACGGCCAGCACGGACGCATTGCCTGCCTTGCGATGGCCATTCCCGCCGGGGGACCAATTGATCGGCCAGTTGCCGCATCTGCTTCCGGTCATGGCGGATCTTGCGCAGACCATGCCGCCCATCGCGCTGGATGCGGTGCGCCTGCTCTCGCCGGTGGCCAACCCTTCCAAGGTAGTGTGCGGCGCAGGCAACTGGAAACACCACGGCGCCCCATTCGGCATGATCGGTTTCATGGGCAAGTCGGCAACGGCAATTGTCGGCGCCGGTACCCCCGTGGAAATCCGCTGGCCGGACCGCACCACCCTGCACGAGCCCGAACTCGCCATCGTCATCGGGAGCAAGTGCACGAACGTCTCGCAAGCCGAAGCGCTCGATTATGTTGCCGGCTATGCCTGCGCCTTCGACACCACGCTCAAGCCCGAGCGCGAGGACTGGGCCTTCTGCAAATCGTTCGACACTTACGGCACGCTGGGCCCATGGCTGGTCACGAAGGACGAGATCCCCGATCCCTCGGCGCTGTCCTACAAGTTCTGGGTGGACGACGACTTGCGCGGAGAGCGTAGTTTTGCGGACCTTACCGGAGCACCTGCGGAAATGATCGCATTCGCCTCTACCGCGATGACGCTCTATCCGGGCGACATCGTGCTTTCGGGCGCCGCCGATGTCGGCCCGATCCGGCCGGGAGAAACGATGACCATCGAAATCGGCGGGATCGGCCGGATGTCGGTGCCGATCGTGCTCTCTCCCCATGCGCGCGCCGGGCAATAGGCGCCGCCTCAGGAAGCGGGAAGCATACCCTCGACAAGGATAGCTTCCCGCCTCGTGAAAAAGGGCGCGTCAGGCGCCGAGCAGTTCCGCCATCTCGACCACGCGCTTCTCCCGCGCGCTCAGTTCCGCCGCCGCGCCGATGGCAACGGCCAGCAAGCCGTCGCGCGCGGTGACCTGAACCTCGCCCTCGCCGCGAACCGCGCGGGCGAAAGCCTCGTGCTGGTAGAACGTCGCGCCGTGGTGCGAGCCGGCATCCATCGCCGCCTCGTCCACCGCGACATGCCAGCGCTCGACCGCCTTGGGTCCAGGCCAAGGCACGCGCGGCGACCAGACGAGATCACCGGGCGGGATCAGCACGTCGAGACGGCCCTTGTCGCCGGTCGCGCTCATCTCTTCCTGATGCTCGGCGCCCTCGGCAAACATGCACAGATCGAGCAGCGCACGGGTGCCGTCTGCAAAATCGACAGTGGTGAAGCTGTTGTCGATGATGTCGGGCTGGCGGCCGTCATAACGCTCATCAATGTGGTTCACATCCATTGCGCCCGAGCAGTAGACGCGCACCGGCTCCGAACGGGTGATGAGCCGCATCAGGTCGAAGAAGTGACAGCACTTTTCCACCATGGTACCGCCGGTATTGGCCGAGAAACGGTTCCAGTCGCGCACCTTGACGAGGAACGGGAAGCGATGCTCGCGGATCGAGAGCATCTGCAAGCGGCCAACCCTGCCGCCGTGGATTTCATCGATGAAAGCCTTGGCGGGCGGCATGAAGCGGTATTCCATGCCGGTCCAGAACACCGCCTTGCGGGCCTCGGCGCGTTCGACCACCCAGCGGGCATCGTCCATCGTCGTGCAGAGCGGCTTTTCGCAGAGGATCGCCACGTCGCTGTCCAGCAGCGGTTCCAGCACCGCCCGGTGCGTGAAATTCGGCGAAACCACGACGACCGCATCGAGGCCCGCGTTGGCAATCATGCTGGCGCTGTCGGCATATTCGGCCACGCCCTCGGCCTCGACTCCCAGCGCGTCCTTGGCCAAGCCCAGCGAGGTCGGCTCAGGATCCGCAATTGCAACAACTTGGGCGCCTTCAAGGATTTTAAGGTTGTGGATGTGTTCCACACCCATCATGCCGGTACCGACGATCCCGTACCGCAAAGCGTCTTTCATTTCGGCAATCTCTATTATATCGGTTGAGAATATGACCCTCCCCCTATCGACCCAATCCGTCCCGCTCGGCAAGAGTGGAATTTCCGTTTTTCCGATTGCCTGGGGCATGTGGCGGCTCGCCCGAGCCGACGGCAATGACGATATCGGCGCCATTGTCGCGCGTATCGAAGCCGCTCTCGAAGCGGGCATCACACTGTTCGACACCGCAGATATCTACGGCTGCGACGCCGCGCTCGGCTTCGGCGGTGCGGAGCTGCTGCTCGGCAAGGCGCTCGCCGCCCGGCCCGACCTGCGCGCGCGTATGGTGATCGCCACCAAGGGCGGCATCGTGCTGGGCGTGCCTTACGATTCGAGCCCGGAATATCTGAACAAGGCGCTCGAAGCCTCACTGGAACGCCTCGGCCTGCCGTCGGTCGAACTCTACCAGATCCACCGCCGCGATTTCCTGGCCCACCCGCGTGACGTGGCCGCAGCCCTCTCCGCCATGGTCGAGAGCGGTAAGGTCAAGTCCATCGGCGTGTCCAACTACAGCCCCGCCGAGTTCGAGGCGCTGCAAGCCTTCCTGCCCTTCCCCATCGTCTCCACCCAGCCGGAATTCTCGGCCGCGCGTTATGCGCCGCTCTATGACGGCACGCTCGATCAGGCGATGGCCCGCGATGTGGCAGTACTGGCATGGTCGCCGCTCGGTGGCGGCCGCCTTGCTTCGGGTTCGGAAGAGCCGGTCGCGAAACTGCTGGCCGCGCAGGGCGAACGCTTTGGCACCGATGCCGCCGCTGCCGCGCTCTCGTGGGTCATGGCGCATCCCTCGCGCGCGATCCCCATCGTTGGCTCGCAGAACCCGGAACGCATCCTCGCCTCGCGCGATGCGCTCAAGGTCGAATGGACCGCGCCCGAATGGTATGCGGTGCTGGAAGCCTCGATGGGAGCACGCCTGCCGTGACGTTGCCCCCCTGCGAGATCAGCTGGTTCTCGGCGCTCTGCGACGACGACTACGAGTTCCTCGGCCAGCCGGACCCGATGCTGCGCTCCAGCTGGGAGCACTGCCGCAATATCGTGACCGCCGCCGAGGAGGGCGGTTTCGACAACGTGCTGCTGCCTTCCGGCTATGCGCTCGGCATCGACACCACTGCCTTTGCCGCAGCCATCGCCACGCAAGTCCGCCGCATCAAGCTGCTGATGGCCGTGCGCATCGGCGAGATGTGGCCTGCCCAGCTTGCCCGCCAGATCGCCACGATTGACCAGATCTTAGGCGGCAGGCTGAACATCAACATCATTTCCAGCGAAATGCCGGGCGAAACGCTCGACGGCGGCGCACGCTATGAGCGCACCACCGAGGCCATCGAGATCCTGCGCACCCTGCTCTCGGGCCAGCCGCTCGATCATCAGGGCCGGTTCTGGAACCTGAAGCTCGACGCGCCGCGCATGATCGCGCCGGGTTCGAAGTGTCCGCCGCTTTACTTCGGCGGCCTGTCGGAGCCCGCCCGCGAAGTCGCCGCCAAGGGCTGCGACGTCTACCTCATGTGGCCGGATCGCATGGAGGCGGTGAAGGAAACCATCGCCGACATGCGCGCCCGCGCGGCGAAATATGGCCGCAGCTTGCGCTTCGGCTACCGCGTCCACGTCATCGTGCGCGAAACCGAAGCGGACGCACGCCTTGCCGCCAACCGCCTGCTCTCGCGCCTCGACGCGGCCGAGGGTGCGGCGATCCGCGCGCGTTCGCTCGACTCCCAGTCGGTCGGCGTGCAGGCGCAGGCGGCTTTGCGCGAAACCGCGAGCGATGACGGCTACGCCGAGGACAATCTGTGGACCGGCATCGGCCGTGCCCGCTCGGGCTGCGGCGCCGCCATCGTTGGCGATCCGGATCAGGTACTGGCGAAGCTTCAGGCCTATCGCGAAGCCGGGATCGATGCCTTCATTCTCTCCGGTTATCCGCATGCGGCGGAGGCGGATCTATTCGCCCGGCATGTGCTGCCTAGGATCGATCACGGCCCATTGTCGCTCTGATTTCAGGCGTTTCCCGGTTCCTCCACTGCAAGGGGAGGTGGCAGCGGCAAAGCCGCTGACGGAGGGGTGAAACGGGCTCGGGCGTGGCGCCACGCCGAGAGCCCGACACCCCTCCACCACCCTTCGGGCGGTCCCCCTCCCCTTGCAGGGGAGGATTTTGGGGCGTCCCGGATGTGGACCGGCGCGAGTAAACGCGTACGAATTCCTTGCGCCATCGTGGCCTCAACAATGCCGTCGCCCCCGCGAAGGCGGGGGCCCCGCTGCCTTTCCTCCACGCTCGCCAAGAACAAGCGGGGTCCCCGCCTCCGCGGAGACGACGGAGAGTATTTGGGCGGATCTCAACGCCATTCCGCCGCCCCCAATCGCATCCCGGAGACTAGAATTTCTTGTTCGCGCACGTCTGGCCCCACCGCTAGACCACAGGCTCAGAACAGAAGGTCCGCGATGTCGATTTCCCCCCGAGCCCCGATGAACCGCCGCAAGGCGCGCCGCGCATGACTCTCTCTCCGCGCCGCCGCTGGCTGCTCTTCACGCTCGCCCTGACGGCCGGCGTGCTCAATCTCGTCGACCGCCAGATCATCTCGGTGCTCAAGCCCACGATCGCTGCCGACCTTGGCTGGACGGACAACGATTACGGCACACTGGCGGCATGGTTTCAGGCAGGCGCGGCATTCGGCTTCCTTGCGGCAGGCTGGATCGTTGACCGGCTGGGCGCGAAATGGGCCAATGCGGCAGGCGTCGCCGCCTGGTCGCTGGCAGCGATGACCCATGGCTGGGCCAGCAGCTTCAGCCAGTTCGTGCTCTGCCGCATCGGCCTTGGCGCCACAGAATCGATGGGCACTCCGGCCGGCGTGAAGACCATCGCGACGATCTTCCCGCCCAATCTGCGCTCGCTGGGCTTTGGCCTTACCAACATGATGAACAGCATCGGCGCGATCCTTGCGCCGCTGGCGATCCCGGTGGTCGCAGCGTTCTGGGGCTGGCGCGCAGCGTTCGTGATCGCAGGCCTGATCGGCCTTGCGTGGGTGCTGGCATGGCTCACCGCCTCGCGCGGCGTGGATTTCGGCGACAGCCAGCCCGCCGCCCCCGGCAACGTCCTCTCCGGCGACAAGCTGTTCCTCAAGGAAGGCCGCACCTGGACCATCGCCCTCGCCAAGGTCCTGTCGGACGCGACCTGGTGGCTGATGCTGTTCTGGATGCCGGACTACTTCCACCGGCAGTTCGGCCTTTCCGGCACCGAACTCGGCCCGCCGCTGGCGCTGGCCTATTGCGGATCGGCGGCGGGTTCGCTGCTGTCGGGCTATGCCGCCAATCGGCTGCTGTCGAAAGGCTGGAGCGCCAACCGCACGCGCAAGACGCTGATGCTGATCTCCGCGCTTTGCGTGGTGCCGGTGCCGCTGGCACTCCATGCGCAGGAATACTGGATGGCAGTCGGCCTGATGGCGCTGACGTTGGCCGGGCATCAGGGTTTTTCGACCAACCTGTTCGGCCTCATCGCCGACGTCACCCCGCGTCACAAAGTCGGCCGCGTAACCGGCTTCGGGGCATTCTGCGGCAACCTTGGCGGCACCGCGATCAGCAAGATTGCCGGGCTCGTGCTGGCCGCCGGGCTCGGTTACGGCCCGCTCTTCGGCTTCGCCTCGGTATCGTACCTGCTGGCGCTGGGGTGGATCCAGATCACCATGCCCAGAATCATCCCTGCCGAGGATACGTAGGATCACCTCGTCTCCCGCATGGGGCGACTAAAGGAAAACTATCTTTCTCAACTGAATTGGTTGACTATGGTCCGCGCGGTTCAAGGGAGACAAGAATGACCATGACACCGCTCCGCGCCGCCCGCACTCTGCTGCTGGCATCCGCGGTTCTCTTCCCGGCAGCGGCCTATGCCGACGAGGCTGCCGACCGAAGCGCCATCACCCCGCAGCCGGGCGAGATCGTCGTTACCGCGCGTTATCGCGATGAATCGCTCCAGCAGGTTCCGATCGCGATCACCGCCGTCAGCGGCCAGTCGCTCAACGACCGCGCGATCCACACGCTGCAGGACCTCTCCAACACCGTTCCCTCGATCGACTTCCGCAACGGCGCCTCCAACAAGGACCGCACCGTCTTCATTCGCGGCGTCGGCACGATCAGCACGTCTCCGGGCGTCGAATCCTCCGTCTCCACCGTGCTAGACGGCGTCGTGCTCACCCGCCCGGGCCAGGCGACGCTGGACGTGGGCGAAGTGGAGCGCATCGAAGTTCTGCGCGGCCCGCAGGGCACGCTGTTCGGCAAGAACGCCTCGGCCGGTGTCATCAGCATCGTCACTGCCGCGCCCTCGCAGCAGTTCCACGCCTATGCCGAAGGCTCCGCGACGACCGACGAGGAATATCGCATCAAGGCCGGCGTCACCGGCGGCATCGCGCCCGGCATTTCGGCCCGGATCGACGGCCTCTATGCCAATTATGACGGCAATGTGCGCAACGTCTACACCGGCAACGAGGTCAACGGCTACGAGCGTTACGGCGTGCGCGGCAAGATCCAGGCGCAGGCGACCGACACGCTGAAGCTGACGCTCGCGGGCGATTACCTGCACTCGCACGACACCACGCCGAGCGGCGTCTACGCCAGCACCAGCCAGATCGCCTATCCCACCGGCGCGGTCACGCAGTCCCCGGCGCTCGCCGCGTTCCTGGCCAGCCAGGGCATCACCGCCGGCCCGGAGAACCGCAAGGTCAGCACCAATTTCGACACCGATGTGCGCGACCGGAACTACGGCGGATCGCTGACGGCCGAATGGGGCATCGGCGACTACACCGTCACCTCGATCACCGCCTATCGTGAGTGGAAGAACGAGCAGCATCAGGACTATGACGCCCTCTCGCAGCTTTCCGCCACGTTCCCCGAGGGTGAGGACTTCGGCACGGTCGACAACCACCAGTTCTCTCAGGAACTGCGCCTGACGTCGCCGAAGGGCAAGTTCATCGACTATGTGGTGGGCGCTTACTACCTCCACACCAAGACCGATGAAGTCTACACCCGCGCGCTCACCCGCCTGATCTCCGGCGCCGAGAACACCGTGACGGGCGTGGCGAATTACGGCGTCACCGGCGATAACTACGCGGTGTTCGGTGAGGCCAATATCAACTTTACCTCGTGGCTGCGCGCCATCGCTGGCTATCGTTCGACTTGGGACGATCTCAGCTACTACCACGTGCGCACGTCGACCAACGACCCGACCAATTCGGGCTCGCCCTCGCTCGATGTCGCGGGCATCCGCGCCTATCACAACTCGGCGGATTCGACCTCGACACGCGGCGATTCCTATCGCGGCGGCATCCAGGCGGACTTCCTGACCAACAATCAGGCCTATTTCACCTATTCGCGCGGCTACAAAGGCCCGGCCTACAACGCCTATTTCAACATGCGCTCGCTCAACGCGACCACGCCGCTGGATGAAATCGCGCTGAAGCCGGAAACCTCTGACTCGTTCGAAGGCGGAATCAAGGGATCGGCGCTCAATCGCCAGATCACCTATGCGCTGGCGGTCTATTCCACCAAGTTCCACAACTATCAGGCCAATTACAACGATGTGGTGGGCGGTGCGCAAGTCACCCGCCTGATCAACGCGGGCACCGTGCAGACCAAGGGCGTGGAGTTCGACTTCGGCCTGCACCCGATCCCGGGCCTCTCGCTCGATACCTCGGTCGCCTATACCGACGCCAAGGTGATCCACTTCATCTGCCCGGCCGGTGCGCCGTCGAGCTGCGATATCGACGGACAGGTCCTGCCGTTCGCGCCGAAGTGGAAGCTCTACAGCAACGCAGCCTATCGCTTCGCGCTGTCGAACGCGCTGGACCTCGAAGTGCAGTCGGACATCACACTGAAGAGCCGCACGCAGTACCAGTTGACCGAAACGCCGGGCACGGTGCAGCCGGGCTACTATGTGTGGAATGCCAGCGTCGCGCTGATCGGCACGACCGGCGACTGGCAGCTGCGCGGTTTCGTGAAGAACATCACGAACCAGAGCTACTCGAACTACCTCGCCAACGGCACGCTGGCCGGGATCGTCCGCTACGTGCCGCGTGACGACAAGCGCTATGCGGGCATTCTGCTGCGCAAGGACTTCTGATTGAGCGGGCTGCGGGGGGGGCGGAAGCCCATCCCCCGCAGTTCGTCATCTGGACTTCAAGCATCTTGGTGAGCCTGCCTCAATCTCCCTGCGCCCCGAAGGACAATGTACCGTTTCAGTTTCAGTGCGCACCCTGAATTTCATTACGGGCGGCTTCCACGATGAAGGCACTGCGGGTCAATCTGCGAGCCGCCGCTGCTGCGTCGATCGCGTCGAGAATACCGCGATCAAGGGAGAGGTTCACCCGCACCGATTTGCCAGCAGCAGTCAGACGAGGAACAGCGAGCAGAAACGCACCGGCGGCCAGATCATCGCTCACTTCAGCAGCGATCGTCGCCATATCGCGCGGAGTCGCTTCTTCAGCATCTTCGAACCAGAGTTCGAGCGCTTCGCAGGCATTGGGCAAAACGTCTTCCATGTGATCCGCTGCGGAAAAGCAACCCGGAAGATCGGGAAAGGTTACGCCAAAGGCACTGTCAGCGTCTTTGTGGACGAGTGCAAAAAAGGTCTTCATAACTGTTACTCCCGGAGCCGCCTCAGAGCCAACCCACCATCTTGGCTATGCTGCGCGCCGTGCCCAACGGCAGGTCTTTTTTGGGATGGGGAACGATCACCATTTGGTCACCCTTACGGAACTTGTGATGCGAGCCCTTGCACGAAACGAGTTCCCACCCTTCCGCCTCGAGACGCTTGACGATCTTCTTGCTATCCCGCTCCATGCGTAAATATATACACACTTACCGTGTGCTCAGCAAGTTTTTTGCGCACATATTTGCGCAATTTAGAGGTGGGCGACACAAAACGCGGCAAGCGAAGTGAAAATCCACGCCGATCAGCCCTTCAAAGGCCCTCGCCACCCACCCAATGGGCGTCGGCCAAATAGCGCGCAAGGTTCCAGACCTGCCGCCGGATATCCGGCACCGCCACGATCTCCCAGGCCTCGCCCTTGGTCACCGGGCCGACGGCGAAAAGCGTATCCTGCGGCTTGCCCTCGGCATCGCGCACGCGGCCGAGATGTTCGACATCCAGCCCCAGCCGGTGCTCGTCCGGCCGAACCCGGCCCTGTGCGAGCAAATCCTGCACCAGCGGCAACCCGCTGCGCAGCAGGTCGCCCTCGGGCCCGGTGCAATTGATCACCCGGCAGACTTCCAGCCTTTCCAGCCGGTCCTCGCCGCGCGGACGATAGTCCACCGCAACGCCCCGATTCGTCGCCTGCGAGCCGGCCAGCTTGCCGGCAACGAAGTCCAGCCGTCCTTCCGCTTCCAGTTCCGCCAGCCGCTTCGCCACATCAGGCGCGAGGCGATGCCGGTGGACATCCCAATAGGGCCGCAAGTGCCGCAAGAAGCGGCGCTGGGCGGCAGCATCATGACGGCGCCAGAGGTTCTGCGTGTGCGGCCGCTGCTCGTCCACCGCCGCGCGCCAGCCAATCGCCTTGGCACGCTCCCGGATCTGGCGGACCAGTGCGGAACCGCGCGCATCGGGCGCCGGGACGTTCTCGACCGCCGGGCCCGTCTCGGCGTGGGCGTGCGGCTTCAATCCGCGCCGCGACAGCGCGGTGATCCGCCCGTTGAACCCTGCCTTGTCGAGCGAGAGGATCATGTCCGCCGCCGTCAGCCCCGTGCCGATCAGCAGCACATGGCCCAGCGCCTTGGCATCGGCGACCGCCCCCGGATTCCACGGATCGGCGAAGCAGCGATCCTCGGGCAGCGCCGCCAGTGCCGAGTGCGGCGCGGGCGGGAAGTTGCCCAGCGCCAGAACCAGCGAACGGGCCTCGATCTCGCTGCCGTCGTCCAGTTGCACAGTGACCTGTCCGTCTCCGAAACGCGCCGACAGCGCTTCAGCGCTGACGATCTGCGCCCTCGGCCCGGCATCGGACAGCGCCTTGATCAGCAGTTCGCGTAAGTAGAGGCCATAGGTCAGGCGGGGCACGAAGCGATTGGCCTGTTCCTCCCCCGTCTGGCCGATCCAGCGCAGGAAGTTCGCCTGATCGTCGGGAAAGGCGCTCATGTTGGCGGCGCGCACGTTGAGCAGGTGCTCCGGCCCCCGCGTGCCGAACGCGAGTCCCTTGGCAAGCTGCGTCTGGTTGCGCTCGATCAGCACCACCCGCACGCCCTGGCGGATCAGGTTGATGGTCAGCAGGGTGCCACTGAACCCGGCGCCGACTACGGCTATGGGAAGGTCGCTGGGTTCGACTTTGGGGAGCATCTGATTCATGTCGCCTCCAGCCTATCCGCATAGCCGCCCATTTATCAACCATTTTGGTTGAGAATAATGCCGGTATTATGGGGAAAGGCGCAAAACCGGGAAATTACGCGGCACGAGATGCCAGTTCCTCGCCTGATAACGCCCTGTAGCAACGCTTCATGGGCCCGCGGGCGACGACCGGTGCATGGCTTACGACGACGCCCGAATGATAGCCTGACGAGCAAGCGAATCCCCGTTGACAGAACATTGTCCACCGTTATGGTTGAGAATGTAAGGCGCACCACGAGTCCGCCTTTCCCAGGCCTCCGCGCAAAGCCCGCGAAGCCTTCCGTGCAGGTCGTCAACGACAGCACTCCCATCCCGTAATTTTCGATGCTGCACGCCACCCGCGCCGCAGCCGATGAGGAGATTGTGCGATGAATGCCGTCACCCATGCTACCCGCCCTGCCGAAACCCATGCCGTCGGCGATTTCGAAGTCATCCGCGTAGAGGCCAATCTTGGCGCAGAGATCCGGGGCCTCGACCTTACCGGCCCGGTCACCGACGAACTGGCCGACCTGCTCCGCAGTCTCTTGTGGGAACATCAGGTCCTGTTCTTTCGCGACACCGGAATCGATGATGCCAAACAGGCCGAAATCGGCCGCATCTTCGGCCCGCCGGTGGCCGACAGCATCGCCAAACGCCGGGGCGTGAAGGACGAGGACATCGTCCCCTTCAACACCGGCCCCTATTCCAACGGCTATTACGGCACGCCCTGGCACGCCGACGCCACGTACCTCGAAACGCCCTATCAGGTATCCATCCTGCGCAGCGTGATCGCGCCGGAATTCGGCGGCGACACCGCCTTTTCCAGCGGCATCTCCGCCTACGAAGCGCTCCCCGAAGAGGTGAAGCAGAAGATCGATAGCCTCGATGCCATCCACCGCCCGAACGGCAAGGCCTACCGGCTTATCGACGATGAGAAGGAACTGGCCGATTACCTCGCCGAATATAGCGGCGTGGCCCATCCCGTGGTCATCACCCACCCCTTCAACGGCCGCAAGGTGCTCTACGTCAACGAGGGCTTCACCAAGGAAGTGGTCGGCCTGCCGGAAGACGAGAGCAAGGAACTGCTCCGCACCCTGACGCACCAGTTCTACCGGCCGGAAAACATCGTGCGGTTCAAGTGGCAGCCGGGCTCGCTGGCGATCTGGGACAACCGCTCCGTCCAGCACTACGGCGTGGCCGATTACGGGCAGGCGCAGCGTCAGCTCGTCCGCATCGTCGCCCAGGGCGACCGGCCGCGCCGCTGAACCCGCCGATCTCCGCCCCTTCCAAAAAAACTGAGCAAGGGTTCGCATCCGTGACCAATCCCCGTCGCCTCTCCGGTTTCCTTGCCTTGAGTTCCGTTGCCCTGCTGGCAGCCTGCCACTCCTCTTCCAAGCAGGACGAGCAGCCCACCCTGCGCGTCGCCGACCAGCTCCACACGCTGCAATCGGCGATCGGCGCGGCGGGCGAGGGCCAGCCCAAGTCCTACCAGATCCAATGGTCGAATTTCCTCGGCGGCCCAGCCGTGGTCGCCGCCGAGACCGGTGGATCGGTGGACCTTGGCTGGATGGCGGAAACGCCGATGGTCTTCGCGCAGGCAGCGGGGAGCCCGGTTAGGGTCGTCGCGGTCAGCAGAGGGCTGAAACCGGGCACTTCCAACATCGCACTGGTGGTGGCAGCCCATTCGCCGATCCATTCGGTGGCCGACCTCAAGGGCAAGAAGATCGGTTATGCGCCCGGAACGATCTCGCAATATCTGGTCGCGCGCCTGCTCGATCAGGCGCACCTGAACTTTGACGACATCACCTCGGTCAAGCTCTCCGGCATCAGCACTTCGATCCTGGACAGCGGCACCGTCGATGCCTTCACGGCCGCCGAACCGATGCTCACGCAAGGGATCGAGGCCGGCAAGCTGCGCGTGCTGGCCTATGGCGGCCAGCCGGTCACACCGGGATATGGCTATCTCGTGGCTTCCGAGGCCGCGCTGGCCGATCCCAAGCGCGCCGCGCTCATCGCCGATTTCGTCGAGCGTGCCGCCCGTTCGGTGAAATGGCAGCGCGAGAATGTCGACAAGGCTGCGACAGCCTCCGCCAAGGCCTACAACGTCACCCCCGCACTGGCCGGGCAGATCCTGCGCCGGATGCCACTGGGCTATACCCCGATCGATGCCTCGATCGTGGCCGGCCACCAGCAGGAGGCCGACCTGTTCCACAAGTTCGGCCTGATCCGCCAGCGGGTCGATGCCTCGAAACTGTTCGACCACCGCTTCGATGCGTTGGTCCGTACCGTGGAGAACGGACGATGAATGCTCCCTTCTTCGATCCCGGCCCCCTCGTTCGCCCGGCGATCCGCGCGAAAGAGGACAAGCCGGACCGCCTTTCGCTGGCCCGCCGGGCGATCGGGCCGCTGCTCGTGCTCGCGCTCTGGGCAGGAACGACCAGCGCCGGTCTGGTGAGTGCCACGACCCTGCCCTCCCCCAGCGCACTCGCGACAACATTTGCGCATTTGTGGACCGAACAGGCGCTGCCCCACCAGATCACCGTCTCGCTCACCCGCGCTCTGGCGGGCGCCGCGCTCGGCATATCGCTGGGGCTGCTGCTCGGCATCATCGCCGGGCTGACGCGGCTTGGCGAGGAACTGTTCGACGCAACCTTGCAGATGATGCGCACCGCTCCGCCGCTGGCTTTGGTGCCGCTGTTCATCGTCTGGTTCGGCGTTGACGAAACGCCCAAGCTGCTGCTGATCGGCCTTGCGACGCTGTTCCCCATGTACCTCAACACCTACTCGGGCGTGCGCAATGTCGACCGCAAGGTGGTTGAGGCCTCCCGCACTTTCGGCCTCAGGGGCCCGCGCCTGATCCGCGAGGTGATATTGCCGCTGGCCCTGCCATCGATCCTCACGGGTCTGCGCTTTTCGCTCGGCGTATCGCTGCTGATGCTGATCGCGGCCGAGACGATCAATGCACAGGCCGGGCTCGGCTACCTGCTCAACACGGCACAGGTCTACCAGCAGGTCGACGTGATCCTCGTCTGCATCTTCATCTACGCCGTGCTCGGCCTTGGCGCCGACCTTTTCGTTCGCCTGCTCGAAAGATTTCTCATGCCGTGGCGCGCCAATCTGGCAGCGCGATAGGAGACCGACGATGCTGCATTCCGCACCTTCCAAGCCTTCCGCTTCCGTCCACCCGCTTTTCGTACAGGAAGTGCTCCGCAATCGCGAGATCGACCCCTTCGAGGGGCGTCCGCAAGCCGTAGCCGTACAAGGCGTCTCGCGCCTGTTCCACGGCCGCCCCGTGCTTGACGGGGTGGACCTGTCGATCCGGCCAGGCGAGTTCGTCGCGTTGCTCGGCGCCTCGGGCAGCGGCAAGACCACCCTCCTGCGCATCCTCGCCGGACTCGACGCCCCCGACAGCGGCGAGGCCTGGGTGCCCGAGGCACGGACCGTGGTGTTCCAGGAACCCCGGCTGATCCAGACCAAAAAAGTCTGGAAGAACGTCGTGACCGGCCTTTCCGGCCGCGCTGCGGCACGCCACGTGGCGGCCGAGGCACTGGCCGAAGTGGGCCTTGACCACCGCGCCGACGCATGGCCCGCCACGCTTTCAGGCGGCGAGGCGCAGCGCGCGGCGCTGGCCCGCGCACTGGTGCGCAAGCCGCGCCTGCTGCTGATGGACGAACCCTTCGCCGCGCTCGACGCGCTTACCCGCCTGCGCATGCAGCGGCTGATCGGCGCGCTGTGCCAAGCGCATTCACCGGCAACGCTGCTCGTCACCCACGATGTCGAGGAAGCGCTGCTGCTGGCCGACCGCGTGCTGGTGCTGCGCAACGGCCGTATCGCCTATGACAAGCGCATCACGCTGGAGCGTCCGCGTGTCGCCAGCGGTCAGGAATTCGACGCCTTGCGCAGCGAACTGCTGTCAGAACTGGGCGTGCATGAGGAAAATCCAGTGCCCGCCTGAAGCGGCAAAGGAATGTAAACCGGTCAATCCCAACCCTCAGCCGTCATCCCCGCGAAGGCGGGGATCCCGCTTCTTGCGTGCGAAACGAGAAGTTGAAAGGCAGCGGGGCCCCCGCCATCGCGGGGGCGACGAAGCAGTGGAACGGCAAGTTTAGCGCCATATCGAATCCGAGCGGACATCCAACGCCGAATTCATCCGCGCACCTTAGCCCTGCTCCACGGACTCGCGAAGCTCGCGAAAACCCGTTTCGATATGCTGCCGCGTAGCCAGCATGGCCGTGGCGGTATCGCCTGCGATCAGTGCGGCCAGCATATCGTCATGCTCGTCGGCGGCGCGACTGACGCGCCCTTCGAGCCGGTTGATGAGGTCGAAAGGATAGCGGGCCCAGAGAATCTGCACGAAATGCAGCGTCTGCGGCATCGCGGCAATCTCGAACATGCGGTGGTGGAACCGGTAGTTCGCCGCGCGCGCCGCTTCGTTGTCGCCCGCCGTGAAGGCCGCGGCGAACTCACCGGCCAACACGGTCAGTTCGGCGATGTCGGCCCCGGTGACGTTCTCCACCGCGCCGCGCACAAGCTGGGTCTCCAGCAGGATACGCAAGTTCAGGACCTCGCTCGAAGCCTCAATGTCGAAAGGCGCGACAGTGGCGCCGCGATGGCTATCACCGATCACGTAGCCCTCGGCCGAAAGCAGTTTCAGCGCCTCGCGGACCGGGGTAATGCTGGTCTTGAGCAGCGTGGCGATTTCCTGCTGCTTGAGGCGGGAGCCACGGGGAATCCGGCCCGAGATGATGCCTTCGCGCAGGAAGTCCGCAACCTGCTCTTCCTTCGTGCGAAACGGCATCATCGCATTGGTCGTCACTTGCGCATCACCCCTTTTGTCGCACCGGTGCCCAGGCGAAATCGCCGGGTTGATAGGCCTTGGCTGCCCCCGCTGACAACAGCGCCGCTGCTTCCTCCCCCGAATAACCGAGTTCGGCGAGCAGCGCTTCGGTATGTTCGCCGATCTCCGGCGGCGGCAGGCCGGGTTCGACAGGGCCGACGCCCGCGAATTCGGGAACTTCGAACTGGAGCCCGCGATATTCCACATCGCGCAGCTTCCCCGGCTGACGGGCCTGCGGCGCTTCGAGCACGCGTTCGAGCGGCATGACTTCGTGGAAGCCGAGGCCCGCGGCTTCGAGCCGGGCCACGGCTTCGTCGAACGTGAACCGCGCAACCGCTATGCGCACGGCCTCTTCCACGGTTTCGCGGGCCTTCTTGCGGTCGCGCAGCCTGGCGAATTCGGGGGTATCATGCTCGGGCATGGCGAGCGCTCCGGTCAATCGCGCCCAGTGCGCATCGGTGAGGACAAGCAGGTAGATCCAGCGCTGGTCCGATGTGAGATAGGCGCCGTAGCCGGGCATCGAGAACTCGCCCCCGCCCTCTTTTTCAAGGCGGCCGAGCAACTGCGTCTTGAGCTGCATGCCCGCCAGATCGCGCGCGGCCAGATGGAGGCCGGTCTCGTAGAGGCCCACCTCGATCCGGCGGGCAGCCTCGTCGGCATCGGGATCGAGCAGTGCGGAAAGCACGCGGATCACCGCGTAAGTGCCGGCGAACTGATCGTGGTAGGACGGGCCGAAGCGCGTCGGCCGGTCGTCCACGCGGTGGTCGTCCATGGCCCCGGTCGCCGCCTCGGCAATCGGGTTGGTCATCAGCCCTTCGGCCTGCGGGCCATGGGTGTAACCCTTGATATGGACGTGGACGAGACGCGGGTTCACGGCCATGCAATCGTCCGCCGTAACCCCCAGCTTGCGCGCCGCCGAGGGCGCGAGATTATGGATCACCACGCGCGACGTGGCGACAAGACGGCGGAACACCTCCTTGCCCTCTTCCGTAGTCAGGTCGAGGCAGATCGCCTTCTTCGAATGGCTATAGGCGATGATCGTCCCGGAGGGTCCCCCGCGCACCAGAGAACGCGTGGTATCACCTGCGGGCGGCTCGATCTTGATGACCTCCGCCCCCAACTGCGAAAGAATATGCGTCGCGAACGGCGCCGCGATCATGGTGCCGAGTTCCAGCACGCGCATGCCCGAAAGGGGCCTGTTTCCCTTGCTCATGCCTGCCTGGCTAGCAATAATGCATTATCCATCATAGCTGCGTCGCATCCGCCCGGCGATATCCGGCGCGTCAGAGCGGCTTGCCGCAAGCCTCCATCGGCAGCGAGAAGCGAGTGTCGGTCAGGAAGGCGTGGTCGGTCAGGCTGTCGAGGAATGCGAGAAGCGCGTCCATATCAGGCTCCGACACGGAAATGCCGTCGTGCACGCGGATGGCGTCGGCAAGCGTGGGTGCGGAGCCGTCGTGCAAATAGGGTGCGGTGACTGCCGCGTTGCGCAGGCTCGGCGTGCGGAACTTGCCGAAATCGTCGCGGGATGCGGTGACTTCCGCCAGTCCCGCATCGCTGCCAGTGGCGCCGATGCGGTGAAACTTCCCGTCCGTGAAGTCCTTGCCGGCGTGGCAGGACGCGCAGGACTGCTGGAATACCGCCAATCCCCGCCGGGCTTCCGCAGAAAAGCCATCCGCCTGCCCGGCCGCGAACCGGTCCCACGGACTGCTGCGCGAGACCAGCGTCCGCTCGAATGCGGCGATCGCGCTGACCGTATTGTCATAGTCGATCCGGCCACCTCCGCGCGGAAAGGCCTTGCGGTACATGGTGCGATAGCAGGGATCGCGCCCAAGTCTTTTCGGTATCTCCGCCTCATGCCCGGTCATCGCCATCTCCACCGGATGCTCACCGAGTATCGGCACGGCGGCCTGCTTTTCAAGCTTGGTCTGGCGCGGATCGGCCCATGTCAGCGGCGATAGCGAAGCAAGGTTCTGGAGGCCGGGGACGTTTCGCCGCCCGGGATCGCCAAGCGCGCCTGGATGCATGCGATTGCCATCCGCGAAAGCGTGGTGCTGTTCATGACATGTCCCGCAGGACATCGTCCCGTTGATCGAGAGGTCCGCGTCGTAGAACAGCCGCCGCCCCAATTCGACTTTGGCCGCGCTGTCTGCGCGCACCACAGCGCCCGTCTCCCGCCCCTCACCCGATCCCGAAACGGCGAGCAGGCCGAAAAACGCAGTGGCGATCAGCAACAGGCCCGGCAGGGCATAACGCATGGCAGCGTCAGGGTAGCCGGGCGATCAACAGCGGCAGCCGGGATTCGGAATTGGCCGAAATCTGAAGCTGATAGTCGCCGGGTTCAAGCGTGAAGTCGACCATCTTGCGAATGCCCGAACAGTCCGGCCCATGGCCATGCGCGATGGAAGAGACGGCGGCGCCCCCCTTCACCACATCGATCCACGCGGCCGATCCAAGCGCCACGCGGTACTTGCCGGGTTCTGTAATCGTGAAGGCGAAAATCCCGCCAAAACTGACCGATCCGCCCGGCTTTTCAGGCCTTAGCGCAAAGTGGACTTCGGGCGTGGGACGCAAACCGCCATCGACCGCCTTGCCCACTTCAAGCCGCGCCGCGGAGAGACCGTGCGCGTCCCCCGCTGCCACCAGGGTCGTCCGCGAGTTCCATGCCGAGAGTTCGGCTGGCAGCGCGACAGGGGTGGAAGGACAGGCGATCGGGTCGGGAACAACGTTCGCCATCTCCTGAGCCCCGGCCGCGCCGGAGGCCAGCAATGCAGCGAGCGCCCAACCGCCGGATAAAACCCCGATACCGCGTCCCGTCACCATGAGTCCCTCATTTCGTTGCACTTTCGCGTCCGCAAAAAACTATATACGGCCGGATATAGAGAATCGCCAGAGCGGCGACAGTACAAATCATGGGGGTTTCAGTCATGCGTCTTGCATCCGCGTTTGCGGTTACTCTTTCCTGCGCGCTCGCCGCGCCTGCGCTGGCGCAGTCCGCTGCGCCGTCCGACCAGACCGAACGCAGCGATGCCTTCACGCTGGGCCAGATCATCGTCACGGCGCCCTCGCCGACTGCGCCCTCGATCACATCGTCCACGCTCGATGCCGAAGCCATGCAGTTGTTCAATCGCACCAGTCTGGACGACGCGGTGAACCTCATGCCCGGCGTGTCTTCGTCGAACAGCGGCGGATCCCGCAACGAACGCCTGATCAACGTGCGCGGGTTCGACCGTTTTCAGGTCCCGCTCTCGATCGACGGCATCCGCGTCTACCTGCCCGCCGACGGACGGCTGGACTATGGGCGCTTCCTCACCGCCGACATCTCGCAAGTGCAGGTCGCCAAAGGCTACGCCTCGGTGCTGGACGGCCCGGGCGCGATGGGCGGGGCGATCAACCTCGTCACCCGCACCCCCACGCAGCCGATCGAGGCCGAGGCGCGCGGCACGCTGAACCTTGGCCGTGAGGCGGAGTATAGCGGCTACAACCTCTTCGCCCTGCTCGGCACCCGGCAGGACAAGTGGTACGCGCAGGCCAGCTACACGCGCAATTTCACCGATCACTGGGACCTTCCCGGCAGCTATGAGCCGACGCCCGGCTCCGCCGAGGACGGCGGCCACCGCGACCTCTCGCGCACCGAGGACTGGCGCGTGAACGCCAAGGTGGGCTTCACACCCAATGTCACCGACGAATATTCGCTGAACTACACCCGGCAGGAAGGATCGAAGAACGCGCCCCTGCACATAACCGATCCGGTCTCCAGCCAGCGCAACTGGTCGTGGCCGTACTGGAACATCGACAGCATCTACTTCCTCTCGACCACCGCGCTGGGTGACTATGGGACGCTGAAGACGCGCGTCTACCGCAATAGCTTCGACAACCTGCTGAGCGCCTTCGACGACGCGACCGAGACCACTCAGACGAAGCCGCGTGCCTTCAACAGCTACTATGCCGACACCGCGTGGGGCGGCTCTGCGCAGCTCGATGTCGATGTCAGCCCCGCCAACCGCCTGAGCGTGGCCGCGCATTACCGGCGCGACAAGCATGTCGAATGGCAGCAGGTCTTCCCCTCGGGCGCGACCGAGCCGAAGCAGACCAGCATCGAGGAAACCTACAGCATCGCCGCCGAAAACCGGCTCGCCTTCAGCCCGACACTCGCGCTGACGGCCGGCGTCAGCTTCGACTGGCGCGATCTTTCCAAGGCCGAAGACTACGCCAATAACGCACTGATCGAGTACCCGCTGCACAACGGCAAGGCGCTGAATGGACAGGCGCAGCTCAACTGGACGCCGGACTCGCAAACCAGCTTCCACGCCAGCATATCGTCGCGGGCGCGCTTCCCGACGATCTTCGAACGCTTCAGTTCACGCTTCGGCGGCGCGGTATCCAGCCCGGATCTCAAGGCCGAGCGCGCAACCAATTACGAGATCGGCGGCACGCGCGATTTCGGCCCGCTCCATGCCGAAGCGGCCCTGTTCTATTCGCACCTCAACGATGTGATCGTCGCTTTTCCGTTCCTTTATCAAGGGCAGCCAGTCACCCAGAGCCGTAACCTTGGCAGCGGCAATTACTACGGCGGCGAGATCGCCTTGACCGCAAAGCTTGCCAACACGCTGAGCCTGGGCGGCAATTACACCTACACCCACCGCGACCTTGACGATCCGACCAACAGCGCCTTCCAGCCAACCGGCGTGCCGACACACAAGGCTTTCGTCTGGGCAGACTGGTCGCCGCTCGATGGCCTGCACGTCCTGCCCAATGCGGATATTGCCTCGAACCGCTGGACGGTGAACACCGCCGGCACGCGGTACTACCGCACGGGCAGCTATGCGCTGGCCAATCTCACAGTCAATTACGCGCTCTATCGGGGTGTGGAAGTGGGCGCGGGCGTGCGCAACCTGTTCGATGACTACTACGTGCTCACCGATGGCTTCCCCGAGCCGGGCCGAAGCTTTTTCCTGAGCTTCCAATACAAGTACTGAGGCGCCGTCCTCACTACTGCATGGTCAATCCCGCCGCTTCCGCCGCGCATGTCGCGGCGGGCGGCGCGGATGGCCGGGACGCGAGTTCAACCCGCGCGGCATCGAGATCCGCGCGGAAGGCCTTGTCCGCATTGAGGCGCGCGACGGCCGCCGCCGCCATCAGCCGTCCCGCCTTCACGTCGCTGGCCCAGTGGGCGTTGCAGACCAGCCGGCTCTCGCCGAAAGCATAGCCTCGCTGGAGGATGGCGTCCGTGCGGTCCGGCACCAGTTGGGTGAAGATCAGGGCCCAACCCCATCCGAGCGCGCTGTGGCCCGAGGGATAGGAGCCATCGGTCCGCAAGGTGGCTTCATCGGCGGGAAGGCAAGTGCCGTTGCCATGCGCGACAAAGGGGCGGACGCGCTGGTAGTGATCCTTCGCCTTGTAGGTCGACAGGCCGATATCGATCATCGACTTGCCCAGCAGCCGGTAGAGCACCGGCGTCCGCTTCGGATCGGGCGTGACCCCGGCGGCACAGGCGAACGTCTGGAAGGCATGGGCCGGCTTGAGATCGGCATCGCTGGCCGCCTGCACGAAACGCGGCGAGCCCGGCGCGCGTGTCATCGCCTTGCTGACTTCCTCATCGCGTGCAAAGGCTGCCGATTCCGCCGCAGGCGGTGGCGGCAGCAGCGCCAGACTGTCAGGTAGTTGGTCCATCGGCAGATAGCCCTTGGGCATGCCGGGAGGCAGCTTTGCGGTGATGCTCGGCACCGATCCGGCTGGCGTTCGGGCCGAAGTCTGGCCGTCCGGCGCCTGAGCCGCCGCCGAGACGAAAGTCGCGGCGGCGGCCAGGGAGGACAGGAGTGCGGCGCTACGCACTCCTCCCATCAACTCGATCCGGCGGAAGCGTCAGCCATCTTGGCGATTGCATCGTCGATGGTGAAGCTGTTGGGACGCTGAATCGGCGGGAAGTCCTTGAAAGTATCCGCAAACATCGCGGCGCCCGTTTGTGCGGCGTAGATGAAGTACGCGTTATACAGGAACCAGTCGTAGTACGTGTTCGACGTGATATCGGCGAATTCGTACGGATCGGTTCGCAGATTGAACAACTTGGGCAGTCGCAGCCGTGTGAAGGGCTCGGCCCAGACTTGCATCGTTCCCTTGCAGCGCTGTTCGAGGAACACCAGTTTCCAGTTGTCGTAGCGCATGGCGAGAATGTCGCCGTCATCGCTGATGTAGAAGAAGAAGTTGCGCGGGCTCTTTTCTTCCTTGCCGGTGATGTGGCCCAGCAGGCTCACCCCGTCGATGTGGTTCTTGTAGGTCCGGCCGATCGCAGAGTAGCCGTTCTTCACTTTCTCGACGATGTCGGGCGCGCCGGCCATTTCGAGGAACGTGGGCAACCAGTCGTGATGCTGAACGATACCGTTGGAGACCGACCCCGGCGTCACCTTGCCCGGCCAGCGGATCACCAGCGGAATGCGGAAAGCGCCTTCCCAGTTGGTGTTCTTTTCGCTGCGGAACGGCGTCATGCCGCCATCTGGCCAGGAATTGCGATGCGGGCCGTTATCGGTCGAGTACATGACGAAAGTGTCGTCGGCGATGCCCATCTCGTCGAGCGCGTCGAGCACTTCGCCCACGTTTTTGTCATGATCGATCATGGTGTCGTGGTAATTGGACTGCCAGCGGCCGGCCTGGCCGAGGCTTTCCTTCTTGGTGTGCGTGAACATGTGCATGTGGGTGGTGTTGAGCCACACGAACCACGGCTTGCCCTCCGCTTCCTGCTTCTTCATGAAAGCGAGCGCCGCAGCCACGAACTCGTCGTCGCAGGTCTCCATCCGCTTCTTGGTGAGCGGGCCGGTATCCTCGATCTTCTGCTTGCCCACCTTGCCCCAGCGCGGCATTTCGGTGGGATCGTCCACGTCGGTCGCCCAGCTATGAATCACGCCGCGCGGACCGAAACGCTCCTTGAAGTGCGGCATATCCGGTTCGTGCGCGGGATAGTGCTCCATCTCCGGCTCTTCCTCGGCATTGAGGTGATAGAGGTTGCCGAAGAACTCGTCGAAACCGTGGTTGGTGGGCAGCATGTGGTTGAGATCGCCCAGGTGGTTCTTGCCGAACTGCCCGGTCGCATAGCCCTGCTCCTTCAGCAGCGCAGCGATAGTGACGATCTTCTCGTTCATGCCGATGGGAGCGGCCGGAATACCCACTTTCGACAGTCCGGTGCGCAGCACGCTCTGCCCGGTGATGAAGGAAGAGCGGCCGGCCGTGCAGCTTTGTTCGCCGTAGCTGTCGGTGAACTTCATGCCTTCCTTGGCAATCCGGTCGATGTTCGGCGTTCGATAGCCCATCAGACCATCGGTATAGCAACTCAGGTTGCTGATTCCGATGTCATCTCCCCAGATTACCAGAATGTTCGGCTGTCCGTTCGGCATCAGACTTTCCCTTCGAGTATTTCAGCCAATAGTCGAAGGTTCGGCGGCCCGTATCTATCGGTAGTTTCCCTGAACATCGGATATTGTGCCACCGAAGCTCGACACGCCTGATTTTATTCTCCCAAGACCTCGCATTTCAGCGGAATACCCCCGGAGACCCTTCCGCAAATCCTAGGGTAATCCCCCATTCATGCGCGGTCTTCGGTGCTTCAGATTTGCCGGGGACATTTGCCGATCATCCATGACGCACCCACTGGAGAAGCCTGCGATGGAATTCGTCAAACATCTCCTGCCGCTGATGCTGACGGGCAGCCTTGCCTTGATGATCATCGCAGCGGGCGTCGCATCCGCGCGCGGGGATTTCGCCTATGTCCTCGCCCGCCCGGCGCTGCTCGGCCGAGCGGTGGTGGCCATCGTTGTTGTCCCTGTCCTCATCGCCGTCCTCGTCATCGCGCTGTGCCCGATTTCCCATTCGGCGAAGGCCGGGATCTTCCTGATGGCGATTTCTCCCGTCGCGCCGCTCATGCCGGGCAAGGCCCTGAAGTTCGGAGGCCACGGCACATACGTATACGGCCTGCAGGCGGCCGGTGCAGTGCTGGCGCTGCTGTTCGTGCCGACACTGGGCATGCTGGGCTCGAAGTTCTACGAAGTGGACGCCCATTTCCCGATCGGCGTAGTCGCCCGGAACATCTTCGTCGGGCTGGTGATCCCGCTGGGAATCGGACTGGTGCTGGGCCGTCTGGTCTTGCGGAAGGTTTCACCGGCGCTTCCCCGCACGCTCATGATCATCGCCAACCTGCTGCTGATACTCGCGTTTCTGCCGATCCTGGCCAGCCTCCTGCCGGACATCGGGGCACTGGTCGGCGACGGGACCATTCTGGCCATGGCGATCGTGGTCGGCGCGGCCCTGATCGGAGGGCACTTGCTCGGCGGTCCCGACCCGGCGAACCGCGCGACGCTCGCGTTCTCGGCATCAATGCGTCACCCCGGCATCGCGCTTGCCCTTGCCGGAGCCAACCATGCCAACAAGGCGATAACCGCTGCCGTGCTGTTGTTCCTCCTTGTCGGCCTGGTGGTACTTATTCCCTACCAGATCGCCCTCAAGCGCAAGGCCGCACCGGCCTGAAGAAGGCCTATCTCCGCCTCACGATCTCTGCCCGAATACGTGCGCGAGCGGATCGCGCGTGAGCGGCAGCGTCGAAGTCGGCGGTTCAGTTCTGTCTTCTCAAATCACCTGCAAGGCACCGCCGGCAGCAGCGGAGGCGCGCATGGCGTCCATCACCTGCATCGTCGCCAACCCATCTGCAAATGTCGGAGGCGCAATCGACGAACCCGCCTCAGTCCCCGCGATCCGGGCCATCAGTGCCTCGCACAGGCGCGTGAAGGGCCCCATCTCGAAGTGCGAAAGCCGGTCAGCAGGCGGTGGAGGAGGAAGCTGCAAATCCGCAGGCACCGGCAATTCGCGAGTGCCGCTCCTGTCGGCCACGAACACTTTGCCGCCTTCGATCCAGACGGTGCCTTTCGAGCCCGCGCAGCGGCACAGGCTCGCAGGTGCCCCCCAGGCCCCGGCCGATTGCTGCATCGAACCCTCGACGCCGTTCTTCAACAGAAAGCGCATCGAATAGCTGTCTTCGGCAACGCTCTCGCGGTGCGACACGACCATCAGGTTGGCGCTCAGCGAGTGGAAATCGCCAAGCCACGCCCGGATCTGGTCGATCAGGTGCGACCCGCCCGCACCGAGCCATCCGCCGCCGGCTTCCACATCGAACCACCACTTCGGCAATCGCGCCTCGGGATCGGCGCAGAACGGGATGAACTGGTCCAGCACCAGGAATCGCGGCTCCCCGATCAGGCCTTCGGAGATCGCGCGGCCGAACAGCGCACGCTCAGGCAGCCAGCGGAATTCGTGCGAGACCATATGGACAATCCCGGCGCCTTCGGCGGCCTCCAGCAAGGCCTTGCCCTGCGCCGCATCGAACGCGAAAGGCTTCTCGCAAAGCACATGACAGCCCCGCGCGATCGCCGTTCGCGCAAGCGCCGCATGGGTGCTCGGCGTGGTCGCGATAGTCACGATCCTTGCGCCGGTTGCGCTGATCGCCTCGTCAAGATCGGTGAAGAATGCGGGAATGCCGAGCGATGCAGCCTTGCGCTCCAGACGCTCGGCGTTTCTGCCCACCAGCCCGACGATATGAAAACCGGCTGCTCGCAGGGCCGGAACGTGGATTCGGCAGCCAAAGCCGGTGCCGACGACCAGGACGCCGAAATCTGCCGTGCCCATAGCTACGCTTTCCCTTCCCCATCCACGCTTCGGCGTGTTCGTTCGGGCAAGCTATGATAGTCAATACTATCTTACAAGCCGCCACCGCGATAGGGCGAGGATATAGCGCGGCTCAGAGCCGGCCGTGGGCCCGCTCAAGCGCTATTCCGGCAAGGTTCTGTCCGCGCCGGACATACCGGATCCGCACGCGATCGAAATCGCGGACCAATGTCTGAAATGTGGCAAGGTATGCGGCAAATCTGGGCGCAACGCGGCGGGTAGCGCCATTGATCTGGTCCACGACCATGGTCGAATCGCCAAGCAGGGTCACATCCCTGACGCCAAGCGCGCGCGCCATTTGCAGCGCCTCGATAGCGGCGAGCCATTCCGCATCGTTGCTGTCGCCGTCCCCCAGATCGGTCCGGAGGAAGGTTTTTCCTCCCGCGACTACCGCCGTTTCGATCGGCCCGGGATTGGGACGACAGCCGCCGTCGAAATAGATCTTCACGAATGCGCTGCGCCGGGATTGCGGGCAAACCAGATAACATGATCCGCGCCCCCTTCGCGGGCGCATTCATCCACGACGACTTCGGCCACGTGGAACCCCACTTCCTTGAGGCGCAGGACGAAGTTGGCGCAAGTCGAGGCCGACCAGACGGCAAGGATGCCGCCCGGCTTCAGCGCCAGACGCGCCGCCTTCAGCCCGCGAACGGTGTAAAGGTGATCGTTCTCCAGCCGCGTGATCCCCTCGGGCCCGTTGTCGACATCGAGCAGAATCGCATCGTACCCTGCCCGCGCGGAATCGATCAGCATCGCGACATCGTCGTTGACAAGCAGAACTCGCGGATCATCGAGGCAACCTGCGGTCAGGCGCTGCATCGGCCCGCGTGCCCATGCAATGATTTCCGGCACGAGTTCGGCCATCGTCACATGGGCATCGGGGCCCAGCACCGCCAGGGCCGCGCGCAAGGTATAGCCCAGACCATAGCCGCCGATCAGCAGTTCGGCCGCAGGCCGATTGCCAAGCCGATCGCACGTCATCGTCGCCAGCGCCTCTTCCGAGGCGCTGGCCCGAGTACTCATGAGTTCGGTGCGATCGAGCAGGATCGTGAACTCATCCCCCCGCTGCACCAGACGCAAATGCACGCCATCGGGCACTTCGGCAGTGTCTATCTGTTCGTGCCCGGCAATCGTGATGCGTTTGGGGGACGGAGGCGGCTCCGTAGCCGATTTTACCGTGATGACTTGCGTGCCTTGCGTGCAGCATAACGCGCATCACGCGCCGCCTTGAGTTCGGCCTCCGTTGGCGGGACCACGATAGCGGCGGCCTTTGCGGCTTCGGCGATTCTCTTGGCTTCGGCCCGCTCGGCGGCGCGCTTTGCCCGCAATTCCTCGCGCTCACGCGCCTTCTCGGCGCGTTCGGCCAGCACCGCGGGGTCGACTGCGGGCTTCGCCTTCAACTGGGCAAGCGCTTTCGCTCGTGCCGCCGAAGCAGCCGCAACGCGATCCTGAAAGCCCGGTTCCTTGTATCCTGCCATTGATTGTACCTGATGTTCCTCTGAGATCACGAGCGCGCGTAAGCGATGCGCCGACAACCATCCGCTGCGTGATCGTGCCTGAAGCGCCTAGCACGAAGAGTCTCCGGAAGCGACCTGCCAATATCGGAAGCGGTTTGGGGCTCGCGAAAACTTAAGGCAAAACGAATCCCACAGTCGCCTGCGCGACCGGTCGATGCTCGGCCTCCTGCCACAGTCTCACGTCGAGAGTGGCCAGCCTCCTGCCCAATTTCAGCACGCGCGCATCGGCAACGATCGGCGCCAGATGGCAGGCCCGCAAGAACGTGATGTTGAGCGTATTCGTAACTGCCATCGCCACCGGGCCAACGTGAGCCAGCACAACGGCATAGGCGGCAACGTCCACCAGACCCATGAGCGTGGGCCCGGAAACAATGCCGCCGGGCCGGACCATGTCACTGCCGGGGTTAAGCTGCATTCGCACATGCCCGGGTTCCACAGACACCAGATCGCCGAATGCCGGCCGGGCAGCCGCCGGAAATGCCGCGTCCAGAAAGAGCGCAAGTCCCGCAAGATCGAAGCGGAGCCGATCGTCGGAGATCGGGTTCTGAGATATTGTCGCCATTGGCGCACCGTACGGCATGGAAAGCGCCGGGCCCAGCGTTCTCCCAGTATTTCCGCGACGCCGGCGAGCGCCATAGAAACGCGAACCGAGCGATGACAAAAATATAATTGGCTGACGGGAATTCGCCCATTTAGCCGCAACAAACCATGAACAGAGCGAAGACATATCTGCATGACCCGCTTGAGCCCGACCACGCTCATGCAGAAACGGCTCTGTGCAGCCGGCATCTACATCCGTATATCACTTTGAAATTGCAGGTCATTTACAAAACGATGAAGGCTCTCTTCCGCTCCTACGCCCTGCTTTCGATGGCAGCTATTGCCCTTCTGTCGGAGCCTGCACTGGCCGATGCCGACAAGTGCAAGTTCGATATGATGGCGAAATTGCCCGTGGTCATGGAGGGTGAGCGAGCCAGCGTCGCGGTGAAATTCAATGGCAAGGACAGCCGTGTCTGGCTCGACAGCGGCGCCTTCTTCAATTTCATGCCCAAGGCCAAGGCAATGGAACTGGGTCTTTCGACCGGGCCCTTGCCTGCCGGCTTTTTCGTGAGCGGGATCGGCGGCAGCTTTACCCCCGAACTGGCACGCGTGCGCGACTTCGGCATCCTTGGTGCCACACTCCACAACATGGAATTCGTCGTCGGCGGCAGCGACAGCGGCAACGGATTTCTTGGCGCCAACCTGCTCGGCATTTGGGATACCGAATTCGACCTCGCCAAAGGGGCCGTCAATCTGTTCAAGGAGGCTGGCTGCAGCAAAGTAAGCATGGCTTACTGGGGTGCGGGCATGTCGGTGGGCGAGGCACGGCTGCTAGGCGGCGGGTTCCCCAACGATCACCACATCTATGTGGAAGTGTTCGTGAACGGCCATCCGCTGCGCGCCATGCTCGACTCCGGAGCGCCGACTTCCGTCATCGGCCGCCACGCCGTGGGCCAGGCCGGGATCGACCTCACGGCACCGCAGGTCGTGGCATCGGTCAATATGAGCGGCGTCGGGTCGCATGAGCGCAAGAGCTGGATCGTCCGCACCAAATCCATCTCGATCGGCGGCGAGAATATCGCCAACAGCCCGATCCGTGTGGTTGATGACGCTGCCGACGACAAAGATTACGACATGTTGCTCGGCGTCGATTTCCTGATGGCCCACCACGTGCTGGTATCGCAGCCGCAGCACAAGATGTTCCTGACGTACAATGGCGGCCCGATCTTCTCCGCCAGTACCGACCGGGAAATCGGACGCCACAGCACAACGCTCGGGAAAGACCTCGGCGCAAGCGAAACGGTGGCCGAGCCAAAGACCGCCGACGAATTTGCCGGGCGCGGCTCCGCACGGCTCATCAAAGGCGATGCCGTTGGCGCTATCGCCGACTTCACGGACGCCATCAAGCTGGCGCCGGAAAACGCCAACTTCCTTGCCCATCGCGCCCAGGCCTACATGCGGAATGGACAACGCGATATGGCGACGAAGGATGTCGGCGCCGCACTGGCGATTACCCCCAACGACCACCGCCTACTCACCACCCGCGCACAGATCGCGCTGGCCAAGGGAAACAGGGCGCAGGCACTGGCCGATACAGAGGCGGCCGCCGCAAACACCCCCAAGGGCTCGCTAGACGCAATGAGCCTGGTGCTGCTGTACGAGCGATTGGGAATGCCCGATCGGGGACTGGCGCTTATCGATCCGGTCATCGAACTTCACCGGGGCGACTCCAAATACCCGGCCTTGCTCAACGCGCGCAGCTGGAACCGAGGCCTTGCCAATGCCGACCTCGATAGCGCGCTGAAAGACATCAACACCGCGCTCAAGAAGGCCGGGCCGAATGCCGGCATGCTGGACACCCGCGCGCTGATCCAGTTCCGGCGCAAGGACTATGTCTCCGCCATCGCCGATGAAAGCGCGGCTCTCGACAAGCAGCCCGATCTGGCCGCCGCCCTGTTCACTCGCGGCCTCGCACGCGCGGCCAACGGCGACGTCGTCGGCGGAAATGCGGATATCGACTCCGCTCGCAAATCCCGACCAGGGATCGAGCGGCGCTACGCCGCTTACGGGCTGCTGGCACCCGGAGCGAAGCCCGCGATGTTATCAGGGGCGTCACTCGAGCCTGACGATGCTGACGATCAGGATGAGGGCGATTTCCTCTGATCTTCGGCTGTCGGGAGCGCTATCGCTATGGCCTGCGGCCGTGAGTCTCGTCCGTGATGAAAGCGGCAATGGCGCCTAACCTGTCAGCGTAGTGCTCGATCTCTCCGACACTGAGATTCCGGGGAATGCCGCTGATGACCAGTTGCAGCGAAACGGTGCCCATGGGCGAAAACACGGGCGCGGTGATATAGCCAATCCCCTCCTCGCCCAGATCACTGAGATCGAGAAGCTGCACTTCACGAGGCGTCAGGTGGCTCACCAGATCGAACACGGATGACCAGTAAGCCTCATCGCGCTTCTGACCGGCCGGCAGCGCGGTAGCCTCGCGGGCGTGGCTGGTAATGGGCCCGTTGGCGGCAACCGCGTAGCCGCGCCGCCGGATTACGGGAAATGCCGCCAATAGCCGTGCACGAACCGCTTCGCTGATATGCGGGGTCGCCTTGTCGAGATACGCGTCGATCACCGCATCTCCACCCCAGGCGACATGGCAAAGCCCAAGCGGCGGCACGAGCGGACGGCGCTCTCCCACGCGCGTGAGGCCGCGATGCGATTGCGGCGTCCCTTCCTTGGCCAGCACCAGAATCTCGTCATCGACCACGGTGTTGGCGCTGCACTGAACGTTCAGTTCCAGTGCAAGGCGTGCAATCTCGCGTCGTGCGATGTCGATCCCGCGATGTTTTTCCACCGCCGCTTGCCCGATCGCCACCATCGCCATGCCCAGCGAATAGGTTCGCTGCTTTTCATTGCGCGAGAGGAACCCGGCCCCGGCCAAAGTGGTCAGGATTCGATGCGCCGATCCGTTGCTGAGCCCAAGATGTCGCGCGATTTCCGCCAACGAGAAGCTTTCCGTGGGCCGCGCGGTGAGGAAGTTCAGCACGTCGATCACGCGAGCGGTCGGATTGGACGTGTCTGGCAAGGGCGAACTTCCTGTCCCGAGAGTTACAAAGGCATTGACTCCAACCTGCGTAAATCACATCGTTCCACAAATAACAATATATATTCCAATATTGGAACGGATGGGATGATGGAAAGGCAGAACGAACTCGATCTCCACGGCAAGGTCGTGATTGTTACCGGAGCCAGCCGGGGTGTGGGCAAGGAAGCCGCGCTCCAGTTTGCCGCACGCGGCGCGCGGGTGGTATTGGCGGCCCGCACGGTGGAGGTCGACGAAGCCTTGCCGGGGACGATCGGCGAAACGCTCGCTCGGATCGAAGCTATGGGCGGCGAAGCCATCGCCGTGGCGACCGACCTTGCCAGGGAAGACGATCTGAAGGCACTCGTCGATGCTGCAGTATCCCGCTTCGGCGGCGTCGACGTGCTCGTCAACAATGCCGCTGCGACCACGGGCGATATCTGGGGCAAGCCATTCCTCGAATTGACCCGCGCCGAGTGGCTCTACCAATTCGACGTCAATGTGCACGCGCCGTTCACGCTTACGCAACTGGTCGTGCCGATCATGGAAAAGCGCGGCGGCGGGCGCATCATCAATCTGTCCACCGGAAGCGGCGAGGTTTTCCGCCGGGCCGAGGAACCGCCGAAGCTGGACGCCGTCGGCACATTCAGCCTCGCGGTGCCGGGCTACTATTCGAGCAAGCGGGCGCTGGACCGTTTCGGCAATTGCATGGCGCCGGAACTCCACGCCCGGAACATCGCAATCATCGGCATGCATCCGGGACTGGTCTCCACCGAACTGGTGCAGATCCGGGTAAAAGAGCGCGGACTGGACGACAGCGTGGCGGTACCCATGGCCCTGCCTGCACGGATGCTGGTCTATTTCGCGGCCTGCGAGAACCCTTGGGAATATACCGGGCGCCTGTTCTGGGCGGAACGAGAGATGGCCGAGATGGGCATCGAACTCGACCACGCCACCAGCGAAGCGTAGAACCAACCGCCCGCAATTCCACCTGACACGCTGCCCTGCGGGAAAAAATGGATTGCGGGCGAGCCAGCCCTTGAGCCCCGATAATCGCTCGCGACGGAGGGGCTTAATTGGCGCCAGTCCCACTCAAACCGGCACCACTGGAGGACTGGCCGCCGAATTGCGTGGGCAAAGCGCCGAAGTCGATACCGCGATTGACGACATCGAGGCTGGCTTTTGCTACGATGCCGGGATGAACAACACGCACGAATGTGGTGTGCGCCGACGCAACCCTCACAAGACTGCAGAGGCCGTGCGAAAGCATTGGTAGATGTGAAAGAGTTGATAGCCGGTCGCTGCGAGCCACCCGCTTCGCCCTCATTATCCATTCAAAAGGCAGGAAAAGGTTTCGCTTGCAGCTCTGGCAGGTTGCCGAATTCCATGAAAATCACTTCGGAAATTGTGGACCGAAATTTTTCTACATTTCGAGCACAGATATAATCAGTCCTGCAATCGATTATATTACATCAATTCATGGATTAATTATAAACTTAACAACACAATCAAAATTAACAACGTTATAAAATTATCAATTCATTTTCTAAATACACAGAAAATGATATAACTCCTCCTTGGGAATCGAGGAGGTAACATTGGCTGAAATCGACAAACAAACTGACATCCCCGACCATTTCTTTATTGCGATGGATCTGGATGGAAAGCAGCATTACGTGCTGTGCGGATCGGTATACTCCATTGCAGAGGATGCGCTTTCCGAGTCAGCACTTGCGGGGATCAAGGCTCTTTTTGAAGCACTGACCCTCAAAGCGACACCGATTACCCATGACGACAAGGAGACTGCTCCCGTCACCATGCGTATGTATGGAATGCAATCTGCGCGATCAGCGCGGTCGCAATCCGCGACCGGGCCCGGCGGATGACACTTGAGCCTCGTGCTCAAGACTTAAGCAAGACCCTTTGCCTGGCGAGACAGGCCGCCCGCATCGCCGGTGTTACGCGCATTGGCGATGTGTCCCAGTTCGCCGTGCCGGGCATACCGGTGTTTCAGGCAATCCGTCCTTTTTCGAAATCGCTTACCGTTTCGCAAGGCAAGGGCGTAACGCCGATGGCTGGCGCTGTTGGCGCCCTGCTCGAAGCGGTCGAACTCTGGGCGGCGGAAAATCTACAGCCGCCAGCCTTCCGGTCGCGGTTGATTGATCTCGATCCTGCGGACCAGTTCTTGTGGTCGGGCGACAGGCACGAGTTAGCCCTGTCGCTGGCCTCGCACCGAGAACGCTACTGGCTGGATGGAATGGATCTGTTCAACGACACACCGTGCAAAGTCCCGTTCGATCTTCTGTCGCTCGATTTCACGCAGGACTGCTTTGAATTTCGGGTGACGTCGAATGGCCTCGCTTGCGGAAACAATGACGACGAAGCGCAGGCATCCGGGGTGGCCGAACTGCTGGAGCACCATTGCTGCGCGCAAGTAGAAGCACTCTCGCCGCGAGAACGCTGTGCGCAGCAAGTGGCGCTCGCGACGATCGACGACCCCGTTCTTATCCGTCTTATACGGCGCATTCAGGCGGCGGGCTTCCAACTGCGCGCATGGAGTATTGGCGACGCATTCGGGATCCCCGCCTTCCAGTGCCTGATTACCGAAACGAAACGGCAGTTCGACGATCTGGCCCCCTCAGCCGGCAGCGGTTGTCATCCCGACAGGCGTGTCGCCTTCGCACGGGCCATGCTCGAAGCCGTCCAGTCGCGCGCGACCCTGTTCGCCGGCGCGCGCGACGATCTTGAAGCGCAAGCCTATTCGATGGGAAGGCAGCAGGAATTCGCCATCCTGCTTTCACTCCTCGCGTTTGGCGAAGGCTCCCGGCAGTGGCAGGACATCCCCACCCGCGAAGAGCTGGAAGCCCCTGCCCGCCTGCGATTCCTGCTACAGACCGCGCGGTCGATTGCCGACGTGCCGGTTGTCGCGTTCAAGCACCGACTTCCGGTGGAGGGCTTGAGCCTGTGGCATTGTCTGGCGCCCGGCCTCATGGATCTGGCGAGAGAGAATGAGCCCCATAAGCCGGATCGCCGCGCCCCCACCATCTTGCGCGCGCGCCATCGCGACGCCGTTCTGTTCGCGGGCCCCAGCATATATGGCCTCGACATTGCCGACGATATCGAGGTCCGCCCGCCCGCCGTCTGCGGCGATCTGGCCGCGCTCCTCGACAAGCCGCCCGCGACGGTGGCGCTGATCGACGGCTTCTTCCGGACAGCGCGCACGACTTGGCACAAGGAAATACTCAGCCTGCTGGCAGCCGGCGTGCGCGTCATCGGCGGAGCAAGCCTCGGCGCGATCCGTGCCGCAGAGCTGGATGTCTTTGGCATGGAAGGGATCGGCGAGATCTACCATGCCTACCGCAGCGGCATGCTGATGCGCGACGACGCCGTGCTCATTTGCCATGCCCCCCGCGAGCTTGGCTACGCTCCCGTAACCACAGCTCTCGTCGACGCGGAATTCGCACTGGCAGGCCTCGACATTGGCGAGGGAGACCGCCGCATGATGCAGCGCATCGTGCGCACCACCGATTACACCGTCCGAACCTGGCGCCACTGCCGCTCGCTTTTCGTCCAGCGCACCGGGCACGATTTCCCGTTTTCGGCCGAGCAGCTTGAACGATGCCCGTCGATCAAAAAACGCGATGCAAAGCGAGTCCTCGAAACAATGCTGAAACCGAGACCCAGAGCGGCCAGTACCTGCCCGCAACCTCCCCTAACCTTCTATTACGAACGGCTCCTCACCACCGCGGAGCCAGTATTTGCGCAAGGTTCGACTTGATGAACGTGCGATGTTCGATGGGATTGAGCGGCAGCGTATAATCCACCCATTCCATCACATCCTCCAACTGCGGCTTCGTCGGCTGTTGCCATGCACGCAGGAAGGCGCCCCTGAAGCGCTCTTCGATTTCCGCCATCAGGCCGTCGCTATCGTCCAGCCTTGCGGCATTCGCCATGCGGACGGCGGTGTATTGCAGCCCCATTTCGCCCGATATGGAGAAATGCGCCTCCGCATCCTCGGCAAATCCCCGCAGCGCCGCGAGGACCGCGTAATCGGCATGATAATCGCTGGGCGGAAACGGATTCTGCCGGAACGCCCGCTGCATCAGGTCCTCCGCCACCTCGAAAAGGCCGAGATGGCACATGCCGAACGCGCACATGTTCACCATGTCCGGATCGTTCGGCAATGCGGCCAGCGCGGCCTTGAATTCGCGTTCGGCATGCGCGACATTGCCTTTGCGAAGCTCGCACCACGCCTGACGCAGCCGCACTTCGCAGTGCCCGGGTTGCAGCTTGACCGCCTCCCGCAGATGCCGTTCGGACGCCTCCCTGAAAGCCTGAACGTCATGGCCGCAGACCTGCTGCCAGAAATCGGTGTTGTACATGCGAACCAGCAGCAGCCGGGCGGCGATATGGGCCGGATCCTCCTCGACCAGCTCTTCCAACAAAGCCACCGCCGCTTTCACAGACTCCAGATCGCCCAACTGGCGGATCAGCAATCGCGCCCGCGTGTATTTCGCGCCTTCCTCCGCCAATTCGCCGTCATGCGACCATAGCTGCTTTTCGAGATCGCGGTCGATCGCGGGCAGGACGACACCGCTCGCTTTCTCGACCAGCATATCGATCGCCTCGATTTCCAGTGCCGCAAGCCGGATCGTTTCGGCCCAGAGGATCACATGGCTCGCCGCATTGGCAAGTTGCAGGCTGGCCTGATAGCCGGAGCCGATCTGCCGCACGTTCCCGGACAGGGAATAGATGGCCAGAGCATGTTCCGCCTCGGCAACGACGGAACCGACATCGCCTTCGTCGAGTGCCAGGACGTGGAGGCCGCGAAACTGGCAGACGGCGCTGCGGATCTCGTCGACGCAGGCTTCCCCGAATGACCGCACCACGTCCTGCTGCCCCTGCGCGCGGAGCGGCGAGACCAGCACGAGCGGCATCATGTCGCGGCTGCGCAGCGCTATGTTGGGCGAATTCGCCCTTCGCCCCCCGCCGCCCACTGCGTCCTGGGAAGGCGAGATACCTTCGGCCAGTGAATGGAACAGTTCGCGCGTCCGCGCCGATGGACGGGCGCCGAACTCGCTGTCGAGCCGATTGCACAGCTCGCGGTAGCGGCGGTGGAGCGAGCTGCCATCGCCGATATCATGGTCGAGCCGCATGCCCAACCGGGCTGCGGCTTCGTTGGCCGGTTCAAGGCGATCGAGCGATCGCAGGATTTCGCGGGCGTGCTTCATGTCATGCAAGCCCGCGCATCGCAGGGCGTCGAGCACCTCTTCCAGTACCTGCTCGCGCAGCCGGACGCGCTCGGCCATCAGCCATTCGTCGAATCCGGGCGAGATATCCAGAAAGTCCTCCAGCACATCGCCATGCGAATGGGCCAGCACCGTGGCCAGGACTTCCAGATCCTGCGCGTGGGCCGCCTTGCTGATCAAATCGAGATCGGACTGCACCCGCCGCTCGTCCAGGTGAATGGCGTCGCGATCCATTGCGAAAGCCTCGCCAAGGCCCGACAGTTCGCGCAGTTCCTTCAGCGCCTGCCGAAGGCTTGCCCTGGCTTGCGGGGGCGCCCGATCGGTCCACAACAGACATGCCAGGCTTTCCCGCGTCGCGCTGCGATCCGGAGCCAGCGTCAGATAGGCAAGAATGCCCCGTGCCTTCCGCCCGGGCAGCGGCATATTCGCCCCCTGATGCCGGATTGCGAATACCCCCAAGAGGTTTACGCAAACCGGTTGCATCTCGGCGTTGCAGTTGTCCACTGAAGTAGTCACGTGCAGTTTCCATCCGCTGAAGTCGTACCGCAGCCGCCTTCAAGTCATGGCCTGTATGTGCCGTCATGGAAAATGCCTCTTTAAGTATCGTATAGCAAGCAAGGGGTGCCTTAATACGGCACCCCCGCCCATTAATTTGGCCCGCCCGGCCTATTTCGACCCAGTCAACTAATACGACTTCTATTGGACAACCGACGCCTGTGCGATTTGCGACGCCGGATTTGTCGCAAGGTTGATGGCGATATCCCGCTGCCGCCGGACCTCACGCTGGGCGTCCTGCATGCAACGCGTGCCGCCCCGGTCTTCCCATGTGGAATGGAAATTGTTGTCAGCGCAGACCTTGCGAACCGCACGGCTCAGGCGCCGATCAAGCGTCGCGACGCCCTCCAGGGTCGCCAGATTGAGATCGCTGTAGTGAACCTGTTCCGTGCGCACGACTTCCCGGGCATGCAAGGCCGCCGGAACGCCATTCGCAGCGATCGTCAGCAATAGAAAAGCAGCGCCGACCGAATTAAATCTGATCGTGTTCATTTCCCGTCTCCAGGCTGGTCCGGCAAAAAACTGCCGGACGAGGAGGTCATGCGACGGGACACGTGATCGGCCACTTCGGGCCCGCGTGAAAAAAGCGTGAAAAATGCTATGGGGCGGAAATGAGCGGCGAGAACCGCTCCGTTTTAGGCTGACTTCGCGATCCGGGCGCGCAGCGCCTCTTCGGTGACGATCTCGATCGGCCGTCCTGCGTCGCGCAGTTCCTGCGCCTTGCGATGGAGTGGGCTGGCATCCACCCATCGGCCGTACGGCTGCGCGCTTGCGATCACCAGCATCGTGGTCGTCATGCCCACCGTGCTGACAACGCGCGCGCCGGCTTGCGCCGCCCACTGCGCCAGCGGGCCGTCCCGCGCCTCGCCCAGCACGGCAAGGCGCGCTCCGGAAAGCGGCCCCGAAGCAGCGGGGGCAGGTGCTTTGCCCCGCACACGCTGCGGCTTGGTCATCCAGCCTTCAAGATCCACGCCGGTCGACTCGATGGCCCTCAGGATCACGATGCCCGCCGCACGGGCATCGCTCAGTGCGTCGTGATGTCGATGCTCGATGCCGAGGAAGCTGGCGAGGACGTTAAGGCGATGGCTCGGCAATTGCGGCCAGGCCCGTTTGGCCACCGAAACGCTGTCCAGCCAGCGTGTTTCGATGGTGGGGCGCTCGCTAACGCGGCAGGCCGCGCCAAGTGCGCCCTTGTCGAACCATGAATGGGCAACCGTGATCCGCCCGCTCAGATAGGCATCGACCGCCTCGTGGATCTCGCCATAGGAAGGCGCGCCGACAACATGCCGCGCCGTGATCCCGTGGATGCCCACGTTAAACGGAGAGAACTCGTCACGCGGATCCACGAGCGTTTCGTAGGCGAAGACTTCCTGGCCGCCCTTGAAGCCAACGATCCCGATCTGACAGATGCTGCTGACCCGCGAGCATGCGGTCTCTACGTCAACGACGACGAAATCGGGCGCGTCGGAAGCAAGTGCGGTGGGCGGCGTATTCACGGGATTCAACGAGAGCATGCGCCGCCTATAGCAAGGCGGTCCCGACTGGGCGAGGCCGCCTTGCCATAGGCGGCCCCATACGGGCCGATTTCGTCGATCTGCCCCGTATAAAATGCTCGCCTGTCATGATAATCATGTGAAACGCGGCGTAGAGGCGGTGTCGTCTTGCCAATGGCCCTGTCCGCTCACGGTCCTTCCGCCCCGGACAGCGTGATGTCCGCAGTCATCTGGAATTTCGGAGAGAGAAATAAGCACAAGCCCCAGAGGAGAGTAGTGATGGGAAAAGCTACAGTTCTGATCTCAACGGCAGTCGTTCTGCTGACGATAACGGCATGTGCAGGCACCGATCACAGCAACACTACCGCATCGCGAGAACCCCGCCGATGTTTCTGGCCATCGGATGTGCGTAATTTCCGGGCCGTCAATGCGACAACGGTCAATATCCGCGCCGGACGCGATGTCTACCGCCTCGATCTGCTGGGCAGTTGCCCCAATATCAACTGGAATGAGCGGATGGGCCTGATGACGACCGGAAGCTCCACGATCTGCGTAGGCTCGGGCCTTGGGACCTCGGTCGTGACGCGCGGAACGGCCGGGCGGGGGCAACAGCGCTGCCCCGTGCAGACGATCACGGCACTGACACCCGAAGAAGTGGCCGCACTTCCAGGCCGCGAGCGGCCCTGACCCGGCTTCCCCCAATCGGCCCTCTCCCGGTGAGGGCCGATTGACGCCTTTTCATCGACTTCCTAAGCGCGGAGGGCTCTACCAGTCCCACCACCGCTTGCGAAGGAACCCGCGCGATGAGCTTCTGCGATACGATCTGGGCGGAAATCGCCCCGCTGCGCCGGACCATTCTCGAACATCCCTTCCTGACCGAACTCGCGGCCGGTACACTGGAGGCGGAGAGCTTCCGCCACTACATCGTGCAGGACAGCCTCTATCTTGCGGAATATGCCCGCGCGCTCGCGCTTGCCGCTGCGCGCGCGCCGACGGCGGCGGGGCGCCTGGAATTCTCGGACGGCGCCAAGGTCGCCGTGCAGGTCGAAGAAGCGCTGCATCAGGCGTTCTTCGCGCAGTTCGGCGTGACTGCCGAAATGGCGCACGAAAGCGAGCCCACGCCCGCGTGCCTCGCCTATACCAGCTACCTCAGCGCGCTGGCCGCCACGCGAAGCTATGAGGAACTGATCGCCGGAATCCTGCCCTGCTTCTGGGTCTATTGGGAAGTCGGCTGCGACGTGAAGCCCAGCGCGGCCTCGCCCAATCCCTATGCCGCGTGGATCGACACTTATGCGGCGCCCTCTTTCGGCGAAGCGACCGACCGTGTGCGCATGCTGGTGGACGAGGCTGCGGAAAACGCCACCCCGGCGACGCGAAAGGCGATGGCGACAGCCTTCCGCAACGCCGCGCGCTACGAATGGATGTTTTGGGATTCCGCCTATCGCCGCGCAACCTGGCCGATCTAGCGCCGGAGCGGCTGGCGATTACCTTTTCTTCGCTGCCGCCGCCGGTTCGGGGTTCTCGAAAGCCCAGTTCAGGTAAGCCGCAATGCGTACGCCCGCGTGCTTGAGCCGGTCGTCGATCTCGCCGCGATGCTGATAGGCATAGTCCCAAGAAAGGCTGGGATTCGCGGGGTAGATCGTCTTGCGCAGGGCAACGCTCTCGGCAATCCAGACCGCCGGATCACGCTGATTCCAGGCGATAACCTGTTCGGGCGTAATCGAGCGCGACAGCCAATGGGCATATTCGGAATAGGATAGCGAGCGGTGCTCGATCAGCCCGGAATCCCAGACCGAGTGCAAGTTGCTCGGCGTTCCGAACCACGTTACCGAAACGGTGTTGCCGCCGCGGTCGTCCCCGCCGCCGGCATGCAGCGGCTGATGCAGATCGCCAATGATGTGAACGATGAAGCGCAAGGCCGTGCGCTTGTCATCGAGCGAAGCATTCGGATCGCGCAGAGTCGCGGTGAAACGCGCCAAAGCCGTCATCGCATCACCCTCGGGCGGAGCGTCCGAAGCGGCATAGCGGTCGCCATGCACAGTCACATAGTGCCACGGGCTGGCTTTCTTCTGCCAGAATTCGGCGGGATCGGACTTCATGTCGTCCGGCCATGTCGCCGCTTCGGCAAGGTCTTCCTCCCCCAGCAGCAAGCGGACATTGGCACGGGCCACGCCGCTTAGGTTTTCATCGGCAATGGCACCGGTAATCCGGTGTCCGATCGGCCCCCATGCCTGAGCCGGGGATGCAATGGCGAGCGAGAGAGCTGTAAGGGTCAGAAAGCGCATGCGAATTCCATACAGGCGCAATCGGGCCTCGCAAAGAGGGGCGTGAGTACCTTTCCCACGGCTTCCCGGCACTGCCGGATCAAATCATTCTCCAACAACCGCATTCCGCCGAAACCAGGATCGCGTCCCGGCGGAAATCGGCCTGACCGCTCAGGTGATGGAGCGCGCGCACAGGACATCGGCGACATAGACCCGGCCGGAAACCGTCTCTGTCGTCTGCGTGCGCGCCACTACCCAGCCCACGGAGCGGCAGAACTGGTTCGCCGCCTGCCGGGCACAGTTGGAGTTGGAACCGCCCTCGCACTGGATGCGTTGGCCATCGCGCAGCGGCGCGGGGAAGAATTCCGCCGACGCCCCGCGCAAGGATTGACCCACGCCCGTCCCGAAACCACCGGTCGGACGCATCGACAGTATCGTCCGGAACTGCGGATTGAGTGTGGGCTGGTCCCGCGTGATCGTGGTGCAGCGGCCGGCGTAGTTGCGGGCCGTGCAGATCTGCCACTCACCGCTTCGCACCCTGATCGAGCGCGCGTCCCATCCCAGATTCAGATTGGGCTGGGCATTGGTCACCGACACGAAGGGGCCGTTGAACAGTGTGTCGCGATGAACGATCGCCTCAAGCACATTGGCTCCGGGTGGTGCCGGACGCCGCTCCTCCGGCTGCACAGCCGGAGCGGCCTCCTGCTGCGTCGCTGTGGGCGGCTCCTGACTAGCCGCAAGCCCGGGAAACATGAATGCCGCCGCAAGTGCGGCACTAACGATGATGCGCATCGCCGTCCTCCTGCCATTGCCTTGAACATGGGGCATTCGCGCTGAATGCCCCATCGCTTCGATTATCGTGACAGAGTGTTCTTGTAGACCTTTCCGTCCTTCATGATGACCACGAAATTCCTGGCCGGATCGGCTACCAGATTGAGGTTCTGGAGCGGGTTGCCGTCCACCAGCAGAAGATCCGCCAGCGCCCCGGTTTCAACGACGCCCAGCGTGCCCGCGTAAGGCGCGCGTTTACCCGAGAGCTTCAGCAGTTCGGCGTTGGTGGAAGTTGCCATGATCAGCGCCTCGGCAGGCGTGTACCAGCGGGCCAGAGAGGCCAGAATGGCGCCCTGCTGCTGCGCCAATGCGCGCGAGAACAGGACGTCGGTGCCAAATGCCGTCTTGATCTTGTACTTCTTGGCATACTCATATGTGCGCGAGATGCCGGGGAAGACTTCGTCCGCCTTTTCCCGCTGAACCGAACCCACCGGCATTCCGGTGCGCATTTCATCGGGTAGCGGTTGCAGGCTGAGCCAGATGCCCTTCTGGGCGATCAGCTTGGCATCGGCCTCGGTCATCAGAAAGCCGTGTTCGATGCAGGTCACGCCCGCGGCAATGGCCGACTCGATCGCTGCCGGGGTAAAGGCGTGCACGGTAACGTACGTGCCCCAGTTATGCGCGGCTTCCACTGCCGCTTGCAGCTCCGGCACGGTAAAGGTCACCACATCGATCGGGCTGAATGGGGAGGAGACGCCGCCCCCGGCGGTGAGCTTGATCTGCGAGGCGCCCTGCATCAACTGCTCGCGGACACGCACGCGCACTTCATCGGGGCTGTCGGCAATGGCATAGCCGCCCATCTGCTCTCCGCGCGTGAGCGGGCCGCCGATCTGGCGCGGCAGGTCCGAGAGCTGCCGGAAATCGCCATGGCCGCTGGTGACGGTAATCATCGCACCGGCCGGGTAGATGCGCGGACCGACCGCAAACCCGGCATCGATCGCCTGCTTGAGGCCGAACACCGGGCCGCCTACATCGCGGACCGTCGTAAAGCCGCGCAGCAGCGTGTCTTTCGCTTCATCCCCTGCGATCAGGTTGAGATAGCCCTCGTTTCCGGTAAGCAATTCGGCCGGGGTCGGGCGGATGAACATCGCATGCCAATGCGCGTCGATCAGGCCGGGCATCAGGGTCCGGCCGCCACCGTCTATAACCAGTGTATTCGGGTCGGCGGCAATCGCGTCCGTTGAAATACGCTCGATCGTGTTGCCACGGACAAGCACATTAGAGGGCGCCGAAAGGTTCGCGTTCTTGCCGTCAAAAATGCGGACATTCTGGAACAGAGTCGCCTGAGGTCCTGCCTCGGCAGGAGCCTGTTGGGCCATGGCGGGAACTGAAAGCATCGCAAGCAGAGACGCCAGCAGCGCCGCCGGCCAGAAACGACCGACGACGCGCGAATCCGGCGCGCCCAGAACCTTCTTCAACCATGTGCATGACCTCATGGCATTTCCTCCTCCTGACACCGCCGCCTACCCGGCTATCGCGTCGAAATCGAAACCCTGAAAAATCGCTCACGGATGACGAAGGCCTGCGTCCATTCGCCTATTTGTTCAAAGATGCACTGGTGGGCGCAGCGCAGGCCGAAGCGGTCTGCAAACCGTTCACCGGCCAGCTGAGTTCGTACACGACCCGAAAACCGTTATGGTCGGAAAGGACCGGCCCGCTCGGCCCGCCATCGAACATGCCTTCGGCGCGTATGGGGCGTATCTTCACGACCGCTCCCGACGAAAAATACTGCTTGTCCTGTACGCGCCGCCACTGATCGGCGTGCTCCCAATGCTCAAGAACCTCGCACTGGTCGGGCTTCTCGATGCAGAACTGGTGGACGTTCTGTAACGGGAACTGCCGTGAGAAATGCTCGAAGCGAACGTCGGAGTTCCGCATGTTGAAGTCCCCGGCGATGATCGTGGGGCTCGACAAGTCTCCGGTCGTGCTCGCGAAATCGGACAGTTCGTTGGTCTGCCGCTCGTGGGCGGCCGCGTGGCGCTCCACCGATACGCCCGACGCGCGCTGCGCCTGCATATGGGTGTTGAAGACATCGATCCTTCCGGGAACGCCCGGTATAGCGATCTCTGCCATAAGCGCGCCTTTGTTGGACAGGCAGTCAAACCCAGCGCAACTGCCCCTTGCATAGGGCCGGGCCGCTGAAAGCACGACCGGGTAATCGGTCGCGATCACAAGACCGCTCGATGTGAAATTCTCTGCAATTTCGCCGCGAAAAATATTTCGCCTGCCCGGCAGCGGTCCTTGCACATTGGGCGCCTGCCGCGTGCTGGCGTGCGGGCCGACGGTCAGGTCGGTATAGCCCGTATCCACCACCGCCTTGGCAGCGGAGCCGCTGAAGACTTCCTGAAACACGATGATGTCGGGTCCGTTATGCTGCGCGCGGAACGCGGCCAGACGCTTGCCGATCTCGCGCAGGTAAGGCGCCCGGTTCTGACGCGCCGGCCAGGGCAGGCCCTCAATATTGTACGTGAGCACATCGATGTGCGTAATGGCTGTTGTGCCATCCGCCGAATATGTGATTGCGGGCCCCGTAGCGGCCGCGCAATCGGCCGAACGTTCCGCAGGCAGGCTTGCGCATCCTGATAGTAGGAGTGCGGCACCTAATGGTGGAATACACAACCTCACAGTGACTTACTTATCACCGCGCGCCCCAACCGGCGCAAGCGATATCTTGTCTCAATGACTGGAGGCGTACTCCAAGACGACGGTCACGTTGCGACAAAGCAACACGACCGTCGTCTTGGCTTCAATACTTAGCGAACGAAGCGCCAGCGCATCGTTTCACCGGCATGGAACGGAACCACGCTGATCTCTCCGTGCGTGATCGCCGCCGGTACGACCACGTCCTCGCGCCGCAAGGTCACGGTGCCCTCGTTCAGGGGCAGGCCGTAGAAATTGGGGCCATGCACGGAAGCGAAACCTTCCAAGCGGTCGAGCACGCCTTCCTCGTCGAACACCTGGGCGTAGCTTTCCGAAGCGTACGGTGCGTTGAAGATGCCCGCGCATCCGCAGGCAGCTTCCTTGCGGCCCACCGTGTGCGGCGCGGTATCGGTGCCGAGGAAGAACTTCGGCGAGCCGGACACCGCCGCCTTGCGTACCGCGAGCCGGTGTTGTTCGCGCTTCGCCACCGGCAGGCAGTAGGCATGCGGGCGAATGCCGCCGTCGAAAATCGCGTTGCGGTTGATAATCATGTGCTGCGGCGTGATCGTCGCACCGATCTGCGGCCCGCTGCCGACAACGAAATCGACCGCATCGGCCGTCGTGATGTGTTCGAGCACGATCTTGAGGCCCGGGAAATCGCGCACCAGCGGCGTGAGAATGCGCTCGATGTAAACGGCCTCGCGGTCGAAAATGTCGACTTCGCGATCCGTCACTTCGCCATGGATCAGCAGCGGCATGCCGATCCGCTGCATGGTCTCCAGCACGCGGGTCAGCTTGCGTACATCGGTGACGCCATGCGCGGAATTGGTGGTGGCATTGGCCGGATAGAGCTTGCAGGCGGCGAACACGCCCTGCTCGAACCCGCGCTCGATTTCCGCCGGATCGGCATCGTCGGTCAGATAGCAGGTCATCAACGGCGTGAAATCCGAACCCGCAGGCAGAGCGGCCAGAATGCGTTCCCGATAGGCCTGCGCCGCAGCCACGGTGACCACGGGCGGCGTCAGGTTCGGCATGACGATAGCGCGCGCGAACTGGTCTGCGGTGTAGCCGACGACGGCTTTCAGCATCTCGCCATCGCGGAGATGCACATGCCAATCGTCGGGGCGGCGGATCGTGATCTGTGATGTCATGCCGGCCGCTTTAACCGCCAAGATGCGAGTCGTCGATGGCTCCGGCGGCATCGATCGACACGCAGCGGCCGAACAGCCACCAGTCATCCTGCAGTCCGGTTATCCCGACAGCTGTGTCGCAAACGCACTAACGAGGTAGGCAAGGCCGCCGATTGGCGAACATGCTAGCGAGGGATTCTTTCGATATCTCAGTGTTTACCCTGATGGAATCCTTCGGGTCGGCGGGTAACGTGCCCGTCTCAGCCTTCCAGACGCCGCCACCTCGGGAGTTTACGCGCGGCGAAGGCCCAATGTCACCTTCACCGGTTCTATGAAAGGTCGTGCGATGAGGATAGATCGTCTGCAAGTCACGCGTCGTCTGGCTGTCGGCGGCATTGCGGCTGCGGTATTGTCGCTAGCTGTTCCGACCCAGGTAAGCGCTTCTCCGCCTGCGGCGGAAATCGAAGCGAAATCGCGGGGCGCGCTGAAGCAGCTCTATGCTTCCAACCCCAAGGCCGCAGCAGTCGGCAAGCGAGCCAAGGGCATCCTGGTCTTTCCCCACATTATCAAGGGCGGCCTGGTCATCGCGGGTTCGTCCGGTGACGGCACGCTGTTCGTGAACGGCAAGGCCACGCGGTTCTTCAACATCTCGAGCGCATCGTTCGGTTTGCAGGCCGGGGCGCAAGGGTATGGCTACGCGCTCTTTTTCATGAGTGAGAAAAAGCTGGCCGACACGCTCAACGGCACGAGCTGGGATGCAGGTTCAGACGCCAGCGTGGCGTTCATCGATCAGGGTGCGGAAGCATCGCTCGATACGGCCAACCTGAACAAGGCCATCTATGCATTCGCCTTCAGCCAGAAGGGGCTGATGGCAGGCGTCAGCCTGAAGGGCAGCAGGATCAAGGAAATCCATCCGAAGTAAGCGACAGGCTCGCTGTAAATCGCACACCGGCATTCCCGGGCGGAGATTTCTGCCATCGTCTCGACACATCCTGCCTGGATTACCTATGTAATTCAGGCAGGATGACAAACAAGCGGCGATGGCGATCACATGACGAATGCAGGCGAACGTACCCAACCGAGGCTCGACCTTGTCGCGCTGGGACCCGCGCTGATCGTCTTCGTCATCCATGCGGTCTTAGGCGCGCGCTACGATCTCTTCCGTGACGAGCTTTACTTCATCGTCTGCGGCCAGCACCCCGCCTTCGGCTATGTCGACCAGCCACCGGCCGTACCGCTGATGGCTGCAGCGCTGTACGGACTCACGCATGCAGCGTGGGGCGTGCGCCTGCCTGCCGCGATCGCCGCAGGGATGCTGGTGTGGCTGGCCGTGCGCTTCGTCCACCTGCTCGGTGGAAACGGGCTCGCCATGGCATTTGCCGCGCTCGCTTGCGCGATTGCTCCGATGCTGATGGGGCTGGCGGCAACGCTCAACACCTCGACGTTCGACCCATTGACCTGGACCGCCGTTGCCTTCCTGCTGACGAAAGCGCTTCGCGGTGGAGACGAGCGCGCGCTGCTGTTCGCCGGACTGGTGGCGGGACTGGCACTCCAGATCAAGTACGCGATGATGTTCTGGATGGTCGGGCTGACGATCGGCCTGCTGCTGACGCCCGAACGCCGGCTTTTCCTACGCCCCGCCTTTTTGAAAGGGGCAGTCCTGGCCGCGTTGATCGCGCTGCCTTCGTTCGTGTGGCAACTTGTTCACGGCTTCCCGTTCCTCGAACTCGGTGAGGCCGCGAAGGCCAAGAACGCGGACGTGGCGCTGCTGCCGTTCCTCGGCAATCAGGTCCTGGTCATGAACCCGGCCTTCGCGCCGCTGTGGACCGCCGGGCTCCTTGCGCCGTTCCTCGCCCAGCGCCTCAGGGATCTGCGCTTCCTTGTGATCGCGGCCTTGGTCGTGGTCATCATCGTCCGGCTGGGGCAAGGCAAGGATTACTATCTCGCACCGCTCTTTCCGACGCTTTTCGTGATCGGAGCGGTCGCGCTGGCGCCGCTGGCGCGTCGAATGCCCGGCAAAGCTATGGCGGGTGTCGGTATCGGCGCAGCGGTAGTGTTTTCCGCGCTCGCCGCGCCGATGGCTCTACCGATCCTCTCTCCGCCTGCGCTCGTGGCCTATATAACTCGGATCGGCATTGCACCGCAGCAGCAGGAGCGTAGCTTCAAGGGCACCGTGCTGCCCCAGTCGTTCGCCGACCAATTGGGCTGGCACGATTTCACCCGTCAGGTCGAGACGGCATGGAACCGCATCCCCGCCCAAGACCGCGCGATGACCGGCATCAAGGTCGAGAATTACGGCGAGGCTGCTGCCCTTGATCTCTACGGTAAGCAGCTTCCTCCCGCGCTTAGCGGGCATAATCAGTATTTCATGTGGGGCCTGCGCGGACAAAATCCGCGCGACCTGCTGGTGATCCAGCACGACCTCGCCGGGCTGATGCCCTATTGCCACCGGGTCACTCAGCTCGGCACGACATGGTCGCCTTACGCCATGGCTTACGAGAACGGCAATGTGATCGCCCTGTGCCAGGGCGTGAAACCGGCGCTGATCGATCTCTGGCCTCAGCTCAAGAACTTCAGCTGAACGACCAGCTAACGGAGCAAATGGAAGTGCGAGGGCGCCAGCGCCCGGTCGGTGAAACGCGCCATGCGCACGGCGCCGTGGAAGAAGTTCACGCGATTGTAGCGCGCCCCTATCGAGGTGTTGCCGGGGCCTTGCGGCGCGAAGCCATCAACCTTCGCCTCGCCTTCTAGAACGCCGTCGACATAGCTGCGATAGGTCGTCCCGTCGAACGTCTGGGCAACGTGATACCAGCGGCCAACGGGATGCAGTTTCGCCGGATCGATAAGGACTTGTGCGTAGCCCTTCCCTTTGATGAAGCTGTCGAGATACCAGAAATTCCCCACGACCCTGATCTCGAACATCATCCGCGTTTGGTTCGCGGGATCGTCCGAAGCGAGATGCAGCCAGCGCTGCTCGAACGCGCCCCCGTCGGGCCGGAACACCGCCTCCAGCGTGAACTGGCGCGCGCCGGCAAGCGGATGGCGGGGAAGGTAGAGTGCATCGTCGACACCATCGAACACCACGGCCTTGCCGACCGGCCCATCCTCGACACGGGGATCGCCGAGCAATTGCGGGTGCAAGTTGCCGATACGGTCGAGACGGTCGAACGTCCAAACGACCTGCCCCTCCTTCGCCTGCGCCGGGGCGGCCAACACCGCCAGCGCAAGCAGGGCGAGGAACCGGGCACGCATCAGTGCGTCTCTCCAAGGATCACGACATTGTTGCGCTGGGTCACTTCCGGCACTCCGGTCGAGACCCTGACATGCAGCACTTCAGGCGCGCCGGCGGGGACGGTGAGCATGACCGTTGCGGTCTTTGCCAGCAGATCGGTCGGCGGTGCCAATGCAGGCACGGCGGCGGAGGCGAGGACCTTGCCCCTCGGCGTTTCCAGCGTGAGCGTGCCTGCGGGCGCGGCGACCGAGCCGAGGCTATGCACGATGACGGCAAGCCTGTTGCCCTTGCGCGTCACGTCATCGAGACCGATGCCGAGATCGGGGCGATGCTCGGGCTGGACAGCGGCCTTCTGCTTGAGCCGGAAAGTCATGACCGTCGCGGCGCCCGGCGCGAAGGTGACCGGCAACGAACCGCCGCGTTCCAGTTCGACCTCGCGCGGGGTCGCGCCCTGCGCGACATCGCTGCCGTCCGCAGCAAGACCCTGCGTCGTTTCCCAGGTGCCCGCCACAACGTTCCACGTTCCCATGTCCGCACGCTGCTCGGTGCCGGTGGTGTTGTAGGCAACGACCGTGAACTGCTCGGGCGTTGCATCGCGCACGAGGATCGCCACTTCCACCGCCGCCTCGGGGTCTGCAAAGCGCCAGCTCACCGCATTGCCCGGGTAGGTCTGGTTGCGCTTGAGGGCGATACCGCCGAGCCGCTCGCGCTGGAGCAATTCGTTCGGCGCCTCCACGCGGTCGCTCCACCAATGTCCTTCGGTGTACATGTACATGTGCTGGCTCTTGTCAGAGATGCCGTGGGCGTTGAGCGCCTCCAGCCACGCGCGGTCGCCGGTGGTGTTCCAGGCCTCGAACCGGGCGAAGTCGTCGCCGCCCTCTGCCTTGCGCAGTACGGGGTCTTTCAGATCCGCTCGCTTGCCCAGTACGGTCAGGGCGTTCTCGTTAAGCTCGGCCAGCACGCCGAAATTGTCCTTGCCGACGCGGCCGAGGATCGGGCGCAAGTACTTGTCGTCGCCGGTGAAGCGCCATGCCGCCCAGGCCGACTGCATCGGCAGCGTGGCGCCGCCGCCGTCGCCCGCGCGCTCGGTGTCGTGGTCGAAGCTGATGTCATTGGGGAAGGTCCAGAGCCCGTTCGCCCCTTGCTTGCCGTGGGCCAGCAAGCCGTCGACCAAGCCCGTAACCAGTCCCCGCGCGGTCGGATCGGCGTTGTAGAGACCCAGCAGGACCGGCGTATGCATGATGACGAAACCATAGGGTTTCTGCCATGCCCACGGCTCGTCGCGGTAGATCTTGCGCGCGCCGTACCAGCTGGACGAGATGTGCATGTGCCCGGCCGGGTTCACGCGGATCACTTTGCCCAGCGCCTTGACGGTGGCCATCATCCGCTCGACCGCCTTGGGTTCACCCCAGTTGAGGTAGAGCCGCTCGGCATCGGAATTGATGCCTTCCTCGTAGACGTGCAGCTCGTCGGTGGTGATGTAGCCCAGCCCGTCGACGATCATGCCGTTCTTGTAGACCGCGTCCGACAGCGCCCGCAGCGAGCCGTTGATCTTGTCCGGATCGACGCCCATCAGCGCAAGGCCGGGCCATTGCTGGGTCAGGTCGGTATCGTCGGAAATGCCGCCGCCGAAATCGCCGTAGGGCACCTGCCGGTTATCGATCCACCAGTTCACGAAGTGGCGGGTGAGCTTCAGGTCCTCAAGCTGGCGGAACGCCCAGAGCGGCATGCCCGCCGGTGGCTGCGGCTGGACGAAGGGCGGAAGCTGCGCCTCGGAATAGCCGATGTCCGCCCAGTAGCGCCGCGCTTCCAGATTATCGGGATCGACGCGCAGCAGGTCGGTAATGTCGCCATAGAGGCGGCGGTAGAGCGCGGCGCGCTTGGACGCGGTATGCTCCTCGACCAGGAAGGCCCAGTTGTCCTTCACCTGATTGAAGCGGTCGGCAACATGTTCGACTTTCGCCTCGGCGCGGTCCTTGAAGACAAGGCGCACGCTCATCCCGTTGAGCGATTTCGCGCCGAAGTCCGGCGCGGCCGACGCCACCGTCATGTAGAGACTGTCCGCCGTCAGGATCCGGTCGCGCAAATCCAGCCAGAGCGTGCGCTGCTGGCCCGGGCGCACCGATACCTGCACGTCGATCATGTCGCGATCGGGCCAGATCGGATCCTTCACCCGAATATCGAGCGGGATCACGCCTTGCGAATTGGGCGTCGCGTCGATCGCGGGCAGGTCGATGGCCAGCCCGTCCAGCCCGTCATGGACGTTTTCCCAGCCGTAGTTCCAGGCGCGCGCCAGTGGGCGACCTGCCGGAGCGTCGCCGAAGTTCGAGGGGATCAGCACATGGACCAGCGGCAGATCGTCGCCGCTGCGCCGCCCATTCCCACTTTGGGCCGTGCCCGAGGCGCCCGCGCTGCCCGCGCCGACCGCCGCCTTCACACCGCCGGTCGGCATGGCCACGACGGTCGAACGCTCGTTCGCCGGGTAGCGCCCTGCGATATGCGCATTGAGCTGCTCCAGCGCGCCAAGGTCCGATGCTGCGTCGGCGTGCACGGTATAGCTGAGCTGGAACGTGCCCTTGGGCACTTCCCCGGCATGGATGTCGTAGGCCCAGATCTCCTGGATCGGCTGCTCCTGCATCACGTTCGTGAAGCGCAAGCTGCCGCCCGTCTTCGTGGGGGTATCGGTGAGCGAGCGCACCACGCCCTTGGGCCGCGCCGCCAGCTTGGTCCACGCGGACTGGCCGTCCGGAGACCACTCCAGCGCGCCATAGGCCGCGCCGCGAATTTCGACGCGGTTGAACGCCGCGTTCTGCGGCAGCGTCAGTTGATAGGTCTTGCCGCCCTCGACATAGACGTTCCAGTCCGGCAGCTCGAAATAATCGTCACGCCCGGGCAGGCGGGAGCGGTTGTAGACGCCGGGCCAGGTGGTCTCGGCAATGCCGTCCACACCCTTCCACATCCATTCCTTGAGGTCCTTGGCATCCGCGAATTCGACCTTGCGGATGGCGGTAACCTTGTCATCCAGCACCGGCGGGCTCTGAGTGTCCCAGCCGAAGCGATGGAGCCACGCCTTGCGCAGATCGGCCTGAACCGAAGGAAGCGTTCCGGCCGGTTGCTGTCGCGCCGCCAGTTGCGCCACTTGCGCGCCGTCCAACATGTGGTCGTAGACGCGGATATCGTCGAGGTCGGACCCGCGCATGAAGTTGTAGCGGCTCTGCACCTGATGCGGCGCGATGACGCGGCCGGCGAGGCCGAACTGGTCCAGCGCCATGTCGAGATCCGCCGCCTGCTGCTTCGAGGCGACTTCCTTGCCATCCCAGAACAGTCGCACGCCCTGCGTCTCGTCCCAGGCGAAGGCGATGTGGTGCCAGTCGTCGGTGGTCGGCGGCGTCGGGATCGTCCAGCTTACCCGCACGCGCGAGAGGTTGGCGTCGGTCACGAAGGCGTCGAAGCCGTGGCCGTTCCAGTCGATGCGCAGGAAGGCCATGTCCCAGCTTGAATGGTCGCCCGCGCTCGCGCGGAAGATGACGAACGGCGCCTCGCCCACCGGCGTATGGCTGCGCCAGAAGAACGACAGCGTGCCGCGCTGCGCATAGATATTCCCGGGCGCCTCCCATGCGACATAGCCGCCATCAGACCATCGCCCCGCACCGCCGACGGCACCGTCAGGGACGATCGAGACATCGCTCTTGAAGTTCGGAACCGCCGCGCCGCCGGAAACCGTCGCATCGAATCCGCTGTCGAGCGGCGCATGAAACAGCAGGCCGTCCGCCTCCTGCGCGATAGCCGGAGCCCCGGCAATGCAGAGACCGGCGACAGCCAGTGCAATCCGCGAACAGACCAGATTCGTCACGATACGCCATTGGGGATGCGACACGCAGGCTTCTCTCCCTTGGCGGGCCGGGGAGAACACTCTCCACGGTCTCCGTCCTTGGGCAACCTTATGACACCGGTATCATTTCGATCAAGCCCCCCCGCTGCGAGCCTGTATGAAAAGTAATCCCCCGGCTCAGAACCCGATCGTGGCGACCATCGCCAGCCGGGTTTCCTTGCTGTCGGCAAAGGGCGCCTTCTTCAATTGCTGACCAAGATCGAGTTCGAGATCGAGATAGCGGCCCACCGTATAGTGCGCCTTGGCGCCCACGCTCACCAGTTCGGCGTTCTTGGGCGAATCCGGCAGGCGCCGCTGCTGCCACACTTTGCCGTAGTCCACGAAGAGGCCAAGCTGCATCTGGTCCTCGAACTGCCCGCTCTTTGCCAGCAGGTGGAAGGCCGGCGAATTGAGTTCGGTCTTGGCAAGGAAACCCTGGCTGCCCAGCGCCGCGTTGGGATCGTAACCGCGCACGCTGCCAAGGCCGCCGGCAGAAAGCTGCTCGCTGTACGGCAGGTTGCTGGTGGCGAACTGGGCCATGCCGCGCACCACCCAGTTGATCCCGTGCGGGAGATAGGTCGTGCGCGTGATCGAGATGCGGTCATAGGCGTAAGTCGCCTTGCCATAGGGCACCAGCTGCTGGAGATCGGCATCGTTATTGTGGCTGGTGACATTGCCGGGCGAGATCACGGTCTGGTTCTCCAGCACCGTCTGGCCGTGACGGTCGTTGATCGTGCCGGTGAAGATCACCGGAACCTGGAACACCTCGACGGCGGAATCAAGCAGCCGGAAGCCCAGGAATTCAAGGTTGCTGTTCGCCCGCTTGTAATCGATGCCCACCTGGATGCTGGTCCGCACCGTGCCCGGCCCGCGCATGTTGTGCACGAAGCGCGCGCTGACCTGGCCGGAATGCCCCTCGCTGTTGAACAGGTCGGAAAATTCCGGCTTCTGAATGGCATAGGCACCGAAGATCATCAGTCGGTCATCCGGCGTGATCGGGATGACGTCGCTCGCGGAATGGGAGGTATATTCACCCTTGAAGCTGCGCGTGAACTGATACGAGAGGATCTGGCCGGTCCCCAGCACATTGCCCCAGTTGAAGCCCACGAACCATTCGTCGCGGCCCAGCGTGGGCACGCCCTGATTGTCATACCCGGCATAGACGCGCACCGGCAGCCGGTCGTGTGCTTCCAGCACGAGGTCGGTCGTGCCGGTTTCCTGCCCGGGCCGGACCACGCCGTCCACGGTGAGGAACGGGTTCTGGTTATAGTCGTCCAGGGCCTCGCGCAGGCGCGGCAGGGTCAGCACTTCGCCCGATCTCAGATCGCTCATGCCCCGGATCAGGTTCGACGAGAAATGGCGGTTGCCCGTTACATCGATCGCGCCGACCCGATATTCGGTGACGACCACCTGCACCACGCCGCTCTGCACGTTCTGCGGCGGCACGCCGACATCGACGAAGGGATGATCCCCGGTCCGATAAGCATCCTGCACCACGCGGACGATGGCATTGAGATCGCCGCGCGTCAGCGGCCGGTTCAGATAGGGCCGCATCGCGGCGTCAAAGGACGGATTAGTCAGCAGCGGCAGGCCCCGCACTTCGACGCCGGAGCCCACCCCATCGGCGGCAATGCCCGCCGGTTGCAGCCCGGCGGGACCATTCACGAAGACCAGTCCGCGCAGCACGGGAAGGATCTGCGTGGCATCATCGGCGGAAGCGGCCGGCGACGGCGGCGTAGGCACTTCCGGAGCGGGCTGATTGGGCGGCTGTTTCGGCATACGCCGCTCGAAGTCCTGCGCATGGGCCAACCCCATTCCCAGTCCTGTCCCGAACGTCGCCGCACCCGCCGCGACAAGCGCGGTCACCACCTTCATCGATTTCATCATCATTGCCCCCCGCCAAGACCGATTGCCGGTGAAGGCGTGTCGTAGTGGATCTGGATCTGCACGCTGCCGCCGCCCCGGTTCAGGATCTGGTCACTGGAATTGACGACGGCGGTGCGCTTGCGGATCGTCCAGTCGGTCGCGGTCTGGTCGATCCCGCCCGGCTGCAGGATGCTCGGCATCGCCGCCATGCCCTGCGTGAGTCCCTGATAACGCGGGAAGATGCTGGGATAGACGATATAGAACCGCCCGAAGAGCCCGCCCCAGAACTTGGCCTGCAAGTCCGGCAGATCGGGCAGGCACAGCACCACCGAAGCGCACGGATAGGCATAGAGGATAGTGCCCGGCCCGGTCGCAACGTCCGGCAGGTTGTAGTTGGCGAGCAGCGTGCCCTGGTTGGCCAGATAATCGGAAGGCGAAAGCGCGGCGGTCACCAGGTGCTGGCCCGGTTCGGGCGAGGCATAAGTGCCCTGCGTCTGCGTGATGCTGGCGCCGTCACCCGCCACGAAACCGGTGATCGTGTAGTCGCCGGGCTTGAGCGTGGCATTGGTATTGCCGTCGCGCTGCTTGGTGGGATTGCCGGTGATCGCCACCGTCAGGTCCGCGCGGTTGATCGTGCCGTCGCCCGAGGCGCTGGTGGGCAAGACATAGTTGCTGAGCAGCGTGCCGCTATTGGCGGTGAAGTCCGAACTGTCGAGCGACGCCGTCTCGGTATGGGCACCGGCATTGGGGCCATCGTAGAGGCCCGAGGTCTCCGTAATCCGCGCGCCCTCTCCGGCCACGAAGCCGGTCAGGCTGTAATTGGCGCTGGTCAGCGCGACGTTGCTGTTCCCGTCATAGGTCTTGGTGGGATCGCCAATGATCGCCGCCGTCAGGATCGCGCGGTCGATCGTGCCCGCGCCCGAAGCCATGGTGGGCAGGACGTAGTTGCTCAGCAGCGTTCCGCCATTCGCGGTGAAATCGCCCGTGGCAAGGCCAGCCGTGACGATGCGGGCGCCGGCATTGGCGCTGTCGTAAGTGCCGACGGGTTGGGTGATGATGGCGCCCTCCCCGGTGGCGAAACCGGTCAGGCTGTAGTTGGCGCTGGTGAGCGCGATCGTCTTGTTACCGTCGTAGGTCTTGGTCGGATTGCCGATGATCGCCGCCATCAGGACCGCGCGGCTGATCGTACCGGCACCCGAAGCGCTGGTCGGCAGCACGTAGTTGCTGAGCAGTGTGCCGCTGTCCGCCGTGAAGTCCCCGGCGTCGAGGCTGGTCGAAACAGTGTGCGGACCGGCGTTGGCGCCGTCGTAGAGGCCCGCCGTCTGGTTGACCGTCGCGCCTTCACCGGGCGCGAAGCCGGTCAGGCTGTAATTCGCGTCGGTCAGCGTGGCCGAGGTGGTACCGTCATAGGCCTTGGTGGGATCGCCCACGACCGTGATCGACAGTACCGCCTGGTCGATAGTGCCCGCACCCGAGGCGCTGGTGGGCAGGGCGTAATTGGACAGGAGCGTGCCGCTGTTGGCGCTGAAGTCGCCCGCGCCAAGGCTGGCGGTGACGGTGCGCGATCCGGCGTTGGCGCTGTCATAGAGCCCCGCCGTCTGCGTGATGGTGGCGCCCTCTCCGGCGATGAAGCCGGTGAGGCTGTAATTCGCGCTCGTCAGCAGGGCGTTCGCATTGCCGTTGTAGGTCTTGGTCGGATTGCCGATGATCGCCGCCAGCAACGCGGCCTGCGTGATCGTGCCTGCTCCGGTGGCGCTGGTGGGCAGGATATAGTTGGTCAGCAAGGTGCCGCTGTTCGCGCTGAAATCTGCGCCGCCAAGGCTGGCGGTAACCGTACGCGATCCGGCATTGGCGCTGTCATAGAGCCCCGCCGCCTGCGTCACGCTTGCGCCCTCGCCCGCAGCGAAGCCGGTGAGGCTGTAATTCGCGCTCGTCAGCGTGGCATTGGCGTTGCCGTCGTAGGTCTTGGTCGGATTGCCGATGATCGAAGCCATGAGGATCGCCTGCGTGATCGTGCCCAGCCCTGCCGCGCTGGTCGGCAGCACGTAGTTCGACAGCAGCGTCCCGGAATTGGCCGCGAAATCGGCACTGCCCAGGCTGGCGGTGACAAGGCGCAGGCCCGCGTCACGGCTTTGATAGGTGCCGGAGGTCTGGGTGACGCTCGCCCCCTCTCCCGAAACGAAGCCGGTAAGGCTGTAGTTCGCACTGGTCAGCGTGGCGGCGGTGGTGCCGTCGTACGTCTTGGTCGGGTTGCCGATGATCACTGCCAGCAGGGTCGCCTGCGTGATCGTGCCCGGACCGAAGACGGTTGTGGGCAGCAGATAGTTGGACAGCAAGGTTGTGCCGGTTGGCGTGAAATCGGAAGGATCGAGGTCCGCCGTGATCAGGTGGATACCGGCATCCTTCGACGCATACCTGCCCACCGTCTGCGTGACGATCGCGCCGTCGCTACCCACGAAACCGGTCAGGTCATAATTGGCCGGGGTGAGCGTCGCGATCGTGTTGCCGTCATAGACCTTCGTGGGATTGCCGATGATCGCGCCGTCGATAGCGCGCCCGTTGATGGGGCGCGGGTTGATCGTTCCTGCTCCGGACGCACTGGTCGGCAGGATGTAGTTCGACAGCAGCGTGCCGCTGTCGGCGGCGAAATCGATGCTTCCCAGTGCGGCGGTAACGATCCGCGCCCCGGCGTTGGGGCTATCATAAGTTCCGAAGGTCTGCGTCACGCTCGCGCCCTCACCGGCGACGAACCCAGTCAACATGTAATTGGCACTGGAGAGCGCGGCATCGGTGGTGCCGTCGTACGTCTTGGTCGGATTGCCGATGATCGCAGCGGTCAGGATCGCCTGCGTGATCGTGCCCGCCCCGGTCGCGCTGGTGGGCAGGATATAGTTGCTGAGCAATGTGCCGCCGTTCGCCGCGAAATCGCCGCCGGCAAGGCTGGCGGTCACGCTGTGCGATCCGGCATTGGGTCCATCGTAGAGGCCGGCGGTCTGGGTGACCGTCGCCCCCTCGCCCGCGATGAAGCCGGTAAGCGTGTAGTTGGCGCTGGTCAGTACGGCGTTGGCGTTGCCGTCGTAAGTCTTCGTCGGATTGCCGACGATCGCGGCCAGCAGCGTGGCCTGGGTGATCGTGCCCGCGCCGGTGGCATCGAGCGGCAGCACGTAGTTGGTGAGCAGCGTGCCGCTGTCGGCCACGAAATCCGGACTGCCGAACGTGACGCTCACGGTGCGGGGCCCGGCATTGGCGCTGTCGTAAGTACCCGCGGTTTCGGTGACCGTCGCACCCTGCCCGGCCACGAAGCCGGTGAGACTGTAGTTCGCGCTGGTCAGCGTGGCTGCGGTGGTGCCGTCGTAGACCTTGGTCGGGTTACCGATGATGCTGGCCGTCAGCACCGCGCGCTCGATCAGGCCGAAGCCGGTTGCTGTCGAGGGCAGGAGATAGTTCGACAGCAGCGTGCCGCTATCGGGCGCGAAGTCGCTTGCCCCCAGCGTTGCCGTGATCTGGCGGAAACCGGCGTCGGGAGAGGCGAAGAACCCGTCCGTCCGGGTGATCGTCGCGCCCTCGCCGGCAGCGAAACCGGTCAACGAATAGTTGGCGGGGGTGAGCGTGATCGCCGTAGTCGCATCGTAGGTCTTGGTGGGCACGCCGACGATCGAGGCGACCAGCACCGCCCGGTTTATCACGCCCGCACCGCTGGCCGTGGTGGGCAGGACGTAGTTGGACAGCAGCGTGCTGCCGGTCGCGGTGAAGTCGGTGCCGGCAAGGCTGGCGGTGACGGTCCGCGCGCCCGCATTGGGGCTGTCGTAAGTGCCCACGGTCTGCGTCACGCTTGCGCCCTCACCGGCGACGAAGCCGGTCAGCGCGAAGTTCGTGCTGTTCAGCAGCGCGGCGGTGGTGCCGTCATAGCTCTTGGTCGGCGTGCCGACGATGGCGGCGGTGAGAAGCGCCTGCGTGATCGTGCCCGCCCCGCTGGCGCTGGTGGGCAGCACGTAGTTGCTCAGCAGCGTGCCGGACCCGGCCGTGAAGTCCCCGCCGCCAAGGCTGGCGGTGACCGTGCGCGGCCCGGCATTGGCGCTGTCATAGAGCCCCGCCGTCTGCGTCACACTGGCGCTTTCGCTGCCGATGAAGCCGATGAGCTGATAGTTGCCCGAAGTGAGCGTCGCGGCCGTATTGCCGTCGTAGACCTTGGTCGGGTTGTTGATGATGACGGCGCTGAGCGTCGCCTGCCCGATGGTGCCCGCGCCGCTGGCCGTGGTCGGCAGAACGTAGTTCGTCAGCAAGGTACCGGAATTGGCCGTGAAGTCCCCGCCCGCAAGGCTGGCGGTGACGGTGCGCGGGCCCGCGTTGGCGCTGTCGTAGGCGCCCACGGTCTGCGTCACGCTCGCGCCTTCGCCGGTCACGAAGCCGGTGAGCTGGTAGTTGCCGCCGGTCAGCGTGGCGACGGTATTGCCGTCGTAGGTCTTGGTGGGATTGCCGATGATCGCCGCCGTCAGCACTGCCTGGTCGATCGTGCCGAGGCCCTGCGCGCTGGTCGGCAGGATATAGTTCGACAGCAGCGTGCCCGATCCGGCGGTGAAGTCCCCCGAGCCCAGCGCGGCCGTGACCAGCCAGTTTCCGGCATTGGCGGACGGGTAAGTGCCCGAGGTCTGGGTGACGGTCGCGCTCTGCCCGGCGACGAAGCCGGTGAGCTGGTAATTGCCCGCGTTCAGCGTGGCATTGATATTGCCGTCATAGGTCTTGGTGGGATTGTTGATGATCGCGGCGCTCAGTTGCGCCGGAGTGATCGTGCCGGCGCCGGTGGCGCTGGTCGCCAGGACGTAGTTGGAGAGCAGCGTTCCCGAATTCGGGTCATAGTTGGCCTGCGTCAGCGCGGCGGTGATCGTGCGAGCCCCCACGTTGGCGCTGTCGTAGGTGCCCACCGCTTGATTGATGGTCGCCCCTTCGGTGCCCGCGAAGCCGGTGAGCTGGTAATTGCCGCTCGCCAGCGTGGCCGCGGTGTTGCCGTTGTAGACCTTGGTCGGATTGCCGATGATCGCGACGTTCAGCGTGGCCGGCGTGATCTCGCCGATGGGCTGGGCGGTCACCGCACCGGAAATGCTGTAATTGCCCGCGTCGATCCCGGCGAGCGTCAGTCCGGTCAGCGTCACATTGATCGCGGGCGCCACGTTCTTGTCCGCGTAAGACCCCGTAATCCCGGCAGTATTGACGCTGACGTCATCCCCCGAGACCACGCCGTTCAGCGTATAGGCGGTGGACTGTGTCGGCAGATCGGTGGTGGAATCGTAGACCTTGGTCACCTTGGCAAGCTCGATCAGTGCCTGCGTGATATCGGCCGAGAGCCCGGTCGGCTGCGCCACCACATAGTTGTCGAAGGGATTGTTCAGTAGCGCATAGCCCGCCGCCGTGACCGGAATGTTGGTACCGACGTTCTTGGTCGCGAACGTGCCGCTCGCGGCCGAGGAATCGAGTGCGACGGTATCGCCGCTGACGACATTGACGAGCGCCGCCGAACTGCTGTCCAGCAAGGCGATGGTGTTGCCGTTGTAGACCTTGTCCAGCGCCGTCACGCCCGAGATCGTCAGCACGCGCTGATCGATAGTCCCCGCTCCGGTGGCGCTGGTCGGCAAGGCATAGTTCGAAAGCAGCGTCGCCCCGGTCGGCGAGAAGTCGGGGGTGCCGAGCAAGGCCGTGACCGTACGGCTGCCCTGATTGACCGAATCGTAGGTTCCCGCCGTCTGCGTGATGGTCGCGCCTTCGCCGGACGCGAAGCCGGTCAGCGAATAGTTCGTGCTGCCCAGCAAGGCACTGTTGTTGCCATCATAAGTCTTGGTGGGATTGCCGATGATCGCGGCGAACAATTGGGCCTGCGTGACCGTGCCGATATTGCCCGTCACGCTGGAGCTGATGGAGTAGTTCCCCGCACTCGCCCCGGTCAGGCCGAGGTTGTTGACCGTTACCGGCTTGCCGGTGCCGACATTGGCGCTGTCATTGTACTGGCCCGAAACGCCGGACGTATCGGCAATCACCGTGTCCCCGCCCAGCACGCCGGTAAAGGTATAGCCGGTCGAAGCGCCCGGCAGCGTCACCGTGCCATCGTAGACCTTGGTGACCGAGGTCAGGAAAATCTCGAGCTGCCTGATCGTGGCGGTCAGGCCCTGCGCCTGCACGAGGTTGTAATTGCCCGCGTCCGTGCCGGAAACCGTATAGCCGCTGGTCTGCACGTTCCAGAAACCGGCATTGGCAGTGGGATTGCCCGCGCTGTCAATGAAAGTGCCGGTGCTACCGCTGGTGGACAACACGACGTTATCGTTCCCGAGAACGCCGCTGAGGTGCGTATTGGTATTGTCGAGAGCATCGGCGGACGACTGGTTATACGTCTTGTCCAGCGCAAGTGCGCCGGTCACATTGAGCGTGGCGGGCGTGATCGTGCCGATCGCGGCATCGGTCACACTCGCGGCAATCGTGTAGTTGCCCGCGTCCGCACCGTTCAGGACGACGCCGCTCAGGCTCACCAGCTTGCCGGTGCCGACGTTCTTGGTGTCGTAGTTGCCGGCAATTCCGCTCGCCTGAACGCCCACGCTGTCCCCGGCGACCACGCCGGACAGGGTGTAGGCGCTGTCCACCGTAGGGACCAGAGTGTTGGCATCGTAGACTTTGGTGACGGAAGCGAGCCGGATCGTCGCCTCGGTAATGTCAGCGGCAAGGCCCACAGGTTGCAGCACGATGTAGTTGGGCGCATCCACGCCCGAGGTCGTATATCCCGTCGCGGTCACCGGAATGGCGGTGCCGACGTTCTTGGTGGCGAACTGGCCGCTGGCGCCGCCGGACACGAGATTGACCGTATCGCCCGCAAAGACGCCGGACAGCGATCCGCCCGAGCTGTCGAGCGTGGCTATCGTGTTGCCGTCATAGACCTTGTCCAGCGCGGTCACGCCGATCACTTGCAGGGTGGCCTGCGTGATCGTTCCCGCACCGCTGGCGCTGGTGGGCAGCACATAGTTCGCAAGGTTGGTGCCCGATCCCGCCGCGAAATCGCCCGCGCCGAGCGATGCGGTGACCACGCGCGAACCCACGTTCTTGCTGTCGTAAGTGCCCACAGTCTGCGTCACGTCGGCGCTCTCGCCCCCAACGAAGCCGCTGAGCGAATAATTGGCGCTCGTCAGCGTGGCGACGGTGGTGGCATCGTAGATCTTGGTCGGATTGCCGACGATGATTGCGGCCAGTTGCGCCTGCGTGATCGTGCCGGGTCCGGAGATCGAAGTCGGCAGCACATAGTTGGACAGCAGTGTCCCGGCATTGGCGGTAAAGTCCGAAACCGCAAGAGTGGCGGTCACCGTGCGCGCACCGGCATCGGCGCTGTCGTAGGCCGCCCCGGCGGACTGTCCGACGGATCCACCCTCACCCGCGATAAAGCCGCCCAGCGCATAGTTCGCGGCGGTGAGCGAAACTTCCGTAGTACCGTCATAAGTCTTGGTCGGATTGCCGATAATGCTGCCGGTCAGCGCCAGCGGATTGATGTCCGCCGTCAGTCCCGAAGGCTGCGCCAGCGTGTAGTTGCCCGCCTGCCCGCCGGAAATGGCATAGCCGCCGACATCCACCCGCAAGTTGGTGCCGACGTTGGACTGGCGGAACGCGGCGGAAGAGCCCGAACCGCCCAGGACCACATCGTCGCCCGAAAGCACGCCCTGAAGCGTGGCCGTGCCCGAAAGCGTGGCGGCGGTGGTGCCGTCGTAGAACTTGTCGTTCGCCAGCAGGTTGGCAATCGTCAGCCCGCGCGGCGTGATGTTGGCCGTGAGGCCTTGCGGCTGGAACAGCTGGTAGTTGCCGATCGCTGCGCCGGTAACGGTATAGCCCGAAACGGTGACCGCGATCCCGTTGCCGACGTTCGGCGTCGCGAAATTGCCGGTCGACGCGCTGGGATCGAGCGTAACGTCGTCGCCGCTCACCAGACCGAACAGCGTAGGCGTTCCGACAAGCTGAGCCAGCGTGGTCTGGTCGTAGACCTTGTTCTGCGCCGTCATGCCCAGGATGACCAGCGGCGCAGGCGTGATCGTGCCTGGACCAGCAGCTTCGACGGGCAGGATATAATTGGTCAGCAGGGTATTAGCGCCGGCCGTAAACACGGCCGAGGACGGCAGTGCCGCGGTAATCACGCGGCTGCCGGCGTTCGGGCTGTCGAACTCCCCGGTGGCGGCGCCGGTGATCGTCATGGATTCACCGGTGATGAGGCCCGATATCTCATAGTCGGTCGGGTTGAGGGCAATCCGCGTGGTGCCGTTGTAGACGCGTGTGGGATTGCCGATGATGGTCGCGGTAATCGGCGCACGCAGGATCGTGCCGATGCCGGTCGCTTCGGTCGGCAGCGTGTAATTGTCGAGGTTGGTGCCGGAATCGGCGATGAAATCAGTGGGCGCCAGCTGGGCGATCACGGTGCGCAGGCCGGCATCCTTGCTGCCGTATTCGCCCACCGTCTGGGTGATCGTCGCGCCTTCGCCGGCGATGAAGCCGCTCAGCGTATAGTCCGCCGGAGTCAGGGTGGCGACGGTATTGCCATCGTAGACCTTGGTGGGATTGCCGGTGATATCGGCATTGATGACGCCCGGCCCAAGGTTGCGCCGGACGATCGTGCCCAAGCCGGTGACCGGCGAGGGAATGATGTAGTTCGACATGAGCGTATTGGCGTTGGGATCGAAATTGCTCGCATCGAGATTGGCGGAAACGGTCCAGATACCGGCGTTGGCAGAGGCGTACTGGCCCTGTGTCTGGTTGATCGAGGCGCCCTCTCCGGTAACGAAGCCGTCCACGGCGAAGTTGCTGGGGCCAAGCGAGGCATTGGCATTGCCGTCATAGGTCTTGGTCGGATTGCCGACGATGACGATGGTCAGCGGCGCGGGCGTGATCTCACCCTGGATCGCGCCGGTGGTAGGCAGGATATAGTTCGACAGCAGCGTGTTCGGCCCGGCGACATAGTCGGACGGGTTCAGCGCAACCGCAATATCCCAGATGCCCACGTTCTTAGAGGCGTAGTTGAGCCCCGAAGCCTGCGACAGCGAGATGGATTCGCCCGTGACGACATTGCCGAGCGCAACCTGGCTGCTGTCCACGACGGCATTGGTGGTGCCGTCATAGATCTTGGTCGGCATGCCGTTTCCGGTCAGCGTCAGCGGCCTCGGGGTAATGGCGGCGGTAAGCGAGGAGGAGAAGCTGAGATTGTAATTGCCGGCGTCGGCTCCGCTCAAGACGATCCCGCTGATTGTAACGGGAATGCCCTGTCCCACATCTTTCTGGGCAAAGGTGATCTGCGCCCCCGGCGTGGAAATCGGGACGACCACATCGCGCGAATAGAGGCCGGAAATCTGCAGTCCCGAAGTGTTGACGTCGGCAAAGAAGGTGCCGTCATAGATCTTGTCGTTCGCCGTGATCCCGGTAACGACCAGAGATGCCCGCGTGATATCGGCCGAAAGCCCGCTCGGCTGCGAAACCACGTAGTTCCCGGCGGACGACCCGCTCAGCGTAATGCCGGTGGCCGTGACGGGGATCGCGGTGCCCACGTTCTTGGTCGCGAAGATGCCGGTGGCGCCTGCGAAGTCCAGCGTGACATCGTCGCTGCCCACCACGCCGAAGACCGAGGCACCGGCGGTATTGAGAACGGCATCGGTAGTGCTGTCGTAAACCTTGTCCTGCGCGACGATGCCGCTGACCAGCAGCGAGGCAGGATTGATGAGCCCCGCCCCGGTCGCGGTGGTGGGCAGGATATAGTTGGACAGACTGGTGCCCGAACCGGCACTGAAGTTCGGCGTGGTGAAAGTTGCATTGACGGTCCGCGCGCCCGCGTTGGGGGAATCGTACGCCGCCGTCGCCGCGTTGGAGACATTGATGGTCTCGCCGGTCACGACACCTGTCAGCGCGAAATTGGCGGCGGTGAGCGAGACTGCCGTAGTGGCGTTGTAAGTCTTCGTCGGCGTACCGACGATCGCCGCCGTCAACACCGCCCGGTTGATCGTACCGACCGTGTCGGTCACGCTAGGTGTCGTTACGGCATAGTTGTAGACCGGTATGCCGCCGTGGGTCGCCTGGAAATTGGTCGCCGTTACGGCAATGCCGGTGCCCGCGTTCTTGTCGGCATAAGCCCCGTCGAGGGTCCAGACGTCATTGTTGATAATGCCCGTGACGGTGGTGTTGCTGTCATTGAGCGTGGCCAGGGTCGTGCCGTCATAATCCTTCACCACCGGCCCCAGCGTGAAACTGACACTGGGCGTCACACGGTAGAACCGCCCGTTGCCGGGAGCCGGGAACGCAGTCAGGCCGTCGTAGGCGTAGGAATAGTAATCGGGGATCAGGCCGCCGTCGGTATCGTTGGCGGGATCGTTGGAGGCGACGAACCAGTCGGCCGTTCTGGACGTGAGCGCACTGGCACCCGCATTGTTTACGAAAGTGCCCGTCTCCAGTCCGATGTAACCGTTGGTGGTGATCGAACTACCGGCCGCAAGAGTCAGCGTCCCCGGCAGCGAGAACAGCGTCTGCCCGACCGAGATCGGGGCGTTTACGGTAACATTGCGCCCGGCATCGATCTCCAGTTCACCCACACCCGAGATCATCTGACCGACAACCACGTCGCGGTAGGCATCGAGCGTAAGCGTACCGGTGCCGGTCCAGACGATCGGCGCCGCAACGGTGATGTCGCCCAAGCCGCCCGTGCCGCTGGCACTCGTCTGCTGCGTGACGTTGGTGCCGGTGTTCAACGTACCGACGATCGTGGAGGCCGCCGTGGCATCGATCACCAGATCATCCGGGTCGATCAGCCAGTTGCCGCCGGTGCCTGCTGAAACCGTGGCCGCGCCGACGCTGAAGCTGTGGCCCGAAGTCTCGATCAGCCCGCCACCTTGCGGGCCGCCCGCCGTTATCCGGGCGCCATCGGCAATCGTGGTCGACTGGGCAATATTCGCACCGCTGGCATAGCCGGACGTGCCGACGAGCACTTCGCCGCCGCCGGTCCCGGTCGCGCGGATATCGGCGCTTCCGGCCAGCTGGACTTGTGCGCCGTTGACGCCAACGGTGCCGCCGCTGCCATCCGCGCGCGTGGCGGAGAGCGTGCCGCCGACGTCCACGGTGCCCGAAGGCGCGGTCAGCCAGAGCTGGCCGTCGATCGTCGCGGTGCCCGTGGCCTTTACAAGACCGTCACGATTGCCCGCCAGCGCGAAGATATTGCCGTTGGCCGCCTTGAGCGCCACTGCCGCAGCCTCGATCCGGCCGGTCTGGGTCACGTCGCCGCCACCGGCGCCGTAGGAGACGTAGATGCCGTCGGCCTTGCCGTCGGTCGTCGCCAGCAGCACGTCGTCGGCCGCCGCCAGAGTGACGCGGCCCTGCGCGGCACTGATAAGGCCGCTATTCGTGACCGAGCGCGCGATCAGGACGACGCTGCCGTTCTCGGCACTGATGGTGCCCTGATTGTCGATTCCGCCCGGCGAATTGCCGGCAGCGCGCACTGCCCCGCCCGCCATGAACTGGCCGGGATCGATCTGGCGCGTAGAACCGACGAAGCTGCCCCCGGTAAGCACTTTGCCCCCCGGCCCCACGATCATCCCGGCGGGGTTCATCAGATAGACCGAGCCGGTTGCCGAGAGCGTCCCGTCGATTTGCGAAAGCTGCCCGCCCATCACGCGGTTGAGCGTGGCGCCGGCCGCATTGTTGATCTGGACGGTACGGTCGGCCCCGATCGAGAAGTCCTTCCAGTCGATCACCGCGCGGGCCGAGCCCTGCGTGATCGTCATCGTCGAGCCGGACGTGGCGATCGTGCCGGAGCCGCCCGCGAACACGCCGCCTGTCGGCAGCGGGGCGGTTTGCGCCAGACAAGGCGTCGCCAGGGAAAGGAGCAGAGGGACCGCCATCCCGCCCGCCGGAAGTACTCCGCGCGCGCCGCTCCGGAGCAGTCTTTTCAGGATCGTGGTGCTCAGCATAGCTGAGCGAACATGTGCAGATCCGTGCATAAAGCCTCGCTGCCCACCCGTTGTATTATCTACTTTCCTCCTGTTGACGCAGCCATCCGGAAAAACCCTTAGTACTAAGCATAAATACTTGGAGCGACTGGTTACTTGGTTAGTCGGCCGCTTTGTGTGACATAGTCCACGCAGCGTTTGACGGCAGCAACGTCATCGCGGCTTATGTGACAGGCGGTGGCCCTGCCTTCCCGAAACCCGCCGTTTCGAGGCAGACAATCTGCATCCCCGACTGCGCGAAATCTTGGATTGTCCGATTGCGAATCATTCCATATTCGGGAATATATCTCGTATATGGAATGCGCCATCCACCCTTATCGCGCCTTGGCCGATCACATCCGGCTGCTTCGGACCGATCATGGCCTCAGCCTGCAGGATCTCGCCGCAAAGAGCGGGGTCAGCCGCGCCACGCTGTCGCGGATCGAGAACGCCGAGGTCAGCCCCACGGCCGAAACACTCGGCCGCCTGGCCACCGCCTTTGCCCTTCCTCTCTCTCAGCTTTTTGCCCCGCTCGAACGCGATTTTCCCCCACTGGTCCGTCAAGCGGAGCAGAGTGTCTGGTCAGACCAGGATAGCGGGTTCACCCGGCGCACCGTCTCGCCTCCGAGCGGCCAGTTGAAGCTGGAATTGATCGAGTGCGAGATCGAGCCCGGCCAGCACATTGCTTACGATCAACCGGCATTTCCGGGGCACGAACATCACCTGCTCCTCCTGACCGGGGCGCTTACTCTCACAGTGGATGGGGTGCGGTACGAACTGCGTCCGGGAGACTGCCTGAGGTACCGCCTGCAGGGTGCGTCCTGCTTCGAGACCGGCGATCAACCGGCCCGCTACATCATCGCTCTGGCCTGAGGAACGGCTCGAAATGGAAACGAACGTTGTCGCGCTTGACGCTCAGGCGCTTGAGAAATGCGTCGCGTCGCTGTCCCGGATCCTTGCCGACAGTGTCGGCGATGGCGCGTCCATCAGCTTCATGGCGCCGCTGTCGCGGGACGATGCCGAGGATTTTTGGATAGGCGATGTTCTGCCCGAGGTCGCGGCCGGACGACGGATATTGCTTGGAGCAGAGCGGGGCAACGAGATCGTCGGAACCGTCCAGCTCATCACGGCGATGCCCCCCAACCAGTCGCATCGCTGCGAGATCGCAAAGATGATCGTCCATCCGGGAGTCCGCCGGCTTGGCATCGGGCGGACTCTCATGAACCGGGCGCTCGACACTGCGCGGAAGCTCGGCAAGACCCTCGTCACGCTGGACACGAGAACGGGAGACATTGCCGAGCCGCTCTATGCCTCGGTCGGTTTCAAGGTGGCCGGGGTCATCCCCGACTTCGCCTGGGATCCCGACGGAAAGGCCCGGCACGGCTCCACCTACATGTACAGGCAGATCTAGCTTTACCGGGCGATGAAACCGCCGATGCCCGCGATGGCAAGCTTGCCTGCCGGAAGCGCTGTTTCCGCGAATGTGAGCCGCAGATAACGGGTCTCCACCATGGCCGGGAACGCGATCCGCTGGGTTGAGAGCGCATAGGCAATATTGCCGAACTCGCCCGCGGCGGCGCGCGTCCAGATCTTGCCGTCGAGGCTGGTCTCGGCAAGGTAGCCCTTCGGCGGCGCGGAATCCGCCATGACCTGCCGCGAAGGCGTGAGCGTGAACCCGCCAAGGCGGGTACGCGCGCCAAGGTCCACGGTCACGCTGACAGGCTGGCCCGGCTGCGGCGCGGGCTGCTTCCAGATCGTGCCCGCGTCATTGTCCAGTAGCACTTCGGCGCGCGGGGCGCTGGCCGAGACGACCGACCACTTCGTGGTGTCGAGCACGCTGGGATCGGTCGAAACGATGACCGGCACGTCCACTGGCGCGACACTGGCGAAGAGCCCGAATTCCGAGATCGCCGGAGCCGCGCTGCCTTCCAGCACCACCAGCCGCACACGGCGCGGCGCGACCGGCTGCGGCAGGCGCAGGATGCGCTGCGCACCGATGCATTCCTTTTCGGCAATGCGCTGCCACTGGCCGTCGATCTCCGCCTCGACGGCGAAGCGCGTCACGCGCACGCCGAGCGGCAGGAATTCGCGCAGGCGCACCACGTCGAAGCGAGTGCCGGGCGCGAGGTCGAGCGTCAGCGTGGGCGTGAGCACCGCGTCGGGCGTGGACCAATAAGTCTCGCACTGTCCGTCCAGCACGTTCGCTGCCGCGAACCGGCTCCCGCGCGTGGCGCTCGCGTGCGCGACGCTGCCCTGCGCCAGATCGCGAGCAAACGTGGCGCGGATGGCATCGCCGAACGAGGTGAGGATCTTCACGTCCTGATCGGCGATCCGGCCGCGACGGTCCGGCGGCAGGTTCAGGTTGAGGTTGGTGCCGCGACCCACGGATTCGTCATAGAGCCGGATCAGGCGCGCCGGCGTCTTGACCTTGGAATCCTCATCCGCGTGATAGAACCAGCCGGGCCGGATGGAGACATCGGTTTCGGCGGGCCACCAGAGTTCGCCGCCCCGGAGGCCGGAATTGCCCACGGCCTGCTCGTAGAGGCGGTTGGGCATCGTCGGCCAGCAGGGATCGCCCGCCACGCCGTCCTCGTTGCCCACCCAGCGCACGTCGGCGCCCAGCGGATCGAACGTGCAGGCGTCGGGCTGGAGTTCGTGGACGAGCTTCACGATAGAGGGCCAGTTGTAATACTTCGGTGCGTCGATCTTGCGGGCCTCTCGCGCGCCACCGTAATAGCCGTCACCGCCGTTGGCGCCGTCGAACCAGACTTCGAACAGCTTGCCGTAGCGGGTGCAAAGCTCGGTAAGCTGGGTGCGGTAGTAGTCGATATAGGCGGGACGGCCATATTCCGCGTGGTTGCGATCCCACGGCGAAAGATAGAGGCCGAACAGCATGCCCGCCTTGCGGCTCGCCTCGGACATTTCCGCGACGATATCGCCCTTGCCCTGCTTGTAGGGGCTGTTGCGGATCGAGTGCTCGGTGGTCTGGGTCTGCCACAGGCAGAAGCCGTCGTGGTGCTTGGCGGTCAGGATCACGCCGCGCATGCCGGCCGCTTCCGCCGCCGCCACGATCTGGTCGGCGTTGAAATCGGTGGGGTTGAACCACTTCGGGTCCTCGTCTCCGTAGCCCCATTCCTTGTCGGTGAACGTGTTCATCGCGAAGTGGATGAAGGCGTACATCTCATGCCCGTGCCACTTCCATTGCCGCTCACTCGGAACGGCGCCGGAGGGTGCGGGCGCCCCGACCTCACCCAGCTTCGGGCGCGCGGCCTGCGCGGCATCGGCGCCGAGCGCGGCAGTCGCGACGGCGGAAGTGGCCAGAAAACGGCGGCGGGAAAAGTCCATCGTCAGTCCTTGTGGGGAGCGGGTGTGCCGGTACGCTCTGGTCAGAGCGGGGCAGAGAGAAGTTGCGGCTGGGTATCGGCCAGCTTGACCAGCAGTTCGCCGAAGAGGCCATTGGCCCAGGCGAACCAGTCGCGCGTGAATTTGGCAGGGTCGTTGCTATCCACCGCCTCGTGGATGAAGCCAGTGCCCGCGTCAGTGTCGCGCAGCATGCGCAGCATCGCGCGGATCACTTGAGGATCGCTGCGGGACAGCGCGCGCACGATCAGGCTCATCGGCCAGACTTGCCCGAGGCCCACATGCGGCCCGCCGATGCCCTCGATCTTCGATCCCCGGAAGAAATAGGGGTTCGCATCGGACCAGCAGGCATCCGCCGTCGCCTGCCAGAGCGGATCGCTCGCGGGCACGCACTCCAGGAAGGCCAGACCCAGCAGCGAGGGGACATTGGCATCGTCCATGAACATCGCGTTGCCGAAGCCGTCCACTTCGTAGGCCCAGACCCGGCGGCCATCGGGCAGCAGCATCGTGCCCCATTGGCGCAACGCCGCTTCCACTTCGCTTGCCAATGCGCGGGCATCGGCGGCGAGCGCGGTATCGCCGCGCGCCTGCTCGGCCACGCTGGCCATCTCGCGTAGGGCCGTCACCGCAAAGAGGTTCGCCGGAATCAGGAACGGATAGGTGCAGGAATCGTCCGAGGGGCGGAAACCGCAGTGTATCAGCCCCACCGCGCGGCTCGGCGCGCCCCAGCCGTCCAGTTGCAGTGTCTCGCTCGGCCGGTTGCTGGTGCGGCGGAAGCGATAGGGGCCGGGCGATCCCTTGCGCTGCTGTTCGCGCAAGGTGCGCACGCAGGCACGCGAGGCATCGGCCCAGGTCTCGTCGAAGGGGACCTTGTCGCGCGTCTGGCGCCAGTAACGGAAGCCGAGCCGCATTGCATAGCAAAGCGAGTCGATCTCCCATTTGCGCTCGGCGACGCCGGGCTTCATCTCGGTATCGTCCTTCAGGGCCCACGAGAGGTTCGTCTTCTGCGAGGGGTCGTGCATGAAGGCGTTGGCGTAAGGATCAATGAGGATCGAGCGCGACTGGCGGGCGATCAGCCCCCGGAACAGCGCGGTCAGCGCCGGGTCCTTGTTCACCAGATGGAGGTAAGGCAGCACTTGCGCCGTGCTGTCGCGAAGCCAGAGACAAGGGATGTCGCCTGTGATGACGAAAGCATCCGGGCGGCCGTCCACGGTGTCCATGTAGACGGTGGTGTCGAGCGTGTTGGGATAGCAGCCCACGAACATCGCGCGCAGCTTGGGATCGGCGATCTTGCGCGATACGCGGTCGATCTCCGCCTCCACCGCGCGGCTGACATAGCGGCGCTCGGACACCGGCGGGCGGCCTCCGCCTGCGGGCATGGGGATTGTCGCCGCGCGCGCCGCGCCCGGAAGGGCGAGGCTGGCGGCGCCCGCAGCAACCCCGGCAAGCGCCCCGCGCCGGTCGAGGGTCATCGTCGTCTTCATAGTTTCGCTCGTCACTTGGGCAGTTCCAGTTCCTGCCCTGTCAGGGTGAACTGCACCCATGCCCCCGCGCCGTCGCCCGGCTGGCCGCCGCCGATCCATACCTTGTAGTCGCCCGGAACGACCTTCCGCGTGCCCCGGCGGTCCACCACGGAAATGCTGCGCGGATCGATCGTCAGCGTGACCTCCCGCGACTTGCCCGGTGCCAGCGAGACGCGCGTGAAGGCGGCAAGCTGGCGCTGCAACACGCCCTGCGTCATGACCGGATGGTGCTCGATGACGGGCGGCACGACATAGGCCTGCACCACTTCCTCGCCCGCCATCGCGCCAAGGTTGCGCAGCGTGGCGGTTACCGTGACCGGCTGGCCGATGCCCGGCGCGGAGACCTTGGCGCCCTCGTAGCCGTAAGTCGTATAGCTCAGGCCATGGCCAAAGCCCCACAACGGCGTACCGGTGAAGTAGCGGTACGTGCGCTCCTTCATCGAATAGTCGACGAAGGCAGGCAGGTCCGTGGTCGAGCGATAGAACGTCACCGGCAGGCGGCCGGAAGGGTTGTTGCGCCCGGCCAGAGTCTCGGCAATGGCGGTGCCGCCTGCCTCGCCCGGATACCAAGCCTCCATCACCGCATCGGTCATGATGGGATCGATCGAGACGGCGCTGCCGCTCGTCAGCACCACGATCACCGGCTTGCCGGTGGCCTTGAGCGCCGCCAGCAGTTCGGCCTGCGGTTCGGGCAAGGCGATGTCGCTGCGGTCTCCGCCGACGAAGCCCGGCACCTGAACCTGAAGCGCCTCGCCTTCGAGATCGGGCGAGAGGCCCAGCACGGCGATCACGGCATCGGCCTGCCCTGCCGCCTTCAGCGCCTCTGCGCGCTGCGCGGCTGCGGGCGGCAGCCACATCAGGCGCAGGCCCTCGTCCTCGCCGTAATGGTCGAGTTCGAGGCTGATCGGCTGCGGCGTCCCGTCGAGGACGAGTTCGAATTCGACCCGCTGCTTGCCGAGCACCCCGGCGTGAAGCTGCTTGCCCCCGACGCTCAGGCGCACTTCGTCATGACGCTTGCAGTCTTTCCAGCAAGCCGGGATATCGAGCGCGAGGCGGTAGGTTCCCGCCCCCGGCGGGACCAGCGATCCGCTCCAACGCGCCTTGAAACCCGCCGCATCCAGCCCCTTGGGCGCCATGCGAGTGAGGTTGAAATCCACCCGCCGGTCCTGCCGCACGAATGCCTGCTTGCCCGAAAGGTCGAAGTATTCGGCCCTGAGCCCCGGCTTGCCGTCCGCGACAAGCGCCGTTTCCGGCACGACGACCGGCGCGCCCTCGGCAAGGACGGAGCCTTGCGCATAAGCGACGTTCGCCGCGCCAAACTGGCGGCGGATACCTTCCAGAGGCGTCACCGGATCGGCGGCAGTACCGTGGTAGTTGGCCTCGATCACCGCAAGATCGTCAGCATTGGTGCCGATCACCGCAAGACGCGTGCCCGCCTTCAGCGGCAGGCTGCCGTTCTCGTTCTGGAGCAGCACAATGGCCTTGCGCGCGGCTTCCAGCGCCAGTGCACGGTGCGCGGGCGTATTGACCTGCGAAGGCTTGATCCGGCCCCACGGATTGCTCGCGCCGAAGGCGATGCCGAGCTTGTAGCGCGCCTCCAGCGAACGGGCGAGCGCACGGTCCACGTCCGCCTCGCTGAGCAACCCGCGCGCCACCGCCTGCGTCAGCGCCGCGTATGTCGTGCCGCAATCGAGGTCCGTCCCGGCCTTCACGGCCGCCGCCGAAGCCTCGGCCGCATCGTAGCGGTAATTGTGGAACATCCAGATGTTCGCCACCGCATCGCAGTCCGACACGACGAAGCCCTTGAAACCCCAGTCCTGCCGCAGCCGCGTGGTCAGCAGCGCCTCGTCCGCGCAGACCGGCGTGCCGTGCGTGGAGTTGTAGGCGCACATCAGCGAGAGCGGCTTGCCCTGTGTCACTGCCATGCGGAACGCGGGCGTATACGTCGCCTCGCGGTCCTGAGGGCTGACGTCCACATCGAAGCTGTCACGCCCGGCCTCGGGGCCCGAATGGACCGCGAAGTGCTTGGGCGTGGCGATCACGCGCGGGTGGAGCGGGTCGGGACCTTGCAGCCCCTTGATGAAGCCCACCGCCAGTGAGCCGGTGAGGAACGGGTCCTCGCCGTAGGTCTCCTGTCCCCGGCCCCAGCGCGGGTCGCGGAAGATGTTGATGTTGGGCGACCAGATCGTCAGCCCTTCGTAGATGCGCCGCTCGGCGTTCACCGGTCTGGCGTTGAACTTGGCACGCGCTTCGGTCGAAACGACGGTGCCAACCTGCTCCATCAGTGCCGGGTCGAACGTGGCGGCGAGGCCGACAGCCTGCGGGAACACGGTGGCAATGCCGTTGCGAGCAAGGCCGTGAAGCCCCTCGTTCCACCAGTCATAGGCAGGCAGCCCCATGGCCTTGGCGGCAGGCGCGGTGCTCTGGAGCTGGTCCGCCTTTTCGGCCAGATCGGCCTTGGCGATGGCCGCGAGCACGGCGGGATCGGCCTCACCCGACAAGTCCTGCGCGGCGACCGATGGCGCCGCCAGAACCATGGCGATGGTGATGGGAGCGAGCGTGATCGGAAACAGAGCCTTCATCACCCTTCTCCCGCCAAAGTACGCAGCACCAGCGCCTTGCGCAGCGCGGCCTCGTCCGCCTCGGACGTGATCTCGATCCGGCGGCTTTCGCCCGGCAGCAGGTCGAACCCGTTGTCCGAAGCCTGCGCGCCGACCGCGCCGAAATCGAGCATGACCGCGCGGGCCAGCGCCTTGGCGGTAATCGTCACCGCCTTGCCGTCCCACGTTACCGAAAGGCCGGGCGCGGGATAGGCCATGGCCTTGGGCAAAACGCGCTCGACGATCTGGCGCGAGACGGTCTTGCCGCCAATCGCCAGTTCCGCCACGCCGTAGCTCGCTTCGGCCGGCGCGCTTGCGAAGACTTGCGCATCGGCCACATCGGGAACGGGCGTCGCCGTCGTGGGCGCGAGTGTCACCGCCCCGCCCGCTGCGCCCAGCTTGCTGCCGTCCATGGCATAGCCAGTCAGGCGCCATTCCGCCGCGATCGGGCTGGTAGCATCGGACGCGAAGCTGACCTTGGTAGCGCCGTCATGATGCTCGGCAATCACCGCCTGCGGCGCGAAGAACCGCCGCGCGGCATAGTGCAGCAGCTTCCAGCGCCCGTTGTAGTCCACGCTCGCCCACGAGATCGAGGGCCAGACATCGTTGATCTGCCAGTAGAGCGAACCTAGCGTCACCGGCGCGCAGGCGCGGTGATGGCGCGCGGCCAGGTCGATCGCCTGCGCCTGATTGACCTGCGTAAGATAGACGAAGTCCGCCAGATCCTTCGCCGGGCGCAACCTTGCATCGAGGTAGAACTTCAGGCGCTCATTGCCCTCGCCCGCCAGGAACTTCTGATGCGCCTTCATCACCGGACTGTCGGGCGCCTGCGCCGCATCGCTCGCGAAATCGCGGATCGTCGCCATGACCGGCATCGACTGGAAGCCATATTCCGACATGAAGCGCGGGCAGGAGAGCGTGTAATTCTCCACCGGCTTGGAGCCCGACCAGACATCCCAGAAATGGCGATCCCCGGCGGCATCGGTGTCGACCGGACCTTCATAATCGGTCGAGGGCGAGCCCGGCCAGTAGGGGGTCGTCGGCGCATGATCGGTCACGGCCCCCCGCAGCACGCGATCGAACAGCACGGTCATCGATGTGGCCATGCGCTCGTGTTCGTCGGGGCCAACGGCCTTCTTCCACGCCTTGCGGTCGCTCCAGGTTTCCCAGCCGGACAGCACTTCATTGCCGCCCGCCCAGACCACGATGGAGGGATGCGAACCCAGCCGCTCGACCTGCTGGTCGGCCTCGATCCGCACGTTTTCGCGGTACGCCGCGTCTGCGGGAGGAACCGCGCCGCCGAACATGAAGTCCTGCCAGACCATCAGGCCCATGCGGTCCGCCGCGTCGTAGAAGCTGTCCGGCAGGTAATAGCCGCCGCCCCAGACGCGGATCATGTTCATGTTCACCGCGCGGGCATCGTCCAGGATCGACTGCATCTTGGCGTCGGTGACGCGCGAAGGGAACATGTCGAACGGGATGAGGTTCGCGCCCTTGGCGAACACGGTCACGCCGTTGACGCGGAAACCGAAAGCGCCGTTCCCGCGCACCAACTGGATGTCGCGCAGGCCCACCCTGCGCGCGGCCTTCGATCCGGCGCCCGCACCCGAAACGATCTCTCCGGACACGCTATAAAGAGGCTGATCGCCATAGCCCACGGGCCACCAGCGCTTGGGCGCGGCGATGGTCAGCGGCACGGTCACCACGCTCTCGCCCGCATCGAATGCAGCCTCGCGCTCGACGGGGGCCAGCGCCTGCCCGTCCGGCCCGGTTACACGCGTGGAGAAACGCGCCTTGCCGGGCTTGTCCGCCACAACACGGAACTTCGCCACCAGCCGGGCCTCGTCCTTGCCGAGCGCTTCCTGCATGACCTCGAACGCGCCGAGACGCGCCTCGTCCCACGCCTCAAGGCGGACGGGGCCGGAAATGCCCTGATTGACGATGCGCGGGCCCCAGTCCCAGCCATAGTGGTACTTGGGCTTGCGGATATAGGCGGACGTCTGCTTGCCCTTGGGCTCGTCCCCGAAGGCGGAATCGTATTCGCCGGGCAGCGGGTGCGCCTCGGCCAGCACCATCGGCTGCAAGGTGCGGATCGGCGAGGCGAAGCGCACGACGATCTCGTTGCGCCCCTGCTTCAGGAACGGCTTGGCCGCCACGCGCCATTGGCGGTGACCGTTGTCCGCTTTGAGCACTTGCTTGCCGTTGATGAAGACGGTGGCGAACGTATCCAGCCCGTCGAACACGAGATCGAGATTGTCGCGCGCCATGTCCTGTGCGCTCACGTCCAGCGTGCGGCGCAGTTCCCAGTCGGTCAGCCCCGCCCACTGGATCGCGGCTTCATTGGTGCCGAGGAACGGATCGGGCACCTGACGGGCGGCGATCAGATCCTGTTGCACGCTGCCCGGCACTTGCGCGCGGAACCAGCGCGCGGCCTTGGGATGGGCTTTCACGGCCGCCGCGTCGCTCGGTGCGATGCGGACCTGCCAGCCATCGTCCAGCGCGGTCTGCGCGGGCGGTGCTGCCAGCACCGCGCCCGAAACGCTCGCAAGCCAGATGGCCAGTGCCCCGCCTGCGAACTTGCCCGCCAACTTCACTGCGCCTTCTCCCCGTAAACCACTTTTTCAACTGCATAGACGGGATCGGACAGCGCCGCGGTGAACTGGAAGCACACGTCCGTCTCGTCGCCGAGTTCCGGCCGGTCCGGCAGGTTCGCCGTGAAGGTGAACTGCTGCGGCGCGGTCTTAGGATCGGGCAGCGGGAACGAGGCCAGCACGGTCGCGCCCGGCATGGGATCGTGCTGCTTCTGCTTGGGATCGGCGCTCTTGTCCGCCGCGCGGCAGCCCGCGCTGATCACCAGTTCGCCGTGCGTCGTCACTGCGTAGTGCCTGACCAGCGCCGCTTCATCGTGTGCGAGCCCGTAGTTACGCGGCAGGCGCGCGACCGAAACGGTGATCGACTTCGCATGGGCCAGCGGTGCGTGGTCGTCGGCCTGACAGGTATCGAAGATATTGACGTTGTAGGCGGGCGCATTGTCAGTCGCATCCGCATTGAGCGGCACGCGCAGCCCCTGCGAACCGCGCGGACAGGCGGTGAGCGTGGAACTGGTGGAAATCAGCAGCGCCTCGCCCGCAGTTTCGAAGCGGCGCGGTGCCGCAAGCGCGGTGCCATCCGGCGCGAAGCTGGCAGCAGTGACGACCGTGCCCGGCTTAACCGAAAGGGCCTTGGCGTAAGCGGGGGACTTCGCGCCCGGCGCCTTGCCGTCCAGCGTGTAGCGGATCGTGCCGTAGGGTGCCTGCATCGCCATGGTCACGCCGATGCTCTTGGCATCGAGCGCCGCGCCGCGCGTCTGCGTGGGCGTGAAGGCCACACCGAAGGCGCTGTCGGACACCTGGAAGCCGCCCTGCTTCCAGCGGCGGATCTGCGGCGTCAGGCGCGCGAGGAAGCCCGGATAGTCCTTGCTTGCCACCGGCGGAGACCATGCCACTTCGGCAATCGCGCCCAGACGCGGGAACAGCTTGTGCTGCAATTGCCAGGGCGTGACGATGTACTCGCTCCACGCATTGCCCTGCAGGCCCATCACGTGCTGCGCCTTGGAAGCATCGATCCCCTTGGGCATCGGATCGTAGCGATAGACCGCTTCCATCGTCTGGATCGAGATGCGCCCCGGCGCTTCGTCCGGCAGGGTCGATTCGAGATTGTCGAGATAGAGGTTCGGTGCGGGCGAGAGCACCACGTCGTGCCCGGCGTTGACGGCATCCACCGCGCCCTGCTCGCCGCGCCAGCTCATCACCGAGGCGGAAGCGGGGAGGCCCCCTTCGAGGATCTCGTCCCAGCCGATCAGGCGGCGGCCGTGCTTCGCAAGGTATTCGCCGAACTGGTCAATCATCCAGCTCTGCATGGCGTTCTCGCTCTTGATGCCCAGCTTGCGCATCTGCGACTGGACTTCGGGCGAACGCTCCCACTGGTCCTTGACCGCCTCGTCACCGCCGAGGTGGATGTACTGCGAGGGGAAGACCTCCATCAGCTCATCCAGCACGTTGCGCACGAACGTCATGCCGCCTTCGTTGGGATTGAACAGCCAGGGGAAGATGCCCCAACTGTTGCCCACCGCAGGGCGGTCCCCCAGCATGCCCAGTTCGGGATAGGACGCGACCAGCGCCTGCGCGTGGCCGGGCAGGTCGATCTCGGGCACCACGGTAATCCCGCGCGCAGCGGCATAGGCGACGAGCGCCTTGAGCTGCTCCTGCGTGTAGAAACCGCCGGTCTTCGCGCCGGGTCCGTGGCCGGTATCGGGCCCCGTGCGCCATGCGCCGATGCGGGTGAGTTCGGGGTAGCGCTTGACCTCGAAGCGCCAGCCCTGATCGTCGGTCAGGTGGAAATGCAGGGTGTTGAGCTTCACTTCCACCATGCGGTCGACGATGGCGTAGATGGATTCCATCGGCTGGAAATGGCGCGCCGGGTCGATCATCACCCCGCGCCAGCCAAAGCGCGGCGAATCCTGGATGGTCAGCACGGGAACGGAAACGCCCTTGCCCGCCGCGTCTTTGGCATCGGCCGTCAGCAGTTGCATCAGCGTCATCGCGCCGTAGACGAGGCCGGACTTGCCCGAGGCCGAGATCACCGCGCCGCTGGGCGTGACAGTCAGCCGGTAGGCTTCCGCGCCGGAAATCGCGGGATCGCGCTCGAAGCGGATCGGTGCGGTGGTCGCAGTGGGCGCGACCGACAACATAAGCCCATTAGCGCCCTTCACATGCTCGGAAAGCAGCCGCGCCGCTTCGGCGGCATCGGCATCGCCGGCGGGAACGCCGATCGTCGCACCCGAACCGATGGTGAGCTTGCCGTTGCCCTGCTCTACAGAGGCAGGCCACGGCGCGAGCGGGAGGGAAGACGCGGATTGCGCGTAAGCAGGGACCGAGAACGCCAAGCCCGCAAGAATCGCAGCCAGTGCCGCTCCGCTGCCCCGGACCTGCCGAGACCCTTTTTTTGCCGTCATCCTCATACCTGCCCCCTTGTTTTTTGCGACCAGAGCCATCAACGTAACCAAAATATATCCTTTAGAGCAATAGGTCTTATCCGATTGCTGCAAAATGGGCTTGGACAGAGACAATTTGATGCGATTGTCAGCACGACATGACCAATGTAAAGCCATTCGCAAAGAATGGGACAAGGGGGATCGAATGTCGTTTTCTGACCGGATTGGTCGTCTGCGCGAAGGTAACGCGGCGCCGCTGTATATTCAGCTTCAACAGCTGATCCGCGACGCGATTTCCGAAGGCGTACTCGACCAGAACGAGGCAATTCCGCCCGAACGCAATCTCGCCATCGAATACGATGTCTCGCGCATCACCGTGCGCAAGGCCATCGCCGGCCTCGTGGAAGAAGGCAAGCTGACGCGCCGACGCGGGGCTGGCACGTTCGTCGCCTCACGCGTGGAAAAGAGCTTCTCCAAGCTGACCTCGTTCAGCGAGGATATGGAAGCACGCGGCAGGCGCGCCTCCAGCGCCTGGATCTCGCGCACGACGGGGGCGGTCAATTCGGACGAAGCCATGGCGCTGGGCCTCGCGCCCGGCAGCACCGTGCTGCGCTTCACCCGCATCCGCTATGCCGACGACGAACCGCTCGCGCTCGAAATCTCGACGATTGCCGGATATTGCCTGCCCAGCATCGATGCCGTCGGGGATTCGCTTTACACCGCGCTGGAAAAGAGCGGCAACCGCCCGGTCCGCGCGCTCCAGCGCCTGCGCGCCGTGCCCTTCGGCACTGAGCATGCGCGGATGCTGGGCGTCGATGCCGGCCATGCCGGTCTGCTGATCGAACGCCACGGCTTCCTGCGGGACGGCCGCCCCGTGGAATTCACGCGCTCGTACTATCGGGGCGATTCCTATGACTTTGTTGCGGAGCTTATCGAAGGATCATGAAGCGTCGTGAATTGCTGCTGCGCGGCGCCTCCACAGGCGCCGTCGCTACCCTATTGCCTGCTTTCGCTCCTTCCAGTTTGGCTGCTGAAACACAATTCGGCCCCGGCCTGCCCGACGGTCTGCCGATGCCCGCACCGCTTGCGGGCCCCTCGCCCCGTCTTCCCGAAACCGATCCTTCGCGCACGCTGCTCGAACGCGGCTGGCGGTTTCACGAGGGCGAGGTCTCGGTGCCCGAGCCTGCCGACCACAACGCCACCTATCTCTCGGTCAAGGCCGGCAATGCGCGCGGCCCCGCCGCCCTCGCCTTCGACGATTCCGACTGGCCGACTGTCGATCTTCCGCATGACTGGGCCATCGCGCAGGACGTGAGCGAAACGGCCAATGTCTCGCAGGGCTACCGTCCGCGCGGCATCGGCTGGTACCGCCGCCTGCTACGGCTGGACGAGTGCCAGAAAGGCCGCAGCCTCGAACTTCATTTCGACGGCATCGCCACCCACGCCACGATCTGGATCAACGGCAGCGAAGTGGCCCATTCGTGGTCCGGCTACAGCAGCGTCATTGTCGATCTCACCCCCTTCGCCCGCTTCGGGGACGAGCTGAACTGGATCGCCGTGCGCGTCGATGCGCAGGCGCGCGAAGGCTGGTGGTACGAAGGCGCCGGGCTCTACCGCCATGTCTGGCTGGTCAGCCGCCCTGCCCTCTCCATAGAGACCGACGGCGTCCACTGCGATCCCGTGCGCCAGCCGGACGGGACATGGCAGGTTCCCGTGGAAGTGCGGCTCGCCAATGTCGGCGAGGAAGCGGGGCAGGCCGAGATTTCGGCCCGTCTACTCGATCCGGAAGGCCGGGAAATCCACCGTTCCGGCGGCGCGGCCACTGTCGGCCCGCTGGAACAGGCGCAAGTGACCACAGCGCTCATCCCCGGGCCGGTCAAGCTTTGGTCCCCCGATACGCCGGTACTCTACTGTGTCGAGGTGGACTTGCTGCGCGAGGGCAAGGTCGTCGACACCCGGCGCCAGTTCATCGGCTTCCGCACGGTGGTCTTCGATCCCGCGCGCGGCATGATCCTCAACGGCGTGGAAACCAAGCTCAAGGGCGTCTGCATCCATCAGGACCACAGCGGCGTTGGCACCGCGATCCCCGATGCGCTGGCGCTCTGGCGGCTCCAGCGGCTGAAGGCGATGGGCTGCAACGCCATCCGCATGTCGCACAATGCCCCCGCCAAGGAAGTGCTGGACTGGTGCGACCGGCTGGGCTTCCTGGTCATGGGCGAAAACCGCCTGTTCAACCCGGCGCCGGACTATCTGGCGCAGCTCGAATGGATGGTGCGGCGCGATCGCAACCATCCCTCCATCGTGCTCTGGTCGGTGTTCAACGAGGAACCGATGCAGGGCACCCATGCCGGTGTCGAGATGGTCCGCCGCATGCGCAAGGCCGTGCGCGAACTGGACACGCAGCGCCCGGTGACGGCGGCGATGAACGGTTCGTTCTACAACCCGGAGAACGTCTCCACCGTCGTCGATGTGATGGGCTTCAACTACTATCAGGGCGATTACGACAAGTTCCACGCCCTGCATCCGGACAAGCCGATCACCAGTTCGGAGGACACCAGCGCCTACGAATCGCGCGGCGCCTTCGAGTCCATTCAGGCGCAGCAGGTCATCACCTCGCTCGACAAGGAATCGGCCTCCTGGGGCGCGACCCACCGCGACAGCTGGAAGATGATCGCCGAGCGTCCCTTCGTGGCGGGCGGCTTCGTGTGGACCGGTTTCGACTATCACGGCGAGCCGACGCCTTATGCGTGGCCCTCCACCAGCAGCTTCTTCGGCATCATGGACCTCTGCGGCTTCCCCAAGACCGCGTTCGGCATCCATTCCGCGCACTGGCGCGATGATGCGCCGATGATCTGGCTCGCCCCGCACTGGACGTGGCCCGGCAAGGAAGGCCAGACGCTGGAAGTCTTCGCCATCACCAATGCAGAGGCCATCGAGCTGCGCCTGAACGGCGAAGTCATCGAGCGCGTATCCGCCGCCGACCGGATCATGGGCCACAGCTTCAAGGTGCCCTACCGTCCCGGCCGGATCGAGGCGCTGGCATTGCGCGGCGGCAAAGTCGTCGCCAGTGCGGTTCACGAAACCACAGGCACGCCGGTTGCGCTGCGCCTGACGCCCGCCCGGCAAGCCATCGCCAGCGACGGTGAGGACGTGCAGGCAATCACCGTGGACTGCGTGGATTCGCGCGGCCGCCACGTTCCCACCGCCAACCTGCCGGTGGAATTCGCGATCACCGGGGGCCGGATCATCGGCCTCGGCAACGGCAATCCCAACGACCACGACAGCGAAAAGGGCAACAAGCGCGCGCTGTTCAACGGCCTTGCGCAAGTCATCGTCGAGGGCGACGACAGCGGCAGCCGATTGACGCTGACGGCCACTACCGGTGCGCTGCGGCCCGCCCGCCTCTCGCTCGCCCGCGCGCCGCGCGAACCGCGCGCACAAGTGCCGCCGGTGCCCGCCGAAATGCCGATCACCGACTGGCGCCGCTCGGCCCTGTTCGCGCAGAAGCCCGATCCGGCACTCGCGCCGGTGGACGGGGACAACAACTCGTGGGACTTCGTGCGCTCTGGCGTCGCCGCGCCTGCCGGCAGCAGCGGCTGGCGCAGCTATCGCACCCGCTTCACGCCGTGGAAGAAGATCGCGGCGCAGGGCGGCACGCTCCACTTCGCGCAGATCACCGGCGCGGCCGAAGTCTGGCTGGACGGCAAGCTGGTGGCGCGCAAGGCGGACACTGCGGCGGCTTCACTGACCGCCACGATCCCGCCGGGCACGGGACCGCGCACGCTGGCCGTGCTGATCGAGGCGAAGGACGGCGCGCCAAGCGGGATCACCGGAAGGGTCTACGTCTCGGGCTGAGCGCCCTGCGCGAAAAGGCCCAAAATGTGCTTGCGCCTGTGACAAGAACGGCTCAGCTTGGGTGCCCACACCCTTGCGCGTCAGACGCAAGACAAGAGGACGCCGCCTGCGGCGAAGCTCTGCCTACAGCGCCCGGCGCGCCTTCGCATGAGAGGAGGCGGACCGATGGGCACAGCTCCCAGCACCAATACAGCCCCCAGCCCCAGTTCCGCCTTCGGCGCCTCGGGGGCCCGCATGATTGCTCTGGTCGGACCGGCAGGAGCAGGCAAGACAAGTCTGGCCGAAGCGCTGCTTTTCGCGAGTTCCGCGATCAACAGAGCCGGTTCGATAGAGGCCGGCTCCACCGTTGGCGATGCAAGTTCCGAAGCGCGTTCGCGCGGCGGTTCGACCGAAATCAATCTTTCGCATTTCGAGTGGCTGGGAGATCGGTTCACACTCCTTGATCTGCCGGGCGCGGCGGGCTTTATCGCCGATGGTTTTGCGGCCCTGCAATCGGCAGACCTTGTGCTGGTGGTGGTTGATCCGGTGCCTGAACGCGCCGGTCTGGTCGAACCCCTGTTGCGGCGGCTGGACGCGCTGGACATTCCCCATGCCATCGTCGTCAACCGCGTCGACACCGCACGCGCCGGATCTGTCCATGACTTGATCGACAAGTTGCAGCCGCTCAGCCGCGAGCCGCTGGCGCTCCGCCAAATTCCCATTCGCGAAGGCGAGCAGGTCGTGGGCTATGTCGATCTGGCCATGGAGCGGGCCTACCGATATCGATCGGGGAGCGAATCCCAAAAGATCGAGATGCCAGCGGATATCGCCGATCTGGAGCGTACCGACCGCGGCAAATTGCTCGAAACATTGGCCGATTTCGACGACGAACTGCTCGAAACCCTGCTGATGGATGACGTCCCCGACGCCATGAAGGTGATGGCCGACCTTGCCGAGGATACCGCGCACAATCGAGTGGTTCCCGTGGTTCTGACGTCGGCCCTCACCGGAGGGGGTATCCACCGGTTGCTGAAGCTGCTGCGCCATGAAGCTCCCGGACCGATGGAAGCCGCGACGCGCGTCGGCACGACCGATGGCATTCATGTATTCAAGGTGGCGCAGGGAAGCGCCGTCGGACGGCTCACTTATGCGCGAGTCTATGGCGGCCTGCTTCAGGAGGGCGAGGAACTTGTCGTCGGAGACAAAACCGCCCGCTGCGGCTCTCTGTTTGCCGTGCAAGGCGAAAAGACCGTTAAACAGGCGAGCGTCGGCACAGGCGAGGTGATCGCCATATCCAAATTGGACGATGCTTCCGTGGGCATGGTACTGGCCCGCAAAGGAGGAGCGCCGAGCGACGTGGCCGTGCCGGACTATCCGCCACGTAATGCGAAACTGGCCATCGCGGCGCGTGATCGCAAGGACGACGTCAAGCTTTCTGCCGCTCTTCACAAGCTGTGTGACGAAGATCCGATGCTGGAGTGGGGACATGACGAGGCTACTCGCGAGACCCTGCTCAGGGGCGTGAACGACGATCATCTCGAGGTTGTTCTTGCCCGGCTCCGGCGGCGCTATGGCGTCGTGGTGGACAGCCGGCCGCCAAGCGTCGCCTATCGGGAATCCATCCGGAAGAGCGCGACGCAGCGCGGACGGCACAAGAAGCAGTCGGGCGGGCACGGCCAGTACGGCGATGTCGTCCTTGAAATTGCGCCGCTGGAGCGCGGCGAAGGCTTTCGTTTTTCGGACCGCACTGTCGGCGGCGCCATCCCCAAGCAGTGGATTCCTGCGGTAGAGATGGGCGTGCGCGACGCGCTGGAGGCCGGGCCATTAGGCTTTCCGGTTGAGGATGTTGCGGTTACGCTGACTGACGGCTCTCACCATTCGGTGGATTCTTCGGAGCTTGCCTTTCGCATCGCCGGCCGCATGGCGGCCAGTGAGGCCCTGGCAGCCGCCGCGCCTTATCTGCTTGAGCCCATCTGCCGGCTGGTGGTCGATATGCCGACGGGTACCGGCTCGAAGGCCGTCTCGGTACTTTCGAGCCGGCGAGGACAAATCCTCGGCTTGTTGCCGCATCCGGATTGGGAGCGCTGGGAGCGCGTGGAAGCGCTTTTGCCCGAAGCAAACTTGCAAGGGCTGGACGGAGACTTGTGCTCGCTGAGCCAAGGGCTCGCCCAGTTTACCGTCAGCTTCGATCATCTCGCAGAGCTGACCGGAAAGCAGGCGAGCGAGGTCGTATTGGCCCGAAAGGACGTGGCAGCGGCGTAGCGCCCTGTATCGGCAGGTCGCAGAATTTCGGAAGATCGCCGGAAGCACGCCCAGCCGGTTTCCGGCGGCTTTGCGATTTTCCAGATTCAGCAGCGCTGGATAACATGTAGAGGCGGAATGCATGTTCGCAGCGAAAAAACCGGCTTTACGGGGGGAATGCAAACCAATGGCAAACGTGCCCAAAATGCGGGAGAAGTCGCCCGTATTGGATCGGGCAGCCTGGGTCGCAGCGGCGCTCAAGATGTTGGCCCGGAACGGCATCGATGGCGTCCGCGTCGAGGTGCTGGCCCGCAAGCTCGGCGTTACCAAGGGCAGCTTCTACTGGCACTTCAAGGACCGCACCGACCTGTATGAGGCCATGCTGGACCATTGGCGCCAGCATGTCGTGACGCAGATCATCGACCGGCTCAATGCGATCCAATCTCCACAGGAACGCTATCAACGCATGATGCGTCTGCCTTTTGGCAAGCATCCGCCGGATTTCGACATGGAGCTATCCATCCGCCTGTGGGCCAGGCGCGATCCCCGGGCAGAAGCGGCTCTCGCGGAAGCGGATGAGATCCGGATTCGCTTCATTACAGATGTTCTTGTAGCCGCCGGCGTGCCGGTCGGCGGCGCACGCAGCAGGGCCGTGCTGATTTTCTCGTTCCTGCGCGTGGGAGCGCCTTTCGCGGATGAGGCGACGCTCTCGCAATGTGAAGAGTTTCTCATCACTCGCTGATGGGCAATCCCGTGTAATCCCGGTCTGCCGACCAACCTTGCAGGAGCGTTGCAGGCCTGCCATACGGTAGCGTATGGATTCGTTCCGGATGGAAGCGACTGGAGAGGCGCGGCGGGATGCAGACAACGGATAAGAGAAGCGATCGGTTCGCTCTGGTCACTGGCGGGGGTTCGGGTATCGGCGAAGCGATCTGCCACCGGCTTGCGCGGGATGTCACAGCTGTGGCGGTGCTGGATATCGACACCGATGCGGCACACCGGGTGGCCGAAGACATCAAGCATGCGGGCGGCAACGCGATCCCCGTTCATGGCAATGTCGCGGACCGTGTTTCGATCGAGGAGGCCGTGAACCGGGTTCATGCGGAACTCGGCCCCGTGACGATACTGGTCAACAACGCCGCTATCGAAGGTTTTCAATTGTTTGAAGACATCGAGGAGGCAAGTTGGGAACGCGTGATGGAAGTGAACCTCAAGGGTCCCTACATCGCGGTTCAGGCGGTTCTCGCCGATATGCGAGCCGCCGCCTGGGGGCGCATCGTCAACATTTCCTCACTGGCTGCGCAAATCGGCGCCTTTAAGATGGCCCATTACAGCGCATCCAAGGGCGGTGTGACATCGCTGACTCGCACCCTTGCGATCGAACTGGGCGCGAAGGGGATTACTGTGAACGCAATTGCCCCCAGCTTCATCGACACCCCGATGGCGCGCCGCGCGATTGCCGCGAGCGACCTGCCGATCCCCTTTGAAGAGATTTTGAAAAGCTATCCTATCCCGCGTTTTGGCCGCCCCGAAGAAGTCGCCGCCGCCTGCGCGTTCTTCGCGTCGGACGAGGCTTCCTACATCACCGGCCAGCTTCTGGGGGTCAATGGAGGCGCAGCATTCTGATAAGGAGACCGACGTGGTGACCTATGAGGAACTGCCGGTCTTACCGGTCGAAAATCCCGAATTCTGGACGGACCCCGAGCGGTTCATGATACCGACCCGACAAGAGCATCCATGGCTGGCGCGTTTTTCGGGCGGCTATGTGATCCACGGATGCCAGGCGAACAAGGATCTCTTCGCCGACGAGCGCCACCTTGAAATGGGGCTGGGCGGCATCGTCGAGTTCTATGACCTGCAAGGAACGATGTGGGCACGTTTCATGGACGAAATGCTCCTGTCCAAGCATGGGAGCGAGCACAAGCGGCTGCGCGCCAGCGTGGCATCTGCCTTTACGCCCCGGAACGCCAATGTCATTCGCCCGCTCGTTCACGCGGCGATGACCAACCTGCTCGACGAGTGGGTGCCGCAGGGGCGTTTCGACTTTACGGAGTTTGCCTCCTATTTTCCGGTCTCCGTCATGTGCGGATTGCTGGGCATTTCCGTCGATGTGATCCCCAGCTTGCGCTGGGCCCTGGAAATGCAGGTGGCCGCGATCAGTCTCGACCGGTCGCTGAGGGAGAAGATCCTGGAGGCATTCGACATCAAGTGGGCCGTCGCCGACACGCTGATCCGCGAAAGGGAGGCAAGCGGCACAAAGAGGGAATCTTCTCTGCTTGATGACCTGATCGCCGCGCGCGATGCGGGCGCAATGGACGACACGGAGCTGCGTTTCATGCTGCTCGTTCTGCTGGTCGCCGGTTACGACACCTCCAAGAACCTGCTCGGCATGATGATGAACCTGCTCATTGATCGACCCGACATGTATGCGCGCTGCGCAGCGGACAAGCACTTTTGTGCCATGGTGGTGGAGGAGACGCTGCGTCATTCCACCATCGCGACACCGTTCCGGCAAGTGGCGGAGCCCTTCGACTACGAAGGTGTCCGGTTCGAGAAGGGCATGCTCGTTGCCATGGCCACGCCATTGGCCGGGCGCGATCCGGCAGCTTTCCCAGAGCCGCTTCGCTTCGATCCGGAGCGGGAGCACAAGACGCGCCACGTCGGCTTCGGCCGTGGGCCGCATATCTGTCTCGGCCAATATCTGGCACGGAACCAACTGGAAGAGGGCATTCACCTCATCGCGCAGCGCATACGCAATCCGCGTCGCGATGGTGACGTTAGCTGGCGCCCGATGCTGGGCGCTTGGGGGCCACGATCGCTGCCGATCGCATTCAATCACGGATAGGGCAAAAATCGGCGGACAGCGCTACAGCCCTGAGAGACCGGGAAATGCGTCCAAGCCTTTCCGCCGACATTCCGGCCGGACGTCGGCAATGGCGCCCTCACGGGAACGAGGGTATCCGAAACCTTGCCTCCAAACCGATTGACGTTGCGGGCCGGAGCCGACATATGGCTGCGCAAGGCGATGGATTTCCGCCGGGCCGTCAGGCCGAACCGCCCTTGCAAGGGACGATGATTCCTACTTGGCGCCGCAAGGCAGCAAAGGAGGAATTGTGCGCGCGACGTTTCGCAACCTGTTCAATGCGTTCAATGTGGCGGCCTTCTTTGGCGATCGGCGCGATCATGCCATGTCGGTGGTGCACTGGACACTGATCCTGGTCCCGATGGCCGCACTGATCGGGACGCTGTGCGCAGCATTCCTGTGGAGCCTTGAGGCCGCGACCCGGCTGCGGTTCGACTATCCCTGGCTGTTGTACTTCCTTCCCGTGGGCGGCGCGGCCATCGCCTGGCTTTACCACCGCACCGGACGCTCGGTGGAGGCCGGCAACAACCTCATCGTCGAGCAGATCCACGAACCGGGTGGCGGCGTGCCGCTGCGCATGGCGCCGCTTGTCTTTGTCGGCACCATCGCAACGCATCTTTTCGGGGGCTCGGCCGGGCGCGAGGGTACGGCGGTGCAGCTTGGCGGCAGTCTTGCCAGTGCAGTTGCCAGCCTGTTCAAGCTCGCCCCCCCCGGCATCCGTATCCTGCTGATGGCAGGCATTGCGGCGGGCTTCGGCGCCGTGTTCGGCACTCCGCTGGCAGGCGCCGTCTTCGCGCTGGAAGTGTTGGCGCTAGGGCGGATCGAATATGCCGGCATCATGCCCTCGCTCCTTGCCGCACTGGTGGGAGACTGGACGTGCCATGCCTGGGGCATCCACCACACGCCCTACCACATCGCCTACGTGGCATCGGATACCGGCGCCCTTCTTGTCGAGCCGATGCTGCTTGCCAAAGTGGCGATAGCCGGCGTCGCCTTCGGGTTGGCCGGACTGGCCTTCGCGGAGGCCAATCACGCGCTCGGCGGCTTCCTCAAGCGCTGCGTCCCCTATGGCCCGGCGCGTGCCGCGCTGGGCGGCATCATGGTGATCGCGCTGGTCTATATCGTGGGCACCCGCGCCTATCTTGGCCTTGGCGTCTGGTCCGCCATCCCCGGCGACCCCACTATCGCGGGGTTCTTCACTGGCCCGGTCGATCGGTGGAGTTGGGCGCTCAAGTTGCTGTTCACGGTCGTAACGCTCAGTTCAGGCTTCAAGGGCGGCGAAGTGACGCCGCTGTTCTTCATCGGCGCGGCGCTGGGCAATGCGATGGGTTGGCTGTTGGGGGCACCGCTCGATCTGTTTGCGGGGCTCGGCTTTGTTGCGGTGTTCGCTGGCGCTGCCAACACGCCGCTCGCCTGCACGATCATGGGCGTTGAATTGTTCGGCGCGACCCACGCGGTTCCCATCGCGGTGGCCTGCTTCGTCGCCTACATCTGTTCGGGCCATAACGGCATCTACCTGTCGCAGCGCATCGCCGTGCCGAAGCGGGCTTCACGCGCGCATGTCGGGGCGGCCACGCTGCGCGACGCCCGTGCGACGCGCAGCATGCCCCGCCCGCATTCTTCTACCGGCATCACCAACGAGCAACGTTGATGGCCCCAAAACACAAGGCGTGCCCGGCGAGATCGGGATGAATCGTTAGGTCAGGCCGCCGATCGCGCCGGGAATTGCGCCATCAGCTTGGCGACCTCCTTCTCCACTTTGTCGGTATTGAGCTTCGAGCCGACATCGTCGACCGCCTTGCCGTGCCAGAGCGGCCGTTTCGTCTTCGCGTCGAAGGCATCCACGGACAGCTGACCTTCCGTATATTGGCGTACGTCCACCTGCCGCCCGAAGGCGCCCCAGGTCTCGACATCGGTCTTGTCCTTGGCACCGACGGTGATGATGACGGCAAGGTCACCGTCGTCCGCCTTGGCATAGCCCTTGCTGGTCAGGCCCTGCTCCACCCCCATCCGGATGCGCTCGAATGCCACCGGATCCATGCCGGATGGCGGGCGCTCATTCACGATATGGAATGTCTTGTACTCGGCGAAGTTCACGCCGGGCGTTACATCCGACGAAACTTTCGAAAAGCTTGCCGTGGGCGTTCCCAGCGCGATTGCCATTGCCAGACAAAGTGCAATCCGTTTCATTTTCAACCTCCGCATCGGCCATTGGATGGCCGCGAGACTAACGCGCACCGATTCTCGTGTTATTGCGGTTTTTCCCGAGAAATATGGGCGGTAACCCCGATCTTGCGCGAAATTTGCGACACTCACGCGGATCCGTCGGTGCGCAATCGCGGATGTAGAAGACCCCACGCCAGACCACCTCGGGTTTCAGCATCTTGCAGGCTGGCGAGGGCGACGAAAGGCCGTCCTGAGAGACAGAAATGTCGTAATCCGCCCCTTGAGATGACGAGAAAGGAGGCGGGCGCGCCGCTTCTCTCTTCTCCGCATTTCGCTTGCCCCTTCCTCAGGCTTGCCACCCCACCGCTCGTTCTTCTAAGGGCGCCGTGAACAAGAATCGGCAGCTCCATCGTCCGGTCAGATCGAGGGACCTCTTCCATGCGCAAGAATATTGCGTGGCCGCTGGCATTTGCCGGTGTGTCTACGCCAACGCTCGCCCACGCAGCGAGCGCAGTCTCCAATCAGCCCAATGGCGCGGATACTGTCTGGATCCTGATCTCGTCCGCGCTGGTACTGATGATGTGCATGCCCGGCCTCGGCCTCTTCTACGGAGGGCTGGTGCGTGCCAAAAACTTCCTGGCGGTGCTTGTTCAGGTAGGTGCGGTCGCCGCGATCGCATCGCTGTTATGGATTGTGTGCGGGTACACCATCGCCTTTGGCACAGTCACCAACGGCTGGTTCGGCTCCGCAAACGCGCTGATGCTCTCCGGCCTCCCGGCCATGCGCGCCGGACTCACCTTGCCTGAAAATGCCTATGCCTTGTTCGAGATGTGCTTTGCAGCCATCACGCCAGCGCTCATGGTCGGGGCCTGGGTCGACCGGGCCCGCTTCAGCTGGGTCATCGGCTTTTGCGCACTGTGGAGCCTCGTTGTCTACGCACCGGTCGCGCACTGGATCTGGGGCGGCGGTTGGCTGGCGACCCAATGGGGCACGCTGGACTATGCTGGCGGCATCGTGGTGCATACCACGGCCGGGGTCTCGGCTTTGATCGTCGCGATCATGCTGGGCAAGCGTCAGGGCTTTCCCAAAGCGCTGATGCTGCCGCACAGCCCGGCCCTTACCATGGCCGGCGCTGGCCTGCTGTGGGTGGGATGGTTCGGCTTCAACGGCGGATCGGCCCTGGCTGGCAACGGCACGGCGGTGAACGCGATCATCAACACCCATATCGCCGCCTCGGCTGCCGCGATATCGTGGCTGCTGATCGAGCGTATCACTTTGGGCAAGCCAACCAGCGTGGGCTTTGCCACCGGCGCGATCGCGGGATTGGCGACAGTGACCCCGGCCGCGGGCTTCATTGCGCCCGGCGCCGCCCTGCTGTTCGGCGTGGTGGGAGCCGGTATCTGCTTCCCGATGATCCTGCTGGTCAAGCACAAGTGGGAAATCGATGACTCGCTCGACGTCTTTGCCGTCCATGGCGTGGGAGGCATGGCAGGTTCGCTCCTGCTTGGTGTTTTCCTATCCGGCGGCCTGGGCGGCGTCGGCTACGCTGAGGGCATGTCCGTGGCCCGCCAACTCGTCGCGCAGTTGCTGGGCGTGAGTGTGGTCGCGCTTTGGTCTGCGGTTGCAACCGTAGCCATCGGGCTTTCGCTTGCACGGGTCCTGCCGATGCGGGTCAGCGAGGACGAGGAAGTCGACGGGCTTGACCTGTCATCGCACGGTGAACGGGCCTGGGAGTTGGATTAAGTCACCCTCTGACCCTGTCCCGAAGGCGAACCTGCTGCTGGAAACAGGTGGCGCCGGTGCCTTCGGGTTTGCCCCGGATCTAGCGTTCCAACCGGCGCAAGTGCTTTCGAACCGAATACGCCTCGGCCCTCTCGGGTAGGTGCGTACGCTATGTCGCGTCTGGTTCACGTCATCCTTCATGCCGCCCAACGACCTGCAATAATGCTGCAATATTTGCGACATCATTGCGCATCGCTGAGGTCGTAGTGGCCATGCCGATAGCCACGACGGCACTATAAACACCCGCAGCTCCGGTAAAGAATACTCTCGACCGAAAGCCCTTTCGGAGGGGCAATCACCGGCCATGGCCAGTGGCAAAACCGGTCAAGCTGCGCCTGTCTGTTTCCGTCCTCATTTCTTTAAGAACAAACGGAAATTCATGCGATCGCCAATTCATCAACGCGCATCAGACACGGCCTCGTTGGTCAATTCAGACGCGATACAAGTCAGCAAGATCTTTCCGACGCCGTTGGCCAGCATCGAGCATCCCGATGCTTCGCGCCTCAACCGCGATCTGACCACGGCCATATTGGCGCGGGAAGCAGCCGATCCCGGCGTTCGGCACAGCAATCAGGGCGGCTGGCAATCACAGGATGACTTCCTCGACTGGAGCGGCGAGGCAGGCGCGGATCTCGTTGCCTTCGCCCTGGCTTTCGCCAACAGGATGTCCGCCATATGGCATCCCCAGCAGGGCTTGCTTGAAGCCAATCTTGACTGGGCTTTCAATGCTTGGGCGAATGTGAACCGACACGGCCAAGGCAACATCGGGCATGCACATCCCGGTTGCTACTGGTCGGCCGTATATTGGGTCGATGACGGAATGGATGACGCCGAAGGTTTGGGCGGAGAGCTCGAATTCCTCGACCCACGCGGCTCCATGCCTATCATGCTCACAGCTGCGATAAAGATGCGGATCGAGGGTTGCTTGTTGGCAGGCCTCAAGCATCAGGTTCGCCCCTCGTCCGGCACGCTGCTCATGTTTCCGTCATGGCTGATACATGCGGTGAACATTTTTGAAGGCAAGCGGCCCAGGATTTCCGTGGCGATCAACTTCGTACCGCCGCTGGCGGCGTAAGGCCCACTTCACCGGGGGCGGCCGGCCATGCCCCCCACGCCCCCCCTATGCTGGATGGGCTCCGCGCAAATCCGGCCGCAGCGAAGCGACAGCTTCGGCGGCCGATGCGGCGCCGAAAACGCCCTTTTGGGCGTTTTCGACCAGCCTCTGAGACGCGATCGCGCAGAAGCTGCCGCACACGGCGCGCGCCGGCGCCTACCCTTAGCCTCCGAAAAGACCGATGCGCGTCATTGCGCAAGCTTGGCGAAAGATCCATGATCTGCCTTCAAGGGAGCAATGAACGATGTTCATGCCCGTTTTCGGCTGCCCATCGTTATCGTAGCGCCGGAAACTGCCTGCCTTCGATCTGAGTTCCTTGTGCGAAAGGACGTCCATGAGCCATCGATCCCCTCTCGCCGTATCGCGCCGCGTGGTCCTTGCGGGGAGCGCCGCCAGTGTCGGCCTCAGTGCGGTTCCGATCGGGGGCGCTTCCCAGAATGTCGAGGCCCCGCCGCTGACCATGCCGCCCACCATGCCGGTGTCGATGGAAGTCAATGGCAAGCCGGTCTCGCTCACGCTCGATACCCGCACGACGCTGCTCGACGCGCTGCGCGATCATTTGAAGCTCACCGGCACCAAGAAAGGCTGCGACCACGGCCAGTGCGGTGCCTGCACGGTGCTCGTTGACGGCGTCAGGATCAATTCGTGCCTGACCCTTGCCGTCATGCACGAGGGCGACAAAGTGACCACTATCGAGGGATTGGGCACCCCGAGCGACCTGCATCCAATGCAGGCGGCCTTCATCAAGCATGACGGCTACCAGTGCGGCTATTGCACGCCCGGTCAGATCTGCTCCGCCGTTGCCGTGCTCGAGGAGATCAAGGCGGGCGTGCCCAGCCATGTCCAGGCCGATATCACCCACGCCGCCAAGGCCACGAACATGGAGATGCGCGAACGCATGAGCGGCAATATCTGCCGCTGCGGCGCCTACTCCAACATCGCCGAAGCCATGGCGGAAGTCGCGGGGACAGCCTCGTGAGAGCGTTCACCTACGAACGCGCCCGCTCGCCGCAAGCCGCTGCGGAGGCGGTAGCAGGCAAGCGCGGTGCCCGGTTCATCGCCGGGGGCACCAACCTGCTCGACCTCATGAAGCTTGAGATCGAAACGCCCACCCATCTGGTCGACGTTCAGGATATCGGCCTCGACCGGATCGAGCCTACCGACGACGGCGGCCTGCGCATCGGAACGCTGGTTACCAACACCGCACTTGCGGCCGATCCACGCGTGCGCCGCGATTATGGCGTGCTCACTCGCGCGATCGTTGCGGGTGCCTCGGGGCAGCTGCGAAACAAGGCAACCGTGGGCGGCAACCTGCTCCAGCGAACGCGTTGTCCCTATTTCTACGACACCAATCAGGCCTGCAACAAGCGCAAGCCCGGGTCGGGCTGCGCGGCAATCGGCGGCGTAAATCGTCTGCTGGGCGTTATCGGCACAAGCGATGCGTGCATCGCCACCAACCCCGGCGACATGGCAGTTGCGCTGCGACTTCTCGATGCCTCGGTCGAGACGGTGGATGGACAGGGCAAGACTCGCACCATGCCTATTGCCGAGTTCCACCGACTGCCGGGTGATACCCCGCATGTCGAAACGGCGCTCCAGCCCGGCGAGCTGATAACCGCGGTAAAACTGCCGAGGCCCCTGGGCGGGCGGCATCTTTACCACAAAGTGCGCGACCGCGCCTCTTACGCCTTCGCCATCGTTTCGGTAGCGGCGGTGATCCAGCCAGACGGCAGCGGGCGCGCGGCCTTCGGCGGCGTGGCGCCCCGGCCCTGGCGGGTCGAGGCTGCCGAAGCGGCCATGCGTGACGGTGCGGCGGCGGTTGCCGCGCAAGTCTTCGCCGGGGCCCGACCGACGCATGAGAATGCCTTCAAGGTTCCCCTTGCCGAACGCACGCTGGCGGGCGTTATGGCAGAGGCACGCGCGGAGAACCGGGCATGAAGTTCGACACCCCCGCAGGCACCAATCCCATCGATCGCATGAAGGTGGTGGGGCAACCGCACGAACGCGTTGAGGGGCCGCTCAAGACAACCGGAACAGCGGCTTACGCCTACGAGCACCAGCAATATCCCGGCGCGCCCGTCTATGGATACGTGGTGGGTGCCGCGATCGCCAAGGGCCGGATCGACTCCATCGACCGGACGGCGGCCCAGCACATGCCCGGCGTGCTCGCCATCGTGACCGCGCAGGACCTCGGCGCATTGGGCTTCGGCCCATTGGGGAAAGGCAACAAGAACACCGCCAACCTGCTCGGCGGCCCCGATATCGAGCACTATCATCAGGCCGTCGCGATCGTCGTTGCCGAGAGCTTCGAACAGGCCCGTGCCGCCGCCAATGCGGTTCACGTCGCCTATACGCGCGGACAGGGCCGCTTCGATCTGGCGCAAGAAAAGCCGAACGCCAAGGCGCTTACGGGATCGGATGCCGATACCGCGACCGGCGACTTCGAAACGGCCTTCGCGGCAGCGCCTGTCCAGATCGACCAGACATATACCACGCCCGACCAGAACCACGCGATGATGGAGCCTTTCGCGACGATCGCGTGGTGGGAAGGCGATGCGCTTTCACTCTGGACCTCGAACCAGATGATCGCTTGGAACCGCGAGGATCTCGCCACAACGCTAAGCTTACCGCTCGAAAAAGTGCGGATCATGTCGCCCTATGTCGGCGGTGGTTTCGGGGGCAAGCTGTTCCTCCGGTCCGACGCCGTCATGGCCTCGCTCGGCGCCAAGGCGGTTGGCCGGCCTGTGAAACTGGCGCTTCCCCGGCCCTTTATAATGAACAACGCCACCCACCGCCCGGCGACGATCCAGCGCATCCGCCTTGGCGCCACGCGGGACGGCAAGCTCGTCGCCATCGGCCACCAAAGCTGGTCGGGCGACCTGCCCGGTGGCGGCCCCGAAGTGGCGACGCAGCAAACCAAGCTGCTCTACGCCGGGGCCAACCGGATGACCGCCATGCGGCTGGCCGAACTCGATCTGCCCGAAGGCAATGCCATGCGCGCGCCGGGTGAGGCGCCGGGCCTGATGGCGCTTGAAATCGCGGTCGACGAAATGGCCGAGAAGCTGAAGATGGACCCGGTCGCCTTCCGCGTGCTCAACGATACGCAAGTCGATCCAGAGAAACCGACGCGCCCCTTCTCCCAGCGAAACCTCGTGCGCTGCCTGAAGGAAGGCGCCGAGCACTTCGGCTGGCACCGCCGCCTCGCCACGCCGGCACAGCTGCGAGAGGGCCGCTGGCTCGTGGGCATGGGCGTGGCGGCCGCTTTTCGCAACAATATCAACATCGCGTCAGCCGCCCGCGTCCGATTGAACGATCAGGGCATCGTCACGGTCGAAACCGACATGACCGACATCGGCACCGGCAGCTACACGATCATCGCCCAGACCGCGGCCGAGATGATGGGCGTGGATATTGACAGGGTCGTGGTGCGGCTGGGGGATTCCGCGTTCCCGGTATCTTCGGGCTCCGGCGGGCAGTTCGGCGCGAACAGTTCCACTTCGGGCGTCTATGCAGCCTGCGTCAAGCTGCGCGAGGCGGTGGCGCAGCGGCTGGGATATGATCCTGAGCGAGCGGAATTCGCGGATGGCCTGGTCCGAGCGGACAATCGCTCCGCCACGCTCGCGGAAGCCGCCCACGCAGGCGAACTCGTCGCCGAGGGCAGGATCGAATGGGGCAATCTCTCGAAGCAGTTCCAGCAATCGACGTTCGGCGCCCACTTCGTGGAGGCGGCCGTGGATTCCTTCACCGGTGAGATCCGCGTACGCCGCATGTTGGCGGTCTGCGCTGCCGGACGCATCCTCAATCCGCGAACCGCGCGCAGCCAGATGATCGGCGCAATGACGATGGGCGTGGGCGGCGCACTGATGGAGGAACTCGCCGTGGACAAGCGCTTCGGGTTCTTTGTGAACCACGACCTTGCCGGCTATGAAGTCCCCGTCCACGCCGATATCCCGCATCAGGAAGTACACTTCATCGACGAGGCGGACGCCACCGTATCGCCGATGAAGGCCAAGGGCGTGGGCGAACTGGGTCTGGCGGGTGTCGGCGCGGCCGTCGCCAATGCCGTTTACAATGCCACCGGGGTCCGTGTGCGCGACTATCCGATCACGCTCGACAAACACCTCGCCGGATTGCCCACGCTGATTTGAGGCGGTCGAACCCGAAACGACCTGGATTATCCCTTCCTGGAGAACGATCATGAATCCCGACACGACGGCCCTGGTCCTGATCGAATTCCAGAACGACTTCACAAGCCCGGGCGGCGCCCAGCATGATGCGGTCAAGGCAGTGATGGACAGCACCGACATGCTCGCCAACACGCAGGCACTGGTCGAGCAGGCGCGGGCCGCCGGGGTGAGCGTGATGTATGCGCCGATCTCGTTCGCTGACGGCTATCCGGAGATCGCCAGCGACGCCTACGGCATCCTTGCGGGCGTGAAAGCTGCCGGGGCCTTCAAGCAGGGAAGCTGGGGCGCGGCGATCGTGGATGTCCTGGCGCCTCAATCCGGCGACATTGTCATAGAAGGCAAGCGCGGCCTCGACTGTTTCGCCAGTACCAACATCGATTTCATCCTGCGCCAGCGCGGAATAACGGATGTCGCCATCGCGGGCTTCCTGACCAATTGCTGCGTCGAATCGACCATGCGCAGCGCCTATGAGCGCGGGTACCGCGTCGTCACGCTAACGGATTGCACCGCCACGCTCTCCGAAGAAGAACAGCAGCTTGCGACCGAGAAGAACTTTCCGATGTTCTCCCGTCCGATGCGCCATGATGCCTTTCTGGAAGAACTTGACCGACACGCGCTCTCCAAAGCCTGAAACGGGCGAGTGACGCTATAGTTCGGAACGCCCGGTCACGATGACGATCACGATGTCGGCGGCGGAATGGGGAACCCGGTTGCCAGATGGTCGATCCACGCCCTGACGGCAGGGGGAAGACCTCGGCGTGTCGTGAAGACCAGATGCACGATCCCCTTCTGACCTCGCCAGGCCGGAAGCACATGCACCAGTCGCCCATCGGCGAGTGCTTCGCGGCAAACATGGTCGGGAAGAAGCGCAATGCCGAGGCCGTCGATCGCGGCGTTCCTCACCGCCAGCATGTCTTCACATTAGAGCCGAGGGGAAAAGCGGACATGATGCGAGGCTCCCTCGTCGGTTTCCAGCAACCATTGAATCTCGTCGCTGCTGTCGCTCGTGCTCAGGCAAGGCAGATCGGGCAATTGCGCAACCTCTTTCACGCGGCTCGCCATTTGGGGGCTTCCCACGAGGATGCGCGTCGAAGTCCCCAGCGAACGCATGGTCAGAGACGCGTCGCTCGTCAGCGCCGTCCGCACGCGCAGGGCTACGTCGATGCGCTCGTCGATCAGGTCGACCGCCCGGTCCGTCGCTACGAGTTGAAGGCGGATCTTGGGGTATCGTACGAGAAATGAGGGAAGAAACGCCGAAACCAGCTCGACCAGACCGGTCGGGCAACTGAAGCGCACCCGGCCGTGAGGTTCGGCCTGCGCCTGCATGACCAGGGTCTCGGCCTGTTCCACTTCGGCCAGAATCGTGCGGCATCGCTCGTAAAACGCCTGCCCGGTGTCGGTTACGCGAAAGCGCCGGCTCGATCGTTCGATAAGACGCAGGCCCAGACGCTCTTCCAGTCCCGCAATGCGGCGGCTGAGCTTGGATTTGGGTTCGCGCAAAGCGCGCCCGGCGGCCGCGAAGCCACCATGAGTCACGACCTCGGCGAAATAGGCATAGTCGTTGAGATCGATTTTCATCATCGTTCCTCCAATGGAACGCTAAGTGCCACATTTGCCGTCTACACGCATCATCGTTCTGGATGCATTTCCAAGGGGCAACGGCGATCCCGCCGCCAGCTTCAAGGAGAAAGACAATGACGGACAAGTTCAATGGCAAGGTCGTAGTGGTAACCGGCGGCACCAGCGGCATCGGGCTGGCAACTGCCAAGGCATTCGCCGATGAGGGCGCCTCGGTGTTCATCACCGGACGGCGTCAGGACACCCTCGATGCGGCGGTCCGTGCGATCGGTGGCCGCGTGACCGGCGTGCGCGGCGACATGGCGCAGCTTGCCGATATCGACAAGCTCTACGACGCAGTCCAGCAGAAGCATGCCCAGATCGATGTGGTCTTCGCCAATGCCGGCGGCGGTGAGTTCGCCCCGCTCGGCGCGATCACCGAAGAGCACTACCAGCGCACTTTCGACACGAACGTCAAGGGCGTCCTGTTCACTGTCCAGAAGGCGCTTCCGCTGATCCGCGACGGCGGCTCGATCATCCTCACCGCCTCGACGACCAGCGTGTCGGGCACCCCTGCCCTCAGCGTATATTCGGCCACCAAGGCGGCAGTCCGCAACTTTGCCCGCAACTGGATTTTGGACCTCAAGGACCGCCGCATCCGCGTGAATGCCGTCAGCCCCGGCGTGACGGAAACGGCCGGGCTCAATGAACTGTTCGGCGGCGGCGAGCAGGCGGAAGGCACGAAGGACTACCTTGCCGGACTGATCCCCGCCGGGCGTGTCGGCCAGCCGGAGGAAATTGCCAAGGCGGTCCTGTTCCTCGCCTCCGACGAGGCCAGCTTCGTCAACGGGGTCGAACTGTTCGTCGACGGTGGGCAGGTCCAGATCTGAAGCGCATCGGGAGGTTTCCGCCGGCGGGAACCTCCATCCGTCCCCCAAGACGTCCAACGCGGCGGCGGAGACACAAAGGCCTCTGGAAATCCAGGGGCCTTTGCTTTCATCACAGTGGCAAAATGAGCGGAAGGGTGCCGATCTCGCCCGCTCGCGGCAAGCAGCATGGGCACACAAATAAGGCATTGCCGCTGCGGATGTGCTTGGCTACATGCGAATGACTCGCAAGTTCGGCAGGTCGTCGTTGAGGCTGAAAGGGAAGCAGATGCCGCAGCGCGATGTCATAACCGACATTGTTACCGAGCGCCGGGACGAATTGGTGAAATATGCGGGCGCAGTCAGCGGCGATGCGGACGGCGCAGAAGACCTTGTGCAGGAAGCATGGTTGCGGCTGGATCAGGCCGCGCGCGTGCAGGAGGTCGCCAAGCCCACGCACTTGCTGTGGCGGGTGCTCCGCAATCTGTCGATCGATCGCAGCCGCAGGATTGCCCACGAAGGCCGTGTTGTCGCGCCAGCGGACGAGCGGCGGTTTACGGAACTCCCGGATGACCAGGCTTCGGTGGAAGCCATGCTGATCGCGCGCGACGAACTCGCCCGCATCCAGCGCGTGCTCGATGCACTGGATCCCCGCACGCGCACCGCTTTCGAGATGCATCGCTTTGAAGGCGCAAAATTGCGCGAGATCGCCGCACGCCTCGGGGTCTCCGTGACGGTGGCGCATGGTCTGGTGGCGGCGGCCATCCGCGAAATTCGCGCCGCGATTCCCCGCTAATTGCGATCGATGCGCGTCGTGCGCGAAAAACACGCCGCTTCGTGCGTCTGTTGGGTAAGAGGATGGAGAAGATGTGCCTGAAAGGCGCAACGATCCTCGATACTGGCAGGAAACGGGAAGACGGGTGACAGGGCAGGGATGACGGGCACTTTCCCCGATGACGCCGCGCGGCACGCCGATGAAGAGGCAGTGGAGTGGGTCATCCTGCTGCGCGAGGAGGCCGATGAGCCCGAGACGCGCGCGCGTTTCGAGGACTGGCTGGCCGCATCGCCGCTCCATGCCGAGGCTTGGGCCGCAGTGGCCTATGCCTATGACCGGGCGGGCGATGCGCGCCCGGCTTATGCCCCTCCCGTCCGCGCCGCCGAGCCGCGCCCGGTGCTGCCTGCCGGTCCCTCACCCTATCGGCGCCGGGGCGGGACGCGCCGTTCGCCGGGCTGGCGGCGCCTGCGAGTGCGTCATCTGGTTGCAGCGGCGGTGGCGGCCTGCCTCATGCTGGCCGTCGCGCCTTCGGTCATGCTGCGTGCGCAGGCGGATTACCGTACCGGAACTGCCGAACTCCAACAGGCACGGCTCGCGGACGGCAGCTTGGCCCATCTCGCGCCGGGCAGCGCCATCGCCGTGTCCTACGGCGCCAACCGCCGGGAAATCCGCCTGCTGAAAGGCGAGGCATGGTTCGACGTGCGGCACGATCCCGCCCGTCCCTTCTATGTCGATGCGAACGGCGTCACCACGACAGACATTGGCACCGCCTTCGACGTCCGTCTCGATGCAAGCGGCGTCACCACGCAAGTAACGAGCGGCCGGGTCCGCGTCGCTTATGCGGCCCGGCCGCCGGTGTCCGAGCATCTGGCGGGAGGCGATGCCCTGCGCGTGGGATTCGACGGCGCGGTCGAGCGCAGTACGATGCCGCCCGCGCAGATGGCTGCGTGGCGCAATCGCCAGATCATCGTCCACGACCGCCCGGCGACCGATGTGATCGACGCGCTGCGGCCGTGGTTTGTGGGTGTCATCGTCGTCAGAGGCGATGGTTTTGCGCACCAGCGCATCACCGGCGTCTACAACGCCAGCGATCCGGCCGAAGCGCTGCGCGGGCTGACGCAGGCCTATGGCGGGTCCGTGCAGACGATCACGCCGTGGATGATCGTCATCTCCTCAAGCTGAAAACTTGCTGGAATCGGGCGCTAAAACCGATTTCGCTCATGCCTCCCGAAAAAATTCCCGCAGCTGCGTCTATTCGGATGAGAGGTGTTATTGCGACGCATGAGCGGAAATGCCTCTGGTCAGGGATAACGATGAAGGAGGCATTTTTGGTGGTTCAGGGTGGGTTCGCCGGACGCAATAATTCGCGGAACAAGAGGTCGCGCCGTGCCGCACTGGCGGCATTGTTGATGACGGCCGGGCCAGTCGCGCTGACCGCCGCCGCACCGGCGCTGGCTCAGGACGCGGTGCGCAGCTTCGATATTCCCGCCCAGCCGCTTGCCAATGCGCTCACTGCGTTCGGCCAGCAGTCCGGGCTTCAGGTTAGCGCGCAGGCGCCGCTGCTCGAAGGGCGCACCTCGCAGGCCGTGAAGGGATCGCTCTCGTCCATGCAGGCGCTGAGCCAGATGCTGATTGGCACAGGCCTGACGTTCCGGATGGTCGGAACGACGGTCTCGCTCGAAGCCGCGCCGCGGGCTGCCGGGGGCACGGTCCTGCTCGGCCCGGTGCGAGTGGAGGAATCGAGCGGATCGCAGAGCGCCGCCAATACCGCCGCCACCGATCCGCAGCGGCCCACCGGCCCAGGCGAAGGCTATGTCGCAACGCGCAGCGCGACCGGAACCAAAACCGACACTCCGATTGCGCGCACGCCGCAAGCCATTTCGGTCGTCACCAGCGCCCAGATCGCCGCGCAGGCCGCGCAAAGCGTGCCGCAGGCGCTGCGCTACACCTCCGGCGTCCAGGCCGAACAGCGCGGCGTCAACACGGATGGCGAGGAATATGTGTTCGGCCGGGGCTTCCGGCTGGAGGAATACCTTGATGGGCTGATCCTGCCCGACGTCTCCTACAACATCGCCTCCTATGAGCCCTACAACCTCGAACGCGTGGAAGTGCTGCATGGCCCGGCCTCGGTCCTGTTCGGGCAGGCTTACCCCGGAGGCATCGTCAATTTGGTGAGCAAGCGGCCTACTGCCGATCCGCTGCATGAAGTGCAGCTTTCGGCCGGAAGCTGGAACCGCTTTCAGGGCGCAGTCGATCTCGGCGGTCCGCTCGATGCCGGGGGCGACGTTCTCTACCGGCTGACCGGCGTGGCGCGCCACAGCGATTCCCAGATCGACCACGTCGAAACCGAGCGCTATTCGCTCGCGCCTGCCGTTACTGTCCGGATCGACAAGGACACCGACCTGACGGTGCTGGGCAACGTGCAGTACGATCCCAAGGCGGGCTACTACAATTTCGTACCCTCGCAAGGCACCGTGACGGCCAATCCCAACGGCAAGGTTTCCACCAGCCTCGACATCGGCGATCCTTCGTTCGACCGGCACAGCCGTACGCAGTGGGGGCTTGGCTACATGCTGGAGCACCGCATCGGCGAAACGTGGACGCTCCGCCAGAACCTGCGTTACACGCACATTCGCGACAGCCTCGACAACGTGTTCACATATGGCTTCCAGCCCGACTTGCGCACGCTCAACCGTTATACCTTCACCAACCACGAGAGCCTCGGGCAGATCGCGGTGGATAATCAGGTGCAGGCGAAGTTCTCGACCGGCGCGCTGGAGCACACGCTGCTTGTTGGCCTCGACTATCGCCGGATCGACTATGAGGAGCGCTATGGGTCGGACTTCGCCGGGCAGCCTACGCTGGATGCTTTCGCGCCGGTCTACGGCCAGAGCTTCACGATGCCCGCCTATTCGGGTGACGAGGATGTCGGGCAGGACCAGCTCGGCCTCTATGCGCAGGACCAGATCCGCGTAGGCAAGCTCGATATACTCGCCGGACTGCGTCAGGACTGGGCAGGATCGACGGATCACGAGCGGATCAGCGGGCAGGTCACCAAGCAGAACGACAGCAAGCTGACGGGCCGCGTCGGCGCGGTCTATAGCTTTGCGGGCGGCCTTTCGCCTTATGTCAGCTACGCCACCTCGTTCCAACCGACGGTCGGCACCGGCTATGACGGATCGGCGTTCCGGCCAACGACCGGAGAACAGTACGAGGCGGGCCTCAAGTACCAGCCCACCGGCCTCAATGCTTTCGCCACTGTCTCGGTGTTCCACCTGACGCAGCAGAATGTGACGACGCCCGACCCCGATCCCACGCATACGGGCTTCAGCGTCCAGACCGGTGAAATCCGTTCGCGCGGGGTGGAATTCGAACTGCACGCACACCCGGTGCCGCAGCTTGGCCTCATCGCCACGTACACTTACCTCGACAACAAGGTGACCAAGAGCAACGACACCGAGAACGCCTTCGGCAACAACCTTGGCAAGCGGCCCTTCGGCGTTCCCCGCCAACAGGCGTCCGGCTGGGCGGACTATACGTTCGACGGCGGCCACATCTCCGGCCTGACGCTCGGCGCCGGTGTCCGCTATGTCGGATCGACCTATGGCGACAGCCTCAACACCTTCAAGGTGAAGGCCAGCACGCTTGTCGATGCGCTCGCCAGCATCGACCTGAGCGAAATGGGCGAAGCGCTCGAAGGCTGGAAGCTGAGCGTCAACGCCAGCAACCTGCTGGACAAGCGCTACGTCGCCTATTGCCAGAGCGCCTCGCTCTGCGCCTTCGGGCTGCGGCGTACCGTGCTGGGTTCGCTGGCCTACCGCTGGTGATGCCCGGGTGAGAGCGCGAAACATGCAGGCGTGGTCGGTCATCCATCGATGGTCGAGCCTCGCCTGCACGGCCTTTCTGTTGATGCTGTGCCTGACCGGCCTGCCGCTGATCTTCCACGACGAGATCGACGCCGCAAGCGGCCGCCTTATCCATCCCCCGGCCGGGGAGCACGGGCCGGAACTCCCGCTCGACCACATCGCGAACCGCGCCGATGGTGCGGTGCAGGCGATCTACTGGAAGGATGAGGAACCGGGCGTCGTGCACCTCGTCACCACGAAGGCGGGCGACACGGCTTTCGATGCCCGCACGGCCCTGCCGCTCCGCGCGCCGACGGCTGGGCCGGACGTGATGGGCGGTGTGCTCATGCTGCACAGCCGCCTGTTCGCAGGGCTTGCCGGATACATTGCGCTTGGGCTTGCCGGGCTGCTCGCCGTGCTGGCGATCCTATCGGGCGTGGTCCTTTACGCGCCGTTCACCCGCCACCTGCGGTTCGGCGAAATCCGTCGCACGCGGCCGCTGCGTGTCAGGATGCTGGACCATCACAACCTGCTTGGCATAGCCACGGCGGCGTGGCTGGCGGTGGTCGCGGTAACCGGCACGATCAACACGCTGGAGGAACCGCTCTTCGCGGTGTGGCGCGCTGACCGCCGGCCCGACGGTATCGCTGCTGCCCAAGGCAAAAGCGTCACACCGGGACAGGCCCTCGCCGCCGCCCGCCGCGCTGCCCCGGCGCTCATTCCGAACAGCATGGTTCTGCCCACATCGCCGGTGGGCACTCCCGGCTACGTGACCGTCTGGATGCACGGCGGCTCTCCGCTGACCGGGCGGCTCTATCGCCCCGTCATGGTCGATGTCCGGTCCGGTAGGGCCGAACTGGACCGGAACTTCCCATGGTACCTCAATGCCCTCAATCTCGCGCGTCCGCTCCATTTTGGCGACTATGGCGGATTGCCGCTCAAAACCATCTGGGCCTTGCTCGACATCGTGACGATCGCGGTTCTCGCCACCGGGCTCTTTCTGTGGTTCGGGAAGCGCAGGCCGAGGAGGCTCGGATGAAGGCGCGGCACGTTTCCGCCCGCGAGCAATGGGGCTGGCCCGTCGCGCTCGCCGGGCTGACCCTGTTCGGGTTGCTATCCGCGCTGCTGGGTGAAGGCGGTTTATGGTGGGCCCTGTCGTGGACCGCGCTCGCAACACCGCTGCTGGTAAGCGCGCGGCATGTCATGCGCCCTCCTCAGCCGATGACGAGGATCGACGACAATGCCTTGTGAACCGCAAGCCGAACGACTGGGCTACCGCCCCGCCGCGAGCGGGCGCTTCTACGGGCTGATCGGAACCGTCATCGTCTACGCGCTGGCCGCGTCGGGTTTTCTTGTCGCGATTTCCTTTGTCGCGGCCCGGCCTCCGGCTGCTCCGGCGCTCGCGGTGGTGAACCTGAGGACGGCCGCTTCGCCGCCGGAAAAGACGCCCGAAAAACAGGATGCGCCCAAGCCGGTCGAAAACAAGCCTCTCCCGGCTGAACCGCAAAAGGTCCCGCCGCCTCCGCCGGTCGCCATCCCTATCGTATCGCTACCGGCGCCGACCGCCGCCGTTACCAAGCCGGCCGCCCCTGCTCCCCAGCAGACCGAATCCGCCGCGCCCAGGACGCTCCCCGCGCCGCCCGCCCCGCAAGTGGCCAGCAATGCGCCCGACACATGGGAGGGCCGGGTGCTGGCCGCACTCAACCAGCATCGCCACTATCCGGCAATGGCCAGATCGCGCCACCAGCAGGGCATCCCTTACGTGCGCTTCGTGATGGACCGGCAGGGCAAAGTGCTATCCTGCCGCCTTGAGCGCAGTTCGGGATTCCCCGATCTGGATCGCGAGGCCGTATCCCTGCCCAAGCGCGCTGAGCCCCTACCCAAGCCCCCGGCCGAACGGATCGGTGACACCGTGGAACTGGTCGTACCGGTCGAGTTCCTGCTGAGTTGAGAGCGGCGAAGGCGCGTGATCGCCGGGCTTGCCTGAGGCCGTCCACTCTATCGACGGCCAGCTTCCCCTACCGCTGCCCAGCCATCTGTTAATTCGCCTTGGCCAATTCAGCCGCATAGAGCACCGGTTTGCCTTCGACATTCGCGCGATAGACCATCCAGCGCCCATCCGGCGTAAAATGCTCATTGGGCTCCAGCGTGTAGTCCTGCCGGGAAAGGTCAACTATCCGTTCGCTACGCAGCGTTCCGGTGGCGATCAGGCTCTCTGCATCAAGCGTTTCTTCAGCTTCGGGTGATGCGTCCGCTACGGGATGGAAAACGCTGATATACTTGTCGGCATCGTTACCGTCGCCCGCGACAAGAGTGCCATCGGGCGAAGTGAGATAGTGGTAGGCACCTTGGTCGTGGGCAACCTTGTACCAGATGCGCTTTTTGGCGTTGCCGCCGCTCTCGATCTCGTACCGGGCGAGCCAGAGCATGCCACCCTTGGGCATTTGCAGGTCGTACCAGATCGCTTTGCCGTCGCTCGACCAGTATTCGTGCCCGGCGATTTCGCCCTGCATCGAACGCTGGTGAATCTTTGTAAGCGCGCTGCCGTCGGTGCGGATCGTCCAGATGCGGTCAACTTTGTGCCACGGGCCTTCGTGACAGAACATCATCAGTCCGGCGTCTTTGGGCGAGAACTGGACATGGTTCAGCCAATCGGTGGCGCGGTGAATGCTGTGGCTGGCGCCCGTCGCGGTATCGATCGTGAAGATCTCCATCGGCACCTTTGCGGCGAGTCTTTCGTCCATCCAGCGCGCCTTGGCCGCTGCGAAAGAGAGCGGGTGGCCCTGCGCATCGGTGCCAGAATAGCTCGGCGCGCCGGTCTTGGGATCTCGCTTGCCCTGGGCGGCGATGGCGGGCGGCGGCGGTGCCAACTCGCGGTGTCCGGCAAGGAGCGTATCGTCGGCATTGATCGATTCGACACGGCCGCCGGGCAATTGCGCAATTCTGCGCGACTTGCCGGTGTCGAGGTTCAGAACCCACACCGTGGAAGGACCTTCGCCGTCGTCGCTACCGGCCGGGCGGGTGGTGTAATAGGCTTCCGGACGGGTGTGGCCGGTGAAGAGCAGTCGGTCCACAGTACCCCGAAAGACCAGTTTCGTGGACCAGTCGCGGGTCGAGGCGGTGCGGATGCCTTCGGCGGTCAGATAGACCATCCGGTCGCCATTGGGCGTGAAAGGGTTGTAATTGAAATAGAGGCCGTAGACGCCGGGCCGGTCATCTATCCTGACAATCCGGTGGCCGGTGGCGGGATCAGTCCATTCGCGCGGGCCCTCCTTCGGCCAAGCCGCCGGCGCCATCAGAGCTGCGCCCGCCGCGATCACCAAAAGAGCTTTCCGCATTGCCTTCTCCGTCCCATTTTTAGAGATGCAATACCGAATATAGGGACGATGGCAATATGGGGATGGCACCCGAAGGCTGCACTCCCTGACAAGTATCCGCCGGTGACCCGGCGGGAGCAGGTCACCACCGATTGCCAGCGATCGCCGCTGCCGCCATACGTTTCCAAACCCGACAAGAAGGGAGCATCATGAAGAGACTCCATTTTCTTCTTCCGCTGATCGCCTCGCTGGCGGCTTGCGAAACCGCACCGCATGAAACGGGGCCTCAAGAAACGGGGACCACGAAGGCGATGATCACGCTCTCGGGCCACGCCACTTATCGCGAGCGGATCGCCCTGCCGCCCGACGCGCACCTTTCGGTCGCGATCAGCGACGTAAGCCGGATGGATACCGCTGCGCCCGCGATCGCCTCGACCGAGTTCGCCACCGAGGGACGGCAGGTGCCACTGGCCTTCACTCTCGATTACGATGCGACGAAAATCGACCCGCGCGGTCGCTATGCGGTATCGGCGCGCATTACCGATAGCGGCGGGCAACTCATCTGGATAACCGACACCCACACGGCCTTGCCCGCCCCCGGGCAGCCGGTCGAATTGATGCTTGTGCAGGTTCTGCGATAAATCACGGCGATTGCCGGGCTCCGCTAGAAAGTGTGCTCCGCAAGGATGATTTCCGCCGCGCGCCAGCCGATTGCCATTGTTGGCGCATTGGTGTTGCTGCCGGTGATCGAGGGCATGATCGAGGCATCAACGACACGCAGTCCTTCCACACCCCGCACCTTGAGGTCGGCGCCGACCACAGCGTTCTCGTCCGATCCCATCCGGCAGGTTCCAACAGCATGAAAACCGGTGGAGCCATACTTGAAGGTTGCCTCCAGCAGGTCCTCGTCGCTGACCGTGCCCGGGCCGGGGATCAGTTCCTCGACGATGTGCTCGGCTAGAACCGGCTGCGCGGCCAGCATGCGGATGTAGCGCAGGATCGCAACCGCATTGTCGCGGTCGTACTGGGTAGCCATGTAGTTGGCATCGATCTTGAGCGGGGCCGAGGGATCGCTTGCGGTGATTTCCAGCGTGCCCCGGCTTTCGGGCCGCAGCGTGTAGCCATAGATCGTCACGGCCGGATAGGGACTGACGCCCTCCCGCCCGGACGTGAACGGCCCCAGTCCGATCTGCGCATCCGGTAACTTCAGGCTCGGATCGGTCTTGATGAAACCACCGGCAACGAACGTCGAGCGCGCAAGCGGCCCTCGCCCCAGGAGGCCCCAGGCCAGCGCGGAGCGAACCAGCCCGAGGCCCTGAAGACCTGCATTGCTGCCACCGCGCTTGACCCGGTACTGGACAGGCAGGGTGCGGTGATCGCTCATATTGCGCCCGACCTCAGGGCGATCGACGACCGCCCCGATGCCGAGGTTTTGCAGCAGTCCTGCCGGACCGATGCCCGAGCGCTGGAGGATCGCCGGAGAATTGAGCCCACCGGCACTGAGGATTGTCTCCCGTCCGGCGGCAACGCTGAACTCGCCGCCCCGATGGCGAACGCGCACGCCGGTCGCCCGCCGTCCGTCGAATTCTACCGCAAGGACCTCAGCGTCCGTCACCACATCGAGGTTCTTGCGGCGCATCGCTGGCTTCAGGAATGCACGCGCGGCGCTGAAGCGCTTGCCGTTCTTGCAGATCGTCCGGGGCTGGCGACCGAAACCGCCCTCCACGCTCGCCTTCACGCTGTTGATGTCGTCCACGACCGGAACGCCAAGCGCTGCCGCCGCTGCGATGGTCGCGCGAAACAGCGGATCGTCGCTGGGCGAGAGGTTGACCTGAAGCGGCCCTGCCCCGCCGCGTGCCTGCGCCGGGCCCAGTTCGTGCCGCTCCATTTCCTCGTAGCAGCGGCTGATGTCCTGCCAGCCCCAGCCCGGACCCGCCTTGGCCTCCCAGTCATCGTAGTCGTCCGGCGCGCCGCGCGTGTAGACCATGCCGTTGATCGAACTGGATCCGCCGAGCGTGCGTCCGCGCATCCAGAACTCCGCCGGACGGTTGCCGCCGGGCGAGGCCATGTAGCGCCAGATATAGGGGCTTTTCGGCCCCATGAGCTTGGCGAGGCCCATTGGAACCGTGATGAGCATGTTGCGATCCGACGGCCCGCATTCGAGCAGCAGCACCGAATTGCGCGCGTCGGCCGAGAGGCGATTGGCTAGCACGCAGCCGGCGGACCCCGCGCCGACAATCACATAGTCGTAGTGGGGCCGCATCAAGCGATGCCCAGCGCCGCGCGGATCGCGTTGCCGACTGCGCTCGCTCCGTCCGCCGCGCTCATGCGGTTGTGGCAGTAGGCAACGGCAAGCCCCGTGGCGGGGTCAGCCCATCCCAGCGAGCCGCCTGCCCCCGGGCACGCGATTGCGGTGGTCGATGCCAGCGCCATGGTGAGCGGCGACTGGCCATCGTACATCCAGTAGCCACCCTGACTGAGCGGCATCGGCATGCCGAAGAACACCGGATCGGGAAGCGTGCCGCCGGGCCGCATCTGACAGCTCATCGCCACGCGTTCGGGCGAGAGCAGGCGCTTGCCATCAAGTTCGCCGCCATTGGCAAGGATCGCCCAGAACCGCGCGAGGCTGCGGGCGGTAAAAATACCGCCGACACCCGCGATGGTCGCCCGCCGCACATCCTCGCGCTCGAAAATGTCGGGAGCGAGGCGAACATCGAAAGGCATCGCCTTTTCAAGCACCGTCCCCGGCGGTGGCGGCTGCATGTTGAGCGCGTCGACAAGCTTGGCGATGCGGGGCTCGACCTCCTCCGGAACCCCGATCCACAAGTCCTCGATGCCGAAGGGCGCGGCGATTTCCTGCGCCACAAATTCCTGAAAGCTGCGGTGTTCGGGGTCGGTCCGCCGGACAATCTCGCCGATCACCCAGCCGAAAGACACCGCCTGATATGCCGGCTGCCCCACCGGGAAGATCGGTTCGAGCGCGGCGATGCCGGCCGTCATCGCATTCCAGTCGCACATCATCTCGGGCGTCACTGCCGGCGGCATCTGCGGCGTGCCGGTCCGATGCGAAAGCGCATCGCGAACGGTAACGGCCTCCTTGCCGTTGGCGCCGTACTCGGGCCAGTATTGGGCCACCGGACGGTCGTAATCGACAAGGCCGCGTTCGGCCTGAACGTGCAGCGCGGTCGCGGCAACAGCCTTGGTCACCGAGAAGACGTTGAACAGCGTATCGCCGTCCACCGCGCGGCCGCTGGCGGGATCTGCGACACCTGCCCAGGCATCCGCCACAAGCTCGCCGTTCAGATAGGCGGCAACCTGCACGCCGACTTCGGTGCCATCTGCGACCAGAGTGTCGAGAACTTTCTGGACAGCTGCATTCACTGCCTGATGCTTGGTCATGTCTACGCCTCTCCACCGGGGCGGCGTAAGGCCGGCTCAGACAGCCCCCGCCAACTCTGCGTGACTCATAATATGCATTTTATGAGCAGGTCAATTCCCGATAATCGGCATTCCTGCGGCGATATCCGTCCATAATACACTATATTAGAAATCCCTTGAAGTCCTACCGCCGGGCGTGGAATGGAATGCGAACGGCCTCGCCGATGCGAGCTGAATGACGGGAGCAATGTGCAAATGGCTGGAAAGCCATCGAAGGAAGGCCTGGTTTCGGCAGCGGCCGGGCGCATGAAGGAGATGATCCTGGCGCGGGAACCCGACGCGCAGATCGGCTCACTTCCGGATGTCGCCAAGGCGCTGGGCGTCGGCGTGGTCACGGTGCAGCAAGCCGCGCGCGTGCTGGAGCATGAGGGGTTTCTAAAGGTCAGGCGCGGCAACGGCGGCGGATATTACGGCGCCCGCCCGAACGCCGCGTCGCTGGGCCGGGCCATCGCGGGTTTCCTTCAGGTCAACCAAACGCGAGAACACGAAGCCATCGAGATCATGACGCTGCTCGACTGCGACCTGATTTCCGCTGCCGCGCTTGCGACCGACGAGACGCTTCGCGCGCGGCTGCGTGATCTCGGCAAGCGCATCGATGCCTGCGACACGGCGGAGCAGCGAGGCGCCTTCGAGCAGGAGATGCAGGACATCATCTATGCCATGGTCGATCGGCCGCTGATGGAGATGCTCGCGCGGGTGACCATGGAGCACTATTCCTCGCACGCCCGCCTGCCGATCTATCCGGGAACGGACGGCGCGGAGCGCTGGAAGCAGGAGCGCCACAACATCATCTACGCCATTCTCAGAGGCGATCCGGGGCTCGCCCGTTTCGAGGCGCAGCGCCGGCGCGAGGACATTCTGGAACGTCTGGCAAAAGCCCAGTCAATGGCTGGCGGGCAGTAGCAAGGGTCGGGCCTGCCTCTCTCACCGCACGGACATCGAATAGGGCCTTTTTGCAGAGCCCGAACCCCACGCCTTATTCGGCGTCGCCTGCATCGTGAAACGAAGCGTGCCGCCGCTGCGCACGTCGGCATCGGATATCCACGCGTGTTCAAGCGGGCGTCCGTTCAGTTCCACCTTCCCGACATAGGCGTTCGCGTCGGACAGGTTCTCCGCATCGACCGTGAAGGTCTTCCCGTTCGGCAGCGTGATCGCGGCGTGGCGCACGAAAGGACGGCCGATCACATACTGGTTCGAACCCGGCGTTACCGGGTAGAAACCAAGCCCCGTGAAGACCAGCCAGGCCGACATCTGGCCAAGGTCGTCATTGCCGGAAAGCCCGTCCGGCGTCGGCTTGTACTGGCTTTCGACGATCTGCTTCAACCGCTCCTGCGCGCGCCAGGGCGCCCCGGCATGGACATAGAGATAGGCGACGTGGTGGCTGGGCTCGTTGCCGTGAATATACTGGCCGATCAGCCCTGAAATGTCTTCGGCATGGCTGTAGTCGAGCTTCGAATTGTCGAAGTCGAACATCGCGTCCAGCCGGGCGACGACCTTGCCGTCCCCGCCCAGCATCCGGAACAGGCCCGCCTGATCCTGCGGCACGAACCAGCTGTATTGCCAGGCGTTGCCTTCGGTATAATCGGAGCCGTAGTTGATCGCCGTGGGATCGAACGGCGTGCGGAACGATCCGTCGCTTTTGCGCGCCCGCAGCCAGCCGCTCTTGGCATCGAACGAATTGCGCCAGTACCCGGCCCGCTTTTCAAAACGGGCGGCAAGGTCGTTGCGGCCCATCGCCTGCGCCATGCGGGCGATCGTCCAGTCGTCGTAGGCGTATTCGACCGTCTTGGAGGCCGCTTCCGGCTCCTTGTCGATCGGCACATATCCGCGCGTCATGTACTCACCCAACCCGCCGTAAGGCGCATAGTCGGCGCTGGCCACCATCGCGTCGAGCGCCCTGGCCGCGTCGAACCCGCCGAAACCCTTGAGGTAAGCATCGGCGATCACCGGCGCCGCGTGATAGCCGATCATGGTCCAGGTCTCGCGCCCGGCGAACTGCCACACCGGCAGGATACCCCAGGGGCTGTGCTCGCGGCTGGCGACCAGCGAATTGACGACGTCGGACGTGGTACCTTCGGGCTGGACCAGCGTGAGCAAAGGATGCTCCGCGCGGAACGTATCCCAGAGCGAAAACGTCGAGCGGAACGTGAAGCCCTCGGCCTTGTGAACCTGATCGTCCGGACCGCGATAGCGACCGTCCGCATCGCTCCAGACGCTGGGCGCCAGCAGGCTGTGATAGAGCGCAGTGTAGAGGTTGGTCCGCATCTGCGGCGCGGCATCGATCTTCAGGCGGTCGAGCGCCTGCCGCCATTGCCCCTCGGTGCGGTGGCGCACGGTGTCGAAGTCGGCACCTTCGGCATCCAGATTGGCCACGGCGCCCTGCTCGTCCACGCCGGAAATCGCCACGCGGACTTCCAGCGGCCGGTCCAGCGCGCCGAAGTCCAGCCGCGCCTCCAGCGCCTTGCCAAGCTTTTCGGCCAGCGCATCGCCGCCCCGCCCCGGCAGCGCCTGAGGGGCGCGGAACCCCTTGTAGGCCACATGCTCATCGCGATCGACGAAAGCATGGTCCTTCAGCGGCGCGGAAAAGCGCATGGCGAAGAACAGCTTGCGGCCCGGTGCCCAGCCCCGCGTCTCGCGAAAGCCGGTGACCGTGCCGTCTTCGCGCAGATGCAGGCCGGACCACAGGGTCTTGCCCGGATAGTCGTAAAGGCTGCTGCGCAGGTCCAGCACCAGATGGGCCTCGGCACCCTTGGGGAACGTATAGCGGTGGATGCCGACGCGGGTGCCGGCGGTCAGTTCGGCGCGTACGCCGCTATCGGCCAGCGTCACCGCGTAATAGCCCGCGCTGGCGACTTCGCTGTCATGGGAGAAACGCTGGCGGTAGCCGGAACCGGGCTGACCGGCGCTGCCGGGATCCAACCGCACATCGCCGGCCCTGCCAGTTGCGGGCATTACCAGAATGTCGCCGAGGTCCGAATGTCCCGCGCCTGAAAAGTGCGTGTGACTGAACCCCTCGATGGTGCTGTCGTGATAGCTGTATCCCGCCGCATGGGCATAGCAATCGCGGATCTGACAGGTCGTGTCCGTATCGGGCGACAGTTGCACCATGCCGAAGGGCGCGCTGGCACCGGGGAACGTGTGGCCTTCCGGGCCGGTGCCGATCATCGGGTCCACCCAGTGCAACGGATCGTCTTCCGGCGCGGCCGCGAGCGGTTGAACGGCAAGGACACAAGTTAACGCGGCGACCGCAAATGATAGCTTCATGGCGCCAGAATAGACAGAGCAGCCCGGGGTGTTCAACCGCCGCCGATCGGCAGGATTTCGCGTTCAAGCATAGCAATCGTCGTCAGCATCGCGGCCGTTGGCCATCATCCGCGATAGCGCAGCGTTTCCACCAGCAGCGCGAAGGCCGGCGAGGCATGGCGCCGACTGGGATAATAGAGGTGATAGCCGGGGAACGGACCGCACCAGTCCTCCATCACGCGGACAAGCCGGCCTGCTTCGACATGATGCATCACCTGATCTTCGGGCAGATAGGCAAGGCCCAGCCCGTCCAGTGCCGAATTGAGGCGCAGGCTGATATTGTTGAAGACCAACTGGCCTTCGATGCGCACGTTCACCTCATGCCCGTCCTTGTCGAGGTCCCAGGGGAAAATGCCGCCATAGGTCGGCAGACGGATGCCGATGCAATTCTGCGCGGTCAGATCCTGCGGCGTGCGGGGAATAGGGTGGCGAGTGAAATAGTCGGACGAACCGACTACCGCCATGCGCATGTCGGGGCCGATCCGAACGGCAATCATGTCCTTTGCAACCTGATCGCCCAGACGCACGCCGGCGTCGAAGCCCTGCGCCACAATGTCGGTCAGCCCGTAATCGACGATAATCTCCACGCGAACATCGGGGTTGTCGGGAACGATCCTGCGAAGTGCCGGTTGCAGGATCGAAACGGCGGCATGTTCTCCAGCGTTGATGCGGATGGATCCAGCAGGCCTGTCGCGCAACTGGCTGAGAGAGGCGAGTTCCTGCTCGATTTCCTCGAAACGCGGGGCCAACGTATCGAACAACCGACGCCCCGCCTCGGTGGGTGCCACACTGCGGGTAGTCCGGGTGAGCAGGCGCAGTCCGATGCGCTCCTCCAATCCCCTGATCGTCTGGCTCAGGGCCGATTGCGAGACGCCCAGCTTGGCCGCAGCGCGGGTGAAGCTCAGTTCTCTGGCGACGACCACGAAGGCCGCCAGCTCGTTATAGTTCTCAGTTGCCATTGATTAGCCCAGCTTATCGAAACATGCAGATTATAGAGACTAATCGTACCTTCGCCACCAACCTATCTTGATCGCCGACCAGTGGAACAAGCTTGGACCTTTGGAGCCGAGATGGATGGAGATGGACTCTGATTGGGCCATTGGACGTCGCGCGATCGTCGCCGATGGCGGTATCCGCAAGGTTCGTTCCCGAGAACCCGTGACCGCTGAACCAGATAGAAGAGTAGGACAACGACAATGACGACCGAGCCTCCCACCGTCACGCTGAACAATGGCGTAAAAATGCCGAGCCTGGGCTTCGGCGTATTTCAGGTGCCCGACCCCGCCGAGTGCGAGCGCAGCGTGCGCGACGCGATCGATGTCGGCTATCGCTTGCTCGACACTGCAACGTCCTACGGCAACGAAGCCGCGGTCGGTGCGGCGATCAGAAGCCACGGGATCGACCGCAACGAGCTGTTCGTCACCACCAAGCTGTGGATCGAGGATGCAAGCTACGAGGGGGCGAAGGCCGCCTTCGAACGCTCGCTCGACAAGCTGCAACTGGACTACCTCGATCTCTGGCTCATCCATCAGCCCTATGGCGACGTCTATGGTGCATGGCGTGCCATGGAGGAACTCCACCGCGAGGGACGCATCCGCGCGATCGGCGTCAGCAATTTCTATCCCGACCGTCTGCTGGACTTCGTGCTGCACAACCAGATCACACCTGCCGTGAACCAGATCGAGATCCACCCCTTCCATCAGCAAGGCGACGCGCAGGAACTCCTTGCGGAATACAAGGTACAGCCCGAGGCCTGGGGCCCGTTCGCCGAAGGCAAGAACGGCCTGTTCTCCAACGAAGTGCTTGCCGCCATCGGCCAGAAACACGGCAAGACCATCGCGCAAGTCGTCCTGCGCTGGCTGAACCAGCGAGGCATCGTCGCCATCCCGAAGTCGGTTCGCAAGGAGCGCATGGCCGAAAACTTCGCGATCTTCGACTTCGAACTCGATGAAGACGATAATGCCAAAATCGCAACCCTCGACCAGAAGGCGAGCAGCTTCTTCGATCACCGGGATCCCGCAATGGTCAAGTGGCTGGGCACGCGCAAGCTCTGAACGCGGCACAGCGAAGTCGGTCGATCGGCGCCGACTTCGCCGTGCCCTTGCTCCGTTCGAGCAGCGGTTTAGAGCCGCATAGACGTGAGGATACCCCCGGCCTCGCGATGGGCAAAGATCCGCACCGGCGGCGAGAATCAAAAACAGGGGGCATACCCCTGCGCGCCCGGCATAGTTCGTCCCGCGCGAGCACCCCGCCCTCACCTAGGCACTCCCGTTGCCCCAAATTTTGACTGTGAGAGCAGTCAAATTGCCCCTGAAAGCCAGAATGCGCAGATCGACTTGACGCAATTTTTCCATGAACCAACCATCCGGATGGTAGGTGCGACTACTGCGATTTCTCCAAGTTAAAACCGCAATTCAACTCAAACAAAAAGCCTGAGTATTAGGGGGAATCCGTTCAGCCCACCTGCCCGTGAAATATATAAAAAAACCGGGAGAGGGATGATTATGAAATCTTCACGATTGAAGAATTGCGCACGCGCGAGCGTCGCGATTATTGCGCTGCTGCCCGCTATGGCTGTGGCTCAATCTGCCGATCAATCGAACGAGGGGCACCAGGGCGACCAGCCTGCCGCGTCTCGAGAGACCGAAATCGTGGTCACCGGCACGCTCATCCGCGGCATTGCGCCGGCAGGCTCCAACGTCATCGGCATTACCGACGCGCAAGCCAAAGCAACCGGCGCGGCAACCGCAAACGGGCTGCTTTCCAGTCTTCCGACAGTGGGCAACTTCTTCAACTCGGTGCAATCGGGCGTATCCGGCGTCGCGGGCTCGAATGGCAGCACTTCCATCGCCCGTCCGAACCTTCGCAACCTGCCCGGCGCAAATACCAGCGGCGGCGCGCAGACGCTCGTCCTGCTTGACGGCCATCGCGTAACTCCTCTTGGCATCAACCAGCTTGCGGTCGACCCCGACTTCATTGCACCGCTGGTGATCGAACGGGTCGAGGCCATGACCGATGGCGGTTCGGCCGTTTACGGTTCGGACGCGCTGGGAGGCGTCATCAACTTCATGACGCGTAGCCGCTTTGACGGCGTTCAACTCGATGCCAAGGTCGGCATCGGAGACAGCTACACCTCGTATCAGGCGGGCGGCATCGCGGGCAAGGACTGGGGTTCCGGTTCGGCCTATATCGCCTATCGCTATTCGCAGAACGACGCGCTGTTTGGCTCCGACCGCGACTATGTCCATCGCATCGATCCGCTGACGGGCATTCCGACCGGCCGGAACTGCGCCGAAGGCGTCAACGTCTCGGCAGGATCGGGAGCCGCTGCCCGCAACTATATCATGAACGGCGCCAACCTGGCAGTCGGCGGCCCCATCACCTGCGACTATGCGCAAGACGTTGCCATTTATCCAAGCGTCAAAGCGCACAACGTTTTTGCCAGCCTGATGCAGAAACTGGATGACAATCTGCAAGTTGACCTGAAGCTCTATTACGCAAATCGCCAAATTCGCGGTAACAACGGTACATTGGGCAACGGCCAATTGGGCACTGGCGCGGAATCGATGGTCACGCTCGCGCCCTCGAACCCGAACTATCACGCCTTGCCGGTGGGAGACCCCAATTTCGGCATGGCTCAGACGGTCCGCTTCAGCCTTGCGGATGCCTTGGGCGCGCGGTCCAGCACGCAGAATACCAACCTCGATACGTGGAACGTCACCCCGCAACTGACCTGGAAATTCGGCCACGACTGGCAATTGCGCGCGCTGGCGAACTACGGCAGGGGCACAGTCGATTACGAGAACGCGCAGCTCGTGAATGCCCGCGGTAACTCGCAATTGCAAAATGCCGCCAACACCGGTGCATTGAACCCATACAACGTGGGGGCGACGAGCCAATCCGTGCTGGATAGCATTGTCGGTTACGACGTGGGCATTGGCCGGAATGAGTATGCCAATTTCCGTGCCATTCTCGACGGGCCGATCATCTCGCTGCCGGCAGGCGATCTGCGCGCGGCCCTCGGCGCAGAATATTCAACCGATACGATGCGGCAGCGCACGACCAACGTGACAACCTATACGCTGCTGCCGCCAAGATCCTATACCCAGACCGTCAAATCGCTGTTCGGCGAATTGCAGGTCCCGGTCCTTGGCGGCGGCGACAATGACATGTCGCTCGTCCTTGCCGCATCGGCCCGGTACGACAAGTACAATGACTTCGGAGACACCTTCAATCCGAAATTCGGTATCACCTTCGAACCGTTCAACAGCCTGACCCTGAGGGCAAACTGGGGCAAGTCGTTCAACGCCGCCACGCCGGCAGACCAATTGGGGGTCTATTCGTCGATTGCCCAGCAGATCCCGGGCGCGTTCCTTCAGTTTCCGCCGCCCACTCCGGGCGTTTGCGGCGTGTCCGGCCTTCCGGCATGTGCCTCGGCAACCGCTGCGGGCATCTACCTCAACGGCGCGGTTCCCGGTCTCCAGCCGCAGAAGGCCACCAACTGGTCAGCAGGTTTCGACTTCCGGCCGATCGACCGGGTCACGCTTAGCGCCAGCTATTACAGTATAGACCTCAAGGGAACAATTGGGCGTCCGGTCAGCGGGTCTAACTTGACTGATTTCTACATGGGTTACCCCGATCTTTGGTTGTTCCAGCCCTCGGGCGAACAGGTTGCGCGGATCCTCGCCACTATCCCTGCGGCGGGTGTCGGAGTTGCACTCGCAAACCCGACCTCGACGAGCCAGGCGCTCCTTCTCGGGGCGGGCGGATCCACGACGCCAGTCCAGGTCCTGCTTGATACGCGTGCCCAGAACCTGGGCCGCACGAAATTGTCCGGGATCGACTTTTCGGCCAACTTCGACTTTGACACCAGCTGGGGATCGATCGATGGCCGTGTCGCAGGGAACTATCGCCTAACGCAAAAGAACCAGTCCCGCCCGGGGATCGCCTGGTTCGATGTGCTCCAGTACGATACTTCGAAGTACCAGATTTCGACCAATCTTGGCACCACGATGGGCCAGTTCCGTGCCCAGGCAACCTGGAATCTCACGCCGGGCTACACACGTAGCGCGAATGTAGCCGGCCAGAAGAGGGTTTCTGACTTCAACATCGTCAACCTTTACTTCGGCTACGACTTCAAGGGTAGTGGCTTGACGAACGACCTGAGCGTAACGTTGAACTTCAACAACATCTTCGACGAAGATCCGCCAGCATACCTCGATGCCGGGCAGCCCGGCTACCTTCCCGGCAACGCCTTCACTCTGGGCCGCATGGTTCAGCTGGGCTTGTCGAAGAAGTTCTAAGACCTTGCAATAAAATATTGCCGAGCGCCCGTCCGACAGTTCTATTGGGCGGGCGCTCCCTTTTTCGAGGCACAATGGAAAAGAAATCGGATCGGAAGGTTGTACGGGTGGACGGCGGGGTCCGCCGGGTACAAATCATGGATGAAGCCCAGCGTCTCATCGGCGAGCGGGGCTACAACGGCTTTTCCATTCAGGAACTTGCTGACCGCTGCTCTCTCACGAAGGCTGGCCTGCTTCATCACTTCAGTAGCAAGGAGCAGATTCTGATCGATTTGCTGGATGACCGTACCAAGCGGCACCAGCTTGACATGAAGAACTGGGTTGCCCGCCGCAAGGCAGCGACAGTGGGATGGTATGACCGTGCAACGTTCATCGAATCGCTCAAGAAGAGCGTCGAACGCGAGATTGCCGATGTCGAAATGGTCCGCATGCACGTGATGCTGCAGGCCGAGACTCTATGTGCAAGTCACCCAGCACATAACTACTTCAATACGCGCGAAGCCATGCGGCAAAGGCGGATGGCGCTTGCGCTCGAACACTTCTGTCAGGATCCACAGACTACGGCCCGGCACCTGCTGGCGCTGATGGACGGACTGACGGCGCAATGGCTGCGCGAACACATGAACTTTGATCTCGCGGCTCAATTTGCAGCGGCGATCAGCCTGCAATTACCCCAGCCCGATGACGAAAATTAGCGTCGAACCAAAGGGGCAATAGCAACGCCATTGCCCATGCCGGTTTTGGCCGCTTGCAATTGCAAGATCAGTGCAGTCTCACCGCCGTACCAGACCCTTTGGCTGCACGACACCAAGATCCAGATGCGTCACGATCCCCGGCGCCGCATCGCATACAGCCGGCACGGCGGTACAGCCGACCAGCCCTGTCCAGGGCAAACCGAGGAACGGATGGCGTCCGTCCTCTTCCTCCATCGCCATCAAGTGGCATTCGAGCGGCGGCTCGCCCTTTATCCGCACGCGGTACTTGGCCTCGCCCTGTTCCCATACCGGATCGAGGTCTTCACCGAGCTGCCAGTAAAAATGATACACAATCAGCGGTGCACCCTCACACCAGGCGATCCACTCGTAGTGCTGGCCGCCCACAGTGCCCGCCTTCACCTCGCCGTAGAGATGCTGAATGTCCTTCAGCGCCTTGGCGACCTCGAACTTGACAGTGACTTTCTCGATCTCCTTGCCCAGCCCTTCGGCAATCATCGCCATGCTGGAGTAGAAGTGCTTGTAGGTCTCTGGCGAACGCCGCGGATTTGCCAGCAATTCCTCAGGGTCGGCGCCAAAGCCCATGATCTCGGTATAGATCATCGGGTTGCGCACCTTGTCGATAATCTCCGACACCTCGATGCAATCGACGCGGCTCATGAGACGGGCCAGCGTCAGGGGAAGGATGTCGCCCGAGAATCCAGGGTGGATGCCGCAGCCGTGGAAAGAGACATTACCCTCACGGCATGCCGCCTCGATACGCGCGGTTTCCTCCGGAAGCCACTTGTTGGGCAGGAACGGGCCGGCGGGTGAGACGACATTCTTGCCCGAAGCAAGCAACTGGCACACCTGCTCCAGTGGCGGCGTCATCATGCTGGGCGCAAACAGGACGCAGTCCGCCTCCATCGCCAGGATCGCGTCGATATCGCTGGTTGCCTTGATGCCCGTGCTGGGCAGGCCGACCAACTCTCCGGCGTCCTTGCCGACCTTTTCCGGATTGGTGACGTAGACGCCGACCAGATCGATGATCGGGTTCTCGATGAAATATTTTAGCGCAGCGCTGCCGACCGTGCCGGTGGCCCATTGGATGACGCGATAGGTCTGCTTTGTCATGGTATTGCTATCCTCAGTTCAGGCCACGGCTCTGGCCGCCATCGACACGGTAATTGGCGCCGGTGATGAAACCGGACAGCGGACTGGCGAGCAGGCACGCCACCATGGCCAGTTCGGTTGGCTTGCCGACACGCCCGACAGGCGGGATCTCGAACACCTGCGCCTCGCCGAAACGTTGGCAGACATCCTCGAAGCTCATGTCGGGGTCGGCAAATTTTTCGCGTCCGAAGCGCAACAGGCCGTCGACCATGATGATGCCGGGCGTCAGGATATTCGCCGTTACGCCTACCCCGCGCAGCGACCCTGCAAGGCTCACGGTAAAGTTGTTCAGGGCAGCCTTGGCCGCAGAATAGTCTGCGCCCATGTAGTTGGGCTGCATGGCCACCGCGCTCGATACGTTGACAATTCGTCCGAAGCGGTTCGCCACCATATCGGGCACACAGAGCTGACACAGCTGTACCGCACCCATGGTGTTCGCGCGGTAATTGGACAGAAAGTCCGCCGCGTCGATCTCCACCGGAGCCTTGGACGAGTTGCCTTCCGAATTGCCACCGGCGTTGTTTATCAAGATTTCGACATTACCGCCGAGCGCTGCAACCGCCGCGGCGTGGACGGACTGCGCCCCGCCGTCATCGGCAAGCTCGCCGATGGCGACGCCAGCGGCGCCGATCGCGGTGGCAACTGCTTCCGCACGCTCGCGGTTGCGGCCGTGCACGACGACGCGCGCTCCTTCCTCAGCCAACATGCGGGCAATGGCCTCGCCGATCCCGCTACTGCTGCCCGTGACCAGCGCACGTCGCCCTGACAGATTCAGGTCCATTCATCTCTCTCCCAGTCGTTCGCTCGCAAACATCACGACGCGGGTCGCCATTCCATTCCCAAATGGGGATCTCCCGAAGTTGGGAAGCGACAGGCGCCTTGGTCGATGCGGCGGCTTGGAGAGAATGTTCTGTAAGTCTGTCCGGTGGGCTGCCCCCCATCGACTGATTTGTCGGTAAATTTCGGCGCAGTGACGCTTACTCGAGCAGACATCCACGTGCACATCATTAATCCGGCACACGTGACAAGGCCCGCCCTTCGAGGGCAGGCCTTGCCGATTCAAAATTGCAGGTCCGATCAATATTTGAAGCTGACCGTATTGATGACCGTACGGCCCGCTGCCTGATGGGCCTAGTGGTTGGCGTGTGCCTGATCGTAGTACAGCTTGATAGTTAAGTTCAGCACATCCGGCTCCCGGCCTTGCAAGGCTGTGTGGGATCAGGTGTTCGAGCTGCGAACGTTGCGCCAGGCCTCGCGGACTTTGGCTATGCCGAAGCGCAGAACCTGCGCGGGATCGATGTGCGGCATTGTTGGCAGCTCGTCCGGATCGACGATCGCATGAAGAATGGCCGGGCCCGGCGCGGCAAGGAATTGCGCGACCGTCGTATCGAGCTCAGCGGGATCGCGAACCGTGAAACCCTGCGCGCCACATGCCCGGGCGAAGGCGGCGAAATCGACGTTCGGAAACGTCGTGCCCTTGGCCGCGGGCAGTGCGGCCACCTCCATCTCGAGATGGACGAGGCCCCATTCGGCATTGTCGTAGACCACGATCTTGACCGGCAATTGATGCTCGACGCTGGTCATGAATTCGCCGAGCAGCATCGTCATGCCCCCATCGCCGACATGGGCGATCACCTGTCTGGAACGGTCCAGCAGTTGCGCGCCGTTAGCAAGGCCCAGCCCTGTGCCGACCGCCGCGTTGTTGAAGGAGCCGGTGTTCTGCTGCCGGCCGCTCTGCCGCCACCAGTTTGCCGCCCAAAGCGTCACTTCGCCAGTATCGGTGACGATGATCGCATCATCGGCCGCGTGATTGCTGATCGCCCGCGCCAGTGCGGGCGGGTGGAGCTTGCCCGGGGTGCGCGCGATATCGGCCCGCTTGTCCAGCATGGCGTTCCATTCGTTCCGGGCGGTCTGTGCCTTTTCGAGGAAAGCGGCGTCCGAGCGGGCAGGAAGAAGCTCCAGCAACATCGACAAGGCAGGGCGCACGGAACCCACGATGCCCAGCGCCACCGGCGCACGCCTTCCAAGGGCCAGCGCGCGTTCGTCGATCTGGATTACCCGGCCATGTTTGGGAAGGAATTCGGAATAGGGATAATCGGTGCCCAGCATGAGGAGCAGGTCCGCCTCGTTGATGGCGTCCACACCTGCCTTCGAACCGATCAGACCCACGCCACCGATCCAGCAGGGATGATCGAAGGGAAGAATGGCCTTTCCCCGGAACGTATGCATGAGCGGGGCTTTCAGCCTGTCGGCAAGCTGTTCGAGTTCGGACGCCGCACCATGGCAGCCCTGTCCGCAAAAGACGGCCACGGTGTTCGCCTCGCCGATCATTCGGGCAGCTTCGGCCACATCGGCCTGAGCCGGGGCAATTTCCGGCCGGGGCCGCAGGACGGCCATGCTCGCCACGTCCCCACCGATCTTTGCCGCAAAGACCTCCGGCGGCACGTTGATATGAGCGACACCGCGTTCGGCATAGGCGGCGGCAATGGCTTCGCGGATGACGGCGGGCGCCTGTTCCGGCGCGCTGATCATCTGGCTATAGACGGAAACGTCGCGAAACAGCAGGGCCGGATCGTCTTCCTGAAGATAGTCGGTTCCCCGCTTCTCCGCCGGAACGCCGCCCGTGATGGCCAGCACCGGCGCATGGTCCTTGCGCGCTTCGTAGAGACCGGCGACGAGGTGGTTGCCGCCCGGGCCGGTGGTCCCGCAGCATACGCCAAGGCGCCCGGTCAGTTTCGCTTGCCCGGTGGCCGCAAGCGCCCCGCCTTCCTCATGACGGACGCCGATCCAGTCGATCGCGTCCTCGGCATCCAGCGCATGGGTGAAGGGATTGAGAGCATCGCCGACCACGCCGAACACGTGGCGAACGCCCAGTTGCGCAAGTGTATCGACCAGCAATTCGGCTACGGTTCGGGACATGGGGGGCTCTCTCTCAGAGTTTGACGGCGTGGAAACGCCTCACCGTCCCGTCTGCTCCCGCGTGTTTTCGAGCCCCGAAGAGTCGCTCGCCGGCAGGAGAAGCGGAACGTCCACACCACCCACGCATTTGCAAACGATGAACCTCCCTCATCGGCACATCCGAACGGCGCTGGCCCTGATCGCAGCATGTCTTGCGGCATGCGCGATATTGGCCGGAGCGTTCCCCGCCAGCTGGCTCAAGGATCTTGCCGAACGCAAGCTGAGCGAGAACTTCGGACGCCCGGTGACGATCGCGGAGATGTCTCGCGACAGTGCATTCTCGTTCACGCCGGTCCTCAGCCTGAACGGGGTGGCCATTCCGCAGGCGGCATGGGCGGCCCCGGGCAGGCTTGCATCCATCGAGCGGCTTCGCGTGCGTATCGCGATATTGCCGATGCTGATCGGTCGCGGCAGCCCGGAACTGGTTTCAGCGGACGGTGTGATGCTTGACCTGGTCCGGGATGCGGACCGCCGCGTCAACTGGAACAGCGGCGGCAAGCAGGAACCCGGATCGAGCCCCACGATATCGTTTGCCGGGATGGAATCGGTGAAGGCGCAGATCCGCTATCGGGATGCGCTGCGCAAGCGATCGGTCGAACTTCATGTGAGCATCGACCCCCAGCACGGGCTGGTCGCGTCCGGCCCCGGAACGATCGACGGGAACGCCGTGGCAGTATCGGTCAAAGGACCGGCGGGCGCGGCGAATGCGCCATGGCCCTTCGAGGCCAGCATTGTCGGCGCGGCGATCGACATGCGCGCGAAAGGAACCATGGCCGGTCCGCTACGCACGGACGACATAAGCCTCGACATAACCGCGCGGGCAAACGACCTCAAATTACTGGACCGGGTGATCGAGGCCGGCCTCTTCCACACGCAGCCGATCAGTCTGACCGCAAGCGTCCGGCACCAATCGGACGTCTGGACGATCGACGGTCTCAAGGGCAAGGTGGGCAACAGCCCGTTGTCCGCCAGGCTCTCGGTCGACAAGTCCGGAGTCCGCACAAAGCTCGATGGCGAAATCCGGTTTGCGACATTAGATTTTGCCGATCTGGCGTCCGATGCAAGTCGGGCCGCCAATCACGCGCTGGAACGGGCCGAGGGAGAGAGACTGGTTCCCAATACCCGACTCAACATCCGCAAGATCGACAAGACCGACGGGCGCATCGCCTTTCGCATTGACCGGATCGCAAGTGGCGGGTCCTCGCCGTTGCGCAGCGCGCAAGGCGTCCTGACAATCGATAACAGGCTGCTCATCGCCAAGCCCCTGACGCTGCGCCTCAGCCGGGGCGTTGTTGATGGCGAGATCAGGGTCGACCAGCGTCAGGGCCAGAGCGAGCCGACGATCACGCTCGCGCTCGACATGCGCGGCAGCAGCATCGATGCCCTCGCAGGAGGCAGCGGCGAAATCGACGCCACCGTCGATGGCCGGGTTCGGCTGACCGGCGTGGGAAACACGGTCCGTGAAGCCGTCGGCAAGTCCGACGGGATCATCGGCGTAACCGCGCACGATGGGGTCCTGCCGGCAAAACTGGCCAGCTTGCTGGGCTTCGATGTCGGGAAAGGCCTGCTTGCCGACAAGGGCAAGCAGGCGACGCTTCGTTGCGCCGTCGCGCGTTTGGAAATGCGTCACGGAACAGGAACGGCCGCGCCGGTGCTGGTCGACACCAGCGAAAGCCAGACGCGCGGCACCGGCACGATCTCCTTTCCCGATGAGCGCATCTCGCTCACGCTTACCGGCGCTCCCAAGAGCGATTCCGTCCTGCGACTGCCCGGCTCGATCCATGCGGGCGGGACGATCCGCAATCCGTCCGTCGTGATCCCCCCTGAGGTCAAGTCCCTAGGCAACGTGATCAAGGCATTGGGCCGGGCGATCTCGGGAAAGCGGATGCCTGAAGCAACAGATGCCGATTGCACGGCACTGAACGCCCGCGTGCTTTCGCCCCATACGGATTGAGACGGTTCGCAGCGCCGCTCTGGAACTGCGGGCACGGGTCCGCCGTTGCACAGGCAGAGGATAATCAAAGGGAACGTGATCACTCCATGTACGGGATTATCGAGGCCGACAGAGAAGCCGCAAGAGCACTGCGCGAGGTTCTGGCCGACATTTGCGGCTTCTGGCATTGCCCTGATGATAATGGGCAACTCTGCCAGGCACTGGCCCGGCATCGCATAGAAGCCGAACAACGCCTCACCGACAAACTGGCGCCTTTGGTTAAGGCGCGGGCGTGCGAACAAATGCCGCGTTTAATGCAGCAGGAGATGCCGCCCCTCTCGCGCGGTTTTGGTCCGGCCCACCAAAGCATGAGATCGGGACACAAGTAGCAATCCGGCGCCCCGCTTTAACATGGCGGGCAAGCGATTTGACCACGATTGCAGTGATGCCCGAGACAGGTGAGGCGGACTGGACGCCACGAGATAACCAGAGTCATAGTCGCGCAGAACACCCGGAAATCTGGAGCCTGTCCATGACCATCGACATCGATCTGCCTATGGTCCGACATGTGCCCGGAGAACCGGTGCTGGGGCTGGGACAATACGAACTGTCCGCGCTCGGCATTCTCAAGGAAGAGTTTTTCATTTCGGGAACGGCGCGATCCTTCGTTGCCGTCGGTGAGACTGGCTCCGAGGGCCGGTGGACGGTAGCGCCGGCCGATCTTGCCGATTTCGAGACGCGAATAGTCGTATTGCGTCCCGTCGCCCCGGAGGTGTTCAGCGGAACGGTGATCGTCGAATGGTTGAACGTGTCCGCCGGCATCGACGCGGCACCCGATTGGAGCATGACTCATCGCGAGATCGTGCGGAGCGGCCATGCCTATGTGGCAGTCTCCTGCCAGGAGGTCGGGGTGCAGGGCGGCCCCAGCATGGGCAGCGACATGTCGCTCAAGAAGCTGAACCGCGAACGATACGAAAGCCTGATTCATCCCGGCGATGCCTTCTCGTACGACATTTTCACGCAAGTCGCCCGGCTGCTTCGATCCCCGAAGGCCGCAGGGGTGCTCGGCAACCTTGAGCCACAATACATCCTCGGCGTCGGCGAATCTCAATCCGCCACGTTTTTGGTGACTTACATCAATGCCGCCGATCCCATGGCAAAGGCATTCGACGGCTTCCTGGTCCATTCGCGCGGGACGACTGCGGGCCCCCTGTCCGGCCAATCGATCTTCGTGGGCGAACGCGTGACCGGCGTAAGGCTGCGCGAAGACTTGCGTGTTCCGGTGATCATGATCGAGACCGAAAGCGATCTCACGTCCCTCGGCGGCCTCGCCGTGCGCCAGCCGGACACCGACATGTTGCGCACGTGGGAGATCGCCGGCACCGCGCATGCGGACAACTATCTGCTTGCAGTGGGGAGCATCGATTCAGGGAATATCCCGATCGAGACACTCGCGGCCGCGTTCGACCCCATCCAGGACTTGATGGGCAAACGGCTCGGCAAGCCCGTCAATTTTGCGCCCCAGCATCACTATGTCGTTCAAGCGGCGCTCCACAGGCTCCATAGATGGGTTGTGGACGGCGAGACCCCGCCGAGCGCAGAGCGATTGCAACTCGCGACCGGCGATCCCTCCCAACTCGCGAGGGACGATGACGGAAACGTGTTGGGTGGCATCAGAACGCCTTGGTCCGATGTCCCCACGGCCTGCAACTCGGGAATTGGCGAGGCGGGCACGTTCTCATACCTCTTTGGCTCATCGGTGCCGTTCGATCGCGCCAGACTGGCAAGCCTCTATCCCGGCGGCGAGCCGCAATATCTGCCGATGTTCGAGCAATCCCTCGATCAGGCGATCGACGCCGGATTCATATTGCCTGCCGACCGAACCGAAATCCTTGGTCTTGCGTCTTTTGGCTTTCGCTTCGCCATCCGTTAGCGCGAGACGCGACCCGTTCTGAGGTCCCCTCCCAAGGGCCTTTCCGGCGGCCAGCCGGATCGCCAAGGCGGCGCAAACACCGGTTGACAGACAAACTCAATCAAATAAGTTGAGTTTACCGGGCCGAGCCCGGCTTTGCAGTTTCGCCGAACAACGCGCGCGCGGGAAAGCGTTCGTATGTCCGGCATTTCTGGCCCCAGGCGACCACGTCCGGGCTTTTCACACCATGTCTGGGATTGAGAGGTTGCGTGGGCCTTGGCGCTTGTTTGCGCGCGTCTGCAAAAACCTGCCCGATCCCGAGAAGCCGTGCGGCCGCATCGCCGCGACAATTCGGAAGGGATGACATTGAACCGCAAGATCCTGATGGCAATGACTGCCCTCGCGTCCTCATTCGCCATGGCCAGCACCGCCGGTGCTCAACAGCAGCAGGCATTCCAGGGCACCGTGGGGCGGACGCTGGCAGAATCGAAGGAGTGGTGGCCCGAACCGGCGCGCGCGCCGGCAGGCGCCCCCAACGTGGTGTGGATCCTGCTCGACGATGTCGGCTTCGGCGCGTCCAGCGCCTTTGGCGGCGGCATCAGCACCCCGGCGCTGGAAGCGCTCGCGCAGCAGGGTTTGCGCTACACCAACTTCCACACAACCGCGATCTGCGCGCCGACGCGCGCGGCCTTGTTGACCGGACGGAACAGTTCCTCCGTCCATGAGGCGGGATTTTCGCACATTCCGCTGTCGGCCGGCTTTCCGGGCTGGGACGGCCGGATCCCTTCCGAAGACGGCACCATTGCCGAGATCTTGCGCGACAGGGGATACAATACCTTTGCCGTCGGCAAATACGGCCTGACGCCCGATGAGGACGCCACCGATGCCGGGCCCTTCGATCGTTGGCCTACCGGCAAGGGCTTCGAGCACTTCTTCGGCTTCCTGGGATCGCAAACCGACCAGTACAAGCCCGATCTGGTGGAGGATCAGGCGCACGCCCAGCCCGATGGACGCCACCTGAGCGAGCAGATCACCGACAAGGCGATCACCTATATCGACCGCCAAAAGACGGCGGCACCCGGCAAGCCCTTCTTCCTCTATTACGCCCCCGGCGCCACCCATGCGCCGCATCAGGTCGCGGCGGAATGGAGCGATCGCTACAAGGGCAAGTTCGACGAAGGCTGGGACGCCTATCGCCAGCGCGTATTCGAACAGCAGAAGCGCCAGGGGATCATTCCCGCCAATGCCGTGCTTCCGGACCGCGATCCCGGCATTACCGCCTGGTCGTCACTCTCGCCCGATGAGCGCAAGCTCTACGCGCGCTTCATGGAAGTCTACGCTGGATATCTGACCTATACCGATCATGAGATCGGCCGCCTGATCGATCATCTCAAGGCGACGAACCAGTACGACAATACGCTGTTCGTGGTGATCGTGGGAGACAATGGCGCCAGCAAGGAAGGCACCCTGAACGGCGATATCGATCGCAAGATCACGTCGAAGCCGCTCAGCTATCAGGAAAACGTCGCCTACAATCTGGCCAAGATCGGCGAACTGGGAACGCCGTCGGCAGTGGAGGGCAACTATCCGCTCGGCTGGGCGCAGGCCGCAAACACGCCGTTCCGGCTATGGAAGTCCGACGCGAACAGCGAAGGCGGCACGCGCAATCCGCTGATCGTCACTTATCCGAAGGGTATCAAGGGCAACGGCGCCGTTCGCACGCAATACGGCCATGTCATCGATATCCTGCCGACCACGCTGGAACTGATCGGCCTGAAGGCCCCGGATCGCATTCGCGGATTGGCGCAGCAGCCCATCGAAGGGACCTCGCTGGCCTATTCCATCACCGACGCGAAGGCGGCATCGCAGCACCGCACGCAGTACTATTACATCTTCGGATCGCGCGCGATCTATCAGGACGGATGGAAGGCCTCGCTTCCCTATCCCAACGCCGTGATCAGCGGCAGCCCCAACGCCGCCAAGCCGTTCGATGAAAATGCCTGGGAACTGTACAATCTGAATGAGGATTTCACCGAGCGGGTGAACCTTGCCCAGCGTTATCCCGAGAAACTGGCCGCCTTGCGTGCCCTGTTCGAAAAGGAAGCGCAGGCGCACAACCTCTACCCCCTGATCACCTGGGACGACGTGCGCAACGGCCGGATCCATCAAGTGCCGGGCGCTCCCACCGGACAGCATGCGCTCGATCAGTTGACCGATCATCAGGCAAAGGCTCAATAGCCCCGAAGCGGCATTCCCGAGGCAAGCCTCATGGTCGGTCATGCGATTGCGTGGTCGGCCATGAGCGTCGATGCCGGCGTTCGCGCCTCACCGATGATGCACGGACGACTACGCAACGCGCACGCAAAACGATTGCGCCCCAATCGACCCGATGGCACGTCGCAGCACTGAAATGAAAACATGGAGAGACCCGAGGTGACGGAAAGACCGCTGCATCCCGAGACGCTTGCCCTGCACGCAGGCTGGCGCGCCGATCCCGCCACCGGTGCCGTCGCCCCGCCGATCTACCAGACCACATCCTATCAGTTTCACGATGCCGACCATGCCGCCCGCCTGTTCTCGCTTGAGGAACTGGGCAATATCTACACCCGGCTCGGCAACCCCACGACCGACATTCTCGAAAAGCGGATAGCCGCGCTTGAAGGCGGCGCCGCGGCGCTGGCCGTGGCCTCGGGACAGGCCGCATCGGCCTACGCGATCCAGAACCTTGCCCGCAGCGGCGACAACATCGTGAGCGGCACCGACCTTTACGGCGGCACTTACAATCTCTTTGCCAACACGCTGAAAGACATGGGCATCGAGGTCCGGTTCGTCGATCCTGCGGACCCGGACGCCTTCCTGCGCGCAAGCGACGCTCGCACCCGTGCCTGGTACGTGGAAACCCTTCCCAATCCCAAGCTTGTCGTCTGCCCCATCGGCGAGATTGCGAGCCTTGGCCGCCCTCTCGGCATCCCGCTGATTGTCGACAATACCGCGGCCCCCCTGATCGCCCGCCCATTGGAGCATGGCGCCGCGATCGTCGTCTATTCTACCACCAAATACATCGGCGGGCACGGCACTTCCATCGGCGGCATGATCGTCGATGGCGGCAATTTCGACTGGAGCGCCTTTCCTGACCGGCAACCGCTGCTGAACACGCCCGATCCCAGCTATCACGGCGCCGTCTGGGCGGAAGCGGCGCGTCCGCTTGGGCCCATCGCCTACATCCTTCGCGCCAGAACGATCCTCTTGCGGGACCTTGGCGCCGCCCTGTCACCCTTCAATGCGTTCCAGATCCTGCAGGGCCTCGAAACCTTGCCACTGCGCATGCCGCGCCACTGCGAGAATGCTCTTCGGGTCGTGCAGTACCTGCAGAGCCGCGAAGAGGTTGTCCGCGTCATTCATCCCAGCGTTCAGACCGGAATTCAGGCCGAGCGCGCCCAGCGATACCTCACGGGCGGGCTCGGAGGGCTGGTAGGCTTCGAGCTGAACGGCGGTCGGGACGCCGGACGCCGCTTCATCGATGCGCTCGAGCTGTTCTACCATGTCGCCAATATCGGCGATGCAAGGAGCCTCGCGATCCATCCGGCCTCGACGACGCATTCGCAGCTCTCCGAAGCGGAGCAGGAAGCGACGGGCGTTTCGCCGGGCTATGTCCGCCTGTCGATCGGCCTCGAGCATATCGACGACATTCTGGCCGACCTCTCGCGAGCACTCGACAAGGCAAGCGCCTGACGCCGTGATACGAACGGCCATGCTGCCAAGGCATGGCCGTTCGTATCAGCGAGGACGTTTCCCCGGCCCAAGCCCACCCCTATGGCCAAGAATTTCAGGGCTTGCTGCCGCCGCCGATCTGTCGCACCGCCTCGGGGCAACCTTCGGACGGAATTCAGGATATGAAAAAGAGCATGGGATGGCCCCTCCTCGGGCTGGCCATTGCGCTCGCCGCGTTCTTCTCGAGCGGACAGGGCTTCCCCAGTGCAAGGGCCGAAACCATGGCCTCGTCACAGGAGCGCGCTCGCATGAAGGACGCGCTCGCAAACGATCCGGGCGTCCCCAGCGTGGCCCCACAGGGATATGACGTCACCATCGTCGTCTTCTCGGACTACCAGTGCCCCTACTGCCGCAGGTTTCACGCCGACCTGAAACAGCTCCTCGCCACCGACCAGAAACTGCGCGTGGTCTATCGCGACTGGCCGATCTTCGGCGGCGCATCGCGCGAGGCTGCTCGGATCGCCATGGCCACGCGCTATCAAGGCAAGCACGCGGCCTTCAATGATGCCCTGATGGCCGGCCCGGTCAGGCTCGATACGGATGCCATCCGCCAGGCCGCAACGCGCGCAAGTGTCGATTGGGCGCGGCTGCAAGCCGACCTTGCCCGCCACGGCGGCGAGATCGACGCGGCGCTGCAAAGGACCGGGCGATTGGCCGAAACCCTCGGGCTCTCGGGCACACCCTCGCTGGTCATCGGCGACTACCTCATCCCCGGCGCTATCGACGGTGCGACCTTGCGCAGCGTCGTCCAGAAATCACGAGCCGGAAAGTCCTGATGGCAACCGCCCGCATCAACCTGCGCCTATGATGCATTCCGCTGCGTCCACTGGCCGGGCGTGAGGCGAGATAACCTTGACGATCGTCAGCTTGCGATCATGGCCGTCCCGGTCCGGCCACAAGATGGATTGTCCTTGCCGCAGACCGATCAATCCGGCGCCAACGGGCGTGAGGATCGATATCCGATTTGCCGTGATATCGGCTTCGCCGGGGTAGACCAGTTGGACCGTCCGGCTCGAACCGCTCGCCGCGTCCACGAACTCGACAAGGCAGTTCATCGACACGATGCGCGCAGGAAGCGCGTTCGACCCGTGCAGCGTGGCGCGCTCTATCTCCTGCAGGAGAAGTTCGGCGACTTCCGGAAGCCGATGCTCGGCCGCAAGCGCAAGATTGGTGAGGGTCTCGGCCTCATCGTCGATGAGGTGGATCGCCGGCCGCCTGGCCGCCTTCCTGATATTCATGGTGCTGGTTATCCCGCAAGAGAGAGGCCCCTGCACGAGGCAGCGGGCGTTTCCTTCACATCCCCGAGCCTGGTGCACGCGGCACCGAACCCGGGGCTAATTGCCTGCGAGAAGCTGTCCCCCGTGACGGGCGAAACGGATTAGGCGAAGGCGTCCGTGCATCGGTTCAGCATGCCCTCAAGAAGCGGGTCCGTCAAATGAGACGCGCGCGAATCCTTCCGCCGAGTAGTTGAAGACAACCATCCGGCGCGCTGCTAGGGGTCAGCCATGATGTCATTCCTAACCTCGAAAAAGCCGGAACTCGCGATTGATTTTGGCACTGCGAATGTTCGCGTGGTTCATCGCTCAGAGGGCATTTTATTCGACGAACCTTCGCTTTGCTGTTTCACGGGCCCATGGGGCGCCGAGCAACTTCTTGCAGCCGGGACGAACGCACGGGCGATGGTGGACCGGACGCCGAGCCACATGCGGATCAAGCGTCCGCTTCGCCGCGGCGTGCTTCAGGATATCGATGCGGCCACGCACATGCTGCGCTATGCGCTTCGAAGCGCGGTGGGACGCTCCGGGCTGGGCAGGACGCGCGTCCTGATCGGCGTACCTTCGGATGCCACGCAGGCTGAGCGGGCGGCACTGCTCACTGCGGCGAGCGACGCCGGACTGGCCTCGGTTCGGCTCGTCCCGGAACCGCTGGCCGCCGCGATCGGCGCAGAGCTTCCCATCGAACATCCCACCGGCACCATGGTTGTCGAATGCGGGGCCGGCACCAGCGAAGTAGCCCTGATCTCCCTGGGAGGCATTTGCCAGACACGCTCGGTCCGCGTCGGCGGCGCATCGCTTGCCCGCGCCATTGCCGACGATCTCCACCTTCGGCACAAGCTGCTCATCGGCGACCTCACCGCCGAGCGCATCATGGAGGAGTACAGCGCCCGCGCGCAGACCGGCGAACGTTCGCTGCCGATCGAGGTCAAGGGACGCAGCCTGCGCACCCAGATGCCGGCTGTCCTTTCGCTTTCGTGCGAAGAACTCGATCTCGTCGCGGAAAAGCATTTCCGCGTGATTATCGAGGCGGTGCGGCAACTGCTCAGCGAAACGCCGCCGGAGCTCAGCCATGACATTCTGGCGGACGGCATCGTTCTGACCGGCGGCGGCGCACTGTCGCCCTTGCTGGGCTTGTTGATGTCGAAGGAAACCGGCCTTTCCGTACGCACGGCAGCCGACCCGAGCGAATGTGTAGCGCGCGGCCTGCAGGCAATGCTGCTGCACTGAGACGACATCGACCGGCGAGCAGCCCCCGCGCGGATTTCGGTTAGCAAACGAAAGCGCATCATGAACTGCGATTGATCCGCCCAGCGCTTCGGCTTGCCGCCGCGCGGGCGCAACTCGCGCCGGTGCGAAACCGAACCGAGCCGAGTGTCGGGAGCAATTCTCTCCGCGCAAGCGTTGTGCGTTGGCAGGAGAAGGAGCCCGATCGATGTCGCTTGCCGCCGACTTTGCCACCACCGCCCGCCGCGAAGTGCTTACCCGACCGGTCATGTCCCTCGTGCAGTCGGCGCTCCCGGCCCTCTCCGCCACCGAGAACGAGGCCATCGATGCGGGCAACACCTGGTGGGACGCCGCGCTGTTCACCGGTAACCCGGACTGGGATCAGCTCCTTGCCGTCCCTCCCGCCACGCTGACGGATGAAGAGCGGGCGTTCCTGAATGGGCCGGTGGACAGGCTCTGCGCGATGATCGACGACTGGCGGATGACGTGGGAGACCCACGACTTGCCGCCGGAAGCCTGGGACTTCCTGAAGCGCGAGAAATTCTTCGGCATCATCATTCCCAGGGAACACGGCGGGCTGGGCTTCTCGAACTTCGCGCATAGCGAGATCGTGCGCAAGATCGCCACGCGCTCGGTATCGACGGCCGTGACGGCGATGGTTCCCAACTCGCTCGGCCCGGGCGAGTTGATCCTGCGCTTCGGCACCAAGGCGCAGCAAGAATATTGGCTGCCCCGTCTGGCCGATGGACGCGAACTGCCCGCCTTCGGGCTTACCAGCCCGGAAGCCGGCTCCGACGCCGCCTCCATGACCGACGAAGGCGTGATCTGCCGGGGCGAATGGAACGGGGAGGATGTGCTGGGCATCCGCCTCAACTGGCACAAGCGCTATATCACGCTGGGCCCGGTGGCGACGATCCTGGGCCTTGCTTTCAAGCTGCGCGATCCCGACCATCTGCTGGGCGGGCAGGACGATATCGGCATCACCGTCGCCCTCGTGCCCACTGACCTGCCCGGCGTCACCATCGGCCGCCGCCATGTCCCCTCCATGCAGACCTTCCAGAACGGCCCGAACGAGGGGCACGATGTGTTCATCCCGCTCGACAACGTGATCGGCGGGCCCGAGCGCGTGGGTCAGGGCTGGAAGATGCTGATGAGCGCGCTTGCGGCGGGGCGCGGAATCTCGCTGCCCTCACTCTCGGCGGCGGCGGGAGCCTTCGCCGCGCATACGACTGGCGCCTATGCCCGCCTGCGATCGCAGTTCAACCTGCCGATCGGCAAGTTCGAAGGTATTCAGGAGCGCCTCGCGCGGATTGCCGCCAATGCCTACCTGCTGGACGGCGCCCGGCGCCTGACCTGCGCCGGACTCGATCAGGGGAACCACCCGGCGGTCATTTCCTCGATCCTGAAGCTCCACGCCACCGAACGCATGCGCGTGGTCATCAATGATGCCATGGACGTTCACGGCGGCAAGGGGATCATCGAAGGGCCGCGCAACTACCTTGGCAGCCAGTACCGCGCCATTCCGGTGGGCATTACCGTCGAAGGCGCCAATATTCTCACCCGCAGCCTGATGGTTTTCGGCCAAGGCGCGATCCGGTCGCACCCTTACCTGCTGGACGAAATCCGTGCCGTTGGCGATGCCAACCGCAGCCGGGCGCTGGCGAATTTCGATCAGGTGCTCTGGAAGCATATCGGCCACGCGCTGAAAACCGCCATTCGCGCCTTCGTGCGGAACTGGAGCGGCGGCCTGTTCGCGCCCGCACCCAGGGCCGGCAAGGCGAAGAAATACTATCGGCAGATGAGCCGCTATGCTGCGGCCTTCGCGTTCGTGTCGGACATTTCCTTCCTGACGCTGGGGGGCGAATTGAAGCGGCGCGAACTGCTCTCTGCCCGGCTGGGGGACGTGCTTTCGGAGCTGTACCTCCTGTCCGGTGCGCTCAAGCGCTGGGAGGACGAAGGGCGGCAGGATGACGACTTGCCGCTGCTTGCCTGGTGCATGGAAAGCGGCTTCGCGACGATCGAACAGCGCTTCGCCGAGATTATCGCGAACTTCCCCGCAAGGCCGGTCGGCTGGATGCTGCGCCTGTTTATCCAGCCCTTCGGCCGCCGCCGCAATGGGCCTTCCGACCGCACGATCCGCGCCTGCGCCAATATCCTGCTGGAGCCCTGCCCGGCACGCGATCGACTGGTGGAGAACGTCTACATCGGCGGCGCCGACGAAGCGGTAGGGCGCCTGACCGATGCCTTCCTCCAGACCGTCGCCACCCAGCCCATCCACGACCGGCTGCGCAAGGCGCGCATCCGCGATTTGGACAAGGCGCGCGATGAGAACCTTATCACGGCCGAGGAATTCGAAAGCCTGAAGGCCGCCGATGCCGCCGTGGCGGAAGTGATCGCCGTAGACGATTTCGCCGCCGAAGACCTCGAACGCTCCCACCCGGAAAGCGCCGACAACCGCATCGGCGAGCCTGCCGAATGAGCCGGGCCGTCTATATCGTCGATGGCGCCCGCACGCCGTTCCTGAAAGCGCGCGGCGGCCCCGGCCCCTTCACGCCCGTAGACCTTGCCGTGCAATGCGGCCGGCCGCTGCTGCTGCGCCAGCCTTTCGCGCCCCCGGATTTCGATCAGGTTATCCTGGGCTGCGTCAACGTCATTGCCGATGAGGCCAATCCCGCGCGGGTTGCCGCCCTGCGCCTTGGCTGCGGGCCGCAAACGACGGCCTTTACCGTCCAGATCAATTGCGGCTCGGGCATGCAGGCGATGGATACCGCCTATCGCTACATCGCCGACGGCGGAAGCGACCTTGTCCTTGCGGGCGGCGCTGAAGCGCTGAGCCATGCTCCACTGGTCCTTCGGCAAGATGCCGTGGAATGGCTGGCGGCGATGCAGGGCAACAAGGCCGGCCCGCTTGGCGCGCTGAAGGCCGCCAGCGGGTTCCGGCCGGATTTCCTGAAGCCCATCGTCGGCCTCGAACGCGGGCTGACCGATCCGATCACCAACCTTGGCATGGGCCAGACCGCCGAAGTGCTGGCGCATCTCTTCTCCATCTCGCGCGAGGCGGCGGACCGTTATGCGGTGGAGAGCCACAAGCGATTGGCCAAGGCTCAGGCCGAAGGCTGGCTGAAGGGCGAACTCGAACCCGCCTTCGCCCGCGACGGCACCGTCTACGACCACGACGACGGCGTGCGACCGGACAGCGACGTCGCCAAACTGGCCAAACTCAAACCGGTATTCGAGCCGCCTTTCGGCAAAGTCACGGCCGGCAACAGTTCGCAGATAACCGATGGTGCCTGCTGGACGATCCTTGCCTCCGAAACGGCGCTGGAGCGTCATGGGCTGATTCCCCGCGCACGCATTCTGGACAGCCAGTGGTCCGCGCTCGATCCCTCGATCATGGGGTTGGGGCCAGTTCTCGCCGCTACCGAACTGCTCAAGCGCAACGCATTGACGCTGCAAACGGTCGAGCTTTGGGAACTCAACGAGGCTTTCGCAGCGCAAGTTCTGGCCTGCCTCGCCGCCTGGCAGGACGAGGGTTTCTGCCGCGAAGTGCTCGGCCTCGACGGCGCGGCGGGCGCGATCGATGCCGAGTCCATCAATGTCGATGGCGGGGCGGTCTCGCTCGGCCATCCGGTCGGCGCCAGCGGAGCCCGCATCGGGCTCCATCTGGTGCAGGCCATGGAGCGGCTGGGCAAGCGGCGCGGCATCGCCACCGAATGCATCGGCGGCGGCCAGGGCGGCGCCATGCTGATCGAACGCGCGTGAAGGAGGCCATGATGAACGATCCCGTATGGACCTATCTGGCCAACCGCGACCTGACGCTCGGCCCCGTTGCCCGTTCACAGGCCGGGGGCGAGTTCACGCACTGGCAGTTCTCGCGCGATGCCGACGGCGTGGCCTGGGCCGTGATCGATCAGCAGGGCACCGGCGCCAATACGCTCTCGCAGGCGGTATTGGAGGAATTCTTCCGGATACTCGACCTTGTCGAGCAGCGCGCGCCCAAGGCGCTGGTGATCCGCTCGGCCAAGAAGAGCGGTTTTCTTGCGGGCGCGGATATCTCCGAGTTTCGCGGCGTCACCGATGAAGCCGCGATCCGCGCAAGGATTGCTAGCGCCCATGCGGTGGTCGATCGGCTGGAAGCGCTCACTTTGCCGACCATCGCCGTCATGCACGGCTATGCCATGGGCGGCGGGCTGGAGATCGCGCTTGCCTGCAACCAGCGCATCGCCGTGGAAGGCACCCGCTTCGGCTTTCCGGAAGTGCAGATCGGTCTTCACCCCGGCCTTGGCGGAACGGCGCGCTTCCCGCATCTGTGCGATCCAATCGAAGCGATGAGCGCCATGCTGACCGGCAAGTCGATCCACGACCGGGAGGCCCGGCGCATGGGGCTGGTAGATACGGTGGTGCCCGAACGCCACGTTCGCGCGGCGATCGCGGCGGCCGTGAACGGCGATCTTGGTCAGGCGCGACAAGGACTGGTGGGACAGTTGAAGGACACAGCCCCCGCCCGACGCCTCGCTGCGCGGCAGATGCGCGCGCAGGCCGAAGCGCGCGCGCCTTCGGCGCACTATCCTGCGCCCTATGCCTTGATCGACCTCTGGGAAGAGCACGGCGGCGACATGGAGGCGATGAAGCAGGCCGAGATCGCCTCCTTTGCGCATCTCATGCTGACCGATACGGCGCAGAACCTGATCCGCGTCTTCTTCCTGCGCCAGAAGCTCAAGGATCTTGCCCCCAACGCTTCCGGGGTGGCGCAAGTCCATGTGATCGGCGCGGGCGCGATGGGCGGAGACATCGCCGCCTGGTGCGCGTGGAAAGGCCTGCGCACCAGCCTGTCGGACGTGAAGCCGGAACCCATCGGCGCCGCCATCGGTCGTGCCGCCGCGCTCTACGAGAAGATCGCCCACGGCGACCGTCTGAAGATACGCGATGCGCTCGATCGGTTGGTTCCCGATCCCGAGGGCCACGGCATCGCCAGCGCCGATCTCGTGATCGAGGCCGCGCCCGAGAAAGTGGACCTCAAGCGCAAGCTCTACGCCGATGCCGAGCCGCGCATGAAGGAAGGCGCAATCCTGGCCACCAACACTTCCTCGATCCCGCTTGCCGAGCTGCGCGAAGGGCTTCGGCGGCCGGAGCGGCTGGTCGGCATCCATTTCTTCAACCCGGTCTCCCGCCTCGATCTCATCGAAGTGGTCAGCCACGACGGCACCGAGGCGGAAGTCGCCGCCGAGGCGCTCGCTTTTGTCGGCCGCATCGGCAAGTTGCCCGCCCCTGCGAAGAGCGCGCCCGGCTTCATCGTTAACCGCATCCTCACCCCCTACCTTGTCGAGGCCTTTGCCCTGATGGACGAAGGCCTGCCGCCCGAGGTCATCGACAAGGCCGCCACCGATTTCGGCATGCCGGTCGGGCCGCTGGAACTGGCTGATCAGGTGGGCCTCGACATCGGCCTTGCGGTTGCCGAGATGCTGAAGCGGGAACTGGACTGGCCGCTTCCGGACGCTCCGCAATGGCTGAAGGACAAAGTCGAAGCGGGCGACCTCGGCCGCAAGACCGGCAAGGGCATCTACCTCTGGCGCGACGGCAAAGCCGTGAAAGGGCGTCCCGCAAAACACGGCACAATCCCTCCGCCCCCCAATCTCGTCGACCGGCTGATCCTGCCGATGCTAAACACGGCCGTTGCCGTGCTGCGCGAAGGCGTGAACGACGATCCCGACGTGATCGATGCAGCGATGATCTTCGGCACCGGATTTGCCCCGTTCCGCGGCGGCCCGCTCCATTATGCCCGGGAACGCGGCGTCGGCGAGGTCACTGCCGCCCTCTCCGAACTCGCCCGCAAGCATGGCCCGCGCTTCCAGCCCGACGCGGGGTGGGACGCCTTGCAGTGACCGCCTGCTTCACCGATCCCGAAGAGATTGCCGATCGCATCATTGCCCATACCGGCGGCCGGATCGTGCTGGGGCTGCCGCTTGGGCTGGGCAAGTCGCCCCACATTGCCAATGCCCTGTTCGAACGGGCACGCCGCGATCCCGCGATCCGGCTCGACATTTTCACCGCGCTCACGCTGGAGCCGCCCGAACTAGGGTCCGATCTGGAACGCCGATTTCTGGAACCTGTATTCGCGCGCACCATGGGCGGATATCCCGAATTCGCCTATGCCGCCGCCCAGCGCGCGGGTGACATGCCGCCCAACATCGAAGTCAACGAGTTCTTCTTTCAGGCAGGCAGCCGGCTTGACACGCCGATCGCCCAGCGCAGCTACATCTCGGCCAACTATACCCACGCCATCCGCTACCTGCTCAATCAGGGCGTGAACGTGATCGCCCAGATCGTCGCGCGGCGCGGCGATCGTTTCAGCCTGAGCTGCAACAGCGACATGACGCTGGACCTCCTGCGCGCCCGCGACGCGGGCAAGGCCGATTTTCTGCTGGTTGGGCAAGTGAACGACGAGCTTCCCTTCATGACCGGCCCGGCCGACCTTCCCGCCGATCGGTTTGCAATGATCCTGGACAGCCCGGAGACGCAGTTCCCGCTGTTCGGACCGCCCAATCAGCCCGTCAGCACGGCGCAACATGCGATCGGCGTCCACGTCGCCTCGCTGGTGCCGGACGGCGGATCGCTCCAGATCGGCATTGGCGAAATCGGCGATGCCGTCGCCCATTCGCTGATCCTGCGCCAGCAGCGCCCGGATCGCTTTCGGAGGGCCATCGATACCTTGCTCGTTTCCGGGCAGGTTCGTCCTGCGGTGGAAACGGCCCCGTTCGACGAAGGCCTCTATGCGCCGACCGAAATGCTGGTGGACGGCTTCATCGCGTTGATCCGCACCGGCATCGTCAAGCGCGAGGTGGAGGGGGCCGTGCTCCACGGCGGTTTCTTCGTCGGCCCGCGCGCATTCTATGCGGCCCTGCGCGACATGGACGACGCCACGCGCAGCCGCATCCACATGCGCGAAATCTCGTACGTCAACGCGCTCTATGGCGACGAGACAGCCAAGCGCGCCGCCCGCGTCGGCGCCCGCTTCGTCAACAGCGCGATGATGGTGACCCTGCTGGGCGCGACGATCTCGGACGGGCTGGAGGACGGGCGCGTGGTCAGCGGCGTGGGCGGCCAGTACAACTTCGTCGCGCAAGCCCTGGAACTGGAGGGCGCGCGTTCGATCATCACGCTCCCGGCGACCCGCAGGCACAAGGGGGAACTGCAATCGAACCTCGTCTGGACCTATGGCCACGAGACGATCCCGCGCCATTTGCGCGACATCGTGGTCACCGAATACGGCGTGGCGGACATACGCGGCATGAGCGACGAGCGGGTCATCCAAAGACTTCTCGCCATTACCGACAGCCGCTTTCAGGATGAGTTGCTCGATAACGCCAGAAGCGCCGGCAAGATCGATGCGAAGTGGGACATTCCCACCGAATGGCGAAACAACCTGCCCGCAAGGCTGGCACCGGCGCTACCGGCAGACGATTTCCCGCCCTATCCGTTCGGCACCGACTTCACGCCGGTAGAGCAGCGGCTGCTCCCTGCACTCCTGTATCTGGCAGACAGCAGTTCCTATCCCGGCACACTGGCGAAGATTGCTGCACGCGGCGTGCTTGGCAATGTCACGGCCGAGGAAGAGGAAGCGCTGAATCGGCTCGGGCTCACTCCTCTCGAAGGTGACAAGGCACACAGCCTGCGGACGCGAACCTATCGTGCTTTGGTTCTGGGTGCAGTGCGTTTGACGAGATAGCCCGGATACCGCGAGACCATTCGATATTCGGACCGGCATTAAAGCGTCGCCCGGTCGCTCGCGCCTTGGTTCGCCGCTCCTGGAACGGGGCCGCCGACATGGTGCGGCGGCCCCTTTTGGCAAGGCCAATGTTCACTTCTGCGAGATTGTAACTTCGCCTATCGCGCCTCCGGCAAAGGCGTAGCCGGGGGCCGCATCCGCGGGATAGTCGCCCACCGGAGAACCGCGGTCGATCCCGACATCGAATGTCTCATCGATGGTAAAATAGGTTGGCAACGTCATTCTCAGCTTGCCCGCATCCTCCCTGTGCCCATCGATATTGAGCGTGACATCCGCACCGCTTGCAAAGCCCTGGCCTTGGTAGGCAATGTCGACATCGATCCGATGCTGCCCGGCGGAGAGCGGCGCCGCGCTTCGCAGGTCGAGCGTCTGCAGATCATAGGCGCGATAGCGGAACACCGCATGGTGGCCGGCATCCACGAAGATCGTCCATCCGGCGGATTCGCCTCCCACCGCCGCGACGACGCCCTGAGCTGTCGGATCCGTCCGCAAGGTTGCCGAAATGCCCCAGGACCGATTCTGAACCTTGGGCAAGGCCGTCTCAGGTATTCCCACCGCGCCGGCATGGAAAGTTGCCTGTTTGACGCCCGCCGCCAGATCGGGAAGGCCGCGCCCGAACAGCTTTGGGCCGGATATCGGAAGGACCTGGTTGGCAGCCGCCTCCTGTTCGAAAAGCCGCTTCATGTCCTCCAGTCGGGCCGGCTCTTTGGCGGCAAGGTCGGTCGATTCCGAAAAGTCGCTGCGCAGGTCGTAGAGCTGCCAAACATCCTTGGCCGGGTCGGTGTCCTGAAGTGCCACTTTCCAGGGCACGGGCCCGTGGTTGGCCATGGCGAACCATCCGTCATGATAGATGGAGCGGCGTCCGAACACCTCGAAGTACTGTGTATTGTGCCGTTCGGCAGCTTTGGGCGCATCGAACGTATAGCGAAGGCTCACGCCGTTCATCGGCTTTTGCGCAATGCCATCCACGCTCTTCGGCGCCTCGATTCCAACGATGTCGAGAAGCGTCGGGACCACATCGTTGATGTGCCCGAACTGACTGCGAAGCCCGCCTTTGTCCTTGATGCCGTTGGGCCAGGTAATGACCATCGGATTGCGAATGGCGCCAAGATGCCCCGCCATCGACTTACCCCACGGAAACGGTGTGTCCGTGGCCCAGGCCCAGGCTGCATTGACATGGGCATAGGCATTGCGCGTGCCGATATCTTCCAGCCGGGCATCGGTGACCGGCGGTGCGGGGAACCCGATCAGGCCGCGCAGATAGCTGAGCGATCCCGCCGTGCCCCCCTCCATGCTCGCGCCGTTGTCGCCCACGAGATAGACGATGACGGTGTTGTCGTACTGACCGCTGTCCTTCAATGCCTGAACCACCTTGCCGACTTGCGCGTCGGTATGGGCAAGATAGGCGGCATAGGCTTCCATCAACCGTGAGGAGAACGCCTTCTCCTCGGCGCTGAGGCTGTCCCATGCCGAAAGTTCGGCAGGACGCGGCGTCAGCCTGGCGTCTTTCGGAATGACGCCAAGACGCTTTTCGCGCGCGAAGATTTCCTCGCGCAGCTTGTCCCAGCCTTGATCGAACTGACCGCGATAACGATCGATCCATGGCTTCGGTACCTGGATCGGGGCATGAATGCCGCCCGTCGCCAGATAGAGGAAGAAGGGCTTGTCGGGCGTCACCGAATGCTCGCGGCGCAACCAGTCGATGGAATGCGCGGCGAGGTCTTCGCTCAGGTGATAGCCCGTGCCGGCCGGACGCATGGTGGGCGTCGTCCCGTTGAACAGCGTCGGCTCGAACTCGTTCGTCTCACCCCCGATGAAGCCATAGAAGGATTCGAATCCCTCGCCGGTCGGCCAGCGGTCGAACGGGCCCGAGGGTGACATTTCCCAGTCCGGCGTCTGGTGCCACTTGCCGAATGCCGCCGTACTGTAGCCGTTCTCGCGGAGGATTTCGGCGATCGTCGCGGTGTCCTTGCCATGATAGCCGCTATAGCCCGGCCGCCCGTCGGCCGTATTCATGACCGCGCCGATGCCTGTGGCATGGGGGTTTCGCCCCGTCAGCAGCGCTGCGCGGCTCGGCGAACAGATGCCTGCGGTATGGAAGCGATTGAACCGCAGGCCGTCGTGCGCAAGCGCATCGAGCGCAGCAGTCTGCGCCGGCCCGCCAAATGTCGAGGCCGCTCCGAATCCGACATCGTCCAGCAGCACAATCAGGATATTGGGCGCGCCCTTTGGTGCCGGCTTCTGGACAAGCGTCGGGGCTGTGACCGGAACAGACGAAGCAGGCACGGGCGTACCGGGAATTGGAGACGGCGCGGATTGCGCCCAGGCACCCGTCACGGGTGTCAGGCCCGCCACGGTTAGCGAAGCGGTTAGCAAGAGGCGGCGGCGAAGGATCATGGTTGCTCCCCTGAAGGCGTTCGCGGGTCCGGTGCGTGCCAAGGGCGCAAGCGACTACGGCTCACGCCGAGGCGCGGCCAAGCGCGACCGGATGCCAGACGAATGGCCGGATGCTGGAATGCGAGAAAAGGCGAACGCGTCTCCGGTGGACCGGTGTGCGGTGCCCCACAACTAGCAGAGCGGGATTCAATTTCTAATGCATAAGGAATGCCAAATTGATAACCCATGGTAATGGATATCGATCTGACCAAACTGCGCCATGTGATTGCCGTTGCCGATTGCCTCAGCTTTTCCAAGGCCGCCCGGGCATTGCGGCTGACGCAGCCTGCGCTCAGCCGCAGCATCGCCCGCACCGAGCAGCAATTCGGAGTGACGATATTCGAACGCGGGCGCAGCGGCGTATCGATAACCGGCCAGGGCACAACCATCCTTGCCGAGATGCGGGAGCTGATCGCGCATGCACGCGAATTGGAAAACAATCTTCGGATTTACGGGCGCGGCGAGGCAGGCAGGGTCAAGCTCGGCGTCGGCCCGCAGCCTGCCAGTATCTTTCTTGCGAAGCTGGCGGCATCTGTCCTGAATTCCCGGCCTCGGCTGGATTTACAGGTCGAGATCCGCTCATCCGAACAACTGCTGGAAGATGTCCGCGCCGATCGCGTGGACGCGGCGCTGATTACCGATTTCAACATGGATGCCGCCGACCTGATGGTGGAATCGTTGTGCAATCTTGATCGCGGCATCCTGGTGCGACGGGACCATCCATTGGCCAGGCAAGCGCTATGCGCTGAAGATATCTACCGCTTCACGGTTGCCTGTGGCTCGCGCATTCCCATGCCGTCCGGCCACGCAGGCCTGTTCGTCTGCAACAACGACCATATCGTCGGCGAAGTGGTAAAGCAGACGGACCTCGTCTGGTTCGCCTCACCCAAAGTTGTCGAAAGCGAAATCGCGCAAGGCCATATCGTCGCGCTCGAACTGGACGAGCAGGCGCACGAGCCTCTCTCGGCCGTACTCGTGCGGCGCAGTTATGGGGCCCCCTCACCTGCCCTCACGTTCGTGATTGGTGAAATCAAGCGCCTGTTCGAGACGGTCAAACCTGAGATCGCCACCAGTTGACGAAGATCCGACGAAGACAACTAGCCGCGCCGCCACACCCACATCGGTCCGTTCATTCAGCTTTTTTCAGCGAAATCACGCGATCAACAACAATCTCATTCCTGAACAATCCGAATTGGCCATACGCCCCCGGATACATGGTTTTTCGCCCAACGAACTCAATAAGCATTTCTCGGCGGCCATTTCTGTAGTCATGCCCAATTCCTGCATGCTCGACATCAATCCAGATCGAGGAGGCACGAACTCGCTCAAATTTCTCACGCCAACCTGGCGTCTCCGGGCCGGAACCCGGCCATTCGGGCGCTTTCTCCCCTTCTGGAATAAACGCCTGACCTTCAAATTCATCAATCCAAACGCCTCGATATCGGCGCGGCGCTTCCATCTTGAAGCATTGGTCGACCGGCAAGAGACCTATCGTCGAATCATCAATATGATAGGCACAAGGCGCTTCTCGAACTAAGCGATCGCTGGAACGGTAGCATCCGTGTCCGACATCGGCCTCTGTGCAAGGCGTACCCAACAATCTTGCGCGCTCCTGATCCTCTGGACGGGCAAACACTTCAGGACTCGGTGGATCGAGTGGTCCCGCTTTGGCGGAGCTGACGCAGAATATCATTGCCATAAGCGCCAATATAAGCCGGTCGCGATTCACGAATGCTCCTGCACGACGGTAAACCTCTCGCTTTTGCGGTCGGAAACCGATTCACACGCAACGTGCACTGGCTCTTTAACATGCACAACCCGTAAAGCTCTGAAATCAATAGAGTTCATCCGAGAATCGTGAAATCTCAATTCCCTTTCCGAAGACCACGCCGCACCAATTTTGTTTTCGCCCTGAGGTGTTGGAAACGGCCACGACGCTACGGTCACCCCGGAAGCAAGGCATACTGCCGGACGCAAGGCATGCTGCGGCGCGCAACAGGCGAAGGTCCGGCAGCACTTCTTCGACGATGTCGATCAGGAGGCCGAGGCGCTCGCTTCGACCAGATCGGCGATGCCGGCTTCTGTGGTGATCACCATTCCCGCGACCGAGGCAGCAACCTGAATGGCGCAGCGCGCGACCTTCGTGGGATCGATGACGCCAGCCTGGAACAGGTTCTCGTATGTCTCGGTCTGGGCGTTGAACCCCATATTTTCGTCACCGCCGTCAAGCAGCCGCCCGGCGACCACACCGCCATCGTAACCGGCATTTTCCGCAATCTGGCGAACCGGTGCCCGCAAGGCGCGACGAACGATTTCGATGCCGCGGGTCTGGTCGTCGTTCTCGCCCTTGAGGTCGTTCAACACCTTTGAGGCATAGAGCAGCGCCGTACCCCCGCCGGGAACGACACCTTCCTCCACAGCTGCCCGCGTCGCGTAGAGGGCGTCTTCCACGCGGTCCTTGCGCTCTTTCACTTCGAGTTCGCTCGATCCGCCGACCTTGATGATCGCAACGCCGCCAGCAAGCTTGGCCAGCCGTTCCTGCAGCTTCTCCTGATCGTATTCGCTGGTGGCAAGCGCGATCTGGGCCTGGATCGTCGCGATGCGCGCCTTGATCGCATCGGCCGTGCCCGCGCCGTCCACTATGGTTGTGGTATCCTTGTCGATCGTCACTTTCTTGGCACTGCCCAGCATGTCCAGCGTGACGTTTTCGAGCTTGGTCCCAAGGTCTTCGGAGACGATCTCGCCGCCCGTCAGAACCGCGATATCCTCAAGCATGGCCTTGCGGCGATCGCCGAAGCCCGGAGCTTTGACCGCCGCGACATGCAGACTGCCGCGCAGCCGGTTTACGACGAGCGTGGCCAGCGTTTCGCCCTCCACGTCTTCGGCAATGATCAGCAGTGGCCGTTGGGACTGGACGACCGCTTCCAGCAAGGGGAGGATCGAGGCCAGCCCCGCCAGCTTCTTCTCGCACAGGAGGATGTACGGGTCGCTCAGTTCCACCGTGAGCTTCTCGGCATTGGTGACGAAGTAGGGCGAAAGATAACCCCGGTCGAACTGCATGCCTTCGACGACGGCAAGCTCGAATTCGACGCCCGAGGCTTCCTCGATCGAGATGACGCCTTCCTTGCCGACTTTTTCCATGGCCTCGGCGATCTTGCGGCCGACCACGTCATCGCCATTGGCCGAGATGGTTCCGACCTGCTCGATCTCCTGCGTTCCCGCCACGGGCTTGGACCGCGCCTTCAGTTCGGCGACCACGGCTTTCACCGCACGGTCGATACCCCGCTTAAGGTCAATGGGATTGGCCTGCGCAGCCACGGACTTCATGCCTTCGAGAACGATCGCCTGCGCAAGGACAGTGGCCGTGGTCGTGCCGTCTCCGGCGTGGTCGTTCGTTCGCGAGGCGACGGTGCGCAGCAGCTGCGCGCCCATGTTCTCGAACTTGTCCGAAAGGTCGATTTCCTTGGCGACGGCAACGCCGTCCTTGGTGATGCGCGGCGCGCCGTAGCTCTTGTCCAGCAGGACGTTGCGCCCCTTGGGGCCCAGCGTCACTTTCACGGCATTGGCGAGCGTATCGACACCGCGGCTGAGAGCTTCACGGATATCGCGCGAGAATCTTACGTCTTTGGCTGGCATGCTCGGTATCCTTCAACATGGAGATGTTTGGCTTCGCCGGAAGCGCCGGCCCGCAAACAACTCAGTCCAGAATGCCAAGCACGTCGCTGTCCTTCATGATGATGAGATCCTCGCCTTCGATCTTGATCTCGGTGCCGGACCATTTGCCGAATAGAATTCTGTCACCGGCCTTGACGTCCAGAGCGATGACAGCGCCGTTTTCCGTGAGCGTGCCCGCGCCCACGGCGACGACTTCACCCTCCTGGGGCTTTTCCCGCGCATTGTCGGGAATGATGATGCCGCCGGAGGTCTTCTCGGGCGCTTCGAGCCGGCGCACGAGAACGCGGTCGTGCAAAGGGCGAAATGTCATGGGGAGCGATCCTGTCGCTGGGCCGCGACGAGGGCGTCGCTTTCACAAGTGGAGCCAGCGCTACGCCTTGCGATTGGCAGTCTTTACCAAAGAGTGCCAATGCCCGCATATGGGCAGTACCTGCGGCGATTCAAGGGCGCGCGCCCGCCAGTCCCGGTCGGAAGCGCAGATCGCACGGACGTTCTTATCGAACTACCAGGGCCCTCTGTCACGATAGAAGGGAAACCGCCGCACGGGCCCTGCCACGAGGTGGTTCTTGAATTTTACACGCATCAGTTCGGCGCCTTCCTCCCGAACGCACACCAGGTGCGTACCTCCGGTCGGAAGCGGTTCGGTCACGCTGATGGTAACGGCAAATTTCTCGCAAAGGGCCACTACTTCGGCTTCGTCGAGAGTCAGATTCATAGCTCGGCTCATAGCGGCAGTCCCAAAATTGTCACAGGATACGGGGGAAGGCACAAGCGGAGCATGGCGATGCCCCTCTTGGTAAGCGCAGGCCTGGCGAAACTCTCAATCGGAGACCGGCCCGCATACGCGATTGCCGATCTGCGCGGGAGGACGGCCTAGGATCGCTTTTCTGGCTGAAGCGATATGGGACCCTTTGCCGACGGATTGGATGCGTTCGGCTTAGGGGGAGCAGGCTTCTTGGGTTTGCGGATTTCCCTGCTGCTCTTTTTTTGGCTCTTTGCCATTTATTGATCCTTTGAGATCGGATTGGATGCATGTCCCGGGCGCGAATGAAGGAGCGCCGCGGCGCGCAGTGCAGTCCAACTGCACGCGGCGGCCGCACCGAGCCTGAGCTGGTAATCTTCGATTTGGTGTCCCCAGTTTTGAGCGAGTTGCCGGTGTTTCGTGCGCACTGCGGCATCGATGGCCGAATCCGCTCGCATCGATGCAAGCTGGTGCGCGAAGTATAGCCGATTGAGGTCCAAAAAAATGGCTCCACGTCGTAAGCGGGAGCGCAATCGGTCTCTCAGTCGCGGGTGCCTACAGAGAACCCATCCGCGATGAATGGTATATAGGCACGCATCCGGGATATAATAAGGGGGTCACGTGCGATGCCGAAAAAATACTTCGAATGACATACCAGAGCACGTATGCGCTCAAATTCGCCCCCATCAGCTATCTCCTGAGCCTAGAACACGAAGAAATACTGACTGCGATCCAATTACTGACCGAACAGAGCGTAGTGGTAGACGATATTTCGGCGCTCCTTTTCCCCAAGGCGTCGTCCACCTCGAAGAAATCCGGGCCAATCTCCTCGTGTGGCAGGCCTCCCGCTGCGGTCTCATTTCGTCACCGCTTATCGCGTTAAAAGAACCAATAATCCCACCGATAAGTATCCCATATTGCCGTCCCCGCGGTGGTAACGGTATCTTGCACGGTCGAGGGTGCGAATGTGGAGGTGGCACATGGCACGCGCCCTATTCCTTCAAGCGCCTTCCTTCGATGGTTTCGATGGCGGCGCAGGTTCGCGCTATCAGGCAAAGCGCGAAATTCGCAGCTTCTGGTATCCGACATGGCTGGCGCAACCGGCAGCGCTGGTCGATGACAGCAAGCTGATCGACGCGCCGCCCGCCCGGCTCAAGCTGGACAGCGTGCTGGCCGAAGCGCGCGGAGCGGACTTCGCCATCATCCATACCTCGGTGCCGAGCTTTGCGTCGGACGTGGCGACGGCGCGCGCGCTCAAGGATCTGGTGCCCTCGCTCAAAGTTGGCTTCATCGGTGCCAAAGTGGCGGTAGAGGCGGAGAAGAGCCTGCGCGATGCCGGAGGTGCCGTCGATTTCGTCGCCCGCAACGAGTTCGATTTCACGATCAAGGAAGTTGCCGAAGGACGCGACTGGAACGCGATCAAGGGCCTGTCCTGGCTTCAGAACGGCACCATCGTCCACAACGAAGACCGCCCGATGCTGGAAACGATGGACGACCTTCCCTTCGTGACGCCAGTCTACAAACGCGACCTGCACATCGAAGATTACTTCATCGGCTACCTCAAGCACCCCTATATCTCACTCTATACCGGCCGCGGCTGCAAAAGCCGGTGCACCTTCTGCCTCTGGCCGCAGACCGTGGGCGGCCATCGCTATCGCACCCGCTCGGTCAGGCATGTGATCGAGGAAATACGCTGGGCGCAAAAGGCCTTCCCGCAAGTGAAAGAGTTCTTCTTCGACGACGACACCTTCACCGACGACGCACCGCGCGCAGAGGCAATCGCGCGCGAGCTGGGCAAGCTCGGTGTCACCTGGTCGTGCAATGCCAAGGCCAACGTTCCGTACGAAACACTGAAGATATTGAAGGACAATGGTCTGAGGCTGCTGCTCGTCGGCTATGAGAGCGGCAACCAGCAGATCCTCCATAATATCAAGAAAGGCATGCGGATCGAGGTCGCGGAGAAGTTTACGCGTGACTGCCACGCTCTCGGCATCACGATCCACGGCACTTTCATCCTGGGTCTGCCCGGCGAGACGCGGGAGACGATCCAGCAGACGATCGAGTGGGCCCGGCGGATCAATCCCCATACCATCCAGGTGAGCCTTGCGGCGCCCTATCCCGGCACTTTCCTGTACAACCAGGCATTGGAGAATGGTTGGCTCGACACCGACAATGCCGAGCTGGTGGATGCGCACGGCGTGCAGATCGCACCGCTGCACTATCCGCATCTGGAGCATCGGGAGATCTTTCACTCGGTCGAGGAGTTTTACAGGAAGTTCTATTTCCGCTCGGGCAAGATCGCCTCGCTGGTGGGCGAGATGGTGCGGGACTTCGACATGATGAAACGCCGCTTGCGCGAGGGGGTGGAATTCTTCGACTTCCTGCGCGAGCGCAAGAGGACGGCCTGAGCCATGGACGCTCCCGCCACCCTCTCGCCCGAGCCGGTCCGCCCCGGCGCGCGCTTCATTCCGGGAATCGTAGACCTGTCGGTAACCGACTATTGCAATGCCGATTGCAGCTTCTGCGGCTTTGCGCGCTCGAAGATGAAGCGGGTGCCGCGCCGGTTCGTCGATGCGGACGGCGTGCTGCGCGCCCTGCCAATCCTGAAGCGGCGCGGAATTGCCTATATCAACTTCCAGGGCGGCGAGCCGCTGCTTCACCCCCGCATGATCGAGATGGTCGCGGCGGCCCGCGCCATCGGCATGAAACCCAGCCTCATCACCAATGGCTGGAAACTACCCGAGAAGGCAGAAGCGCTGGCCAAGGCGGGACTGCAAAATCTGCTGGTCTCGATCGACAGCCATGATCTTGCAGCGCACGAGGCCAATCGGGGCCTGCGCAACCTGACCGACCGGATCGCGCGCGGTATCGCGCAGCTCAAGGCCAGGGGCGTGCCGGTGATGGCCTCGGTCACCGTCAACAAGCTGGTCGATTTCGCTGCGCTTCCCGACACCTTGCGCCAGTTGGGGTTCGATGCGGTCACGTTCTCCTATCCGCGCAAGGATCCGTTCGGTTCAAGCAGCCTAGTCTATGATGAAGACAGCGACCTGGTGGATTACAGCGAGGCGGAACTGCTCGCCGCGCTCGATGCCATCCTGGAGGTCAAGAAGCGCTTCCCCGTCCTCAATCCCACAGCGTCGGTCCGGGATATCCAGCGCCATGTAATGGGAAAGCCGGAAAGGTTCGCCTGCGTCGGCGGGTTCAAGTATTTCTACATGGACTGGAACCTCGACATCTGGCGGTGTGAGGCCTGGCATGCGCCGCTGGGATCGGTGTTCGAGTTCGATCACATGCCCGACGATCGCAGCCCTTGCACGGCCTGCATCATGTCCTGCTATCGCGATACGAGCACATTGATGCACGCCGGGGTGGCGGTCGATGCGGCGGGCAGAGCACTTGCGGAGTGGAAGCCCATGCAGGCGGCGCGAACTTTGTTGAACCGCGCCGTCGCGCAATCGCTCGGGACGACGATGGCGGAGGCAGGATTGATCGTTAAGCTCGGGCTGAGGAAGGGCAAGGCCGTGCGCACGCCGTGATCGCCGCTGTGTCGGCATCGCAAGGGCAGGCGGAGGCACAGAGCGATTGGTTGTGCCGATTTCCATCAGCCGTCTGTAGATCGGGTCAACTCCTCCCAATCCGCAATCTCGCGGTCCATCCTGTCCATGCGCTCGCGAACCAGTCGCAATGCATCGCTACCCAGCAGCAGTTGCGGCGGCGGAGCGTCCGACGCGACAAGCGCAAGCACTGCCGCAGCAAGCTTCGCGGGATCGCCCAGTTGCTTGCCATCTTTCTCGTGCCGCGCCGTCCTGATTGGGTCGAACAGCGCGTCGTAGTCGCCAATCGAGCGAACGGTCCTGACCATCGAGCGCCCGGCCCAGTCGGTACGAAACGAGCCGGGACACAGCGTCGTCACGTGCACCCCGAAAGGCGCCATTTCCGCACGCATGACTTCCGAAATACCCTGCAGCGCAAACTTGCTGCCGCAGTAGTAGCCTATGCCCGGCATCGTGATCATGCCGCCCATCGATGTCACGTTCACGATGAACCCGCGGCGGCGCTTGCGGAAGCGCGGCAGGAATGCCTTGGCGACAGCGACCGCACCGAAGACATTCACATCGAACTGGCGGCGCATTTCCTCTAGCGGCGATTCCTCCAGTATCCCTTCGTGTCCATAGCCGGCGTTGTTGATCAGCACGTCGACCGGGCCATGCTCTTCCTCGGCCTCCGCGACGATCGCGGGAATTCGCTCGAAATCGGTGACATCGCACAGGACCACGCGCGCGTCCGGCAAACGCTCCCGCAGCGATGCCCCGGCCTCGTGCGAGCGGACCGAGCCAATCACCCGGTGACCGGCCGCCAGCGCGGCTTGCGCAATGGCGAAACCGAAACCGGAGTTGGCGCCTGTGATGAAAAAAGTCTGCTCTGGCATAGCTGTTCTCTGCTTGATCGGATTTACGGCTTGTCAGATAGTATGTTGCCGGAGCAGCCCCAATTGCGCTTCCTCTGAGATCCTTGCCCAATCCTATGGAATCGCCGTCCACGCAGTCTACGTTACCCGCGCTTGCCGCCGAACTCGCGCCGCAGCACGGCTATAACGCCACGCCTTTGCCCGGCGTCCGCATTCTGCGGTCCGAAGCGATCCTCGAAGACGTGCCCGTACTCTACAGGCCCGGGGCGGTCTTCGTGCTGCAAGGGTCCAAGCAGGGCTTCGTCAATGGCGAGATCTACCGCTACGATGCCGACCATTACCTTGCCGTCTCGGTTCCCGTGCCGTTCCGGATGGCCTCGCAGGCCAGTCCCGAACGCCCCCTGCTCGCCATCTATCTCGATTTCGACCTGCATCTTGCCGCCGAGATCGTGACCGCGCTCGATGGAAAGGCTGGCCGCGAGGACAAAGTGCGGGCTCGCAGTCTTGTCTCAAGCCCGATGGCACCGCCGATCAGGGATGTCCTCGGTCGCTTGCTTCGCGCCCTTGGGGATGCGGAGGAACTCGCCATTCTCGGCCCGGGTCTGCTGCGCGAGTTGCATTACCGCGTGCTGGTGGGTCCTCAGGGCGGTTCGGTGATGGCAGCGCTTCGTCGCCATGACAAAGCAGACCGGATCGTTCAGAGCCTGACCCTCATTCGCGAACGCTACAACGAAGGGTTATCCGTGCCGCAGCTTGCCGCATCGGCCGGCATGAGCGTTCCGTCCTATCACGCCGATTTCAAGGCGCTCACCGGCAACACGCCGATCCAGTACATCAAGGCCCTGCGTCTGCATGAGGCCCGGCTGATGATTGCGCGGCGCAAAGGATCGATTGCCACGATTGCCGCTGAAGTCGGCTATGCCAGCCCGGCCCAGTTCAGCCGGGATTTCAAGCGCCATTTCCATCGCAGCGCGAGCGAGGAAGCGAAATGGATGCGTCTGCATCTCGGGGAGATGGATTAGGACAGGACGCTGGCTCACCCCCGAAAGCGATAGGGATCGAAACACCGCTCATCCCGATCCAGATTTCCGTCCAGCGCGGCTTCGAGCAGTTCGGCCGCGAGCGCCGCAAAGGCGATGCCATTGCCGCCGAAACCCGCGGCTATCCAGACGTGCTCCATCGATTGCACGGGACCGATTGCAGGCAGCCCATCCGGGGAACTGCCGAAGGTAGCCGTCCAGGCGCAATCCCAGTCGATCTGTTCGCATCCCAGCGTGGCGGCGAGCCGTGCCGCAATCTTGCCTGCCTTGGCGTCCAGCAGATCGTCCCGCGTTTCGGCCTGGGAAAAGTCCACGTCCTCGCCTCCGGCAATGATCCGGCCCTCGCTGCATGAGCGGACATAGAGATAGGGATCGTTCGCTTCCCAGATCATCGCATCTTCGGCCCATAGCGGCGCGACGCCGGGTCTTGTGGCGATGACGTAAGTGGAGAGCAGAGAGAAGGCCGGCGGCAGGAACAGCCTTGCTCGTTCGTATCCGGTGGCAAGGATCACGTCCCTTGCCGTGAACCTGTGACCTTCCGCCGTTTCCAATTCGACGCCCCGCATGGAGGGATGAAGGGCTACAATGTCCACGGGATAGCTCAACGTAGATCCATGCGCCTGCGCGCGTACCAGCAGGGCGTGACAGGTTCGAACCGGGTCGATGGCATAAGTGCCGGTCGAAACGATCCCCGCCCGCGGCGCTATGCCGAAACGTTCCGCCACCGCCTCCGCAGGGAGAAACTCGGACGGGAGGCCGTGCTGCCGGTGAAGCCCCGCCTCGGCTTCAAGGCCGCCGGAATCGAGCAGTCCGCCAGCCAGATATACGGTGGGGCCATCGATCTTCAGCGATGCGTCCAGCCCATCGAGATGCGTGCCGAAACGCTCGACTGCGGCGAATACGCGCCGCCAGCGAATTGCCGCTTCCTCTTCGCCCAGCTCGCGCGCAAGCGAGATCAGCGGCACGTCCATGGCCCACATGATCTGGGCGGTGGAAGCGGCGGTGCTGCCGGTCGCCGGCGGGCGCCGATCGCATAGGGCAACCGTTCGGCCGCCGCGCGCCAGCCTCTCGGCGAGGATGGAGCCCATGATCCCGCTGCCAAGGATCGCGATATCGACGTCCGAGGTGGGCAGCGGAGAAGCAGGTGGAGAGCGCCAGTCACTTTCGCGCCATGGCACTCTGCCGGTCCGCAGATCGCGCGCTTCGGTGAGGGGAATGGCAGCGCTCACGCCAGATCGCGCAGTTGCGCTTCGCGCGCCCAGTGCCGCTTCGCACCGACTTTGGCGAAATCCTCCACCGGCACGACGCCGTCATCCTTCTCGACGCCGGCCTTGTCCAGGATCACTTGCGTGCCGGGGCAATGGGCAATCGTCTTGCAGTGGCCGTAAGCGTCCATGAACCATTGCACGGCTGCGCCTTGCGCTGCCAATTTCTCTGCCGCCTCCGGCATCAGGATCGAGGCGACGGCATCGAACACGACCGATGGCGAACCGGCCAACTGGCCATCGGCCTTCAGCGTGCCGCCCTTTACGGCGATCCCGCCGACCTTCGGCGCGACTAGAAACGCCGTCCCGCCCGCTTTCTCTATTTGCGCCTTGAGAGCATCGATCGCGGCCTTGTCCGATCCTTCGGCGAACAGAATGCCGATCTTGCGCCCCTCCAGCGTATCGAGCGCTTTCTTCTGGATCGAAAGGGCGTCCGATGGTTTCATTGTCACCGGCTCGCGGGCCGCCTTGGCTTTTTTGGGCAGATCGATAGCCAATCCTGCGGCCACGCGCTTCGCCAGATCCTCGTCGACGTTGCGCAGGCGGGCGACCACGCGCTCGCGAATATGCGGGATAGCAACTTTCGACAGTTCGAAGACGATGGCCGAGGCGATGTGCGCCTGCTCATTTTCGGTCTGCGAGTGATAGAACAGCGCAGCCTGACTGTAATGATCGGCAAACAGCTCCGCGCGGATGCGCAGCTTTTCGGCCGGGTCGTTACGTTCGGCATTTTCGGGGAAGCTGACGAAACCAGTGTCCGGGCACGCGCGGGGGCCGGCATCCTCTCCCGCTTGCGCCAGACTGTTCGGCTCGTAATTGGCGCGGCCGGTGGGCACCAGGGTCTGCATCATGCCGTCGCGCTGGAAATTGTGGAACGGGCACTTGGGCGCGTTGATAGGAATCTGGTGGAAGTTGGTTGTACCCAGCCGCGATTTCTGGGTGTCCAGATAAGAGAACAGGCGGCCTTGCAACAGCGGATCGTTGGTGAAATCGATGCCGGGGATCACGTTGCTGGGCAAGAAGGCCACTTGCTCGGTTTCGGCGAAGAAATTGTCGACATTGCAGTCGAGCGTGAGCCTGCCGACCACTTGCAGCGGAATTTCCTCTTCAGGGATCAGCTTCGTCGCATCGAGCACGTCGTAAGGCTGCCTAGCGGCCCATTCCTCGTCGAAGACCTGCACGCCCAGATCCCACGCGGGGAACCCGCCACCGGCAATCGCTTCGAACAAGTCGCGCCGGTGGAAATCGGGATCGGCACCGGCGATCTTCACCGCCTCGTCCCAGACCAGCGATTCCATGCCCAGTACAGGCCGCCAATGAAACTTGACGAACTTGCCCTCTCCGCTTTCGTTGACGAAGCGGAAGGTGTGCACGCCGAAACCTTCCATCATTCGAAAGGAACGGGGAATCGCCCGGTCGGACATGGCCCACATGATCATGTGCAGCGATTCCGGCATCAGCGAGACGAAGTCCCAGAAGGTATCGTGCGCCGATGCGGCTTGCGGATAGCCGCGATCCGCCTCCATCTTCACCGAATGGACCAGATCCGGGAACTTGATGGCATCCTGGATGAAGAAGACCGGGATGTTGTTGCCCACCAAGTCCCAGTTGCCCGTCTCGGTGTAGAATTTGACCGCGAAACCACGCACATCGCGAGGCGTGTCGACCGACCCCGCGCCGCCGGCGACGGTCGAGAAACGGACGAAGACCGGGCATGTCGCGCCCTTCTTCTGGAAGATCGATGCCTTGGTGATTTCAGGAATGGCGCGCGTGCACTCGAACACGCCGTGCGCCCCGGACCCACGCGCGTGGACGATGCGTTCGGGAATACGCTCATGGTCGAAATGGAAGATCTTCTCGCGCAGAACGAAATCTTCCAGCAGCGACGGGCCACGCTCTCCCGCACGCAGGCTGTTCTGGTTATCCGCAATGCGATGCCCGAAATTGTCGGTCAGAAATGCCGCGGGATCGCTGCTTGCGCTGGCGACCTCCTGGTGCAGTTCGCCGCCATTTCCAGCACTCTCACGGGGTTCATTCCGACCGCTGCCGGGACGGATGGCTTCGCGTGCGTTATCGGCGGCTGGGGTGCGATCGTCCTTCGGGGAAGACATTGCGACAACTCCTGAGGAAAGGGCAGCCGAAGCCGAAACGGCCGGCGAACCTGTCTAATGAAGCGTTCCGCCTGCGTCGCCGTTCCCCTGCGCCCCCTCGCCTCGTCGTGCCCGAGCCCCAGAATGACGATACGTTCAAATGTGCTGACCGGCATGCACGCGCCTACGCTGGGCACATAGCATCGGCAGCTCGCCTCTCCGCGAAGCGAGCTGCCGTCAGACTGGAAGATGAATGCGCTATGTGGGCGCGACTGGGGCCGATCAGTACCGGGGCGTCAGTCCGTAGCGCACCCTCTCCTGCTCAACCTCTTCGGCCGAATAGGCAGGAGCATTCTCGTCGAAGCGGGTCCAACCGGACTCTCGGTAGCGGGCGCCGCGCGCCGCGATATCGACGGAACCCACCGTATCGACTGCGGCATTGGCCCGAGCGACCTCCGCGTCGTTCACCTTTGCACTCAGCAGTACCCCGCCGCGCCTTACGCCCTCGGAATATATCTGCGCTTCCTCATCCGAGTGTCCCGCATGCTTGAGCGCGCCGACAATGCCGCCCGCTGCCGCACCGCCAACCGCACCCACGCCTGCGCCGACAGCGGCAGCAGCCAACCAGCCCGCTGCGACGATCGGACCCAGCCCGGGAATGGCGAGCATTCCCAGACCTGCCAGGACGCCGCCGGCACCGCCCAGCACCGCACCGGCGGACGTGCCTGCGGCGACCGCCCCGCCCTCAGTCACGCCCTCATGGACATGTTCGCCATGGACATTGTTGGCAATGACACTGATGTCGTCACGGGGCACGCCAATGCTTTCAAGCTCACGGATTGCCTCTGCAGCATCCGCATAATTGTCGAAGAGACGAGTGATTGTCTTTGTCATGATCATTCTCCGCGCTGGTCAGGTTCAGTGAACGGTGACGTTACCCTTGTAATCAAGAGCGACCGTTACGGACTTGCCATGCTTCATGGCCTTGCCCTGCCAGATGCCATTTTCGTTTTTCGTAAGCTTGCCGATGTTCGTGTATCCGGCCTTGGCAATACGCCCACGAGCCTGGTCTTCTGTGAAGGAGTTGTGCCCCTTCGCAGCGTGGTTCGTGGTCGCGACGGTAGGATCCTTGACCGCCGGATTGTGCGATTGCGCATAGGCAACAGAAGACCCGAGCGCGGCAGCAAGCGCCGCGACAAATACGATTTTCATGGTTTTTCTCCTCTGTGCTGACCTAACGAATCCACTCATCGTTGGTTGCCCGGAGAAGTCGCTCCTTCACCCCGCGACGGTCCCGCGAAGCAGAAACAGGACGAAACGAACGATCGACATCGGCGCGTTATCGATCGGCAGCAGTATCGACCGGAATTCCCGCTTCCTTGCGCTCCGAGTACCGGTCGACAAGTTTCGCTGCGTGCGGGCGCATCAGCACCGTGAAGCGCACCAGTTCTTCCATCACATCGACGATGCGCTCGTAATAACTCGATGCGCGCATCCGCCCATCCTCGTCGAACTCCTTGTAGGCCATCGCCACCGAAGACTGGTTGGGGATCGTGAACATCCGCATCCAGCGCCCCAGCAGGCGCAACGAGTTCACGGCATTGAAGGATTGCGAGCCGCCGGACACCTGCATGACTGCAAGCGTGCGGCCCTGCGTTGGCCGCATCCCGCGTATCTGTAGCGGCAGATGATCGATCTGCGTCTTCATGATGCCGCTGATCTGGCCGTGACGCTCCGGGCTGCACCAGACCATGCCTTCCGACCAAAGCGCATGCTCGCGCAGTTCATGCACGGCCGGGTGGTCGTCTCCCGCTATCTGATCGGGCAGCGGCAGGTCGCTAGGATCGAAGATCCGCGTCTCAGCGCCGAAGAATTGCAGCAGGCGCGCCGCCTCTTCCACGGCGAGGCGCGAAAACGAGCGTTCCCGCAGCGAGCCGTAGAGCAGCAAGATGCGCGGCGGCGGTTGGTCCGGGCCAAGGCCGCTGGCGGGACGCGCCAGCGCGAAGGCCTTGTCCAAGGCAGGAAGATGATCGGGGGCGGTGAGTTCGCGTAGTCTCATGCAGGGATACCTTTCTCGTACCAGGGGCGGGTTCGCTTCACCAAGGCGACGATCGACGGGATCGCCGGCACTTCCACCAGCACGCCCCCGACCGTCGCCAGCACAGCGCCGGAATTGAAGCCAAAGAGGCTGATGGCGGCGGCCACAGCCCGTTCGAAGAAATTGGAGGAACCGATCAGGGCCGAAGGGCCGGCAACGCACCACGCCGCACCGAAACGGCGACTGAGCCAATAGGCGATGCTGGCAGGTCCTCAGTCCTTCCCGGAAGTGGCAGGCGCAGTCGCAGTGCCGCCGCCCAAGGCGATCTGCATGTAAACCGTGTCGAGCCAGCGTCCGGCCTTCCAACCCATACCGGTCAGGCGGCCGACATGCCCGAAACCGCAAGTATCGTGCAGAGCAACGGACATCGGTTCAGCACCGCCAATGACGGCGACCATTTGCCGGAAGCCATAGGCTTCGGCGGCCTCCAGCAAGGCCTTGAGCAGCAGCTTGCCGATGCCGCCGCCGCGCCGGTCGTGTGCCACGTAGATGCTGTTCTCGCAGGCATAGGCGTATGCGGGGCGATCGCGGAACTGGGTGGCGTAGGTATAGCCCACCAAATCCGGTCCATCGCAAGCGACGAGGAACGGCCAGTTCCGGCCGGTCACCATCCGTATCTTGTCTAAGGTCTCGGCCTCGGTCGGCGGTACCACTTCGTAAGTCGCCGTACCATGCAGGACATGGTACGCGTAGACGGCGGCAATCGCCCGGCCATCGTCGATCGTTGCGCTGCGAACCGAAAGAGTCATCGCCGGGTTCCTTCCACGACTTCGCCGTCTTCCTTGACGAAAGTACTGCGTTGCCCGGCCGGCAGCAAATCCAGCACTTCTTCGGACGGCCGGCAGAGCTTAACGCCCAACGGTGACACGACCAGCGGACGGTTGATGAGCACGGGATGCTCCATCATCGCATCGATCAGCACCTCATCGCTCAAGGCCTCATCGCCGAGGCCCAGTTCGGCATAAGGCGTGCCCTTCTCGCGCAGCAGGGCGCGCGAAGTGATACCGGCCCGCTCGATGAGTTCCACCAGCAGCGCGCGGCTTGGCGGCGTCTTCAGGTACTCGACGACATGAGGTTCGATGCCTGCATTGCGGATCATGGCCAGGGCATTGCGAGAGGTCCCGCAAAGCGGGTTATGGTAGATCACGATATCCGTCATCGTTGCCTCTTCAGCAGCAGGTAAGTTGGGCCAGAAGCGGCTCGCACAGTTCGGCGCGCCCCTGGCAGCAATCCTTGGCCAGATAGACCATCAGTCCGCGCAGCGCGTCCAGGTTGGCCCGCTGGATTTGTTGCCGACCACGCTTCTCGGAAAGCACCAGCCCGGCCTTCGCCATAACGGCCAGATGCGTCGAGAATGTGCTTTGCGTCAGTTCAGAAGCTTCGACCAGTGCGCCGGTCGTCAGACCTTCAGGCTCGTGCCGGATCAGCAGACGGAACGCTTCAAGGCGCGTCGGGTGCGCGAGGGCAGAGAGAATCGAGAGGGCATCACCGATATCCATTCATCGGAATTATCCGATGCAATTAATTTCGTCAACAAACCATCGTTAATTTCCGATGCATCCGACAGCCTTCCCGGTTGGGCCATCGGTCGGCCATGAAAATGGCTGAATCGAACACCGGACCCGGCAGCTATGCCCATGCTTTCGAAAGTCCCGCAGAGAGCCACAGCCAGGCGTAGTCTTCTCGCCTGATAACGATGCCTCCCCCTTACCTGCCAAGGGTCATGGCCTGCTCCTTCCATGGCGAAAGCCCCACTACTGAAATTGTCAGATCCCTACGCCCGGCAATGCTGCTCGACCTGTGTGTCTTGGCGTTCTACCTGCAAGGCCATGCTGCATATCGTCCATCATCCCGGTTACGTGGTCGAAGCCGAACGCACGGGCACTTTCCCGCATGACAAGTATGCGCTGGTGATGCGGGCGCTGGGCGAAAGCGGCGTAGCCATGACGGTCCATGCGCCCGAAGTCATGCCGCGCGAATGGCTCGAGGCTGTCCACGACCCGGCCTATGTCAATGAAGTCATCGATTGCGCGGTGCCGGTGGCCAAGCAGCGCCGGATCGGTTTTGCGATCGACGAGCGTATCTCCCGGCGATCGCAGCTCTCCCCCGGTGGAACATGGCTGGCCGCGAAGCTGGCGCTGCAGCACGGGTATGCGGCAAATTCCGCCGGCGGCAGCCACCACGCCCTGGCCGATACCGGCGCGGGCTATTGCGTGTTCAATGATCTGGCGCTCGCCGCCAACAGGCTGATCGAGGAGGGTAACGTCTCGCGCATCCTGATCCTCGATCTTGACGTGCATCAGGGCGATGGCACTGCGGCCCTGACCGCAGGGCGCAGCGACATCTTCACGCTTTCCATTCATGCCGAGAAGAACTTCCCGACACGCAAGGCGCGCTCTTCGTTGGATGTCGCACTACCCGATGCAACCGGCGATGCGGACTATCTGGAAGCTCTGGCCGGATCGCTGCCCATGGTCCTCGATCATTTCGTGCCGGAACTGGTCCTGCTGCAGGCAGGGGTCGATGCCCATAAGGACGACAAGCTTGGCCGACTGTCCCTGACCGACGAAGGCCTTGCGGACCGCGATCGCTTCGTGGCGGCAGAAGCGAAACGGCGCGGCATTCCATTGGCGAGTACGCTGGGCGGTGGTTATGGCGCGGACCGTGAAGCCGTGGCCTTGCGGCACGCGCGCACGATCCTCGCCCTGTCCGCCACGATTGGCGCGAGGGATACGGCCTGAACGCGCGCGCTTACTGGGCCGCCTTCCTCTCGGCATTGAGGCGCTCGACCAGTTTCTGGATCTCGTCGGGATTGAGAACCCAGGTGCGGGTCTTGCGGCCTTCACGAAACACGGGCCGCGTCAGCAGGATGCGCGCCTGCTCCTTGGCGAAAGGCTTGAAGAGCGCGAAGTGCATCACGCATTCGAGCATCGATCCGATCACCGGCGTCTTGCCGTCCAGATCGATCAGCGTTGCAGGCTGGTCCCAGGGAATGTTCATCATGCCGCGCGCCTATCGCGAGTTAGAACGAATGCAAAGGCTGAATGCTTTCACTCGCACTACCTCAAAATGCCACGAGCGCCTGACGGCCGTCGGCTAGGCCATCGTCTTGTGGACGCTGTGCACGATCTGCAATGAATCCTTAGACGGTGGCAGTCCAAAATAGCGCGAGTATTCCCGGCTGAACTGGGTGGGGCTTTCGTAGCCTACGCCAAACGCAATCAAGGTCGCGTTTCCCTCTCCAGCGATTAACAGCGATCGGGCGTGAAGCAGCCGGATCCGTTTCTGATACTGAAGCGGGCTGAGCGCCGTGACCGCCTTGAAGTGCCGGTGAAACGCAGAAACGCTGAGCGCTGCCATCGCAGCAAGAGCCTCGACTCTCAGTGGTTTGGTGAAATTCTCGCGGATCCATTGGATGGCGATGCTGACACGCGAGAGCGCCGTTCCGGGCGCAGCGATGTCGCGCAGCATCCAGCCATGGGGTCCCTGAAGGACGCGGTAGAGGATTTCGCGCTCATAAGCGGGAGCCAGCGCGGCGATGTCGCCAGGATGCTCCATCAGGCGTAACATTCGAACCCAGGCGTCGAGCAGTTCGTCCGTGACCGGCGCAATCGAGAAACCTGGGCTGTAGAGATCGCCTCCAGCAGGTTTGGGCAGATCCGTCAGCAGATTTGCGACAATCGTCGGCTCCAGAGTGAGGCTCACTGCCAGATAGGGCTCGCCGGTTTCTGCCGGATGAACCGAGCCCACGGCGGGCAGATCGACCGACATCACGAAATAGGTGGCCGGATCGTAGCGCAGTGTGCGGTCTCCGACTGTCATCGTCTTCGATCCAGTGAGAATGAGGTTGATCATCGGATCATAGACCGCTGCCAACTGATGTTCAGGGATCTCGCCCTGCACCATCGCCACCCGAGGGATGCCCGTGTCGGTACGCCGATTTTCGGCGTGCGCGGCCAGGCGTCGCAGTTCGGTCAGGTTCGTGTTCATGAGCACGATCATCTCACGCGCAGCGTACCGGGCCAACCCAAAAGCAGAAATAGGCATGGATCGAGGAGGATCCGGCAAGCGCCGTCCAGCCCATCGGCGTAGTTCAAGGCTCGACAACATCGTGAGGAGCTATCCAATGAAAATCGTCATCGTCACCGGTGGGAGCCGGGGCATCGGTGCCAGCGCTGCTCGCCTCTGCGCGAAGGAAGGCATGGGGGTCATCCTCACCTACAACAGCAACCCTGCTTGCGCCGAGGCGGTCGCGGCCGATATCGAGGCGGATGGCGGCAAGGCCGTCACGCTGAAACTTGACGTTGCAGACACGTCGGCATTTCCCGCCTTCCGTGATGCTGTCCAGGTGGCGCTGAAGGCTCGCTGGGACCGAGACGATTTCGACGGCCTCGTCAACAACGCCGGATATGGCGTCTTCAATCCGATAGCGACGGTCACGGAAGCGGAATTCGACGGCCTGTTCGCCGTCCATCTCAAAGGGCCATTCTTCCTGACGCAGACGTTGCTGCCGATCATGGCCGATGGCGGCCATATCGTGAATGTCGCAAGCGCAACCACGCGCATCGCAACCACCGGTGTCGCACCCTATGCCAGCTTCAAGGGCGGGCTAGAGGTTCTAACCCGCTACATGGCGAAGGAGTTCGGGCATCGCGGCATCCGCGCCAATTCGATCTCACCGGGCGCGATCCGCACCCAGCTCGGCGGCGGTCTCAACGACGAGTTTGAAGCCGTGCTGGCCGCGCAAACCGCGCTCGGCCGCGTTGGCGAACCGGATGATGTCGGCGGCGTCATCGCGGGGCTGTTCTCTGACCACAATCGTTGGGTCAATGCGCAGGCGATCGAAATCGCCGGCGGCTACATCATCTGAACGGGAGAGCCACATGCTCGATCACGTCTTCCTGTCGGTCAGCGATCTCGATCGCTCGATCGCCTTTTACACCGCCGCACTTGCGCCGCTGGGGATCACGCAGCGGGTCGACTACGACGGGAAGGATGGCCCTCCGGGCCACCCGGACCTCAAAGGTTTCGGCAAGGACAACCGGATGGCCTTCTGGCTTCGACGGGGCTCCGTCGAGGGCGGGGCCGCGCATGTCGGCTTCATCGCCAGTTCGCGCGCAGAGGTGGATGCGGCCTACGCCGCGGCCATCGCGGCGGGTGCGACCGACAACGGACCGCCCGGCCCCCGGCTCCATTACGATCCCCGCTATTACGCCGCAAACGTGCTGGACCCGGACGGATACAGCCTCGAATTCACCTACAAGAACTGGCAGCACTGATATGACGAAATTGATGATTTACGGCGCTGCCGGCTACACCGGTCGCATGGCGTCCATCAACGCCAGGGCACACGGCCTCGACTTCGTCATCGCCGGAAGAGTGAAGGACGAAAGCAGGCTCAACTTATTCGCCGCGGAACTGAACGTCGAATATCGGCTGTTCGCCGTCGATGACCGAGCCGCCGCTGAGGCAGCGATGGTGGATATCGGCGTGCTGCTGAACTGTGCGGGTCCCTTCATGCATACGGCCGAGCCAATGATGCGCGCTTGCCTGGCGGCCGAGGTCCACTATCTCGACATCGCGGCCGAAATGGACAGCTACCGCCTTGCCGAGACACTGGATGCGGAGGCCCAGGCGGCCGGCGTAATGCTGTTGCCCGGTAGCGGCGGAAGCGTGGCGATGCTCGGATCACTGGCGGGACACGCAGCGAAGCGCGTCGCCGCTCCCTCCAAGCTCAGCATCGCGCTGCACGTCACCGGCGGCTTTTCCCGTGGGTCGGCAATCAGTGCCAGCGAGAATGTGACGGCGCAGACACTCCAGCGCGTCGATGGCACGCTGGTCAGCCGCAATGCGGATGAGGTCCGCACCTTCGATTTCGGCAGGGGGCCGGCCACATCTTTCCCGGTAACGCTGCCCGATCTTATCACGATCTGGCGCGCCACGGGCATCCCGAACATCGAGACGTTCGTCCATGTGTCGGAGGGCGCCTTCCCCGAGGGCGATCTGGCGCAGATGCCTGATGGCCCCACGCTGGAACAGCGCGAAGCCAATCGCTATCAGGCGGCGGTGGAAGTGACCGGCGAGGTCGGTACCGTGGTTCGTTCGCTGCTAGATACCGTAAACGGCTATACGTTCACGACGATCGCGGCAGCAGAAGCAGCGCGGCGGGTTGTGGGCGGCGAGGCGCGACCGGGCTTCCAGACCCCGGCCACGCTGTTCGGCATCGGCTTTGCCGAGACAATCGCCGACACCCGTATCGTCGATCAGTGACGCGGCAAGAGGGCCTGGCTATGGAGGACAAGCAGGATCGCGGCGAGGATTTCGCCACCCATTGCTGGTCCTTTACTTCGTGCAAGCCGATCGAAGGCAGGGTCACCGACACGCAGACCGCGCTGTCGGTGACCCTCGCGAAAGATCTGAAGGCACGAGGCTTCAAGTTCGTCGGGCCGACGATCGTCTATGCCTGGATGCAGGCCGTCGGCATCACCCACGACCACGTCCCGGTCTGCTTTCGCAGGGCGCAGATTTTGGAGCGGGGCCGGCCCTGACGCTTCAGACGCCGCGTGCGCCGCCGGTGGCCCTGATAGACTCGCCGCTGACCCAGTGGGCATCGTCCGATGCCAGGAACAGGACGGTGGGCGCAATGTCCTCCGGCTCGCCGAAGCGTCCGAGCGGCGTCTCGGCGAGCAGCCTTTCGCCAAGCTCGCCCGCGAAATTACCTTCGGTCGCCCGGGTGTTGGTATAGCCGGGCATGACGGCGTTCACGCGGATGCCGCGCGGGCCAAGTTCACGCGCCAGCGCATACGTCATGGTGTCGACCGCGCCTTTGGTCGCCGCATAGATGCTGGTGCCGGGAGATGGATGCGTGCTGAGGATCGAGCTGATGTTGACAATGCTGCCACCGTCCTCGCCGAAATGTCTGACCGCCTCGCGGATGGCGAGGAAGTAGCCAAGCACGTTCACATTGAACTGCTTGTGAAAGGCGTCTTCGGTCAGGCTCTCCGCCGTCTCGAACTTTGCAACGCCGGCGTTGTTGATGAGAATATCCAGCTTGCCGTGCCGCGCGATGACGTCGTTGAAAAGACGGACAACATCGCTCTCCTTCGACATATCAGCTTGGAGGGCAGTTGCTGCTCCGCCCTCAGCTTCGATCAATGCCACCACCGCGTCGGCGTCGTTCTTGCTGGTGGCGTAATTCACGATGACGCTCGCCCCCTCGGCGCCCAAAGCCCGGGCTATGCCCGCACCGATGCCGCTCGACGCGCCCGTGACGAGCGCGACTTTTCCCATTAATCTCATGAAATCTTCCCTCTCGGCGAAAGCCGGAATTTCGCATGGTTGCGATGGTATCGGTCGCTACCGCTCGGTCTTCAGATGACGGAGAGCACCGACGGATCGCCGGAACGCCAGACGTTATCGATCGTGACGCGTTGTATGACCCAAGCATCATCGCCGCGAACCAGTTCGACATCGTAGCGGTTCTTCATGAGATAGTGCCGCGAATGGTCGGCTGCTGGCACATGCTGCGCCTCCATCAGTGCATCAAGGCGAGCCCGGTCGCCATCGACGGTGACGCGCGGATTGCTCACCGAATGCGTGGTATCGAGGGACTTGAGCGATCCGGATAGGGCCGCGACGATATTCTCCCGCCCCTGCAGCACCGGATATTCGAAACCGGCCTTGGCCGCGGCAGGCCTGAAATCGGACACGGCGTCCGCCGCGAAGGCCGATGCGAGCAGATCGGAATTCTTGAGGTCGATGCCGGCGGCGAAGCGGTAGAGGGTTTCCGCCGCTGCAAGCTTATCTGCAGCATCGCTTGGCTGGATCGGCTGGTTGGTCTTCAACATGATACGGTCCTGATCTGGTTGGCGTCGTCTTGGCGACATCAGCCGGATCTAGGGCCCGCTCCTCCTGTGCAGTAGGCAGCAGAAGAGCATAGCAACCATTCCCTGCAAGAATGCTCAGGGTATCTGAAGGCCGGGCTGGCTAGCGAAGGTCGCCGCGAGAAAATCGATGAAGACGCGTACACGATATGGCATTTTGCGGCCGCCCGGCGTGACAAGATGGATCGGATCGGTACCCGCTTTATAGGCTTCGAGAATTCTGACGATCCTGCCTGCTTCCAGATCCGCATGAAACAGCGCGCCCGGCCCGTGCAGGATGCCGATTCCTGCGAGCACAGCGGCCCGCAAATCCTCGCCATCGTTCGAGCGAAACGCGCTTGTCGGCATGATCGCAACAGTCCCTTCCTCACCGCTGAACCGCCATTCGATGGCCCGCCCGCCGGTTTGGGCAGCGATGAGCTTATGGCGTGCCAGATCTCGCAGGTCCGCTGGAGTGCCATGCCTGGCGAGGTAGTCTGGAGAAGCAACAGTGATCATCTGCATCTCACCGATCTTGCGGGCAATCAGGCCCGAAGAACCAAGCTCGCCGACGCGCAGCGCCACATCGACTCCGTCCTTGACCAGATCGGCAAACGGTTGGCCGGCGGTGAACTCGACCTCGATCTGCGGGAACTGCGCAAGAAAGGAAGGCAGGCGCGGGATGATGTACATGCGACCAAGGACAGGAGGAGTGGCAACGCGGACGAGTCCACTTGGCGCAGTGGATCCGTCGCGGATACGCGCTTCGGTTTCCTCAAGGTCACTGATCAGGCGCAGCGCAGAATGATAGAGGTCCAGGCCTGCTGCAGTCGCCCTGAGTCCGCGAGATGTGCGCTCCAGCAACCGCGTTCCAAGATGCGCCTCAAGAGAGCCAATCTGCTTGCTGGCGGATGGTTGCCCCAAGCCGAGTTCGTGCGCGGCACGCGTGAAACTGCCCAGTTCGATAACACGCGTCAGCAATCGCAACGTCGATAATCGATCCAAATCGTCATTCCCTGTTGGAATGCCAACGTGGTCGCGCATTGGCTTTTGCACAATCCCACGCAGAGATTATTTCTCTGCGAACGTCAGGTTTCAGGAACGATGATTAGATCGTTCCAGGGACGTGCCGCTGACATACAACGCCAGCCTCGCGCGCATCGCGAAAGGGCATCGCCGAAAGCTGTACAGGATAAATACGTTCATGGTCGGTCTTGTTGCCAACGACGCAAGGTTGTTCCCGCAAGCCGGCATTGAGCCGCATAGAAGGCAATGCAAGCGTCAAGCACCCGGCCGACCAGCCTTTGACCGGCCGGCCAGCCGGGACGAATACAGCCGACGATTAAAGCTTTACGCGAGACATGCCCATTTCATTGTAGCGCGGGCCAGCCGTCTTGCCGCTGGGAGCGGCGGCCTCGATCGCGGCGAGGTCATCGCTCGACAAGTCCACATCGGGCGCACCGACGCTGTCCCGCAAGGTCTCGCTGCGCTTGAAGCCGGGGATCGGCACGATGTCCTCTCCCTGAGCCAGTAGCCAGGCGAGCGCGATCTGTGCATTGGACACGCCGTGACGCTGCGCGACTGACGCGATCGCATCGACGATCGCCAGGTTCCGGGGCATGTTCTCCGGCGAATACCGCGGATCGTTGCGCCGCCAGTCGTTCGCGGGCAGGTCGTCGAGACTGCGGATGCCCCCAGCCAAAAAGCCGCGCCCCAGAGGGCTATAGGGAACGAACCCGATGCCGTTTTCGCGGCAGGCGGAAAGGATGTCGCCTTCGACATCGCGTTCCCAAATCGAATATTCGCTTTGCAAGGCGGCGATCGGATGAACTTTCGCGGCGCGGCGCACGGTGTCGGCCGCAGCCTCCGACAGGCCGATGTGGCGCACTTTGCCTTCCTTGACGAGGTCCGCCATGCCGCCGATCGTTTCTTCGATGGGGACCTGCGGATCAACGCGATGCTGATAGAACAGGTCGATCGTGTCGATGCCCAGCCGCTTCAATGATCCTTCGCAGGCACGCCGTGCGTTTTCGGGGCTGCCGTCCACGCCGACCGGCGTATCGCCATCCCAGCGCATCGCGAATTTCGTGGCGATGACCAGTCCTTCGCGGCGCCCCTTGATGGCCGCGCCGACCAGTTCCTCGTTACGGAACGGGCCATACATTTCGGCGGTGTCGAAGAAGGTGATGCCCAGATCGATCGCCTCGTGGATCGTTCGCGTGGAGACATCGTCGTCCGCAAGGCCATAGTTGATGTTGCCTTCGCGGATCATCGGCATGCAGCCCACGCCGATGGCGGAAACCTTCAGGTCTTGGCCCAATGTACGATACTTCATTGTATTTGCTCCCAGCTTGGCCAGACGGACGTCCTCAGAAAAGCTCGCCGACCAGTTCCTCACTCTTCGCCCAAAGCGCCTTCGCGGTTTCCGGATCGAGGGCATAGGGCTGCACGCCGCCACGCAGGCCTTCGCTCTCCTGCATTTCCGCGACATGGCAGTCCTCGCAATAGCGGCCGCCGATTTCGGAAGGTTCCGCGACGATCGCGCTCCAGACCGAGGTTGCCGCGCCTTGCGGGATCGACTTGTAGACGAGCGGCGGCTGGCCCGCAGCTTCAAGGCCGGCGCCGATCGTGGCAACCAGTGCCTCCTTGTCTTCCTCGGTCATGTACCGGGACAGTTCGGTTTCCCAGATGACGCCGGGATGCACGGCCGTGGCGCGAATGCCGCTATCCCGATGCCGCCGGTCGAACTCGACGGCGAAGAGGATATTGGCGGTCTTGGAGCGACCATAGGCGACCCACGGATCGTACGGGGTCTGTTCGAAGCCCGGATCGTCAAGGCTCACGTTGCCGTAGCGATGCCCGGCCGACGACAGGTTCACGAGCCGGCCACCCGGCTTCAGGAGCGAGGCGATACGGTTAACGAGCAGGAAATGGCCCAGATGGTTTGTGCCGAACTGGGTTTCGAAACCGTCCTGCGTATGTCCGAACGGCGCTGCCATGACCCCAGCATTGGCGATCACGATGTCGAACGGCCGACCATCCGCGTTCAGACGGTCCGCGCAGCTGCGCACGCTTGCGAGCGACGCGAGATCCAGTTCCACGAGTTCGAAGCTGCCCTGACTGCTTTCGGCCGCCGCGCGCATGCCTTGCGTCGCAGCTTCGGCTTTCTTCAGATCGCGCGCCGCGCCGACCACATCGGCGCCGTGGGCGACGAGGGTACGGCAGGTTTCGACACCGATGCCTGCCGATGCGCCGGTCACCAACACGCGCTTTCCGCTAAGGTCTATGCCTGCAAGCACGTCATCGGTCGTCGAAGTCGCGCCAAATTGCTGGGTCATGATGCTCTCCATTTGCGTGGCGGCAGCGGCCGGCGACATTTCCGGGCTGCAGGTCACGGCCGGCATATGGGCGCGGCATTGCCGATGCAGGTGCCCGATCGTCTCAACGCCTTGCCTGATCCTATCAGCATGGTTGAATCGCGCCACCGGCAGTACGATAGTAGGTGCCATGCAGGAGACGCTTGATCGCATGTGCCGGCGCGTGGAGCGCCATGTCGGCGGCCCGGTGCCGGAAACCGCCGTGCCGCGCCTGCGCATCCACGCGGCGCACGAGGTGGGCTCGGCCATGAGCAGCCGCTATGAACCGATGATCTGCCTGGTCCTGCGCGGCGCCAAGCAGGTCACGATCGGCAATCGCGTGCTGCGCTATGACGCGGCAACCTGCTTCGTGACTTCGGTGGAAGTTGCCGCAGTCGGCTGCGTGATCGAGGCATCGCGTGATCGGCCCTATCTGGTGACGAGCCTTGCGCTCAACCGGGAGGTTCTGGCGGAACTGCTCGCCGAACTGCCCCCGGGCGCAGCGAATGCGGATGATGCGGGCCCGCTTGCCGGGTTCGGCGTCGCACCGGTCACATCCGATATTCTTCTCGCCTGGGAGCAGCTTCTGGCCTTGCTGGATACTCCCGGCGACATTCCCATCCTGGGCCCCGCACGCGAGCGCGAGGTCCTCTATCGGCTCCTGCAAAGCGGTCACGGCTCGATGCTGCGACAGATCGGACGCGAGGATAGCCGTCTGTCCCGCATTCGCCGGGCGATTGAATGCGTCCGCCGGAATTTCGACCAGCAACTGAGGACGGAGTCTCTCGCGCAGATCGCGGGAATGAGCGTTCCTTCATTCCACCGCCACTTCAAGGCGGCAACAGGCATGAGCCCGCTGCAGTACCAGAAGAGCCTGCGATTGCAGACCGCACGCCGCCTGCTTACCGTCAGCCCCGACGCGGCGCGCGCGGCCTTTGCCGTCGGATACGAGAGCGCGTCGCAGTTCAGCCGCGAATATGCGCGGCATTTCGGCGAACCTCCGGTTCGTGACGTTGTCCGGCTGCGCGGTCATAAGTCCGACGCGTTCGAGGCCATCTAATAGTCGGAGCGGTGCACCAGACATCTGCCTTATGCAGAACCGCGTTCGTGCCGAAAGTCTTGTCGGTTTGTGCAATCGCCAAACTTAAGCAGTGCGCATCCTTGTAATTGCCTGAGTACCGTGCAGCTCGGGCTAGGTTCGATCTTCCGCACGGTGACGAGGGGATTCTGTCATTAATTGCCGGCGTTCGTGCAGCCGCTCCCGCCAACTTGGACGAACCCGCTCGCGCGGGAGGGCCGCGTGGGGCGAAGTCGCGGAGTAGAGTAGGCCTTTGAGTAAGACGCAGTCGCAGTCCCAGCATGGAGTTCCCTTCAAGGAGAGGAACCTGCCATGCCTATGCCCCATCGACTGAAGCCCCTGTCACTCCGCTACGTCAGCGCATGCTGCACGATATGATGATGCGAAGCCTACTGCCACGTACACAGGACCAGTACATCAGGCACGTGCGGCGTTTCGCGGCCTACTTCGGCCGCCCGCCCGATATGGCAACGGCGGAGGATCTGCGTAATTTCCAGATCCGCCGGCACGAGAGCGGCGCCAGTGCCGGCACCATCAATGCCGCCTCGACGCGCCTGCCGACGGCCCCGGGACGCCCGGAGATCGTCCGCTCTTGCCTGCATCGCAGCGCGTGTGCGCACCCCGGCCACACCATCACGAAACACAATTCCCTATAGCTCAGCGCAAGTCGCCAGCGGATTCTTCCATGTCTCGATTTCGTACGCAAGCACCCGAAATCCTTCGACATAGCGGACCGTCTGGGCTCCGCGCCCCTTCCCCGAAACCAGCCCTTCGTTAATGCGTCAAATTACGCTCAACAGTCGTAAGGGACGATGTCGGACACCCCGTTGCTTGGAGCCAAAACCCGAGAAACGTTCCGTTGCCCATCTTCGCAAGTGAGCCGCACGACCCGACCCACCGCCGTGCGACTTAGCCGCACCAGATCCTTCCACTTCAAGTGGGCGTTTAACTGGAGGATGGCTTGCGCCAACCGATAGGCAGAACCGAAGCGTGCCCCGTGGAGATCGGCTCTGGCGATTACTTGTTTCCGATGGAAGGCCAACTGTTTCCGATGGAAGGCCAACGAGCGAGTGTATCGAGTTGCGACTGCCGCGCCGTTTGGTGGAGGCAGCATCTGTATTGGCCAATCCCTTATTCCAATTTGTGGTTGTATTTTCCACATAACGGGAGATAGATTGAAAGAAGTGCGCTTGGCAGCGATATTGGCATCAAAAGAGGCCTTACCAATTTTCGGGGAGAAAAAGATGTCGTTTCCTAGCCACGCCAGGCGTGCGGCCCTGCTTGCGATGTGCTCTTTCTGCGTTCCCGGTGCTTTCGGGCCGCTGGCGGCGCGCGAGGTCGTTCCGCTCGGTTCGGATTGGTCCTTCCACCTCGGCGATCTTCCTGCCGGCGCGGAGAGTGCAGATTTCGATGTTTCCGCATGGGACAAGGTTTCGCTGCCGCACAACTGGAACCGGATGGGCGGGACTGCGAAGCGGCGGGAAGACTACCAGAACGTCAAGGGCAGCGGCTGGTACAGGCGCGGTTTCCCTACGCCGGACAAACTCGGAAACAGACGCGTCTGGGTGCAATTCGATGCGGCCAGTGTCGTTGCCGATGTCTGGGTCAACGGCGTGCACCTCGGCCGCCATGCAGGCGCTTTTGCAGGCTTCCGGTTCGATGCGACGCCGGCGCTCAGGCCGAGCGGCGAGAACGTGCTGGTCGTTCGGGTCAACAACAGTTCTCCGCGGGAGAAGGGATCGCCGACGGCCGATGTGATCCCGATGAACGGCGATTGGCCGATGTACGGCGGCCTCTATCGGCCGGCGTCGCTGATTGTGACCGCCCCCTTGCGCATTGCGATGGAGGACTTCGGTGGCCCAGGGGTCTATGCGAGCACGACCTCACTGGAGAACGGCAAGGCAGGCCTGCGCGTTCTTACACGGCTTGAGAATGGCACCAAGAAAGCGGCTGCGGGCAAGCTCCAGATCCGCGTGCTCGACCGGGATGGCAGGTTCGCTGCGGCGTCATTCGTGCCGTATCGCACTGCGGCTGCGGGCGAGCGGGCGGGCCGCAGCGAGGTCGCAAGCGAACTCGTCCTTGCCAGTCCGCACTTGTGGGACGGACTGCGCGACCCTTACCTCTATCACGTAAACGTCCGCCTGCTCGATCATGCGGGGCGCGTGGTGGATGAAGTGGAGCAACCGCTCGGTATTCGCACCATGCGGATCGATCCGCAGAGCGGATTCTGGCTCAATGGCCGGCATATCGCGCTGCACGGTGTCTCCCGGCATCAGGACAGGCCGGGGAAAGGCTGGGCGATCACACCGGACGATATCGCGCAGGATACGGCGATGATCCGGGAAATCGGGGCCAATACGGTTCGCCTTGCGCACTACCAGCATGCCAACGAGACCTATCGGCAAATGGATGAGGCAGGCATGGTCGTCTGGGCCGAGATCCCGCTCGTCGATCGCTCGGCGCCCTGGTATTCGGAGACGACGACCGAAGCCTTCGCTGCCAATGCCGAGCAGCAACTGCGCGAACTGATCCGGCAGGAATACAACCATCCCTCGATCGCGGTCTGGTCGATCGCCAACGAGGTCAACCTGGAGGCGGCCAAGGGGCGGGGCACTTCGAATGCCAGGCCTCTGCTTGAGCGTTTGCAGGCCGTTGTCCATGCGGAAGATCCCTTGCGCCCTGCCACGCTGGCGGATTGCTGCGGCACCATCGCGGAAGATAACAAGCCGGGGCTCGACAGCGTCGCGGGGGTCACCGACGTGATCGGCTACAATCGCTATCACGGCTGGTATGGCAATACCGTCGATCTCCTGGGTCGCGATCTCGACCGGCTGCATGGCCGTTTTGCGCATCAGCCCATTTCGATCAGCGAGTACGGTGCAGGCGGCGCGCTGACCCAGCATACGGATGATCCGCTTGGCGGCGCGATCGCGGCTTTCGGAAGGCCTCATCCCGAGGAGTTCCAGAGCCACCTGCTGGAGGAAAGCTGGAAGCAGATCGCCGCGCGGCCTTATGTCTGGGCGAGCTGGGTATGGAACATGTTCGATTTCTCGAACGAGTTGAGGCTCGAAGGCGATCTTACCGATACCAATGACAAGGGCCTGGTCACGTTCGATCGCAAGACCCGCAAGGATGCTTTCTATTTCTACAAGGCGAACTGGTCGCAGGAGCCAACCCTCTATCTGGCCGAACGGCGCCACAGCTCGCGTCCCTATCCGGTGGTCGAGGTGAAAGCCTATGCGAATACCGAAACGGCTCAGCTGAGCCTCAACGGCCGCTCGCTGGGGGAGGCGCGCTGCGAGGTCGGAATTTGCCGTTGGCCCGAGGTTACTCTGGACCCGGGCGAGAACCGGCTGGAGGCAACCGGAATGCGCGACGGGAAGCGGATTTCGGACGCCATTACCTGGACTTTCGAGGGAAGGCCCGGCCTCTATCATATCCGGGCGGGCACTCTTGAGGAGCAGCGCGCACCCGATGGCGTGCTTTGGGGATCGGATGTGTTTTCAAAAGGCGGAGAGGCGCATTTCCGCGACCGCCCCTCGATGTCGCGCGGGGGAGAGCCGGGCCCGGTGCGGCCGGTGCTGGGCACAAGGAACCAGGCGCCCTATGGCAGCTGGCGGGAGGGCGATTTCCGTTATGCGATCCCGGTGCCGAACGGGCGCTATACGGTCCACATGCACTTTTTCGAACCGGACGAGAAGGCGGGCGTTGGTACGCGGCAGTTCCAGGTTCTGGCAGAAGGCCGCGCGGCGGCCCGCGTCGACGTTCGCCGCGAAGCGAAGGCCGCCTGGACAGCGCTGACCCGCGAAATCGCGGTCAATGTCGCGGACGGCACACTCGATCTGGTGTTTCAGCCGATCAACGGTCCCGCAATCGTCTCGGGCATCGAAGTAATTCCGAAATGAAAAAGGAGGCCGGTTCGCTTAGGACCGGCCCATGTCCGCCGAAGCTTCCGCCTCACCGGATAGTGCCGCGGCTCCGAGAGTAATGGTGATTGCGCTCAGGATGTCGCTGCCCAATGTGCAGCCGCCAATAGCATCGAAGGCGATCGTCGCGCCGGTCTCCCGGATTGCAGCGGTGAGCTCTTGCGCAAATCGCGACTACTTCACCCTGACGATGAGTTTGTCTGCACGCTTGCTCCACTCGGCGAGGCAAAATACCCAAGCACGAAAGGACTTCGATGTGGAGATTTTCGTGGCCGGGCATGCACAAATCGCCGTTCAACGCGTCATTCATACCATTCACGCCACTTACGATCTTCATGCATGCCGTCTCCTCTATCAGGACGCTTTGGGCGGCCTCGTATTTGCCGAAAACTACTTTCCAGCAGAAGATCGGGACTGTGCGCTCCTCTACGTCACCAATCATTCGATCGAACCCATGGCACCGCGAACGCGCGATGACATGAGCAAGGGGTTTGCCCGGATGACGAGCAAAATTGGCGAGAGTTTTCATTCGTTCGAGCTCAAGGTCGAGGATGGTCCGGCAGCCAGCCAGGCCATTCGGGACGCCGGCGGCGTAGTTGCAAGCGACTATGGTTTCTTTTTCTTCGTAAAGCCGGAATCCACGGGCGGTGTTCTGCTGGAGGTTTGCTCCTCCACGATGCCGAACGACCCGTACGATCGTCCGGGAGGCTGGGGCCCTTCCGTCGGAACCGGGCATGCGTCGTCATTGCTGCAGCTTGACCATATCGCATGCGTGACCAGCGAAATCGAAAAGGCGATTCACTTCTTCACGTCGGTCCTGGATGGCCGCGTCATCGAGGACGGAGCGACCGCACTCCCCCAAGATGGCCGCCGCGTGCTGCTGAGCGTTGGCGACATCCAGGTTGCCTTCATCCAACCTGACGACACCGAACAAGGCCCGCTCGGAGCCTTCCTCAACAAGCCACAGAACGGCATTTACGCGCTGGTTTGGCGGGTGAAGGACGAGGAAACTGCGCGCGATCATTTTGAGAAGCGCAACCTGCGAGTGACGAAATCTGCGTGCATTTCGTCCGGCTTTGCGATTGATCCTGAGGACTTCTTTGGAGCGCGACACGAGTTCGTCTGCTGAAAATGAGGCATGAAACGGGACATTCATCTCCTCATCATCTGAGTTACGCTAAAGTATTTACAGGTTATCCGAACTCGGCGCTGCCTCGAAGTGCCATGGAAGAACGGTGGCGGAACGACCCGTTCCTTCCTTGTCCTGCTGGAACCGCAGATCTGCAAAGTTCGCCAATTGCAGCGCTGGACTGCGCCCTGGGCTAAACCATGAGGGGAAGGAGCAGCGGCGAGACACCCTCGATATGCCATTTCATAGCAATGATTGCGACAGTGGCGGCGCCGGCGTTTGCGACGGCTCTCCAGCTTCCAGCTTGCGGTTCTTCGGCATGGCGCCACAGCTCCAATGCAGCCGCGATCATCCAGAATGTAAGGATCTGGTAGCGCGTCTCCACCAGCTGGAAAGTGTAACGGCCGGCGGCGCCGCAAAGCGCAAACAGGACCGGAGGCCCGATGGCAAGAAGCGCCTTGGAGGAATATTGCATTGCAGCAATGTGACGTGAACGGCGGAATAAGCCAACCCATTGCCGACAGTTTGAGCGGTTCGTGCGGCAATGCGGGCGCAGTAACACGACTGATTTAAGGGACGACGGCGGCGGCTCAGGGTCGCGAAAGCCTGCCGCCCTTGCTGGGATCGCTATGAACTAATGGAGCACCCACTCCATCCTGAAAAGGCTTAAAGCCAGCCCGCAGCCGCCTGGATGACGCCGCAGACAATGCCGGGCGGCCCAATCAGGATGGTATCAATGAATGGTGGTCCAACCTTCACCATCATCGTCGAGAAAAGTACCTATTCCCTCGATCTCCACCGCGCGTTTGAACGCCTCGAAGGCTGACGCATCGCTATCGAACGGGTCCTCCCAGACTGTTGAAGTGCCGGTTTCGTTGATCACCTCCAACGTCCAGCCTTCGTCCGCTTCGAGTTTGAATATCTCCACTCGAACCGTAATGCCATCCTCGCTGACCATCCGGGAAAGTGGAGAGACCATGATGGGGGGATCGTTGTCAGCCATGTCGCTCTCCAAAGGGGGCAGTGCTCGCCGTCTTATACCAAGATCCAGGTAGACCGAACCGCCACCGACCTGCAACGCTCGGTGCGCAATCAGGTTCGAGCTGCGCCGTCAGTTCCACACACGCGCGGCCCGGGTTGGCGGCGACCGTAGCTCCCGCCCCATAGACTTTCACGGGTTCCACGCTGGTCAGGGTGTCGTGCGCGCCTGGAACATCGAACAGTGAACGTGAACGTTTTTTGCATTATTGCATTTGCAAATCATTCGCATTAGACGCCAGCGGGCATAAGGACGCCGGTTTCTCCGGTGCGCTGCATCAGGGGGCCCACAATGACAATCACAACCAGAAGCCGAATGCGCTATTGCGTCGCATCTACATTAGCTATCGGGTTGATGAGCTTTGGCAGCGCCCGCGCCGAAACCGCGACTGAGGATCCGGAGGAGAACCCGATCGTGGTTACGGGTGAGACAAGAACCACCGGCCTCAGTCTCTCATCGCGCGAGACCCCGCAATCGGTGACCGTCCTGGACAGCGTGCGTATGCAGGAACAGGGGCTTTACGACATCTCCGGCGTGATGGCGCAGATCGTCGGCATACAGTCCAATCAATCCAGCGCGCTTGGGACCGACGGCACAAACTACACAGCCCGCGGCTTCGCGATCGAAAACTATCTCGTGGACGGCATCGCCCGGCCCACCAAGATCTACGGCTTCACCGAAGATACGGCGGACATGATCGCCTACGACCGGATCGAGGTCATCCGGGGATCGGCCGGGATGATGACGGGCACTGGACAGCCCTCCGCGGCAATCAACATGATCCGCAAGCGTCCCGGCAGGGATCTCACGGCCACCGCGGCCGCAACCGTCGGTTCCTGGGATATGTACCGCCTGGAAGGTGACCTGGGTGGGACCGTAACGGCCGACGGCCACATCCGCGCCCGCGTCTCTGGCGCCTGGCAGGACAATGACACTTTCATCGATCGCGAGCACGTCAAGCGCCAGGCGCTCTACGGCATCGTCGAGGCTGATCTGGCGCCGTCCACTTTGCTGACGGTCGGCGTGGAATACCAGAACTTCGGCAACAAGGGTGCCTCTCGCGGAGGCGTACCGCTGTTTTTCACAGACGGAACCACGACTGATTTTGCACGATCGACCAACGGCGGCGCAAACTGGTCCGATTTCAAGCGCGAAAGCGTCAACATCTTCGCGTCACTGGCGCACGATTTCGACAAGAACTGGCACTTGCAGATCGACGCCGAGCACAAGTCCGGTTCCTATGACGAAACTATCGGCTATTTTTTCGGGAGCGCGATAGACAAGGATACCGGGGATGGCGGCACCCTGTATTCGACGCGCTGGGCCTCGGACCTCACGCTCAATGCCATTTATGCCAACTTGCGCGGGACCTTCGAAGTTCTGGGCCAGGAGCAGCACATCGGCCTGACGCTTAGCCACGCGCGGTCCGACGATGACCAGACGCTTTACCCCGGCTGGTGGTCGGGGAGCGATTACGCGAAACCGATCAATGCTTACGCATTCTTCCCCAATGGCGACACGCCCAAACCCGATTTGACGGCAACGGGCGATCTCGGCGGCAATCGCGTCGAGACGAGCGGGATCGCCGGCGTGGCGCGCCTCAAGCCCATCAGCCCCTTGTCGGTGATCGCGGGCGGACGCCTGACATGGTGGAAGCAGGACAGCTATTCGCAGCCCGCGGGCGGCGTGCGCACGTGGTCATCGGTAACCGACGAGAAAGCCGTGTTCACGCCCTACGCCGGCATCGTCCTCGATTTCAGCAAGGCCATCTCGGCCTATATCAGCTACGCCAGCGTCTTCGACCCGCAGACGGAACGCACCGTGGACGGCGATACGATTGCTCCGCTTGAAGGTGACACGTACGAGGCAGGCCTGAAGGCGGATTTCCTTAACGGCAAGCTGAGCGCCAGCACGGCGGTCTTCCGGATGAAGCAGAACAACTATGCCCTGGCAGACGGCCCCGGCATCTTCGCGCCGGACGGCAGCTCCGCCTATCACGCGGTATCGGGCATGAAATCATCGGGCTTCGAACTTGAAGTCAACGGCGAAGTCCTGCCCGGATGGCGCGTGGCGGGCGGCTTCGCGAACGCCCGGGCCGAGGATCGCGATGGGGTTCGCCAGCTTCCGCAGATCCCCAAGAACACCTTCAAGATGTTCACCACCTACCGGCTGCCCGGCGCGCTCGACGCCTTGATGGTGGGCGGAAACCTCAAGTGGCAGAGCAAGACCACGGCCGACGGTACCGGCCCCAATGGCGAAATTTACACGCAGGGCAGCCTTGCGACGCTGGACCTTCTGGCCAACTACCGTTTCTCGGAACATTTCTCGCTTACCGCGCACCTCGATAACGTCTTCGACAAGAAGTATTACTCGGGCCTCTATATCGGCAGCGCACGCTTCGCGACGCCCCGCGCCTTCACATTGACGCTTCGCGGCACGCTGTGAGAACCAGGCGGTAAGCAAGCACCCCCTCACCCTTCACCGCGCGTGAACCCGCCGCCTTTCCTCTGCCGCTTGCGCCGTTCCAACCAAGAGGGTGGAAACGGCGCATCGGTGCGCGCGGCCGCCGTTGCCATTACGGCCGGGGTTCACGTGGCGGCAGCCGCCGTTGCCGCCATCACGTTCGGCTGGCTGCAAGCAGGCGCGCCGAATCACGCGGTGCCTGCCACGCTGGTGACATTCAACGTCCATTCGCCCGCGCCCGTGCACGACAAGCCGAACGCCCAAGCGGTGCGTCCGCGACATATCCCGGCATCGGCCCCGCCCCATGTCGCTACGCCCCTGCCCGTTCGCACCGCAGAAGTACTCGCGACAAACGCCCCTGAACCGCCCGCCGCTGCTGCCACCGGCGGCCTGTCGGACAATCTGCCGGACCTTGCCCTATCCTATCGCCGGGCCCTGATCGCGCGGCTGGAAAGCCAGCGCCGCTATCCGGCGGGATCGCTTCAACATCATGCGCAGGGGACAGGCTCCCTCCTCTTCCGCATCGATCGCGACGGGTATTTGCTGGATGCGGTGATCGTTTCCAGCACGGGACATTCCGCCCTCGATCAAGCCGCGCTGGCCATCGTCTCAAGGGCGGCACCCTTCCCCCCGATCCCAAGCGGGCTTCCGGACGAACTTGCCGTCTCCCTACCCATCGTCTTCCTGATCGATGACGGGGCGACGTCGGCGGCCACACCGTGAACGGGGGCGATGCCGCCATCGTCGGTTCCCATCAGGCCGCGCTGTTCGCCTATGTCCGTTCGCTCGTGGATTCGCCGCCGGTTGCCGCCGATATCGTGCAGGAAACCTGGGCCCGGGCCATTCCGTCGCTTCGCGCGGGCCGGGTGGAGAACCCCCGCGCCTTTCTCTACCGCGTGGCCCGCAATCTGGTGAACGACAGGGCGCGGGACAGCGGCAAGTGGCGGCCTTGGCTGGCAGACGAAGAGGCCGGCATCACCGTCGCCGATGAAAGCCCGGATGCCGAGCGGCAAGTCCTTGCGGCAGATCGCCTGCGCATGGTGCGCGAACTGGTGGCAGATCTACCTCCCCGATGCCGGGAAATCTTCATTTTGCGCAAGTTCGATGGCCTCGACCAAGCCGTCATCGCCGACCGCCTCGGCATCACCCGGGGCGCGGTCGAAAAGCAATTACGGATCGCCCTGCTGACGCTGGCCACCCGGCTCGGCGAAATCGAAGGGGAGGCGTGATGCCCAGTGCGATCCACAACAGTCGCCCAGCTTTGCCTGACGGCATCTCGTCTGGCCGCGTCGTGTTTGGCGGGACAATTCCGTCATGGTTGATGAGAAAGCCGACCGAAGGGACGGAACCGTGACCGAAAACGCACCTCGCGCCACCATTCCGGCCGCCATTGCAGAATCCGCCGCAGACTGGATCGTCCGCCGGGACGGAGGAGAATTGTCGGCTGAAGATGAGCGGTCCTTTCGGGAATGGTTGTCCGAGCCGGACCATCGCCGCGCCCTTGAACGACTGGAAGAGCTTTGGTGCCTGATGGACAGCGATCCGGCATCCGTTGCTACCCAACCCACCGGTTTGCCGCCAATCGCGCTCAAACGCCGGAGTATATTCGGCCGCAACCGCAGCTCCTCCACCCCTCCCGCCCGCAAGCCGCGACGGTGGGCCGGAGCGGCAGTCGCCGCATCGATAGCGCTGGCGGCATTCACCTCGTTCGGCGACTGGCCGACCCGCCTGCGCGCGGATTATGCCACTGGGGTAGGCGAACGCCGTTTGCTGACGCTGGAAGACGGCTCACACGTGACGCTGGGCAGCAGTTCGGCCATCGTTCACGACTTTTCCGCCACCCGCCGCCAGGTGCGCCTGCTTGAAGGAAGCGCGCTGTTCGAAGTGACGCCGGACCGCAGCCGCCCGTTCACTGTCGAAGCCGCGGGCGGCAGCGCCACCGCTCTTGGCACGGCTTTCGCAGTGCGCGAGCGGGACGGGATCGCCGAACTCGTGGTGACCCAACATCGGGTCCGGGTTATCGGCGGTGGTCGCTCCGCAATCGTCGACGAAGGCCGGCGCGTCGATTTCGATGCCGAGACACTGGGCGCTGTCGAAGCCGCCGGCAATGGGGTCACCGCCTGGACGCGAGGCCGGCTCGTCGTGGTCAACCGCCCCTTGCGCGAAGTCGTCGCCGAAATCGCGCGCTATCGACACGGCTATCTTTCCGTCACGGGAACAGCGGCGGACGTGAAGGTCAGCGGCGTCTACGATCTCGACCACCCGCTTGAGGCGGTCGACAGCATCGAGCGCAGCCTGAATCTCAGGTCTTTCCGGTTTTCGGATCGCCTGATCGTGCTCCACCGCTGAACCGCAAAAAATTTGCAGCCCTTAGTCGTCTTTTCCCGCCCCGCCCCGTCTCCATTATTGAGAATGCGTCGCAACAGCGTGATTGCGCCATCTCGCAACCATATTGGGGTCAATTCGATGTACGAGAAAATGGGTCATGGCGGCGCACGCCTGCTGGTAGCCGCACTGCTAGCCGGCACCACCATGACCGGGGGTATGACTGCGTTCGCTTCCGGCGCGATGGCGCAAGAGAACGGCAGCGTGAACGCCTATGCCATTCCCGCTGGCTCGCTGAGCGACGCGTTGAACAACTTTGCGCAGCAGAGCGGATTGCAGCTGAACTACGACGCCTCGCTCACGCAAGGACGTCATTCGGCGGGCCTCAACGCAAAGCTGCCGTGGCGCGATGCACTGGCGCGGCTGCTGTCCGGCACCGGCCTTGTGGCGCGTGCCAATGGCCCGGCGGCCGTGACCATTGCGCGTGCCACCACCGGGGCGATGACGCTCGATACACTGCTCGTCTCGGCCAGCGCAGAGCCTTCCACGACAGCCATGCTCAGCGATGAGGATCGGTTTGACCCAGCGGATGACGCGCGGCGTGGCGATTCCATCGTGGTCACGGGCCGCAACGTCAAGATCGACACCCGCTCGGCCTCCGGCCCCTGGGGCGACAAGCTCGTCATCGATACGCCTTACGCGATCAGCGTGCTGTCGCAGGACCTGATCGAAAGCGTCGTCGCCGGCGACATGGACCAGATGTTCAAGATGAACCCGGTGGTCCAGAACTCCGCCCCATCGACCGTCTACGGCACGCCCTATGTCACCATCCGCGGCTTCGATTCCCAGAAGGGCGTGGTGGACGGGGTCCGGCTATCCTCCACGCTGACCGGCATTTCCATGGAAGAACTCGCCAATGTCGAGATCATGAACGGCCTGTCCGGCTTCCTATACGGCGTCGGCAATCCGGGCGGTGTGACCAACTACGTGCTCAAGCGGCCGACCTACACGCCCACGCGCGACATCACTGTGGGCGACTATGGCAACCGGCAGTTCTTCGTCCATGCCGATCTGGGCGGCAAGATCGACCGGGACGGTGTGTTCGCCTACCGGCTGAACCTCTCCTATCAGGACGGTGAGACCGCGAAGAAGAACCAGAACATCGCCCGCAGCCTGTTCAGCGGCGCGGTGGACTGGAACGTCTCGCCGGACCTGCTGCTGCAAGTCGAAGCGGCGCATACCTATTACCGGATCGACGGCATCGATTCCCGCTTCTACGCCTATGCCGATACCAGTTACGCGGCGATCGATCACTGGATCGAACCGCTGGACGCCAGCAAGACCTGGACGCCGGACTGGACTTACCTCCAGATCAAGACCGACCGCATCGGCACCAATGCCAAGTGGAAGCTGAACGACACTTTCAGCCTGCGCGCCGCCTACCTCTACAAGCGCGATGCGCAGGAATCGATCAACGTCTATCCCGCCTATTTCGAGGATGTGGGCTGGAAAGTCGGTTGGGCCTCGCGCAGCGCGCCGTCCTACAACATTGCGCAGGGCGCCTATGCCTATCTCGACAGCGAATTCGAGACGCTGGGCATCAAGCACCGCCTGACCGTGGGCGCTTCGGGCGACATCCTGCGTGTGAAGCGGCACGTCACCAACTCGGTCAGCGCCGGTTTTTCGCCGGCCTTCACCGCCCCCAACGACATGAACAGCTGGGCCATGCCCGATACGCTGAACACCTATTCGTGGGGCGCACTCTACAAGTCCAGCCAGTCGCAGAACACCAACGTGATCCTGGGCGACGACATCCAGTTTACCGAGCAGCTCAGCGCGATGGTGGGCGTGAACCGCAGCACCGTGAAGGCCCGCAACTTCGGGGCGACCGGCACGCGCACGTCCAGCTACAACGAAAGCGCCTATACGCCCACGGTCTCGCTGGTGTTCAAGCCGGCAGCGCGGGTGACGACGTACGCGACGTACATGGAAGGTCTGGAACAGGGCTCGACGGTCCCCGACGACGCCGCGCTCTACAACAATCCGGGCGAGATCATGAAGCCCTACGTCTCCAAGCAGTACGAGGTGGGCGCCAAGTACGCTCCGATCGACGCGCTCATGATCACCGGCGCGCTCTACCGGATCGAGAAGGCCAATTCCTACGACGAAACGGTAAACGGCAAGATCACCCGCACGCAGGACGGCGTGGAGGTCCATCAGGGTGTCGAACTGACGGTGACCGGCCACGTCACGCCCCGGCTCAACGTGATGCTGGGCGGCACCGTGATGGACCTGAAAGTCACCAAGACCAGCACGGCCTCGCTGCTGGGCAAGAAGCCCACCGGCGTCAGCGACATGCTGGCGAAAGTCTACGCCGATTACGAGATTCCGGGGCTGGACGGCTTCTCCATCAGCGGCGGCGTCTACCACGCCGGCAAGATGTACAAGGACAGCGCCAATCTCCAGAAGATCGACGGCTACACGATCGTCGACCTTGGCATGCACTACAAGACCCAGATCGACGGCCACCCGATCCGCTTCGACCTCAACGTCGCCAATCTGGGCGCCCTCGATTACTGGGCGACCTCGTCCCAGCTCGGCGGCCCCCGCAACGTGGCCTTCGCGGTCAAGTACGGGTTCTGAGCGATGACGGATCGAGATCGACACGCGGTGGCCGCGTCATGAAGCAGAGCCTGCGCCAATCGATGGCATGGCTGCACACCTGGGCCGGGCTGGTGCCAGGCTGGGTGCTCTACGTGATCTTCGTGTTCGGATCGGCCGCGTTCTTCCAGCACGAGATCGACGCCTGGATGCGGCCCGAGCTGCCTTCCGAAACGCGCGTATCCCCGCGCGCCTTCGCCTCTGCCGATGCGGTGCTGCGGGCCCGGGCGGCGGGGGCGGAGAGCTGGTCTGTCTCGCTGCCCGCTGCGCGCGGCGGTAGCGGGTTGGATGTTTCCTGGCAGATGCCCGGCCAAGGCCGCCGCGAAGCAACGCGGATCACACTGGATCCCGCGACCGGCGCCGAAATCCCGGTGCGCGAGACGCGGGGCGGCTTCTTCCTCTACCGCTTCCACTTCGATCTCCATTTCATCTCGGTCATGTGGGCGCGCTATCTGGTCTGCGTGGCGGCCATGGCGATGCTCGTCGCGATCCTGTCCGGCGTGGTGACTCACAAGAAGATTTTCACCGACTTCTTCATGCTGCGCTTCCGCAAGGGGCAGCGCAGCTGGCTGGACGCGCACAACGTGACGGCCGTGCTGGCCCTGCCCTTCTATCTGATGATCACCTACACCGGCCTCGCGACGCTGCTGTTCACGCTGATGCCCTGGGCGATTTCGGCGAACTTCCCGGACCGGCAGGCCTTTTACGCCACCACCTATCCGCAAGGGCCCGAGCGCGAGGCCAGCGGAGAGGCCGCACCCGTCGCCCCGATCGGGCAAATGATCGCCAAGGCCCAGAGCCAATGGGGCGGCGCGATGCCCACCTATCTCTCTATCGAGAACCCCGGCGACAGGGCAGCCATGGCCACGCTCTATACCGCCAAGTCGGAATGGGGGAATGGCCGGTCAGACACGGTCTACCTCGATGCCACGAACGCAGCGCTGCTGCCGTCCACACCTGCAACGCCCGGCGGCGCCACCGCGACGCACCGCGTGATGGTGGACCTGCACACGGCCTGGTTCGCCGGCTATGGCCTGCGCTGGCTTTACTTCCTCTCCGGCCTTGGCGGCGTGGCCATGGCGGCGACCGGGCTGTGCCTGTGGTGCGTGAAACGGCGGTTGAAACTGCCCGATCCCAGCCGCCCGCATTTCGGCTTCCGTCTGGTGGAACGGCTCAACATCGGCTTCATCACCGGAGCGCCGATCGGGATCGCGGTCTATTTCCTCGCCAACCGGCTGCTCCCCGTGGCCATGGCCCGCCATGCGGACTGGGAGATCAACGCGCTGTTTATCGCTTGGGGCGGCACGCTGGCCTGGGCCTTCCTGCGCCAGCCGCGCCGGGCATGGCTGGAAACGCTGACGGCAGCCGCCACGCTCTACGCCACGATCCCGCTGGTCAATGCGGCCACCACCCCACGCGGACTTGCCCCCAGCCTGATGGCGGGCGACTGGACTTTCGCCAGCTTCGACCTTGTAATGCTGGCGCTGGCAGCCGGCTTTGCCTTTACAGGCTGGACGCTTGCCCGCCACAAACCGCGACAAATACCCGCGCGCAAACGCCGCAGCGGCGAGGAGGCGACGGCATGATCCATTCCATCGTCGCCGTCATGACGATCGCCGGCTTCGCGCTCCTGCTCATGGCCATGACCCGCCATCAGCAGGACTGGCTCCGCCGCAAGCTACCGGCCCGCATCAGCCGCTGGCTGCGCTTGGGCGGCTTGGGCATTCTGACCGGCGCGTTCGCCGTTGCATGCGCAGGTTTCGGCTGGGCCTACGGTGCCGTCGCCTGGTTCGGCTGGCTGTCCTTTGGCGCCGCCCTTACGCTTACCGCCCAAACCAATCGCGAACGCATCCTCGCCCGCCTGCGTCGATGAAAACCCCGAGAACCCCGCGCATGATCAAGCCGCTTTCCATCATCTTCTCCCCTCGGGATAAAAACCGCCATCGCTGGTCGGTCGCCTCGCGCACTATTGCCGGAACGCTCGGTGCTTATGCAGTGACTGCGCTTGGTACCGTGGCAGTGTCGCTGGTCCTCGCCGCACTCGGCGTGACCCGCTCCGAGGCGGTCACCGCCGCAACGCTGGCGAGCTATGCGGTATTCGCGGTCGTGGCGATGGCGGTATTCCACGCCGCCAGTCCCATGCGGGCCTGGGCCTTGCTGATCGGCGCGGCCGTGCCTCTGAGCTTGATTGTCTGGTTTCTGGCGCCCGCGCGATGAACCCGTTCTCCCTGCTCATCGCGGCGCAGCCGCAATGACGTCCGGTACGCCTGGCCAAGAGCCGACACGGTCTGGACGGGGCTGAAACGGCGCTCGACACCCCGTATTGTTAGCGTTACCAATTTTCCAGCCGCGCAGCATAAGTGTGGCAACACAAGGAGAGATGGAATCGTGACGCACCGGACCTCGCGCTTTACCGCCCTGCCCATTGCGCTGCTGTCGCTTTCCGCACTCTTGCAGGCCAATACTGCCGCCTATGCCGCGCCGGCGCGGTTCGATCGTTTCACATACAAGGGGTATTCGACCGAAGAGATCGCCATCAAGCCCGGTGAATATCGCAATCCGATCCTGACAGGCTATTACCCGGACCCCTCTGTCATGCGGGTCGCCGATGACTATTATCTGGTCAACAGCTCCTTCGCTCACTACCCGGGACTGCCTGTCTTCAAATCCAAGGACCTGGTGCACTGGACCCAGATCGGTAATGCGATCGACCGTCCCGGGCAACTCGACTTCAAGGGCCGCCGCACATCGCAGGCCGTCTTTGCACCAGACATCAGCTGGCACGATGGCACCTTCTACATCGTCAACACTTGCGTCGAATGCAGGGGAAATTTCATTATCACTGCCAAGGATCCGGCCGGCCCCTGGTCCAACCCGATCTGGCTGCCCTTTGAAGGTATCGATCCTTCTCTCTACTGGGAAGGAGACAAGGCCTACATCGTCAACAACCGCGCCCCCGACGAGCCTCCCCGCTATGAAGGCCACCGCGCAATCTGGATCCAGGAATACGACTGGCGCGCGGGCAAGATGGTGGGAAAAAGTACCCAACTCATCAACGGCGGCGTCGACATCGGCAAGAAGCCGGTCTGGATCGAAGGGCCGCATATCTTCCGCAAGGACGGCTACTATTATCTAACCGCGGCGGAAGGCGGCACGAGCGTCAACCATTCGCAGGTCGTGTTCCGCTCCAGGGATCTACTCGGCCCCTACATACCATTCGCGGATAACCCGATCCTGACCCAGCGCGATCTCGATCCGGCAAGGCCTGATCCGATCGGATCGGCCGGCCATGCCGAACTGGTCCAGACCCGGAACGGAGACTGGTGGGCGACCTTCCTCGCTGTGCGGCCCTATGCTGACGATTATTATAATATCGGCCGCGAAACATTCCTTCTGCCGGTCACATGGAAGGATGGCTGGCCGATCATCCTGCCGCGCGGGCAGGCAATCCCGCACGCCCTGAATGCGCCAGACCTGCCTGCCCAGCCCAAATCGCCAATTCCGACAAGCGGCAACTTCGAATATGTCGAGGAATTCGACGGCAAGACGTTGCCCATGCAGTGGATCGGCATCCGAACGCCGCAAAAGCCCTTCTACCATCTCAAGGGCGGCGCGCTGGAACTGGATAGCGCAAGCCCTATCGGCGACCTCAACGGTGCTCCTGCCTTCATCGGCCGGCGGCAACAGCATGCCAATGCCACCGTCTCCACAACGATCCGCTATGCCCCGGTCAAGGATGGCGACCGCGCAGGCCTGGCAGCCGTGCAGAGCGACCGAAGCAACCTCTTCTTCGGCCTGACCCGGATTGCCGGAAACACCGTGATCGCGCTCTACACCCGCGACGCTGCCGATGCCGACACGCTGATCGCCTCCGCGCCGATCTCGGCCGCCGGGCCAGTCACGCTCACTATCCGCACGCACGGCGCAACGATGGGCTTCGACTTTGAAGTCGATGGCCGGACGCAGACCCTGAAAGATGGGCTTGACGCGACGCTGCTCAGTACCAAAAAGGCGGGCGGTTTCGTCGGCACGGTCTTTGGTCTCTACCACTACACCCCGGCCGCGTGAGTGCGCGCGCCATGATCCGCACAAAAGGCACAGGAAAGCCCTTGCTTCTATGGATCAGCCGCAAGTTCAACGCATTGGAGGTCTCGCATCCGATTGCCTGCGGATGAGCCGGTAATCGAGTTGCAGGCTAACGTGCCTGGAATTGGACTCGCTTGCTTTGCCGCCTTGCTCAAGTTCCTGACACAACGCTCTGATGGCCTTGGTGGACATTTCCCGCACGGGAAGCCGGATCGTTGTGAGTGCGGGCCAAATAGAGCTCGCCAGAGGCGCATCATCGAAGCCACAAATCGAAAGTTCGCCAGGGACGTCGATCTTTCGCTGGTGCGCGATCGTGACCGCCGCTGCCGCCATGTCGTCGTTGCACGCCAGGATCGCTGTGGGAACCGTCGGCAAGTTCAGCAGGCGTTCCGCGGCGAGGAGGCCGGAGCGATAGGAAAAGTCTCCTGGAACGATTAATTCCTCTCCAGGATGAATTCCATTTTCGCCCAGCCCTTGCAGAAATCCTTCCAGGCGCCGGCTACTACCGCGGTGTTGCAGATTACCTTGAATGAAGCCGATCCTGCGATGGCCCATATCCACGAGGTGTTTGGTAATCTCGTAGGACGCCTGCCGGTCATCGACAGAGACAGCCGTCACGCCGTCCGTGTACCGATCAGGGGTGATGGCTACGACGGCAATATTTTCCGCCAAAAGACCCTCGACCAATTCCTGCCAATCGCACAGCGGAGGAGGAAGGATTACACCAGCGGCGCGCCCGTCGACTATCTGGTTGACAAGCCGGGCCGAGGGACGACCCTGAACATATTGCTCCACGGTCAGGTGGATGTGACGCGCTGCAGCCTCCGCCAAGGCGCCCAGCAAGAGTTCTCCGAGATATGCGGAAGTCATGCTGTCGCTGTGCACCAGGGCAATTGTTCGTGTTCCCCCGCCAGCCAGCAACTGCGCGGTGCTGTTCAGCACGTACCCCAGTTCCTGGACCGCCTTCTCGACCGCACTGGTTGCAGCTTCGCTGACGTAGGCGCTCCTGTTCACGACACGCGAGGCAGTCATCAACGATACGCCTGCAAGGGTCGCAACGTTTTGAAGAGTAGGTGGCCGGCGTTTAGGGGCGGGCTTCTTTGCCATGATCTAACAGTTACCTTGGGCTTCCAGACGGACAGGCTATTCGCACTGCAACAACCCTTGTTCACGTTCCGCATTTGCGTGGCAACCGCAAGCACCCGCAGCTTCAGACCGTGAAGCAGCCAGCGCCTTAAGTTGGATCTCACTTATCTTGACGAAAGTCAGCGCCAAATCAACGTGGCGGCCGCGTTCCCAAGGCCTTCGCCCAAAATATTATGAGCCGCTGTCGATCCCGCCAGTGCTTCGCGGGATCATTCGTTTCGCTGCTAGTGACCGATCTGGCCATTCTCCGCATCCAGATCCCGCAGGTCGCGGCCACGGGTTTCCCGTCCGAACCACGCCACCAGTACCAACGCCAATGTGGTCGGCAGCATCACCAGCGCTGACGACAGACCCATGGACAGGACAATCCCGCTGATCGTCAGTCCCTGAGCCAGCAGCCCGCCCCCCTTGGTACAGGCCGCGACCCAGCCCGTTGCACGACCGCGAACGCGCAGCGGAAAACTCTCGGCCGTATAGGGGAGAACGATAGCGATAATGCCATTCGTGCCAACAATCAGCAAAGCAACCGGAAGCACCGGACTGCCGCTACCGGCCAGTTCCAGGCGGAGCACGAGTAGCAGTCCCGCGAGCGTCAGCGCGATCATCGTCGCGAGCGACCATTTGGTACTCCATCGGCTGTACATCAGCGCAGCGACGAAAACGGTGGGAAAGGCTATCAGCGCGCTTTCGGCCAGCAAGCGGCTCGAGATGCCCACCGAGTAACCTTTTGCGACCAGATCGGCAGGTAGCCAGAGCAACAAACCAAAATTGATGAGGCCCCAGGACAGCGCGCAAATGCTCAACGCCGCCAGCTTGCCGTAGAGGCCGATCCCGGTCAGCGCGTGTGATGTACGCCCCTCTGCGAGCCTTCCCGAACTCGCCCGTGTCGCCCGCGCACCGAAACGGCGCATCACTGCCTCCGCCTCCGAGACTCGTCCGCGCGCGAGCAGAAACTTGGCGGATTCGGGGATAAACGCGCCAAGCACCACGAGAGTGAGGCCGGTCGGCAAGTTGGCGAGCCACAATATCCGCCAGCCGAAAACCGGCTGCAGAATTGCAGAAAGGCCGCTCGCTGCGAAATAGCCGCCGACCGCGCCCAATCCGCCAACCAGAACGAGACTCCAACCACGGTGCCGGCTCGGCATCATCTCGGCCAGCAGTGCATAAGTGACCGGCAGCATGCCTCCCGCGGCTGCGCCCATCATGAAGCACATCGCGATATTCCACGCGAGGCTGGGCATGGCACCGCAGATTGATGTCCCGACGAACATGACCGCCGACAAAAGGATCGAAGCCTTGCGCCCATAGACGTCGGCAATCCATCCCCACAAAACCGATCCCGTCACGGTACCGGCCAGAGCGAAGAAGGGCACCAGCGAGACCGTCCTCTTCGGAACGCCATATTCGCTGATCATGCCAGGCACGGTAAAGCCGAGCGAAGCAGGCTTCATGACGTCGATGATCAGCGCGATGACCAGCACCGCCATCAGCCCCCAGTGCGCAGGCCCGAGCGGCGCATCCTCGGGCGCCGCGACCACGATTTCGGATGCGGCGGTGCGCTGCGCCCCGATATTACGCGGGAGCAGGCCGTAAGCGGCAACCATTGTCCCGACGATGATCAGCGCCATTCCGCCCAGCATCATGCCGTCCATCGGCATGCCCGCCAGACGATATTGCATCGAACGGGCCATCGCGAACATGGGGAGGTGGGCACAGACGCCGAGAGTGACGGCAACACAACCGAGGATGAAAGCCCAGACTGCCTGCCGATCCGACAGCGTGCTTTTGATCGAATCCATTGTTGAACGCCCCCTCCGGCACTGCGATAGCTACCGGCTGCGGCGAAATGAAGAGCCGCGGCTGCCTGAAGCTGGGCAAAACAAGGCGGATTGTGTTTTGCTGCGGATGGGGACCGTCAAGCGGGTGGAAATGGGCTTTCGGCTTGGTGAGGATGACGTCATCATCAAACCTTGACTGGCCAATTCATTCGTTGACCCCGGCCATCTTCCCCGGCGTCGTCTAGGCCGTAAACTGCCTCCCAAGCACTGGTGCGCTCCTCCAGTGAAGCCCTCAATGCCCCAATGTTGGCTCATGCTGACTCATGCTGCCAAGTCAGTCATGGATTAAATCTTACAAAGCTGCATCCCGCCCCCGAACCGAGGGCGAGATGCAGCATGCGACCAAAATGATCGGTCCCTTTACCCCGTCAGAGACGAGCGCGGACCCCGAAGAAGAACGAACGACCCGAATATTCGTAGAAATTGGGCAGATTACGATAATCGTTGAACCGCTTGATCGCCGAACCCAGCAAGTTCGAGCCCTGAACGTAGACCGAGAAATTATCGGTCAGGTCGTAAGACAGGCTTGCCGACATCTCGTGATACGGCTCTTCCTTCACGGGCAGGTAGGCAAGGCTGCCCGCCTGAGCATACGTGAAGCGCGACTGATAGCTATACGAAACCTGCGCGCTGATGCCGTGGTTCTCGTAGAACAGCTTGGCATTGGCGGAGAAGGGAATCGCACCCGGAAGATCGGTGGTAATGCCGCCGGTCTTCGCGCGCGAGCGATTGTAGGTGAGGTTCGCCTGAAGACCGAACCCGTTATCCAGGAAGTATTGCCCCCCCACTTCGAGGCCGTAGACGTTCGCACTGTCGCCGTTCATCACTTGATATTCGACGAACGAGTAGCCCTGCGGCTGGTTGGCGGGCTGGTTGGTCGGCGTGATCTGCACATCCACCGGCACTGTCGAGACGAAGTTGGTGATATGCTTGTAGAAGGCCGCCGCCGTGAGTGCGAGACGGTTGGTCGGATAATATTCCAGGCTGATGTCGAGCTGGTTGGCCTCGGTCGGCTTGAGGTTCGGGTTGCCGGCATCATAGATGATGTAAGTGCCGGACTGCGCCGAAGTGGCGTCCTTGGCCGGCGAGAGCTCTCCGAAGCTGGGGCGCGAGATCGCCTGCGAGGCGGCAAGGCGCAGACGCAGCCCATCGGCCAGATCATAGGAGAAGTTCGCCGCCGGCAGCAGGCGCATATAGTCGCCGCCGCCCTCGATCGGCTCGACCGGATTGAACGTCACTGCATTGTCCTGCGTACCGGCGCGCGGGATGATGCTGGCGATGCTGGCACCGTAGCCGACCGAGGACACCTTGGTGGCCACCAGACGCGCGCCGATGTCGGCGCGCCAGCGATCACCCTCAAGGTTGAACATCACGTAGCCCGCCCAGGTCCGCTCCTTGATGCGATAAGAGGCGGGCAGGTCTTCCTCGATGACCTGCGTCGAATAACCCGAAGGATATTGGGAAAGCGTGCAGCCCGGGATGGTCGCGCCGGTATCGTCAAGGCAGCTGTTGGGATTGAGGATCGCCGGGTTGTTCTCGGCACGGGACAGCGCCGAGAGGTAGGTGTCGATATCGAAGCGCGGGAAATTGCGCGGGAAATCGCCCTCAAGCTTGCCAAGGATCGAGCCACTGCCCGGCTGCACGACGTCCGCGCCCAGTTGCCCGAATGTGAAGGGGTAGCCGCAGAAGTTGCACGAGCTGGTATACTGGTTGTCGATCGTGGCGACGGTCTTCTTGCGATTGGTATAGGCGACGCCGAACTGGATCGACTTGAACACGCCGTTGTCGACGTCATAGGTGCCGTCGCCCTTCAGACCCTGCGTGCGGTCGGAGATGTTCTGGCCCTGAATACCGATATAGTGGGCCCGGAAATCGTCGTTCGTAGCCTCGTCCAGCGTACGCCCGCCGGGGATGGTGATGTCGAGATCCGGCAATCCGCCATTTCGCGTCGCGAAATCGGCCGAGGCACCGGTGATGCCCGCCACCACGAAGCGGTTCTGGCCGCCGGTATTGTCGCGCGCCTCACCGACGTAGCCATCGAAGCCGAATTTCAGGCGGTCACTCGCCTTCCAGTCGATGTGGCCACCGATCTGCCAGGTCTGGCTCTTGCGCGGTTCGTCGGTGGTGAGAACTTCGGCAGTATAGTCGTTGATGGAGAAGCCGGTGACGACGTGGTTGGCATCGACACTGATCGAATCCGGATCCCAGCGCGGCGAACCATCGTCGCCCAGCGGGTTGAGGTAGTTCGACGAGCGATAGTTATGCTGCTTGACGTCGAAACGGCTGTAGAGACCGTCGATGGTCAGTTCGAACGCGCTTGACGGCTTCCACTGGAACGATCCGGCCGAGCCGATGCGCTCGCGCTGGCCCACCACGGTGCCGACGCTGTAGTAGTCCGGCCAAATGTAGGCGGGGCCGTTCTCATCGGGATCGACGCGGCCGTCGCGATTGAAATCGATGCCGTATGCCGCCTCGGTGCCGTCCGCCAGCGAGTATTCGCCCAGATTGTCGGTCCGGAACTTGTACTTGTTATAGCTAACGCCCAGCATCAGGCCCATCGTGTCGTCGGCGAACGTGGTGCTGACGACGCCGCTGACCTTGTAGCCCCCCTTGTCCGCCAGATCGTTGTACTGGCCCTCAACCGCGCCCGAGGCGTGGAGGCCGGGACGATCGAGCGGGCGCGCGGTGCGCAGATCGACATTGCCGCCGATGCTGCCTTCCAGTTCGGACGCGCGGACCGCCTTCTGCACTTCGGCGCCCGAGATGATCTCGGAGGGAAGAACGTCAAAGGCAAAAGAGCGGTCCGGCCCGTCGGTCGGGAGGATTCGACCGTTGAGGGTGGTGATCGCGAAATTCTCGCCAAGGCCGCGAATGGTGATCGAGCGGCCCTCGCCGCGCCCGTCGCGGCCGACGGTGACGCCGGGGATGTTGGCAAGCGCCTCGGCAACGTTGCGATTGGGAAACTTGCCCAGTTCTTCGGAAGAGATCGCGTCGACGATAGTGTCGGCGCTGCGCTTGGCCTGGATCGAGCGGAGCAGGCTGCCGCGCACGCCGCGGACGACGATGGCCTCGGCAGTGGCGGCGTCGGCGGCGGTCTGCGCGCTGTCGGCGGAAACCGTCGTATCGGCGGCAACGGCATCGGCGGAGGCGGGGGCGGTGGCGGCATTCGGGCCGTTATCCTGCGCGGCCTGGGCCTGAGAAGCGGCGAGCAGCGCCATGGTGCTGGCCCCGGCAAGCGCTGCGTGGCGCCAGGTGATACGTCCCGTCATGTTTCCATACCCCTTGTCACGTCGCCGTAGTCCGTTGCGGGATTTCGCGTGATTCCCGTCGCCATGGCGTACTATATTTCGTTTTGGTAACTTGGATGTCGGATATCTGTCAAACAGAAACGAAACGAAACATCGCTTAATGTTTGTCGCAGCGCGTCGGCGCTGATAATGCAGTGCTTCGCAGGAGAATCTGATGGTCATCACCCGGGACACGAGCCGCAGACGGCAGGAAATCAGCACACTCGTGCGTGAGCGCGGCAGTGTGCAGGTCACCGACCTGTCCGAACGCTATGGCGTTTCGATGCAGACGATTCGCAAGGACCTTCATTTCCTTGCGAAGAAGGGCGTGGCCGAACGCTCTTACGGCGGCGCCATCTCGGCCGACGCCGTCAACGTCGTTGCCGAGCCGCCGCTGGAAACCAAGCGGGCGGCCAATCCGGACGCCAAGGCGCGCATTGGCGCGTTGGCGGCGGCTATGGTCAGGCCGGGGGATTCAGTGGTGCTCGATTCCGGCACAACCACGCTGCAAATCGCGCATCATCTGCCGGATGACGAGGAAATCACCGTCCTCACCAACGATCTCGACATCCTCTGCGCACTGGCCCGCAAGGAGAATATCCGCGTGGTCATGCTGGGCGGCGCCCTGCGGCGGCGCAACCGCGCCTTCTACGGGGCGCAGACCGAAAGCGCGCTCAGCGATCTGCACGTGGACAAGCTGTTCCTCGGCGTCGACGGTTTCGATTTCGAGCGCGGCATCACCACGCATTACGAACCCGAAGCGATGCTGAACCGAAAGATGGCGAAAGCGGCGCAACAGGTCATCGCAGTGACCGACCGTTCTAAATTCGGCAAGGTCTGCCTGCACCGCATCCTCAATGTGGAGGAGATCGACGATCTCGTCACCGATGCAACCGAGGAAGACGCGGTTCAGTCTGCCGCCGACCGACTGGGCTTCCGCCTCCACCGCGCCTGACGGCTTTGGTGCACTTCAGGTAGCGTTAGGGTACGCTTAGGTGCCTTCAACGCCGCCCCCTCGCAATGACGGGGCGGCATCACTGTCTGCGGCCGTTATGCCTTGATCTGGAAGAACTTTCTGGCGTTCTTCCAGTAGATCTTGTCGATCACGTCGCTGGGCAGATTGAGACCCACCGCATCAGCGTTGATCGCATCGACACGCTGGCTGAGCGGCGTTGCCAGATAGCGCCAGTCGGCCCGCCAAACTTTGTCCGCCTCGCCCGGAAAATCATCGGTTGCGGGCGGATTCTGGGCGCGCGCCGCCGGGTCTGGCGGGCTGTCGGTCAGGTCCGTTCCATAGAGGATGCGGTCCTGGTACTTGATGAAAAAGGCGCGGACTTTGGCGACATCGGCGTTGGACTGGACCTGAAGATTGGACAGCCGCGCGGCCAGATCCACCACTGCCTTGGGATGGGCATCGAAGAAGCGCGCCAGTTCATCGATGCTCCATTCCAGACTGGCCATGTGCGCCCCGTCGAACGCCAGCTTCGGATGCCGCGTCACGAACCGGTCACGCGCCGCCATCAGCGCCTCGTAGCTCGGCTCCTCGGGATGGAGGTACATGTAGTACTCGGGGTGCTCACGGAAGTAGCTGCGGTCGTTGTCGGTGGTCATCTGATCGAGCGGAAGCCAGCAGTTCTTGGGCTCAGCCTGATGCGCGATCAGCGGAATTCCGCGCTCTTCCAGATGCGCGATGACCCCATCGAAGCGCGGATCGTCCAGGAATACCCGCTTGCCATCGGCATCCCGGGCAACCATGCCGATGTTCTTCCAGACCTTCACCGCCAAGGCCCCGCGCGCCACGGCCGCATCGATCAGGGCATTGGTGCGCCCGGTCCAACCCGGCGTTCCGAAGCCCTCCATCGGAAATGTCGTGGCGAAATGGAAAACCTTCGGATCTTCCTTGCGCATCGCCCCGGAAATCGAAGCCTGCAGAAGCAGCGGCGGGAAATCGGGATAGTCGACATTGATCGACAACACCTCGAAACCATCGCGGCGCGCGAGGTCGATGAAGCGCGGATCGTCGACGTTGGCGTGGACATGCGCATCGAACTTGGCGACCCGCGCGAAGTCGGCCTCGCTGTAATGCCGTTCGGCTGCAGCAGATGCGGCGCCTTCGCTTGCCAGCGCTATGCCTGCAAGAAGCGCCCATTTGACCATTTTATGCAAGATTGAGCCCTTTTCACACGAAAACGAAAGAAAACGCATTCATAAATTGCGTTTTTGGTTTGCATGCGGGGTTGCGCTGGTGCAAGCTTTTTCTCGAGGGGCGGTTCCGGCTCGAACCGGACGTGCGCACCATCAGGAGAGAGAGGATATGCAGTTGAGCCCCGTTACCCGCCGCGCGGCCCTTGCCCGGCTGATGACCGGCGCCACGTTTGCCGCCGCGAGCGGGCCGATGCTGTCGGGGCAAGTCTGGGCGGCGACTGCCTCCACCGTGAAGCTGACCGATGGCACCCTGACCATCGAGTTCGACGCGGCCATGCGTTCGCGCCTGCTCTTTCGTGACCGTGAGATTGCGCCCTGGGCGGCCGCTGATGCGCTTTTCTCGCTGGAAGGCGCCGCTTTCGACCGCTTCGTGCGGCTCGATCAAAACGAGGCCGCTGTGCCAGGAGGCCGCCGCCACGTCCTGCGCGCCACGGCGGGCGGTACGCTGGAGCAGGAGATCGCGATCACGTTCCTCGATCGCTTCCCCGGCCTTGCGATCTATGACGTGCGCTACCGCAACACCGGCGACGAGCCGCTGCCCTTGTCCGCCTGGCGTCTGGCCATGCACGATCTGCACAATCACCCCGATGGCGCCTGGAGCTTTGCGGGCGCATCCTATCCCGATCGCCGCGACTGGGTGCAGAAAGTCGGCCCCGGCTTCGAACAGCGCAACTTCATGGGCATGAATGGCTCCGACTATGGCGGCGGGACGCCGGTCGCGGTTGCTTGGCGGCGTGATGTCGGGCTGGCGGTGGGACATCTCGAAACGGTGCCCCGCCTCGTCGCGCTGCCCGTTTCGGCGCAGCCCGGCGGCACGCGCATCGGCATGACCGGTGACGCACGTGAGGTCCTGTCCCCCGGCGCCTCGCTGGCACTGCCGAGCGCTTTCGTGATGGCGCATGAAGGCGACCATTTCCGCCCGCTCGACGCCTATCGCCAGCTGATGGCCGATCGCGGCCTGAAGGCACCGGCGATCCCGGAATCGAGCTACGGCCCGATCTGGTGCGCCTGGGGCTATGAGCGCAAATTCACCCCCGAACAGATCTACGGCGCGCTGCCCAAAGCGAAGGAAATCGGCTTCGAATGGGCGGTGATCGACGACGGCTGGCAGGTCGCGGATGGCGACTGGCGCGTCGATCGCACCCGCTTCCCGCGCGGCGACGCCGACATGAAGGCCTTCGCCGGTCGCATCAAGGCCGACGGTATGCGCCCCCGCCTCTGGCTGGCGCCGCTGGCGGCCGATCCCGGCACCCCGCTGCTGCGCGACCATTCCGACATGCTGCTGCTTGACCGCGACGGCGCCGCGCAGAACGTGACCTGGTGGAACGCCTTTACGCTGTGTCCGGCCTACCAGCCCACGATCGATTATTTCCGCGGTGTCGTCCGCACGATCATCGGCGAATGGGGCTTTGAGGGTCTCAAGCTCGACGGCCAGCACCTCAACGGCGTCGCGCCCTGCCACAACCCGGCCCACAACCACACGCGGCCCGAGGAATCGTACGAGAAGCTGCAGGATTTCTGGAAGGCGATCTACGACGAGGTCATGGCAATCAACCCGCAGGCGGTCGTCGAGATCTGCCCCTGCGGGGACAGCTTTGCCTTCCACAACATCCCGGCGATGAACAACACGCCCGCCTCGGATCCAACCTCTTCCTGGCAGGTGCGATCGAAGGGCAAGACCTTCAAGGCGCTGATGGGGCCATCCGCACCCTATTCGGGCGACCATGTCGAACTGACCGAGACAGGCAACGATTTCGCATCGACCTACGGCATCGGCGCTATCCCCTCGACCAAGTTCACCTGGCCGGAGGACACGCCCACACCGTCCGAGCCTCTGCCACCCGGCGGGTTCAAGCTTACGGCCGAGAAGGAAAAACTCTGGCGCAAGTGGATCGACCTCTACCGTGAAAACATGCTGGCCAAGGGCACCTACCTTGGCGGGCTGTACGACATCGGCTTCGACAAGCCCGAGGCCCATGCGATCGCGAAGAACGGTGAACTGCACTACGCCTTCTATGCCGAAAAGTGGGACGGGCCGATAAGCCTGCGCGGGCTGGAATCGGGACGATACAGCCTGACCGACGGCTTCACGGGGCAGCCGCTGGGCAGTGCCACGGCAAAACAGAACACGATCGCCGCAAAGTTCGAGCGGTTCCTGCTCGTCCGCGCCACTCCGGCCAAGGAAGCCAAGGCATGAACACTCTTACCGCACCGTCGAACCGGGCCTGGCTGGTCAACGCCCTCGTCACCGTGGTGCTCTGGGGTATCTGGGGGGCCTTCTCCGGCCTGTCTCCCCAGCACGGGTTTCCCGAAACGCTGGTCTATTGCGTCTGGGCGCTGACGATGATCCCGCCCGCTCTGGTAGTTTTGGCGCAGGTACGCTGGGCGCTGGACGTTACGCCGCGCGCCATTGCCTATGGGCTTGCGGTGGGCCTGCTGGGGGCCGGCGGACAGATGGTGCTGTTCTACGCCGTCGCGCGCGGGCCGGCCTATCTGATCTTCCCGATCATCTCGCTCTCTCCGGTGGTGACCATCGCGCTGTCCTTCGTGCTGATGCGCGAGAGGACCGGCAAGCTGGGCGCGCTGGGCATCGTGCTGGCCCTGCTGGCCCTGCCCACGTTCGACTTCGCGCCCGGCGGCAGCGGCGCCGCTTCTGCTGCCTGGCTGATCCCGGCGATGGTAGTGATGCTGTGCTGGGGCGTGCAGGCCTACTTCATGAAGGCCGCCAACAACGTGATGTCGGCAGAAAGCATCTTCGTCTACATGACGATCTCCGCCCTCGTGCTCATGCCCGCAGCCTGGGCGATGACCGACTTCACGCACCCGGTGAACTGGGGCTGGGACGGCCCGGGTCTGGCCGCCGTGATTCAGGTCCTCAATGCAGTCGGAGCGCTCACGCTGGTTTTCGCCTTCCGCTACGGCAAGGCGATTATCGTCGCGCCGCTCTCGAATGCGGGGGCGCCGCTGGCGACTGCACTGCTGTCGCTCGCGGTGCTGGGCGTCATGCCCGGCCCGCTCAAGAGCCTGGGCATCGGCCTCGCGCTGCTCGCCTCTCTGCTTCTCGCCATCGAACCCGACGCTGAAGCCGAAGACGCCATTCCTGCGGAATGATGGTTTCGATTAGTTTCGATTAGTTGCGTTTTAGATTTCGCTACGCTAGCCGTGATTGCGAAAGGAAGCGATGTGAAAGCGATTCGAGATATCGTGCTGCGGCACAAGGCGGGCGAACGCATCGGCGTGACTTCGGTATGTTGCGCGCATCCGCTGGCGATCGAGGCGGCGCTCCGCCACGCTCTGGGAACCGGTCAGGAAGTTCTCCTTGTCGAGGCGACCTGTAACCAGGTGAACCAGGAAGGTGGCTACACCGGAATGACCCCCGCCGATTACCGCGACTTCGTGCGCGAAATTGCCCGACGCGTGGGTTTCCCGCTTGATCGTCTGGCACTGGGCGGCGACCACCTCGGCCCCAATCCCTGGACTGCGCTTCCCGCTGCCGAGGCCATGGAGCGTGCCGAGGTCATGGTTGCGGCTTACGTCCGTGCCGGGTTCGGCAAGATCCATCTCGACTGCTCGATGAGCTGCGCGGACGATCCCGTGCCGCTGCCCGAGCGCACTATCGCCGAGCGCGCCGCACGTCTGTGCCGCGCGGCGGAAGACGCCTTCCAGTCCGGCAGCGAGAACGGGGCGGACGACGCGCCGGTCTATGTCATCGGCACCGAAGTTCCCGTCCCGGGCGGCGCTGCCGAGGATCTTGAGGAACTGGCCGTCACCGATCCGGCAGACGCCATTGCCACCGTCGCGATGCACCGCGACCTGTTCGCGGAAGCTGGTCTGTCCGCCGCGTGGGACCGCGTGATCGCCACCGTCGTCCAGCCCGGGGTCGAATTCGATCACGACAAGGTGGTCGACTATCGCCCCGAGCGCGCCGCCAACCTCAGCCGCGCGATCGAGCCGATTGCCGGGCTCGTCTACGAGGCGCACTCAACCGATTATCAGACCGCCGATGCGCTCTCGGCGCTGGTGCGCGATCATTTCGCGGTGCTCAAGGTCGGACCCGGCGTGACCTTCGCGCTGCGTGAAGCGCTCTGGGCGCTCGATGCCATCGAGACGGAAACAATCCCCGCGTCCGGCCGCGCCGCCTTGCGCGAAGTCGCGCTCGATCGCATGCATGCAGAGCCCGGCAACTGGCGCAAGTATTACCATGCAGAAGGCGCGGCGCTGAACCTGCAATTGCAGTACAGCCTCTCGGACCGCATTCGCTACTACTGGCCGGACGAAGAGATCCTTGCCGCGCAAGAACAGCTGTTCGCCAACTTGCGCGCTACGCCGCCTTCCCTGCCCTTGGTCAGTCAACACCTGCCACTCGCTTACGCAGCCGTGCGCAGCGGCGACGCCACACTCGACCCAGCCGATCTTGTTCTGGCGCACATAGCCGCCACTCTCGATGCCTATCATGGAGCTTGTCACCCCAATGCCTGACGCACCGCTGGCTCCCGAAATGCCGGGTCACGACGCCGAACCCTGGACTCGCCGCGAAATCGCGCAGCAGCCGGAAACGCTGCGCGCCACGCAGGCGATCCTGAACGCCGAAAAAGCCGCAATCGAGGCCTTCGTTGCGCCGCTCCTCGCCAAATTCGGTGTCAGGATCGTGCTGACCGGTGCGGGCACCTCGGCCTTCATTGGCGAGTGCCTCGCGCCGTGGCTCTCCGGCCTTCTGGGCCGATCGGTGGAAGCGATCGCGACGACCGACATCGTCAGTTCGCCCGCGCTGTACCTGCGCCGCCACGAGCCAACGCTGCTAGTCTCGTTCGGCCGTTCGGGCAGCAGCCCGGAAAGCGTGGCCGCTGCCGATCTGGTCGACGCGCATGTCGATGATGCCTACCACCTCGTCATCACTTGCAACGCCGAAGGTGAACTGGCGCGCCGCGTTGGAAGCAACATGCACGTCGTCGTGCTGCCCGAGGCGACGCACGATCGCGGTTTCGCGATGACGTCGAGCTTCAGCGCGATGATGTTCGCTGCGCTTTCGATCCTGAGTGGTATCGATATCCTCGACGACCGTATCGATGCCATCGCATCCGCCGTGGCCGAAACGCACGCCCGGAGCCTGCCGGTGGTCACGGACCTGGCCGCGCGCGGTTTCCGCCGTGTGGTCTATCTCGGCAGCGGACCGTTCAAGGGGCTGGCGCGCGAGGCCGCACTGAAGCTGATGGAATTGAGCGACGGCGCAGTGGTGACCGCGTTCGACACCGCGCTCGGCTTCCGACACGGCCCGAAGACGATCATCGATGCGCAGACGCTGGTGGTGGTCTTCGTCTCGAACCACCCGCTTACACGCCTCTACGATCTCGACATCATCGCCGAACTGCGCGCGGATGGCCGCAGCGGTGCAGTCATGGTGGTCTCCGCCAATCCGGACGACAACGCCGAGGTCGCAGTGCCCGGTCTGTCCCGGGCAGCGGACGCGGATTTGCTGTTCCCGTTCATCGTTCCCGCACAATTGTTCGGGCTGGCAGTTTCGCTGGAGCTGGGACTGACGCCGGATCGCCCGAACGCCAGCGGCACCGTCAATCGCGTGGTGCAGGGCGTGCGGATTCACGCGCAGCCCGCATGAGCCAGAGCCTTTTCCTTGGCGTCGACGGCGGTGGGACCAAGACCGAGTTCGTTTGCATCGATGCAGCAGGGCAGGTCCTTGCCACTGCATTGACGGGGACGACCTATCATCTGCAGGTCGGCTTCGACGAAGTCGTGCGGCGCTTGGAATCCGGCCTCTCGCAGGTCTGCACAGCGATCGGCACGCCGCGCGAGGCCATCGGCCATGCCTTCTTCGGCCTGCCAGCCTATGGCGAGGATCGCGCCGTCGACCCGCGCCTTCATGCGGCATGCGGAGAGGTGCTCGGTCATAGCCGCTATGTGGTCGGCAACGACATGATCTGCGGCTGGGCCGGTTCGTTCGGCGGCGAGGACGGTATCAACATCGTCGCCGGAACCGGCTCGATCGGATATGGCGAGCGTCAGGGCCGAACGGCCCGGGTCGGCGGTTGGGGCGAAGTATTCAGCGACGAGGGATCGGCCTACTGGATCGCCATTCAGGGTCTTTCGCTGTTCACCCGCATGAGCGACGGGCGCACCCCTCGCGGTTCGCTGCACGAGAGGATCGTCGCGGCGCTCTCGCTTGAAGACGACTTGGACCTTTGCGGGCGGATCATGGGACCCGAAGGGATGGGTCGCAGTGAAATCGCCGGTCTTGCGGGGCTGGTCTCCGAGGCGGCTGCTGCCGGCGACCATGCGGCGCAGGCTATCCTCGACAAGGCGGCACGGGAACTGGCCGACATGGCGACGGCGCTTCGCACGGAACTGCGATTCCCCGAAGGCGAGGCTGTTCCGCTTTCGTGGTCGGGCGGTGTGCTGAGCCGGGAAGCCCGGGTCCGGGACGAGTTTTTGCGTATCGTCCGCGAACGGGGGTTTTCACCTAGCGAGCCTCGGTTCGCGCCAGGATATGGGGCGGCGCTGTATGCACGGAAACTGGCTGAGCGGAAGTAAGAACCTGACCTGTTTGTCGGCCACCTGATCACTGCGGCAAAATTTGGGGTTCGATCCAGCGCGCTGCCCTGCTGGAGTTCCACCGCCCAAGCTCTGAGATAGTTGGAATGCCGCATCGATGCGGCATTCCCAACCAAACGGCAGCTAAGAGCAGGCCGATGCCTTGGGGCAGTTGCGCATGTGTGCGAACAGGCCGTTTTGCCGCCAGCTGGCTTCTGCTTGTTCTGCGCCCCCTTGGACGAGCGCCCGCGTTGCGTCATTCGTAAAGCTGAGCAGATGGCACGTCTGTCGCCGTATTTCCCCAAGAGCCTTGGAAAGCCAAGGGTTGATGACAGACGAGTGCGGAACGGGAGCGGGATCATCCTCGTCAACCGGAACAGCCTGCGCTGGCGGGATGCACTCAGGGAATACAGACCGCTCAAGACACTGTAGGCCATCGCACGGCTTCCATCCTCGGGGGGCAAAGAGGATCTCGGACGACTGATCGGAAGGACCGAGGGCGGCACCGCGCTCTTCCGGCTGTGATCAAAGAGGCCAGAGCCTGACACAGGAAGGCTTGCAAAAATCCAGAGCAAAGTTACCAACTGTTCAGTATGTCAATTGCGGCAGGCAAGATGCTGCATTTGGGAGTAGATGGATGGTTGCTTCGCCCTTTTGGAACGCCAGTCGCGTTCGCACGCGCGAGACCTTGGCATGATTGTGCAATATGTCCTGCGCGGCATCGCAGGCCGCCTGCTTAAGCTACCTCCCAGAACGAACACCATCCGAAGGGAGAAGGCGCTAGGGATCCCCATGCGCGATGGCACGACACTGGTTGCCGACCGCTATTTTCCGGCCAAAGGGAAGGCCCGCGCGACTGTCCTCATGAGGAGCCCCTACGGGCGCGGCTTCATTATCGGATTTTCGGCAGCCTTGCTCGCTGAACGGGGGCTCAATGTTGTCGTCCAGAGTGTTCGGGCCACTGACGGATCGGGTGGAGAATTCGATCCGGGCCGACAGGAACGCGATGACGGCGTAGACACAGCGCTCTGGGTTCGAGACCAGCCCTGGTTCGGGGGCAAGCTTTACCTTTTTGGTGGCAGTTACCTCGGCTTCGTTGCCTGGGCCCTTGCAAGCGAACGCCCCGACCTCGTGGACGGTGCGGCGCTCACCGTGACCTCTTCTAACTTTGCGCAAGCGCTGCGTGAAGGAGGCGGGCTCGCACTCTTCACCGCACTCAATTGGACCAGGCAGATGCATGACAGCATCAGTGCGGGCAAGTCCCCCTTCTTCGGCGGCAAGATGCTTGCCGCGTCGGCCTTTTCGCACCTGCCACTGGGTTCGATCGACAAGAACGCGTTTCAGGTGACGAACCGCTGGTGGCAGGACTGGGTTGTACATGATCCCGATGACCGTTGGTAGGAGGCGATGGACTTCTCAAGCGGCGTGACACTTCTCGACGCGCCCGTCCTGCTTGTCGCCGGTTGGCAGGATCTGTTCCTGCCATACCAACTCGACGACTTTGCGGCACGCCAATCCGCCGGCCTGCCAACCTGGATCACGATCGGCCCTTGGGAACACGGCGGGCCATCCGGATTGTTCGAGGGGCAACGCCAGTCAATCGAATTCCTGACCAGCCTTGCACAAGGAACATCCGCAATCCCGCTAGAGCGGGCACCGGTAAGGCTTTACGTCCAGGGCGCTGGCGAGTGGCGGGAATACGAGCAATGGCCACCCCATTCAGGCGCGCCGCTTCGAATGCATCTTCATGCAGACGGCGGTCTTTCACACAATGCCGCTGACGCGCACGAGGGGTCGACGCACTACAGGTACGACCCCTCCGATCCTACGCCTTCGCTCTACGGTCCCGTCACGGTCCCGGCAAAATCGCGCGACTTATCCGCTTATGACACGCGCAGTGACCGGGCGAAATTCACCTCGCCGTCGCTCCGGAAGGATTTCGAGATCATCGGCGCGGTGGACGCCGAACTTTATGGCCGCACGAGCAGCCCTTGGGCGGACTTCTACGTCGCATTTTGCCAAGTGCACGAAAACGGTTCGGCCATCCATATCTGCGACGGTTACGTTCGCCTGGACGAACATGATTCACCCGCGGACGCAGATGGCGTGCGCAAGGTCACCGTTCGGTGCTGGCCGACCGCATGGTTGTTATACCAGCCTGCGCTGAACCTGACTCACGTTTGGGATTCCCAAATCGCTAAAAGTCTGAATCAATGAGGTCCTGCATTGAAAGGACAGGCAGATGGGTCAGGCAATTGCGTTACGGAATGATTTCGACGGGGCGGCGCTTCGGCGTCTGGCGCGGTTGTCGAAGAGCGCGCCGCAGGCCCGGCGCTTGCTGGCGCTTGCACAGATATACGATGGAGGCAGCCGTAGCGATGCAGCGCGTATCGGCGGCGTCACTCTGCAGATCGTGCGCGATTGGGTGATCCGGTTCAATGCCCAGGGGCCGGACGGACTGCTGGACGGCAAGGCCCCGGGCAAGCGCTCGATCCTTGATGACGAACAGCGTCGGGCGCTTGTCGAAGTGGTCGAGCGCGGGCCGATACCGGCGATCCATGGCGTAGTGCGGTGGCGGTTGATCGACTTGGTTCAATGGCTTCACGAAGAGTTCGCGGTGTCGCTCGATGAGACGACGGTGAGCCGCGAGTTGAAGAAACTGGGCTATGTGAAGCTGACAGCGCGACCACGCCATCACGCGCAGAACGAACTCGCCATGGAAGCGTTCAAAAAAGGGGCTTTGCTGCCGCAGTGGCAGAGGTCCGGACAAGCCTCCCGAAGGGCACCGCTATAGAGATTTGGTTCCAAGACGAGGCCCGCGTCGGCCAGAAGAACACCATCACCCGGCGCTGGGCCAGGCGGGGAACGCGACCGTCAGCGCCCAAGGATCAGCGCACTAAATCGGCCTATATCTTCGGAGCCATCTGCCCTGAACACGGCAAAGGAGCTGGGCTGATCCTGCCTTTCTGCAACACCCAGACAATGTCCCTTCATCTGGCAGAGATCGCGCTCGCCGTCGCGCCGGGCAGCCACGCTGTGGTGCTGATGGACCAAGCCGGATGGCACATGACCGACAAGCTGGAGATTCCCGCCAACATCAGCATCGTCGCGCTACCGGCCAAGTGTCCTGAGCTAAATCCAGTCGAGAACGTTTGGCAATTCATGCGCGATAATTGGCTCTCCAATCGCGTGTTCACATCCCACGACAACATCGTCGATCACTGCTGCGAGGCTTGGAACAAATTGGTCGACCAGCCTTGGCGCATCATGACCATCGGCCGCCGCAAATGGGCCCGTCAGTTCTAATCAATGCAGATTGGTATTACCTGCAGGCGCCCGCTTACGGATCTACGTCACCAGCGCCTGTTTCCCGCGCTATGCGCGCAACTGTGGCACGGACGAACCTCTCGCGACAGCTACGCAGATGGCAGCAAACGACGTCGAAATCCTGCATACGCAGGATCACCCCTCGTGCCTCGTACTCCAACCATCTGACGGGATGCCGCCGGTCTTTGCAGACTGAAAAGCTCGCAGCCGCTCGCGGCGGGAGAAGACTGATTTAACAACCTGAGCGGAGCAGGCGATCGAGTCGCGGTTTCTAAAACAATAGTACTTCAGGGAGCGGAAATGATTAAAAGACTGATATTAGCAGTATCGCTGCTGGCTCTTGGCGGGCATCTATATGCGGCATCAAGTGTTCCGATGGTTAGCACACCCGACAACCTTGAGAGAGGCAAGCAGGGCGAACTCCTTGCTGGAGAAGCCAAGATCCTGCCGCAGCCCTATTCCATGGGCGTGAACGTCATCGGTCACAATTCGCTCGACAACCGGATCGGCAATCTCAACATGACCTGGTCAGGACGATGCGCCTATATATCGAGTGGCGGGATTCTGGAGCCATCCGGCGTTCTCAAATTCCTGCCGCACGATTCCACATCCGGTATCGCTGTCATCGACGTAGCCAATCCCGCCGCGCCCAGGCTGGTGCGCTACCTGCAGGACAAAGGATCGATCGATGCGACCGAAACCACGGACGCTGTGACGCTTAAGGGGCGCGCCGTGCTTGCGGCAAGCAACTACGGCGGCGTCGCAGGGATCAATGGGCCCAAGGAGGGCTGGCTCGCCCTTCATGATATTTCCGATTGCGCCAACCCCCGCCTCCTGTCGGAGACGAAATGGCCCGAACCCGTGCACATGCTCACCCTGTCGCCGGACGGCCGCTATGTCTACGGAACTGTCCTCAATCCGTTCACCGGTACCGGCGGCGTCGAGATCATGGATATCTCGGATCTATCCAAACCGCGTTTCATCGGAAAGTTCGAGGTAACGCGCCAGGACGGCACCAGCTTTGAATTTGCACCGCACGGCCTGGCCTTCAGCGCCGATGGACGGCGTCTCTATCCCGGTACTACGACATCGCAAGGCGGCGATCTGGTGCCCGACATCGTGAAAGCCAAGTCGCCCATGGCCTTCCTCAATGGCGGGAATGACGCCGGCGGGATCTACGTCCTCGACAACAGCGATTTCGTGGATCACAAACCCGATCCGAAGCTGCGGTTGATCGGCACCGTGCTTCATGCCGGCTGGCATAGCCCTGTTCGCGCAACGATCGGCGGCAAGCCCTATCTGGTAAGCGCGAATGAACTGGGCGCCTGCCCGGGAGCCTGGCCGCGCATCAATTCCATCGCAGATGAGAAGAGACCGCACATCGTCGGCGAATTCCGCCTTGCAATGAACCGGAAGGAAAACTGCCCGAGCGAAGCTGCACCCGCTCCGGGCGTGCCTCCAAGGCCCGCCGATGCGGCAAGCCATTTCCAGGATGTCGACAGTGCGACCAACACGCGGCTCGGTCTGTTTTCATTCACATTCGCCGGATTGCGCATCGCTGATTTGCGCAATCCCGCCGAGCCGAGGGAAGTCGCCTATTTCAAGCCGGGCGACCCGTGCATGTCCCACGTACGGTATGTTCCGCAGACCGGACACATCTGGTTCGCATGTGCCTCAAGCGGCTTCTATGTACTGGCGTTGAAGCCCGAGCTGCGCAAGAAACTGGGCCTTCCTGTGATAAAATATAATTAATAACAGCGTGTTAAAGGAAATCCCTATCTGATATTGCGTTACAGCGGATTCGTTCCACTCGGTCTGCTGTGGCTCTACGCTGCGCATCACGATGCGCACGCAATTTGGTCGTTGAGCTGTTCGCCTAGCTGGCAAGCGTCCGCCACTTGGCCAAAGCGGCCGAGTGGCGGATCTTGTATGTCTGCCTGACAGCGACACGACGGTCCCGATTATGGCTAGGATTGCGGGCTTTCTGCTGGACAGCATCAGACGAAAAGTGGACGAAGATTCCGTTCCAGAGCGCGAAGCCGCCGTTCACCCAAGCCGTGGATCTATAAGGAACTTCTCTCCGGTTGCCTTGCGCTCGTAGCGGCACAGGACGTCCGGTTGCAACGCCTGCGCCAGGCCGATGACCTGGGTATACCGGCTGGCGAACGTCGTCGTGAGTTCGGCCAATACGCGCGCTCGCAGCCGGGCAGCGACGTCCGCCCCCGCCTTTTGCAGGAACGGAAAGAGCAGCCAGCCGCCGGCAGACCATTGAAAGCCGAACGTCATGCGGTTGAGTGTCGTCGGTGCAAGGTCGAGCGCGCCATAGATGTAGAGCTGCTTGAACGTGTCCGAGCCATAGCGACTATAGCTGCTCGAATTATCCACCGCGGCGCGTTCCATCGCGCTCAGGATGTCGCTGCCCAATGCGCCGCCGCCAATGGCATCGAAGGCGATCGTTGCGCCGGTTTCCCGGATCGCAGCGGTGAGCTCCGCGGTGAAGTCCTCGTCCCGGCTATTGACGACATGCTGCGCGCCGATATCGCGCAGGATCTGTGCCTGCTCCGGGGAGCGCACCACATTGACGAGCGCAATTCCGTCCGCAAGGCAGATCTTCTGGAGCATTTGGCCAAGGTTCGAGGCGGCGGCAGTGTGGACCATGGCTTTGTGACCTTCCCGGTGGGCCGTCTCGACAAAGCCGAGAGCCGTCAACGGATTCACGAACATAGCCGCGCCGTCAGCGGCGCTGGCACCTTCCGGAAGCACGACGACATCGCGCGCGGCGATCCGGCGATAGTCGGCGTACATTCCCCCGCCGATCATGCCGACAAGCTTTCCCTCCAGAGCCTTGGCATTACGGCCGGCGGCGATCACTGTCCCGGCGCCTTCGTTGCCAATCGGCAACGACTGACCGATCCTTCCGCTCACGCTGGGAAGGCGACTCTCCGGCACTTGTAAACGAAGGCTGCCGCGATCTGCGGGCTCCAAGGTGGTGATATCGGCCGGGCCGAGCAGAAGGCCGAGATCGCTGGGATTGATGGGAGCCGCTTCTATCCGTACGATCACTTCGTCGTCTCCCGGCTCACCGAGAGCGACACTTTCCAGCGAAAGCGCCAAGGTTCCGTCCTGATCGATACGGCTCCGCATTTCGCGATTGGTCAGCGTCATCGTGCTCTTCCTTGGTTAGTTTTCGAAACTAGCCGAGCGCAACGGGCTTGCAACTGCTTCCAGACAGACCGCTCGCCCGGCAGGTCAGACGCCGCGAGGCAATCCGCCGCCATGCAGCTATTCACCTCTTTGTCGCGTCCCGATCGAATTTTTGGTCACGCTTGGAAGCGGGCGTTCTGGCGGGAGAGCGGTTATAGCAGTGCTATTTTTCGCCTTACCGAAAACCGCTTTGCAGCCAAGAACAGCGCCCAAACGGCAGTCGCCCAGCCAAGGTCACGGAGTAGGTCTGCCGCAATCGGCAACATCAGGTGTTCGCCCACCGGTTCAATTGAAAGCAGACCCTTGGGATCAGGAATGCCGGGGCTGCAACCCAAATTCGAAACCACGGCCGCGCTATGGCCTGCTGAAACATAGAATAAATCGGACACAAAGAACGCGGTATGACCGGCGTCATATTCTCCGGCATGGCGGAGGCGATCAAAGGTCACAACGGAGCGTCTGCCCGAATTACCGATAATCTCTACCTGAAAATTGCAGTGAATCGACGGCCGATCTGGCATGCCGATACCTGTTCCGAGCTCAACTTTCTGTTCGAGGTTCAATTCGAACCGATCATGGAAGCGGAGGCTTGGGCCTTTGTTGACGAGATGAAGGATGCTTGACCGGCCGCGTTGCGGCATTGGCTGAACGTCACTTCCGCCCGTGCCGGGATATACCGCATAAGAGGCAACGAATAAGGCTACGGCAAGAGCGGGTGGGCCCAACCCAACAAGTCCCAATTGGCGTATCTGCATGACCGATAACGTATCGCACCACGCCATGTCAGCAACAGCGGCGCACGCCGCCAAAGCGGTTCTGGGTTAAATCTCCGTAAGGCTGACCGTCCAGTTGGTCCGGCCATGGTGCCGAACACCCGCCCCGCCGTGCGAACACGCGCTGTCACTTTGTCGCTCTCAGATCCACGGTGCCTTCCTTCAGCCCCTCGGCCGTGGCGGTGACGGTGAAATGGCCCTTGCCCGTTCCCCGCACCAGGGCGACGGCGAGACCGTCCTGCGCTGCGCGGTCGGGCGAAGGGAAAGGGGTATGATCGACCGAGGATCCATTGTCGGTCGCGATCAACTGCCCGGTGCCCTTGACCGCGAAATGCAGGCGATTGTTCGCGGAAGGCACGGTGACGCCGTTCGCATCAACCACCCGCGCGCGGACATAGACCATGTCGTCGAATGCGGAGCCGACGGTCGGCGTATCCGGCTTCAATTCGATGCGGACGGGTTTCCCCGCCGTTCGCAGGCTGTCTGAAACGGTCTCGCTACCGGGATCGCGGCAGGTGGCGCGCACCTCCCCCGGCACATAGCGCACGGCCCAGCGCCGAGGAGAGGCATCCGCGTCGATCGGCAGCGTACCCAGCGAGCGACCATTGAGGAAGGCCTCGACCTGTCGGCAATTGCTATAAACCTCGATCGTCTCTTCGTGCGGACTGCGGTCCTGCGGCGTCCAGTCGTCGAACAAGGCAACCTTGGGCTTGGGCGTCGCCACGGCGATCATGGTCGGCAGGACGGGCTGGTTCGGACCGCCCGCGCCATCGGTCGACGGGCCAGCCGCAGCAGGATCGGCATTGCGCACGACATGGACCACGGGTCGATCCGACCACCAGCTTTCGCGCTCCATCCCGCTGATCTTCTGGCGCCCGGTGCGATCGAGGAGTCCGGCCGGATTCTGGATATTGGGCCAGCCGGATCGGTTTGCCTCGCCCAGATAATCGACGCCGGTCCACAGGAACATGCCCGAAAAGGGCGCATAGTCGCGCACCGGCACCCAGTTGCTGCGGTTAAGCGCATTTTCGGTGCCGATGATGCTGCGTTTCGGGTTCTGCTTGCTCGCCGCGATCAGTTCATTCTCGCGGTAATTCTGGCCGACCACGTCCAACATGTCGGCCAGCCCGTTGTCGTAATCCTTGGTCACGTTCGGCCGGAACAGCGCCATCGTTACCGGCCGTGACGGATCGGCGGCATGGACGATGTCCAGGATGCTGCGCAGCGCGGCCTTGGCCTGGACCGGATAGGCGGTGTCATGGATTTCGTTGCCCGCGCTCCACAACACTATGCTGGGATGGTTGCGGTCTCTGCGCACCATGTCCAGCGTGTCGCGCTTGTGCCAATCGCCGAAGAAAAGGTGATAATCTTCCGGCGTCTTGGCGACATTCCATTGGTCGAACAGTTCGTCCATTACGATCAGCCCCAACTCGTCGGCCAGGTCGAGAAATTCGGGGCTGGGGACATTGTGCGCGGTGCGGACTGCGTTGACGCCTTGCGCCTTGAGCGTGGTCAGCCGCTGGCGCCAGACGGCCAGCGGGACGGCGGCTCCCACCGCGCCGCCATCGTGATGAAGCGCCACGCCCTTCAGCTTGAAGTTGCGGCCGTTCAGCCAGAAGCCGGTCGCCGGATCGAACCGGGCTTCGCGCACGCCGAACCGGACATCCTCATTGTCAAGCAGCGTGCCGTTGGCGGCCAGCACGCGAACGGAGGCACGATAGAGCGCCGGGTCGTTTACATCCCAGCGGCGCGGGCGAGGCAGTGCAACTTCGACCGGCAGGATCGTGGTCCGTCCGGCCGCGATGCTGGTGGCCGGCGACACCGTGTGCGCGACTTCGCGCCCATCCGGATCGGTCAGCCGGAGTTCGATCTTCACGTCGGTGGCGGCGGCGGTGTCATTTTGCACATCCGTGGTGACCGCGATTGTCGCTCGATCGTCGCTGATCGCTGTCGCCCGCAGATAGGCGCCGCCTTGCGGGATATGGACATCGTCTGTCTCGATCAGGCGGACGTGCCGATAGATGCCCGATCCGGTGTACCAGCGTGACGAGGGCGCGGCGGAGGTATCGGCGCGGACGGCGATCACATTGTGGCCGTCCGTGCGCAGATGGCGCGTCATGTCATAGCGCTGGCTGACATAGCCCATCGGGCGATAGCCGATATGATGGCCGTTCACCCAGACGCCACTGCGCTCCATGATGCCGTCAAATTCGATGAAATAGCGCCGTCCCGGCTGCGGCGTCAGGTCCAGCCTCTTGCGATACCAGGCAACTCCGCTGGGCAGAAAGCCATTCTCTCCTGCGGCCTTGGCATTGGGGTCGAACGGGCCCGCAATGGCCCAGTCATGCGGAACGGAGACAACCTGCCAGGCTGCATCATCCAGCGTTGGCGTTTCGGCGCCTTCAGGATCTGACTGGATGAAGCGCCAGCCGTCCGGTAACGGCGTAACCTCACGTGGAGCAGCCTCGGCCACGCCGGTCGATGCCAGGGTTGTTGCAAGCGCATAGAATATCGACTTGATGCCTCTCTTGCGCACCCGCGTTTCCTCTCCTGACACTCTCCTGACACTCTCCTGTCGACTGGGTACTGAAGTTCCCGCTATTTGCAATACAGTTTCATTATACGGCCTACCAGCACTTCGGCCTGGTGAGTGGAAAGGCGAGGATTGACCCTTTGCCCCTGATCCAAAATGTGAACGTCTTGCCGCGGCCGGTTCCCAGCGCCTCGGCACCGATCCGGCCTGAGGCAGAGCTGGAACAGCGTCAACGCGCTTCAGGGTCGAGGCCGGCGTCGGCTGTGGCCGGAGTGAAGCGGATCGGCAGTGTCTCCAGCCCCCATACTCCGGGAAAACGCCGCCAAGTCGGCTCGCCGGCCAGCTGCGGATTCTTGAGCCGCTGGGCGATCAGGTGAAGGCCTTCTTCCAGCTGGAACCGCGCGAGATGAAGGCCTAGGCAGATGTGCGCCCCCTTGCCGAAGGCGAGGTGATGCTTTGCCGCTTCTCGCCCCGGGCGGTATTGCATCGGGTGGTCGAAGGCTCGCGGATCGCGCCCCGAGATATTGAGCAGGAACATCAGATGCGTGCCCTTGGGGATCAGCACATCCTGGTAGACGATGTCCTCGAGCGCGATCCTCGGCGGACTGCTGGGGCTCGAATGGCGCAGCCCCTCCTCAATTGCGAGCGTGCAGAAGTCCCGGTCACGCGCGCAGCGCTCCCAGAGACCGGGTTGCTGAAACAGAAGCAGCGCGGTCATGCCTAGCTGGTTCTTGGAAGTGTCGTAACCCGCCGCGAATAGGAAGAAGAGCTGCTCGCAGACCTCCTGGTGCGATAGCACGCCGGCATCCTCGGCCCGGATCAGTTCCTGCAAGAGGTCGTCGCGAAGCTCGCCGCTGGCGCGGCGCTTGGCAACCAGATCGGAATTGAATGCCATCATCATGGCATGGGCCTTTTCCATCTCGGGCAGCAGCGAGCGATCGAGACTATAGCTGAGCCCTTGCACCTCCAACGCCCACTTGATCTTGGGAAGATCGGCAAGGTCGGCGCCGATCAGGCCGAACATCACCGCCACCGGAAAGTTGGAGGCGAATTCGGTGAAATCGAATTCTCCCTTGAGCGCCCAGTCATCGAGCAGCGTCGTCACCACCTCGCGGATGAGATCGACGTGATCGGCGATCCGGCGCGGCTTGAAGAAAGGCTTGAGCGCATCGCGCATGCGCTTGTGGTCGGCGCCGTGGCGGGCGATGAGCAGCGCCTTCATGAAATCGCCCCACGGTGTGTCGGTGGCGCCCATGATCTCCACAACGTCGTCGGTGGCGATATGCAGCTGGTCGTCCATCTGCATGAGGTCGCGAATCTCGCGGTGCCCGTGAACGATATAGCCGTGCGTGAACTTCGCGAGCCACGGATGCTGCTCGCGCGCTTGGGCGAACCACGGCTCGGGATCGGCACCGAACGCGCGATCCTCGATCGGCAGGTTCGTCAGCGACAGTTCGTGGATGCTCGCAGTCACGCTCTCTCCTCGGTCGCCGGTGCCTGGGCCCATGCTGACCAGTTGCTTAGCATTGCTGACCATTTGATTAGCAGTAATGGTCTTGTCAATCTGTAAGCGGTGTTGCGTTCTTGATTTTGACGTGGCCAAGAATGCGCATCGGATCGGAGATAAGGGAAAATGGCGATAAACCGACGGATCGGCGCCGAATCTTCTGCAACAAGAGCGTCGCTCATGGATGCGGTGGAAGCCGTCATGCGCCAAGATGGCTATGCCGCGCTGACCGCGCGGCGCGTTGCCGAGCGCGCTGGCCTGAAGCACCAGCTCGTCTTCTATTATTTCGAGAATATGGATGAGCTGGTGCTCGCCACCTACCGCCGGCACATCGATCGTTACCGACATGTCATGGATCAGGCCCTGCGCTCGGACCGGCCGCTGCACGCCTTCTGGGCGGCGAATTCGAATTCACACGATGCCGTGCTCAACATCGAATTCATGGCGATGTCGAACCACAACGACGTGGTACGTGCGGAGACGGTTCGCTTTGGTGAGGAATTTCGCAGGTCCAGCCTCAATCAGGTCGTCCCATCGCTTGCGGTTCCAGGGCAAGGGACGACGGATCTGCCTGCCGCCGCCGTGATGATGGTGATCAACTACATCGGCAACTTGCTTGGGTTGGAAACCGCGATCGGAATTTCAGGCGCCCACAACGAAATCCGGACATTGGTGGACTGGTGCGTCAATGAGCTGGAACCGCATCATGACGCTCACTAGGGCACGCGCAACTACAGCCATTCGGCCTTGCTCGAGTTGATCGCGTGCTGCCCGCAACGCTGAGAGCTGGCTCGCGTTCAAAATAACTGCCGTTGGATTCGGGCGAGCTGAATGAATGACCGCTTCGCCCGATCAAGTGTTGGTAGCGGATTCACCAGATCGCCCGACGCTACGGCCGCTACGGTCCTAGAAAGTCATATGATGAATGTGGGGCATCCTGGCCATTTCCCGCCCGGAACGAGACTAGCCGAAAGTTCGATTTAGCAGGCTTCAATCATCGTGCAAGGCACGTTGTATTCGATTTGAAGCGACAAGATTACGTAAACTTGAAGCGATGACAACGGTGGCTCTACCGACCTTGGCCACTTCCAAATCGCCATCGGAGATCAGTTGGTAGATTCTTGTTCTGCTCAGTCTTGTCAACCGAACGGCGTCGGAAATTCCGACACTGATCTGCTCCATCCCGGCGGAAGGAGCGCGGGTGTCGAAATCTCGATCCATCATCACTTGCCCTTCTTCTTCTGCTGTTGAAATCCGCGATCCGCGTCCAAAAATGCGCTCAAGATCGCCGGTATGAGTTCCGGCACCGGAACCTGCATCCCATAAGTCGACGCATAGGCGGCCGCGTAATCCTGCAGGCTCTGATGGAGATCCGGCGTCACCAATACTGCAAGCTTCACCGGCGTCTTGTCCGGGAGCTTCGCCAGCTTGATCGTGTTCATCGCCCGTCCTCTCCTCTCCATGGCACCAGGACCAGGTCTCGCCGCACCACAAGCCGTACAGGCGCGCCTGGCCGTATCTCGATGGTGGGCTGAACCTCTAGATTGCGCTGGGTAATCTGATCCCCAGCCCGGGAGACATTGGTCTGGGCGGACTCTCGGATCGCCTGCACCAGATCGCTCTCGCCGGTGATCGATAGCTGTGTGCCGACACCCAGAAGCGTTGCGATTGCCACGCCCTTGAGCAATCTCGCGGTGTGGGTGTTAACCCGATCAGCGAGCCCCGCATATCCAGAGGGATCTGCCGCCGGCATATTGTCTAGCCGCATCGATCTTCCGTCGGGCATCACCAATCGCTGCCAGATGACGAGCGCCCGGCTCTGTCCATAGGCCACCACGCTGTCGTATTTACCGACCAGCCTTGCGCCCTGCGGAATGAGCAGGATTTGGCCGGTGGCACTGTCGAACACATTCTGCGTAACCTGCGCGACAACCATCCCCGGAACATCGGAGTTCACGCCGGTGACCAAGCTAGCGGCAATGACGCTACCGGCCATCAGCATATAGGGGGAAGCTGGAGCCGCCAGACTGTGCGGGTTTACGTCGCCCCGTTCATCAAGCTTCTCGGCAAATTGGCTCTTGCGATCCTCCTCAGTCGAGGTTGAGCCCGCCTGTCCTACGTCGATTGGAGTGTTTGGGACTGTCGGTGAAGCTGTAGCGGCCGCGCCAGCCGAGCGCGGCCCCTGTACGAGGAGCGAGGATTGCCTGGCTGCTTTGAGTTCGGCTGCCTGCCGCTGCCGCGCGTCGGTAATTCCGGGAGCGCCAACCGGCGCCATGCCATCGGCTGCCATTTGTCGCTGCTGCGCGTTCAGGATCGGCCGCCCCAGGTCGCCAGGAAGTGGCGGGCCAAGTTTGGGCACGTCCCCATAGCTTTTGGGCAGCCCAGCCAGCGCATCGTCCGAAGGCTTCCGATCGGGCTGGGACATTGCGCTATCAGTCATAATGTGCCCGGCGATCCGTGGCTTGAGCGCGATCCACGCCACGCCAATCAAAGCGATCGCAGCCAGAGCGGTCCCGCCGATGACCACTTCCTTGCGAAAGCGCGTGACGCGCGGCGTACGAGCGCGAATAGCCAGCGTCTCAGGATCGACCTTCGGCGATGGCGCCGGGCTGCTGGTAGCCTCAGCCCCCATCTCGGACGCAATCGCCATGGGGTCCGGAACCTGCAGGGCCTCTGCTTCTCCCAGCTCATCGCTCATCGCCGTGCCCTCCCCTCGCCGCCGCGCGTGATCCGCACGACCTGTTGCTTCTTCGTTCCGAGCCGAAGCTCAGCGACATTGAAGATCCGATCGACCACGTAGAAGCGGCCTTTCATGCGGTAATTCACCAGTTCGGCCGCCCCGTCTGGCCCGATCAGGAACAGAGGCGGGGCTTCATCGACGCCGATCGTGGTGGGGAATTCGATGAAGGTCTGCCGGCCGTCATCGAAGGCACGGACGGGTCGCCAGGCCGGTGTGTCGCCGGTGATTGCGTAACCAAAGTAGAGCTGCTCCACGCCCAGCCCCGCCGCGACCGGCTTCACTGCCTCGGCGGCCGCTTGCGCTGCGTTGACCGCGACCAGTTCGTCGAGCGGATAATTCCATGAGAGCGCAGACATGCCGGCGTCGGGCCGACTGGTGAGGAGCAGATGATAGGTGCGCCGATCGGTGGTGATGACGAGGTTGGTCGCGAGCCCGGTGCTGAACGGTTTCACCAGAACATGCGTGCGCTTGTCCTCGCCGCTCCCGCTCGAAGTATCGCCGATGACCCAGCGCGCGGTGTCGCCGGCAGCGACCGCAATCAGGCCCTCACCCGCCTGCAGCGCGATATCGGTGATCATGCCCGGCTGAGTATAGGCATGGTAGACGGTGCCGTCGGACCAGAGGTAGACCTGCCTCGCGTTGACCCAGGAACTGGGGGACGGCTCGGCGCTGGCGGGCTCCAGCGCACCGGTCAATATTTTCGCGGACGCCGGCGTACCTGCCGAATGGACGCCCACGGCAAAAGCGGCCGCAGCCAGCAGCGAAGTCTTCATGGCAGAACCTCCTTGGCTTTTTCAGGATTGGGATCGCGGAGTGCGGGCGTGGCCGGTGCCGCGACTGCGGCGCCGTCTGTGCTCCCGAGCGGAGCAGTGGCGGGCGCTGCCGGCGCCTCCAGCTCACGGCTCCAGTCGATGGCATCGACGTAGATCCCGAGCGGGTTCTTGCGCAGTGTTTCGCTGCCCAGCGGCGCCTGCTGAACGATGGTCAGGATCGCGGTCCAATGACTGGCCCCCGCAGCACTACCGCGCTCGAATGCGTTTTCGATCCACTTGATCTGGAAGCTCTTGTCCGAGGCCCGCACCACGCTGGTGACCTGGACCGAGACAGTCCGCTCTCCGAGCCCCGTCAGCGCACCCGAGGCCCGGGCATATTCGCTGAGGAACCGGCTGCCGCGCTGGGTCGAGAAGTCGTAGGCCTCGAGCCAACCCTCACGCATGATGACGGGATCGAGCGAGATGCCGCGCACGTGTCCGATGAACTTGGACAGGGCCCAGGCGATCTGTGGATCCGTGGGCTGATAGCCAGCCTCCGCCTCGCTGACCGCGCGCGGCTCACCCAGCCTGTCGACCGCAACGACATAGGGAACCACCCGGCTCTGCAACGACTGCCAGATGAGGCCTCCTGCCATGCTGCAGGATAGTCCGAGGCAGCCGAAGGCCATGATCCGCCAGCTGCGCGCCTGGACGCGGGCGGAGCCGATCCGCTCGTCCCAAAGCTGTGCGGCGCGTTGGAAGGGCGTCTCGGGAAGCGGTGTCCGTCCATAGAGCTGGACGCTGCGTTTGAAGCGCATGGGTCAGTCGTTCCTTTCGCTGATGTCGGGAGTGGTGGATCCGCCGCCGCGGTCGCCCTGCTGGACGGCGTGGATGGCGACGTCGCGGCGATGACGAGCGGTCTGCTCGGCGCGCATGGTCTTGGCCCAAGCAGGCGCCCCTTCTCTGCCTTCAGTGCTGGTGGCCGTCTCCGGGGCGGACGGAGAAGATGTCGAACTATCGGATTGCGACGATCGTGCAGCGCTGCCGGGAGTTGACCGGGACGTAGATATCCCAGGTACCGAAGGACCTGTGTTATGACCCGCCGCGCCAGATGACGTCGAAGGACCTGTCGTCGAGCCTGCATAAGCCCCGCCGCCATGGCTGGCCGAACTTGCGGCCGCCGCGCTGCTGCCCATCGAAGTCCCGGCACGAATGCCGCCCAGCGCCGTACCGGCGAGACGTGCGCCGGCAACCGCCCCTCCCCCTGCCAGCATGGCGATGCCGCCTGCACCAAGCGCTGTACCTGCAGCCGCACCCGCTCCCAGCTGCGGAGCACCCGATGCGAGGCCGCTTGCGACCGATGGCGCAAAGATGCCGAGACCGAAGAGCGCGAGGCTAGCGAGCACCAGGCTCATGGCCTGTCCGATGTCGGGCTCCTGCCCCTGAAGCGCCTGGGTGAACTGATCGAAGAAGTTCGAGCCGATGCCGACAATGACGGCGAGCACCATGACCTTGATGCCAGAGCTCACAACGTGCCCCAGGACGCGCTCGGCAAGGAAACTCGTGCGGTTCCACAGCGCGAAAGGCACCAGGATGAAGCCGGCGAGTCCAACCAGCTTGAACTCGATGATGCAGACGAACATCTGCACAGCGAGGATGAAGAAGGCGAGGATCACCAGCAGCCACGCGATCAGCAGCACTGCGATCGTCAGGAAATTTTTGAAGAAGCTGGTGAAGCCGAGAAGCTTCGACGCCTGCTCAAGGAGCGGCCATGCTGCCGAGAAGCCAGTTCCGGCGAGACGTCCAGGACGAAGCAGATCATCCGCGGTGAGCGATCCCCCGCCTGCCGTGATCCCGGCCTGCGCGAAGGAATGAAAGATGATGTCGGCGAGCGTCGAGAAGCTGTTGATGATGAAGGCGAAGGCGCCGACGTAGAGGACCTTGCGGATGAACTTGGCGAGGACATTATCCTCGCCCCCAAGCGACCAGAACAGGCCGGCCAGCGTCACATCGATCGCGATCAGCGTTGCGGTCAGGAACCGCACATCGCCGCCGAGCAGACCGAAGCCGCTGTCGATATAGTGGATGAAGGCGGTCATGAACTGATCGATGATGTTGAGGTCGTCCACGTGCGGTCATCCTGTCTGGGCGAGTGCGCCAGACGCGCGATAACGCGCTCAGCGCAGCACTAAGGTGGTGGGTGCCCGCGGGGCACGGCCGGGGGTGGAACGCGTGCCCCGCGGGCGCGGCGGCAGGAGAGGCGATCCGCCGCCGCTGTCGGGAAAGGAAAGCGGCGGCCTAGTTCGGCGTGTAGGCCGAGCCGGTACCCAGGAACTTCCGGGTCGCCGCGTCTGCTTCGCTCTCGGCCTGAGCGCTATTGGCGTCGCTCACGGCCTGCGCGCGGAACTGGGCGGCCAGCATTTGCTGGATCTGGAACTGCTGCTTCGCCGTCAGCGCGAGCAGTTGGTTGGTGACCTGAAGTGCCTGCAATGTGCCCTCGGCACCCTGGCTACGCTGCACCAATGCGTTCATCGTCGTCGCATCAGCCTCGACGTTCTCGGCGATCTGGGCCTGCATCGTCACTGTCTGGCGATAGGCTGCCACCTGGGTGTCGAGGCGCGAGCGCGCCGCCGTCACCTGATCATCGAGTTTCAGCGATTGGCTGAAGGCGTCGGGATAGAGCTTGCTGAACTGCTGGTCGGCGCTCGCAACCTTGAACTGGATGTTCTGGGCCTGCCCCATCAGCGTGTCGATCTTCTGGAGCGTCTGGGTCAGCGCCTGGAGCTCGGGGAAACTCACCGTCGAGAGGTTCTTCGCTTCATTGGCGAGGCTCTGCGCCTCGTTCTGCAGCGACTTGATCTGGTTGTTGACCTGCTGCAGCGCCCGTGCCGCCGTCAGCACGTTCTGCGCATAGTTGGCCGGATCGTAGACCACCAGTGCATGAGCGGGCGGACTGGCAACCATTGCATCGAGAACAAAGGCGCTGCCGGTAACGAGCGCCAACACTGCGATGCCCGCTCCAAATTTGTGACGCGGCTTTGCCGGACACGGGCTAGACGAGTTCTTCATCGCCATTCTCCTTGAAATTGGGATCACGGGAAGGTTGGGATCAGGGGCGCCACGCCCGATTGCCGGGATAGGTTCCGATCAGATCGGCTGCCCAGGCAGCTCGCGTTCCGGCGAGAAAGTGCGCGAAGAATTCGCCCTGACCGTGCTCGGCAAGCAGCCCGTCGATCCGGGCCTGCGTTGCCGGATCGGAACTGCCGCAGAGCGCCAGTGCCACATCGCCCAGCCCCAATTCGAACAGCCGGTTGCCGCGGGCGGATTGCAGGTAGTAGTGCCGCTTGGGCGTCGAGCGGGCGATGAGCTCGATCTGCCGCTCGCTGAGCCCGAAGCGCTCGTAGATCTCGCGGCTCTGCGGCTCGACTGCGCGGTCGTTGGGTAGCAGAATGCGCTGCGGGCAGCTCTCGATCAGTGCCGGGGCAATCGGTGATCCGGCAATGTCGGCGAGGCTCTGCGTGGCGAACAACACCGAGACATTGCGCTTGCGCAGGACCTTGAGCCACTCGCGGATGCGCGCGGCGAAGAGCGGATGGTCGAGGAATATCCAGGCCTCGTCGAGTACCAGCAAAGTCGGGCGGCCGTCGAAGCGTTCCTCGAGCCGGTGGAACAGGTAGGTCAGCACCGGTCCGACCACCGAACCGTGCCCCATCAGCGCCTCGGTCTCGAAGCACTGGAGGTCGGCGAGATGGAGGGTGCTCTCCGAGGCATCGAGCAGGCCGCCGTAAGGCCCGTCGATCGTGTAGGGCCCAAGCGCGGTGCGCAGCGCTTTCGACTGCAGCAGGAGCGTGAGGCCCGTGATCGTCCGCTCGGCCGGCGGCGCGCTGGCAAGGCTTCCCAGAGCCAGCCAGACCTGATCCTTCACCTCCGGGGTCACGGTCACGTTCTCCTGCGCGAGGATCGCGGCAATCCATTCCGCAGCCCAAGCGCGCTGCGCCGGATCGTCGATGTCGCGCAGAGGCTGGAACGCCAGCGAGCCGGTCTCTCCGCCTAGTCCAAAGGCGTGATGCGCGCCGCCGCAGGCCAGCACCGCGGCCCGCGCCGAGAGCCCCTTGTCGAAGATGTAGATCTGGGCGCCGGGATAACGGCGGAACTGCAGGATCATGAGCGCCAGGAGCACCGACTTGCCTGCCCCGGTTGGCCCGGCGACGAACATATGCCCGACGTCACCGACGTGGGTCGAGAGCCGGAATGGTGTCGATCCCGAGGTCTTGGCATGGATCAGCACCGAGCCATCAAGGTGGTCGTTGCGGACGGGCCCTGCCCAGACCGCCGAGAGCGGCATCAGGTGGGCGAGGTTCAGCGTATGCACCAGCGGCTGGCGGACATTGGCGTAGACGTGCCCCGGGATGGAGGAGAGCCAGGCTTCAACCGCATTGACCCGCTCGCGGATCGTCGTGAAACCGAGTCCGCCGAGCACGCGTTCAACCTGGCGCATCTTGGCCTCGACCGCACTGCGTGTCCTATCACTGATGGTGATCGTGGTTGTCAGATAGCCGAATGCGACATGATCGCCGCCGAGGGCCTGGAGCGCGAGATCGGCATCGGCGACCTTGTTGTCGGCATCGCTGTCGAGGAGCTGCGCCGGCGTGTTGTACATCACCTCGCGCAGCATCGCGGTCAGCGACTTGCGCTTGTTGAACCACTGCCGGCGCAGGCTGGTCAGGACCTTGGTCGCCTCGGCCTTGTCGAGCGCGATGAAACGCGTGACCCACCGATAGGCGAAATCCTGGTGGTTGAGTGCATCGAGAATGCCCGGCCGGCTGACGTTGGGAAATCCGAGCACCGAGATCGTGCGGATGTGCCGATCGCCTAGCATCGGCTCAAGCCCGCCGACCAGCGGGGTGTCGACGAGAAGCCCATCGAGATACATCGGGGTTTCGGGCACATGCACGGGATGGCGGCGATCCGAGATTGTCGTGTGCAGATAGGTCAGCAGTTCCTTGCTATCCAGCGCGCGGATCTCGGGCATGAAGCCCGCAAACAGATCAAGCGCCCGATCGGTCTCGCCGATGAAGCCGGCGAGCGAAGTCCGCCAGTCGCGGCCCTTCTCGTCGTCGGCGCGCTCGACCAATCGCCTGCCGGCAGCATCCTCGCTGTCGGCGGGAGGAAGCCAGGTCAGCGTCAGGTAGTAGCCGCTTTCGTAGTGCTTGCCCTCCGCAAGGAAAGCCGCGCGGCGTTCGCGGTCGACGAGCCAGCTTGCTGCGTCGGGAAACGGATCATCGGGATAGCTCGCGGCTTCGCGCCGCTCGGCCTCGAAGAACAGCGCCCAGCCTGATCCGAACCGGCGCAAGACATTGTTGGCGCGCGCCGAGATCGAGACCAGTTCGGCCTCGGTGGCGGATTCGAGATCGGGCCCGCGGAATTCGAGGACGCGCAGGAAGCTGCCGTCCTTGTTGAGGACGACGCCCGGCGCGACCAGCGCGGCCCAGGGCAGATGGTCGGCAAGGCGCCCGGCCTTGCTGCGATATTCGGCGAGGTTCAGCACGCGAGATATCCTTTCTGGCGCAAGTGGCGAAGAAGGACGGGCGCGAAGTCGGGATCGCGCCGGGCGGCGAGCACGGCGAGGCTGTGTCCCGCCGCCCAGATGAAGAGGCCGGCCAGCCACTGCTGGAGCCCGAGGCCGACGGCCATGGCGAGTGTGCCGTTGAGGATCGCGATCCCGCGCGGCGCACCGCCGAGGAGGATCGGAACGCCAAGGCTGACATGGATCGGGACCTCGAAGCCCTCGATGTGCTGGCCGGCCGCAATCATGCGATCAGCGCTCCGCCGCCGAAGCTGAAGAACGAGAGGAAGAAGCTCGAGGCGGCAAAGGCGATCGAGAGCCCGAAAACGATCTGGATCAGCCGGCGGAAGCCGCCTGCGGTCTCGCCGAAGGCCAAGGTCAGGCCGGTCACGATGATGATGATGACCGCGACGATCTTGGCGACCGGACCCTGCACGGATTCGAGGATCTGCTCGAGCGGCTGTTCCCAGGGCATCCCCGATCCTGCGGCCCAAGTCTGTGCGGAAACGGTGAGCGAGGCTGTCATTGCCGCCGCCGCGAGTAATGCAGTTCGTGGTTCGGGGCGCAGTTCGAGCCGGCGAAGTCGTAGCGTCTTCATGAGGTCATTCTCCTTGCTTGGTGGAAGGGAAGCGGACGGACGGGAAGCAGAGCTCGTGCAGGCGGTATTCGCCGCTTGCCGCGTCGAAACCGTCGAGGCTGGCGATGGCCGAAATCCGGCGACCAAGACCTCGCCCGGAGATGACGACGATGAGGTCGATGGCCTCGGCAATGAGGTGGTGCGGCACCGTCACAACCGCCTCCTGCACGAGCCCTTCGAGCCGGTGAAGCGCGGCCGATGCGCCGTTGGCATGGATCGTGGCGATCCCGCCGGGATGGCCGGTGTTCCAGGCCTTGAGCATGTCGAGGGCCTCAGGCCCGCGCACTTCCCCGATGATGATGCGATCGGGGCGTAGCCGCAGGGTCGAGCGGACGAGGTCGGCTATGGTGGCGACGCCCTGCCGGGTGCGCAGCGCGACCGTATCGGGCGCCGGGCTTTGCAGTTCGCGCGTGTCCTCGATCAGCACCACCCGTTCATCAAGCGCTGCCATCTCGGCAAGCAGCGCATTGGCGAGCGTGGTTTTGCCCGAGCTGGTGCCACCGACGACGAGCACGTTGCGACGATCCAATACGGCGGCGCGAAGCATGTCTGCCGCCTCCGACGTCATGATGCCGTCCGCCACGTAGTCCGCGAGCGAATGGATGCGCGCGGCCGGCTTGCGGATGGAGAAGCAAGGCGCCAGCGAAACCGGCGGCAAGACTCCCTCGAAGCGCTCGCCAGCTCCTTCTCCGTGCGGTGGCAGTTCCGCCGAGACGATCGGGCTGTCTGCATGGACTTCAGCACGCGCATGACTGGCGACCAGACGGATGATGCGCTCGACCTGTTCGGCCCCGATCCGGACATCGGTATCCACCCTGCCCTCGCCGAGCACATCGACACGGAGCGTGCCGTCGGGATTGACCATGATTTCTACGACGCGCGGATCGCTGAGCGCCGCCTCGATTGCCGGGCCCATGGCAGTGCGCAGCATCGCGCGGCGACGGGCAGCGGTTTCTTCGCCGCTCATCGCCCGCCCTCGTGATCGAGCGTGCGCTTGCCCCGCCCTACTTCCCGGGCAACCTGGGACAGGAATGCATCAAAGCGCAGCGATGCCGCCGCGCGGCCTGCAGCGTCGTTTTCCGCGAGCGGCGGATTGATCGCCAGCTCATAGCGGATGAAGAGCGCCAGCGTTTCAAGCTCGATGTGACTGTCGCGCAGGAGGCGCTCGAGCAGTTCGGCGATGCGATCAAGCCGCCGAGCGAAGCGATCGTCGAGTTCCTTCGTCACCCGCCTGTCGAGCCAGACCGTCAGTGCGTGGGCCAGGATAGCCGACTTGGTGACACCTGGCCGGTTTGCTTCCTCGACGAGACGGGCACTGAGCGGCTCGGGTAGGAACAGTTGATAGCGGACCTTGGTCGTCATGCTCAGAGCTCCAAATCGAACTGATCGGCCCGCTCGGCGGAGCCCAGGGCATATGTGACGCGAACGAGCCGCTGTTGGGCCGCCTGATCGAGGACACGCTTGTCCAATGCCGGATCGTCGTCATCGACAGTGAGCCCCAGCGGATCGCTGGCGACTTGCGGCACCTGAGGAGGTCCGCCGATTTCCGGGCCGGCTTCAACGGCGGGCGCCTGGTCAATGGTCCCATTGACCGCCTTCTTGCCTTGCGGCTCTTCTTCCGCGAACTCGCTGGCGGGCGGCGCCAATCGCTCATCGATATCGCGAACCTGCCCGGACCAGTCGTCCTTCCGCGCAGGCGGGGTATCGGCATAGCCCTTGGTGCTGAGCTGCGGCGGCGAGATGACCCGCTGCGCAAGAGCGGGCTCCTCGAAATAGCGCAACTTGCTGGCCCGGATCGGCGGCGTGCCGGAGGCTAGCACGAGTTCTTCGCGCGGATCGAGTTGCATGACCTCGCCCGGCGTCAGCAGTGCCCGCGCCGTCTCCTGGAGGCTGACCATAACGTGCGAGAGCCATGGCGCGAGGCGGTGGCCAGCGTAGTTGCGCATGGCGCGCTGCTCGGTCGCGGTCCCGAGGGCATCGGACAAGCGCTTGGCGGTACGTTCGTCATTGGTCGCAAACGCGACGCGCACATGGCAGTTGTCGAGGATCGAGTTGTGCTCGCCGTAAGCCTTCTCGATCTGGTTGAGGCTCTGCGCGATCAGGAATGCGCGGACACCATAGCCAGCGAGGAACGCCAGGCTGGTTTCGAAGAAGTCGAGGCGGCCGAGCGCGGGAAACTCGTCAAGCATCATCAGCAGCCGGTGCCGGCGGCCGCCGTTGCTGTCCGTACCGTGCTCGAAACGCAGTTCCTCGGTGAGCCGCCGACCGATCTGATTGAGGATCAGTCGGATCAGCGGCTTGGTGCGGCTGATGTCGGAAGGCGGAACGACCAGATAGAGCGAGGCCGGGTATTTCCCATCGACGAGGTCGGCGATGCGCCAGTCGGAAGCTGCCGTCACTGCCGAGACCGTAGGGTCGCGATACAAACCCAGGAAGGACATGGCCGTCGAGAGCACGCCCGAGCGTTCGTTTACCGACTTGTTGAGCACTTCACGTGCCGCCGACGCCACGACCGGATGGACCTGCGGTGCCCTCTCGGTACCGAGATGGTTCGTCGACATCATCGTGTGAAGTGTGTTGGCAAAACTGCGTGCAGGATCGGACAGGAAGGTGGCGACGCGTGCGAGCGTCTTCTCATCTTCCGCGTAAAGAACGTGGAGGATCGCGCCGACTAGGAGGGAATGGCTGGTCTTCTCCCAGTGGCCCCGTCGCTCGACTGCTCCTTCGGGATCGACGAGGATATCGGCGATGTTCTGGACATCGCGGACTTCGTGGATGCCGCGGCGCACTTCCAGCAATGGATTGTAGCGCGCTGAACGCGCATCGGTGGGATTGAACAGCAGGCAATGGGAAAAGCGCGCGCGCCAGCCGGCAGTCAGTTGCCAGTTCTCGCCCTTGATGTCGTGGATAACGGCAGAACCCGACCAGCCTAGCAGGGTCGGAATGACAAGGCCGATTCCCTTGCCCGAACGCGTCGGCGCAAAGGCCATCACATGTTCGGGCCCATCGTGGCGCAAATAGTCGGCGCCGACCCGCCCGAGGAACACGCCCTCGTCGGCCAGAAGCCCCGCCTTTTGGATATCCTTGCGGCTCGCCCAGCGCGCCGATCCGTACGTGGTGACATTTCTGCGCTGGCGCGCGCGCCAGACCGAACCGACGATGGCCGCCGCGCAGCCGACGAGCCCGCTCGATGCCGCAATGCCGCCAGCCTCGTCAAACACGACCGGCGCGTAGGCATCGAACTCGAACCACCAGGGGAAGATCGCCCAGGGCGCATAAATCCTACGGTCCAGCAGCACGAACCAAGGGCTGCCCAGTTCGGGCTGGTAGGCAAGCTGCGCCGCTGCCCACTGGGTTGCCAGCCAGACACCGGCAAGGACGATCGCGAACACGACCATCATCTGTCCGATGAGGAGTTTCGTCGGTGTCATGAAAGCCTCCGCGCGCCGCGGATCACATCCGCTGGCGTCAGGCAGAGAGTCCCGCAAATCGGCGACCGGTCACAGTGCCTGTCTGGTGCACCGAACGGCCTTTCCGCTGCATTTCAGATTGCGGAACACGGCTTTTGGTTATGAGAGCCATGCAAAAGACAGATGAGAACGATCAAATTCAAACCACGTCGGACGGTCCGAAAATCCGCTGATTGATTACTCGATTTAAATCATGACAATGCCGACCTCAGAAGGCATGCGGCACGTCATGACGAGTGATACTCAGAAGCTTACGAAGTACTGGCGCAATTCGCTGGCCATCGGCGCCCTCTTCCGAACTGCCGGCTGAACAGAGCCCTTACGCAGCCAAGGTCCGAGAATATTTGAGGCGGCCTTTCCGAATTTTCTTGGGCAAAACATCCGGTGTTTTTTTGGGCTGCCATGTTCGGATGGCTTCTCATCACGGCGGTCATGACACGGGCCTCAATCAGGGGAACTAAGCGCTTCCTTTGGCTCATTCGGCATCGCTGATCGTTTCGTTTTCCGATGGCTGCACTGTCGGCGTGTCCGGAGTGGCCGGTTTCGGATTAACACTCTAAAAATCCGCCATTCCGCTTTGTTGGGGTTTGCGGGCAACTAAGGGCGAAGCTCCAAATATGCGACGGCCCCCGATACCCTTCGACCTTCCTCGAACATTTGAGCCGTCTTCAACAAGGTCGCTTTGAGAGAGACCGGCAGATTGCTGGCGCCATGGACGACAATGCGGAACGGCGGATCCACTTTGTTGATGTCGCCCGCGAAAATGCTGTCCTCCAAGGCGTCAAGGTTATGTCCATGCCAATCGGGCGCCCCCAGAACGGGCAGCAGCGCCTGATAAAAATCATCCGAGGACTTCCAGGCAGCGGCGTGAAGCTCAAACTCGATCATCGCATCAGGTTAACTCGATCTGGCGTGCTGACAATCACTGCAATGTCGGCGGGTCCGGAACATCGGGTTTCCGGTTAAAACTCTGAAAATCCGCAATTCCGCTTTGGGGCAAGCGGGCGTTGATGATCACCCATCCCGGTGGCAGTCTGTATCGATGGATCAAAAGACCTTTGTCGATGGACTGAGTGCGGTTGTGCTCGACGGCCTTTCAGCTGAACTTGCTAGTAGCTGGCACAATCCGCCTGGACGGATGCGCTCCGAAACGCGGTCGCGACGCTCCGATTGGCTCAAGGCCATGAGCGCGAATGACCGCGAATTGCTCGAAGCGTTCGGCTCCGAAGCAGCGCGATCTGCGCTATTTGGATTGCTTGCTGTCCTTGACGGCTCTCGCAAGATTGAAGAACCAAACGAGGGTCATTTGGAGCTACTTCACATCCGCGACGGCAACTCGGAAATACTGGCATGCAGTGCACCGGATTCGAACGCTTTACCGTTGCACGAGCTACTGCCTTAGGCCTCCGCCTTGTCGGCGTGTCGGGAACGGCAGGTACCAGATTAAAATCCTGAAAATCGGCCATTCCGCTTTGCCTGGGCGAGCGGACATCGCTGAACTTGCGTTCGGTAATTCAATTTGGGACGACAACACATGCCAATCGCACAGACCGCATGGAGTATGGGCCTGCTCGCTCTGCCGCTGGCAGTGCTATTTGTCTTCATGCGAAAGCGGAGACGCACAATGGATTTTGCCGAAAGCAGAGCTTTCAAAAGCAATCTCCCTTGGTGGGTAAAAAATATTGAAACTCTAATGATGATGTTGTTTGGGTACTTGTGGACGATAGCAGTTCTGAAGCTTTTCGCTCAGCTCACAGGAGGCAATTCCAAAATAATATCGTCCTCGGTCGGGGCGACAGCAGTTTACACTGTCGTTGGATTTGGAGCTATCGTGCTTCCACTTGCCATGCTGTCGGCAAACGTAACAAGCTGGATTGTTCCCTTTCTCCGAAAGGCCAACAATGACGCGTTTCTGGGAACACAAGCTTCTTTCCGATCGATGAACGCAGGGCTCATTAGATTCGCCTCGATATCAGTGCCTTTCGGCATAATGGTAATCTTGATCGCAGCCTTCGAACCGTGGAGCCGCTGATCCCCGCATTGTCGGCGTGTCCGGAACAGCCGGTTTCCGACTAAAACCCTGAAATCCTGCCATTCTGCTTGGTTGGGGGAAGCGGACAAAGCCAGCGCCCCTACAACTCGAGCTATCCGGTGGCGGGCGCAGTCAGCTATTGTTCGGGTTGTCCGAATTTGAAGCGCGCCGTTGCCATAGGCCGTGCGCAAACCCAGCTAAATTTATCAATCCAAGCAATCCGCCCACTGGGACTACCCATGACGGAAGCTCCACGCTCTTGGCGAGGCCAAACATCCACCATCCGAAGAGGACCCAAAAGCCAGCCTGCATGACGAGAATGACTGAGTTCTTCGCGTCTGCACTCACTGATCACACTCCCCCAACGCCGCGACATTTGCGCCGAGGATGACGGTCTTGGGGAATGTGCGCAATGTCGGCGTAGTCAGACACCGAGTCACCATGCCTTGCGGTAGTTACGAATTCTCCACATTCGGAAGCGTTAAGGAGGATCGTCGGCGTGAACGTCGAAACCTGCCTTCCGGGAAGCCCTTCTGCAGTGCCTCAAATTCCTGGAGGCAGAGGACGCTCGGCTCTTATCCGGCCGCCGCCCCCATTCCACGTTGTTTGCCCTGGTCCTCACCGAACACGCCGCGCCCGGGGCGCGGATGCGTTCAGCCTCCCTCGCCGAGGCGAATCGCCTGGTCGGAAGGTACAAGGCGACTTGCAACATAAGAGCATCAAGGCGACAGTACCCAAGGTGTTGTTGCAAAGGGGGCGGTAATGGAGGGGAGGTGGCTCCGGCGACCTAGCGGTAGCGGTTGCTCGGTAATATTTTTACACGGTATCCTGTCGAGCGGGGCTGCATGCTGGCAGCACGAGAATGGGACGTATTGGCCCGATCTCCTCGTCCAAGATACCCAGTCGGATCCTCCTGGCGTCTATGTTTTTACATACAAGACTGGCCTTTTTTCAGGAACCTACCGGCTTGGCGATGTCGTCGACGCCCTCAAGGAATTGCTGCGGCTTGATGGTGTCGTGGGCGAGAGCCGTCTCGTCTTCGTCTGCCACAGCATGGGTGGAATCGTCGCTCGGAAGTACATCGTGGAGCATGCATCGGAACTTATACAGCGACGGACATCGATTTCCTTGTTCTCAATCGCATCGCCGTCGCTGGGGTCGGACTATGCCAACTGGCTTGCGCCCATCGCTAAGCTCTTTGGCCATACACAGGCTGACGCCTTGCGGTTCTCGCAGACCAACGGCTGGCTCCTGGACCTAGACAAGGAGTTTCGCAACCTGAAGGAAAGTGGCTGCCTGGACTTAAGCGGCAAGGAGTTAGTGGAAGACCAGTTCATCGTGCTGAAGTCCTTCCTTCGCAAGCAGGTCGTGGAGCCATTTTCCGGTGTCAGGTATTTTGGCGAGCCCTTCAAGGTTCCTAACTCTGACCATTTCTCAATCGCGAAAGTCGACAGTAACGGCGCCATCCAGCATCGCCTCCTATTGCAGTTCCTCCGGAATGTATCCTCCAGGAACCGGCCTAGTGAACAGGGAGGACATCCATCGCAGACTACCCAGCCTGCGGAGGAGAAGGTAGTATCGCTCGGGCGCTTCAATGCGAGGATCCGGCTCGAGAAGATGGGGAATTTGCTCAAGTACAGGATACATAGCGACCGTTCTCTGAGTTTCTCCGAAGTGCTGGACCTGTTAGAGAACGACGAGGATTTCATGGATTTCTTCATATTCCTGATGAAGAATAACGGGCTGCAGGGGTATGTCTGGGAGATGCCCCCCGTGACGACCGGCAACGCTAGGCAAGCCTTTGAATTCGTGACGCATGGGTTGCCGCGTGCGTCGGGCCACCCCGACATGCAGACCTATGCGAGCTACTTCGACATGGACCCGGCCACTGACGGGGTGGTTGATTTTCCAAACCTTGGCGGCGACGCGCTCCTGGTCGTGCCATCGCCCCGGGGCGAGGCGCCCAACTACAGCGGGATGGCCGAGTTCCTGCAGAGTTCGCCGCCAAGCCAGCAACGTAGCCTATGGCGGGAGGTTGCGCGACAAACCAAGGCACGCCTTTCCGAGCACCCGACATGGCTGTCAATCGCCGGTGGCGGGATAGCATGGCTCCATGTAAGGCTGGACAGCTATCCAAAGTACTATCGCCACGAGCCCTACAGGCAGTGCCTTGGCTAGCTTGCCGCGTGGAGTGCTTGCCTCGCGAATGAAGTTGCTCCCTGGAATGTCCAACCCTGATATTTCGCCTAGCGCGGCCCCGGCGCGGCGACTGGGCTGCCTGCCAGGCACGAAGGATGTCCGCTATCAGCGATTGCTTTTGATCAGTTTAGCGACCGCTTAGTTGGCGTTTCGGATTGGAAGCGCAGGGCGGAAGCTTTGGCTGCTAGGCGCCCAATCTGGCCGCTCAGCAGTCGTTTGTCGATCCTGAATGCCGACGATCAGCTTTTCGGGCTAAGGTCCAGCAATTGGCTGGATTTGGCAAACTGGCTCACCAACTCGAGCCGCTCGGATTGTGGGAATAGAGACAATCTGATTTCAGGTTGGACGTCGCTGAAATGGACATTCGATTCAGTTGATGTGGCACTTCAGGTGAGTATAATTCCAAATTCAACGCATCCCCTGCTCGCCCAGCCACGATCACTCTTTTCGAACATGCATGAAATGGCGATCGCTTCGAAGAAGCGCCCATGAGTATAGTAAGATTTCATAAAATCCATCCAAGCTACGTTGCCGGTTGGAGAGAGATGAATGGCAGAATCTTTATTAAAGCGTCCTGGAATATTTGAGCATTTACCGAATTCTGTTTTCATTGTTTTTCCAATAAATCTCACCGACAAAAGCGGCCAGTCTTTCATTGCGCCTGCTGACGCGACGACCTCGTTTGGAATGGGTTTTGCGTTATTTTTGCCAGTCGGATCATCGATAACGCCGATAGTCTGTTCTGGGTGTATGGGCCGCAACGCAGCGATTGAGCAGAGATCGCTCATCGTCCACGGCGGGGGCAAAACCCCAAGAGGAGGAATCGCGCCGCCCGCGAGGGCAATCGAGGTGAGCAAGACGAACATGGCGCAAGTATACTCGCGACTGTTCCTAACGTCAGGTTACGGATTGGTCCGCGATCCTGTCGAATGTCGGTAACGGCGGTAGATGTGGCCCGGCAAGTTTCAGATTAAAATTGTGAAATTTCGCCGGTCCGGTTTCGGGAACCGCCTCGGGTACCCTCTATGACCTGGGTCGGGGGAAGCGGACCGGCCATCTTTATAAGGCAATTGTGACATGCAACCTCCTCGTCAAAGATGACGAACAATTGGGCACGGAGATTGTGATGGCAGGATCAAAGCCGCGCTTTATCCTACTATGTGTTGCGCAAGTTGCTATGTTACTGGCGGGATGTCGGCAATCCCCTGAAAAGCAGAATGAAAGGGCCACTGAACACCACCTTCAGCATAGAGCGGCGTCATTGGCCGGTGACATGCGCTGCATGGCTAACTTGCCGCAGGAAAACCCCGAACAAGCAGCGATGGCGGCCGTCCGCCGTGAAGATACCCGCCTGTTTCGGTATGGCCAGAACGGTTATTCCTATCAAGAACTCGTGGCAGGGTATGAAGAGTGTCGTGGCGACGGTTTGGAAGTGCCCGGTCATTCTCCAACTCGGAATCCTGGCGCGCCATGGTCGGATGAAGACTTTAAACAGGACTCGATTTATCTCAGTGATATTCGCGATAAAACTCACCACCTTAATTGCATGGATTGTGACTATCCTCTGAGCAAATGCGGTACGCAAAAAGTTGCTTATGCAAGGCGCTATAATCGTGAATTGTTCCGCCTAATGGCAAGAAGACCTCGTCCATACTGTCCCCTTGAGGATCGAACAATTACACGTTCGTCCAAGAGCACGATGCCGCCGTCCTCGTCGCAATGAGGGGACGTCTGGTTTGTTGGCGTGTCCGGAATGGCAAGTTTCGGATTAAAATCGCGCAACCCTGCCGTTCCGGTTTCGGGGCGCCCGTGCCGACAGCCGCTACTTTACGACCAATTCCACCAGAACGATCAGTGCCGCTGCAATAGAGCCCCACAGCCTTATTCGCTTCCAAGTAATGAATTCTGGGCTGTTCTGCACGCTCACCTCCAAATGGCGCGGTCAAAATGCCCGAGGGCATTGAAGTCCGCAATGTTGGCGTGTCCGGAAAGGCGGCTTTCGGATTAAAATCCTGAAAATGTGCCATTCCGCTTTCGGAAGCGCTGCGCGGTATCGCGGATGACTGGAAGGTCAGGGGAAGCGGACGTTAGGGGCGGCTAGGCGGAAGCACTGCTCGCGGATCCGCCCCTTCCATACAATTTCGTGAATGGGCGCATCCTAGCCGCTGTCGCATCATGCTGCGCACGAGTTCAATGCTACTGCACGGGGCTCTATCATCCCACTCAAATTGGGTCAGGGGGTGGTAACCGGAGTTGCGAACTTGCTTTAATAAATAATCCAGCTCATCAATATTAAGGGGGTAATGGTTCCAGGTAATTTCCCCTGACTTCAGGACATAAATCCGGTTCTTCACCGGATTTTCCACGTCCGCTGGTATGCCGCTCCAGTATTGTTCACCACTCAAAAAATCGGACGGCCGGGCATGGCAGTCAATCGTAGCACTTGGTGCAAGGGCTGCGAGTGATACCGCAACGGCGATAGGCAACAGATACATGGAAACACCTTACACTGTGCGCGGAGTTTGACGAGCATTGACGCCCGCAGAGTATTTGCAATGTCGGCGTGTCCGGAATGGCAGATTTCCGATTAAAACGCTGAAAGCCTGCCATTCGGCTTTGCTGGGGGGAGCGGACATTGCTGACAGGATTGCACCATGGCACAATGTGCCCAAAGGAAAGTCGAATGTCTGGAAAGTTTCTCAAGCGCAATGCGATCATCGATACTATTAAGAGCCAAGAGAAGACCAACAGCGTTCAGTCTCGAAAGGGTGAACGGCGGTATCACGTCGATACTGTTCCGTGTGGTTGCCCCGACGACAACTGCGGCGCTTTCCATGTCGTGCAAACTGATCGCCCGCTACCTTACCCAAGCGAAGCCGATGCAATACTTTTAGCCCGCCGTCGCGGAAAGCGCCGACATAGCCTCTGATTTTAAAGCGAAGCGCTGGCCACTACGCTGGCTTCGTTGATGACTGCTAAGTCGGCGTGTCCGGAACGGCAGGTATCAGATTAAAACTCTGAAAATCCGCCATTCCGCTTTGTCGGGGAAATCCGCCGTTCCGTGGCCGCTACTTAACTTTGCGCTTCGGCTTCGAAAACTGGTGCTCGTCAAATATCTCTACCGTCGCCCAAGCCGGTCCTTCATTCCAGATCGAAACCCAGTTGTTAGGGTGAATGTCGATGGAGTGCGGATGCCCGTCTTCAAGGACCACAACGGCTTCGCCTCCAGCCGGAACCTCATATTGATCGCAAACCGGCTCAATGAAGATAGTCAGCGGAGTTGCGAGATAGTTGCGGATTGGCAGTCGCAATGGTGGGCTCCATCTTTTTGAGGGGGTTAATGCTGGCTGACCAAGCGACTGACGGCAACGTTAGCGCATCCGGAAGGGCAAGTTTCGGATTAAAATCGTGAAATTCGGTCGTTCCGGTTTCGGGAACGCCAGCGCGCCGCCCGAATGACCATAATGTTGGGGATGACGGCCTTTACCACGTGGGCTACGATATCGCCATGGAAGATGAGAACTTGAGAAGCGTCTATATGATCGGCCGCCGCCACATGATCTGGATGGCTGTGGCTATGTTCGCGATCATGTGGGCAGTGCCATTGATGCTCAGCGCATTCGGGGCATCGTCGCAAGTGATGTTTGTGGTAGTGGTTCCACTTGCACTGGCATGGGTCGTGATAGGCGGTGCCCGCTTCTTTCTGATTGCTTGCCCAACCTGCGGGAAATCTCTCTTCATGCGAGGCTTTATCGGCGTGCCATGGCCCGCAAAGCGGTGTAGCGGATGCGGCAATGATCTGACCAAAGCCTCGCGCTAACGGGCCTAGGCGAATGGCCGGTTATGGCGAATTGGCTCGCCTGACCGAGCGGCTCAGATGTCGGGGGAGCAGACGTTGACGGTCGGCCTCAGGGGGCTACGAATGCAGCATGCCGAAAGCTCGTCATTTCGTTTGTGCTTTAACAATAGCCATCACAGGCGCTCTTGCTGGCTGCGCCCAATTCGACGAGCCTGATGCACAAGATCCATTGTCAATTCTCGGTTGCTATGAAGCCCATGATGCCCCCTCACTTTCTATTGGCGCTAAGGGTGTGCGAATTGAGGGAAGTTCGGTCATAATCCCCTTCCGATATGAATTTCGGAGCAGCAGCGCGGTTTTGAACGTCCGGATCGATGCGAAGCAAACGAACGACCGTTTCCATTTGTCGCCATCAGACGACCAACACTTTTACCGAGTCTCGCACACCGACGAGGGGCCAGTGATTACAATAGCATTTGCCCCCGACGGCACCGTTCTCAATTATCACCGTCGGTCTGTCTCAGAATGTGAATTTTAGGGGGCCGTTCTATCGGCGTCAAATGACTCGGCACTTCTTGAAAAAGAAACCTTTGTCGGCCTTTGCTTTTTTCAAGGCTCTGCGAAGCTGGTCGCTGACGAAAAATGCGTCACCAACGTTAGTGTCTACCCAGATGTCGGGACCTTCAAGAGCAACTGAAGAAACTGCGAACTGGTTATCCTTTAGCGACCATCCAGGAAGCCATCCCTTTTCACCCTTGCGGATGTAGCCTTCACTGGCATTCTCCGATTCATCTAACAAGAAAGCGGCCTTCTTGTTACCGAAATTGAGGCAGGCCCATTCTCCTCCGACCGGTGTGCGCTGATCTTTCTTGAGCACTCTAACCGGGTAAAGACCTCCTTCACCCAAATCGAACTGCCGGAAGACATCGGCAGTTGTCTCCCTGACAACCCAAGGTCCGCCTAGCCTGCAAACATCCGGGAGATTATAATTGCCTTCCCGTGCCTTTGCCATGCCCCATATTTCGGTAGGGAAGGAATCCGCCGGTAGTGCCTCGCCATTACGGTTCTGATCGATGTCGTCGACGGCAATACTGCTCACAAAGGGACGCATATTACTAACATGGCCTGGCGCGATGCTAATCCAAACCTTGTCGCTCATCCCTGATCCTTCATCACAAATTGTTTGCGCTGTGATGAGGCGATAGTTGGACTTGGTTAATATCAGTCCCCTTTGGTGATGAGATCGTCCGGAATCCCTTAATTGCGGTCATGTCCGCTTTGTTAGCGTGTCCGGAATGGCCGGTTTCGGATTTAAACTCTGAAAATCCGCCATTCCGCTTTGTCAGGGTTAGCCGCCGTACCGAAGCTCGAATTTTGCAGTGAACTGCCGGCCGCGAAGGGGGCAATCGCGGCTAACAGAAGAGACGACTCTCCAGCGGGTTACGTAAGCAACGAGGGCAGCTCCCCTTTTGTCGGCAAGGTCTGACTTGCAGCCGGCCAAACGGCCGCCCACTGCAATTTTGCAAGTTACCAGTGCGTCAGTGTCGGGAAAAGGATCACGGTCTCGGTCCGGCAGTTCCGGCATGGTTGGCCGTAACAACTTGACGTCAGTCGGGGTCAAGACAGGTGGACAGTCGGTCGCCGCTGCAATGGACGGCAACAGAATGAGTGGCAGAAAAGCAGCTAACCCGCGCATGGAAGAAGGCTAAGCTCAAGAATGAACGACGGCAATGTTGACGTGTCCGGAACGGCGCCTTCCGGGTTAAAATATTGAAAAATTGCCGTTCGCCTGCGGGTGGGCTGGGCAGACGGGAGCCGCCGTTCTTGGCTCCAAGCCAACTGTTGCAAAGCGGCCGTAGGTTCATTGTCGCGATGCCTGCGAAAGACGCCATATGGCGAGTTTTCTTGCCCGCCTGCACGACCTTGATGTCGGAGAAACCGGACAGTCTGCTTTGGGTAAACCGTACGAATTTTGCGCGTATTCAAAAGCCCCAACAAGTACTGCCTATGAAATTCTTCGAGGTGTCATAATCGAGACTATATTGCTCAGCATCACTTATGTTGAATGATCCAAGATTGTTTTCGCAAACCCAGAAGTCACGTTTAGCCTCACGCCCGATCGAGATCGAGCAGAGGCCGCCAGTTGCAGTTGCCCCATCCGCTACTCCGCGAGAAATCTGGCTGACAAACTGGCATGAATGGACGGTGGCCTTGATACCTATATGAGCCAGTCGGCTTTGATAAACTTGCTCTTCTTGTTTAATCTCGGCTTTGCCGAGAACCTTTTGCCAAGAACCAAGATCGCCATACGGCTGCAAATCCCTCGGGTTATCGAAAGCTTGCGCAGCAGAGTCGGTTGACGGGAAAGTGAGGGCGAGAACAAAAGTTGCTAACGTGGCCTTCATAGTGGAATTTCCCTCATTCCGTCTCGAAATCGCGTGCGACTCAATCCTTCAACCCTTAAATAACTTGCAAAAATGAACGGCTTGTTTCCGAGTAGGCAAGGCAAGATCTAGTGGCCGCTACGTCGGCGTGTCCGGACAGGCGACTTTCGGGTTAAAATCGCGCAATCCGGTCGTTCCCGATTGGGGGCACCCATGATGCCATCTCGATGACCGGCTCGGGCGGCTTGGCTACAGTCTGCTATATGCTCATAAGGTCGCGAAGCAGGACACAACCAGAAGAGTTCGATGGATCAACGATTGCACGATTTAGCGGCCCAGCTTCGCAAAATGCCGTCGTCTGAAGCTGTTGATTGGCTCCTAACCCACTATCCACTAGAAGTAGAAAATTGGGGTGAGGCACTTACTCTGATTTGCCACGCGTCCTTTCCGGCCGGGGATGCACGACGCCTTGCCGCTTATTATCTAAGCCGAGCACCGTACGCATCTGACCGGCCCTACAAAGTTTTTGCGAAATTGCTTGGCCTCCGTGGGCTCCTCCGCGTTTTGAGCGAAGTCGTCCCTGCAAGTCATCCGCATCGTGATCTTCTTCTTTATCACTTACTGCCGCTATTTAACGCAGCCGTAAGCGAAAAGGACCGCGCCGCCGCGTCTGGTTTTGCGTCCGCCTCAACGCGGGTAGAATGACCGCAACGTCGGCGTGTCCGGAACGTCAAGTTTCAGATTAAAATGCTGAAAATCCGCCATTCCGCATTGCCGAGGGGTGTGGTCGTTCGCCGCTATCGACCGACGGCGTAAAGTTTCTGCAACATCGAGGCGACGTCGCGATCTCGATCCGGCTGACTGGGAAGCTCAATCCGCTCGCGGACTACCCTCGTCAGATAAGTAGCGATCTCGTCTGTTGGCGCGTCGGCTTCGAGCAATTTCAGCACTTGAGGTGCATACATGTCGTATTCGTCGGCGGCTGCCTCGATACCACGCACGCCGATCGGATCCCAAGCCCAATGCAGCACGATTTGGATCATGTGAAGGTCAGGGTTGCTGCTCATTGGGCAGTTCTGCGCCACGTATCGAACGACCGCAATGTTGGCGGGTCCGGAAAGGCGGCTTTCGGGTTAGAATCCTGAAAATCGGCCATTCCACTATGTCGGAGTAAGCGGACGGTCAGCTCTTACGCTGCTGGCTCATAATGTGATGGGCAACGGGGATATAGGACTGATCGCGGAGTAATCCCGTAGAACTACCGATCACAGTAACTTCTCCGCAACGAGGACACCTTCCGCTCCATCGGCGGACCCGATTCTGAGTTTCCGGTGAATTCCACTCATCTCGCCAAGTGATTACCTCTTTAGCATTAAATACGGAAACACACGACACGCACCCAGCGTATTCGCTCGCCTCAATTTCACGGCGATTGCCCACCGAATGCCGCCGGATTTCAGCGAGTATTTCAGCTTCTGTTTTCTGCATCATGTCGCGAAGATTGTCCAACCGCTCAGTGTTTGCAATGTCGGCGGCTCCGGGATGGCAGCTTTCCGGTTAAAATGCTGAAAATCTGCCATTCCGCTTTGTTGGACTACGAGTCCGTTTGAAAAATGCCCGCAGCGGCATTTTTGAGGCGGCACCGGCCCTCTCCTCCACCCTACCGCCCGCAGGATACTACCGATGGGTGGTAGCCCCCCCCTCAGCGAAAAGGTCCCCCGGACCTTTTCGTGTTCTTCGGAACGGGAGAGGGCCGGTGCCGCAAAATTCGCATTTCGCGAATTTTCAAACGGTCTCTCAGCAGGCCGCCTTCGCCGGCTTGGGCGGCAATGTCAGCCTGGCCGGATGGTCGTAGAACGCGTCCGCCGCAATCCGGTGGCTGGGCGAATAGACTTCCGCCAACACGGCATAGAGCAGCGGATCATAGTCCTGCAGGTCGGCCGACGCGACGATGACCCTGCCGTCGGTGCGATAGGCCTTGTTGGAATTGAACCAGAACTGCGTTCCTTCGGCCCAGTATTCCTGCACCGTGACGGAGGCGTAGTCGTCCTTCCACAAGCCATGGTCCAGCGCATGGCGATAGGCAGCCTCAACCCGCGCATAGAGCGGCGGATCGACGTGCTCGATCGCGGAAAGTATGTTGTGCGAGAACTCGTGAACCAGGATGTTCTCGCCGAAATAGCGCGTTCCCGGCACCGCCAGCAGGTTCTCGGCCGCGCCGGTGGTATAAAGCCCGCCCATTCCGCGTGCCCGGCTATTCCAGTATTCGGCGTCCGTCATGGCGGCGATCCGGGCGTAGTTCTGTCGCTCGCAGGGGGTAAGCCGTTCGTCGTCGATGGCCGGCTTCTTCCAGTCCCGCTGCTCGGGCAGGTCCATCGTGCCTTCGTCGATCGCCATCACGCCGACGCGCGCGCCGCTGCGGACCAGTTCGCGGCGGATGTCCGGACGTTCGTTGGTTTCGGCCAGCACGATGTCGCGCGCGATCAGCAAGGCCTTGTCAGGCACTTTCGCGGAGGAGACGACCGGGATGCCCCCGGCGTCGACAAACTTGCGATAGAACGGATCGAGCCCCAGCGAAGCCGGAACCGGGCCGACCGCTTCGCCGCGAACCGCGTCGCCGGTTTCGGCCGGAGCGGCGGCTGTGCACAGAACCCAGATGGAAAGCGCCAGGGCAAGCTGCCGCACGGGCTTGACGGTCATGAGGGGAACTCTCGATGAAAGCAGAGCCCCGGACCCGACAAGGCGGATCCGGGGCTAGATCGATGCTTCCGACCGCGATCAGCGGTGGAAGCGCAGGCTGAGGAAGAAGGTGCGCCCGATCACGTCGTAAACGCCGGACTGATAGCTCAGCTCGAAGTTCGCGCCGCCGGCTTCCGCGCCCGGAATGCGCGGCGGCTTGCGGTCGAACGCGTTGTTGAGGCCGCCCGACAGTTCCAGGAAGTCGGTCAGCGGGACGGAGGCCGAGAAGTCGTTGTAGAAGACGTTCGGCGTCCAGACCTTGCTGTACTTGTCGGCGGTGATCGAAGTGCTGGCCTTCATCGGCGAGAAGTGGCGCAGCGTCCACGTGAAGTTGAACCCTTCACGCGAATAGTTCGTGCGGACCACGCCCTTCCACTTGGGCGAGCCGAACACGCCGGCATATTCGGTGATCGAGTTCGGATCGGTGGGATCCAGCGTGTAGCGGCGGTTGAGCAGGCGCGTGTAGTTCGCGTCGATGGACAGCGTGCCCGCATTGGCGCCAAGGCCGATGCGTTCCAGCGGCAACGCGTAGCCCAGGCCGAAGTCGATGCCGCGCGTCAGGTATTGCGCCAGGTTCAGCTTCTGCGTGTTCACCGATTCCAGATTGCCATTGGCATCGCGCTGGATCAGCGGGCAGAAGATGTTGTCCAGCGTCGGCTGGTCCACGCACTTCTCGATCAACGTCTGCGCGCCGAAGGCGTCGATCGCGTTGCGCAGGTCGATATTGTAGTAGTCGACCGTGAACGAGAAGCCCGGGATGAAGCGTGGCTGCAGCACCGCGCCCACCGTCAGCGTCTTGGCGGTTTCCGGCTTCAGGTCGAGGTTGCCGCTCGAAATGATGTCGCGATAGAGCCAGTAGCTGGCGGTATCGGCCGGGTTGATCGCCGCGCAGTTGGCGGCCGTGTACTGGGTGCGCGTCGCGCGGTTCGCCAGATTGTAGGCGTTGCACGGGTCGGTGATCCACAGGCCCGAGATGCTGTTGGCGGTATAAAGCTCGCCGATGTTCGGTGCGCGCACCGCCTGGCCATATGTGGCGCGGAAGCGGATGTCGCGAATGGGGGCCCATTCGCCGCCGAACTTCCAGGTCGTGGTCGATCCGGCCGTGCTGTAGTCCGACAGACGCAGCGCGCCGTCGACCGACAGCGTTTCGAAGAACGGCACGGCCTTCAGGATCGGCACGTGGAGTTCGCCGTAGACTTCCTTGACCGAGTACTTGCCCACCAGCGTGCCGGCGGTGGTGCCGATCGAGGGATCGTAGAGCGGGCTGTCGGGATTGTATTCGGGGATCGCGCCGATGTCGTTGCGTTCCTTGCGGTATTCCGCGCCCAGCACCATCTGCACCGCGCCGCCCGGCAGATCGAACAGCCCGCCCGAGACGTAGCCCGAAAGCACCTGCTGGGTCAGCGTCGATTTCGACCAGTGCGAGGTATAGGTCACGTAGTCGATCATTTCCGGGGTCAGCGTGACCAGCGGATTGATCGGCACGCAGCCGTTGCCCGGATCGTCCAGCGTGCTGCGGCAGATCGCATTGCCGTTGGCGTCGGTCGTGCTGTCCAGCCCCATGTACCAGCGGTCGTAGGCGGTGGAATTCACGTCGCGCACGCGCTGCGTGGTCTTGCCATAAGAGTAGTAGGTCGAATAGTTCCACGGCTTGTTGAACAGCGTGAAATCGCCGTCGGCGCCGGCCACGGCCTGGAACAGCGTGCGGTCGTAATCGGTGCGCGGCGCCGGCAGTTCCATGAAACGGCGGGCGAACTGGACGCCGCCGTCGGGCACGGTGCCGCCGCTGGCCGCGCGGATCGCGTCGGTGATGTAGGGGCTGTCCGCCGGCACGACATCGGTGCCGAAGGCGGTCATCTGCAGGAAGCCCGCCTGCGACGTGTTGTGCGCGTACGTCGCGTTGGCATAGAGCTTGAGCGCGTCGCTCACCTCGAAACTGGCCGAGGCGCGGGTGTTGATGCGCTGCGAGGGGACGGAGAGGAACCAGCCGTCGTAGCGGCCATTGTACTCGCCGCCGTCGGTCAGCAAGGTGCCGAGCGGATCGGTGGCGGTATTGAGATTGGTGGGCACGGCGTTGACGAAGCCGCCGGGGCCAAGGATCGGATCGCGCAGCGCGCCGGTGGTGCGATCGACCGAGTAGAGCTTGCCGCCCAGCACCAGCTGCGCCGAGTCCGACGAGTTGATGTTGCGGACGTGGTCCTGAATGAAATAGGGCGTCGAACTGCTGGTGCGCGCATAGATCGGATAGCCGTCCGCCGTCCACGGGCGGTCCGAACCGCTGACGGTGCCGGGCGTGTTCTCGAAGAAGCCGTAGACGGTCACATTGCCGCGATTGTCCGCGAAATTGGCGCCGGCGAGAAGGTCGAAGCCGTACGTATCCATGTCGCCGCGCGTCGATGCGCTGTAGCGGGTATTCGCCTCGATCCCCGAAAAGTCTTTCTTGAGGATGAAGTTGGCGACGCCGGCCACGGCATCCGCGCCGTAAAGCGCCGAAGCGCCGCCGGTGATCACTTCCACCCGCTTGACGAGGCTGGAGGGAATGTTGCTGAGGTCAACCGCCGATGTGCCCGGAATGGCCGCGACCTGGCGGCGACCGTCGACGAGGACCAGCGTCCGCTGCGTGCCCATGCCGCGCAAGTCGAGTGCGTTGACGCCGGCATTGCCGGCCAGGTTGCTGGTCTGGTTGGTCTGGGTGATGGAAAGCGCGGGCAGCTGGTTGACGACGTCCGCGATGTTCTGCGTGCCGGCGGCCTTGATCTGACCGGCATCGACCACGGCGATCGGCGCGGGGCTGTCAGTGGCGGCGCGGCGGATGCGCGAACCGGTGACGACGATGTCGTCGGCCTTCGCTGCAGCGGGGGTTTCGTCCGCATCGGCGGGACGTGTCTGGGCGAATGCTGCCGAACTGATGCCGAAACTGCCCAGCATCAGCAGAGTCCGCAGCCGCGCTGCGGAGGACCTCTGATAAGCCATTGATAATGCTCCCTGTTCCACGCGCCTCTCCGCGTAGTACACGGTATACGATATCTTAAATCACAATGTGTCAAGCATGTTTCGCGCTTGCAGCGATCGTGTCGATGTTGTGCAAAGGATTGCAATCTTGTTGCGCGGGTATGGGGTCGCCTTGGCGGGGGCGTAAGAGTCTGTTTGGAAAATCAGGGGTGAGCGTTTCGGCGTAGGAGATTCCCGCCCATGGCGACGAGGATCATGGCCTGCGAGACGTCGATGCGCTTCTCGTAATCACGGACCAATCGGCGCCATCGGATCATCCAGCCAAAGGTCCGCTCAACGACCCATCGCCGGGGCAGGACCTTGAAGCCCCGCTGCTGATCGCTGCGCCGGATTACCTCGACGACGAAATCCAGATAGCTGGCCTTGTCCATGAGTTTCAGGCGGTCATAGGCGCCATCGGCGAAGAGATGTTTGATCCAGGGCCAGCGTTTGCGGATTCCATCCAGGATAGTCTGGGCACCCGCGCTGTCCGAGATGTCTGCAGTGGTCAGGTTGACCATTAGCAACCGTCCATCGGTATCGACGGCTATGTGTCGTTTGCGTCCGACAACCTTCTTGCCTGCGTCGAACCCACGCTTTTCTGCCGATGGTGCTTTGACCGACTGGCTGTCGATCACTGCTGCGCTCGGGCTGGCCTCCCGCCCCTGGCGCTCGCGATCGAGCATCAGTTCGATGTCGTGGATTGTCTGGAACAGGAACCTGCGAGCCAATTCCCGGAACCAGCCATAGACAGTCTGCCATGCCCCGAAGTGGATCGGCAGCATTCGCCAGCCACAGCCCGAACGAACAAGGTAGCGCACGGCGTTGATCACCGTACGCATCCGATAGCCGCCGCGAGGTTGTCGCGTTGACGCAGGTTCAGGCGACGAGTTCCTCTGCGGCCTGCTGCTGAGCGGCCTTCCAGTGCCACGGGAGGAGTTCATGAAGGCGGTTCTGTGGAATGTCAGCGATCCGGTCGAGGACGTCGGTGAACCAGGCGAGCGGATCGACTTCGTTGAGCCGAGCCGTGCCGAAGAGGCTGAACATCATCGCCGCGCGCTGGCCGCCGCCGTCCGAGCCCACGAACAACCAGGCTTTTCTTCCTCGAGCAACGCTGCGCAGCTGACGCTCCGCGGCGTTGTTTGAGAGACATATCCGGCCATCGTCGAGGAAGGTGGTGAAGCCCGCCCAGTCGTTCTGAAGGTAGGCGATGGCCTTGGCCACGGCATCGTGACGAGAGAGCTTGCTGCGGGTCTCGTGCATCCAGGTTTCCAACTCGGCCACGATCGGAGCGGACCGCTCCTGACGAACGGCGAGGCGCTCGGCAGCAGGCTTGCCGTTGATGTCGCGCTCGATGGCAAAGAGCCGATCGATGATCTCAAGCGCCTCGGTCGCCAGCGGCGAGATGAGTGGCGTGGCGCCCTTCTTCTTACGCTTGAGCTGCTGCCTGAGGTCGACGAGCTTGAAGAATTCCCGGCGCCCATGAGCCCAGCAATTAGCGCGCGTCATGGGCTTATCCGCCCAGCCTTCCTCGAACAGGGCATTGAAGCCGGCATACCTGTCGACCTGGAGAATACCCGTATAGCCGGCCAGGTGGGCGCGAGGATGCTCGCCCCTGCGATCGCTCGAGTAGTAGCACAGCGCCACTGGCGGCGCCGGCCCGCCGAACGGGCGATCGTCGCGCACATAGTCCCAGATCCGCGCCACTTCGGTCTTCCGTTTTGCTAAAAGCGGAACGGTGGTGTCGTCGGCATGCAGGCGGTCAGCGGCGAGCCCATGGGCCTCCAGCAGCAAGAACAGGGGTTTCACCGCCACGCAGATCGCGCCGATCTGATCCGCGAGCGTCGAGAGGCTCAAGGGGATGCCTTCGGCCTCGAGCCGATCGCGCTGGCTGTTAAGGGGCTGGTGCAGACCGTACTTCTGGAAGGCCAGGTTCGCCAGGAAGTGCGGCCCGAACATTCCGCGCGGCGTGACGTGGAAGGGCGCCGGGGGCTGGCTGATCTTCTCGCACTTACGGCAGGAGACTTTCTCCCGGACCGTCTGGATCACCTTATGGCGAGCGGGCACTCTCTCCAGCGTCTCGGTGATCACCGCGGGGAGATGGCTCAGATCGTCCGAGCCGCAGCACGGGCACAGCTCTGGCGCCGGGATAACGATCTTCTCGCGCGGCACGTCGGCCGGGAAGTCGCGGCGAGTGGATCGCTTGCGGGTAAACGCTGCAACCGTAGTGGTCTTGGCGGCCGCAATTTGCCCAAGCAGTTCGGCTTCGCTCGCGTTGGCCGCGAGTTCCTCGAAGGTCAGTTCGAGCTGATTGAGCAGATGCCGGCTGCGCTCGGAGCTCGCGCCGTATTTATCGCGGCGCATCTTCTCGTTCATCAGCTCGAGGTGCGCGTTGCGAGCCAGCAGGTCGGCATTGATAGCCCAAACTTTGGCGACCTGCGCCTCGGCCACGAGTGCTTTGACCTGGGCTTGTTCTGCCTGTTCACGAACGACGGCGAGCTCGGCGCGTAGCTGGAGAAGCTCGTCGGATGCGTCGCTCGAGGCCATGCCCACTTATAGCATCAGAAGCCCACAAACCCCAGACTTTTAGCCACTTTTCCGCAGATTTTGCCCTCGATCCGGTGCTCGACCAGGCGCGAGTTTCGTCTCACCCTGATTGACGCTGGCCATCAGCCAACCTGCGTCGGGCGCCAGGTCTCCTGGGGGTTGCGCCAGTCTATACCCTCGAGCAGACAGGCCATTGCCGAAGCCGAGATCGCGACCGTCCCGTCCTTTGCGGCGGGCCACACAAAACGTCCCTTTTCCAAACGTTTTGCATATAACGACATCCCGAGGCCGTCATGCCACAATATCTTGCACAGCGATCCGCTCCGGCCCCGGAAGACGTACAGGTCGCCGGCGTGGACGTCCTTTTTCAAGGCCTCCTGAACTTGCAAGGCGAGCGACCGCATTCCGCGGCGCATGTCAGTATGACCTAACGCGAGCCAGACCTTGCTTCCGTTCGGGACAGGGATCATCGGATCAGCGCCTTCAGAACCGCCGCGGCCACGCCCGGCGGTGCCGATGCGTAGATGTTCACGCGCCGCCCGCCAGGCAGATCCACCACAACAGCGGGCGGCGACGCTAACTGTTTGCTACATCCGTCATCCAGCACGACGGCTTCGACGAAGCCGACCTCCACCGCCGCTGAAGAGCCTGCCGCGCCAGCCCCAAAGCAAGCCTTGCGGCGCCAAGTGTAAATCAGCCCCGTCGACACGTCATACTGGCGAGCTACACGCGCCACACAGGCACCCGGAGAAAAGGCCTCGGCCAAAATCTTCGCGCGCTCGTCCTCACGCCAACGCCGCCGACGCTCAGGCCCGCCGAAAACCGTGATTTGACCCACAACAACCGCTCCTACGACCGCTCTCAAGAGCGTCCTTAAGAGCGATCCATCACCCTCCCAGCAAGGCGACCTTCAACGGATGCGTACTGATCACCTCGCGAAAATCCACTTCGCGTGGACGTCCCCGGCGGCCCGGCCTGGGCATCAGGGGCGCTAGGCGATCCCATTTCCTCATCGGTCAGATCACTGGGATAATGCTTCGTCTTCTTGGCAATCTGGGCCATTCGCCCTCGGCTATGCTGGGTCCACATGCGCAGCCTGAATCAGACACAGATCCACTCGGCAACCCCTGTCACCGATTTTCCAAACAGCCACTAAGGTCGAAGCTCCAAATATGCGTCAGCCCCCGATACCCTTCGACCTTCCTCGAATATTTGAGCCGTCTTCAACAAGGTCGCTTTGAGAGAGACCGGCAGATTGCTGGCGCCATCGACGACAATGCGGAACGGCGGATCCACTTTGTTGATCTCGCCCGCGAAAATGCTGTCCTCTAAGGCGTCGAGGTTATGTCCATGCCAATCGGGCGCTCCCAGAACGGGCAGCAGCGCCTGATAAAAATCATCCGAGGACTTCCAGGCAGCGGCGTGAAGCTCAAACTCGATCATCGCATCAGGTTAGCTCGATCTGGCGCGCTGACAATGACTGCAATGTTGGCGTGTCCGGTCAGGCAGGTTTCGGGTTAAAACCCTGCAACTTTGCCATTCCGGCTTGTTGGGGGGAAGCGGCGTGACCGCTTTTCGCGAATGGCTTAGTGCGCGCAGTTTGGGCATCGCGATGCGTCAGCCCAAGCTTTTCACTTTTCGCTAAGGTGAATCTGAGATGCCCTTTTTCTGATCGGGAAAGAACGAGGGAATCCATGCTCACCTTGATGCGCCGAGTTATGGGCCTTGTCATGACACTGGTATCGTTAGCGTGCCTGGCATCACTCCCGCCCTTGGGCGTGGTATTGCTGTGCATGGGACCCACAGCCACTCATGTCGATCCGATTTCCCTGATTCCTAAGCTTATAATTTTGGCCATTATGGGATTAATTGTGGTCCTTAGCGCGTGGGCGGCGCTGGCGCTGCTCGGCAGACCAATCCGAAGGGAGGCTTTGGAGCGAACACCTTCACCCGCCCGTCCGGCCAATCCTACTTTCTACACGAAAGAGAACACTCAATCGATAAAGGCCACCGCATCATGGCTTGATGACTGGCGGGTTCGATGGTTGGCCGCACCCCTCGCCATGGGAATATTCACGGCGCTGGCGTTGAACTCGACGCAAAAGCAAGAATTTTACAAAGCGGCACAGGCTGCTCCTACCCAAAGCTTTTCTGGTAGTATGTCTTACGTCGGAATTGGCCGAATTCAGCCATCGATTTTGACTAAAAAAGGCGCCGTCACCATCAGCTGCGATATAGGTAAAGACCGGAGTTGGTGCCTACCTGCCCTCGATGCACAAAAGAGACTCAATGGAACGGTAAATACCTTTTCCTACAAAGGACGATATTACATTAAATCCGTTAAACTAAATGATGGCTCAGAAGTTTTGTCTTGGCAAAATCAAAACCGGAGGCTCTATAAAAAAGCCCAATTTGAACACGATCACGGCTTCTGGACCCACTTTATTCTGGGCGCACTCTTCGCACTTGGACTGGTCGCATTACACAGCCCATTACGCAATTTTATCGAGAGAATTATGAGTGTACCTCCACAGGCCATCTCATAAGTCGCGCCACAAGATACGTTGAAATCGGCAGCGGTGTTGGCGAATCCGGAACGACGCCTTCCAGATTAAAATGTTGAAATGCTGCCGTTCGCTCGCGGTCAAGCTGGGCTGACGGGATACGCTGACATAGCTGCCCGCCGTGGCGCCTTGCCGTCACCCGCCGATCGTAAAATGCAGGCGTACCGGCTCCTCGAGACATTCGCGGAGCCGGTACGCAGCTCAGATTTCGGTACGCTCGGATAAAGTGAGAGCATCGTCGATATCCACGCCGAGATAACGCACGGTGTTCTCGATGTTATTGTGGCCGAGAAGGATCTGCACCGCTCGTAGATTTCCGGTCGCCTTGTAAATGAGCGAGACCTTTGTACGTCGCATCGACGTGCGTGCCATATTCCCGCTTGTCCAGGCCAATCGTAGTAACCCATTCATCGATAAGGCGTGCGTACTGTCGCGTGCTAAGGTGACCCAGATAATCGACACGGCTCGGGAAAACAAAGTTGTCTACGTTCCAACCTCGCCTGTCGAGCCATGCCGTCAAGCTCTTTCGCGCCTCAGTCATGATCTCGAACTGGACGGGCCTTCCGGTCTTTTGCTGGATGACGGTTGAGCGGTTGCGGATGCTCCCGCGACTGACAACATCACCGATCTTAATTTTCACGAGGTCGCATCCGCGCAGCTTGCTGTCGATGGCAAGGTCAAATAGCGCTCGGTCGCGTAGTCGCCTGTGCTCGTCCAGATAAAACCGGATAGCCCAGATATCGCGTAGTTTCAGGGGGCGTTTTGGCCCCACATTCTGGCCTGCATTCCAAGGGCGCCGGTCATGCACGGCGGGGTCTAAGTCTGAATGTCCCATGACGTTTCTCCGTTGGCCTCAAGGGCCAACCGGAGCTTACTCCGCTGAAACGCCGCTCACGGGCAAAAGCATTTATGCGTCATTGACGCATACGTCGTTGACGTATACACGTATCACCATGGCTAACTTGCAGACCGTGGTGGAGCTGCCCGAATTTCTGCGGCGAGCCAAGGCGATCATGTCCAATGAAGATCGCATTGCCCTGGTGAATTATATCGCCGCCACGCCGGAAGCCGGTATCTCGCTGGGGGGTGGCCTTCGCAAGATACGTATCGCCCGCGAGGGCAGCGGCAAAAGCGGCGGTTACCGTACCATCTATGTGTTCGGAGGCGCGCACATCCCGATCTTCCTCGTGACAGTGTTCGCCAAGAACGAAAAGGATAACCTGACCAAGGCCGAGCAGGCGGAACTGATCGCTCTGAGCAAAGCTTTGATCGCACGTTATGGAGACCGAACATGAGCGCCTATGACAGCATCAGGCAAGGTTTGAACGAAGCGCTTGCATTTGCGGAAGGCAACGAAGCCGGAGCGCGCATTCATAAGGTCGACGTGCCCACCGTCGATGTCGCCGCGATCCGGGCCAGCACTGGCCTCTCGCAAGGCGCTTTCGCACGCAGTATAGGCGTTGCCAAGGGCACTCTGCTCAATTGGGAGCATGGCCGCCGCCGTCCCACCGGACCAGCCCAAGTGCTACTTGCGATGATCGCCAAGAAGCCTTCATTGGTGAGTGAATTGCTGCGCTAGCGCCGACATGGACGAACCCGCTTTCGCGGGAGGGGTGCGTGGTGAGAGGCAGGGGTATATCGTGAGGTTTTGGTCGGGGTGAGGTTTCCGTCCCAGAGTGAAGTTCCCTTGAACGAGAGGAACTCACGATGGCTACGATCTCCACTTCTGCCCCGATCAGCCCGCTGCGCCAGCGCATGCAGCACGACATGATGATGCGAGGCCTGCTGCCGCGCACACAAGACCAGTACATTCGGCACGTCCGGCGCTTCGCCGCCTACCTGGGCCGACCACCCGATACGGCAACCGCAGAGGATCTGCGCAATTTCCAGATCCACCAGCACGAGAGCGGAGCCAGCGCGGGCACCATAAACGGCGCGGTGTCGGCGTTGCGCTTCCTCTACACCGTCACGCTCCGGCGTCGGGACTTGGCACGCGCACTGGTCGCGACACGCCGCCCGGACAAGATGCGCGAAGTCCTCAGTGTCGAGGAGGCCACCCGTTTGCTCGAGGCGGCACCCGGCATCAAGTACAAAGCCGCGCTTGGCGTTGCCTATGGTGCAGGCCTGCGCGTTTCTGAGGTCGCGCATCTCAAGGTTGACGATATCGACAGCGAGCGCATGCTGATCCGGGTTGAACAGGGCAAGGGCGCGCGCGACCGCAACGCCATGCTGTCGCCGCATCTGCTTCAACTGCTCCGTCTGTGGTGGCGCGAGGGCAAGCGGCGCGGGGTGATGTTCCCGCATGGCTGGCTGTTCCCCGGGCGCAGCTACACCGATCCAATCTCATCGCGGCAACTCCACCGCGCCGTCCAGGAAGCCGCCGAGGTCGCGGGCATCCGCAAGCGCATCAGCCCGCACACCCTGCGCCACAGCTTCGCCACCCACCTGCTTGAACAGGACGTCGATATCCGCGTCATCCAGGTCCTGCTCGGACACGCCAAGATCGATACCACTGCGGTCTACACCAAGGTCTCGACCCGCACGATCCAGGCTGTCGCCAGTCCGCTCGACAGGGTTGTGGCCCTGATGGAGGGCAAGGCCCCTCCCGGCTGAGACCGTGCGCACCTCACTCGAGGTCGCCGATATCTTCCGCAGCGCCGGGCCCGGTTACAGGGCGGCCCATGCCGGACACCTGAGCCTCGCTCAGCTCAAGGTCATGACCGCGATCGAGAACTGCCGCACCGCAGCCCTCGGCGGCCACATCGAAGCGTGCCAGGACTGCGGGCATTGGCGTCTCGCCTACAACTCGTGCCGCAACCGGCATTGCCCCAAGTGTCAGGGCGCGGCCGCGCGCACCTGGTTGGCCGAGCGTGAGGCCGATCTCTTGCCGGTGGGCTACTTCCACGTGGTCTTTACCGTGCCCGCCGAGATCGCCTCCATCGCGCTACAGAACAAGGCCCTGGTCTACGACCTGCTGTTCAAGACGGCATCGGAGACGATGCTGACCATCGCTGCCGATCCCAAACACCTCGGCGCCCGCATTGGCATCACCGCTGTCCTGCATACGTGGGGATCGGCGATGACCCACCACCCGCACATCCACATGATCGTGCCGGGCGGCGGCATCGCACACGATGGCAAACGCTGGATCACTTCCCGGCCCGCATTCCTTCTACCCGTGCGTGTACTCGGCAAACTGTTCCGGCGCCTGTTCCTCGCCCGCCTGGCCGAACTCCATCGCGCCAGGCGGCTTGGCTTCTTCGGATCTCTGGCCGGTCTCGCCGATCCGCCCGCCTTCCAGCGCCACCTCGCCCCTGTCCGCAAGAAACCCTGGGTCGTCTACGCCAAGCCGCCCTTCGCCGGTCCCGAAGCGGTGCTCGCCTATCTCGCGCGCTATACCCACCGCGTCGCCATCTCGAACCGCCGCCTCATCGCCTTCGACGAGAATGGAGTGACGTTCCGCGTCAAGGATTACCGCCGCGACGGCGCCGATCGTCAGCGCGTCATGACGCTTGAGACCTACGAATTTATCCGCCGGTTCCTGACCCACGTCCTGCCCCGGGGCTTCCATCGCATCCGCCACTACGGCCTGCTTGCCGGCTCCGCGCGCAAGACGTCGCTTGCCTTGGCCCGTCACCTTCTCGATGTTGTCGCGCCGAGCGAGCCGCAGCCCGACCAGGCTGAAGACTATCGCCCACCGTGCCCGTGCTGCGGCGGCCACATGGTCATCATTGAGGCCTTCGTCCGCTGGCGGCAGCCACGTGCGCCGCCGCCGCCCACATTCGCCCGGATGCTTGCGCCATGACCCGGCATGGCTTGCGCCTCTCCAGGTTCGGCAGATCGGCACGCCGGGCAACCGCCCCGCACGCGCCTCATCTTATGACCACCTGGCTCGGCTCCCAACGAACGCCCTGGAAGCCCCTCTCCACACTTCCGAAACATCCCGGCACCGTCGGCGCTAGCCCGCGTCGCACCGTGCGCGGTGGCCCCAACCAGACCACCCCAAAGCACAAATCCCCATAGACCAGCCTATGCGGCCCGCGGGTTCCTCCATGTTAGAATTTCGTACGCAAGCGCCCGAAATCCTTCGACAAAGCGGACGTTCTGCGACCAAAGTAGCCTCCTTAGAACGAGACCTCCGTTAAGCAGACATTTGGGCAGGTGTTGCCCCGACAGCGTTCGGATTGAATCCTTGCTTGGCATTCTCATTCGATCCCAAGGGCATCTGGAAGGTCATAGTCCTTCAGGTAGATGGACTCCGCTTGGGATGCGAATGGTCGTCGTGAACATTCGCAGCTTGGAATCGGGGACGGGGCTGGTGATCGTCATAAGGTTCATCAGGTAGGGATTTCCTTTGCTATCCCGCCTGAAAAATGCACGACGTTCTATAGCGCCACGCGTTGCGGTCATGCTGGGGATCGGCTTCCAGTCGGTCCGCGAAAGCTGCCAAGAGACGGCATCGGTGATGTTCACTGCGGGCTCAGACAGCAAGATCACACGACAACCGGGCTGGCGACCACCAACTGCCAAAACGACGTCGCCTTGATCGAATGACTTTGACCCCATCGTTGCTTGCGAAATGAGTGTAAGGCCGGGTCTACCCAGTCCCTTCATCATGCTGTCGTTCACACCGTAGTTCAGCCCTATATGCTCCATGGCTTTCACCGATTTATCGACTGTATCGGGGGCAACGTCGGTAGGCATCGCGATCGTACCGGCAGCAATACCGTAACAACTCTGCCCGCTTAAATCAGCGATCGAACGAGCCAAGCTCTCATCGGATGACTGTGCAGCCAGAATAGGTCCACTGCCGACCACGGCGATAAGCGAGAGGCAAAACGCGAGGCGCATACGAACTCCTAATTCTTACCTTGCTTGCTTGACTTGCCTACGATCAAATTCTTTCCGAAAACCGAAGGATACGCATGCACCTGTCCGCCAAACAGGTGTTCCGTCCGCTTCGGAAAGCGTCAAAACTCTAGCGAAGCGACCCCTATGGCAGCGTCCGCCCTCTGACTCTGGATTAAACCTTTGAAAGGCGATCGGTCCGCTTACCTCAGCCAAGGCCGCCGACGAAGCGGTCGTTCAAAAGCCAACGCGGCCTCTTAAAACGAGACCTTCGTTCAGCAGACATTCCAGGCGTCACGTCTCCGATGAATCCGGCGCGATTTAATGCAGAAGCACCGCTCGAGGCCCATTTCGACGCAACTTGAGCAACCGTCTCTTAACCTGCTTTTGCTTTAGATCAGCTTGTTGGCGGTTGGGGGCGATATGCAGACGATACATTATGATCGATCCAGATTGGCGATGAGCTCACTCTTCCTTCTGGTGGCGTGCCCGGTAATGGGATTATTTTTGTGTAAAACTGCCGGATTCCGACTGTTTCTTGGGCTTTTTATACTCATTTTCGGTCCGATTGCAGGCATCGGCACGATGCGGATGCTCCTCGGCGGCGCCGTGGCAATTCGCTATGATCAAATGTCCGCAAGAGTATTCACGATGTGGAAGGTTCACAGCCTGTCATGGGCTGAAGTGGTCGATGTCCAGATAGTGACCCAGACCTTCCGGCTCTATGGATTCATCCCCGTAAATCGGAATTACTTTGTAGATTTTCGAGTGAAGGGCGGGATTTGGGGACCAAAGAAGCTCAGGCTGCCTTTCCGCCTCCTTGGCATAAGTAAGGAAGCGGGAGTCTCGCTGGTAGCGGAGTTGAACAGTGTAAGAGTGGCAGCTAAAGCTCGCGAGGGCATCTTCGACGTCAATACTCACGGGCGGGCGCCAAGCGGACCAAGAGGCGCCTCCTTGCCTAGCCGTGCCGGCTGGCTGGAGGATGCGCCACAATCGGATGTTTTTGACCCCGATGCCGTGATCGCCCGCCACATCGCCAATCGATCCCAACTCGAAACGTCCGCCGCAGTCCGCGCACCCGCCACAGACAGCTCATCTACACCCCCCCAATCGCGTGTCGGAGGGTTTGGGCGCAAAGGGCTAACCCCTTCGGTTGTGCCACCTCTGCTGGATGCTGACCGCTAATCGATTCGATTTTGCCTCGGTAGATACGAACTAAGTTTCGCCCTGGTCAGCGATAATCCCATCACCATGCTCTCGGCAATTCAAGAGCATGAACGGCCAAGTTGGCGGCTAAGTGACGGGTCCCCGACCTCAGTCAGCATGCAGCAGGACACGATCAGCAGAGAGGATCTGCTGGCATAGTTTCACCAGGTGTTACAAGGTGCCTCCACAATGACGCTTGCGAACAATGGAAAATACGCCGTCTTCGCCGGGTGCATATCAATTTGCATGGTAAGTGCTGCGTGTAGCTCTGAACGGGCGGACAGGGCATCAGCGATAAGAGAACTTGGTGCCCATTGCCACCTTCAATACACCGATGACGATATTGCGCGAATTGAACGGCTCAGACGAACCTTCCCTGAAGTTCATAAGAAAGTTATCTTTCTGCAAATTTATGGCGGGGGCCCACCTCCATATTCTGCGTGCATCGATTCCTTCATTTCCACATCAGGCTATCGATTTACATACGGTATAAACAAATTTTCTCTATAGACGAACAATTGAAGGCGGAACGCGATGCACGTCTGACTATATTGTTGACACCCATCCTTCTTGACCGTCGAATAAGTCCAAAAAAAGCGGCTTCAAGGATCCAGACGGTCCCGAACGCACACAGCAAGAATGTCACCACCACAGCTCTGCAATTACAGATCTACGCGCTAAAACAGATTCTGGCCGGACGGCAGGTGGCGCAGTGCGAGACAGGGCACAAAGCCTTCAGGATTACGCAACAGAGCGCGGTATTCAGCCAGTTCGACGGCATTGTGCCGGGCGGTGAAGACCGGATCCTTCAGGCGTTCACCCAGCCGTGCCACCATTTGCTGGTGAGGCTCAGTGAGATAGCCTGCCTGCAGCGATCTCAGGCCCGGTAGGCCGTACATGTTGTAGGCGACGGCGGTCAGAAGAAGCATGCGCTGCGATATATAGGCCTCAACAAGATTGTCCTCGCTGATCGACGATCCCTTGATAAACGGTCGATTGGCAGTGCCGGCCGCCTGGACCTCGGCGTCCTCAAGCGATGACATCCCCCCGCCGGTATAGTGCTGACCTATCCGGTATTTGCCTTCGGGCACATCATGCAAAGGCGAAATGCCGCTGAAGCAACCTACATCGTCCGCTTCGGCGATCCGGACGCGGTTTCTGGTAGCATCGTCCCATTGGAAACCGGACCGCTGAAGAATCCGGATGGGCTTCGCGCGGCCGCTGATCCCCCGGGTATCTTGCCATTCGCGATTGGCGTCACCCAGGTTCGCCAGAGTCAGGTCGCCATTGACGAAACCAGCAGCGCGCCGCTTGCGGCTTGCATCGGCAAGCCAGCCGGCCAGCGTGTTCTTCTGGCCTTCGAAATCGCGGTAGGCGCCACCGCCCATGCGTTGGCGGCACGCCTCGCTGCGATCGATTGTGCAGGCCATCGGGCTCCCAAGCATCGCCGCGATCGGACGTACATCGAACTTGGCGAGTATCGCGCGCGGCTGATCGATCTCCGACCAGTGGAGCGTTGCCAGGCCTGCCACGGTCAGTCCCAACATGATCGTGCCGCTGCGTGTCAGGCCGATCATGTTCTCGACCGAACCGGCGCGGACCCGGGGCAGAACGGAGGATTGTGGCAACTGGCGCAGCAGCGCCGCCGCCCGCGCTTCGCTAAGCGACTTTGACGACTCCCAGACTTCATCCGGCAATGCGCCCGGGGCATTGAAGACCATCGATCCGGTCGTGCGAACGAGCGCTGCGATGCGTAGAGCGACGGTGGGGTGCGTGGCGTTCTCGCCTTCCGTATCGCCCGCAATCATCATCGCATCATCACCTCGGCGCGAACCGTCGACCTGCCAGTGATGCTCTACCTTCACGAGCGCCGAAGCCATCGCTGCCGGGTTCTGCGTCAATTGCACGGCCTCTGCGTCGGCAATGAATTCCCGAGCCGAAGCGATCATCAGGCGAGAAACCTGTCCAGCGCGCATGGCGAGATGGCCGATGAAACTTCCGGCCAGCGTCAGCGGCAAAATCGCCGGAACCGCTATAGCCAGCACCACGTGGATCGGCGTGAACTTCAACGGGTTGTTCTTATGCAGCCGGCCAAGCGCATCCATAAAGATGTTGGCCGCTGCCATCAGGCGGATGTCACCGTTCCTGATGTGGCTCAGTTCATGTCCGAGGACGCAGGCGAGCTCTGCATTCGAAAGATCATCAAGCAGTCCTCGGGTTACGACGACGACCGCCTTCTTGCGCGCTATGCCGCAGGCGAAGGCATTGCGGGCATCGGATTCGATAACGCCGACGAAGGGGACCGGCAGCCCCATCGTCAGGATCAGCGGCTCGATGATTTTGCACAGACGTGGTTCGTCCCGGTCATCGACGAACTGGAAGCCCACAGCGCGTTTGACGGCCTCTATGTGCCAGAACATCTGCCAGCCGAACCAGGCAATCGATGCCACGAACACGATTGGGGCATAGCGCGCGAGATATCCAGCCCAACCGAGAAACGGCGCGTGTTCGGCGTCGATCACCGTCAACGGCAGGAACAGGACCATGGCCGCGATCGCCTGTACGGCAACGAGGAAGCCCACGAACAGCGTCGTGGAGCGCCCGTCATTGCTCCTGATCCAGCCATAGAGGCCGGTTGGCGTTTCCGACATTATCGGCCCTCCCACGCGGACTAGATCACAAGGCTATGGCGACCGGCTCGTCGATGAGCACGCGCTCGACGCCCAAGTCGTAGGGCTGGCGGCTGTTGAGGCGCAGCTTTTGCGCGATCATGCTGCCGGGGAACTGGCGCAGGGCCGTATTGTATTCCTCGATCGCCAGATTGTAGAATCGCCGCGCCGCGGTGATCCGATTTTCGCAGTCGGTCAGCTCGCGGCGAAGGTTCCCGAATTCGGGCAGCGCCTTGATGTCAGGGAATTTGTCGATCGACGAGATCAGCGTGCTCAACTGCGCGGTCAGATTGCCTTCGGCTCTGAGCTTGATCTCCACGCCGACGCAGCGCAGCGCCTCGGTGCGCGCCTCCATCACACCCAGCACCATCTCCTTTTCGTGCGCGGTGGTCCCCTTGAGAACACCGACCAGGCCGGGAATCAGGTTGTGCCGATGCTTCAAATGGACATCGATATCTGCGAATGCCGTATCGCAGCGCTGGTCGAGCGCAACAAGCAGGTTGTGGGTCGCCTTGAATCGCAAATAAAGCCAGAGCACCGCCAGCACGACCGCGCCGACGATCCCGACCAGTATCCACAGAACAGTTTCCATTGCAGCCCCTCGCAACCAAATCTAAAATCGCGATAGGCCGCGCGGGATTAATATTTTTCTACTCTTTGCTTGTTCTGGTTGTTTTACGCATCCTTAAACAAGATCGGCGAGATGTCTTCCATCTCAACAAGGGGGTGCTCCCATGGCCGAATCCGTGTTTACTCGCGTCCGCCGTCTGCTTTCCGCCCGCATCGAAGACAGTGTCGATGCGATGGAACGCGCCAATTCCGACGGAACCATGCGCGAGGCGATCCGCGAGGTGGACCGCGCAATCGATGAAGTCCGCATGGATCAGGAAAAAGCCATGACCCGCCGCCTGCAGGCCGCACGGCAGCAGGAAATGATCGGGAAGAAGGTGGAGGAACTGACCGGCAAAGCGCGCTTCGCCCTGCAGGAAGGCCGTGAGGATCTGGCCGAGGGGGCGCTCAAGCGACAGGTCGATCTGGAGGAGCAATCCGCCGGCCTCGAACAAGTGCAGGCCGTCGCCCGGGAAGAAGAGGCCAAACTCGAGGAAAGTCTGACGGCCCTGCGGGCGCGCAAGAAGCAGATGGAAGAAGCGCTGGCCGCCTACGCGATCGCCAGAAGCGACGCTTCGATGGGGGGTGACGGCGGCTTCGCCAACGCCCGCAAGGTCGAACGCAAGGTGGAAAGCGCCGAGGCGGCCTTTGACCGGGCGATGACCGGCGCCGGCGGCGTCGGCTTCTCGCGCGGCGATGCAGAGGCCATCAACCAGGTGGCCGAGCTCGATGCGCTCGCCAAGCGCGCATCTGTCGCCGAACGGCTCGCTGCTCTCAAGCAGGAAACCATCAAGGCTGCCTGACCATGATCCGCAAGCCGACAGAACAGGACTTTCAGGAGAGCGCGGTCGTTACGGTACTGCGCGAATCCAAGCGCGTCGCGGCAGCAAGCCGCGACGGTGCACAGCTTGGCGCGCGCAATGTCAGCCGGTTCTATCTCTACGGGATGTTCTGGTTCGGCATCCTGACCACGGCAATTCCCGCGATGATCTCAGGCCATGTCCTTCCGGCACTGCTGCTCATCGCTGGCGCCTTTGGCGTGCAGCAGCTTTTGCGCAAGTTATTCCGGAATGGCATGCCGGCACTGGCCGTGGGAAAGCAATCTCCACCGCAACCAGCCGATCCGCATGAGGTCGTCTTACAGGCGCATCAAGGCGCACCGCAGCAGGCAGGAGGCGCCCGCGGAACGCTACGCCAGTCCGCCAACCTCGAGCTGAAACCCGCGGTCGCGGTGCGCCAGGCGATGTCCCTGCTGATCCCCGGGGTGCTTTTGTTTCTCTTGAGCACGGGGCTGATTGTGGCGCTTGTTCCCGCCTTCGCGCTTCTGCTGACCGCCTTGCTGATCCTGTTCAAGGCCGCCTTCGATCGCGAGCTGCTTCAGTTTGATCACCGCACGGTCAGGGTGAATGCCCTGCTATCGAAGCGGACGGTCCCCTGGTCGGACGTGGTTGACGTCTCGGCGAGGGTCCTGCCCTGGTACAATGCCAAGGCGCTGCTGACTATCGGCAGCCGGCGGACAATAGTCCTTATCTTTCGCCGCGCGCACGGCGGCGTTGGAGAGGTGAACGTGCCGCTCGACCTGCTCGGCCTGGACAAGGAGGGCCTGACAAGCCTTGTGGCCGACATGATCGGCTGCCGTGCGGCGGCGGGCGTGGCGGTCCCGGCCTGGCAAGGAGCGCCTCCCCCCGAGCACAAACCGACGCCTTCGTCGGATCCCAACGAAAGCTTCGATCCCGACGCGATCATGGCGCGCTATCTGGCCGAACGCTCCCAGGTGATCGATACGATACGGCCGGATCTGACGGACAGTTTGGCCACGTCCCAGCCACTTGAACGCAAGACTTTCGGCCGGAAAAGGGCGTGAGATGATCGAGAAACCATACGGCAACGCTGACCGCGCCCCAGTTACGAAACCCGGCATGGCGCATCAGGCCGGATCTGCGGTGAGCGGCACGGTTCGCGGCGTTGGCCGGCTTTTGCTCTGGATCGTCCTGCTGTGGGTAGGGCTTCTCGCTCTGCTCATGGGGCTGGGTACATTCACCCGTCTGTTCCACCAAAACGGGGTACTCGGTCTGCTGATAAGCGCGGCGTTGGGATTTGGCCTATGGAGATGGCGGTCCTCCAGCCGCAAACGCAATCTGGTGATCGACGAGCTGGCTCGCCAACTCAATTCTCAGGGCAGCCTGCAGCCCGCTCCGCGACCGACCCAGGCCGAATATGGGCGATCGGCCGCCCGCGAGCGCATTGATGACAGCAGGCCCAGCCGTGAAACGGTAGTAGAAAGACCGAAGGACATGGCCCGGTTCGATCAACTTCTGATCGCTGCTATCGCGCTCAACCTTATCCAGCTTTTCATGACCTTCCCGGTCCTCCGCGAAATTGTCGAAAAGGAACCCGTCTTCAGTCAGCTCGGCATTGGATTTGGCGAAATCTTCGCCAGGTTGGTCGGGGGATTCCTGTTCACCCTCGGCCTCTGGTTCTTCACGTCGCGTTTGCGCAGCAATATCGCGCGCTGGTTGCTAACCCTCACTTGCGCCGGCACCTTGTGGTCCAACATCATGCAGTTGGTGGTCACTCCACAGTTACAGGTCGCATTGCCCGTTTACATCCGGGTTATTGCCCTCATTGGCGCGATTCTGGGGGCCGCAGGCGTTGGGTTTGCGCATACGGCAAAATCGCGTGCATGGTTCGAGCGACCTCGAGAAGACCGGAAGCCGTCCGGGAGCCAGTCACGGGACTTGTGAATTTGATAGCTGCCCATCGGCAGCACACACGCCCGTCAAACAGGATATTTCTGATAGTCCGGCCGGACGGGGTGCGCCCTCATTGCCACGGTGCGTCAGATCGCAGGCGAACGCTCTTTCTCTCTGAGGTCTTTCAACCACCGGCCTAACAACTGCATCGCATCTACGACAGTTGCGAGCGGTTTGCCGGCTTCAATAAGTAAACGCATATTCGACCGCAATAGGCACTGCGGCGAAGACAGTACGGTTAACGAGACTGACGCCTTCCAACACCCGAAGATCGAGCGTCAGCATGCGCTGTGAAATGCCGGAAACAACCTACGCCGGATGTATCGGGGGCATGATGCCTGGAAAGTTTGCCGAGCACGGCCATGCCCGCCGACATTGCGGACATAACCCATCACTGGCAACCACGGCTCATGACGATCACAGATAACGCTAGGGCAGCGCATCAGGAGTTGATGCGAATTTGGGGCCAAAAGCCCAAGGTGCTTCGACATTGGGACGAGGTCGAGCAGAATCGGATCGACATTGCGTCATGTCTCGATCAACCAGTTAACGGCTGTATTGCAGCAGGTACCGTTGGGCTTTCGGACCATGACCTTCGTCTTGGGCCGGTTCGTGTGGAGTTGATAGGTGCCTTTCCAGCGGAGTTCGAGGCCGGTCCTAACGTCGTTGCAACCTGCGCTTTCAATGCGTTCAAGGACGGCGTTTTAACCCGACCCGATGCCATTCACACCGATGTGATGCGTCTCTATAACGCAGCGACGCCCTTACCCCATATCATTCTCGTAGATCCATTCCTTTGGGGGGACGGTCCGCGAACGCTCGCACAACCACTTTTCGAGATCGCGTGGTTGATGATTGTTCCTATCTCCGAGACCGAGCGGCAGTTCGCTCATCGGGAAGGCGCCGACGCGCTCACGCAGCTCTTTGCGCAAAGGCAGATCGACATCTTCGATCTAGGTCGCACAAGCGTTATATAAAGGTCCGCCCCCCCCCCCCCGACATTACGGTCATTCGGGCGGCGCGCTGCCGTTCCCAAAACCGGAACGACCGGATTTCACGATTTTAATCCGAAACTTGCCCTTCCGGACCCGCCGACGTTGCGGACATTGATGTGCGTAGTAGGCGGTAGTCATGAGTGAGAGTTACGAAGGCTTGCCGCCCGAAGATCGCGCCGGCTGCATTTCAGCGGCGACCATTGGCGTACCCGTCCTGATACTCGATCTGGCCCGTGCGATGGGCGATGCAGGGCCGAAGCGAAACGAACTCATCGATCGCATCCCGATCTTCTTGCCCACTCTATTCATTGTGATAGCCATCTTTTTCATAAGCCGCGCGGTAGTTCGCTACCTGAAATAGCGTGCCCGCTTCCCCCAATATTGCGATCATTGAGTATTGCGTCAAGCGCTCAGAGCACCAATTTAATTGCAACAAACACCATAGCGGCCCCAATCGGGAGACCCCAATTCAATAACCATCGTCTGAAGGGGTGCTGAGGGTGCTGAGATCGCCACTGCGTTGGCGAGACAAGCTCTCCATTCCTAGCAGCTGAAATAACTGCTGACATTTCTTCGTAGGTTGCCCCAAAGTGGCTCGGAGGCAATCTAAGCTTCCGACCAGTCGCCCTTTCGATGATCTGAAGCAATTCAACTCCCTGACTGCCATAGATTTTTTCCGGGCCATCGAATTCTTGCCAGTTGTAGGCGGTTTCGCGCTCACGCATTGAGCGATTTTCCCAACGGATGCCTCGCAGAGAGATTTCCATTTTTGGAGGCCAACGTAGTTTTGCAAAAATAACGTAATCGATCCAAAGAAAAATTGGAGCAATAAATAGCATTACCCAAGCATTGCTCATCTTTCTGTCACCCAGGATCACGGCATCATATGCCAGAGCAAGAATGCCGAACGTGATAGGGGCCAAAAAAAGCGCAACCAATACGAACCGAAGTCGGTTGGCTTGGTAAGTGATGACGCCGTCGTGAAATTGCATGACAAATGTGTTATCATTGTCAGTGTGATGCGTCGATGCGTTCGACGTCGCTCTATGTCAGCCAAGCCCGGTCATCAGCGACACCGCGCAGCGCTCACGAAAGCGGAATGGCAATTATCTAGGGATTTAATCTGAAACCGGCTGTTCCGGACACGCCAACCGTTCCGACATTGGGATGCTATCTAGCCCAATCGGACTGAGGAATCCGCGTCGATCAATTTGCAGAAATGAGCACACGCATCTTCTTCTTGTGCAAAGACACGGAAGCCAGTTTGAAGCCCCCTCTCGCTATAAAAGACTTCCCACCCAGAGGACGTCGACCTAAGGATGTAAGCCTCATTCGAACACCCACCCGACAGGTCATATGCGTCGGGTCGCACTCGACGGCTTGTAAGCCAAGCGAGAATGTCTTTCGTTTGCACGGAGGCAGAATTTCACAGCTGGATACCTCGAAGAACTGTCTGAAATCGGCATGATTTTGACGTGACGGCGCGGGAGGGCCCGGTGGGCCTCTGTTTCGTCCTCCTGATCTTGTGATTTTCGGGTGATGGACGGCCTTAAGGCCGGTTTTCGGCGTCACGCGGGCGCAGTTCGCCCCTCAAGCCAGGCGAGGCGTTGGAAATTATAGGCGAGGTTCGCCATTCCGATTTTGATGCGGGCGCGGGCGATGCCGATGGTGCGAACGACAAGCCCCATGCGGTGTTTCTGGCCGGCAAACACGTGCTCGACTGCTGAGAGTCCGTTTGAGAATGGATCAGGCGCAGGCATTGCGGTCGTAGACGACGGTCCGGTTTGTAGCGAAGGGTGGGAGAACCACCGCGTCACGCCATTGGCGATCGAAGCCGGGCAGGGTCTCAAAAGCCTCCATGGCGGCGTCGAAGCCGGGCAGTTCTTCGTGGATAGTACGTATCTGCTGGCCGTCGCCGTCGCCCGTCACGATGTCGCAGCAGACCAGATCGGTCGTGAGTTCGTCGAGCTTGTAGGCGACGATCGCGCTCACCTCGTCAAAGGACACGGCATCGGTCGCCTTGGCCGTGACGATCGCGAAGCCGTTATTGGTGGTGATGATCTCTGGCTTTTGCATGGCACGTCCGTTCAGGGGGTGAGCCGCCGGAGCAAATTGCTGGCCATGGCAAGATGGATCATCGCCTCCGACACGTCGAGGCGCTTCTCATAGTCGCGGACGAGCCGCCGCCAGCGCGTCATCCAGCCGAAGGTCCGCTCGACCACCCAGTGCCGAGGGAGCACCTTGAAGCCGGAGACGTCGTCCGACCGCCGGATGATCTCGACAGTAAAGTCGCGCAGCGCGGCCGCATCGAGCAGCTTGGTGCGATCGTAGGCCCCGTCGCCGAACAGGTGCTTGAGCCATGGCCAGTGTCGATGGCAGAGTAAAATGCCCCACAACGAACATTTGAAAATTCCCCACTTCTTCTGATTGGCCCTTGTCCGGGGCGAGCCCCGGACGAGGGCCAAAACAAAATATCGGGCATACTCCTCTTGAGGAGGCGCTGCCGCGATGAAGAAGCTTGGAGATCTGATGATGATCCTGGATTTGCATCGCCAAGGTCTGAAGGTGGCGGTGATCGCCCGCCAGACCGGCATCGACCGCAAGACCGTGCGCAAATACATTGCACGTGGGCTCGAGATACCGACCTACGGCCCCCGGCAGCCACGTGACTGCTTGCTGGATCCGTGGCTCGATTACCTGAAGGCAAGGCTCGAGGCGTATCCCGGCCTGAGTGCGCAGCGGCTTTTGCGTGAGATTAGCGAGCGTGGCTACGCTGGCAGTTACAGCACCGTGCGCGATGCGGTGCGTGCGCTACGGCCGGCCGGTGGTGGCAGCGCCTTCGCCGTGCGCTTCGAGACGCCGCCAGGGCAACAGGCTCAGGTCGACTTCGCACAGTTCCGAGTGCGCTTCACCAGCGCGCCGGACAGCGTCCAGATTGTCTGGTTGTTCTCGATGGTGTTGGGCTTCTCACGGCTGATCTGGGGGCGCTTTGCACAGCGCCAGACGATGCAGACCGTGCTTGCGTGCCACAGAGCTGCGTTCGAGGCGATCGGCGGCGTGCCGCGCGAAATCCTCTACGACCGGATGAAGACGGCCGTTCTCGGTGAGGATGAAGATGGCCGCGTCGTTTACAACCGGACGCTCGGCGAGTTCGCGCGCCACTATGGCTTCTTGCCGAAGGCTTGCCGCGCTTACCGACCAGAGACGAAAGGCAAGGTCGAGCGGCCATTCCGCTATATCCGTGAAGACTTTTTCCTGGGCGGCACGTTCCGCGATCTCGACGATCTCAACCTTCAGTTCGGAAAGTGGCTCAGCGGCGTCGCCAACCCGCGTGTACATGCAACGACCGGACGTATCGTCAATGAGGCGTTTGCGCAGGAAAAACCGACACTCCAGCTCCTGCCGCTGATCCCGTTCGGCGCGGTTCTCAAGCTCGAGCGCAGGATTAGCCACGAAGGTATGGTGAGCGTCGGCGGCAACTATTACTCGGTACCCGATGCGACCCGCAAACGGGTGGTAGAGGTCCACAGCCTGGCGGACGAGATCTGCATCTTCGAAGATGATCGGCTGATTGCTCGTCACCCCCTTCTGGAAGGGCGCCGGCAGCGCTCGCTATTGGAAGGTCACCGGCGTCAATATCGGGCCAAAGACGAAAATCCGATCCCGCACGGCTTCAGCGGTGAAGTGGTGACGCGCCGTTCGCTCGACTTCTACGCCGCGGTCGCTCACCAGATGGCAACGACGGGAGCTGGCGCATGAACTCGCTGCTTCCCGATCCGACGGCATCGCTGCTCGATCGCATCAAGATCAGCATGGTCGGCCTCAAAATGCCGCGCGCCATTGAAGTGGTCGATACCTGCGTGTCTCGTCTCGACCGTGGCGAAATCACCGCACTCGAAATGATCGAACAGCTTCTCCTCGAAGAACTTACGTTCCGCGAGGAACGACGCATCCGGACCGCCTTGCGGATGGGCCGGCTGAATACCGTCAAGACACTCACCGGCTACGACTTCTCGTTCCAGCCTTCGCTCGACAAGGCCCGCATCCTGGCGCTTGCCGAACTGAACTTCGTCGCGCGATGCGAGGTGGTCCATCTGCTTGGCCCCCCGGGCACCGGAAAGAGCCATCTTGCCAGCGCGCTCGGCCTCGAGGCCGTCAAAGCTGGAAAGAGCGTCTCGTTCATCACGCTCGCGGATCTGATCAGCGCGCTTGCAAAGGCTGAACGGGAGGGCTCCCTGCAGGAGCGGATCCGCTTCTACTGCAGGCCTTCCCTGCTGATCGTTGACGAGATTGGCTACCTTCCGGTGGTACCCGGGGGCGGCAATCTGTTCTTCCAGCTCGTCAATGCGCGGTACGAAAAAGGGGCGATGATCCTCACCTCGAACCGGGGCTTCGCGGAATGGGGCGAAATCTTCGGCAGTCCTGTGGTCGCTACAGCGCTGCTCGACCGCTTGCTTCACCACGCCATCGTCATCCAGATCGACGGTTCAAGCTATCGCCTCAGGCGCCACGCAGACCTGCTGCCCGAGCATGTCCGCTCCACTGCACGAATTACCCCGCCAGCACCCACGGAACCTCGGCGTCGAGGCCGTCCTCCCAGAACAGGAGGCGCCTCCATGCCGACGTGAACGTTACGCCGCAAAGTGGGGAATTTTACTTTGCCCGTTCCGGGGAAAATTACAGTGTCGTTGACAGCCAGCGCCTTCGGATCGCGGACACGATCTCCTGCGCGCCTGCGCTGTCGGAGATGTCTGCCGTCGTCAGGTTGACCATGAGGAGCCGCCCGTCGGTGTCGACCGCGATGTGGCGCTTGCGCCCCTTGATCCGCTTGCCCGCGTCGTAGCCGCCGCCGGACAAAGCCGAGGGCGCCTTCACCGACTGGCTATCGACCACGGCTGCGGACGGGCTCTGCTCGCGCGACTCGCGCTCACGGTCGAGCATCAGCGCCACGTCGTGGATCGTGCGGAACAGCAGCCGGCGCACGAAGCGCCGGAACCACCAGTAAACCGTCTGCCACGGCGGAAAATCCTTGGGCAGCATCCGCCAACCGCCGCCCGAACGCGCCAGATACCGCAAGGCGTTCAGCACCTCGCGCAGGTCCGTCGTAGGCTTGCGCCCGCGCTTCGGCGGCGCGGGCAAGAACGGGCGGACGATCTCCCACTCCGCATCCGTCAGATCGCTCGGGTAGCGCTTTGCTCGCTTCTCACGTTCAGCCATCCGGCCACGGCTCGCTCGGGTCCACATCCCGAGCTTGAATCACGCAAACCGCCGCCGCTCAAGCTTTTCTCAAACGGGCTCTGAGCGCACGGCGGAGCGCTTCGCATTGGCCCTGGCGATGCGCTCGGGCATCGGCCGGCGTGGCGGCTTCTTCTGATGGATGTGGCTGGTGAACATGCCCTTGGCGAGGAAGGCCTCGTTCTTCTTGGACCGGTAGGCGGTGTCGGCCCACACGCCCGAGCCGGTGTTGTCCTTGCTGACCACCTCGGGCAGTCGCGCGCCGTCGTGGGCATTGGCGGCGCTCGCGTCCCAGGTGCGGATGAGACCATGAGCGCGGTCGATGCCGATGTGATTCTTGTAACCGAACATCGGGATAGCGAGGTCGACTGGCTTCGCTGCCTTGGGATCAGCGCCCTCCTTCACCTTGGCCTTGGTATACTTGACGCTCCAGCGCGCATCGCGATCCTTCTGCCTGATCTTGGCCGGCTTCCAGTCTTCGGGCACTCGGCCATCCTTGATCGCCATCTTCTCGGCCTCGGTGTTCCTCTGCTTGGGTGCGGGCACGACCGTGGCGTCGATGATCTGCCCACCCATGGCGAGATAGCCCCGCTCGGTGAGCGCGGCATCGAAGCGAGCGAACAGCCTGTCGATCGCCTTGGCCTTGACCAGCCTCTCGCGGAACAGCCACACCGTCGTTGCGTCCGGCACCGTGCCGTCGAGCCCGAGCCCTAGGAAGCGCTGGAACGACAAGCGATCCTTAATCTGGAACTCGGTGGCCTCGTCGGACAGCGAGTAGAGCGCCTGCAGCACCAGGATCTTGAACATGAGGACCGGATCGAACGGCGGCCTGCCGCCCTTGCCGCGGACACTCCGCCGCAGTGCTGCTACCAACGGACCGCGGAAAACCTCGAAGTCGACGACAGTCGCAAGCCGTTCAAGTGGATCGCCTGCCGCGCTCAACGCCTCGTATCGGTCCGAAAGATCGAAGAAACTCGACTGCCCCGCCACCATCGCCTCCACCGTCGTGCAAAGGCAGTGAATCAGCTCAAGCCGCTAGGCGCCAGCGGTTTTTCGAGGTGTCCAACTGGGATAGCTGCCGCTCACGCTCGGGCGCTTGCCGACCAACTCAATCCGTTCCTCTCAGGCTGTCGGAATAGCGGCTCCTGACAAAACCTGACAGATGGCGGCTTTTCATTATTTTAACCAGGAACCGGTCATTCCGGAGCCGCCAACGAAGCGGTCGTTAACGATCCGTCTTATTATGCTCGAAACCCGCTGCGAATTAGAATTGGCGCTATGAGAAAAAGATCTCCCATCCTCTCTCCGCTCCTCATCTCATTTATGATGGCAGCGCTCGGGGCATGTCATAGCCGCGATTTTCAAACCCTACCGGATGGTGTGAACTCTGTAAGGGTCGAGATGGGTCTCTTTTCTAGCGAATGGACAGTAACTGTCAGGAACAAGGGTGGTAGCGCATCGGATACGATGTTCGCCGCGAACGATCATCAACTTACCAACATATATCTCACGCCAACAAATCAACTGGTAGCCATTGAGCAAGGTGGCAGTGATGCGTTCTTCGCTCTGCCGCAGGACGGCCCTCCTGAACCACTTAATGGAAGCCGATACAAGGAACGTGACACGCGATCTGATACTTGGCGGTATATTGGTGTAATCCGAAGCGGAGATTTCATTTCCGCAAATGAAGCGCCAGAATGCATAGGTTTATTGGGTGCAGGGAATTCACCGTACCGAAAAAAATACCAAACACCCGATTTTTGTTGAGAAGACTAATGCATCTGGACCCAAAGCGACGGTAATTCTCACAGCAGCTCGGAAAACCGCCAAGCGGCTTTCGCCAATAATGCAGAATGGCGGATTTTCAGAGTTTTAACCGGCAACCTGCCGTTCCGGAAACGCCAACTTAGCGGACGTTGCGGCTCCAAGCAGGTCGGATATAGAAAGGCCACATGATGACCTTACTTCTTTGGACGCTCGCTTCACTCGCAGGTGCCCTATACTGCGCTGTGAAAGCCGTGATTGATTTCCGCACACGCAGATACGTTTGGGGAGTATTCGGGCTGATCAGCGCTGCGCTTTTCCTTTTCACTCCCATCCAGACCCACTCAGTGACAGTGGATTTGCCGGCAGCAGAGAAATGACTGCATCCGCCGACATTGCTGCCGTTCCCTCAGCTAGCGATTTGCGTCTCGCAAATGATCGCTTAGGGATTGCCCAAAACTCATCGGAAGTCTGAATATGATGAAACGCATCGCTATCATCAGCTTTGCCATAGCGCTTTCCGGCTGCGGCAGTGATGAATCTGCTGAGCAGGCGGCAATTTTGGATGATGTTGAAAGGCAAGTTATTTTGCCAGCAAATGCAATGCCCTTCCCAGCTTATGCTCGATATTACTCCACAAGAGAAGGAAAGTTGATCGGCCGGTACATCACGGCGTACGATAAAGAAAATCGATTTTACGATCTTAAGATCGGTAAAAGGCGTTGGGTTAATACTTTTCTGGATCTGCCCGGTATTGCTGATGGGGGATGTTCTGTCGTCAATGTGATCTATGATCTCGAAAAAAAGCGATTCGAGAATGCCGCCTGTAACGGTCCTGCCTAAAGAGCGGCCATGCGCGCATCGGCACGATCCTAGGCAATCTGCGTATGCCCTCGTCCCGGAGACCGACGCGACCGCTATCCCCAACAAAGGGGGATGGCGGATTTTCAGAGTTTTAATCTGAAACCGGCCATTCCGGAGACGCCGACGTTGCGGACGTTAAGCGCGGCGAGGAATTAAATCGAAACACGTCAGCGATGAACCTTCGGTAACAAAGGTGCAGCGAGGTTGGAGAGCATCCGGACCGGCATCGCCGAGAGCGATGGTAAAGCTGTCTTTGTAGCCTTGAGAATTGATGCCGATCCACGCCCATCCTATGGTCTTGGCAATCGCAAACTCAAATGAAGGGACGTGCTTCCAACCCAGGCCAGAAGGCGAATTTTCGCGAGTGATAATTACCTGATCTGTGTCTGGCTCTACTGTCACAACGATAGCTGTGGATCCCGTACATATTGCAACCGCGTCCCAGCGTGCAGACCCTTCGTTCATGACTGATACCAGCCTGCGCTGAACCTGACTCACGTTTGGGATTCCCAAATCGCTAAAAGTCTGAATCAATGAGGTCCTGCATTGAAAGGACAGGCAGATGGGTCAGGCAATTGCGTTACGGAATGATTTCGACGGGGCGGCGCTTCGGCGTCTGGCGCGGTTGTCGAAGAGCGCGCCGCAGGCCCGGCGCTTGCTGGCGCTTGCACAGATATACGATGGAGGCAGCCGTAGCGATGCAGCGCGTATCGGCGGCGTCACTCTGCAGATCGTGCGCGATTGGGTGATCCGGTTCAATGCCCAGGGGCCGGACGGACTGCTGGACGGCAAGGCCCCGGGCAAGCGCTCGATCCTTGATGACGAACAGCGTCGGGCGCTTGTCGAAGTGGTCGAGCGCGGGCCGATACCGGCGATCCATGGCGTAGTGCGGTGGCGGTTGATCGACTTGGTTCAATGGCTTCACGAAGAGTTCGCGGTGTCGCTCGATGAGACGACGGTGAGCCGCGAGTTGAAGAAACTGGGCTATGTGAAGCTGACAGCGCGACCACGCCATCACGCGCAGAACGAACTCGCCATGGAAGCGTTCAAAAAAGGGGCTTTGCTGCCGCAGTGGCAGAGGTCCGGACAAGCCTCCCGAAGGGCACCGCTATAGAGATTTGGTTCCAAGACGAGGCCCGCGTCGGCCAGAAGAACACCATCACCCGGCGCTGGGCCAGGCGGGGAACGCGACCGTCAGCGCCCAAGGATCAGCGCACTAAATCGGCCTATATCTTCGGAGCCATCTGCCCTGAACACGGCAAAGGAGCTGGGCTGATCCTGCCTTTCTGCAACACCCAGACAATGTCCCTTCATCTGGCAGAGATCGCGCTCGCCGTCGCGCCGGGCAGCCACGCTGTGGTGCTGATGGACCAAGCCGGATGGCACATGACCGACAAGCTGGAGATTCCCGCCAACATCAGCATCGTCGCGCTACCGGCCAAGTGTCCTGAGCTAAATCCAGTCGAGAACGTTTGGCAATTCATGCGCGATAATTGGCTCTCCAATCGCGTGTTCACATCCCACGACAACATCGTCGATCACTGCTGCGAGGCTTGGAACAAATTGGTCGACCAGCCTTGGCGCATCATGACCATCGGCCGCCGCAAATGGGCCCGTCAGTTCTAATCAATGCAGATTGGTATGAGGCGTTCAGGCCGAGTACGTCAGTCACTATTTCACCTGAGGCCGCATCCCAATCGAAGCGCAACGAAAAATGCTCTGTCATACGAAATATTAGCTCGTGGTGCGCCCACATTCCACCCATGCCGGTCATAGAAATGGCATCAAGGATGTCCCGAACCGGAACGGCAGGGCTGCGCGATTTTATTCCGAAATACGCCGTTCCGGTCACGCCGACTTAGCGGTCGTTCGCTACCTCGCCTTCTTCCGCAAAGCGATTGCCCACATTGTTGAGATGCTCTTCGTTGGCAAAGCCACGCCCTTCATCGTAGAGAAAGAGGGTAACAGGACAGCGCTGACCACTTGCTCAGGCGACAGCTTCCTGAACTGAGACCGCTTCAAGCGCCGCGTAATCCACGGTAAGCATCGGGTCGCCTTCGGGAGCTTGATCGGCATCGGCGCAGCTATTGTCATGCTCCACGGCTTCCACAATAGCGTTGACTCTCTGCCAGCGGAAAGGTCGTTCTCGCTTATCGATGATGTTCCAGATCATGGCTTTTCATATGAGTTGCTCACGGCTTTGCAACGTTGCTCACCCGACATCTGGGTCATCTGAGACGCCGCGCAGCGCTACTGAAAGCGGAATGGCAGATTTTCAGGATTTTAATCTGAAAATTGCCGTTCCGGACACGCCGACGTTGCGGACATCGAGACGCTTGGGCAAAGATCAAGTCTTCTCCGTCGGCGAGAGCATATGTCAACCAGCAGTCACTTCGTTATTTTTCCCTATTTATGGCTAGGCTTCGTGGCGACGTTTTCCGTCGTCAATCTCGTGTGGGGAATTTACGAGTTTCGCCGCAAAGTGGCGCGCTGGGGCCGGGCCGGCGCACGCTACGAACGATCTAACGAGCCGTTCTATTACTGGCTCGCAGTGGGTGGGCGCTTTTTCGCGTTCTTTTTCGGTTGCGGTATGTTCTGGATAGGCTTGGACATGTTGCGCTGGTAAGCATCAACGATGCTCGCGCTAAGGTGCCCAAGCGGATATGTTCGTCCCAAAACGTGACAGCGCGCATCAGCTTCGGATTGGTCGACTACCCCACAAAACGGCTTGGCAGAGTTGCAGGGTTTTAATCCGCAACCTGCCTGACCGGACACGCCGACATCGCAGACATTGAGTCAGCCATCGTTGGCCTGTACATCATCAGCGCTATGAAAGTTCTAATCGATGTACTTGCAGTTGTCCTATTCGCGGTTATCGCCGTTGTTGGTGCTCATTGGCCTGTGTCGACTGACCAACAATCAAACATCATAATCGTTGCAACGGCAGGCGGGGCGATTTGCGGTGGCATAAGATATCTGCTCCGTGAGCGTTTCTCAGACGTTTGAGCGAAGCCGCTTCCCCCAACGGAGCGGAATGGCGGATTTTCAGAGTTTTAATCCAAAACCGGCCATTCCGGACACGCCGACAAAGCCGGCATATTCGACATTGCCGAACATCCCGATAGCGGCCATTCTCGCGGGAAATTTTTGCGGACTACGAGAGGCGGCGGTGCTTTCCAATTCGACGAATAGGCTCAAATTGGCGGGTCTAAGTTTCCTATATGCCGGCAGTGTGTTCGTTCTCGACAAGCTGAGTGTTCATGACCTTGCCAGTCCATGGCTTTGGGTTTCCCTCGTCCCTCTTATTGTAATCTACGTAGGCGAGCGCGTCGGCTGGATTTCGATGTTTCGGGGAATATCACTCCCCGCGCTGTTACTGTGGGCCTCCGCGGACGCTGTGGTCTGGCTTGTGAACACCCAATCCACGGTGCCCGTGTGGATCGGATATTTCATAATGGGCTTGTTTTTCGGCGCTGCCGCCTTCGCTTTGATACGTACATGGACCTATCAGGATAATCCGCGCCACGTCCGCTAAGGGCGATAGGGCTGCTAAAAGCCGCCATTCCGCTTCCCCAGGCAAAGCGGAATGGCAGATTTTCAGGATTTTAATCCGAAAGCCGGCTATCCGGATCCGCCGACGTTGCGGTCATCGACGCCCAATGTATTGTCGCGGGATGATCCGCACGCTCCTTCCTATTTTCGCCTTCGTGTTGATAGAAGGCCCCGCCTTGGCCGAAGGCAAAGACTGGACCCCAGAGCTTGAGGCAATTGCAAATAAGTGCGGCCTGTCTCACGATAGTCTCAAGTGGATCGACGGATCTGTAAGGTGGTTCAGGCCCGAGGCAGCCACGTACGGACAATCAATGTGCGTGATCGGCGAGCTTAGGGCGAAGGGTATTCCGATAAAGCAAGGCTTCGTATCAGGCGGCAGCTAAAACCGGAAATCTGTCATTCCGGAGCCGCTAACAAAGACGACGTTAAGCGATGTTGCGGTTGGCCCTGAAGCTGTCATAGGTTTCGCAGCAAATCTCCACCAAAGGGTAATAGATGTTTCGAAACGCTTGTGCGTCGCTAGCTCTGTTTTCATGCGCATGCACAGCCGGAGCGGCCCCTTGGCCGCCGTCGTCGGAACATCCTCAAATGCCGTTGTGGACTGGAACGCCACCTGATCCGTTCGAGCCCACACTCTATCCGCAAGAGACGGTCACTGTTGCCCCCAAGAAACTGATAGGCGGAAAAACGTTCATTGGAATTGACTCAGTTTTGATCCCGACACTCGCGCTTTATCGGCCGAGAGCTGCAAGCAGTGGCACTGCTGTGCTTGTATTCCCCGGTGGCGGTTATTGGGACCTTGCCATTGATCTTGAAGGTACTGAGGTGTGCGATTGGCTCACAAACAAGGGTGTTACTTGCCTCATAGTAAAGTACCGCACGCCTGGATTCGACAATGTCGAGACATCACGCACAGGGCCCTATCCGAAAAGCATCATTGCTTTGGAAGATTCGCAGCGCGCTATTGCACTGACCCGTTATCACGCCAAGGAATGGGGCATTGATCCGCACAAAATTGGCGTCATCGGGTTTTCGGCAGGTGGGCATCTGGTCGCGGCGACAAGCACGAATGATCGAGTGTACAAGCCGACCGACGCTATTGATCAGACCAGCGTGCGGCCCGATTTCGGGATCGCGCTATACCCGGGCCACATCTCGGATGATGACAACACTCTTGCTTTGAAGTCGGGCCTTCCAGTCGACCCGCGCACACCGCCCCAATTTATCTTGCAAAGCGGTGACGACCCGGTCGACAACGTGAACAATTCGCTCGCTTGGTACATCGCGCTCAGAAAGGCCAATGTGAAAGCGGAACTGCATATCTACCCTGAAGGGGGCCACGCCTTTGGCCTGCGCCATACCGACCAGGCCATCACTGACTGGCCAAAGCTTGCAATGCGCTGGCTTCAAACCATCGGAATGATTGATCATTCCCCTGATGGCAAGGGAGTTGAATGAGTCTCGGTCGGCCATCTCCGCTTCCCCCAACAAAGCGGAATGGCAGAATTGCAGGGTTTTAACCCGAAACCTGCCTGACCGGACACGCCGACATTGTGGACGTTCAAATCGTGTGAGATCCCTCGCGAATGCGAATGCTTTTTCTCACCGGCCTACTATTCCTGACCACGGCATGCCACGATCAGGAGAAGGCCAATCCGTCGCCTAGCCTGGATCAGATTCAACGAATTGAAGCGAAACTTACAATGCAGGCTTGCGTCGGCGATCTCTCTCGGTGGGAGAGGCGCTACCAATTATGGACCGATGTGAAGCGAGGGTCGCCCAATAATGGGAAAGTGTACGCCAAGATCATCACATTCCGCTTGCGACGAGGAGACGACGCCTTCGCCATTCAGCCGGGGCGACTCATATTGCCGGCAGAACCCAGCCTTTCGTATGAGATCGACGATAGGCCCGGTTACGCGGCAATAGGTCACTTCAACACGGCCTCGGGCGAAGTTACGCTTGAATACTGTGGCTATAGCGAAGGTGGCTAATGTCCGCCTCCCCAACATCTGAGCCATTCGGGCCTGAAAGCGTGCTCCCGATTTCCTGCCGTTCAGTCAGGCGCCGTCTAAGCAAAGCTAAAGGTCGGCTTCAGGGATCATCAGAATGGCCGTTGAGCGTCTTGAATGGGCGCTTGCCGACCATCGGCGCGGTCGATGACTCTTGATTGGTCCATCAGCTCCTGGCCGCGACGAGACACCCACCCATCCGACCTCTCACCAAAGAACCGGCGGTGGCAGATCACAGCGTCGAAATGCCGCGACCAGCGTATTGTGCATCAAGGTCATGATCGTCATCGGACCGACGCCTCCTGGGACAGGGGTGATCGCCCCCGCGACCGTCACCGCAGATGAAAAATGGACATCGCCCAGCAACCTTTTCTTGCCGTCGCGGACGACCCGCGTCGTACCCACGTCGATTACCGTAGCGCCCGGTTTGATCCAGCTTCCCGTGATCATCTCAGCCTGGCCCGACGCCGCTACGATAATGTCCGCCTGCCGCACCTTGTTCTCAAGATCGCGCGTTCGAGAATGGGCGACAGTGACTGTGCAGCTCTCATTCAGCAGAAGTTGAGCCATTGGTTTGCCGACAAGGATCGACCGGCCGATCACGATAGCATCCAAGCCGGCTAGGCTGCCCAATTCCGACTTGAGGAGCATCAGGCAACCGAATGGTGTACAGGAAACGGGTCCAGATATTCCCGCAACCAGCTTTCCAGAACTTTGAGGGTGTAATCCGTCCACATCCTTGGCGGGGTCGATCGCGCTGATGATCGCTGCCTCGTCGATATGGTCAGGAAGAGGGAGCTGGACCAAAATGCCGTCTACGGCATCGTCCTTGTTGAGTTGGCCAACAAGGCACAACAACTCGTCCTGCCGGATGTTGGCCGAAAGCAGGTGTTCGACACTGGTCATGCCAAGCTCGATCGTCTTCCGTACCTTGCTGCGGACATAAATCTCGCTAGCCGGATCGCAGCCAACCATGACGACCGCCAAGCCGGGTGTGCGCCCCACCTGTGCTGTGAAGTCCGGCACTGCTGCCGCAACTTTACTGGCCAGCCTCTCGGCAAATGATTTTCCATCTATGATCTTTGCGCTCACGTCGGGCTCCTTCGGCAGAAGGTTGTTCGGATTTCTCCGATTGCCCAGGCGAGCGGCTTTTTGTGCGCGGTCCCCGATGGTCGCCCATCTTGATCGCCAGTAACGCGCAAGTGAGCACCTAGCCCTGAGCTACTATGTGGTCAAGCTGAAGCTCTGGCCGTGAAGAGACTGGCGGCTTTCGGATGGTGGTGGGGAAATAGCTGTCGTTCCGGAGCCGCCGACTTCGCGGACGTTGAGCGCGCTGTCAGCCAATCCAAAAACCGGCCATTCGATTTGGCTACAGGTCCAGAGTTGCGTGTGCCCGGTTTCGTACTTCGGGCATAGGCAGAGCCTATGCTTATGCAAAAAATACCTATTTTACATGATGTTTTGAATGGGTGACAAAACGCGAGAAAATAAACAGGAGAGGTAGATTGCCCCATAAAATGGGTCGCCGAAGCTTTGTCGGGTCGACGATGGCGCTCATGGGTGCTTTGATGGCGCCCTTAAATGCATTCGGCAAACAGCCAGCGTTGGCACGGGTGATCCTCGACAACGACTTCGCCGGCGACCCGGATGGGTTGTTCCAACTTGCCCATCACGTACTGTGCTCGTCGGTAAAGATTCCGCTGATCGTCGGATCGCACCTTCCCGCCAAGTTCGGCGGCGGGCACGATGCCCAGGATGCCGCTGGCCGGGTCGGCGAAGTTCTCGACCTCATGAACCTTGCCGGCAAGTACAAGATCATGGCCGGATCAGAAACACCAATCCAGTCACGCACTTCCTGGAAACCCAGTGCGGCATCAGCTGCCATCGTCCGCGAGGCCCTGCGCGAAGACGCTACCGAGCCCCTGATCTATGCAGCCGGCGCAGGGCTGACCGATCTCGCACTCGCGTGGCTGTCTGAGCCGCGCATTGGTCGCCGCCTAAAATTGATCTGGATCGGCGGGAACACTCACCCCGGTTTTGGAAATCCCGCAGCCAAGCAGGGCGAGCCGGAATTCAATTTCTCGATCGATCCGGTAGCGGCGCAAGTGCTGTTCAACGAGTCCGATATCGAGATCTGGCAAGTGCCCTCTGATGCTTACTGCCAGATGCTGTTCAGCACGGCCGAGCTTGAAGAACTCGGCGCGCAGAGCCGTCTGGGCGCCTATCTGAAAGCCAGGGTCGATGCGATACCGGAGATGTTCGCCAAGATACCGGGCGTCCCCCCAGTGGCCATGACCGACGCCTACGTCCTGGGCGACAGTCCGCTGGTGACATTGACCGCGCTGGTTCCGCCAATGCAGCCAGACCCTACTTCGAGCCGGTACAAGCTGTTGCCAACGCCAAGGCTGCTCGACAACGGAAGCTATGAAGAACGTCCGGGTGGACGTCCCATGCGGGTTTACACCTACCTCGATGCGGGGCTGACATTCAGGGACATGCTGGCGCGTTTCAGGCTTCATTCTGCCGCATAAGCTCCGGAACAAATGCCTGTCTGATTTCATGGCTGGGCATGCCCGCCCGCCTTTTCACCAAGGACTCCCTATGATCGACCGCCGTTCACTCATCGCCGGTGCTGCTGCGTTCGCCGCGGCGCCCACGCTTGCCGGGAAGGCCGCCGCCGCTCCTGCACAAAAGCGACCCTCGCCAGGATCGGCCAGCTTCCCTTCCGGCTTCCTGTGGGGCGCAGCAACCGCTGGCCACCAGATCGAGGGTAACAACACGAATTCCGACCAGTGGCTTCTCGAGAATGTGCAACCTACTATCACTGGCGCGCCGTCGGGGGATGCCGTCAATAGCCTCGAGCTATGGCGAGATGACCTCGACCTTGTAAAAAGCATGGGGCTCAATGCCTTTCGCTTCAGCCTTGAGTGGCCCCGCATCGAGCCGGAACCGGGAATGTTCTCGCGCGCCATGCTCGATCACTACAAGGCCATCATCGATGGCTGCCGCGAACGTGGTATTGCCCCGGTGGTCTCCTTCAACCACTACACAACGCCGCGCTGGTTTGCCGCCCAAGGAGGATGGTTGCATCCCGATGCGAGCGACCTGTTCACTCGTTTCTGCGAGCGGGCGGCCAAACATCTGGCAAGCGGAATAGCAATCGCGACGACCTTGAACGAGCCGAACCTGCCCCGGCTTCTGCCGTTCGTTCTGCCCCCTCAGTTCATGGGAGGCTTGCGCGCCAATCTGGCCGCAGCCGCAAAGGCTGCGGGCGTACCGCGCTATCTCGTGGCTAATACTGTCTTGCCGGAGGACGTCCCCGCCCTGACCGCCGCGATGATCAAGGGCCACAAAAGTGCGCGTGCCGCGATCAAGGCAGTGCGCCCCGACCTTCCCGTCGGCTTCACACTGTCGATCGCCGACGACCAGGCCGTCGGCCCGAATTCCATCCGAGACCGGATGCGGGCCGAACTCTACGGAGACTGGCTGGCAGTGGCGCGCGGCGACGATTTCGTCGCCATCCAGAACTACGAGCGGATCCTGTGGGGCAAGGATGGCCGTCTCCCTGCGCCCGCCGGCACGCCGCGCAATTTCCGCGGCGCCGAGGTATATGCTCCGTCCCTCGCCGGTGCGGCGCGATACGCCTATCAAGCGACCGGCAAGCCGGTCTTGGTAACCGAGCACGGTGTTGGAACCGACGACGATACAATCCGCGCCAACCTTATCCGCGACGGGTTACGCGAGCTTCACAAGGCAATGGCCGAAGGCGTTCCCGTGCAGGGCTATATCCATTGGACCCTGATGGACAATTACGAATGGGGCGCTGGCATAGGCCACGGCACCTTTGGGCTTGCCAGCGTCGATCCGGTTACGTTCAAGCGGTCTCCCAAGCCGAGCGCTCTGGTTTTGAAGGTGATCGCTCAGTCGAATTCAATATCAGCGGCTTGAGGTGGCAGCAGCCGGACTCGATCACATCCACACGGAAAGGTGCGAAACTCGTTCTCGCCTTTCCGACCGTATCTGCCCAAAGCAGACAGGCGTATTCGATCACCTTGGCAGGACGGCAATCGCCAACTTAGCTGCCGTTCGCTGGCCCAATACTGGTCTTGCAAACCTGCCCTACCTTCAACTGCCAATGAACCGGCTCCAACGACCGGGCATGGGACTAAGGCGACAGTCGGCTTAGCGGCGACCGCCCAGGGAAAGCCGACGCTCCCTTCAAGGTGGCGCGAGCCCAGATCAGCGGCCTGCCTTGGGACTTTTCGGTCATTCCCACGCAAGGTGATCAGCGACAGGTTCTATGCCAAACCCGACAACCAGCGGTCGCCCGATTGGCTCGCATAGTGTCCGCAATGACGTTTTACAGACTGGGCATCATGGCGATCGTCAGATCATCAACAGGCCGTTATCGTAGCTGAAACTTTGATCGTGCAAACGCACGATCACTGGGGGGAAATCACAATGGGCACCATCATTGACCTGACCATCGATGGCCTCGAACTTTGTTGGTCAAAGAATTCCATGGGGATCAATTTTGGCCCTCTGTTCCAGAAAGGTGATCAAGCCTGCCGACGGAGCGACCAAGTCGATTACGAATCCGCCGAGGCCGATGACGAGGAGGAGAAGCTATTTGATGCAGCATTTGTGCGCTCCCTTGGACGGACGCTTCCGCGGCTAAATCTACTCGGCGCCGACATCGAGTCGGCTCGAGTCGCATACGAAGCGGCCGTGGCGCAGGCGATCGAGGCTGCCCGAGAGTTCACATCCATCTCCCTGCCGACCGAGTACATGTCCTTCGAGGAATTCTGCACCTTCTGCACACGATACCCGCTATCGAGCCTCGACACGCGCAGCATACCGCCAGGCCCCGAAGGGGAGGAATCGATACCGCCAGGCCGTTTCGCCACACATGCTGACGAGGTACGCCGCATACCCGCCGAACCCGACTATTATCCGTGGATGCGTGAGGAGGGTCAGTCGGAGAAGGATTTCTTCGCCTCGACGGCCATGATCCTAGATCCATATCCGATGATGCAGGTGCTCGGGTATAACGGCGCCAACACCGACGCCGAAATCATCTGGCTGTATGGTCCGCTGGTCGAGAATGGCTGGGAGAAGGTATCATCCTTCGTGCCGGGTATCGATCGTTACAGCACGATCCTTGTCGCGACCGAGGGGACGTCGGATGCCCGTATCATTAACCGCGCCCTCGACGTCCTACGACCAGATGTCGCCGACTTCTTTCGCTTCATCGACGTGAACGAGAATCATCCATTCTGGGGCACCGGCAGCCTGGTAAAATTTGCCGAAGGACTGGTGAGAATAGATGTGCAGAACAACATACTGTTCGTGCTGGACAACGACGCAGAGGGCCAAGATGCGAGGCGTCGCTTGCAGGGCCTCGACATGCCTTCCAACATGCGAGCGATGGTGCTGCCAGACCACGAAGCGTTCCGGGAATTCCCGGCTTATGGACCGCAAGGCGTATCAACCGCCGACATCAACGGGCGTGCTGCCGCGATCGAGTGCTATCTCGATCTCGAACTGCCGTCATATGGTCCAGCGCAGGTCGTGTGGAGCAATTACAAGAAGGATGTCGATGCCTGGCACGGGGCGCTCGAACACAAGGAGAGCTACGCGAAGCACTTCTTCAAGCGAACAGATGCCGAAATCGCTGGAGAAGACTACCACACGGAGAAGCTGGAATGCGTGCTGGATGCGCTCATAGCCGAAGCGACTATCCTGGCCTCGGGCAAGAAATGAGTCCGACTAAACTGACTTTCCGATGGTGAAACATTGGGGATTCTCGCGTGTACCCGATTTCCTGTGATGGGGTCCTGCTGTAATCATTCGGTTCAAACTAGGGGGACTTGAATGACAAGCCGGTGGCTGGGGCTGAGCGCCTCGAAGGATTCGGTGATCGTCGTCGATGCCGAGATCCCGGACGATGATGGCCCGATCGTCATCAGGATGGACGATACGTGGAAGGTCCAGAAGGGCGACCGCTCGGCGGCATATAACGTCATGCATCAGCAGTGCGCCGACTATATCAAGGAGAACGGGATTGACGCGGTCGTCGTGAAGGCGAGCGCCGTAACCGGCAAAGGGTCGGCCACGCTCGGCTTGCTTCTCAGCGCCGAGGTGCGGGGCGTCGTGATCGCGGCTGCCGCATCGCAGTGCCCCGTGAAGGCCCTATCGAAGGCGGTGATCAGCAGAACTTACGGCGATCGCAACGTCGACGACTATGTCGGTGACGACGCGTTCTGGGCCGACAAGACTACCGGAGGTACGCTTCGCAAGCTGAGCCGGGAAACGACGATGCTCATCGTCGCGGCGCGGAACGACTGATGGCGGGCTTCATCTCCGACTTAAAGCTGGGCGTTCGGCTCGGCAATGGCCACTTCGGCGAGGTCTTTCAGGGTGACGACCCGGCGCATGGCCAGGTGGCGGTGAAGGTACTGAAGCGCGAGGCGTTCCACGACGACGCGACATGGCCAGATTACAAGGCGAGCTATCTGGCCGAGGCGCGGAGCTTGGCCAAGGCAAGCCACCGCAATGTCGTTCAGGTCCATCACGTCGTGGAGGCGCCGGATGGCGACAGCGTCATGATCTGCATGGCCTTCTGTTCTGGCGGCTCTCTACAGTCGGCATTCGACCGCGGCCCGATGACACTCTCCGCCGTACGCAAGATCGGCACCGAGATCCTTATGGGCTTAAGTGTCATGCATTCGCGAGGCATGATCCATCGCGACATTAAGCCCGCGAACATCTTGCTCAACGGCAAAACAGAGGCGCAGATCAGCGACTTCGGGCTCGTTACCGACGACCTTGTCCTAGGATACGCTTCGCAGGCCGGGTACAGCGATCACATCGCCTACGAGGTCTGGAACGGCAAGGGTACCAGTGCGAAGTCGGACATTTGGGCGGTGGGGATGACTCTCTATCGCTTGCTTCACGGCAAGGTCTGGTACGATGATGCGCCCGATCCGCGCGAAATCGTAAGACACGGTGGCTTCGCCGGGACGCTAGACTGGCTACCACACATCACGAAGCCGTGGCGTACCGCCATCCGCAAGATGCTGAATGACGACGATGCGGTTCGATGCCAGAGCGCGTCGCAAGCGCTCAAGGCTTTGGGGAATCTGCCGACCACGCCGATATGGGAATGCAGCGTCACGCCCGAGCTGGTGCGCTGGGAACAGATTAAGGGCGCTCGTCGTCAAGTTGTAGAATGGAAGCGCCATTCGCCGCGGCGCCATGAATGGGAAGCCCGAAGTGAGCCGGTCGGCAAGGGACAGAACAAGCGCCTGGCGGGATCGCCCGGCATCGTCAGTCGCAGCGTCGCGCTGAGGGGGCTGGAAGCCTTCTTCGCCTAGCGCGGCCTCAACCGCCTTGGGAGGAGATAGCTGCCGATAAGATCGGAACCCGTGATCTTCTCGAGGCCTAGCTTGGCGCTGGCCGTCGCCGCACGCACGGTCGAGCACTTCGAGCAGAAGGCCGCAGTAGCCACGACGCCCTGCGCCGGACGCCAATGCCGACCGCAATGGCGACATCTCGGCAGACTCAAGGTCAGTTTGGGCGATTTCCGGCTCATGGTATCCCTACCACCTTATTGCCAAGCGCTGAACAAAACGTGAATCATTGAACCTTCGATGTCAAGCCGCGCTTGAGACAGGGAATTCTAAGGTCTGTATACCCAATTTTCGGCTCATGAACGATCCACAATTTGCGGCAGTCCTTTCATCCCTTGTTGCGGCATCCATGAGAAGGTCTCAGATACAGATACTGAAGCCCATGGGTAAGCGTCCGCCCTCCGGCGTGTTGCGGCATTTAACCTGGCCGCTGATGGACCTTTGGTATGGAGTCTCTTTCTGGACTCCAGAAGGAGGCCAAGTGAAGGATCGAGTAGAGATCATCGCGCGCACCGAACGGCGCAGGAAGTTTTCGGATGCCGAGAAGGCGGCGATCCTCGCCGAGGCGGATGCAGACGGCGTATCGGTCCGCCAGGTTGCTGAGCGCCATGAGATTGCCGAGAGCCTGATCTATAATTGGCGATCGGCGCGCCGCCAGGCAGCGGCAATCGCCAGTGAGGCGCTCGAGTTCATTCCTTACGGCGCGATCATAACGACGGAGCCTGCGGCTGCGCCGGCGGTGCCCGAGCCCCAGAAGGCGCCGCGACCTGTTTCGTCGCCGATACCGTCAGCGTCGGAAGAACTGATCCGCCCACATCCCGGCGCCCGCCCCGGCGCAATAGACATAGACTTGCCCAGCGGCGTTCGCCTGTCAGTGGACAGCTATGTCAACGAGAAGGCGCTGGCCCGCGTGCTGCGCGCATTCCGGGATGTATCGTGATTTCGCTGGCTCCAGGAACGAAGGTCTACTTGGCAAGCAAGCCGGTCAGCATGAGGCTCGGTTTCGATGGGCTGGCGGCGCTGGTCCGCCCGCTATTCGCGGTCGAGCCCTACGGCGGGCATGTCTTCCTGTTCCGCAGCAAGAGCGGCAACTACCTGAAGGCGCTGCATTGGGATGGGACCGGGCTTTGCCTGTTCGCCAAGCGCCTGGAACGCAGCCGTTTCGTCTGGCCACCGCTCATCGAAGGCGGTGTCGTGCTGACCCCAGCGCAGTTTGCACTGCTGATCGAAGCAATGGATTGGCGGCGCACAGTGGCCCCTGATCCGCCCCGCCTGCCGGTGCAGATTTAACGCGATAATCGCCGCATTTCCGGGCTTTCTGCTTGGGTGGAAGGCCGGATTCTGCTAACGGGAAGCGTGTCTCCCGCCGATCTCGAGCTCCCTACCGATCCCGCAGAACTGCGCGCTTTTGCTGAGGCGATGCGCGCACGTCTGGCCGTTTCGGAGCAGGCGCTGGAAGCCGAACGGGCAGCCCATGACGTGACCCGCGAGAAGCTTCAGACTGCTCAAAACTCGATCAAGCTGACGGCGCTGCAGATCGAGAAGTTCAAGGTCCAGTTGGCTCGTCTCCGGCGCATGAAGTTCGGTCAGTCATCGGAACGCCTTGCCCTTCAGGCCGACCAGCTCGAGCTGACGCTGGAGGATCTCGAGGCCGAGCATGCCCATGCCGAGTGTGTGATCGAAGGTCACGTGCCCGAAGATACCCCGGCCAGGGCTGCCCCTCGCAAGCCTCGCCGTGCTCCGCTGCCCGATCATCTTCCTCGAGACGAGGTCATGCACGCAGCACCGGATGCCGACGGCTGCTCCGCCTGTGGGGGCACGATGGGCAAGCTCGGCGAGGACGTGACCGAAGTGCTGGAATATGTCCCCGGTCGCTTCCGCGTCGTCCGTCATGTCCGGCCCAAGATTTCCTGCAACCGCTGCGATGCAATCAGCCAGGCACCCGCCCCGGCGCTTCCCGTGCCGCGTGGCCGTGCAGGCCCCGGCCTGCTGGCCCACGTCATCGTCTCCAAGTTCGCCGATCACCTGCCGTTATACCGTCAGTCGCAGATCTACGCCCGCGAGGGCGTGGAGATCAGTCGCTCGACAATGGCGGACTGGCTCGGACAGGCAAGCTGGCTACTGCAGCCGCTGGTCGATCGGATCGCCGATCACGTCATGGCCAGCGTGAAGCTCCACGCTGACGATACACCCGTTCCCGTCCTGGCACCGGGGACCGGGAAGACGGTAACCGGGCGGCTATGGGTGTATCTGCGCGACAACCGACGATGGAGCCATCTGGACAAGCCGGCAACTCTGTTCCGCTACAGCCCCGATCGCAAGGGTGAGCGACCTCGAGAGCATCTCAAGACCTTCGCGGGCTTCCTGCAAGCCGATGCCTATGCTGGCTTCGAGCGCCTATACGCAAGTGACCGCCAGCCTGCGCCGATCACGCCCGTTGCGTGCTGGGCGCATGCCCGGCGCAAGCTGAACGATGTCTACAAGGCAGACCCGAACTCGGTTGCGCTCGATGGGCTGCAGATGATCGGTGAGCTTTACGACGTCGAACGGCAGATCGTGCGCGAACCCGCGGATTTTCGTCGCAAGGCTCGTAAACTCTCAAAGCTCAAGGCGCTGGATTTCTTCGCCTGGGCTGACGATGTGCTGTCCAGGGCCTCGGCCCGTTCACCGCTGGCCGAGGCCCTGCGTTATGCCGTGAAGCTCAAGCCGCAGCTACTCGCTTACACCGACGACGGCAGGCTGGAGATCGACAACAATCCAGCGGAGAATGCCCTCAGGGGCATCGCCGTGGGCCGCAAGAACTGGCTTTTTGCCGGCGCCGATTGTGGTGGTGAGCGCGCGGCTTCCATGCTTTCGCTGCTGGAGACGGCCAAGCTTAACGACATCAATCCACAGGAATGGCTGGCTGACGTCCTAGACCGTATCGGCAAGGGGCATCCGATCAATCGGATCGACGAGTTGCTGCCTTGGAACTGGGCCACTCCGCAGGCGTGAACGCGCATTTTGGGTGAGAAGCGGTCATTCAACCCGCGCCCAGTCGTTCACTAAGCCACGCCAGTGATCCACACGCATCTTTCATTGCCGACTCGGCATCCTCGAAAAGCCCAGACGCGTGAGAACGCGTCCAATATCCATCCACACCCCCACCATGATCGTAGAGGTCAATGTATGTCTCTTCGTAGTGAGCGAAGAAGCCATCGGCACGTCGCATGAAGCTCCAGCGCCTGTCCCCCTCTCGGGGTTTGTCGCCCTTCTGGTTGGTTGCCGTTTGCACTACTTCTGATTGCGTCTCCATTCGACGAGGCTGACACCTGGAAACAATGACCGCAAGGGGGCGTTTTCAGCCACCAACGGCCCCGGGCGGACGCTTACGCCCATGGTAACGACAGGTTCCTGTGTGAGCGGATATTCAAGTGCTTTATGCTGAGCGACATATGTTGGTCGTTTGCGCCCCGTCAGCTCATCCATTCGAGCGAATAGCCAACAGGGTAGCCGAGTTCGGCGGGTGGTATGGAGAGATCAGGGAAATTCAACACCTGCCGCGAAGTGGGCAGCGCAGCTTCGGCGGCGAGCCGATTCGCGAGGTCCTGCGGTCGGAACGCGAAGTATCGCGGTATCCCGTGCTCGTCGACATAGTCGGGGCTGTCAAGCGAGAGAATGTCGCGACCACCTACTACAATCCCTGTGATCGACGGATTGGCTTTACCCGGGAGCATAGTTGTCGTGATGTCGACCGACACGTCGTCGTCGATGTTGGGGAAAGCGAGAAACCGCCGCCCGGTGTTGACCAGCACTTCGCCGAGAAATTCCAGGCTCGGCCGCAATACTTTCGCGCTCGCCGCGCCGTAGAGCTCGTCGAAGTGCTTCGCCTTCGGCTTGCTGCGCAGGATGCCGTCGCGATCGAAGAATACTTCGAAGAGCATCCCGTCGAGCAGCGCCTTGCGCTTGTCCAGGTCGACGCCGCCCGTCTTCGCGATGAAGTTGGTCACCCATAGTTCGGCACCGTTGGATCCGTCGTCGGCGGCGGAATAGAGTGCGCGACCGATCATGAAACAAGCGTTCTCGCTGAAGCCATTCAGGTCCGAAGGCTTGATGCCCCGCGCGGCGGGGTTCTGCCTGTACCAATCCTGCGACTTCAGTTCATGGAGGACCACGTGCGCCGGCTTCTTTGGATCCGCGATGAACCCGCCGTCGCTGACTGCCTGCTCGCTGTACTGGGTCACGGGCACGTTGCGACTGCGGTTGAAGTAGAACTCCGCGATCAGCGAAGTGTGCTCCCATGGCGTTTGCTTTTTGCCGGTCGAGGTCGCCATCGTCGCCCGCACGCGCTTGAACATTGTTTCGACCGGACAGACCGCATCGAAATGCTGGAGCAGAGCCTCGGTGTAGCGGCCATGCTTGCCGATGCCGTTCATCGCCTTCTCACCGGGCGACGTCGCGAACGCGATCAGCGTACCCCGTGGCGCGGTCACCGGCCCCAGTCCCCCCGTACCCAGCGACCGGTCCCAGTTCCTGCCGAACGGGTTCTCGCGGCAGGCGTCAAGGATAACGATGTTTGTTTCCGATCCGGCGTGGTCCATTAGGTCCACCACGTAGTCGAGTTTGAGGGAGTTGTGCTTCGCGTCGACCGCGCTCGTCGGGTCGGCGTCAATCCCGATCAGGTAGTTGACGCCATCGATCTCGACGCCGTGCCCCGCGAAGTAGAAAGTGGCGGCGCCGTCCCGATTGAGCGACTTGCCGAACGCGAGCGCGGCGTCCCGCATGGCCGTATGGTCGAGGTCCGTAAACTCGTTTACCTCGAATCCACTGCGGCGCAGCGCCCCGGCTACGGCCATGGCGTCGTTCACAGCGTTTTCGAGGTCAAACCCGGGCGCGTAGGCGCCGTTGCCAATCACCAGGGCCTTACGCTTCATCTACTTGTATGCCTTCCGAAATCGAGTTTGACGGGATGTAGTGTTGCGAAGGGCCCACGCCCAGGTCGCTCACGTTGGCTCGTTCAACCGGACCGCCAGCAGGTCGGCAGGCACACCAACAACCGTCCGCCCCAATTCTGCGCCCCATTAATAGGTCCAACCCTCGTTGTCTTGACTGCAGTTACGAGTTCCGGTGCTCGTTAGACGAACGGCCGCTTTCGAGATCGTCGTCTCGCGGCGCGAACGACAACAATTTTGGGGTTTTGCCAATGGTCCACCTCACTTAGCCCCATCGGCAGTTTCTGTCAGGAGCCGACGTTCACGGCAGCTGATCCGAACGACCGGCTCTGGTCGCGACCTGCCACATAGCGGACCTTCCGCACCGCGGAAGCTGGAATCCGGCGCTGAGGGTCCGAAATGGGTCGTGGCGAGAAGACAGCGACGCGCTGCTAATCATGCGATTGGCCATCCGAAACGGCGATCATGGGTGGATTTTGCGTGGGCAGGTTTGGGGAATGTCCGCTCGCGAAGCCGCCATTCTGCAACGGCCTTTTGCATCAGACAAGCTGTTGATCTGGCAGAGAGGGTGGGCAGTGCAAAAGGGAACCCTTTTGCAACGAGCAAGCGGGCTAGCTCTTTATTATCATAGCCGTAAACTGCCTTGGCACAGGAGCAGCGAATGAAAAATAAAACAGCGACATCTGGCCTTATGATTGCAGCGGTCGTCGTGGCCGTGGCGGCCATCAGCGCGCATGCGCAGGCCGTTCCGCCTTCGGGATATAGTGGCAAAGGCTCGAAGCCGGGGGTCGCGGCGCCATCAGACCCCGCCGCGCCAAGGCTGACCCGTATTCCTGATGCAACCGTGATGAATCTGATCCACGTCGATCCAGCTTATAAGCGGGGTTCGGCTGTGGGCCATGCCAAGGTCGTTGGCGCGTTCGCGATAGCGGAAACCAGCAAATCCTCTCTCGTCGCGGCATGGGCTCCCGGATTTCTGCCAGTCACTCTCAAATTCAGCGATGACCGATGCTACTCGCTGCAAGCTGATTACGAGGGAGGCACACTCTCTAATGGGCGGTTGACCAAAATCGAATGCGAGGAACAGCGTAAGTTTCCTGAACGTGCCCTCCCCTCGCCGCCTCCCGGCCGATCGCTACGGCTGATCGGAGCAGCTTGGGGGTATGGCGCTTGGGCCGATGATCGCGGGAAAACCACTATCATTACCGCACCAGGTCAAACAACGTTTCAACCGCTTTTCTTGGCTCGCATGACAACCAGCGCGATCATGGCCATGAACAGTCCAGACTCGCCGGGCGGCAACGTAACGCTGGTCGGCAAGATCAAAGGCCGATTAACTGCCGTAACGCTGGAAGTCGGTTATTGATCTGGTGTTGCGAAAGAGCCCCTTCGCAACGTCGACTATGTCCGCTTCCGGGGGGCGCTGGAAATATCTGCGAACGAATTGATCCGGGGCACGAACGGAACGACAGCGAACTTCGGTTTCCGCCGACGCCCAAGACCAGAAGGCGACAGGCAGCTGTCTGCCCCTCTTAACCAGTTAGCCGCCATTCCGAAATCGGCCAGAGTTGGGCGTCCAGGATGGGAAAGACCGTATGTTCGATTGGTGAAGGTGGCCCGCCCCCACGGTAAGCTAGGATCGGGGGTTGCGCCGGAAGGGCCAGCGCCGTGCCCCAAGCTTAAGCGAGGGCGGACCATGGAAGAGCATAGCGAACTTTTCGTCGGACTCGACACGTCAAAGTTGAAGATCTCGGTCGCAATTGCGGAAGGTGATCGGACTGGCGAAGTGCGGTTTTTTGGTGACATTTCGTCGGAGCCTGCATCCGTAGCCGCGATGGTGGCGAAGCTGGCAAAGCGCGGGGGCAGGCTTCACTTTTGCTACGAGGCTGGACCGACCGGATACGATCTCTATCGCCAGATCCTGGGGCTGGGTCATGACTGCGAGGTTGTGGCACCGTCACTTATCCCCAAGCGTCCCGGTGACAGGGTGAAGACAAACCGGCGTGATGCCTTAAGCTTGGCGCGGCTCCACCGTGCTGGCGAGTTGACCCGAGTATGGGTGCCCGACGAAGCGCATGAAGCAGTACGCGATCTTGTACGGGCGCGCGAAGCCGCCAACGACGCGCTGAGAAGAGCACGCCAGCAGCTTCAGGCATTCCTGCTACGACACGGTCGGATCTACAAAGGCAAGGCGACATGGACAAAGATCCATCGTCGATGGCTGGCCAAGCAAAGCTTCACGCACCCAGCCCACCACATTGTGCTCGAGGAATATATGCGAGCGATCGAGGATGCTGAAGTCCGCTTGGAAAGGATCACCAAACAGGTTTCCGAGACGGCAGCCTCCTGGTCGATGGCCCCCGTCGTCAACGCCTATCAGGCGATGCGCGGCGTTGCATTCCTCACCGCTGTCACTTTTGTTGTCGAGATCGGGGACATACGTCGCTTTGACAGCGCCCCGCAGTTGATGGCGTATCTGGGGCTCGTGCCCTCAGAAAGTTCGACTGGGGAACGGGTGAGGCGCGGCGGCATCACGAAGGCAGGCAACATGCGGGCGCGCCGGGTGCTGGTCGAGGGCGCGTGGACATATCGCTTCCCGGCTAGAGTGAGCCACACGCTTCAAGCTCGCCTGGAAGATCTGCCAATCCCTGTGCGGGAAATCGCCTGGAAGGCGCAAGTCAGGTTATGCGCTCGCTATCGAAAACTTATGGCGGCCGGGAAGCGAAAGGCCGTCGCCGTAACCGCGATTGCGCGCGAGATGGCGGCGTTTCTTTGGGCCATTGGGCAAGAGGTCTCACCCGCCGCACAGGACTGAGGCGGACGCCTGCAATCATAGTAAGGAGAAAATCGAAGCCGATATCATCTGTTTGATGTACGAAGTTGGGGACAGGGCCCCGGTGGGGAACCCTCGCGTCCGCTTTGTGGCGGACTATTAAAGTCTATGCCCGAACAAAAGACCGAGGCAGCCCCAGACGAACATACGGAAATGCGGTATCCAACCCGCGAATAAGAGTGTGCCAACCGTCGTCTAAAGCCCTGCCTCCTACTTCGTGCACCAAACTTTACTTCCAAATTTCGTCGTCAGCGACGAAAGGAGACTGTCATGCCAAACGCTCTTGAAAACGAACATAAGAGCGGTCCGTCCGCACCTGGGAACGAAAAACTGGCTGCTGAGCGACCACAAAGGGTCGGCTACGGAAGCGTCCCCTCCCCGATCGAATGGCGGCTATCCCGTTTCCGTATGAGCGAAGCTGCCGTGCCGGCGTCTCCCACGGGGCTGCAGTCAGGCGACTTGAACGAAGGGCAGCTCAGAAGCCAACTGGGATCCGAAGGAGACATTCCGGAGTGTCCGACCGAGCGGACAGCACTGCAGCTGAGGTCGCTAGGCCATGACGTGAAGCTGACCGCACCACAATTATCCAAGTCCTACGCTAAACGGGGAAAGAACGATGCAGCAGCGCTGAGGCACTCTGCGAGGGCATGAGCCGCCCAGCAATGCGCTTCGTGCCGGCAAAAACGCTGAGCGGCAAACGTCGTTCATGTTGATCAGGGTGCGCGAAAGGCTGGTTCAGAACAAGGCCCAACTTGCCAGCGCGGATAGAGGTTACGCGGCCGTATTCGGCCTTCCCGCGACCAATGGGATTTGCAAGATCCAGCCACGGCTCGACCGCCCCGCCGTCGATTTAACCGTCCCGACGCTCGCACAGAACTCTTCGCTACCTAAGCCGCGGAATACCGGAAACTGAATGAGCGCCTCACCGACATCGATGAGAAGTTGATGATGTCGCACCGCGGCAACGAGTGCAGCCGTCGGCGGGCTAGAAAGCTGCATGCGCGAAACACGCGCCGACCTCCCGCGCTACGACGGTGTGACCAAGGCGATCAATTACTTCCTGAACGACTGGGAGTGCTGCACCATCTTCCTCGCCCAACGCCCGGATCTGCTTGATCAAAAACTCCACCGAGCGCAAGCTTCGCGCCGTGGCGTAGGCGGGAAGGCGCTGCCCCCCCGTCGAGCGCGAGGCGGTGAGCGCCCGCCAATGATCTTCTGCTTCTTCCTACCGCACGCCTCAACGAACTCCTCACGTGCAAATGGAAAGCTAGCGGGCAGCAAACCTCAACACAGGACTCGCGGCCTGAACATCATGATACAGGATCCTTGAAGGGCGTACAAAACAGCTGACGGAACAACTGCTCGCAGCGCTCCTGTCCGGCAGGCGAAAGCACTACTGACTTCGCCTTACCCACGGGATTGTGGATCCATCCCTGGTCATGCAGCCGCCCGAGCGCGGCCCAATCGAACGACTTCCAAGCTCGGATTGTGCCCGAAATCCTGTCCGCGTCGTGCAGCGTCAGGAACATCAATCCTAGGATTGCCGCATCAATGCGGCCCGTGTCGATATTCTGCTCTTCCATAAAGCGGCTCCTCGCAGCGCCGCCTACGGTCTCATCTTAAGGCCCTGACAGCCACCGCGGCGCTATATCGGATGCGAACCCATTTTGGGCCCAAAACATCAAATGGAGCAGGTTCAGTGTATCATCAAGTGATCCAAGTTGTAATGGCTTCAAAGCGCCACCCGCCATCGTCAAGCCAGAACAATATTGTCCGCCGGCCCAATCGCTCGACCAGATCGCGTAACCGCGCGACCTCTCGCGTTTCATGACCACTGCAGGCAGTTCGATTAGACTGAAATCGGGCGAGCGGCACTGAAGCCGCCTCTTCGCCTTTTGCGTCGTAGACCATTCAGTTTCTTAGTCTTGCTTCCAACCAGTGGCAGGCCAGTAGGCCGGCGTCAGAATTTTCACGGCCGCCTAACGAGTTGTACTCACCGCCATTATCGCCCTCAAATACGCAGCCCCTGATGAGGCGAAGGACTGCACCGCACAATGTCGATCTCGCCTGATTCAACATGGCCTTGGCGTAAGGATTCCCGTCTGTTATCCTGCCAGGGCGCTGCGCAAAGGGCAGCGCCGGGACTGGTAATCCCGCACACGAAGCAAGCTCGGAAAACACGGTTTTCCGGGGTGCCGTCGCGCATGTCCAAGCCTTCGGGTGAAAGGCGGCGGCGCATGACGTGTGCATGTTACCAGCTCCGGCGGCTCCCGCGCGTTAGCGTGCGGGAGTTCGGGACTGGTCCGCAGGTTGTCTCGAAGCCTTCCGCCAACCCGCCTAGATGCGGACCCGGAGGTGCTAATGGACGCTCTTGTTCGTGCTGCTTCACCCGATGAAATCGCCGCTGTCTCTGCGGCGCTGAACTCCTTGCCCAATGACCATTCCGCGCTCGCGGCGCTCTGGAAAATCTATCGCGCGGAGCCGGTGCGATTGCTGCGCACTCAGCAGGGTCGTAGTCTCAGCCGCGCACGCGCCAGACGAGCCGAAGAGTTCATGGGCTCGCTTTCGCCCGATGTGCCGTTCGATTGGCACTATTTCCTCTACACGTCCGGGATCGTTGCCCAGCTGGCACTATCGGCCCACCTGCTCGATGTCGGCTTTCCCGACAGCTGGTGTGCGCGGCATGTCGGCCTCCAGGTCGACAGGTCGCTCGCCTACGCCAACGTCACCGGTTTCGGCTACGATTGCCCGGAGACCGCGCGGCTGCTGCAGGTGCTGTCGCCCTACTGGAAATGGAACCGGTCCCATCTGTTCGACGACAAGGTTCTCGACGACGGCGGCTTCACGCCGGACCAGATCAGAGTGATAGTTTGCGCACTGGTCGATCACGTCTGCCAGGTGACCGGCCATGCGCGGTTGCGCCAGCGGGCAATGCGCCCGTGATCAGACGGCCGAGGTGCCGATATTCCGGATCGCGAAGCGGTGCGAGCGCCGCCGAGCTCTGGCGCAATTCGGAGTTCCGCGATTGTGGGAATTCGCGTGCGTTGCGTGCGCAAAGACGGCGTGAGACCGAACCGGTCATCGTGACGGGGCGGCGAAAATTTTATGGGGCCGTTCCGGTATCATGCGATGTCTTCCGGGATGTTTGCGGTTTTCTCGCCCATTGATCGTGTCCCGGGAGGTGGTGTCGCTGAGCGTTGAGGTGGTCACCGTGATTTTCGGATAGGTTTGGGTTGCGACACTCGAACCTGCCGGAAGTAATCAGTAAGCGGTAAAAATCCCCCACATTTTCAGATGCTCCGAGGTTGGTAGTTTCGCCGCAGTGAATGGCGAGGTTACCAGTGAGTGATGAAACTGATTTCGAAACATGTTTCGAAACGAACGCCCCGGGTCAGGTGCAGCGGCTTGACGTGATCGAAAGCCCGCGGGGCAAGCGTCACTGGACGCCTGAGGCGCGCGCGCAGATCATCGCGGAAAGTCTTGAGCCGGGTGCCAATGTGTCAGCGGTGGCGCGCCGCCATGGGATGTTTCCGCAACAGTTGTACACATGGCGGCGCGGATTGCGGGAGCGCGCAGAGGCGATGGCCTTTGTGCCTGCGATGGTCGAGCGCGGGAAGGACGACGAGTTGTCCAGCCCGGCAGTGCCACTAGTGAACGGCCAGATAATCGTCGAGGTAAGCGGGCTGCTGATCCGTATCCCGCCCGACGTGAGCGCGGATCACATCGAGCGGGTATTGTTGGCCGCGCGGGTAAGCGCGTGATCATCCCGCCCGGCCCCCTGAAGGTATTGGTAGCAACGCAGCCCGTGGACTTCAGGAAAGGAATGGTGGGCCTTGCCTCGCTGGTCGAGCGCGAGCTCAGGCTCGATCCCTTCTCAGGCATGCTGTTTATCTTCCGGGCACGCAGGGCGGACCGGATCAAACTCCTGGTCTGGGACGGCACTGGGCTGGTGCTGGTGACGAAGCGATTGCACGATGGGAAGTTCCGTTGGCCACTGTCAACGACACTGTAATTTTCCCCGGAACGGGCAAAGTAAAATTCCCCACTTTGCGGCGTAACGTTCACGTCGGCATGGAGGCGCCTCCTGTTCTGGGAGGACGGCCTCGACGCCGAGGTTCCGTGGGTGCTGGCGGGGTAATTCGTGCAGTGGAGCGGACATGCTCGGGCAGCAGGTCTGCGTGGCGCCTGAGGCGATAGCTTGAACCGTCGATCTGGATGACGATGGCGTGGTGAAGCAAGCGGTCGAGCAGCGCTGTAGCGACCACAGGACTGCCGAAGATTTCGCCCCATTCCGCGAAGCCCCGGTTCGAGGTGAGGATCATCGCCCCTTTTTCGTACCGCGCATTGACGAGCTGGAAGAACAGATTGCCGCCCCCGGGTACCACCGGAAGGTAGCCAATCTCGTCAACGATCAGCAGGGAAGGCCTGCAGTAGAAGCGGATCCGCTCCTGCAGGGAGCCCTCCCGTTCAGCCTTTGCAAGCGCGCTGATCAGATCCGCGAGCGTGATGAACGAGACGCTCTTTCCAGCTTTGACGGCCTCGAGGCCGAGCGCGCTGGCAAGATGGCTCTTTCCGGTGCCCGGGGGGCCAAGCAGATGGACCACCTCGCATCGCGCGACGAAGTTCAGTTCGGCAAGCGCCAGGATGCGGGCCTTGTCGAGCGAAGGCTGGAACGAGAAGTCGTAGCCGGTGAGTGTCTTGACGGTATTCAGCCGGCCCATCCGCAAGGCGGTCCGGATGCGTCGTTCCTCGCGGAACGTAAGTTCTTCGAGGAGAAGCTGTTCGATCATTTCGAGTGCGGTGATTTCGCCACGGTCGAGACGAGACACGCAGGTATCGACCACTTCAATGGCGCGCGGCATTTTGAGGCCGACCATGCTGATCTTGATGCGATCGAGCAGCGATGCCGTCGGATCGGGAAGCAGCGAGTTCATGCGCCAGCTCCCGTCGTTGCCATCTGGTGAGCGACCGCGGCGTAGAAGTCGAGCGAACGGCGCGTCACCACTTCACCGCTGAAGCCGTGCGGGATCGGATTTTCGTCTTTGGCCCGATATTGACGCCGGTGACCTTCCAATAGCGAGCGCTGCCGGCGCCCTTCCAGAAGGGGGTGACGAGCAATCAGCCGATCATCTTCGAAGATGCAGATCTCGTCCGCCAGGCTGTGGACCTCTACCACCCGTTTGCGGGTCGCATCGGGTACCGAGTAATAGTTGCCGCCGACGCTCACCATACCTTCGTGGCTAATCCTGCGCTCGAGCTTGAGAACCGCGCCGAACGGGATCAGCGGCAGGAGCTGGAGTGTCGGTTTTTCCTGCGCAAACGCCTCATTGACGATACGTCCGGTCGTTGCATGTACACGCGGGTTGGCGACGCCGCTGAGCCACTTTCCGAACTGAAGGTTGAGATCGTCGAGATCGCGGAACGTGCCGCCCAGGAAAAAGTCTTCACGGATATAGCGGAATGGCCGCTCGACCTTGCCTTTCGTCTCTGGTCGGTAAGCGCGGCAAGCCTTCGGCAAGAAGCCATAGTGGCGCGCGAACTCGCCGAGCGTCCGGTTGTAAACGACGCGGCCATCTTCATCCTCACCGAGAACGGCCGTCTTCATCCGGTCGTAGAGGATTTCGCGCGGCACGCCGCCGATCGCCTCGAACGCAGCTCTGTGGCACGCAAGCACGGTCTGCATCGTCTGGCGCTGTGCAAAGCGCCCCCAGATCAGCCGTGAGAAGCCCAACACCATCGAGAACAACCAGACAATCTGGACGCTGTCCGGCGCGCTGGTGAAGCGCACTCGGAACTGTGCGAAGTCGACCTGAGCCTGTTGCCCTGGCGGCGTCTCGAAGCGCACGGCGAAGGCGCTGCCACCACCGGCCGGCCGTAGCGCACGCACCGCATCGCGCACGGTGCTGTAACTGCCAGCGTAGCCACGCTCGCTAATCTCACGCAAAAGCCGCTGCGCACTCAGGCCGGGATACGCCTCGAGCCTTGCCTTCAGGTAATCGAGCCACGGATCCAGCAAGCAGTCACGTGGCTGCCGGGGGCCGTAGGTCGGTATCTCGAGCCCACGTGCAATGTATTTGCGCACGGTCTTGCGGTCGATGCCGGTCTGGCGGGCGATCACCGCCACCTTCAGACCTTGGCGATGCAAATCCAGGATCATCATCAGATCTCCAAGCTTCTTCATCGCGGCAGCGCCTCCTCAAGAGGAGTATGCCCGATATTTTGTTTTGGCCCTCGTCCGGGGCTCGCCCCGGACAAGGGCCAATCAGAAGAAGTGGGGAATTTTCAAATGTTCGTTGTGGGGCATTTTACTCTGCCATCGACAGCCACGTCCGGGAGACGGGGTGATGAAGCTGTCAGCGGCGCAAGCCTCGGCGTTGATCGAGGGGTTGGACTGGTCGCGCGTGCACGTGCCGCGCGTGCCCAAACCGATCCATGCGCAGTAGGCCGCATGCCTGATTCTGCTTGGCGCAAGGCTGTTCCTCGCGAGGCAAAATCCGCTAGAATGCAGGCGTGGCGGCGCACCCAGAACTCCCCGCAGCGACCGGCGCAGAAGCCGGATACGACGAGCTTCCCGACGACGTCGAGCAGCTCAAGGCGATGCTACTGGCCGAGCGCGCCCGCGCAGCGCGGCTCGAGCATATCCTCAAACTGATCAACCGCACGACCTTCGGCAAGCGGTCGGAGAAGCTTTCTGCCGATCAGCTCGCACTGGCGCTGGAAGACCAGGCCGTGGCCCTTGGTGAGGCCCAGGGCCTGCAGGATAAGACGGACGAAGAAACCGAGCGTCATGGCCTCGTGCCTCGCAAACGCCGGCCCGCCGACACACAACGTGCATCGCTGCCGGCGTATCTGCCGCGCTTCGAGGTGGTGATCGAACCCGACAGCCTGGAATGCGCCTGTGGCGGCGCGCTGCACAAGATCGGTGAGGACCGTGCGGAACGGCTCGACATCATCCCGGCGCAGCACCGCGTCATGGTCACGATCCGGCCGCGCTATGCATGCCGGTGCTGTACCGATGGCGTACACCAGGCCCCGGCACCGGCGCGCGTGGTGCCGGGCGGCTTGCCGACCGAAGCGCTGATCGCCGATGTTCTCATCAACAAGTACTGCGACCACCTTCCGCTTTATCGCCAGTCGAAGATCTTCGCGCGGCAGGGCATCGAGATCAGCCGCGCCACGCTGGCCAACTGGGTCGGCCGGGGCATTGCGGCGCTGCAGCCGATCGTCGACCGGATGCGCGTGGATGCACTTGCACGATCACGGCTGTTCGTCGACGAAACCACCGTCAAGGTGCTGGCACCGGGGACCGGCAAGACCAAAACCGGCTACATGTGGGTCATCGTCTGTGACGACCGGGCCCATGGCGGTGCCGATCCGCCGCTGGCGCTCTACACCTATATGCCCGGCCGCGGGGCCATGTGGGCGAGACAGCTGCTGGGAGCCTACCACGGCATCCTGCAGGTCGATGCCTGGCAAGCCTACGACCAGTTCGGCAAGGATGACCGCGCCAATGCTGGCGTCTGGAAATCCTACTGCTGGGCGCACCTGCGACGTAAGTTTGTCGATGCGGGCAGTGATGCTCCGATCGCGCAGGATGCGTTGCAGCGCATCGCCAGGATCTACGGCATCGAAAAGGACATCCGTGGTCGCCCGCCCGAGGAGCGCCTTGCTGTACGGCAGGAGCGAAGCCGTCCGCTGATCGATAGCCTCCATGCTTGGTTCACTGCCATCAGCCCCCGCATCATGGCTGGCTCGGCGACAAGCGACGCGATGAAATATGCGCTGAAACGTTGGGCGGGCTTCAGCCGGTTCCTCGACGACGGGCGGATCGAGCTCGACAACAACGCCGCCGAACGGGCCATCAGGCCAGTGACTCTCCAGAGAAAAAATGCGTTGTTCGCCGGCCACCAACTCGGCGCCGAAAATTGGGCGGCGATCGCCTCGCTGGTCGAAACCTGCAAGATGCTGGACCTCGAGCCCTATGCCTACCTCTCCGATGTACTCGCCCGAATTATCAGCCGCTCCGACACCGATCCGATCGACGACCTGCTTCCATACAACTGGGTCAATACAAACGCCGGGCAAACCATGTTCGAAATGAGCAACATCGTCACCGCTGCTTGATCACCGAAATTACATCGCCAAACCCGCCAAGGCCGCTCCACCTCCACATGGGGGATTTTTACCGCTTATACCAAATCCCGTTGGGGCTGACTCATTGGGATTCCCAAGAGCAGATTTTTCTGATTCACCATCGCGAGCAGATGGAGGCTTGCGATGGCGGCGTCGTTGGTTGTGCGAAGCGATTATTCAGGGTCAGACTTGCGAGCTTTTGCCCGGCGCAGCGATGATGCGCAGCAGGTGCGGCGGCTTTTGGCGATGGCCTCGATCCTGGATGGCGGCACGCGGAGTGATGCGGCGAAGATTGGCGGTGTGACGCTCCAGATCGTGCGTGACTGGGTAATCCGCTTCAACGCCGAGGGCCCTGACGGGCTCAAATCGCGCAAGGCCCCCGGCAAGCCTTCAATCCTGGGCGATGAGCAGCGCCGGGCCCTGGCCGCGCAGGTGGAGGCAGGGCCGATCCCGTCCGCGCATGGTGTGGTTCGCTGGCGGCTGGTCGATCTGGCGCAATGGGTGTGGGACGAGTTTGGCCTGTCGATTTCCCCGCAATCGCTGAGCCGGGAGATGCGCGCGCTAGGCTACCGCAAGCTCTCGGCCCGCCCGCGTCACAACGGCCAAAAGACTGACGATATTGCCCATTTTAAAAAAGCTTCGCCACCCGCCTGGCAAGCATCACCGCAAGCCTGCCCCAAGGAACGCCCGTAGAATTGTGGTGGCAGGACGAGGCGCGGATCGGCCAGCAGACCAAATTGACCCGGCGCTGGGCCAAGCGCGGCACCCGGCCTTGCGCCCCAAGGGATCAGCGCCGATCCTCGGCCTGGATCTTCGGAGCGATCTGCCCGTTGGAGGGCAAGGCGGCAGGCATCGTCATGCCGGCCTGCAACAGCGAGGCGATGACGATGCACCTCGAGGAAATCGCCTTTCACGTCGCGCCGGGCGCACATGCCGTGGTCATTCTCGATCAGGCCGGATGGCATGGATCGGCCGAACTGGTCATTCCGCCAAACATCACCCTGATGCCGCTGCCGCCACGATGTCCTGAACTCAACCCGGTCGAAAACATCTGGCAGTTCATGCGCGACAACTGGCTCTCGAACCGCATCTTCAAATCTTACGACGATATCGTCGATCATTGCTGCTTCGCCTGGACCAAGCTCGTCGATCAACCATGGCGCATCATGTCCATCGGCATCCGCCAATGGGCCCATGGGTTCTGATTAATGGGATTTGGTATTACCCACTCGGGGCACGCCACGCGGTTTGTTGGGCAGCAACGGCTCGATGATGAGCCATTCCGGGTCCGTCAGTTCATACCGCCGCCGTGCCATACACCCTCCATTCCGAGGACGCCTGAATCACGGCAAGGCTGACCATTCAACCCAATTTATGAGTTTACGCCCTAGCTCACCGCCCACTATTCACATCAGCCGTCTTGCCGCGGCCAATCCCCAGCGTTCTGGCGCCGATCCGGCAGAGGCAGAGCTGGAACAACTGAACGCGATTCAGAGTCCAGGCCGGCGTCGGCTGTGGCCGGGGTGAAGCGGATCGGCAACGTCTCCGTCCAAGGGCGCTTTGGTTCGAGATGGAAGCCATTTGGGCGTCCCTTTGGGATTTGATCAAAATGGTCCATCTCTGCATCAGGAGATGCTGGAAATATCGATATATTCCTTCGTCTTCCTTTCTGGCGCTGAACCATTTTGCCTCAAACATCGATGGCGCCGTTTTTGAGTTTACGCCCTTAGCAGAGTGTAGATCTCACCGTTCAGCAGTTCGTCGCGCGTCAACCCGTTGAAGTAATCGCAGTAGCCGCTCTCCCACGACTCTAAAAGCGCGTCAGCGCCAAACCTAAAGGGTCTTTATCGAACGCATGCTCGTCTTCTCATTCTCTCACTTCCACAGCGCAATGTTGCGTTCCGGACCGTACTACGTTGTCGGATGTGGATGTAGGGGGCAACGTCATCGGCTCACACTATCCAAACATGCTCCATTCAAACGGCTTGTCCTTCCGGCATCGACTGTAATCTCATTTTTACATTGTGGAAATCATTTTTCACAAAGCTTGTCATTCGGATTCACAATTTCGAACCGGCGGATAAGCTGCGAGAAGGGAAATGACGAAAGCTCTACAGCTCTCCGAAAGGTATTGGCCGGCAGAGTTACAGGAACAACTGGACTGTAGGCCCCTGCGATGAGTTTAAAATTATATACTCTATCCGTTGCTGGATCGCCACTCCGAGCAACCACTCGCACGTCCGTAACGTGTCCGTCTGAGGTGAATTTATATGTCGATGTGGTGGACCATTCGCCATCCGCATCCATGCGGAACTCGGTGAGGCGAACAGGCCGAGAATCTGCAAGCCAGACTTGAGCCTGGTCGGCTTCAAGTTGCGATGCTTCGTTTGAATTCACTTCGCCAATAAAGGCCTGTCGGTCCTTGAGAGCACACCAGCCACGTCGCTCAGTTAAATAAACGTAAAGCGTTTTTTCTTTAATCGGCACAGGCTTGGAATGTGCTACTGAACTAACACCGATAATTGAAGCAAATATCATGCATCGCATCAATAAATTATGCACCGTTATTTCCTTGCGTAAGCAGCGGCACAACTGGCCGCCTTTACCTGATTTTGACTTTGACGAGCGCCAGGTTCGACATAGTGGACGGGGTCAGATGGCTTGAAGTTCGCACCATTTTTGAGCCCGGCAGACACCATAGCATCTAAAATCGCAGAATTATTGCCGTTGTTTGAGCGAACCCCAAAATCTGCCGCCAGTCCGACCTGGTGGGCCGATATGCCCCGCGCTGCGCCGAATGGGGAAGCTCCGGAGCTAGCTGCTCGCCTACGAGCATTTTGCATTGCCTGTGTGCGATAGCCATCTGTGAACATCGGGGTAATTCCTTGGTCATTTAGCGCGTCGATTCCTGTACTCAATTTCGCCGCAAAATCAGGTTGGAACAGTGCGATTGTGCCTGCGCCTACTCGATAACGACCGGCTGGTGCAACTAGCTGGCATCCACCATTTTTCGGCTTTGACTTGTCCGGAGCCGGACCGATCTTCACCTGAGCGCCGGATTGTGGCTCCCGATTGCCATGCGCTTCGATATCACCCAGACCGTCATCAGAACAATTTACGGCGTTGCCATCTTTATCTGTCCCACAACCTATTCCAAGACCGGTGGGATCACCAAAGTTGGCAGGATTATTATTGACGTACGCATAGAGGTTGACCTGATCCTTGTACCCAATCGGATCGGTCTGCAAAAAGCGGCCAAGGGTCGGTGAGTACATGCGAGCCTTGTAATAATACATGCCGACTTCCGCTAGCCACGCCTGTCCCGTGTACTGGAAACGCCCTCGATTGGCGCCACCCGGGATGCCGTACTCGTCATAACTGTTGATCGCAATGGCGCTTCCTGCCGCATCGCCGGACAATACGACAGAACCGCGAGAATCGGCGTAGAGATGCCTCGCCGACGAGGAGCTGATCGAGGACCCAGAAAATTCGATCAGCGGATTATCGGATTCCTCGTCGGCACCATGCAGGTAACGCCGGAGCAGATTGCCCGTCGCGTCATATTCACCAACGAGCGCGCTGCCGTCGTAAAGGAAGCGCGTAGTGCTCGAAGAGGAACTGCCCTGGATCTCATAAAGGCGCCCCTGCGGATCGTAGCGCAACGAGGCCTGAAGTGCGCCTGTGTAGCCTGACAACGCGCTTGGGCACGCCGTCGAGGTCGCTGCCCGAACTTCCACCAGGCGGTTCTCGACATCGTATAGGTAAACGGTTGGCTCCTGCGTCCCCAGCGCTGCCGTCAGGTTGCCGTTTGCGTCATAGCAAAAATTCGCAGGCCCTGCCGTAACATACTGATTGAGTCCGTTTGCTAAGTAGTTGCGGTTAAGATTGCCTACGCCAATCCACGCAAAGGCGTCATTATCACGCGTTTCGCTCGTGACTAGCCCTGCTGCATTCCAGGTCAACCGCCAAGCGGCCCGCGAGCCAGCAGTTCCGTTGGTAATCGCAATATCAGACAGTCTCGCCGCAGCATCGTAGCGGAAGCTCTGGTCGTAAGCCTGCCCAGGTCGGTCAATCGACTGCAGCAGACCTTGATCGCTGTATGCCGGTGAAGCAAGAAGCTCGCCGCTATCGTTCCGGATATTCAGTTCGCGGTCGAGGCCATCATATTGCCTGGTCACGTATCGACCGTCAGGCCACGTTATCTTTGTTCGATTGCCGTCCGAATCATATTCGAAGGCGAGAAGCCGACTCTGGCCATCCATGTTGACCGAGGTCGAAACGAGGTTTCCAAAGCCGTCGAAGCCATTCACTATGCCCTCCCCATTCTGGCTGTCGAACCGCGCATAAGTCTGTACGCCGCGCAGGTCGTAACCATAGAAGATGTCGCGCGTCGCAGCCGGTGAAAGTCCCACGCGTTCGGGCACGTATTTTTTCGTGACCCGATTCAGTGCGTCAAGCTCAACCGTCAGCAGCGAACCATCACGCTTCATCTGCTGAGTGCGATTGTTGTTTCTGTCATAGTAATACTTCTCGCAATTATCGCTAGCGGAATAGGCAGCGCTAGGTCCGCTGACACCATTCACCTCTGTGACGTAGCCAATTGAGCAGCTTGATACTGCCCCTGAGGTGGCGAGCGCACTATCGGGCGTGCTTCCATCAAAACCTATGACGGGCGCGCTTGACGGAAAAGCCCACGCAATTTGCCTGTCAAGCCCATCATAAATCATCTCCGCACGGTTGCCATCGGCATCGATGACGACACTTTGCTTACCGTTCGGTGTAAATTTGTACGTGACGTACGGCTGCTCGATCGCCGTTCCCACGGCTTCCCGAATTTGGACAACCCGTCCTGTCGCGTCGTAGACATTCCTGCTGATGCGGTCAGGACCATCACCGCCCACTTCGTTCAAAGTGCACGCGCTCGATTGAAGATTGGCATAGGTCGATGGATTCATGCGAGACGCGGCGCATTCCAACCGACCGACCGCGTCATAGCTGTATTGCGTCAGACTGACCGGTACCAGGTCGGTCCCCTTGACCAGCTCGGTCACCTTGCGGTTCATGTCGTCGTAAGTCGTCTCGGTCACGGTGAACACCGAGAACGTCGACCAATAACGCGGTTCCACCGCTTCGCTTTGCCATGAGGTGAGTTGGCCCGACTCGACTTTGGTCACGTTTCCGCGACTATCGTACGTCATGCGCGTCGCCACATATTTGAACGGAGCGACCCCGTCCGCATCGGGCGCAATCTTACCTGTTACCTGGCCGCTCGCGTCATAGCGCGTTGCCAGCGTATAGGGCGACGGATTTACCTGAGCAAAAGCATAATGCGGAGCCGCGACCCAGCAGATGCCGCAAGCCAGACCGACAACATACGAACGAATCTTCATTTTGTCGCCCGACATCACGAGCACACCGCAAGATTTGCGTTGGGCGGTGTCTCGCTGATGATCCGCCCCCATTTGTCGTAAGACATGCATGTCCTTAAGGTCTTGCCATCGGCAACGACGCTCTTGCCAAGCAAGCGTAGGTTGCTACCTTTGGATGAGCTGCCCGCCTCGTACTGATAATTGGTCCGGACCTCGTCTGCCGCGCCGGCACTACAATTGCCATTTGCATCAGCTGCGCTGGTCTTGCAGAATTGTTCAGATTGCAGAACCCAAACTGGTGCCGATGCGCTAAAAGCACCGGCATTGACTGTCCAAGCGCTAATTTGACCGTAAGTATAGCGAGTCTCGGGATGGATACCGTTCACGTCGGCAGGAAGCGTCTTCTTCAAGAGGCCGCCATGCACATTGGAATAGACTGCGGTAGTCGTATTTCCCCTGCCATCGGTTGCGCTGGTCGGCTTATCGCAATTAGCGAGAAATGAACAATCATAGGTATATTTGCGCACAACATCTGCCATCGCGGAACCTGGCTTAGCCTTCTCCGTAATGGATTCAACAGCGCCCCAACCAGTATAGGTATAATCAGACTCATTTCCTTCAGGATATTTCCAATATCGTGCGGAGACTACATAACACCCTCCACCGCTGGTCGCGGGTATGCAATAGTTTGACGTCATCGTCTGCCCAAGCTCATTGGTAATCGCGGAAGGGCCGGTTGAAATGATATAAAAGTCTTCGACTCCACTTCCAGGCCTCTTCATTGCTTGAAAATTGACTGAAACGCTCGTTCCATCGCTGCGGCTGGCTGTCCCGCCAGCGATTTCATCGTCATCTTCTCCCTGCATCACGTGCCGCCATGAGTAGGCATAGTCAGCGCCGGAAGCGAAGTCCTGACTTTCAACGTAAGCATACTTCGCAGCCCTGACCATCCTGTTGGTCAGATAAGGCGTGCTTGCCCCGGGACGATAATATGCCTCGTTCCAACTATACAGCTGAGTGGCCGAAGCCATCGCCGCTGTATAATCAGTCTCGCTGTAAGTTGAATTATACTGCGAAACGTTGCCCAAAGCGTCTGTCGACGATGACATGAAGCCGTTGGCCGAATAGGTATAACTGGTCTTGTAGGTCGAGGCGTCGCAGGTGTTGGTCACAGGAACCGTTTCGACCGCTGCGTTGAACAGGCAAGCCTTGCTAATCATTTGCCCATACGGGTTCGAAACCAGTTCAAAAATGAGAACGTAACCGGTGTTGCTGGTTACGCGCCGCAGATAAGCCCCATGCGCCGAGGTCGGCTCATCGTATGAAAGAGCAAACGTGACGCCGTCGGGCTGCTCGATCTTTGAGGCAAGGAAGGCATAGCCGCTGGTAATGCCGCTGGGGTTGGATCGCGATCTCTTGGGTGCATCGGCATAAGCCCCCGGCGGCCTGAAAGTGATCCGCATACCATCCTGCGCAGTGTAGACGAGGTAGCGATCGGTCGCGCCCGATCCCGTCGGTACCGCCTGCAGTGTGTCCATCCCCATTAATGACGTGGTGGAGAAGTTATTGGTGTTAACTGCGGTAAACTGCTGCCCCCGAGCACCCTCTACCGTGAAGACCGCCGAGGCCGTTCCGTTGGGCTTATAAGTCGCATAAACATACCAGTTGTTGGTAAATTGCCCCATGATATTCCAGGCATTGGAATCATAAGTGCCATTCGTGCGTTCGAGACGAATGGCACCTCCGCCAGTCGCAGCCAGATCGACGTTCGAATAGGCATATTGCCCTGTGCGCATGTCGACCCCCCCGGCAATGACTGCATATTCCTCGGGAGGTGCGGGCGGAATGGTCAGTGGATCAGTTTGAGCCCACGCCAAGCTCGGAAATGAGATCGATGCCAGGGCGAGGGCAGCCCCACGCCAACGAACAGCCTTTGCATTCATTTAAAAGCCCTTAAATTCTTATGTCAGATCAGCGCCAAAACACAGCGCCACTAAGACTCGTGTACAAAACATCACTAAATGAAGATGTTTTGTGCGGCTCGCCACGTCAACATGATCGACAATTAGTAACATCAAGGATTGCGCCCTGCCCTTGGGCATCAAGGAGTGTTGCCCCCGCAGTCGCACCGGAGAGATTAACGTACATGTATTCCGTACCCTCATCGGTGAGCGGATCTGTTTTCGTCGTTACTACAATGGTGGCTGTTGTTTGCCCCGCAGAAAACGTTAACGTTCCCGACGCAGCAGTAAAATCAAGCGATCCCGCGGTTCCCGGCGCCGTGGCATAATTCACACTAATCGGTACCGTGTAAGCTCGGGACAAGCTGACAATAAATGCCAAACCTCCCCCCTCTTTCACGCTGGCATCACTAATTGAAATCGTTGGCGGCCCTACGTCATTGTCGTTGATTGTGCCGGTTCCCGTAGTGCCCGAAATCGATGTATAGGGGCCAGGATTCGATAGCGTTACGGTCATGGTTTCAGACGATTCAACGAGTGCGTCGTCGATTGTGGGCACACTGATCGTTGCAGTCGTTTGTCCAGCGGCAAAACTGACTGTGCCCGATGCAGCGGTAAAATCGCTACCGGACGTCGCCGTGCCGCCTGACGTCGTATACGTGGCGGTCGTTGCAACCGCCGTATTCCCTGTGCGTGTAACCGTAAACACCAGGTTTCCACCTTCGGTCACAGTCGCATTGCCCACGGAAAGATAGACTGGCGCCACATCGTTGTCGTTGATCGTGCCGGTGGCCGTAGCGGTGGCGATGGTCGTGTAATTGGCAGGATTTGACAGTGTAACCGTCATTGTCTCCGGCGGTTCAACTTCGGAATCATCGGCAGTTGTGACGCTAATTAATGCGGTGACTTGATTACCAAGGAAATTTACGGTCCCTGAAGCCGGCGCGAAGTCGATCCCCGAAGTTGCGGATCCGCCGGCTGTCGCGTAGGTGGCACTCGCAGGGATCGCGTAGTTTCCGGATCGCCTAACTGTGAATGTTAGGGTGCCGCCCTCAGTGGTTGAAGTATTTTCAATCGCCAGGATTGCTGGTGCCACATCATTGTCATTGATGGTGCCGGTGGCCGTGCCGATTGTAATTGAAGTGTTTGCGGAAGGGTTGGACAAGGTCACGGTCATCGCTTCAGCGGGTTCAACCGCACTATCATCGATGGTTGCGATGCTGATCGTGGCCGTCGTTTGCCCTGCTGCAAAGCTCACCGTTCCAGAGGCGGCCGCAAAATCGCTTCCCGCTAACGCTGTGCCATTCGCAGTCGTATAGCTCGCACTTGCCGCAATCGCTGTGTTGCCCGACCGGGTGACCGTGAAAACGAGGGGCCCGCCTTCGTTTGCCAGCGCGTCGCTGATGGCAAGATTTGCCGGCGCAATGTCATTGTCATTGATTGTGCCCGTCGCGGTGGGAGTAGTGATCGTCGTGTTGGCGGACGGGTTCGACAGGGTCACGGTCAAGGTCTCAACAGATTCGACTTCGGTATCGTCGATCGTCGCCACACTGATGGTTGCTGTAGTCTGGCCCGCAGCGAAGCTCACCGTCCCCGAGGTGCCGGTAAAGTCGGAGCCCGAGTTCGCCGTTGCGCCGAAAGTTGCGTAGCTTGCGCTCGCGGCAATCGCGGTATTACCTGTGCGCGTGACCGTAAACACCAAAGCGCCACCCTCGGTCACAGACGCGTTCCCAATTGCCAGGTTCGCCGGAGCCACGTCATTATCGTTGATGGTTCCGGTCGCGGTAGCTGCGGCAATCGTCGTGCTCGCGGATGGATTGGACAGCGTGACCGTCAATGTCTCGGCCGATTCAACCTCGGTGTCGTCGATCGTGGCCACACTGACGGTTGCCGTGCTCTGGCCAGCAGCAAAGCTCACAATTCCCGATGCAGGCGTAAAATCGCTGCTCGGTGCCGCCGTTCCTCCGGCTGTCGAATAGCTCGCACTTGCAGGTATCGCGGTATTGCCCGAACGCGTGACTGTAAACACAAGCGTTCCGCCTTCGGTGACCGAAGTGCCGCTGATCGCGAGATTAGCCGAAACAACGCCGGTCACGGCATAGTTGCTGCGATTGCCTGCTGCGTCATAGCCGATCGTATGCGCTTCGCCGTCGTTGGGCCCACCCGACTTTGACGCGGTAACCAACCGATTTAAGGCATCATAAGTGTAAGTCGTGGTTTCCTGCGCACTTGCAGCTGCCGGCGGAAAAAAAGCAAGCGCCGCCAATAGGCCGCCACACGCCCGAAAATCAATCACTGAAGCCCCCGTCTAATGCACACTCAATACGCCAAGCGGCGGCCTTAAAGAGATTTATCGGCCACATGGAATGGCATTTTAGAAAGTTAATTGAATTATCCCCATCAAACTTCGTACCTCAAACCTATCTCTCCTGCCCGACAATTGCGGCAGCCTGCACGGTGCGCGCGAGCCGTTTGATCTCGCCGCGATCCTCGGCGCTGGCCGGCGTGTCATGAAGCGCGAGCAGATGGCTCAGCGTATCGACCGCCATGTGGAGTTTCGATCCCTTATTGCGCTTGCCGCCATCATAGCTCGCACGTTCGCCCCTCTCGGGGGTGGAGCACAGCGTTCGGCTGTCGATGATCGTCGCGCTGGGTTCTGCAGATCGCCCCGCAGCTAAGATCAGGACTCATTGATTGATCCAGAAGATGACGGTTGCGGCGATGCAGATGGCGGACATGAATGTGTGGGCGCATCAATCGCGGCGGGTATGAATGCGGCGCCAGTCCTTGAGCCTGCCGAACATGTTTTCGATCCTGTGGCGCTGTCGATATAGCATCGCGTCGCGCGGGATCGGGACCTTCCGGTTCCTCTTTGACGGGATGCAGGGCGCGATGTTGCGTTCGGAGCGCGCCTTGCGGAACCAGTCGGCGTCATAGCCTCGATCGCCGAGTAGGGCTTTAGCGCGGGGCAAAGCGTCGAGCATTGTCAACCGAACCGAGGATTTGACCCCTTCGTCGAACTGAGGAACTGACCCCCCGTGTTGCCTCACCGAAGATTGTTACCGAGCTTAGCGACTGCGAGATGCGCCATATCACCACCCGCCGCGGCGGGTGGTGATATGGCGAGGCTCTTCATCCAGTCCCCGCCAAGGATGATCTGTCCGGTTATTTCTGCACGCCATACCTTCACGGCCTTTTGCACCGTCCTCGCGCTTTTCTGCGTGAAGCGCGATGGATCGGCGTTCATGAGCCGCAACAACACCGTCGCAGCTGAGATCGCCGGATCAGCCTCGAGCCAAGAGCGGATTTGCGCCTCGAACGGATCGAGCATGTGCGGTCTTTTCGGGTAGGGCTTGGTCCGCCGGTAGGGGCGTCGATGTGTCGCGCGCTTCTCGCCTGCCTGCCAGGCGGTTTCCAGATTTGCGGCGAAGCGCTGCAGGTCGATCACGGCCGGCTCCTCAAGCTTGGCATTCAGCCCTCTGCGATCGACGCGCTTCCCCAGATCGTCCTGGGCCGCCCGGATTGCGGCGAACAACATCACGGGATCCTCTGCATCGAGCACTCGACCCAGTCGCTCCTTGTCGGCCATGGCGACATTAGGATGCGCCAGCACGCGCGCGGCCGGCGGAACCGGCGGATGATAGCGCTTGATGACGCGCGCGCCGATCCGGGTCTTCTCCCGCAGCTTGAACGAGGGCTGGAACAGATTGCCGTGTAACCGCACCACATCGTAAAGGCGCGCCAACGACGCCGTTGCCTCCGGGCCCACGAACCTGCCATAGCCCACCAGGCGCCGCACGATGGCGCCGTTCTTCTGCTCGACCCATGCCTGGTCGTTCTTGCGGTATGCCCGGGACCGCGTCACTTCCAGGCCCTGACTGCGGCACCAGCATACCACCAGCTCGTTCATGAACGCGCTGTCGTTGTCGAAGTCGACACCCAGGAGCGGGAACGGAAAGAGCTGCTGCGCTTGCCGGATCGCCCCAACCACGAGGCTGCTGTCGCGACTGCGGACCGGCACGCATTCGGTCCAGCCCGTCGCGATGTCGGTCAACACCATCGTTTGCACGAAGCTGCCGGATGACGAGGTGCCGGAATGGGCCACAAAGTCGACCTCGACAAAACCCGGCAGAGGATCGTCCCAGTCCCCAAAGGTGCGGATCGGGACCGAACGGCGCACCGCGGAACTCATACCGGCTCGGCGGCGCTGTCCGCCGCGCGCTACCACACGCACCTCCGACAGTAGCCGGTCCATCGTCGCGGCGCTGACCGTGAGCAACTTGTCGCGTAGCTCGGCGCCGACGTCGAGCCGGCCATGCCGCTCGAGCGCTGGTAGCAGGACCGGGATTAGCGGCTTCAGGCGCTTCGAGCAGAGGCGATCGGACGCCTCCCACAGCACCACCAGCGCCTGCCGGACGTCGGCACCGTAGCGGATCGCCTGTCGGCGATCGCGAGGCGGCTTCGTCTCCCGGCGACCCAGCACTCGGATCGCGTGCTTGCGATGATAACCGGTAACCGCGACGAACTCGTCCAGGATCTGCCGTTTGTTCGACCGGGAACATGACCGATACCGTTCGATGATCGCTCCAACCAACTCCGATCGTGTCGCCATGCTGATCCGCCCGACCATCCGACTTCCCCGAATCCGGACGATAGAACAGTCTCCATCTCCGTCGGGACGACGATCCTACCGGTAACATTCTGCTCAAGGCAATGCGGGGGTCAGTTCTCAGATTCGGCAGGGGGTCAGTCTCTCATTTCGTCTGACAAGCATCAGGGCGGCTCCCTTATAGTCGCTCATCTGGCCCTCGCTCAGCGGCATGACCAGCGGCCTCCCCTTGCCGTCGCACACGGCATGGAGCTTCGAGTTCAGGCCACCTTTGGTGCGTCCGATACGTCTGGGAACAACCCCTTTTTGAGTAGACTGGCGGCTGTCCGGTGTGACTTCAGATGGGTCGCATCGATCATCAACTGGTCGGGCTTGCCGCCTTGCGCGGAAAGGGCGGAGAAAATCTTGTTGACCACCCCGAGCCGGCTCCACCGGATGAAACGATTATAGATAGTCTTGGGCGGACTATAATCGGCGAGCGTATCGCGCCATCTCAAGCCGTTCCTGATGACGAAGATGATACCGCTGATGATCCGGCGGTCATCCACCCGCGGCACGCCGTGAGACAGTGGGAAATATGGCTCGATCCGGCGCATCTGTGCCTCCGACAACCAGATCAGATCTCTCATGGCGACGCCTCCTCACGCCGCCATTGAATCAACCAATCACCTGCCCGGCAAGTGATTTAATAGGTCCTGATCCTGGGCGCAGCATGGCACGCAAATCATCCACCAGCGCCTCGAAGCAACCCACTGTCAGCCAGCGCTGCGTCCGCTGATACGTCGCCCCCCAAGGTGGTGTGTCGTTCGGCATCCAGCGCCAAGGCGCTCCCGTCTTTACGATATAACGCAGGCCATTGAACACCTTGCGAAGGCCATGCTTCCATTGCCCTGCATCCTCACGCTGAAGTGTCAGGTAAAGTACGATCACCGACAATTCTTCATAAGATGTGTCAGACGGATGAGGTTTGCGGAAAAACTCCATACAAATCTTTGAATCCATTCGGATTCACAAGTCCACAACGGCCTCTAGAATGGCACCGTTGGCACTAACGGTCGCCAAATTCTAGAAACTCGTCGCCGTCCGTTCTCGCGCGTAAGTTGAACGATCAAATCGACCGAGCGGTTGACGTAGCGCACGACATCCTCCCACTTCATGTTGGCACCGGACTGCAAGATCAGCAGCGCCAACTGATCGATCGCCCGATCGGGGGTATCGGCATGGATGGTACTCATCGAACCGGGATGTCCGGTGTTCACGGCTCGCAAGAAGGTCATGGCCTCTTTGCCCCGCATTTCGCCCAGAATAATGCGATCGGGCCGCATCCGCAGCGAGGCGATCAGCAGGTCTTCGGCCGAGACGTCAGCCTCTCCCAGCGCACCTCGCGCTGCCAGCAAACCCACGGCGTTCTCATGAGAAAGCTGAAGCTCTGCCGTATCCTCGATCAGGATCAGCCGCTCATGCTGCGGCACTTCCTGCAGCAGCGCATTCAAGAAAGTGGTCTTGCCGGTCGAGGTGCCACCTGAGATCAGGATGTTGCGCCGTTCGCGAACCGCCTGGCGCAGCACCACGAGAAGATCGTCATTGTCAGTTGTTTCGACAGCAAGCGGCAAGGCTGTTGTCGCGTCCATCCGGGTCTGCGCAAAGGCGCCTGTGTCATGGTAGTCCTGCAGGCTCAGCCCCGCCGAGACATGACGCCGGATCGCAAGCGCAATCTCGCCCCGCGTGGCGGGCGGCAAGACCACCTGCACGCGCGAGCCATCGGGCAATGCGCCCGACAGCAGTGGATGTTCGCGGCTGATCCCTTGCGCATTCATCGCTGCGATCTGCCGCGCCAGACGTGCAAGAACACGGCCCGTCAGTTCCGGCACCTCGAACCGCTCGGGCACCTTGCCCAGCGCCTCGACCCAGACCTCGCCAGGCCGATTGACGTAGATGTCCGTCACCTCGGATTGTGACAGGAACGGCGCCAGGGGAGCGAGATAGCTCTCGAGATAGACCTCGCGCGCGAACCCGGCTTCTGGCACGGCTCAGTGCTCCACCGACGTGAAATCCAGATCACGCGCCACGAAGACGGAAACGCTCGCGCCTTGCGGGATCTTGAGCGTCGGCTTGATGTCGGCAGGATTCTGGATGGTAGTTGCCTGGGTGTTGGAACCCGAGAGCCCCACGATCACGGTGTTCCCCGCCACCTTTTTGCTTGCGGCGTTCACGCCAATATCGAGCGCGGATTGCAGGATCGCCCCGCTGAAGCGCTGCAGGAAGTGCGTATTGACGTTGCCCTTCACCCCGGCGCGGCCCAGCGGATCGGCAGACGGCGAATCCAGGTCGATCGTCATGCCGTCGGGCCGGATGAGCCGGTTCCATTGGATCAGCGCGCGCTTCTGTCCGAGACTGATGTCGGCCTGATAGCTGCCGAACAGATGGCTACCTCTGGTAATAAGGACACGGGTACCATCAAAGCTCATGACGTCGCGCGAGACGATCGCGCGAGAAAAACCTGCGCGCGTTGAATCGAGCGCGGTTTCCATCACTGCCTGGATCACACTGCCCTGCGGAACCGTGGTGCCGGGATTAGCGAACGGGTGGGCCTGCGCGCGCCCGTCAAATGCCTTGGAAGCGGGCCCGTCAGGCGCAGCGGTTCCACCAGATTGCGGAGCCTGATAGGCAAAACCGGGTGCTGCCGGCATCGATTGCGGCAAGTACGATGCCGGCGTGGGCTGCGGCATGGCCGGTACGGGAGGCGAAGGCGCGTACATTCGAACCGGCTGCGGCTGATAGGCAGGCTGCCCGATTGCGGCATAGCCGACCGGCTGCTGCGGATATCCCATTGGCGCAGCCTGCATGCTCTGCAGCGGCTGCTGGTACTCCGGCGCAGGCGGGATCGCCAGTTCGGGCGGCGAACTGATCATCGTGCTGGCACTGCCCGCCTGCGCCTGGACCAGTGACGGATTCTGCAAGGCCACGCGCCGCGTCTGCAGGCCGTAGAAGATACCGCCGCCCGCAACTGCGAGGATCGCCGCGAAAATCCAGACGCCGGTGCTGCCCGGTGCTCTGGCGACGAGCGGACGGATGCCTTGCGGATCGGCGGCGGGTTCGATGGATGTCTCAGCCACGTGCCTTGCTCTCGCTAACCCGCGTTGCCCGGGCATGCTCCTTGTCGATGCGGAAGATCAGCGTCTCGTAGACGCGGTCGATGGTGTAAACGCCGCCGCGCACGTAGCCATCGACCATCTGCTCGTTGCCGGTCGGTCCCAGCGCAAACGTCGCCGGCATCGCGCGGTCGCCTTTCCATTCGATGTAAGTCTTCGCTCCGTCATCGCGGATCGAAGTCGGCAGCAAAGATTTGTTGCCCGAGAGGCGATAGGTCGATTGCTGGCCTCCGCCGCCCGCTTGCGCAACCGGCGGTACAGGGAAGCTCGGAGGCGGCGGGTTCACCAGGCGCACGACGGCCGGCACCGACTGCGGCGTGCCGGCCGTGAGCTCGAACTCGTAGCTGCGCATGTTGGTGCGCACGCTCATGACGCCGAAAGCCGAGGGACGCATGGCGCGCAGCGCCAGACTGTCACCCGCCCCCGAAACCATGACATTGAAGCCGGTTGGATCGCTCAAGATGACCGAGGCAATTTGCTCGCCCTGGCGGAACATCAGCGTCTGCGTCACATCGGACGCCGTGCGCAAGCTCAGCAGGCCTGTGCCGCTCACCGGCAAGGCGACGATACGCGGATCGATGGCGGGAAGCTCCTGCGCGCTCGCGGCGCCAGCAGCAAGAACGAGAAGCAGCGCAAGCGACCTCATTGCTGCGCCCCCGGCCTGACGAGACGGCTCACCGTGGGCTGCGCCGGTGCGCGGATTGCACCGGGTGCCTGAGGCTGCATCGTCCCCTGGATCGAACTGGGAGGCAGCGCCGACGGGCCTTGTGGAGACGTCGATGAGGAGGCCGGCGCAGCGGCATCCTGCGTGGCGACCGCCTGCGGCAGGATCTCGGCATCGCGGCGATAGCGCAGGACCTGGAAGCCGAGCGGATTGAGCAGTCGATCGGCCGCGCTCATCGATGCGGTGGAGAAGCGGTACTTCATGACCACCGCCCAGTTCTGCACGTCCTGCTTCTGTCCGCCGGGATCGGAGCGTTTGGTCACGAAGCGCACAAGCGCAGTGTCAGGCCCAAGCGAGGAGATGCTGCGGACCTCGGTCTCGACCAGAGCCTGCCGCGGCAGCGTCGCGAGTGGGCTCTCTGGGTTGCTCGCGGCCATCGAGGCAAGATACCGATCGCGTGCCTCGTCGGCCGACCACAGCGCGACCTTGCGGTAGTCGTCCTTCAGCGAATTGATCTCGAAGCTCTCGCGCGCGGTCACGTATTGCGCGAGGAACGAGCGCACCAAGGCATCGTCAGGCGTGATCGACTGCTGCTCGAGCGGCTTCAGCGCCTGGACATTGCCGGTCTGGCGATCGACCAGCAGGGTGTACGGAACGACCGTCTTGAGCGGTAGCAAGCTTGCAAGCGCAATGGCTTCGAGCACGGCAACACCGGTTGCGGCACCGGCAATGATCCAGGCCACGCGCCGCGATGCGGCAAGTGCCTTGCTCCGATCGACAGACCAGGATTCGGCCTGGCTGTAGTAACGGTTGAGGTCGTCATCGCTCATCTTGTTCATCAATTTTGATCCCTGCGCCGTGCGGCCCCGGAATGGCGCCGGGAGGGCCTGCGCCAGGTATTGCCCAATGCATTCTCACCACCGGCCTGGCGGGCCTGTGCTGCAAGAGCTGATGGTGCGGTGCCGCTACCGCTGCGATCCGCCCAACGGCCTCCGGTGCGTGCGATATTTGCGATGCGCTCCTCGCGGCGCACATTGTCCGTCATGGACTGGGCGACGGTGACCGCGCGCGACGGTTCCTCTCCGCCGGCCGTCGTCACGGAAATCCGCTGCGCGGCGGGTGCCTCCGCCCGCTCGCTTGCCTCGGGGAAGATCGCCGTGAAATGGAAGCCGCTGTGGAAGGAGAGCCGTGCCATCAGGAACACGCCTGCCAGCGAAGCGACCGCAAAGCTCAGCGCAGCAACCAGGATCTCCACGGGCGCATCGAGCGTCTGCACATCGGCGGCGCGCCGCTGCAAGGCGTCCTGCAGCCACGGTTCGAGTAGGGCAAGCTCCACCCCGTAGATGACGCTGAGCAGCATAGAGGCGAGGAAGGTCGTAACCAGCGCGCGCGCCCAGCCTTCGAAGATGCCGCGGGTGATCCCGAACAACAGGAGCCCGGCCATCAAGGGGGCAACCGCGAGCAAGAAGCCTGCCGTCAGCCGCACCAGTGCCAACGGTCCCAGCGTTCCGACCAGATAAGCGCTGCGCGCAAAGCCAAGCTGGAACCAGTCGCCCTGGGCAACGCCCAGGCGGCCGCTGCCGTAGGTGTTGAACGCGGCCAGCCCCTTGTCGATATTCTGGAGCCGCGCGGCGAGATCGCCGGCGCTGCCGGGAAGCCCGGCGCTTCCACCGATCACTTGCGCGATCTGGTTTGGGCCATGAATGACGAGGTCATAGCCGACCACCCGCCAGGCCGGCCAACTGGTCGCCAGCGTCAGCATGATGCCCACCCTGAGCACATCGCCCACGACATCGCGTGTTGCCATCGGGTAGCCCAAAAGCAGGCGGATCCCGAACAGGGCAATGAAGATCGTCAGCAGGCTGGTGAGCGCGATCGTGACCGGCGAGCCGGGACTGGCGAGCGCGCCGTAGCCATAGCTGCCGATCGCCTGCGCCTGGCAGTCGATATGCGCGAGCGCATTGGCGAGGAAGTCTTCCCCGGTATGGACGACGGGACAGGCCATCAGGCGCGCGCCAGCAGCGGAGCCATCCAGCCCTCGGGATCGGCGCCAGTCTCCTCGACCAGTTCATCGAAGAGCCGCACGGTCGCCTCGCGGCCGGAGAGGATGGTGAGGATATCCTTCTCGCCCGAGAGATTGAGCCGGGCGACGACGCTGTCCTTGCCGTGCTTGATCAGGAAGCAGTGCGAGTTGTCGGGCAGGCTGCGCACCAGTTCGTACTCGTGCGGTGTCAGACCGAAGCCGTCGATGTAGTCCTCGGGGCGCGCCTTGGGATTGATCATGAAGATCTGCGTGGCCGCCTGCTCGATGATGGCGCTGGCAATCTTGCTTTCGAGGGCATCCTGCGCGCTTTGGGTCGCAAAACCAACGATCCCATTGCGCTTGCGGATCGTCTTCTCCCAATCCTTGATGCGCCGCACGAAGACTTCGTCGTCGAGCGCCTTCCAGCCTTCATCGACCACAACGATGGCCGGCGTGCCGTCGAGGCGCTCCTCGACGCGGTGGAAGAAGTAGAGGAGTGCTGGGGTGCGGACAGCCGGATCGTCGAGGATCGCCGTCATGTCGAAGCCGACAGTTGCCGCCGTCAGGTCGGTGAGGTCCTCTTCGTTGTCGAAGAGCCAGGCGCGTTCGCCTTCGCCCCACCAGGGACGCATGCGCGAATAGAGGTCGCCGGCCTTGGGACGAGCATGGCCGCGCAGTAGCTCGACGAGATGGCGTAAGCGCCGGCGCGGCCGGATCTGGTCGAAATTGGCATCGAGTGCATCGGCGACGATCTCGGCCTCTTCGGGATCGAAGCCGCCGGCGAGCAGACCCAGCCATTCCATCAGGAACTGGCGGTTCGCCGGCGTATCCTCAAGCTGCAGAGGATTGAGGCCTGAAGCACTGCCTACGCGCAGGCGGTCGTACTGGCCGCCGATCGCCCGGATGAAGAGCTCGGCGCCGCGATCCTTGTCGAAGAAGACAATGCGCGGCGCAAACTTACGCGCCTGGGCAAGCAGGAAATTCAGCACCACGGTCTTGCCCGAGCCCGAGGGGCCGATCACGGTGAAGTTGCCGAGATCGTGATGATGGAAGTTGAAGAAATAGGGGCCTGCCGCTGTCGTCTCGAGCAGCGAGACCGCCTCGCCCCAGTGATTGCCGCGCACGCGGCCGACCGGGAAATTATGGAGGCTGGCAAGGCCTGCGAAGTTGCGGCTCGAGACCAGCGCCCGGCGGCCAATATATTTGAAGTTGGCCGGAAACTGCGCCCAGAACGCGGGCTCGAGCGCAATATCCTCACGCACGCCGACAATCCCGAGATCAGCGAGCACGGCAGTAATCTCGGCCACTTCGGCATTGAGCACTTCGAGGCTCTCGGCGTGGACGGCGATCGTCATGTGATGCTCGCCGAACGAAGCGCGGCCTGCGGCCACGTCATCCTTGGCGCGCGTAAGCTCGTCGCGCAGCGACAGGGCCTCGTCCTCTGCCGAGCGCATCCGGCGCAGCGCGAGGTTCATGCGGCCAAGCGCAGCACCGCGTTCGACAAAGGCGAACGACTGGCTCACCGTCATCTCGAAGGGCATCCGGTAGAGTTCGTCGAACATGCCGGGCAGCGTCTGGCCGGGGTAGTCCTTGATCGAGATGAGTGCACCGAACTTGCGGCCGAGATGCCCGGCGGGTGCCAGTTCGAAGGCTTCCTGGCCGAAGCTCACCCGGCGAAAAGGCAAGTGCTGGCCGAGATCGCCGTGCGGCAGGCCGACGGGGCGCATATCGGCGTTGTAGAGGTAGGAGAGGAACTCGAGCGGCTCGGAGCGATGGCCTTGCTCACTCGCGTAGGCCGAGAGCACGCGCGGGTCGTAGCTGCCGAGCGAAGCCACCAGCGCTTCTGTGGCGGCGTCAAGTGCGCGCTTCTCCGTGCCGAACCCCGCCTGCCGGTCAACCGAGGAACGGGTCGCCCAGCCCCGCAGCCGGTCCGCCCAGCCCAGGCGTCCCTGCATCGGGCGGCGCACGATGGTGAGGAACAGTTCGTTCACGTACATCTGGCGCGAGGCGAGACGCGCACGCCAGCGTTCGTCGAGATCGCGCGAGAAGGCATCGGGGAAGCGTGCCTCCAGGCTCGCTTCTGCCTTGCGGCGCACCACGTGATGGTAGATCGCGAACTGCGAGTTCCCGATGGTGCGCAGCACTGCATCGCGCAGGTCCGCGCGGTAGTTGAGTTCGTCGGTATCCGCTGTCTCGAACAGCAGCCCGCCGAGGCGCACGGTCTGCATCAGCAGACCGTCGCGCGTCTCGAGCGTCACGTCGTCGACATGGCGGGCATAGGGCAGGTGATCGCCTGCCCCCTTTTCCCGTGCGATGGTCTTGGGGTCACTTGTCAGGGACGGTAGGAATTGCATTGCCACAGGGCATGGTTCTTCACGCGGGGACAGCGGCTGACGCGCACGATCCAAAGGTCAAGGAAGCGCGGTTCGCGCAGGGACAGCACCGCACCCACCAAGTGGCCCAACAGCGCGATACCGATCACCCAAAAGGACTTGGAGATCAGAAACGCCTCGGCCGCAACGATGCCGTTGGCGACGAACCAGGTGTAGGTGACGCCAGCGAACATCTGCGGGCGCGTGAGTGCCGTGAATACGGTGCTGCGCTGGAGGGGGGCGGTCATGAGGCTGGACTACATGCCCGTCGCGGCGGCGCGGATACCGGCCACGATGCTGGCGGCGCCGAACAGCACGAAGCAGCCGACGATGACCACCGCGCCGTGGCGCCAGTTGATCCGGCCGGTCAGCATCATGAAGCCGACTACCGCGATGGCGATGACGGCTGCGGTAGTAGCGACGGTGCCGAGGAGCGTACCTTGAAGCCAGTTAACCGCTCCGACGAGCACGCCAGAACCAGCGGGGTCAGCCAAAGCCTGCGCGTCAGCCGGCATGGCGGCGCTTAGAGCAAGTAACGGGCTGATAAATTTTAACTTTCGCAACTCTTCCCCCATCATCCATCGAATATCTTGGCACCAATGGCTGCAAGAACACAGGTCTGTCAGGCCAATAAGCTCGGTCTACGTTGCCTCTTGCAAATGCTGAAGCCTCACGCAACACGCTTGGCATGATCGAACCGACGCTATCAACGATTCCGAGTTCAAATGCAGGCAGTCTGTCAACATCCGCGCACTGGGTGGAGAACCTGCTTGCGGGATCTGTCGGCACCTCGATTGCTCTCATCGCAATCGCAGCCGCCGGCGTCAGTATGTTTTCCGGGCGCATCGCAATCCGCAACGGTGCACGGATCATCATGGGTTGCTTCATCTTGTTCGGCGCCCCTCACGTGGCAACGGCCATTATGAATGGCATTCAAACAGTTCCGACGGTCATTAGCCCCGCTGTTACACCAACTACGATTACTCAACCTGCGCCGCCGATTCGAACACCTGACAATGACCCTTACGCAGGTGCATCCGTTCCGCTTCACTGATCAGAGCCATCGTCGGCGCAACGAGAATCCACGCTGCCGCCTACCGGCGCCTAAAGATCGAAGAGTTTGGTCGCCCAGCTATCACCAGCTGTCGCGCTAGCGAAATGCTTCACTTCAGACTTTCTGGCGCTATCAAGTTTCCAAATGCATCCAGCTTGAACTTATGCTTACATCCGGAACGGCGCTGCAAGGCCACCTTAAAACAGTGGCGCGCCTTGCAACCTTAACCGGCCCTCACCAAATGCTCATCCTGCTTCGGCTCCGGAAGCGTGTGCATGCCATTAGCCCCTGAAGGAACTCCACGTTTTGTTGAGGCAGTGAAAATTCCAGCAACATGGCACAATGAACGAAAATATTCCCAGCGCAATCGCTGTAGATTGTTGAAATCTAAACAATAACTGCATGACTATGCATAGAATTGAAATCACAGAACAAACAGACGCCATTTTTTTTGCGGAATTAATTTCGCGATGCCTCTTTACAAAATCGCCAAACAGATCTTGACTTCGTTGAGAATTCAACTTCAAGCCGATAGATCTCATGGAAAAGTATTGGTCCGGAAAGAACCAAACCACCATATTGAACAACGATGACACGGCGACAGCGAGGGCCAAGGATGTGATGTTGTCATCCATAATGATTACCTAGCTGCGCAACCCATTGCAGGAACACCTCCTCCAATGGCCGCTAATGTTGAAGCCGAAAGATTTGCTTTTTCTGCGTTTACTGCAACATCCAATGCTTTCCCGATACTCATCACCGCGCGCCCTCCGCTCGCAGACAATGCCGCGGTACCATAAGTGAGCGCCGCACCGGAGTAATCTTTATTGAACAACTTAACAGTTCCACTAGCGCCCGAAGCCATTGTGGAGAAAGTAGAAGCCCCCGCAGAAAGCGCACCCAAAAACAGAGCTCCTGGCTCATCCCCGGTTCCAGCAGATCCAAGAGCACCCAAACCGCTCAACAACTGGGTCCCTGTTCCTGCCGCTGAAGCGAAATCTAATCCATACGCGAGAGAATCTAGTTTGTTACATCCTGTATCAACCGAGCCAACAAGGCGCTCGTTATTCGCCGTCGATATATCCGTAATCGGCCCCCAAAACATTGCAAGGGGTACCCACTTCAGTTCAGCCATAATCGGGCTGCCCTCAGTGAAAGGGGTGTCAACGGCTATCCAGACTCCAACCTGGCCGCCGTGCGAGCTCCCGATAGGTGAAGTATTGCTTGGCCCGAAAGTCGTGTGAACGATCGAACCCGCACCGGTATCACCATCCTTCTGACATATTAGTGTGCCCGTGCACATTCTAGGTTTATCAATAGTTCCGGACGTCATGCCTGATGGATCAGATCTATTCACAGGATCCGCGCCAGCGAAGCTGTACCAATTCAAGCCATCCCCATATCCACTCGGATCAGTCTGCATGAACCGCCCAAGGGTAGGCGAATACATCCGAGACTTGTAATAGAATAATCCGATCTCCCCGAGCCATACTTGTCCGGTGTATTGGAAACGACCGAGATTGCCCGATTGCGGAATGCCATACTCGTCATACGCATTAATTTTGATTGCCGCTCCCGAGGCATCACTCACCGCGACAATGGATCCACGCTCGTCAGACTGCAGCCAACGCCGATCGGAGAAGCCTGCCCCCTCGTACCACACGACGGGCTCGTCCTGTTCAGGGCCCGGTATATAGCGCCGCAGCAACAAATTGGATCCATCATACTCGCCAATCATGTTGATTCCATCGTAGAGGAAGCGGGTGGTCACGCCGCCCGAATCCAATTGATAAAGGCGATCTGCGGGATCATAGGTCAGCGTTGCAGCCAGATCACCGCCGACCGATGTCATCTGGTTCAATCCATTGTACGAATATGTCGTGCTGCCAGAGTTTGTGAGGTTGCCGCGCGGATCATATCCGAGTGGGGTAGTGCCGGATTCCGTGTATTGATTCAGCCCATTCGCGACATAGTTTCGATTGGCATTGTAACGCTCCGTCCACGCGTAGGCACTATTATTGCGCGGAATTCCAGTGATCTGTGAAGCGGGGTTATAGCTAATCGCCGCGCCAACGCCGGCGACAGCACCAATCACCAGATCGTTTGCGGTACCCGCTTGATCAATCTGCAAGCCGGTCAAGCGGCTCATCGAATCATATGCGTACGCATGCGTAGTGCCATTACCATTGGTCACCCCAGTACGCCGACCGAGGTTATCATAGCTATAGCGCGCCAACACCCCTATCCCGGACGTCGCCCCATTCTCGCGAATCGACGTGATATTCCCAGCTACGTCATAGTCGTAGTTCACATAAAGCTGTCCGTCTGGCCAGTTAATCTGCGTTCGGCGAGACGCCAGGTCATAGAGATAGCCCACCGTACCCTGCGCGGACGTTTGAGACTTTAGATTGCCCAGTGCATCATATGTGTTCGTAACACTCTGGCCATTATCAGAGAAAATTACCACGAGCGGCATGCCTGCCAAATTATAAGTCGACGTACGCGATCTGATGGAGCTTCCGGACAGGCTCGTTACACGTCCGAGATTATCATAGCCCGACGTAATAGTCCCGCCATCACGAAGTCGCGTTTGGGTTACATGAACATTGTCGCCATAGGAAAATTGTTCGTAATCCGTGTCCGAACTCTGGTTGCTGCCTTTGGATGCCACAGGGTAGCGCGTTTTCACCAATCGATCGAAGCCGTCGTATTCGTACGTCGTACGATTGAGATTGGCATCAACGACGTAATCCACTTTGCCGTCAACGGAATAGTGGGTTTGTGCGTAATTTGCGGACGTCGTGCCATAAGCACTGTCTACCCGAGCGGCGCGGCCGAGTTCGTCGTAAGCATATTTCGATACGCGGTCCGGCCCATAAATTCCCGTCGTTTGCGGAGAGCACGCACTTTGGCTCGTCCACTGCGATAGGTCCGCTGGAACGACCTGACCTGGCCACTGAGACGGGTCCATGCGCACGACCGAACAGTTTACGCGACCCATCCCGTCATAGCTTTGCTGGCTCAGCGAATAAGCCGTACCGCCGGCTGTCACCTGCGACTGCACCAAGCGAGCGTTTAGATCGTAGACTGATACGACCTGTTGCTGAGAATTGAAGTTTGCCCATCCCGTGTCGGACTGATCCGCGACAGTCCCTACTTCAGAAACCGTCACTTGGCCATCGGCGTTGTAGGCAAGCCTTTTGGCGACGGGCGTACGGCTACCCGTCCCGTCCGGATCGGGTCCAACAATCCCTATCAATTGCCGACCAGCATCGTAACGATAGACAGTCTTGTCGTCGCTGCCAGCTAGAGGGCCATCTACTGAGGTGACGTTACCTACGCCGTCGTAAGTCACAGCCGTAGTCGCACTAATCGAGTTATCGCCTGCAGATTCAGTTGTGGTAACAGGTAGAAGGTTGTTGGCTACACCCGCAGCCTGGGGGCCATAGGTGGTAGCCGTTCTCAATTCAGAAGCTGTCCCCGAGCAACTGGACGGATTTGTGGACGTGGCTGTGAGACACATGTACGTACCGGTTTGGAGATATTGCGTTACTCCGGATGGCACAATTGAACCCGAGCCATCCTTATAACGCGCCTGCATTGCGGTATAGCCGTAGCTGATTTGCTTTCTGACGCCCGACGCATCGGCCGGCGAGGTTATTGAAGTGAGCCCCCCATGCGTTGCGTCCCAAGCATAATCGGTCTGATTACCAAGGGCGTCTTTGGTCCATGTTGGCTCATTGCAAGTCACATGGTTGGAGCATGTCGCAGCATATCCGGCAGTTGTTACGATGTTGGGAAGACTCGATCCTGCCTTAGGGACGACGGTCGTGGTCGTCCTGTTACCACGAGAATCATAATCATAACGAGTGTAACCAGCTGTCGGTGTAGTACCGACTAACGTGCCTTCAGCAGCAACGAAATAGGTCATTCGCCCGCTACTGTCGTAGATGTAATGGGTGACGCTACCCTTTTCATCCGTCATGGAGACGGGAAGGCCGACATTGGTATCCGACACGACCGTTCGCGTGGTCCCATCGGGATTCGTTCGAACCGAAGTCATCGTGGTTCCCGAGAGCGAAAATGCATATCGCCAGGTGAGATCTTCACGGGTGATCGACGTCACACGGAAAGCTGAGTCAACATGCACGATTTCCCTCGCGCTGGCCGCCCCCGGACGCTTGTATTGAATATACAGGCCATTGGCGTCGCTGCCGGACGAATAGGTTTTGGTACGCCCAAGCGCGTCCGTATACTGCCCCGTTGCGGTCGAGATGGTCTCTGTAGGCCACGCCTGCGAAAAGCTGCATGTGCCAGCCGTTGGAGCGCAGTAATCGACTGCTAGATTGATAGCCGTAACGCCATACAGACGCTGCCAGCTTGTACCTTGGGTTGGTGTCAGAGGTGTATCGTCTCGTCCGTAATTATAATGAAGCTGATATCCATACGATGATGTCACCGATTGAAGTCGGATAGCATTGATCGTGGAGCCGCCTGTGCAGCTATCCTGAAGATTGGAGCACCAAGAGTCGGTAACATAGGCCATGTCGATCCGGCTTCCGTCAGGATGCACAATGCTACTGATACGCGCAGTTCGGTAATCGTTAGTGAAGGAACCACCAGTGTAAGTGTAAGCAGACCCGTCGGATAGCGTCAGGACGTAGTTCAATCCACTTTGCACGAGTGTGGATCCGTCCGCTTGAAGAGACGTGAAAGTCGCCCCCGATTTGGAAAACGTCTTCGAGATTATCCCGTGTTCACCAAACACAGTTGCCGAATACGTAGTGCTTCCCTGTACGCCACCAAAGACGCCAAGATCGAAGGAGGTGCCACTGGCACCGTAACCGTGCGCCATATAGAGCGCCAATTCACCTTGGCCGCTTCCGATCGAAATATCTTTATCAAGAAACCATTGCTTGCCGGTAGTGAGATCGACGTTGTTTTCGTCTACGGCATATCGAGCGGGCGGCGCGGAGGCGCTGTCAGCCTGGGCAAACGCGGGAAGTGCCCAAGTCGTGGCAAGTACGGTCGAGACCAAGAGCACGGCTCTTTTACCAGAGATCTGCCCAATACGATTTGTCGACGCACGAAAAGACTGCACGAACTTCCCCCAATACAAGCTGGCACATCACCGCCTCACGATGGAGGCGGAACGCGGGCAATTGCTCGATCGAAGGCATCGAGCCAACAGACTTGTTGGTGGCGGGCTGCCATTATTTGTGGATAAACTTCACATCCAAAACAACAAAAGAGGTAAAAGTTGACATAATTTCGGCATTTTTCAGAGTGTTATCGATATATATCGCAATCAGGATGGATCGAAATCGGCATATCTAAGAAAAATTATTGATATGACGCAATATTTTTGCAAACAAAGTGTCATATTTTCCGATTTCAAAATTTTAATTCCGTTCTTTTGGTAACACGACTAGCGCGAAAACTTGTACTCACGATGCGATTGGGAAGGTTTGGGCTTGCAGTCGTCTCTCCGCAAATTGGGAGCTGCACATCAAACCGTGCATCGGCGAGACAGGGTGGCCTAAGCGCGTTGTGCCATCGTGAACGGTTATCTGCTTGTATTAATTAACAAATATCAGACTTTATCCATATTAAAGAGGGGGCAGTTCGTGGTTTCAAGGAGCGCCGTCGGCATCGCGCTGGCTATGTCCGCATTTTATATCAATCCCGCCGAAGCCCAGGATACGACAGGGTATAGTTACGACGCGATGGGGCGCTTAATTGCGACCACTAAATCGGGAGGCCCGACCAGCGGTGAGACGAAGTCCATCTCGTACGATGCGGCCGGAAATCGCACCAACTATACCGTCACGCAGCCTTCCCCGGCGGTCGTCGTTTCCATAGGCAACGCCAGCGCCACCGAAGGCGGTGTTCTGTCCTTCCCTGTCACACTCAATGCTACGTCTTCCGGCCCGGTCTCGGTCAGCTATGCGACCGCAAACGGCACGGCGACGGCGGGCAGCGATTTTGCGGCAGCATCTGGAACGTTCATGATCGCTCCCGGTCAGACCATCGGCGCGATTAGCATTGCGACAAATGACGATACGGCGGTCGAACCCACGGAGACGATGACGCTGACGATCTCGTCTCCAGTGGGCTATGCAACAATTGGAAATGCGACCGCGACAGGCACGATCCTTGATAATGATGCCGGCCTCACAATCGGTAATGCCTCCACCACCGAAGGCGGCGTATTGACCTTTACCGTAACGCGCTCCGGCGACACGTCAAAGGCCGTATCCGCCAGCTATTCAACAGTAGATGGATCTGCGAGCACCGGAAGCGACTACACTGCGGCATCCGGAACTGTCAGCTTTGCTGCAAATCAGACCTCTGCCACGATCAGCGTTAGCACTATTGACGACGGCACTCCCGAGTCTACGGAATCGATGTCCGTGGTGCTATCCAATCCGTCAGCAGGGGCAACTATTCTCAGCGGCACGGGTACAGGCACGATTAATGACAACGACGCGGCACCTGCGTACCTCGCTATCGCCAGCGCGTCGGTGACCGAGGGCGGAACTCTCGCATTCACTGTCAATCGCACGGGCAACACCGCTACTGCGGTCAGTGCAAGCTTTGCAACATCCGATGGCACCGCAGTGGCCGGCAGCGACTATTACGCAGCCTCAGGAACGGTCAGCTTTGCAGCAAACCAAACCAGCGCTACGATCAATGTGGGGACGATCGACGATACTGCGATCGAGGCCGCGGAAACGATGGCAGTAACGCTTTCGAACCCGTCTCGGAACGAAAGCAACGCTGTTATTTCGACGGCGACGGCAACCGGCACCATCAACGATAATGACGTACCGATAGGACCATCCATTTCAATCAGCGATGCGGCCGCGTACGAAGGGAGTAACCTCGTCTTTACCGTTACCCTTTCAGCTGTGTCCTCGTCCCCTACCAGCGTAAATTACACCACGGCGCCTGGCACCGCCCAGACGACAGCCGATTTTACTCCGGTTTCAGGCACGCTCACATTTACACCGGGCCAGACATCCCAAACTATTTCTGTACCAGCTAAGACCGATATACATGTAGAGTCTGATGAATATATGTACGTAATTCTTTCAGCTTCTACAAATTACTCAACCATATCTCGCAACCAAGGCACAGGAACTATTCACGATAATACTACCACCAATCCATGCAAACTTTGTTAACTATCTACAAATTTTCGTAACAAAAGGGGGTGCCGAAACAATTCGGCGCCCTCTATTCCGCCCCACCGAACGCCTATATGATTGTCAAAATCGGCGCGATCATGCCTGCGAAAGACGGTGGTTGCAAATTGACGGTAATTGCCCCTTTGGAAATGCTGGCACGAACGCCTTCGTTCGGTCGCACGTTGCGTTCGCCTTACGGGATACGGACCTTCAGCTGTGCGCAGCTTCAGTTGATCTCGTTGAGACAGGCGGCGCGCTGACCCAGCATACGGACGATCCACTTGCCGGTCCGATCGCGGCTTTTGGGCGACCTCATCCCGAGGAGTTCCGTACGCCTCCGCTGACGGCCGCCTTGCAGGCTGAACGCAGACCCTGGAGGTAAGCACTGGTGCAGGCTGTAGTGCCTCCACTGATGCGAGGGTGATGCGTTGGGTTAGGTGACGATATTTTCGGGAGCGGCATGAGTAGCCCCTAGTTTTCTAGACGCCTTCTGCTTTCAGAATCTGCTGCCGTTCGAACTGGTTGGGTGACAGCATCCCGTTCCTGACCTGCTTGCGCACCGGGTTGTAGAACATCTCGATGTAATCGAACACATCCTGCCGGGCTTCATCGCGTGTTTTGTAGGTGCGGCTCCGAATGCGCTCACGCTTGAGCGAGGAGAAGAAGCTCTCGGCGACGGCGTTGTCATGGCAGTTGCCGCGCCGGCTCATCGAATGCTCAAGATTGTGAGCCCGGATGAATGCCGCCCAGTCCATGCTGGTGAACTGCGAGCCCTGATCCGAGTGGATCAGCACCCGTTGCTTCGGCTTGCGCCGCCATACCGCCATGTGCAGCGCCTGCAGCACCGCATCGGTGGTCTGCCTGCTCTGCATCGACCAACCCACCACGCGGCGGGAATAGAGATCAATCACTGTCAAGCGAACCGCAGATTTGACCCCCGCATTGCCTTGAGCAGAATGTTACCGGTAGGATCGTCGTCCCGACGGAGATGGAGACTGTTCTATCGTCCGGATTCGGGGAAGTCGGATGGTCGGGCGGATCAGCATGGCGACACGATCGGAGTTGGTTGGAGCGATCATCGAACGGTATCGGTCATGTTCCCGGTCGAACAAACGGCAGATCCTGGACGAGTTCGTCGCGGTTACCGGTTATCATCGCAAGCACGCGATCCGAGTGCTGGGTCGCCGGGAGACGAAGCCGCCTCGCGATCGCCGACAGGCGATCCGCTACGGTGCCGACGTCCGGCAGGCGCTGGTGGTGCTGTGGGAGGCGTCCGATCGCCTCTGCTCGAAGCGCCTGAAGCCGCTAATCCCGGTCCTGCTACCAGCGCTCGAGCGGCATGGCCGGCTCGACGTCGGCGCCGAGCTACGCGACAAGTTGCTCACGGTCAGCGCCGCGACGATGGACCGGCTACTGTCGGAGGTGCGTGTGGTAGCGCGCGGCGGACAGCGCCGCCGAGCCGGTATGAGTTCCGCGGTGCGCCGTTCGGTCCCGATCCGCACCTTTGGGGACTGGGACGATCCTCTGCCGGGTTTTGTCGAGGTCGACTTTGTGGCCCATTCCGGCACCTCGTCATCCGGCAGCTTCGTGCAAACGATGGTGTTGACCGACATCGCGACGGGCTGGACCGAATGCGTGCCGGTCCGCAGTCGCGACAGCAGCCTCGTGGTTGGGGCGATCCGGCAAGCGCAGCAGCTCTTTCCGTTCCCGCTCCTGGGTGTCGACTTCGACAACGACAGCGCGTTCATGAACGAGCTGGTGGTATGCTGGTGCCGCAGTCAGGGCCTGGAAGTGACGCGGTCCCGGGCATACCGCAAGAACGACCAGGCATGGGTCGAGCAGAAGAACGGCGCCATCGTGCGGCGCCTGGTGGGCTATGGCAGGTTCGTGGGCCCGGAGGCAACGGCGTCGTTGGCGCGCCTTTACGATGTGGTGCGGTTACACGGCAATCTGTTCCAGCCCTCGTTCAAGCTGCGGGAGAAGACCCGGATCGGCGCGCGCGTCATCAAGCGCTATCATCCGCCGGTTCCGCCGGCCGCGCGCGTGCTGGCGCATCCTAATGTCGCCATGGCCGACAAGGAGCGACTGGGTCGAGTGCTCGATGCAGAGGATCCCGTGATGTTGTTCGCCGCAATCCGGGCGGCCCAGGACGATCTGGGGAAGCGCGTCGATCGCAGAGGGCTGAATGCCAAGCTTGAGGAGCCGGCCGTGATCGACCTGCAGCGCTTCGCCGCAAATCTGGAAATCGCCTGGCAGGCAGGCGAGAAGCGCGCGACACATCGACGCCCCTACCGGCGGACCAAGCCCTACCCGAAAAGACCGCACATGCTCGATCCGTTCGAGGCGCAAATCCGCTCTTGGCTCGAGGCTGATCCGGCGATCTCAGCTGCGACGGTGTTGTTGCGGCTCATGAACGCCGATCCATCGCGCTTCACGCAGAAAAGCGCGAGGACGGTGCAAAAGGCCGTGAAGGTATGGCGTGCAGAAATAACCGGACAGATCATCCTTGGCGGGGACTGGATGAAGAGCCTCGCCATATCACCACCCGCCGCGGCGGGTGGTGATATGGCGCATCTCGCAGTCGCTAAGCTCGGTAACAATCTTCGGTGAGGCAACACGGGGGGTCAGTTTCTCAGTTCGCCTGACAATCACGACGGCCAGATATGCAAAGCCCTCCAGGGTTCGGATGTAGGTGATGTCTGTCACCCAGGCCTTGTCGGGTGCGGCCACGTCGAACTTGCGATCCAGAGTGTTGTCGACCGCCAGGGACGGCTTGCCGCCATAGCTCCCCGGTCGGCGCTTGTAGCCGACCTGCGCCTTGATACCCGCCAGCCTGGTCAACCGGGCAACGCGGTTCGGGCAGCAGGTCTCGCCCTGATCCAGCAGGTCGTCGTGCAGCTTGCGGTAGCCATAGACCTTACCGCTGTCGTTCCAGGCTTGCCGGATCAACTCTGTCTGCCGAGCATCTTCCTGGGCCCGCGTGCTCAGTGGGCTCTTCTGCCAAGCATAGAAACCGCTGGGCTGGATGCGCAGGTACCGACACATCGACCGAACCCGGAACTGATCACGATGCTCAGCGACAAATGCGTATCTCACTTTGCATCCCTGGCGAAATACGCGGTGGCTTTTTTTAGGATGTCGCGCTCCTCGGTCACCCGGGCCAGCTCGCGCTTCAGCTGGCGGATCTCGGCATCCTTACTGGCATCGCCAGGCACCCCCTTAGCCAGTTGCCGCTTCCAGGCATACAGCGAATGCTGACTGACGCCGAGCCGCTCGGATACCTCCGCTACCGGATACCCACGCTCGGTGATCTGGGCCATCGCATCGCGCTTGAACTCATCGCTGAAATTAGGCTTCCCCATCATCGTCTCCTGTCCTCAAAATCCCGATACAAGGCGTCCAGAAATCTAGGGGCCAGTCAGTCGTCGGCAAGCTGAATCCCGTAGCGGACACCGCAACCGCGGCCGCTTGGCGAGGAGAGAAAGCCATACATCTTGTCATCCAATCCAGAGTCCGCGCGCGCCTTCCCGCGATTGGCGCGCAGATTGCGGACGATCTCGTTAAAGTACCTGCCCTCGACAGAACTGCTGCCACTCTCGATCCCATTGAAGGCAGTCGAGACCGTTTCCAGAAGCCAGAGTATTAATTGAACCGCTTGGCGCGGGCGTTGTTCGAGCAACAGACGGTCGGCCTGCTCGAGAGGCGTACGGATGAGGACCAAGGCCCGCTCGCCGATCGATTTCTCGGGTGCCTGCGTCGCATACACCGAAAATCGAGGATATTTGCGGGTTACCCGTCGATTTTGGCCGCCAAGCCGCTTTGACGATCCATTTCCCGCTGCACCTGAGTCTTATGCTTTCCAAAGGTGGTGGACGCGGCTGTGAAAGAGTGCTTGAAAGCCATCAGCGCGCTCTCCGCGCCTTTGCAGTCACCATTCAGTACCTCTGGCCGATTGCTTCCGCAAATGCGAGCAAGGGCCAATGCTGCCTGCGTCGCCTTATCAACGATGGCATTCAAACCGATGGCATACTGAGATCGGGCGACCTCAATTTGGTTGGTGTCCACTTCGATCTGATTGGCAGCAACGGCTATCTGGTTGCGCGCGAGATCAGACTGACCATTCGCCTTGGTAACCAATTGCTTCACTCGCGCGGTGTTCGCACTGGCGCTTTCGCCGAAATTCGGACTGCGCGCCACCGCCTCTGTGAGCTGTGTGGCATATTGATGCAGCTCTGTGGACAGAGATCGGACCGAACCGTGTTTTTCGGCGATGTCACTTGCCGCATTCGCTTTTGCAACTTTCTGCTGCTGGTCGTGGGCTGACGTTTCCAACTTGCTGACCGCTAGCTGGTAGGCATCAAGCGATGATTTTCCAGCGGTCAAAGTCTTACCATTAGTGGCAAGCGTAAGCTCACTGGCAGAGAATGAGCCGCTGGCCCGAATGCCTCCAAACCAAACGCTGGCTGGCTTGAGCATCAATTCGTGACCAGATGCAGCGCCCTCTAGCATCGCCTCTTTCCGAGAGATTGTGCCGTTACTGCCAATGGTCGACACCTCCACCCGTCCAGTAAGTTTGCCATCGTCAGCTTGAACAAGCTGGACCAATGCCACTTCATTATCTAACTTCGCGACGTAGATGCCAGAGGCATTTGGCTTGCCGCACGCTATCAAAAGCAAGGTGCTGGCAATTACTATGCTACGCTTCATGGAATTCCCCCCAACAGTCAACGCATCCGCAGCGGAGGGGAGTTCCAGAGCCTAATAGGGCCATATTGTTGCTCAATAATCCTCTTTGCCTGTGTCTGATCGTTGGCAGGGACGCTGACCTCAATGGGCTGGCCGCCAGACTTCAGCGTGATCTTTGCTTTGTAAAACGATTGCATCTGCTAATCCCCCCAATCCGTTAGCTAGCAGATCAATCACCCTCTCAACCGCCGTGTCAACTGCTTCCAGACATCGTCAGTTTTTGGGAAGAAACGCATGTGGTTCGGAAACTCACGGCTGGGACGCAAGCGCGTTGGCCTGCGGCGGCACTTCACACAGTACATACGCGTGGCAACGACTTCGATTGCTTCGTTCCAACAATGTGATCTGACCCACCACTGAAGCCGGATCGCATCCAGAACCACCTTGCGGCGGCAGTAAATGCACTCAGCAATGACGTTGGCACCTTTATCCGTGAAGTCACCTATCGTCCGCCATCGCTGGTTGTGGCCCACGTCACGGGAACAGCTTCAGCTGGTCAGGGTCTGGAATGGCTGGATAGTCAGAGAGGCGTTCAACGATGGAGTTTGCAAGCTCTTTGGCGGCTTTCTCTTTCATCCGCTCATCACGCATCGTGATGCCAACCCGTGCCTACGCAGGGGCATTGAGGATTGCCTCCGAAAGCTGCTGGGGGTCGATTCGTTCCATGTAAAAAGTGACGGAACGAATCAAGAACGAAGGCTGGGGCGATAAGCTAGAGCATAATCCGACCTGACTGAATCGCTGGGGATTCCCATGTTACGGGAAATCTGATTCAACATGTCAGCTGGACCAGGAGGCCAGCCTGGCATGACGAAGTCCATCTCAGAGGATCTACGCTCGCGGGTAATTGCGGCGGTTGATAATGGCTTATCCCGGCGCGCGGCCGCTGAGCGTTTTGGAGTTGGGACAGCGAGCGCGGTCCGCTGGGTTCGCGAATGGCGGGAAACTGGATCGACCCGCGCGAAGCGTCAGGGCGGCGACATGCGGTCGCGGCGGATTGAAGCCCATCGCGAGGTTATTCTCGGTGCGATCGCGGAGCAGGCGGACATCACGCTGGTCGAACTGGCTGAGATGCTGCGATCAGAGCATGGAGCCGCATTTGCTCCGAGCACCATCTGGCGCTTTCTCGACCGTCACTCGATGACGATCAAAAAAAACGGCGCACGCCAGCGAGCAGGAGCGGCCCGACGTTCTCGCGCGGCGGCGTGCGTGGTTCAGGGCCCAGCCTGATCTCGATCCCGAACGGTTGGTGTTCATCGATGAAACCGGTGCCTCAACGAAGATGGCGCGCCTGCGCGGTCGGGCAAAGCGCGGTATGCGGTGTCGCTCGCCAATCCCGCACGGCCATTGGAAAACCACCACATTCACAGGCGCGTTACGCTTGACGGGCATGACAGCGCCTATGGTCCTGGACGGCCCCATGACCGGGGAATGGTTCGCTGCCTATGCCCAGCAGGTGCTGGCGCCAACGCTGCGTCCCGGCGACATCGTCATCCTCGACAATCTACCGGCCCATAAGACGATGGCAGCGCGTGAAGCCATTGAAGCGGCCGGGGCGCGTATGCTGTTCCTGCCGCCATACAGCCCCGACTTCAATCCAATCGAAAACGCCTTCTCGAAGCTCAAAGCCATCCTCCGAAAAGCCGCTGCTCGAACCGTTCCGGAGCTATGGGATGCAATTCGAGAGGCATTACCGCGCTTCACCCCAGAAGAATGCGCAAACTATTTCACTGCCGCCGGATATGAGCCAGAGTGATCGGATTATGCTTTAACGCTTTGAGATGGCGCAAATCCAAACTGTCGGACTTGCGGCATACACGCGAAGTTCCCTACCGCCCTCCTTCGCATAGACGCGGCTCTTGTCCTTGCCGACATCTGGCACGAGCGAGAATGGGTCAGTCCCTCTCCCTAGCTGCTCATCGAACATTTTGATAACCGCATCATTGTTATCGATGGTCATCATTGTGACGAGGGTGCCCGCTTTGTTGTCGCACCAAATCTCGCGGCTCTCTTCTGTAACCGATCTAATTTCTGACACTCGCCAGCTTTTGGGAAACTTCAAGCCCCAAACTGACAACGCATCTGATGCCCTCTTCATTTCAGCAATATTGTGGGCTTTCTCCGCCCTGTCGCTCTCTTGCGCTTTCTTTACCACCAAAGGAGTGCCAACTGCAAATACCACAAATAGCACAACTAAGCATATCTTAATCAATTTCTTTTCTTGGATATGTGCTTCTTCGTACAATGCCGCTTGCTTTTCAGCTTCCCTACGCCTCTGCTCCTGTCGCTCGGCAAGTTCGCGCAATTGGCGCTCTTGGTCTTCATGCGCGACCGCAAGAGCAGAATCCAAGGTCTCGAACGTCTGATCGCCCATTACAAACCGATCAAAGACGTCGTTCCGAGCGATCTCATATTTTGACGCGAGCCAAAGGCGATAGCCATCAAGGCTCAAATCGCGTTCACATGGCGGACTTTCTGCCACTCCGACTGGCTGCGCGACCTCTCGCACGCTAGCCTTAGGGCCGCCAAAAATTGCCATCAGCGCGCCAATGAGTACGACGAGTCCTGAAATCAGAATGTAATTCTGCCTGTCTGCCAGCAGCCCGATATTCTGAACACTGCCAACGCCAGTCGCAACGCTGGTATCCATGTTAAGTGCGATAACGAGTGCAATGCACCCCCCACAAATCAACGCAATCCCCCAAGCCCGCACGATATAGCCTCCCATTTGATCGGCCAGATATGCGTTTAATTGCTCGGCGAGCAATAGCCCAAATGCGCCTTCAGCTAACGGTGCCGCTCAAGCAATCAAAGATAATGCTCGTGAGAGGGATTTCCGATCGCATTCTTCCCAAAGGCCATATTGATGGTCTGTTGAGGTTCTGGGATATCACCACCCTGACGATATTTGAGACTACAGCAGACCTACTGGCCGCCATCCCGATCCTGTAACGGAATTCATCACCACCATTACCGCACCGTAGCCTTTCCGCCCAACTGATTAGCGCATATGAGTAATCCAGAGAGGTGGATTATGGACGAGAATACGAGGCGTACTTTGGCTCAGAGCTTGGAAAATGCAGGTCGGCTAGCCCGTACTGTCGAAATCGGCGAAACAGTACGTAAAGCAGAAGAAGCTCGTAAGCTGGCGCGGACAGTGGAAATCGGAGAGGCGATGAGCAAGCTACGCTCCGCAACTGTCAACAACGAATTGATGGAGAAGATCGCAGCCGCCAGACGCACGATCAGTTTCATCGAACCTCAGGCACTGAAAGCGATACAAGCGGCTCCGCGCTTGTTCCTGCCACCGTCACCAGTTAGCGCTCATCTCAAGCAGTTGACAGAGAACACCGCGAACATCACGCGAGCGTTGAAATCGGTTGTAATACCGCTCCAGCCACTTTTTGCCCGACTATCCGAACAAACTGCTAAAGCAAAAATGGTCGAAGCCAGCGGATGGCTTCCCCACTCAAGTACTCCTTTCCATCTTATAGACGAAGGACAGTCGCCTGAAGTAGTGGACGGTATTATTACAAACTTCTATCAAGAAAATTGGTCGATCGTTGAAACAGATTTTCTCGAATCTGTCGCAGGACATGATATCGACGCCGAGGCGAAAGCGTGTTTTAAAGAGGCTATAGATGCCCATAAGCAAGGCCTATACCGCACTGTGCCGCGAACTCTGTTTCCAGAGATTGAGCGAGTAGCCGCCGTCGAATTTTATGACGGGAAGCGCAAGGTTAGAAATAGCGAAGGCAAGATGGTTGGTATTACAAGCCTTCCTACGATCCGCAAAGATATTGGCAGTCTACCCGCAGGGGAAGTGGCCCACTATGATTATGGCTACCATCTCTTCAAGAAGATGGAATCGCATCTATATGAGAAGGTCGGAGAAGACCCCGCCGATATTGCTGACTTCGAGGCCGATCCAGTCCCTAATCGCCATGCCAGCCTGCACGGTATCATCACCTATAGCACCGCAAAGAGTAGTTTGAACGCTATCATTATGACCGAATTCCTTTTCCATATGATGTCGCGTGTCAAAACGTACCTCGTTGAAGATGGCGAAATGGATGATGAGTGATAGGTGATGCCAACGCTTAGGCGCTTTGGCTGACGAAAAGGTGCCGATCTCTCGCGATTAAACGCGAGATATGACCGCAGGCATTCAGAAATTCACCTTTCTTTGATGGCTGGAGAGGTAGACCGCCCTTAGAGTCATCCAACCTGTATCGCATCGAGTGGAATACACGCCAATGAACCTGCCAAAATCCATCGTATTGATGATCGCTGCACTCCTGCCTCAGGCAGCTCAGGCTCAGCAATCAGGCGACAGATGGGTCTATTATGGAAGCACGGGTCAAACAGGCGATACAATCGATTTTTATTACGATTCTCAGTCTGTCAGGGCGATTTCGTTCGCGGATGTAAATGTCTGGGAGAAGTGGATTTACGAAAATCCGCCATTAAAAGGCGAAGTCTATCGTATCCTCAAATGGAAATATGATTGCCTCAATAGCCGGGTGACGCAAATGTCGTGGGCAATCTATCGTGCAGATGGATCATCCATGGATAGTGATAACATTCCAATCTATCAGCAGAAACCAATGGATATCATCCCTGACAGCATTGCCGAAGATGCAGCAAATGTAGTTTGTCAGATTGCAAGAAAGCAATTGTCGGCGCGTTGAAGTCACACGAGCTGAAAGTGCTCCGTATGAATAAGCGGGGGAACATGGTCCACGCCCGGTGCGACAATCAGGGCCTCCATCTCGGCTTCCACCTGACTGCGGATTCCGACCATCGCGCGCAGGCATTCCGATTTGATGCCGCGCAGCGTTCCGATCTGATCGCGCGCAGTTGAAGCGCCTGATCGTTGGTTGTGGATGTCACCTATGTTGGCGGCTTGGTCAAGCCGGGGCGGCGGCTGCAGGTCGACGCATGGATTCCCCCTCGAGTTCGAGCCGGTGTGCGTTGTGGACGAGGCGGTCCAGGATGGCATCGGCGTAGGTCGGATCGTTTATGGTCTGATGCCAGCGGGCCACGGGAAGCTGGCTGGTGACCAGCGTGGAGCGCTGACCGTAGCGGTCTTCGAGGATTTCGAGCAGATGGTGCCGGGCGTTGCCGTCGAGCGGCTGAAGACCCCAGTCATCCAGGATCAGTAGCTCCACCCTGGCAAGGCTTTTCATGCGAGCAGCGATACGGCCGTCACCCTTGGCCAGGGTGAGTTCGTCGATCAGCCGCGGCAACCGGGTGTAGAGAACCGAACGGTTATCGCGGCAAGCCTTGTGGCCGATCGCACAGGCCAACCAACTTTTCCCGATGCCGGTCGGGCCGATAATGGCCAAGTTCTCGTGCCTGGAGATCCATTCTCCGGCGAGCAGCGTTTCGAAGAGCCGGCGGTCAAGGCTGCGCCGCGTTCGATAATCAACATCCTCGGGCACGGCGCGGTGCCGCAGCTTGGCATGTCGCAGGCGCAGAGCGAGGCGTCTGTCATTTCGGTAGGTGGCCTCATGGTCGAGCAGCAGCGCCAGCCATTCTGCGTGGCTGAGACTGGCTGCGTCATCGTTGCTTTCCATCTCGGCGAAGGCCTTGGCCATGCCGGCGAGGCCGAGTTGGCCCAGAAGGTCCAGAGTGGGATGCTTCAGCATTCTTGCTCCTTCAGTTGTAGTAGCTTGAGCCGCGGATGTTGGAGTGGATGATCGGCTCTTGCTCGGGGGATTGGGGAACGGGCACCTGATCGAGCCCCTTCTCGAGGATCGATTTGACCGACGGGTAATTGCGCGCCTGGATCTCCAGCGCGCGCAGCGCCGCGGCCTCAAGCCGCTGGGCACCGAAGCGCCTCTCGAGCCCGATAATGCCCAGGCAGGACCGGTAGCCCTGTTCCGGATGGGGCTTTGCCTCGATGACCTTCTCCACCAGCAAGGACAGCATTGGCCCGATCCGGCTTGCCTCTTCGCGGATCTTCGCCGGCGTCCATTCGCCGTAGCGGCGATGGCTGGAGGGCATGTGCTCGGGGACGGTGGTGTGCCGGCCATTCCCGCTGCCGCGCATGTGCACGGCGATACGCTCTCCGCCTGCGAAGATTTCGACCGTGCTGGCAGTGAAGCGGGCTTCGACCTCGCGGCGCGCGAAGCGGTGCGGGACGGAGTAATGATGCCGCTCGATCGCGATATGATAATCGAGCCCGACGCGGCAGCGTCGCCATTCGGCGTGAACCCACGGCTCTGCCGGCAGCGGCTTGAGATTTGGAACATCGACTTCGTCGAACAGCTGGCGGCGCGTCTTGCCGAACTGGCGCAGCACGCGCCGATCATTGAGATCGGCAAGGCATTCGGCGATCGCTGCGTTGACCTCGGCGAGGCTGTAGAAGATCCGGTTGCGCAAGCGGCCAAGCAACCAGCGCTCGACGATACCGACGCAGGCTTCGACCTTGGCCTTGTCCCGCGGCTTGCGCGGCCGCGTCGGCAGGATCGCCGTACCGTAATGCCGGGCCATGTCGGTGTAACTGCGGTTCACCTGAGGATCGAAGTGACAGGCCTTGATCACCGCCACCTTGGCATTGTCGGGCACCAGCAATTGGGGAACGCCGCGGAAGAAGGCGAAGGCGGCATTGTTGCCCGCGATCCAGTCGGGAAACTGCTCGGTCCATGTCGCCAGCGCAAACGACAGGCTCGAGCCGCCCATCACGGCGACGAAGATGTGGGCACCGCGGACTTCCCCGCTCCTGCGGTCCACCACGACCGGCACCGTGTCGCCAGCGTAGTCGAGGAACAGCTTCTCGCCGCCGGCATGGTTCTGGCGCATGACCAGCGGCAGGCGGCCTTCCCAGCGTCTGAACAGATCGCAAAATCTCGAGTATCGATAGCCGTCCGGATGCTCGGCCTGGTACTCCTCCCAAAGCACTTGCAGTGTCACGTGCTTGCGCTTCAGTTCGCGCGCTACCACCGGCCAGTCCGGCTCCGGGAGCTTACGCCGCCCGGGTTTGACGCCGGGTACGCCGTAGAGCCGTTGCTCCAGATCCGCATCGCCAATCTCGGGTGGCAATGGCCAGGATAACCCGGATTGATCAAACCGCCTGAGCGTGTCGCGTACCGTGGTCGCCCCCGTCCGGACATGCTCTGCTACAGCTCGCGTCGATAGCCTGGCATCCAGGCTCAGCCTCAGTATCTCGCGCACATGGCGCATCATTACCCTCCTCGTCGGCATCCAATCCTCCTGGCTGCTCAGCCAGTGAATTGGTCCCAACGATCAGGCTTCACGTCATCCCAAACTGCGCGCGATCATCTCGGAATGCTGCGCGGATAATTCTCGGAACGCTGCGCGCGATCACCTCGGAATCCTGCGCGCCATCAATTCGGAATAGTGCGCGCGATAACCCCGGAATCCGCAACCTGACCGGTGGCGAAGCGTCCGATCACGGCAGCGGCGGTGAACTGATGGCAATGCCGGTGCCAAAGCCCAAGGCCTTGCTCGCGGACAAGGGATACAATGGCGACCGTTTCCGCGAAGACTTGCTGCTGAACAGCATCCTGCCCGTCATCCCGCCGCGCCCGAACCGCAAGGCTCCAGAGCATCCCGACTATCGCCGCTACAGCGATCGCAACCGAATCGAGCGCATGTTCGGTTTCCTCAAGCATCAGCGCCGCATCGCCACTCGTTTCGAGAAAACCGCACTTTCCTACCTCAGCTTCCTCAACCTCGCTGCCGCAAGGTTATGGCTGAACCATTTTGTCAACGCGACCAGACAGCTAGGAGATTAAACGTGAAGCCGCTCAGCTGGGGCATGTTTGATATTGCTGCACTCGCGCTGCCCTTTGGCCATGCTTTCGGAAACGATAAACCCGTTGACCTCTGGCAAAGCGACGACCAGCAGAACATCGCGATCGTGCGGCGTCACGCGCTAACCGGCGTAACCCGTCTGCTCGTCATGCGCCGCCGGGTTGATGGCGTGTGGGCAATCACCTTCGACGGTCCGGTGCCCAGTCTTGAGGAAGGCCGCGTGATCGCTGCGTGCGAATTGCG
>NZ_CM166477.1:402500-547500 GCF_056857055.1 Novosphingobium sp. BL-S-32 | reverse complement strand
CGACGCGCAAGCTCGACCCGCCGCAGCGCTACGATATCCACGCCGTCAGTCTGGAGGCCCGCCCCCCTTCGCGACTGGCGCTCGATTTCCTCGATCATCTGCGGACGGTGCTCCAGAGCCATAAGTAAGGGTTATGGATCGGGCCCGGCTCGATATGCGCGGGTGGCGGCCCGCCGTGCTAGTCGCTGGCTCGTCCACTACGGAGCGAGTTTCATGATCCCCGGCCCCTTCCTTCTCTATATCGGCGACAAGCGTAATCCCCTCGACGTGAAGACCTCGCGCGGGCTCGCGACGTTCCGCCGCGCGGACTGCATTGGCGAACTGCGCGATGCCGACTCCCCGGTCTCGCTCGGCCTGCCGCGCATGGATGTGCGCGAGGCGGCGGCGAAAGGCGCGCGATCGCTGGTGCTCGGCATCGCCACCAGCGGCGGGCGAATGGAGGAGGCGATGATCCCGCAGATACTCGCCGCGCTCGATGCCGGGCTCGACGTGGTTTCGGGCCTTCACCAGCATCTCGCCAGCGAGCCGCGCATTCGCGAGCGGGCCGAGACGCTGGGCCGCCAGCTGATCGATGTGCGCGCCGCCCCCGCGAACCTCAAGGTCGGCACCGGCGCGCCGCGCGCCGGGCGCAGGATTCTGACCGTCGGCACTGATTGCGCTGTCGGCAAGATGTACACATCCATCCACCTCGCCGATGCCCTCAATGCACGGGGCGTGTCCGCGCGGTTCCGCGCCACCGGGCAGACCGGCGTGCTGATCGCGGGCGAAGGCGTGGTGATCGACAGCGTGATTGCCGACTTCATCTCGGGGGCCGCCGAAGCGCTCTCTCCTGCGCGGGAAGACGATGTCTGGGACGTGATCGAGGGGCAGGGATCTCTGTTCAACCCCTCCTTCGCGGGTGTCTCGCTTGGCCTGCTGCACGGCGCGCAGCCGCAGGCGCTGGTCATGTGCCACGACCCGGCCCGCCCGCATATGCGCGGATTGCTGCACATGCGGGTGCCGGACATCGCCGCCTGTATCGAGGAAAACCTGCGCTGCGCCCGGCTGACCAGCCCCCATGCGGAGTTCGTGGGCGTATCGATCAACGGTTCCGGCCTTGAGCCTGCCGCAGCCCGCGACCTGATCGCGCGGATCGAGAGCGAACTCGGCCTGCCCTGCGTCGATCCGGTGGCGACCGGCATGGATGCGGTGGTCGACCGCCTGCTCGCGCGCTTCCCTGCGGCATGAGCCGCCGCCTCTCCGTCGGGATCGCGCATCACCGCCTCGCGCGGCCTTTCGCCATCGCGCGGGGCACGCGCGAGGCGATAGATCTGGCGCGCGTGACGGTGGAGCAGGACGGATGGATCGGCCAGGGCGAAGGCGCGCCCAATGCCCGCTACGGCGAGTTCGCGCCCGCCGTGGCCGCACAGATCGAGGCGATGGCCCCGCTCATCGCCGATGGCATCGGCCGCGAGGAACTGCTGACGGCAATGCCTCCCGGCGCCGCCCGCAATGCCATCGACTGCGCGCTCTGGGATCTTGAGGCGAAGCTCTCCGGCGTTCCCGTGGCCGCGCATTTCGGGCCGCAGCCCGAGGCGCTCGTCACGGCCGTCACAGTCGGCATCGCCTCGCCGCGCGCCATGGCAGAGCGGGCGCGGGACATCGCCCTCGCCCACGGCGTGCAAGATCCGCCGCTGCTGCTCAAGCTCAAGCTGGACGCGCATGACGTGGCCACGCGTGTTGCCGCTGTACGCGAAGCGGCACCGGGCGCGACGCTGATCGCCGATGCCAACGAGAGCTGGGACATGGCCCTGCTCGAACGCGTCCTGCCCGCACTGGCCGCCGCGCGCATCGCTTTGCTCGAACAACCTCTCCCCGCCGGTGCCGATGCCGCGCTGGAGGGCCTGCGCTCGCCCGTGCCGATATCGGCCGACGAATCCGTGCATGTCGCCGCCGACATCGCGGAGATCGCCGCGCGCTATTCCCATGTGACCATCAAGCTCGACAAGGCGGGCGGCCTGACCGGCGCGCTGGCATTGGCCGCGGCAGCGCGGGAGGCGGGCATGGAGGTGATGACCGGCTGCATGCTCTGCTCCTCGCTCTCGGTCGCCGCCGCATGGCCGCTCGCGGCGCAGAGCCGCTTCGTCGATCTCGACGGGCCGCTCTGGCTGGCGGAGGACATTCCGGGCGGCTGCCGGGCGGAGAACGGCCTGCTGCGCGCGCCGCACGGCTTGAAATGGGGCATCCGCTAATCCCCAATTCCCGCAAAAAACCATCGAACTGACCCGCGCGCAAAGGTATAAACGCGCTCGGGCGGCAAAGCGAATCGCGGGCGCGCCTCCCTGAAAACGATACGATCAGTATTGATGGCAGGACAGCGGGCAAACGGGGCTTCCATGACACGCCTTCATGAGCATGTCATGCGGTGGTCATCTTGCCGCGAACCTGCCTTCGGGTCCGATTTTCGGGCCGAGAGGGGGACAATATGGCCACCAATCAGGACATGCCCGCGGCCCGGCCGCTCAAGATCTTCGCGCTGGACCCGCAATTCACCACCTTTCCCGGCAACCGGACCTCGATAGAGGTCGATTTCGAACCGCTCGGCCCCGGTCCGGAAGGCGACCGGGTAGTCGTGGTGGACTACGACGGCGGCAACGACTGCACGTATCTGCCCTGCAATCTCGAAGAGCCCTCGGTGTTGATGCAGGGCGGGATCGCCCATTCCGAGTCCAATCCGCAGTTCCACCAGCAGATGGTCTATGCCGTGGCGATGCGGACGGTGCGCGCGTTCGACAAGGCGCTCGGCCGCCGTCTCAAGCTCTATCGCGACAAGTCCCACCCCAAGCTGCGGCTGATCCCCCATGCCTTCGTCGGCGCCAATGCCTTCTATGACCCCGCACTGCATGCCGTGCTCTTCGGCTATTTCCGCGCCGATCCTCAGGATCCCGGGGCGAACCTGCCCAATCAGGTGATCTTCACCTGTCTATCGCACGACATCATCGTCCATGAAGTGACGCACGCACTGATCAACCGCCTGCGCCCGCACTTTCTGGAAGCGACCAATCCCGACCTCCTCGCCTTTCACGAAGGCTTTGCCGACCTTGTGGCGCTGTTCCAGCACTTCACTTATCCGGTCACGCTGCGCGCGCTGGTGCGGCAGGCGCGGGGCGATGTCGGCACAGGGTCGATCCTCAACGAGATCGCCGTCCAGTTCGGGCAGGCCACGCGCACCGGCAATGCCCTGCGATCGGCCATGCGGTCGCCCGATATCAAGCTCTCGCCCGATATCGCCGAGCCCCATGCGCGCGGCGGCATCCTGCTGGCCGCCGTGTTCGATGCCTTCAAGGCCGCCTATATCGATGCGACCGGACCGCTGATCCGGCTGGCGACCGGCGGCTCCGGCATCCTGCCCGCGGGCGAGCTGCACCCCGAACTGATCGACGAACTGTCCAAGGCCGCCTCGCGCATTGCCGACGAGACGCTGACGATGATCGTACGCGCCTTCGACTACACGCCGCCGATGGACATGACCTTCGGGGACTTCCTCCGCGCAACGGTCACCTCGCACGCCGTCGTCGCCCCGGACGACCGGCTCGGCCTGCGCGCTGCCCTGATCGAGGCGTTCCGCGCCCGCGCAATCTACCCCGAAGGCGTGCTCTCGCTCTCCGAAGGCTCGGTAACATGGCCCGAGGCCGATCCTGCGATGACCCGGATCGACCTGACCGACGCGCTGGACTGGTTCCATTACGACGCGGTCTATTCCAGCCTCGATCCCATGCGCCGCAGGCGTTCGCTGAATCAGGAAGACGATTCCGAGCACGAGCGAGACACCCGCTATGACGAATTGCAGGCCAACGCGGCCAAGGCGATCCACCGATATGCAGACAGCGCCAAGGTGCGCGCCGAACTGGGCCTGCACCCCACGCTGACAGTCTCGGTGCGCAGCTTTCACCGCGTCGCGCGGGTCAGCCAGGACGGGCGGATTCTCAACGAGATCGTGTTCCGGCTCGAACAGCAGGACAACGACGCTGCCGGGGATCCCCGCTTCGGCGGCCTCCCGCTGCGCGGCGGCTGCACCGTGATAGCCAGCGCCGATGGCCGCATCCGCTACGTCATCGGCAAACAGCTGCCGATGCCGCTGCAGCCGGGAGCGGCGGGAACGCCGGTGGCGCCGGACAAGGGCGCGCTGCGCATCGAGGCGGTGGCCGCCTTCGTCCAGCAGTGCGACCTGGCCGATCCGATGAGCACCTATCGCGATCCGCGCGGGGTGGCCGATCGCATGATCGCCCGCGCCAGCCTGCGCGCGCTGCATGGGGGAGGATGCTGATGCCGGATATCACCATCTCGATGTTCAACGTCGGCTTCGGCGACTGCTTTCTGGTAGAGATCCCCTTCCCCGAGAAAATGTGCCGCATCCTCTTCGACTGCGGCCGCCACAAGGGCGGGGCGGACGAGAACCAGAAGCTTGCCGAACGGGTGATCGCGGCCGCCGGCGACAGCGACGGCAGCGCCCGGATCGACCTCGTCGTCGGCACGCACCGGCACAAGGACCATGTCAGCGGTTTTGCCGCCACCGGCTGGGACAAAGTGCAGGTCGCCGAAGTCTGGATGCCGTGGACCGAGAACCCGCAAGACCCCGCCGCGCGCGGCATGGTCGAGCGGCAAGTGCGCAGCGCCGCACTCGCCCAGATGGCGCTGGCGCCCGCGCTGGCCGCTGCGCCCGGCGGTTCCGCGCAGGCATTGGCCGGGGCGGACGCTATGCTGTCCCTCGCGCTCAGCAATGAGGCGGCGATGGACACGCTCTATTCCGGGTTCGCCGGAAAGCCGGTTCGCCGCTACCTGCCCGATGCCGACGCGCCGCAAGTGCCGCTCGGCCTCGCCGGTTTTCCGGGGCTGCGATTCCACATCATGGGCCCCTCGCGTGATGCGGCGGCGCTGGCAGTGATGGACCCGCCGCGGGCCGAGACGTTCCGGCACCTCGCGATGGCGCAGGATGCGGCCGGAAGCGGCCAACTCTCGCCCTTCCCCGCGCGCTGCCGGATCGATCCCGAAGCGCTGTCACCGCGCCAGCGCCAGATGCTCACCGCCCGCCTTTCCGCCGCCGACATGGCGACGATCCGGGGCATGTCCGACGGGGTGGATCTCGTTGGCCTCGCGGCCGAGATCGATGCGGCGATCAACAACACCAGCCTTGTCATCCTGATCGAAGTGGGCGCCGCGCGGCTGCTGTTCTGCGCCGATGCGCAGTGGGGTAACTGGAAATCGATCCTGGCCGATCCGCACTGGTGCGACCTGATCCGCGAGACGACTTTCCTGAAGGTGGGCCACCACGCCAGCCACAATGCCTCGCCGGTGACACTGATCGACACACTGCTGCCGAAGAGCATTCCGGCGATGGTTTCGGTGGATCCCAAGGCCTATTCGAACGTGCCCTATCAGGGACTGGTCGACGAGATGGAAGGCCCGCGCGCGATGAACGTGGTGCGCAGCGACCGGCCCGCGCAGGCCCAGGGCGTCGTCAGGGCGGACGCGGATGTGATCGTGATGAAAGTGCCGTTCTAGGCGGAGCCGATTGCTGCGCAACGGCGATGGACGACGCGCGAGGACCTTCGCGCGCTGCATCGCTGCGTTTCAGAGATTCAGTCCGGAAGCCACCTTTCCGGAACCACCGCCGAATACGCCATTACCCGTTTGCCATGGCGATCCCGACAGTTGCCATGTGTTTAGCTGTCCTGCCCCGGCTTCCAACCGCTCTCGGTCAGGACGGCCTTTGGATCTTTCAGGTCCAATAGCGTGCGGAGCGCTGCGCGCTTGTCCTTGGCTTTGGTGTAATACGCTTTGGCAATTCGATAGCCTTCCCAATATCCGAGATCGCCCGGATGGTCGGGAGTGCCAACACCATTATACAGCCAATCCGATATGTCGGCTTTATCGGCATCGGCCATAAATCTGGCGTCTATTTCCTTCACATGCCCCTGCGTCCATTTTTGCAGATGCACGTTGCCTACTTGACCGGAAATTAGCTCACCGACGAGTTCGGCAACGCCCTCGATAAGAGACTGCCTTAAGACTGTGGTCGGAGCGTTGTCATCGTCAAGCTCCGGGGCTTGCTGAACATGCCCGTATTCGTGCGAGATCAGATGGAAAAGGCGTTCCGACAGGTCAGGTTGCAACCAGGATGATCTGCACACGACCTCAAGGCCAATCAACACGCCCGCCTTTCCGGTAGTCCCTCCACTATTATTCCCTCCGACCAGGATCGTCACGGGCGGGAAAGTCGCCTGAGGATCGAGATCGGAAAGCTTCCGGAAGGCCACTTCCAACTTGCGGGTAACCGTTGGCAGAACATCCATGCACGTTCGCGCCTGATCGTAGATGGAGCGATTTTGTTGGATGGTCTGTGCGAGCGACGTGCCGGAGATGATCCGATGGGGCACGAACTGGCGAACACCATCGCTTCCCGCGTCGATGTAATCCTGCTGCAGTACGCTGCTGCTCGGCGTGCCATTGGCCGCATCATATAGCTTGTAGAACAGCGCTACGTCGCTGGTCCGTATCTGGCCCAAGTCGCTTGCGTCGGCCGGAAAGATAACGGCACCGATTGCCGCGATGCTCACCATCGCATAGGCCAACTTTTTCCGCAACTTACGCCCCCTTCGCTCCGCCTCCCGCAGTCTATGCGCTGCAAGCGCCGCTTGCCAGTGGTCTCGCATTAAAACCTGCTTATCGGAAAGCGCGCAAGACAGGTCGTAGACAGCAAGCCCGGCCCGCGCCTAATCCACATATAGAGGGATGGCAGTTCTGCCTGAATCGGGATGCTGCGCGCTTCATATATAGTCGCCGCCACCTTCCACTCTGCCCAATTGTCTTCCAACCCGCTCAGGCTGAGCTTGTCGAAGCCCCCGGAGGCGCAGCGCGAGGTTCACATCCTTCGACAGGCTCAGGATGAGCGGGGGTAGGAGGGGAACGGCGGCGATTAAACCGCCGCCTGACCATCGGCACGCATTACCCGCAGAAACGGGGCATTCGTTCACACCCTAAGGCGCGGGTTGCGAAAGCTTCACTGCCCCATCGGGCAACGCGTAACCGGGGATCTCCCAAGCCACATCATGCACCACCGGCGCAGGCGGCAGGCTGCGGCGGCGGAACAGGTTCATCCGCCATTCCCAGCGCTTGCGGTCGAAATTCCAGTGCTTTTTCGGCACGAACTCCGCCAGCGCCCAGAACCACGGGTGCATGCCGTAATGGACTTTGGCATTGGGACTTTCAGGCGCATAGAGACCGCCGTCCTTGCCAAGAACTTGCGCCAGCCGGTCCGGATCGAGCAGCAGACCCGCCTTCTCCGCTTCCTGCGCCATCCACTCCAGCGGGTACTTGGAAATCCCGCTCTCGGCCTCGGGCCAGCCGCCGCCGACATCACAGTGGGTGCCGGGAAACCAGACCTCGCGAATGTCGCGCCGGGGATCGGCGGCAAACCAGTTGACCCGAAAGAACCCCCTCCGCTCGTCGAGCGCCTTGGCATGGCGGACGATGGCAACATCGGGATTGGCGCGGGTGTAGGGAATGGTGAGCGGGCTGCCGATCCAGCCGACCGAATTGACGGTGTCCCACACCCCCAGAAAATGAACCGGGCAATCGCGCGCCGAAATCGTGCCCTTGAAATCGGAAGCGAGCTGTTCGCAGGCCTGATAGTCGGCACCCGGTTTCGCCCTGGCCATGGTCCAGAGCATCTTCACCGCATAGGGGACCAAGGGGTCGTTTCCGCGCATGGCAAGGCCATAGCAATGGAGCATCGCGGCCACGACGCGCGCGGTATAGGCGCCGCGGCTGAACCCGAAGATGTAGACTTGGTCTCCGGGCCGATAGGTGTCGGCAAGGTAGCGGTAGGTGTCGGCAATGTCGTCCTGCAAACCATAGCCGAAAGCGAGCCCGGCAAGCTCACCCAGCCAGCGTCCGGTGCGGGTTCCGATCCCGGTCGGCGCACGGGTGCCGATGCCGGGGTGGTAATAGACGGCCTGTCTTTCCTCGTCCTTCACCAGTGCGTGAAAGAGTTTGATGACGCTGGTACGGTCACGGGAGAACTGGTTCGAGGTACCGTCGCAGCAAACGACGATATTACGTCCGGAGAATTCTTGGCCCGTATCCTCCGGCATCTCGATCATCCCCCGGAACACCGAACTAGCGGCGGCGTAATGTCGGGCCGATCATGCCTCTATTCTTGCGCTAACGCCAGCACGTAGAACCGCGTGTCCACCGCCATTCTCGGGAAACTTTCAGGAAGTTCCTGCGGCTCCACGCGGTGAAAGCCATGCCGCTCGTAGAAGCGATGCGCGGCAAGGAACTTGTCGGTCGTGCCAAGAAAGACCTCGCGGATTCCGGCCGCTCGCGAGACCTCCAGCAACCGTGCCAGCAATGCGTTCGCGGTGCCGAATTCCCGGCCGCGATAGGCGGCGGAGACGAACATCTTGCGCAGCGCGCCCTGCCCTGCGCCAATGTCCTTCATGGCGATGGTGCCGACGATCCGCCCTTCGTGCTCGGCCACCAGAAATTCGCCCGCGCCGGTTTGATACCAGGCCGGAATCGCGCGCAAATCGGGCTGATCGTCGGCGGAAATGGCGATGCCGAATTCCTCCCGCTGGATGGGGAGGATCACATCGATAACGCCCTGTTCGTCCGAAGGAACGAAGGGGCGGATCAGAACAGGGCTCATGCGTACGGGATTAGAGAGCGGGCCGAGACGGGACAAGCCCCGCCCGCTCGCATCACGGCTCAAGGCGCGGGATCGGCCTTTGTGGCGGCGTCTTCAGCCGAGACCCAGCCGTCGTGGTTGGTGTCGTGGTGCAGGAACATGCCCCAGCCGGTCGCAGCGAATTCGGCCGACGTTATGCCGCCGCTGTGGTCGCTGTCGAGAACGCCGAAGCGCACATCGGCCTGCCGCAGCTGCCGCACACGCTCTTCCTCGCGCGAGGCTGCCGGTTCCGTCAGCAGCTCCTTTTCAAGGCGCTCGCGATAGTCGCCAACATATTCGTCGTGCGAGAGCACGCCGTCGTGATTGCGGTCCATTCGCTCGAATTCGGCGTCACGGCCGCGCTGGAACTCGTCCTTGCTGACTTTGCCGTCGCCGTCGAGATCCTGCTCGCGGATGAAAGTCGCAAGATCATGCGACGCCGCATGGGCGGTGCCGATGGCGGCCAGCGAGGCGGCGGCGGCAAGGGCAATTCGGATCGTCTTGATGGTCATGGTCGGTCTCATTCGCTTACGGAATAGGTCAGGGCGTACGTGTAGCTGCGGGCGGGCTCCCCGGCTGTCGCGGCGACGCGGTGGCGCGTCATTGCGTGGTAGAGACCCGGTCGCGGCGCGGTGACGTGGAAGATCCCCTGCGCGTCGCTGGTCATCAGCGGCAGGCGGACATTCTCGACTTCGCCGGGCCGCGCCTCCTCAACCTCGACATCGGCATTGGCGAGCGGCTTGCCGTCGAACAGGATCTGGAATTCGGCCGGTTTTCCGGCGTGGATGGCGTCGGGGTGCGTTACGGCGCGGTATTCTATGCCCTTGCCGGTGGGCGCGAGCGCAGTCTGGGTCGGCGTGCCCCGGCTGACATAGGCCTCGGCCTTGGTCACGCTCTGCATGTCGACCGGCATGACGCCGGGTGGGAGCGGACGGCGCGGATCGATGAATTCCCATTGGCCGTCGATCAAAGCCGCCTTGGAAACGCGGCCCTGCCGCTCGCCGCTGCTGATCCGGTACGTCCCGTCGGCAGGCGTCGGCACTTCGAGCACGGCAAGGTCGCGCAGCATCACCGGCTTGAGCGGGGAGGCCGTACCGTCGGGTGCGACGACCTGAAAGCCGTCCGATTGCATGGCGATGGCGGGTACGAAGACGTGCTCGCTGAACGCGGCCTCTACCGTCACGTGGTCCTGCCCGTCGATCGTGAAGCCATTGGGCAAAAGGTAAGGCGAATGCGCGAGCGCCGATGTCGCGGCGAGACTGGCGCAGAGACCGGCTGACAGCGTGATGGCCGGCCGGAATCGGGTCAAAAGAGTCATGAGATTCATCCCCTCGAAAGCGAGTGCGCGGCTCGTCTCACATTCTCTATTGCGAATCAATAGCATTAAGGTAGATGGGCGGTTAAGGGCACTTTGGGGGCGCCTGGGGAACACTCAAAACCACGAACGGCGGAGAACCTCCTCCCTTTGCTCGCCCTTCACTCTCTTATTGCTATTGCGTCGCATTTGTGAAAAGGAATGAACGGATGAACATGGGTCTGCTGACAGGAACGAGCAGGGCAAGCATCGCTGCCCAAATCGGCACCGGCATCGGCTGCAAGATCGGCTGGGCCGCAGCCCTCACGCTCGCACTTCCGGGCACCCCGGTCTGGGCTCAATCGGCCGACCAATCAGCCTCGACAGACAGCGCGGTTCCGCTCGGCAGCTTCCCGGTCAGGGCAAAGGCCGAGGATACCGACGCCGAAAGCAGCGCGGCCGGCAAGCCCCGCGTCCTTACCACCACCACAACCGCAGAAACCCTGCGCGACCGCATGGTCGATAGCCTCACGGACTTTTCGCGGCGGGTGGATGCCGGTGTAAACTTCAACCCCCGCAACATGTCGATCAACATCCGGGGCCTAGATTCCAACCGCGTGCTGACGACCATCGACGGCATCCGCACCCCGTGGCTCGATGACGGCGCGCGCGGCGTGCAAGGCGGCGTCGCCTCGTTCGACTTCAACTCGCTCAGCGCCATCGACGTGGTGCGAAGCGCGGATTCCAGCTTCTTCGGCACCGGCGCACTTTCCGGCACGCTGGCGCTGCGCACGCTGGATCCCGAGGACCTGCTGACCGACGGCAAGGCCATGGCCGGCCTTTCGAAAGTTACGTACGACAGCGCCAGCGACAGCGTGTTCCTCAATCAGGCCGCCGCCGTGCGCAGCGGCGATACGCTGATGCTGATCCAGGGCGGCTACCAGAACGGCAACGAGACGAAGAACCAGGGCGATACCGGCGGCACCGGCACCGCGCGCACCGAGCCCAATCCCGCCAGCTACGACCAGCTCAACCTGCTGGTGAAAGTCCACCAGTACCTGCTCGGCGGCCACCGCCTTGGCCTGACCGGCGAAATCTTCTCGCGCGATTACGACGAGAACACGCTGACCAGCGTCGGCTCGACCTATTCCAGCTTCCGGACCGACAATACGACCAAGCGCAAGCGCATTTCGGGCAATTACGACTATCAGGGCGATGGCGGCGCTATCCGCGAAGCGCACCTCACCGCATATTGGCAGCGCAGCAATCTCCAGACCTATACGGCGGGCGATCGCCTGACCGCACCCAAGGGCCTCTATACCCGCGACAGCGACCTGCAGGTGGAGATGTTCGGCCTGAACGGTTCGATCACCGGAGACTTCACGACCGGCCCGCTCTCCCACGCAATCACCGTGGCGGGCGAAGCCTATCGCACCAATACCAGCCAATACGCCGCCGGGCAGGACAACTGCACGCCCGCGATCTACTCCTGCTCGTTCCTTCACGTGAACCAGTCCGACATGCCCGACGTGCGCGGCACCGACATCGGCCTTGTCCTGCAGGACCGCATCGGCTTCGGCACGAACGCGTGGCTGCATGTCACTCCGGGCATTCGCTACGACAACTATCGCCGTTCGCCGCAGGACACGCCGTCTTATACCGAGAACGCCGCGTTCGAGGGGCTTCCCGCCAAGTCGTCCGACACGCATTGGTCGCCCAAGGTGCTGGTCGAGGCCGAAGTGCTGTCAAAACTCACGCTCTATGGCCAGTGGGCGCAGGCCTTCCGCGCGCCTTCGGCAACCGAGCTTTATCTGACTTATGGCGGCACCGGCAGCTACGTCAGCATCGGCAATCCCGATCTCAAGCCCGAGACCAGCAAGGGCTACGAATTCGGCATGCGCTTCGGCGACGACAAGCGCGGCTTGCGCGTGGCCTACTACCACAACGCCTACCGCAACTTCATCGACACGGTCACGACGACCGCCGCCGAGGCCGGCCTGTCCGGCAGCTATCCCTTCGGCGTGTTCAAGTACATGAACCTCGACCGCGTGCGGATCTACGGCATCGAGGCGAGCGGAAACTGGGAGTTTTCGAAAAACTGGCGGACCTGGGCCTCGCTCGCTTACGCCGACGGCAAGAACACTGCGGACGACTATCACCTGAACTCGATCCCGCCGCTGCGCGCCATTCTGGGCGTGGGCTATTCGCACGGCAACTTCGGCGCGGACCTCTCCGGCACGGCGGCAGCATCGCGGAACAAGGTCGAGAATCCCGCCTCCGATCTCAACAAGACGCCGAGCTACGGCATCATCGATGCCAGCGCATGGATCCGTCCATCCTTCGCAGAGGGCTTGCGTATTCAGGTCGGTGTCTACAACCTGCTCGACAAGACCTACTACAACGCGCTCGACCTGCCCGACAGCGGCAGCCTTTCGAAGCTGTTCTATTCGCAGCCCGGCCGCACCTTCAAGGCGACCGCCCTGATCTCGTTCTGAAAGGAACGCCGCAGACCATGAACACCACTACGGACAACTCGCTGGCGCCCAGCCTCGTACAATCGCTCCGGGCCGGGACGCGCGAGATGCATGAACGCCTGGACAAGGCAATCATGGCCGCCGACCCGTTCGCCAGCCTGCCGGGTTATGCCCGCTTCGCCGAGCTGCAGTACCTGTTCCACCGCGACATCGCGGCGCTCTATGCCCACGAGGCCTTGCAGTACATTCTGCCGGGCCTTGCCGAGCGGCAGCGCCTCGGCCTGATCGCGGCGGATCTGGCCGACCTTGGCAAGGCATTGCCCGCCGACGATACGCCGCCAGCCTTCACGGCGGGCGAGCCGGTCGATGTCCCGACCGCGCTCGGCTGGCTCTATGTCGCCGAAGGGTCGAACATGGGCGCGGCGCTGCTGCGCAAGGAGGCGGCCAAGCTTGGCCTCTCCGACGATCACGGCGCGCGCCATCTCGCGCCGGCGGCGGAAGGGCCTGCCGCGCACTGGCGGGCCTTCACGGCAGGGCTCGACGCCGCCCGGCTCGGCCCGAACGAGGAAGCCCGAGCGGTTGCGGGGGCGAAAGCGGCTTTCGATCGCGTGCGTTCGCTGGCCGATGCCCGCCTCGCCTGAGGACGGCAGCGGCACCGAGGACCTGCTCCGCCGGGGCCGGGCCGCGCGCATGAGCTGGCTGGTGCTGGGCCTCGTGCTGGTCGGCATCGGCGTGGTGGGGATCTTCGTCCCGCTGCTGCCGACCACGGACTTCATGATCCTGGCGCTGCCGTGCTTTGCCCGGTCGTCGCCGCGGCTGGAGGCTTGGCTGCTCAATCATCCCCGCTTCGGCCCCGGGCTGCGTGCCTGGCGGGCGGAGCGGGCGATCCCGCGTCATGCCAAGATCGCCTCGTGGATTGGCATGACGATTGGTTTTGTCTCATTCTGCCTGCTGGCGCGGCCGGGGCCATTCGTGGCGCTGCCGGTCGCCGCAGTCCTGCTCGCCTGCGCCATCTGGGTGGGGCGGCGGCGCGAGCCGAGCGGGGACAGCGCTTAAACCTCGGGCGACGTCGGCGATCTCGGATGCGCTCAATGTCGAGGGATGAGTTCCCGGTTTCAAACCTCGTCGCCCCCGCGCAGGCGGGGGCCCCGCTTCTTTACGACCTCTCGTCCTGCACAGCGAAAGCGGGATCCCCGCCTTCGCGGGGATGACGGGTTGAAGTTGGTGGACTTCGCTTTCCAATCAGGACGAGATCCGCTCCGCATGAAGCACATAGCGCCAAGGCCCATGCCGCACGGCGTCGAAGGGATAGCAGGTCACCAGATCCAGCCGCTCGCCCGCGCCTGCATCGGGCACGGCATAGCGATCCCACCGCACCACGTCGGCCCCGGTCACCCGGTAGCGACGCTCCAGTCCCTCGCGGGTCTGCACGGTGATGAGATCGCCCTTGTGAACATCGCGCAGGAAGCGAAAGTGCGTGTCGCGATGGGCAGCGACCACGGCGGTTCCCTCCTGCCCGAAGGCCGCGCCGCCCGGGAGCAGGGTGGGTCCGAAAGCCATGGCCTGCCCCGATCCGCTGTCGAGCACCACCCGCGCCGCGCCAAGGCGAGGTACTGAAAGCCGGGCGAGCGGGGTCATGTCCGCCCAGGCCCAGGGCCGCTGCGGCGCGTGCGTGGCAAGGCTGCGCTCGAAAGCCCGCTCCAGCAGGACTTGCGCGGCCATGGCCTTGGCGGGAACGTAAAGCCCCCGCCCAGTCTCCGCCACGCCTGCAAGGCACAGTCCGGCCAGCAGCAGGAAGAGGAGCCCGCGCCCGCGCGCAGCCTCCTTCATACGCGCGAGCTCGATCATGCCGCCCTCCGGCGCAGCAGGAGAGCAATCCCGGCAAGGCCTGCCAGCAGCAGCGCCAGCCCCTGGCCCACCATGCCGACGAAGCCGGTGGCGGTCTGCGGCAGGTCGAGCGCCTGGGCCTGCATGGCGGAAAGATCATCCGAACCCACCCGCGACTGCAAGGCATCGTGCCCGAACAGCGTGTCGAAATCCCAGCCTGCCGGCAGATTGATCGGCAATTCCTCACGCGTCAGCCGCGCACCGGCTGGCCGCGATGGCGTCTCATCCACGGCGACAAGGCTGGTGCGGCTGGTGACCAGCCCGCTTTCCATGCCGATCCGCTCGACTTCGGCATCGGCCTGCGCGTCTTCCATCTGGCCGAGCGCGCGATCCGCCTCGATGTCGGTGATGCGGCGGTGTGCCCAGAGCTTTTCGATCGCGGGACTGGGCAGCGCACTGGCGAGATCGACGCGCCGCTCCCAGCGCTTGCCGCCGATCGTGCCGCTCACTGTCAGCGCGCCGGCAAGATGCCCGGTCCGGCCGACAAGGACCAGCGGCCGCCCGGCATAGACATCGGGAAGGCGCGAAGGCGTGAGATCCAGCGTCCCTCCCTCGACCCGCACCGACAGGTCGCGCATGGCCGGATGGCTGAGCACGTCGATCAGCGGCATCATCTTCGCGGCCACCTCGGCCGGAGTGCCGACATGGGTGTAGACGCCGCCGCCGATGGTCGACATCCGCTCCATCAGATAGTCGTTCGGCGCCGAGCCGATACCGACCATGAAGACATGACTGCGCCCGCCGTCGGCACCGATTGCAGCCATCATCTCGCGTTCGTTGGAGATCTCGCCATCGGTGAGGAACACGATCTGGCGCAGCGCATCGGCCTCGCCGCCAGTTCCCGCATCCTCCAGCGCGGCCTTCAGCGCGGGCAGCATCTCGGTGCCGCCGCGTGCCTCCAGCGAGTCCGCGAAACGCTTGGCCAGCGCCACCTGATCGGGCGTGGCGGCCACGCTGTGGTCGAACAGGCGGGTCATGGTATCGTCGAAGCGGATCACGTTGAAGTGGTCCTGCGGGCGCAGCGTGCCGAGCGCGTGGATCAGGCTGGCCTTGGCCTCGTCCATCGAATCGCCGCCCATCGAGCCGCTGTTGTCGATCACGAAGACCATCTCGCGTGGGGGCGTGGGCAAGTTGGAAAGGTCGGCCGGCGGCGTGACCGAGGCCATCACGAAGTCGCCCTTGTCGGTGTGCTGGGCGAAAAGCCCCAGCGTCGGATCGGCCGAGGCCGAGCGCCATTCCAGCACGAAGTCGCGGTCAGCGGGAACGCTTTCGGCAAGACGGACGGTGCGGTCGTCCAGCGGGCCGGTGATATTCACCTTGTGATAGCGGCTGATGAGGTTGGCGACATCGAAGCCGGGAGCAAGGCGTACCGAGATCGACGTGGGATTGAGCCCCGAACCCACCTTCGGATCGAGCACCGGCGCAGCGGTCACGGCATTGGCATCCTCCACGGCGGGCGCCGAAGTCAGCGTGTGCGGCGGCGTGTAGCGCGGGCCGGCCACCAGCGGCAGGCGCAGCGAGAAGGTGCCGTTCGCCTGCGTGACCGGGGCCTGATATTCGATGGCGATCAGCACGGTCTCGCCGGGGCCGACATTGGCGACCATTGTAGTGAACATGTTGGGCCGCTGCTGCTCGACAAGACCGGCCTTGCGGCCGCTGGCCTTGGCCGCCTCGTACGTCTCACGCGCCTTCTCGCGCGGCTGGACATGGCCGACGATCACGCGCTGGCCGACAACCATCTTCAGCGAGTCCACCGCCCCGTCCTGCGGCAGCGGATAGAGGTAATGCGCCTCCATCCACTTGCCCGACGTGTTGCGGAAGGCCTGCGTCACGCGCACGCGGGCCACTTGGCCAGTCACCGTCACGTCCATGTCGGTGCCGAGGCGGACGGCTGGCAAGCTCTCGGCAATGCCCTGCCCGCGCAGCATCAGCGTGCCGGCAGCGGGCCCGTCGTCGGTCGCCGCGTCCTCGGCTTCGTCGGCGGCAAGGGCGGCGGTTGACTGGACCGCGACGGCAACCGGTGCGCCCAGCGCCAGCACGACGGCAGGGATCAGCGCGCCCCGAAAGGCGAGAGGGCGGAAAGCGGGTGATTGCGGCATGACAGGCTCCTTGGATGTTCGGGAGCCCTCCCTCTATGCGCATGGCGGTGCGCACAGCCACGAGCACTATTGGCCGGTTCCAGCCGCACGCGTGCGCAGATTGCCCCTGTTGATGCAGCCATTGACGGAATGTGCGCATTTGTGCGGAAATAGGTGGACATGACGATACCCCAGACCGACTTGCCGGATTCCGCCCCGATCGCTCCCGAAAGCGCAGAGGCCGCGCGCCTCGTCCGCGAGGAGATCGCGCGGCGGCGCATGTCGCGCCAGGCGCTGGCCGACATGGCGCGGATCAGCCTCTCGACGCTGGAAAAGGCACTGGCCGGCAAGCGCCCTTTCACGCTGGCGACGCTGCTGCGGATCGAGGAAGCGCTGGGCGTGAACTTGCGCCCCGGCGCTGTCGCGGGCACGCCTGCACCACTGCCTAGCGCCGGAGATGTCGCCCCCGAAGCATTGGGGGCCTATGCCCGCTCGGCCGTGGCCTGGCTGGAAGGCCGCTACCTCACCTTGCGCCCCAGCTTCGGCACGCCGGGCAGCCTGTTCGCCTATCTGACGACAATCCGGTGGGACAGCGCCAAGGCCTGCCTCGCTTTCGCCGAATCCGGCCGGTCAGACGCGCGTTTCGAGCAGGCGGGGCAAGTCTCGATGCCCAACCTTTCCGGCCATATCTACCTCGTGACCAACGAGCAGGGGCAATATCGCCTTGCCATCCTCTCGCGCCCGACCATCGATGGTGGGCTGTTCGGCATTCTCACCACGCTGGAAGTGGGCAAGGGCTCGCAGCTCGTTCCCGCCGCCGCGCCGCTCGCCCTGCGCAAGCTGGTCGAGGGTGAGGAGGTGGCGCTGGGGCTGGTAACGCCCGAGATGCCGCACTTCGCGCCTTATCGCGAGATGCTCGGCCGCGCGACTGACGACGACTACGCGCGGGTACACATGCCCGGCTGACTTAGCGTTTCGGCAGGTGGAGCAGCGCCACCGTCAGCCACGCACCCACTGTCAGATGCGCCCACCAGGCAACGAGGCCATAGCCGCCGCCAAACCCAGCCATGTCAACGGCAAGCGCCGCCGCCAGCAGGGTCCATCCGGCCCACCGGGCGGTAAAGGCGTGGCTCTTCGCGAGCGTTCGCCCGGAAAGGTCGCGCTGGTGGCGCGGCATGGACACTGCCAGCGCCCAGAAACCGGCCAGCGCGAGCAGGATGCCCAGAACGTGGGTCATGCCCGCACTGCCTTTTCCCTGCCCACCGCCCGGCCGGACGACGCCTTGCGTTGGCGTGCCGCAAGCCTCGTAGCCGCCAGCGCGAAGGCAGCCGCAAGCGACAGCATGACCATATCGAAAGCCACGAACAGCCAGTCCCCCCTCATCAGACTGACAGGCAGCCCCCGGCTGGTGGTGAAGGCGTTGACCAGCGGTACCGCCGAGAAAAGCAGCGCCGCCAGTCTGAGCGCCTCAAGCCATGCCCGCGCAGCCGGGCGCACCAGCGCCCAGATCAGCACGCCCAGCCAGACGAGGAACATCGTGTGGATCTCCCAGTCCGCGCGCGCCGCCATCCCCGTGGGCAACAGGCGGTTGGCGAGGAAGTAAGAGGGAATGGCGCAGCCCAGCCCGGCAATCGTCGCAATGTTGAGTTTTTCCACGAGGCGGAAGCCGAAATGCGGGCGCTCCGGATCGGGCAGGCGCTGGCGGCGCTTGACGGTCCAGAGCACAAGCCCGGTGCCGACCATCGCGGTTCCGGCAAGGCCGCTCAGGAAATAGAGCCAGCGCAGCGCAATCTGCGCGAAGCGTCCCGAATGGAGGCCGATCATCACGCTCTCGGTCTTGAGCGCGGCGCCCTGCGGCAGGCTGCCGCCGGTCTGGCGGCCGCTGGGGCCATCGAAGACCATGACTTCGCCGCGTGAACCCATCGCCTCGCCCGGCCCGCGCGTCAGCGCGATCGTCGCGGTCGCATCGCCCGGATTGTTGATCCGCACCACGCCAACCTCACGCCCGCCCCACTGCGCCGATGCCTTGCGCATCAGCGGCGCAAGGTCGGCAAGGGGCACGTTCCTGCCGCTGCGTTCGGCTGCGGGTGGGTCGCCGAAAACCGCGGACTGGAATGTGTCGGGCGAGGCGTAGTTCGCCAAAATGCCCCACGGCATGTACATCGCCGCCAGCGTCACCAGCCCGGTAAAGGTAATCATCAGGTGGAACGGCAACGCCAGCACGGCGGTCACGTTGTGCGCGTCCAGCCACGATCGCTGCCCCTTGCCGAAGCGCAGCATGAAGAAGTCGACGAAGATCTTCTTGTGCGTGATCACGCCCGAGAGGATCGCCACCAGCATGAACATCGCCGCGATGCCCACTAGATAGCGGGCCCAGAGGACCGGCAGGTAATGCAGGTCGAAATGGAAGCGATAGAGGAAGTAGCCGCCGTTGGTCTGGCGCACAGTCACTTCCCGGCCGCTTTCATCGAGTACGGCCTCGGTCTGGCCACTGGTGCCGGTGCCTGGGTACCAGAAGGCCTGCGTGGTGGCACTGCGCCCGTTGGGAAGCGTGAGAAACCAGAAGCTCGCGTCTGGCGCGGTGCGCTGGAGGAAGCGGACCGCGCCTTGCGCCGATGCCACTGGATCGGCCGTGCCGGTCACTTCGGGCTGCATCCAGCGGGTGATCTCGTCCTGGAAATAGGCCGAAGTACCCGTGGCGAACATCGCAAACAGCAGCCAGCCCAGCACCAGCCCCGTCCAGGTGTGCACGAGCGCCATCGATTGCCGCAGGCTCTCCTTCACAGGCGGCCCCCCGTTGTCAAAGAAAACCAGAGGTAACCGGCCATGACCGCGCCCGAAACGAGCATCCACAACCACAGCCGCGCCACCAAACGCATGCCGAACGCCGCCAGCGCCAGCACCGCGAAGATCGCGAACGACAGCAGCGTGGCCGCCATGCTCGCTTCGGGCGCGGAGACCGCAAGACCATGCGCCAACGCGCGGGCAACGCAGGCCGCCGCCAGCGAAGACAGCGCATAATTGGCCGGAACCGCCGCCAGCAGTCTTGCCGCGAGATTGCCTTTGCCGATGCCTTTACGGACCTTGCCCGCGCGCGTGTTCATGACGGCTCCGAAAGTGCGCCTTGGCCGCGTTATTGCGAACCATTCGCATTTCTGGAGCTGCTAACAGAGTCCCAACTTGCGAGTCAATCGCATTAGATGCAAAATCGAGGGGATCTGTACCGCGAGCCTGATGCGTTGCTCATCGTCATCGCGTTTTGGATCGGCCTGCGCGTGCGATCCCGGCGCTTGCCCGGGGCCCGACACTTGCGGGCGGACACGGCGACGGCTAGGAGCCTGTCTGTCCGCCGCAGCCCCCGACCGGGGCGACGGTGAACACTATTATCGCGCCGGTGCCCCGCAAGGGGCTTAAAATGGGAACACGGTACGAGTGGCCTGCCACTCCAATCCGGGGCTGTCCCTGCAACTGTAAGCGGCGAGCGCGATGCACATTCGCGGCGGGGCAAAGCCTCTGCCCGCAGCCACTGGGCCGGACGCTAAGTCATGCGAGGCCTGGGAAGGCGGTGCATCGTGCCGTGACCCGCAAGCCAGGAGACCTGCCGGGGTCGATGTCGCTCTTGCCCGGGTCCAGGGATTGGCCAAGGCACGGTAACTCTCCGTCTGAGCGACGTGATGCATGCGGCCGGGGCCGCAGCGGCATGCCACGTCGGGCGCTCGCGCGCCTGCCCGACGCCCGTGTGTCCGCGTCGTCCGCAAGAGACGGCCCGCCCCGCCGCTTCCGAGTTACCGGCGCGCGGGAGACGATACATGAGCAAAATTCCCACCACCGTCATCACCGGCTTTCTGGGCGCCGGCAAGACCACGCTGATCCGCCACCTGCTGCAGAACGCCAAGGGCCGCCGCCTTGCGCTGATCATCAACGAGTTCGGCGATGTCGGCGTGGACGGCGAACTGGTGAAGGGCTGCAATGACGAGGCCTGCCCGGAAGACGACATCGTCGAACTGGCCAATGGCTGCATCTGCTGCACCGTCGCCGACGATTTCCTGCCGACGATGCAGAAGCTGCTCGACCGCGAGAACAAGCCCGATCACATCATCATCGAGACCAGCGGCCTTGCCCTGCCCAAGCCGCTGGTAAAGGCCTTCCAGTGGCCCGACATCCGCACCCGCGCCACGGTTGACGGCGTGGTCGCGCTGATCGACGCCGATGCCGTCGCGGCCGGCCGCTTCGCCACCGACGAGGCGGCGCTGGCGGCAGCACGCGCGGCCGACCCGATGCTGGACCACGAAAGCCCGCTGGAAGAACTGTTCGAGGAACAGCTGGGCTGCGCCGACATGGTCGTGCTCAACAAGACCGACCTCGTCGACGCCGATGCCCTCGCCCATGTCGAGACGCTGGTGCTGGCCGAGACGCGCCCCGGCGTGAAGATCGTGCGTGCCGATCACGGCGCGGTCGACATCGCCGCGCTGCTGGGCATCACCGCCGCTGCCGAGGACGATCTCGATTCCCGTCCCTCGCACATCGATGGGCTGGACGAGGATCACGACCATGACGACTTCGACAGCTTCGTCGTTTCCGGCAGCGATGTGGTCGATCTCGACGCTCTTCTCGCCCGTCTGAAGGACCTGATCGCAGAGCACGACGTGCTGCGCGTGAAGGGCATGGTCGCGGTTTCGGGCAAGCCGAGCCGCCTTGTGGTGCAGGCCGTGGGCCCGCGCATCCAGCACTTCTACGACCGTGCGTGGCTGCCGCAGGACGTGCGCCGCACCCAGCTTGTCATCATCGGCCAGAAGGGGCTGGACCGCGCCGCCATCGAGGCTGGGCTTGCGCATGTTCTCGGCACGGTAGCGGCTTGAGGTTCTCCCTCATGCCCACCTTCGCCGCCCCCCCCTACCCTCGTCATTACGGACCCGCGAAGCGGGTGAAGCAATCCAGAGTCGCGCAGAGCCGCACTGGATTGCTTCGCTACGCTCGCAATGACGAGTCAGAGTTCTGTCGCAGTTGCGGGGGGAACGCCTGATGCACCTTCTGTCCGCCACGCCGGGGACGATCTCGGGCGGCGAGGAGGCGATCGACCTCGACCAGTCTCCCGGCGACATGGTGATCCTCACCGTGGCGGACAGCGAACTCGCCTGCTTCGCGGGCGCGGCGGCGCGAATGCTGGAGGGTTCTCCCAGCATTCGCCTTGCCAATCTGCTGCAACTGCGCCACCCCTATTCGATCGACCTCTATGTCGAAAAGGTGATCGCCAAGGCCAGGTTCGTCTGCGTGATCCTTCTCGGCGGAAAGAGCTACTGGGGCTACGGCATCGACGAGATCGCCCGCGTCGCGCGCGAGAACGGCATTGCCTTCGCCGCCATTGCCGATGGGCGCGAGGCAGACCCGGCGCTCGACCGCGCCTCCACCCTGCCCGCCGAATTGCGCGAGCGGATGCGCGATTATCTGCGGCAGGGCGGCATGGCCAATGCCCTCTCGTTCCTGCGCACCGCCGCCCGGACCATCGACCATGACGCGGGCGAGCCGGATGATCCGGTGCCGGTAGCCGACGCCGGGCTCTACCTTGCGGGCACCGAGCGCGCTGGGCTTGCCGACGTGCAGGCAGGCTGGGCCCAAGGCCGCCCGCTCGCGCTGCTGGTGTTCTACCGCGCGCTGATGATCGCGGGCACGCTCGATGCCGTGGACGCCATGATCGCGGCGCTGCGGGAGCGCGGCTTCAACGTCGCTGCCGTTCACGTTCGCGCCCTGCGAGAGCCTTTCGCGGTGGACTGGCTGAGCGGATTGCTAGGCGAGATCGCGCCCGATGTGATCGTCAATGCCACCAGCTTCGCCTCGTCCTCGGCAGGCGACGATCGCAAGCCGGGCATTCTCGAAAAGGCGGACTGCCCGATCCTGCAAGTCGCCTTCGCGGGCGTGGAGGAAAGCGAATGGCAGGGCTCCGCGCGCGGTCTGGGCCCGCGCGATCTCGCCATGAACGTCGCGCTGCCGGAGGTGGACGGGCGCGTTTTCACCCGCGCGGTCGCTTTCAAGGCAGCGGAGCGATTTGACGAAGTGACCCAATGCGGCATCGTCGTCCCGCGCGTGGCGCCGGACCGAGTGGCGTTCGTCGCCGATCTTGCCGCGAACTGGGCGGGCCTGCGCCGCACGGCGGCTGCCAAGCGCCGCGTCGCGCTGGTCCTGGCGAACTATCCCAACCGCGACGGGCGGATCGGCAACGGCGTCGGCCTCGATACCCCCGCCAGCACCGCTGCGATCATCGCCGCTCTGGCCGAGACGGGCTATGACACCGGCGACGCGCCCAAGAACGGCGCCGCGCTGATGCGCGTGATGACCGGCGGCGTGACCAACGACCTGACATCGCTGGACCGTCCCGGCGAAGTCTCGCTGCCGCTTTCGGCCTACGAAGCCGCTTTCGCAGCGGTGCCCGAAAGCGCGCGCAAGGCCATGTCCGAACGCTGGGGAGAGCCTTCGGCCGATCCCTTCGTGCGGGATGGCGCGTTCCGCCTGCCGGTGCACCGCTTCGGCAATCTCGCCGTCGCCGTGCAGCCCGCGCGCGGCTACAACATCGATCCCAAAGCCAGCTATCACGATCCGGCCCTGCCGCCGCCGCACGCCTACCTCGCCTTCCACGTTTGGCTGGCGCAGGAATTCGGCGCGCAGGCGGTGGTCCATGTCGGCAAGCACGGCAATCTGGAGTGGTTGCCCGGCAAGGCCATCTCGCTCTCGCGCGAGTGCTTCCCGGAAATATGCGCCGGGCCGCTGCCGCAACTCTATCCCTTCATCGTCAATGATCCCGGCGAAGGCACGCAAGCCAAGCGCCGCATCGGCGCAGTGGTCGTAGATCACCTCACCCCGCCGCTGACCCGCGCCGAGACTTACGGTCCGCTCAAGCAGCTTGAGGCGCTGGTGGACGAATATTACCTCGCCGCCGGAATGGACCCGCGCCGTCTCGACCGGCTGCGTCGGGACATTCTCGATCTCGCGCGCAGCCACGGCCTCGACCGCGATGCCGGGGCCAGCGGCGACGATGACGACGCGCTTTCGGCCATCGACAACTACTTGTGCGAACTGAAGGAATTGCAGATCCGCGATGGTCTGCATGTCTTCACCCAGTCGCCCGAGGGCCGCTTGCGGCGCGACCTTCTGGTGGCGCTGGCACGCACCCCGCGTGGGTATGACCATGCCGGACAAGCCTCACTCCTGCGGGCGATGGCGGAGGACTTCGGTCTGGACTTCGACCCGCTCGACTGCAGGATGGGAGACCATTGGAATGGCGCCCGGCCGGAAGCGCTCGGGACGGTATCCGAAGAGCCATGGCGCACGCATGGCGACACCGTCGAACGGCTCGAACTGCTGGCAGCGGAATGGGTCAGCGAAACTATCCAAGCTCCGCTCATCCTGAGCTTGTCGAAGGACCACATCGCAGCGCCAGCATCCTTCGACAAGCTCAGGATGAGCGGAGCGGGGGACAGGACGCTGGCCGTCCTCGATGCCATCCGCACCGACCTAGCCCCCCGCATCGATCTGTGCGGCCCACGTGAGGCCGAAGCCTTGCTGGCCGGCCTCGATGGCCGTTTCGTGCTGCCCGGCCCCTCCGGCGCGCCCACGCGCGGGCGGCCGGACGTGCTCCCCACTGGCCGCAACTTCTACTCGGTCGACACCCGCGCCGTGCCCACTGCCGTCGCCTGGGAACTCGGCCGCAAGTCCGCCGATCTGCTTGTAGAGGACTACCTCCAGCGCGAGGGCGAATACCCGCAGGCCATGGCCCTCTCCGCATGGGGCACCGCCAACATGCGCACGGGCGGCGACGATATCGCCCAGGCCCTCGCGCTGATGGGCGTACGCCCGCGCTGGGACTGGACTTCGGGCCGCGTGGTCGGCTTCGAGGTGATGACCGTGGCCGAACTCGGACGCCCGCGCGTGGACGTAACCTTGCGCGTCTCCGGCTTCTTCCGCGACGCCTTTCCCGAGCAGATCGACCTGATCGACAGCGCCGCGCGCGCCGTCATGGCGCTCGACGAACCGCTGGGCGACAACCCCGCCGCCGAACGCCACCGCGCCGAAACCGCCAAATTGGTCGAAGATGGCGAGGCCGAAACGCAGGCCACCCGCCGCACCGGTGCGCGCGTGTTCGGATCGAAACCGGGTGCCTACGGCGCCGGGCTTCAGGCGATGATCGACGAGAAGATCTGGCAAGAGCGTGGCGATCTCGCCGATGTCTATCTCGACTGGGGCAGCTACGCTTATGGCGGCGGGGTGGAAGGCGATGCCGAGCGCGGCCTTTTCGCCGCCCGCCTCGCCTCGGTCGATGCCGTGGTCCAGAACCAGGACAACCGCGAGCATGACCTGCTCGACAGCGACGATTACTACCAGTTCGAAGGCGGCATCGCCGCCGCTGTCGAGCATCTGAAAGGCCGCGCGCCGATCAGCTATCACAACGACCACAGCCGCCCGGAACGCCCGGTCGTCCGCACACTGGAGGACGAGATCGGCCGCATCGTACGCGGGCGCGTCACCAATCCCAAGTGGATCGCCGGCGTCATGCGCCACGGCTACAAGGGCGCGTTCGAAATCGCCGCCTCGGTCGATTACCTCTTCGCCTTCGCCGCCACCACCCACGCGGTGAAGGACCACCACTTCGACGCCGTCCACGCCGCCTTCATCGAGGACGAGGCGGTGCGTGATTTCATGGCCGAGGCCAACCCCGCCGCCTTGCGCGAAACCGCCGCCCGCCTTGCCGAAGCGCTGGAGCGCGGCCTCTGGAAACCCCGATCGAACAGCGCGGGCCTGACGCTCGCGGCCCTCTCAGGAGCATGACCATGGTGCAGCGTACCGACGAACAGCACGCCGAGAAAATGAAGAAGAAGCAGGCCGCGCATGACAAGATCATGGCCGGAAAGACGGTCGAAAAGGGCCTGCTGATCGTCCACACCGGCAAGGGCAAGGGCAAGACCACCGCCGCGCTCGGCATGGTGGTGCGCATGATCGGTCACGGCAAGAAAGTGGGCGTCGTCCAGTTCGTGAAAGGCGCGATGACCACCGGCGAAAAGGTCGTCTTCGATGCCTTCCCGGACAATGTCGAATTCAAGCCGATGGGCGAAGGCTTCACCTGGAACACGCAGGACCGCGCCCGCGACATCGAACTTTCGCGCGAGGCGTGGAACGAGGTGAAGCGCATGATCGCCGATCCCGCCTATGACATGGTGCTCGCCGACGAACTCAACATCGTGCTACGCTACGACTACCTGCCGCTCGACGAAGTGCTGGAAGTGCTGACATCGCGCGGGGAGATGAAGCACGTCGTCGTCACCGGCCGCAATGCGCCCGAGGCGCTGGTCGAGGCGGCGGACCTAGCGACGGAGATGACGCTGGTGAAGCATCCGTTCCGCTCCGGCGTGAAGGCGCAGGCCGGCATCGAATTCTGACGATGCCGTCTCCGCCCGCCCCTGACTTCAGCCCGGAATTCACAAGCGAACTGGCCGAACTGCTGGCGTGGCGGCGCGATGTGCGTCATTTCCGCAAGGAGCCGATTGGCGAGGAGCGCGTGGCCGAACTGCTAGCGGTGGCGCAGCTTGCGCCCTCGGTCGGCAATTCGCAGCCCTGGCGCTTTGTGCGGGTTCGCTCGGCCGCCTTGCGCGAGACGCTCGCGGGCCATGCCGATACCGAAAAGGCAGCGGCCGCTGCCGCCATGCCCGATGCTGAACGCCGGTCGAAATATGCCGCGCTGAAGCTTCACGGCATCCGCGAGGCACCCGAAGTGATTGCGGTATTCTGCGATGACGCGACGACGACGGGCTTCGGCCTTGGCGCCGCGACCATGCCGGAAACTCGTGCCTATTCGGTGGTTCTTGCGATCCACACGCTATGGCTTGCCGCCCGGGCACGTGGGCTAGGGCTGGGCTGGGTGTCGATCGTCGAGCCCGGCTTCGTTACCGACCTGCTCGACGTTCCGGCGAGTTGGCGCTTCATCGCGCTGCTCTGCTTGGGCCATCCTCTCGAACCGGATGTCATCCCCGAACTGGAACGACGCGGCTGGCAGGCTCGCCTCGACAGGAGCAGCCACGTCAGTGAGCGTTGAGCCGGGGCTTGTTCACTTGCGCTGCCAGCAAGCGCGCGGCCTTGACGTAGGCCGGGCCGCCGCAGACTGTCCAGGCCTGCGGAATGGCCACGCGCGGGATGTTCGCGAGAATGGGGTGGTGCATCATCTCGGTGCCCTTGTCGGTCACGGTCTGCGTGGCGCTGTCCACCACGATGAAGTCCGGCCGCGCCATGGCCATTTCCTCAAGGCTCACCTGCGAGAGCACCGGCTTGCCCAGCTTTCCAGCAAGATTGACCAGGCCGACGCGCGTCATCAGGTCATCGACCAGCGTGCCGGTTCCGGTGAGGTATCCGCTCCGCTGGTAATAGGCCGCGACCTTGTGGCCCGGCATGCGCGGCAGCCCGGCAAGATCGGCGTTCATCCGCGCGATCAGCGCCTCTCCGCGCTCGGGATGGCCGACCGCACGGGCGACATCGCGGATCGAGCCGAGGATTTCGTCGTAGTCACGCGCCGCCTTAAGGTCGAGCGCGGGATAGTGCCGTCCCTTCAGCACCGTGATCGAGGGATTGCGCCGCGCGGGCATGCCCACCACGAGATCTGGATCGGCCGCGATCACTTCCTCGGCCGAACCGCCGAACACCGGCAGTCCCTTCGCCTGACTGGCCACCGCCGACATCTGCGCATCGGTGGCATAGCGCGTCAGCCCGGCGATCTGGTCGCGATCGGCCAGCGCGACCAGCAACTGGTCCGCGCAAAGGTTGAGCGAGACGATCCGATGGGGCCGCACGGCGGTACGCTCGGCCCCCGCACTCACACCGGCTCCGGGCAAGGCCGCAATCATCATGCACGCGGCAAGCCGCAGGCGAAGGTGGATTTTTCCGAGAGCCATGCCATGGCTCCTTACCAACACGTACCCGGGACACAAGCGTGGCGGGGCGCCGATCCGATGCGAGGTATTCGTGCAATCTCTCAGTACATCATCACCCTCAATCCAGCGGGCGCGCCACCGTGCCCTGATCCCGCTGCTGGGCCTCGCCGTGGCGTTCGTCGCCCTCGGCTCGATGAGCCTTGGCCCGGTCTCGCTCGGCCTCGGGCGGATCGTGGGCGCGCTGGCCGGGCATGACGATCCGGTCGCCCGGGCGATCCTTCTCCAACTGCGCCTGCCGCGCACGCTGATCGGGCTCATGGTCGGCGCGATGCTGGGCCTGTCCGGCGCCGTGCTTCAAGGCTACCTGCGCAATCCGCTGGCCGAGCCATCGGTACTCGGCGCCTCCAATGCCTCGGCGCTGGGCGCGGTGATCGCGCTCTATTTCGGCCTTTCCGAATGGCACCCGGCACTATTGCCGCTGATGGCCATCCTGTCCGGACTGCTTGCCATTGCCCTGCTCTTCGCTCTCGCCGGACGCTCGGAAAGCCCGCTCAGCCTGATCCTTGCCGGCATTGCCGTCTCGACACTGGCGGGCGCGGGGATCAGCCTTGCGCTCAACCTCTCGCCCAATCCTTTCGCGGCGATGGAGATCATGTCCTGGCTGCTGGGTTCGATCGAGAACCGGGCGATGCAGCATGTCTGGATCGCACTGCCCTGCATCGTTGTCGGGGCCACGCTGCTGCTGATCGATCCGCGCGCGCTCGACGCGCTCTCGCTGGGTGAGGACGGCGCCCGGTCGCTCGGCGTCGACTTGCGCCGCACGCGCCGCCGGCTGATGCTGGGCGTGGCGATCGGCGTCGGCGGCGCGGTTGCCGTCTCGGGCGCCATCGGCTTCGTCGGGCTGATCGTGCCGCACCTGATCCGCCCGCTGACGGACCGCAGCCCGTCCGCACTGCTGGTCCCGTCGCTGCTGGGCGGCGCAGTGCTGCTGACCGGCGCGGACATCCTCGTCCGCCTGATCCCCACCGATGCCGAACTCAAGCTGGGCGTGGTGACCGCTTTCCTGGGCGTTCCCGTCTTCCTCTTCCACCTGCTCCGGGAGCGCCGCCTGTGGTGACGATTTCGACCGAGAACCTCTCCGTCCGGCTGGGCCGGCGGGATGTACTGCACGGGATCAGCGCCCGTTTCGAGCCCGGCACGCTGATCGGCGTGATCGGCCCCAATGGCGCGGGCAAGTCCACGCTGGTTCGCGCGCTGGTGGGCCTGATCGACCCGCATGAGGGCACGGTCACGCTGGACGGCCAGGATCTTGCACAATTGCCCGCCCGCGACCGTGCCCGCCGCGTGGCCTACCTGCCGCAGGGGCAGACGCTCCACTGGCCGCTGACGGTGGAGCGGCTGGTCGCGCTGGGCCGCCTGCCGCATCTGGGGCCGATCTCGCGCATCGCGCAGGAGGATCAGGCCGCCATCGAAGAGGCCATGGCCCGCGCGGACGTTACCCATCTGGCCGAACGGGTCGCCACCGAACTTTCGGGCGGCGAGCGGGCCCGGGCACTGCTCGCCCGCGCGCTGGCGGTAGGGGCCAAGGCGCTGGTGGTGGACGAGCCGCTGGCCTCGCTGGACCCCGGCCATCAGATCGACGTGATGGAAATGCTGGTGCGCGAAGCGCAGGGCGGGGCGATGGTGCTAGCCGTGCTGCACGACCTCAATCTCGCCGCGCGGCACTGCGACCGGCTCTTGGTAATCGATAACGGCCGGCTGGTCGCTGACGGGCCGCCTGCCGAAGTCCTGACCGAGGAAACCCTGCGGACCGTCTACGGTGTGACCGGTTACAGCCGCATGCTGGACGATGTACCGCTGGTCGTGCCGCTCACACGCTGGCGCGGATAGGTCAGGAGGCCCTGTGGCGGCGCAGGGCGCGATCCGCGATCAGCCCGATCGCTGCCATAGTGCCGCCGGTCAGTCCGGCGGTGCCGATCGCGACGATGACAGGCTGCGCCATGTTGGCGAAGGGCTGCGCGCGCTGGTTCAAGGTTTCGATCATCCGGGTCACGCCGCTGCTCCTGCAAGGATTGCCGGTCGCTTCGGAAAAGCCGCGGACCGGCGGTGTGAGAGCGTGAATGCGCCTTTTCCGATCTTCGGAAAACCACGATAATCCTGCGCCAAACGTTCGATATTTCCGAACAGTCAGGGCAGGCGCAAATCCGCTTCCAGAAAATCGAGGAAGGCCCGGATGCGCGAAGCCAGCCGTTGATGGCCGACATAGAGCGCATGGATATCCTCGTGATCGCCGGGGTTGTAGTCTTCAAGAACCTCCACCAGTCGCCCGGCGGCAAGATCGGCGGCGACATGGAAGCGGCCGAGCCGGGCGATGCCGCCGCCCGCCACCGCCATCAGCCGCACGACTTCGCCCGAGTTGCCGAGAAAAGCCCCCTCGACCGGACGCTGGACCAGCGCGCCGTCGATTCGGAACGGCCAGGTGTCCATCGCCCGGCGAAAGCTGAATTGCAGGCAGGTATGACGGGCGAGATCGCGCGGATGCGCGGGCGTGCCGCGCTCGGAAAGGTACGCCGGGCTCGCCACGAGCGCCATCCCGCTGCGCCCCAGCTTCTTGGCCTTGAGCCCGGTATCGCGCAGCGGACCAATGCGGATGGCGATGTCCGCGCGCGCTTCCACAAGGTCCACGAGTTCGTCGGCGAGGGCCAGATTCACGCGCACGGCGGGATGCCGCATGAGGAACCGGGGAAGGATCGGCAGCAGACACTGGGTGCCGAACGGCACCGAACTGTTCACCCGCAAGGGCCCGCGCGGCACGTCCGACTCACCGCCGAACCCCCGCTCCACCTCGTCCACTTCGGCAATGAGCCCGGCGACGCGGGCACGGTAGATCTCTCCCTCTGCCGTCAGCGACAGCGCGCGCGTGGTGCGGGCGATAAGCTGCACGCCGAGCCGCGCTTCCAGCCGGGCAAGCGCGCGGCTGACCGCAGAGGGCGTCAGCCGCAGCGCTCTGGCCGCTCCGGCAAGGCTGCCGCTCTGCGATACCGCAAGGAAGATCTGCATTTCCCCGAAGCGGTTGTCCATCGATCCGTGAATCCAATGCAATTCTGAGATGCCAAGTCTCTATCTAATCAATAAACGCCGGCCCGCCTATCTTCGAGTTTCCTAACCCCTCTCCCCCCAAAGGAAATTTCGCATGGATCTGAAACTCGCCGGAAAGAGCGCTCTCGTCACCGGTTCCACCGCCGGGATCGGCCTTGCCATTGCCGAGCGACTGGCCGCCGAAGGCGTCGATGTCGTCATCTCGGGCCGTAACCAGCAGAAGCTGGACGCCGCCGCCGCGCAAGTCGCCGCAAGCAGCGCGAATGGCGGCAAGGTCCGCTCGGTGCTGGCCGATCCGGCTACCGCAGAAGGTGCCGAAGCACTGATCGCCGCCGCGCCCGAGGTCGACATCCTCGTCAACAATCTCGGCATTTACGAGGCCAAGCCCTTCACCGAGATTACCGATGCCGACTGGCACCACTTCTTCGAAGTCAATGTCGTCAGCGGCGCACGCCTTGCCCGTCACTACTTCCCCAAGATGCTCGCCAAGAACTGGGGCCGGGTGATCTTCATCGCCAGCGAAAGCGCGCTCGTGATCCCGGGCGAGATGATCCACTACGGCATGACCAAGACCGCCCAGCTCGCCATCGCGCGCGGCCTCGCCGAGCAGACGCGCGGGACCGGCGTCACCGTCAACTCGGTCATGCCCGGACCCACGCGCTCGGAAGGGATCGTCGAGTTCATCCGCTCGGTGGTCGATAACAAGGACGCGCCCGAGGCCGAGCGCGAGGCCGAATTCTTCACCAAGATGCGCCCGCTCTCGCTGATCCGCCGCCTGATCGAAGCCGACGAGATCGCTGCGCAAGTGGCGCTGCTGGCCAGCCCGCTCGGCGCGATCACCAATGGCGCGGCCATTCGCGTCGAAGGTGGTATCGTCCCCACCATCGCCTGACCCGACGCCCGCCCGGCGCGCCCAGTCGCGCGCCGGGCACACGTTGCCGAAAGCGCAAACATCCATAACTTCAAGGCGTTTGTGTTTGGTCGCGGCGGCCGATATCCTCCTGCCCGTATGAAATGGCGCGACAGGGGATTGCCAATGACCGATCGTCTTGCCGCGCGCCGGATACTTGCCAGGTGCCTTCCCGGCGCGGTCCTGTTGATGCCGCTCTCGGCCCATGCCGAGGAGCCCGTGGAAACGCTGATCGGCAGCGTGTCGGAGGCCGAGGCCGACGGCACGGTGCCTGTCGAACTGCGCTTCCTCAATCCCGGCGCTGCTCCGGTCACCGTGGCACTTCCCGACCGGGTCGCCGCGAATATCGAAAGCGCCGGGCGGCAGAATACTGTCTGGCTGGAACGCGCACCCGGCACCCCGGCATCGCTGAGCCTTCCCCCCGGCGGCTTCGCGAAAGCGCGCTATCGGCTGGCGGCAGGCACCTTTGCCGATGGCGCCCTGCTATCGATCCCGCAGTGGCGGACGGCCGAAGTCGCCTTGCACAGCCCTGCCGACGTCAGAATGGCTGAGGCATCGCCGCCACCCTCCCCGCATACCGCCTCCCTTCCGCCTGCTCCGACACCCGCAGCGCCCGCCGATCGCAGTTACGGAAACGCCTTCATCGACAACCTTGGCCCTTACGAGCCGATCTACGCGGTTTTCGGCCCCGGCACCGATACCGAGGCGCGCCTTCAGATCAGTTTCGATTACCACCTGTTCGGCTCGCACGAGCGCAAGGACCTGCCCACCTCGTGGCGCGGCGGGCTTCACTTCACGTACACCCAGCGCATGTTCTGGGATTTGCGCGCGCAATCGATGCCGTTCCACAATATCGATTACCAGCCTGAACTCATCTACGTCTCCCCCGCCAAGGTGCTGGACAATGGCATGTCGCTGGCGTTGCAGGGCGGGCTTCGGCACGAATCCAACGGCCGCGACGGCGAGGATTCGCGCAGCGTGAATACCTTCTACGTGGCCCCCATGGCCGCCATCCCGCTGGGCGGCGACTGGCGGCTGCTGGTGGCACCGAAGCTCGCCTTCTATCTGGGCGACACGTCCGACAATCCCGACATCATCCGTTATCGCGGCCATACCGGGCTGTTCCTGCAAATCGGCGATCCGGACGGACTGCGGATCGCGACGAACACGCGCTTCAATTTCGGGTCCGGCAAGGGGGCGATCAATACCGAGGTCTCCTACCCTCTACCCCGGTTGCTGGGCGGCGGGCCGGACTTCTACCTCTTCGCACAGGCTTTCGCGGGCTATGGCGAGAACCTGCTCGATTACAACAAGTCGATCACGCGCCTGCGCGTAGGCTTCGCGTTGGTCCGATAGTGCCGGGGAGAGAGGCACTTGCCTGTTGCCGCTTCCGAAATATAGTATACGATACTAGCCGTAACATACCCCAAGGCCATCCCGCCAGCCTCCATTGATTCCCCTCGGCCGCCGCTCCCACGCGGGCGGCCGCGCGGCCTCGGCACGAACGGGATGGGCCCCGTAGAAGCCGAGGATCGCGCCCGATGAACTCCCCCGCCCGTCGCCCCCGTCTCGCGGCCCTGCTGCTGGCGTGCACCGCCACGCTGCTTCCGGCAATGGCCATGGCCGCACCGAGCGAGGCGGAAATCGCGCGCTCGGTCGCGCTGCGGGAAGACTGGCAATATCTGACGCGCGAGATCGCCTGGCCCGCGACATGGACGCCGGATGGCAGCGCCTTCTCCTATCGCAAGACCGTCGAAGGCGGTTTCGCATTCGAAACGTTCGACGTTCATACGCAGGCCAAGTCCGCCGCGTTCGACCAGCAGCGGCTCGCCAAGGCGCTCGGCGATGCGATGGGCAAGCCCGTCCAGCCGCTGCGCCTGCCGTTCGAGCAGTTCTCCTATGCGGGCAACCGCGAGACCATCGCGTTCGAAATCGACTACGCGGGCTGGCACTGCACGCTCACCGACTATCGCTGCGAGGCCGAGAAAGACCCGCGCCGCCCGCGCGGTTTCGGGGTGGTGCGCGATCTTTCGGTGCCCGCCGACAACCACCCGCGCCTCTCGCCCGATGGCAAGTGGGAAGCCGTAGTGGAGGACAACAACCTTGTCGTGCGTCCTGCTGGTTCGAAAGATCTGACCCGCCTCAGCAGCGACGGGACGGAGGGCAATTTCTACGATCCCGAGACTATCGAATGGTCCCCCGACAGCCGCCACGTGATGATCTACCGCGTGCGCCCCGGCTTCGCGCGCCACGTCCTGCGCGTGGAAGCCGCCCCCGATGGCCAGCTTCAGCCCGCGCTGCGCAGCCAGCTCTACCCCAAGCCGGGCGACGCGGTCGATCAGGAGCAGCCGGTGCTGTTCGACGTGGCAACGCGGCGGCAGACGGTGGTCGATCCCACCCTGTTCCCCAATCCCTACCAGCTTTCCGAGGCTCGCTGGCGCGCCGATAGCAAGAGCGTGGAATTCGACTACGACAAGCGCGGTTTCGGGCAGGCGCGGATTATCGCCGTCGATGCCGAGACCGGCGCTGCCCATGCCGCCGTTACCGAAGATGCCAAGACCTTCTTTTATGCCGACCGCCGCTTCGCGCATGACGTGAACGGGCTTGGGGGCGAAATCGTCTGGGCATCCGAACGCGACGGCTGGAACCACCTCTACCTGATGGACGGCAAGACCGGGAAGGTGAAGAACCGCATCACCACCGGCGCCTGGGTCGTGCGCGAGGTCGTCAAGGTGGACGACAAGAAGCGCCAGATCTGGTTCGCCGCCAGCGGCATCAACGCGGGCGAAGACCCCTATTTCCGCCACTACTACCGCATCGATTTCGACGGCCGTAACCTGACGCCGCTCACCCCCGAGCGCGCCGATCACACCGCCCGTTTCTCGCCCGACATGCAGTTCTATGTCGATACGTATTCGCGCGTGGACGTGCCCACCGTCAGCGAACTCCACCGCGCCAGCGACGGCACCGTGGTGGCAACGATCACCAAGGGCGATATCAGCCGGCTTACTGCTGCCGGTTTCCACGCCCCCGAAGTGTTCACGGCGAAGGCCCGCGACGGCAAGAGCGATATCTGGGGCCTTGTCGTGCGCCCGCACGACTACGATCCGGCCAAGAAGTACCCGGTGATCGAGAACATCTACGCCGGTCCGCATGACAGTTTCGTGCCCAAGACCTTCTGGCCCTTCGGCTATCACTCGGGCGGCGACAAGGTAATCGGCATGCAGGCGCTGGCCGACCTTGGCTTCATCGTCGTGCAGATCGACGGCATGGGCACGGCCAACCGTTCCAAGGCATTTCAGGACGTGGCCTGGAAGAACCTGCAGGATTCCGGCTTCCCGGATCGCATCCTGTGGCACAAGGCCATGGCCGCCAAGGATCCGTCCTACGACATCAGCCGCGTCGGCATCTACGGCGCCTCGGCGGGCGGGCAATCGACGCTCAATGCGCTGCTGTTCCACGGCGATTTCTACAAAGCCGGCGTCGCCATGGCGGGCTGCTACGACAATCGCATGGACAAGATCAGCTGGAACGAACAGTGGCTCGGCTGGCCGGTCGACAAGAGCTATGCCGATGCCTCGGGCGTGGACAACGCCGCAAAGCTTCAGGGCAAGCTGTTCCTGATCGTGGGCGAGCAGGACAGCAACGTCGATCCTGCCTCCACCATGCAGGTGGTGAACGCGCTGGTGAACGCGAACAAGGATTTCGACCTCCTTGTCGTGCCCGGCGGCGAGCACACCGTGGGCCGCTCGACCGGACCGATCGACTACGTGACGCGCCGCCTTTCCACGTTCTTCGTCCGCAGCCTTCAGGGTCAGTGATCATGCGATATCTTCTTCAGGGCTGCGCCATCGGCAGCCTCGCGCTTGGCCTTTCACTGGCTCCAGCCCACGCCGACACGGCACCGCCGGAATGGGAGCAGCCCGAAGTCATCCGCCAGGGCGCGGAGCCCATGCACACGACTTTCGATGGCTTCGAAACCCGCGCCGGCGCGCTTTCGCGTGACGTGAGCAAGTCGCGCTATCACCTCTCGCTCGATGGCGACTGGAAGTTTCACCTCTCGCCCAATCCCGAGGCGCGCCCCGCCGACTTCTACAAGCCCGGCTTCGATGTGAGCGGGTGGGAGACGATGAAGGTCCCCGGCATCCTTCAGGCCGAAGGGCATGGTCGCCCGGTCTTCGTCGGCAGCGGCTACCCGTTCCCGCGCAACCAGCCGTGGATCGAGCACGACCTCAACGAAGTCGGCTCCTATCGCCGTGAGTTCACGGTTCCGGCCAATTGGTCAGGGCGCAAGCTGCTGCTGACGGTCGGCGCGGCGGGCGCGGCCTATTACATCTGGGTCAACGGCCAGCGCGTCGGCTATTCGGAGGATTCCAAGCTTCCCGCCGAATTCGACGTGACGCGCTATGCTCACGCGGGCACGAACACCGTTGCCATCGAACTTTATCGCTTTGCCGATGGCAGCTATCTGGAAGATCAGGACTTCTGGCGCGTCAACGGCATCGAGCGCAGCGTCACGCTCTACGCGGCCCCTGCCACGCATATCCGCGACCTCAACGTCGATGCGGGGCTGGAGAACGAGTACCGCGACGGCAAGCTGGACCTGAAGGTCGACCTATCCGGTCAGCCCGCCGCCATGCGCTTGCGGGCGACCGTGCTGGACGGCAATCGCGAGGTTCTGACGCGTGAGGGCACTGCGGAAGGCGGCACGGTTTCGCTGAACGGCGCAATCCCCGCCGTGCGGACATGGTCGGCCGAAGATCCGCAGCTCTATACGCTGCTGGTCGAATTGCTGGACGCCAATGGCAAGCTTGTGGAGGCAACCAGCCGCCGCATCGGCTTCCGCACCGTGGAGATCGCCGGCGGCGAAGTGCGCGTGAACGGCAAGCGGATCATGATCCGCGGCGTCAACCGCCACGAGCATGATCCCAAGACCTTCCACGTCGTTTCCGAAGCGACGATGCGCCGCGACATCGAACTGATGAAGGCGGCCAACGTCAATGCCGTGCGCACATCGCACTATCCCAACGATCCGCGCTGGTACGATCTGGCCGACGAATACGGCCTCTACGTCATGGATGAGGCCAATATCGAGAGCCACGGCTATCTCAGCCTCTCGCAGGAACACGGCAACGATCCCAAGTACCTGCTGGCCAACGATCCCAAGTGGCAGGCCGCGCATCTCGACCGCGTGGAGCGCATGGTGCAGCGCGACCGCAACCATCCGTCGATCATCTTCTGGTCGCTCGGCAACGAGAGCGGCGTGGGCGCGAATTTCGAGGCCGCGGGCAAGTGGGTCCACGCAAACGATCCCACCCGCCTGATCAACTTCCTCGGCTGGAGCATGAGCAACTGGCGCCACCCGACCAACAGCTACGTCGATATCTTCGCGCCGATGTATGACGACGTGCCAAAGCTGATCGACTACGCCAAGGACCCGAACTTCACGCAGCCGCTGATCCTGTGCGAATATGCGCATTCTATGGGTAACAGCCTCGGCGATCTTCAGGGCTATTGGGATACCATGCGCGCCTATCCCAAGTTGCAGGGCGGCTTCATCTGGGACTGGGTGGACCAGACCATGGAGCTGAAGGACAAGCAGGGTCGCACCTACTGGGGACAGGGGCTCGACTACGATCCAGATCCCAAGGCGCCCGGTGTCCATGGCGACGACAGCCCGGTGGGCGACGGCGTGATCCAGTCCGACCGCACCCCCGATCCCGAATACTACGAACTGGCCAAAGTGCAGGCGCCGATTGCCTTTACGCATGACGCCAGCGGCTACCGCGTGGTCAACCGCCACGACCATATCGACCTCTCGCGCTTCACGCTCGACTGGACGGTGATGGAGAACGGCAAGGATGTCGCTAGTGGTACCTTAACGAGACCTAACGTGACACCGGGCGCCTCCGCCCCGCTGACCGTGCCGATCCCCGCCGCCAAGAACCCCTCCGCCGAACGCATCCTCGTCCTGCGCGCCCGCGCCAAGGCCGGAGTGGTGCCGACGCAGCCGGCTGGCCATGTCGTCGGCTGGGAGCAGTTCGAGCTTTCCGCCCCCGCCGTGCTGCCGGTTGCAGCCGGTGCCGTCGCGCCCAGCGAGACCGCCTCGACCCTTCGCCTCGCCTCGGGCGATGCGGTGCTGGAGATCGACAAGGCGACCGGCCTCGTGACCCGTTACGAGCGCGGCGGAAAGCTGCTGCTGACCGGCGGCGCGCCGAACTTCTGGCGCTCGCCCACCGATAACGACGTCGGCTCCGGCGTGCCCAAGAGCCATGCCATGTGGCAGTACTTTTCCGAGCATCGCCGCGTCGAGGGCATCGAGCGGGACGGCAATGCCATCGTCGTCCACCACGACATGGGCGTCGGCTCGGTGAAGACCGAGACGCGCTGGACGATGGCCGCCGATGGATCGGTGGGCGTTACTGTCCATTTCGAACCGCTGCGCGATACGCTGCCCGATCCGCTGCGCGTGGGGCTGGCTTTCGAGACGCCCGCCATGCTCGACCATGTCCGCTGGTTCGGACGCGGGCCGCAGGAGACTTATGCCGATCGCAAGACCGGCGGCCTGATCGCCCAGTGGCAGGGCACCGTGGCCGAGCAGTTCCACGATTACGCCCGCCCACAGGAATCGGGCAACAAGACCGATGTACGCTGGGTCGAACTGACCGGCGCGAAAGCGGGATTGCGCGTCACCGGCGCGCAGCCGCTTTCGGTCAATGCGCTGGCTTTCCCTTATGCCGATCTGGCGATGAAACCGCCATCGCAGGCGCATAGCTCGGACATTCGCCCGCACGGCAATGGCACGCTGCTGATCGATGCGGCGCAGGCGGGCGTGGGCGGCGATACCGGCTGGAATCTCGATGGCCGGGCGCACATGCCCTACCGCATCGCGCTAAAGCCCCTAACCTATTCGTTCACCATCGGCGCTTCGCAATGAACCGGCGCGGGGCGGCTGATCCCGCCGCCCCGCGAAAACCTCAGCCGAACCGGCGAATGTCGAACGGTTCGAGCGGCACCGCAGGCTTTTCGCCCGCCATCATCGCCGCGACAAGCTTGCCGGTGATGGGCGCCAGCGTCAGCCCCAGGTGCTGGTGCCCGAACGCATAGTAGAGATTGTCCGCCTTCGCAGAACGCCCGATGGCCGGAAGATAGTCCGGCAGCGTCGGGCGGCAGCCCATCCAGCGGCGGAACGGCCCGCTCACAGGCAGGCCCAGTTCGGCGACATGGCGCTCCAGCCGCTCCCATTTGCGCGGATCGGCGGGCGCGTCGACCGTGCCCAGTTCGACGAAACTCGCCGCCTGCAAGCAATCGCGATAGCGCGTGACGATCATCGAGCGCTCCTCGAACACCACCGGCGGCATGTCCTCCGGCCAACCGGCCGCATCGGCGCGGATGTGATAGCCGCGCTCGGCAATCATCGGTGCCTTGTGGCCCAGCGCTTCCATGGTCCCGCGCGAACGCACGCCCGCGCAGACCACCACCCGGTCCGCTTCGACTCCCTCGACCGCCACTTTGCCCCCGGCCTGCCGAACCACCGCGCGTCCATCGACGATTGTGCCGCCGCGCGCCGCAAAGGCCGCGCGCAAGGCATCGCGCAAGGCGTTGAGATCGGCGATCTGCCCGCTTCCCGAGAACCGCACCGCGCCCGCCACCGGAAATGCGCCAAGCTTGCCTAAGGCCTCGCGCTCAGCCGGAGAGGCAGCTTCCACGCGCGCCGGGCCAGTGTCGGCCGATTCCCATGCGGCCTTGCCCGCCTGCGCCCTATGCGGATCGCTCCAGAGCACGAAGTGCCCGTCCTGCCGCAGCAGGTCCGGCGCCCCGATCCGCTCAGCCAGCGCAACCCATGCGGGCATCGCTCCATCCATCAGCGGCCGCAGCGCCGCGCAGCCCTTCCGGAAGCGAGAGGGCGCCGACGCCGCCAGCAGTCGCAGCCCGAACGGCATCCATGCCGCCATCGCTGCGGGCGGAAAGGCCAGCGGCCCGCCGCGCAGGAACAGGCGGCCCGGCAAGGCCCGCACCATCTCCATCGAGGCGAGCGGTTCGACCTGTTCGACCGCGATATGCCCGGCATTGCCCCAGCTTGCCGCCTGCGCCGAATTGCCCGCCGCACCGTCATCGTCGATCAGCGTAACCGCCTCGCCCGCATCGAGTAATTCGATGCCTACCGACAGGCCGACCACGCCTCCACCGACGACTGCTGTGCGCACCACAAAAACTCCATTGCAAAGCTCGAATACAATCGTATACGATATAAGAGTATCGAGAGTTCCACGCAAGGCGGCGTATCACGAATGGGTTCGATTTTCCCCGGTTTGAGCAGGCGAACGGCCACGCCGTCGCCGCGATTCTTCCCAACGTCCGTGTTGGGAATATTGCGGGCTTCCGGGACATCATCTACCGTATACGTCCGCTCCGCGACGGCACCGCGCCGCCCGCGGGCGCCCCATATGGAGACCCTCAGGTGACAATCGTCGTCCGCACGCTTGCCGAACGTATTTTCGACGTGATCCGCGAAAGGATCGTCGAAGGAAAGTTGCCTGTCATGGAGCCGGTCCGGCAGGATGCGCTCGCCGCCGAACTCGGCGTCAGCAAGATCCCGCTGCGCGAGGCCCTTGCCCGGCTCGAACACGAAGGACTGCTGACCAGCCAGGCCAATCGCGGCTGGTTCGTCCGCCCGATGTCGACAGATCAGGCCGAAGAAATCTATCTGCTGCGCCTTGCAGTGGAACCGGCAGCCGCCGCCTATGCCTGCACCCGCGCGGAAGAGGCCGACAAGCAGGCCGCGATCGCGGCCTTCGAACGGCTCGACGCCGCTGCGAAGGACAATCTCAACGACGTGGCGGTGCGCAACCGCGAATTCCACGTCGCGCTGGTGCGTCCGGCCAAGCGGCTACTGACCACGCAGCTTGTCGAGCGCCTGGAAGTGCTCGCCGAACGCTACGTGCTCCGGCACCTCGAACCGGCCGGTCGCGGAGACCGCGCGCATACCGAACACCGTGACCTGCTCGGCGCCTGGCTTGCCGCGGATGCGGACCGGGTGAAGGAACTGCTCACCCAGCACATCGCCAGCACGCTGGACGATCTGCGCGCCCATTTCACTGCCGAATTGACCGGCTGAACACGATAAAACAGGGGATTCCATGCTCGGACCGCGTAAATCCATAGAAAAACTGTCGCAGCGCGATTCCGGACACTCCCTGGCCAAGACGCTGAGCTGGCCGCATCTGATCGCCCTGGGTGTCGGCGCCATCGTCGGCACCGGCATCTATACCCTGACCGGGGTCGGCGCCGAGCGCGCTGGGCCCGCCGTGATCCTGGCCTTTGCCGTGGCAGGCGCGGTCTGCGCCTGCGCAGCGCTCGCCTATGCCGAAATGGCCACGATGATCCCGGCCGCAGGCAGCGCCTATACCTTCTCCTATGCGGCGATGGGTGAAACCGTTGCCTGGGTGGTGGGCTGGAGCCTGATCCTCGAATACTCGCTGGCCTGTTCGACCGTGGCGGTCGGCTGGTCCGGCTATCTGGTCGGCTGGATCGAATCTGCGGGCGTTCACTTGCCGCACGCCCTGCTGGTCGGTCCCCATGGCGGCGGCATCGTCAACCTGCCCGCCGTGATGGTGGCACTGGCAGTGATGGGCATGCTGATCGCCGGCACGCGCGAAAGCGCGACGCTGAACATCGTGCTGGTCATCATCAAGCTGGTTGCGCTGTCGATCTTCGTCTTCATGGCAGCGCCCGCCTTCAATGCCGACAACATGCACCCCTTCATGCCCTATGGCTTTGCCAGCACCGAGGTGGGCGGCATGCAGCGCGGCGTGATGGCGGCGGCGGCCATCGTGTTCTTCGCCTTCTATGGCTTCGACGCAGTCGCCACTTCGGCAGAGGAAGCCAAGAACCCCGGCCGCGACCTCACCATCGGCATCGTCGGTTCGATGCTGGTCTGCACCGTGATCTACATGGCCGTTGCCATCACCGCGATCGGCGCGCTGCCCTTCCAGCAGCTTGCCAACTCGCCCGAGCCGCTCGCGCTCGTGCTGCGCCAGCTTGGCCAGCCGGTGGCCGCACACCTAATCGCGCTCGCCGCCGTGCTCGCGCTGCCCTCGGTCATCCTTGTCATGATGTACGGCCAGAGCCGCGTTTTCTTCGTGATGGCGCGTGACGGCCTGCTGCCGCGCAGCCTTGCCAAGATCAGCCCGCGCACCGGCGCGCCCACCCGCATCACCCTGATCACCGGCATTTCGATTGCGCTGGTTGCCGGTATCTTCCGCCTCGACGAGATTGCCGAGCTGGCCAATGCCGGCACGCTGATCGCCTTCATCTCGGTGGGCGCGTGCCTGATGATCCTGCGCCACCGCGCGCCGCAGCTCCAGCGCCTGTTCAAGTGCCCGCAGCCCTATCTCGTCGGGACGCTGACCATCCTGGGCTGCGCCTACCTGCTCTTCAGCCTGCCTTCGATGACCCTAATCCGCTTCGGCATCTGGAACGTCATCGGCCTCGTCGCCTACTGCCTCTACGGCCGTAGCCGCAGCGAAGTCTCCCGCGAAGCCAAGCTCGCGGCGTAAGCCCTATGGGGAATGCCCAGCCGGGCATTCCCCATCCCATTTCCGCTCCACTTTTCCGATTTGCGACACGGTCCAAGGAGATCGCGTTAACATCTTCCCTCGGCTGAAGCGGGGGGATTTTCGAGAGGTGAAACCCTCTGTCCAGTTCGCACTTCACCGGAGAGCTCATGCCCTTCCTCAATGCGCATAGACGCCGTGTTCCGACGCAGGATGTTGATCGCAGCATTGTGATCGGCATGCATGGCGTGGCCGCACGTTGTGCAGGCAAAGCGCGCTTGGCTCTCGCGATTTTGCCTGTCGATGCAACCGCAAGCCGAACATGTCTGCGAGGTGTAGGCGGGATTGATCTTCGCGAGCGTCCCGCCGCGCTCTTCGAGTTTGTAGGCAAGGATGGTCTCGAAGCCGAACCAGCCCTGATTGAGGATGACGCGGTTGAGCCCGGCCTTTTGCCGGACCTTGCTGCCCGGTTGCTCGATCGTGCCTCTCGCCGAGGCCGTCATGTTCGTAATGTGCAGGTCTTCGATCACAACCGTTGCGAAGCGCTGCGCGATATCGAGCGCCGCCTTGTGGTGCCAGTCGCGGCGGATGCGGGCACGCCGCGCCGACAGGGTGGCACAGCGGCGCCGCGCCTTGGCATGGCGCACAGAGCCGCGCTTGCGACGGGCGAGCACCCGCTGTGCAGCGCGATGGCGCCGCTCTATCGCTTCGAGAGAACCTGGTACCGACAGGCGCTCGCCCGTGGACAGCGCCAGCGTGTTGGCAACGCCGCGATCGATCCCCACAGGTGGAGAAATATTGGCGGGGGCGATGTGCTCGATCTCGCAGGCGAAGCTGATGTGCCAGCCCAGCGGATCGAGCGTCACCGTGGCATTCCTGACCGCGCCGCGCTGCGGGCGCGTGTTGCGGAACTTCACCCATCCGATCTTCGGCAGGCGGACCGCAGACCATTTGCTGTTGAGTGTCCTGACCTCGACCTCTCGGCCCTGGAACCGAACTGCGTCGTTGATGCCTTTTCGCCGAGGGCTCGGATAGCCCGCCCGACCGGCGAAGAAATTACCGAACGCTTTGTCGAGGTCGCGCAACGCCTGTTGCTGGCAGGTCTGCGATACCGCCGCGATCCAGTCGTACTGCGCTCGCAGCGCGGTAAGTTCCCGCGCCTGAGCGATGTAGTTCAACCGGCTGCCGGTATTGGCCTCATACTGGCGATACCACTCCCGGCGCTGCTCCAACGCGAGGTTGTAGACCATGCGACAGACACCCGCGAACTGCCGAAACAGGACCTCCTGTCCGGCGTCTGGCCTCAGCTTGTAGCGGAAACCGCGATGGATCATGCCGCAAAACTAGCAGTAGGTATAACAAGGTGCAATCTGGCCGAAGACACTGATATTCGTAGTGGGCGTCATGTCGTCTCTGCCCTTCATGCCCATTTGGTCTTTGTCACAAAATATCGCCGCGATGTCCTGTCAGAATTCGCCATCCGTGACCTGTCGCGCATCTTTGCCAAGGTCTATAAGGATTTCGAAGCCGAACTGATCGAATGCAACGGCCAGGACGATCATGTCCATCTGCTGATCGTCTATCCACCGAAGATAGCGCTGTCGAAACTGGACAACAGGCTGAAGGGTGTCTCCAGCCGCCTGCTGCGCGAATGTCGGCCTGAAGTGCGCGGGCGCTACAAGGCCGGTGTTCTCTGATCGCCGTCCTAATTCGTCGCTTCCTGTGGCGGTGCCCCGCTCATCGCCATCCCCGAATACGTCAAAGCCCAAAGAGAAGCGCCCCACGGCCGCTCTCGCTTACCTTCCCGCCCTGAAGGGCGGGGTTTCTCGCGAGGTGTTAGATGAAACACGCCATTATCAAAGCCGCCGCCATTGCCGGCGCCCTGCTTGCCGCGACTTCGCCCGTCCTTGCCAAGACGGCCTACGACGGCGTCTGGCTCTTCGACGATACCCCGCCCACGCCGGGCGTGACGATGATGGAAGTCACCTCGAAAGGCGGCAAGATCGCCGGCTCGGTCACCACCCAGTGGTACGGCCCGGTCGAGATGATCAACCCGCATCTCGAAGGCGGCGTGCTGAAGTTCGAGGCGCGCAACCTCAATGACCGCGATCACCTCACCCGCCAGTGGAGCGTCGCGATCGAGGGCGGCCAAGCGCACCTGAAGGGCCAGATCTGGGAATCGGAGATCGACAGCACCGGCCGCCCCGGCACGGCCAAGGACGCCAAGGCCCGTGCTTTCCAGTTCGCATCGCTGCCCGCGCTCGGTGCGCCGATCCCCAGCAAGCTTGCCGCCACGCCGCCGATGGGCTGGAGTAGCTGGAACAAGTTCGCCGACCATATCGACGACAAGACCGTGCGCGCCATGGCCGATGCCATGGTCTCCTCGGGCCTGCGCGATGCGGGCTATGTCTATATCAACATCGACGACGGCTGGCAGGGAACGCGTGATGCCAAGGGCGTGCTCCACCCCAATGCCAAGTTCCCCGACATGAAGGCGCTGACCGACTACGTCCATTCCAAGGGGCTGAAGATCGGCATCTACTCCTCGCAGGGCCCAAAGACTTGCGCGGGCTACATCGGCAGCTACGGCCATGTGAAGCAGGACGCCAAGAGCTTCGCGGACTGGGGCTTCGACTACCTGAAGTACGACCTCTGCTCGGGCGAGTGGTTCTACGCCGATGCCGACACCGTGAAGCGCAGCTACTACGAGATGGGCAAGGCGCTTCAGGACACCGGGCGCGATATCGTGTTCTCGCTCTGCGAATATGGGCGTTTCGACGTGGGCGGCTGGGGCCGCGATGTCGGCGGGGTGCTGTGGCGCACGACCGGCGACATTACCGACGACTATCCGACCATGGCCAAGATCGGCTTCGACAAGAACGGCAGCGCCGCATTCGCGGGTCCGCACGGCTGGAACGATCCCGACATGCTGGAAATCGGCAATGGCGGCATGAGCGCGGACGAATACCGCACTCACATGTCGCTCTGGGCAATGTCCGCCGCGCCGCTGATGATGGGTCATGACCTCAGCAATATGAGCCCGGAAACGCTCGCCATGCTCACCAACCGCCGCGTCATCGCGGTCGATCAGGATGCGCTGGGGGTTCAGGGCAAGGCCCTGCGCAAGGCGGGCGCGCTGGAAGTCTGGAGCAAGCCGCTGGCCGACGGGCGCGTGGCGCTGGCGCTGTTCAACCGGGGCGACAGCACCGCCTCGCTTGCCTTGACCGCCGCCGATGCCGGGCTGCGCGCAATCGACGGCGTCGAGGATCTCTGGAGCGGCGCGCGTTCGGGCGCCCTGCCCGCCGCTTACACCGTGCCTGCGCACGGCGTGGTTCTGGTCGCGGTGCACGGCCCCAAGGCGGACTAGCGCCGGGGGCGGCGGACCGGCTTGCCCCTGACGGCAAGTCCGGCCCTCCGCCCTTTCCTCCCCCACCGGGCGGTTCCATCGCGGAACGATGGAGACCGCCCGGACCTTCTGCCGCAATTGCAGCGCCGCCTGCTCGATGGAGATCGAGATCGAGCAAGGCCGCCTGATCCGCGCGCGGCCCGATGGTGCAGTCTCGCCCTATGGCGCCTATCTCTGCCCTAAGGGCCTCGCTTCGGTCGAGTTTCACAACGGGGCGGAGAACCGCCTGCTGCATTGCCTCGCGCGCGGGGCGGGCGGCGCATTCGAGCCGATCGCGGCGGAAGCGGCACTCGATGCCATCGGCGCAAAGCTGGCCGCGCTGGTGGCAGAACACGGGCCGCGCTCGGTCGCGGTCTATCACGGCACCGGCGCCTATCGGAGCACCTTGGGCGCGCTGATGGAGCGGGCGTGGGTCGCCGCGCTCGGCACGCCCAACTTCTTCTCGACAATGACCATCGACCAGTCCGCCAAGTGGGTGACGATGGCGCGGATGGGCACGTTCGCGAGCGGCCGTAATTCGTTGCGCGACCTCGACGTGGCGCTGCTGGCGGGCGGCAATCCGCTGGTCACCCATCAGGGCGCGCCGTTCGCGCTGGTCGAAAGCGGTGCGCCCGGCCGGGCGCTGGAGGCGGCGCGGGCGCGCGGCATGAAGCTGATTCTCGTCGATCCGCGCAGGACCGAGACCGCCCGCTATGCCGACCTGCTGATTCAGCCGCTGCCGGGCCACGATGCCGCCATCTTCGCGGCCATCGCCCATGTCCTTTTGCGCGACGGCGGGTACGATGCCGCGTTCGTGGAGCGCTGGTGCGCCGGGCTTGGCGAGGTCCGCGCAATAGTGGCGGCCGCGACGCCCGAGTGGGCCGCCGCCCGCGCCGATGTTCCGGCCGAGCAGATCGAACAGGCCGCGCGCTGGCTGGGCGAGGCACGGAACGTGGGTGTCGGCAGCGGCACCGGTCCCTCGTTCTCCGCCCATTCCAACCTTGCCGATCACATGATCGAACTGGTGAATGTGCTGTGCGGCGGCTATCGCCGCGCGGGCGACCGGGTGCGCAATCCTGGCACGCTTCGTCCGCGCGCCTTCTACGAAATGGCCGTCCCGCCTACGCGCGGTTTCGAGCAGGCGCCGCAGTGCGTCAGCGCGCCGACCGGACAGCTTCTGGGCGAATTTCCCAGCGCCCTGCTTCCGGGCGAGATCACGGCGGATTCGCCCGACCGGATCCGCGCTCTGATCGTCTTCGGCGGCGATCCGCTGAAGGCGGTGGGCGATCCGGCGGTCGCCAGCGCCGCTTTCGCGCAGCTCGACCTGCTGGTCTCGCTCGATTCCCGGATGAACGAGACCGGCAAGCGCGCGCACTATGTCGTGGCCGCCAGCCAGCCTTTCGAGCGGCACGACCTGACTATCGCCGCCGATGCGCTGTACCCCGAGCCTTTCGCGCAATATGCGCCGCCCATCGCCGCAAAACCCGAGGGCTGCGTGCACGACTGGGAGTTCTTCTGGGCCCTTTCCGCCCGGATGAACCTGCCGCTCACCTTCAAGTACTGGAGCTACGGCCAGCGTTTCGAGGATATCGCGCGCGGCCTGCCACTGAGCGTGACCGAAAAGCCCGATCCCGAAGCCCTCTGCCGCTTCCTGTGCGGAGAGAGCACGGTGGAATTCGACCAGCTTGTGGCCCATCCCGAGGGGCTGCGGCCAAATACCCCGGCCTCCTTCGTGCAGCCCGCCCCGAACGCTGGCGGCAAACTCCAACTCATGCCCGATGACGTCGCCGCCGAATTCCGCGCCTATGCAGACGAGCGTGCCGACGAGAGCTATCCGCTCCAGCTCGTCTGCCGCCGCACGCTGCACACGCTCAATGGCGCGTTCCGGGAATCGCGAGGGGCGCGCAAGCGCTATCCGGTCAATCCGGCATGGATGAACCCGCTCGACATGGCCGCGCTGGGCCTTGCAGAGGACACGCTTGTCGAGATCGCCTCGCCCTACGGCACGATCCGCTCGCTCGCGCGCGGCGAGGACCGGCTGCGGCGCGGGGTCGTCTCGATGTCGCACATGTTCGGCCCGCTGGTCGGTACCGGCGACCCACTGGCGGATGGCGGCGCCAATACCGGCGAGCTGACCTCGCTTGTCGATGGGCTCGCCTCGGTGAACTACATGCCGCGCTTTTCGGGCATTCCGGTCCGCGTCACGCCCGTCTGAAGGAAGCCCCTTCCGCCCCGGCGATTCGCCCCCGTCGCCTCCCGGCGAGCGGAGCGGCGTGCCATCTTGCCCGAAACCCGTCCGCCGCCCGTACCGCAAACAAGGCGTCATTGCGGCATTTTTACGACAGATAACTTATTTCGTATACTATATTTGACATGCGCCGAAATGTGTCGCAACCTCCCGACATTGAACAAGGGAGTGAAACCCATGAGGGGTCGTAACAGAACACTTTATTGCGCGGCCGCCATGTCCGCGATCATTGCAGGCACGGCCTTCGGCCAGGCCGCGTTCGCTCAGGACGGCGCTTCGGACGCCACGCCGGCCGCCGACATCGTCGTCACCGGCACGCGCATCAAGCGCGCGGATCTCGCCAGCAACAGCCCGCAGACGGTCGTCGGTTCCGACGAATTCAAGTTCCAGGGCGCGACCACCGTGGATCAGGTGCTGAACCGCCTGCCGCAGTTCACCGCCGACGCCAACGAAAACGTGTCGAACGGTTCTGACGGCACCGCCAAGATCAACTTGCGCAACCTCGGCTCGAACCGCGTGCTGGTGCTGATCGACGGCCAGCGCCTGATGCCCTCGCAGGCGATCAACACCAATTTCATTCCCAGCAGCCTGATCGAGCGCGTGGACGTGATGTCCGGCGGCGCCTCGGCGGTCTACGGTTCGGACGCGCTTTCGGGCGTCGTCAACTTCGTGATGAAGAAGGATCTGGACGGTGTCCGCATCGACGCCCAGACCGGCTTCGCGCAGCACACTAACGACGACAGCTCGATCCGCAGCCTCGTCCGCTCGCAGGGCTACGACACCGCGCCCCGGTCGGTGGCCGACGGCGGCAAGCAGGACATCACGATCTCGGCGGGCAAGAACTTTGCCGACGGTCGCGGCAATATCACGGTCTTCGCCGGCTATCGCCATGTCGATCCGGTCAAGCAGTCCAGCCGCGACTATTCGTCCTGCGCGCTGAACGATGACGGCGCCGGTCTCTATTGCGGTGGTTCGAGCAACACGCCCTACGGCTCGTTCGTGCCGCTGGACGATGCCAGCCCCTATCAGGGCCAGACGCTGATCAACAATCGCAACGGCACGCAGACCCTGGTGCCGTACGACAACAGCTACGCCTACAACTACGCGCCCGACAGCTACATCCAGCGTTCGGACGAGCGCATCAACGCGGGCGGCTTCGCGCACTTCGACATCAGCCCGGCGGCGCAAGTCTACGGCAGCTTCATGTTCATGCGCGATCACACCTTCTCGCAGGTGGCGCCTTCCGCGATCTTCCTGGGGCAGGCTTTCGCGATCTCGTGCGACAACCCGCTGGCAAGTGCCAGCCAGCTTCAGGCGATCTGCGGCGCCAAGGCCGGAACCGCGACGACGGCGGACTCGCTGGTCGGCTACCGCATGTCGATCGCACCGCGACGCGACGATCTGAACTACAACGACTACCGCTACAGCGCCGGCGTCAAGGGCGACCTTGGCAGCGGTTTCAGCTATGACGTGAACTACAATTACTCGCTGGTCCGCTACAAGGAGACCTACCTCAACAACGTTGACGCCGTGAAGGCCGCCCGCGCGCTCAACGTCGTGGACGTGAACGGCGTGCCGACCTGCCAGTCGGTCATCGACGGAAGCGATCCGAGCTGCATCCCGGCCAATGTGTTCCAGGCCGGCGGCGTCACCGCCGAACAGGGCGCATACCTGTTCACGCCGAGCCACACCTCCTCGCGCAATTCGCTGCGGGTGTTCTCGGGCAACATCAGCGGCGACCTTGGCGAAATGGGCGTGACCCTGCCTTGGGCCAGCCACGGCGTCGGCGTCGCGTTCGGTGCCGAGCAGCGCCGCGAATCGCTGAACTACTTCGCGGACGAGATCGCCCAGCAGGGCGGCGCCACCAATTCGGACGGCGTGATCAGCGTTGTCGAAGGCTACGGCGAAGTCGAAGTGCCGCTGATCGAGGACAAGCCGTTTTTCCGCTCGCTGACCGTCAACGGCGGCTTGCGCTATTCGTCCTACGACAACAAGCAGGACTCGACCGGCATCAAGTCGGGCTACAACGTCTGGACCTACAAGGGCGAGCTGAGCTGGCAGCCGATCGACGATATCCGCATTCGCGCCAGCTACAACCACGCCATCCGCGCGCCTAACGTGGGCGAACTGTTCGCCTCGCAGTCGGTGGGCAACGTGGCGGCACAGGATCCTTGCTCGGGCGCCAGCCCCTCCGCGTCGCTGGAAGCCTGCGAGCTCACCGGCGTAACCGCCGCGCAGTACGGCAAGATCCCCACCTGCCCGGCCGACACCTGCTCCGCACTTGGCGGCGGCAATATCGACCTGAAGCCGGAGACGGCCGACACCTACACGCTGGGCTTCGTGCTGACGCCCAAGGCGCTGCGCCGCTTCTCGCTCTCGGTCGATTACTACACGATCAAGGTGAAGGACTACATCTCCTCGATCGCGCCTTCGCTGAGCATCAGCCAGTGCGCGACCACGGGCGATCCGTACTTCTGCGGCCTGTTCCACCGCGATCCGCGCTCGGGCGCGCTGTTCGGCACGAACGCGGGCTATGTCGTCTCGACCATGCTGAACACCGGCTACCTGAAGACCTCGGGCATCGACGTGAACGCGGACTACACGTTCAACATCGGCAATGCCGGTCAGGTGAATGTCAACATGCTGGGCACCTGGCTGGCCTCGCAGAAGTCCGAGCCGATCTCGGGCCTCGGTTCCTATGACTGCAAGGGCCTGTTCGGCTATACTTGCGGCCAGCCCAACCCGGAATGGCGCCATGTTGCGCGCATGACCTGGATGGCGCCGAGCGATACCACCGTCTCGCTGTCGTGGCGCTATATCGGCGGCACCAAGCTTTCGAGCCTGTCGGACAATCCGTTCCTGGCCGGCACGCCCAGCGTGGTGAACCGCAAGATCGATGCCTACAACTACTTCGATCTCTCGGTCTCGCAGGCCATCGACAAGCAGTTCACCCTGCGCGCAGGCGTGAACAACATGTTCGACAAGAATCCGCCGGCTATCGCTGCGGGCATCCTGTCGGCCTTCGGCAACGGCAATACCTATCCGGGCGTCTACGACGCGCTGGGCCGCACGATCTTCGTGGGCTTCACCGCCAACTTCTGATCCCGCACAGCGGCTCCCCGTCCCCACTCGGAGCCGCTGTGAAATCCAAGGCCCGTCCGGTCGCAAGACCGGGCGGGCCTTTTGCGTTTGGGTCAGGCTGCGGGAATGTGCTCGCCAGCGACTTCAGCCGTAATCTCGCGCAAATCGCGGCTCAGTTCCTCGACGCGGGCGAGATCGGTGTCCCACGCGAACATGAAACGGGCGCTGCCCCCGATGAAAGTATAGAACCGCCATCCGCGCCCGCGCAGACGCTCCAGCACTTCGGCCGGAGCCTCCAGGAACACCGAATTGGCCTGCACCGGGAACTTGAAGGAAAGCCCGGGCAAATCGCCGACCAGTTCGGCAAGCCGCCGCGCGCAGGCATTGCCGTGCTCGGCATTGCGCAGCCAGGCGCCGGTCTCGATCAAACCGATCCACGGCGCTGAGAGGAAGCGCATTTTCGACGCGAGCTGGCCGGATTGCTTGCAGCGATATTCGAAGTCCGCCGCCAGAGCGCGATCGAAGTAGATGATCGCCTCGCCCACGGCCATGCCGTTCTTGGTGCCGCCGAAGCAGAGCACGTCCACGCCCGCCTCCCACGTGATCGCGGCAGGGGTGCAGCCGAGCGCCGCGCAGGCATGGGCGAAGCGCGCGCCGTCCATGTGCAGCTTGAGGCCAAGCTCACGGCAGACCGCCGAGATCGCCTTGATCTCGTCGATGGAATAGACCTGCCCGGTCTCGGTCGGCTGGGTGATCGTCACCACGCGTGGCTTGGGGAAATGGATGTCGGAGCGGCTTGCCGCCAGCGCGCGGATCGCGGCCGGGGTCAGCTTGCCGTCGGCCGAGGGCGCGACCAGCAGTTTCGAACCGTTGGAGAAGAATTCCGGCGCGCCGCACTCGTCCGTCTCGACGTGGGCGGAGGAAGAGCAGATCACGCTGTGGTAGGACTGGCAGAGCGAGGCCAGCGCCAGCGAGTTCGCCGCCGTCCCGTTGAAGACAAAGAACACCTCGCCGTCGGCCTCGAACAGGCTGCGGAACGTGTTGGCGGCGCGCAAGGTCCACTCGTCGTCGCCATAGGCAACGGCCGACCCCTCGTTCGCGGCCAGCATCGCGGCAAGCGCCTCAGGACAGATGCCGGCGTAATTGTCGCTCGCGAACTGCTGAGGTTGGTCTGTCATTGATCGATTCCTTCATGCTTCGATAGACAAGCATCGGATCGACGTAACTGCGGCTGAAGGTCCCGTTTATTGCCGGTCCGGCCACATCCCTCCTTTCTGGAGGCACCACCTTGCTCGGGAGCAGGTTGGTGTCGAACGTCGGTCCGACTCTTGATGCTGTGGCGGCCAATAAACCCCGCAATACCGCAACGCAAGAGTGTTACGGCTCTGCGCACAAACATTACCGATTTCTGTTACATGCCATTGACGCGAAGTCCCTGACTTACCCGGCCTTTTCGCATGCTCCGAAGTGCCGAAGGCAGCTATTGCGGCCGCACAAAAAAGCCCCCGCCGGATTACGGCGAGGGCCAAAGAGAGATCGGCGGCGAGGGAATGCAGACCCGCCGATCGGGTGGGTACTCTAATCAGGTTACCTGGAAACCGGCCCAGAACGAGTCTTCGCGGTCGATCCAAATGGTGTTGAAACCGGTGGCGATGGCCGAACCTTCGATCGAGGGAATGATCGCCGGCTTGTCGCCCAGCGTGACTTCCTGTTCGACGCGGCCGATGAACCGGCTGCAGATGTAGCTCTCGTGCACAAAGCGCTCGCCCACCTTCAGGCGGCCGGTCGCGTGCAGGTGCGCGATGCGTGCCGAGGTGCCGGTGCCGCAAGGGCTACGGTCGATCGCCTTGTCGCCATAGAACACGGCGTTGCGGCCATCGGCGCCCTCGTGCTTGGGCTTGTCGGCCCAGAGGATGTGGCTGACGCCGCGGATCGTGGAATCGAGCGGGTGGACCGGCTCGTACTTCGCGCGCACGGCTTCGCGGATCCGGCCCGAAAGCTCGATGATGCGCGAGGCACCCAGATCGTCGAGGCCGGTGTAGTTCCCCTGCGGCTCGACGATGGCGTAGTAGTTGCCGCCATAGGACACGTCGATCGAGAGCGGACCGATGCCTTCCACGTCCACCTCGATGCCGCGCTCGGCGACATAGGCGGGGACATTGGTGATGCGTACCGAAGTGACCTTGGAGCCATTGGTCTCGTAGGCGATCTCGATCACGCCCGCCGGAACCTCAACACGCAGCTTGCCCGGCGTCGCCGGCTGGATCAGCCCGTGCTCAAGCCCGAACGTGACCATGCCGATGGTGCCGTGGCCGCACATGGGCAGGCAGCCGCTGGTCTCGATGAACAGGATGCCGATGTCGTTCGCCGGATCGCAAGGCGGATAGAGGAAGCCGCCTGACATCATGTCATGCCCGCGCGGCTCGAAGCAGAGCCCCGTGCGGATCCAGTCGAACCGCGACAGGAAGTCCTGCCGGCGCTCGGACATCGAGGCGCCCTTCAACAGCGGAGCCCCGCCCGCCACAAGGCGAACGGGGTTACCGGCTGTGTGGCCGTCGATGCAGAAGAAAGTGTGCCGCATCGACGCTCCCTTATGCTGCTGCCGCGACCGTCAGGTCGGGACGGGTGGCGGCGGCCTTCTCGACCATCGCGATCACTTCCGCGCGGCGCTCGCCCTCAAGGACGTAGCGCGGAGGCAGAACGCGCTCCGAACCGCGACCCATGACCTGCTCAGCCAGCTTGATCGACTGGACAAGGTCATGCTCGGCATCGAGGTGGAGGAGCGGCATGAACCAGCGGTAGATTTCCATCGCCTTGGCATGGTCGCCGCGCTCGAACGCCTTGACCAGCTCGACCGATTCCTTCGGGAACGCGTTGGTGAGGCCCGAAACCCAGCCCTGCGCGCCGAGGTAGAGACCTTCCAGAGCCACATCGTCGAGGCCCGCGAACAGCGTGTAGCGATCGCCGAACGTGTTGCGGAAATCGGTGAAGCGGCGGGTATCCGGCGCGGATTCCTTGACGGCGACGATATTCTTCACATCGGTCAGCGCGGTCAGCACGTCCTTGTCGATCACCGTGCGGTAGGCCGGCGGGTTGTTGTAGAGCATGATCGGCAGACCGGTCTGGTCGGCCACGCCCTTGAAGTGCGCGACGAGTTCCTTGGCCTTGGGCACATAGACCATCGGCGGCAGCAGCATGAGGCCATCGGCGCCGGCCTTTTCAGCGGCCTGTGCATAGCGCACCGCGCGGCGGGTATCGAATTCCGAAACGCCGGTGACAACCGGAACGCGGCCCTTCACGGCTTCGACGATCGCGGTGAGAACCTGGACCTTCTCGTCGTATTCGAGCGAGTTGTTCTCGCCCACGGTGCCAAGCGCGATCACGCCGGTCACGCCGTCGTTGATCAGATCGTCGACGACGCGCTGCGTGTCAGCGAGATCAAGCGACAGATCCTCGCGGATCTGCGTGGTGACGGCCGGGAACACACCCTTCCAAGCAATTGCCATAACTATCTCGTTCCTGCGCTTCTTGTTAATGCAGATATCGTATACGATATTACAAATGAGTGTGCAATTGCATTCTTTGCACCACTGCATGCACCGCAAGTCAAACAAATCCCGGCGAAAATGGGCAATTGCACGCTCCGAAAACTGCCTCTGCCCAAAAAAAGGGGGCGCGGACATCAATGCCCACGCCCCCTTCCAACCGTTCCGGAACGCCGGTTCAGAAGCGGAAGCGCACGCCCGCCTGAATGGTGCGCGCCTGCAGGCGCACGCCATAGGGAAGCAGGCGATCCTTGCCCCACCACATCTGGGCATTGTTCTTCAGCAGGTTCGTCGCCTCTACGCTGAACGTGATATGCTCCCACGGCGTGAAGTTGAGCGCGGCGTCCAGACGCGACGTCGCGTCCATGTAGGGCGAGTAGTCGGGGAAGTCCGACATCACCGACGTGCGATAGCGCGAGCGATAGTTCCAGGCGACACGGCCGCTGAACTCCGGCGTGTCGTAGTAGAGCGCCGCATTGTAGGTCAACTTCGACATGCCGATGGCATTGTTGTCCGAACCGTCGGGGTAATTGATGTTGCCCTTGCGCAGCCAGGTCAGGTTGCCCTGAACACCGAAGTTCTTCCAGAAGCCGGGCAGGAAGTCGAAGAATGTCTGGCCGGCGATCTCGAAGCCTTGGAACGTGCCGCCGCCTGCATTGCGGTTCGTCCAGACCTGGCCGATCCCGCCGAATTCCGGAACGTACTCGTCCGCGACAGAATAGTAGATATAGCCCTTTGGCTTCTTGAGGTATGACGCGAACGACACCGACCCTGCGCGTCCGAAGTAATATTCGAGCGAAGCGTCGAAGCTGTTTTCGCTATACGCCTTGAGATCCGGATTGCCGGACGTGACCGTATTGTTCTGGAAGTTCACGATCCGGAACGGGCTGAGCGCATCGAAACCAACCCGCTGGACATTCTTCGTCCAGGCCAGGCGCAATTGCAGCTTCGAGGTGAAGTGGGCAATCGCATTGAAGCTTGGCAGGACATCGAGGAAATTGCCCTTGCCGGCAGCGTCGGTGATGACCTGGTTATTCTGCTTGTCGATATTGTAGGAGGCGCTGTCCGATGTTCCCCACGTGTTGACCACGCGGGCGCCGAACACGCCCTCCACCGGCACGCCTGCGTCGAAGGCATAATTGAACTGCCCGTAGACCGCGAAAGTCTTCTCGCGCGAGGCATAGCCGCTGCCGAGGTTGAGGCTCGGATTCTCAGTTGACCAGTCCTGACCGGTCGTGCTCACGCCCTGCAACCACTGACGGACGCTATCCATGTTGTTCATGAGATACTTGCCGTCGAGATGATACCAGGTCGGCGCGTCGAAGCCCGAAACATCGGTCGTCGATGTCTCATAGGGATAGCCGACGTCGTCGAGCGCAATGGTCGCTCCGTTATTGCGCGGGAAGCTGTCGCGATAACCGTAACGGAAGCTGATCTTCCGATCGGTGAAGCGCGCGCCCATCTGGAACGAGCGCAGCAGGCCGGTATCGGAAAGATCCTGCGTCAAATCGACTTGCGATGCGAAATTGCGGCTGCGCTCGACGCCGCGTTCGTCATGCAGATTGTCGAGATAATACTCGCCGGGGTTGGACATATCGACGCCGTTGAACGAGACGAAGGGACCACGGCCGGCGCCGACATCTTCATTGAAGTTCACCGTCGCGCTGTCGATCGTCGAGAAGCGGTAGGTGCTCAGGACACCATAGTAGACGCGCTTCGACTCATTGTACTGGGCGCTGAAATTGATCTTGGTGTGATCGTTGTGCCAGTGGGTCTCGAAGTTGCCGCCGTAGTTGTTCGAGGTCTGGCGCTCGTAATAGGATTCCGGCCCACCGGCGATGATGCCGGAGGCGGGCGCCACCGTCACGCCGTCGATGGTCTGGAAATCGGTATTGCCGTTATCCGCATACGAGATGTTCGACAGGTTGTAGTTGCCATTGCGCAGCACGAGATGCAGGCGATCGCGTGAACGCAGCTCACGGCTGCCGAAGTAATTGCCCTCAACCACGAAATCGAGCTGGTCGCTGGCCTGCCATTGCCACACGGCGTTGAGCGCAGGGCGCGAGATCCGGCCGTTTTCCGTGCCGTAATTCACCGCATAGGGCGTGATCGTCGTCTGCTGCTGATCGGCGGGAAGCGAGTTCAGATCGGTGCCGAAGAAAGTGCCCGGCGTCTCGCTTTCAAGGAACGTCTCGTTGTAGTTGTTGCGCGTGTAGGACGCGTTGATCAGGAAGCCCATCTCGCCGATCCCGGTGTCGAACCTGTCGCCGACCAGGAGGCTGCCATAGGGGCTTTTGGTGTTGCCGATGCTGGAGAACACCTCGCGGAAGCTGCCCGCCAGAGTCAGGCCCTTGTTGAGGTCGAGCGGGCGGCGCAGCTCGACGTTCACGGTGCCGGCGATGCCGCCTTCCACCTGATCGGGCGTGCGGGTCTTGTAGACGTCGACGGCCTTGAGCAGTTCGGCCGGAACGTCCGACAGGCTCATCGAGCGACCGACGCCGCTGGTAGCCTCGAAGCCGTTGATGGTCGTCGAGATGTCGGTCATGCCGCGGATCGAGATCGACGAGCCCTCGCCATGGACGCGGTCGATCTGGACGCCGGTGACGCGGGCAATCGCTTCGGGGACGTTATTGTCCGGCAATTTGCCGACGTCCTCGGCCACCACAGAGTCGACGATCTGCTTCGCCTTGCGCTTCTTCTGGGCGGCCTTTTCGACGCTGCCCCTGACGCCGGTGACCATGATCGTCGCGCCCGGCTGGGCGGTGTCGCCAGCGGCGTTTTCCTCGGCGCGGGCGGCGCCCGGCGCGGCTGTCAGCGCCATGACCATAACCGCCGTCATGGCCGACGAAAGCGCCAAACCTCGCCGCGAAACTCTACGTGACATCATGCGAACTTCCCCTTGTTTGTTCGGCCCTCGGCCCCGGATCGCACCCGAATATATCGTATACCTCCTACTTTATTTGTCGGAGTCAACGGAGTTGTCACGGACCGGCAACAAAACGGGCGTTCCGTGACAAAAATGCATCGAATCTTGCATTTATAACGAGAAAGGGGAGTGCAGACGGACCGCACTCCCCTTTCAATTAGTCGGAGAATTAAATTCGATTCGGCTCCCTACCCGCAGGGGGGCGGGGGAGCCTTGTCCGAATCGCGCACCCTCGGGGCTGCTGATTGGCGCGCCAGCACTTCCCATTCCTGCACGGCAAGCGCGGCATGCGTCTTGCCGTCCGTGGATGCCTCCATCACCGCGCGCAGGCAGCGGGTGGTGATCGGGCGGAATGAGACGTTCTGGAAAGCGTCGGTTGCGGTGCCGTAGGCGCTGGGACGCGGGACGGGTTTCCAGCCCTTTTCCCAGTATTCGAGATGCCACTTGGCCGGAGGCGCGACGCCGACGCCCGAACCGGCGGGCTGGTCGTTCCAGAAGCGGATGCGCGATCCGTTTACGGTGACCGGCACATCCCAGCGGTATTCGATCCACTGACTGGGCGGGTTGTTCGGTGACCAGCTGCCCCACATGTCGGGCGGCAGCGGGGCTTCCTTGACGATCCCGTCGTTCAGCGACTTGATCCAGAACTGCACCGGCACCGGCTTGTTGGAAGCGGTCGCCCACGCCGAACGGGCGATGTTGCGCGTGGCGGCCAGCGGAGGCTGCGGGCGCAGGGTCGGGGTGACCGGCAGGATCCGCGCGGGCGAGACGCTGTCGTCCCACTCCATCTTGTCGAGCGCGACGCTGCGGCGGAAGTGGCCGCCGCCCTTGGCGTCCGCCGTGTGGTAGGCGAGGTACCACTGCCCCTTGAACTCCACCGCGCCGGAGTGCGAGGTGGTGGAGGATACCGGCTTCAGCACCACGCCGCGATAAGTCCACGGCCCCATCGGCGAGGGCGCGGTGCCGTAGGCGATGCAGGCGTGGTAGACGGCGGGCGTGCAGTCTGACGTCGGGCCGGCCTTGTTGCCGGCGTAGAGCATGTAATACGTGCCCTTGCGCTTCATGATCCACGGCGCCTCGAAGAAGCCAGTGAGGCCCTTCATCTCCAGCTCAGACCCCTTCGGCGTGATCATGTCGCGATCCAGCTCCATGCCGCGAAGCTGGCCGAATGTGCCCCAGTAGATGAAGACCCGGCCATCGTCGTCGATCATCATGGTCGGATCGATATTCTGGATATCGTTGGCGACCGGCACCTTCTGCGAGATGATCGGGCCTGTGGGATGCGCATCGCGCCATGGGCCGAGCGGGCTGTCCGCCACGGCCACGCCGATGGCGAAGCGGTCCTTGGCCTCGCTGTTCTTCTCCAGCACCGGGGCGTAAAGGTAGTAGCGCTTGACCCCATTCGGATCCTCGGGGCCCTGAATGATCTGCCCGGCATAGGCACGCGCGGGTTCGGCCCATGCGAAGACGTTTTCCGGCTTCAGGATCGCCGGATAATGCGTCCACTTGTGAGAGGCCGGATCGGCGGTCTTCAGCAATTGCCATTCGGGCATAATGAAGTCGTTGACGTCGCTCGCCGCCTCGTCACGCCCGGTGAGGATCCAGAGCTGGCCGTCCGCCACGAACGGCGCGGGATCGGTGGAGTAGTAATCCCCGTCGGCGAGGATCGGATTGCCCGGAATGGTCAGTTCGCGGGCGACTGGCGTCTGCTGCGCGAAAACGGGTGTCGGGGCGGCGGGCGCAAACGCGCACGCCGCCAGCATCAGTGCGAGGCTATTCCTCATCGGGATAGGGGCCCTTGCCACCGTCCTTGATCAGCTGGTCGACGCGCTGGTCGATCACCGGCAGCGGCACGCCGCCAAGCTGAAGAACCGCATCGTGGAAAGCCCGGATGTTGAACTTCGGCCCCAGTGCGGTTTCCGCCTTCTTGCGCGCGTCCATGAAGGCCAGCTGGCCCATGTAGTAGGACAGCGCCTGACCCGGCCAGGAGATGTAGCGGTCCACCTCGGTCTCGATCTCGTGATCGGAAAGCGCGGTGTTGTCGCGCAGGTACTGCTGCGCCTGTTCGCGGGTCCAGCCCTTGGCATGGATGCCCGTATCGACGACAAGGCGCGAGGCGCGCCAGGCCTGATAGCTGAGCATGCCGAAGCGGTCATAGGGCGTTTCGTACATGCCCATGTCCTCGCCCAGCGCCTCGCAATAGAGCGCCCAGCCCTCGCCATAGGCGGAGAGATAGGTGTCACGGCGGAAGGCCGGCAGGTCCTTGTTCTCCATTGCCAGCGGCATCTGCATCGCGTGGCCCGGCGCGCTTTCGTGCAGGGTCAGCGCGATCTGCGAGTAGAACGGGCGGCTCGGCAGGTCGTAGGTGTTGACGAGGTAGATGCCCGGGCCGCCGCGACCGCCGGTGTAGAACGGCGCGATGTCATCCGGCACCGGCTTGATGGCGAAGCGGCTGCGCGGCAGGTGGCCGAAGAACTGCGAGGCCTTGCCGTCGAAGGTCTTGGCGATCCACGCGGCGCGATAAAGCAGCTCGTTCGGCGTCTTGGGATAGAACTGCGGATCGGTGCGCAGAAAGTGCAGGAACGCCTTCAGGTCGCCCTTGAAGCCGACCTGCTGCATCACCTCGTTCATCTGCGAGCGAATGCGCGCCATTTCGCTGAGGCCGATCTGGTGGATCTCCTCCGGCGACTTGTCGAGCGTGACGAACTCGGAAATCTTCGACTGGTAGTAGGCCTTGCCGTCGGGCAGCGCATAGGCGGCGAGCGACTTGCGGGCCTGCTTTTCGTACTCGCTGCGCATGAACGTCAGCAGCTTGGCATGCGCGGGCACGACGCTGCCGGTGATCGCTGCGCGCGCTGCCGCGCGCAGCTTTTCCTGTTCGGCGGCCGGGATCGTCGAGGGCAGCTTCTTGAACGGCTCGTAAAACGGCGAGTCCTCAGGCGTCTTGGCCTCGACGACCAGTTCGATGCTCTTGTCGCGCCCGATCAGGGTGACTTGCGGAGCCGAGAAACCGCGCTTCAGGCCCGCGCGCATATTGTCGATCTGCTGATCGTAGAAATGCGGGATCTCGCGCAGCATTTCGAGGTAGTTCTCGGCGCCCTTCTGGTCGCGCAGCGGCTCCCGTGCCCAGCCAGCCAGATCGCCCCAGAAGCTGGTATCGGCGTTGAACGGCTTTTCGTAATCGCGGTAACGCTGCTCGGCAACGAGCGCGTCGATCTGGCCCTTGTAGACTGCGAAGTTGATGCGGTTTTCCGGCGAAAGCTTAGCCTGATCGATGGCGGCGAGCTGCTTTTCTACCTGGGTCCAGCGGGCCAGACGCTCGGCCTGCGCCTTGGCGCCGACATCGGGCAGCATCAGGGTCTGGCTCTTCGGGCCATCCTCGCTGGGGCCCGACTGTGCCACGCGCCATGCATATTCGGACGTGTAGATCGCCTCAAACGCCTCGTCGGCGGTCTGGACTTTGGCAGTCTGAGCGGCGGGGGCGGCCACTGCGGCGTGGGCGATGCCCACGGCAAGCGCCGCGCCTGCCAGCAGCAGCGCACGGCCAAGTGCATTCTTCACGTCAATTTCCCCTTTCGAGAATTTCGAGAATGTCGGCGTGGAGCTGCGCGGGGATGCGCACGCCTTCCACTTGCGAACGTGCGCGGGCGAGCAGGCGGCGCGCGCCGGGAAGGCGAGCACCCTGCCCTTCGATGGTTTCGAACATCGTCTCGGCGCGCTTCAGGTATTCGTCCACGCTGTCGCCCAGGAAGCCCGCCGGATCGATGACGACGATCAGTTCGCCGCCGATGGGCGAGCCGCCGCGTCCTTCGTCTGCCGCCAGCGATTCCGCGCTGGTCATGTCGCCGATCAGCGGCCCGGCCAGCAGTTCGACCATGGCCGCCAGCGCCGATCCCTTGTGCGCGCCGAACGTGCGCATCGCGCCGTCGAGCACGGCCTTGGCATCGGTGGAGGGACGGCCATCGGCGTCATAGCCCCAGTCCGGCGGGATCGCCTTGCCCGCGCGGCGATGCAGTTCGATCTCTCCGCGTGCGACCGCGCTGGTGGCGAAGTCGAACACGAAAGGTGCACGGTCCGGACGCGGCCAGCCGAAGGCGATCGGGTTGGTGCCGAACACCGGCTTGGTGCCACCCTCCGGCGCAACCCAGGCGTGGCTGGGCGTGAAAGCGAGTGCAACGAGGCCCTGCTCGGCCAGCGCCTCCACCTCAGGCCAGAGCGCGGCAAAGTGGACCACGTTGTTCAGCGCCATGGCGGCAATGCCGTAAGCCTTGGCCTTCTCCACCAGCAGCGGCATCCCGCGCTCGAAGGGAAGCTGGGCGAAGCCGCCCTTGCCGTCGACCTTGACCAGCGCCTTGGCAGGCTCGGTCACTTCCGGCACGGCATCGGGCACCACCACGCCGCGCGCCACCGAATTGGCGGCGACGAGCAGGCGGTAAAGCCCGTGCGAGGTGCAGCCGTCACGCTCGCCCGAGACCATGGTCTGGGCCACCGCGGCGGCATGGTCGGGCGCCAGCCCGCAGGCCACCAGAACCTTGCGCGCCAGTGCATCGGCTTCGTCGAGCGTGAACGCGACTTCGTTTAGACCAGTCATTTTCCGTGAACTCACTTCGTCGCCGGCTTCGCCGTGAACAGGCGCATGCCGAAGATCGGACCGGCCGAGCTGCGGTCATGCGGCACGATGCGCACCTTGACCGCGCTCTTGCCCTTGGTCAGCGCTTCCGGCAGCAGATAGTCGACATCCATGAACTTGCCCGGTGTATCGTTGTCTAGCGTCTGGGTGACGACCTTCGTACCGTCGACGAAGATATCGAACACGCGCGAACGCTCGCTGCCCCAATAGGTCGCCTGAAGCAGCAGCGGGCCCGGCTTTACCTTCATCGTGAACTCGATGTAGCCGCCCGAGCGGGCATCGCGCCCGTTCCGACCACGATACGAGACCGGGTAGGAGATTTCCGAGGTCAGGTTGTGGTCGCGCTCGGGCTGCATTTCGCCCAGGTGCATGACGTCGATCGAGCGGGCGGCAATGTCCTTCTGGCGCGCCTGTTCGGCCAGGAACGAGGCTTCCTCGCTCTTCCAGCCGGCTTCGGTGAAGCGCTTGAAGTAGACGGCGCTGCGGCGATCATACTGGCTGTAGAACGGCACGAACGTCAGGTCCGCCGGGCGCATCACGCCGGTGGTCTGGAAGCGCGGACGGTCCGACACGATCGGCGCGAAGGCCGACAGCGGGTTGTCGCCCACCATCGCCGGTTCGACGCCGGTGAACTCCATTTCGGCCGGGCCAAGGTCCGCCGCCATGACCAGCGGGCCGCGCAGCACGGCCACCACGTCCTGCGAACCGGCTGCCGCCTCGAACCGCAGATCGAGCGGCAGGGTGAGCGAGATCGTGTCGCCCTTCTTCCAGCGGCGGTCGATCACGGCATAGCCGTTGACCGCATTGGCCGGAACCGGGGCACCGTTGACGGCCACCAGCGCGCGGCCATTGGCCCAGCCCGGAATGCGCAGCGCGATGGTGAACTTGCCGTTCTTCACCGCATCCAGCGTCACGCCCACTTCGGGCTTGAAGGGATATTCGGTGGCCAGCGTCAGCGCCACGCCCTTGGCCTTCCACTCCGCCTTCGACGGGATGAAGAGGTTCACGAACAGGGTGTCATCACCCTGCCAGTAGATGGAATCGCCGTGCTTCGAATGGCTTTCCATGCCGGAGCCGACGCAGCACCAGAAGGCTTCCTCGCCCGGCTGCGAATAGCCGCGCGGGGCGCCGCTCATCATCGGCGTCATGTAGGTAAAGCCGCCGGTGTGCGGGTTGTGGGCCGACATCACGTGGTTCAGGTGCGCGCGCTCGTAATAGTCGAACAGCGCGCCATCCGGCTGCCACGAGTAGAGCAGACGGGTCAGCTTCAGCATGTTGTAGGTGTTGCAGTGCTCACATGTCGATTCCGTGAGGTGCAGCGCGATATTGTCGGGCTCGAAGAAGTATTCGCGGTCGGCATTACCGCCAATCACGTAGCTGTGATGCTGGGTCACGCGCTCCCAGAAGAAGCGGGCGGCGCGGCCCGGCTCGTCCTTGCCGGTCAGCTCGTGAATGCGCGCCAGGCCGATCAGCTTGGGGACCTGCGTATTGGCGTGGAAGTTGGAGAGCTTGTCCTCCTGCGCCACCAGCGGATCAAGCACCTTCTTGTCGTAGATGCGCTCGGCCACCTTCAGCCAGCGCAAATCGCCGGTCTGGGCGTAGAGTTCGGCATAGCTTTCATTGAGGCCGCCATATTCGCAGCCCAGCAGTTCCTGCATCTGCTTGTCGTCGAGCGCGGCGAAGACCTTCTCGAAGTATCCGCCAAGGCCGATGACCACTTCCAGCGCCTTGGCATTGCCCCAGGCCGCATGGATATCGAGCAGACCCGCGAAGTACTTGTGCACGGTGTAGAGCGGCGACCACGATCCGTTGAGGTCAAACCCGCCCGACTTGATCTCTCCGCGCATGACTTCGGGGAAGATTTCCTGCCCGTCGACGACCTTGCCGTCCTTGGTCTTGCGGCCAAGCGCGCCAATATAGCCATCGCTGCGCTGCGCCTGACAGAGCGCCAGTTCGTCGACGATGTAGTCCGCGCGGCGGCGGCATTCGGGGTTGCCGGTCTGCTGCCACGCGAGCACCAGCGCGGTCATGTAGTGGCCGATGGTATGTCCGGCGATGGTGTCCGATTCCCAGCCGCCATAGATCGGCGCCTTGGGCTCAAGCCCCGCATACTTGCGGAAATTGTGCAGGAAACGGTCGGGGCTGAGCGACATCAGGTAATCGATGTTGACGTCCACTGCCGTCGCATAGTCCGACGGCGCCAGCCGCACATCGCTGAGCGGCAGGGGCTTCGCCTTGATCGGAAGCTTGGGGGCGATGACAGCCGCGAAGCCCTTGAGAGGGACAGAGCTGACAGCCAGCGCCGCCACACCCGCCATCCATTCGCGCCGATTGGCCTTCATCACCAGAAACTCCTATCGAATATCGTATACGGTTATTGATAAGGTTCGGAGGGCGCGAGTCAACCCTGTTGAACCGTGTGCCGTCAGCGCCGAAGCGCGACGCGGGTATCCGCATGGGCCAGATCGATCAGTGCAATCATCGCCTTGCGCGCCTGCTTGGCATTGCCTTCAGCGATGCAGCGATAGAGCGTGCGGTGCTCGGGCATCGGATCGCGCGGGCAATCCTGCACACGGCTCTTGATCGCGGTGGTGGAGGCGATTGCCGTGGAGATCGAGGTGGAGAGCGCCTGCATCAGTTCGTTGCGCGTCGCTTCCAGCACCAGTTCGTGGAAGCGGATATCGGCGGCGCGGCCCTTGTCGCTGGTGAGCGTGCAGCGCTCCATCGTTTCCAACGCATTGGCCATATCGGTCAATTGCCGCTCATCGCGGCGCTGCGCGGCCATCTCGGCGGCCTGCGGCTCGACCACCATGCGCAGTTCGAACAGGTCGCGCAGGAATTCATCGCTCGCCCCGCACTGGATCTGCCAGGCCAGCACGTCAGGATCGAGCAGGTTCCAGTTCTTGCGCTCGTTCACGCGCGTACCCGCTTTCGGGCGGCTGCTGACCATGCCTTTGGCCGTCAATATCCGGAACGCCTCGCGCAGGACCGAGCGCGAAACGCCGAGCCGGTCGGCATGTTCGACTTCGGCGGGAAAGACGTGCCCCGGTGGCAGCTCGCCACTGACAATCGCGGTCGCCAACCGGCGCGCCACCGCGTGATGAAGGCGGCCGCTGACAAGTGGAAGCGCGGTTTCGGCGGGCAGTCGTGCGGTCATCTTTCTCATCCCCAGCCCAATGGAAGCGAAGTCCATTCCCAATGCTCAGATCATATATCGTATAATTTTCTTGACCCTTTCCGGGATGGGCGTCAAGAACCCATGCATCTTCCGGCGCCAGCCAATGGGTACATGACATGAGCAGCCCTTTGATTTCCCGTCCTTTCGTTCGTGTCCTGAAAAAACCTGCGGTCGGGCTGCTGACGCTTGCCATCGCCGTGGCACTGCAACCCGGCGCCGCACTGGCGCGTCAGACCGAAACTGCCGCCGCCCATACGCCGCCGCCCAGCATCGCAGAGCGATATGCTACCGCCGACACGTTCCTGGGCAGCGGCATCGCCGACCTCATCGACAATGCCAATATCGCGCCCAGCTTCGTCGGCGAAGGCAAGGATGCGGGCCTGTTCTACCGCACCGGCAACCGCAGCCATCAGCGCTACCTGTACCTCGACCTCGCCACCCGGCAGGTGCGCGAAGTGGCGACGACAGCCAGCCTGCTGGCGGCGCTGACGCAGGCAAGCGGCAAGACGGTAACGCTGGACGACGCGCGGCTTGCCGATGTCGATTACGATCCCGCCAAAGGCACGCTGGTATTCGAGGCGCTGGATGGGCACTGGCGGATCGGCGCCGACGGCAAGGCGGAAAAGCTCCCGCCAGAGACGCCGCGGCTCGATCTGACCTCACCCGACGGCAAGACGAAGATCGTCGCGCGCGGATACAACCTCTATGCGGTCGATGTAGCCTCGGGCCGCGAAGTGGCGCTGACCACCGATGGCACGCGCGAGCAGCCTTATGGCCGTTCGATCCCCGAACTCTCGCAGATCCTGCGCGAAGGCACCGAGGAACCGGCGATGCCCGTCTCCGGCGCATGGTCGCCAGATGGTCGCTATCTGCTGACATGGCGGCTCGACACACGCGAGGTGAAGAAGCTTTCGATCACCCAGCAGAACCCGCCGGGCAGCTTCTATCCGCGCAGCTTCTCCTACGTTTACCCGCTCGCGGGCGCGGAGAAGCTACCGCAGGCGACGCGCTTCGTGGTCGATGTGCAGGCAGCGCTGAAGAGCGGCAAGGCCAGGGTCGTGCCGATCCAGATGCCGTCGGAATCGATCCTCTACCCCTCCCCGCCCGACATGAACTGGGTGGACGGCAAACCGCGCATGCAGTGGACCGAGCGCGGCTATCGCCAGCAGGCCGTCTATGTCGCCGATCCGGCGACGGGGGCTGCCAAGATCGTGGCGCATGAGGCGGTGAAGCCCGTCATCACCGTCACCTCTTCGATGATCTTCCCCGCGCCCGAACTCGGCGGCGAACTGTCGATTTCGGAGCGCAGCGGCTGGGCGCAGCTTTACCTCGTCACCCCGGACAATCCCGATGGCGGCAAGGCGCTGACCACGGGCGACTGGGAAGTTCTCTCGGTGGACCATGTGGCCGGGGACAAGGCCTCGCTGATCGTGACCGGCGTCGGGCGCGAAGCTGCGCGCAATCCCTACTGGCGGGCGCTATACCGGGTCTCGCTGAACGGCGCCGAGGACAATGGCGCTCTGACCGAACTGACGCCCGAACCGCTCGACCATGAGGCCGAAGTCTCGCCCGACGGCAAATGGATCGTCGATCAGATGTCGAGCCCGACCTCGCCGACCCGCGCGGTGCTGCGCGACGGCGCGACCGGCAAGATCGTGATGGAACTGGCCAAGGCGGATAACAGCCGCCTGCTGGCTGCCGGCTACACTCCGCCAGAGCCCTTCAACGGCGTGGCGGCAGACGGCAAGACGCCGATCTACGGCATGATCTATCGCCCGGTGCACTTCGATCCGAAGCGCAGCTATCCGGTGATCGACAATGTCTACACCGGCCCCACCACCACCGACGTGCCCTCCACCTGGGGCATGACGCTGCGGGTGCCGGGCAATAGCATCGCGCAGATCGGCGCGGTTGTCGTCATGATCGACGGCACCGGCACGTCGCGGCGCGGTCAGGCCTTCCGTCTGCCCGCCTTCCAGAACCTTGGCGAGGTGGGGCTGGACGATCACATCGCGCTGATCCGCCAGATGGCCGCCAAGTACCCCTACATGGACATGAACCGCGTCGGCGTGTTCGGCGGATCGGCGGGCGGCTACGACACCGCGCGCTTCGTGCTGCGCCGTCCCGACTTCTTCAAGGTGGGCGTTTCCGCCTCGGGCAACCACGATCTGCGTCTCGACAAGACCTGGTGGCCGGAAGTCTCGATGGGCGATGCGGACGCGGCGACGTGGGAGCGCAATTCGAACATGGCGGTGGCCAGCCAGCTCAAGGGCCACCTGCTGCTCGTCCACGGCGATATCGACGATAACGTGCCGATCACCGAAAGCTTCCGCCTGGCCAAGGCACTGATCGATGCCGGGCGCGATGTGGACATGGTGGTCGTGCCCAACGCCACGCACAACGTCTACCAGCCCTTCTTCTGGAAGAAGCTGCGCGACTACTTCACCCTTTACCTGCTCGGCGAAACACCGCCGCCGCTCGGCCCCGTGAAGCCTGCCGCTCCGGCAGTCGCGCTGGCCCACTGAACTCCCCCGCGAGGATTTGTCATGAAGCGCCTTCTGAAGCCCCTTCCCCTGATTGCGCTGGTACTCGCGCCGGTTCCAGCGATGCTGCCGATGGCGGCAGCGCAGGCACAGGAAGCGGAGAAACCGAAGCCGGTCTATCCGCCGATCCAGAAGACCGAGATGCAGACCCCTGCCTTCGATCTGGCGCTGCGGGCGGATACGCAGACGCTTGCTCACCTTTCGCCCAAGGGCAATGCCGCGTTCGACTTCGTGCCCGCCGGGCGTGAGGCCGAGCGTGCAGCGGACGGCTACGTCCACATCGGCGACATCCATATCCGCCTGAAGACCGCAGGGTCGGACTGGCAGGACTTCTCCTCCGCCCACGCCCGCAAGCAGATCGCCGCGCTGGCGGGCGGCAAGGGCGTGCTCGCCGCCGCCGACATCACCGCATCGATGGGAGCCGGCATCCCGCTGCGCGTCGAGCGCCGCTGGGTGAACGAGGACGGCGTGCTCGCCCTGCGCTTCACGCTGGTCAACACCAGCAGCGCTGCCGTGGAGATCGGCGGCCTCGGCATGCCGATGGTGTTCGACAACATCATCCTCGACCGCGATCTCGATTCCGCGCACGCGCAGGCGAGCTTCGTCGATCCCTATATCGGCCGCGATGCGGGCTATCTGCAGGTCACGCGCCTCAACGGCGAAGGCCCGGCGCTGCTGGTGCTGCCCGAGAAGGGCACCCCGCTCGAAGCCTATCGCCCGATTGCCGAGGCACGCGCCGGTCGCCATGGCGACATCTTCACCGACAAGAGCCCGCGAACGCAGGTTTCCGAAGGCTTCTACGACTGGACCGTCGCCAGCAAGGGCTTTGCCGAGAAGGAATGGGCAAAGGCCGGCCAGCAGTGGAACGAGCCGACCAGCATCATCCTTGCCCCCGGCGAAAGCCGCACGATCGGCCTGCGCTTCGTGACCGCGCCCAGCGTCCGCGCGATCGAGGATACGCTGGTCGCCCAGAAGCGCCCGGTGGCGGTCGGCATTCCCGGCTATGTCGTGCCCACCGACCAGACCGCCAGCCTGTTCCTGAAGACGCCAAGCAAGGTCGCGAAGATCGAATCCTTCCCCGAAGGTTCGCTCACCGCCACTTCGGAAAAGAGCGGAAGCGGCTGGGCCCGCTACCAGATCAAGGCCAGTGGCTGGGGTCAGGCGCGCCTGACGGTGACTTATGCGGACGGCCAGAAGCAGACCGTCAGCTACTACATCACCAAGCCGCTCGATCAGGTGATGGCCGACATTGGCCACTTCACCACCACCGACCAGTGGTTCGAAGGCAAGGACGATCCCTTCCACCGTTCGCCCGCAATCCTCTCCTACGACCGTGAGGACAACAAGATCCTGACGCAGGACGGCCGCGTCTGGGTTTCGGGCATGAGCGACGAAGGCGGCGCCGGTTCGTGGGTGGCCGCGATGATGAAGCAGCTCGACAATCCGAATCCGGAAGAAGTCGCCAAGCTGGAGCGCCTCGTCAACGAGACCGTGCTCGGCACGCTACAGGTCAAGGATGGCCCGCAGGCCGGTGCCGTCAAGAAGAGCATCTTCTATTACGATCCGGTCGCTTTCCCGAACTACTACGACCCCAAGATCAACTGGAAGAACTGGACCGCGTGGTCGAAGAAGGATGCCGGCGATCTCGGCCGGTCCTACAACTATCCGCACGTCGCCATCGGCCACTGGGTGCTCTACCGCCTGGCGCGCGACAATGCCGGGTTGGTCAAGCAGCACGACTGGAAGTTCTACCTGGATTGGGCCTACCGCACGACCGTCGCGATGATGCGCGATGCGCCCTATTATGCCGAGTTCGGCCAGATGGAGGGCGACGTCTTCGTCGACATCCTGAAGGACCTGAAGCGCGAGGGCATGACGGCAGAGGCCACCGAAATGGAAGGCCTGATGAAGCAGCGCGCCGATCACTGGCGTTCGATGAAGTATCCGTTCGGCAGCGAGATGGCGTGGGATTCCACCGGCCAGCCCGAAGTCTATGCCTGGATGCGTTACTTCGGCTTCCAGCCGCAGGCGGACGAGACCCGCGAAGTGATCCTGGGTTACGACCCCACGATCCCCAGCTGGGGCTATAACGGCAATGCGCGCCGTTATTGGGACTTCCTCTATGGCGGCAAGGTTTCGCGCATCGAGCGGCAAATCCATCACTACGGGTCGGCGCTCAACGCAGTGCCGCTGTTCGACGCCTATCGCCAGAACCCCGCCGACCTGCACCTGCTGCGCGTCGCTTACGGCGGCATGATGGGCGGCATCACCAATATCGATCAGAAGGGCTTCGGCTCGGCCGCGTTCCACTCCTGGCCGGACATGATGAAGTGGGATGCGATCACCGGCGACTACGGCATGGGCTTCTACGGCCATGCGATCACGGCGGCGAGCTACATGGTCAATGACCCGCAGTTCGGCTGGATCGGCTTCGGCGGCGACCTGACCACCAAGGGCAGCACCGTCCACCTCGCTCCGAAGGACGGCGCCCGCCGCCGCCTGTTCGTGGCGCCCGCCGGCCTGTGGATCACGCTGGAAGCCGGCCGTATCCAGAGCGCCGACTATGACAGCAAGACCGGCAAAGTTGCACTGACGCTCGATCCCGCCAGTGCCACGGATCCCGCCGCGCGCCTGCTGTTCCAGACCACCACGGCTGACGGCCGCACTTACGGCACCGACACCGGCACGGCGGACCGCGACGGCTACGCCATTACGCTGGGCGGCACTCCGACCGTGGTAACGCTGACGCCGCGCTGAAGTTCGGCCTTTCGGCAGAAAACCCCGTCGTCCCCGCCCCGGCGGGGACCCCGCTTTTCGTGGCGAGCGTAGCGAAAAGGCAGCGGGGCCCCGCCTCCGCGGGGGCGACGGAGAGTAGGCTGACAGCTTTAGCGGCTCAGGGAAACTCGGCCTTGAGCCGCGCCGAGAGCCACGCACCGAACGCGGCCACGGCATCGAGGCGCGGCTTGGGCGTGTGCGGGTCCCAGACGAAGTGATAGGCCCCTTCGAACGGTATCTCGATCTCTGAGAGACGCACCAGCCGCCCGGCCTGAAGCGCGTCATGCGCGATCACCCGGCGCGCAAGAGCGATGCCGTGACCGGCGATCGTCGCCTCCAGCATGAGCGCGGCATCGTCGTAAGGCTGGGAATCCGCAGGCTCGGGCAAGGACAGCCCGGCCCGCTGGAACCACGGCGTCCAGGTCTGCCAACTGTTGCGCAGGAACCGGCAGCGCGCGAAGTCATCCAACGTCCCGATCTTCATCCGCGCGCGGTATTCGGGCGAGCAGGCGGGAAAGAGCATGTCGGTCAGCAGGCGCTCGGTCGCCAGACCCGGCCAGTTTCCGCTGCCATAGCGCACGGCCGCGTCCACCCCGTCTGCGCCGACCCGGCTGACATCGATCCGGGCATCGAGCGCGATGAAGATGCCGGGATGCGCCTCATGAAACTCCGCCAGACGCGGCACCAGCCACTGCGCCGCGAACGAGGGCAGCACTGCGATCCTGAGCACTTGCCGGGCGGCTTCCGGCGGCGCGGGGAAAATGCTGGAGATCAGTTCCAGCGACTGGCGCACCGTCGGCAGGATCTGCCGCAGGGCCATGCTGGGCTCCATCGAATTGCCCTGCCGCTCGAACATCGCCGCGCCGAGCCGCTGCTCCACCTCGCGCACACGGTGGCTGATCGCGCCATGGGTGACGCCCAGTTCCTCCGCAGCACGGCTGAAACTGCGAAGACGTGCGGCCGCCTCAAGCGCGCGCAGAGTGTTGAGCGAGGGCGGCCGGTACATGCGGGCGTTGTTACATGGGCGCCCGCGCGAACTCAATCCGGCCAAGCACTCCGGGATTTGCTCACATCCCCTGCCAAATTTTCTCATTCGGAACAGCGGGCGGAGGCGACTAGAAACGGTGCCCGTATCGATCAGGGGATTTCGCGCCAGATGCCGTCCACTTCCAACCGTTTCCATCCCGCCTGGGTCGTGGTGGCCGTGACGTTCCTTGCCCTGCTGGTTTCGGCCGGGCTGCGCTCGGCACCGGGCGTCATGATGGTCCCGCTGGAACTGCACTTCGGCTGGGACCGCGCGACCATTTCCGCAGGCGCGGCCATCGGCATCCTGCTCTACGGCCTTGTCGGCCCCTTCGCCGCCACGCTGATGATGAGCGTGGGGATCAAGCGCACCATGCTCGGCGGGCTGGCGCTCATGGCCGTGGCCACATTCGCCAGCCGGTGGATGAGCGCGCCCTGGCAATATGTGCTGAGCTGGGGCGTGGTCTCCGGCATCGGTTCGGGCGCGGTCGCCTCGGTGCTGGGCGCGGCAGTGGTCAACCGCTGGTTCGCGACCCGGCAGGGGCTGGTAATGGGCCTGCTGAGTGCCAGCACGGCGACCGGATCGCTGATCTTCCTGCCGTTCCTTGCCTGGCTGTCGCAGGGCGGGGCATGGCGTCCGGTGGCGCTTGCGGTGAGCCTCGCATCCGCGGCGCTGATCCCGGTGGTGGCGCTGCTGGTGCCCGAGCGCCCGCAGCATCGCGGCGTGCGCCGTTATGGCGAGCACGAGGATACCCCCCCTCCGCCGCCGATGAAGCAGGCGGCAACGCCGTGGCTCGCCATCGAAGCCCTCGTGCGTGCATCGCGCCAGCCAATGTTCTGGCTGCTGGCGGGCAGCTTCCTCGTCTGCGGCCTCACCACCAATGGCCTTGTCGGCACGCACATGATCGCCTTTTGCGGCGATCACGGCATCGCGCCGGTCGCCGCCGCAGGCGTGCTCTCGATGATGGGCTTCTTCGACCTGTTCGGCACCACCGCGTCGGGCTGGCTGAGCGACCGCTACGATCCGCGCCGTCTGCTGGCGGTCTATTACGGGTTTCGCGGCCTATCGCTGGTGGCCTTGCCGTTCATCGACTTCGGGCCGTTCAGCCTGACCGTTTTCGCAGTGTTCTATGGCCTCGACTGGATCGCCACGGTGCCGCCCACGGTGAAGCTGGCCAACAGCACCTTCGGCGAGCGTGACGGGCCGATCGTGTTCGGCTGGGTTTTCGTGGCGCACCAGATCGGCGCCTCGATAGCGGCCTTCGGCGCCGGGGTGATCCGCGAGACCACCGGTACCTACACGCCGGCCTTCCTGATCGCCGGAGCCTTCGGTGTTCTTGCCGCTTTCGTCTTCATGGCCGGGTTCGGTCGGAACCGTACGGAGCCCCTCCCCAGCATGGGCTGAGGAAGGGGCCGTATTACTGCCACGCGAGGCCCAGCGACTTCTGGATCAGCACATAGTCCGAAGTCAGCGAAGCGCGCGCGGTGACGAGGTTCTGGTCGGCAGTGTTGAGATCGCCCCGGGCATTGAGCAGCGCAATGCGCGTTGCCGTGCCCGCCGCGAAGCGCTGCGCCGTCAGTTGCTCGGCCATTGCCGCCTTGTCCCGCACGCGGGCGAGTTCGGCCAGCTGGACGCGGCCTTCCCGGAAGCGGGCCAGCGAGTCCTCTGCATCGCGCAGGGCCGTGAGCACAGTGCCGCGATAGCGCGCCTCCGCCTCGTCCCGCACGGCTTCGGCCTGATGGACCTTGGCCTTGTTCCGCCCGAAATCGAGGAAGTTCCAGCTCAGCTGCGGTGCGGCCAGCGCGGTAAAATCGTCCAGCTTGCCGAGATCGCTGATCTTGCTTCCGCCGATGCCGATCAGGCCCATGAACGAGAGGCTGGGGAAGCGGGCCGCCTCGGACTGTCCGATCTTGGCGGTATCGGCCGCGAGGATGCGTTCGGCGGAGCGGATGTCCGGACGGCGGGCGATAAGCTGGGCCGGATCGCCCACGGGGACCGCGGCAGGCGGCAGCGGAATGTCGCGCGTCTGCACCAGACCGGTATCGACCGCGCCCGGTTCCTGCCCGGTCAGCACGGCCAGCGAATTGAGGTAGGCGTCGCGGTCCGCCATCAGGGGCGAAAGCTGGGCGCGGGTGCCGGCAAGCTGGCCCTCGATCTGCGTCACTTCCATTGCCGTTGCCGTGCCGCGCTCAAGGCGCTGGCGGGTCAGGCCAAGGACCTCTTCCTGCAATGCGATCGCCTGCTGGCCCAGCGCGATGCGCTGCTGGCGGTCGCGCAAGTTGAGGTAAGTATTGGCCACTTCGGCAGAGAGGCTGACCTGCACGTCGGCAAGGCTGGCCTCGGCACCTTCGGCCGTGGCGCGCGCGGCCTCGACAGCGCGGCGCTGGCCGCCGAACAGGTCCACTTCCCAACTGGCGTTGAAGCCGAGGTTGTAGAGGTTGAGGTCGGAACCGCTGGAACCGCTGCTGCCACTGCCCGAACCGTCCGACGAGCTGTCGGTCGCGCCGAAAGCGACGCCGGGAACATGGGCATGGGCATAGAGCGCCGAACCGCTGACCTTGGGCGCGAAGTTGGCGCGTTCCTCACCCAGCGCCGCGCGCGACTGGCGCAGGCGCGCCTCGGCCACGGCGACATCGGTGTTGTTCGCAAGGGCGTGGGTGATCAGATCGTCGAGCGCGGGATCGTCCAGCGTCTTCCACCATTGAGCGACGGGCGGCGCGGACGTGACGGTCTGCGCATCGGCGCGCACGAAGCCATTGCCGGCGCCGGACACCGCCTTGGGCGGCCCCGCATAGTTCGGGCCGACAGTGCAGCCGGCGAGAATTCCGGTCAGGAGAGGCAGCAGAAGATAGGAACGCATGGTTTTCCTCAATGTCCGGTCGCCAGCGGCGCATTCTTCGGAAGCGGGCGCAGGAACATCACCAGCGGGATCACGAACATGATACCCACCGACATGATCTGGAACATGTCCGCATAAGTCATCGCAAGGGCCTGAACCTGGATCGTCGCTTCAAGCGAGCGCAGCGCCGCAGCGCCCTGCCCCGCGACATAGTCCTGCACCGCGATCGAGTTCGCGTTCAGGCTCTCCTCCAGCCGGCGGGCGTGAAGCCAGAGGCGCTGGTCCTGAATGATCGCGACCCCCGCCAGTGCGAACGAACCGCCGAGGTTACGCGCCGCATTGTAGAGGCCGGAGGCATCGCCCGCCTCCTCCTTCGGCACCGAGCGGATCGCCGCCTGATTCAGGAACATCATGCAGAACACCGTGCCCATGCCGCGCAGAAGCTGGGAATCGACGAAGTCCCTGCCGTCCGAAAGCGGCGTGATGTCGGTTTCCAGCCAGGCACTGAGCGCAAGGACGGACAGGCCGAAACAGACCGACAGGCGGATGTCGACATTGCGGATAAGCCAGGGGGTGATCGGCATCATCAGCATGACCGGAATACCCGAAAGCATCACGATCTGGCCCGATTGCAGCGAGTTGTATCCGGCGATCTGGGAGAGGAACTGCGGGATCACGTAAGACGTGCCGTAGATCACCATGCCCACCACCGTCACCATGGCGACGACGCTGCCGAATTGCCGGTCGAGCAAGAGCCGCAGCTTGATAACGGGCTTGCGGGCAAGGAATTGACCCAGCCCCAACAGCACCAGCCCGAAGGCCGAAATCGCCGTGAGCGTGATGATCAGCGAGGAGGAGAACCACTGCTCGCGCTCGCCTTCCTCCAGCACCACGGTCAGCCCGCCAAGCCCCAGCGCGAGGCCGAGAATGCCGAGCCAGTCCGCCTCGCGGATCAGATGCAGCTTGGCCGCCTGATGCGGAATGGCGACCAGCAGCAGCGTCACCAGGGCAACGCCGACCGGCAGATTGATGAAGAATGCGTAGTGCCAGCTGACGTTCTCGGTCAGCCAGCCGCCCAGCACCGGGCCGACGACCGGCCCCAGCAGCGCGGTCGCGCCGAACAGGGCATTGCCGATCGGCTGCTGCGCGCGCGGTAGGCGCGTCGCGACGATGGTCATGGCGGTCGGGATCAGCGCGCCGCCGGTCAGCCCCTGACCCACGCGGCCCGCGATCATCATCGGCAGCGTCGTCGAAAGCCCGCAGGCGACCGAGAACATCGTGAACAGTGTCGCCGCGATCAGCAGCAGGGTCCTGAGGCCCAGCAGGCGTTCGAGCCAGCCGGACAGCGGGATGACGATGATCTCGGCCACGAGATAGGCCGTCGCGATCCACGTGCCCTCGGTGCCGCTGGCGCCGATTTCACCCTGGATCGTGGGCAGCGAGCTGTTAACGATCGAGACGTCGAGCGTGGCCATGAGCGCGCCCAGCGTACCGGCCGCCACGGCTAGCCACGCTGCCGCGTCGGCCGGTTTCTCCGCCGCCAGCTGCGGCGGCAGGGCAGAGGCGTCTGCTGTGGAGGTTGCGCTCACCGGCCGTCGTTCCGGCGGGCCTTCTCCTGCTTGGCGATGGCCTGCTGCGAACCCTTGGCGGCGATCGTGTCGACCGTCACGGTCACCGAAAGGCCGGGCACCAGCACGCGGCGCGCCTCGTCACCGGCATCGATGGCGATGCGCACCGGCACGCGCTGGACGATCTTGGTGAAGTTGCCGGTCGCGTTCTGCGGCGGCAGCAGCGAGAACTGCGACCCCGTGCCCGGCGAGATGCTCTCGACATGGCCGCGGATCTTAGTGCCGTCGAGCGCGTCGATCTCGATCGTCGCCGGCTGGCCGGGACGCATCAGGCCGATCTGCGTTTCCTTGAAGTTGGCGGTCACATAGAGCTTGGAAAGCGGCACGACCGACATCAGGCGGGTGCCCGCCTGCACGAACTGGCCGGCGCGCACGGTGCGGTCACCGATGCGGCCATCGACACTGGCGCGCAGCACGGTCGAGCCGACATTGACATGCGCGGAAGCAAGCTGCGCATGGGCGGCTTCGCCCTGCGCCTCGGCCTGCTGGACCTGCGCGTTGAGCGAGGCGATCCGGCGCTGCGCCGAAACCAGCGCGGCGCGCTGCGCATCGGCAGCGGCGCGGGCCTTTGCGGCCTGATTGCGCAGCGTGGCGAGGTGTTCCTTGGTCTCGGCGCCGCTAGCGGCGAGCGGCGCGTAGCGGGCGGCCTCGCGCTCGGCATAGCTGGCATCCGCTTCGGCCGAGGCGAGTTGAGCCTGCGCCTGGGTGATCGCGGACTGCTGTTCGCCAATGGTGGCGCGGACGTTGTCGGCATTGGCCTTCGCAACGTCGATCTGCGCCTGATACTGGCGCGCCTGCGCATCATAGTCGCGCGGATCGATGCGTACGAGCGGCTGGCCTGCCTTCACGTCCTGGTTGTCACCCACCAGCACGGCATCGACATAGCCCGAAATGCGCGGCGAAACGGTGACCGCGTCGGCCTGGATGAAAGCGTCGTTGGTGTCTTCCAGATACTTGCCGCGCGTCGCGTAGTAGAGCAGCCAGGCGCCCACGGCGACGACCACCACGAGCACGCCGGCCATCAGCGCACGGCGCACGGTGGGCCGCTTGAGCGCCGAGGGGCTTGGTGCCGGCGCGTGTTCCGGGGTGCCGTGCGATTGTCCGTCCGAATCGATTCCGTCGCTTGCCATCAATCGCTTCTCACGTCCTGGTTGCTCGATCGTTTGCTGCATCGCAGCAGTGATGGGCTGGCCCCTTGCCCTGCCGGGAGGCCTATGGCAATGGCATTTTATATGGTCCCACAATATTTCTTGCCGTGAGTATTCATCAGCAAATGATGGAGCAGCTGCGCGACTTGCATTTGCGCATGTACCGGCTGTTCAACGAACGAATGCGCGCGCAGGGTGCATCGCTGGCGCAGATCAAGTTGCTTCTGCTGATTGAGCGGGGTGGGTCGGTGCGCTCCACCGACATTTGCGACGCGCTGGGACAGGCGCCGAGGACCGTCACCGAAGCCGTGGACGGGCTGGAACGGGAGGGTTTGGCGGTCCGCAACCCCGATCCGGACGATCGGAGAGCCAAGCGGATCAGTCTGACGGAAGCCGGGCGTGCATTGATCCGGGAAGTGGAACCGCACAAGGATGCCTTCACAGCACAGTTCTTCGAAGTCCTGACCGACGCGGATCAGGCCAGCTTTCTGAGAATCCTGGAAACCCTGAACGACCGGCTGGTCGACATGGGTGCTCCACGCGCGTTGGGGGGGCCAACGGCGTCTACCGAAGGATCAACGCAGCAATAATATCGTCACGAGTGCAAAGGTGCCCGAACAGGCCACCGCAGCGCACAACGTGCGGAATTCGCAAACGCAAAAAACCGATTCCAAGCCTTCCATTCCGGCTCTCCTCTCAAGTCCACTCTTTGGTGGTTTTCGCGAGGATACCATGGAATGCGGGGCACTGGTAGCGATCCGATGCATTTGGGCCATCGCCGGGGCGAAGTAATACTTGCACCGTTAAGACGTCGGATTTGTCTGGAGCGGAAGTTTTTCAGGTCCACTAGAGCCCCCGAATGGCCCGGCCTTTGGTCTCCGCACCACGATCCATGCCGGTGATGCGCCGTCAGTTACAAACCCCGTCGCCCCCGCGCAGGCGGGGGCTCCGCTTCTTAGCGACCTCTCGCCTCGCACAACAGAAGCGGGATCCCCGCCTTCGCGGGGATGACGGGACTGTGGGTTCGTTTTTGGCTGTGTGACCGTTTGGCCGTTCGGACGCCCCGCGAGTTAGAACCGACGCAAGGCGAGCTGCGTGTCGGCCAGCGCAAGGTCGATCAATCGCGCCATCGCCCGCCGTGCCCGGGCCGGATTGGCATCGGCGATATGACGGTGAAGTTCGCGGTGCTCGGGCATCGGGCAACGTGGCGGGTTCTCGGGCGCGGCACGGCTCTCCTGCTTGATCGCCGTCGTCGAGGCGATCGCGGTGAGGATCGAATCGGCCAGTGCCAGCAACATCTCGTTGTGCGTGGCTTCCAGAACCAGCTCGTGGAAACGCAGATCGGCGGCGCGGCCCTGCTTGCTGGCAAGACCGTGGTGCTCCATCGCCTCCAGCGCGTTCGCCATGTCGGCAAGCTGCCTGTCGTCGCGGCGGAGCGCGGCCAGTGCGGCGGCCTCCGGCTCCACCACCATGCGCAGTTCGAAGAGATTGCGCAGGAACGCCTCGTCCGCCCCGCATGCCACCTGCCAGGCCAGCACGTCGTGATCGAGCAGGTTCCAGTGCCTGCGGGCATTGACCCGCGTGCCTGACTTGGGACGGCTGCTGACCAGCCCCTTGGCGGTCAGCATGCGAAACGCCTCCCGCAGGACCGAGCGCGAGACGCCGAGCGCATCGGCATGCTGCACTTCGGCCACGAAGACATGGCCCACCGGATATTCGCCGGTAAGAATGCGCGCGGCCAGGCGCGAGGCCACGCTGTCGTGCAAGCGGCCTGAATCTCTGGCGGTATCGTTTGCGGCGGGTGGTGTTATCGCAAGCTGGGGTCTGGCCATGGGATCGGGTCCATCAGATAAAAGCCGCCCCCGCGTGTTGGATATGTGCGGCACGCCGTGCGAAGCGCCCTTCCCCCTGCCGGAAGGCACTCCGAAACGATCGCCACCGGCGGCCCGCGCGGAACCTTGGGGAGGATGCGCCCCAAAGGTCCGTCGCAGGCCGCGCGGCAAGGATCATTTGAACGTGAAGCGTGCGCCGATGGCGAAAGTCCGCGCCAGCAGCGTGGTGCCGAGGTTGTCGGTGGTCGCCCCACCGGCATCGCCGAACTTGTAGTAGCTCTGCTGTTTCGACTTGGTGAGGTTGGTGGCGTCGAAGGTCAGGCCGATGTCCTGCGTGAAGTTCCAGGTCAGCTGCATGTCCAGGCTGTCCTCGGACTTGTACCAGATGCCGATCGGGTTCGCGAACAGGCTGGCCTCGTTGTTATGCAGGAAGCCCTTGCGCCAGACGTAGGAGAGGCGCGCGTTGAACGGTCCGCGATCGTAGGCCAGCGTGGCGTTGTAGGACAGCTTCGAGACGTCGAAGAAGGCCGACTTGGTGTAGCCGGTGACGGTGCCCGTCGAGTCCGTGACCGGGATGGTCTGGCTGGAATCGAGCACTGTCAGGCTGCCCTGGAAGCCAAGGCCGTTGAGCAGGCCGGGCAGATAATGCGGGAAGTAGGTAAGGCCGACTTCCACGCCCTTCAGCACGCCGTCCGATGCGTTCACCGGCTTGGTGATGACGAAATTGTCCGTCGCACCGGCAACGATGCCGTTGTTCGGAATGTAGGTCATTGCCGGCAGGCTGACCACCAGCCCGTCGATCTCGCGGCGGAAGGCGGTGACGGTGATCGCGCTGTCGCGGTCGAAATACCATTCCAGCGCCACGTCGAAGTTCTTCGAATGGGTAGGCTTGAGGTTCGGGTTGCCCGCCGAGCCGCTGCCGTAGCCGACGTTGGTGAGATCTCCGGTGAGCGAATAAGTCGGATTGACGTCCGTGAAGTTCGGACGGCGCAGCGTCTCGCCGTAGTTGAAGCGCGCGCGCAGTTTGTCGGTAATGGCATAGCGCGCGGTGAAACTGGGCAGGAACTTCGCCGAGCCCGAATTCGCGCGGCTCAGCGCATAGTCGTTGTAGCGGTCGAAGAAGTCGTAATCGGTCGCGACATTGACGTAGCGCACGCCGCCTTCGATATCGAGCGGGCGCCCGAAGATCGTCGCCTGCCCATCGGCCATGACATAGGCGGTCATGGTGATCTCATCGATGTCGAAAGTCTTGTTGAGGCTCAGCGAGTCCGACGTGGGCAAGCCGTAGAGGCTGCGCACGTAATCGGCATTCTGGGAGACCCAGCGGCCGTCGGCCGCCACCCAGCTGCGCGGCACATCAGCCTCGCCGCTCATGAAGCCGGAATTGGTGAAGTACGCCGCCTCGGGCAGCGTGGTCATGTTCACGCCGAGGCTGTCGGCATCCGCGGTGCGCGAATAGCTCGACGCCTTGCGGTCGTCATAACGCAGGCCCGCCTTGATGCGGCGCAGGAAGCCTTCGTCCCAGCCGTAGTAGGCATCCAGCGTGCCCGTGATCGCACTGCCCTTGTCCCGTTCGGCGTTGTCGTAAAGCTGCGCGACGTTCCAGGTCGAGGGCTGAGTCAGCAGCGTATCGTCGCTGAAGTGGTACGACGGGATGCCGCCACCCGCGTTGAAGTCGGCGGTGATCTGGTCCGCCGTGCGGTCAGTGCGCATGGCGATGAACGAGGTGTTGTAGGTGCTGTCCTGATAGGCGAGATCGGCGGTGATCTTGCCCCGGCCGTCGCCTACGTCCCACTGGCCGTTCAGGGCGTAGACGTAGCTGTCGGTGCTGGACTTCGTGTAATCGCCGCTGTTGAAGCCGTAGACATCATCCACGGTGCGCGACTTAATGATGTTGGTGCCGTCATAGGTCTGGAACGCACCGGGATTGCCCCACCAGTCAACGTAGCTGAACATCATGTCGCTGTAGAGGCTGCTGCGATAGCCGGTGTAGAACATCTCGGCGGTGTAGACCGAGCTGCTGTTCGGGGCCCATTGCAGCGCGACGTTGAACGAGGGGCGTTTGCGTTCGCCGTACTGGTCGGTCGAGAAGACCGCGTCGCGCGAGAGGTAATAGGGTACATCGACGCCGTTGTAGTTGATCGTCGAGCCGGGCGTGGTGGGCAGGCCCGCGCTAAGGCCCGGCGTCCATCCCGAGAACATGCGCTCAAGCGGCGCAAGCCCGGAGCCCTCTGGCGGGTTCTCGGTCGCGAACGGCACCAATGCGCCCGCAGTCACGCTCTCGTTACGGTACTTGGTCTTGCTGTAGCTGCCGTTGACGAGGATGCCGATGTCGCCGATCCCGGTGTGCCAGCGGTCGGAAATCAGCAGCGCCATGTTCGGATTGAAGCTGTCCGACACCTCGTTGTAGGTCCCGCGCACAAGGCCGGAGACCGCGAAGCCGTCGAAATCGAACGGGCGGCGGGTCTTGACGTCGATCTGCCCGGCAAGGCCGGTTTCGAGCTGGTCGGCCGAACGGGTCTTGTAGACATCGACCTGCTTGACGAGGTTGGCCGAGATGTCCTGAAGCGAGAACGACTGGCCGGTCGAGGTAAAGATATTGCGACCATTCATCGTCGTTGCCGCGTCGGGAAGGCCGCGGATGGTAACGGTGCCGGCTTCGCCGCCAGCGCGGTCGGTGATCTGGATGCCGGTGACGCGCTGAAGCGCCTCGACCACGTTATTGTCCGGCAATTTACCGACGTCCTCGGCCACTACCGAGTCAACGATCTGCACCGAGTTCTTGCGCACATTGAGTGCGCCGACGATCGAGGCGCGCACACCGGTGACAACGATATCGTTGGCGTTGGCTGCGGAATCGGCGCTCGAATCTGCCGCAACAGTGCCGCTATCCTGCGGCGTAGCGTTCTGCGCATCCTGTGCCTGGGCAGCACCGGCTATGCCGAGCGCGAGTACGGAAGCCGTGCAGAATGCAAGTGGCTTGAATGCCATGGATCAACCCTCCCTCAGGGGGCTGGCCCGTACCATGCCCCATTTCGATTAACTGGACTTCGTATTTGTCCGAGTAATGCGATATGGCGCGCAGCGGCGGATTTGTGGGTAAAGAGTTCGCAAGGGAAACGTAAAGTTTTCGCAAGGATCACTGCAAACGGCTGACAATCGCGGCAGCCTGCGTCATCAGGAGCGCGTGGACGTGGATTCCAAACGCATTTTGCTGATCGACGACGATCTCGAACTGGGCGCCATGCTGGGCGAATATCTGGAGAGCGAGGGGTTCAGGGTCGAAGTCGCCACCGATGGCCATCAGGGCATCCGGCGCGCGCTGTCCGGCGAACACGACGCCGTGATCCTGGATATCATGCTCCCCCGATTGGGCGGCATCGAACTGCTGCGCCAGTTGCGGGCCGCCAACGACGTGCCGGTCATCATGCTCTCCGCGCGCGGGGACGAGGTGGACAAGGTGATCGGCCTTGAACTGGGTGCGGACGACTATATCGCCAAGCCCTGCTACCCCCGCGAACTGGTGGCACGGCTGCGCGCCAATATACGGCGTCACCAGCCGCGCGACGGGCGCCCGCCGCAAGCCGCACAGACGCTCTCGATCGGCGGGCTCGACGTCCAGATCGCCGCCCGCAAGGCCGCATGGCGCGGTGCACCCGTCGAACTGACCCCGTCCGAATTCAACATCCTGCTGGTACTCGTCCGCGCCGGAAACGCCGTCACCACCAAGGACGATCTGTCGCTGCGCGGTCTCGGCCGGGCGCGGCAAAGCTATGATCGCAGCGTCGACGTCCACGTCAGTAACTTGCGCATCAAGCTCGAAGGCGCCTCGCAAGGCGAGGCCGGAATCGAGACGGTGCGCGGCGTCGGCTACAGGATCCGCACCCAATGACACCGTCATTACAGGCCAGAAGCGGGCGCCGGCTGTTCTGGAAGATCCTGCTGTCGTTCCTGTTCACATTCGTGGTGATGACGCAGGCCGTCTGGCTGCTCTTCCAGTTGCGCACGGACCGCGAACCGCCGGCCCCGTTGATGACCCACCAGGTCGGGCCCGCCGTGCTCGAAGCGGGCGCGCAGGCGATCCAGGCGGGCGGCGCGGCACGTTACGTCGCGATGCTCGACAACTTGCCGGAAGACCAGCGCAAGCGGCTTGAACTCGTCGCTCCCGGGCAAGTCGTGGCGCTGCCGGGCGCGGGCGATGTCGAAAACGCGGTCATGGAGCGCAAGGTCCGCGATCCCGCCGGCACCGAGTACCAGTTGCGCTTCCGGTACCACCGCGACATGCGGAAGTGGCGGCTCGACATTCCGCCCGAGCTGGCGATCATGGGGGTCGTCGCCGGGCTGGCGTTCAGCGCGCTGCTCGCCTGGTACCTGATGCGGCCGATCAATCACTTGCGCGACGGTTTCGCGCGATTGGCGCGCGGCGAGTTGAAAGCCCGTGTTTCCCCCGCAATCGGCTCCCGGCGCGACGAAGTGGCCGACCTTGGGCACGATTTCGACGCGATGGCGCGGCGGCTGGAGCAACTTGTCGAGAGCCGTGACCGCCTGCTCCACGATGTCTCGCACGAATTGCGTTCCCCGCTCGCGCGGCTGCATCTGGCGATTGCTCTGGCCCGCCAGTCACCCGGCCGCTTCGACAGTTCGATGGACCGCATGGAGCACGAGGTCGACCGGCTCGATGGGCTCGTCAGCGAACTGCTCCTGCTTGCCCGGGCCGAGAACGAACCGGCGGGCAGCGATGAATACTTCGACCTTGTCGGCGTGGTCGCGGAGGTGGTCGCCGATACCCGTTACGAGGCCCAGCCGCAGAATGTGCGGATCGATTTCGCGGCCGTCGGCATCGACGAGGACCAGGCACCGCCGGTGCGCGGAAACGGCGAATTGCTGCGCCGCGCGATCGACAATGTGATGCGCAATGCCCTGCGCTTCTCGCCGCCGGATTCGCGGATCGAGGTGCGGGCCGAACTGCTCCTGCGCCCCCATCGCTACCGCGTGACCGTCAGCGACGAAGGGCCTGGCGTTCCCGCCGACATGGTGGACAGCATTTTCGAGCCTTTCGTCCGCACCCGGCCGGATATGCCCCGGCCCGATTACCGCAGTCTCGGGCTCGGGCTGGCCATCGCCTCGCGCGCGGTGGCCGCCTGCCATGGCCGGATTGGTGCTGCAAACTTGCCCGCTGGCGGCCTGCGCGTCGAAATCGAGATTCCCGCGCAGTTCACGCCAGATGCAGGGCGCGCAGCAGGCACAGACTGATCGCGCCCAGCCCGGCCAGCGAGAGCACGACGGCCGCCGTAACGCGCGCGCCCGCTCCGGCGACTGTCCGCACGTCGACGCCGAGCCCCAGCGCCGCCATCGACACCACGGTAAGCAGCGTCGCCGCCCGGTTGAGCGCGGGCAACGCCGCCTCGGGAATGAGCCCCAGCGAGCGGCACAGGACAAGCGCGATGAAGCCGAGGATGAACCATGGCACCAGATGGCCGATGCCGGGGCGGGCGCACGCAGATTGCCGCGTCAGGCGCGGCGCGATCAGCGAGAGGACAAGGCAGACCGGCCCCAGCATGAGCACGCGCACCAGCTTGACGAGCGTGCCCGTCTGCACCGCCACCGGGCCGAGCGGCGCAGCGGCGGCGATCACTTGCGGCACCGCATAGACCGTCAGCCCGGCAAAGGCGCCGAAAGGCTGCCCGCCGAGCCCCAGCGCCAGCCCCAGCAGCGGAAGCCCCAGCACCACCGCCACGCCCAGTACGGCCGTGAACGCAATAGAGGCAGCCACATCGTCGCTGTCGGCGCCGATCACCGGGGCGACGGCGGCAATCGCCGAATTGCCGCAGATCGCGTTGCCGCAGGCCACGAGCAAGGCCATGCGCGTCGGCAATCCGAGCATGCGCCCAATCGCGAAGCCAAGCAGCAAGGCGCACGCTACCACTCCGGCAATTCCGAGCAGCAGCGCAGGGCCTGTCGCAAGGAGCGTTGCCCCGCTCACCGAAGCGCCCAGCAAGACCACCGCAATTTCAAGCATATATTTGGAACTAAAGGATATTCCATCGTCCCAGTGTTTGCCCGGCGTCCACAGGCTGCGCAGCGCCGTGCCCATGACGATCGCCAGGACCAAAGCCTCCAGCCACGCCCTGCCGGTCAAGACGCGCTCGACGGCCTCAAGCCCATAGGCGCCCGCCGCAACTGCCGCGCTCAACACCATCCCCGGAGAGACCCGGCGCAAGCGCGCTCCAAGGTTTTCCCGGGGAAACCATGGAAAGCCGAAGTGCGGGGAAACGCTTGAGACCATAGCGAAAAATCCTTTCGCAGGTCCATTTACGCCTCCAAAACCAATCCTTCCAACGCATCGATATTGTCATTTCAATCGTATTATCAGATCGATTGTGGCAGGCTGGCGCCATGACTCTGGAACAGCTTCGCATCTTCGTGGCCGTCGCCGAACGTGAGCATATGACCGCTGCCGCGCGGGCGCTGAACGTCACCCAGTCGGCGGCCTCGGCCGCCATCGCCGCGTTGGAAGAGCGCCATGCGGTCAAGCTGTTCGACCGCGTCGGCCGGGGCATCGTGCTGACCGAAACCGGCCGCGAATTCCTGACCGAGGCACGCGGCGTGCTGGCCCGCGCCGCCGCCGCCGAAGTGGTGCTGGAGGAACTGAGCCAGCTTCGCCGCGGCCGCCTGCGCCTTGTCGCCAGCCAGACGATCGCCGCCTACTGGCTTCCGCCGATCCTGGCCGAATTCCACGCGCGCCACCCGGCGCTGCGGGTCGAGCTTGCCATTGCCAATACCGATCAGGCCGCCGCGCGCGTCCGCGATGGCGAGGCCGACCTCGGCATCGTCGAGGGCCGGATAGACGATCCCGTCCTGGCCCGCTGGCCGGTCGGCGCGGACCGGCTGGTGCTCGTCCGGTCCGTGCCGTTCGGAAGAGAGAAGATCGACGCCGCCTGGCTGCGAAACGCCCGCTGGATCCGGCGCGAGGCCGGTTCGGGCACGCGGTCGAGCCTAGACAGCCACTTGCGGCGCCTTGGCGTCGATCCCACCGCGCTCGATGTCGCCCTGGTCCTGCCCTCGAACGAGAGCGTACGCACGGCTGTGGAAGCCGGCGCAGGCGTTGCCGCGCTATCCTCTCTCGTCGTCGCGCCCGCCATTGCAGCGGGGACGCTTCACGCCGCGCCGGTGGAATTCGGACCGCGAACCTTCCACGGCCTGCGCCACAAGGAGCGCTATCGCAGCAAGGCGGCGGACGCTCTGCTGGAAGTCATCGCGGCACTGACATGAGCGGGGCCTTTCGCCCGGCCCATCGCGCCTCTACCGTCACGCAATGATCGAAACCGAACGACTGCTGCTGCGTCCGCCCCTTTCCGCCGACTTCGAGGAATCCGCCGCGATGTTCGGCGATCCGGACGTGACCGCGCATATCGGCGGCCAGCCGCTCGCGCGGGCGGAGGCATGGACCCGTTTCCTGCGCGACGTCGGCCACTGGAGCATCAAGAGGTTCGGGCTGTTCTCGATCATCGAGCAGGCCTCGGGCCGCTATGTCGGCAAGATCGGCCATGCCCACTTCGAGCGCGATCTTGGCACCCGCGCGGCGGCAGAGGCCGAAATGTCGTGGACGCTGGCATCGGGCTTTCACGGCCGGGGATATGCCACGGAGGCGGGCCTTGCCGCGCAAGCGTGGTTCGACAAGCACATCGGCCTGCGCACGGCCTGCAGCATCGCCTCCGCCAACCACGCTTCGCTGCGACTGGCGGTGCGTCTCGGCTACGCAGAGGTAGACCAGTACCCCCGCGAGAACGGCTCACTTATCATATTGGCCCGCGATCCCGTCCGGCCCTGAGCGGGGCCCCCGAAAGGGGTGAAAGCGGGCGCTTCAACGATTGCCGATTGCCGCAAGGGGCAGAAGCGCCCACAGATGCAGGCAGGACGGGAGCTCCGAGAGGGGAAATCCGACAAGCGCCGGCTCGTTTTTTGGCGAGGCGCCTCGTCCGCACCGACACTGGCGGCGATCTGGAACGGGGAATGCAATGGCAAGTCGAGACGAGAAAATCGAAACCAAAGCCATCCAGCGCATCCAGCAGAACCTGCTGGCCCGCTCCGAACGCAAGGTGCTCAACTGGCTCTGCGCGCGCATGCCGGACTGGGTCATGCCAGACCTGCTGACCGGGATCGGCATGGTCGGCGCGCTGATGGTCTTCAGCGGCTACGTGGCAAGCAATCTTGGCGACGGCTGGCTCTGGCTCTCGATCTCCGGCTATTTCGTGCAATGGTTCGGCGATTCCATGGACGGCAGCCTCGCCCGGTTCCGCCACATCGAGCGCCCTCGATACGGCTATTTCCTCGACCATAGCTGCGACGGTCTGGCGACGACGCTGGTCGTCGTCGGCATTGGCCTGAGCGGTTATGTCCTGCTGGAAGTCGCGCTTATCGCGCTGGCGGGATACCTGCTGCTGTCGATCCACGCCTTCCTGGCGGTGCGCGTACTGGGCGAAATGAAGCTTTCCTACGCCTATGCCGGGCCGACCGAGCTGCGCATCCTGCTGATCGGCCTGACCCTGGCGATGATCCTTGCCGGATCGCAGCCGGTGTTCTTCGGCCTGTTTACCTGGTTCGACCTGCTGGTCGGCTCGATCGGACTGCTGCTGATCGTCTTCTTCATCATCCAGACCCTGCGCACCGCGCGCAGGCTGGCGCAGGACGAGCCGCCCATTCGCAAGTGGCGCTGAAAGACTATTTTCGAAAAAATTTCGCGGGCCATGTCACACCGGCCCGCGCTGTCTCGTCATGGCGGCATCCACACTGAAAAGGATCACGCCATGACTCCCCGTGCCGATGTCTACTCCGTTTCGCCCGCGATCTTCAAAGCCTGGTATGCCTTCTCCATGCAGGTCGGCGAATGCGGGCTGGAAAAGCCGCTGCTCGAACTGGTCAAGATCCGCGCCTCGCAGATCAACGGCTGCGCCAATTGCCTCAACATGCACACCGCCGAAGCGCGGGCCGCGGGCGAAACCGAGCAGCGCATCCACTTGCTGGCCGCATGGCATGAAGCCCCGTGCTATACCGATCGCGAGCGCGCGGCGCTTGCCTGGACCGATCATCTGACCGAAGTGGCCACCAAGCGCGCGCCCGATGCCGTCTATGCGGCACTGGACGCCGCGTTCGACAAGGAGGAGCAGTTGAAGCTGACCATGATGATCAATGTCATCAACGGCTGGAACCGGCTGGCGGTGGGCTTCAATCTCTACGCGCCGGAATTGGGCTGGAAGTGACCGAAACCGCCTCGGCCTCGCCCTTTGATGCCACCGGCACTTTCGACGCGCACAGGCCCGGCCTGCTGCGCGTCGCGTACCGGATGCTCGGCTCCATGGCGGACGCGGAGGACGTGTTGCAGGAAGCCTATATCCGCTGGGCGGAAACCGACCGGGCGGCGGTGAACATTCCCGCCGCCTTCCTGCGCCGCGTCGTCACCCGGCTGTGCCTCGATCACCTGAAATCCGCCCGCGTGCGGCGCGAGACTTATACCGGGCCATGGCTTCCCGAACCCGTGGTGGAGGAAGAGCCGGTAGAGGACGTGACGCTGCCGCTGCTGCTGGCGCTCGAACGGCTTTCCCCGCTCGAACGCGCGGCGTTCCTGCTGCACGACGTATTCGGCGAGAGTTTCGAGGATATCGCCGCCGCCATCGGCCGCGATACCGCTGCCTGCCGCCAGCTTGCCAGCCGCGCGCGGGCCAATGTGCGCAGCGAGCGCCCGCGCTTTGCCGTCGACCGAGCGCACGGCATGGCCATCGCCGACGCCTTCTTCCAGGCCTCTCGCGGCGAGGGCCTCGCCAATCTGGGCGCCTTGCTGGCCGAGGACGTGCGCTTCCATTCCGACGGCGGCGGCAAGCGGCCCGCCGTTGCCCGCGTGCTGGAAGGCGCGGACGAAGTGGTCCGCGCGCATCTCGCACTCGAACGCCTGCGCCGCGCGCCGTCCGCGCTGGTCCGCTACGGCTTCGTCAATGGCCTGCCGGGCTTCGTGACTCGCGAACCGGACGGCATCCTCCAGACCACGGCACTCTTGGTGGAAGATGGACTGATCCGTGCCATCTACGTCACCCGCAATCCGGACAAGCTGCGCCATCTGGAAGATTCGCTGCACTGAGAGGGTGTTTTCCGCGCTTTTCACGCTTGGCCGCGCAAGCTGCGCGATTGGCCGACAAAGGAAAGCTTGTGCTTGACCTCTCTTTCTCAACTTAATAGGTTGAGTTTACCCCGCAGATGACCGGTGACCGGGCCGGACTGCATTTAAAGGGGCCTCGGTCCGCGGCATTTGATGGGAAGCAGCTTGCTCCGCGATACCAACCGCTAAAGCGCGCGATGCTCGGGCGACAACGCCAAGCGTCGTGTTCCCCTCACGAAACGATGAGGTGATACGATGCCGAAATTCCAGACCAGCGCCTGATACCGCAGACCGATACGCGAAGGGCCAGTCGCGCCGCACCGGACAACCGTTGCGCGTGTGCCTGAAGCTGTCGGCCTGAAACCGGATCTCCAGACCCCCTCCGCACCGCGCTGAGCGCGCGGCTGCGAAGGACCCGTCGTGCCCATCGGGCATCGACCGGCAGGCCTTGCGGCGTGCCCGGCGATGCTGGTGCACGCCCTGGCGAGACGGCTTCCCGGGCCCTGCTTCTCCCCCAGCGATCACACCGAATGAATTCGCCGCCCGCAGGTCGTCGTCACGCCTGACGAACGCGGCAGTAACAGGGAAATACCGTTCAATGCTCCGCACGTCTTTCAGGAATACCGTTTCCGCCACCAGTCCCCTGGCGCTCGCCGCCGCTCTGCTTTTCGCCGTGCCCGCCAATGCTGCCGAGGCCCCTTCGGCCGATGCCGCCGCGGCCACCCCGGCCGGGAGCGCACCGGATGCCGCTGCCGCCGATGGAAACGGCGATACGGGCAGCACGATCATCGTCACCGCATCGCGCCGCCGCGATGAAAACGTGCAGGAAGTGCCGGTGGCGATCAGCGTCATCAGCGCCGCCGCGCTCGAACGCCGGGGCGACTATACGCTGGGTTCGATCCAGCAGCAGGTGCCCAGCCTTCAGGTCATCACCTTCAATCCGCGCAACACCAACATCAACATTCGCGGCCTTGGCTCCAACGTCTCGCTGACCAACGACGGGCTTGAGAACGGCGTCGGCTTCTACATCGACAACGTCTATTACGGCCGCGTCGGCCTTGCGCAGTTCGACCTCGTGGACATCCAGAGCATGGAGATCCTGCGCGGGCCGCAGGGCACGCTGTTCGGCAAGAACACGACCGCAGGCGTCATCAACGTCACCTCGCGCAAGCCCACGTTCGATCCGGAACTCTCGGCCGAAGCCAGCCTTGGCAACTATGGCTACTATCAGGTCCGCGCCTCGGCATCGGGTGGTCTGATCAAGGACCTGCTGGCCGTGCGCCTGTCCGGCGCGATCAGCCAGAATGACGGGTTCCTGTGGAACAAGACCACCAACACCCGCGCCCAGAACTATCTGAACAAGAGCATTCGCGGGCAGCTGCTGTTCACGCCCGATCCCAACCTCGAAGTCCGCATCATCGGCGACTACGCAAGGCAGAAGCAGGACTATGTCCTCAACGTCTTCGCCGGCCTGCACACGACTTATGCGGACGGCACCCCGATCGCCGGCAACTTCGCCCAGCGCGCCGCGCGCTTCCCGGGTTACACCCTGCCCGACTTCGCGCCCTTCGACCGCGTGGGCGAGGCGGACAGCCATTACCAGTCGAACATGGCCGGTTACGGCGTTTCGGGCGAAGTGAACTGGAAGCTGGGCGGACCGACGCTCACGTCCATCACCGCCTATCGCTGGTGGGACTGGGACCCGGCGAACGACGGTGACGGTACTTCGCTGCCGATCGTGGTCAAGGCCCAGCAGGCCAACCGCCAGCGCCAGTTCAGCCAGGAACTGCGCCTTGCCTCGAAGGACAATGACACCTTCGACTGGGTGGTCGGCGCCTATTACTTCTGGCAGACCGTGCGCGGCTACGGCGCAACGGGCTATGGTTCGGCAGCCCCGCTCTGGTTCCTCGGCGCGTCTAACCCGGTGAACAATGCCGCGCTCAGCGGGTACGAGGTCAATTCCTACTCCGACCCGCAGACCAAGACGCTGGCCGCGTTCGGCCAGACCGACTGGCACATCACGCCCTCCCTCACGCTGACCACCGGCCTGCGCTTCACGCATGAAGAAAAGGACGGTGTGTTCGAGCAGTGGGTGGCGCAGGCCGCCGACATTTCCGGCTTCTCCCCCGCCGTCCAGACCCAGATCCAGGCCATTCGCGCCAGCTTCAACAAGGCTGTCCCGCTCACCCACACCAGCTTTACCGACAACAGCCTCTCGGGCCTCGTCTCGCTGAGCTGGAAGGTCGCGCCGGACGTGATGGTCTACGGCAGCTACGCGCGCGGCAACAAGTCGGGCGGGCTCAACCTGACCCAGCTTCCCTCCAGCGTCACCGATCCGACGGTGAAGCCTGAAAAGGTCGACGCGTTCGAGATCGGCGTGAAATCGCAGTTCCTTGACCACCGCGCCACGCTGAACGCCGCCGGGTTCTGGACCGAGATCAGCGATTACCAGACCGCGATCACCGATCTCGATCCCTCCAACCCGCTGGTCAGCCGCCAGTACATCGCCAACATCCCCAAGGTCCGCTCGCGCGGTATCGAGGGCGAACTGACCGTGGCGGCGACGGACTTCCTCTCCTTCAATGCCTCGGGCACGTATACCGACGCCAGCTACATCAGTTACGACAACGCCCCGCAGGCGATCGAAAACCTCAACCACGGCGCGATCCAGGATCTTTCGGGCGCTCGCCTGCCCGGCGTGCCCAAGTGGGCCTGGACGCTGGGCGGAGACTTCAACCATGCGCTGGCGACGCTCGGCGGCAAGGACGTCTCAGTCTACGCCCATGCCGACTACGCCTACCGGTCGAACTACAACACCTCGGCCTCGAACTCGGCCTGGGCGCAAGTGCCCGGCTACGGGCTGGTCAATGGGCGCATCGGTTTGCGCACCGATGACGGCCTGTGGGACCTTTCGATCTGGGCCAAGAACCTGTTCGACAAGGACTACTTCATTGCTTTGGCGCCCGCGAACACCGGTGTCGTCACCGCGCAGATCGGCGAACCCCGCACGATCGGCGTCACCCTCCGCACCAAGCTCTGACCGCCGGCTCATAACGTAGCACAGGGAACCCGCGAGCCATGCATTACCAGTCCTTCGCCCGGCAACGCCTCAGCCAGCACCAGACCCACAGAAAGCTGGATGCATGGCGCATGTTCCGCCTCAACGCATTGGCCATTCCGATCTTTGCGGCGGCGCAGCCGGCAGTGGCCTTCGTACCGGCCATTCTGGCGCGGGACTATGGCATTCCGCTCGCGGGCCTCGGCCTTGTCTACCTGATCGGGCAGATCGCCAATTCGCTGCTCGATCCGGTGATCGGCGCGCTCAGCGATCGCACGCGCAGCCGCTTCGGACGGCGGCGGCCGTGGATCGCGGCCGGTGGCCTGCTGTTCACCCTTGGCATCGTCATGCTGTTCTTCCCGCCGCATGGCGCCGGACTGCTCTGGGTGAGCGCGGGCGTGTTCTGCTACTATGCCGGCCACTCGATCACGCTGACGACGGTGCTGGCCTGGTCCGGCGAGATCAGCGGCAATTACGATGATCGCACGCGCATCTCCTCGCAGTTCACGCTGCTGTCGGCAGTGGCGCTGGTGCTCACCTTGCTGCTCCCTGCCGTTGCCGACCAGTTGCGGCCCGACGACGGCCCGCTGCGGCTGACGCTGTTCGGCACGCTGATACTCGTGACGGCAGTGCCCGCGCTGCTGCTCACGCTTACCGGCGTGCCGGATCGCAGCGCGCCCGCCGACAGCGAACCTTTCGCTTTCGGCAAGTCGATCAAGGCGATCTTCGGCAACCCGCTGCTGCTGCGCGTGCTGGCGGCGGACGCGGCCGTCACTGCCGGGCAGGGCGTGCGCACCGCGCTGCTGCTGTTCGTCATCACCCTCTATTTCCACCGGCCGGAATGGGCGGCGGGCTTCTTCCTGCTCCAGTACGCGTTCGGCGTGCTCGCCGGGCCGATCTGGCAGCGCATCGGCCTCGTTCTGGGCAAGGGACGGGCCGCCGTTCTGGCCGAAGTCGCGCAGGCCGTCATCAATCTGGGGCTGGTGTTCCTCACCCCCGACCGTTTCGGTTTGATGGTCTTCCTCGCCATCGCGCAGGGTCTGACGCAAAGCTCGGGCAACCTGATGCTGCGGTCGATGGTGGCGGACATTGCCGACCTCCACCGCGCCGAAACCGGCGAGGACCGGGTGGGCCTTTACTACTCGGTCTTCAGTGTCTCGATGAAGCTGGGCCCGGCACTCGCCTTCGGCATCGCCCTGCCGCTCGTCACGGCTTTCGGGTTCAACCCCGCCGCCGCCACCAACACGCCCACTGCGCTGAACGGGTTGCTGCTGGTCTTCGCACTCGGCCCGGCACTGGGCCATGCGCTGGCCGCCGTGCTGGTCTCCCGCTTCCCGCTCGACGCCTCGCGCCATGCGGAAATCCGCCGCCAGATCGAAGCGCGCGACGATGTCTACGCCGCCGCCGCTCTGGTTCCTGCCGAATAGTTCCGCTCCCTACCCCCCATCAAGAATCCACGACGAAGGAGTAAATGCCATGACCTCGATTGCCACTTACGCCAATGCCAAGGACCCCAATTCCCCGCTCGACATCGCACCGATCACCGGCACCATCGGCGCCGAAATCCGGGGCGTGACACTCTCGGGCGATCTCGACGGCGAGACCGTGCAGCACATCAAGGACGCGCTCGTCCGTCACAAGGTCGTGTTCTTCCGCGGCCAGCACGAATTGAACGACGAGCGCCATGAAGCCTTCGCCTCGCTGTTCGGCGCGCCGGTCGCCCACCCGACGGTTCCGGTGGCCGAAGGTTCGAGCTACCTGCTCGAACTGGACAGCAAGGAAGGCTACGCCGCCTCCACCTGGCATACCGACGTGACCTTTACCGACGCCTATCCCTCGGGCTCGATCCTGCGCGCGATCACCATCCCCGAAGCGGGCGGCGACACCGTCTGGGCCAATACCGAAACCGCTTACGAAGGCCTGCCGGAAAGCCTGCGCCAGCTGGTGAACAATCTCTGGGCGGTCCACTCGAACGACTACGACTACGCGCAAGTCCTCGCCAATACGCCCAAGGCCAGCGAAGTGGCCGAAGAGCGCCAGAAGTACCACAAGAACATCTTCGCCGCGACCGTCTACGAGACCGAGCATCCGCTGGTCCGCGTGCACCCGGTCTCGGGCCAGCGCAGCCTGCTGCTGGGCCACTTCGTGAAGCGCATCGTCGGCCTCAACCAGGCGGATTCGGCGCGGCTCTTCGCGATTCTGCAAGACCACATCACCCGCCCGGAGAACGTCGTGCGCTGGCGCTGGCAGCCCGGTGACGTGGCGTTCTGGGACAACCAGGCGACCCAGCACCGCGCCGTCTCCGACTTCGGCCTCCAGCGCCGCACCCTGCGCCGCGCGACGATCGCGGGCGTGGTGCCGGTGGGCCTCGACGGCCGCAGCAGCCGCACGATCCGCAAGGAAAAGGCCACCACTTACGAACCGGCCTGATCCTTCCACCCTGTAGGGCCGACTACTGGAGCGCAATCCGTTCATTCCGAATGGAATTGCGCTCCATTTTTATCGTTTGTTTGCCGCAGTCCCGCGCCGCGCACCCAACCGCGGCGCGGGACTTTTTTGCGCCAAATTCTCCATCCCCGTTCTCGATTTTCAGGAAATCCTCGATGTCTGCCAAGCGTCTTTTCAGTTTTGCCACCGCTCTCAGTGCGGCGCTGCTTGCCACCACCGCCGCCAGCCCGGCCGCCGCCCAGAGCGCAGCCAGCGCCGCCCCCGCCACGGTTCCCTCGCCCGCGCGGCCGAACTTCCTGGTGATCGTGGCCGACGATCTCGGCTGGTCCGACCTCGGCGCCTTCGGCGGTGAGATCGCGACGCCCAATTTCGACCGTCTCGCGCTAAGCGGGCTGCGCCTCACCGGCTTCCATACTGCGCCGACCTGCTCGCCCACGCGCTCGATGCTGCTGTCGGGCACCGACAATCACCTTGCCGGGCTAGGCAACATGGCCGAACTGACCGCGCCCAACCAGAAGGAACAGCCGGGCTACGAAGGCTATCTGCGCCCCGAAGTCGCCTCGCTGGCAGAGCGCCTCGCCGCCGGCGGCTATCGCACGCTGATTTCCGGCAAGTGGCACCTCGGCCTCAAGCCCGAGCAGGACCCGCATGCACGCGGCTTCCAGTACAGCTTCGCGCTGCTGCAAGGCGGCGCCAATCACTTCGGCCTCGATCAGTCGGCCGATCCCACCAAGGGCGCGACTTATACGCGCGACGGCAAGGTGCTCGCCTCGCTGCCCGCCGGGTTCTATTCGTCCGACGCCTTTGCCGGCAACCTGATCGAAGAATTGCAGCGCAGCCGCAAGGACACGCCGGACAAGCCGTTCTTCGCCTATCTGACCTTCACCGCGCCGCACTGGCCGATGCAGGCACCGGACGAGGACATTGCCCGCCAGCGCGGCCGCTACGATGCCGGATTCGAAGCGATCCGCGCCGCGCGTCTGGCCCGGCAGGAACAGCTCGGGCTCATCGCCAAGGGCACGGTCGCCCACACCCCGCGCGCGCCGCGCGGCGGGTGGGACGGCCTGTCCGTCGCCGACAAGCGCGAGGCCGCGCGCAACATGGAGATCTACGCCGCGATGGTCGCGCGCATGGACGCAAACGTGGGCCATGTGATCGACGCGCTGCGCGCCAGCGGCGAACTCGACAATACCGTGATCGTGTTCCTGGCCGACAACGGCGCCGAGGCGCTCGATGCCAAGACCACCGGCGCCAGGATGCTCGCCCGCTACACCACGACCGCGAACAACGCGCTCGACAATCTCGGCAAGGGCACCAGCTACACGACCTATGGCCCCGAATGGGCGCAGGCCGGCACCGCGCCTTCGTGGCTGACCAAGGCCTATGCTTCGGAAGGCGGCACGCGCACCACGGCCTTCGTCAACTTCAGGGGTCTCGCTCACCCCAAGAGCATCGGCGGCGCCTATGTGAGCGTGGCCGACATTGCGCCGACCCTGCTCGATTACGCCGGTATCCCGAGCGGCGGCACCACGTTCGAGGGTCGCACCGTGCTACCGATCACCGGCAAGAGCGCGCGCGCCTGGCTGGAAGGCAAGGCCGCATTCGTCCATGCCGCCAATGAGCCGATCGGCACCGAACTGTTCGGCAGCCGCGCGCTGCGCAAGGGCGACTGGAAGGCTACCGATGTGGGCGACGGCCAGTGGCGCCTGTTCAATATCGCCGCCGACCCCGGCGAAACCCAGGACCTTTCGGACAAATATCCCGACAAGCTGCGCGAACTGGCGGCGGACTGGGATGTCTATGCCAAGGCGAACCATGTGATCCTGCCGGATCAGGTGCTCTACCGCCCGTAAATGCGGATGCCCCTCACGTGGATGTCGCCACGTGAGGGGGCACTTTTTCAGAGCTTCGCCTGAATGCCCACAAAGACGCGCTGGCCGGGGTAGTAGAGCTCCAGCGGCATGTCCTTGTTGATGTAGGTCTTCGAGTATTCCTTGTTGATGTTCTGCATCTCGAAGAACACGTCGAGGTGATACTGCGGGAAGCGAAGGGTAATCTTGCCGTCCAGGTAGCCTTCGGCCTTGCGGTAGATCGGGTTGTTGCCGTTGGTGGCGTCAATCACCGTGTCCAGCCACTTGGAACGATAGTTGTAGCTCAGGCGGGCGTTGAGCATGCCTTTGTCATAGAACACGCTGGCATTGTAGGTGTAGGTCGAAAGGCCCGGATATTCCTTCAGCGGACCGCCCGTCGCGACATTGGTGAGGTTGGTGCGGATGGCGCGGGCATAGGTGAAGTTGCCCGAGGCGCCGAAACCGTCGAGCGGCTTGGGCAGGAACGTGAACACCGTCTGCGCGCTCGCCTCGATACCGTCGAGCAGCGCACCGCTGCCGTTCACGGGCTGGCGGACGGTGTAGGTAATGCCGTCGTGGAACAGGTCCACGCCGTCGCGCAGGACGTTGCCGATCACGAAGCTGGATTCGGACTTCTTGTAATAGCCAAGGCTCAGCATAGTGTCCGGGTTCGGATACCAGGCAAGGTTCACTTCCCACTGGTCCGCGCGGTAGGGCTTCAGGTCCGGATTGCCTGCGGTGCAGACATCGTCCGCGCCGGAGATCGTCTGGTCGTCCACGCAGTTGATGTTCGGCACCAGATCGGTCGGCTTGGGCCGCGCAAGGTTCTGGGCATAGTTGGCGCGCAGATAGAGGTTGGGCTGGATTTCGAGGTTGGCGTTGAACGCGGGCAGGACATCCGTGTAGCTGTTCGAGATCTCGGCCTCTTGCGCGGCCACGACCACCGTCTCGGTGCCGCCGGTCGCATTGATGCGGGTGACGCGGCTGATGTTGGTGCCAAGGCCCTTGTCCTCGGTATGCGTCCAGCGAACACCCGCGTTGCCGGTGAGGTTCATGCCGAAGATCTGGGTGTCGATATCGAGCATGGCATAGCCCGCCAGCACCGATTCCGTGATCTTGGCGCTGGGGATCTGCGGATAGCCGTCGGCAAAGCGCACGAGGTCATGATCGAAGCCCGACAGATCGTAGATCTGCGACAGCACACTGGAATCGAAGTTGGGATAGGCCAGCCGGCTCGGAATGCCCGAAGGCGCGTTCTTGAGGCCGGTGTAGAGCGGCGCGCCGCCCGTCACCCCGCCCAGCGACGAGATCAGCGAGGCGTACTGCGCGGGCGTGATGTAATAGGTATTGCCGTTGCGCGCCTGCGTGGGGTTGTTCTGGATCGTGGTGGTGTACGAGACGTTCGCGGTCGACTGATAGGTCAGCGTCGCGGGATCGATCAGCATCGAGCCGCCGCCGAGATAGTTCAGGAACTTCTGGCGGCGAGCCTGCGCGCCGAACTCGAACTTGCTGACGATGGGGTGGTCGATCTCCCAGTCCGCATCGAACTTCAGCTGATCTTCGGTGTTGTTGTATTCGGCCGGGCGGTACTGGAGCCCGGGCCCGTAGATCGGCAGGACCTGCCCATTGGCATCGGTGCGCGTGGCGTCGGAATAGACCGACGGATTGGCCGGATCGAAGTTCGAGGGGAACTGGAAGACCGGAATGCCCTGCGCATTGTTGCGGTCGATCACGATGCCGGACACGCTCGTGCCCAGCGAAATCAGGTTGGTTTCCGAATCCGTGTGCGCGGTGGCATGCGATCCCAGGAAATCGATGTGCAGCTTGCTGAGATCCCAGCGGAACCCGCCGGAGAAGTACTTGGAATTCTGGTCATAGCTGAAATCGCGGCGCTGGACGCCGACGATGTTGGCAGCGCCGCCCCAGTTGGGCGCGGCCGCCGTGCCGAGGTTCACGGCATTGAGCGCGGTGGTCAGGCCGGTGACGACGTGGTTCTCATTCACCGTCGACGTGCCGAGCGCCACCTGCTGGCGCGATGTGCCGCCACCGGCACCGGCGGCAAGCTGCGGATCGAGGTTGAAGCGCTGTATCGTGCCGAGATCGACCGAGTAATTGACGTCCTGAAGCGTCTGGTTGCGCACGTTGATCTGCACGTTGGAATAGGCGCGGAAGTTCGGCGCGATCTGATATTGCAGCGTGAGATCGCCGGAGATGCGCTTGTCTTCGCGCACGAGGTTGCGATAGCGCGGCGTCTTCGGGGCCCAGTCGAAGAACTGGGTTTCGCAGGCGAGGCGGTTGGCGGTGGCCTTCGCCGCGCTTGCTCCGCCGACACCGGCGCAGCTCTCGTACGTATTGTAGCCCGCATAGAGCGGATCGGCGACGGTCTTCTCGGTCGAATGATCGAAGTCGGCAATGCGCGCCCAGCCCGTATTGCTGATGTAGTCCTGCCGGGTAACCACATCGCTGTACGTGGCGTTCAGCAGCACGCCGAGACCGTCGATCAGGAACCGGGGCGTGCCCGCGAAGAACGAGACGCGCGGGCGCCAGTTCTCGGTGGTGTCGAGATGCTGGCCCGACACGCTGAGCGACAGGATCGGCTTCATCAGCTCAAGCGGCTTGCGGGTTTCCACGCGCACGGTGCCGCCGATGCCACCTTCGGTAAGATCGACCGCGTAGCCCTTGTAGACGTCGATCGACTTGACCAGTTCGGCCGCCAGTTCGCGGAAGTCGCCCGAACGATCGCCGGTGGCGCTGACCTGGCTGACGCCATTGATTTCCACACGGTTGAGATCGGGCTCAACGCCGCGGATCGAGACTTTCACGCCTTCGCCGAAATCGCGGCTGAGCTGAACGCCGGTTATGCGGGCAAGGGAATCGCCGATGTTCTTGTCCGGGAAGCTGGCGATGTCGTCGGCAACAATGGAATCGACGATGGTGCGGGCCTGGCGCTTGCGGTTGATCGCCGACTGGAGCGAGGCGCGCGTGCCGACGACGACGATGTCGTTGGCGGTGGTGATCGCCTTTTCGGCGGTCTTTTCGTCGACCTTGGCGGTCACTTGATCGTCGGCCGATGGAGAGTCGCTCGGCGGCGGGTTTGACGGCGCATTTGTCTGAGCAATAGCCGGAGCGGAAACCGTCAGTGCAACGGCAAGGGCGAACCCGGAGGCTCCCTGCAACACCCGATGACCAAGGCGGTTTGCGTGAATAATGGACGTAACTTCAGCGTTCTGAGCCGGCATAGCCTCTCCCCTCTTTCCCCTGACGATCTCGCTTGTCCGGTTTTCCGGCGTCGGATCGAATCACTTTCTAGACGGACACTTATGGAACCGATATGTGGGATGCAATGCTATAATTTGGACCTTATCGGTTCCATATCAGGAGGATGATGCAAATGGCGGCCCAAATCCGTGCGCTGGCCCTGATGGCCGGGCTTGTTTCCCTGTTCCCGCTGACGGGCCCTGCCCTTGCCGCGACTCCGGCGGCGCGCATGGCTCCGGAACGGCTCGATCGCGGGGCCGTGGCGCTACCCGCCAAGGATGGCGGCGTGCTCGTGAATTGGCGGTTTTTGAACACCGATCCCAAGAATGCGCGCTTCCGCGTGTTGCGCGACGGCGCGCCGATCCACGTCACCAAGCCCGGCGAGGCGACGACTTTCGTGGATGCACAGGGCACGACAAAAAGCGCTTACACGGTGGAGCGCATCGGCGACCGCGCGGGGCCGCAGCGCGCCATGATGTGGGACAAGGGCTATCTCTCGATCCCGCTCGTCCCGCCGGCGGACGGCGTGACGCCCTCCGGCGAGGCCTATTCCTACACTGCCAACGATGCCAGCGTGGGCGATCTCGACGGCGATGGCCGCTACGAAATCGTGCTCAAATGGGATCCCTCCAACAGCCACGACAACAGCCAGACCGGCTATACCGGCGACGTCTTCCTCGATGCCTATCGCCTTGACGGCACGCGGCTCTGGCGCATCGATCTTGGCCGCAACATCCGCGCCGGGGCGCACTACACCCAGTTCCTCGTCTTCGATTTCGATGGCGACGGACGCGCCGAAGTGGCGATGAAAACCGCCGACGGCACCGTGGACGGCACCGGCAAAGCGATCGGCGATGCCAATGCCGACTGGCGCAGCACGGGCGGCGAAGTGCCGCAGCAGGACCGCACCGGCGCGAAAGTGCTGGCGGATGGCACCAAGGTCGCGCCGATGCAGGGCCGCATCGTCAAGGGCCCCGAATATCTCACCGTGTTCGAGGGCCTGACCGGCAAGGCGCTTGCCACCGCGCCTTACGATCCGCCGCGCTATCCGGGCGGCAACCCGACGCCGGAACAACTCGCCGCGACCTGGGGCGACGGCTATGCCAATCGCTCGGACCGCTTCCTTGCGGGCGTCGCCTATCTCGACGGCCACCAGCCGAGCATGGTCTTCGGGCGCGGTTACTATTCCCGCACCGCCATCGCCGCGTGGGACTGGCGCGGCGGCAAGCTGACCGAGCGCTGGCTGTTCGACAGCGCCGCGCCGGGCAACGCGGACTACGCCGGGCGCGGCAACCACCAGCTTTCCATCGCCGATGTCGATGGCGACGGGCGCGACGAGGTGATCTACGGATCGATGGCGGTGGATGACACCGGCAAGGGCCTCTGGACGCGCCCGCTGTTCCATGGCGACACCATGCATGTCGGCGATCTCGATCCCGGCCGTCCGGGCCTAGAAAAGTTCGGCGTCTTTGAGGAAATCCGGCATAATGGCGGGCTCGGCTCGGCCCTGCTCGATGCGCGGACCGGCGAAGTGCTGTGGAGCAAGCCCGCCGAGGAAGACGCCGGACGCGGCCTCGCCGCCGATATCGATCCGCGCCATTACGGCGACGAGTTCTGGGGCGCCAATTCGGATCGACTTTTCGACACCAAGGGCCAGCCGATCGGCCCGCACCCGCGCCAGACCAACTTTGCGATCTGGTGGGACGGCGATCTGCTGCGCGAACTGCTGGACGGCACCACGATTTCGAAGTGGGACTGGGAGCACGGAACCACCACGCCGCTGCTCGCGCCCGAGGGACTTGCCTCGAACAACGGCACCAAGGCGACGCCCGCGCTTCAGGCCGATCTCATCGGCGACTGGCGTGAGGAAGTGATCTGGCGCCGGGCCGACAACCGCGAACTGCGCATCTACACCACGCCCTTCGCCACCCCGCATCGCTTCGTCACGCTAATGCAGGATCCGGTCTACCGGGCGGGCGTGGCGTGGCAGAACACCGCCTACAACCAGCCGCCGCACACCAGCTTCTATCTTGGCGCGGGGCCGAACGGAGAGCGCTGAGAACGCGCCCACGCCAGCGAGCGAACGAAAGGGCACCAACTCCCAACCTTCGTCATTGCGAGCGTAGCGAAGCAATCCAGTGCAGCCCGGCGCCGCTCTGGATTGCCACGTCGGCTTCGCCTCCTCGCAATGACGAAGGAAAGGGAGAGGGACTACGGCGGTGTCAGCGATGGGTCCGAATACGAATTGAAAACGCGCAATTTACGTCGCAGCGCCAGTTGACGATTCAACCCACATAATGAAATATGATCCCACATAAGGCACTTGCGAGGTGCCACACCCAAGGGAGAGAGCATGACCAAGCCGGGCTGGAGCCGCCGCGAGATATTGGCCCAAACGCTGGCGACATCCGCCGTCGCGGGTTCCATGGCGCTGATGCCCGGCCGCGCGAATGCTGCGCCGATCGGCGCGCAGGAGCCGCTCGGCTCGGGAATCGCACCGGGAGACGACGTGGTCTGGCTCGACGGCGCGCTGCCTTCCGGCGCCGATAGCCAGAACTGGGGCCAAAGCTGGGGCCAGCCCTGGCCGCGCGGCACGCGTCTCGACAAGCGCGGCTATGTTCTCGAAAGCGCGGGCGGCGCGCGCGAGGCGCTTCAGACATGGCCGATGGCATGGTGGCCGGACGGTTCGATCAAGTGGACCGGCCACGCTCTGCCCGCCGGCGGCGGTCAGGCGAGCGGCCTGCGCGTGGTACCCGGCTCCGCAAAACCGGCACAGATCCTGTTCCTGCGCGAGGCGGGCGATACGATCACCATCACGGTCGGTCAGACGGTCTGGACCGTCGGCCGTTCCGGCGAGGCGCTGATCCGCTCGGCGCGCGTGGGTTCCGCCGAAGTGCTGCAATCGGTGCGCCTCATCGCCAGCGCGCAGGACCGGCCGGACGATGAGGACGGCGCCCCCGCTCTCGCCCGCTGGACCGGCACGATCGAGAGCGCCACGGTCGAACAGAGCGGCCCGATCCGCGCGGTCGTGAAACTCGATGGTCGCCATCGCGGCAGCGAGGGCGACTGGATTCCCTTCTCCGTGCGCCTCTATTTCCACGCCGGGGCGGACAGCGTGCGCGTCGTCCATTCGATGGTGTTTGACGGCGATCCGGCCAAGCGCTTCATCCGCGGGCTAGGCCTCGAAGGCGCGGTGCCGATGCGCGACAAGCTCCATGACCGCCACGTACGCTTCGCAGGCGAGAACGGCGGCCTCTGGGCCGAGGCCGTGCGCCCGCTCACCGGCCTGCGCCGCGATCCCGGCAAGGCCTTCCGCAGCGCGCAAGTGGCCGGGCAGGCAACGCCCCCGCTCGACCAGATGAGCCCGGCGCTGCGACAGAACCTCGATTACGTGCCCGCCTTCGGCGATTTCCGCCTGCGCCAGCCCAATGCGGACGGCTTTTCGATCATCAAGCGCACGCGGCCCGGCTTCGGGTGGATCGATGTCGATACGGCAGGCCGCTGCCCCGGCCTCGGCTATATCGGCGGGCCTTCGGGCGGCGTGGCTTTCGGCATGCACGATTTCTGGCAGCGCTGCCCGGTCGGCCTCGACGTGGCGGACGCGGCCAGCGACACCGCGCGTTTCACCGTGTGGTACCATGCCCCCGATGCCCCGGCGATGGACTTGCGTTTCTATCACGACGTCATGGGCATGGACGACTACGAGAAGCAGAACGCGGGCCTCGATGCGACTTACGAGGACTATGAGCCGGGCTGGGGCGATCCTTCCGGCGTGGCCCGCACCACCGAGTTCCGCCTCTGGGCCCTGCCCGCCACGCCCTCGCGCGAAAGGCTTGCGGCCATGGGGCAGAACCTTGCCGCGCCGCCGCGCCTGGTCGCCAATGTCGCGCGCGTTCATTCGGCCGGGATGTTCGGCCCGTGGAGCCCCATCGCCAAGGGCGGACCGCTGCGCGAAAAAGTGGAAACGCGGGCCAAGCGCGAACTCGATTTCTACATCGGGCAAGTGGACCAGCGCCGCTGGTACGGCTTCTGGAACTACGGCGACGTCATGCACAGCTATGACAACGACCGGCACGTCTGGCGCTACGACATCGGCGGCTTCGCGTGGGATAACAGCGAACTCTCGACAGATCTCTGGCTCTGGTACGGCTTCCTGCGCACCGGCCGCGCCGATGTGTTCCGTCTGGCCGAAGCGATGACGCGCCATACCGGCGAAGTCGATGTCTATCACTCCGGCCGCTTCAAGGGCCTCGGCACTCGCCACGGCGTGCAGCACTGGGGGGACAGTTCGAAGCAGCCGCGCATTTCCAACGCCGCCTTCCGCCGCTTCTACTACTACCTCACCACCGACGAACGCTGCGGAGACCTGATGCACGCGCTGGTCGATAGCGACCATGCGCTGAAGACGGTCGATATCGGCCGCAAGGTCCTCCACCGCGCCGAGCCCCTCGCCGGAACCGGCGCGGTAGTGCCGGAGCAGCCGCTGGCAGAAGGTCAGGTCTTCATGCAGTTCGGCACCGTCTGGGGCTCTCTGCTGGGCGCATGGCTGACCGAGTGGGAGCGCACGCGCGACACCCGCTGGCGCGACCGCATCGTCGCGGGCATGCGCTCGATCGCGGCCATGCCCAAGGGCTGGCTGGCGGGCGGCGGCGCCTTCGACCTTGCCAGCGGCCGCTTCGTTAGCGGCGGCAACGAGGTGAACATGAGCCACCTCAACGGCGTGTTCGGCGTGTTCGAAATCACTGCCGAACTGCTCGAACTGGTGGACGAGCCCGCCTATCGCAAGACGTGGCTGGAATACTGCGAACTCTACAACGCGCCCGAAGCCGAGTTCCGCGCCCGCACCGGCTCCCCCGGCAAGGGCCGCGCGCTGACGCAGGCGCATTCGCGCTTTACCGCTTATGCCGGGGTGCAACTCGGCAAGCCGGAACTGGTCAAGCGGGCGTGGGGCGAGTTCTTCGGCGCGGGCGACCGCGAAGGCCGAGACCAGTCGCGCGGCGCGCACCGGGTGGACGGCGCCGCCGTGCTCAAGCCGGTGGACGAGATCGCCGAAGTCTCCACCAACGACGCCGCGCAATGGGGCATCGCCGCCACCGTGAACCTCACGCTGATCGGGGACGTGCTGGAATGAGAGTGCTCGCTGCCGCCGTGATGCTGGCGCTGCTCCCGGCGGCAGCGGATGCGCAAACAGACGACGACTTCCGCCATGGCCTCTCCCGCTGGCGCGTCGAGGCCGAGGCAGCCTCGCGCGTCAGCGTAGAAGGCGGCGTGATGGACATCGATGCGCCGCAAGGAATCTCGGTCTGGTGGACCGACGAACTCACCGGGCCTGTCGCCATCGAGTACGAAGTCATGGCGGTCTCCGAAGGCGGGAAGAACGACGCGGTGAGCGACGTCAACGCCTTCTGGATGGGCACCGACCCGGCCGCGCCGGACGGATCACCGCTGACGAACCCGCGCAGCGGGGCGTTTGGGCGTTATGACACGCTGAGGACCTACTACGTGGGCATCGGCGGCAACCGCAACACCACCACGCGGATGCGCCGCTACGTGGGCGAGGCGGGCAATAGGCCGCTGCTGCCCGAGCATGACCGGTCGGACCCAGCCGCGCTGCTCGTGGCAAACCAATGGGTGCCGATGCGCCTTGCCGTCGATGGCGCGACGGTGACCGTGGATTATGACGGCAAGCGGCTCTTCACGATGACGGATGCCGCCCCCTACCGCCGAGGCTGGTTCGCCTTGCGCACGACGAAGAGCCATCTGCGCATTCGCAATTTCCGGATCGTGCCGCTTGGGGCCAAGCGCTGAGGTGAACCGGATGGAACAGCTCCTCCCTTGCAAGGGGAGGGGGACCGCCGCGAAGCGGTGGTGGAGGGGTATAATGCTCTCGGCGTGGCACACCACCGAAAGGCTGACACCCCTCCGTCAGCCCTACAGGCTGCCACCTCCCCTTGCAGGGGAGCAGCAGCGCTTAGCCTCACGCCCCGTCGGAGGGAATTTTCCACCCATGCCGCGCCCCGAACCGCGCGAAGCGCGTGAGCCACACCCCGGCGCGGCCATCCGGTTCGAACAGCGGCGCGCCGTGGCCGCCCTTTTCGATCACGTAGAGTTCGGAAGGTATCTTCGCCGCCCGGCATCCCTCGAACATGGCGAGGCTGTTGCCGCAATCGACCACGGTATCGTCCGCCGCATGGCCGAGCAGGATCGGCGGCGTCGTCGCGGGAACGTCGAGATTGACCGAATAGCGCCGCGAGAGTTCCTCGCTCGGGTTCGCGCCGAGAAGCTCGCTGCGCGACTGTGCATGGGCGAGCGGCGGCATCATGCTGACGACCGGGAAGAACATGCCCGCGACGATCGGCCGCGCGTCCAGCGCATCGGCCGCATCGACCGGCTCGTAGACTTTCACCCCCGACCGCGTGGCAAGGCTGCCGCACAAGTGCCCGCCCGCCGAGAAGCCGATGGCCGCCACGTTGGCCGGGTCCACGCCCCACTTCGCGGCATTGGCGCGGATCACGCGCATGGCGCGCTGGGCGTCCTGCAAAGGCGTGTCCGGTCCGCCGGTCCAGCCGTCATGCGGCAAGCGGTAGAGCAGTTCGAATGCCGTCACCCCCTGACTGGCGAACCAGCGCGAAGTCGCGGAAGGCTTCGTACCCATGGCGACGCGCGCATAGCCGCCGCCCGGCATCGTCAGCACCGCCGCGCCGGTGGGCCTTGCGGCCGGGCAGACGGTCAGCATCGGCACCGCGACATGGGGCCAGGCGAAATCGTCGGGGTTGCTCTTGTTGGAGCGCAGCACGCGCTCCTCGGTCACGCCGCCCTTGGGCAGCCCCGGCGGCGAGCCCGGCCAGATCGGGAAACGCTCGCCCGTCACGACGCTTTCGCCGCTTGCAGCCAGCGCCCGGCCGGACAGCAGCGGGGCCGCGGCCAAGGCAGTAAGCGAACCCAGAAACTGACGGCGGTCACTCGACATATTGCACAAAGCCTTGGAACGACAAAGAAGATGGCTGACTATATGACTAAATAGACTTCATCAACTTGAATTTTCGTGAAACATTCAATCGAATTATCTCGGATAATTCGATCGATTATCTGTTTTCAATTCGTTCAATTCGCACCATTGCCCATATAAATCGCAGCATTATCCGAAGAAATTGACCTTTTCAATTTCCGATAACGCCTAAACGACCGGATTTATTCGGATAACACAGCGCAGAGACGCCGCTATACTCTCTACGACACGACGCATGCGAAGCTTTCATGCCGCAGGAAGCAACATCCCGGACCAATCGTCGGATCGTTGCAGGTCGCCCGTAGCGTGGGCGCGTCCGTAATCGCGGCCGGGAGGATCCAGGCTAAACTCAGGCGCTGCCGGATGTCCTCGGCGGCGCCAGAGTCATCCGCTGTTCCAGGACGGCCTTTGTCATGTCCACCAGTTCGGCAATCGGCTCCGCATTCTCGCGCGCGTAGAGCGAGACGACCATTGGGGCCGCTTCGCCCAACCCTGTCAATCGGCGCAAGGCCCTGCCCTCCACCACCGAGCGGGGCAGCAGCGACAGGCCCATGCCCGCCTCCGTCGCGGCCAGAACGCTCTGCAAGCTGCTGCCAGTAAAGGCGACATACCACCGCCGCCCGGCCGCTTCGAGCGCGCGGAACATCGGCTCGCGGTAAAGGCCGCCGGGGGGAAAGGTGACCAGCGGCACCGGATCACGCGCCTCCAGCGCGTGATCGCGGGCGGCGAACCAGCCAAGCGGCTCGGGATAACTGGCGCGGCAATCGGGCGCGGGCCGGTCTTCCTTGACGACGACAAGATCGAATTCGCCCTGCCGGTACCGCGCCGCGAGATCGCGGCTGAGGCCGGTGACGACATCCAGACGAATGCGACTGTTGGCCGCCGCGAAACCGGCAAGCCGCTGCGCCATGGCGGGCGTTGCCAGATCTTCGGGCAGGCCGATGGAAACCCCCGCCGTGCCCGCCGGATCGCGCAGGAGGTTGCGCGCTTCCTCGTCAAGTTGAAGGATGCGCCGCGCATGGCCAAGCAGCCGCTCCCCCATGGCGGTGGGGCGTACCGGGCGCGCCGCCCTGTCGATCAGCGGATGACCTGCCGCTTCCTCCAGCCGGCCCAATTGCTGGCTGATCGTGGACTGCGTCATCCCCAATTGCTCCGCTGCGCGGGTGAAATGGCCGCTATCGACGATGGCCACGAAACTGCGCAGAAGCCGGGGATCGAGCATGATGATCATGTATATATAGAATGATGGGCATTCTGACATCTAATTTGTGAATGCATCTGCGATCTCCTACCAAGGCGACAAAGGAGACAGGTGCCCATGAAGTTTCTTGCCCCGTTGATCGCCGGCCTCATGGCCTCCGCATCGCCCGCTCTGGCGGCAAGCGAGGGCGACCTGATGATCCGCCACGTCACCGTGATCGACGTGGAACATGCGCGCGAGGTGCAGGATCAGGCCGTGGTGCTGCGCGGGGCGGACATCGTCGCGGTGGGCGGCGATGGCGAAGTTTCCCGCCAGTGGCACGCGCAGGATGTAGTGGAGGGCAAGGGCCGCTTTTTGATCCCCGGGCTATGGGACATGCATGTCCACTTCGGCGGCGGGCCGGACCTGATCGAAGAAAACAAGGCGCTGCTGCCGCTCTATGTCGCGCATGGCATCACCACGATCCGCGACTGTTCGGGCGACCTTCCCGATCAGGTGCTCGCCTGGCGCGGAGAGATCGCCAATGGCACCCTGTTCGGCCCGCGTCTGCTGACCTCCGGCGCCAAGATCGAAGGCATCAAACCGGTGTGGAAGGGCACCATCGAAGTGGGCAGCAAGGCCGATGTCGATGCCGCGCTCGCCCGACTGCAGGACCGTGACAAAGTGGACTTCGTGAAGATCACCGACAGCACGCTGGATCCGCAGCTGTTTCTCTATGCCGTATCGCAGGCCAAGGCGCGCGGGCTGCGTACCTCCGGCCACATCCCGATGGCGCTGAAGGTCGGGCAGGCGGTGGATGCGGGGATCAGCTCGATCGAGCATATCGACTATGCCTACAAGGCCGGCGTCAAGGACGAGGCGGCAATCGCGGCGGACTTCGCGGCCGGCCGCATCGACCGCGCGGAAGCGAACCGGCGGCTCGATGCCGGGTTCGACCCGGCCACTGCCATGGCCTCCTACCGCAACTTTGCGCAGAAGGGCGTCTTCGTCACGCCGACGCTCAACGGCGGCCGCGTCCTCGCCTGGCTGGACGCGGACGACCATGCCCACGATCCCTACCTCGCCTATATCGGCCCGAAACTGCGCAAGACCTATGACTGGCGCATCGAGCGCGCGGCCAAGGCGGACGCGGCAGCCATCGAGGCCCGCCACGCCCATTTCGAGCATGAGGCCGCCGTGCTGCCGATGCTGGAAAAGGCCGGTGTGATGGTGATCGCGGGCACCGACGCGGGCTTCCTCAATTCCTTCAACTATCCCGGCATCGGCCTGCATGACGAGCTTTCACTGTTCGTGAAGGAAGGGCTCACGCCCGCGCAGGCGCTTTCCGCCGCGACCCGCGCGGGTCCCGCATGGTTCGGCCTGCTCGACCGCTATGGCGCGGTGAAGAGCGGCATGGCGGCCGATCTGGTGCTGCTGGACCGCGATCCACTGAAGGAGATTTCGGCGACTCGCGCGATCCGGGCAGTAGTGATGCGCGGCAAGCTGCACGACCGCGCGGCGCTCGACGCCATGCTGGCCGAAACCCGCAGCAAGGTGGCGGCGTGGAACGCTGCCGAAAGCAACGGAGCGGCACAATGATCGACCGCCTCTTCACAAATGCCCTGCTGGCGGACGGCCGCTCGGTCGACCTTGCGGTGCGGGACGGGGGCTTCGCTGCCATCGGCCCCAACCTTTCCGCCGACGCGGCAATGGAAACGGTCGATCTGACCGGCAAGCTGGTGCTGCCCGGCTTCGTCGACGGCCATATCCATCTCGACAAGAGCTTCGTCGGTGAGCTTTGGCAACCCCATCGCCCGGCCACGAACCTGCGGGAGCGGCTGGCCGCCGAGAAAGCGCTGCTGGCGAAAGTACGCCCCACCGCCCAGCGCGCCGATGCGCTGATCGCGCAAGTCGCCGCCTTCGGCACGGTGGCCATGCGCAGCCACGTCGATGTCGATGCCACCACCGGCCTCTCCCACCTCCACGCGGTGATGGAAGCGCGGGAAAAATGGCGCGACCGGGTGGACATCGAACTGGTCGCCTTCCCGCAGGCCGGCATCCTGACCTGCCCGGGCACGGCCGACATTCTGGAGGCAGCCATCGCCGACGGCGCCGAAGTGGTGGGCGGCATCGATCCCGAGGGCATGGACGGCGATTCCGACGGGCATCTTAACGTGATCTTCGGCCTTGCCGACCGGCGCGGCGCGAAGATCGACATCCACCTCCACGAAGGCGGCGCGGGCGGCATCGCGCAGCTCCATCGCATCGCCGCACGCACGCAGGCGCTGGGCCTTGGCGGGCGCGTGGCGGTCAGCCATGCCTATGCGCTGGGCGATGTGGACGGGGCCGTGCTGGACGGCATTGCCCGCGCGCTGGCCGATGCGGGCGTGGCGATCATGACCAATGCGCCCGGCGACCGTACTTTCCCGCCCATTCTTCGCCTGCGCGAACATGGGGTCAGGGTCTTTGCCGGCAACGACAATATTCGCGATGCCTGGTGGCCCTACGGCAATGGCGACATGCTTCAGCGGGCCATGCTGATCGGCTACCGTTCGGGCTTCTACCGCGATGAGGAACTCGCCGTCGCGCTGGCCATGGCGACGGAAGAAGCGGCACGCGCTCTCGGGCTGGAGCCGCCCCGGCTGGAGGTTGGTATGGCCGCCAGCTTCGTCGCCCTGGAGGCCGATACGCCGGCGGCTGCCGTCGCGGCCCCGCCCGCCGATCGCGTGGTCGTCCATCGCGGCCGGGTGTTCTGATCGGACACCCCCTTCCAGAAGGCATTGGCCCTTCCGGAAGGCATTGGCACTCTTGCTATCCGGGCTGTCAGGGCCGAGATGGAGCCTCGTGATGCAACGAGGGCGCTTCGCAGTGCCCGCATTCGATAGAGAACTCGCATGACCAGCCGCTCCGTTGCCGGGATACATCCCGCCCATCGCGACGATATCGCTGACCTCATCACGCGGCGCCCCGTGCCTGGGCCCGGCATCGATCAGGTCGACCCCTTTCTGTTTCTCAATCACCACGGCCCGCAGGTCTATCAGCCCGGAAACAACGGCCTGCCTTTCGGCCCTCACCCGCATCGCGGGTTCGAGACGGTGACGTTCATCCTGGAAGGCAATCTCGCCCACTACGATACGGGCGGGCACGAGAGCATCATCGAAGCGGGCGGCGTGCAGTGGATGACGGCTGGATCCGGCCTGATCCATGCGGAAGTGTCGCCACCCAGCTTCAAGGAAGCGGGCGGCGCCATGGAAATTCTCCAGCTCTGGGTCAATCTGCCGTCAAACCTGAAGATGACGGCCCCGCGTTACACGGGCGTCCAGGCCGATGGCATTCCCGCGATCCCGATCGCAGACGGTCAAGGCACGCTGAACCTGATTGCGGGCGCGTTTGGCGATGTCACCGGTCCGATCCCGTCGTTGACGGGAGTGTTCATGTCCACCGTACGCCTGTCTGCCGGAGCAAGTCTTGACCTGCCGGCGCCCAAAGGGCGGAGTGTCTTTCTCTACGTCGTGTCTGGAAGCGTTTCGGTCAGCGGCAAGGCGGTGAACGCCTGGCACCTCGTAACCATGGACGAAGACGGCGATCTGGTGTCGTTCGAAGCGCACAGCGACGCGGTTCTGCTGTTCGGCCACGCGGACCCGATCGGTGAACCGGTGGTAGCGCACGGCCCCTTCGTGATGAACACGCGCGAGGAAATCGGTGAGGCCATTCGCGACTATCAGGCCGGCAAGTTCAACGGCACGGGTCCCTTGCTCGGCGTCGGCCAGTAAGCGAGCAGCGCCCCGCATCTTCGACCCGCGCGTGGCGCTTTAGGGCGATGACTGTTGCGCCCCCTACGCGATATCGCTAACGGCCTTGCATTCGCTCGGACCCGGTGAAATTCCGGGTGGCTATTCCGGCCGCCGATCCGCCGGACAACGCACTTCGCCAGCATTGACCCTTCCTGGCCGTGCCAGTTGCTTGCGATTACTGCGGAATATCCCGGTTCATGAATTTCCGATCTTTCGCTCGTTATCGTGCCGAGTGGTTCGGCGGCGGCGTCGCCGCTGCACGCCGCGATGTCCTGGCGGGCCTGGTGGCCACATTTGCGCTCATCCCTGAGGTCATCGCGTTTTCGTTCGTGGCCGGAGTGGACCCGCAGGTCGGCCTTTTCGCCTCCTTCGTCATCGGCATCGTGATCGCCTTTGCCGGGGGGCGGCCAGCGATGATCTCCGGCGCGGCAGGTTCGGTCGCGCTCGTGGTCGGCGCGCTCGTGAAGGCGCACGGCCTGCAATACCTGCTGGCAGCGACGATCCTTGGCGGACTTCTCCAGATCGCGTTCGGACTGGCGAAACTGGACGTTCTCCTTCGCTTCGTCTCGCGTTCGGTGCGCACCGGTTTCGTCAATGCCCTGGCGATCCTGATCTTCTCCGCGCAAGTGCCGCAGATGCTGGGCGTGACCTGGCATACTTATGGGATGATCGCGGGCGGCCTGGTCATCATCTATCTGGTGCCCAGGATCTTCAAGGCGATCCCCTCGCCGCTGATCTGCATTGTCGTCCTGACGGCGATCGCGATGGCCTTCCCGATGCCGATCCACACCGTTTCGGATCTGGGCACGCTGCCCGCTTCGCTGCCCGTCTTTGCCCTGCCGGACGTGCCTTTGAATCTTGAGACCTTGCGGGTCATCGCGCCCTATTCGCTGGCGATCGCAGCGGTTGGACTGCTGGAATCGATGATGACGGCCAGTGTCGTCGATGACCTGACCGAGACCGCCAGCTCGAAGGCGCGCGAATGCACAGGACTTGGGCTGGCGAACATGGCGGCGGGTGTGTTTGGCGGCATCGCCGGTTGCGGCATGATCGGACAGACGGTCGGCAATGTCCGTTATGGCGGGCGAGGCCGCCTGTCGACGCTGGCAGCGGGCGTTTTCCTGCTTGTGGTCCTTGTGCCCTTGCGGCCTTGGGTTGCCCAGGTCCCGGTCGCGGCGCTCGTGGCGATCATGATCATGGTGTCCGTCAGCACGTTTTCGTGGACATCGTTGGGCGATCTGGCCCGCCATCCCAAAGTCTCCGGCGCCGTCATGCTTGCCACCGTCGCGGTTACGGTGGCGACCCACGACCTGTCATCAGGCGTGATCGTCGGCGTGCTGATGAGCGGCGTCTTCTTCGCGTTCAAGGTGACCCGGATGATGGATGTGGCGATCACCTACGATCCGGATACGGACACGAGGACTTACGCGGTTTCCGGCCAGATTTTCTTCGCAAGCGCCGATATCTTCGCCGATCGCTTCGACTTGCGCGATACGGCCCGAAGCGTGCGCATCGACCTGACCGCCGCCCATTTGTGGGACGTGACGGCGGTGGGGGCGCTGGAAGTCGTGGTGGACAAACTGCGCCGACACGGGATTGCCGTCGATCTGATCGGGTTGAACGAGGCAAGCGCCATATTGGTGGACCGTCACGCGCCGCTCGTCCGTCGTGCAGGATGAATGATCGGCCGCAAAATGCCGGTCTGAGGATGTAAAGGGCGGTGCATAAGGCAGCCAATGCGGGAAAGCGGACACGCCCCCTACCCCGCTCATCCTGAGCTTGTCGAAGGATCTTGGACCAGCGCCACGCCTCGGAGGCTTCGACAAGCTCAGCCTGAGCGGATTTAAAGGGCTGGAATTGCGGGTTAGCTGCCGTCCGATTTCATGCTTTTCTGCGTGAGCGCCTGCGAGAACCCCCGGCCGGCCTTGTGAGGCCGACCGGGGGCAGCCCGCGCACCGCGGGGGGAACGGTGGGGCTGTCGATACGCAGTCTTGGCTTATGGGGCCTTGGCCGCGCGCTCGATCAACTGCGCCACTTGGGCCGGGTGTGAGACCATGACGACATGCGAGGCGCCCTTGACCACCACCGTTTCGCGCGCGCCGGCCCGCTGCGCCATGAACTGCATCGCCGCCGGGGGAATGTTGCGGTCGGCATCGCCATAGACGAACCACGAAGGCACGTGCTTCCACGCCGGAGCGGTCGAGGCTTCCGAAAGCGCGGCATCGGCAATCGGGCGCTGCCCTGCGGCCATGAGCAGCGCCTGCGCTTCCGGCACATCGGCGGCGAACTGCGCGGGGAAGCGGGCCTGCTGGATGTAGAGGTCGTTTCCGCCACCGGCCAGCGGCACCGGTGGCGCCAGCGTCGGCCCCAGCGTGCTGCCGGGGAACTTGCCGGTCAGCCCCAGCGCGGTCTCGCCCGCTTCGGGTGCGAAGGCGGCGACATAGACCAGCGCCTTGACGTTGGCCGCGCCCTCGGCCGCTTCGCTGATGACCGATCCGCCATAGGAATGGCCGACCAGCACAACCGGGCCGGCGATGCCCTTCACCACGTCCGCCACGATATCGGCGTCCGCGCGGACCCCGCGCAAGTTGTCCGGCGCGGCAACGACGGCGTAGCCGTCATGCTGGAGCGCGGCGATCACGCCGTTCCAGCTCGACGAATCCGCGAAAGCGCCGTGGACGAGAACCACGGTAGGCTTTGCCGCCGAAGCTGCGGGCTCTGCCTGAGCAGCCGGTGCAAGGAGGCCAGCGGCGAGCATCAGCCCGCCAGCGATAAGCGATTTCTTCATGGGCTGTTCTCCAGTTCAGACGAGCGCGACGACGGTGTCGATGTTGCCCTTCACCGCCTTCGAATAGGGGCAGGTGCGATGGGCGGCCTCGATGATCTGCCGGGCGAGGTCCGGATCGAGGCCGGGCACGCTGACGTCGAGCCTTGCGGCCAGCGCATAGCCGTCGCCCCCGTGGCGCAGTTCCACTTGCGCATCGATCGCGAGCGTTTCGGGCAGCTCCACGCCTCTCGACTTCGCGGCGATCGCCATGGCGCCTTCGAAGCAGGCGGACCATCCGGCGGCGAACAGTTGCTCCGGGTTGGTGCCCGCGCCGGATGTGCCGGGGGTGGTCAGCTTCACGTCAAGGTGGCCGTCGGAACTGCGGGCGGCGCCTTCGCGGCCCCCGGTTACGTGGACATGAGCGGTATAGAGGGTCTTGCTGTCGGACATGGGTTTTCTCCTGTGGGGGGGCGGATTTGGTGTGAAGGTCAGCGGAGCGGGCGGAACGCGGCGCGCACTTCCTGTGCGAAGAGCGCGGGCTGTTCCCAGGCGGCGAAATGGCCGCCGTCGCTCACTTCATTGAAGTAATAGAGGTTCGTGTAGCAGCGCTCGGCCCAAGTCTTGGGCGCGCGGAAGATCTCGCCGGGGAAGACGCTGACGGCCACCGGCAGGTCGATCACCCCGCGCGCGTTGAAGTTGTTGCTGTGGTCCTCCCAGTAGATCCGCGCGGCAGAGGCGCCGGTGGCGGTGAGCCAGTAGAGCGAGATGTCGTCGAGGATCGCGTCGCGGCCCAGCACGCGCTCGGGCTGGCCGTCGCTATAGGTCCACTGCGCGATCTTCTCGTACATCCACGCGGCCATGCCGACCGGCGAGTCCACCAGCGAATAGCCGATGGTCTGGGGCCGCGTGTTCATCATCGCGGCATAGGCGGAATTGTCGCGGTAGAAGGCTTCCAACTGGTCGAAGGCGGCGCGTTCCTTGACGGAAAGGCTGGCAGGCGCGGGATCTCCGGCGGCGAGGATATGGGCCACATCGGCGGGCACGACGGCGGGCATGTTGAGGTGGATGCCCAGCAATCCCGGTACTTTCTGCAAGGCCATGCGCTGCGAGATCACCGAGCCGCAGTCGCCGCCCTGGCTGACATAGCGATCATAGCCAAGGCGCAGCATCAGCGTGGACCATGCCCGCCCGATCCGGTCCGATCCCCAGCCCGGCACCGTCGGCTTCGCGGAGAAACCGAAGCCCGGGATCGAGGGGATGACAAGGTGAAAGGCATCTTCCGCCCGCCCGCCATGCGCGGTGGGATCGGTGAGCGGGGCGATCACGTTCAGGAACTCCAGCACCGAGCCTGGCCAGCCATGGGTCAGGATCAGCGGCATGGCGTTTTCGTGGCGGGAGCGGACGTGGATGAAGTGGATGTCCAGCCCGTCGATCTCGGTCATGAACATCGGCAGGGCATTGAGACGAGCTTCGACCTTGCGCCAGTCGTAGGCGCCCGCCCAGTACTGCATCAGCGGCTGCAAGGTCTGTCGGCGCACGCCCTGGCTGTCATCGCTGACGGGCTGCGGATCGGCCCAGCGGGTCTCGGCGATCCGGCGCTTCATGCTGGCGATCTCGGTTGCGGGAATGGCGATGCGGTACGGGCGGACGCTGTCTTGCGTAACCGCCGCGCGGGCCAGGCCGGGCATCGCCGTCATCATTCCGGCCAGCGCCGCGCCCTCTCCGATCCGGGCGACGAAATCGCGCCGCGATGTGGAATATCCTGCAAGCATTTGTCTATCCTTCCGCCGATCATCCGATCTGTTGGCTGGATGATAGAGCGGACGCGCTTCGGGCGCCCGTTAGGTGCCGCAATGTCGTGTTAGCGTCTGCCTGGGAGCGCTTCAGGCACCGCGCGCTGTCACCGGCTAACGCGGCCCATCAGCATCTGGCGTGAAGCGCGCCGGACGGCGCCCTAGATCTCTTTCCCGATCAACAGGCGCTCAACCGGAGATATCCGTCATGACCACGAACCGCTCGATAGGCTTCATCGCCGCTGCCCTGATGGCGGCGGGCACCACCACCGCGACGTGCTGGCGCGAGGCGCTGGCGCGCACGCCAGCGGACGGCGATGCCATTGCTTCCGCGCCCAGCGATGCAACGCCGCGCCCGCTGCAAGTGCTGGCCGATGCGCGTCCATGGCTGGGCGGGGCCGCACCGTCGCTGCGCGGCAAAGTGGTGGTGGTCAATTTCTGGACCTATTCGTGCATCAACTCGCTGCGCGCCCTGCCCTACCTGCGCGGCTGGAACGAACGCTATGGGGACAAGGGCCTGACCGTCATCGGCGTTCACGCGCCCGAGTTCGATTTCGAGCACGATCCCGGCAAAGTGGGCGCGGCCACGCAGGCGCTCGGCGTCGGCTACCCCAACGTTCAGGACAACGACTATGCCGTCTGGCGCGCCTTTGGAAACGAGGGCTGGCCGGGGTTCTACATCATCGACGCCCATGGCCGCGTGCGCGGCTATACCGTGGGCGAGGGCAATTATGCCGAGGCGGAGCGACTGATCCGCAAACTCCTTGCCGAAGCCGGGCATGATGTGTCCAGCCTGCCCGAAGCCCCGATCGGCGCGGCAGGCGTGGAAGCGCAGGCGGACTGGTCGAACTTGCAATCGCCCGAGGCCTATCTCGGCTATGCTAAGGCGCAGGCCTTCGCCTCCCCCGGCGGACTGCTTCGCGGCGGTTCGGGCACTTACACTCCCGCCGCATCGCTGCCGCTGAACCGCTGGGACCTGGCCGGAAGCTGGACCGTCTCGCGCGAATTCGCCCGGCTCGACAAGTCCGGCGGCGCGATCCGCTTTCATTTTCATGCGCGCGATGCCCATGCCGTGCTCGGCGCGCCGGCCGATGGCCAGCCGGTCCGCTTCCGGGTGACGATCGACGGCAAGGCCCCCGGCGCCGATCACGGAACCGACACCGACTCCGCCGGATGGGGGGAACTGCGGCAGGACCGGCTCTATCAACTGGTCCGCCAGCATGGGCCCGTTTCCGACCGCACCGTGCGCATCGAGTTCTCGCGCCCCGGCGTGCGCGCCTATTCGTTCACGTTCGGATGATCTGATCTCGCCCCCAACTCTACTAAAGCCTCTCCCACGACCGGCAACCATCGTATAGGTAGCCGGACATGCCGCACTGCGGCATGATTAAAGTGCGGCATTTTAGTGAGATAGGGGCAAGACGGCATCGTGGCGCAAGGTGAAAGTCAGAACCCGGACAGGCAGGATCTGGGCGAGCGAATGGCCTTCGGGCGCTTCTGCCTCCATCCGGCCAAGCGCCTGCTGACGCGCGACGGGCAGCCGGTGGAGATCGGCGGGCGTTCGTTCGACATTCTCGTCGCTCTGGCCGAGCAGCCGGGCCGCGTTCTGTCCAAGCGCGAACTGCTGAAACGGGTCTGGCCCGACGTCGTCGTCGAGGATGGCAGCCTGCGCTTCCACATGGCGGGGCTGCGCAAGCTGCTGGGCGAAGGCGCGGATGGCGACGGCAGCCGTTACATCGCCACCCAGGTCGGCGTGGGTTACGCCTTCGTCGCTCCCGTGGAGCGGCTGGAAGTGGAGCGGTCGGAGCATGCCGTCGCGGTTGCCCAGCCAGTTCCGGCTCCGGCGGGCTTCACCACCAACATTCCCCCGCCGCTGCCGCATCTTATCGGCCGCGAGCGCGACCTCGATCTGCTGCTGGCCCGCGTGGTCGATACCCCGCTGTTCACGATTGCGGGCCCGGCGGGCGTCGGCAAGACCTCGCTGATGATCGAGATCGGCCACCGCCTGACCGCGCATTTCGCGGGGCAAGCGGCTTTCGTGGACTTCGGCATGCTGGAGAACCCGGCGCTCGTGCCGCCGATGATCGCGGGCGCCATGGGCATTTCGGTGCAGAGCGGCGATCCCGCCGCCGTCATCCTTGGCCATTTGCGCGGCGGCCCGTTCCTGCTCCTGCTCGACAATTGCGAGCATGTGATCGAGCAGGCGGCCGAGATCGTCGAGCGCATCATCGAAGCCGCACCGCAAGCCCGCATCGTCACCACGTCGCGTGAGCCGCTGCGCGCACTGGGTGAGCATGTCCACCGCCTCGATGCGCTGGACTATCCGCAGGAGGTGAAAGGGCTGACGCGCGAGGAGCTGCTGGCCTATCCGGCGGTGGAGTTGTTCTGCGAACGTGCCCGCGCCGCCGACAGCACGCTGGAAATCGACGATGCGGACGCCCGCCTGATCGCGGACATGTGCCAAAGGCTGGACGGCATGGCGCTGCCCATGGAACTGGCCGCCGTGCGTGTCGCCACGCATGGGATCGCGGCGACCGCGCGCCAGATCGGCGAGCGTTTCAGCCTGGCTTGGTCCGGCCGCCGCACCGCGCAGCCGCGCCAGCAGACCCTGCGCGCGACGCTGGACTGGAGCTACGACCTGCTTACCCCGGCCGAGCGCACGGTGCTGGACCGACTGGGCGTCTTCGTCGGGCCGTTTTCCGTCGATGCGGCGCTCGACGTGGTGACCGATGCGGCCTTGGGGTCTGACGAGGCGGCGATGGCGCTGGACGACCTCTCCGCCAAGTCGCTGATCGCCGCCAACCGGGCGCGAGGATCGGGCACCTACCGCCTGCTCGAAATGACCCGTGCCTATGCGCGCGAAAAGCTGGCCGCGCGGGGGGCCGAGGAACACCGCGCCACGACCCGCCGCCATGCGATGTTTTTCCTTTCCGAACTCGAAGCCATCGCCGCGCAGGACAAGGCCGCGTTTCAGGATACCCGCTCGCTGCGGCCGCAACTGGGCAATATCCGCAGCGCGCTCGACTGGAGCTTCGGGCCGGAGGGCGATATCCGCCTTGCCGTGCGCCTGGCGACGGCGAGCATGCGGGTGTTCCTCAATCTTTCGCACCTGGTCGAGTGCCGTACCTGGGCCGCCCGCGCCATTGCCGCGTTGGAAACCGATCAGCGCGGCACGGCGATGGAGCTGGAATTGCAGGGCGCGCTCGGCATCGCCTTGATGTTCACGCGCGGCAACACCCCCGAGGCGGGCGAGGCGCTGGCCCGCGCGCTGGAGGTTGCCACTCTGGTGGAGGACCGCTGGAGCCGCCTGTGCATGCTGGGGCGGCTGCACATCTTCCATGAGCGGATCGGGGAATATGCCGTGGCCATGGCCCACGCCGAACAGGCGATCGCGGTGGCGGAAGAGATCGGCGAGCCGGAAGCACTGGCCGTCGCCTGTTCACTCTCGGGCATTTCCCATCACCTCGCCGGCGACCAGACCCGCGCGCGCCGCGATCTGGAGCGGGCGCTGGAGAACAGCCCGCAATCGCAGCGCAATCTTACGATTGCCTACGGATTCGACCATCGCAACCGCTCCGGCATAGCACTGGCCCGCGTGCTGTGGCTGGCGGGCGAGTCCGACGCCGCGCAACATCTGGCCGAGCAGACCGTGGCCGAAGCGGCAGCGCTCGATCACCCGGTCACGCATTGCATCGCCCTGATCTGGTCGCTGTCGGTCCACTTGTGGATGGGCGACGTGGCGCGGGCCGAGCAGGCACTCCGCACTTTCCGCGATTGCGCGCAGGTCGATGCCCTTGGCCCCTATATCGCGGCGGCACAGGGTTTCGGGGGTGAATTGGCCATCGAGTACGGACGCTATGCCGAAGCCGTCGAAGCCCTGGAAGAGAGCCTCTCGCAATTGCGCGGCGCGCGCTACGAACTGCTGGCGACCCCGTTCTCGATCGCGTTGGCGCGCGGGCTTGCCGCGGAGGGCAGGCTGGCCGACGCACTGCGGGCGGTGGAAACCACGATCGCGCGATGCACCGCCAGCGGCGAACGGATCGCCTTGCCCGAACTCTTACGGATCAAGGCGGCCATCGCCGGTGCCGGTGGTGCCACGGAGGATGCGCTCGCCGCGCTGGAACAGGCCGGGGCAGTCGCCCGGCAGCAAGGCGCGCGCGCCTGGGAAATGCGCGTGGCTGCCGACCGGGCGGGACTGCTTGCCCACTCGGTCAGCCCGGGGGCAACAGAGCGGTAAGCGCGTGGCCCTCCGGCCCGTCGAACACGGTGGCGCAGCTGACGCCGAGCCACCGGGCATGGGCTTCGCCGCGCTCGGCTTCGGCGGCGTCGAACGAGGCCAAAGCATCCGTGCCCAGCACCAGATGGGCAGGCACGTCGTCGCGGCGGGCGAGGCCCAGAATGACCTGCGCGATGCGCGCCGGGTCGCCCACCTCGTTGCCCGCATAGGCCCTGATCCGCTCCAGCGTAACGCCGACCGTTTCGGCATAGTCCGGCAGCACGGCGCTTGAGGCGGCATTGCCCGCGATATCGGCCCAGTCCGTGCGCATGCCGCCCGGTTCCAGCGACACGATGCGGATGCCCAGATGGGCGACTTCGCTGCGCAGGACTTCGGTGAAGCCGCCGACCGCCCATTTCGCCGCCTGATAGGCAGAGAGTCCCGGCGTGCCGACCCGCCCGCCCACGGACGAGACATTGAGGATGTGACCCGAACGGCGCTCCCGCATGAACGGCAGCACCGCGCGCGTCATGTTGACGACGCCGAACAGGTTGGTTTCCACTTCGGCGCGGAAATCGGCGGAGGATTTCTGCTCGAACGCTTCGAAATGGCCATAGCCCGCATTGTTCACCAGCACGTCGATCCGTCCGAAGGCGGCAATCGCGGCGGCGGCAGCCTCGCCAGCGCGCGCCTCGTCGGTCACATCCAGCGCGAAAGGTTCGATGCGGTCGCCGTAAATCGCCTTGAGGTCGTCAAGCTGCGCCACGTTGCGGGCAGCGGCGAGCACGTTGTCGCCGCTTTCCAGCACAGCGGTCAGGATCGCGCGGCCAAGGCCGCGCGCGCTTCCGGTGATGATCCAGGTCTTCTGCATGTCTTTTGCTTTCTGTCGGGGGGAAGGATCAGGCGGCGGGCTTCAGGATCGCGCGCGGCTCCAGGAAGGCGTCGAGACCATAGGCACCGATCTCGCGCCCAAGGCCGGACTGGCGAAAGCCGCCAAACGGCGCGCGGGGATCGTGCGGCGCACCGTTGATGACGACGCGCCCGGCCACCAGCTGCCGCGCCACGCGCAGCGCGCGGCCTTCGTCCGAGGAGAGGACATAGGCCTGAAGCCCGAAGTCTGAATCGTTGGCGATGGCGATGGCGTCAGCCTCGTCGTCATAGGTGATGACGCTCAGGACCGGGCCGAAGATCTCCTCGCGGGCGATGCGCATGGTGTTGGAGACATCGGTGAAGATCGTCGGGCGCGCGAACCAGCCCCGATCCAGCCCTTCGGGCCGTCCTTCGCCGCCGGTCAGCAGGGTGGCACCTTCCTCCAGTCCCAGCCGGATCCAGCTTTGCACGCGTTCGCAGTGCGCGGCATTGGCGAGCGGGCCGATGCGCACTTCCGGATCGGTGGGAATACCGACCTTGAGCCTTTCCGCCTCCCGCTTCAGGCGCGCAAGGATCTCTTCCCGGCGCGAGCGCGGCACCAGAATGCGCGATCCGGCGACGCAGGCCTGCCCGCTGTTGGCAAAGCCGCTCATCAGCGCAATGGGGATCGCGGCATCGAGATCGGCATCGTCAAGGATGATCGTCGGGCTCTTGCCGCCCAGTTCCAGCACCATTCGCTTCATCGTTTCCAGCGCCGAACGCTGGATGATCCGTGCCGCCGGCGTCGATCCGGTGAAGGTGATCAGCGCCACGTCGGGATGGGCCGTCAGCGCCGCGCCGACTTCCGGGCCGGTACCGTTCACGACATTGAGCACGCCCTTCGGCAGCCCCGCCTGATGCAGGCATTCGAGCAGCACCTGCGTCTGGATCGCGCTCTGTTCGGCGGGCTTGATGACGATCGTCGATCCCGAACCGATGGCATGGGCCAGCTTGGTCGCGATGAAACCGAAGTTGCTGTTCCACGGCGTGATCGCCCCGATGACGCCGAGCGGCAGCATCGTCACGGCACTGGAACCGGCCGTCCGATCAAAGGCATAGTCCTCCACCGAGGCGGCCATGACTTCGAAAACGGAAGCGGTGTTCTGCACCGAAAAGCCGGTGAAATAGGCCGGTGCGCCGTATTCCTCGGTCATTGCGGCGATCAAATCGTCGGTCCGGGCCTTCACGGCGTCCCGCAGGCGATAGAGCATGGCAATCCGCTCTGCCTTGGTGGTGCGCGCCATCGCCGGGAACGCCCGTTTGGCCGCCGCGACGGCCAGACGCACATCCTCCGCATCGCCCAGACGGACGCAGCCGATCGGTTCTTCGGTGGCGGGGTTGAAAAGGTCGAAACGCGCGCTCCCGTGCGGCGTCACGAAAGCGCCGTCGATGTAGATCTTGTCGATATTCCGCATTGTCCGTCTCCATTGGTCAGCGACGATATGGCTTACGCAAGCTGTTCCGATTAGAAGGACAATGAGAGACAGGCTGATGAGGAAAATCGCGCAATGCCCAAGGCGAGCCTCGCCGAACTGGAAGCCTTCGCCACCGTCGCGCGCCGGGGCGGCTTTCGCGCCGCTGCGCGCGAACTGGGGGTTTCCTCCTCCGGGCTGAGCCATGCCATCGCCGCGCTGGAGGAGCGGCTCAACCTGCGCCTGTTCAACCGCACCACGCGCAGCGTCGCCTTGACCGCGGCAGGCGCGCGGTTCCTGGAGGAAATCCTCCCCGCGCTCGCCGCAATCGATGGCGCGATCGAGAATGCGGGGGAGCATCTGGGCGAACCCTCGGGCCTGCTGCGCCTCAACATGGCGGCCGGCGCGGCGCGGTTCGTCATGGCACCGCTGATCCGCGACTACCTTGACCGCTACCCCCGCATGCAGGTGGAGATCGTCAGCGAAGCGGCGCTGGTCGACGTGATCGGCAAGGGCTTCGACGCCGGGATACGGCTGCGGGACAGCGTTCCGCCCGACATGATCGCCGTGCCCATCATCCCGGAGGTGCGCCTTGTCGTGGTCGGTTCACCGGACTACCTGCGGGATCGCCCACGGCCGATCGTCCCGCGAGACCTGCTTGCGCACGAATGCATCCGCTACCGCATGGGCAGCGGGCGCATCTATCACTGGGAATTCGCGCGCGGCGACGAGCGACTGGAACTGGACGTGCCGGGCCGCATGATCGTCGACGACAGCGGGCTGATGCACGATGCGGCGCTCGAAGGGATGGGGCTGGCCTATCTGGCCGAGGAGACGGTCGCCGCGCATGTTCGGGAGGGGCGCCTGACGCGGCTGTTGACGGACTGGATGCCTCTGGAACCGCCGCTGTGCCTTTACTACTCCGGGCGCCGTCAGGTCCCGGCCAAGCTGCGCGCCTTTATCGAACTCGCGCGCGCTCTGAAATAGCGCAGGCCGGACATGTTCGGCGGAGCGGATGAAAACCGATCCAGAAGACGCCGGAAGAATGGAGGCCAAGGTTTGACGCATAAGCCGGGGCTGGCTACCGCCTGAGCCATGATCGTTCTGCTCTCTCCCGCCAAGACTCTCGACTTCGAACGCACGCTGCCGGCTCTTGCCGCCACGACGCCACATTTCGTCAAGGAAGCGCACGATCTTGCCAAATCGGCCGCGAACCTTCCGCAAAAGCGCTTGGCTGAATTGATGCGCATCTCGCCGCGCCTCGCAAAACTCAATGCCGACCGCTTCCGCGACTTCGCCGACCTGCCGGAGCGACAGGCACTCTATGCCTTTGCGGGTGACGTCTACACGGGGTTCGAGGTGGACACACTGGACGAGCCGGGCGTGGCCTTTGCCCAGGACCATGTGCGAATTTTGTCCGGCCTTTACGGGCTGCTTCGCCCGATGGATGCGATCCGTCCCTATCGCCTGGAAATGGGAACGCGCTGGGCGCCGCGTCACAAGAAGTTGACCGACTGGTGGGGCGACCGCATCGCCGCCCTGTTGCGGCAGGAAGTCGCAGACGAAGGATCTGGCGTAGTGCTCAATCTGGCCAGCCAGGAATACTTTGCCGCCGTCGAGGACCGGCTGAAGGGCATGCGCGTCATCAACGTCGACTTCCGCGAGCCGGGTCCGAACGGCCCGCGCTTCGTGAGCTTCAACGCCAAAAAGGCGCGGGGCATGATGGCGCGGTGGATGTGCGAACATCATATCGTCGATGCGGATGCCATGCGCGGGTTCGACAGCGACGGATATCGCTTCGATCCGCACGAGAGTGACGCCGACAACTGGCGCTTCACGCGGGCGTGACTAGGGCGGAGCGTTCGCATTTTCGATCCGCGAACCCCTCCCCTCGGCGCGCAGCTGAGACCGCGCGCAAGCGAACATCTTCGAACCGTCCAGGCAGCTTGAGGTTCAAGCGGCCGGGATAAGGGGCGGCTTTCTCGGCCATCGGGACTTGCGACGATCTGCATCGGCAGATTGCCGACAAGCTAAACTCCATGGGGGCATTAGATTTTCTCCTTTGCCGCATTCTCAATCAAATTGATAGAGAATGCGGCCTGTTTGGCGGCAGGTCCATGAGAGGAGACATTTATGAGAAAAGCACTTTGGGTTGCTGCTGCCCTGCTCGGTTCCGCGGGAACTGCCGCACTTGCAAACCCCAGCGTCTTTCCCACGGGAACGACCCGCTACGATCCGGCGAAAGCCTGGAACGGCTATGTGATCTTCAGCGGGACCGACGAAAAAACCCATCTGATCGACATGAACGGCAACGAAGTCCGCACATGGGATCATCAGGGTTTTCCCGGTGAACTCCTCGATCCGGCGGTAACGGGCGGAGCCAAGGGCCATGTCCTCGTCCAGCTGGCGGCCAGCGACCAGAATGGCATCGGCACCGTGCCGGGCATGAAGATCTTCAGCAACAAGTCGATCGCCGAACTGGACTGGAACGGCAAAGTCACCTGGCAGTGGAATGGCGAGGGCACGCCGCCGGGCGAAGCGCGCCAGCACCATGACTGGCAGCGCCTCGCCAATGGCAACACGCTGGTACTGGCCAACTGGCCGCACAAGGTGGATGGCTTCACGTTGCCGCAGCAGCTTGACGATGCCGTCTACGAAGTGACGCCTGCCGGCAAGGTCGCGTGGCGATGGGCGGTATCGGAACATCTCGATGAACTCGGCTTCACGGCCGAGCAGTTGAAGCTCATCCGCGAAGCTTCGACACCGGATTACTTCCACCTCAACGACATGACGTCGGTGGGCCCCAACAAGTGGTTCGACGGCGGCGACAAGCGCTTCGCGCCCGACAATGTCCTGATCGATTCCCGCAACGGCGATTTCGTGGCCATCATCGACAGGAAGAGCGGCAAAGTCGTCTGGCACCTGGGGCCGAACCTGCCGCCTCTGGTCAGTCACGCCGCGGGCGCTCGCCCTGCCCCGGCTCCGCAGCCCGGTCAGCCGGTCGACCAGTTTGTCGGTCAGCATGACGCGCATATCATTCCCAAGGGACTGCCCGGTGCGGGTGACTTGCTGCTGTTCGATAATCAGGGCGCCGCAGGCTATCCCGACGCCGAACTCGCGACCGTTGGCGGCTCGCGCGTGTTGGAGATCGATCCCACCACGGGCAAGGTCGTCTGGTCCTACACGGCCGATAATTCCGACCAGCCGCTCTGGGCATTCCGCAGCGCCTTCATCTCCAGCGCGCGCCGCTTGCCGAATGGCAATACGCTGATCGACGAAGGCATGAACGGCCGCTTCTTCCAGGTGACCCCGGCTGGCGAGATCGTCTGGGAATATGTCAGCCCCTATTTCGCGAAGACGTCTGCCGCCGGCAGCGGCCGCCCGGTGACGAGCAACTGGGTCTATCGCGCCCAGCCCGTGCCCTACGACTGGACGCCCGAAGGCACACCGCACGAGGAAACCGCAGTCGTTCCGCCCACGCCTGCAAACTTCCACATCAAGGCGGGCGCATAACGAAAATCCCACCCGCCTGCGACAGCGCCAGGCGGGTGGGAAATTACATCAGCAAATCGGCCCGCCTCGCCCCTCCTTGGCCGACGATGCAAATGGCATTTGAGCCGGCCAGCGGGCTCAGCGCGGCACTGGCATCCGCCCGAAGGCATTGCGCAAGGGGACTTCTTCAATGCCGTCCGATGCCCGGATCGCATCGATGATCGTCCGCGCGGCCTCATCAATGGATAAAGCCGTCACGCATATCCCTTCGCAAAGGTCCGTGCAGAAGGAACCGGACGGTGCTGGCCGACAGCCTCGCCAATCAAAAGCAGGGTCGGATCGTCATCGCTGACCGTGGCGACCAGAAATGCCAATGCGGACAGGTGCCCGCGAATAAGACGCTCGCTGGCCAGCGAGACGTCCACTGCCACCATCACCGGTGTTTGGGGGTCGCAGCCCGCCGCGATCAGTGAACTGGCGATTTCCCCCGCCGCCGCGCGGCCCATATAGACGCCCAGCGTGCCCCCTGCCCTGACCAGCGCGTCCCAGTCGAGATCCAGCCGCTCGCCCGCGCGCGCATGGGCCGTCAGCAGAGTGATCGAGCGCGTAACGCCGCGCAGCGTCAGCGAGGCATTGGCGCTGGCAGCGGCAGCGCTGGCCGTGGTGACACCGGGACAGACGCGCACGGCAACGCCCGCCTGTACGAGATGGTCCATTTCTTCGGCGGATCGCCCGAATACCGAGGGATCGCCGCCCTTCAGGCGTACCACGCGCTTTCCCGAGAGCGCGGCCTGCAACAGCAGATCGTTGATGGACCCTTGCGCCTTGCTATGCCGGCCTGACCGCTTGCCGACGCTCACAGCCTCGATCCCCTGCGGGATCAGTTCGAGCACGCCCGGGCCGACCAGCGCATCGTAGAACACCACGTCCGCCGCACGGATCAGGCGCTCGGCCTTGCGCGTGAGCAGGTCCGGATCGCCCGGCCCGGCGCCCACCAGCCAGACTTCGCCCGGCGCGATCAAGCCGCCACCTGCAAGGTCTGAGGATGGGCGATCAGGATGCGATCGCCTTCCCGCCGCACCGCGATCGTCGGGGTGCAACCCTTGTCCTCGCCCTGCGCCTCGCCGCTGGCAAGGGCGATGTTCCAGTTGTGCAGCGGGCAGGCGACCGAATGGCCATGGACGATGCCCTGACTGAGCGGCCCCTTCTTGTGCGGACACTCGTTGACGAGCGCGAAGACCTTGTCGTCGCCGGTGCGGAACACGGCGATCTCCTTCTCGCCCTCTACTTGAACGGTGCGCGCGCCGCGCAGGGGAATGTCGGACAAAGTGCCGATGTCGATCCAGTCGTTCATGTGCGTTACTCCGCTGCAATTGCCAGAGGTTCAAGATGCTGGTGCAGTTCAGCTTCGCGACCGGCCGCACGCTCGGCCCAGGGGTCATCCTGGCTGAAGCTTTGCGAATAGAGGAATCGGCCGCGCAGAGCCTCGCGGCCAACCTCGTCCTCGACGATGCGCTGCTTGACGTAATCGACGCCGACACGCTCGATCCACGGCGCGGTGCGTTCCAGATAACGCGCTTCCTCACGGTAGAGCTGGACGAAGGCCGCGCAGTAATCGAGCGCTTCCTGCTCGGTGGCGACCTTGCAGAGCAGATCGGTGACGCGCACGTGAATGCCGCCATTGCCGCCGACATGGAGTTCGTAACCCGAGTCCACGCAGACCACGCCGAAGTCCTTGATCGTCGCCTCGGCGCAATTGCGCGGGCAGCCGGAAACCGCGATCTTGAACTTGTGGGGCATCCACGATCCCCAGGTCATCCGCTCGGTCTTCACGCCAAGGCCAGTGGAATCCTGCGTACCGAACCTGCACCATTCGGAGCCGACGCACGTCTTCACCGTGCGCAGCGATTTCCCGTAGGCATGGCCGGAGACCATCCCGGCGGCATTGAGATCGGCCCAGACGGCGGGCAGGTCTTCCTTCTTGATCCCGAAAATGTCGAGCCGCTGGCCGCCGGTGACTTTCACCATCGGCGCGTCGTACTTCTCCACCACATCGGCAATCGCGCGCAGTTCGCGCGGATTGGTAAGACCGCCCCACATGCGCGGCACTACGGAATAAGTGCCGTCCTTCTGGATATTGGCGTGCATGCGCTCGTTGACGAAGCGGCTCTGCTGGTCGTCCTCATACTCACCGGGAAGCGCGCAAAGCAGATAGTAATTGAGCGCCGGACGGCAGGAGGAGCAACCATCGGGCGTGGACCAGTGGAGCTTGTGCATCGCTTCGGGGATCGACTTCATCTCCTGCGCCACGATCTCCCGCCGCACATCGTCATGGGTGAAGCTGGTGCACTTGCAGAGGGTCTTGGGACCGGATTTGACTTCATCGCCCAGTGTCAGCGCCAGCAGGCTCTCGACGAGGCCGGTGCACGAGCCGCAGCTTGCCGAAGCCTTGCAGGTGGCGCGCACCGCATCGAGGCTGCAAGCGCCCGCTTCGATGCAGGACACGACCTGCCCCTTGGACACGCCGTTGCAACCGCACACTTCCGCATCGGCAGGCAGCGCGGCCGCCGCCGCCAGCGGATCGGCATTACCGCCGGAGGCGAAAGCCTGCCCCAGAATGAGGGTAGCGCGGATCTCCGAGATATCCTCGCCCTTGCGCAGCAGGTCGAAGTACCAGTTGCCATCGGCCGTATCGCCATAGAGAACGGCGCCGACGATCCTGCCCTCCTTGATGACAACGCGCTTGTAGACGCCGCGCGAAGCATCGCGCAGGACCACGTCCTCGCACCCCTCTCCGCCCGAGAAGTCACCGGCGGAAAACACGTCTAGCCCGGCAACCTTGAGCTTGGTGGACGTGACCGAACCGCGATAGCCGCTGTGCCGGTCGGTCAGGCCGTCGGCGAGGCTGCGGCACATGTCCCAGAGCGGCGCGACAAGGCCGTAGACATTGCCCTGATGCTCGACGCATTCGCCGACCGCGAGCACGGCGGGGTCGCTGGTCACCATGTGATCGTCGACCTTGATGCCGCGATTGACCTCGAGCCCGGCGTCGCGCGCCAGCGCGGTGGACGGGCGGATGCCGACGGCCATGACCACCAGACTGGCCGGAATTTCGCGCCCGTCCTTGAGGCGCACGCCCTCGACTTTGCCCTGACCATAGATTTCGGCAGTGTCGGCCCCGGTCAGGATCGTCTGGCCGCGCGCTTCGAGCGCGGTCTTGAGCAGCCAGCCTGCCGCCTCGTCCAACTGGCGCTCCATCAGCGTGGGCATCAGGTGGATGACGGTGACTTTCATGCCGCGCAGCGACAGGCCATGCGCGGCTTCCAGACCGAGCAGGCCCCCGCCGATCACCACCGCGTCGCCGCCTTCGGCCGCTGCCGCGACCATGGTGTCCACGTCCTTCATGTCGCGGAAGGAAATGACGCCGGGCAGATCCTTGCCGGGCACGGGAATGATGAAAGGATCGGAGCCGGTGGCAATCAGCAGCCGGTCGTAATGGACCCTGCGGCCGGACTGCGACGTGACGGTCTTTGCTGCGCGGTCGATGGCAACGACCGGGTCCGAAGCGACCAGTTCGATGCCGTTGTCATCGTACCATGCGCGGGGATTGATGACGATCTGATCGAACGTCTTCTCGCCCGCCAGCACCGGCGAAAGCATGATGCGGTTGTAGTTCACGTGCGGTTCGGCGCCGAAAATGGTGACACGGTAACGCCCGGCGTCGCGTGCCAGCAGTTCCTCCACCGCACGGCACCCGGCCATGCCATTGCCCACGACCACAAGATGCTCGCGCACATCATCCGATGGCACGACGAGGGCCTCGTCGTAGTCCGGCGCCGTGGTTTGCTGGGGTTCGATCCCGTCCTGAAATTCCATTCGCGAGACTCCGCAAAAAGCAAAGGGAGAAAAGAGAAAAGGCCGCCATCCAGACCCTCGGTTCGAAACCGAAAGTCTGGATGGCGGCCTTGCCATCGTTCGAGCCTCCACGACCCGCCAATGGGCCGCTTCGGTGATGTAGGAAGGACAGCGTCGTCCTTTGCACTGCACCATATGGGGAAACGCCCGAGGGCTCAAGCGATTCCGTCATGCCTCCTGATCAATAAGCCCAGTCCAATTGAATCCAGTACTTATCGGTATCTGTCGCCATTTCTCGGGCGTCGTAACGGGCATAGCGCAGCGATAAAGTCGTCCTGCGCAGCTTCGCAGATGCGAGAAGATCGACCTCATTGCCATAGTGCTGGCCAAGGCGGTCGCTTTCGAAACGATGCCATGAGCCTTGCAGCCCAACCGCCGAAAACGGCCCCAGCTGCTTCCAGCCATAACCGCCGCCGAAATAGAGATCGCGCACGCCGTTCGCAGGCGTGGTCAGGAACTTGTCGGCCCACCCCTGAAACTTGAAATTGGTGCCAAGCGGGGTCTGAAAGCTGGTGAAGGGCTTGCCGCCATCCGGGCTGCCGCCGGCACCGAGAACTTCGTATCCGGCATTCAGTTTCCAGCCCTTCGCATCGAGCGTGGCATCCGCCAGCCAATAATCAGCATGATAGTCGTCCGGATTGCGATGCCAGTCGAACTGGCGAGCATAACTCGCTTGCCAGGAGAGTTTCACCTCAGTGGAGAGGGCACGACTGCCCACCAATCGTGCGCCATAAGTCTGGCTGGACAGTCTGTATCCCTGCACAGCCGCCTCGTCCTGATCGCCGAGGTAGCCAAAGCCGGTCAATGTACCGATAGGTGTCGCCAAGGACAGGTTCGCGAACACATTGTTCCCGCCCGCGGCCTGCGGACGCGCGCCGTGTCCATCGACGCCCCAGATCGTGCGCACGCTCCACGCATAGGACAGATCGAGCTTCAACCCCTTCAGCGGCATCACTTCGGCCCGCACGGCATCGAACGTCTGCGCATTGTCACGAAAACCGACATTTCCGACGAAACGCTCGTCATCCAGCGCGATTTTCTGCCGCCCGGCAGTGAGCGCGATGATCGGCGTCCTGTATTGAAGCTGCGCCAGATAAAGCGCCACATTCTGCGGATCGGCGACCAACGGCCGGGTAGCGGCGCCGTGAAGACCATCGTAGTAATCGCCCACTGCCGCCAGTGTGCCTTGCGCAACGACGGTAGCGCTCAGCGGGCCGCTCGCCGCCGAAGCCCCGCCGCGAACGCGCAGCGTCAGGGCATCGGCGGAGGCGTCCAGTCCATCCTGATCGACATGCTCATAGCGAACCCGCGCCTCGGCCACGGGCTTCAGCACCACTTCATCGGCATGAGCAGAGCCGGCGCAAGACATCGCGGCGGTCATGGCGACCGCCGTTCCCAACAGATATCGCATTGGATGTTTCCCCCCTGGGAAAGTAATTGGGCGGCGGTACGGACCCTATCGGTCCGTCCGCCGCCTCCCTCTCCGATCAGATACGCGCGCCGGTCTTCCAGTTGGCGCGCCAGCGGGTCTTGACCAGAGCCACGCCTGCCTGAGCAGCCACGGCGAGCCCCGCGAAGATCAGGAAACCGGGCGCGAAGCTGCCGGTCATCTGCTTGGCAAGGCCCAGCGAGCTGGCCAGGTAGAACCCGCCGATCCCGCCCGCCATGCCGACCAGCCCGGTCATCACGCCGATCTCCGCCTGAAAACGCTGCGGCACGAGCTGGAAGACCGATCCGTTACCGGTGCCCAGCGCCAGCATGGCCAGCACGAACATGCCGAGCGCGCCCGGCAGCGAGTGGGCCTGCGCCACCCCGACCAGCGCGACGGCCGCGACCGCATAGACCATCATCAGCGCCTTCACGCCGCCGATGCGGTCGGCCAGCGCGCCGCCCATCGGGCGCACCAGCGATCCGGCGAACACGCAGCCCGCAGTGCAATAGCCGGCCGTGATGGAGGTAAGCCCGAACTGGTCGGTGAAGTAGATCGGCAGCGAGGCGGCAAGGCCCACGAAACCGCCGAACGTCACGGCATAAAAGCCCATCAGCCACCATGCGTCGGCCTGTTTCAGCGGCCCGAAGTAATCGACCAGCTTGCGCGGCGGCGGCTGGTTGGGCGCATCCTTGGCAAGGATCAGATAGACCACCAGAACCACCGAAAGCGGTATGCAGGCAAGGCCCAGCACCGCGTTCCAGCCGAAGGTCTTGGCCAGCATCGGTGCGAAAAGCGATGCCAGCACGGTGCCCGAATTGCCCATTCCGGCAAGCCCCATCGCTTTGCCCTGGTGCTCGGCCGGATACCAGCGGCTGGCAAGCGGCAGGGCGATGGCAAAGCTGGCTCCGGCAAAGCCAAGGATCACGCCCAGCGCCAGCGTGCCGCCGAAGCTGTTCACGCCCACGAACCATGCCGTGAACAGGCCCGCGATCACGATCAACTGGCTGATCGCGCCGGAACGCTTGGGGCCGATGCGGTCCACCAGCAGCCCGTTGACCACGCGCAGCAAGGCACCGGCAAGCGTCGGCACTGCCACCATCAGGCCCTTTTCGGCGGGCGTCAGGCCAAGCGTCTTCGAAATTTCCGGCGCCAGCGGGCCCAGCAGGACCCAGACCATGAAGGCCAGATCGAAATAGAGAAAGGCGGCGATCAGCGTCGGCGCATGACCGGCTTTCCAGAAGCTCGTCGCCGGGGCGGCCTCAGGTGTATCTTTGGCCAGTGTATCTTCGGCCGGCGCGGCCTCTCCGTCACGTTTCCAGTAAGCGGTTGCCATCGTAAGTCCCCCGTAAAACGGACACGAAAAAAGCCGCAGGCCGGACGTCACCCTTGGGTGAGACCGGTCAGCGGCTTTGCTGCGAATTTCGGTGAGGATGGCGCTCCACCGTTGAAGCGGCGCATCCAGATATGATCACGCGCCTTCGCGTGAGATCTGCATCATCAGACGATTCGCCTTATGTTGCAAGGCACAAAATTTCGGCCGCTTTCAGTGCGACTGCGAAAAGCCCTTCAGATATTCGTCGATCCGATCAGGATCGAACACCCGGCCGTCGAAGAAGCGATCGGCGCCGAGCGTCAGGTCGCCCTTGCGCGAACCGACCGCCAGCGGGCTGGCCACGGCGCCTTCCAGTTTCATGCTAGCTCCCGGCATCGGCACGTCGCTGCCAGCAAGGGCGCGGCGGAACACGTCGGGACGAAACACCGCGCCGGCTTTCGCGGCGTTTTCGGGCGAATGTTCGACCATGCCCCAACGCACCAGCTGGGAGTAGATCCACAGCGCCTGACTGCGCCACGGAAACGACGTGGCCTCACGCGAAAACAGCACGAAATCCGGTGCAGCGACGGCGGCATCGCCCGCGCGCGGAATGATCCGGCCCGACAGCGCGCGCAGGATCAGATCGGCAGGCTGGTTCACATAGCGCGCATCGGCCAGCAGGTCCGCCAGCGCCTCGTGATTGGCGGGCTCATCGCACCAGGCAGCGGCCCGAGCCAGCGCACGCAGCAGTCGGTCGGCCGTCTCCGGGTTCTCGTCCAGCCACGTCTCGCGGAAGGCCAGCACTTTCTCGACCCCGCGCTGCCAGATCCGCTCTCCGATGGCCACCGCCTCGGCCCGGCCGGAATCGATGGCGGCGCTGCCCCACGGTTCACCGGCGATGAACCCGTCGATCTCCCCCGCGTGGATCGCCTCGCCGGTGAGCGAGGGCGGCAATACGCGCAGCACCACGTCGCGATCGGGATCGATACCCGCGCTGGCCAGCCAGTAGCGCAGCATCAGGGCATGGCTGGAGAAGCGGTGCACCACGCCGATTACCGGCTTGCGTCGCCACAGGCCGATGGCAGAGGCAAAGTCGTGCGCCGTACCCACCGGATCGGCAAGCCGCCGCGCCGGATCGGGCTCCAGCGCGGCCGCAAAATCGCGCGCCATCACCAGCATGTTGCCGTTGACGCCCAGCTTGTAAGGCGCGGCCAATGCGGCGGGCTGCTGGCTGAGCCCCAGCGTCACCGCGACGGCCAGCGGGGCCAGCATATGCGCCGCCTGCACCTGACCATAGACCAGCCGGTCGCGCAGCGTGGCCCAGCTCGTGGTGCGAACGAGGTCGAGCGCGATGCCCTCTTCCTCGGCAAAGCCATTTTCACGGGCGACAGCGAGCACGGCCACGTCGTTCAGCGGCAGGAAGGCGATACGAAGGTTGGTCGTCATAGTCCGCCTCCCAGAAGGTCGCTGGCGGTAATCAGCGCCTGCGCCACGTCTACGATCTTCTTGCCCTGGTTCATCGCGCTGCTGCGCAGCAGGCCATAGGCGTCCTGCTCCGAAAGGCCGCGCTGGTTCATCAGGATCGATTTCGCGCGATCCAGCACCTTGCGATCGGCCAGCGCCGTGCGCGCTTCCTCCAGCTCGGTCTGCATCTTCGAGAAGGCGTTGAAGCGCCGCACCGCCAGTTCCAGCACCGGCTTCACCCGTTCCTTGCGCAGGCCGTCGACCACATAGGCCGAAACGCCTGCGTCGATGGCGGCGCCGATCATCGCCTCGTCCGATTGATCGACGAACATGGCGATGGGCCGCGCCAGCGCGCGGCTGACCGAAAGCATTTCCTCCAGCGTATCGCGGCTGGGACTGCCAAGGTCCATCAGTACGACATCGGGCGCCATGCGCTCCAGCCGCGCGACGAAAGCGCCGCGCGGGGGGACGATGTGAATATCGTCGTAGCCTGCCTCGCGCAGCCCCTCCTCAAGGACGGTTGCCCGCAAGCCGCTGTCATCGATGATGACGATTCTCATGTCCCGCCCCCGGCATTTCGGCGTTGCTGATCGTTGAGTGGTTCGGGCATGTCAACGATCGATCCGGATCATCGGCCGCAATGTATTCCCCGGTTCAGTAGACATCGCGGACATAGCGCTTTTCGCTTTGCATCTGCGCCACATAGTCGCTCGCGTCCTCGCCGCTCATGCCGCCATGTCTGGCAACGATCTGCTTCAGCGCCTTGTCGACATCCTTGGCCATGCGTCCGGCTTCCCCACAGACATAGAAATGGGCGCCGCCGTCCAGCCATCGCCAGAGTTCCGCGCCTTCTTCCTGCATCCGGTGCTGGACATAGATTTTCTCTGCCTGATCGCGCGAGAAGGCCAGGCTGAGCCGGTCGAGATGGCCGGTCCGGCGCCATTCTTCGATCTCTTCGCGGTAATAGAAGTCCGTCGCGGCGTGCTGCTCGCCGAAGAAAAGCCAGTTGCGTCCCTTCGCGCCGCGGGCCTGGCGGTCGTGCAGGAAACCCCGGAACGGGGCGATGCCGGTGCCTGGGCCAACCATGATCGCGCCGCGTGCAGGATCGGCCGGCGGATGGAAATGCGCGGCGGGCTGGAGGAAAATGCCGACATCGGCGTCCTGTGCCCGGTCGGCCATGAATGCCGAACATACGCCGTGGCGACTGCGGCCTTCGCAGGAATAGCGCACTGTCGATACCGTCAATTGCACTTCGTCCACCTGCGCGTGGGGGCTGGACGCGATCGAATAGAAGCGGGGCTGCAGCGGACGCATGACCTGCCCCAGATCGCCGGGGCTCAGACGGACGCCGGTTTCTTGCAGAACGTCGGCGATCTGGCGCCCCCATAGCCACCGGTCGAATTCCGGCTTCCGGTCGGGATCGAGCAGGGGCGCAAAGGACGCATCCGGGCAGCGCTCCGCGATCAGTTCGAGGATACTGCGGTTGAGCCGGGCAATATCCCAATGCCGGATGAGCGCGTCGAAAAGTGCCATCTCGCCGACCTGTTTGACCGCCACGGGCGCTTCGGCGGAGAGATCGAGGACGTTCAGTATTTCGGCGGCCAGCGTGGGGCAGTTTACCGGCCAGACACCCAATGAGTCCCCGGCCTTGTACGTGAAATCCCGCCCGGTCAGGTCGAAACCGAGCTGACGGACCTCCTTCGCAGCCCCCGCTCCGCTCAGCAGGATATTGCGCGAAAGCGCGGTCCTCAGCGGCGTCTTTCGCGAATAGACGGCAGCTGCGACGGCTTCGGCAACTGGCTGCTCCGCCATCTCTAAGATGCGAGTCGGCGCGGGCGCAGATCCGGCATCGGGAGCACTATCCGGCTGAAGCGCGGCCAGAGTACTCGCGATCCAGGAGGCAGCGGCCTCTTCGTAATCAGGCTCGCAATCGATGCGGGGGGCTAGCCTTGCCGCGCCCAGTTCCTCAAGTCGCGCATCGAGTTTACGCCCGAAGCCGCAGAACTGGTCATAGCTGGAATCGCCGAACGCAAGGACGGAATAGCGCAGGCCTTCAAGGCGCGGAGCCGCCGCTTCGGTGAGGGCCGACCAGAACTGCCCGCCATTGTCCGGCGCATCGCCGTCCCCGAACGTGCTTGCGATCAGCAGCACCGTGTCGGCATCGGCCAGTTCGGCGGGTTTCACCGCATCCATGGCCAGCAGCCGAACATCGTGCCGTGCCTGTTTCAACCGGCCGGCGCAGGCCTGGGCGAAAGTTTCGACATTGCCGGTTTGCGAGGCCCAGAGCAGTAGAATCTCACTCGATTGAGAATGGCCCGATGACGGGGCGACGGGCGCTTCGTTTCCATCGGGGAGAGGTGCCCGCGCGAAGAGACCGGCCAGCAATCCGTTCACATAGTGCCGCCGCTCCGGATCGAACGGGGAACCTTGCGGGACGAGGGGCACGTCGCGCGCAGGCAGGGTTTCCAGCGATCGCAGGCCGGATGTGAAGCCCGTGAGATAGGCTCTTTCCTCATCGGAAAGACGCGGCGGCTGTGCAGCTTCCAGCCCCATTACGCGTTCGAAAACGTCAACGGCGGCCTGTTGCATGGGCGAATACCCCGAAAACGATGGCGAAGAAGGCGCGCAGCCTGCGCCTTGCGCTTCGGCCGTGTGCTGAACGGTTTCAGTTTCGGCGGAGCCGGACACCCGCATCAGTGCGACGGCGGAAAACTTGAATTCGGGCTGCAGCGATATCGGGTCCACCGCGTCGCTGGTCACGGCATTGATGGCAAGGTCGTCGCCGAAAACGTCGTTCCAGTGAAACGGCGCGAAGCAGTTGCCCGGGCGAACCCGGTTGGTGACGAGTGCCGGCAGCACCGCCCGTCCGCGCCGCGACCTCACTTCCACCTGATCCCGCTCCCCGATACCCAGCGACGCCGCGTCCTCCGGGTGGATTTCGATGAATGGCCCGGGATTGAGCTTGTTAAGCGTGGGCACTTTCCCGGTCTTGGTCAGGGTATGCCACTGGTGCTGGAGGCGTCCGGTGTTCAGGACCAGCGGAAATTCTTCGTCCGGCATCTCGGCAGCGGGCATGTGCGGGCGCGGCAGGAAATGGGCCTTTCCGCTTTCGGTCGGGAACGCGATGCGCGGCTGGGAGCCATCTTGCTCCACGCGAAGGGTCTGAGAGATGCCGTCGTTCAGATAGCGGATGGGATTGCGGTCGTTCTCCGTTTCCGGCGGACAGGGCCATTGCATGGCGCCTTGCCGCAACCGTTCGTAGCTGGCGCCGCGAATGTCGTATCCAGTTCGCATGTTCTGGAACTGGCGGATTTCCTCAAAAACCTCCGCCGCTGAGGCATATGTGAAGGCGTCGGCATAACCCATCGCGCAGGCCACGCGGGCAATGATCTCCCAGTCCGCCATTGCCTCTCCCGGGGGATCGACGGCCTTTTGCATCAGCGTCAGATTGCGCTCAGAATTGATCATCACCCCCTCGGCCTCTGCCCAGAGCGCCCCCGGCAGGATGATGTCGGCGTAGCGGTTCGTTTCGGTATCGACGTAGACGTCCTGACTGATCACCAGTTCGGCGGCCTCAAGCCCGGCGATTACCGTCTTGCGATTAGATACGCTGGCAACCGGGTTGGTGCAGATGATCCAGCACGCCTTGATGCGCCCTGCCGCCATATCCTCGAACATCGCGACCGTTCCCGCGCCGGTTTCGGTGCGGAGCGTGCCTCTGGCCACGCCCCATACGTCCTCCACTAAATGACGGTCGGCTTCGCTGGTGGTTGCGCGCTGGCCCGGTAGGCCCGGGCCCATATAGCCCATTTCGCGCCCGCCCATCGCATTCGGCTGTCCCGTCAGCGAGAACGGCCCGCTGCCGGGACGACAGATCGCCCCGGTGGCGAGGTGCAGGTTGCAGATCGCATTGGTGTTCCAAGTGCCGTGGGTGCTCTGGTTCAGGCCCATGGTCCAGCAGGTCATCCACTCGCCCGCCGCGCCGATCCACTCGGCAGCCCGGCGCAGATCCGCCTCGGGAATGCCGGTCACTTCGGACACGCGTTCCGGCGCATAGTCCGCCAGAAAGTCCGGCATTGCCTCCCAGCCTTGCGTGAACCGGGCGATAAACTCGCTATCGATGCCGCCAGAAGCAACCAGCAGGTGCAGCAGACCATTGAGCAGTGCGAGATCGGTGCCGGGCCGGATTTGCATGAACAAGTCCGCCTTGTCTGCCGTGGCATTACGGCGCGGATCGACGACGATCAGCTTCGCCCCAGCCTTCACCCGGTCCATCATGCGCAGGAACAGGATCGGATGGCAGTCCGCCATATTCGCGCCGATAACGAAGAACAGGTCCGCCTTGTCGAAATCCTGATAGGACCCGGGAGGCCCATCGGCGCCAATCGACAGCTTATAGCCGCTGGCGGCGCTGGCCATGCAGAGCCGCGAATTGCTCTCGATATTGTTGGTGCCGATGAAGCCCTTGCAAAGCTTGTTGGCAAGATACTGCGCTTCCAGCGACATTTGCCCGGAAACGTAGAGGGACACGGCATCGGGCCCATCCCGGTCGATAATCGCGCGCAGGCCGCTGGCGGTCCGATTGATCGCCTCGGTCATGGGAATGATGCCCTGATCCGTGCCGCCGGCAATGCGGAAATAGGCAGCATCCGCGCGCCCGGGCGCGGTGACGGGGACGTTGCAACTGCTTCCCTTCGTGCAGAGACGGCCGAAGTTGGTCGGATGGCTCTTGTCGCCGGTCACCTTGACGATCCGACCGTCGGCCACGTCCATGACGATGCCGCAGCCGACGCCGCAATAGGGGCAAACGCTTTTGACGGTCTTGCGATTCACGCCTGCCTTCCGCACGAAAAAGGCGCCATCGATCATCACCCTAACAGGTGGATCGATGGCGCCGTTGCCATTTCAAAATTGATGGTAATCTGGGAACCGACGCCGCATCGTTGCGGAATGGCTCCTAAGCCGGCCAATGTTTGTCAGATGAGAAACGACCTCGCAAGCGTCTTTTTTTGCGCTGCACAATCTGTCCGTTTCTCAAGGACCGGTGCTGATCCTCATTGACCTGCCCCCCGAAAGGTCCGTCATTCTGCTATGGTGTTCCCCCTGAGACGGCAAACGGAGCGGCAGGCGCAGCACGGATCATCGCGATCTTCAATGGGTATGTGCGAGCATGATCTGGTGATAGGGGTTGAAGGCCAGAAGATTATCGATCGTATCGGACTCGCGAGCAAATACGCCTAATTCGCGAACACGGCCGGTCCCACTGGTCATGCGCAGGCGGCGATAGGCACTAAAGCCGGTATGTCGCTTCATGAATTCGATTTCGCGGGCGGCGTCGGAGCCGGATTCCCAAAACACGAAGTGCGACACATGACTATCGATCTTTTTGGCGATCTTGACTGCCGTGTCACCCTTATCGAGGAAATGATATAGTACAGTCAGCATGATCGCGACTTCGAATACCTGGTCGCCCAAATCGACGTTTTCTGCGGTATCCTGCCGAAAATCACATTGCGTGTTGAAAAGTTCATTGAGGATCGAAGCGGTGCTGAAGTGGCAATCTTGCGGCTCCACACCAACGACGTGCGCGCCCATACGGCTGAAATGGCGGGAAAAATATCCGGCGTTGCAGCCGATATCCAATACGCTCGCTGGCCGGATATAGCCGAGCGTGTCGGCTATGCAGCTGAGCCGGTTCGGAAAGAAATTGTCCCGATAGGCAAAGGGGATATGGAATTGTGGATGCTCGATGGGAGCGTAAGGTTGGTTATAGCCGATCTGGTCGACATGGTTGCGCACGCGCTCACCGATGGATGGCTCGAATAACGCCGAGAAGGATGAACGCGACATGCGAACATTGGCCCAACGTTCGCGGCGCGCAATCAAATAGCAGGTCCGATGATGGCCATCCCGCAGAATGAAGCGGCCGGTCGATGCATCATATTCGCCCTCAAGAAGAAAGGCTTCGTCTTCAATGCCATTTTCCGCATAACGTGCATTGAGATAATTGAAATAGTCGTAGCGCTGGGAAATTTGGTCCGCCGCACTGCGCGGCAGAGCGATACCCATTGTGTTATGAGTGGTGTTCCACCAATTCTCGTAATAGCTGACATCGAGCTGCGAAGGATCGAAGAAGCCTTCGAAAAGCCGGATGTGGGACCGTAGGCTCATGATTGGTAAGCCGTCGGTGATATTGTGCTGCTGATGCCATAGCGGCGGGCGCTCGGCATAGGCGTTCGGACCATGGATAAAGTCGTTGCTTTCGCAGAACAACATTTCCACGGGCACGCGGCAAATATGCTTATCGCCATCGATGTTGTATGGTTTATGCATTATTTTTCCTATAAAATCAGGATCGCTATTGAGCGCAGCATCGAAGAAGTTCGGCAGCGCGTTCTTTAAAAAGAATGGTGCTGCCAGCAGATATTCATAACCATGACTACGGAAATTTATGATCCGGCAGAACAATCCGTGCCTGAACGACAGGCTGGGGAATCACCTCAACGCGGACACAGCCTTCCGGGGTGCGCAATGATGCAATCTGCCCGATGGGCCATAGGATGAGCCGTCGTTTCGATTATCGGCTCAGGCATCGCGGAGCTTTGGAAATTCATCTCTGACATCCTCATCAAATTGCGCGCATTGAGGGAGCGAAGTGCCCGTACCGCTCGCGTGTTCACGTGCTTCTGCATTTATAGAGGGGTGGAGAGATTATTGGTCCGCTCCGACGGAAGCCGGCCTTGCCGGCTGCAACGGCGGCTGACGACTGTTCGCAGATGGAAGAAGAGCTGAACGAAGCCCTTTGGCCGAAACGGCAAGGGCTTAGTTTGGCGGCATCCAAATCCGGCGGGGATGGTATAGGTGCTGCACTGATGGTCTAGGCGGCGCTCCAGGCCCATAAATCGAGCGACCGCAGTGTTCTTACCGATTCAGCCGCCGCCCTGATCGTGACGCGCTCTCGACGGCGGGCAGAATATCCGGACCAAGGACGCCGCCCCGGCGGAGATCAAGAGGCATGGGCCGTCTTTCAAATTGTCTGCTTCGCCTCGCGGGAAAGGCCGCGCGGCAGATTATGGCTTGGCTGTGTCCGCGTTGCCGCCCACGTATTGCGCGTCGCTGACCTTCTCCATCCAGATCACCGACTTGCCGTCCTTGCTTTCGGCAAGCGCGACATGGGTCATTTCCTCGGAAGGGGCGCGCCATGCCAGTGTTTCACGCCTGGTGGGATCCAGGCGACGTCGCCTGTTTCCAGGGCTTGCGCGGGCCGGCCCCATTCCTGCACAAAGCCGTGGCCACTCGTGACGATCAGCGTCTGACCGAGCGGATGCGTATGCCAGGCGGTTCGCGCGCCGGGCTCGAACATCACGGTCGCCCCGCCGACCCGGGCCGGTGCACCGCGCTGAAAACGACCCTGGACATGCACCTGGCCGGTAAAGTTCTCGTCCGCCCCGACGCTCGACACCCCGGTGCCGGGCTTGATGACGGAGACGCTCAGGTCTTCCGACTTCGGTTCAGCCGTTGCGATCGCCGATAACGACATCATGCCGACGGCGGTGATGGCGTTCGGCCCTGCCGCGAAGTCGCACGAGTTCCGTGAGCGCAAGCCGAGCTGGGCCAAGAAACTCGAGGGCCGAACCTATCACCAAGTCGTTAACCGGCGGGGCTGTCCCAAGGGCGGCGGCGTCGAGGTCGCGACCCGGTTGACGCGGGTCTGGCGCGGCTTCGACCTGCGCACGATCCGCGCATGAGCACCTCGGACCCAAATCGGTTGAGGTGTAAGCGATCGATGTTCCGGAGGCGGCGGCATGAAGATCGCAGCGCACCACATCCAAGGCACGTTTTTTCCGAGTGGAGGGTGAGGAAATCGCCGCTGGACCTACCGGAAGTTCGGCGGAGCCAGCTCTATGTCACACGACGGCGCGCAATGGCGTAATGGGACCAGCCTTGGCCACAAACGCAGCCTGATGCACTGCATCAAGCTCATCAAGGTACCCGTTCAAGCGCTCGTCGCCGAGTTCAATGTGATGCTTGCGTCCGGTGCGTTGCAACTCCCGTAGAGATTCTTCAGCCTCGTGCCGGTCGAGCCTTGAGAGCAGCATTGCTAGAAGATGGCGCGTCGCGAACTGCGCCCCCTCGCACTCGAGGGCCACACGTTCCAAATTGTCTACTCGCTCTTCAATTTTTCTAAACATGCCAATCCACCGCATCACGCGTTTTATCAACGCGAGATATTGGCGCCCCCCCATCGTTTCTTATGAGCCCCCTCGAGGAGGGCCTTAATGATCATTGTAGAATGTTCGCGTGGGTTTCGGTCGTGTAAATCCCCGCATTCCGAATTCGTGTCGATGCCTTTTCATCAGGCGAGGGCGACCGTCGCACTCATTGGCCACCCTCTGATCGCCTCGCGTTACCAGATCGTCCGCGGCGGCGGTGTAGGCAGGTCGCGCATGGCGTGCAAGTTGGGGGGAGAGCGCGCTGTAGCGCGCTGCACTCACTCCTCGGTCGGGCGCTCGCCGTTTGTCATGAGGCGCAGCATCACGTTGACGACGGGCTTCAGCAAACTGTGCGGCGTATCCAGTGCACGGCAAGCTTAATCGCACACTAAAGAATCCCGTATTCAACGTATAGTCGAGCGAACTAACCCATTCCCCGATTTAATGCCTCGTCAATGGCCGCGATCTGGGTGCGGGCAACATCAATTGCGGCGGAATTGTCAAGTTTCGCACTTCTCAGGCAACGGACTCGCATTTCGCCGGTTTCGAGCAATTGGAGGCGGTGTGCGATCCTCTTTCTGCGTTCAACTAGGTCGTGCAGCGTCCAATCCATTGCTTACGTCCATTTGATATCAGCCCAGGCGGGCAATTCCTCGATGCGCGAGAACCGAATTTCCTCGTGCACCACCATTCGTATCGTCGCGTGCGATTGGCTGAGGCGTAAGTTAACGATCAGTAATTACGCGTGATGGCGGTCACGTAACGCTTGGGTCGCACTTTACTGGGCATACTCCGAACATCGACCTGCGACATCGAGTGGTGCCCAATCCGCCAGTGTTTGCGGAAAATGGTTACAGCACATCAGGCCGCCGGGTCGAGTGATTGGCGCAAGGAAACGAGGGGCTGAACCGGCCTGTGTGTCGCGACGGCGGCGCCCGCTACGGGGAGGCGGTCGCCGCGGTTGCCAAGTCCTGTGCAATCAACCTTTGTGCCCATTCGTAGGCGCTGCGGGTATAGGCAAAAGTGGCGTCGCAGCGTTGAGGTCGGCTTCGGAGACCGCCACGAGGGTTGGCGTCGGCAGGGCCAGCACGAACGGTGGCACCGTCAGCTTCAGGGGCGCCGACGGGAGCGGCTCCGGCGGCTGCCGCACGCGGGGAGCAGCGAAGTAATCCCGCACATTATCGGCCAGCAGCGCATCATGCGCGGTCTGGGCATCGTGGGCGATCTCCTGTGATTTGTGCTCGGCTGATGCGGTGGCGGCCTTGGAGGCAGCGACCTGCTTGGCCAAATCGGCGCGGGCGCTTGCCAAAGCGGCCTTTGCTGCGTCACGCTGGGCGAATGCGTCGGGCTTGCCGCTTTATAGCCACCGGCAGTGGGCGAGCATTAGGATGGCGGCCGCTTGGCGTCCAGCAGCCACGACAGGGCAGTCTTGCCAACGCCGAGGTGGCGAGAGCCCAACTCATGCGACCCGCCTGGAACTAAGCATAGCAGGGCCGGACAGGCCATTCATGCCTACGTACTTTCCCTTAGCGGGTTGATAAGGTTGGATTAACCGGATGAAGCGTATTAGGTGTGCGATGAAATGAGTGGGTGAGGTTCCGATGAGGCAGGCCGCAAGCTCGAAAATTGGCGTGATCGTGGTTTCGTCTGCGGTGCTTTGGTCCATGATCATCGGCGCAGCTTTGATCATGGAAGGCCCGTCGCTTCCGATTTGACCTCGGTGTCCGGCGCCCCCCAAGGGTTCGTCTCAGGCCATTAGGCACGAGATGAATCCGCGGAGGCAAGATCGTCCGCCACGCCTTGCGCGGCACCGGCCGCGTCTTGCGCGCTGGCTGCGGCATCGTCCGTGATCTCGATGCCGTCCCGCCAGTACGAATCGTCTGCTTCACCAACAGTGCGCCCAGGCAAGTAAGGCCCACCATGATTTGCGCATGCGCGGCGATCGCGAGGCAGAACACGTGATCCGGCACCGTGCCCCTGAGATCGACGCCGATCAGCGCGCAGGCCCGGCGCTGCGAGACCTGGTAGTGCGGCCAGACTGGACACCTCGAAAAACCGCTGGCGCCTAGCGGCTTGAGCTGATTCACTGCCTTTGCACGACGGTGGAGGCGATGATGGCGGGGCAGTCGAGTTTCTTCGATCTTTCGGACCGATACGAGGCGTTGAGCGCGGCAGGCGATCCACTTGAACGGCTTGCGACTGTCGTCGACTTCGAGGTTTTCCGCGGTCCGTTGGTAGCAGCACTGCGGCGGAGTGTCCGCGGCAAGGGCGGCAGGCCGCCGTTCGATCCGGTCCTCATGTTCAAGATCCTGGTGCTGCAGGCGCTCTACTCGCTGTCCGACGAGGCCACCGAGTTCCAGATTAAGGATCGCTTGTCGTTCCAGCGCTTCCTAGGGCTCGGGCTCGACGGCACGGTGCCGGACGCAACGACGGTGTGGCTGTTCCGCGAGAGGCTGGTCAAGGCCAAGGCGATCGACAGGCTGTTCGCTCGCTTCGATGCCGCGCTCACCGAGCGGGGCTATCTCGCCATGGGTGGGCAGATCATCGACGCCACGGTCGTGCCCGCACCCAAGCAGAGGAACACCGAGGCCGAGAAGATGGCGATCAAGGATGGCCGAGTGCCCGAAGACTGGA
>NZ_CM166477.1:247500-395000 GCF_056857055.1 Novosphingobium sp. BL-S-32 | reverse complement strand
CCGGCATTATGGCCGTTTGAGCGGCAAGATTGGCCGCTCACCGTGAGACAGTCAAATCGCAGGCATGCCATAAATTCGGCATCGCAAATCGCAGGGAGACGACAAATGGCAATCCGTGTGCACGACCAGTCTCGGTTGGAGTGGCGAAAGATCGGCGACATCCCGATGGGCTGGATGCGCGATCACATCGATCCATCAGAACTGGCGGGCCGTCTGAGTTTTCACGAACCCGGAAGTGACACGTCGATGCAGCTGATGGAAATGAGGCTCGCCCCGCAAACGCTGATCGCGCCCCACTCGCACGACGATGACGAGATCTTTTTCATCGTCGAAGGCTCGCTGCACTGGAGAGACAAGGCGCTGGGGCCCGGCGGTTCGCTCTATATCCCTGCCGGCACAGAATATTCATTCCGCGTCGGCAATGAGGCCGCGCGGCTGCTGAACTTCCGCGCGAGGGCCGATCACAGCTTCAACCCGTCAACCGGCAACAGCAAGCTAGCGGAGAAAGATCATGCCGGATGAGCAAAATCACAACGAACGCATAATCGGCCAGTTCTCGCGTCAGGCGGTGAGTTATGGGAAGCTGACCGGCAGCATGGGCAGCGACGATCGCCGGGCGGCCTTCGCTGCGCTGGTCGGGGCCATGCCGGACGATATAGCGCTCGACGTGTGTTGCGGCCCGGGCTCTCTCGCGCTGGATCTTGCCCCGTTCGTTTCGCAGGTGACAGGCCTGGATCTGACACCGGCGATGCTGGATCAGGCGCAGGGGGCTCAAGCATCGCGTGGCATCACCAACGCCGAATGGGTCGTGGGCGATGCGTTCCGAATGCCCTTCCCTGACGCCGCTTTCACCCTCGTCACCTGTTCCGCCGCATTCCATCATATGCGGGAGCCTCGTCTCGCGCTTGCCGAAATGGCACGCGTCTGCCGGGCAGGTGGCAGGATCGTGGTCAGGGACGTGACGCCCGAGGAGGCGAAATCCGCTGCCTATGACCGGATGGAACGCTTACGTGATCCCTCCCACGTCCACGCCCTTACGGCCGCGGAACTGGCGCATCTGGGCGAAGGACTGGGGTTGGATGATCCCCGGTTGCACGGCAGCATCACTCCCGATCTGCCATTCGACGCGGTCCTTGGCACGTCGTTTCCGGACGAGTGTTCGATCGCGGATCTGCGGGCGCTGTTCCAGACCGATGCCGAGGAGGGGCAGGATAGGCTGGGTTTCAGCGCCCGGATTGTCGATGGTGTGCTGTGCGTTTCCTATCACCAGACGACTGCCATCTGGATCAGGCCGCAAGTCGATGCCGCCTTCTCGTGACGATCGGCCCCGATAAGCCGTGCATCGCCATTGATCGGACGCTCATTTGAAACCACCCTGGCGATCGACCGGCGATTTGGGGGTACGCCAATTCCCCCCTTGCCCGAAAAGGGCCCCGACGCGCAGCTTCCCGTCACGATGAGGATCGAAGGCCGAGGGAGCGATGCGCGCCCGCAAACTCGTCCCCCGTGAATTCATCGCTATGAATTGTCGCCGGCGGGGTGCGCCAACGGCCGCAGGGGTTCTGCCGCGTGCCCGCCTTCCGAGAGCACGGATTGATGTCGAAGTCACGACCCGCGCGGCCTCCAAGATTGGCGAACAGGCCAAGCTTCGCGAACCGAATCGCGCAGGCCGATCCTGAAACGCTGATCGCCGTCGCGCGCCTCCTGGCCTCTAGCCTGTCCCTGGTCGCCGTCTTTCTGGACCCCACGACACCCCATTCGAATGTCACGGAAACCTACACCGTTCTCTGCCTCTACGTCGCAGTCAGCATTATCCTGCTGGTGCTTCCCGCGCCGCCGCGATGGCGCGAGCATTCGCGCGTGGCGCAGACGGCGATCGACGTCTTCACCTTGGGGCTACTTGCGCACTATTCCGACGATCTGCAGAGCCCGTTCTTTGTCTTTTTCACATTTGCCCTGATCAGTGCGACGATGCGGTGGGGCTGGCGCGGCGTTCTTGCCACTGCGGTCCTGCTTCAATTGCTGCTGGTCATCGTTGCTATCCCGGACATGCGCGCGGACGGCGACTGGTCCATGAACGTGCTGCTGATGCGGTTCGTCTATGCGTGGGTCGCCGCGCTCATGCTCGGTTATTTCGGCAGCTATCGCGCCCGAAACGAGCGCCGGTTGCAGGAACTTGCCTCCTGGCCGATCCGCATGATGCCCGATGACGACCGGCCCTGGCTGGCCGAAGCGCTCCAACATGCCGCCCGCGTGCTGGGGACCGATCACATCGTCGTCGTCTGGCAGGACCAGGACGAAGGCCATGGCACGATCGGTTTCTGGACCGGCGATCATTGCGAATTCGTCGACCGGGTGACCCTTCCCGCGCCGCTTTCAGAGCTCAAGGCGGCGGCAGCGACGGACCCGCGCGGGATGCTGCGACGGCTCAACTCGCGCGGTGGCAGCCCAGCATGGAACGCCATACTGGGCGGCGCAAGACAGTCCCTGCACCTCGCCGAGTTCAAGGGCATCCGCTACCACGGTCTGGTCATCGTGATCGATCCGGCGTTTCGGGACGAGAATGTCGAGGCGTTCACGCGCATCATCGGCGCGCGCATCGCGCTGGCATTGGAGCAGTTCTCGATAGCGAACGGCCTCGCCGCTGCGGCCAGCCTCAAGGAACGCGTCCGCGTGATGCGCGACATCCATGACAGCGTCCTGCAAGACCTGACGGCGGCAGTCTGGCAACTCGATGCGACGCGGGCGACGCTCCCGCCCGACGCGCAGCCGGTGATGAACAAGGTTCGCAACCTGCTCCAGCAGCAGCACACCCGACTGCGCACTTTGCTGAATGGCTCCCGCACGGACCGAAGCGCTCCCAGTTTCCTCAGGCACCAGTTGCATACGCTTGTCGAGCCGCTGGCCACGCAGTGGGCGTGCCGGCTCGACATATCGGTTGAACCAGAGAATCTGCGGGTCAGCGACGAGACTGCCACCGAACTCTGCCTCGCACTGTCCGAAGCGACGGCCAATGCCGTGCGACACGGATCCGCCGCGGCGCTGAAAATCGATATCCGGGCGCGACACGGCGACCTTCAGGTCGAAATCGCGGACGACGGCTGCGGCCTTGAGGCCCGCGCGGGGCTGCCGCAATCGCTGTGCGAGCGGATGGCGGATCTTGGCGGCACGCTCGTCGCCGCCGGGAGCGCGCACGGCTGCCGGCTGCGTCTGGTGTTCCCGATCGGGGCGGTGAACGGATGATCACGCTGGTCGTATGCGACGATCACCCGATGATCCTCAGCGGCATCCAGACTCTGCTCGGCGTCGATCCCGAATTGCAGGTGGTCGCCACCGCGCGCGACGGCGAAACCGCCTTGCGGAAAATCGAGGAGTATCAGCCCGATATTGCCCTCATCGATATCTACATGCCCGATCTGGACGGGTTGGACCTGCTCGGCCGGATCAATCGAGCGGGCTGGCCGGTCCGAGTGGTGCTGCTCAGCGCCGCGATTTCCGATGCGCAGGTTATCGAGGCCATTGCTGCCGGTGCGGCCGGTATCGTCCTGAAAGACATAGCACCCACAACGCTGGTCGAATGTCTGCGCAAGGTCGCGCGCGGCGGGCGCTGGCTGCCGCAGCACCTCGTCGCCGCCGCGATCAACCGGCGCCGGGCCGAGGAACGGGAGGTTTCTCCGTTCGAGAGCCTGACTCCGCGCGAATGGGAGGCCACCCGGCTGCTGGCCAAGGGTATGGCCAACCGGGATATCGCGGGGGAACTCGCCATCAGCCTGGGGACCGTCAAGATCCATCTGCACAGCATCTATTCCAAGCTTGGCGCCGACAATCGGACCACGGTGGCTTTGATGGTCGCCCGTTATGCCGACGCCCATCCAGCGCCGGACAGCGCAGGCGAACTCCCCTAAAGCCGCCGGAGGCTCGCCCATGAGAGCTATATCGCCCGATAGATGCTTCCCCGCTGCCACAGGCCTATTCAGCATATCAGTCCCGACTTTTCACGGTGAGGGTGCCCTCGCCGAAACGGCACAGGGGAACGGCCATGGACGATCGAGCTTCCGATCTCATCGGTGACACGCACCGGCGCGATTTTCTCAAGACGGCCGGTCGCTTCGCGCTCACCGTGCCGCCGGCGATGACGGTGCTGCTCTCCACATCGCTGGTCTCTCCGGCAATCGCGGCCTCTGGCGGCGGCGGTGGTGGGGGTGGAGGAGGAGACGGCGGTGGAGGTAGCTCCGGCGGCGGCGACGGTGCTTCTGGCAGCAGTGGCGGTGGCGGAGACTCCGGCGGAGGCGGCGGCTTTGGTGATGGCGGTGGCGGTGGCGGCATCAAATCCGGCGGCGGCATGGGTAGCGGCGACCGGGGCGGTGGCGGGCACGGCCACTGACAATGGCCGGCGCGGAGGGTCCGCAAACACCTCACGCGCTGTGCACATTGCTGGCCGCCGATGTTCAGCCTTCGACCGGCGCCTTTCAAGGCCCTGGTTCCGATCGGCGTAACACGGCGCCCGCGGACCAAAACCTGCAATGGCAGTTTGCCCCCGGCGTCGCGGTCGTTTCCCTTTCCGACCGCGACGCCTTGTTTTGCGAGACCGCGCAAAAGCTCTACGCCCTCGACCCTTTCGCTGCGCTGGTTGCCAGGAAACTGACGAGCGGCCCCGCTCCGCTCGGCCACCTGATCGCGTGCTGCACCCGCCATGGTATGGACAAGCGGGATGCGGAAGATGCGGTTACCGCGTTGATATCCTTGTGGTCTGGCGCGGAATTGCTCGCCGTCGGACTTGGATCGACCAACGAGGTGATGCGCCGTTTCCCGCTCGATCTCGCGGGCATTCCCATTGATGTGGAGATCGGTGCGGGCCTTGGATCACTTGCGATGCCGGCCGCTGCCCGAAAGCGGCAGGACGCCGAGGCGGTGCCGCGTTGGCAGATCCGCCGTTGGGGCACGGACGCTGCCCTGCCCAAAGTGGTCATCTCGCGGCACGGCAAGCCGGCCAGCATTGCGAGGCTTGATCAGGCCATTCCCACACTGAAAGCGCGTCTGGTCGATGACGTGCTCACGGCCAGCGACCGGATCGCCCTGCACTGCGCCGTACTTGTGCGAGGAAACCGCGCGCTTCTGCTCAGCGGCGCGCCAGGAGCGGGCAAGAGCACCCTTTCCGTCGCGCTGACCGCCGCAGGCTTCGGCTATGCCGCAGATGACGTGGCCCTGCTGGATCACGCCGGGATGGTACAGGGCCTGTCCTTCTATCCCACACTGAAGCGCGGTTCGTGGGACCTGCTGCCCGGCTATGGAGACGTGATCGGGCGAACAGCCGTGCATCAACGGCTCGACGGCGCGACCTTGCGTTACTTGCCCATGCCGGAACCGCGCACCGGCATTTATCCGGTGGACTGGATCGTTCTGCTCGCCCGCGACGACGGAATGCCCGCTGCACTGACCCCGCTCGAACCGCTCGCTACGCTCGAATTCCTGCTCCAAGGCGCCTACGCCCGCACCGGACGCTCAACCCTGTCGGACGTGCAGATGCTCAGCCGTCTGGTGGGACGCGCGCAATGCCGGCGTCTCTCTTATGCGAATCTGGACGAAGCCGTCCGGCTGCTCGACCGCGCCACCGAGTAAGGATGCAATGATCGGCATCCGAACCTTCGCCGCCGCGCTCGACGGCAGAATACCCGACAGGTGCGATTGGGAGGACCTCATCGGCCGGGCCAACCGCACGATGACAACGGCCTCCCTCGGCTCCCGCTTGGCGTGGCGCCCCGACGTTCCCGAGGATGCTCTCGCCTTTCTGGCCGCCGTCGTCGAGGCAAACGTCGAGCGCAATCGGCGGTTGATGCTCCTGCTGGAGGACGTTCTCGGCGCACTGGCCGATACGGGCCCGCCGCCGATACTGATCAAAGGCGCGGCCTTGCTCGTGGAGCTTGGCGCTCCGGCGGCACGAGGCCGGATTCTCGGCGATATCGACCTGATGCTGCCTGAAAGCGCGATGCCTGGGGCGCGGAGATGTTTTGGCCGGCTCGGCTTCCGGATACACTACGAAAGTGGTTTGGACGGCGCCCCCCTCGTCCTCTACCGAAGCAGCGACGTGGGCATGCTCGACCTCCACTGCCGGACCAAGGGAAGCAACCCCCGCTTCGATTACCCAATGCTCTCGGCGCATTGCCGGCCCGTGGAGATCGGCCGACAGCGGGCCCTGCAACCGTCCCCGGCCGCGCAGGCCGCCGTGCTGGTCTCGCACGACCAGCTGCAGGAACTCGATTACTGGCGCGGGCTGGTGGATATGCGCCATCTCGTCGATCTTGCGGGGCTGGCCCGGTCAGGCGAAGGGATCGACTGGCAGGAACTCGATGGCTTCTTCACCGCTCGGCAGGCTCGGCGCGCGCTGCGTACGCAGTTGCTGGCATTGCGATCGCTGTTCGCGGTGCCGGTACCGCAGGAATATTGCAGCGGCTTGTGGCCCCGCATCCAGCATCGGCGCCAATTGCTCCAGGCCGACTGGCCCGGACTGCGCTGGCCGCTGACGCTGGCTGCGCTGGCGTTGCAAATGCCGCGCGGCATCCGGGAAGACCCGTCACCCGCCCCGCACGGATGGGCGCGAGATTCGCTGCCCGCCCTGCTCCATCGGGCCCATCACCTGACTCGCCGGGCCGTTCGATCACCCGGCCCCGGAAAATATTGCTGAAGCGTAACTGTCCTGCCGGTCAGCCCGCCTTCTTGGCCTTGTGCTCGGCCAGCAGCTTGTCCAGTTCCGCGATCCGGAGCCGTTCGGGCGTGCCTTTGGCAAGGCCTTTCAGGCGGCATGCGGCCCACAGGCTCTTCCGTTCGGATTCCAGCGCCTTCAGATAAAGATCAGCCATGGGTCATTTCCTTTCGCCGGGCTTTCCGGCCCGGCTACGCCGCCCGGCCATAGTGCCGGTATTGCTGTTATCTTCCGCAGTGAGCTTGCGCCATCGCTCAAGCCGGTGGGGTTCGAGCGCGCCCTCTGCAATCGCGGCCTGAATTGCGCAACCCGGCTCTTTCCTGTGACTGCAATTCGTGAATCGGCATTCGAGGGTCAGAAGCTCGATGTCGTCGAACACTTCCGCCAGTCCAGAGGTCGCGTCCGCCAGCTTGAACTCCCGCATTCCGGGCGTATCCATCAGCCAGCCGCCCTGCGCCAGTCGGTGCATTTCGCGCACCGTGGTCGTATGGCGGCCCTTGCTGTCGTGTTCGCGCACGGCCTGGGTGGTAATCGAATCCGAACCGCGCAGCGTATTGACCAGCGTCGACTTGCCGACGCCGGACGATCCCATCAGCGCAACGGTCTGGCCCGGTCCGCAATACTTCGCCAGCGGCAAGGCGCTGGCACCCTCGCGCGCGTTGACGGTTTCGACCCGCAGACCGGGCTGAAGCCCCATCGCGGCCTCGCGGTATTTGTCCGGCGTGTCGGTCAGGTCGATCTTGGTCAGCACGATCACCGGAGTGACCCCCACTTCCCGCGCGAGCACGAGATAACGCTCCAGCCGGGGAATGCTGAAATCGTGATTGCAGGAGGCGACAATGAAGAGCGTGTCGACATTCGCCGCGATCAACTGGACGCGGCGATCATTGCCCGGTGCGGGCCGCTTGAACAGGCTCTCGCGCCTCAGGAGCCGCACCGGTTCAGGACTATCGGCACCGATCAGCAGCCAATCGCCTGCGGCGGGCCGATCTTCCGGTCCCTGCGGGTTCGGCAGGCGTGATGAAATCAGGCGGTCGATCCCCTCGCCCAGCACCGCGACGAGGCCGCGATAGACGGACATGACCCGCACCGGGCGGCATGTTTCCCGCTCCTCGTCGGACAGCTGTTCGCTGAAGAAGGGTCTCCAGCCGAGATCGGCGAGTGTGGGCGCGGAGGCTTCCATAGGTTCCCGGCGGGCGACTTTCATAACGGGTTCCCGACGCCGCGAGACATGGGAACGCTTTGGGAGTCCGGCTATACAGCCTGTCCGCGGCGCGGATGCGCCGGGACCGTGGTCCGGATCGATGCCCGAACCACGGGACAACATGCCGCATACAGATCTGCCGCCCGCTTGGATACGACTCCTTGCATCCGCTCCGTCATTCGACGGCCGGACCGGCACGCGTAATCCGAAAGATCTCTAACTCCTCAGCGCGAAGGCCCGATCCTAGGCGGGCAGACGCCGATCAGGCCATTTCGCGTGCGTCCGCTCGATCCGTCCTTTCAAAGGCAAGGAAAGTGATGCGACTGTCGCGTCCTGTGTTCCACGGCGCGCGATTGTAATGCTCATATTCCGGCTTGGAATAGTGCACGAGCCGGAAACCCAATTCCTGCATCAGGAAGATGTAGTATTCCGGATCGCGATTGAAGACGGGCGGATTGCCCTCCCGGCGCCAACGCACGTCCATCAATTCGGCAATGATGATCCGCTGCCGGCCTCTCACCGCCTCGATCAGCAGCGGCACGAGCGCTTCATCGGACACATGCAGAAGAACGGTATAGAACAACGCCGTCACCGCATCCGGATACCGATATCCCTGATCGTGGATGCGGAAGTTCTGAGCTGGAAGCGTGGCCCGCGCCTGGGCAAGGGAATGCGGATTGACGTCTACGCCGATATAGCCGTCATCGAACAGCGACGCGATGCGACCGACGCCGCAACCGATTTCCAGTACGGGAAAATGACCGTCAATCGCGATCGCCAAGGCCGATCCGAGGTCGAAGCCCTCAGGAAATTCGAACTGCGTTGCCGGAATGATGTGGTCCACGCCTTCCTGGATCCAGAACGCTTCTTCCGGCGTGCGCCAGAGCGTATTCGTGGCCCGGTCCCGCATTCCGCCTTCGGTGAACTGCGCTGCCTCGTGATCGGTTTTGCGGCCGTCGGCCTTCGCCTGTCGCGACGCCTGCCAATGGCGGATGACGGTAGGCTCGTTACAAGGCGCGCCTTCGATATGCAGATACGAACGGGGCAGCCAGCTCGTCTTCAGCGGACGCGTGCTGGCGATGTCGCACCAGGCCGAGCACAAATGGACCTGATCCCATGTCAGCGGATCGGCGCGGCAACGCACCAGCCATTGCTGCAGCAGGGCCTCGGCCTCGGCCGTCTTGCCGAAATAGACGGTGCCGGAGCAGAATTCCCAGCCGCGGTCGTGGGCCTGGTGGTCCCATGTCCACTTATGCAGCGCGACATCGGCCGTGAGCGCCGAGAAGAGATCGGGCAGTGCCTCGACGGTAGCATCGGCGTCCAACCAGACGATCGGCCGATCGGAGGCCTTCCACTGCTCGTAGACGAATTCCGCCTTGTAGGCGCAGTTGAGTTCCCAGCGGCCAAGGCTGTCGATCGGATGCAGCACATAGTCCAGACCGAACCCGTCCAGCGTTGCGCGAAGCCGTGCGGCGTGGTCCGCATATTCGTTGTGCGCGGTATAGAATGAGACGATCCGGAACGGGCTTCGTCCCGCAGGCAGGATCTCGACGATCTCACCCGGTTCGGCGCCACGTTCAAGATCACGGCCGATGAAGCTCTTCACGGTGTAGGACCGGTCGGCCTCATGGCCGAGCGGCGACACGGCAAGCGTGGCGGAGTTCTGGAGATTCATCACCGGCAACCTATAGAATGGCCCCGCCCGCGAGGCGCGAAACACCTCGGCAGGCAGAGCAAATGCTGGACCGGCGCTCGCGCCCCGGCCTTCCTTTTCTCTTATAGAGCGATCGCGCCGCGCAGGACGAAATGGCCGAACGCATCGAGCAATTGTCCAATAGCCCGTGACTTGTCCCGATGCCGCAACCGAGCCTTCAAGCTCAAAGCCCCATCATCCCCGCGAAGGCGGGGGCACATCGAAACGGCACCGGCCTTTTGCGCCGAATTCGTCCACGCCTGCCAACACACCGAAATCAAAGCGTAACCGCTTGCCCGGCGTGTCGCAGGCGCTAGGCTCCCCCAATCGATCTTTCGGGGGGAACAATCTTGACGCCCATCCTGCGTACCGCGCTTGCCAGCACGCTCGCCTTTCTGAGTTTCATGCCCATGTCACATGCCGCAACGCCCGCTCCTGCCGACCCCCGCGATCCCCCCGATGCGTGGATCTGGCTGGAGGATCTCGACGGCAAGAGCGCGATGGACTGGGTGGAAGCCCACAACGCGAAGACGGAGGGCCGGCTCGAAGCCGATCCGCGCTACAAGACCTTCTATGACGAGGCGCTCAGGATCTTCGGCGCGGAAGACCGAATTCCCGCCCCCCGCTTCCTGAACGGGCAGATCTACAATTTCTGGCAGGACGAGCAGCACTTGCGCGGCATCTGGCGGCGCACATCGCTCGATGACTACCGCCGTGCGCAGCCCAACTGGCAGACCGTTCTCGACATCGATGCGCTGGGCAAGGCGGAAGGCAAGAGCTGGGTCTACAAAGGCGCCGACTGCCTTGAGCCGGAGCAACGGCTTTGCCTGATCTCACTCTCCAACGGCGGCGAGGACGCTGTCGAGACGCGCGAATTCGATCTCGCGTCGGGTACTTTCGTGCAAGGCGGATTCCACCTTCCCCGCGCCAAGCAGAGCGTCACGTGGGAAGATGCCGACCATCTGCTCGTCGCCACCGAATGGACACCGGGCGATGTCACCGAGTCGCTCTATCCCTATATCGTCAAGCGCCTCGCGCGCGGCCGGCCGCTGTCTGAAGCGACGGAGATCTTCCGCGGGCAGAAGAGCGACGTCGGCGTTTTCCCTGCCGTGCTGCAGGATGGGCAGGGCAACACGCTCAAGCTGATCACACGCGCGATCGACTTCTTCCATCAGCAAAGCCTGGTGATCGGCACGGACGGCAAAGTGCACGAACTGGCCATACCGCAGAAGGTCTCTGTGGCCGGTCTCGTCGCCGGTGAAGTCGTGTTCCGCCTCGACGAGGCATGGGGAGACCTTCCCACCGGCGCGGTGGCGACTGCACCGCTTGCCGAAGTGCTGGCTCGTCCTGAAGCGATCAAGGCCCGGATCGCCTGGAAGCCGGGCCCGCGCGAAGCGCTGGAAGCGGTTTCCATCACGCGTGACCGCCTGCTGCTGTCCATTCTCGACAACGTCAATGGCCGCCTGCTCTCGCTCGCACCCGCCGCGAACGGGAGATGGACCACGACGGCGCTACCGCTGCCGGACAAGCTGGCATTGGAATTCAGCGCCGCCGATACCCGCAGCAACCTCACGTTCGCCTCGGCGGAAGGTTTCACCACGCCCAGCACGCTCTATCTCGTCGACGCCGCGACCGGCAGCGCCGCGCCGGTGAAGAGCCTGCCGCCGCGCTTCGACGCCACCGGCCTTGTCGTCGAGCAACGCGAGGCGAAGTCGACCGACGGCACCGTGATCCCTTACTTCCTCGTCCACCGTAAGGACATGCCGCTGGACGGTTCGACCCCGGTGCTGCTCAATGCCTATGGCGGCTTCCAGTCGAGTTCGACGCCGTTCTATTCGGGAAGCTACGGCAAGCTCTGGCTCGAACATGGCGGCGCCTTCGCGCTGGCCAACATTCGCGGTGGCGGCGAGTTCGGGCCGGAATGGCACGAGGCCGCACTTAAGACCAAGCGGCAGGTCGCCTATGACGACTTTGCCAGCGTCGCGCGCGACATGATCGCCAAAAAGATCACCTCGCCGCGCCGGCTCGGGATCATCGGCGGCTCGAACGGCGGCCTGCTGATGGGTGTCGAGATGACGGAATTCCCCGAACTCTACAATGCGGTGGTGATCCAGGTGCCGCTGCTGGATATGATCCGCATCAGCAAGATCGCTGCCGGCGCGAGCTGGCAGGGCGAGTACGGCGATGTCTACGCCGATCCCGAAGCGCGGGCCTTCTGGCTCAAGAAATCGCCCTATCACGCGCTGCGCAAGGGCGTGAACTATCCGGAGCCCTACATCTTCACCACCACGCGCGACGACCGCGTCGGCCCGCAGCACGCCCGCAAATTCGCGGCGCGGATGGAGGAACTGGGCCTGCCCTTCTACTTCTACGAGAATACCGAAGGCGGCCACGGCTCTGGCGCGGATATCCGCCAATCCGCCAAGACCACGGCACTGTGGATGACCTACATTACCCAGAAGCTGAGGGATTGATCGAAGGAAGGGGCGCTGCTGCCAGCGCCCCTTTCCCGCTTTCCTAAAGGAAGTTTAACTTTACAGTTAGGCTTCATATTTCTATAGGACGGCCATGAGCGTTTCGTCCGATGATCAACTGCACGTCACCGTGCTAGCGCAGGATCTGCGCCGCATTGCCGGCAAGCTGAAACGTCGGCTTCGCGAACAGGCGAGTGTCGGCGATCTGCCCCCTTCGCAGACCTCGGTGCTGCTGCGGCTCGAAAAGCACGGGCCCGCCACAACGTCCGACCTCGCCCGACTGGAAGGCATGCGCCCGCAATCGATGGGCGCCGTCGTGGCCGCGCTGGAGAGCGCCGGCCTAATATGCGGCGCGCCGGATCCGGCCGATGGCCGGAAAACCCTGCTGTCGCTGACCGAGCAGTGCCGGACATGGATCGGCGAAGGCCGCGCCGCACGGCAGGACTGGCTTTCCCGCATGATCAGGGCACGGCTCTCGCCGGCCGAGCAGGACCAGCTCATTGCGGCGATCCCGTTGCTGGAGCGGCTCGTGAACGATTGACGGTTGAACATGGGCGCGTGTGCCGCGCTTGCAGAAAGGGCAATCCCATGGCGCTGACCGCGCTCGATCCCATGACGGCGCTCGTCATTGTCGATCTTCAGAAGGGCCTTGTGGGTGCGCCCTTCCCCGCTCCGATTGGCGGTGTGGTAGAGCGCAGCCGCGCGCTGGCGGACGCCTTTCGCGCGAGGGAGCTGCCGGTCGTGCTGGTCAACGTCGACGGCGGTGCGCCGGGACGAACGGAGCAGCCCCGCCGCCCCATGGACAAACTCGCCGACGATTTCACGCAGATCATTCCCGAACTGGACCAGCGGCCAAACGACCTCGTCGTAACAAAGCGGACCTGGGGCGCATTCGCGAGCACCGATCTGGAAGCACGGCTGAAAGCGGCGGGGGTAACGCAAGTCGTCATCACCGGCGTGGCGACCGGAACCGGTGTCGAATCGACCGCGCGCCAGGCCTATGAGCTTGGCTTCAATGTCACGCTTGTCATCGACGCGATGGCCGACACCCGGCCCGAAGCCCACGATCACGCCATCAAGAACGTGTTCCCGAGACTGGGCGAAACCGGCCTGACGGCCGATGTTCTTGCCCTGCTGGAAAGGTAATTCGTAAAATGCCCTGGCTCCATCTCCTGTCCTATTTCGCCGGCGGTGCCACACTGGCGAACGCGCTTCCGCATTTCGTCAGCGGGATGATGGGCCGCGCCTTCCAGAGCCCCTTCGCGACGCCGCCGGGCGAAGGCCTGTCATCCTCGACAGTGAACGTGCTGTGGGGCTTCGCCAACCTTGTGCTTTTCTATCTGCTGGTCTGCCGGGTCGGCGATTTCAACTTGCGCGACCCGGCACAGGCGGCCGCACTCGGGCTGGGGATGCTGCTGCTCGGCCTGTTCACCGCTCGGCACTTCGGCCGCTTCCACGGCGGCAACACGCCGGAACGTTCATGAACGCTCCGACCACAGGTGCCTTCCGCTCGCTGCGGGGGTTCAATTACCGGGTCTGGACCGCAGGGGCCTTCGTGTCGAACATCGGCACCTGGGTGCAGCGCACGGCGCAGGACTGGCTGGTGCTGACGACGCTCACGCACCACAGCGCCTCGGCCGTGGGTATCGTCATGGCCCTGCAATTCGGGCCGCAATTCCTGTTCCTGCCGTGGACGGGCTTTGCCGCCGACCATTTCAACCAGCGCAAGCTGTTGATCCTTACCCAGACGGCAATGGGCGTACTGGCCCTAGTGCTGGGCCTGCTGACCGTTACCGGCGTCGTGCAGCTATGGCATGTCTATGTCTTCGCCTTCCTGTTCGGCACCGCGGCGGCGTTCGACGCGCCGGTGCGCCAGACGTTCGTCGCCGAACTGGTGGGGGACGCCGATCTGACCAATGCAGTGGCGCTCAACTCGACATCGTTCAATGCCGCGCGGCTGATCGGACCCGCAGTCTCGGGCCTCATCATTGCCATGGTCGGAACCGGATGGGCCTTCCTCATCAACGGCGCATCGTTCATGGCCGTGCTGGCCTCGCTCTTCCTCCTGCGTACCGGGGAGTTGCATTCGAACCCTCGCGCGAAGCGCACCAGGGGGAGCTTTACCGAGGGATTTCGCTATGTCTGGGGGCGGCCGGACCTCAAGGCGATCCTGATCATGCTGTTCATTGTCGGCACGTTCGGCCTGAACTTTCCGATCTTCATTTCGACCATGGCGGTCCGCATCTTCCATGCAGACGCGCGCGGTTATGGCTTCCTGTCCTCGGCCATGGCCATCGGGACAATGAGCGGCGCCCTGTTCAACGCCCAGCGCGACAAGCCGCGTTTCGAGGCTCTGATGCTCAGCGCCGGTGTGTTCGGGCTCGGCTGCGCGCTGGCCGCGATCGCGCCCGATTTCTGGCTCTTCGCGGCCGCGCTGGTGCTCACCGGGGTTGCGGCGCTCGTCTTCACCAACACGACCAACAGCCTCATGCAGCTCTCTACCGAACCCGCCATGCGCGGACGCGTGATGGCGCTGCGCGTCGGCGTGGCGCTGGGAGGAACGCCGATCGGAGCGCCGATCGTCGGTTGGATCGCGGACCACCTCAGCCCGCGCTGGGCGCTGGGCGTCGGCGCGGCGTCCGGTGTCGCGGCTGCGCTTGTCGGGGGCTACGCCCTGTTCGCGGCCCGGCAGCGGCGAGCGGCAGCGCCCCACGCCTCCTGAGGCAGTATCATTCCGCCTCTGCCGAATTTGCCGCAGCAGCCTTGCCGAACAGCTCGACCACCCAGCGGCTGCGCGGATGGAGCCCGCAGAACGTGATGATCGCAACCGTGATCGGCACGGCGAGCAGAGTGCCGAGGATTCCCCACAGGAACGTCCAGAAGAAGATCACGAACAGCACCAGCATCGGCGAAATCGACAGGACGCTGCCCGCGACGCGCGGCTCGATATAGCTGCCTACCATGAACTGGATGACGTTGAGGCAGAGGAACACGAGAATGACCGCCTGCCACGTGTCGAAAGTCGTCATCGCCAGCAGCGTGGGCAGCAGGGTGGCGAAGAACGGGCCGATAAACGGAATATAGTTGAGCGCGAAGGCGATCACGCCCCACTCCCCCGCAAACGGCAGCCCGACCACGCGCGCAAAAAGCCAGACGAGCAGGCCCGTCAGCACGCTCATCAGCGTCCGCACCATTAGATGGCGGCGATAGTGGCCGGCGATGATGCGGGTGCCTTCCAGCAGCATCCACGACGCCTCGCGGTTCCTCATGACCGCGATCTTCGCGCGCATGTCGTCCACCTCCAGCAGTCCAAGCAGCAGGTAGGTGATGGCGATGATCCAGAAGGTGAGCGTCGTCTGCAAATGCCCGCCGACCTGCCGGATGGCGCTGATCGTCCAGGCGAGATCGACATATTCCGACCACAAGCCGGCAATCGAAAATCCCTGGATCTCGAACCGGTCCGCCAGATGCTCCAGAAGGTACTGGTAGCGGGCCGTGTCGAGCATGATCGGGCGAATGACCCGGCCGACTGCCCAGCTGAAGATCAATACGAACAGGAAGCCGATCGCAAGCGTCGCCAGCAAAGTAAGCGCCAGCGCCAGCAGCTTGGGCAGCCGCGCCTGCAACATGCGCTGAAGCGGCCAGACCAGAGCCATAATGTATAGCGCAACGACAAGCGGCGCGAATACACTGCCGGCATAATAGGCCGCGGCCGTCATCAGGATCACTGCGATGATGGACACCGGAACACTTAGCGCACGGTCAGTCGTCATCCGATTTATCCCTGACGCGCATTGAAGGGCAGGTCGAACGAAGCTGTACCAATCTCCGGCACTTAGCAATCACGAAGTGTATTTATTGTCTCGGCATTCGCGGCATCGTCTCAAATAGTGGATCGCCACACCGCCCGGCGCTCGTCATCGGAAGACGGGCGGGCGTTTCTCGAAAAAGGCCGTGAAGGCTTCTTTTGCTTCCGGCGAGCTGATCGCCTGCGTGAAGACCTGCGCTTCCTCTTCGATGCGCGCGGCGACGATGGCGGGGTCTCCCTTCATCAACCGGCGCGTGGCCAGCAGAGCCTGCGGCGGCTTGCCCATCAATATCGCCGCTTTGGCGCGCGCATGTTCGAGCAGTCCAACCGCCGGGACCACGGCAGTGACAAGTCCCGCACGGTCAGCCGCTTCCGCGTCAATCGGCTCTCCCAGCAGCAGCATCGCCGCAGCCTTGGCATAACCGAAGGTCGACGGCGCCAGCAGGCTCGATGCCGCTTCGGGCACCAGCCCCAGATTGACGAAGGGCATGACGAAGCGTGCATCGGGCGCCGCATAGACCAGATCGCAGTGGAACAGCAGGGTCGTTCCCACGCCCACCGCCAGCCCCTGCACTGCTGCGACGACCGGTTTTTCGAAGCGTGCGATAGCCCGGATGAAATCGAGCGCGGCGGCCGCGCCATCCGGTCCGGCCATGAAGTCGGCAAGGTCATTGCCGGCGCAGAAGGCGTCTCCCTTCCCGACAATCAGCACCACGCCGCATTCCGCGCGGGCCGACGCATCCGCTAGGGCGGCCGTCATGGCACGGTACATCGAGGCGGTCAGGGCGTTCTTCTTCTCGGGGCGAGTGATTTGAATTTCGAGAACGCCGTTCGCTTCGATCAGCTCAATTCCTTCGCTCACGCAGTTCTCTCTCCGACAGGTTGGATCCGCCTATAGCCGATGACCAATCCCATGGCGATCCGCCCCCAGACAGCTCCTTGCGGCCGATCCCTGTTCCAAATCGGCCGCGATGCAGATGTTAATTTAGACCGTGAAATAGTTCAGCGGCAAATCAGGCCGAAGAGTAGAGATGCTCCAGAACCATCGCTGCCGCCCCGCGCGCGAAGGCGCCCTTGTCCCAGGCCTTGAAGTACAGCTTGGTGCGCCGCCGCAAAGTCGGAAACGTGTTCTGCTCCAACGCCGCGAAGAAAGTGCCGCGCAGTTTGTCCATCATCGCGATGGGCGGGCCGCAAAGGATGACGGCCTCCGGATCCTGCATGGTTATGTGATTGGCCACCGCAACGCCGAGATAGTGGCTCGCCTGCTCCAGCACCGGCCAGATGTCGATTGCGGCGACCGCATGCTCGGCCATCAGTTCCTCGAAGAACCGGCCCATCTCTTCATAGCGTGGCTCCGCCCTGCCCAGCCGTTCGCACGCCTGCCGAATGATGGCATGTATCGAGCAATATGCCTGAATACAGCCTCGAGCGCCGCAGTGGCAGAGGCGGCCGGTGTCCGGCACGACCTTCACGTGCCCGAATTCGGAAGCGATCCCGTGCGCGCCGCTGATCAACTGCCCGCCCCTGTAAAGCGCGGCGCCAATGCCGAGATCGACGTTGATCAGCGTGAAGTCGCCCAGTTGAGCGCCTAGGCCGTACCAATGCTCTGCGCGCGCCAGCAGATTGATGTTGTTGTCGACCAGCGTCGGAATGCCGAGAGCCCGCTCGACAATCCCGCCGAAATCGCAGGGACCGGGCTCGAAAGTGAGGATCTGTTCGACAATGCCGGTGCGATTGTCGACAACGGCGGGAATGCCGACCCCGATCCGGTAGATGTCCTCCCGGCGCACGGGCCAGCCGGCGATGGCGGTTTCCAGGGCCGCCACGAATTGCCGCGCGAAGTCCGCGATGCTGGTCGTGGGGGTCAGCAGTGCCGTTGAAACGGCAAGGCTCTCGCCTCTGAGATTGACGATCTCCAGCAGCAGTTCGCCGTCGTTCGTCGCGGTAATCCCGACAACGTATTTGCCCTCGGGATTGATCCGCAGGTTGACCCTTGGCCGCCCGGGCGCATTCGAAACCACTTTTTCCTCGATCACGATGCCCCGCTTGACCAGATCGGCAGTGATCGCGGTGATGGTGCCGCCCGTCAGGCCGGTGAACTTCACAAGATCGGTTCGGGCGACCGGCTCGCTGGCTCGCAGCTTCTTGAGCAACAGCACACGGTTATGTTCCTGGTCCGTAAGTCGCATGCGCATTCCATCGGCCAATTCGGCGCCGGTCGCAACAATCGCCCGCCCCCTACTTATTTTAGTGCCTAAATAATTTATGGCGACAAGGCTTGGAGAATCTGTCACGCTCGGGCCACCAACGCTCCGACACCCTCGACAAGCGGCACTAAAACCAAGGGGGGCGGGGCGAACTGGACAGGCAACCCGGAGAAAAAATCCGCAGGTGCCGAAAAGGGAGAGGGTATGAAGAGGACTTCCAGTCCCGTGCGGCGCTATGTGCTGCTCGGTGTATCGATGATCGCTCTCGCGCCGGTGGCGGCGCTTGCACAGACGGGGCCGGCGCCCGATCAGGACAGCCAGACGGCCCTAAGCGACAAGGAAATCAAGGAAATTATCGTCACCGGCACCCTGCTGCGCGGGGTGGCACCGGCGGGTTCCGAAACGGTCTCGATCAATTCCGAGGCGATTACCGCAATCGGCGCGAATTCGACGGCGCAGCTCCTTGCAAGCGTGCCGCAGGCGGCATCCTTCAATACCACACCGATCGTTTCGGCCATCAATTCCAGCCAGATCACGATCAATCGTCCCAACTTGCGCAATCTGCCGGGCGCTTCGGGCGGCGGCTCGTCGACGCTGATCCTGGTGGATGGCCACCGGCTGCCCGGCATGGGCGTGCGCCAGACGGTGCCCGATCCCGACGCGATCGCCCCCGGCGCCATCGAGCGCGTGGAGATCGTGCTGGACGGCGGCTCATCGATCTACGGCGCCGATGCGGTGGGCGGCGTTATCAACTTCATCACCCGCAAGCGTTTCGACGGTATCGAGGTCAAGGGCCGCTACGGCTTCGAGTCCGATTACCAATCCGCCAATGCCGACGTGACAGTAGGCAAGACCTGGGATTCGCTCTCCGTCTATGCAAGCTACGACTATTCGTGGCACGATTCGCTTTACGGCCGGGACCGCGACTTTGTCCGCCGCCTCGACTATACGACCGGGCTACCCCTCGATCTGACGTGCGGGGCGGGCAACGTCTCGATCGGATCCTCGGTCTATGCCCTGCCCGGCCTGACACTGGGCACCGGCAATCGCTGCGATATCAGCCAGAACCGCACGTTCTATCCCAGCGAAACGCGGCATTCCGTCTTCGCGGGGATGTCCTACGACGATGGCGGCCCGGTGACGTTCGACATGCGCGCGTTCTACATGAACCGCGTGAACAAGGGAGACGGCGGACCGGTCACGGCAACCGCCACGATCGCCCCCGTTAATCCGTACGCTCCGGGGATGGTGCTCAATCCGTTCTACCGCAACACCGGCGATGCCAACAGCTTCGCGCCGCAGTCGGTTTCGATGGATTTCTCCTCGATCCTCGGCGACCATACCAGCCAGAGCACCCGCCTCGAAACCTGGGGCTTTACGCCATCGGCCACGGCGGATCTCGGCCATGGCTGGCAATTGCGCTGGCTGGCGAACTACGGGCGCGGCCGATCCGAAGTCGCCAACCAGAAGATCGACGACGGCACGCTTTCGGGACTGGTGCTGACCGGCAACTTCGACCCCTACAACCTGTCGAACCCCGCCAACAGCGCGGTCCTGCCGCTCATCTCGAACTTCCTCGACTATGGTCTGGGCAAGAACGAGATGGTGAATACCCGGCTTGTGCTCGATGGCAGCCTCTTCAGCCTGCCCGGCGGTGAGGTGAAAGTCGCCGTCGGCGGCGAGTACAGCTATGAGAAGTACGAATCCCGGATCAACGGCACCGTCAGCGCCGCCGCCGTCGACGACCTGCCGTTCAACTCCGCCAGCAGGCGCATCGCCGCCCTGTTCGGGGAAGTGCAGGTCCCCGTCATCGGTGAGGGCAACCGTACTGGCGGGTTCTATTCGCTCAGCCTGTCGGCCTCGGGCCGCTACGACCACTACAGCGACTTCGGCGGCACCTTCAATCCGAAGTTCGGCGCCACTTACGAACCGTTCGACGGCCTGAAAATCCGCGGGAGCTGGGGCAAATCGTTCCAGGCGCCCAGCCTTGCCGACGGCGCCGATGCCGCGCCGCCCACGATCTTCGCGTTCCCGCTGATCCTCTTCGCGAACCCGGCCGTAGCCCCATTGCCCGGACAGGCGCAAATCTTCCTGGGCGGCGGCGGCACCGATCTCAAGCCCCAGAAGGCAACGACCTGGTCGATAGGCATGGACATCGCGCCCCCCTCCGTGCCCGGGCTGGCGCTGACGCTGAACTACTACAACATCCGCTTCAAGAACCTCATCGACATCCCGCCGGTGTTCAATCCCTCGGTGTTCTATTCGCTGTTCACCAGCAATTACGTGATGAACCCGACGATCGCGCAAGTGAATGCACTGGCCTCGCAAGTTCCGGGTGGGCTGGCGCAAGTCTCGCCCTATACGGTGGTGCCGGGACAGGTCTACTCCATCGCCGATGGCCGCCGCACCAACCTTGCGGCGGTGAACACCGACGGTCTCGACGTTTCGCTTTCGTACGATCACCAGACCGGCTTCGGCTCGGTCTATACCCAGATCAACGGCAACTACGTCCTGGATCGCAAGGAACAGTCCGTCTCGGATGCCCCCTTCGTCAACACGGTGAAGGCGCAGACACGCTTCATCCTGTCCAGCACCTTGGGCGCAACCTTCGGGAACCTGCGTGCGCAGGCCACTTGGCGGCACCTTGGCGGATGGGATGTCGCGCCGCTGGCTTCGAACCTCAATCAGTCCCGGATCAAGGACTTCGACACTATCAACCTCTTCGCCCAATACGACTTCAAGGGGACAGGCGTGATGAAGGACCTTTCGCTGACCTTCAACGTCGACAATCTGTTCGACAAGGATCCGCCGCCCTACAACGGCTCGATCAACTCGCTGGACGGATATGCCGTCACCAGCATTGGCCGTGTGTTCCAGTTCGGGATCAGCAAGAAGTTCTGAGACCCTATGTTATCTGTGCCTGTCGCCAGCGGCGGCGGGCACGCAGGCGCTACCATTGCCTGCCTGTGTGGGAGATAAAGATGCCGACCAAGCTCGACCGTCGCACGCGCCGCGACAGTGATTGTCGCTCCATCGCCGCTGCCGCTTTTTTCGAGGAGGAGTTTCCCCGGCTTGCCGAGCGGAACGGCGCATTGGTTGCCTCGGGCATGCGATGGCTCGAAGCACCACCCCTGACTGTCGAAGTCGGCGAGCAGGCATGGTCAATCGCCGCAGAGGGGGAGAAGCTCGTCGCGGCTAACGGCAACACGCCGGGCGCTCTCGTCGTCGCGCTGAGCGAGGACCAGTTCTCGCGGGTCGCGCAGAACCTTGTGACTTTCAATGGCCTGCTGGTGACCGGCGAACTCCAACCCGACCGCGCGAACAGAGAAGCGCTGTCCTCGTGGGACGCGCTGTGGCACACGCTTCTCGAAGGCTGGACCGTGCTGCCGGAGCAGTTGTCCTTCGTGGACCGGCACGGGCAGCCTCTCGATCTCAATGCAAGTTTCACACCCGCTTCGGACCCGGCGGACATTGCGCACTTCCTGAGGGAAGCTGGTTTTCTGCATCTGCGGGGCTGGCTCGATCCGACGGACATGGCCCGCATCAGCCGCGACATGGATGCCGCGCTACCCGATTATAGCGAAGGCGACGGCAAGTCCTGGTGGGCGACCCTGGCGGACGGATCGCGTGCCTGCGTGCGCCTTCAGGATTTCGTCGAGCGTTCGCCCGCCACGCGCGCGCTGCTGGAAGGCCCGCAGTGGGATCTGCTCCATCGGGTGCTGGCCGGACACGACCATCTCGAACGCAAGCCGGCGAAGGGCCGTATCATCGAGGCGCTGTTCAAGCCTGTCGGGATCGTATCAGGCCCGTCCGATCTGACCTTCCACCGCGATTGCCACCTCGGCCGCCACGCCTATGCGTGCTCACGCATGACGGTGGGTATTTCGCTGACGGCTTCGGGACCAGGCAACGGCCAATTGCAAGTGATCGCAGGATCGCACCGCGTCGGCATTCCGGTGGAGCACGCCAAGACCCGGCCCTATCTGCCGGTGGTGGCAATGCAGACCGAGCCCGGCGACCTTACCGTCCATCTGTCCTGCACGTTGCATGAGGCGACGCCGCCTGTATCGAGCGAGCGCAGGGTCATGTATACCGAGATCCCGTTGGCAGGCGGCCCTCTCGACACTTCGGTCGAAGGCGTGCGCGGGGATATCGACGCAATTCTCAAAAGGCGGGCTCCAGTGTAACCGCAGGGACCGGGCGGGACAGTTAGTTCCCCCGCAAGGGGCCGATCAGGCCCCTCGCTGCGTTCCTCTTCCCGTCCATTCGCCTGTCCGCCGCCCTCCCCCAGGCGCGCGCGCTTGACACGCCTCCACCCCCGGGCCTAGCCATTAATAAGACCATTCCGTATCATAAAATAAGACTGCGGCAGCCTTGCCGAAAACGGTCGGTGGGAGAGAGCCGGTGAAGATGGAAAAGCTGCCGGAACAGTGGGATCTGGAAGCCGATGTCGTGGCAATCGGCTCCGGCGCGGGCGGCTTGTGCGCCGCGATCACGGCGCAGGACCACGGATTTTCGGCATTGGTCCTCGAACGTTCGGAGCAGGTCGGCGGCGTCACGGCCTATTCGATGGGCGAGGTCTGGGTGGCGGGCAACCATCTGGGCAAGGCGCTGGGTGTAGAGGACTCCCCGGAAAGCGGCTTTCGCTACGTGAAGCGCCTATCGGCGGGATATGCCGATGACGTCGCCATTCTCAATCAGGCGATCCATGCCCCGGTGGCGCTACGCTATTTCGAGGAGACCATCGACCTCAGGCTCGCCGCCATTCCGGGATGCCCGGACTATTACTATCCTCACACCAACGATAGCGTGGCCGAGGGCCGCCTGCTCGAACCGGTGCCCTTCCCCGCCGCCTCGCTCGGCGAGTGGCAGTCCCGGACGCGGGTCTCGCCCCATGTTCCCTACAGCATGACGCATCACGACATTTTCACCAATGGCGGCACCGCGAACATGCTCAACTGGGACTATACCGCGATGTCCGAACGGATGGGCAGCGATGAGCGCTGTCTTGGCCCCGGTCTTGCCGCCTACTTCGTCAAGGGCGCGCTCGATCGCGCAATCCCCCTCCATACCGGCGTGAATGTCGAAAAGCTGATCGGCGATGGGGAGCGGATCGTCGGCGTGCGCGCGAAGCGCGACGGGCGCGATATCTACATCAAGGCAAATCGCGGCGTTGTCATTGCCGTCAGCAGCTATGAGCGCGATCCGACCTATTCGCGGACCCTCGGCAACCAGCTCGACCCGCAATCGATGGTCATGCAGACGATCGACGGCGCGCACTTGCGGCTCGCCGGACCGTTCGGCGCCCGGATCGCCCGCGTTCCCGATGGAACGATACTTGGCATCCATACCCCGGGCGAGGAACAGGAGGGCGACTTGCCGCTATGGCGCGGCGCGCTGCCGTTCATGGGCCTGCCGCACACGATTGTCGTCAACAGCGCCGGCAAGCGCTTCGGAAACGAGGCCTTCTATCGCTCCATCGCGCACGCCATCAATGCAATCGACGGCAATACGCAGACCCACAGCAATTACCCGTGCTGGGCCATCTTCGACCATCAGGCACGCGAGAAATACCCGTTTGGCGGGGTCATGCCGGGGCAGGAGATTCCCGAAAGCATGGGCGTCACCGCGGGCAGCCTTGCCGAACTTGCAGACAGGATCGGTGTCGATACGCAGGGGCTGTTGGACACCGTAGAAGCCTTCAACCGCTATTCACTGGCGGGCGAGGATCCCGAATTCCGGCGCGGTGCCTTCCCGTGGAGCGTAACCATGTGCGGCGACCCCAACCAGAAGCCCAACGGCAATCTCGGCCCGCTTTTGCAGGCGCCGTTCTACGCCGTGCAACTCCACCGCATGGCAGGCGGCGGCATCGCGGCAGCCGGGCTCGTAGGCGACGAGCATTGCCGCGTGATCGGTTGGGACGAGGAACCGATCGAGGGCCTCTACGTCGCCGGCAACTCGATGGCGCGACTGGACAACGGCGCGGTCATGCAGAGCGGCATGACCAACGCCCGCGGCATCACCCACGGCTACCTTGCGGCGCTCCACGCAATCGGCCGCCCGAGCACCCTGCTCGACGAGGAACTGGCGCGGCGGCAGCGGCTTGAGGCCGCCGAATGATCGAAACCGAACAGAGCGTCGTGATCGATGTTGGCATCGACGCGGTCTGGACCCATGTTCGCGACATCGAGCGTTGGGCGAAACTCATGCCCGGACTGCGTGAATGCAGGATCATCGATGCAGACCGTTCGCACTGGGTGCTGAAAGTCGGCGCGGGCGGTCTCGTGCGGACAGTCAAAGTCAATGTGCACGTGACTGAATGGGCAGGCCCCGGGCGGGTGACGTTTACTTACGATCTGGAAGGCGATCCGGTTCAAGGTGGCGGCACTTACATCGCGCGTGCCGTCAGGTCCGGTGAAACCGAAGTGACGCTGCGCGTGGAAGTGGTCGGCAGCGGGCAGATGGCCAAGATGTGGGAGGCCATGGGCAAGCCGCTGCTTCCCCAGTTTGCCAAGGCCTTCGCGCAGCAGCTCAAGGCCGAAATCGAAGCGGAAGCCGAAAACGCGGGAACCGTCGCAGCCGAAGCCGCGCCGCCATCCTGGCCGGCGCGTCTGGTCCGGTTCGTCAGGTCCCTGTTCGGCATGTCCGGCACGCATACCGCGGTCGAGAGGAGATGAAAGACATGAGCGAAACCAACAAGCAGGTCGTGATCGCATTCATCGAAGCGTTCAGCAATGGCGATGCCGTTGCGGCCGAACGCTGCCTCTCGCCCGATGCGGTGACGGTCGCCAAGGGCTTCGGGAAGCTTTCGGGGGCCCGCCCCTACGAACTTATCGTGGCCACGACCGCTGCTTTCAAGGACCTGATCCCGACTGGCCTCCGGCCCGATTTCAAGTCGGTCACCGGCGAAGGCGACCGTGTCGTCGTGGAATTCGAAGGCAATGCCACGCTCGTCAACGGCGAGGCCTATTGCAACCAGTACTGCATGGTTTTCACGCTGCTGGAAGGCAAGATCGTGCACGTCAACGAGTACTACTGCACGATCCTCGCCGACCAGAAGATCCTGCCGCTGCTGGCGGATGTCGAGAGCCGGCGCCACGAAATCGAAGCGCAATAGCCGCCGGGAAACGGGGAGCGAGCCCCCTCCCGTTCCCCGCCGCATTCAATCCGCCGTCTGCGCCGCGCGGCACGTGACACTGAGACCCTCCAGGGTCCCGGCATCGCGCCAATCCTGCATCATCGTCTCGAAGGCATCCCAGCCCGGGCCGTAGGATTCGCCGAGATACCAGCGCCTGCCCTTGTGATCGCCTTCGTTGTTGAAGTAGCCCGGCGTGCATTCCCGCTGGAGCTTCGAGATATCGACGGCCGTGGCACGGATCTTCGCGACCCATGCGTCCTGAGCATCCAGCGTGGGTTCGACCGCCGTTGCCCCGCGATCGAGCGCCTGCCTGATGATATAGGCGATGTGATAGCCCTGCCGGCTGAACTGCTCGATGGTAGTGGCATTGAAGCCGCCCTGCACATAGCCTGTGAAGAACTGGTTGGGGAAGCCGTGGCTCATCGCCCCATGCAACGTCCGATAGCCGTCCGCCCAGTTCTCATAGAGCGACTGACCCCCGCGCCCATCGACCGCACCGATGCCCCAGCGGCGGTCGAGATCGCTGGTGACCTCGAACCCGCTGGCACAGATCAGGCAATCGATCCCATATTCGGTGCCTTCATGCACGAAGCCGTTTTCGGTCAGCCGCTCGACGCCGCGCGTGGGGGACACGTCCAGCAGCTTGACGTTCGGGCGATTGAAAGTCGGGTAATAGTCATCGTTCGATAGCGGACGCTTGCAGTTGAAGCCGAACCAGGGCTTGAGCGCCTCGGCGGTCGCCTTGTCCTCGACAATGGCTTCGACGCGGCGGCGCATGCGCTCCATCACGCGAAAATCCATGGCTTCGCGGCGCTCGAGATAGGCTTCGAGCCTCAGGTCCGGCCAGCCTTCGCCAGCCAGTTCAGCGGCAAGGTCGCGGTTGATTTCGGTCCAGATATCGCAAATCTGGTCGACATCGCCCGGCCGCATGCCCTCGATCGCGACATGATGGAAATTGCGCTGACGCTCCTTCTGCCAGCCGGGCTGGAGGGACCGCGCCCATTCCATGTCGGTCGGCGGGTTCGGGCGCGCATCGACCGTGGGGGGCGTGCGCTGCAAGACATAAAGCTGCTTCGCATACTTGCCGAGGAAGGGCACCGCCTGGATCGACGTCGCGCCCGTGCCGACGATCGCCACGCGCTTGTCCGCCAGCTTGTCGAGAACCGGATCCTCCCAGCGCCCGCCGGTATAGGCATAGTCCCAGCGCGCGGTGTGGAAGACCTTGCCCCTGAAATCGTGCAGTCCCGGAATGCCGGGAAGCTTTGGCCTGTTGAGCGGGCCGCCGCACATGATGACGAAGCGTGCACGTATTTCGTCGCCGCGATCGGTGGCGATCCGCCAGCGATCGCGTTCTTCGTCCCAGCGCAGCGCGGTGATACGCGTGTGGAACAGCGCGTTCTCGTAAAGCCCGTATTGCTCGCCGATGCGGCGGCAATGGCGCTGTATCTCGAAGCCGTCCGCGAACTTCTTCGAGGGGAAGTAGCCGGTCTCCTCCAGCAGCGGCATGTAGCAATAGGCATCGTTGTCGCACTGCACGCCGGGGTAGCGGTTCCAGTACCAGACCCCGCCGAAATCCCCGGCATGTTCGATATGACGAAATGTCGAGACACCCGCATTGCGCAAGTGCACCCCCGCCATCAGCCCCGAAAACCCGCCGCCAAGCACGGCAACGTCGAGATCCTCGGAAATCGGATCGCGCGGTACCCGCGGCATGTGGGGATCGGCTTCGTATGCCTGGGCGTACTCGTGCTCGGTCTTCAGATACTGCTCACCGCCTTCGGGCCGCAGCCGCTTGTCCCGCTCATGGGCGTAGCGTTGCCGAAGCGCGGGAATATCGATTTCACCCGGTGCGGGAACATCTGTCGGCTTGCATGCGGTGTTCACTGTCAGGACCTCGCCCGCCGGATCGTTTTTCGACCAGATCCCGCGCGCATCGCGGCAAGATGGCTGCTCCAGCGGGCAGCCCGCGGCATTAAATGATACCGACTGGTTCGTTTCTTGTCTGGGTCGGCGGGGCCGCGCTTGTCAAGCTTTGCCCCGCCTTGCCCGATCCCCACACGGCGAATTATCGGTGGCCAACGCCCGGCGGTTTCGGCATGCCGGTTTCATGACGGCACCAGCGATCGCCAATTCCGGCCCCAAGAATACCCGGCCGAACAGTACCGGAGGCAAGGCTACCGGATCCAGGGCTGCAACTCCGCGGGCACGCGGCCGGCCGACGCTGGAAGAAGTCGCCGAAATTGACGGCCAGTTGCTGGATGTTGCGCTTCAGGAATTCCTGCGCCACGGCTATGGCGGCACGTCGATGACCCGGATCGTCAAGGCCGCCGGCATTTCCAAGACGACGCTCTACTCGCGCTATTCGTCGAAGGAGCAGTTGTTCCGGGCGATCATGTTCCAGCAGATGGACCACGCTCTCAGCGCAACGCTGCTGCAACTCCAAGCGGGGGACGCGGATCTGGAGAAAGGGCTGCTCGCCTATGCCGACCGGTCGCTGGAAATCAGCTTCAGTGGAGGGCTGCTGGGCGTCAATCGCCTGATCTACAGCGAGTCTCACCGCTTTCCCGAATTGGGCATCGCAGCCGCCGAACGGACCCAGATCGGCGTGCAGCAGATCGCCGATTTCATCCGCCAATGCGCCGCCGCGACAGGCAAGGTCACCAAGGATGCGGACGGCGCAGCAGAAGCCTTCATCCTGATGCTACGCGGCTACTACGTGAACGTGATGCTCACCGATCGCCCGGTTTCACGCCCGGTGCGACAGGAATGGGTCCGCCGCGCGATCACCGCTTTCATCTCGGACGCAAGTGCGTGGTAGCCTCAAAACCGGCGACCACACCTTCCCTGTTGATACCGATCAGATGATAAAAAGCCGGCGGCGGAAACGACGCAGGGGTACGATGAAGGACAGCTAAGCGCCCTTCGACAGGAAGCCGCTGCTCTCCAGCCGGCCAACGGATTCCCGCGCCACTTGCGCCGTCGAGCCATTGGCCAGAACGATCCGGCGCGAGCGGCCGTCCGCCTCTATCGACGCGACAGCGCCTTGCGCGATCCACCAGCTGCGATGGACCTGTTGCCCGGCCATCCCGTCCATTTCCGCGATGGCATCGCGAAGGCGCATGAACAAAAGCTCACTGCCGGTGACGCCGTGCACGCGGACATAGTGGTCCTCGCTCTGGAGCGCCTGAATCGGACCGGCGAACTGCGGCGAGAGCCTTCCCGACAAGCGGGGCCCGCCCGCTGGGATGGATGGAACCGGCACAGCCTCCGCGACCAGTTCCGGACTGCGCGCATAGTCCGGTTCGGCAGCCAGCGGAGCGCCAAATTCCTCGTCCACACGCCGCGCCCACCAGACAACGACAAGCACGCCCATGGCACTGAGCAGAGCAAACGGAAGAATGCCGGCGAACCCACCCAGCGCATGGAAGAACGCACTTCCGACCCATTGCCAAATCAGGGCGAGCGGGAAGCTCGTAACGATCACGCCCCAGAACACGATGGAACGCCGCGGCAGTGAGGTTGCATCCGCGACCGCCACCCATAAGCCGATGGCCGGCCGGACGACGATATAGGCCCCCATTAGATGAGCCCACCATTCCCATACCCGCGACGGAAAGTCCGCCTCAAGGTACGTGCCGAAGGGGCCAAGAAAGCCGATGACCGCTGCGGAGACGAGCATCGCCCAAAGCTCTAACAGGAACTGGCGAAGGCGGCTCATCTGGCATTCTCTCCCATTTCACGAACCGCCAATTGGGAAAATCAACGTTTTCCGCCTGTTTGGCAGTGGCAGCGGCAACGTAACGTAAAATCGGTTGCCGGCCAATCGCGCGCTGCGATGGATCACCTGACGGCGGGCAGGATGCATCGCCGAATGGAGAAAATCGCATGTCCAGCTCGCTTCCCGCGTCGCACGCTTTCGCCGGCACGCTCGCTCTTGTCCTCCACGTCTTTGCCTTTGCGCTGGTTCTGGGCTGACGAGCGATGATCGAGGCGATGACGACCGGGGACCACCTGCTGCGGCTGTGGCTTATCCTCTTCGTGGCGACCGGCATTCTGTCCGGGATCGTCACCGGCTATTTCAAGGCGCGCAAGATCCAGCCGCGCGGGTTCAAGTGGAAGACCTTCCGCAACGAGGCGCTCGTCGCACTGGTGACGCTGGCCATTTCCGGCAAGATCCTTGGCGGCCTGACCGCCTGGCTGAAGGCCCAAGGTTGGGTCACGTTCCAAAACGCCCCGGCCGGATGGTGGGTGATCGCCCTTGAGTACGGGCTCTATTTCCTGCTGTTCGACACCTATTTCTACTGGCTGCACCGCTGGATGCACAAGGAGCCGTTCTACAGCTGGGTCCACAAGCTCCATCACAAGTCAACATCACCCAACCTGCTGACCACGCTCTCGGTCAATCCGCTGGAATCGATCATAAACGGCGGTTTCGTACCCCTGTTCCTGACGATCTTCGCCGTCCACGACGCCACGCTGATGCTGATCCTGCCGACCAACATCTTCATGGGGCTCTACGTCCATTCGGGCTACGAGTTCATGCCGCGCTGGTGGAACCGCAGCTGGGCCACCAAGTGGTTCATCACCGCGACCTTCCACGATCAGCATCATCGCTACTTCAATGGCAACTATGGCGGCTACACAACGATCTGGGACCGCATCTGCGGAACGATCCGCCCCAAGTTCGAAGCGGATTTCGAGAAGCTCAAGGATCGCGTAGCCGCCGCTCCGCGTACCGATCCTGAGCCGTCAAGCGGTATTCCCATGGCCGCCGATCTGGCCGAATGATGACATGAACCTGTAAGGATGAAGAGATGCGCGGGATGAAACAGGCCTGCCTTTCCGGCGCGGCGGCATTGCTGATGATCGTGACGACCGGGGCAGCGCCTGCCCGCGAAGCAAATTTGCATGCCGGCCCCTATGCCGACCTGCCCAGCGTCGCGACTGTCGACCCGCGTTTTCAGTCCTACAACATCGAGATGGTCGAAGTGACCGGAGGGCGCTTCTGGGCGTCCTACGGCGGCGCCGAAGGCGAAGTCTATCGCATGCGGCCGCCCATCGACCTTGGGAACAGGCGCCTGCGCGCACTCGCACGCGAACTGGGGCCAGCTTACGTCCGCGTGAGCGGCACTTGGGCAAACTCGACCTATCTGGAAGCCGAGGGCGAGCATCTGACAGCACCGCCCGCCGGTTACAATCAGGTGCTCACGCAGGCACAGTGGCGGGGCGTGGTGGCGTTTGCCAAGGCCGTCGATGCCAAGCTCGGCGTCAGCTATGCGGTGAGCGAAGGGCCGCGCGATGAAAGCGGGGTCTGGAAAACCGATCAGGCACAGCGGCTGCTGGATCTGACCCGCAGCGCAGGGGGCGATCTTGCCTTTTCGGAATTCATCAACGAACCGAATGCCGCATCTGTCAGTCATCTGCCAAAGAGCTATTCGGTGGCCGACTACACCCGGGATTTCGGCATTTTCCGCCAGTGGGCCAGACAAAACGCGCCGCATATGAAAGTGCTTGGTCCCGGAGGCGTGGGCGAAGGCGCGATGCGCAGCATTCCGGTGGCCGATCTATCGAAGCTTCTCCTCTCGGAGGAGCTGATGAAGGAAAGCCCGAATACGCTCGATGCCGTTTCCTATCACTTCTATGGCGACGTCTCGCAGCGCTGCGCCAAAATGCGTCCCAAAACGGCGGACAAGGACGCGGCGCTGACGCCGGCTTGGCTCGATCGCACGCTGCGCGATTGGCGCTATTATTCCGGCCTGCGGGACAAATACGAGCCGGACGATCCGATGTGGCTGACCGAAACGTCGCAGGCGGCCTGCGGCGGCAGCCCTTGGGCGGCGACGTTCACCGACACGTTTCGCTACATAAACCAGTTGGGCCTGCTGGCGCAGAAGGGCGTTCAGGTGGTCATGCACAACACGCTGGCAGCATCCGACTATGCCCTGATCGATCAGGACACCCTTGCGCCCCGGCCGAACTATTGGGCGGCCGTATTGTGGCGCCGCACGATGGACACGACGGTGCTGCAAAGCCCTGCATCCCCCTTCCCCGACTTGCGGATCTATGCGCATTGCCTGCGCGGGCATGCCGGAGGTGTCGGGCTGGCCGCCATGAACCTAGGCGATGCGCCCCTTTCCCTGACGACCGGCACGAACGCGACAGCTTGGATAATGCAGGCAAAATCGCTCGACGACCGCGCGGTGACGATCAACGGAAAGACGCCGGAACTCGGCGGAAACAACCAGCTTTCGGGGCTTGAGGGCAAGCCGGTGTCCGGATCGCTGATGATCCCGGCAAAATCCATCGCCTTCGTTGCGCTGCCCCGCGAGGGCAATCTCGTTTGCCGGTAAAGTGCGGCGCGTTCTGCGAGACTTCGCTCTCTAGCGACACCTGCGGCGCGGCAATCGATTGCTAATTCGGAAAATAATCGCTTTGCGAACGCCGGCGACCGGGGCATCACCACGCGGATGGTGCCTCCTCTCTTCGATGCGATTGCGCGAACCGCTAGGGTAATCCCCGATTGAACGCGCGAATTGTGCGGCGATGATGGTCGCCCGAACTCATCGAACCTGAGAACGGACCAGGAGCAAAGGAGTTCGCATGCGGCCGCCCACAAGCAGAATCCTGATCGCCGACGACCACCAGGCCATGCGCAAGGGCGTGCGGACATTGCTTGAATCTCATTCCTCTTTCGAAGTCGTGGCCGAAGCGGCCGACGGGCGCGAGGCTCTGGGCCTTGCCCTCGAGACTCAGCCCGACATCGCCATTCTCGACTACTCGCTACCGCTGATGAACGGACTCGAGCTTACACGGTCAATCAAGCACGCCCTGCCACGCACTGAGATTCTGATCTACACGATGCACGACCGGGAAAGCCTGCTAATCGACGTACTGCGCGCCGGAGCCCGGGGATACGTGCTAAAATCGGACAGCGGCACCCATCTGGTGGCGGCGGTCAAGGCCCTGTCAAAGCGGAAGCCCTATTTCTCGGGCGCCATTTCGGAAACGCTGCTCGAACATTTCATCGAAAGCGATCACACCTCCGAAAAGAATACCACCCTCACCGCGCGGGAGCGGGAAATCGTCCAGCTGATCGCGGAGGGCAAGCTCAACAAGCAGATCGCTCACATCCTCGAAATCAGCGTGAAGACGGTGGAGACCCACCGCGCCGCGGCAATGCACAAGCTGAAGATCAGGACGACGGCGGAACTCGTGCTTTACGCGGTTCGGAACAATATCGTCGAGCCGTAACGATCTCGGCTCCGGCCGCGCGCCCGGGTGCCACATCCTCGGCCCGTCGCTGCGGAAAACGCGCGCTGATCTTCGTGCCCTTCAACCCCCGCTCCACGCAGAACACGCCGCCCAGCCCCTCGACGCGTTCGCGCATGCCGACAAGGCCGACGCCAACCGCCTCGCGCATGCACCCTTCCAGAATATCGGTAGAGATACCGATGCCGTCGTCCTCCATCTCAAGCACAAGGTACCCGCCGATATGACGGAGCCGCACGTCGACCGTGCTGGCAAAAGCATGCCTGCCGACATTGACCAGCGCTTCCTGCGCCACCCGGTACAAGGCGATCTCAAGATCGGCCGATGGCCTGATGTAACCGGCAAGGTTGCGGAAGCGCACGCGGAGCCCGGTACGGCGCGCAAAACCCTTCAGGAACGATGCCAGTGCCTCGACGATGCCGCCTGCTTCCAGTTCGGGCGGGTGGAGGACGTAGCTGAGCGTCCGCATCTGGTGCTGTGCGGTACTCAGGGCGGATTCGATATCGGCGCAGGCATCTTCCATGGCATCAACCGTGCGAGCCTTGCGCACGGCTTCCAGCATGACTTGCGCCAGCGCCAGATATTGCGCGGTACCATCATGCAGATCGCGGGCGATCCGTCTGCGTTCCTCGTCCTGCGCCCGCAGGAACTGGGCCTGATACGCCCTGCGGCCGCACCGCTCGGACACCGTGCTGCGCTCCGGCTGCAGCACGACCAGCATCTGGCCCGCGCGCCCGGACATGCGGGTTGCCTGAACCGTCAAGATATCGGGATCGGACGCCAGCAGGCGATAGCAGCGACGCGCCGTCAGCACCGTGCCGCGCAGCACGGCGTTCAGCTGAACGCTAATTTCCCGGCGGCTCTCGTCGTCGATGGGCAGGCGACCCAGCGCATTCTCGAACGGGGCGCCGATGACCGACCGGCATTGCTCCAGGCCTGCCGGCGATCGGATCGTGTGCGACAGATTGGCGTTCAGCACCGTGCCGTCATGGGCGACCGTGAACACGTCCATAGGCAGGGCAAGCACGAATTCCTGGACCAGACCCACCATGTCCAGGTCATCTTTCGAATTTCTGGCAAGATGCAGATCTATGACAACGGCATCAAGATCCGTTTTCGCGTTCGTCATGCCAAAATCCTCAGATCTCACCCCGGCAGGATGGCCGCATCAATTACCAAAATCCCCCAGATAACTCTACAACCATTATCCACCTGACAATATTTTATACGAACAGGATTCGACATATTGCGTACTTAATCTCAATTTATCATAAATTACTATATGACTGCTTGAAATTAACCAACCTCACCGGTCATCCGCCGCTCGATGCAAAATCATTCTGATCTTTCGCCACCACCTTCGCCATGGTCCGGGCATCGGGCTCCAGCCAATCGCCGGATCTGGTCATCACTTCGGCCCGCACAGCAGCCGCACGCGCGATGTCACCGGCATGGCAGTTGGCGATTTCCTGCCCCATCATGCGCATCATCCGCGGCCGCAGAAGCAGCCGCCCCTTGTCTTCCGCCTCGATTTTCCGGCTGTTCGGGGAAAGCCGGCGGACGAGGATATCTCCATGGATCTGAAGACAGGGATCGGGCGAACGAAATGCGCCTTGCGCGATCTCCATTACGCCCGGCGCTTCTGTGCCACCGTGGAAAAGCGTCCACGCGGAGGGGAGCATCCCCTTGGCTTCCCGCAGCACCGGCCCTCCGCGCCAGTTGGCAAGACTGGCCACGAAACGCGGCTTGCCAAGGCTGCCCGTGCCCGCCTGCCGTGCGAAGCAGACCGGATCCCCGCCGTCTGAGGGAAGCGATGCCTTGAGAGCCGACAGGTAACTTGCGGGAATGATGCTGGCCGGTTGGTCGAAATCCTCCCAGAATTCCTTACGCTCTTCATCGCCCAGCACGAGGTCGGTGCGCAGCCACCCCCGGTCGCGGTCCAGAATGATCGGCGAAGGCGCGGCAATACCCTCGCGGTACCCTTCCCAAATGGCCGCGCAAATCCCCGCGATGTCGGCATCCTCGCCGGCCGCCAGCACCGCGCTTGTCGCGAGGCGGACAAGATCGAGCGACCAGGGCATCACGCAGGCATCGTCGAAATCGTTGGCGCCCCAGACAAGGCGCCCCTCGGCATCGCGCCAAGTACCGAAGTTTTCGAGATGGGTGTCGCCGATCGCCAGCACCTGGCTCGCATCGCGCCAATGCGGGAGCATATCGAAGACGATTTCCGACCACCGCCAATAGGTGGCCCGCAGGAACGGAAACACGCCCTTGCGCATCTTGTTATGCTTGCGTTCCAGATCCTTCTCGACAAATAGCGCCCCCAACCGGGTGCGCTGCCACTGCTCGAACGCATGTGCGGAAGCTTCGATACCGGTCACGCAGCTCTCCCTGCCCTTTGTCCATCGCAGCCGTAGTTACGCCTGAAAGCGTTCGAGTGCACTTTCGCATTTTTTCGAAGAACCTTTCCCGGAGGAATTCAGCGATAACGCGCGCAAATTGAAACGCTCGCGCACAAATTGATGGATGCATGGATGACCGACCCGGCTATGGTCCGGACATCATGCAGATTCGATATTCCGAAGCCGCAACCCGATGCTGAGGCCCCGCAGGCGCGGCATCGCTTCCGTCAATGCCGAAGTACGCGACGGCATCGTGCCCGCCGCAGGCTCGATCGCCATGACGCCCGACATGGGCGCCCCGGCCGCCAGCAGGAACTACCGGCTGGTCGCGCTCATCATCGCTTCGGCCCTGTTTATGGAATTCGTCGACGCGACCGTGCTGGCCACCGCGCTGCCGACGATGGCGCGCGACTTCGGCGTACGCGCGCAGGACATGAGCGTGGCGCTCACGTCCTACCTGCTGGCGCTCGCCATCTTCATTCCCGCCTCGGGCACGCTGGCGGACCGGTTCGGCTCGCGCACCGTGTTCCGCACCGCGATCGTGCTGTTCACGCTGGGCAGCCTTGCCTGCGGCCAGTCACCGACGCTGGAAATGATCGTCGTCTCGCGCTTCGTGCAGGGGATCGGCGGCGCCATGATGATCCCGGTCGGGCGCCTTGTGTTGCTGCGCTCGGTCGCCAAGCAGGACATGGTGAGCGCCATGTCGTGGCTGCTGGTGCCGGCGCTGATCGGCCCGATCATCGGTCCGCCACTGGGCGGCTTCATCGTCACCTATCTAGACTGGCGATGGATTTTCTACATCAACCTGCCGATGGGCGTTCTGGGCCTCTGGTTGACCGGGCGCTTCATCGCCAATGTCCGCGAAGAGCGGCCCAACCGCTTTGACGTGCTGGGCTTCGTGCTGAGCGGCATTGCGCTCGGCTGCCTGCTGTTCGGCTTCGAAATGGCCAGCCGACCGGGCCGCGAATGGATCTCGGCCGGCCTCGTCGCCATCGGCATCGTCGCGGGCCTCAGCTACATTACCCACGCCAAGCGGCGCGAGGGCGCCATCCTCGACCTCACGCTGCTGAAGGACGACACGTTCCGCCTTTCCGTGATTGCCGGTTCGCTGACGCGCATCACGCAAGGCGCGCAGCCCTTCTTGCTGCCCTTGATGATGCAGGTGGGCTTCGGCTTCACGGCCGCGCGCAGCGGCACCATCACCGTGGCGACCGCCATCGGCTCACTGGCGATGAAGAGCTTCGCGCCGCGGATTCTGCGCCGCTTCGGCTTTCGCAGGGCGCTGATCGCAAACGGCTTCGTGGCGACGGCAGGCTATGCCGTCTGCGGCCTGTTCCGGCCGGACTGGCCGACCTGGGCGATGTTCGGCGTGCTGATGCTGGCCGGGTTCTTCATGTCGTTCCAGTTCACCGCCTACAACACGATCGCCTACGACGGCATCGACAAGCGCCAGATGAGCAGCGCCACGGCCTTTTACTCCACCTTCCAGCAGCTTATGCTCTCGCTCGGCATCTGCATCGCGGCGGTGGCCTTGCACCTCGCCACGCTGGCCCATGGGCATGAGACGCCGACCATCAGCGACTTCTCCTCGGCATTCTGGGTCGTGACCGCCATCTCGCTGTCGGCAACGATCTGGAACCTGCGATTTGCCCCGCACGCCGGTACCGAAATCAGCGGACACTCCGGACAAGCTATTCCGGCGCGTCAGGCAAAGTGATCCGCATTTCGCGCGCGTCAGGACATGCAGGACCGGGCGCGTGACAGCAGGAACGACTTCTCCACCGCATTGCGCGTAAGCCCGGCGGCGGTTTCGAAGGCGACGCGCGCCTCGCCGAGGCGCCCGGCGCGGAACAGGAAATCGCCTTTCGCGGCCGGCAACGGCGCGTAGTCGCGCAGTACGGCGGCGTCCGCGATCTCGTCTATCAGCCTGAGCCCGGCCTCCGGTCCGAAGGCCATGCTGTGCGCCACTGCACGGTTCAGGTCGACGACCGGCGACGGCACGACGGCGCGCAGCCGGTCGTAGAGCGCCGCGATGCGCGGCCAGTCGGTATCTTCCGCCTTGAGGGCGCGGGCGTGACAGGCGGCAATCGCGGCTTGCAGGGCATAGGCGCCGTCGCTGCCACCAAGTGCCTCCGCCCGTTCCAGCGCAGCCAGCCCGTGCCGGATCAGAAGCCGGTCCCAGCGCGCACGGTTCTGCGCGGTCAGGGGCACGAAGGCGCCATCCGGCGCCACCCGCGCCGCAAAGCGCGAGGCCTGAATCTCCATCAGCGCCAGCAGGCTGAGCACTTCCGGCTCCTCCGGCATCAGCCCCGCCAGGATCCGGCCGAGCCGCTGCGCCTCGGCGCAAAGCGAGGTCCGGATCAGATCCTCGCCTCGGGTTGCCGCATAGCCTTCGTTGAAGATCAGATAGATGACCTCCAGTACCGAGGCGAGGCGCACGGCGCGTTCGGCGTCGCGCGGGACTTCGAAAGCCAGCCCGGCCTTGGCGATGGCGCGTTTGGCGCGGACGATGCGCTGGGCGATGGTGGCCTCGGCGGACAGGAAGGCGCGGGCAATTTCCTCGGTCGTCAGCCCGCCGATCAGCCGCAAGGTGAGCGCCGCGCGCGCCTCGGCCGAAAGGATCGGGTGGCAGGCAGTGAAGATCAGGCTGAGCAGGTCGTCGCCGATATCGTTGTCGATGGCAGCGGCGATCCGTTCGGCAGCCGCCCCTTCATCATCGTCGCGTTCGCGGGCAAGTTCGGCATGCTTGCGCTCGCGCATCTGGTCGCGCCGCATCCTGTCCAGCGCACGGCGCTTGGCAGTCGTCATGAGCCACGCGCCCGGCTTTTCGGGAACGCCGGATTTCGGCCAGTCAGCCAGCGCGGCGAGCAGCGCTTCCTGCGCCAGTTCCTCGGCGCTGTCGACATCGCGAACCATGCGGGCCAGACCGGCAATGAGCCCGGCCCGCTCGATCCGAAACACCGCTTCGATCGCCCGGCGCGATTCCTCGCCCACCATTTGCGCTTATTCAGCCATCGGACTGCGGCTCCCCCGCGCTGTCGAAGATTTCAGCGAAGTCCTCCAGGCAGTAGACGGGGCGGATTTCCAGATCGCTCGGCCCCGGCATGGGATTGGGGCAGCGCTTGGCCCAGGCGATAGCCTCGTCCATGTCCTTGACTTCCCAGATCCAGAAGCCGGCGACCAGTTCGCGTGTTTCGGCAAAGGGACCGTCGATGACCGTGCGGGAGGGGCCATCGAACGCGATCCGCTTGCCCGCCGACGATGGCTTGAGCCCGTCGGCAACCACCAAGACACCGGCGTTGACCAGTTCCTCATTGAACTTGCCCATCGCCTCGAACATCTCTTTGGCGGGCAGTGTACCGCGTTCGCTGTCCTCGGTCGCCTTCACGAATACCATTACACGCATGATCTCACTCCTTCGTGACCGGAGGCTTTTATCAGCCTCTCGATCTCTCGACGAACGGGACGACCGGAAATCGACACGAGACCGAAAATTTTTCCGGTCTGCGCATTTCAAAACCGGTCGAGCAGGCGGCCCACACTGGCCTTGGCAGCGTGATGCGGATCCTCGCACTGGCCGGTTTCCTCTTCGAGCCGGGTGCGCAGGCGGTCGATCTCTTCGGCGCTGCGGTGCTCTATGCCGATGAAGCCGTTGCGGGCATTTTCCAGCGCGCGCAGCAATTCGTCGAGCTTGGCCTGAAAGGCGGCGGCGTCGCGGTTCTGGCTATTCTGGATCAGGAACACCATCAGGAATGTCACGATCGTCGTCCCGGTGTTGATGACGAGTTGCCAGGTGTCGGACCACTTGAAGATCGGTCCCGAGATCGCCCAGACCACCACGACCAGAAGCGCGACGATGAAGGTCTGTGCCTTGCCGGCCGCCCCGGCCACGAAGTTGGCGAATGCGGTGAAACTCTTGTGCATGGGCGTCACTCTCCGGTTCGCGGCGCTGTCCCCTGCCTTGGCTGGGACGGACACGCCTCGTGCAGCCTAAAACGGTCCGATCGGCCCGGCGTTCCGCCGCAGTCGCCTGTGGCGCCCGCCGCGCCGGTATGGCACAATAGGCGCGTGCCGAACGATGCCGTTTTGAAAGAGAAAGAGCACACTGCTCCCGTCCTCCCATGGCAACTGGTGGGCGGGGCATTCCTCCACTTTGTCCTGCCGTTCTATCTTCTGGCGATGCTCGTCGCGGTGGTGCGCGATGCGCCGGGCGATGCCGAGGGCGTCCTGCATCTCGCCCTGCATCTCAGCCCGGCGCTGCTGAGCGGATATGCGGTGCTGGCCGTGGCCGCCACGACTGCCGCTGCGCTCATCGATCCCCTGCTACGTGCGCGGCAAAGGCGCCGTCAGGCGCGCGATCCCCGGGCAGCAGCAAAGCGGTCGGAGCGCCTGCTGCGCCATGCCATCGACCAGGCCCGCACATTGCCCGGTCCGCGCGCCGAGGCAGCGCTGGCGCGGCTGACATCGGCGCGCTGGAATCACGATGACCCGGCCTACCAGGCCCTCGCCCGCGATGTCGCGGAAGCAGTCGAGACCTCCGTCCGGGCGCTGGGCTCCGCCGCGCCGGAAAAGCGCGCGGTTCTGGCCGACATGGCCGCAGCCACGATCGAGCGCATAGTCGCCGCCGAGGCGGAACTTGCCGAGGCCGGGGCACAGGAAGACGAGAAGCAGGCCCGCATCATCGCGGGCTATGTAGAGGCGCGGTACGGCCCCTCACATTTTCAGGGTTAATTTATTGTATTTCACTGGCGAGCCGCTTGGAACAGGCGTAAATATCGCTCCGAGCGCAATTGGTGCGCTCGTTTCTTAGGTCCCAAGGACACCTCCCCAGATGACAAACATGTTTGTGCTCGGCGCTTCGGCGGTCGTGGCTCTCGTCGTCGTCTTTCTATTTACGCTGTCGCGCTGCGTTCGGTACGTTGGCAACAACCGTGTGGCCATCGTCGAGAAGCTGTGGAGCCGCAACGGCTCGATCTCCGGCGGCCTGATCGCGCTGAACCGCGAGGCGGGTTACCAGCCCGACGTGCTGCGCGGCGGCTATCACTTCTTCGTGCCGTTCCAGTATCGCGTCCACAGCCAGCCGCTGGTGACGATCCCGCAGGGCCAGATCGGCTACGTCTTCGCGCGTGACGGCGCTCCGCTGGGCCCCACCCAGACGCTGGCCAGCAATGCCTCCACGGCCGATTTCCTCGACGTGCGTGCCTTCCTGTCGAACGGCGGCCAGAAGGGCCCGCAGCGCACGATCCTGCGCGAGGGTACTTATGCCATCAACCTCTCGCAGTTCGTGATCATCACGCGCGACCAGATCTACGGCCTGATCCTGGAGCGCAACGATGCCGACCTCTTTGCGCAGATGCAGGGCGAGATCGCCCGGCGCGACGGCTTCGACGCCGTGGTCATCAGGGACTCGTCCGACCAGATCGGCATCGTCACCGTGCATGACGGTCCTGCGCTCACTGCCGACCAGATCATCGCGCCCGAAGTCGGCACCGATCAGGCCAACCATATCACCTTCCACAACAGCTTCCAGGACCCCGAGAAGTTCATCGCCGCCGGCGGGCGCCGCGGCCGTCAGCTTCAGGTTCTGGTTGAGGGCAGCTACTTCATCAACCGCCTCTTCGCGACCGTGGAGATGGTCTCCAAGACCGTGATCGACGTGGGCCATGTCGGCGTGGTGATCAGCTATACCGGCGCCAGCGGGAAAGACACCTCGGGCGAGGATTACCGCCACGGAGAGCTGGTGGCGCGCGGCACGCGCGGCGTCTGGAGCGAACCGCTGCTGCCCGGCAAATATGCGTTCAACACTTATGCCGGCAAGATCGTGATCGTGCCGACCACCAACTTCATCCTGAAGTGGGACCAGGACACGACCGGCCAGCACAAGCTGGACGAGAACCTGTCCGAAGTCTCGCTGATCACCAAGGATGCGTTCGAACCGACGCTGCCGCTCTCGGTGGTCGTGCATATCGACTATCGCAAGGCGCCGCTGGTGATCCAGCGCTTCGGTGACATCAAGAAGCTGGTCGAACAGACGCTCGATCCGATGGTCTCGGCCTATTTCAAGAACGTTGCGCAGCGCAAGACGCTGATCGAGCTACTTCAGGAACGCTCCGACATTCAGGAGCAGGCGGGCGATGAAATGCGCGCCAAGTTCGGCGGCTACAACCTCGAATTGCAGGAAGTGCTGATTGGCACCCCGCGCGCGGCGGCAGGCAACGACCAGATCGAAAAGGTGCTCCAGCAACTTCGCGAACGACAGGTTGCCGAGGAACGCGTCACCACTTACGAAAAGCAGCGCATCGCCGCCGAGAGCGAGAAGGCCTTGCGCGAAGCCGAAGCGCGCGCGCATCAGCAGACCTCGATCACCGAGTCCGAACTGTCGATCACGGTGCAGGAGAACCAGGGCAAGGCCGCGCTCAAGCGCGCCACGCAGGATGCCGAGCAGACCCGCACGCTGGCCAAGGCGGAGGCTGACCGCATCCGCCTGCTGGGTGAGGGCGAGGCAGCCAAGGTCGTGGCGCTCGCCGGTGCCGATGCCGAGAGGATCACGCGCACCGGTCTGGCCACGGCCGAAACGATCGAGAAGCAGGCCGCTGCTTCGGGCGGCGCGCAGTTCCAGCTGACCCGTCAGGTCATCGAACGGCTCGCCGATGCGCTGGAGAAGTCGGGCGTGGACATCGTGCCGCGCGTGCAGATCAACACCGGCGGCGCCTCGGGCGCGGAAGGCGGCGGCGCGCTGCAGGCGCTCATCGGCATGCTGCTCTCGGAAAAGGGCATGGGCATGATCGGCAGCCCGCTGGCGTCAGCGGCCAATGACGAGAAAGACCAGCCGGCGATCGCGGCGGAATAAGCGATAACCGTGCATGAGAGGGGGCGGCCATGGGATGGCTGCCCCCTTTTCTGTCAGGTCGCTGGCGGCCAGCGCAGCGTGCCCCGGCCGAGCACGGAGATGGCCGCGTCGAGATCGCGGCCTTGAAGAGCCACGAACCCCTGCTCCGCCGCGCGTCTGGCAGCGCGTTTGACGATCAGCCGGATCGCCGCTTGCGTCATCGCGTTTTCGCCGATCGCATAGTCGCTTGTCGCAGGACGGGTGCGGCGTCCGCCAAGATTGCCCTCGCCCTGACGGTGGTTCCAGCCCAGCTTTGCCAATGGCACTGCTTCCCGCCCCTCGCGCGCCTTGGTGCGTACTACCGATACGCGGCGCAATAGCGGCCCCCGGTCGAGCCCGGCCACTTCGCGCCAGAGATCGATGCGGCGTACGGTTTCCGGCGTGAGGCGGACCCGGCGTCCCTTCCCTGCCCCGTCATTTCGGGCGGGCAGGATTTCGAGATCGACGAAGCCGTCATCGTGAAGCACCAGATGCGCGACGGTGACGCCAACGAGTTCGGAAACACGCAATCCCGCATCGTGGCCAAGCGACAACATCGCCGCATCGCGAAGGCCCGCAGGCGTGGTGGGACAGGCAGCGAGCAGCGCCTCCAGCGTAAAGGCCTCGATTGCCCGCCCTGCATCGCGCCCGCGCGGTTCGCCACGGCGGCGCATCGCGCGACAGGCATCTCGTACACCGCCTTTCCGCGCAGGCCCGGGAAGTCCCAGCAGGTCGTGAACCGCCGTCAGCGAGGCGAGCCGCCGCTGCACGGTCGCGGGACTGAGGCCGCGCCTGTCGCAATCGTTGACATAGGCCGCCACCCGCTCTTCCCGAGCCGGGAGGCCAGTCCCGCCATGGCGCGCATCGAAGGCAGCATAGTCGTCGAGATCACTGGCCAGGGCTTTCACGCCCGCCGGAGCCCGCGCCTCCAGCGCCCTGCGCAACGCGGGCTCGTCGAAGTCCGGCTTTGCCGAGACCAGCGAGCGCACAAGCCTCGTAAGTTGCTCGGTCCTGTCGATAGCCCCGCCGCTGCGGCGCTGCGGCAGCACCGCCTCACCCGGCAGGAACACTGTGACGACTTCGGCCGCGGCAGGTTCGAGTGATGATCTTCGCGTCATGGCCGGCAATTTCGTTGTGGCTTTGGGGATCGGCGGATCAGATTAACCGATCGCCCGCATTCAACCAACCCTTGCCGCCCGATGCCGGTTCAGCGCGGATCGCTGCCCTTGTCGTCCTTCTGCACCGGTTCCTGTGTCACTGGAGCGGACACCGGCGCCTGCTTCTCGGCCGGATCCGGCACGGCATTCTGCTCGCCCTTCTTGCCACCGGCAGTACGCATACCGGGACCGTAGACCGGCACAACAGGCTCCGTGACGCGCCCATGGAGAGCGTCGATCTCGGCCTTGCGCTGCCTCAGGTAAAGTTCGCGATAGGTCGCATAGGGGTTGTCCGACTTGCGGATCTTGCGGATCTCTTCATCGAATGCCGCCCGCTCGCCCAGTTCGCTGACGACCGTCATGGGCGCGGCCACTTCCGGTTTGGAGAACGGCTTGCCCAATACCGCCGGGCCCCAAAGATTGTCGACGGAATCGCCGATCACGTCGCGAACCGTCGTCGGGCCGATGAGCGGCAGATACATGTACGGGCCGGGCCCGACACCGTAATAGCCCAGCACATCGGCAAGGCCATTGGGGCGATACGGCAGGTTGAAGGGCTTACGCTTGGCGATGTCGACGATGCCGCCTACGCCCAGCGTCGTATTGATGGCGAAACGTCCGGCCGTTTCCATCGCCTTGCCGGGCTTGAGTTCAAGAAGATAGGCAGCGAAGATCACCGGCTCGTCGAGGTTGGTGAAGAAGTTGCGCAGGCCCTGCCGTACCGGGCGGGGCAGTCCCTTGTTGTACACCGTGGCAACCGGCTCCAGCACGGCTTTGTCGACAGCCTGCACAGCCTTGAACGACTGCTCGTTGACGCGCTCCATCGGATCGCCCGGCGGCGGCCGTTTGCGATGCGTAACGAGGATTTCCGAACCCTGCGTGTGCGGGCCATTCGCGGCATCGGGCGCGGCAGCAGGGGCGGAAACGTCGGGCGCGGCCGCCGATACTGGTGCAGCCGCATCCACCGGCGGTTCGGTTGCCGTTGTTGTTGTGGCGACTTGATCGGAAGCAGGCGAGACTGGCGGAGCCACAGTCACATCCGTCGCCTGCGGCGCCGGAGTTACCTGCGCCAATACGGTTGCCTGCGGCGGCATAGCTATCTGCGGCGCGGCGACGGGATCGATGGCCGCGACGGTTCCAGCTTCGGGAGCCGTGGAACCTAGCATCAATGCGACAGCTGCGGCCGTCAGACTCATTCGGTCGTCCTCGTCGGGCGGCCCGCGTCGATCGCGCGCCTGTCATCTGCCATCTTCGGCAGACGCGGCTCTTTTGTGGGGGGAAGAATCCGCATTTGCGCGGCTAAGCGGGACGGACGCATTCGTCAATTGCGCCTTTCGACGAATGAGTTGCACTTACGACGAGCAGCGCAAACTAGTTCCCGGCCGTTTACCCCTGCGGCGCGGGCTGGGTCTGAGTCCGCTGGGCAGCCTGTTGTCTTGCCCTTTGCGCAAACTGCTGCTGTTGCACTTCCTGATCGGCCAGCGAGGGGACATTCAGCGCCTCACGCAAGCTATCCGAGGCGAAAGTGCGGTCATAGGGGTCTTGCGTCATCGGCCCGTCTGCTACCGACTGGAATTGCGTACCCAGCACTTGCGGGCGCCCGCTTCTCTCCAGATAGCGGTCCAGCGTTGCCGAGACGATCCACACCGCCCCCGGCCTTCCGCGCGCCACCGCGTTCGTGGCCAACAGATGCGCCTTCAGAAAATCGTCGGGAGCATCGCCATGCTGGAAGACGAAAGCCGCGCCCTCGAAATCCTCGCCGGAGTTGAGCGCGCCGGCGTCGAGAAGCTCCTGCGTCCGCGCCCGGCGTCGCTCGTCTGCTTTGCTCAAGGCAGCCCAGTCAATGGACGCAGCCTTGCGTTCCGACTGGTCCGCCTCGAAGATGGCCGTCATCTCCGGATTGCTTGCTCTTGCGATATCGCCCGAAGCGCTGCGCCCCGCATTCGCCCACCGGGACCCAACGCTCGGCGCATCCGCGTGACCGATTTTCGCCAGATAGCGGTCCAGCGATTCCAAAGCGATTGTCAGAGCACTCGGCCTCCCGCGCGCCACCGCGACTATCGCCAGCAGATGTGCCTTCAGGTAATCGCCCGGCGCCTCGCCATGCTGGAAGACTGCGGCCGCGTGCTCGAAATCCTCGCCCGAGTCGAGCGCGCCGGCATCGAGAAGCTGCTGCGTCCGCGCCCTGCGACCATCCACCGCACGTACAGCGGTCCCGTCGGATGCGTGCTTGCGGTCCGACAGGTCCGCCTTGAAGATGCGCGTCATCTCCGGATTGGTCGTCCGTGTAACATCGATCGGATAGGTCCGCGCCGAGTCCCACGGCCCCATCGGGCCGCCGGTCGAACGAGACAGGCGCAGCGTCATTCCGCCGTCCAGCACCACTTTTGCATGTGCCGGATCGATCAGCCGAAATCGCACCCGATCCGGTCTTGAATGCGGATGCGGATCGTCGAACTGCAATGCGACGTCCCCGTCGGCCTGGGCCTCCCCCGACCCATCGCTCGTAATTGCGGGCCCGGTGATCTTCGAGAAGCTGAAGCCCTCCGTCCGGTAATGGTCCGGCCTCTGCCAGGTACCCTTCCAGCCCTCGGGCGTAGGGTGCAGTTCGAAGCGCAGCATCGCCACGCCGCCTGCACGCAGCTCCCATTGGCCGGAAAGATCGTCAGCCAGAGCCGGGCCGGCCACGAGCAAAGCCAGAATGGCAACAATGCGCGCAAGCATGGGACCTCCGCAGCCCGAATCCGGCCGCACCATCAACGGCGCGGACGACGATAGCTAGGGCAGACCGTCATGGCGGAAAAGAGAGATCCCCGCCAAACCGGATTAACTTATTGATTTGCGATCGCCTTCCGAGCCCGCAACTGTTCGGAAAGATAGCCGATCATCGGCTGTTCCAGCTTCGGATTGATGGCCAGAAAGTGCCGTCGCCGGTCATGTTCGTCGGGAAGGCGGAACAGCACGCCTTCAGCGACCAGGCGACGCACGAGGCGCAGGGCCGTGCTCATCGGCGCGCCGGATGCGATGCAGGCGCTGGAGACGGCCACGAGGCGGCCCTCGATCTTGGCGAGCAGCAGATCAAGCAGCATTTCCCAAGCCGGATCGCCGAACAGCTCGCCGCCGCCGATCTCGCGCCGCTTGCTCTCCTTGCGCAGGATTTCGCGGATATAGGCGGCAAGTTCGCCGGGCTCGTGGTCCCGCTCCAGCCGGTCGGCAGTTTCCGCCTGCGCGGGACCGATAGGACCTTCGCTGCCGCTGCCCCGCGCCGTGGGCTCGTCGAGCAATTGCGCCAGACTGCGCAGTTCGAGGCTCAGGTTGCTGATCTTGCCGAGCAGGTCCCCGCGCGCGGCAGGCGTATCGCGCAGCCCTTTGGTGCGCTGCAACGCCCGGCGCAGATCGGCCTGCTGAACCGGCTTTTCCAGAAAATCGACCGCCGAGGCCCGCATGGCGTCGATCGCGACATCCTTGCTGGCATAGCCGGTCACCATGATGAACTGAAGGCGCTGCCCGCGGAGCTCCGCGCTCTGCGAAAGGTCGTAGATCAGCGATATCCCGTCCTGACCGGGCATGTTGAAATCGACGATTGCGATGGAAACATCGTGGTTGGCGTAGAGCCTTTCCGCCTCATGCGCGCTGTTTGCAACAAGCGGGGCATAGCCCATCGTCCGCAGGCTGAAGGCGCACTCCTCGCACCAATCAACATCGTCATCGACGATCAGAACGGTTTCTACCGGAGTATTGTCCACGATCTCTTCTTGGGCAGGCAGTGCAGTCGGCGTACCGGAAGGATTGAGGATCGCCCCTAGTCTAGTCCGCCAGTTCGGTACCATTTCGTTCATGTTCGGCGAAGACCTCCGAAGCTTGACCTAAGCAAGAATCATCAGTTGTCCAAATCCAACACAAAGTATCGCGGCGGCGGCGATAGCACCTGTATCGGGACGACGAGCGAATCTGTCCGATCTATAAATTGCTCCGAGACCGAATAGAACGGTCCCGGTTAACACTATCATAGCCAATGCTCCTGCCGCGCCGAGCCAGATAGCGCCCGATGACAGAAGTTTAATCTGGCCACCGGTCAATATGATTCGGCCCGTCCCGGAACGAAGCGCGGCGATTACTGCCGATATCAGGATAAGGCAAATCGTTCCCGACGCAGCGGCCAAGATTGCACCTTCTATCCCGTTGCGAAAGAAGGCAAAAGTGATACCCCCAAACGCAATGGCCGCATAAAGAATGCCGGGCGGCCTGCGCCCCTCCCATGGAAGCACGACGACCGGCAGCACCAGCAGGATCAGAGCCGCCAGCCGCAGGTATTCATAGCCGCCCATTTCAATAGCCTCCGTTGGTCACCGAAGCGCTCGCCGTCAGGTTCGGCGAAGGCAGCGGCACCATGTTGCCGTAGCGCATGATAGGGCTCTTGCTCATGTCGTAGCTCACCTGAACCTTGAAGACACCTGTGCCGTCGGCCCCGGCGGAGATCACGGGATTGCTTCCTCCGCCCAGGATCGCGCTGTAGTTTTTCATCACGGCTGCCGCGCGCGCTTGAGCAAGGCTCGTGCGCTCACCGGTCGAAAGACCGGCAACGGCAGCCCGCGCGCCTTCCGACGCGGCCTGGCTGACACCGATCATGGCGCTGAAATAGATCGAGTAAATGATGATACCGAAGGCCAGGAGCAGCAGCGCCGGAGCAATGAATACAAACTCCAGCGCCGCCATCCCGCTCGTGCATCTCAGCAGTCGTCCAAGGGTTCCAGCTGACATGCGCATCGCTCGAGTCTCCTATTAGCTTAGCCGCCAGTGCCGCCCGTGCCGGCAGTAAAGAGGGCTTTGAACGCACCCGAGAGAGCGCTCATGAAATCGGTTTTCACCGAAGTGATGGCAGCAACGACAATTGCGCCCAGAACCGCATACTCGACGGCGGTGAGACCACGTTCGTCGGTCTTGAGACGGATCAGGAACTTGAGAACAGCATCCTTCATTGGATTACTCCCGTTATCCTCCTTGAAAATTCCGGAGCCGCATGGAGGCGGGCGCGACGCCGGATCAGCGAAAATCAGATGAGCACGGGCACCCCGCAGCGTGCACCAGTGGTCCAGACCGTGGCCGTGCCGAGCTGAACACCCAGCACCGCCAGCACATTGGTAAGCAGCGGATCGACCGTGTTTCCGATCAGTTGGGTTACAGGCTTCACGACAGTCGGCAGGACCTTGCCAGTGATGTCCGACAGGCCCAGCAGTTGAAGAAGAGACCCCAGAGGACCGATCTGAATGTCGAGTCCGTCCGACCCGAGCAAGCTGGTCGTAAGGTCGCTCACGGTCTGGCCGATCTGCACCTTATTGCCGATCGTCTGCGGGCTCGCAGGCTGCGTGGGGCTGCCGACGCCCGGCCCGAATGTGAGCGTTGCGTCCGATGGCCCGGAGCCGGTGACCGGCTGCGCGATGGCCCGACCTTTCACGTTGACGGGAACAATGCCGCCCAGCACGGAAATGCTCACGATATTCGTCTGTTGAATATCCGCCGCGCGCATTACGGGCATCGATTTCGCCATCGGATCATAAGCCGAGACATCGCCGATATAGGCATTGACCAGCCCCGACCTTGCATGGACGGTAACGGTCGTGTCGCGCGCCTGCTCGGCCGTGTTGGCACAGTTTATCCCGGTCACTTCCGCCTGCGCCGCCGCCACGTCGAGGATGACCGGAAGGTGGACCTGAATCGAGGCCAAGCCGGCGAGGACCGGGGGAACGCCAAGGTTGATCTGGATCCCGATCCGCAAGGCAGACGTGCCGACCTGCGTTTCGCCCGCAGGTCCGAAGGCGAACCGGGGTCGGTCGGCCGAACCGCTCGACACCATTCCGATCTTGACCGTGCTGTCAGGCAGCAATTGGCTTACCGCCGTGGAAAGATCGATGGCAGTCGGTCCCGACTGGACCGCATAAGTGATGAGCTGGTAGGCGTTCATGCCCGCCCGCAGTGCCGGCGGTTCGTCGGCGCCGCCCACGGGCATGTTCTTCCACACGCCAAGGCCGAACAGGCCGCTGAAAGGCACGCTGTAGTTATTGCTGACTTGCCCCGCGAAAGCGTTCAGGGCGGCTTTCGTCTCCGGTGTCGAGGCCGCATCCGCCGCCGCTGAGGCAATGTCCTTCAGCCCGTGAGACTTGCTCACCAGTTCGCCGTATGTGCCGGTGAAGCCCTCCTTGCTGGCGAGGCTGTCGAAGAACAGGCCCGCACTGACATTGCCTTGCATCAGGCTCTGAATGTCCGTCTTGCCCAGCGATATCGGAATGCCCAGCAAGGAGCCTAGCACGCCGTTGAGCGTCGAGATAAGCGGCGTGGTGATGGGAGTCAGCAGCGGTGAAACCACATCGGTCAGCACGTCCGATGTGACGCCAATGCCGGCTTCGTCGATCCGCGCGGCGGTGGCCGTGGCGGCAAGGTCGGGGATCGGGCTGGCAGAGCCGAGCACGCCGGTCAGGAAGCGCCGGCTTGCCTTGCCCGTGACGATCCGCACAGCGGTGGCCTGGCCGTTGCCGGGGCAGCGATTGAAGCTGGGATCGAAGCGATCGTCGCTGCCGAGCGCCGCGTCCGCGCAGTACCGGCCGACCGTTACCGACTTGAGGACGGAGGCATCGTATCCGTTGCGCGTCAGGTAATCGCGGGCACGCGCCTCGCCCTGGAGAGGGTTCATGGCCGCCGCAAGCGCGGCCGCTTCGGTCGCGGTGCGAAGGTCGCGGTTACCGAGGTAATAGAGCCCGGTATCGAGCGCGAGGCCGGCCGCACCCAGCAGCATCACGCCCATCGCCGCAACGGCCGGGCCGATCATGCCGGACTGGTCCTTCGCGAGCGCACGCACAAAGCGACGGCAAGCCTTTCCGGTGGCCTCGGGCCCTGACCGTTCGCGCGCCCGGCGGAGACGAAGACTAGCCATGATCGCTCCCCGTTTCGGTTGCGGAACCTGCCGAAGCGGGAACCGCCAGCCGCGCCGCCTCGCTGGCGATCTGGCTGCGGATCTCTCCCCGCGACCGCACGTCGCGCACGGCGGAAAGCAAGGCTTCCGCCTCCGCTCCGCGCCCCGCCACCGTCAGCGCAAGGGCAAGGTTGTTGCGGATCACCGTTTCGTTCGGCGCCAGATCGTGGGCAGCCTTCAGCGCTTCCACGGCCCGCTGCGGTTGGCCGGACCGCAGCCGCGCATAGCCCAGTGCATTGCCGACAAACGGGTTGGCGGGGCTGGCATCGAGCGCGGCACCGTAGTCGCGCGCCGCCTGCGCCCAATCCCCCAGCGCAGCAGAAACGTGGCCGCGAATTTCCAGCACCTGTCCATCGCGGTCGTTCGGCGGAATGCGCTTCAGCGCAGTACGCGCCTCTTCGGTCTGGCCAAGATCGAGCAGGCAATTGATCCGCAGCACTAGCGCCTCGCGGTCTCGGGGATACTGGCGGTCGAAATCGTCGAGATAGGCCAGCGCGGCGCGCGACCGCCCGTCGACCCGTGCCTGCCGGATCAACGAGAGATAGAGCGTGCGGGTGGAACCCTGGTCGCCCGGATCGGCCAGCGCTTCGGCCGGGTTGCCCCGCTCCGCGGCGGATGCGGGATGGGCGATACTCGCAAGAAGGATCGGCGCCAGAACCCTGGCTGCAAGTCTACTGCGCATCATGGGACCGAACTCCGCAAGGTATCGAGGATCGCCGCAACCGGTGGCCCTGCCAGCACGATGAAAAGCGCGGGCATGAAGAACACCAGCATCAGAATGACCATCCGCACGGTCACGGCGCCAATCGCCTCGCGCGCGCGGGCGACGCGCCGCTGCGAAAATTCGCGCACGAATTCGCGGAGCGAAGGCACCAGTTCCATGCCGTGGAACAGCGACTGACGGAACACCGTGGCCAGTTCGCGCGCGCCGTTCACCGCTACGCGCGTGGCCCAGCGGTCGAACGCGACCTGATAGTCCTGCCCGCGATCGAGATCGTCGACCAGCATGCCCACAAGGCGGGCATGGTTGGGGACCGCCACTTGCTCATCCCGCGCAATCGCCCGGAAGCACTGGTCCAGCGAGACGCCGCTCTCCAGCATCATCAGCATGAGATCGAGCAGGAAGGGAAATTCGGCGGTAAGGATCCGCTCACGGGCGTTGGCCCGCATTTGCAGGACATATTTGGCGCCGATATAGGTCCCGCCGGCGGCGGCGAACGTCGGGAAAATGGGCGTGAACGGATTGCCGGTGGCAGCCATGCAGGCCGCCATGCTGACGAGCGCGGCGGTAGCGGCCGCCGCCACGCGCAGCCATGCGAAGACCTCGATGGCGGAAGGGTCGAAATAACCCGCCTTGCGCAGCCGCTTCTCGACTTCGTCGCGATCCCGCCCGCGGATGTTAAACAGGCGCGGCAGGCGAAACGGCAGCCGGGAGGTCGGCGTCTGGCGCAGCCCATTGCCGTGCACCCGCTCCCGCAGCCGCGCGTCGATCCGCAGCAGCCGGTAGCCGGCGCAAGCGACCACCACGCCGCCGAGCGACAGCGAAAACAGGATGAGCGGGAGCAGCGCGGCCATCAGAACGCAAGCCTCATCATGCGGCTCACCACGAGGATCCCGATCAGCTCCAGACCGATCGCCATCACCGACAGCTTCTGTCCGCGCGCGTCGTGGATGAAGAAGTCGATGTAGGCGGGGTTCGTCGCCACGAGCATGATCATGGCGAGCAAGGGCATCGCGATCAGAACCCGCGAGCTGATCCGCGCCTCGGACGTCGCGGCGGCCAGTTCGCGGCGGATCCGCACCCGCTCGCGCAGGATGGCGGCAAGATTGGTCAATGTCGCGCCCAGCGAGCCGCCGAACCGCAGATTGGTGCGGATCGCAGCGGCCAGCATGGAAACTTCCGGAATGCGCAGGCGATCGGCAAGCTGCTGCATGGTTTCACCGACCGGCGCGCCCATTTCCAGCCGCCGCGCGGTGCCCGCAAAGTAGCTGCGCACGATCTCAGGCGCATCGGCCAAGGCCCGCTCCAGCGCCTGCGAAAGCGAATTGCCGATGGCCTGAAGCTGGCGCACGCCGTCAAGGTAGAGCGGCAAAGCATCGGTCAGCGCCTCGGTGCGCTTGCGGGCGCGGGCCTGAAGCCAGGACCAGGCGCAGAACGGAATCCCCGCGAGCAGCGCCAGCGCCGCTACCGGCCCGGCAAGAAACAGCACGACGCCGACTATCGCCAATCCCGCCAGAGCCAGGTTGCGCAGTCCCTGAAGGGTCATTTCGACTTGCGCCTGCGCCAGCAGCGGCGCGACGCGTTCGGGAACGGAAATCGGCACGATCGTCCGGACCGTGCCAAGGTGCGGCCCCGCCATCTGTCCCAGCCGGCGATCGATGGCCGCAAGCCCGCGCGCGCGCTCGACCAGGAGGTAAAAAGCGATGATGCCCAGAACCACCAGCGCCAGCGCGAGATAGGCGGCCGCTCTCACCATGCGGCGATCCCGGACGCTTCGCCGCCGCGCTTCGATCCCGCCGCAGTGGGCATCACGAAATCGCGCAGGCGTGCGGCATGATAGGGACGCGGAGAGAGCGTCTGGAAGGCGCCCTCGCCTGACATCGGCGGCTGCTCGTCGAAGCGGAACAGCTCATTGAGCGAATAGGCGTCGCCTTCCACCCCTGTCACTTCCGTCACCGACGTCACCCGACGCGCGCCAGTGGCCAGCCGCTGGATATTGACGATGACGTGAACGCTGTTGGCCACGAAACGGCGCAGCGCGCGGATGTCGCTTTGCTGACCCGCAAAGCCCAGCAGCATCTCCAGTCGGGCAAGTGCGTCGCGCGGAGAATTGCCGTGAAGCGTCGCCATCGATCCGTCGTGCCCGGTGGACATGGCTTGCAGCATTTCCACGACCTCGGTGCCGCGCACCTCGCCCAGGATAATGCGGTCAGGGCGCATACGCAGCGCATTGCGCAGGAGATCGCGCGCACTGACTTCGCGGCTGCCGTCCACGCTGGGCGGCCGCGTTTCGAGGCGCACGACATGGTTCTGGCGCAATTGCAGCTCGGCGGCATCCTCGATGGTGACCAGCCGCTCGCGGTCGCCGATGCAGCCCGACAGGACGTTGAGCAGCGTGGACTTGCCCGCACCCGTTCCGCCGCAAATGAGGATATTGAGCCGCGAGCGCACCGCGCTCGAAATATAGGCCGCCATCGGCACACTCATCACGCCGCTGTTGACGCAGTCCTCGACCGTCAGCGCCTGAAGGCGAAACTTGCGAATCGAAACGAGCGGGCCATCGAGCGCGATGGGAGGAATGACGATATTGACGCGCGACCCATCGGCCAGACGCGCATCGACGAACGGCGTCGCCTCATCCACGCGGCGACCGATCGGGCCGACGATCCGCTGGATGATGTTCATGAGATGGCCGTCGTCGCGGAAGCGCGTCTCGACCTGTTCGAGCATCCCCGCCCGTTCGACGTAGATCGTGTGCGGGCCATTGACGATGATGTCGTCGATGCCGGGATCGCGCAGAAGCGGCGCCAGCGGCCCGAGGCCGACCACTTCGTCTTCGACATCCTCGATCAGCACGAGCCGCTCGGCGCTGTTGAGCGCAAGCTGGCCGCGCCGGCTGCGGCTGCTGATGACCTGTTCGATCTCCTGCCGAAGCACCCGCTGGTCTAGCGCCTCGGCCGTCACGCCCTGTGCTTCGAGCTGGTCGATCACTTGCTGGCAAGTGAGCGCCTTGACCGCCTGATAGGAGTCGCTCATCCGCTGGGCCGTGGGCTGGGCCACCGCCGCGCGGCCTTGGCCGCCTGCATGGCGCAGGATCGCGTCGTCGGCGGTGAGCAGGCTCATGCGGACTTCTCCACCAGACGCAGAACCGCGCGGCGCATCCGGTCGATGCCGACCCGCGCGCCCTTTACCGGCGCCGCTATGTTGCAGGCCCGGCGGATCGCCTGCGCATAGCCGCCACCGTCGCGATCGAGCATCATCGGCTTGCCGGCATTGAGCGCATTGCGCGCGCGAACGCGGTCGGTCTGGATGCCCATCACCGCGTCGATCCCCAACACATCGGCCATCCGGCGCCCGTCCAGCAGGATCCTGGGATCGTGGTCCCAGACGATCAACCGCACGCGGGTCGCCGTCGCGGTGTCGAGCGAAACCTTTTCCAGCAAGCGGCGGCAGGCATCGAGTTCGCGGATCGACTGGCTGCAGACCACTTCCACGGCCGAGGCCTGCGAAGCGAGTTCGCGCAGAAGCCCGGCATGCTTCAGACTGCCCGCGCCAAGCACCACATGCTCGAAATTGGCCCGCAGCAACTGAATGAGCCCGACGATGTCGTTCGGACCTATGCCGGCCGGTTCGGCACCGGTGCCGCCGTCGAACGTCAGCAGCGACAGTCCGCTCGCCTCATGGCGCGCCAGCGCGTCGGACAGCAGGCTCGTATCCATTCGGTCGATGTCGGAAACGGCGGCGGCCAGACCGTAATCGACCTTGAGATCGAGATAGGCCTCGGCCGTGCTCGACGGCAGCGTACAGTCGACCAGCAGGCTGGCGGCGTCGCTCAGGCTGTAGGCCAGCGCCATGTCGGTAGCCAGCATCGCCATGGCTTCCTGATCTGTGCCGAGGACCAGTGTGAGACGCCCGAGCCGGCCCTGCGCCGTCATCGAATTGTTGAGCAGGCGCGTCACCACTTCCGCGATGTGCTTGCTTTCGGAATTGCGTGCGAAGACGTCGGCCGCGCCCGCCCGGATCGCCTGCAGCACCTGATCGGCGTACATGTCGTCCGTCGCCACGACCACGCCGCGCCCGGGCGCGGCGTGCAGGACGTGACCAATCGAGGATGCCAGCGAACGGTCGGCGGGCACCGATGTATGATCGATCACGACGATGCCCGGGCCGGAGAGATCGGCCAGCTCCATCGACTGGATCATCTCGACGTCGACATGTTCGCCCACGGCTTCGGCAAGGCGGCGTTCGAGCGTGCGATCGACGGAGAGAAGATTGATCGTCGGCATGTCAGCGCCTCACTACCCCAAAGGAACCCACGGCCTGATCGACGCCGTCATTGCCCACGATCATCTGGCCCATCGTCGGATCGACCGGCGTCATGGATGCTGGAAGCGGCGCCGGGACGGCGTCCGGCTCGACCAGTCGCGGCGTCGCGACGATAATCAGCTCCTGCCGCTCCCGCTGGTTCTGCTGCCGCTTGAAGAAGGCACCGAGCACGGGAATGTCGCCCAGCAGCGGCAGTTTGTCCTTCGAGATCGAGCTGTTGCTGTAGTTGAGCCCGGCGATAACGAAGCTCTGGCCGCTGCCCAGTTCCACCGTGGTCTCCGCCGACCGGCGACGGATGCCCGGCACGGTGTAGCCCTGAAGCTGGACGCCATTGTTGTAGTCCAGCTCACTGACTTCGGGCGCCAGCTTGAGAACGATATGGTCTTTCGAGAGCACGAAAGGCGTCACTGTCAGCCGCACCCCGAATTCCTTGTACTGGATCGAGATGGTATTGCCCGAACCGCCGTAGGACTGCGGCACCGGCACCGGAAACTCGCCGCCCGCCAGGAAGCTGGCCTGCTCGCCCGAACGCACCAGCAACGTGGGCTGGGCCAAAAGCTGCGACAGCCCGTTGGAGGACAGCGCGCTGAGTACCGCCCCGATCCCGCGATTGGGCGCCGACAGGAAAAGGTTGAACGCGCTCTGGAGCGGCGCTGTAGCATCGATGCTGAGGCCAGTGCTGGTAAAGCTCGAACTGACCAGGCTGCTGGGCGAAATCACCGCGCCCTGAAGATCGCCGGCCAGCTTCGAAAAGCTGAAGCCAAGCGCCCGGAGCGTGGAACTGGACACCGCGGCAAACTGGACATCCACGGCTACGACCTTCTCGCCGGGCCGGAAGCCTGCAGGCCCAGCCCCGCCGCCGGATGCTGCCGTCTGCGCGGTCTCCACATTCACCAGCGTCTGGCCGAGCACGCTGCCGTCGGCGGCATAGACCGTAAGCTGCGCCTCGCCTCCGCCGACCCCGGTCACTTTCAGCGAACGGGATGTCGGGGCCGAAACCGCGATCACGCCTTCGCGGCTGACTTCGATGCGGCCAATGTCATCCGCGAACGAAAGCGTGCGCTTCTCGTCGACCTGGAGCGTTTCGCGCCTGGATCCAGCCTCCTGCGCGCGCGCGGGGGAAACGGGAAGCGAGACCGACAAGGATGCCGCCGCAACGGCAAGACAGGAGGCCACGAAGGGTTTCAATGCGGCGCACTCCCTGAGTAGATAGTTTGGCTGTTACCGCCGACCACCAGTTCGATGGCGCGAGGTTTGGGCGCCGGACGGGGAGCGGGCCGCACGGCCGTTCTCTGGACAATTTTCGGTGCCGCTCTGACGGGCGCGATGGAACGCAGCGCCGATGGCGCCAGCGATCGCGGCGTTTCTTCTGCCGCCAGCTCGACCTGAGCCTGATCGCTGGGATTGCGCAGCGAGAGGTAAAGCGCACCGGTGTTCTTCGCGAGCGAGAGCCTGGACACTTGCTCCGGCGAAAGTGCCAGCGTGACGGTCCGCGCGGGCGGGGGCGGCGCGCTCACGTCAGACGCGATGCCTGCGTGCGGCGGCGTGCCCACCACGACATCCCCCACGGCGAGCACCGGCACCATCTGGAGCAGAGTCCGCGCCTCGCTGCGGCCGCTGCCCCGTGCACCGCTTATCGCATCCTCGCCGGGGTAGACGACTTGCACGTCCACGCGGTCGCCCGGGCGAACCAGACCGGCCACGGCGATTTCCGCCGTCGTATCGATGCTGATCGCGCGCATCCCCATGGGCACGCGAATGGCCAGCTTGGTCTCCTGATCGATCACGCTGCGCGGGATGAGCGAATTGGCCGGAATATCATGCGTGGCGACTTTGCCGAGTACTTCGACGGAAGATGCCGCAGTCGGAAACTTCGCAAGGTCGGCCGTCGCGTTGCGGATCATATCCGCGCGGATCGTTTCGCCGGTCGTGATCGTCCTTGTCGTTGCGACCAGCAGGGGCCGGGCAGGCGCCACATTCTGCGCGGCAGCATGCGCGGCAAGATCGGGCACGGTCTGACTGGACCTGCCAAGTTCGCGAAGCCCCATGACGGCGAAGCTGCACGCCGCCACGAGTCCGACGCCTATCGTCAGCTTCGCTTTAGAACCCAAGCGCATGCAATCACCCCCAGAACCTTGCGCTTACGCAAATCGATCGGCGGCGTGGCATCCAAAACGGATCATTTTCCCACTTTGCGCGATCGGAATGCGATGTTGCGTGCCTACAATATCCATTCTCGGATTCCGCAGCGTGTGGAGAAGAAGCCGATGCGAGGGCATCGAGGGGGACTACCGGATTTGCGTTTTGGCACGCCGCATTCGGCTGCGGGCCGTCCGCACCGCAAACCCGCGGGTCTCGACCGCGCGCGATGAGGCAAAAGTACTTCCGATCATGTCCGTATTGGTTCTTTTACCTGGTTTTCCTGGTCTCAATGATGGGGAAGAATAATGTTGCGTCGCACAATTAACGGCGATTCCGGCGCGCAAAGATGAATTGTCTTTAACCAATTCCGCATTTCTCGCGCGCCAATGCAGAAAAGAACAGCGCCTGATCCTTATGTTCGTTCGGCGGAAAATCGAAATGGCAGACGATGCTTGTTCCATGCCGCCGCAAATGCCCCATAAATCTTGACCAAGAGAGATCCTTGCAAATGAGGCTTAAGCGGCAAATGATGCCCATTGGGGGTCCGCGTCGACTTGGGGGAGCGCACGCAATATGAGAAACATCGACAATACGGTGGTCGAACTCGCGTCCTTTGCGGCGAAGCGGGAGAAAGACATTGCGCCGCCCGAGCTCGACGATCCGCTGCCACAGGAAGGCGGCAAGGCCCGGCGATTTCTGACGCCGCTGTCCTTGCGCATGCGCGCCTGGGAGGACGGAACCCAGCTGTTTCCCACGGTCATCGGCTTCGGTGCGGTGATTTTCGCACTGACGGTCCATCGTGCACCCTTCGCCGCCATGCCCGCCGCCGCCGCGCTGGGCGCGTTGCTGGTGCTGACCAACCGTTTCAAGCTCTCGCTCATCGCCGCTGTGTTCGGGCTCAACCTCCTGCTGAACGAAAGCGCGCGTCACGCGCTCGAATGCTGGATACTGCTCGGGCTGGCGATCCTTGCAATCGCCATTCCCCGGCGCCTGCTACCCACGATGCTTCAACCCCCACGCTGGACATGGGTGCTGACACTCGCGCTGGTGATTGCCTGCCGTGCCACGGGATTTCTGCTTGCGGGTTCCGGTGGCGCAATGATTTCGATCATCGGCATTCCTTGCGCGGCGTACCTTGGCTGCGGGGCCGCGCGGCATCTGGCGATGGGGGACGCACGCCTGCTGACCTGGGGCGACGCCGGTCTCGTGCCAGTGGCGCGCGACTTGCTATTGGGTCGGATCACCAGCGGGATGCTTCATGATCTGGCGCAGCCGCTCAATGTGATCTCAATGGCCAACGGCAATCTGGGCTATATTGTCGAACAGCTCGACATCGATCCGGCACGCAAGGCCGATCTTGCCGATCGCGTCGCCAGAATTGCAACCCATACCGAGACGGCGGCCTATATTCTGGGGCTGTTCCGCGGTTTCGGCCGCGACGGCAACCGTGAATTGACCACGCTCAACGTGCGCAGTGCGCTGGAGCGCGCGGTCGCCGCCACCAAGTCCAATGTGCGCCATCATGGCGTTTCCATCGACCTTGCCGGAGACGGGCTGGAGCATTTGATCCCCACCCAGCACGGCGCGCTGGAAATGATGACGGTTGCCGCGCTTCTCAACGCATTTGCCAGCTTCACCGCGCCCGACGGCGCCAAGCGCAAAGGTAAAGTGCGCTTGATGGCCCGGCTGAGCCCCGCATTCGTGGTGATTTCCGTGCAATGCTTTGGCGAGGACGGGGAAAGGGTGCCAGGGCCGATGCTCGATCATGCCACGCATTGGCTGGTCGAACATGTGGCCCTTGCCGCGTCCGGAGACTTTCGCTGCCAGTATTGGGGCAACACGGGAACGCGCTTTCTTATTCGTCTAGGTCGTGACGATATCTGAGGCTTTGGCGCCATCGACAATCGGGACGGTTATTTCGACGATAACCCCCTCGCCGCCGCCCGCCGCCAGCCGCACGGTGCCGTTCACCGGGGCGAGAATGTCGCGGCAGATCGACAGGCCTAGGCCGGAGCCGCGCCGGCCCCTCTCGGTACGATGGCCGGGGCGCGTGATGGAAGCGGGATCGTTCGAAAGACCGGCGCCGTTATCCGTCACTGTGGCCCGCGCCGTGCCGCCCTCGCGCGCGACCTCCACCGTGATGCGGCCGCGCTCGCCCCATCCCTGATAGCGGCGGCGTTCGATTGACTCGATGGCATTGCGCACCACGTTCACGAAAACCTGTTCCAGCGCCACGTCATCGAGATTGACGCGGGCCGGACGGCCATCGGTGCGAAACTCGACCGAGATGTCCGCCGGTGCGAACATGCCTTCCAGAAAACCGACCGCGCTCCTGGCCGTCGCTGTCAAATCCGCCGGCCCCCGCGTGCCCACCGCTTCGAGCGGGTCGCCCTGTCCCAGCGTTCGCGCAATAATGATTTGCGCCCGCTCGACTTGCCCCGCGATCCGTTCCAGCGCCGAATTTGCTTCCGTTTCCGGCACGCCGGCCCGTGCCAGCAGATAGCGCAGCCGCTCTCCCGCAATCGAAATCGTGAAGAGGGGCTGGCGCAGCTCGTGAGCGATGGTGTGCGCCGCTTCGCGTGTCCGAACCGGGCCGCCGCGCAGGATAACCGCCCTTCCCCAATGCGCGCCGCCGCGATTGTCGGCCACGAGAACTTCCAAATTCCCTCCATCCGCCCCAAGCGGGTGCAAGATCGCGCTGGTTCCGCCGGAAGCGGCAAGCGCCTCCAGATCGCGCCCCTCACCGGGAGCGATCCGAATGGCCTCGTCGACATGGGTTTCAGGATAGCCGCGCCGGAAACGGATCGTCGAACTGGCTGTGTCCAGCCGGAAGTCATGAACCAGTTCCCCCGCCGTTCGCGCGCTCAATTCCGAAAGCAGCGCGCGCAGCGCGTGGGGATTGTCGAGCTGATTGGACGGGCAGTCAGACACGAGGAGACGCGCCCATGCTTTGCGCGCCCTGCGCGTCGCGATCATTCCCGAATTCCGGATCGGCATCCGGGCCGAGCATCGACGTGATCGCCCGCATAAGCGCCCGGGGCTGGACCGGCTTGGTGAGGATGTAGTGCTCTGAGGCCGCTGGAAAATGTTGAACCTGCATGGGATCACCACTCATGAAAAGGAAGCGGAACGGCCGGCGTCGCAATTCGGGGTGCTCAAGAATGCGCGGTATGATGTCCAGTCCGGATTCCCTGTCGAGCCGCACGTCGCACGCGACGACCCTGATCTCGGGACAGTCCGTCAGGACTTCGAGGGCATCTGTGAGATTGGTCGCGCCATGCGCGCCAACCTCATGCCACGACAACAGGGTTACCAGTTCCTCGACGATCGCAATCACATCGTCGATGACCAGCACTTCGCCGCGCCGCTGCATTTCAGTCCCCCAAAGCCGCCACTGGTGGCCAACATATCCGCAGGACTGCACATCCCATACCGCAACTATATCCGGCTTGCCTCCGACCACAGCCTATCTGGCTGTACTTTTTTTCCGGGCGCGCGAACCGCGCCCGAAATCAGGCGCAGCTGCGCAGCGATGGCAGCGGCAGACGCCGGGGCATGCGGGCGCGCTGGGTCCGGCGTTCCCTTTCGAATTTCTCGAAATCGAGCGCGTCGATGGCGCTCGTCACCAGCGAAGCAGTGACCGTGGCCTCGCTCTCATCGAGGATATCGAGGGCGATGGAAAGCAGGTCGCTCGCACGCTTGAGGGATTCGATATTCATGTCCCAATCCTTTCCTGAGCAGTGTCTCTATTCGTTGGTGTGACTTAGTGGCGGCGTGTCCCGGCCGCCCGGCGAACCGGTTCCATGTTCAGGGCCGGCGGTTCGAGCAGGTCGTCCGCCGCCAGCCGGTCGTAGACGGGATTAAACCAGATTCTCCGGGTGCTGGCCCGGTTGCGCCGCGCACCGACGATCCATTGGACGCCCAGCTCGGCAACGATGTCCCACTGGTCCGGCGTCTCCACCCCGTCGGCGACGACGATGGCGGTCAGCGAGCGCGCCAGATCGACAAGATCCGCAAAACGCGCGCGGCTCAGCCCCGAACTGAACGCCGTGCGGATGAAGGCGCTGTCCAGCTTCAGCGTGTCGGGCCGCAGCCGCGCCACCTCGCGGATCGAGGCGCTGCAGGAACCGAACCCTGCCACTGAAAGACGGCCTCCCAGCGCCCGGAACACGCCAAGGAACGTGAAGGTGTCGTCGCGCGGCGAATGGGCTGTGGCTTCGTGGACCTCCAGAACGAGACGGCGCGCCAGTTCGGGCTTCTGCTCCAGCCGGGCCATCAGCTCGGTCCAGGCGCTGTCCTGGCCGCACAAGTCGAACGACAGGCTCTGAAGCGCAATCTCGATCGAGAGTTCCGCTTCCGGATCGGCTTCCAACTCGTCAAGAACCCGAATGACCAGCAACCGGTCCAGCAAGTGGGCAAGGCCGATCCGCACCAGCGCACGATAGGGCCGTGCGCAATCGAACTGCTCGCCGCGCTCCCCCGGATAGCGCAGCAGGGCCTCGTGCCGCAGTACGATCGAGGGATCCTCCGGGCTGAAGATCGGCCGCCATGCGAAGAAGGTCTCGCCCGCGACATGGCGCATGATGAGCGGCGCAGCGATAGCCATGTCGGCCCGGTAGCGCATTTCCTCATGCTCGTTGCACGGGACCACCGCCAGCGCAGGTGCCACTGCCCCCTTGAGGCGGCGGAGCGCCATCCACTTCGCTTCGGTGCTGTGGCGGTCGACGCCGTCTTCGTTGGGATCGCTGTATCCGGCGGAAATCGACAGCAGGATATCCGCCTCGCCATAATGCAGCGGCGAAGTGCTGAGTGCCAGGCACAGCTCGTCAACCTGGGTGCGCACGAAGTCCGTCGCGATCACGGCGGCGTGTGCCAGCACGGTAAGACCGCGCGTGGTCACATCGACCACTTCGGCGGGCTCAAGGCACTGCTCGACGCCCTGCCGGATATGCTCGACCGCGGCGCAGAGCACATCGCTTCCGTAAGCGGCCTCAAGCGCGCGGGCATTGTCGATCCGCAGGACGACGAGATAGTTGCTGCGACGATCGGGTGGACTGATGCGATCCAGGTCAATCATGTTTGGGGCCCCCCAGCTGTGAAGAATTGATCGTGTTTCGGACTTGCGGGTTCGCGCTCACGGCGGCGGGCTACTGCCCGCCACCATGAAGCCCGCTGAGAAGCCCCGTTACCGGCGCAAGAATGGAACCGGTGCTTCCCGAACCGGAACTGACGCCGCCCAGGACGCCGCTCACAAGCGCTGTTACCGGCGCGGTAACGGCGGTCAGCACGGTGACGGTTCCGCCGGTGCCGGCCGCAGTGGAGCCTGTCAGGGTCGCGACCGTGCTGGTCACCGGTGCAAGGATCGAGCCGGTGCCGCTCGAACCCGAGCCGACGCCGCCGAGCACGCCGCTTACAAGCGTGGTAACGGGGGCCAGTACGCCGGCGGTACCGCCGGTGCCGGCCGCAGTGGAGCCCGTCAGGGTCGCGACCGTGCTGGTCACCGGTGCAAGGATCGAGCCGGTGCCGCTCGAACCCGAGCCGACGCCGCCGAGCACGCCGCTTACAAGCGTGGTAACGGGGGCCAGTACGCCGGCGGTACCGCCGGTGCCGGCCGCGGCAGAGCCCGTCAGCGTCGCAACCGTGCTGGTCACAGGCGCGAGGATCGAACCGGCGCCGCTGGAACCGGTACCGACGCTGCCCAGCACGCCGCTCACCAATCCGGTTACCGGCGCAAGGGCCGACGTGCCCTCACCCGTGCCGAGCTTGCCGACAACTTGCCCAAGCGAACCGTTCACCGCATCGAGAATGGGCGAGGTAACGGCCGAGACAACCGCCGTGACCGGCGCGACCACGGGCGCCAGTCCGGTCGTCACCTGATCCACGGCGCCGCCGACCTGACTGCCCAGCAGCGAACCGGCAAGATTGCCCACCGGCGCAAGCCCCACGGCCACCGCCTCGCTCGTCGTCGGCAAGGCAACATCGAGCACTTTGCCGTTCGACAACACATCGGCCGTCACCAGTTGCCCCGAGGCGAGGCCCGGATTGTTCGACAGCACGTTGACCCCGGCGAGCGTGTCCGTGGTGCTTGCACCGGTCAGCGCATTGTTGCCGGCATCCAGTCCGATCAGCGGACCATTGTACGTCCGTGCCGGATCGCCGTTCCCGCCGAGCGCGCCGGTCACCCCGTCGACCAGACCGCCAAGCTGGCCCGTGACGGGCGCCAGCACACCGCTCTTGCCCACGACCGGAGACAGCAGACTGTCCACCGTGCCGAGCAGCGGCGAAGTGACACCGTTGACCGTGGAGGTCACCACAGTGACCACGGGCGAGAGCCCATCGGTGACTTGCGTCACGGTCCCGCCGACCTGGCTGCCGAGCAGCGCCCCGGCCAGTGAGCCGACCGGCGCCAGCGCGGCCTGAGTCTGCTCGTTCGTAGTGGGCAGGACCACCTGAACGACTTTGCCGTCACCCGTCAGCACATCGACCGCGAGGCCGCCCTTGCTGGGATCGGTCGCCGTTTCGGGAGCGACGTTGACGTTGATCAGCGTGCCCGAGCCGCTCGGCCCCAACAGGGATGTGCCGCCGACACCCACGCCTGCCACCGGGCCGGTATAGCTCGATGTCGTCGGGCCGGTCGGGCCGGTCGGGCCTGTTGGACCACTGGGGCCTGTTGGACCACTGGGGCCTGTTGGACCACTGGGGCCAGTCGGACCGCTTGGGTCGCTGGGGCCGCTTGGGCCGCTGGGACCAGTCGGACCGCTCGGGCTGCTCGGGCCACTGGGACCGCTTGGTCCACTCGGGCTGCTTGGCCCGCTCGGGCTGGTGGGAGCAACGTGCAGCCCCGAACTGCCCGAACATGCCCCCAGCATGACAACGGGCAGAATTGCAGTACCCAGCAGCGCGTGCTTGCGAAGGGCAGATAAGTGACGAATTGGCATCGACAGTCTCCGGCTTGGCGGTGGCCCTGAGCAGGCCTTGTCTGTCGCAGTGCATACGGCGGCTGCGGGCGGGGACCGCATCCAGAAGGAGCCATCCCGGCCATGTCGCTTCCCTGCGCCCAAAGCCCCCGACGCCGCCGGTAACAAACACTGCGCGTGGCTACGCAAATCGGGAAACCGGCAGCGCAAAGCCCATGATCCGGCGGCAGAAGCACGCAAATTGGCGGGGGAAGCGGCGCAATTCCCTGCTTCGCCTGCGCAAACCGGCAAGTTTGGTTAAGTACTCAGTCTGGCTCAATTTTACGCACCGGATTGAATATCAATCGGTGCCTCCCGCCTGCGCGGAGCTACCGGCTCCGAAAACAAAGCGGCCCGGGCGAAGATCCACCCCGCCCGGGCCAACACGTTGTCTCGTTATTGAAAGAAAATGAGGGAGCGGCCGGAGACATTCAGCCGCCCCCTCACCCCACCTCGTTTAACAACGAGGTGCAGCGTGCTCGGCCATGGGGGGTCCTTGGGGCACCGAGCACGCCAGAGGCTATTTGTTCACGTGACCGCCCAGCAGCCCGGTGAGAGGGGCAAGCAATCCCCCCGTCGACGAGGTACCGGTGGTGCCGCCGAGCAACGAGCTGACGACATTCGTGACCGGCGCAAGCACCGATCCCGTCGCAGTCGAGCCAGAACCGACGCCGCCGACCACAGTGCCCACCACGGCCGTTACCGTGCTGGTCACCGGCGCGAGCACCGAGCCCGCGCTGCTTGAGCCGGAACCGACACTCCCCGTCACACCGCTCACCAACGCTGTGACGGGCGCCGTAACGGCACTCAGTACGTTCCCGGTACTGCCAGTCCCGGTCAGGGTGCCGACCGTGCTAGTCACGGGCGCGAGGATCGAGCCGGTGCCGCTCGACCCCGAGCCGACGCTTCCGACCACACCGTTCACCAGAGCGGTGACAGTGCCGGTAACCGGTGCAAGGATCGAGCCGGTTGCACCCGAACCGGTACCGACGCCGCCGAGCACACCGCTCACAAGCGTGGTGACCGGGGCCAGTACGTTGGCAGTGCTGCCCGAGCCCGTGGAGCCCGTCAGTGCTGCCACTGTGCTGGTCACAGGCGCGAGGATCGAACCGGTGCCGCTGGAACCGGTACCGACGCTGCCCAGCACGCCGCTCACCAATCCGGTTACCGGCGCAAGGGCCGACGTGCCCTCACCCGTGCCGAGCTTGCCGACAACTTGCCCAAGCGAACCGTTCACCGCATCGAGAATGGGCGAGGTAACGGCCGAGACAACCGCCGTGACCGGCGCGACCACGGGCGCCAGTCCGGTCGTCACCTGATCCACGGCGCCGCCGACCTGACTGCCCAGCAGCGAACCGGCAAGATTGCCCACCGGCGCAAGCCCCACGGCCACCGCCTCGCTCGTCGTCGGCAAGGCAACATCGAGCACTTTGCCGTTCGATAGCACATCGGCCGTCACCAGTTGACCCGAGGCGAGGCCCGGATTGTTCGACAGCACGTTGACCCCGGCGAGCGTGTCCGTGGTGCTTGCACCGGTCAGCGCATTGTTGCCGGCATCCACTCCGATCAGCGGACCATTGTACGTCCGTGCCGGATCGCCGTTCCCGCCGAGCGCGCCGGTCACCCCGTCGACCAGACCGCCAAGCTGGCCCGTGACGGGCGCCAGCACACCGCTGTTGCCCACGACCGGAGACAGCAGACTGTCCACCGTGCCGAGCAGCGGCGAGGTGACGCTATTCACCGTCGAGGTGACTGCCGTAACCACGGGGGCGAGCCCATCGGTGACTTGCGTCACGGTCCCGCCGACCTGGCTGCCGAGCAGCGCCCCGGCCAGCGAGCCGACCGGTGCCAGTGCGGCCTGCGTCTGCTCGTTGGTGGTGGGCAGCACGACCTGGACGACCTTGCCGTCACCCGTCAGCACATCGACCGCGAGGCCGCCCGTGCTGGGATCGGTTGCCGTTTCGGGAGCGACGTTGACGTTGATCAGCGTGCCTGAGCCGCTCGGCCCCAAAAGGGACGTGCCGCCGACACCCACGCCCGCCACCGGACCGGTATAGCTCGATGTCGTCGGGCCGGTCGGGTCTGTGGGACCACTGGGACCAGTCGGGCCGCTGGGACCGGTCGGACCACTGGGGCCAGTCGGACCACTGGGGCCAGTCGGACCACTAGGGCCAGTCGGACCACTGGGGCCAGTCGGACCACTGGGGCCAGTCGGACCACTGGGGCCAGTCGGACCACTGGGGCCAGTCGGACCACTGGGGCCAGTCGGACCACTGGGGCCAGTCGGACCACTAGGGCCAGTCGGACCACTGGGGCCAGTCGGACCACTAGGGCCAGTCGGACCACTAGGGCCAGTCGGACCACTAGGGCCAGTCGGACCACTGGGATCACTCGGACCGCTCGGGCCGGTCGGACCGCTCGGGCCGGTCGGACCGCTGGGGCCAGTCGGACCACTGGGGCCAGTCGGACCACTGGGATCACTCGGACCGCTCGGGCCGGTCGGACCGCTCGGGCCGGTCGGACCGCTGGGACCAGTCGGACCACTGGGGTCGCTAGGACCACTTGGTCCGCTAGGTCCGCTGGGACCGCTGGGACCGCTGGGACCGCTAGGGCCGCTAGGTCCGCTGGGGCCAGTCGGACTGCTTGGTCCACTCGGCCCGCTCGGGCTGGTGGGGCCCGACGGTGATCCGCCAGCGCCTACCTTGAAACCAACGCCGTCCGCGCAGCCGGCAAGCAAAAGTGCAGGTATCGCCGTTGCACACAGCAGCGCATATCTGATGCCGCCCCTGTTCGCGTTTTTTGTGCGCCCGGCTTTTGTTGGCCCGGCTTTTGTTAGATCGTGTCTCATAGTCGACCTCCATGGAATTTGCCCAGTTCGCAGGAACCTAGGGCCTCCAATCGGTCCGATCGTGGGTAGAAGAAGCCGCCATGAGGGCAGTCGCGAGAGGTGGCTATCGGAGCCCCGCGCGCAGATTCGAAAACCCCTCGCAGGCCTACGCAAAACCACGCCGCAGCCCGCGAATTTGCGGACCATACGCTTTCAAGACGCGCGCAATCTTGCGAAAAAGCCGGCAATATCCCGCAAAATCGGGAGCACCGCAGCGATTGTCGATTAGCGCCGGTGCGAGTGCAATTGGCGCCCGCCGGGGATCATCCCCCGGGCAGACCGTAACGGCGCGGTCAGCACCTCTTTCCAAAGGATCATCATGGCGGTCCGGCCTGGCACGGCAGGCCGAACCCCATCCGGGAGACGAGGGATTCAGAGTCCGCGAAATTCGCGTGTCGCGAATTTCCAAACGGTCACTCAGTCCTCGATATCCAGTTCGTCGTCCTGGCTTTCAACTTGCGCGCGCGCATCCAGGATCGCGGCCTCCAGAGCGCTGCAAAGGTCCCGGACCGACAAGCCCTCCGACACCAGAAGCTCGACGGAAAGCCCCTCGCGAACATTGCGCATCCGCCCGATCCGGGCACCGTTAAGCTCGATTACGCCTTCGACCTCCCGGACGCCGGACGCGGTTTTGCCTGCAGCCTTGAGACGGGCAAGCACTGCTGCGGCCGGGATCATCCGTTCGCCTGTCGCGGAAAGCCTCTGCTGCTCCTCGCCGATCACACGCGCCGTGGCCAGCACGCGCTCACATTGCTGCGGGCGGCGCAACAGCGGTGTCAGCACTTCGGAATGGCGAACGCGCAACTCGTCGCGCGTGGCGAAAGCATCGACCACTTCATCGGGCATCTGCGCCAACGACAGCAAACGGCTGAGCTGGCTGTTCGACAGCCCAAGCGCTTCGGCCATGCGCGACTGCACGCCGCCGTAGAACTGGTCCACCGCCTTCTGGTAACTGCGCGCCCGGTCCAGCTCGGTAATATCCTGACGTTCGCGGTTTTCGATGTCCGCAAGACGAAAGGCTTCTTCGTCGGAAAGCTCGACAATCAGCGCATTCAGCCGGATTTCCGGCCGCCCGTTATGGTTGAGCCAATCGACCGCGAACCGCCTGCGGCTGCCCACGAGAAGCTGATAGGGCAGGTCCGATCCGGTCGGGTTATGGCGCACCAGAACCGGTATCCGGTTCCCGTCTTCCAACGCGATGGAATCGATGAGCGAGCGGCAGCTCTCCGCCGAAAGACCGGGAACGTCGCGGGGATTTCCGTCCCAGACGCTACAGTCGGAGGGGCGAATGGATATCGCCCCGCGCGATCGGACATTGCCCTGGACGAACCCGGAAAGCCGCTCATCCAGCCGCGACAGCGCCTCGGCATCGGACGCAAGCAACTCGGCGGGCGCGGGCTCGTATGCCAGGGTTGCGAGGATGTCCCTTATGAAACCTGCCATCGATAACTCCGATCGTGCGACCTTGTGATGTCATGATAGCGGGCCGGCACGATCCCACCGTGCGGAATTAGGTTCGATCCGACTTCTTTGACATTTGAAGACCGTGCTCAGAAGCGCCGGCTTGCCGTCACGGCAAAGCCATGGACATGACGATCCGAGGCAAATTCGCCGGAGTAGGAAAGGCGAATGGTCAGCCGGTCTCCGCGCACCGCGGACAGGCCTGCGCCAACCACGGCAACGCTTCGGGAATAGTGGGATTCGGGAAGCGTGAATATCGGCGTCCCGCCATTCGCGAACGTCGCCTCGATGCGGCTGTCGGGATTGGAGCGCAGCTCGCGCTGCCATTGTGCCTCGACGGTCGGCCTGATTGTCCATAGACCTGTTCGGGCCGTCGTCGAGGCACGCAGACCGATGCTGCTGCGCACGGATTCCGTCTTGAACTGCGCCACGGCCAGGGAGGCCGCACCGCCGCGCTCGACGAAACCGCTTACATCAGCATAGCGGTATTGCAGCCCGGCGAAGGGTTGCGCCCGAAGGGCACCGAGCTGCAGGATGCTACCAGCCTCGACCGTGGCAGCGGCATTGTCACCGTCTCCACCGGTTCGTAGCTGGTCCGAAAATCCGCTCCAACTGATCTGACGGCGGAGCTTGTAACTGCTGCGATTGTAGAGCGCCGTTGCATCAACATAGAACTTGCCGGTCGAGTAGCTCGCATAGGGCCCGATATCGACGTTGAACTGGGTGATGCGCGGCTGCTGGCTGCGATCGAGATTGGCATCGATCCCGTCGATGCCCAGCGTTGTACCCAGAATCAGGCCCTTGATCGGCGTGAAATCGATGCCGGCACGCAGCGAACGGCTATCGGAATTCGCCTGCGGCCGGTCCGTGCGGGCCTCGTATCCGGCTTGTTTGAGGCCGAAGCTCAACATGAAGTTGATGCTCTGGTCTCCCAGCTTGGGCGCGTCGCCGCTTGCTGCGGTTTCCCGCCGTTCGACCAGATAACCGCGAATTTCGCGGTCGCTGGCATCCATGGACTGGATCGCAAGCCGGGGCAGCAGACGGTAGTTCTGCGGCGAAAGCTGGCCCAGCGCATTTGCGCGCGCGGCCGAGTCCGGCAGTGCGTCGATCGATTGCAGCATGTTGCCATAGGGCGTCGTTCCAGGTGACGCGATGGAATCGAGAGCATCGGCCACAGCCTGCTGGCCCGGAGTCGTGGCATCCGGACCATATGGCGCGGCATGGGCGCTTACCGAAAGAGCAGTGGCCAAAGGCAACGCCGTCAAAGACAGGCCCAAAGCTGCGTGGCGATAGAAGAGTTTTATATTAAAGCGCAAATTACACCCCCGAGGAGCGTCGAGACCCGATAACGCCTCTGACTACGCATTAATAAAAATACCAATTTTACGACTTACTCAAATCGAATAGAATTCCGATTGGTGCTTTATCGAAGTCTGTTTAGCGGCATATTTTTCGCCTCACGCCGACGAAAACGGATTTTTTTGTCTTTCTGATCCGCATTTTTCGTAAATATCCGCCAAATCCCGAAAATATCGCTTCAGCCAGAACCCGTGTTGCGAGAGCACCTCACACACCGGACGGGAATGGTTTCAATCCGGCTCTATTTCTCGTCAGTCTGGCGGCCCAACGGACGAGGATCTAACGAGCGATCCCGCAACTTGCGGCCAGCGCCAGACGAATGGCCGGGCCGAGCACGGCGATCGCGCCCGCCGCGATCGCAAGTCCATAAGGCACACTGTCCGTTTTCACGCGCCAGAACACCAGATGGAGCACCTGCATTCCTCCGCCTAGCAGGCCGCCGGCAAGGGCAACCGCCATGCAGAACGCGGCAAGATCCTGCGGAGGGACCCACAAGGCCATCGCCAGGATCAGCTTGACGTCGCCGCCACCAAAAAGGCGCAGCCAGAACAGTAAGACCAAAGGGATCGCCAGAAGTCCGATCGGCAGCACGTGAAGGAGCAGCGCCAGCAATCCCCACGCTCCCGCCCAGCCTAGCCAGTAAGGAACTGCCAGAAACGCGACTGCCAGTGAAAGCGCATTGGGAATGCGGCGCCGGGTCACATCGGTACAGGCGACCGCACCGCACAGCACCAGAAGTGCAAGGAAGCAGGCGATCACCATGTCCGGATGAAGCGGAGCGGCGGGAATGCGGTCCGAAGAGATCAGCACCTTCCACATGCGAGGTCGCCTTCAGCGCCAGTTGGGCCCTTCGATCCAGGTCACCAGACTCTTCCGGTTCCCCTCGCTCACCGGAAGGACGCGGTGTTGCAGGAAGGAAGGGAAGATCAGCATGCTACCGCGATCGAGGAAAGTGGTGCCGGGGTTTGGAACGCCGAAGAACTCGAACTCGCCGCCCCGGTAGTCTGCCGACGGCGAGAGTTGCACAACAACTGAAAGCTTTCTGGCGAAGGGCCTATCCGATTCCAGCCAGACATCCTGATGCCAATCGTAGTGCCCTTTGTTCGTGGCCTGATACTCGGTGAACTGGACCTCGTAAGGCGCGACGATATCGGCGCCGAAGTTCGATCGGTTCGAGGCGTGAACGAATGACATGATGCGCGAGACGATGTCCTTCTCACGCCCGGCGTCGAGCCAGCGGATGGTCGAGCTGCGCTGGATCACATCGCTGCGCAAGTCTGCCGAAAATCCCACCGTCGCTTCCTGCGGCGCGTAATGCGCCGCGCGCTTGACGATCGCATCGCATTCCGCATCGGTCAGCGCCTTGGGCCAGACTTCCCAAATATTCTTCATATTCTCTCCACGTAATGCAGGTCACCTGAACCGGGCGCGGGCACCGCTCTTCCCGTTTTGCGTATACGCAAAGGACGCAATCAGACGGTCCGCGTCAGGCTGAACAGAAATCTCGCCTTGTTATCGTAATTGGGATATAAGTACTTGACAGGGACCGCGATTTGTGCAGACGCGACCCACCCCTTGATGGGCATCACGCGCACCCCGCCTCCGGCCGTTGCCAGCGAATAATTGGTCGCGGGCAAGAGATAAGCCGGTCGGGCAAAGCTGCGAGCCACTGCGCCGTCCGCATAAGTGAAGAGTGTCAGGGCGTGCTTCCCCTTCTCCTTGCCGGCAACCTGCCAGGAAAGTTCGACCTGTGCGGCCACGCCCTTGTCGGCCGTGGCCACTCCGGCGGGATAGGCAATGCCCGCACCGTCACCGCCGAGCGAGAACCGCTCGGTCGTGGCCAGCAGGTCCTGCGTGTATTGTCCGCGCACGGTCGCCTGGATCGAAACCGACTTGGCAAGTTGCTTGACCGCAGTCCCTTGCAAGTTGGCCTTGCGGAAGCCGGTTTCCGAATAGCTCTCCAATGGCCGCGCACCCAAAGCGTCCAGCCCCTGGCTCAGGCTCAGCGACACGGCATAGCCGCCGGTCTTGTCGATCTCCGACCACGATGCCCCCAGCCGCAGTGCGCGGGTGCGGAATTGGCCGAAGGGCGTATCGAGATAATAGTTGTCGCTGTCGGTACCATCGAGCGCGGCCTGAACGGTCAGGTTCTTCCGATAGGAACGGATCAGCGGGTGCGAGATGGCGATCCCCAATTGCTTGGCCTCACCCAGGATGTCGGTGCCCTTCGTGCGCGTGCGGACATAGGCGCCGCTGACGCCAAGCGTCGTGCCGTTGCTGCCGATCGGGGTGGCGTGGCTCAGCGTGTAGAACTGATAGTGGTCGGGCTGAAACGGAAGGTATCCGGAAACCCGTGTGACGTCCCCTTCGCGCAGGAGCCCGTTGACCGTGACGCCCACTTGCGCCTGAACGCCGGACACCACGTTGACCACGCCGCCATTGTTGATGTTGAGCGCGACTTCGACCTGCTTGCGCTTGACCTCAAGATCGAGCGCGACCTCGTCAGGCTTGGCCGTCGTCTTCAGCTTCGCCTCGACCGTCTGGCCGGGAATGTCGCGCAGCAGCGACAGCGTCCGTTCGAGCGAGGACTTGCGCGTCGGCGTCTCGGCCATCAGGCGCGCGAGGTGCTTGCCGATCAGACGGGTCGGCGTGCTCGACGATTGTCCGTTCAGCGCATAGCTGACGATCCGACCTTCGACCGCGCGGATGATCAGCACACCGCCGGTCGGCACTTGCGGCGGAATGGTCACTGCATAGAACGCGATGTCGCTGCGGGCATATGCGGCGCTCACGGCGTCCGCGATTTTTTGCAGGGTGTCTTTGTCCAGCTTCGATCCGGCGAACGGCGCGACCGAGGTTTGCAGGACACGCGGAGGCAGGGTGCTGCCTTCGAACCGGACCCGCCTCAGCGCCACCGCCGTCAAAGCGGGGGCGCCTTTCACTTCGACCGACGGTGCCGGCGTTGCGGTGCGGACAGGTGCGCCTTGCGGAACGATCGGTTCGACCCGGTCGATACGCCCGCGGTCGATCGTCGGGACCGGGTTGGGCTGTCCGGGGATCTGGGCCCGCGAGGGCTGGGCCGGCAATGCACCTAGCGTCAGCGCGGCGAGCAGGAGCCAGACCGCACAGTGCCTCCGGATGCGGAGCGACGAGACCATATGGCAAGCTGAGCTGAACATGCGAAATGTCATTCCTGAGGGTTCGGCCGGGGCGAGCGAGCAGCGTCTGAAACACGCCGCGACGACCGCCCTGGTCTGCTTTTCCGCATCAGAATGAGATCGTTAGGTTCGTTGTGCACTTCGAAGTGAAGTCGTTCCGAGGGTAACGCCGCATGGCACCCCCGCAGCGCTTCCTGGAAGGGCGATCCGGGAACGGGCCAATGTCCGCACGGCACGCAAAGGGGGTCTGGAAACGCGGAAACCCGCACAAATGCCTACGCAAGGCGTCTTTCCGCCCCGAAGGGAAACGCACTTCCAGTAATGGGAGTAGCGGCGACGCCCGACATGCGAACATGCGTAATTCAGCCATTTTTCCGGGCGGCGGAACCAGATCAGGTCAATATGGCACCGAACATTCGCCGCGAGGGGCGCTGCGCAAAGGCCCCTCGATCGGTGCGCGCGAATTGCTTTCGCAAACGGACCCAGATGATGGAGGCTTCGGGCAAGGCGGTGCCTGAACGGCTTCAACTCGTCCGGGTTCACCTCGCCACGGGTCCGGTCGGAGGCACGCAAGGCGGGATTACAATCCTGCAATGCGGTTCTTATTCACGGCCGACCAAAACTGATATCCGGACAGGTCCGCTCCCATGCAATTACCGGCCCGAACGTTTGGGTGACAACGCGCCGGTTCGGCGCGCGCCGCGAATGATATTCGGGAGGATCTAGAAATGAAGTCCAGGTATCTGGTTTGCAACCTGCTGCTCGGTGCGAGCGCCCTTGGCCTGGCGGCGCCTGCCATGGCCCAATCCGCCGATGCACCCGCTGCTGCCGACACCGCACCGCAGGCCGCCAACCCCGCGCCTTCAGTTCCCGATATCATCGTTACCGGTTCCCGCGTGATCCGCAGCGGCGCGGCGAGCCCGACCCCGCTGACCACGATTTCCACTGACTCCCTCATGGTCGCCTCGCCCTCGGGCTCGATCTCGGACGCGCTGAACACGCTTCCGGTGTTCTCCGGCTCGCGCAATTCATTCAGCAACCCCGGCTCGAACGCGACCGGCGTGCAAGGCGGCAACGGCGCCGCCAACGTGCTCAATCTGCGCAACCTTGGCGCCACGCGTACGCTGGTGCTGTTCGACGGCCACCGTATTCCGCCCACGCTCTACAACTCGTCGGTCGACGTCGACCTGATCCCGCAAGAGCTGATCCGCAGCGTCGATATCGTCACCGGCGGCGTCTCGGCAGTCTATGGCTCCGACGCGGTTTCGGGCGTGGTGAACTACGTCCTCAACCGCAACTTCAACGGCTTCCAGGCCCATGCCGAAGTCGGCATCTCGCAGGAAGGCGACGCGGCCAACCGCGACATCGGCGGCGCGTTCGGCTTCAAGGTCGGATCGCGCGGCCATTTCGAGGCCAGCGTCCAGCACCGTGAAAACGACGGCATCCTCAACCGCGCCTATGACCGTGACTGGGACAATCTGGCTGCCGTCCAGGGCGGCGGCACCGCCGCCAATCCCTATTACCTTGCGACCAATGTTCGCCTCAGCAACTACGCATTCGGCGGCTACATCTCCTCGAAGGGCGTGCTGTCGGGCCAGCACTTCGCCTCGAACGGCGTGCTCAGCGCGTTCGACCGGGGCACGCCGACCGGATCGTCATGCTGCCAGATCGGCGGCGACGGCGCCTATCAGAACAGTTCGATGATCTCGCCTTTCCGGGGCACGCAGATCTTCGGCCGCTTCGATTATGACCTGACGGACGACATCCACGTCTACGTGCAGGGCGCGGCCAACCTGAAGAAGAACACGTCCTACACCGGGTGGAACCAGCTTGCGGGCCTGACCTACAGCACATCCAACGCCTTCCTTCCGGAGGCTTATCAGGACCAGTTCGCCGCTGCCGGGCAATCCACTTTCACGATGAACCAGATCTGGTCCGGCGCGCCGCGTATCGAGGCGCTTTCGAAGACCCGGCAGATCTACATGAATGCCGGAATCGAAGGCTCGCTGGGGGGCTGGAAGTGGGATGCCACCTATACCCACGGCACGTCGCGCCTGAAGACGACGATCAGCAACCTGCCGAACGCCCAGCGCCTTGCCGCCGCACTCGATGCCGTCGTCGATCCGGCGACCGGCAATGTGGTCTGCCAGGCCAGCCTGACCAATCCCACGCAGTATGGCGACTGCGTGCCGCTCAACATGTTCGGCCCCACCGCCAGCAGCCAGAACGCGCTGAACTATGCGCTCGGCAGCGTCGAATTCCTGACGCACACGAACATGGATGCCGCCGACGCAGCGATCAGCGGTTCGGCGTTCGATACCTGGGCGGGCCCGGTCAACGTCGCGCTCTCGGCCGAATGGCGCAAGCTGTCGTTCGATGCCTCCAGCACGGCGACCGCGAACGACCTCGCCGATTGCACCGGCCTGCGTTACAACTGCACGGCCACGACCACGCTTTATCCGACCACCTTCCCCAACAGCGACACGGTTTCGCAGAGCGTGAAGGAAGCCGCGATCGAAGTGGAGATCCCGCTGCTGAAGGACGTGGCCTTCGCCAAGTCGCTCGCGCTCAACGGCGCCGCGCGTTACACCGATTACAGCACCAGCGGCAGCTACGCGACGTGGAAGGTCGGCGGAGTCTGGGAGGTCAACAACGACCTCAAGTTCCGCGGCACGATCTCGCGCGATATCCGCGCACCTACGCTTTATGACCTGTTCCAGCCGGAAACCGTGGTGACCGGATCCTTCGTCGACACCAAGGATCCCAACCATCCGGTGACTGTCTATGTCCCCTCGATCAACAACGGCAATCCGGACCTGAAGGCGGAAGTCGGCCGCACCTACACTTTCGGTGCCGTCTACAAGCCGCACTTCATCCCGGGCCTGACGCTGACCGCCGACTACTACCACACGGTGGTAAGCGATGCGATCACCACGGTTCAGGGCTTCAACGCCGCGATCCAGCAGGCCTGCTATGACAGCAATGGCACTTCGCCCTATTGCTCGCTGATCCAGCGCGACGCCGCAGGCAACGTCACGGCCTTCTATATCAAGCCGCAGAACATCTCGAAGGTGCGTACCTGGGGCATCGACGGCGAGCTGGACTACAACACCTCGCTGGCGGGCCGCGCGCTCGGTCTGCGCGTACTGGTGAACTACCAGCCGCATATCTACTATGAACAGCCGGGTGTGGCGACGATCGATCAGGGCGGTGCCGGTTGGGGCCAGAACGGCCTGATGCCGAGCCCAAGCGTGCAAGTTGCCGGCTTCCTGAGCTATCAGGTGAGCGACGGCGTCAAGGTTGACCTCTTCGAGCATTACCGCAACGGTTTCCGGCGCAGCGGCGTCGAGAGCCAGGTCTGGCTCGATCCTCACGTGAAGAGCTATGCGACGACCAACCTGACGGTGACGTTCGACACCGGTTCGGCGCTGAAGATCGCCAACAGCTCGTTCTACGTCAGCGTTTCGAACCTCTTCAACGCGACGCCGCCGCTCAGCGGTTATTATAGCGGCACCACCTCTGCCGGTCAGGCCTACGAATTCTCGGACGATCCGACCGGCCGCGCCTTCCTTGTCGGCTTCCGGATCAAGGGCTGAGACGGCCCTCATGGCGAGACGTCACAAAGTCGCGCTTCTTGCCGGGCTGGCTCTGCTGGGTTTCCAGCAGGTGCCGGCCCGCGCGGAAACGCCGGAACCTTCGGGGCAGGCGGCCGGAGACGCCGCGACCAGGACCACGTTCGTGCACCTCGCCAAGGGTGTTCCCGGCGTGCTCTACGAACCCGCTTCGCCCGGCCCCAAGGCCGAGACGGCGATTTTCGTCATGCATTCCTCGGCCGATTACCTCAGCTTTTCGGCATGCACGGAACTGTCGCGCCGGGGCTACCGCGTGCTCTGCGCCAACAACAGCACCAGCAAGTCGGGCGCATCGAATGACGGCATTCTCGATTCTGTCCTGATCGAGGCCAAGGCCGGGGTCGCATGGCTGCGCCAGCGTCCCGGCGTGAAGCACGTCGTGCTGCTGGGCCATAGCGGCGGCGGTACGGTGATGAGCGCATACCAGTTCGTGGCAGAGGGCGGGCTAAAGGCCTGCCAATCCGCCGAAAAGATCTGGAAATGCCCGGATTCGCTGGCGAACCTGCCCCCGGCGGATGGCCTCATGCTGATCGATTCCAACTGGGGTCTGGCGGCGATGACGCTGTTCAGCATCGATCCCGCCGTCCGGAACGAGACCAGCGGCCTCGCGCTCGATCCCAGGCTCGACATGTACAACCCGGCCAACGGGTTCAACGCATCCGGATCGCATTACGGCGCGGCGTTTACCGCCGCCTTCCTCAAGGCCGAGGGTGCGCGCAGCACCGCGTTGACCCGGCAGGCCGAGACCCGCCTCGCCGCGATCGAAGCGGGCAAGGGCAGCTATTCTGACGACGAGCCTTTCGTCGTGCCGGGCGCAATCCTGCTGGGCAGTAACAACCGATTGTTCTCGCAGGACACCCGCCTGATGTCGCACACGCAGAAGGCATGGCCGCTGCTCCACGCCGACGGCAGCGTGACCACGCAGGTCATCCCCAGCGTGCGCGTGCCGCAGAACACCCGCAACCAGAGCCCCTCGCTGATGCAGGGCGCGCTCAAGACCTCGGTGCGCAGCTACCTCAATTCCTACGCCATCCGCACCGGGCCGGACTTCGGCTATGACGAGACGTCGGTCCGCGGCGTGGACTGGACTTCGACGTATGCCAGCCCTCCCGGCAACGTGCAGGGCGTGTCCGTGCCGCTGCTGGTCATGGGTATGACCGGGCACTGGGAATACCTCGCCAGCGAAACGATCTACGAACTGGCACATAGCCGCGACAAGTCGATCGCTTTCGTCGAAGGGGCGACGCACATGTACGACACCTGCAAGGCGTGCGAGCGCCATCCCGGCGAATTCGGCGACACCCAGAAGACGACGTACGACTACATCGACACCTGGCTGAGCAAACCCGGCCGCTTTGCAGCGGCACATTAATGAGAGCCGCTTTGCGGTCGCGAAGTGAACGACGAGAAGGATTGAAGATGCGCTTGAAGCTCGGCCGCTGGGCCTGTCTCGCCACGGGGGCCGCGCTCATTGCCATGGCCGGTGCGGCCTCGTCCCAAGCCCTGCCCGCCAACACTATGCCGACCAGCATCGGCCATGACCGCCAATTGCTGATCGCAGCCCTGCCCGCGAAGGACAAGGCGCACGGCCTGACGGTCACCAGTCCGGCCTTCCCGGCGGGCGGCGACATTCCGCTGGCCAGCACGCAATATGGCGACAACCGCTTCCCCGGCCTCGCGTGGTCGAAGGGCCCCGCTGGCACGCGCTCCTATGTGGTCGTGGTGCAGGGCATGCTGGCGGCGGACGGCGCTCCGGAAGCGGGAACCAGCATCCACCTCGTACTCTACAACCTGCCCGCCGGGACGACCGCCCTCCCCGCCGGAATGACCGAGGCGCCCGGCGGCGCGGCCTTCGGGCCCAACGTCCACGGCGCGGGCGCCGCCTATGCCGGACCGCACACGCATGACGCCGCCCGCCACGCCTATCACGTGCAGGTCTTCGCGCTCGATACCGTGCTGTCCGGCGATCTTGGCGGTAATTTCGATGCGCTGAAGCAGGCGATGGCAGGTCATGTCCTTGCCTCGGGCGATCTTGTCGGCTTCGCCTCGAAGCCAGTCTTGCAGAGCGCAGGCACACTGGCCGCGACCACGCCGATCAAGGTCGAATCCGGCCAACTCACCGGCGCCGCGGGCCGGGATCCCGATATCGCCGTCTACAAGGGCATCCCCTATGCGGCGCCGCCGGTGGGGCCGCTGCGCTGGCGCGCGCCTGCCGCCCCGCTCGCATGGAACGGCGTGCGCAAAGCCGATACCTTCGGCCCCGCCTGCCCCCAGCCCGGCGGCGAAATGGCGCGCGGATTGCCGCAGAGCGAGGATTGCCTTGATCTCAATGTCTGGACCGGCGCCGCGCCCGGAAGTGGTGAAAAGCGCCCGGTCTACGTCTGGATCTACGGCGGCGGCTTCATCGGCGGCACCGGGGCCAGCCCCGAATTCGACGGCGAGGGCCTTGCGAAGAAGGGCGTCGTCGTCGTCACGTTCAACTACCGCGTCGGCGTGCTCGGCTTTTTGGCGACGCCCGAACTGAGCAAGGAATCGGGCCACGCGGCTTCCGGCAATTACGGCCTGCTCGACGATGTCGCCGCCCTGCAATGGGTCCAGCGCAACATTGCCGCGTTTGGCGGCGATCCTGCCAAAGTGACCATCGGCGGCCAATCGGCGGGCGCGGGATCGGTGGGTTTCCTGTCGATGTCTCCGCTCGCGAAAGGCCTGTTCCGCGCCGGCATCGCCGAAAGCCACGCTCGCTATCCGCGCGATACCGAACTGCGCTATCTCTCGGTCTCATGGCGCCCGCTCGCCACGGCCGAGAAGGCGGGCGAGAAATATGCCGCCCAGCACGGTGCCAGATCGCTGGCCGAACTGCGCGCCCTGCCCTGGCAGAAGCTGATCGAAGGCAGCGCCACGATCGACGCCGATGTCGAAACCGGCAGCGACGGCAAGCCGCCGCTGTTCCGTCCGGTGGTGGATGGCTGGGTCATCCCGCAGTCCTACTGGGACACCTACCAGTCGGGCGGTCAGAACCAGATTGCCTATGTCGCGGGCAACAACAAGGACGAGACCGGCGCCGTGCCGGAAACCGCCTTCGCCGCCCTGCGCGCCAGCAAGGCTCCGCCGCGCGCCGGCATGCCGCAGACCAATGTCACCGTGGCCCTGTTCGAGGCCTCCGCCCGGCGCAAACTCGGCCCGCTGGCAGGCGAGTTCCTGCGCCTCTACCCGGCCACCACGGACGAGGAGGCCGCGCTCCAGAACAACGCTGCCGCGCGCGACAACTCGCGGATTTCCACGTGGCTGTGGGGCACGTTGTGGCGTAAGGCCAACACGCTGCCACTGCACACCTACTTCTGGACGCATGCCCCGCCCGGCCCCTCGCACGATACGCGCGGCGCGTTCCATGGCTCGGAAATTCCCTATGCGTTCAACAGTCTGGACGCGGTGAACCTGCCGTGGACCGATGAGGACCGCCAGATCGCGGAACGCATGTCGTCCTATTGGGCGAACATCATCAAGACCGGCAACCCCAACGGCCCCGGCCTGCCCGATTGGCCTGCCTATAGCGCACAAGTCCCGCAAGTGATGGAGCTGGGCGACCACTTCGCCCCGATCCCGGTCGCCAGTCCAGAGAAGATCGACTTCTGGAAGCGCTTCTACGCGACACAGCCAGCCTGGTAATACGCTGACAGGCCGTCCGAAATCGCCCTCACCGGCATTTCGGACGGCCGGTCTGTTTTGCGCGGTTCATGTCCCCATGGCCAAGATAAGGCCCGATCGCGACGCCCGATCCGCTGGCGTCGCCCCGCCCGCCCCATAGACTGCCCGGAACAGATTTTGCCGGGAATCCATCATGCGCGTACTCCCTGTAATGCGAACCGTAGCCTTGATCGCCCTGGGCGGCGCCCTGCTCTCGGCCGGATCGAAGTCGATGGCGGAAAAGCCCTCTGCCCCGCCGCCGCCCCCCCCACCTTCGCCCGCCGGCGAAGCCGTTCCCGGATGGAATGAATTCCTCGACGGTCTGCGCGACTTGCCCGACCGGATACTGGCGCGCCTGCCCGCCGAGCAGCGATCCGATCCGCAAATCCGGCAGGAGGCGGCGCGGCTTGCCCTCTCCGCCGTCACGGCGGCGGGGATAGATGCGCTGGCCTCCGATCCGGACCGCCCGACTTTCGTGCCGCAGCTCAACAATTACCTGACCACCGGACAGCCCAACGCCGACACCAATTACCGCTCCGCCAAGATCGCCCCGGGCGGCGTCTACCGGCTGCGCGGCCAGCGCGGCTCGATGAATCAGGCCCGCATTGCCGAGGCCGGCCCTCGCCCGCCGCAGACGCCCGGCACCGTCAACCTCGGTGCGCCAAGGCCGGTGCATGACATCGAACTGCTCAAGGTCGATGCCGCAGGCCGCTACGACGTGATCCTGAGCCCAACGCGTCCGGAAGGCTACACGGGGGACTGGTGGCAGTCCGATCCCACCACCAACATGCTGCTGGTCCGGATGGTCGCATCGGACTGGAGCGCCGAGAAGGAACCGACTCTCTCGATCGAGCGTCTGGACGTCCCCGCGCCGCGCCCTCGCCCCTCGGCCGAAGTCCTGGCCGCACGGCTGCGCGCCATCCCGCAGGCCGCAGGCTTCATCGCCCCGCTGCTGGTCGACCGGCCCCAGAAGCTTCGCGCCGAAGGCTTTGTGAACAAGCTGAAAGCGGTGGACATGAGCCAGATGGGCGGCCTTGCCGGGCAGTTCTATTTCGAAGGCGCCTACGATCTGAAGAGCGATGAGGCGCTTCTGATCGAAACCACGCAGCCGGAAAAGTGCCAGTACCAATCGCTGATCCTGACCAACGATCTCTACGAAACCACCGATTGGTACAACAACCAGAGCAGCCTGAACGGATCGCAGCTCCACAAGGACAGCGATGGCATGGTCCGCATCGTCGTCTCCGCGAAGGACCCCGGCGTGCCCAACTGGCTCGATACGGCGGGCTTTGCCACGGGCGTAGTGCAGGGCCGCTGGATGGAGTGCTCCAGCCAGCCCGTCCCGACCGTTCGCAAGGTGACGCTGACGGATCTCGCCAAGCTCCTGCCCGCAGGCACGCCCAAGGTCACACCTGCGGAGCGGGACAAGATCGTGCGGACCCGGCGCTCACAGCTTCAGGAGCGCCCGCTCTGGTAGTCTGAACGGAAGCGCGCGCACGAGACCCGCGCTTCTCACGCCGCCGAGCCGGACGGATCGCCGCGCAGCACGCGTTCCAGAAACAGCTGGAATCCCGCTGCCGTCACCGCAACATTATGCGCATCCACGCAGCGCGCGTCGTCCTGTGCCACGTGATGGAAGCGGTGAATGCCGAAGACCCCGGCGACCGCTTGATATCCCGCGCCGATCACTTCGTTCAGCTCGCCCGCCGACAGGACATCGCTCGGGTACGGGGTTTCCAGTCCCACGTGCCCCGCGAAACTGCTGCGCGCCAGTGGCAGCAGCGATCGGCTGACCGACAGGAACCGCTGCGGATCGATGCTGGGAAGCGGCTGCATCGGCCCCGCCGCGTCGTGCCAGTCCCTTCCCGCGACGTTGGCGCCGAGATGAAGCCAGAAATGCGTTTCGGCAGGTTTCGGCGCCGTCGCCTTCAGCGTTTCGGCAGCGCCAAGGTTTTCGTACTCGTGGCCGCTGTTGCAGATGAAGGCGAGGTTGTGATCCTGCACCGCCTTGCTCGCCCACCGGGCGAGCCATAGCCATGTCGCGATCCCCGGCCCGCGCTCTGCCGCGCATCCATACCATCCCGATCGCGGTGTCGAGACGGCGAGCCAGCGGTCCTTGCCGCGATCGATCCGTCCCACGAAATTGAACGCCGGGCGGCGACCGCCGGTGCCGACGAGATGAAGCGTCGCCGCTTCCCGCTGTGCCGCCGCTGCCAGAAACGGCTGCGCATCCTCGGGCGCGAGCACGGCGACGGGCCCCGGGAACATCGCTTTGCGGCCATCGGCATTGAGCGCGATGACTTTGCCCGTCGGCCCGTTGGTGACGATGATCGCCGCCTTCGCGCCGGCGGCAAACGCGGCGAGAACCGGCTCCCTGATCGGCTTGGCCAGCGCGGTGGACCAGCGTCCGAATGGCAGATCGATGAGGGCGATGGCGCTCTCCAGCGGAAAATCGGAACGCCCGGCGGGATCGACCCGCACCACTGTCCCGGTAACGCCGTCCGGGCCCGTCGGGGTAACGATGGGCTGCGGCCAGACGGGCGCCTTGGCCGTGCCGGAGGTCAGTTCACAGCGCTCTGCGCCGAAAAAAGGCGTCGACACGTCCTGCCGCTCTACCGCAAACCCCAATCGCTGGAGTTCGGAGGAAAGCCAGTTTCCGCAGGCAATGTCGCCCGGGCCGCCGGCCTGCTTGCCGCCGAAGCCGATATACCGGGCAAGATCGGCCGCGACCGTGTCGGTGGCCGCCCTGATCTCGGTCATTGGCACGAGTGACGGGATGCCCGGCAATGCCGCCGCTGCCGGAAGGGCCGCGCTGCCCGCCAGAAAGCTGCGCCTGCTCGTCTCATGCATCGTGCGATCCTCTTGTTCGTCCCCTCCCGCTCTCCGGTGAGGTGGCACCGGTCATTCTACAGGGCCTTTTCAATGTCAACCATATCAGTAGACAATGTATCGGATCGCCCCTTATAAGCCGGACGCGAGAGAAATGTGCCGGAGGCGAGAATGCGAATTCGTTCAGGTATCAAGGTATTGCTTGCAGCATCCTCGATAGCAGCACTGATGGCTGTCGGTGCCGCGCCGGCATGGGCAAAGGCCGCGGACATACCCGAGGCGGCAGCCCCATCCGCCGCCATGACCCGGGTTCTCGACTATGTGCAGAGCCAGAACAGCACCGGATTTCTGGTAATCCAGGACGGCCGGGTTCTGGCCGAAAAGAACTGGCCCGCGCCCGAGGGAGACGCCCAATATGCGCTCTTCGTCTACGGACACGACACGCACGGCGCCTTGCTTGAAGACGTCGCCTCGCAGCAGAAGAGCTTCGTATCCGTACTTGTTGCCATCGCCGCGGACAAAGGGCTGCTGGACGTCTCCAGGCCGGTCTCGGATTACATTGGCAAAGGCTGGTCCAAAGCAACGCCCGAGCAGGAAGCTGCGATCCGCGTCATCGATGTGCTGACGATGAGTTCGGGCCTCAATGACCAGTTCGCCTACGCGGGGCCTGCCGGTACGACGTTCCACTACAACACCCCGGTCTATGCGATCACCAAGCGCGTGCTTGCAGCCGCAGCGAAGCAGCCGCTGGACATCATTACCCGCGATTGGCTGACAAGCCCGCTCGGCATGCAGGATACGACCTGGCGGAAACGCCCGGCAGCGCTCGCGAGCGTCGGCAACGATACCGGCCTCGTGACATCTCCGCGCGATACGGCGCTTTTCGGCCTGATGATCCTGAATGGCGGGCTGACAAAGGAGGGGAAGCGTGTGGTCTCACAAGCCGGTCTCCAGGCGATGTTCACGCCTTCCGGGACCAATCCGGCTTACGGCAAACTCTGGTGGCTCAACGGCAGCCGCTTCACGGTAAAGGCGCTGGCCGGCCGCATGGATGGTCCGCTGATCCCTGCCGCGCCGTCGGATCTCGTTGGAGCTCTCGGGGCTTTCGACCGGCGGCTCTATATCGTGCCCAGCAAGAAGCTCATCGTGGTGCGAACCGGCACGACCGCTCGCGATACCGATTTCGACCAGCAATTGTGGTTGCGGCTTACGCAGGCGATCGATTGATCCGATGAGCCTCGGCTAGCCGCTGACCTTTTGCTGGAAGAAGGTTTGCTGAGAGCGGACGCGGCGCTATAGCCTCATTTTTGTTATCGATAGTGTCCCGGCAATTGACATAAGGAGGTGTATAGCTATCTTCGAATAGCTATACAGAAACCACATCCTTTTGAATAAAAAGGGATTTGTTTGGATAAAATCCCCGAAAGCGCCGCAGATCGCGATGCTTTGACTCTTTCGGCGCTTTTCCTGGGTCGTATCCAGGGGGCAACCCGGTTGTTGCCGGAACCATGCTTGCGAGTGCTGGCAGCGCGCATCATTCGCGAAAGCCTCATCGCGGCCCTCCGGCAAGAGGGCCATTCCTTCACCGATCAGCGCTTCCACGAATGGTTCGCGGGTTTGAAGACGCTGAGCGATGATCCAGGGCACAATTTACGCCCTGCCAGGGCCATCTGCCAAGCCATATTGACGGAATTTTCCCACAGTTCGTGGCTACATCTCGCTGAGGCGGCGCAAAATTTGACGCGCGCGTTCATGGCGCCCGCCGACTTCATCCGCAGCGGCCACGAAGCGGTGCACGAAGATCTGAACACCGTGATAGCCGAAGCACGCCGTCTGCTCGCCGGCATGGATCCACTCGAAGACGAACTGCCGTTCTGGGCAGTCTCGGCGCTTTTCAAGGCTGTCCAGACTAATGTGTGCTTTGGGCTGCAAGAGGCGGGTCTGAAAATGATCCACGGCCCGGAGCGAAGCTTTGCCCACGAAGTCCGCGTGCCGGAGAATTCGCGCTGGGCACTCGACATCCTTGCCGGCGAGTTCCTCTCATCACCTCAGGGGCTGCCATTGGCCTTCCCGCTTCCGTCGCTGGTCCGGCTCTCTGCGCCTTGCGGCTTCCCCTATGAGGACGTGTCGGATCCCCTCACCCCTTCCCACTGTGACGACGCGCCGGCTGCTCTCCGGGATGCCTTGTGGCAGCTCGACCGTATGCTGGGCGAAGCCGCCGAGCAGGTTGATCTGATCCGCGAGCGATCAGGCGGCAGACGTTCCAGCGGACGCAGTACGCCGGTCCTGGAATTCCTCGCCGGGTTCGGCCCGCTGCGCAGTGCGCAGATTGAACAGCTTGTCGGCGCATCCCGGCTTGGCGTGCGGACCATTCTGACGGCGATTGCCGAAATGGGGCTGGTCGCTTCCGAGGCTTCGCATAATCGCACCTTCATGTATCGCTATGCCCCGTCTGCGCAGACCGTATCCGGTCAGAGTGAAGGGGCTGGCGAGTTTGCGTTCTCGCGTGATGCGCTCGATGAGTACGAGGCCTCGATGAACGCCATCGATGAAGTGCTCGGCCGCACGTCCGGCTCGGCCGACAAACCTTAGGACAGAAGTGCGGTCGCCATCCGGTTTGAATGGTGGCTCCTCCTGCCCGCGGCTCCTTCATCCAGGCCCGCTCCTCCCTACAGGCGAAGTGTCAGCCCGTAGCGCATCGGGCACAAGCGGCCGTGGTGAACAGGCGGAGGCGGATGCCCTGCGATGAGTCATTTTGGCCTCATGTGATGCCGAAATGCCATTTTCGCTGCGTTTTTGCCCAAAAAAAAGGCTCCCTCAGAGCCTCGTACAGAGCAAAGACGGGCATTCCCCGACCCAGAGTTCATCGCGAGCGCCACGGAGCTGTAAAGGGCCTCCAAGGGGAATTTGGCGCATTTCGGGTTTTGTTCGCACTGCTGCGCACAAAAAAAGGAGCTTGAGCGCTTTCTGCGAGTCCAAAATGCGCTCCCGGTCGTCCGAGTGGGTCTGCAGCGGCGATGGGGATTGGAAACGACCTTTGAGGCTTCCATGACGGCATGCGATCGATGATGGCGCAAGGGCGAAGGCGTTCCAGTTCCCTCATCGCGTTGTGGGCGCGGAGGTCATGTCATGGTCCGCGTACGATCGGCAGGGCACAAGTTTCAAGACGCTCGCAATGGAACGGGCGGCAGGCGAACGTGGTGCGATGAGCAGGCGGGGGATGTGAGGCCTACTTTTTTCAAGCCGCCGGCGCAGCGACAGGTACGCTTGGTCTCGCTGGGAAAAGGCAAACACGTTTGGCTCGTTTAGCGACTGGCCCGCTTCGTCCGCCCGAAAGAGCCTGGCCGTGTTCCGGGAGTGTCGCTAGCGGCGCGCGGCCGAGCGATGCTGACAGCATAACGTGAGGTTTGATTTGCAGCCGATATCAGGGGCTGGGCCGAAGAGCGTACGTTGAAACACGCGGTGCTTGGCCCAAGGCGATCAGAACCATCTGACGTTCCGGAGTTCAGCGGCCTCGCCGTCTGATTGAACCCGGGCGGCCAGCCCTATGTTTGGGCGGTTTTGCGCACGCTCGCCGTAAAGCGCCCTTCCCTCTGTCCCAAAAATACCGAAGCTTCCGGCAGTTAGAATCTCATTTAGGGATTCTGTTACAAGGTTACAGGCCCAGATTGCTCCCGAAAGCCACGGGACTCCGATGAGTCGCGAATTTGGGCTGTTCCCGAAAGGACGTGCATCCGTTCCTGGAGTGTCGAGGCAGGCGTTCCCGGAGTGTCGAAGGGGTGTTCCCGGAGTGTCGAAGGGTGGGGTTTTCCTGTTCCCGTAGTGTCGATGGACAGTGAAAAGCGCCCGGTTTGGGTGCGAGGTTGAATTACTTTGCGCGCATGCTTCGCAGAGAAGGTTCAAATCTCGGAAGCCGTCCCTTTCGAGTGAAGCGTCGCGGACATCGATCCAATCCTGACGCGACACTTCGGGAACGGCCCCCCTTCCCTCACCTGACCTGAATGCCGGGCCCGCTTATCCGCGCAGCGAGCGGCCGTTCTTTTCGTGATGGCGGCGGACCCAACCGACGAAGGCGCGCTGCCAATCGGCAGGCGTCCGTTCGGGGCTGGCCCCGATCCAGCGTTCGAAATCCGCGTGGAGTGCATGGAGATCCCAGCCCGGGCACTCGCGGCGCAGAAGCGTGATGGTCTCGTCGGTCATGAACCCGCGCGTTGCGGCATCGGACAGACCGACGATGGTGGTGCGGATGAGTTTGCGGGCATCCACCACGTCTTCGGGCGCGTTCCCGCCGGGAACGGCCTCAGCGGATGATGGCTGTGCGCGCTGGCTGTCATCAGTGCCGCTTGGCGAGGCGGCCCGTTTCCCCGGGGAAACCCGCTTGGCCGCGGCGACCTTGACCGTGGGATCGGCAGACCCTTCTTCCGCCGCGGCCTCGGGCAGCACCATTCCGGCGCCGCCCTTCCCGTCCACCCGGCGCATCCGCAGCATGGGCTCGCCGTCCTTCGCGGTCTCGACCGCAAGGGCATAGCCCGGCAGTTCGTCCTTCTCGGCGAGCTTGAGCATCTCGAACTTGAAGCGGCGATATTGCCCCTCGGCACCCGACTTTTCGAACAATACGGGCATCGAGATCGCGAAACCGGCCTCCCCTGCCCCGCCGGCATGCTTGCGCGCGACGCGGTAGAGCCAGCGTTCGCGGCCGCCGGTGATGTCGAAATAGGCGCGGTCGATCGAGAGCACGCCTCCCTTCATCATCACGCCTTCCCAGAACCAGTTGGACAGCTCGATCGTCATCCCGCGCGAGCGTTCGGTCCGCTCGTCGACCAGCTGGGTCCAGCCATCGAGCCAGGAGAATGTTGCCTCGCGGCGGTTCTCGGCACGGATATTGGTCTTGATCGTTGTCGAGACGAGCCGGTCGAGTGCCTGACCCAGCAGTTCGTAGGCCCGCCCGGTGGTGGGGCGGCCAATTGCGCGGAGCAGGTCGTAGGGCATGAGATGGAGTTTGCGCGGGACATCGTTGGCGCCGCGCCGCGACATGTCGGCAAGCATGCTGGCGCAGTAGATCAGGATGTCTGCATCCCAGATCGTCGCCATTCCGTAGTCCGGGTTGGCGCTGACATGGACCCAGAGCTTTCCATCCGGGCTGGTATAGTCGATCGGCTTGACGCGCTTCGATTTGGCCAAGCTGAAGAAGGGGCGTTCCATCATCTCGCGCTGATCGCGCAGCGGCATGTCTGCGACATAGGGCAGGAACATGTCGAATTGTTCTGAGGCCGTCTCCGGCTTTTGGCGGCTCATGTTCGGATTCCGACTGGCAAGTGGACGTGGCTTTGCATTCTTGAAGCTTCGCCGGTGGTCTGTTTCCCCAGGGAAACAGCGTCGCGGCGAATTTCGGTGATTCTCGCCATCATGACGGGCACGCAAAGCAAGGGCAAATCGGCGCCGCGCGTGCCTGTGAAGAACTCGCAAGGGCAAGGTGGATGTGAATGGACCGGATCCGTAGGCCGGTCACGACCGAAGACGCTAACGCGGGGGTGACGGGTGCGGGCTGCCGGTTGTGTTTCCCCGGGGAAACAGGGGCTCGGTGAGCATGCTGACATGCTGAACGGGCGCGGCAGGGCTCACAGGAGAGCAGTGGGCATCCGACTGCTTGCGGGATGAGAGAGATGGGAGAGGGGTGGCCGAGCACAGCTGCAGCGGTGCCGCTCGTTCACGGCGGTGGCACTTACGCCGGTAGTGTTTCCCCGGGGAAACAAGGAGCAGGGCAGGGGAAACGAAAAAAGGCGGGAGCTTTCGCCCCCGCCTTGTGTGATCACCCACCCGTAAACGTTTCAGATCGCCGCGCAGCCGATGGCCATGCAGCTTCTTCCTGCCGGTCAGGTCAGGGACGCAGGCCTTTGCCTTCGCCATCGAGCAAGTCGAGTAATTCGCGCACGGCATCGAGCACTTCATCGCGCGTCGCGCCCGAACCGGCATGAAGGCGCAGCGTTACGCCCTGGCGGTTGCTCGATTGCACCGAGGCCATGTGCCGACCGTGCCGCGAAAAGACCGACTTCGGTTCTGGACGAACACGATCGGCTTCGGGCGCGGCCAGCAGCGTCTTGATGACGTCGGCGGCAGGAACCGAAGGGCGCCCGCCATTGCGGCGGCTTGTCTGTTCACGGGCAAGCCGCTGGGCCTCCTTGCGGATCGCGGGAGACTTGGCGCTGTCGTCCAGTGCCTGCGCCAACGGATAGGCGGGCTTGAGCTGAACATCGGCAGGGGAGGCGAAAGCATCGAGGATGGCGTCCGGAATGGCCGCGACCTTGAGCATCTTTGACAGCCAGCCCTTGGAGAGCTTGAGCCGCTCGGCCATGCGCGTCATGTGGTTGCCGTAGTGCTGTTTGAGTGCCTCGGCATAATTGCGAGCGCGTTCGAGATCCGAAACGTCCTTGCGGGCGCGGTTCTCAAGATCGGCAAGCCGGAAAGCGGCCTCGTCGTCGAGCTGGACGACTTGCGCAACGAAATGCATCTCCGGATAGGAATGCGCACGCAGCCAGGCCACCGACCAGTGGCGGCGGGTACCGGCGATGACTTCGAAATCGTGGTCCGGGTCGCCATCGATGCGGCGGACCACGGCCGGGACTTTCTGACCGCCTTCGGCGATCATCGAATCGATCAGCTCGCGGCACGATTCCTCGGTGAGGTGGGTATAGCTGCGTGCATTGCCCGGCCAGGGGCGGACCCTGGCAGGATCGAGCAGAAGCTGCGTGACCTGCCGGACTTCGCCGCTGGCTACGCGGGCAAGCGCGCTTTCACGGCCGAGCAGCGTGGTGCCACGCGCGCGTTCGGCCCGCGGGACCACCGGAATGGCCGCGATATCCGTGGCTTCGGCTGCCGACGCGGTCGGTTCGATCTCTTCGTCGGAGAGCAGCGCGGCGAGATAGTCGGATTGCTTGCGGGCCATGGGCTTACCTCGAAGGACGCTCTGAGAGGGCAGGGGTATCGGAATTTAAAAAGAACAAATGGAAAACGCCGAACCTCGACGGCGTTCCCGAAAGAACGATGCCGTCGCGGTCCGGAAGGGCATGGTCAGCCATTGACCAGCAGCTCCTCGTCCACTTTCTGGCTGCGGCCCCAACCGGCGCGAACGAGCTGTTCGATCTGGCCCAGCGCCTCGTCGAGATTGGCGCGCGAGCGCTTGTGCGTACGCGCGGTGCCGATCGGCTTTTCCAGTTCGTAGACGGTCATCATGCGCATGGCGGCATGGCTGATCTCGGCGCTTTCGAGGATCGGGACCGGGAGCAGGGCAGGGCCGAAAGTCTGCTCCATGATCGTGCGGACCATCTCGTGGCTGGGATCGTTGCCGTCGAACTTCGAGCAGATCAGGCGAACGAACGAATAGTCGACCTCGATGCCGACACCGGTCAGCTGGTCGAGCACCTGGTCCATCATCGAAAGGAACTGCACGGTCGAGCAGAAGTCCGGCGTGGTGGCGGCAAGCGGCACCAGCAGGGCATTGGCCGCCTGCATCACGGCAAGGCTGATCGTGCCGAGCGCCGGCGGCGGATCGAGAATCACCACGTCGTAATGGCGCGAAAGATCCGTAAGTCCTTGCTTCAGCTTGCGGAAGCGCGCGGCCAGTACCGATTGCCCGTCGGAACCGGCAGCGGCGAGTTCGTACTCGACGTCGAACAGTTCAAGGTTCGAGGGGATCAGGTCGACATTGGGCCAGGGCGTGCGCTTGACCGCATAGAGCAAGTCGGCCTGGGTCGGGTCGATCGAGAGATAGGGGTAGAGCGTCTCTTCCCGCGTGATGTTGAAGTGCGGGTTGAAGCCGAACAGCGTGGTCGTGGTTGCCTGGCTGTCGCAGTCGACCACCAGCACCTTGTAGCCGTGCACCGCGAAATAGTGCGCAAGATGGGTGGTGACGGTAGATTTGCCGACGCCGCCCTTGAAATTCTGCACGGCGATCATCGCCGGAACGTCAAGCGGCGCGCGGGCCGGCGAGGCGCCGAGCACTTCGCGCATGTGCAGCATGTCCTCGATCGAGTAGCCGAGCCGGCGCCCGTTTTCCCCGGCGGGGGGAGGGGGCAGGCGGCCGTCGTCCTCTGCCATGCGGATACGGTTGGTGGAGCAGCCAAGCAGCTGCGCCGCTTCGGCGATTCCGGTGCGGACATTGAGTCCCTTGCGGCTTTCCGGCAGAAACGCCTTGCGCCGCAAGCGCTCGATCATCTTCTCTCCCGCCTCGGCAAGATCGCCAATCTGGGAAATGACGGCATTCGATTCGGCCACGCGGCACTCCATTGAAGCACTTTTGCGGGCAGGATAGGCAATTTCATTCATTTCGGCAATGGGATGGCCTATATTCCTGTTTGTAGTGCCACCCACCCCCTTTGAGACGCAATATCTTGGGGGCGGGCCTGTCTGGAGCCCTTTTTTCCAAACGGGCAGCAAGCTTGTTTGGCTGCCGTTCATTTGTTTGCCGGCGAATCATCGGAGGCGATTCAGGGCGGCGATTCGAGCCGGCGTTGTGCGTGGATACCGAACCGCCTCAAGGCCGAAAGCCCCCAACCTACGCCCGATGGCCGACTGCTTGAGGCCCACGAAGCGAGTGAGGGGTTCGCACCGTGCGGCGGCGTCTGGCTGGCGGTTGCGATCCCGCCCCAGCACGTCGTTTCGCAGGCCATATCTGCGTCGTTGGTGATCCGCGTCGGCCTCGTCAGCATCGGCTTCGTTGAAGCGGCGCACGGTGCCGGCGGGCAATTGTTGAGGAAGAAAGCGCGCGGCCGCACATCGAGGCGGGCGAACTGGTGCGGATGCTGGACGACCGGACGCTGCCGCCCGATCAGATTCCAATCGTTCAGGCCCCGGTTGTCAGCTTTCGTCCGCCGCCGTCTGCACCGACTGGAAGCGGTGGGCGTGGCGTTGCAGGCCGATGCGGGTGCGGCGGATATGGAGGATGAGCGCGGCCTGTGCGGTTTCAACCTCGCCCCGGATCACGGCATCGTAAAGCAACTGGTGCTCCACGTCATGCGTGCGGCTGCCGCTGGCGAAGGCAAGCTTCAGGTAAGCGCGGCGATAGCTCTGCGTGGTGTCCCAGACGCGCTCGACGATCTGCGCGAGAAGGGGGGTCTCGTGCCGCCGATAGGTGATCCAGTGAAACTCGCGGCCCAGCGCAATGGCCTCGTCAATGTCGGTGACTTGTTCGTTGCGCTCCATCACCCGCTTGAGATCGGCGAAATCGCCTTCGGTGAGGTGCGGCATGCTTTCGGCGAGCAGCAGCGGCTCGATCCGCTCGCGGATCTCGTAGGATACCTCAAGGTCGCGCAAGGACAGGCTGGCCACGCGCGCGCCGGTATTCGGGCGCATGACGACAAGGCCGCGCGCTTCCAGCATGCGCAGAGCATCGCGCACCGGGATGCGGCTCGTTTCCAGTTCAGCGGCCAGTTCGTCCTGCTTGATGCGCGCGCCGGGGGCGATCTCGCCCGCGAGAATACGCTCGGCAAGGATGTCGGCGATGCGCTGGCTGGCCGCTCCCGAGCTGGCCAAATTTGAACTGGAAGCAGGTAACGTCATCAGGTTCCTTCGAAGGCCGCTGACGGCTGCATAGCGCTCCTGCCCGAACCAAGGAAGCTTCTGTCCAGTTCATCGAGCCGGGTGATCCCCAACATGGCCATCGCCACGTCGATCTCGTTCGCGAGCAAGGCCAGCGCATGGGCCGCCCCGGCCTGTCCTGCGGCGGCGCAGCCGTAGAGCGTGGCGCGGCCGATCATCACCGCGTCAGCGCCAAGCGTGATGGCCTTGATGACATCGGCCCCGCGCCGCACGCCGCTGTCGAATAGCACGGTGGCGCGGCCGCCCACGGCGTCGACGATAGCTGGCAGGGCATCGATGGCGGGCGGCGAGGAATCGAAGTTGCGCCCCCCGTGATTGGATACGGCAATGCCGTCCACCCCGTGCTCGACCGCGCGGCGCGCGTCGTCCGGATGGAGCAGGCCCTTGACCACCAGCTTGCCCGGCCAGCGGCGGCGCAGTTCATCCATGTCCTTCCAGTCCACTGAGGCCGAATTGGTGACGCGCGCGACTTTGCCGGTGATGCGGCCGCCGACTTCGGCGGGATAGTTGGCGAACTGCGGCAGTCCGCCTTCCAGCATATAACGCCCCATGACCGAGGCGAGCCAGCCTGGGCGGCGCAGGAAATCGCTGACGAGGCGGGCGTTGGGCCGGACCGGGTTGGACATTCCGGCGCGGCGGTTGAATTCGCGCAGCGGCCAGACCGGGGTATCCACGGTCAGCACCAGCACGTCGGCGCCGTGCTTCCCGGCAGCTTCCACCACTTGCCACGAAAGCTCGCGCCGTTCCCACAAGTACATCTGCATCCAGTGGCCGGCACCGGCGACCTTGGCGATATCCGCAAAGCTGGTGGTCGAACTGGTGGTCTGGGTGAAGGGAATGCCCGCCGCGGCAGCGGCGCTGGCGATGGCGCGCTCGCCCCGGTGCCACATGAGGTCGGCAATGCCGGTCGGCGCAATCACCAGCGGCAGGGGCTGGCGGCGCCCGAACAGCACCGTTTCGGCCGAGCGCGCGGACACATCGCGCAAAGTGCGCGGCGTGAGGTGCAGCGATTGCAGGGCCGAGACATTGCGGCCGATCAGCAGATCGTCCTCGGTCCCGCGCTCCATGAACTCCCAGATCGCGCGCGGCAGCCGGCGCCGGGCAAGGGCGCGCAGCTGACCGATGTTGTGGGCCTTCTTCGCTATGGCCATCAGGTCAGGCCGAGGTTGGCGGCAAACGTCGTGCCTTCGTATTCGGTGCGGAAGACGCCGCGCTTTTGCAGGATCGGCACGACTTCATCGACGAAGTTGGTGACGGAAGACGCCATGACCGTGGGCGTCAGGTTGTAGCCATGGCAGCCAGTTTCGCGCCAGATCTGCTCCAGCTTGTCGGCCACTTGCTCGGGCGTGCCGACGATCTGCGGCATGCCGACCGAAAGGCCCCACTTGATCGCCACTTCGCGCAAGGTGAAGGGGCGGTCGCCCAGCACCGAGGTGAAGGCCTTCATCAGCCCCTGCGAGGCCTGCGTTGCCTGTTCCTGCATCGGCTGATCGAGTTCGATGCCGGAGAAATCGACGCCCATCGTGCCCGAAAGCCGGGCAAGGCAGCCGTCGAGCGGCAGGCGCTCGACCAGATCGTCAAGGTGGCGCTGCGCTTCCTCCTCGGTGCCGCCAAGGATCGGCTGCACGCCGAACAGCACGCCGGGCGCCTTGCGGCCGAGGCCGGTCGCGGCTTCCTGCAACTGGTTCATGTAGCGCTGCATGCCGGGCAGGTTGGGCTGGATTGCGAAGACCACGTCGCCATGCTCAAGGCCGAAGCGCAGGCCGCGCCCCGAGGTGCCCGCCTGGAACAGCACCGGGCGCTTCTGCGGCGAAGGCAGCACCGGGCCGACCGTCTGGCACTTGTGGAACTCGCCGTCGAAATCGACGAACTTCACCTTGGAAGGGTCGGCGTAGATCCCCGCCTCGCGGTCGGCGAGGACGGCGCCTTCGCCGATCGAATCCCACAGGCGGTAGCAGATCTCCATGTATTCGTCGGCGGCGTCGTAGCGGCGGTCGTGATCGAGCTGCTGGTGGCCGAGCGCGCGGTGCTCGCCGCGCAAGTGGCCGGTGACGATGTTCCAGCCGATGCGGCCGCCGGACAGGTAGTCCAGCGTGGAAAGCTGGCGCACGATCGACCACGGGCGGTAGGAACTGGTCGACATCGTGGTGGCAAGGCCGAGGTTCTCGGTCACGGCAGCAAGCGCGGAAAGCAGCACGACCGGATCGTGGTTGGGCCAGCAGATGCCGTACTTCACCGCGTCTTCATGGCTGTCGCGATAGCGGTCGAACACGCCGGGCGTATCGGCGAAGAACAGGCCGTCGAACTTGCCGCGCTCCAGCGTGCGGACGAGGTCCTGCCACGCCTTGAGATCGGCCATCGCGTCCAGCCGGTTGTCGCCGGGCGCGGCCCAGCTGAGCACGGTGTGATTGATCGGTGAATGGATCTGGAAGCTGACCAGATGCATCTGCTTGCCTGCCATTGTCTCTCTCCTGCTTCCTTCGCGATGCGCGGATTTCAGCCCGGCGCATGCAGTCTTTTTGTTTCCGGCCTGTTTTCAGGATGCGACCGGGCCAATGGGCGGAACTGTCGGCCCGGTCGCCCCTGCTGGACCGCCTTGCGGTCCCCTCCCCAGGTGCAGCTTTTACGTTCTTAAGACGCGGCGTCGTTGAAGGCGCCGTCGTGGATTTCGATGCCGAGGTCGGCAATGATCTTGTCCATGCCGAGGATCTCGAACAGCACTTCGCCTTCGCCGATGCGGCGGCGGAATTCGACTTCGGCGGCGGCGCGGGTCTCGGCCTTGGTGACGGTCTGTTCGATGAGTGCGCGCGGGATCACCAGCACGCCGTCGGAATCGCCGACGATGAGATCGCCGGGCTCGACCTGAACGCCGTCGGCGACGATCGGCACGTTGACGGCGGCCGGTCCGCGCTTCTTGGGATGCTCGACGGAGACGGCGGTGGACCAGACCGGGTAGCCAAGCTCGCGGATCGCATCGACATCGCGCATGGCGCCGTGGACGACGGTGCCGGCAAGGCCCTTCTGTTTCGCGTAGGTGCAGGCAACGTCACCCCAAAGTGCACCTTGGTGCCCGCCGCCATTGGTCAGGACCAGCACGTCTCCGGCCTCGGCAACCCAGAGCGCGGCATGAATGGCAAGGTTGTCGCCGGGGAAGTTCCACGCGGTGACGGCCGGGCCGCAGAGCTTCTGGCCGGGGGCGATGGGGACCATGGCGGGGCTCATCAGGCCCATGCGCCCGGCGATCTCGCCAAGGCCTTCGTGCAGGTCGGCCACACCGAACTTCGCGGCGCGGGCGACCAGCGCGGGATCGGGCCTGGGAATGCTGCGATAGATCACGGACTTGAGCGGGGCAGTCATGCGAAAATCTCCGGATTGAGCAGGGTTTCCGGCCGCTCACCACGGCTCACGAGCGCCACCACGCGGGCGACATTGAGCGCCATGTCGCGCATTCCGGCCTCGGTAACGCCGGCGACATGGGGTGAGAGCAGGCAATTGGGCAGGGCGAACAGCGGATTGTCGCGGGCGGGGGGCTCGGCCTCGAACACGTCGATGCCGGCGCCGGCGATCTGGCCCGCTCTCAGCGCGTCGGCGAGCGCGGCCTCGTTGACGATGCCGCCGCGCGAACAGTTCACCAGGATCGCGTGGGGGGACATCAGGCCCAGCTCCACAGTGTCGATCAGATTGCGCGTGCCTTCGGTCAGCGGGGTGTGGATCGAGATCACGTCGCGCCGCAGGATTTCCGCCAGCGGCAGCGGTTCCACCCCGGCAGCGCGGATGTCCTCATCGGGAACCACGGGATCGAAAGCGGCCACTTCCGCGCCGAAACCGGCACCGCAGATCTGTGCGACACAGCGGGCGATGCGGCCGAAGCCGATCAGGCCCACGCGCGCGCCGGTCAGGTCGCCAAGGCGGACGGCCCAGCGTTCGTCCCAGCGGCCATCGCGCACAAGTGTATCCATCTCGCGAGTCCGGCGCAGCAGCGCCAGCATCATCGAGACGGCCCCTTCGGCCACGGCGGTGGAATTGTTGCCGCCCGGCGTATTGGCCACCATGACCCCGCGCGCGGTGGCAGCGGCAATGTCGATATTGTCCACCCCGGCCCCGTGTTTCACGATGGCTTTCAGGCGCGGCATCGCGCCGAAAACCTCGGGCCCCAGCGGGCTGGTGCGGATGACGATCACACTGGTTTCGGCAAGGCGCGGGTCCTCCCGCCAGTTCGCCGGAGCGATGATATCGTGCGCCTGCTCCATCCGTTCGACGCCGAGCGGATGAATCGGATCGATAATGCATACGAGTTCACGGGAACTCATGGGGTTTTCGCCTCTCCAAGCCATTTATGTATACTTTTTTGTCTGATGGCTTGGTGAAGCCTCTTTTCAGAACGGTCAATGGGCAATAGGTCTTTCGCCAAGCAGGAGGCGTGCCCATCGGCGCAATGCCGTGGGAGCGATGCCCCGAAACAGGAGAGAGAGATGTTCGCTGCACCGCCCGCCGTCATGGCGGAATTGTTCTGCCGCATTCCCGACAAGTTCCGCCGTTTCGGCGAAAGCACCGAATGGGCGCGGGTGCAGCTGCACGGCGCGCCGGCCCCGGTATTCCTCGAAGGTCCGGTGTTCGACGCCGAGGGCAACCTGTGGGTGACGGACATTCCCTGGGGCCGCCTGTTCCGCATCTCGCCCGACGGCACTTGCGAACTGGGCTTCGAGTACGACGGCCAGCCCAACGGCATGAAGTTCCTGGCGGATGGGCGCCTGCTGGTGGCGGACCACCACAAGGGCATGGTGATCTGCGATCCTGCCACCGGCAAAGTGGAGACGTGGTTCGACCGCTATCTGCTGGAGCCGTTCCTCGGCTGCAACGATCTCACGATCGCCAGCAACGGCGATATCTACTTCACCGATCAGGGCCAGTCGGGCTGGCAGAATCCCAATGGCCGCCTGTTTCGCGTGCGCGCCGGAACGGACCGGCTCGAACTGCTGCTGAGCGGCATCCCCAGTCCCAACGGCCTCGTGCTTAACAAGGCGGAGACCGCGCTGTTCCTGGCCGTCACCCGCGCCAATGCGGTCTGGCGCTGCCCGCTTGTCGAAGACGGCGAGGTCGTGAGCAAGGTGGGGACCTATATCCAGATGTCCGGCGGCTCGGGTCCGGACGGCCTGACCATCGACGAGGATGACAATCTGGTCGTCTGCCACGTCGGCTTCGGCGCGGTCTGGCTGTTCAGCAACCGGGGCGAGCCGATGCTGCGGATCGACGTGCCCGAAGGCCGCCACACCACCAACGCGGCCTATGGCGGCCCGGACAACCGCTGGCTCTATTTCACCGAATCGAGCACCGGGACGGTCTATCGCACCGAGATGCCGGTTCCCGGCCGGCCGATCTATTCGGCCAGCATCTGAGACCTTACCAGTCCGGCGGGGCAGCTTGCGAGAGGCCCCGCCATTCTTCGAAGAACGGCGTCAGTTCGCCCGGAAGCGCGGCAACGAAGGCCTCGTCCAGCGGATAGTGCGGCATCGCTTCCGCCACCGCGTCGAGCAGGGCAAGGCCCTGCACCCGGTCCTTCGGCCGCTTGAGCGGATTGCGCTTGGCCTGCGCCGCCATCCAGAGCTTGTGGAGGGCAAACCAGCGCGGATCGGGCGCAACGATACGTGCCGGCGAGCCATCGCGGCAACCGATCACCTGATCGACCGGGCGCCCCAGCAGCAGCCATTCCTGCTCGGGCAGCGGCACCGGGCGCGGCTGGTCTCGTCCGCCCAATGTGGCCGCGCGCGACGGGGCCACCAGCAGTTCCACTTCGTAGGCCTTGGCATTGCGCGCCTGAAAATCGCGCTCGGCATTGACGGTGAACGTGGAATCGACCGCTTTCAGCATGTCCCACACGCGCCGCTCGTGCTCCTCGGCTTCCAGCGCGATCCACGCGAGGTCGAAGTCCTCGGTCTCGTCGGGCAGATCGATACGGCCATTGGCCTCGATCATGTAGGCGGCAATCGCATTGGTGCCGACGACCAGCAGGTGCGAACCCAGCAGGTCGCGCCGGTCACATTCGCGCAGGATCGGCCCTGCGTCGGAGGACAGCAGCGGCAGCCGCAGCGCGCGGTAGAGCGCCGCCGCTTCGGCAAGGGCCGGGCGCAGCGCGCGCACGCGCTCTTTCAGCGCCGCTTTTGCTTCATGATAGTCGGCAAACTGCGCTTCCCGTGCCGGCGTCATCGGCCCGAGGCTCTTGCCGTTGCCGCCCCGGTCGAAGATGCGGTAAAGGTATTCGTGGCCGTTTACCGTCTTGCGCCGCAGGTCGTAGGGCAGGGCGGCAAGGTCGCGCTCGGCATAGATCCATGTCTCGTAGCGCTGGCGCAAGTTGACCAGCAGGCGGGACTGCTCATCGGAGAAGGGGCGGACGCGGGCCATGGCTTTTTATCCCACAATTTATAGATATCGTCAATTTGTGGGATAATTGCGCCCAGCCATTCGAAAATCCTCTGGCTGCCAGAAAGGTTCGACAGGTTCCGGCGCGCAAGAGGCTTGCATAAGCTGCGGGCAAAGAAAAACCGGAAGAGGATTTGCCAATGTCGATCAGCCTGCTGCCGGACAATCCGGCCTCCTGGACCTATCGCCGTTTCGAGGACCTCTATGCGATCCCGCGCGAGGAGCGCGAGAAGCTGCAACTGGAAGCCGTGCGGATCAATTTTGCAAAATTGCGCAATCGGATCCCGGCCCTGAAGAAGCTCGCGGACCGGCAGGGCGTGGAGGCGATCGATCGGATCGAGGATATCCTGCCGGTCTGCTTCGATCACCGCGTGCTCAAGAACTATCCGATCCAGATCATCGAGAACCGCGATTTTGCAAAACTCACCGGCTGGCTGGACAAGCTGACCGCGCATGACCTCACCCGCGTCGATCTTACGGGCGTGACCACCATCGAGCAGTGGCTCGCCCGCCTCGAAGCCTATGGCATGCTGGTGACCTATTCGAGCGGGACGACCGGCAAGCTCTCTTTCGTGCCGCGTTCCTATGACGAGCTTGGCCCGTGGAAATTCCACTTCTTCAACGTCAACCGTGCGTCGAGCGGCGTCGATCCCTGGACCACCAAGCTGCCGACCTTCTTTCCCGGCTATCGCGGCGGCTATCAGACGATGCTCAAGATGATGAGCCTGTTCAATGTCGAGATGGCGGGCGGCGAGGCCAACTACCACACGCTTTACGACACCCACATCCCGGCCGACCTGATGGCGCTTTCCGGACGCCTGCAGGCCGCCGAAGACCGGGGCGAGGTGATGAGCCTCGGCCTCGATCCGGCATTGCTCGATCAGCGCGAGGCGATGATGCGGCAGGGCCGCACGCGCGAGGCGGACATGGAGTCGTGGTTCGGCAAGCTGATCCACGACTTCCGGGGCCAGCGCGTGAAGATCGGCGGCACCTTCGCGGACCTCTACCGCGTGGCCCGCGCCGGGCTCGACAAGGGGATGACCTGTCAGTTCGCAGCGGGCTCCATCGTCGAGGGCGGCGGCGGCATGAAGGGGTACAAGGATGCCCCCGCTGACTGGGAAGAACAGGTGAAGGCCTTCTTCGGGGTCGCGCGGCTGGGCAACCAGTACGGCTTTTCCGAATGCATCGGCAATGCGCCGATGTGTTCGCACGGATACTTCCACTTCCTGCCATACACCGTGCCCTTGCTGATGGACGGCGAAGGGCGCGCGCTGCCACGCGAAGGTGTCCAGAAGGGCCGGCTCGCGCTCGTCGACCCGATCCCCACGTCCTATTGGGGCGGCTTCACGTCGGGCGATGAAGTGACGATCCATTGGGAGGAGGACTGCCCCTGCGGTTGGGGCGGTCCGCGCGCCGCCAAGACGATCCGCCGCTTTGCCGAGAACGAGGGCGGGGATGACAAGATCACCTGCGCCGGATCGCAGGCGGCCTACAACGAGTTCATGGAATTCGTGGCGGGAGAGGCGTGATGGAACCGTTCATGGCTGACGCTCTCGACATCCCGATCATCGCGCGGGGCCGGGTCATCATGCCGGGCGAGGACGCGGTGCTGTTCAAAGGGCGGGGAGGCGCGGATTTCCGGCAGGCCGATCCGCATAGGCACATCCACGACCTTGTGCTTGGCGATACGGCGCGGCTGCGCGACCTGCACGATACGCCGATCCGTGAGATCATCGACCTCTTGGCAGAACTGGGCAAGCGCCTGCGGCTGGAGGACAACGAACTGCTCCAGCAGAGTTTTGCCCTCGCCCTGAAAGCAGGCGGGCTGGCCGAACCGATCCTGCGCGGCGTTTATGATGCGCTGCCTGCGATGTTCGATGCGGCGATGATGACGGGGCTCGCGGACAAGACCATCGGGCTCGATCATCTCGACGGCTGGGTGCCGGGGCAGGGCGACTATGCCAATGTCAGCATCCGCGCGGTGGGCACGCGGCAATTGCACATCACGGCGGGAAACGTGCCGGTGGTGGCAGCGATGACGGTGGCGCGCGCGGGGCTCACCAAGTCCGACATTCTCATCAAGTCGCCGTCCAACGATCCGCTCACGGCCAATGCCATCGCCCGCACGCTGATCGGTCTGGCGCCCGATCATCCGGTGACGAAGCATATCGCCGTCGCCTACTGGAAGGGCGGAGAGGAATTCATGGACTCGCAGATCGTGCGCACCAGCCGCATCGACAAGATCACCGCCTGGGGCGGGATGAGTTCGGTGCGCCACATCCAGAAGTTTCTCCAGCCCGGCATCGACCTGACCGCGCTCAATCCGAAATATTCGATGTCGATGGTGGGCCGCGAGACGTTCCAGAGCGATGCCGCGATGGACGAGGCGGCGGTGGGGCTGGCGACTTTGGCGGGGTTCTACAACCAAACCGCATGCGCCAATACGCGCATCGTCTATGTCGAAAGCGATTGCGATGAGGCGTCGCTGGAGAGGGTGATCGATCTCGGCCGCCGCATGGTCGCGGCCTATGACCGGCTGCCGCCGCTGCTTTCGGTGCCGTTCACGGTGCCGAACCGCGAACTGGAAGCCGAATTGGCGGCCGCCGCGCTGGAGGACGATTTCTACCACGTAGAGGGCGACACGCTGAAAGGCGGCTTCGTCGTTTCGAAGTTCAACGACCGCGTCGAATTCTACGACAAGCTCTCCAATCGCGTGGTCAACTTCGTGCCGGTCGACAACCTAACGGACGTGCTCAAGTGGTGCGACGATACTACCCAGACCGTCGGCATTTACCCCGAGACCATCCGTTCGCGCCTCTTGGATCTGTTCGCCTTGGCGGGCGTGCAGCGGCTGGTTTCGCTGTCGGGCGGCGATCCGATGACAGTCTACGCCAATTCGCACCACATGCCGCCCGGCTCGCCGCACGACGGGATCGAGCCGATGCGCCGATCGGTGCGCTGGGTGGTGGACATGCGACCTGCTCCGGACGGTGTGGCGCTCGGCCTCGCGGCGGAATAGCATCCGCGTTCATGGACACCGCACACCTCAAGGCCTTCCTCAAGATCGCGGAAAGCGCATCGATCAGCCGCGCCGCGGAATCGCTGGGCATTGCGCAGCCCTCGCTCAGCCAGCAGCTTCTGCGGCTTGAGGATGAGATCGGCTTTTCCCTGTTCGAGCGCACCGCGCGCGGAGTGACGCTGACCGAGGCGGGTCATGTCTTTCGCGAACGCGCGCGACAGATCCTCCATGCGACCGAGCAGGCTGTTGCCGATGCCCGCCATTTGCGCGCCGATGCGCGCGGCCAGGTGGTTCTGGCGATGCCGCCCTCGCTGATGCGCGTGGTGGGTGCGCGCCTCGTTGAGGAACTGGCGCGACAGGCGCCCTCGGTTCGGCTGCGGCTGGTGGAGGCCTATTCCGGCGCGGCGCGCGGCTGGCTGGAAACGGAGAAGGTCGACCTGGGCGTTCTCTACGAGGTCCATCCGCTGCGCCACCTCGCCACACGCACTTTGGCGAGCGAGGAACTGGTTCTGGCGGGGCCATCCGGCCGGTTTGCGGCCGATGCGAAAGTCGAAATTGCTGCACTGGCCGCCGAGCCACTGGTACTGCCCGGGCCGCAGCATGGCTTGCGGCAATTGCTCGATCGCGACGCGGCGAGGCTGGGTCTGACATTGCAGATCGCGCATGAGATCGACTCTCTTGATACGACGATCTCGCTGGTGGAGCACGCGGCGGCGCTGACCGTCCTGCCGCTTTGTGCTGCGGCGGGCGCGAGAGAGAAGGGCCGGATCAGCACCGCGTCCATCGGCGATCCGCCCTTGCGCCGGACGCTGACGCTCGCCCGCAACCCCTCGCATGTGCTCACCCATGCCTCGATCATGGTCGAGGGCTTGTTGTGCCGCGTGATGGCCGATTGCGCGGCGGCGGGGCTTTGGCGAACCGATGTGAACGGTGAATGATAGGGAGTGAATGATGGGTGAGGGCGTTCTGGCCGGCAAAGTTGCGCTGGTCACGGGAGCGGGACGCGGCATCGGCCGCGCCATCGCGCTGCGACTGGCACAGGACGGCGCCCGGCTGGTCGTCCATTATAGCGGCAGCGAGCAGGGCGCACTGGAGACTGCAAAGATGATCCGCGATGCCGGCAGCGAGACCATGACTGTCCGCGCCGACATTGCGCGGCGCGATGAGGTGCGGGCGCTGTTCGAGGCGATCGATGAGGGGTTCGGACGGCTCGACGTGGTGGTCAACAGCGCGGGCGTGAGCGGCGGCGGTTCGCTGGCGGATCTCGATGACGAACAGCTTGAATGGATGCTGGGCGTCAATTTGCGCGGGCCGCTCTACGTCGCCTCGGAAGCGGCGCGGCGGCTGGGCGAGGGCGGCCGTATCGTCAATCTCTCCTCCAGTCTCGGTGAGTTTCCCATGGCGGGATCAGGCGTCTATTCGGCCACCAAGGTCGCGATCAAGAGTCTGACCGAAAGCTGGGCAAAGGAACTCGGCCGCAAGGGCGTGACGGTGAACACCGTGATCCCCGGCGCCACCGCGCCGGGCATGATGGACAAGGCGCCCGAGGCCACGCGCGCCTTCTTCGAGAACGCCTCTCCCTTCGGCCGGATCGGTACGGCGGGCGAGATCGCAGACGTGGTGGCGTTCCTTGCCAGCCCTCAGGCAAGCTGGGTTTCGGGGGCGCATATCATGGCGAACGGGGCCGCGAACACCTGACGTGATTTAACAATTAGACGCTGTTAAATTGGCGCGGTATATCGCCGCCATGGGCAGACGATCGGACCACACCCGCGACGAACTGGAAGCGCTGATCCTCGATGCGGCGCAGCAGTTGATGGAGGAAGTCGGCTTTGCCCGCTTCTCCGCGCGCGAGGTGGCCAAGCGCATCGGTTATTCGGTGGGCACGGTGATGCACGTCTTCGGCAGCGTCGATGCGCTGGTGCTGGAGATCAATACGCGCACGTTCATCCTCTGGGCGCAGTGGCTGGAGGAGCGGCTCGCGGCCGCGCAGGGGAGCGAGCGCATTCGCGCGCTGGTCGAAGGCTATTTCGATTTCGCCTCGCAGCGCCGTAATCTCTGGTCGGCGATCTACGAGCACCGCCTGCCCGAGACGATGGTCATGCCCGAGGATCTGGCGCGGCGGCGCAGTGGGCTGATGGCTATCGTCGAGCGCGAAGTCGCCATTGTCCTGCCGGAAGTGCAGCACGGAGAGGCGGCCCGCCTTTCGCGCTCGCTGGTGGCGACGGTCCACGGTCATTGCAGTTTCGCGCTTGGCGGGAGCTTCGCGCTGATGGGCGAGACGGAGCCGCTGGCCATGGCGATGGCGCGCGTCGTCGAAGTCCTGCGCGCACATGGCGCTGATCTCGACAGCGAGGATGCAGGCGGTCTCGCAGCCTGAATTTCATCCGGATCCGAAGTTCCAGAAGTGGTGATTGCCACCCATGTCACTTTACCAGAGGCTTTGGGTAAAGTGACACAGATGGAAAAAGTGACGGAAATTCGCGCTCTCATGCAGATTGTGGATTCCCACGGATTCGCACTTGTGCTTGATTCGTTCCATGTTGGAACTCCCGCTCAGCCGCCCGCCCGCCCCTGAACGCGGGCTCGACATGCCGGGGATCATGCGCACGATCGCCGTTCACTCGGCGCGGCCGCGCTATACCTTCATGGTACTGGACCTCATCGCCCGCGTCGCTGGCCGGGGCGGAGCGGCCGGGCCGCTCGTGCGCGACGGCGAACAGCTGGTGCCGATCCGCGAATGGTTGTCGGCCGCCATCGCGCCGAGTGCCGCGCGCCACCATTACCGCAAGGCAACTGTCGAGGCGGTGCGCCGCGGCATGGCCGAGCGCGGCCTGCTGCCCCCGGATGCGGCGCAGGCTCAGCAACTCGTCGACATGGAAGTTGCCGACCGCGTGCGCATCTCGGGCATGACCGCCGTCAGCCGCGCGGTTTCCGAACTTGTGAAGGCCGGTCTCGTGACCCGCCACTATCAGGGCTTCCGCGTCGACCATCACAATCGCGGCGCCCAGCGCCACGCCGTCTATACCGTGCCGGCGCAGGTCCTTGCTGCGCTGGCACGGGGACAAGTGGCCTGAGGTATCCGGCGGCCGTCTATCACTCGGCCGGCCCGGCTGGCTGCGTCCGCGCTTGCCATTGATAAGCCGGGACCGTTTCGCCGCGCGGACGGTATGTCAGGCTGAAACGACGGCCTTCGCGTTCGACCTGAAGGGTAAGGGTGGCATCCTGTTTCCCCTGAAGGGCGTCCTGCGGAAAGCGGTTGAGGATCCGGTCGCCGTTTTGCAGGCCCGCCTGTGCGGCGGCGGAGCCGGGTTCAAGGCCTTTGACCACGCGGTCGGGTGACACCAGCACGAGCGGATCGAAGCCAAGGTCGAACCTCTGCAGCGGCTTGACCACTCGCTCGAAGCCCGGCCCGAAGGCATCGGACGGGGGAAGCACGGTTTCACCTGCGAGCATGCGGTCGAAATCGGCCAGTCCTTGCGCGCCCAGTTCCTCGCCCAGAAGCCGCTTCCAGAGCGCAAGGTCCATCGGCTTTCCGGCGCGCCGCTCGGCGAGCATCTTGCGCACGACATCGTCGAGCGAGCGCTTCCCCTGCGAGGCATGGCGGATATCCGCGTCGACCTTCGCGAAATAGAGCGAGCCCCGGTCATAGGGCAGTACGCGGATACGCGTATCCTTCCAGAACCCGTCCGCGATCCGGTCATTGGGCATGGCGATAAGCGCATTCGTGTAATAGCGCGCAGCGGTCGAATTGAGGTCGTCCAGGAAAGCCTGCTGCGAGATCAGCCCGGCGCGCCAGGGCAGCATGCGCTGGTAGTGAACGGCAAGCCCTTCGCCGAACCACGAGAGGTTGAGCCCGCCCGGAGCATCCATCGAACCGCTCAGCGAATTGATCCAGGCATGGACCATCTCGTGCGCGAGCAGGCTCTGGAGATCGGTGATCGGGGTCGTATCGCTGAACGTGAAGGCGAAACTGTCGGTCAGCCCGATGCCGCTGCCGGGATTGAGCCTGTTGGTCCGGGCAAAGACGCCGAAGCTGGCAGGGCGCTGGTCGAAGAAGGCGCCGTAGAAGCCCTGAAGCCGCGCAGCCCAGCTCATCAACTCGGGTGCCTCGAAGCCGAAGCGGCCTTGCCAGGCGCCAAAGAAAGTACCCTTGGAATAAGAGCCGATCTGCCCGGCCATGTAATAGGTGTCGGCCAGCTCGGCGGATCCCAAGGGATGGCTGCTCACGGCATCGCCGGCGCCCAGACTGGAGATTCCGCGCGCAGCGGCGCCGGCGCGCGAAAGGTCCCAATGCACCGAGACATTGCGGAGCCTGTCGTCGGCGGGAAGCACGAGGAAGGCCTTGCCCGAACCCGAGATTCCGCCATCCGCCGCGCGCAGTTCGTACTGCGGCTTGGCGAGTTCGGGCTGATGCGGGTCGATGGCAACGCGATAGGCGAGGGTCACGGGCCCCTCGACGGGACGCTGCGGCGTCCATTTGCGATCGACATTGTCGCCGTCCTGCCGCGCGTCTTTGACGGCAACCGGGATCACGCCTTTTGCGTCGGTGAAGACAAGCCCTTCCATGGTTGCGGCCGAGGTTTCGACCGTATTGGCCGTCAAGGCGATGGCGGCCAGCGCGCCGTCGTGCAGGGGATCCTCGAAGCGGATGACGACGTTCATCCGCGTCAGCGCGCCGCTCGGATCGGCGAGCGGGGCCAGCGTAACGGTCAGATCGGGCGTTTCAGGCGTGGATGCGGCGGCCAGCGGTGTGGAAGCCAGCAGGGCGGCGCCAAGGGCGATGCGAAACGAACGAGGGCGTGTCATGGTTCAAGGCTAACAGTCTGCGCCGGTGGGATTTGTGCAAAGGTCGCAGGCCGTGCGCGTCCGCGTGCATGAATTATGCACCCGAAACACTTTTGCCGGGCCTCACCTGGGGGAGTTCTACGATCAGGTGGGGGCCGAGGGCAGCGGCAGCCGGTGCGTCCACTTGAGTTCGGAAAGCGTTGCCGTGGAGCGCACATCCTCAACGCCGGGAAGGCGCAGCAGAGTCCGGAACGTAAAGTTCTGGTACCAGGCAATGTTCGGAGCCAGGACCTTGAGCATCACGTCCATCTCTCCGAACAGCGTATAGGCTTCCAGGATTTCCGGCGTGGCGTTGACCGCGCTGATGAAGCGTTCGCGTTCGGTGTCGGACAGGCGCGACATCTTGAGCTGCGCGAAAATGAACATGCTCTCCCCGAACTTTTCGCGATCGAGGATGGCCACAGTCTCCCGCACATAGCCATCTTCCTTGAGCCTCTGGATCCGCCGCCAGCAAGGCGACTGGGAAAGGCCGACGCGTTCGGCAATCTCGTTCGAGGATTCAGTGGCGTCTATCTGCAGGCGATCGAGGATCTTGAGATCGAGCCGGTCGAGTTCGGCAGGCAAATTTATGCTCCCTGACGTGTTCTGTTGGTTTGATCATGCCATGATCTGTCATCCTGACGCAACAAAGCGTGAGAAATTTCCAAACGCCGCGCTAAGGTTGATGCTGAACGCATGAGGTATCGGGGGCGGGGCGATAAGATGAAACGGAGCGAACTGGCAGTCTTCGATGCCGAAGACGTGCGGGCCTTGCTGGACTATCCGTCCTGCATCGCGGTCGTGCGCGAGGCCATGAAGGCGCTCTCGCGCGGAGAGACGCGGCAGTTGCTGCGCACGATGATTCACATGGGCGGAGGCCGAACGTTCGCGCAGATGCCCGGCGCGCTATCGGACAGCGGCATGTTCGGCGCCAAGATGATCAGCGTCTTCGCCGAACCCGGCCAGCCCGGCGTGCGCCGCCATCGCGGGCTCGTGACGATGTTCGAACCCTCGGAAGGGCGGCCGGTCTGCGTCGCCGATGCCGAAGAGATCACGCATATCCGTACGGCTGCCGCCACGGCCGTCGCTACCGATGCGCTGGCGCGGGCGGATTCCCGGATCCTTCTGCTGGTGGGCACGGGAGCACAGGTTCATTCGCACCTGGAAGCCTTGCCGCTGGTGCGGGACTTCGACCGCATCCTGATCTGGGGGCGCGACCTCTCGCGGGCGCAAGCCGTGGTCGACCGCTGGAGCGGCCGGCTGCCGGTCGAAGTGGGCGCCGACCTTGAAGCGGCGGCGGGCGCGGCGGACGTGATCTGCACGCTGACCGGCGCGCGCGAGCCGATCCTGTTCGGCAAGTGGATCAAGCCCGGCACCCACATCAATATCGTGGGATCGAGCGGCCCGGGGCCGGTCGAGATCGATGGCGAACTCGTCGCCGCCAGCCGCTATATTGCCGACAGCCGGGCTTCCGCGCTCGATGCGGCAGCCGAGTTCCTCAGCGCCAGATCGGCGGGACTGGTCACCGACGCGCACATCGTCGCCGAGATCGGCGAAGTGCTGCTGGGCCGTATCGCCGGCCGCGAGAACGGCGAACAAATCACGCTCTACAAGTCGCTCGGTCATGCGGTGCAGGACCTTGCCGCCGCCGCCCACATCTACGCCAAGCACCAATCCGGGAACGCCTGATGCCTTCGAAAAATGCCGCTGCGCTGCGCTGGCTCGCCTGCTCCACGCTCGCCCTTTCCGCCGCCGCGCTCCATGCCGAGAGCGAGCGCTTCGCCGTGATCGACAATGGCGAGAACGTCGGCCACGTCTATGCCGAGATCGACGGCAACCACGTCACGATCGATCACGACGTCAAGAGCAACGGTCGCGGACCGACCATGCACGAGGACATCGTGCTGGGGGTCGGAGGCGTGCCCATTAGCTGGACGCTGACCGGCACGTCGACCTTTGGCAATGCCGTCGACGAGCGTTTCACGGCCAAGGGCGGGGCACTGTCCTGGGCCGACACGACGGGCAAGGGGGCTCTGAAAGCGAAGACATCCACGCTCTATGTCGCGCAGGAAGGCAGCCCGTTCTCGCTCGGCATCTATGCGCGCGCACTGCTGGCCGATGCCCACCATGCGCTGCCCGCCGCGCCCGGCGGCGCGCTCTCGCTGGAGGAAGAAGCGCCGGTCACGCTGGGCGGCACCGCCTACAAGGCCTATCTCGTCAAGGGCATCGGGCTGACGCCAAGCGCGATCCTGCTCGACGATGCGGGCCGCCTCGTCGCCGCCTATTCGCCGACGAACGCCACGCTGCGCGAGGATCTGGCGACGTATGCGGGCGAACTGGGCCGCATCGCCGCAACCCGTTCGGCCGAGCGCTTCGCGGCGATCCAGAAGAAAGTCGCGCACAGCTACGACGCGCCGATCCGCATCCGCGATGTCCGCGTATTCGATCCCGCAAGCGGCAAGCTTGGCGATCCGGTTTCCGTGGTGGTCTTCGGCGATCGGATCGCTGCGATTGAACCGCTTGGCAGCCCGGCCTCGCCCGGCGAAGTGACTGTGGAGGGCGCCGGCCGGGTGGTGATCCCCGGCCTCCACGACATGCACGCGCACGTTTCGCTGCAATCCGCGCTGCTCTATATCGCCTCCGGCGTGACCAGCGTGCGCGACATGGGCAACGACAACGCGTTCCTGATCGACCTCACGCGCCGCATCGAGGACGGTGAGGTTGCCGGTCCGCGCATCGTGCGCAACGGGTTCCTCGAAGGGCGCAGCCCCTATTCCTCACGCAATGGGTTCATCGTCGACAGCGAGGCGGAAGCGCTGGACGCGGTGCGCTGGTACGGCGCGCGCGGCTACTGGCAGGTGAAGATCTACAACAGCTTCCATCCCGAATGGGTGCCCGCCGTCGCCGCCGAGGCGAAGCGGCTGGGCATGGGCGTCACCGGGCATATCCCGGCTTTCACCAATGCCGACGCGATGATCGCGGCGGGCTACGACGAAGTTACCCATATCAACCAGCTGATGCTGGGATGGGTCCTCGATCCCAAGGAGGACACGCGCACGCCGCTGCGCCTCACCGCCATGCGCCGCACCGCGGGGCTGGATCTGAACTCGCCGCGCGTCACTGCGACGCTCGATACCATGCAGGCAAAGCACATCGCGCTCGATCCCACGGCGGTCACGCTCGAACTGCTGATGTTGAGCCGCAATGGTACGATCAGCCCGGCGGTGGCGGGCTATTTCGATCACTTGCCCGTGGGCGTTCAGCGCAACCGCCGACAGGGGATTGCGCCGATTGCCTCCCCCGCCGATGCCGCTGCCTATGATGGGTCGTTCGTGACCATCAAGGCGTTGCTGCGCGACATGTATGGCCGGGGGATCACGCTCTTGCCCGGGACCGACGACCAGACCGGGCTCTCGCTCCACCGTGAGTTGCAGATCTATGCCGAGGCGGGCATCCCGACTGCCGATGTGCTGCGCATCGGTACGCTCGGCCCCGAGCGCTATATGCACCGCGATCAATCCTACGGCTCGGTCGAGAAGGGCAAGTATGCCGACTTCGTGCTGCTGGACGGCAACCCGCTGGAGGACATGTCGGCGCTGCACCGCATGGCCATGGTGGTGAAGGGCGGGACGGTCTATTTCCCGTCGGAGATCTGGAGCGAAGTGGGCGTGAAGCCCTTTGCCGCCGCGCCGAAAATCAGCGTGCCGCCGTCAGCGCCCAAGCAGGCGGCGCTGACCAATGGCGACGATGTGCACGAGGACTTTGCGTTCTGATCGGGAGAAATGGGCAGGGAAGTCAGACTTCCCTGCCGTTCCTCCTGGCGAAGTACCAGACCGCGCCCAGCATGCCCCAGATCAAAAGCAGGACATAGGGCCGCCAGTCGGTCTCAAGCCCGACGAAGATCAGTCCCATCGCGCAGAGGGTTCCGGTGCCGCCAAGCATCATCATCTGGCGGCGGGCGGGGCGGAAGCTGGCGCTTGCGTGAAGGTCCGGCCGGTCGCGCGCGACGCGCAGGGCGCAGAAGCAGATGCTCGCATATTTGGCGAGATTGGGGATGTTCACGGCGAGAAACAGGAACGTCAGTTCCATCGGCATCAGCAGGCCTGCGCAGCCGATCGCGAAGACCGCCAGCAGCGCCATGTGCGGCACGTGCCAGCGCGGGTGAACCTGCGAAAGCACGCGTGGCAGCACGCCCGCCTCGGCCATGGCAAAGAGGCTGCGGCTGAACATCGTGAAGATCGAATTGAGGCTGGTACCGATGGCGACGATGGCCGCCAGAACGATCACCGGAACGGCAAGCGGGCCCATGAAAGCCTGTGCCGTCTCCAGGATCGGTGCCTTGCTTCCCGCCAGTGCTTCCGGGCCGAGAACCCCGAGCGCGACGAACGCGACGGCGGTGTAGAGCACTGTCGCCGAACCGATGGCAAGGGCAATGCCCAGCGGGATATTGCGCCGGCTTTCGGCCACTTCCGAACCGGCCTCGGTCGCCGCCTCGATGCCGAAGAAGAGGCCCATCAGCAGCGGCGCGGCAGCGATCGCGCCATGGATGCCGTGCGGCAAGAAGGGTTCAAGGCGGGCCGGTTCGGCCGCGCCGAACCCGCCCCAGATCGCGAAGAGGCCGAACAGCACAATAAGCGCGCCGATCATCAGCGTCTGCGCCCGCGCGGCGACATGAACGCCGAAGATATTGGCCAGCAGCGCAAGCACGAGCACCGCAAACATCGTGGGCTTTACCGGAAGCGGCACGAGCAGCGAGACATAGCGCACGAGCACCAGTGCCAGGACGACCATTGCGCCCATGTTGGCGATGATCCGCATCCAGGCGATGAAGAAGCCGAGCGTCGGGCTGAGATAGCGCGATGGCCACACGAAACTCGCGCCCGACACCGGATCGGCCGAACCGAGATAGGCATAGCTCACGGCGATGAGATACATCGGCAGCGCGGCTATCAGCACCGAGAGCAGCATCCCCGGCCCTGCGAGCGCGGTCGCGGGCGAGACCGCCGAGAAGATCGACACGCCGACGGCCGTGCCGAGACCCATCGAGACGACCCCCCACAGGCCGATGCCCTTGCGCAGGCTGCTGGTATGGTCACTCATGTGCAGGGATCCGCCTTGATGAACTGGACGAGGTCGGCCTGGAACCGCGCGCGGCTGGTATCGTCCGAATAGAAAACGTGCCCGCCGACGTAGCGCGCGTTGCGGTAGCGCGCCGTGGGCAGGCTGGACTGCGCGAAGAGATAGTCCGCCGCGCCAATCGTGGTGGTGGTGTCATAGAGGCCGGTGCCGACGAAGAGGCGAAGGCAGGTGTTTGACTGCGCGTGTCGTTCCACCGTGGCCATGAAAGGCCAGTCCGCGAAAGGCGAATCCGCGCCGCCATAACGCCACTCGTCCTCGAAGCGGGCGAGCACCTTGTAGCTTGCGGCATCCGGCACTTTCAGCGTCGATGCCAGGTAATCGGTCATCGCCTTCCCGTAGATGTCCGAGATCGGCGACGAGGGATCGCCGGGCATCATCGTCGTCACTGTCGCCGGACGCGCCGCAAGGTAGCGCGCATCGTAGCGGCCCATGACCTTGCTTTCCCCGCGCAGCAGTTCGACGCGGAAGCGCTCCTTGGAAATGCGCAAGTCGTTGGCGAGGTAGAAGGCGGCGGGAATGCCGGTCAATTCCTCCAGCCGCGCGGCAATGCGCGCGCGTTCCTCCTGCGGGAGGTCGCGGCCCCGATAGAGCGCGGGCAGGTAGACGTCGCGGGCGAAACGGGCCGCCTCTGCCGTGACCGCCTCGGCGGTGCAGGGGGCCTTGAGCTTGCCATGGTAGCAGGCGATGGCCGCGAGCGTGGGCAGCGAGACCGCATAGGTCACGACGTTATCGGGCCTCTGCGAGGTCTCGATCATGTTGAGCGCCTGCCCGAGCAGGACGACGCCGCGCACGTTGCCGCCAAGGCCCATCTCGTCCAGCGCGTCCAGCATGGCAACGGCGCGGATCGTGCCGTAGCTCTCGCCAAGGATGTAGACCGGGGCTTTCTGGCGGTCATGGGCATAGAGCCACTGGCGCACGAGGTCCGCGGCGGCGTGGGCATCGCCGGAGACGGTGCTGTACGGCGCGGCGGCCGCGCCCTTGGGACGCTGGGAAAATCCGGTGCCCGGCGGGTCGATGAAGACCACATCGGCAAGGCCGTAGAGGGCAGATGCGCCGGGGATGTTTCCGGTCGAGGTCTGGCCGGGCGCCGCCGGGTCCTGCGGAACATGGGCGAGTGCGGGGCCCAGCAGGCCCATTTGCAGATAGGCCGAAGATGCGCCGGGGCCGCCGTTGAAGGCGAATATGACGGGACGTTCGTGCCCGGAGGCTTTCCGCGCGGAACTCTTGCGGGCGGGCGGCTGCGAATAGGACAGGAACCCGGCGGTGGCGGGCGTGGTGTCCGCGCCGGCTGAGACAGGGACAGTTCCCAGCTCGACGCGGACATGCTGGCCCAGATCAGGGGGACTGATCTCGGCAGCAATCTTCAATGCGATGGGAACCTGTCCCGGCGCCGGCTCTTGAGCCAGTACCGGGACAGGTCCCTGCAATGCCCCCAGCAGCGCAATCGCGGCGAATTTCATCGCTCGTCCTTGCGCTCTTTCGGTGCGACCCGAGGGCTTCGGCGAAGTGGGCATCATCGTGTGTCCGTATTTCGGTGGGTTTCGCGGTAGGTCAGCAGGCTGTCGGTCAGCGCCTGAAGCCCGTAATCCAGCCGCGATGGCTCCATTGCGAAGCCAAGCCGGATATGGCCGGGCGCGCCGAAGTAGTCGCCCGGAGCCACCAGTACTCCGCAGCGATCGGAAAGCCAGCCCGAGAAGTGCAGCGTGTCCCGGATGCCAACAAGGCGGGGAAACGCAATGCAGCCGTGCTCGGGCAGGTCGCCCTCGGCAAGGCCCTGCGCGCGCCAGTGGTCGTGGTAGGATTCGATGATCGGCCGCGCCCGGCCAAGGACGGAAAAGGTGTTCTCGCGGAACCGCGCCGGGTTTTCGACGACCAGCGCGGCGATCCCGTGCGCCAGGTTGGAAATGGCGAATTCGACTTCGCGCGCCATGTCGCGGATCGGGCCGAGCGTGGCCTCGTCGCCGACGATCCAGCCGCAGCGCAGGGTGGAAAGGCCGTAAAGCTTGGTCACGCTGCTGATGGAGAGGAAATGCGGCGAGATTCCGCGCGCGGCCGCCGGACGCGCGGCTTCCCCGGCATAGCCGCCGTAGACTTCGTCGAAGACGAAGGTGACGCCGCGCCGGTTGGCGATTTCTCCCAGCGCGCAGAAGGTCTCGTCATCGAGCGCCATGCCCGAGGGATTGTGCAAGTTGCTGAGCACGACGAGACGGGTTTTCGGCCCGATCGCCGCCTCAAGTTCGACGGGATCGATCTGGAACCGCGCGCCGCGCCGTTCGAAACGATCCACGCCATTACCGGTGGCATGGGCGAGATTGGCGAACAGATCGAAGCCCGGGTTTTCGATCAGGATACGTTCGCCCGGAGCCAGCAGCGCGCGGTAGACCAGCGACAGCGCGCCCGTCGCCCCGGTGGTCGTCAGCACCTGGCCTTCGCCAACGCCGTATTCCCGCGCCAGCGCGGCCACGAGGTACGGGTTCCCGCGAACGAATGTGCTCGTGTAGCGCGAGGTCACGCCCTTGCCGAAGCCTTCGAGCAGGACCTCGCGCAGCAGTTCGGTCGGTTCCGGCACCGAGCTTTCGAACAGGCCGACGAGCAGGTCGCGCGACGAACTGTTCCTGAGGATCGAGCGCCTGACCCAATCGGCATAAGAGGTCGTGGTCAGGGGGGGGCTTTCGGCCATGGGTCTGTAATCTACCGGAAAGTTCGGAAGGAACGTGAAGAGCTGCGGCGGTGCCGTTGAAACGTCACCGCCGCAGCCTCGATCACATCTTGACCTTGGCGCCGATCCAGAAGCGGCGGCCGAGGATGTCGCCGTAGGCGATCTGCGGGTAGGAGGGGCCTTCGTCGGTGAAGTTGTCGATACCGGCGCGCAGCGAGAAGCCGCCGAGGTCGACTTGCGCCGAGATCGAGTGGGTCAGGTTGCTGTCGAGCATCGGATTGGGATTGTTCTCGATCGTCGCGTCGTATGCGGCCTTGGTCTTGTCGAGATAATAGGCCTGATAGCTCACCCGCACCTTGCCGCGGCTCCAGTCGAGGTTGAGACGGCCTTCCCAGGTCGGCTTCTCGTACGTGTTGTCGGTGCGCGTGAAGGTCTCGCCGGTGACCGAGGTGGTCAGCAGCGAATTGTGCGTTGCGCTCACGCCGAGGTGGAAGGTCCCGATGTCACCCGGCGCGAAGGTGTAGTCGAGCGCGTAGACTTCGCCGCGATACTTGACGATGCCCGCATTGAACGTGGTCGTCGTGCCGGTGACGATGGTGCCGCCCGGGCTCACGCCGTCCGACGCCGCAAGACGCGTGAAAGCGTTGCAGACGGTCGGGTCGGGGGTCGTGTTGTCGTAGCAGGCGGAGGTGAAGTCCTCCGTGGTGAAGGCCGAGAGGCCGTCCTTCAGATCGATCTCGATGCGGTCGGCACTGATCGTCAGGCCCGGCACGAAGGCGGGCTGGAGAACGACGCCGTAAGTGAACGTATCCGAGATCTCGTTGCGCAAGTTCGGATTGCCGCCGGTGGTGATCGTGGCGCGCTCGAAGTTCTCCGACGGGTCCTGGAAGGCGGCGAGGCGCTCGGCCGCGCTCTTCCCGGCGTTGGTGCCGTCGGCTTCTACGCCGTAATTCGGGTTGGCCTGGAAGGCGGCCAGGCAGTTGGCCTGGCGGACCGACGGGTTGGACCCGCTGCTGATACGGTCGGCATCGCAAGGGTCGAACCCGACCGAGCCCAGTGCGGTTGTCGAGGGCGCGAACAGCATGGCCAGCGTCGGCGCGCGGAAATTGCGGCTGCGCGATACGCGCAGCGTAATCCCGTCAACCGGCTGCCAGCGCAGGCCGAGATCCCAGACCTGTTCCTTGCCCGCGATCGAATTGTCGACAAGCCGCCCGGCCGCGCTTGCCTCCAGCAGGCGCACGATCGGCACGTTCATGGCCTGATCCACCAGCGGAATCAGAAGTTCGCCCGAAAGCTCGTCGGTGTTGTAACCGGCCTTCTGCGCCACTTCCATGGTGCCGCCTTCGAACAGGCCGAGCTGGTTCGCTTCGAGCGGGGTGTACGACACCTGCTCGTCGCGGTGTTCGTAGGCGAGGCTGAACTTGACCGTTCCGCCCGGCAGGCGAACCACGTCGCCGCCGATGGTGGCGAGCAGGTCGGTCTGTTCGTTGGTGTAGTCCTGACCGGTGCGCACGCTCACATAGTTGCGCGCTGCGGACGAGACATTGCCGTTGCCGAAGGGGTTGATCGGTGCGCAGGCGGGATCGTCGTTGGTGGTGTCGGCGTCGGCATTGATGCCGCAGACGATCTTGCCGCCCGATAGCACCGAGTCGATGGCATTGGCGTATTTCGTGTTGTCGACGTTCCAGCCGCGCGTCTTGCCGTTGACGCGGGCGTAGCTGCCCGAGACGCTCCAGTAGAAATTGCGCTCACCGGCCGAGAAATCGCCGTCGAGAGCGAGCAGGGCGCGATAGGTGTCCGTCTTGTAGGTCTGCGTGTTGTCGGGCGTGAGGTCGTTGAAGTACTTCGAGAGGAACAGCGGCGCGCCCGCGGCGAACGCCGGACGCGCGGCCGAAAGTGCGGCCTTGGCCTGGTCCGTCAGGTAGGGATTGTCGATCGTGAAGATCACCGGACCGGCGTAAGTGCCGTAGTTCAGGATTGTGCGGCTCTGGCCCTGCGGGATCTCGGTGCCTTCTGTGCGAGCATAGAGCAATTCGGTGCGCAGCTTGATCGCATCGGTCACGTCATAGTGCGCGATAAGGTTGCCGGTGAACCGCTCGACGCCGGTGCGCAGGCCCGCAAGGTCGCGGTAGGCATAGCCGTCGCCGCCGCTCGAGAACGGAATGCCGACCTCGGTGCCCGGGTTGTAGGGAACGACGTTGCCGCTGGAATCGAATTGCAGCGGCGTGCCGTTCGACTGGGTGAGAAAGCGCGTGAACGGCGCGGGCGTGTTGAACAGCACGCCGTTGGAATTGAATTCCCAGAAGTGCGCGTCGAACAGTTCCTTAACCGACGGAATGCCGTCGCTCGGGCCCGTATCATCGGGATTGCTGACGGTCAGACGGCCGAGCGCGGAAAGCGGCCGGGCCGAGAACATCAGCGTTGGCGATTTCGCATAGCTGACATCGATTGCCACGTTGCCGCGGCCGCCGGCGAAGTTGGTGCCGGCCGTGCCGCGCAGGCTGTAGGTATGGAAGTCGCCGCGCGAGGCGATGCCGTTCTGGGCGTCGAGTTCGATGCCTTCGAACTTGTCCTTGAGGACGTAGTTGACCACGCCGGCAATGGCGTCGGAACCGTAGACGGCCGCGCCGCCGCCCTGGACCACTTCGACCCGGTCGAGCAGTCCCAGCGGAATGATGTTGGCGTCAACTTGCGCGTCGCCAAGGCCGGACGAACTGGTCACCATGCGGCGGCCGTTGACCAGCGTCAGCGTGCGTCCGGCGCCAAGGCCGAAGAGGTTGGGGAACTGCTGGCCCGAGCCGCTGCCGTTGCCGCTGCCGTCGGCCTGATTGAGCATCGGGCTGTTCGAGGTAAGCTGGTTCAGTGCCTGCGCCGCGCTGGTGAAGCCGCGATCGGTGATCGTCTGGGCATCCACCACGTCGAGAGGCGCGCTCTCGGCGGCACGGTCGCGGCGAATGCGCGAGCCGGTGACGACGATGTCGTGCGCGGGTTCCTCGCTGGCCGAGGCCGCCGTGTCCTGCGCATATGCTGGCGTGGCGGCGAAGATCGCGACGAAGGCGGTGGAAACCATGAGGCCTGCCAGGCCCCCGCTCCTGCCCATTCGCTGCTGCTGCTCCCTGTTTGTCATCGAACTACCCCTCATGTTCTGTCTGAATTTCACCTGTTGGCGACGACCCTAGCCCAAGGCGTGCGGCAGGTTTTTGCGAAGTGCATGCGCGGCGGGGGGCTCCACGCATTGAAATTATCGCGCCAATGGCGCGTGAGAAATTTTTAGTCCTGCTTTGCGCGCTTTTGTGGATTGGAAATGAAAGTGGACAGGTCTTGCACAAATTGACGGCTGGCGGCGGGGTCCTCGTACATCATGTGCCCGCCGGGATAGCAGTGCGCGGCGATCCGCGCGGCCAGCGCAGCGGGAAAATCGCCCGCCGCCTGCCGGTTGGCGGCGCAGCCGTTGAGCGAATCGTATAGCCCGGTCGCCACGAAAATCCGGCTCTCGGGCGCCTTTTCGAGCACGTGCTGCACCCACGGCTGCGAGGCGCTCGGCGGACCTTCGCCTGCCATGGCGCGCGCCAGCGATTCCTTCGTGATCGGGGACTGGTCGTATTGCCAATGCTCGCCCACTGGCAGCGCGGGCACGTCGATACCGGCGTACTGGCCGCCGGCGTAGCCGAGCTGGCGCCGGTAGAAATCCAGGATGGCGGCGCTGCCCTGCTTCTCGTCCTCGGCGGCATCGGTGCGGCGCATGTCGAAGATGCCCAGCGTCTTGCCCTCTCCGGCCATGAGGCCGCGCCGGAAATCGCGGGGCGAAACCCAAAGCGTCTTCGCATCGATCCGGGCGGGCGCAAGGCCGGTGTAGCGCGCCAGATCCGCGACCACTTTCGCACGCGCGGCGTCGTCCACTGCCTCGGGATGGGCAAGGGCGGGGTACCAGACCCGGCGCGCCCAGTCCTCGGACGCGGCAAGGGCAGCGGCAGGATCGGCCGCAAATGCAGCGTCGAGCTTGCCCAGCGCGAGCGCGGTGGCGGTGCGATTGGGCAGGGTCAGCGCCCGCATCAGCGCCCGGTCGCGCTCCTCGCCCATCGGAATGCCGCCCGAAATGAGCGCGATCCCGGCGACCGGCTGCCCCTGGTCGATCAGCGCTTCCGCCACGCCTGAAGCGCGCCAGGTGCCGAAGCTCTCACCGACGAGATAGACCGGCGAACCCTCGCGGTGCTGTGCCTTCAGGAAGGTGCGAATGAACCGGGCGGTCGCTGCGAAGTCTCCGGTGGTCGAGTAGAGCCGCTCGGCCGCCTTGTCGGATGCGGCGCGGCTGAAGCCGGTACCGGCAGGATCGACGAACACGAGATCGGCGACGGCGAGCGGGCTGTCCGGATTGTCGGAGAGCGTCTCGCCTTTGAGAGTCCGGGGCCCGAGTGCGTGGAATTGCAGCAGGCGCGAATCCGCGCCGGGGCCGCCGTTCCATACGAATGCGATCGGGCGCGGCGTCGCGCCCTGCGGGGCGGCAAGATAGGCGGTGTAGAACAGGTCCGCGGCCTTGGCGCCGGTCTCGTCGGCAATGGCGATCGTGCCTGCGCAAGCGCGGTAGGCGAAGGCTCCGCGTTCGGCCGAAAGACTGCTCTGCGTGCCGCTCGCTCCTGCCGGACAGGCGGGCGTGTTCGCCCCATGAGCGACAGCGCGCGTGTCAGCATGGGCCTGCGCGATAGGCGGCGCGGCGATGGCGGCGAGCAGGGCGCCGAGGATGGAAAGCGGCTTGGCGGGCATGGACGGCCTTTCGGGATCGGACTGGCGCGGAGCAAGCTAGCGCAGCCTGCGCGGCAATTTTATGCACGAATGGGGGACGTGCCCGATCGTCATGCACCGAGTTCCGGGGGCGCTATCTTGTCGCTCGGGTCAAATGCGCAATTCTTATGCGCAAGCCTTTGCCTAGGATGCGTAAATGATCCAGCGAACCGATTCGCCTCGAATGCCGATACTCTCGCGCCGGACCGTGCTTCGCGGATCGGCGCTCGTGCCTCTGGCGCCTGCCGTGGCCGGAAGCGCATTTGCCGCGCCTGCCGCTGCCGGTTCGCTGGCCCGGCCCGGCGATTTCGCGACCTTGAGCAAGGTCTACCTCGATTCCGGCACCATGCACCCGGTGCCGCTGCCCGCGAAGGCTTCGCTCGACGCCTATCTTCAGGCCCGCGCGGAAGGGCGTTCGTGGTCGAGCCACGATGTCGAGACCCGGATCAAGTCCGCCTTCGGCCGCCTGGTCAATGTCGCGCCCTCCGATCTCGCTTTCGTGCAGAGCACCACGGCGGGTGAGCAACTGGTGGTCGACGCGCTCGACCTTCCGGCCCGCAAGGGCAGCGTCGTTACCGACACATTGCACTTCTTCGGCTCCTTCTGGCTCTACGAACAACTGGGGAGGCAAGGTGTCGAGGTGCGCTGGATCCGCCCGGTGGACGGGCGCATCGATCCGGCCGCCTACGAAAAGGCGATCGGTCCCGATACCCGGCTCGTCAGCCTTTCCGTGGTCTCGACCTACAACGGCTTCGAGCACGACCTGAAGCGCATCTGCGAGATCGCCCACGCGCGCGGGGCGATGGTCTATGCGGACATCATCCACGCTGCCGGCACCGTCCCGCTCGACCTGACTGCGAGCGGCGTCGATTTCGCCGCGACCGCCTCGTACAAGTGGCTGATGGGCGATTTCGGGCTCGGCTTCCTCTATGTCCGGCCTGACCGGCTCGCCGGGCTCAAGCGGCCGCAATATGGCTATTATCAGCTCGATGGCTTCACGCCGCATGTCTATCCTTTCGATACGCCGGGAGACACGATTGCCGACGTGACACCGCGCGCCGATGCCGAGGGCATGTTCGCTATGGGCACGCATTCGCACGGCGTGATGGCGCAGCTCGACTGGTCGCTGGCGCGGCTGCTCGAACTGGGTGTCGACAACATCACGGCGCATCGCCAGCCGATGCTGCGGCGCCTGCACGAAGCGCTGCCTGCGAAGGGCTATACCGTGGTGACGCCCCCGGAATGCCGCAGCCCGCTGCTCACTTGCGTGTTGCCCGATGCCTACAAGCGGCTGTCCGAGCCGCTGGAGAAGGCCGGGATCGGCATCACGCTCAGCCGCAACCGTTTCCGGGTCTGCCCTTCGTGGTTCAACACGATGGATGACATCGAACGCCTGATCGATGCCCTCCCGGCCCAATCTCCCGCCGTTTCCTGACAGGACAGAACCACCCGATGACCCAGACGATCCTGCGCGCTCCTCTTCTTGCGCTCGCGCTTGCCGCGCTTCCGGCCACGGCCATCCACGCACAGGACGAGAGCCTGCCGATGCCGCCGGTGTTCCTCAAGGCGATGGAGCCGATGGCGGAGCGCGAAGCAGCGACCGAGCGGGTGATCGTGACCCATCACAAGGGCGCCATCGGCGGACGCACGATGGCCTACGACGCCATCGTCACCGAGACGCCCGTCTCCAACGACAAGGGCAAGCCGGCCGCTGTCGTTGTGACTTATGCCTATGTTGCGCCGGCCGCCAAGGGCGGAGCGAAACGCCCGGTGCTGTTCGTGTTCAACGGCGGCCCCGGCGCCTCGTCCTCGCCGCTGCATTTCTCGGCCTTCGGGCCGGTACGGATCGCGGACCGAAAGGGCACGACGCCGCACCTGGAGGCCAACCCGCATAGTCTGCTCGACGTGGCCGATCTTGTCTTCATCGACCCGCCGGGCACCGGGGTGAGCATGCCGGTCAAGGGCGCCGATGCCACCAGCCTCTTTTCGGTAGAGGGCGATGCCCGTGCGGTTGCACAAGTGGTGCAGCATTGGCGCGAGGCGAACCACCGGACCGACGCGCCCTTTGCGCTCGTGGGCGAAAGCTACGGCACGGCCCGCGCGCTGGCGATGCTGGGCGCAGAGAGCAAGGACAAGCTACCGCTGCCCGATGGCGTGGCCCTGCTCTCGCTGGCGATCGGCGACAACGATGGTCCGGTGATCTCGGACGTCTCGCTCCTGCCGACGCTCGCGGCGGTCGCGTGGTACCATCAGGCCGTCGACCGCAAGGGCCTGACGGTGGAGCAATACTTCGCCGAGGCGCGCACCTTTGCCGAGAACGACTACGCCCGCGCCCTGATCGCCGGGGCCTCGCTGGCGCCGGCCGAACGCGCGCGCGTGGCCGCGCGGCTGTCCGAACTGGTCGGCCTGCCCGCAGCGCAGTTTGAGAAGGACGGACTGCAACTCGACCGGCATGCATTCATGCTCGGACTGCTGGGCGCCAAGGGGCTGCGGACCGGCCAGCTCGATGGGCGCGTGACGCGCGCCATCAGCGAATCGAACATGCACCCGCCCTTCGACGATCCCTCGATGACGCTGGGCGCGGAAACCGGCACGCTGCTGGCGGACTATATCGGCAAGGAGCTCGGCTATCCGCTGCCGAGCGCTTACAGAACGCTCAATCTCGGTATCAACTTCAAGTGGAATTGGGGCAAGGGAGAGCTTTACAGCACGCTTCGGTTCGCGCCTTACCTTGCCGATGCGATGGCGGCGAAGCCTTCGCTCAAGGTCATGACCGTGGGCGGCTACTATGACATCACCACCCCGCTCGCGGCCGGGCAGTTTGCGCTGAACCGCGTGGGGGTCGGGCCCGAACGGCGGACATCGCTAAGCTACGCTGCCGGTCACTCGGTGTTCGAGGACGAGGGCGAACTCACGCGTTTCGCCTCCGATATGCGGGGCTGGGCCAAGGCGCTGGGGGGCGCCGCCCACTGATCCTGCATGTCCGGGGCCGGCGTGCCGATCTGCACGGGCAGGTCGGTCGCCGGCTCCGGGCTTAGTGTGCGAGAAAGGCCGCGCAGGCGAGGTCCTGAACGATCGAGCCCAGCGACTTGTAGACCGTGACTTGCGACGCGGACTCGCGCCCGGCGTCGAGGCCGGCGAGAATCCTGCCGATTTCGGGACCGACATCGTCCTCGGCCGCAAGGCCGAGTTCGACCGCGCGCAGATACTCGGCCCCCTGTGCCAGCACGCCCACGCGGTGGTCGGGAATGAAGCGCGTGCGGCGGACCAGCGCGGGATCGATCTCGACCGGCCCGGCACGGCTTGAACCGACGGCATTGACGTGAACGCCATCGGCGACTTGCTCCGAAAGCAGGATCGGTTCGGCGGCGGCGCTGACCGCGCAGATCACGTCCGCATCCTTGACCGCTTCGTCCACGCTACTGGCCGTGCGGGTGGCAAGGCCGAAGTCCCGCTCGATCCGCGTCGCCATGGCGCGCGTCTTGGCGGGATCGCGGCCCCAGATGGAGACGGCCTCGAAGGGGCGGACATGGCGCAGTGCGGCGGCGTGGTGCCAGGCCTGCTCGCCGGTGCCGAGGATCGCGAGACGCTTGGCATCCGCGCGCGCCAGCGCGTCGGTGGCGACGGCGGTCGCGCAGCCGGTGCGGATCGCGGTGACCTCACCGGCATCGACGACGGCGGCGGGCGCGCCGGTCACGGGATCGAACGTCACGATCACGCCCTGATGCGATCGGCCCTGCGCCGCCGCGCCCGGAAAGACGCTCACGATCTTGGCGCCGAAGCCCGATCCTGTGAGCGCGCCGGGCATGACGCCGAAAGCATTGCCCTCATCGAGGTCGATGATTCCGCGCAGCAATTGCTTGCTGCCGCCGGTCGAGAGCGCGATCATCGCCTCGCGCACCAGCGCGATGCCGGTCCGGTGGTCCAGCCGCTGCGCCACTTCCGCCGCATCGATCAGCCGCATGGTCACGCGCCCCAGATGGTTTCGGCGTAGCGCAGGAAATTCAGGCCGAGGATCTTGTCGATCCGCGCCTGCGAATAGCCCTTCGCCTCCAGCATCCGCGCGAGTTTGCGGAACTGGTCGGGGCCGCGCAAGTCGACCACGAAGGGGTAGGTGTCAGGCCGTTCGCCTGCCGCGCTGATCCCGGCGGCGCGGCGCTCGGCGATCTCCTTGGCGAGTGCGGCGCGATAGGCGACGAGATCGTCGATCTGCGTCACCGTGCCGTCGGTGCCGATGCCCACGTGGTCCTCGCCGCACAGGTTCACGGCATAGTCGATGTGGCGCACCACGTCCTCGGCCGTCGCATGGCCGGAGAGGTTGAGGAACGGCATCGAGTAGATCCCCACGAACCCGCCCCTTTCGGCCACCAGCCGCAGTTCCGCGTCGGTCTTGTTGCGCGGCAGGTTGGTGACGGAGCGGCAGCCCGTGTGGTTGATCGAGATCGGTGCCTTGGAAATACGCGCCGCCTCCAGGCAGGTCTGCTCGCCGCTGTGCGACAGGTCGACCATGACTTTCGCCGCGTTCAGCCGCTCGACCACTTCGCGGCCGAAGGGCGTGAGCCCCCGGTTTTCCGGGGCCATCGAGCCATCGCCAAGCTGGTTGGCCGGGTTGTAGGTGAGCTGGATCACCTTGACGCCAAGGTTCGCGAAGATGTCCACGCGCGAGGCATCATTGCCCATCATCGCGCCGTTCTGGAAGCCGTAGATGACCCCCACTTTGCCTTCCGCCTTGGCCTTGCGGATATCGGCGGCGGTCAGGATTTTCAGCAGGCGGTCGGGATGGGCACGCATGGCCGCATCGGTTTCGGCAACAGAGCGCACGCTGAATTCGAACGGGTCCTGCGGGCCCGAAACGTACCCGAGCGTGACATTGACGGCCGTAAGCCCCGAAGCGCGCGCCTCTTCCAGCACGCGCGGGCTGAACAGGACCGCGTCGCCGCCTTCCGGACTGTTCGGGTCACCCAGACCACCCAGCGCGTTGATGACGATGCGCCCCGAAACAGGATCGCTTGCCCCCACGGCGGCCGCCATGGCACGCGGGCCCAGCGCGGCACCGGCCATCGCGACCGAGCCCCCTGCGATCAATGCGCGCCGATCAATCTTCATCGTCATTCCCCATTTCCTCGACCGTCACCGGCCGGTAGTCGGCGCGGGCGAATTCCTTGCCGCGCTTCACTGTCATGGCGATGCTGCGCACATTGCCGATGTCCTTCACGGGATCGGCGGCGAGCACCACGAAATTGGCAAGCTTGCCCGCCGCGATGGAGCCGGTGTCCTTCGCCTGCCCGGCCGCTTCGGCGCCGACCAGCGTGGCGGCATGGATCACCTCCAGCGGCGGCATGCCGACATCGTGGGCAAGAAAGTCCAGCTCGTCATAGAGTGCGGGCCAGGGGCTGGCGACATCGGCCTCGAAATCCGTGCCTGCCGAAACCGGCACTCCGGCCTTCCATGCCTGCCGCACCAGCCGCGCGGTTGTCGCGCCGGTGCAGCGCAGCGGGCGGATTTCCGGGTGCGTCTTGCGCAGCTTGTCGTAGCGCACGAAAAGGCTGCCGGTGGCATCTACAATGGTGCCTTTCGCCAGCATTGCCTTGTAGAGCCCGGCGATCACTGGATCGTCGCCCGTCTTCGCCAGCAGGCTCTCGTTGACCGGGGTGTGATCCTCGTAGGAAGCGAGCATGACCGGCTCGACCTGATAGGCGAGATAACAGGCGTGGCTGACGACATCGACGCCCGCCGCGATCACGTCCGCCGGGCGCGTCGGGAAGACCGCGCTGTGCGCCCAGACCAGCATGCCCTGCCGGTGCGCCTCGGCGGTTAGCTTGGCGATGAGGTCGGCCGGCAGGTCGGCATAGATCTTGATCGCGGCAGCGCCAGTGCCGCGCGCCAGCGTGATCGCCGGGGGAATGTCGGTGCTCTCGTCGATCGCCTGCGCCCAGGGGGCGGTGCCCGCCTTGTAGCCCATGCTGACCGCGCCGATGCGCGGGTCGTTGAAGAACGGCGGTCCGGCGGTGACGGCGGCGGCGCGGATGTCGGGCCCCGGGATTTCGCTGACCAGCGTCTGGCGGGACAGTTCGCTGACCGAGCGCAAGTCGTCCGCCATATCGCGGACCGTGGTGACGCCGCCGTAGAGCAGGCGCCGCAGCATCGCCTGCGCCCGCTTTGGGTTGGGCGGGGTGGCCATGTGGACATGCGTGTCGATCAGACCGGGGATCACCCAGCGCCCTGCGAGGTCGACGCTGCGCGCCTGTCCGGCGGGCAGCGAGCCATGCGGCCCTACCGCGACGATGCGCTCGCCCTCGACGAGAATGTCCTGACCGGCGCGGGCCGGGGCGCCGGTCCCGTCGATCACGGTTGCGCCCGAATAGAGCACCCGCTGCGGCGGTGCTTCGGCGGCTTTGGCACCGGCAGTTACAGCAAGGGCGGCCAGCCCGGCGAGGAGCGTGAATTTACGGAAACGTGCGACCATCCGCCGTCGCTAGGACAGGTTTGGCCGCCTTCGCAAGCGCCTCGCCGCAAGCGAGTGGGAAAATTCGAAAGTTTTTGCGCAGCGGCAGGCGGCCCGAGATTTCTCGACCGCCGCGCGCGGTTCGGCTAGGCCGATGCAGGCCGCAACCGGAGACGAACGAGGCATGCGCGATTGCGACGATCAGGCCGAGACAACCGCCTTCCTTTCGCAAGCCGGTAGCTACGGCCTCGACACGCCCGTCGAGCGGATCGATACCCACGCCGCCCTGATCTTCCTCGCCGGTGAGCGCGTCTACAAACTCAAGCGCGCGGTGCGCTTTCCCTATCTCGATTTCTCCACTCTCGCGCAGCGCCGCAAGGTCTGCGAGGCCGAACTCGCACTCAACCGCCGCACCGCGCCGGACCTCTATCTCGCGGTCGAGCCGGTGGGCCGTCTGCCGGACGGTTCGCTTGCAATCGGGCAGGGCGAGCCGGTCGATTGGCTGGTGGTCATGCGCCGCTTCGCGCCTGAATGCCTGCTCGATACGGTGGCGCATCAAGGCCCGCTCGATCCGCTCCTGATCCGCGAACTGGCCGATGCCATTGCCGCGTTCCACCAGAGCGCGGAAATCGTGATCGGGCCGGGCGCCGCACGGGTGCGCTCGGTAATCGAAGGTAACCGCACGAGCATGGCCGCTCTTCCCGATGGCCTGCTGCCTGCGGAGACCTGCGACGACCTCTGCCGCCGCAGCCTTGCCGACCTGGACCGGATCGCGCCCTTGCTGGACCGCCGGGCCATGGACGGCCACGTAAGACACTGCCACGGCGACTTGCATCTTGCGAATATCTGCCTGTGGAACGGACGGCCGACGCCGTTCGATTGCCTTGAATTCGATCCCGAACTGGCGACATCGGACGTGCTCTACGATCTCGCCTTCGTACTCATGGACCTGTGGCGCCGCGGCCTGCACGGCGAGGCGTCGCTGCTGTTCAATCGCTATTGCGACATGTCCGGCGAAAGCGAGGGCCTGGAAACACTGCCGCTGTTCCTGTCGATGCGCGCGGCGGTCCGCGCCCATGTCAGCGCGAGCATGGCCGCGCGTCAGACCGACCCCGCAGCGGGCGAACGGCGGCGCGTTGCCGCGCGCGGATATCTGTCGGCGGCGCTCACTTTTCTCGACCGGCCGGTGCCGCGCCTCGTCGCGGTCGGCGGGCTGAGCGGCACCGGCAAATCGACGCTCGCGGGCGGGCTGGCCCCGCATGTCGGAAGCGCGCCCGGCGCGCGGTGGCTGCGGACCGACGTGCTGCGCAAGCGCATGGCCGGCGTGCCGCCGGAAACGCGGCTGCCGCCTTCCGCCTACACGCGCGAGCAGAGCCGCGAGGTCTATGCCCGGCTGATGACGCAAGTGCAGGCGGCCCTGTGGGCGGGCCGCAGTGTGATCGTCGATGGCGTTCTGGCCGATCCGTCCGAGCGCGATGCTCTGGCGGAGGTGGCGCGCGCTTGCGAAGTCCCTTTCACCGGTCTGTGGCTGGAAGCGCCGGGCGATGTCCTGCGCGCCCGCGTCGATGCGCGCCGGGGCGATGCTTCGGATGCCGACGCCGGTGTCGTCGACCGTCAGCTCGGCTATTCGCTGGGCGATCTTGGCGGATGGGCGCGGATCGCGGCGCAGGGCGAGCCTGACGATGTGCTAGCCAGGGCGCTCGACATACTCTCCGCGTGATGGATTGGCGCCGACGCGCTTCATGCAATTGAGTTGACCTTGCCCGTGCAGGGTATAGATCGGTGGGACAGGTGGACATGCGTCCCTATAAGTGGACCGCAACAGCGAGATTCTGACCAATGGCGACACTGCGCGAGGACAAGCCCGATGTCGAAGTGAAGGGCACGCAGACATTGATGCGTGCACTCGACATCATGGACGAAGTGATCGACGGCCCCATCCGCGCGGCGGATCTCGCACGCAAGCTGGACATGAGCAAGACCACCGCGCACCGCCTTGCGCAGGCGCTTCGCTCGCGCGGCTATCTTTCGGTCACGAACGACGGGTTCGGACTGGGGCCCAAGCTGCTCGAACTGGGCGTGATGGCTACCGAACAGATCGACTTCGTGCGCGTCGCCCGTCCGTTCATGGAAAAGCTGTCAGACGAGACCGGCTTTTGCGTCTTCGTCGGCAAGCGCGAAGGCAACTGGTCGCGCCACCTTGACCGCGTGACCGGCCGCCAGCGTCTGCGCGTGGCGACCGCGCCGGGCGATCGCCGCCCTATCGCCGAAACCGGCCTGGGCAAGGCGCTGCTGCTCGACGAGGACGAGGCGGTCTGGGAAGACCTCTACCGCGAGGCCAATGGCGGCAAGGTTCCGGCCAAGGCGATGAAGGAATACATCGCGCTGATGCGCGAGCACAAGGCGCGCGGCTATGTGCTGCATGACAGCGAACTGGGCGACGGTGTGCGGTCCATCGCGGTGCCGATCCGCGATGCGCGCCGCCAGATCTGCATCGCCATCTCCATCGCGAGTGCCGCGCATTATCTGACCGACGATATCGTGCCTGAGCTTGTTGCCGCGATCGTGGCGGCGGCTGGCCGCATCGGCGAGGCCGTCGGCTACCGCGCGCCGAGGCGGTGAGGGAGGCGCGTGCGGGGTGCAGGGCGCCGGATAAGGCAACCATGACATCTCAATTCCGCTCAGGCTGAGCTTGTCGAAGCCCCCTGCGGGCGTGGCGCGAGGCCTCGCATCCTTCGACAGGCTCAGGATGAGCGGAGTGGGTGGAAGTGGCGGAGCGCATTCACGCCCCCGCACTTACCACAGGATCAGTTCCCCGCGTTCACCGGCTCGCCGAGATCACCGTTCGCGGTGCCCTGCTCCACCAGCGGGTTGCGACCCCAAAGCTGGTCGTAGCGCCAGCCCGAAAGGTCTTCCACCACCGCCTGAGCCTCGGGGCTGGTGGGCGTGCGGGCGCCGCTGCGCAAGTGCTCGATCTCGGTCATGAGCACCGCGTGGGTGGCGGGCGAGAGGCGGAAGCGCATCGAGACGGCAACGCCGAACACCAGCATGCCCACGGTGCCGAGGCCCAGCAGCAATGCGATGGTGTGAATGGCGCCGTCGCTCTGCCGCGCCGCGCCAGAGACGAAGCCGCCCGCCTGCATCACGAAGCCCACGCCCGCCACGGCCGCCGCCTGCGTGGCCTTGCGCACGAACGTCATCACGCCCGCGAAGCTGCCCTCGCGGCGGCGGCCGGTGACGATCTCGTCCACGTCGGCCATGTAGTTGTAGGTGGCCCAGGGGATGTAGTTGAGCGCGCCGCGTCCGAGGCCTGCGAGAACGATGGGGATCCAGACCATGTGGCTCGTGGCCGTGACGCCGCCGATCCACAAGCCGACCAGCGTGATCGCCCCCGCCGCGAAGCTGGCGGCGGCCATCTGGTAGGCCGTACTGGGCGAGGCGCGCAGGGCCATGTTGATGGCGATCACCACCGCCACGAACTGCACGATATACATCGTGCCGAGCAGGCCCGAGGCAATTGCGGTGGTGCCTGCCATCGCGAAGATCACGAAGAAGATGAAGGCGGCGTTGAAGATATCCTGGCTGATATAGCCGCCGAGGTAGATGCCCAGGTGCAGGCGGAAGGCGCGGATGCGCATGGTGGAAAAGAGATTGCGGTAAAGCGCCTTCAGCGCGTCCACCGGCCCGGCCGCCGTCTTGCGGTGGTCTGCGGGCAGCGGCGTGCCGCCGGGCATGTGGCGCTCCCAGCTGAAAAGATAGAGCAGCCCTGCCGTCACCATGAACAGGCCCGAGAAGATCAGGCCCATGTAGAAGAAGGTATCCGCGCTGTCGCGCCCCAGCGTATTGATCAGCCAGAGCGGCAGGAAGCCCGCGAGGATGGCGGCGGCCTGCCCGAACAGGATGCGCGAACCGGCGAACTTGGCTTTCACGCGGTAGTCGCTGGCCATTTCCGCCGCGAGCGTTTCGAACGGGATGATCTCCATCGCGTAGACCAGCTCGAACAGCACGTAAGTGACGAGGTAGTACCAGAAATGCTGCCCCGGCAGCCACATCAGCGCGAAGCTGGGGAGCAACGGGATCGCGGCGAGAATGAAGAACCGCCGCCGGCCGAACCGGCGGCCCAGCGCGGTGGTGCCGAAGTGGTCGGAGATATAGCCGATCATCGGCGAGGCGAAGGCGTCCAGCACCCGCGCCACCGCGAAGATCGTCGCTGCCTGTGCCGCCGAAAGCCCGCAGAACTGGGTGTAGAAGATCAGCACCCAGCCGGAGATGACCGCCATCGATCCGGCCCCGAGCACGTCGTTGGAGCCATAGGCGAGGTAGTTTCTCAGGCGCACGGGACGCACGGCCGCTTGGCTTTGGGGCACTACAGGATCCTTCACCGTATTGTTCTTTTGCAGGGGCCGCCTTCGTGGGCGGACCGATTGGCGTCTGTTATTATGTCGGAGTAATGGGTTTGTCAGCAGGGACGAAGCGGATCGCCTCGATCATCACGGCGGGGTCGCCGCTTTCGATGGAAACCCTGTGCTGCCCCGCGCCGAGCGCGGCAGAGAGCGGCAGGGAAATGCGGTTGTCGAGCACGGCGCGGGCCCAGTCGCGGTCTCCGGTATGGCGCGGCACGTTCAGCGTCTGCGTGGTACCGTCGACGCGGACAGTCAGCTGCAGCATGTCGCCGTTATCCCAGGGGTAGGCGGGCAGCAGATCGACCACCGCGCGCCAGTTTCCGGCAGGCAGGACGATGGATGCGTTTGTCGGCGCCGAAGGTGCTCCCGCGCCCAGCACCGCGCCGTTGCGGCCGAGGCCGTCGACTAGACGCCAGCCCTTTGCGCGTGCGAATTGCGCGGGCGTCAGCATGGGCAGAACGGGAGCGGCTGGCACGAGCGCGGCATCGCCAACGGCGGGCATTTCGGCGACGGCGGGCACGACGGGCGGCGTCAGACGGAAGCCGCGCCATTGGCCGTCGGCGGGCTCCACAGCCATGATCCCGCGCCACTTGCCGCCCGCGATCTCGCGGTTGTAGCGGCGGGTGAGGGCGGTCAGTTCCGCGTCGGCATCAGCGGCGATCCGTGCGCGGCGCCAGCTTTCCGCAGGGTCCGCATCGCGTAGCGCGTCATGTGCCTCGGCGGCGAAGAAGCGGCGGTTAGCAGCGGCTGAGGCGGAGACCGGATAGTCCAGCAGTTCGAAGAACGCATCGGCCCGGACGGCCGGGATCAGCGGGCGCAGCGCGGCAAGGCGCTGCTCCATCGCCGCGAACCCGGCGAGGCGCGCGTCGGCCTCGGCGATGCTGAGGGGACTGGCATGCGGCTTCTCGCCCGGCAGATACCACTGGAGATGCTCGGGACGGCGCGCGAAGTTGAGGCGGTAGTAATCGCCCAGCACGTCGGCGGCCTGCGCGCCGGTGCCCTGGCCCAAAGCGCGCTCGGCCCATTGGCCCACCCAGGTCCCGATCGGCTGGGTGCGTGTGCCCTCGATATCCCAGGCAAGGCTCAGGAAATAGTCGATGCCGAGTTCGGCGGGCTTGATGTCGCCGACATTGGCGATCCACATCTTGCGTGCGCCCTTGTCCCACGCGCGGCCCATTTCCTCTCGGATCAGTGCAGGCGGCGTGGTCGAAAGCCAGATGTAGGAGAGCGGCGCGCCGAGGTAGGAGAGGTGGTAGTAGACGCCGTTGCCGCCGCCGCGCGCCCGCTCGGCATCGTCGGGAAAGTGGCGCAGATAGCCGAAGTTGTCGTCCGTCCACATCAGCGTCACGTCGCCCGGCACCTTCAGCCCGGCGCGGTAGATGTCGAGCACTTCCTTGTAGGGCGTGAAGACTTGCGGCGCGCCGGCAATCCCGGCCTCGTCCAGCATCTGGCGCTGGTCGGCGAAGACCTGTTCCAGCGCGGCGCGGCGTTCCTCGTCGGTCTTCGGGCCGATCATGCCGCTATCATGGATACCGCGCAGGCCGAGCGTCCAGATCGTCTCGTAGGCAGCATTGCTGCGGACCCGCTGGCGCCAGTAATCGCGGATGGCATCGCGGTTGGTCAGGTAGTTGAAGTCGTCCGCCTTGCCCGTCCATTCGCCCACATTGTTGCGCAGCATCGGTTCGGCATGGCTGGTGCCCATGACCACGCCGTAGCGCTCGGCCAGCGCAGCATTGGCGGGATCGGCGTTGAAGGCGCGGCTGGCTTTGTGCATCGCGGGCCAGAGCGTGTTGGCGCGCAGCCGCAGCAGCAGATCGAAGACTTTCGCATAGGTCTTCGGCCCCGGTGCGGGTTCGTTCGGGGCGAAAGTACCCTGCGCCCAGGGCACGAGGCCCCAGTCCTCATCGTTGATGAAGATCCCGCGATACTGCACCGAAGGCGGCCCGAAGCGCCGCGTTCCGGCGGAGACGTAGAGCGCGTCGTGATGTTCGGGCGGAACGTCCGCCCACCAGTGCCACGGCGAGACGCCGATGGCGCGCGAGAGTTCGTAAGCCCCGTAGGCCGTCCCGCGCCGGTCGCTGCCGATCACCACCAGCGCCTGCTTCACGCCGGGCGCTGGGTTCGGCACGGCGGCGATGACGAAGCTTTCCCATGCGCCGCGCAGCTTGGCAGCATCGATCCGGCCCGCCGCGACAAGCCGGTCGATGCCCGGGTTGCGGCCCAAAGTGCCGATCCAGACCTCAGTGCCCGATGCCGCTTTGACGCCGGTGACGGCGGTCAGGTCACCGCGCAAGTCCTCGGCGGCGATGCGGACCACGTCGTAGTCTTCCGGCGCCGTGACGACTTGCGCGACCCGGCCGTCCTTCGCGAGAGCAAAATCCCCGCGCGCAGGCTCGAAATGCACCCAGTCCTCATGAGGCGGCGTGGCGGCCGCCTGCGCCGGACCGGCGAGCGCGAAGCCCGCCGCCAGCAACAGGGAAGCCGCCCCGCGCATCGTCAGATATAGGTCCGCAGGAACTCGGCCAGCGCGCAGATGGCAAGGCTCTGTCCATAAGGCATCGAGGTGAGCGCGATGTCTTTGTAGAACTGGAGCGTGTCGCCCATCGCCGTGCCGAAGCTGACCTGCTGAAGCTCGCCCGTCTCGTCGATATTGGCGAGCACGCCGCGCACCGCCTTGATGCCCACAGCTTCGTATTCGCGGGGCAGGTAGCCCTTGCGCACGGCCTTCAGGATGCCATAGGCGAAGCCCGCCGTTGCGGAGGCTTCAAGGTAGCTCGTCGGATCGTCGATCAGCGTGTGCCACAGGCCGGTTTCCGCGTCCTGCGCACCAGCCAGCGTGCGGACCTGCGCGGCCAGCGCATCGATCAGGAATGTGCGGAAGGCATCGCCGGGTTCGAGATCGAGCAGGTCGATGATCTCGGGAATGGCGATCGTCACCCAGCAGTTGCCGCGCGCCCAAAGCGCCTCGGCAAAGTTGTGGCGGCCGTTGAAATCCCAGCCGTGGAACCACAGGCCGGTCTTCTTGTCGGCCAGGTACTTGATGTGGATCAGGAACTGGCGCTTGGCTTCTTCGATATAGTGCGGGCGGCCCAGCAGCAGGCCGATCTTGGCCAGCGGCAGCACGCTCATCATCAGCGTGTCGTCCCACAGCTCGCCGGGGTTCTCGTCGTTGTAGACGATGTGCTGGAAGCCGCCTTCCTCGGTCTTGGGCAAGCCATCGGGCGCCATCAGCCACTCGGCCCAGGTGTCCAGATAGGGAATATAGCGCGGATCGCCGTCCAGCTCGTAGAGGTAGGCCAGCGTGATGAAGGGCGCCATCGTGTTGATGTTCTTGGTGGGCGTGCCCTCCGCGAAGCGGTCCTCGAACCACTGGCGGATGATGTCCAGCGCCTTCTCGTCGCCGGTCTGCTCGAAATAGCGCCACATGCCGAACAGGCCGACACCGTGGGTCCATTCCCAGCCGGCCCAGCCCTTGGTGTCGATCACGCGGCCGTCTTCGAGGTGCAGCAGGAATTCGCCGGTCTCGTCCTTGATGTTGACGAGGTTATGCATCAGCAGGTCGATCGCCGCGGTGACCTGCTGGCGGGGGATGTCATGGGTTAGGGCGGCCACTCAAGTTCTCCTGTGGGCGTAGCTGCGGCGGGGCGCGGACCGGGTCATTTCAGGACTCCGTAATCGCGCGCCATTTGGCGATAGAGTTGGAGGAAGGCGGGATCGGCATCGTACCGGCCGCCATGGTTTTCGGATTTCGCTGCGCTGGCGACGGGCCCCGAAGGGGGCGTTGCACCGGGCGCTTCGGCTGCGTTCAGGCCCTGCGACAGCAGATCGGGGCGCGGGCCTTCCCCGGCATTGCGGCCGTCCTTTAGGAAGATCGCTTCCTGATGGCGGGTCGGCTCCCAGATGAAGCTGCCCCACCCGTTCGGACGGGCATGGATCAGGTCATTGAGGTAGCGCTTGCGCGAGGAGTACTCGATCGCGAAGAAACCCTTGTCCGGGTAGCGGCGGCTGAATTCGGTGAACGTCCGCTCCCAGTCGCCCTGCGCCGCCTGCTGGTAGCAGGAGAAGCCGAGCGCATCGAAATCGACGCCGCGCGACATGAGATTGTCGGTCCAGTACTGGACGATCGGCCAGTGGCGGCCGAGGTGATTGTGGAGCGCGATCGGCGTTCCGGGAAGCTGAGCACGGGTGGCGGCGATCCCGGCCTTCAGCAGCGCGGCGAACTGGTCGTAGCCGCCCGCGCCCGGCACGTTCATGTGCACTTTGTCGGTCACCGGATTGCCAGTGGGAATGGTCAGCGGCACGCGGCCATCGGGCCAGAGCATGCCGAAAGTCGTCTCGTTGCCCAGGATCGCCAGATCGGGGGCGACACCGGCGGCTTTCATCGCCGCGAACGTCTCGGCGGTATGGCGATGGACGGCTTCGACCAGCTGGGGGAAGGGCAGGTTCGCCCATGCCGCGGGCTTGTCCTGATGCTGCGGATCGGCCCAGGTGTCCGAATAGTGGAGCGTCACCGAGAGGTGGAAACCGGCGGCCTTGATGCGCCGTGCGAAATCGATGGTGCGGGGCAGGTCGCACCACGGGCCGCCGGGCTTGCCTTTCGAATAGCCGTTCGCGGGATCGACGAAGAGGCGCAGCTTGATCGCGTTGAAACCGGCGTCGCGGAAGATGGCGAGCGGGTCCTTGCGCTTTGCGCCCTCGTAATAGGTCGCGCCTGCCGCTTCGTCCTCGGGGATCCACGAGACGTCCGCGCCAATCAGATAGGGCCATGAGCGTGCACCTGCCTTCGGCGCGGCGCTGGCCATGCCGGGCAGCGCGGCAAGGCAGAGCGCGCCTGCGCTCCCGATGCCCAGCTGGCGGCGGGTGAGCGCGTCCAAGGTCACTTCAGCTGATCCGGGCGGGTGGGCGCAGGGACCATCTGCACGGGGATGCCGCCCCGGACGTTGCGCAGCGTGACGAGCTTTACCGCTTCCAATGCGTCGCCGGGGGCGCCGTCGCTCGTCACTGCAAGGGCGACATGGTTGGTGCCGTGATGGTTGAGAATGCCCTCGGGGATCGGGAAGACCCGCTGCGGGCCGATGTGGGCGACGAATTGGCCCATGTTCCAGCCGTTGACGAAGATCAGCACCCGGTATTTCGCGGGCGAGCGCGGGCTCTCGGTATCACCGAAGGCGAGCGCGATAGTGGCGTCCTGTCCCTTGGGCACGGCGAGATCGAACGCGGTGCGATACCATGTCGTACCGGGCGCGGCGCTGGTCGCGGGAACTTGGGCGGCGGTCCACTGACGGTCGTCGAACAAGGGCAGGTGCCAGCCCATGCGCTCGCCGTAGAGGCCGCCGCTGTTGGCGGGGCCGCGCACGGGATCGGCAAGGTCTTCGCCGCCGCGCTGACCCTGGATCTTCCATGCAATCGGCACGGCAAAGCTGCGCCCGCCGGGCTGCGAGATCGAGGCCGAGATCAGCCCGCGCGCTTCCTTGTGGAAGTCGTCGGAATCGAGGTCCCAGTTGTGGCCGTTGTTGCGGACCATGACTGAAAGGACATGGCTGCCGCCTGCTTGCGCCTCGGGCGGAAGGTCGAGCGTGACAGTGCCCGTGGTGATCGGGCGGGGGAGGCCGCTGGGCGTCTCGGCCTGACCGATGAACTTGCCGTCGAGCCACGCCTGAAGGAGGCCGGAACCGCCCGCGCCGTAGAACAGCGAGACGGTCTTGGCGCTGGGATTGCCCTCGAAACGGCCGCGATACCATACGTCGCCTTCGTGGAAGCCGTAGGCATCCATGGCGAGGTTCGGCTGGCCGTCGGGGCGCTGGGTGATGGTGGTGTTGGGGCGGTTGCCGCCTGCGGCCTGCCATGTGCTGTCATCGAACGCGGGATCGGCTTCGGGCGAGCCCTTGGCCATGCGCCAGCCGGTGAGCGTGGGAAGCGCAATTGGCGCGGGGCCGGGCAGCGGACCTGTGGAGGTGAGGCTGCCGATGGCGCTGGGCTTGACCGCAATGCGCGCGCCGTCCCACGAAAGGGTGCGGAGGCTGCCGGGCGCCCAGACTTCGATCGGACCGGCCGCGCCGGTGTCGCCGGTGAGGGTCAGGGAGCCGCCCCTGAGCGCGGCGCTGCGGACGAGTTCGGGGCCGCGCACCAGAACGGGTCCGGCGGCGGTCTCGGCGCGGGTGTAATGGGTGCCTTCCGCCTCGTCGGCGAGGATCAGCGTGAGGTCTTCGCGCCCGCCTCCCGTCACGCGCAGGACCGTGCGGCCTTGATGCGCGTAGGTGAGTTTCAGGTCACCCTTGGTGTCGTTAAAGGCGCTTTGTGCGGAGCCTTCCAAAACCTCGACTTTCGGGGCGGAGGCATAGCGCAGAACGGTCTCGCCGGGCTCGCCCGCGCGGCCATAGAGCAGCAGGAGGTCGCTGGTTCCGGCCTTCGAAACCGATTGCAGTTCCGAGGTCGAATAGACCAGCCGCTGACCGCCGAGATTTACGCCCGCGACCAGCCACTTAGCGTCGAAGCCATTGAGCTGCATCGGGAAACTGTAGCGCCCGTCCGGCAGCATGGCGGTCACGGTGAAGGCCGCGCTACCCTGTCCGTTCGACGGCTTGTGCGTCACCAGCAGGAAGCGCGCGCCGGTCTCCGGGCTCTTGTTGTGGTAGACTTGGATGTCGGGTGAGGAAACATCGACCGCCCCCGCCGGGACCATGCCCGCAAGATCGGGCACTGAGGCGATCAGTCCGCCAAGCTGCTTCATCTCCAGCGCTTTTTCGCGCAAGTTCCGCGCCTCGGAGATGGCGGCGCCGTAGTCGTAGCTGGTGAACACCACCGGGGCGGGCAGCCAGCCCCAGCTGGTGCCGCCATAAGTCATGTAGAAGCTCTGGATGCCGATGCCGTTGGCCAGATTGGTGCCGTAGAACACCCGCTGGAACCGTTTGCCGCGTTGGACCGCGTTGCACTCGTAACCGCCGTTCGAGCCCCAGTAATCGAACCAGCCTCCGCCGAATTCGGCAAGGAAACCGGGTGTTTTCGGTGAGGCAGAGGCACCGCCCTTGGCGCCGCCGGGGCCGTAGAAGCCCCAGTCGGGCGCGGCCACGCCGCGCGTCGGCTTGCCGTCCACGGTGCAGGTGCCGCCGGGGTAGCCGTCAAAGGCGTACATGTCATTGGGGCCGTGGACGACCTTGTCCACCAGCGATCCCTCCGGCACCCAGTAGCCGTTGCGGCCCTGATCGTTGTGGAAGATCGGCACGGTAATGCCGTCGGCGCGCGCCTTGGCGTAGAGGTGATCCATGTAGCGGCGCTGGGCGGGCGTGGTCAGCGCCAGTTCGTTCTCGATCTGGTGGAGGATCACCGATCCCTTATGCCCTTTGCCGTCGCCGTTGATCTGGTGGCGGGCAATGATCGCGTTGATCTGCGTCAGCCACTCATCGGCGGCGGCCATGTATTCGGGATCGTCGGTCCGGGCGCGCGCCTTCTGGTTGACCAGCCAACCGGGGAATCCGCCGCGCGACAGTTCTGCGTTTACGTAAGGCCCGGCGCGGGTGATGACCCAGAGGCCCTCTTCATCCGCCATCGTCAGCAGCCGGTCGAGATCGCGGATGCCGCTGAAATCGTAGACGCCCTGCTTGGGCGAGTGGTAGCCCCAATCGAAATAGAGCGCGACGGTGTTGAACCCGCTCGCCTTCATCTTTTGGAGCACGTCGCGCCACAAGTCCGGGCTGGGCAGGCGGAACGGGTGGAACTCGCCCGACCAGATCACCTGCCGCTTGCCGTCGATCATCAGCGAGCGCGCGTCGAACCAGACGCGGCCGAATTTCTGGACCGGCGCCGAAAGATCGGCCGTGGGCTTCGCCTCCTGCGCGATCGCGGGAAGCGGGACAGCCGTCAGCAGCAGGGCGGTGAGCAGCGCGCGTTTCATGTCGCTCAGTCCATGTGGAACATGAGCGGGAGCGGCCATTCCTTCGGCCGATTGTCGGGTTCCACTTCCATCAGCGGGGCCATATGGTCCCACCAGCGGCGCATCACCGGGTGATCGGGCAGGGTATCGCGGGTATTGCCGGGCGCGGCGCGCAGCACGGCGAAGAGCGCCAGGCTCTCCTCGTCGAGGAAGATCGAATAGTCGTAAATCCCCGCTTCGGTCAGCAGGGCGGAGAGTTCGGGCCAGATCGCGTCATGGCGGCGGCGATATTCCGCAACCGTGCCGGGCTTCAATTGCATCCTGAAGGCGTGGATCGACCCCGTCCCGGTATCCGGCACCCCTATTCTCCCGTTGTTCCATTATGTGGATATCAATACCGATATTTGGTAACCGATCCACAAGCCTCGGTCAATCGTCATTTGGCCGGAGCGGCGTGCGCGAAAAGCGCGGAAATTCGACGTTTTCGAGATGGATGGGCGGTCGCGCCTCGTTTGCCAGTGTTTCGGCGCTGAACCGATCCACGGAAAGCTGTTCCACATGGCGGGCCCAGAGCGCCCATGCCGGAAGCACGCCGAACATGCTGGGTTCCGGGTAGGCATTCGCGTGATCGGGCACGGCGCGCGCGGCATCTTCGGCGGTTCCGCCCGCCATTCCGCGCGCCCCATAGACGAGATGGACATCGCGCAGGACAATCGATTCGATCGGCCGCTCGGCCAGGCCTGCGAAAGCGACAGGGAAGCGCGGATCGATTCCCCGCGCGTCGATCTCCGAAAAGACCACGCGGCGCACCGCGCCGATTCCAGTCCCCTCCGGCCCGCGCCTGCGGTCGCCGAGGCGCACGAACAGCGGCGCGGTGGTGACGTCGCGCAGGACGAGGCGGCTGGCGACGACGTTTTCCATGACGCCGCCGTCCACCGTCTCCAGCGCGAGGCCCCGGCAATGGGTGAAGGTGCAATCCTGCACCACGACATTGCGGTAGCCGCCATTGCTTTCGGTGCCGAGCTTGATGCGGCCGGTCACGCGGTCGCGATCCGGCGCGAATAGCTGCGTCTTGCGCCGGGTCCCGTCGATCAGCGTGCCCAGATCGTAGCCCGAGACTGCGCAGTCGCGGATCATCACGTTTTCGGCCGCGATGGGCTCGCCCAGCGCAAGGCTGGACTTGAGCACGATGCCATCGTCGTTCGGCGAATTGACCTTGCAGCCGCGCACCAAAGTATCGCGCACGCTGTCGAGGTCGATGCCGTCGCGGTCGGTGTCGATGGTCAGGTTCTCGATCAGCAGCGCGCTGGTGCCGGTGGCGAGAATGGCAAAGTGCCCGCCCTTGAGAATGGAGAAGCCGGATAGGCGGATATTGCGGCCACGCTTCAGCGCGATGGCCTTGTTGCCGAGGCCCTGCATCGCCGCCACGGCGGGTTCGAGATCGGCGATCTGCCGCTCGCTCATGCCCTGCATCGAAAGCGGACGCTCGCCGGTCTGCGCCTTCCAGCGCGCGCCGGGGCCATCGCGCGTGAGGCCAAGGCCGTGGATCAGACCGGGGCCCTCGATGCTCACGTCTTCAAGGTCCTCTCCCCAGATCAGGCTGTTGCGCCAGTGGCTATGACCGAAGTCCTGATAGAGGCCGGGGGCGGGCTCGGGCAGGTCGTAGCTGCCGCCGTGGAGCGCCGGATCAGCCGCGACGATCACCGCGCCGCGATCGAACACCAGCCTGATCCGGCTCTGGAGGCGGATCGAGAAGCAGAGATAGCGACCGGCTGGAACCACCACCGTACCGCCGACGCGCGCGGCTTCGGCAATCGCGGCGTTGAAGGCCGGGCTGTCGATCGCCGCGCCGTCGCCCTTTGCGCCGAAGTGGCGGACATCGAAACGGCCCTCGGCCGCGAGCAGGGATTGCGGCATCAGGGCTCCCGTTAGGCAGAGGCCGGAGAACAGGCGGCGAGGCATGTCCATCCGCTTAGCTCCCTTCCGGCTTGCTTTCTTCGAGCGGAATGCTGGGCGCGATCGGCATTGCATCGGGCAGCGGCGGATGGGCGGGATCGAAGTCCCCAAGCGTGACGTAAGGCGCGAGTTCGGGGATCTTTTCGCGCACCTGCCGGGCGATGGCGGCGGCGAAGAGCCAGGCGCCGTAGTTGCTGTTATGCGTCTTGTCCTTGCCGTCCTCCGCAAAGGCGCGCGGCGAGACTTCGGGGCCGAGCGCCTGCATGATCGCGACGCTGTCGCGGTTGAGGTCGATCAGCGGCACGTTCTCTTCCGCCGCCACCTTGCGGACCGCGGCGGCATAGGCGCCGAGCGTGTCCTTGATCTTGCCCGCCGCGTCGAAATTGCGCCGCTCGGGCGAGGTCACCAGCACGGGATGGACGCCGCGGCGGCGCGCCTCGGCAATGTAGCTGCGTAGGTAAGCCGGATAGGTCAGTTCGGGATCGAGGTAGGTCATCGGCCATTCGGCCTTCTGGTCGTTGTGGCCGAACTGGATGAACAGCCAGTCCCCCGCGCGCACTTGCGTCAGCACCTTGGTAAAGCGCAACTGCGCGATGAAGGACTTGAGCGTCGCACCGGACTTGGCGTGGTTGGCCACGGCGATGTGGTCGTCCAGCATCGCGGGCAGCATCTGGCCCCAGCTGGTGAAAGGCTCGGTGTACTGGTCCGCCACGGTGGAGTCCCCGGCAAGGAACAGGCGCGGCGCCTGCGCGGGCTCGATGTGGATGGCAGACACGCGCGGCTGGCCGAGGAATTCGAACGTCAGCTTGTCATCCCAGCTGAAGCTGGCGAGATCGCGCTCGTCCAGCAGCACCGTCTGGCCGAAGCGCGGCGCGCCTGCGGGCTGAGCGGGAAGGTGGGCATCGCGCACGTCGACAAGAAAGCTGCGGGTAACCGTCTGTCCGCGCCGGGTGGCGACATCGCGCAGAAACAGGCGGCGGCTCTCGGCCTTCACGGTAGTATTCCCGGCGCTGCGCTTGTCTCCCAGTGTCAGCGTCACGCGGTAGATGCCTTCGGGCAGCGCCACCGAATAGAGGAACCCGCCGGAGGGATCGCGGCGCTCCACGCCGTTGCCGCCGGGGCGGAAGGCGGGCATCTGCTCGGGCGTCTTGCCGGCAAGGTCGATCTGGATCGCAGGCACGTCGGAAGCGGCACCGCCGGTGACGGAAGCAAGGGCCAGAGCAAGCGCCGTGGTCAGGGACATGTCGATCCTCTCCAGATCATTTCATCATGGTCCGCATTGGGATTATGTTCCATATGACGGTTTATGATCGCATATATCGGGAGTAGCGAAAGTCAATCCGCACGGGCGGGATCCGGTGCGGCAAGCCGTTCCCGTCATGCGTGGAATTAAGGGGTATGGATCGTTTGGAAGCGATTTTGACTGGAAATGATCGAAAGTGCCATATATGGTAACACGTGATCCCACATAATGGGACTAACAACAGAGCCATATTGGGAGTGAGATAATGGGTAGGGCGACCTCCAAGTCCGTCATGTGCAGCCGCGTATCGGCCCCGGCGCTGGCTCTTGCCGCGCTGATGTCTCTGTCTTCACATGCTTTTGCGCAGGATGCCGCGCCTCAGGATGCAAGTGCGGATCCGGCACCCAGCCCCGAGGACATCATCGTCACCGGCTTCCGCGCCTCGCTCAACGCCGCGCTGGCCGACAAGCGCGACCAGACCGCCGCGATCGACACCATCAAGGCCGAAGACCTCGGCAAGTTCCCCGATTCCAACCTTGCGGAATCGATGCAGCGCATTCCCGGCGTGGCGCTTCAGCGCGGTGACGGCGGCGAGGGCAAGAACATCTCGGTACGCGGCCTTGGCGCCGATTTCACCCGCGTGCGCATCAACGGCATGGAAGCCGCTGCGCAGACCGGCGGCTCGGACATCTACGGCGCGGGCAACAACGGCCGCAGCTTCGACTTCAACGTCTTCCCGACCGAAATCTTCTCGGCGCTGACCGTGCGCAAGACGCCCTCGGCCGATGTCGAGGAAGGCTCGCTGGGCGCGACGGTGGACCTTTCCGCGCCCCGGCCGATGGATCAGGCGCAGGACTTCGTGTTCTCCGCCACCGGGCGCGGTGTGTGGAACGCGCTGTCCAAGAAGGTCGATCCGCGCGCTTCGGCATTGGTCTCCAAGAAGTTCGGGGACAGCGGCTTCGGCATCCTGGGCTCGCTCGCCTACCAGAAGCGCACCACGCGCGAGGTGGGCTATTCGGCGGTGGACATTCTTTCGGCCAACCAGAACGGTCTCGATCCCGATGGAAGCGGCCCCGCACCGGTCATGCCGTTCTGCACGCCGATCGGTTTTCCGATCCAAAGCCCGCCGACCAGCGCCACTACCGGTGCGGATGCGAACAACTGTTCGGCGGGTAACCCGCGCACCAGTACGACGGCGGCGTACAATACGATTTATAACGCTCGCCGTGATGACTTGCCGAATACCCCCGGCAGCGGGGCGTTCTTCCCGCGCATCCCGCGTTACCTGAATTCCGACCAGACCCAGGAGCGTATCGGCGGCACGTTGTCGCTTCAGTACAAGCCGGACGACGATACCGACATCTCGCTCGACTTCCTCTATTCGCGCCTGAACGTCACGCGTGACGACAACTATATCGAGGCGATCTCGTTCGGCCGTTCGGCGTCGAACCAGGGCAATCCGATGATGTCGATCAAGGATGCCCAGCTTTCCGATCTTGGTTCGGTACAATATGCGCTGCTGGACGGCGTGGACGTGCGCTCCGAAGGGCTGCACTCCAAGTATTCCACGACGTTCAAGCAGATGAACTTGAACTTCATGCACCGCTTTACGGATCGGCTGACGATTGACGCCAAGTTCGGCCTCAACCAGTCGGTCTGGAAAGACAAGGTGCGCATGCAATACTTCATGGATGCGCTGGATACCGACAATTTCTCGATCGACTATACCGGCGGCGGGCGTACTCCGGTGCTGGGCTTCGGCTTCGACGTGTCCGATCCGAACAACTTCCTCTACGGCCCGACGCCTGGCGCGGGCATCGTCACCGGCGGGTTCAGCCTGCAAGGAAAGCCCGCCAGCAACACCACCGATGGCGTGCTGGGCGAGTTCAACGCGCACTATGAGGTCTCGGACGCGTTCAAGATCCACGCCGGCGGCCAGTTCCGCTCCAGCGACTTCAAGCAGCGGCTGACCACCTATTACACTGCCGATACGCTGGTGCAGGCGCTGCCCTCGGGCGTCTCGCTGGCGGATATCACCACGCAGATCACGGGGATGGACAAAGTCTGGGGCCATGGCGCTCCGTCGAGCTGGGCAACGCTGGACTGGCAGAAGCTGGCGGACACCTACAACCTGTTCGACGCGCGCACCTGCACCGGCTGCGGCGAAACCAATCCGGGCGTGAAGGAAGAGCAGAGCAGTGCCTACCTGATGGGCACGTTCGACTTCTCGGACGCGGTGGGCTTCGGCCTGCGCGGCGACGTGGGCGTGCGCTACATCCACACCTGGCAGCGTTCGACCGGCTACATCAACCTGTCGGACCCCACTTCGCCCACCGGCCTCACCGGCCAGTTCCGCGCCGTTTCGCGCAGTTACGACGACTGGCTGCCTTCGGCCAACATCGTGTTCGAGCCGGTGAAAGACCTGCTGCTGCGCCTTTCCGCCGCCAAGGTCATGTCGCGCCCGGCACTGACTTCGCTGGCGCCCACGGTGACTATCAATCCCACCACGCGTTCCGGCTCGCTGGGCAATCCATTGCTCGAACCGATCCGCGCCAATACGTTCGACGCGGCGGTGGAATGGTACTTCCGTCCCGGCTCGCTGCTCTCTGCCGCGTTCTTCTACAAGGACATCAAGACGTACGTGCAGAGCGTGAACTCGCTGGTGCCGTTCAGCTCGCTGGGCCTGCCGAACGAACTGCTGATCGGCAGCAACACTACACCGGATGAGCTGTTCAACATCTCCACGCCCACCAATACGCCGGGCGGCCCGCTCAAGGGCGTGGAACTGAACGCGCAGATTCCCTTCAACTTCGTTTCGGGCTTCATCAGCCACTTCGGCGTGCTGGCGAACTACACGCACGTGATGTCGAAGATCAATTACTGCCTCTCCAGCTCGGGCGGCGTCTGCACGGTAACGACGCGCGACGATCTGGTCGGCCTGTCGAAGGATACCGCGTCGGGCACGCTGTACTGGGAGAACGCCAAGTTCTCGATCCGCGGCACGATCAACTATCGCGGGCCGTTCATTCGCGGCATCCCGGCCTCGCCCGGCAGCGATCTCGTCGGCAACCACGCGACCACGTATGTTGATGCCTCGGCCTCGTACAACCTGACGGACAATGTGAAGCTGATCCTCGAAGGCACCAACCTCACCGACGAGCAGAACAGCCTCTACACCGACAGCGAGCGCCAGGACACGCTGTTCCAGACGCGTGTCGGCCGCACGATCTCGGCAGGCGTCAACGTGAAATTCTGATTTCGAAGATCCCGGCGGGGCCCTCCCGCGCCGGCACTGACGGCTCCCGGACCTCCATCCGGGAGCCGCTTTTTCAGGTGTCGCCCATTCCGCCTTCGAGCGCGGCGAGAAGCCTGCGGTCGATCCGCACCAGCGAACCGTGGCGCGCGCCCGGCGGCATGACGAGACGGTCGCTCACATCCTGCCAGTGGATCATGTCGCGCGTGGCCATCGCGCCCCAGCGGCCGTCGCGGTAGACATCGTAATAGCAGATGAGATCGGCGCCGATCCGGGTTGTCATCGGGCCTTCCACCCACGACGGGGTAAACGGCTCACCAAGCGGCGCGAACGGACCTAGCGGGCCGCGCGCGGACGCGTCGCGCAGCCATTTGCGCGGCGGATTGACCGTCTCGTCCTTCACCACCAGCCAGAGACCGCCGTTGGGTGCATGGACGAAGGTGCCGTCGATCACGCTGAAGCCGGGATCGTAGAGCACTTGCGGCGGGGCGAAAGTCTCGAAATCGGCGGTGGTCGTGTACCAGAGCCGGTGATTGTAGCCGCTCTCGGAGGTGCCTGCCGTTTCGGGGAACCGGCCCTCGACCGTGCTCGACCAGAAAATCACCGTGCGCCGCGTGGCCGGGTCGTAGATCGCCTCGGGCGCCCAGCAATTGCGGGTTCCCGGCACCGAGGCCATGACCGGCACCGCGCGCTGCGGCGTCCAGTTCACGAAATCGCGCGTGGTGGCATGGCCGATCGTCACGCCTTCCCACGCTGTGGTCCAGACGCAGTGCCATGGCGCATCGGGCCCTTCGCCGCGCCAGAGGAAAGGATCGCGCAGCAGCTTCTTCTCGCCGACTTCGGGCACGAGGAACGGCTTGCCGCCGCCCCCATCGCCCCCCAACGTGCGGAAGGTGAAACCGTCCTCACTGACGGCCAGTTTCAGCCCGTCCGCCTCGCCCTTACCGGTACTGAAATAGGCGAAGAGCAGCGGACCTTCGGGCTCGGCAGCGCGGACGCGCGCGGTCGCGCAGCCTGCGAGCGCCGCCGCGCCAAGGCAGAGCGAGCGCCGGTCGAATGCAAGGCTCATCGCCGTACCTCCTTCGGCGGCGTGACTTTCATGATGGCGGGGCAGCCGCGGTCCTTCTCCTTGGGTTCCGCGCGGCGCGCTCCACTCGCATCAAAATTCGGCGGCATAATTTTGTTCCGATATATGGAATTCAATTCCTTAATATGATTGACTGGCCGGGTTTCGCAAGCCATCGATACGCCGGCGGTAGAGAGGAGTAGTGAAGGTGCGGATATCCTGGCGAAAGGGAAAACGAACACTCGCATTCATCACTTTAGCCAGTGTTGCGGTTCCGGCCAGCGGGTCCGCTGCCGAAACGGGCAAGGCAGCTGAGCTTCGTTCGCACATTGCCATCTCGGCAACCGCAAGCGGCCCGACGATCGATCCGAACATCTATGGTCAGTTTGTCGAGCACCTCGGGCGCGGTGTGTACGAGGGCATCTGGGTTGGTCCGGATTCTACGATTCCGAATGTTCGCGGTATTCGATCGGATGTTGTCGCTGCGCTTCGCCGCCTCAAGGTGCCGGTCATTCGCTGGCCAGGCGGTTGTTTCGCGGACGGCTATCATTGGCGAGACGGCATCGGTCCGGCCGACAAGAGGCCGCGCGGGCTCAACGCCGCCTGGGGCAAGATGCCCGAAACCAATGCCTTCGGCACGCACGAATTCATGGATTTCCTCGATCAGATCGGCGCCAAACCGTTCGTTTCGGTGAATCTGGGCAGCGGCAGCGTGCGGGAGGCCGATGACTGGCTTCGCTACATGACCGCTCCGCAAGACAGCGCACCGGGGCAGGAGCGCGCAGCCAACGGCCGCGCCTTGCCCTGGGAAGTGCCCTTCATCGGGGTGGGTAACGAGAGCTGGGGCTGCGGCGGCAACATGACTGCCGACACGTATGCAGCGGCGTTCCGGCACTATGCGGCTTTCCTGCGAACCTATTCCGGCGAGCGCGCCAAGCTCATTGCCGTAGGGGCCGACACGGACGATTACGCGTGGACGGACCGTGTGATGGCGCAGGCGATGGTGTGGCGGCCGCACCCGACACCGCTTGGGTTGACGTCGGACAAGCCGTTGATGTGGGGGCTGTCCCTGCACTTCTACACTTTCGCGGGCAATGACTGGCATGCGAAAGGACGGAACGTCGATTTCGACGAAAATGGCTGGGCGGAGGCTCTCGCGCGGGCCGATCTGACTGACGAGATTATCCGCCGCCACGCGGAGATCATGGACCGTTACGATCCCGGCAAGCACGTCGCGCTCGCAGTGGATGAGTGGGGAGGCTGGTTTGAGAGCGAGAAGGATGCGCCTTCGCAGCTCTATCTGGAAAGCACCCTGCGCGATGCGCTGATCGCGGCGAAGAGTCTCAATATCTTCAATCGCCATGCCGACCGGGTGAAAATGGCGAACCTCGCGCAAATGGTGAACGTCATCCAGTCGCTGGTGTTGACGCGCGGGCCCGCGATGGTCGTCACGCCGACTTATCATGTTTTCGACATGTACAAGGTACATCAGGGGGCGCAGGCATTGCCTGCCACGGTCGAGACGCCGGATTACGTCCGGGGCGATGTTCGCCTGCCCAGTATCGACGTGTCGGCGTCCCGCGATGCAAGCGGTAAGCTGCATGTCACCGTCGCCAATCTCGATCCGGCCCGAACGAACCGATTGAGCATCCACCTGGATGGTGGCCCATGGCGCCGGGCAAGCGCGCAGGCGCTCACCGCCGACAGCATCGATGCCCGCATCACCTTCGACAAGGCGGATCCCTTCGTGCCGCGTCCATTGCCGGTGCGCCTGTCGGGCGGCGACGT
>NZ_CM166477.1:0-240000 GCF_056857055.1 Novosphingobium sp. BL-S-32 | reverse complement strand
TGGGCAAAGACCCCGCCAAGGTCCAGCAGGCCAAAGACGAGGCGGAGGCTCGTACCTTTGAGATCGTCGCGCGTCAGTGGCACGCTCGCCGCGTGGATAGTCTCAATCCCGCCCATGCGAAGCGTCTCCTGGCGCGATTGGAACGCGACGCGTTTCCGGCGATCGGGTCCACTCCCATTGCCGGCGTGAAGGCGCCCGAGATACTGGCGGCGATCAAGGCCGTCGAGGCGCGCGGCGCATTGGACGTGAGCAGGCGCGTACTCCAGTCGATTGGCCAGATCTTCCATTATGCGATTGCCGAAGGGTTTGTTGAGCACGATCCCTCCGCGCATCTGACAGGTGCGCTCAAGGCGCGTCCCAAAGTGCAGCACATGGCGCGGCTCCCACTGCAGCAACTTCCCGAACTCGTGCACGCCATTCAAAACTATGACGGGGAAGAGGATCCCCGGCGCCGCGAGATTACGCGAGAGGCGATGCTGTTCACGCTGCTGACCTGGTGCCGGACCAGCGAGACACGCTTTGCGGCCTGGCACGAGTTCGAGAACCTCGACGGCGCGAACCCGCTCTGGCGCATCTCCGGCGAGCGCATGAAGATGCAGCGCGAGCATATCGTCCCGCTCTCGCGTCAGGTCGTGTTGCTCCTCCGGCGCCGCCTGCGCGCGACCAACGGCGAAGGGCTGGTGTTTCCGGGAACCAAACCGAGTAGTCCCATCTCGCAAAACACCATGATCTACGCCTGCTACCGGATGGGCTATCGCGGCCGGCAGACGGTGCACGGCTTTCGCGGCATGGCCTCGACCTGGGCCAACGAGAAGGAGATCTACAATTCCGACTGGATCGAGATGGCGCTCGCGCATTCGGAAGACGACGACATTCGCGGTGCCTACAACAGTGCGCTCTATCTGACGCCGCGTCGCCGCATGCTCCAGGACTGGGCGGATACCATAGGGCGCAGTGGAGATGCGGCGATCGAGAAGCGGGCGTCTGCTTATGACAAGGTCGAAACGGACGCCGCTGCAGAACCAGAGGAAGGAAACGTCATCCGATTTCCTTCAAAGCTATAAACACCTTTAGAGTAGAGACTGTCCATCACAGCAACGGGCTCCATCTCGATCGCTTAAACTTCGCCACCGATCCCCGGAAGCCGCCATCACATTGGTGCAGAGTGCAATGACTGCGTCGGTGGTCGATCCGGCACCTTGAAATGGGATTCGATTGTGTCCAGCCGCAGATTCTTGCGCATCGTCTTGCGTGAGAGCCCGGGCCATGATCTCACTGGGCGAACCCATGCAGCTTCGATGGCGTTGTGTTTTGCGGACTCAGTCCTTCTTTACGAAAGGCGCAATAGCAGTCAGGAGTTTCCCGAGGGTCTCGGCCGAGCGTTCGAGTTCTGCTTTTTGCTCAGTATTGGGGGCGCTATTTCGATCAATCTCTGCGAGACCACAAACAAGCTTCGAGTACGAAGTCTGATCCGGTAGTTCAGATCCGATAACCACGGCAGCGATCCTGGCTTCTGCCGAAGTCAGTTCATTATGATAGTATTTGATCTCGGTAAGGCTGTATTTGTAGAGTCCGAGGAAGAAAAATGCAAAAATCTCAATCGAAAGGACGAGCGAGATGCGTGGTGCAAAACTGTATAAAAACTGAGATATCGTGACGTTGGCGTAGTTAGCCGTGCGGATTCCGACCATCGCGCGCAGGCATTCCGATTTGATGCCGCGCAGCGTTCCGATCTGATCGCGCGCAGTTGAAGCGCCTGATCGTTGGTCGTGGATGTCACCTATGTTGGCGCCTTGGTCAAGCTGCGGCGGTGGCGGCAGGTCGACGCATGGATTCCCCTTCGAGTTCGAGCCGGTGTGCGTTGTGGACGAGGCGGTCCAGGATGGCATCGGCGTAGGTCGGATCGTTTATGGTCTGATGCCAGCGGGCCACGGGAAGCTGGCTGGTGACCAGCGTGGAGCGCTGACCGTAGCGGTCTTCGAGGATTTCGAGCAGATGGTGCCGGGCGTTGCCGTCGAGCGGCTGAAGACCCCAGTCATCCAGGATCAGTAGCTCCACCCTGGCAAGGCTTTTCATGCGAGCAGCGATACGGCCGTCACCCTTGGCCAGGGTGAGTTCGTCGATCAGCCGCGGCAACCGGGTGTAGAGAACCGAACGGTTATCGCGGCAAGCCTTGTGGCCGATCGCACAGGCCAACCAACTTTTCCCGATGCCGGTCGGGCCGATAATGGCCAAGTTCTCGTGCCTGGAGATCCATTCTCCGGCGAGCAGCGTTTCGAAGAGCCGGCGGTCAAGGCTGCGCCGCGTTCGATAATCAACATCCTCGGGCACGGCGCGGTGCCGCAGCTTGGCATGTCGCAGGCGCAGAGCGAGGCGTCTGTCATTTCGGTAGGTGGCCTCATGGTCGAGCAGCAGCGCCAGCCATTCTGCGTGGCTGAGACTGGCTGCGTCATCGTTGCTTTCCATTTCGGCGAAGGCCTTGGCCATGCCGGCGAGGCCGAGTTGGCCCAGAAGGTCCAGAGTGGGATGCTTCAGCATTCTTGCTCCTTCAGTTGTAGTAGCTTGAGCCGCGGATGTTGGAGTGGATGATCGGCTCTTGCTCGGGGGATTGGGGAACGGGCACCTGATCGAGCCCCTTCTCGAGGATCGATTTGACCGACGGGTAATTGCGCGCCTGGATCTCCAGCGCGCGCAGCGCCGCGGCCTCAAGCCGCTGGGCACCGAAGCGCCTCTCGAGCCCGATAATGCCCAGGCAGGACCGGTAGCCCTGTTCCGGATGGGGCTTTGCCTCGATGACCTTCTCCACCAGCAAGGACAGCATTGGCCCGATCCGGCTTGCCTCTTCGCGGATCTTCGCCGGCGTCCATTCGCCGTAGCGGCGATGGCTGGAGGGCATGTGCTCGGGGACGGTGGTGTGCCGGCCATTCCCGCTGCCGCGCATGTGCACGGCGATACGCTCTCCGCCTGCGAAGATTTCGACCGTGCTGGCAGTGAAGCGGGCTTCGACCTCGCGGCGCGCGAAGCGGTGCGGGACGGAGTAATGATGCCGCTCGATCGCGATATGATAATCGAGCCCAACGCGGCAGCGTCGCCATTCGGCGTGAACCCACGGCTCTGCCGGCAGCGGCTTGAGGTTTGGAACATCGACTTCGTCGAACAGCTGGCGGCGCGTCTTGCCGAACTGGCGCAGCACGCGCCGATCATTGAGATCGGCAAGGCATTCGGCGATCGCTGCGTTGACCTCGGCGAGGCTGTAGAAGATCCGGTTGCGCAAGCGGCCAAGCAACCAGCGCTCGACGATACCGACGCAGGCTTCGACCTTGGCCTTGTCCCGCGGTTTGCGCGGCCGCGCCGGCAGGATCGCCGTACCGTAATGCCGGGCCATATCGGTATAGCTGCGGTTCACCTGAGGATCGAAGTGACAGGCCTTGATCACCGCCACTTTGGCGTTGTCGGGCACCAGCAACTGGGGAACGCCGCGGAAGAAGGCGAAGGCGGCATTGTTGCCCGCGATCCAGTCGGGAAACTGCTCGGTCCATGTCGCCAGCGCAAACGACAGGCTCGAGCCGCCCATCACGGCGACGAAGATGTGGGCACCGCGGACTTCTCCGGTCCTGCGGTCCACCACGACCGGCACTGTGTCGCCAGCGTAGTCGAGGAACAGCTTCTCGCCGCCGGCATGGTTCTGGCGCATGACCAGCGGCAGGCGGCCTTCCCAGCGGCGGAACAGATCGCAAAATCTCGAGTATCGATACCCGTCCGGATGCTCGGCCTGGTACTCCTCCCACAGCACCTGCAGTGTCACGTGCTTGCGCTTCAGTTCGCGCGCTACCACCGGCCAGTCCGGCTCCGGGAGCTTACGCCGCCCGGGTTTGACGCCGGGTACGCCGTAGAGCCGTTCCTCCAGATCCGCATCGCCAATCTCGGGTGGCAATGGCCAGGATAACCCGGATTGATCAAACCGCCTGAGCGTGTCGCGTACCGTGGTCGCCCCCATCCGGACATGCTCTGCTACAGCTCGCGTCGATAGCCTGGCATCCAGGCTCAGCCTCAGTATCTCGCGCACATGGCGCATCATTACCCTCCTCGTCGGCATCCAATCCTCCTGGCTGCTCAGCCAGGGAAATGGTCCCAACGATCAGGCTTCACGTCATCCCAAACTGCGCGCGATCATCTCGGAATGCTGCGCGGATAATTCTCGGAACGCTGCGCGCGATCACCTCGGAATCCTGCGCGCCATCAATTCGGAATGGTGCGCGCGATAACCCCGGAATCCGCAGTTAGCCGTAAATACAAACACGCCTAGGGTCGTAATTCCAATAATGGTGGCCACAATGCCAATCGAGAGGTTGAGATTGCCTCTAAATTCAAGCGCCTCGATCTCTCTGCGCATTCTGTTGACCGATTGTTCCATTAAATCGGTGTATCGCTTGGCGCGATCATCGGCCAGAACGCGCTGGCTTATCCGGGCCAACAGTTCGGTATGTGCCAGATCATCGATCTGATTCTCAATCGCCTCTCGAACCTTATCCTTGTCGACCTTGCGAAGATCGTTGCCGAGACGTGCAGCGAGACGTTGAAAAGAAATAATTTTCTTTGTGTCGCCGCCAAACGGCAGGATGCTATCCGGGAAAGCCGAAGATCGTCTTCTTGTTTTGTTCAGATAAGTCAGCGTGGCCATAAACAGCGTGGCGGATGCGGCGGCGAACAGTGCAAGTAATTTGGCATCATGGGTTTGGGTAAAATTTTCAAAATCCGATTTGTTCAGGCTGGACGTGGAACCAATCAGTGCAATCAAAGCCGCGGATAGACCCATCGTTGCGGGTACTACCGACATCACTAGGTGTTTCAGTTCTTTGAGATAGTGTTTCTTCAAGAGCTTCAGTTCGACCTTACCCGCAGACACCTTCTATCCCCCTATGATTAAGGGGGGGTAACGCAAAGAATGGACGGAATGTTCAAGGCGATATCGAAGGCGCAATTCGACCGAGCGACGTCGCCCTAACGTTAATAATTTGAGAGATTAAGTGCAAAACGAGGTCGAGTTCGCATGGTAGATTGTGATGTGAACGGTCTAATCGATCTATTTATCTATTAATCGATTGAGTATGGGACTACTTCCCGCCGAAAGCTATCGATGGAGATGTCTTTTCCGTTAGGAGGAAATGCTCTCTGGTCGCAATTATGCCGGCTACAAGTTCGGCATGAAGCTCCGATAGGTGTGGCGGGGTGGCTCAGGTTTATTTCGTCCGCGTAAACGAACTCTGCAGCGAAGTCGACTTCACACCCTAATGCAACGGCGTAGCGACGAGGGCGCTCCGCGTAGCTGCCGGTCGGCTTCACAAGACCTTTCGCCATGGAAACGTAGCGGACGCCATCTGGCATCTCCGCGAGCTGAATATGAATTCTATCAGGCACCGCGGCAGCCTCATGGACTACCCAAAGGGGGCAAGCGCCGCCGAAACGCGCAAATCGAAGGCGCGTAGCCGAGTGCCGTTTTGTGATGTTGCCGGCCAGGTCGACGCGGCAGAAATAAACTGGCGTGCCGCGTGCGTTTGGGCGCTGGAGTGTGGAAAGCCGGTGACAAACTTGCTCGAAGGTCACATTGAAAAGGTGTCGGAGCCTATCAACGTCATGCCGCATGTCGCGCGCCATCGAACGAAATTGCTCGTATGGCATCAGGATCGAACCCGCCATGTAATTGGTTAGGCCAATAGATAGAAGATTCCGAGCGGTTTTGGAGCGGACGTCTGCGTTACTTGAAATCGTCGCGATGTCTTCGTTGAAGTGCGTGCTGCTGATGTGCCAAGCTAGGTGGAACCTAAGACTGTCGTTCGCTTTTGCCGTATTTATCGTGAGTGTACTTTGTTGTTCGTCGAATAATCGAACAGGCCCTTTGTCTGAAAAAATGAGCGAGATATTTTTATCATTGAGCCACGATACCAAGTTTTGGGTTGATGGTGACAGAGTGTCGTTTGCCAATTCTTGAGAGAAAGCCTCTGCTAGGCGATCTAAATCATCGACATAATTGTTGATGTTGTGAAACCAGTCGCGGACCTCCTCCCATGGTAGCCTGCCTCCAGCCAGATTGTCTGCGCCCAGAGCCTCGTCGAGCATCTCGAGGCGCTGGGAATTGTCTCGATTCACGCGTGCAAGCTGGATGAATGACTCTGCAAAGCTTGGGAATTGTTCCACGATCTTGCGAACTTGTGCGGAGGATTGCGGATCCCGTGAGTGCGTGTCCGACATTGCGTCCTCGAAGGCGCGAAGAAGTTCGGCGCTTTGATCGACGGGGACGTCCTGCCACTCCACCGGAAAATTGCTCCGCAGGCGGTCGAAGATTGCGGGGGTCAGCGGGCGATCGTCGCTTTCGAGCTGCGACAGATATGATGCGCTGATGCCAATAGCTTTGGCTAGATCGGCTTGTTTCATCCCGCGAGCAGCACGCAGGCTCCTCAGCGTGGTTCCTGCGAAGGTGCGGCGCAATGTCATTCTGCGTGTGTAGTTTGCAAACCTCTAGTTTGCAAATTTGCAGATTTGCATTGGACAGCGATCCATTGGCCGCGCAGTTAGGCCGGAATCGGGTTTGTATGGATAGTGGATATGTCAGCCAATATCGCCGAAATGGAGAAGCGCCGCGCCGCAGCAAAGCTGGGTGGTGGTGAGAAGCGCATTGCCGCGCAGCACGCCAAGGGCAAGCTGACCGCGCGCGAACGCCTCGATATCCTGCTGGACGAAGACAGCTTTGAAGAGTTCGACCTTTACGTCGAGCATGACTGCACCGATTTCGGCATGGAGAGCCAGAAGATCCCGGGCGACGGCGTCGTCACCGGATCGGGCACCATCAACGGCCGCCTTGTCTATGTGTTCAGTCAAGACTTCACCGTGTTCGGCGGCTCGCTCTCGCACCGTCATGCGCAGAAGATCTGCAAGCTGATGGACAACGCGATGAAGGTCGGCGCGCCGGTAATCGGCCTCAACGATTCCGGCGGCGCGCGCATTCAGGAAGGCGTGGCTTCGCTCGGCGGCTATGCCGAAGTGTTCCAGCGCAACGTGCTCGCTTCGGGCGTGGTGCCGCAGCTTTCGCTGATCATGGGCCCCTGCGCCGGCGGTGCAGTCTATTCGCCGGCGATGACGGACTTCATCTTCATGGTGAAGGACAGCTCCTACATGTTCGTCACCGGGCCGGACGTGGTGAAGACCGTGACCAACGAAGTCGTCACGCAAGAGGAACTGGGCGGTGCGATCACGCACTCCAGCAAGACCTCGGTGTCCGACCTCGCGCTGGAGAACGATATCGAGGCGCTGCTGGCCGCGCGCGATTTCTTCGATTTCCTGCCGCTCAACAACCGCGAGGAAGTGCCCGAGCGTCCTTGCGCCGATCCATGGGACCGTGCCGAGGAAAGCCTCGACACCGTGATCCCGCCGTCGGCCAACCAGCCTTACGACATGCATGAGGTGATCCGGAAGACGCTCGACGAGGGCGACTTCTTCGAGGTTCAGCCGCTGCATGCCGGCAATATCATTGTCGGTTTCGGCCGTATCGAGGGCAAGACCGTGGGCGTCGTCGCCAACCAGCCGATGGTGCTGGCGGGCGTGCTGGACATCAACTCGTCCAAGAAGGCCGCGCGTTTCGTGCGCTTCTGCGATGCCTTCAACATCCCGATCATCACCTTCGTGGACGTTCCGGGCTTCCTGCCGGGCACCGATCAGGAGCACAACGGCATCATCAAGCACGGCGCCAAGCTGCTGTTCGCCTATGCCGAGGCGACCGTGCCGAAGATCACCGTGATCACCCGCAAGGCCTATGGCGGCGCTTACGACGTTATGGCGTCCAAGCACCTGCGCGGCGATCTCAACTATGCCTGGCCGACCGCCGAAATCGCGGTGATGGGCGCCAAGGGCGCGGTGGAGATCATCTTCCGCGGCCTCTCGCCCGAGGGCATTGCCGAGAAGACCAAGGAATACGAAGACCGCTTTGCCAACCCCTTCGTGGCGGCGAGCCGGGGCTATATCGACGAGGTGATCTACCCGCACTCGACCCGCAAGCGCATCGCGCTGGGCCTGCGCAAGCTGCGGACCAAGAGCCTCGAAAATCCCTGGAAGAAGCACGACAACATTCCGCTTTGATAGCGTCACGGATCGCGGCGTATCGCCTTTGGGCGAGCACCGCGATCCACCCCAGCCGCGAAAGACGGCACGCATCGAAAAACCAGATTGGGAAGTCAGGTCATGGAAGACATCTACATCGTCAGTGGCGTACGCACGGCAGTCGGCGATTTCGGCGGCTCGCTGAAGTCGTTCATGCCGTCCGATCTCGGCGGCAAGGTCGTGACCGAGGCTCTGGCCCGCGCGGGCGTTTCGCCTGAGGACGTCGGCCATATCGTCATCGGCCAGGTCATGCCGACCAGCGCCAAGGACGAGATGCTCAGCCGCGTTATCGGCCTTAACGCGGGCGTGCCGTTCGAAGTGCCTTCGATGACGCTGAACCGCCTCTGCGGATCGGGCGTGCAGGCGATCGTTTCGGCTGCGCAGATGATGAAGCTGGGCGAGGCGGGGATTACGGTAGCGGGCGGCGCGGAATCGATGTCGAACGTGCCCTATCACGACCACGGCGTGCGCTGGGGCAAGAAGATGGGCGATAACACGCAGGAAGACGCACTGACCGTCGGCCTGTCGGACGCCATCGGCGGCTACCATATGGGTATCACCGCCGAGAACGTGGCGGAGCGCCACTGCATCTCGCGTGAGGACATGGACACGGTCGCCGCGACCAGCCACCAGCGCGCCGCCAAGGCCATCGCGGAAGGCCGCTTCAAGGAGCAGATCCTTCCCGTCGAAGTGAAGACCCGCAAGGGCGTCACCGTCTTCGATACCGATGAACATGTCCGTGCGGACACCACCGTCGAGACGCTCGGCGCGATGCGTCCGGCGTTCAAGAAGGACGGCACGGTCACGGCCGGCAATGCCTCGGGCATCAACGACGGCGCTGCCGCCGTGGTGCTGGCGACCGGAGCGGAAGTCGAGAAGCGCGGCCTCAAGCCGTTTGCGAAGATCGTCGCCTGGGGGCACGCCGGTGTCGAGCCTGCCTACATGGGCGAAGGCCCGATCAAGGCCGTACCGGTGGCTCTGAAGCGCGCCGGGCTCTCGCTCGACCAGATCGACGTGATCGAGAGCAACGAGGCTTTCGCCGCGCAGGCCGCCGCCGTGACCAAGGTGCTCGGCTTTGACCCGGAGAAGGTGAACCCCAACGGTTCGGGCGTTTCCATCGGCCACCCGGTCGGCGCGACCGGCACGATGCTCGCCATCAAGTGCATGTACGAGCTGAAGCGCACGGGCGGGAAGTACGGCCTTGTCACCATGTGCATCGGCGGCGGGCAGGGCATCGCCCTCGTGCTTGAGAACATGGCCTGAGCCTGTGACGGAGGCGTTGCTCTTCCTTGCTGTCCTGACGGTGTTCTGTTGGCTGACGGTATGGGAAATGCGACGCTTCGGCCGGTTGAGGCTGCAGATTGGACGGAGCGGGGTAGAACATTGGCTGACGGAGAACGAACGGCCGAAGCTGTTTCGAGCGGTGCTGGTCTTGATGTCAGCTCTGCCGGTCCTCGTTGGAAGTATGATGCTAATGTCCCAACTGAAGGTTTTTCCTGAATGAAGCTGGGTCGTCTCAACCACATCGGCGTCGCCACGCCTGACCTCGACGCCTCGATCGCGTTCTATCGCGACGTGATGGGCGCCACCGACATTACCGAGCCGTTCGTGCTGGAAAGCCAGCAAGTGCGCGTTTGCTTCGTGAACACGCCCGGCGAGGATGGCACGGCGGGCACGCAGATCGAACTGCTCCAGCCCACTGCGGCGGATTCGGCCGTGGGCAAGTGGCTGGAGAAGAACCCGCTCGGGGGGCAGCACCACATCTGCTACGAAGTGCCGGACATTCACGCGGCCAAGGCGTGGTTCGAAGGCCTTGGCAAGCGCGTGCTGGGTGAGCCGCGCATCGGCGCGCACGGGACGCTGATCTTCTTCGTCCACCCCAAGGACATGGGCGGTCAGCTCACCGAGATCATGGAAACGCCCAAAGAGGCGCATTGAACATTTTCCCCGCCCGCGTGCGGGAGGGGAGCGAGACTTGGGCCTGCATAGCAGGTCCTAGTCGCAGCGGGGTGGGTCTGGCCCGATCTTCGGGAGCCCACACCAACTTCGGCTAGGCAGCAAGCTGCCAAGCCTTCGTATCCTCTCCCGCAGGCGGGAGAGGAGGCAGAGGATACGGATCATGGCTGACATCAACGACTGGCAAGCAGCCGCCGACAAGGAGGTCAAGGGCAAGGACCTGACCTGGAACACGCCCGAGGGTATCGCGGTAAAGCCGCTCTACACCGCCGAGGACGTGACCGTCGATCCCGGCCTTCCCGGCTTCGCGCCGTTCACGCGGGGTGTGCGCGCCTCGATGTATGCCGGTCGCCCCTGGACCATCCGCCAGTATGCGGGCTTCTCCACTGCTGAGGAATCGAACGCCTTCTATCGCCGCAACCTTGCTGCGGGCCAGAAGGGTCTTTCGGTCGCCTTCGACCTTGCCACCCATCGCGGTTACGACAGCGACCATCCGCGCGTCGTGGGTGACGTGGGCAAGGCCGGCGTTGCCATCGACTCCGTCGAGGACATGAAGATACTGTTCGACGGTATTCCGCTCGACAAGATGTCGGTCTCCATGACGATGAACGGCGCGGTGATCCCGATCCTGGCCTTCTTCATCGTTGCCGGCGAAGAGCAGGGCGTCGATCGCAAGCTACTCGACGGGACCATCCAGAACGACATCCTCAAGGAGTTCATGGTCCGCAACACCTACATCTATCCGCCAGAGCCTTCGATGCGGATCATCTCGGACATCTTCGGCTACACCAGCCGCGAGATGCCGAAGTTCAACTCGATCTCGATTTCCGGCTATCACATGCAGGAAGCCGGTGCGACGCAGGTGCAGGAACTGGCCTTCACCATTGCCGACGGCGCCGAATACGTGAAGTACGGCGTGGCATCGGGCCTCGATATCGACAAGTTCGCGGGCCGCCTCTCGTTCTTCTTCGCCATCGGCATGAACTTCTTCATGGAAGTGGCCAAGCTGCGCGCCGCGCGCGTGCTGTGGCACCGGGTCATGACCGATCTGGGCGCCAAGGACGAACGTTCGAAGATGCTGCGCACCCACTGCCAGACTTCGGGTGTTTCGCTGCAGGAGCAGGACCCCTACAACAACGTCATCCGCACCACGATCGAGGCGATGGCCTCGATGCTGGGCGGCACGCAGTCGCTGCACACCAACGCGCTGGATGAGGCGATTGCGCTGCCGACCGACTTCTCGGCCCGCATCGCCCGCAACACGCAGATCATCATCCAGGAAGAGACCGGCATGTGCAATGTCGTCGATCCGCTGGGTGGGTCCTACTACATTGAATCGCTGACGCAGCAGCTGGTTGATCAGGCCTGGGAGATCATCGAGCGCGTGCAGGCCGAAGGCGGCATGGCCAAGGCCGTCGCTGCCGGCTGGCCCAAGGCGATGATCGAGACCGCCGCCGCCGCCCGTCAGGCCCGTGTGGACCGGGGCGACGACGTGATCGTCGGCGTCAACAAGTACCGCCTTGCCAGCGAAGACCTGCTGGAAACGCTGGAAGTGGACAACGCCAAGGTCCGCGAAGGCCAGATCGCCCGCATCAACAAGATGAAGGCGGAGCGTGACGAGGCGGCGTGTCAGGCTGCGCTCAAGGCTCTGCGCGACGGTGCCGCCGCGCCCGCCAGCATCGAGAACAACCTGCTCGCACTTGCCGTCGAGTGCGCCCGCGCCCGTGCAACGCTGGGCGAGATCAGCTCGGCCATGGAAGACAGCTTCCAGCGCTATGGCACCCAGCCGACCCCGGTGAAGGGCGTCTATGCCGCGCCTTACGAGGGCGATAGCCGCTGGCAGCAGGTGCTGGACGGCGTGCAGGCGGTGGAGCGTCGTCTCGGCCGCAAGCCCAAGGTGCTGGTCGCCAAGATGGGTCAGGACGGCCACGATCGCGGCGCCAACGTGATCGCCTCCGCCTTCGGGGACATGGGCTTCGACGTAGTGTCCGGCCCGCTGTTCCAGACTCCGGAAGAAACCGTGGTGCTGGCGCTGGAGAGCGCGGTCGACGTGGTAGGCGCGTCCTCGCTGGCGGCCGGTCACAAGACGCTGATCCCCGAACTGATCCAGAAACTGCGCGCAGCCGGCCGCAGCGACATCAAGGTGATCGCCGGCGGCGTCATCCCGCCGCAGGACTATGAATTCCTGCGCAATGCCGGCGTTCAGGGCATCTACGGCCCCGGTACGAACGTGGTTGAGAGTGCTGCCGACGTACTGCGCCTGCTTGGCCACAACATGCCGCCGCTCGGTTCTTCGCTGGAAGTAGCATGAACGATCCAACAGCAGGAGAGTTTGCAGAAAATCTCCGCAAACCATTCGGTACGAATACCTGGAAAACGGATATCTGATGTTCAAGAAAATCCTCATCGCAAACCGGGGCGAGATTGCCTGCCGCGTGATCAAGACCGCGCGCCGCATGGGCATTCAGACGGTGGCCGTCTATTCGGACGCCGATGCCCGCGCGCCTTTCGTGCAGATGGCCGATGAGGCCGTCCACATCGGCCCCGCGCCCGCCGCGCAGTCGTACCTGATTGCCGACAAGATCATCCAGGCCTGCAAGCAGACCGGCGCCGAAGCCGTCCATCCGGGCTATGGCTTCCTGTCCGAGCGTACCTCCTTCGCAGAGGCACTGGCCGCAGAAGGCATCGAGTTCATCGGCCCTCCCGTCGGCGCCATCGCCGCGATGGGTGACAAGATCGAATCCAAGAAGCTTGCCAAGCAGGCCGGCGTCAACGTCGTGCCCGGCTTCGTCGGTGAGATCGAGGATACCGAGCACGCCGTGCGCATCTCGAACGAGATCGGCTATCCGGTGATGATGAAGGCTTCGGCCGGCGGCGGCGGCAAGGGCATGCGCCTTGCCTACGACGAAAAGGACGTGCGCGAGGGCTTCGAGTCCGTGAAGCGCGAAGGCCTGAACTCCTTCGGCGACGACCGCGTCTTCATCGAAAAGTTCATCCTCAACCCGCGCCACATCGAGATCCAGATCCTCGGCGATAAGCACGGCAACATTCTCTACCTGAACGAGCGCGAATGCTCGATCCAGCGTCGCCACCAGAAGGTGGTGGAGGAAGCGCCGTCGCCCTTCGTCACCGAGAAGATGCGCAAGGCCATGGGCGAGCAGTGCGTCGCCCTGTCGCGTGCAGTGGGCTACTATTCGGCCGGTACGGTGGAACTGATCGTGTCGGGCGCCGACCCGACGGGCGAGAGCTTCTACTTCCTGGAAATGAACACCCGCCTTCAGGTCGAACACCCGGTCACCGAAGCGATCACCGGCGTCGATCTGGTCGAGCAGATGATCCGCGTCGCCGCCGGCGAAAAGCTGGAGATGACGCAGGCCGACGTCAAGATCGACGGCTGGGCCATCGAAAACCGCGTCTATGCCGAAGACCCCTATCGCGGCTTCCTGCCCTCGACCGGCCGCCTCGTGCGCTATCAGCCGCCGGTTGACGGCTGGGACGACGACGGCTCCGCAAACGGCCGCCGCGGGATCGACGGCGTGCGTGTCGATGACGGCGTCTATGAAGGCGGCGAAGTCTCTATGTTCTACGACCCGATGATCGCCAAATTGATCACCTGGGGCGAGACTCGCGACGAGGCTGCCGACAAGCAGGTTGCCGCGCTCGACCTGTTCGAGATCGAGGGCCTTGGCCACAACATCGATTTCGTCTCGGCCATCATGCAGCACCCGCGCTTCCGCTCGGGCGAGCTGACCACGGGCTTCATTGCCGAGGAATATCCCGAAGGCTTCACCGGCGCGCCTGCGTCGGAAGAACTGAAGGGCAAGCTGGCCGCCGTTGCGGCTTTCGTCGCCACCGCGCGGGCCGACCGTGCGCGCCGGGTCGACGGGCAGCTCGCCTCGCGCCGTCTGGCGCCGCCGTCGGAATGGACCGTCATCATCGACAAGGCGCCTTTCGAAGTCGTCATCGACGATGAGGACGTGACCGTGAACGGCATCTCCGTCGACCTTGCGATGGAATATACGCCGGGCGACCGCCTGATCGACGCCGAGATCGACGGCGAGGCTATCGGCATCCGTGTCGCGCCTACGCGCACGGGTCTGAAGATGACCACGCGCGGGGCGATCCACGACGTGCAGATCCTGCCCAGCCGCGTGGCTTCGCTGACCAAGCACATGATCGAAAAGATCCCGCCGGATCTTTCGAAGTTCCTGATCTGCCCGATGCCGGGTCTGCTCGTCGCGCTCCATGTGGGCGAGGGTGACAAGGTCGAAGCCGGACAGCCGCTTGCCGTCGTCGAGGCCATGAAGATGGAGAACATCCTGCGCGCCGAGAAGTCGGGCGTGGTGAAGGCGGTCAACGCCAAGGCGGGCGAAAGCCTTGCAGTGGACGCGATCATTCTGGAAATGGAGTGAGTTCGATGAAGATCCTCGTCCCCGTTAAGCGGGTGATCGATTACAACGTGAAGCCGCGCGTAAAGGCGGACGGCACGGGCGTTGACCTGGCCAACGTCAAGATGAGCATGAATCCGTTCGACGAGATCGCGGTCGAAGAAGCTATCCGCATCAAGGAAGCGGGCAAGGCTGAAGAGATCGTGGCCGTCTCGGTCGGCCCGGCCAAGGCGCAGGATACGCTGCGCACTGCACTCGCCATGGGTGCAGATCGTGCGATCCTCATCGAGACCGATGCAGAGGTTGAGCCGCTGGCCGTCGCCAAGATCCTCAAGGCGATCGTTGCCGAAGAGAATCCGGGCCTCGTGATCCTCGGCAAGCAGGCGATCGACGACGATTCGAACCAGACCGGCCAGATGCTCGCAGCCCTCACCGGCCGCCCGCAGGGCACGTTTGCCAGCAAGGTCGAGATCGACGGTGATCACGTTGCCGTGACCCGCGAAGTCGATGGCGGTCTGGAGACCGTGAAGCTTTCGCTGCCCGCGATCGTCACCACCGACCTGCGCCTCAACGAGCCGCGCTACGCTTCGCTGCCGAACATCATGAAGGCGAAGAAGAAGCAGCTCGATGTGAAGACCGCCGCCGATTACGGCGTCGACATCGCTCCGCGCCTCAAGACCCTCAAGGTCTCAGAGCCGCCCGTGCGTGTCGCAGGCGTCAAGGTTGCCGACGTCGATGCGCTGGTAGCCAAGCTCAAGGAACTGGGAGTCGCCTAATGAAGACGCTCGTTTGGGTCGAACACGACAACGCGTCGGTCAAGGACGCAACGCTCCACACCGTCACTGCTGCCGCCAAGCTGGGTGAAGTTCACCTGCTGGTCGCAGGCGCTGGCTGCCGTGCCGCTGCCGAGGCTGCCGCGAAGATCGCCGGCGTCGCCAAGGTCCACGTGGCCGACAACGCCGCCTACGAACATGCGCTGGCCGAAAACGTCGCGCCGCTGATCGTGGAACTGATGGGCCACCATGACGCGTTCCTGGCGCCCGCCACCACTACCGGCAAGAACGTCGCCCCGCGCGTTGCCGCTCTGCTCGACGTGATGCAGCTGTCGGACATCCTCTCGGTCGAGGGCGAGAAGACCTTCACCCGTCCGATCTACGCCGGCAACGCCATCGCCACCGTCGAATCGAGTGATGCCAAGCTGGTGATCACCGTACGCGGCACCGCCTTTGAAAAGGCTGCTGCCGAGGGCGGTTCGGCCGTGATCGAAGACGTCGCAGGTGCCGGTGACGCGGGCCTTTCGAGCTTCGTTGGTGCCGAACTCGCGAAGTCGGAACGTCCGGAACTGACCAGCGCCAAGGTGATCGTCTCGGGCGGCCGCGCGCTGAAGGATTCGGAGACCTTCGAACAGTACATCATGCCGCTCGCCGACAAGCTCGGCGCTGCCGTCGGCGCCTCGCGCGCTGCGGTGGACGCGGGCTATGTGCCGAACGACTATCAGGTCGGCCAGACCGGCAAGATCGTGGCTCCCGAAGTCTACATCGCCGTCGGCATCTCGGGCGCGATCCAACACCTTGCGGGTATGAAGGACTCCAAGACCATCATCGCCATCAACAAGGACGAGGACGCCCCGATCTTCCAGGTCGCCGACGTCGGTCTGGTGGCGGATCTGTTCAGCGCCGTGCCGGAACTGACCAAGTCCGTTTGAAATGTTCGCCTCCGCTGTCAGGGCGCTCAGGCGCCCTATCCGAAGGAAGGTTGCGGTATATGGAGGTTCGCCGCAAGGTGACCAGGAATAGAGTTACAGCGTTTCAAGGCCCCTTGCTTTGAAACGCGGGCGCCGGGCGGGTCGGAGGAGGGCCTGCTCGGCGCATGACATCGAAGACCGGATTGGTTCCATCGACGAGCCGAACAATTCGGCTGACGAGGAGGCCTAACATGGGCATTGCGGATCGAGGCGATTTGCCGATGTGCGCACCTCACACGGCGTCTCATTTCCGCATTGAACGCGAAATCGAAATCAATGGCATTTTTGCGGACATCCGCCATTTCGGTTGGAATGAGGGCAGTCGCGCTCTGTACGAGCCGAATTCATACTACCTTGATTTTTCGCTCGGCCCGCGTTGCCCAAACTCGCGATTTTTCAGGACCGCCAACGAATTAGCCGATCCTCCGGGAGACGTCGTGTTTCTCCCAAAGGGCGGCGAATTTGCGACGTGGAGTGAGCCTGGCGAACATAGCCTTCTTTGCCTGACGTTCGCTAACGAGCGCGCCGAGGAACTGTTCGAAGATGAACAGCTTGCTGATCTGGCTCCTTGTCTCGATGTTCAGAGCGTGTCGATAAGGCAGGGCCTAGCCCGGTTGGCGAATGAATTGCGGCATCCGGGATTCGGTCAGGCTATTCTGCTAGAGAGCATGGCGCTCCTCCTTGTGGTCGAGCTGTGCCGCCATTTCCAGAAATCGGGATCTCCACGGGATGCCGGATCCGGACAAATGCCGGTTTGGCGATTGCAGCGAGTGAGAGACAGGATCGAAGCGGACTTGGGCACCGACCTCTCGGTATCCTGCCTCGCCGCCGAAATTCGCACCAGTCCGAGACATCTCATCCGTAGCTTTCGCGCGACCACGGGAGAGACGTTAACCGGCTACATCGCCAAGCGCCGTATCGCTCGGGCTCAGGAGCAACTTCGCGACGATGCGATGATGATCAAGGTTATCGCCGGTAATTGCGGTTTTCAGAGCCCGGCCGCTTTTTCGGCGGCTTTCCGGCGGGCTACCGGCCTGACGCCACGCGAATATCGCGAGCGCTCAATCAGTTGCACACCGTCATTCGACATGACCTCCTGACAATAGTTTGGCGCGAACGCGGCACCGTTCTTCGTTGTCGTGAGCCCCCATGGAGAGCCAGAATTCGTCATCGAAACAGGACGGATTCGCATCATGACTACGTACCTCGACCGCCTCATCGAAGACCCGACAAGCTTTCATGATGCGCCCTATGATCTGGCATTTACGCTTGAGCAGGAGGAAATTGACAGGCTCCATCTTGCGGGCGCGCGCAAGCGCTTCGCACAGCTCCGGCCGGGTCTTTCCGTTCTCGACCGGTTGGCCCGAGAACAGGGGATCGAGACGATCGAAACGATCGATGACCTGGCGCCGCTGTTATTCCCACACACCGTCTATAAGTCCTACCCGATAAGCTATCTTGAGCGAGGCCGCTTCGACAAGCTGACCAAGTGGCTTTCGGGCCTTACGACGAGCGATATCTCTCATGTCGATGCGTCGGGAATAGAGACGATCGATGACTGGATCGATCTGCTGGATGCCGCGACCGACCTGACCGTGCAGCATACTTCGGGCACCACCGGCAAGCTAAGCTTCGTACCGCGCAGCAAGGCGCAGTGGCGAGAGACCATTATCCACTCCGCGATAATCATCCGCGATTGGTGGCCGGAGCGCGGCCCGGACATCCTGAAGGACGGAATGCCGATTATCATCCCGGGCTATCGCTGCGGGGCGGCTGCGACGCAGCGAGGGAATGGCATCCAAATCGAGCTCTATGCCAAGGGTGAGGAAAATGCCCTTTTTCTCTATCCAGAATCCCGCTTCAGCGCGGATATTGCTTCGCTCGGTGGGCGGCTGAGGGCCGCTGAGGCGAGGGGCGAGGCTGGTGCCCTCGCTATTTCTCCTGCGCTGGCGGAACGCCGGGAGGCTCTGCTCGAGCTCGAACGCCGAAGACCGGAAGACCTCAAACATTTCTTTGCCGAGGCGCAGCGTCGTTTCGGCGGCAAGGATGTCTATGCCACGGCTATGTGGGCAATCCTTTACGATTGGGCGGAAGAGGGGCTGAAACGTGGTCTCACGAACGTTTTCGGTAAAGGCAGCGTGTTGCTGACCGGAGGGGGAAACAAGGGCAAGGAGCTTCCGGACAATTGGCGCGAGCGCGTGCTCGAATTCCTTGGATTCGACACGATCTACGAAATGTATGCCACCTCGGAATTGATGGGGCTGTGCATGATGTGCGAGCAGGGCCACTATCACATCCCACCGATCCAAATCCCGTTTCTGCTCGATCCGGCCACGGGTAAGCCCCTGCCGCGCAAGGATGGCCAGACCGGACGATACGCTTCGTTTGACCTGATGCCCAATACCTATTGGGCGGGGCTTGTCACGGGCGACGAAATCACGCTCTCAGGCTGGCAGACGCCCTGTTCCTGCGGCCGTACTGGGGTGCACATCATCCCGCCGGTTCGCCGTTACAGCGAGAAGGAGGGCGGTGATGACCGCGTAGTCTGCGCCGGCGCTCCCGAAGCTCATGACAGGGCGCTGGAATTCCTTGCCGAACTATCGATGTGAGAAAGCTGATGAACGATGACTTCCGCGTTCCTCTCATTATCCGAGGGCAAATCATCGATGATGGTGATGTCCTCTACGGTGGACGCCGGGGAGGCGTATCATTTCGTGCCCCGGATTTGGCAAAATACGTAGCGGATTTGCCGCTACGCACGCCGTCGTCGATGGCTGATCTCTATTCGCTGCGGTTCGAAGAAATCCTCGATTTCCTGGTCGCGCTGGGTGAACGATTGGACATCGGACGGAACCGCCATCTTCAGCATGCATTTCGTCTGTCCTGCCTGACGTCTGGACTGTCCGAAAGCATCCTGCGCCGCCACTTCCAGCATATGGGCGCGACGTTTGATCGCGGGGAGATGCGACGAATGATGGAGCGTTCGTGCGGCGTCGATTATCTGGAGGGCTGGGTTGACCAAGGACCGAGCATTTTCCCGGGCCTTTCCGCGCGCACGCGCGCTTTCGGGGCACGAGCTGTCCATGTCATAGCCGGCAATGCACCTATCGTGTCGATATTGACAGTAATCCGCAACGCGTTGACGCGATCTGATGCGATTATAAAGTTGCCGTCGAACGATCCGCTGACGGCAGCGGCGATCGTCCGGACCATGGCGGAGATGGCGCCGGAGCATCCATTGTCCAGACACATATCCGTCGCCTATTGGAAAGGCGGTGATGAGCAGGTTGAACCGGTGATCTATGATCCGCGGGGCATCGAGAAAATCGTTGCCTGGGGCGGTTTCGATTCCGTGAAGCACATCACGCGCTACCTCCAGCCAGGCATCGATCTCATAACGCAGGACCCCAAGCTCTCCGGAACGATCATCGGAAGGGAAGCCTTTGCCGACGACGCAACCATGAAACAGGTGGCGCGTCGCCTCGCTCTGGATATTGGCGCACAGAACCAGGAGGGCTGCGTTTCGGCGCGCGTCATCTACGTCGAAAGCGGGACAGATGATGTCGGACTGCGCAACGCGAACCGTCTGGGCGAACTCACCTTCGAGGCTCTCCAGCGATTGCCCGATCATCTCAGTACGCCTCACAAGGCATTCGACACAGCACTCAAGTCGGAAATTGATGGCGTTCGCCTTAACGATAAAGATTACCGGGTTTTCGGCGGGCGATCTAATGAAGGCGCGGTGATCGTCAGCCAGGATGACTACCCAGTTGATTTCTCTCGGACATTAGCATGCCGCGTGGGCAATATCGTCCCGGTCGATACCACGGATACTGCGATCAATTCCGTGAACGCCTACACTCAGACGATTGGGATTTTCCCAGAAAGTCTCAAAGAGGCATTGCGCGATCGCTTGGCTTATCAGGGAGTGCAACGGATCGTGTCGTTGGGGGGCGCTGCGACCATGCAGCATAACATGGAGCGGCAGGATGCGATCGAGCCGGTTCGCCGGATGGTGAAGTGGGTGACCGAGGAACATGCACCGGGTGAACTTTTGGCCTCGCTGGCGGATTGAAGGATTGAGCCATGCCCGATGCAGATTTGATCATCCGAGGCGGCACGATCGTGGACGGAAGCGGCGGGAATCCATTCGTGGCAGATATTGCCGTCCTCAACGGCCGCATATCTGCCATCGGCGCGAACCTGGAGCGAGCCCGAGAAGAGATCGATGCCAATGGTCTCCTCGTGACGCCGGGCTTCATCGACATCCATACGCATTACGATGGGCAAGTGACTTGGTCGGACAGTTTGGTGCCGTCCGCCGAACACGGCGTCACAAGTGTAGTCATAGGCAATTGCGGGGTTGGCTTTGCGCCATGCCGCGCGGGCGACCGAGAAGCACTAGTCAATGTCATGGAGGGGGTTGAGGATATCCCCGAGGCTGTCATGGCCACGGGTTTGCCGTGGAACTGGGAGACTTTTCCGGAGTATCTTGAAGCGCTAGGCAACTGTGGGTGGGACGTAGACGTCGGCGCATACATTCCCCACTCTCCCTTGCGCGTCTATGCGATGGGCCAGCGCGGCCTGGACCGAAAAGCGGCGACGCCTGCGGATATCGTCCGTCTCTCCGAGCTTGTCAGCGAGGCCATGGATGCCGGCGCACTGGGGTTTGCAACCTCGCGCTCGCTCGTCCATCGTCGCGGGGACGGAGCCTTCATTCCCTCCTTCCAGGCCGCGTGCGAAGAGTTGGAAGCACTCGCCCGGGCTGTGGGAGAGAGTGGACGAGGGGTCATTCAAATGATCCCTAACCTCGACACTGCAGACTGGTCGGGCGACATCGATCTGATGAAGCGAATGGCTTGCGCTTCCGGCAGGCCAGTGACGTATTCGCTGGCCCAGTGGGCCGGAAATCCCGATGGCTGGCGGCAGACGATGGACGCGCTGCTGGAACATAACCGTAGCGGAGCGGCACCGATCCTGGCTCAGGTCTTTCCCCGGCCCATGGGAGCATTGTGCGGCCTTTCCACTTCGGCAAACGCCTTCAGTTATTGCCGGACCTATCGGGCGCTCGAGGATCTGCCATTACCTGAAAAAGTAAGGCTCATGCGCGATTGACGCTTTCGCGAACGACTTGTGGCGGAAGAGCCCGATGAAACGCCTACGCCGCTCCACGCACTGCTGCGAGCATGGGATAATCTCTTTCCGCTCGGTGATGAACCGGACTACGAGCCGTCGCCCGATTCCAGCATTGCATCTCTTGCAAAACGACGTGGAATCGAACCGGCCGAACTCGCCTACGAACTGATGCTGGAACAGGAAGGGAAATCCTTAATCCTGATGCCTTTCTCAAACTATGCGCAGTGCTCTCTCGATCCGGTGCTCGCCATGATGAAGGATCCTTGCAGCATAATCGGCCTGGGAGATGGAGGAGCGCACTACGGTATTATTTGCGATGCCAGTTATCCAACGACAATGCTCACCTACTGGGCACGCGACCGCGCCGGTGAGCGACTTTCCGTCGCGGCTGCTGTCAAGGCGCTTAGCGCTGATAATGCCGCCTTTCTCGGTCTGCACGACAGGGGGCGGCTGGCACAAGGGCTGAAGGCCGACATCAACCTGATCGACCATGCAGCCCTCAGGCTTCACGCCCCGTACGTCGTTCATGATTTGCCGGGAGGCGGTCGCCGCTTGGCGCAACATGCGTCCGGATATCGTGCGACGATGGTTAGCGGCGTCATCACTCGTCGGGGTGGCGTCGATACCGGCGCACGCCCCGGACGGCTAATCCGGGCAACCTGAGCCAGCACTCCATCAGCTTGCTCGGGGTCGCACTTTGGTGCCGGCGGTCAATCCGTGGCGAATGAAGTCCGTTGCCAGGAATTCGTGCGGGAAGCCTTTCGGAGTGAAACTGGCCGCTTCCAATCGATCGAGATGGTGCAGATCCAGCGAAACGCCGAGAGCGGCTACATTGTCCTCATATTGCCGCATCGTTCGTGCACCCAGCAACGGCGAGACTACGGCCGGGTTCGCCAAAGTCCAAGCGATGGCCGCTTGTGCCGAAGTAGCGCCGACGTCGTCGGCGACTGCCTGAACGGCGTCAGCAATGGCCAACGTACGAGCGTCCAGCTTGCCCGCAGCGGCCAACATGGCGCCGCGTCCTCCGGTGTCCTGACCCTCTCCGTTGCTCCGGGCCGCGTATTTGCCGGACAGCAAGCCGCTGGCAAGAGGAGACCACGGCATCACGCCAATGCCGAGTGCTTTTGCAGCAGGAATGAGATCCCGCTCGGCGGTACGCTCCACAAGATTGTATTCGGCTTGCAACGCGGCGAACTGGGTCCAGCCGCGCAGGTCGGCCATCGTCTGCAATCGCGCCATCTGCCAGGCGGGCGTATCGGACAGACCCAGATAAAGAACCTTGCCCTGGGTCACCAAGTCATCAAAGGCGCGCATGATTTCGTCTGCGGGGGTGCTATCGTCCCAGACATGGAGAAATAGCAGATCGATGCGATCGGTGCGAAGCCGGCGCAGGCTCGTCTCAACGGTCTGCATCATGTTGCGCCGGCTGTTTCCGGCACCATTGGGATCTCCAACCGATCGCGTCAGAGAGTATTTGGTGGAGAGAACCAGTCTGTCGCGCTTTGCCTCGGCGAATTTGCCCGTCAAATCTTCCGAAACGCCGCCTGCGTAATATCCTGCAGTGTCGATGAAATTGCCGCCCTGATCGACGTAGGCATCGAAAATGCGTCGGGATTCCTCTTCGCCAGCGCCCCATTCCTCGCCGAATGTCATTGTACCCAGAGCCAAAGGTGAAACTCGTAAGCCCGAACGGCCAAGCAGCCGGTAGGTATCGAGCGAAAGCGGTCCTGTATGCGTGCGGTTCATGGCTGTGTTGGCTCTCTCTCTGCTTCGGTCACGACCCAATGCATCATGCGATGGACGGGCCATCCCCCGTCGTGCGGCAGGCCGCCGAACTTTCCGCTATTGATGTTGCCAAGGCCGACGATGCGTTGCGCGCCGGCCGACGACAGCCCGTCGCGCAACTGCGTGATGCGGCCGGGCGGATAGACGCCGACCGACTGGGTGGCCACGGAGACATGGGCAATCGCCTCCGCCAGGCTGGAGACGGCGACCACGTTGACAAGCTTGCCACCGGGATTGAATGCGACGGGATCGCTTGATCGAACAACCATTCCGGTGCCGTCGGGTTGTCCGAACACACGGTAAATCGGCTCGAGATTGCCGAGCATATCGAGTTCGTCCAACAATGCCTCGGGAGGACGTGGTCCGCCTTGTCCATTCCCATACCGAACATCCTTGCCCATCTCGGCTACGAGAGCCTCACAATAGGCATCGACTTGCGGTAAGGATCCCTCGACGAACTGGAAGCGAGCGCAGCTACATGCGTCCTGATTGAAAGCGATGATATCGGCCGCGCTGCGCCGGGCGATCTCGGCTATAGGCAATCCTGCGAAAGCCTCCTTGCCGATCAGCGAAATCGAGATCTTGGGGTCGAAGGATACGATCTCGAAACCGGGAGCTGCATATTTCATTGCATGGCGAACGGCCGCTTCGCCTCCCCACACTGCCAGCTTGTCGAAATACTGGGATCTGAAGATGTGTTCCTCGATCGCGGTATCGCCGCCGCGCCAATAGGCCGCCGAGAACGAGCGTGTCACCGGGTGATTGGGCCCGACATCAGCCATCGTGCGCAGAAGTGCCGTGGCAGTGAACATGTCGTTCGAGGGCATCTTCAGCAAATGAACGCCCTTGCTGATAGCCCCGCGCACGATCGTCACTGGCGGCACGATGGGAGCATTTCCGGCAAGAATATGGACCATGCGCGGCGGAAACGCCCGGATGTCGAAGGCTTGGCCCTGGATATCACGTCTAATCCAGCCGTCATTCGCGCCGAGCCAACCGAGAGATTGCTCCGCCTCGGCTTCGACGGCCTCGCGCGTGAAGAACCCACCGATGTCCCTGTAGCAGTTTTCCAGAATCCGCGCGCCAAGACTATTGCAGTGAAGATTGAGGGCTGCCGCTTCCTGTAGATGGGCATTTTTATCAAAATCGAGTGCCTTGCCGACCTCGACGAGGAAATCGACGATTTCCGCCAGAGGCGTTTCGAACGCAGGTCCGGGGTCGCGTCTGGGCCAAATCAGCGCGTCGAGATCCAGTGCAGGGGTCATCACCGGGCTCGCGCTCGCTCGGGAGCGATGCTCGACTGCAGCGTCGAGCTGTACTTCTCCCTTTATGACGTGCGCTATCAGCAGCCTCGGCTCGTTGGACATGCTTTCCGGTCGCATGACTGTTTCCTCGTTCAAGCCGCGAAAGTCGGGGGAGACGAGATCGACCCGCGGACGTAGGAGTCGATGGATCCCGCGCAGCTGAGTTTGTCCTCGCCCTCTTCGAGATCGGCATAACGAGCTACCGCGTGGATGACCGGTGTCTTAACCCCTTCAAGGCCTGATCCGAACTCCACCTGCACCTTGTCGCCGGAAATCACGCCGCCCCAACGCGCATCGGCGAGGATGTCGAAAAATGCCATACGCCCCTCGACGAGGCCCATGTCACCGGTCGTGCCGAGCAGATGTTCGCCGGACTTGTCGAGAACCAAGGGGACGATCCACGGGGGTACCGCATAAGACTCGGTAGGCTGGATCTTGGCGCAGAAGCCGCTCATCTCCACCATTGCATAAGAACTGGTAATCCGGTCGGGCGTGATGCCGAAGAATTGCTGGATTTGTTCCCGGTAGTCTGCTGGGACCGCAGCGCCCTTCGTGCCTCCCCCGAAGCTCATCAGAGTGTCGGGGTGGAAATCTCCGTTCTTTATCCCGCGCTTCCGCAGCGTTTCTACGATCTGCCAGGCAACGCCGTACATTACGCCGATGTAAAGGGGACTGTGCCGGCGGTCTTCCAACAAGTCGATCCAGGTCTCGAACTCGGCTGCACGCTTGATGCGGCGGACCTCAAGTTCGGCTTCGTAGGCTGCGATCTCGCCTGGGCCGATCTTGCCTGCTGCCAACAAACGCCTCAATTGCGCAGGCCTCATAGCATCGAACGCACGGATCGGATCCTCGCTCAATCGGTGCAGTTCGCCGGGCGCTGCCCAGCGAGGAAAGTGGCGGTTGCAGAAATCGATCATCTTATGGGTGCCGCGCTCCGGCATCATCGTGAAGACCGAGCGCGAGTGATCGGCGACGTAGCTGGGCGTGGACAGGTCAGCGGCATGCAGACAGGCCGTGACGCTGACGTCCCGGTCCTGGTCCGACTGATCCAGAAATGAGGATTTTCCAGACGTTCCGCTCGAGGCAAATACGTGGTGGCCGGCCAAACGTGCGCGGTCCAACCACTCATCGATGTCGCGCACGTCCGACACGTCGATGTTGTCTGTGGGATAGGTTGCGAGCGTGCCAAGCCATAGGTTCATGTGAGCCCATTGCCCGTTGTCAACAAAGGCTTCCGGATAGCTTTTGTAGTTTGTGTGAGCGAAGAGAAGGGGCACAAGATCGGACAGCCCGTCTATGCTGTCGATCCCTGCCTCTCTGGCGCGCTTGTTCAGCACACCAATCTGTCCGCGCCGCTCGGAAAAACGTTCTCGTGCGGCTTCTAGCTGCAGTTCGGCCAACTGTTCCGGGGCGTTGCGGAATGGGTCTGCTGATCGTGCAAGTGCGATCAGTTCGTCGACGGCGCTCATGGTTGCGGCACTCCCGTTCGCTTGTGCCGCAGCACTATAGGAAGAGCTGTGCAGCATGCTGCAACTATGACTTTCAACACGAGGACATAGTGTCGCCGAAGCGACGTCACGTTGCGGCAAATGATTGGGGGGCAACGCAAGGCCAATGCCAGGCACGACGGATTCCGATCTTCCCAAGGCGATGAGGCCAGGGCGCCGGCCCTAACTCGGGCTGGCTATCTTTCGGCAGGGGCATTGCCTGCCGTCAGTCCCCATGGTGCCCCGATTGCAGATCGGGGAGGCGAATATGGCGGGGCCGTTGCAGGAAGTGCTGGCATTTTTCGATGAAAGCGGCGGCACCGCGCAAGACATGATCTCGGCAATGAGGAAGCGATTCACGTCCGTCACGCGCTGGGAAAATGTTGGCGTGGCGACGACAGTCGGAATCGAAGAAGCGATGGCCTTCGTTGAGGGTTTCCTGGCCCGCATTCCCTTCGAGCGCTGCGAAGTCGTTGTTCACCACGCCGCAGCGCATGGCAACGTCGTCCTCACGGAGCGCAGCGATATTTTTTACGGAGCAGACGGCGCGGAACTCGTTTCGCTGCGGCTGATGGGCGCACTGGAGATGGACGGGCCGTACATTACGGCGTGGCGCGACTATTTCGACACCAAGGGCTTCTGAAAGGCGATAGCATGGCAAAAGGAAAAGCTGTTTGGGCACAAATCGCGCCAATGCCCGGTGAGGAGCTGGTAGCGGCGGTGCGGAGCTACGAAGCCGCCGGAGTAGAGGGAGTTTGGGCACCCCAAATGTTTGGGGCGCCGTTTTCGACCCTTGCGGCCGCCGCGCCTGCCACGCAGAAAATCAAACTCGGGACGGGCATCGCCTTGGCATTCGTGCGCAGCCCGCTTGAGACCGCTTGCAGCGCGGTTGATCTCGATCTGATCAGTGGCGGCCGTGTCGTGCTGGGACTTGGCTCCAGCGCGCAAAGCCAGACGGAAGGATCGTTCGGGTCGACCTATGGAAAGCCGCTTGCACACATGCGCGAAGTTGTGGGCATGATCCGCAAGATCGTGGCGCTGGGTCACACCTGCGAACTGTCGCAGCTTAAAGGCGATTACCACAGTCTCGACCTTTCGCACTTTCGCCTGCTGCAGCCGCCGGTGCGAAGTGAGATTCCGATCTATCTTCCTGCAGTATTTCAGAAGGCTTGCCTTCAGGCTGCCGAGATTGCCGATGGACTGCTGGGCCACCCTTTGTGGAACGAGGCCTGGATCGAACGCGAGGTCATTCCGAATATCCGGGCAGGGCTAGACAAATCTGGACGAGAGCGCGGAGATTTTTCGCTCAACCTTTCGATCTTCACAGCGATTGATCCGGATCGCAAAGAGGCCATCGAGGATTGTCGGGCGACCGTGGCCTATTACAGCCAGTCCCCGCAATATCTGCGCTATTTCGAGGAGATCGGCTTCGGCAAGGAAGCCTCCGCTATCCAGGCGGCATTTGCTCGAGGCGATCTAGCGGCAATGACTGCCGCATGCCCGGACGAGATGGTGGAGAGCATCGCGGTCGTAGGCGATGTAGACGAGGTGCGCGCCGGCGTGGCCAGGCGGGCAGCGGCGGCAGACGCGATTACGCCCGTAATTCCGCACTATGGCCTCTCGCCCGAAAAGAGCAGGACATACAGCGCGCGGCTGGCGGAGGCTTTCTATGGCTGATCCCGTGCGCCAACCGATCGCCTCGATGGCAGGAGCAGGTGCTTACAACCGGCATTCCGGTTTGCAGCATGCCAATCTTCATTCGGCGCTTCCTCTCTGGGAGGAGGCAGTGGGAACTATCGCTGCGAATTCCCAAGGCTTGGTTCGGATTGTGGACTACGGCGCCTCGCAAGGGCGCAATTCGCTGCTTCCTATGGGCACAGCCATCGACCTTGTGAGGGATCACAACGGCCAACGAGCACTGGAGATCATTCATACCGATCTCCCAGCCAACGATTACACGTCATTGTTTGGGCTCCTTGCGACCGAATCGGACAGCTACCTTGCGGGCCGGCGCGATGTATTCCCGATGGCGGTGGGCCGGTCCTATTTCGAACAGATTCTACCCTCCGACAGCGTGGACTTGGGGTGGTCGTCCAACGCCTTGCATTGGCTCAGTCACAACCCCGTCAATGTCGCCGATCACGGCTGGGCCGTATACAGCAACAGCGTGCTCGCGCGCGAAGCGGTCGATGATGTGCTTGCCCAGGATTTGCTCAATTTCCTGCGGGCCCGGTCGCGGGAATTGAGGGTCGGAGGGCGTCTAGTGTGCCAATTCATGGGGCGTGGCGGCGACCGACATGGCTTCGAATGGATGGCTGGTCACTTCTGGGCAACGCTCCTCGACTTGAGGCGCGAGGGCCTGCTCGATGACGACGATACATTCATGGCGACCTCTCCATCGGCGGGACGTTCCCTGGAGCAATTGAAGGCGCCGTTCGAGCAGGGGCTCCTTCCTGACCTCTCGGTAGTTCACGTGTCTTGCGTCCGCTCTCCAGATCCATTCTGGGATGCCTACCGCGAAACCGGGGACGCGGAGGCATTCGGCTTTCAGTGGGCGTCGATGATGTGCGCGGCGAACGGCCCCAATTTCCTGGCCCAGATAGGCCGCAACAGAGATCCGGAACGCCTGATGAAAGAATTAAGAACAAGGCTTGCCACGCGTGTGGCCGATGATCCGCAGCAGAGTGTTTCCTATCTCGCGCTCCTGTCGATCCGAAAAGGGAGCTAGCCACGCGGAATGGACGATCAACGAAAGTCATATCGGAACGTGTAGATTTGCGAACGGCACCTTGGTGAAGGCAGCGGAGAAAAGCGGTGAGCGACATCGAGAAAAATAAGGCGATTGCACGGCGTTATATGCGGGCTGTGGAGGAAGGGGATCTCGAGACAATCGAGGCTTTACAGCACCCCGATTGCCAATGGTGGATATTGGGCCATGGCGACATGACACGGGCGGATTTCATCGCCAGCGTGAAGGGCGGATTGCTGTCGGCTGAGCGGCGCACGGCGAACGTTGTTGGAATCACCGCTGAAGGTGAGCGAGTTGCCGTGGAAGTGAGCGGCGAGATGGTTTTTCCCGACCGGGTCTATCGCAACGAGTACCATAACCTTCTGATCATCCGAGATGGTCAGATCGTTTCGGGCAAGGAGTACATGGATACGCGCGCGGTGGCTGAGGCTTTTTCGCCCGGCGCTTGAGCGCGTCAATATTTCGCTGCTCAAGTTAGAGTGTATTTGGGATGGCCTGATGCCCCCAAGCGGCCTCGCCAACTGCATCGGACGGTAATTCGAGAGCGCCTGCTTGAGGTGCTCTTTGGGAAAGAAAATGGGCATTTTTACCCACGCGTGCCTCGGCACCAATGACTTGGGGCGGGCAGCTTGCTTCTATGATGCTGCGCTGCTGCCGCTCGGTATTGCCAATTTGGGGCCGTTTCAGGAACAAGGTCTCTGCTATGGGCGCACTGTTCCGGAATTGCTCATTCTGCATCCCCTGGAAGGCCGCGCGACTTCGTCAAATGGTGCGACCTTGGGATTCAAGGCGCCCAGCAGGCTTGCGGTCGACCAGTTTCATGCGGCCGGGTTGGCGGCGGGCGGAACCGATGCAGGGGGGCCGGGACAGCGGCATGCGGTCCCCCACGCCTATGGCGCCTATTTGCTCGATCCCGACGGTAACAAGATCTGCGCCTATTGCTTCGATCCGTGCTGATCGGATTTCCGCCACTGAACCCTATCGGATTGCAGGTTCGCTTTCGCACCTCCCCCGCCATCCTGCCGACATCGGGAGACGAGAATACCAAGGAGGACAGCCCATGCATGAAGCTGCATTGCAATTGCTCAAGCGGACGATGGACGATCAGTTGGCCCGGACCGAACACCCGAGCGACTTTCCTGCCTTGCCGCCCATTCCGGCTGGACGCTACACCGATCCCCGGTTTGCGGCCCTCGAGAAAGAAGGGCTGTGGGATCGTGCGTGGTTGCTCGCCGGTATAGCTTCGGAGCTGCCAGAGCCCGGTTCTTACCGACTCTTTCGGCACCTCGATCGATCCGTGATCCTTTCCCGCGGAAAGGACGATCGGATTCGCGCATTCCACAACACCTGCCGGCATCGAGGTTCGCCCCTCCTGCTTGAGGAGGAAGGACGGGCCTCGCGGTTCGTCTGTCCGTACCACTCCTGGAGTTACGCGTTGGACGGTGCCTTGAAAGCGGTGCCCAGCCAACACGATTTTGCCTGTTTCGAAAAGTCGGACCACGGCTTGGCAGAAGTGCGCTGCGAAACCTATCGCGGCTTCATCTTTATCAATTTTGATGACGCGGCGGGTCCTCTGCGCGAATTTCTTGGCGAATTTGTTGCCTTGACCGAAGGATATCCCCTCGAACGCATGGTTGTGAAGGATCGGTTCACGGTCGAAATGGATTGCAACTGGAAAATCGCCTATCACAATTTCCTCGAAATTTATCACGTCAATACTGTTCATCCAAAGACGCTTGCGCCGCACCTCGACTCCCGCAGTTTCGTGATAGCGCTTTACGATGGTGGCCATATGCGTTTTGGCACGCGCAAGAAAGGCGGCGTTTCGCTCTTCGAAAAGCCGCCTGTGCAGCCTGACGATATTGCCGACGTCTTTCTCGAGAACACGGTCGCATTGCCCACTTTTCCGAACACGTTTTTCTCGCTCGATCCCGTAGGCTTCAATCTGCAATGCTTCTGGCCGGCCGGGCCGAACAAGTCGATCATGGAAGTGCGCCAGATGGGTTGGGCGACGGATGACGATGCCGACCGGGAATATTGGGGCGAAATGCGAAAAGCCGCCGAACACATCCTGTCGGAGGACTTGTGCCTATTCTCCAGCATCCAGCAATCGCTGCGTAACGGAGCGTTGACGTCGATCGTCACCGGTTATCAGGAGCGCGCGCTCTATTGGTTCGAAGAGGAAATCGACCGCCGGATAGGTCCGGAGCGTGTACCCCAGGACCTTGAGGTGAAGCCGCGGTTGGCCTCCTTCGCCACGCCCCATAGCGAATGAACTCGGGTCCGTTGAGATTTGGGATTCACGATCCGGGCTTGATGTGATTCAAGTTTCGGATGGAACGCCTAGTTTTGACCGACGCCCAGTGGGCAAAGATGGAGCCGCATTGCCTGGGAAAGGTCACTGACCGTGGACGGAGCGGGCACGACAATCGCCTATTCATTGAAGCGGTGCTGTGGATCGCGCGGACCGGCAGCCCTTGGCGAAACTTGCCCGCTTCATTCGGCAAATGGGACTCGGTCTATGTCCGGTTCCGCGATTGGCGCGACGCCGATATTTTCCATAGGCTTTTCGATGCTTGTTCGGAGGAAGCTGACATGGAGTACGTAATGGTCGACGCCGCCATCGTTAAGATCCACCGCTACGGGCAGGGCGCAAAAGGGGGGCTTCGGGCGAGGCCATTGAGCGCTCCAAAGGCGGTATGACAAACAGAATACTGACCTTGACCGACGTCCTGGGAAACCTGATCCGCTTGGTTCTGCTGCCCTGGCACCGGTTCGACACCGTGGGTGTCGCACCACTGATCCACGAAGTCGAGTTCGGCGGCACGAATGCCCTCCGACTGGTAAATCAGTCCAACACATCCCGCGCGGATAACCGCGCTTGCTCCGTTGGCGAAGTCCGGAACATCTCCTCGGCGAAAGACCTCCGCTGCATCTGCGCAACCACCGTCGCCAACTCAATTGGATCACGAGGCAATGGGAAAGATCTCCGGCGGAGGGTCGATCAAGTGTCGATGTGCTAGGTGCCGACAAGCGTGTCGATCATGGTTTGCCATGCATCATGCATGTCTCCGTGGTCGATCGCATGGCCGCGACCCTGGCCAATCAGTTTCTCGGCGGCGGCGGTCATGGCGGGTGAAGGCACACGGATGGCGTGGATGACCGCCAGCGCGTTTCTCCGCAAAATTTCCTGGTGTTCGTATTCGAGGCTGTCCCAGTAGTCGGAACCACGTTCAGCCTTCCCCAGCGCACGTGCGGCTCTGTCGATTAGCGGCATTATGGTCTCCTCTTCGCAGGTCCGCGAAGGCTACCACGTTGCAGCAGTCGGTGCACGGGGCTGAATTTGGACATTTGAAATGGAACGTACAGTTTTAATTTGGCCGGCCATTCGGGGGGCGCGAGAACCGCAGCGGTATTTTAAATGACACCGACGCAGGCGGTGCATACCCTCTCCAAGAATGGGCGCCAATATGCGTTGACCGAGCTTGCAGCACCGGTAGCTGCACCCGGTAGCCCCCATGCGACTCCCGTGAGCTCCGGTTTCAGAATGCCGTATCGCTACTTCGGTGCTTTCTTATCGGGCCTGGTGGCAAGCGTCGTGTGATGGCCGCCAATTTTTGGCGGCCATCCGTCACAGAACGACGCGCAAGGGCGCTGCGGGCTGGACCTGGGTCAGGCTAGTGGCGTGATGGACTGCTTGAAGCTCATCGAGATACCCGGTCAAACGTGCCTCGCCGAGTTCGACGCTATGCTTGCGTCCGATGCATTGCAACTCCCGCAAGCATTCTTCCGCCTCATGTCCGTCGAGCCTGGAAAGAAGCATTGCCAGAAGGTGGCGCGTCGCAAATTGTGCCCCCTCGAACTCGAGAGCCACGCGTTCCAAATTGTCTACTCGCTCTTCAAATTTTCTGTGCATGCTAATCACCGCATCATGCGTCTAATCAACGAACGATATTGGCGGCCCACATCCATTTTTATGAGCCCCGCCTGCGAGGCAACGCCTTAATCATTATTGTAGAACAATCGCGTGGGTTCCGATCAGGTTTCGCCCCAAATCCCGGGTTTCCGTTAACACGTTTGCGTTGGCCGGATTTCAGGCCGCAGCCGACCGCGCGCCGATAGGACTTTCGCCAAACGGATGGAGTGGGAGCAAGGGGAGTTCGCGTGCTTTCTTCGGCGATGAAGCGGGACCAACGAGAACGCTTAGCTGCCGTCCCTGGGAGGGCGCTCCTAGGAGCGAGGGCGACCGTGGCACTCATTGGCCGCCCTCTGGTCGATCCTACATAGACGGGCCGATTGGGCGAGCGTTTAGGCAAATTGCATCTGCTAAACAAGACTGGAAAGTCGGTGCTTTTGATTGGCAGTCTTTATGGGCGAAGGACATAAATTAGTTACCACCAGTGTGCTCATTGCGCGCGACAATAACGTGGGCCGCGATTATGAGAATCAGCTACCTTGTTTTCTTCAGCGCTCGTAGCGCGCGGTTAGCGGCGATACGTCCGGCAATACCGGACACACCGCCGCCGGGATGAGCGCCCGCACCGCCGATAAGAAAACCGGGAAATGGCGGCCGGGGGCCGCCGAAACCGGAAGCCGGACGGTGCACCCCCGATCGCAGGGCACCGAAATCAATATGAGTGACGCACCCATTGCTGACGTTGAGCCGCTGTTCCCGTTCGCGTGCGGTTTCCACGAAGCGCCCGACCTCTGTGTCGAGCCCGTCGTAGAACTCGCCAAGATGGCTTATGATGGAGGCCATCGTTCGGTCCTTCAACTCCGGGCTCCAGCCCTCGCGCGCATCCACAGCAACACCGGGCAAGTAGATGTAGGCCAGCGAACCGCCCGCCGGAGCCTGCGAAGGATCGGTATTGGACAGCGGGCTGAGGGACATCGCGTGACGTTCGGGAATGTCGCCGCGTCGCGCCATGGCAAATGACTGCCGCACTTCGACGGGCGTTCCGATGAGCCCCACGGCCTTGTCGAGATCGGCATCGTCATGGCGCATGTCCTGATGTCGCTTGAGCCGCAGCGGCCCGGACATCGCGACATTGGCGAGAAACGGCGCGGCGTTGGATCGGTTCGACGGGGCGTGCTCGATACGTTGCAACAATGTGCGTGAAACGCCGCCCGGCGTCGTCAGGCGCATCGCCGTTCTGGGATCGCACGTCGCGATCACCATCTTGGCGCGTATGATCCGGCCATTTTCCAGCCGCACGCCTTTGGCCGCGCCGTCATCGACGATGATTTCCGCGACCGGCGCATTGAGCTCGATCGAGGCGCCAGATGCTTCGATACTGCGAGCAAGCGCGTCCGAAAACGACTGGAGGCTGCCGATGGGTTTACCGGTGCCGTATTTATGCGTGACGGCGAAGATCATGTACGCGGCAGCATTTCCGTCGTCATCGATGGGACCGGCGCCTGCGGCGATTCCCAGCAACAGCGCGATTGTTGCGGGGTCTTCAAACCTTTCGCAGGCGATCTGGTCGGCGGTCGCCTTGGACATCGCCACTAGTTCGTCTTTCAGCCGGACGTTGCGGACCGCGCTTTTGATCACCTTCGACATATTCCGCACGTCGGGGCGTCCGGGCTCGGCCATCATCATGGGAAATCCGATATCCATCATGACGTTCAACGTTTTCATGAAATCCAGATAGGCCTTGCCGTCGTTGCGGTTGATGCGGGCGATGTCTTCCGCCGTGCGGCGATAGTCATAGAAGAGGGCGATAGAGCTGCCATCGGGATGGAGGTAGGCGTAAGTGGGATCAGGATCGACAGTCCGCAGGCCGTATTTATGGAGATCGAAGTCCTCGATGATGCCAGATTTGCGCGCAAACAGCAGTTCCACGGCGCAGGGCGTTACCAAGTGCTCAGGCGCTTCCGGAATCATGTAGCCCGAGCTCGTCATCCCGCCCACTTTCGCAAGGCGCTCGACGACGACGACTTTCTTGCCCGCACGCGCCAGATAGCCTGCGGCCGCCATGCCGTTGTGGCCGGCTCCGATAACGACGACGTCGACCTCGTCCATCATTTCCCGCTATCCCTTAGCAAATCAGCCGTTCGCCGCAGCCGTGTACGCCTTGCCCCATTCGGCGAGGGCAAGAAGGCGCGTCTTTCGGTCTGCCTGGATGCGCGGGATCTGCGCTTCATCCGGACCGTCGGGCACGATCACAAGGGGTTCCTTGCCCAAGCTTGCAAGGGCCAGTGCACAGACGTTTGCGGGATCGTAGGCGGTCGAATAGTCCATCCCAAGCCCTTCGGTCGCCCGGCGCAGGGTCGGAGTGTCCATAATCGGGGCGGCAATTCCGAGGATATCTACGCCTTGCCCGTCGAGTTCTGCCCAAAGCGATTCCACGAAATTCAACTCGAAAGCCTTCGTCGCTGAGTACATGGTCAGCCAGGGCTGGCCGCCAAGACCGGCTCCCGAAGACATGACTATGATCCCCCCGCTGCGCCGCTTGACGAGTCTGTTGCCGAAGCCATGGACGGCCTCGACGACATTGGCTGCATTCATGGTCAGAAGGCTGAGCGCTCGATCAACCGGCTCTCCAAGGAAACTGTTGCCGGCCCCGTCGGCCCCGGCGTTCGAAACGAAGAGTCCGACATCGAGATCACGTGTCTCTTCGACGAGCCGGGAGCCCGTTCCCGATTGCGTGAGATCGGCAACCACCGAGCGAAACGCAATCCCGTACAAACCGGCGAGCCGTTCGCCCAGTTGATCCAGGGCCTCCTTGCGGCGGGAAACGAGGACCACGTTGATGCCCATCGCCGCAAGTTGTTCTGCATAGCTTGCACCGGTTCCTTCCGAGGCTCCGGCGATCACCGCCCAAGGGCCGTAACGGCGTGCAAATTCGGCGTCATCAAGCGAGGGAAGCTCTACTGTTCGCATGCTGGAATGATCCTTGCCCGGGTAACCCGCGTCAGTTTGTTTCATTGCGCGGATGGCGCTTGTTACAAGCTGACGGGGAAGCTCCGTCCTATCGGGAGGCAGGGAGCATCCTTGTTGATTGAAAGGACTGGGACATTGCAAGGTCGTTAATGTTCCAAAACATCGCAAAACTACCATTCCGCCCCACGTTGATATGGATTCTTGCGGCAAAGGTGTTAATCCTTGCCCGGTGGAAACGGCCTCGCCTCAACGACGTATACGGATACTCCGGCGAGCAACCGAAATTTTCCTCGATCGCGGTTATGCCGGTGCGACGATCGACGACATCGCGCAGGCTGCCGGTGTGGGGAAAGTTGCGATCTATCAGCTCTTTGGTGACAAGGTGGAATTGTTCGCCGAGTGCATGATCGACGCTGCGAAAACCGCTTCGGAAGGTACCCGGTCTGTGCTGCGCTGTGATGAACCGGTTCGTGACGTACTTGTCGCGTTTGCCGAGCAGCACATTCGCCAGATGCTCCGGCCGGTCTTCGGCGCCAGGCCGTTCTACGAATTTATTCGGGTGCTCCTGAGCGCTTCGATCACACATCCAGATATCAGTGGACGCTGCCTCGATATCCTTCGGACCGAGGAAGCCGCCCGGCTGAACGACTACTTCCAAGCGATGATTGATCGGCGGACGCTGGCGGGGGGCGATGCAGATTTTCTCGCGCGCCAATTCATGCAAGCGATCTTCTTTACCAATGTGGTCATTCTGGAGCCGGCAAGCGCAGAGTGCTACAGCAATCCGCGCGTTTCCGCGGAAAATGCGGTTGACCTGTTCTTGAATGGATGTGCGCGAGGCGCTCTGCGAAGTCTGGCGGTTGCTTCAGATTGACGTGATCGATTCTGAATTCTCGTCGTGCCATCATCTCCCGCCAGGCCCTGATCTGCTTGCATCATGACGATGCCACGCTGGCCGCTTTACACTAATCCATGAGAAGCACCCTATCCTTGGAAAGGCGCGAAGATGCAGGGGCTCCGCAATTCTATAGAATATGGAATTGCATCGCCGCCTCCCTTCGCCAGACGTGCCTTCCGGCCCGAGCCTGTACGGCACGGAGCCGGTCAGTACGCCGCCGACCCGCCGCCAGGCCGTTCTTGAGCGCCTTCGCAGCAACATCGTGTCAGGAGCCTTGCCCCCCGGTACGCTGCTGCGCGAAACGAGTTTGGCGGCGCATCTGGACGTCAGCGCGACGCCGGTTCGCGAGGCACTTGGCACGCTAGAGGCCGAAGGGCTGGTCGAGATTGAAGTGCACCGCCTGAAACGGGTTGCGCGCATTGACTTTCGCGGCATGCGGGACCTGCTTCGCGTTCAGTCCGAGCTGTGGCGGCTTGGATACATATGGGGCATGCCACATGTTGGGGCAGGGCAGGTAGCTCAACTCGAACACGCACTGGCGCGCTACCGAGCGTGTTTGGCGAGCGATGATTCCGCAGGCGCCCTCACTGCTGGGCTGGATTTCCATACGATCTTCATCGCGGCGTCAAGCAACCGGGAGCTGCTGCGCTCAACGCTCGACCGCAGAGCCCTGATTGCAAGGTTTGTCCTGTTGCACGGTCTTCAAACGATTTGCCCTCTCGGGCTTTCCCAGCATGAAGCGATCCTTGCCGCCTTCCTGGCGAACGACCGCTCCGCAGTGCTCGCCGGAGTCGACCGCATCGCCACTCGCTTGATCGCGCTGGCCGAACAGGGGTGCGAGCCGTCAGACGATGTTGCTGAAAATCAGAAAATATAACTATACGAAAGAGATACCTGAGATGGATTTCGAACTCGAGGACGAATACCGTTCCTTTCGCGACACCGTGCATCGCTGGGTCGATAACGAGGTGCCCAAGGAGTGGGCGCGAGCGCTCGAGAAGGACGAGCATGCCTACCCCTATGCCCTTTGGGACAAGCTGACTGAGGCGGGCTTTCACGGCGTCGGCATTCCCGAGGAATACGGCGGGCAGGGCGGCGACGTGGTGATGCAGATGCTGCTGGCCCGCGAACTGGCGCGTTCCCTGGGTGGACTGGCATGGATCTGGGGGATCACCAGTTTTGCTGGGGGGAAGTCGATCGGTCTCTACGGATCTGCCGAGCAGAAGGAGAAGTATCTGCCGTTGATCGCTTCCGGTCAGCTCAAGGCCGCCATCGCATTCACGGAACCGGGAGGCGGTACCGACCTGCTTGGCGCGATGACGACAACGGCGGAACGCGTCGATGGCGGCTGGAAGCTCAACGGCGAGAAAACTTGGTCCTCATCTGCGCATGTTGCCGACTATCTTCTGGTGATTGCCCGAAGTGACAGGAATCCGGAGAAAAAGCATCAGGGACTGACTCTTTTCTGGGTTCCCGCCAAGACTGCCGGAGTGACGATAACCCCGCTCGCCAAGCTCGGCATGCGATCGATGGGGAGCTGCTCGATCCATTTCGAGGATGCTTTCGTCGCAGACGAACAAGTGCTCGGCGAGCCGGACAAGGCCTGGTACATGTTGCTGCCCACGCTCAACAACGAGCGGATCATGGTCGGCGCGTTCTGCCTGGGCGTCATCGACGGCGTACTGGAAGACGCTGTCGCCTACATGCAGCAGCGCAAGGCATTCGGCGGGATCATCGGCCGTTTTCAGAGCCTGCAGCACTATGTGGCGGATATCGCCACGATGCAGAAGACCACCGAACTCATGCTGCATTTCTGCGCCGACAAGCAGAGCCGAGGCGAAGACGTTGGCGTTGAGGCGAACATGCTGAAACTCATCGCGTCAGAGAATGCCAACGCGGCCGCAGATCTCGGCATCCAGATCCTGGGCGGCATGGGCTACTCCGCAGAGACCGACATGCAGCGATACTGGCGGGACAGCCGGCTCTGGCGGATCGGCCCGATCACCAACGAGATGGTGCGAAACGGTATCGCCGAGAGCCTCGGGTTGCCCCGATCCTTCTAAGCGACAGGTGCAGGAATGACCGGCCCCGGAAATGGGGCGGGACAAACGACAGGGAGTGTGGGAGTGATGATGTTTCCGGAGCAGGCGATCCCCGATCACGTGCCGCCAGCCTTGGTGAGCCGGGACTTTCCGTTCATTTTCGGAACGACGACGGACAAAGATCCGTTCGACGATCTGGCCATGCGGATCCATGACGGACCCGATATCATTTACGCGGCCCATGCCTATCCCGGAGGAACGGGAGCATGGGTGCCACGCCGCATGGCGCATCTTCGCGAAATCTATCTCGATACAGAGCACTTTTCTTCCACCGACTTTTCGCCTTTCTCGAAGCTGGTCGGTGGAGCGTGGATCAATTCGCCGGCGGAACTCGACCCTCCGGCGCATGGGCCATTCCGTCAGATGGTGAACCCGGCCTTCACGCCCAAGGCCATGGCGGCGCTGGAAGACAGGATTCGGCACTATGCGGTGGAGTACATCGAGACCTTCGCCAAGCGCGGGCAGTGTGAATTCATGGGCGAGTTCGCATTCGAATTCCCGATCAAGGTCTTCATGGAACTGATGGGTTTGCCGCTCGACCGGGTCAGCGAATTCATGGAATGGGAAATGAACCTATTGCATAACCACGATTTGTCCAAGATCGCGGATGCCACGCGCAGTGTGCTTGACTATCTGGCCGGCGAGATTGCCGGCAGGCGCGCAAATCCGCGCGACGATCTCATTTCATTCGGCGTGCGGGGCGAGATAGAGGGACGTCCTCTGACGCAGGACGAACTGCTCGGCTTCATGTTCAACCTATTTATCGGCGGGCTCGACACCGTCTCCACGAACATGGGCCTACAATTTCGCCACCTCGGCACACACGTTGAAGACCAGGCAATTTTGAGAGCCGACCCTTCACAGATCCCGCATGCCATCGACGAATTGATGCGGGCATACGGGGCGGTCACCACGTTTCGTACCTGCAAGAAGGAAGCGGTGATAGGCGGTGTGCAGTTCAGGCCGGGAGATAAGGTCGCCATGTCGACAACGCTCGCCGGGCGCGACCCCGACGAATTCGAAAATCCCTGCGAGGTCAAGCTGGACCGGCGGCCGAGGCACGTGGGCTTCGGCTTCGGCATACATACCTGCGTCGGCATGCACCTGGCTCGCCGCGAATTGCGGATCGCGATGGAAGAGTTCCTGGCGCGAATTCCGGAATTCCGCCTTGCGCCCGGTCATCGGGTGCGTTGTCATCTGGGCATGATCCAGCCAGTGGAATTGCCGCTGGTCTGGTGAGGGTGCGACGGAGCCGTTTCCAGGACAGTCGCTGCTTTCTGACAGGAGAGCGCCTTGGAAACGGCTTTCGAGCCTAAACGTCGACGCAGGCTTCGTCGAAGTCCAGCCGGGGATTGCGGGGATGGAGTCCTGCCGGATCGCCGTGACCGATGTTGCACAGGAAATTGCTTTTCCAGCGGCCATCGGGGAAGAATTCGGAATCGAGGCTGGCCGCATCGAAGCCCGACATAGGACCGCAGTCGAGACCCAGGGCGCGGGCGGCCATGATGAGATAGGCGCCTTGCAATGTCGAGGAACGGGCGACAGTCTGCGCGACGAGTGCGTCATTGCCTTCAAACGTCGCCCGCATGTCCCTTGCGGGAAACAGTTTGCCGTAGAATTCATAGAACCGTGTGTCACCCGCTACGATCACAGTGCAGGGAGCCTGCATGACCTTGTCTCGGTTGCCGGCATTGACGTGAGGCAAGAGCCGGACCTTGGCATCGGCCGAGCGGATGAAGACGAATCGGGCCGGATTGCTGTTCGCGGTCGTCGGCCCCCACTTCGCGAGTTCGTAGAGGTTCCGAATGGTCTCCGTGCTGAGCGGACGATCTTGCCAGGTGTTATGCGTGCGGGCTTCCCGAAACAGGAGGTTCAGCATCGTGTTGTGTTCGAGCGTGGTTGTGCCAGTCATCCTCATTCCTCGTCAGTGGAGTAGAAACCGGGAATTCCACGCTCGATCCATTGGCGATGTTCGCGTGCGAGGATAGCTTCGGCCTCTTCGGCCAGACGCGCCATCTGCGCGATCTCCCAGACGCGGTGGTTTCCGGTCGCATAGGCGCGGGCGTTCTCGCGATAGAGGAGCGCATCGATGATGTTGCCGTGCAGCTTGTCAAGAACGCGCGTCACTCGGCCGGGCGTGCCCATTACCAGGGAATTTGGCGGAATAATGGTGCCGGCGGGCAAGAAGCTGTGAGCAGCAACAATCGAGCCGTGGCCTATGACGCAGCGCTCCATGATCGTGGCACCGATGCCGATGAGGCAGCCGGGCTCCAACGTGCATCCGTGCAGGACTGCACGGTGTCCAACTGTACAGTAGTCGCCGATGATGGTCGGGTCATTCCAGCCGATGTGGATCATGGCGTGATCTTGCACACTTGCGCATTTTCCGATGCGCACATGACCTCTCTCGCTCCGAACGACCGCGTAAGGCCACAGACTGCAATCCTGTTCCAGCATGACGTCGCCGAAGATCCGGGCTGTGGGATCGACGTAAGCTGGTAGACACCCGATGCTCGCCTCGGTCACGATATCGCCGTTTGTTGTCTCTGTTGCTACCCCTGCGCAGCATCCATAGGCCGTCCCTCTCTAAATGGGCCGTGGAAGCTGCCTCTGGGGCGATCGCCTGCCTAACACGCGATCACCCCGGCATTTTGGATCAATAGGCACCCGGCGGAGAGATCGGATCGGCTCCGGCAAGGTTCCGGCCATAGATTTCGTAGCCGATGGTCGGGATATTCTGGATGTGGCGGAGAGCCATCGAAATATCGCGCCAGTAGCGGTTGATCGGCTTGTCCAGCGCAAAACCGGAAGAACCCGCCTGGAACATCAGCGATTCACTCGCACTGTGAACGAGTTCGACCATCTGGGCACCGCCGGAGCGCTGCTTTGCCTTCTCGGCGAGGGTGAACTCCTCACCCTGCGCAACTCGGTCGAGCTTGGCTGTGAGGTTGAACAGGATCAACTTGGCCGTGTCGATCATGGCGGCCGCTTCACCAAGGTCGCGCATGTAGGCACCGGAATTGGTGCGCGGCGAAATCGTCGTCGTCAGTACGGGCTTCTTCGGCGATTCCGCCGTAACGATCTCCAGCATGCCCTCGACTGCGCCAATGAGCTGGGCAATGCCGGTCGTGCGAACCACCGGAACGGCAGGAAGGAGGTCTGAAGGCGCGCCGAAATGACGCTTGGTCCGATCGATCTGGCCCGCGCGTTCGTCCATCAATACCATCTGGTCATCGGGAATGAACACGTCCTTTGCTATCGCCGTGTCCGACCCGGTTCCCTGCATGCCCGAAACGAACCAGGTGTCCTCAATAGTCATGCTGTCCATCGGCAGATAACACATGCTGATGCCCGGAACGACCGGCCCGTCGTAGCCTTCAAGCACCACGCCCTGTTGCGCCCACTTCGACTGGCGGGAGCCGGACATGTAGGGCCATTTACCGTTGATGATCCAGCCGCCGTCCACCTTGCGCGCCTTGCCGGGCGGGTTGTAGGCGCCGCACACGGTCTGCGGGCCCTCGCCAAAAATCGTGTCCTGGACACCGTCGGGCGCGAGACTGGTGATCCAGCTGGTGCCGTTGATGATCTGCATCACCCAGCTGACCGCGGGGTCGCCCTTGGCGATTTCCATCTGGACGCGGCAAAAGTCGGTGGTCGAGAGTCCGAAGCCGCCCAGGCGTTGAGGCAGCAGAAGCCGCAGGAAACCTTCCGTCTTGAGCATTTGATCGACGGCCGGGGTTGGGCTGCGCCGCTTTTCCGCTTCAGGCGCTTCCTTTTGCAGGAATTCGCGCAGGCTGCGCGCCTTTTCCACCAGGCCGTCGGCCACCGCCTTGTCGGCGAAACCGGATTGCGTGTCTGATTCGAGCTTTGCTACTGTTGCCATGAAATCATCCTCTCGTATTTTCGGCTTGGTGGCCGGCGATTTGCATTGCGATTTCGTGCAGCCGATCGGGAGAACCGTTCCAGAGTTCCAGCCATTCACCAGTGGCCGGAATGATCAGCGTGCTAAGCTGCAGGCGAACGAGCGTGTCGCAGAATGTGTCCCGGTCTATGGTATTTCCGGTCAGTCCTTCGAAATAGTCGAGCACGGGTTCGAGAGCGCGTTGCACGGCGGCCTTGTGACGGCCGAAATGGCTGCGCAGGAAACTCAGGTGAAAGGCAGGTTCGACTTCGAAGATCCGTTCCGGCGACCGCTCGATCGTAAAACGGCCGAAGAATTTCATGACGGCACGGAACCGCTCGATCGGATCGGGAATGCCTTCGCCAGCCTCGACAATGCCCTTTTCGAAACTGCTGCAGATGTATTCGCTGACTGCCGCGAGCACTTCTTCCTTGGACGCGAAATGACGATAGAGGGTCCCGCGCGACACCCCGCTGCTTTCGCTGATGTCACTCATCGACAGTCGCCGCGTGCCAATTGTTGCGATCGCGCGCAGTGTACCGTCCATGATCTTCTGGACGCTGCCCGTGCTGTCGGTGGCGACGACTTCGCTCCAGTCGGTGTGCGGCGTCAGTTTCATGTTTGAGCTTCCATTTCGGCAAGGTTGTGCGGAACGCTTACATAGCCGGGCAGATGCTGACCGCCATCGACATTGATCAGCTCGCCATTGACGAAACGCGACATTTCCGAAGCGAGGAAGAGCACGACCGGTCCGATGTCCTTCTCGGGATCGCCCGCGCGCTTGAGCGGATTACTTGCTGTTGCCATTTCAAGGAAGCCGGGCACGTCCTCTGCCAGCTGCGCGAACACCTGGCCCATCCCTGTCGGTGCGATCGCATTGGTCCTGATGTTGAACCGGCCCCATTCAACCGCAGCGGTGCGGGTCAGGCCCAGGATCGCCCCCTTGTTCATGTTGTAGTCGGCATGAAGCCATGCACCCGTCTGGGCGTCGATCGAGTAGAAATTGACGATCGAGCCGCCGCCGCGTGCCTTCATGTGCGGGAAGGCGGCTCGCATGGCCCACCAGGTTCCCCAAGTACCGATCTCGAGAGTGCGCTGGAGCATCTCATCGGTCTTCTGTTCCAGCAACACGTTGGCAGACAGCTGCGAGGCATTGTTGATCAGGATGTCGAGGCCTCCGAACTCGGAGACGACCCGCTCGATCATGCCTTCGACGTCGTCCTTGATTCCCATGTCCGCCGAAAGGCCCATGGCGCGGGTTCCGAACTCCTGGCTTATCTCGGCCGCAACCGCTTCCGCCGCCGCGCCGTCGCGCCCGGTAATGAGGATATCGGCGCCCTCACGCGCCAGACAGCGGCTGATGCCGTAGCCCAGCCCTTTTGCCCCGCCCGTGACGATCGCGATCTTGCCCTGAACCAACCCAGTCAAGCAGCTTCTCCTGCAAATTGTTCGCCCAGCGCGCGGTCCATTTCCATGCGTTCCTGGCAATAGTCCTGCGTAAAAACGTAGCCCCGCACGTTCTTGTCGTTGTCGCGGAACAGATACTTGAGCCCCCGCTCGTCGTTGGCCGCTTCCTCCCACCGCCCGGCAACGCCGATCGGAGCCGGAAGCAGCACCACCGGGTAGGCTGTGGTCTTGACCTGCACCGAGAGCGGCGGAAAGTGGATATTCGTAGGTGTTCCGAGCGCACTGGGAGCGATGGCGCGCGCTGCCGACATGATCGGTGTTACATAGGCTGCGAGGCCTTGCGGATATTCCGCGCAGTCGCCGATAGCGTAGATGTCGGGATCGGAGGTCCGCCCGGTCTGGTCGACAGTAATGCCCCGGCCGGTCTCCAGCCCCGCCTCACATGCCAGCGCGACATGAGGGCGAAGACCCACCGCTGAAAGCACCGCAACGGCTTCAATGACCATGCCGCTGTCGAGCTGCGCGCGAACCCCGCTTGGAGACTTGTGGATGGCCGTGATCTTGCTGCCTAGGTGCCATTCGACGCCCTTGGTAGCCAGCGCATCACGGATTCGATCACCGACCCCGCTGGGTACCAGCTGAGCCAAAGGATGGAGCAGCATGTCCACGACTACCGGAAAATAGCCTGCGGCAGAAAGATCGTTCGCAAACTCAGTTCCGACAAGTCCGCCGCCCATGACCAGCACTCGCCCGCCAGCGGGCAGCCGCTCGCGAAACTCGCGGTAATTGTCGAGATTGTTGACCGCAAGAGCCCGGTGGGCCGCGTCGCCATCGATCGGCGGCCGCACAGGATCTGCTCCAAGCGCGAGGATCAGTTTGTCGTAGAAGATCGGCCCGCCAGTTGTCAGTACGGCCTTGTCCTGCCGATCTATGGCCTCGACGAGGCGTCCCGCGCGCAGATCAATTCGGAGCTGAGCCGCCATTTTCTCACCCGGCGTGGTAATCAGGGCGTCGGGCATTTTGCCCTTGGCCAGTGCGGTGGACAGCGCCGGTTTGGAATAGAAGTGGCCATCGTCCTGCGTCACCAGGGTCAACCGGGAGTGCGGCGCGAGCTTGCGTAGCTCCCGCAGGACGCCGTAGCCGGCGAGGCCGCTCCCGATGACGACGATGTGCGGGGATGACGTCACCGTGCCCGTCCGATCAGAGGAAGATCGCAAGATTGGACATTCCCAGCGTGGACTGGTCGACAATGATCTCCCTTACGGACAGCTTGTAGTTGCCATCCACAAGATGCCAGACGTCCCGGCGCTCCGCGGTAAGCGTCTCGTTCTCCGGATTGTCGAAGCGGCTGCGCTCGACGAAGAGGTAGCTGACCACTTCATATTCGCCGCTCTTCTCGCTCTCGGCGATCCGCACATTAGTGACGAACCGTCGCGTGCGCGAGGGCGGGTCTTCTGCCCAGGCGCTCTTCGAGAGACGACCGGTGCGCATGAGGATCGACCCGTAATTCTCGTCGAAATGCTTCATCGTCCGTACGACGTCACGGTCCTTGTTGGGGCCATTTCGCGTGAGACGCAGCGGTGCCGTATAGATCAAATCCTCCGCAAGGAAGGCGACCCAGTCGTCGAAGCGCCGCTCGTCGAGCGCAGCCGCTTCGTCATAGAGCGTTTCCAGAATGCGGTTGTAGACCTCCGAACCGAGCGGTACCCGCTTGGTGGAAACAAGACCGCGCATCACTCCAGTCTTGTCGATTGCGGCCGTGGCGTAGTTCACCATGTCGTGATCCTCCCAGTCTCAGGCTTCGGCCATCAGATTGTAGTAAGCCATCCACCAGGCCCACTGCGTGTCGTCCTTGGTGAAGCCGGGATAGAGATCGCCGCCTCCCACCCAGCCTTCCGGCCGCTCGTGGCCGTGAAGCGCCTGGTACTTGAGCGTGATGGTCTTGCTCATGTGGCCGCGTGCATTGCGCATGATCTGCGGCCAGGTATCGGCGTCGTCCTGCTCGATCGTTCCGGAAGTACCGGTCGACCAGATGGCGTTCTGCAGCATATCGCGCTTCACGTCCTCAGGTGCGTCCTTCTCCGCGAAAATGAAGTTCACGAATTCGACCCTGTCCGGCCCCTTGGGAACATAGGTGTGCAGCGACAGCGCGCCTGACGCGCCGCCATCGGTGCGAGGCGCAAAGATGAATGCGATCAGCACGTTGGGGAACATGCCGCCGACTTGCGGGGGGATCGTCGCTAACTGGTTGACCTGATCCTCCGTCAGATTCTTGAAGAGCTGAGGGATCAGGTCCTTGGTGATGCCGGGCGGCGAAAGTAGATGAAGGCGCTCTTCGGTCGACTTCCCTTCAAAACTGACATCCGCAAACATCTTGAAGGTTTGGGCCGCTTCCAGACAGCGCAGGGTATGGCCTTGCGGAACAGAGATATCGACACCGTACATGCCGGGCGCCGTATCGTAGATCGATTCGGCAGTACCGCCCATGATCCCGCCTTCCATAAGCGAGCGGTGCAGCGTCAGAGTATGGAAGCCGTCGGATCCCGACTGTTCGCCAGGGATCTTCCAATTGCAGGGCAGCACGAAGCGCTGCGGCGGGCCGAGCATTTCAAGCCCGTTATCGGTACGGCAGAACAGCTGATCGAGATAGAACTTCGCGTCGCCGAGGTAATCGTCGAACGAAAGATCCTCGTTCCACGTTGCGAAGATGAGGCCGCCGTACAGATGGACGCGGGCCTTCTTGAGCCCGAGTTCTTCCTTCTGGCGCTTGTTGCCGTGCATCTGTTCCTTTTCGATCGGGGCGCCGATAAAGCTGCCATCGGGTCGGAAGGCCCAGCCATGGTAGATGCAGCGGTGGGCATGGGCATTGCCCGCCTCGGCTGTGCAGACCTTCATGCCGCGATGCGGACACACGTTGAGCATGACGTGAATTTCGCCGCTACGGTCGCGCGAGACGATGACATTGTCCTCGGCCATATCGCGCATGACGTAATCGCCGGCCTTGGGAATCTCGGACTCATGGCCCAGCAGGAGCCAGGTTCGCGCGAAGATGCGCTCCATTTCCAGCTCGTACAATTCCTTGTCGTTCATCACACGCAGCGACACTTCGTTCATCTCGCGGTCGATGAGATTGTCGAGCGTCGTCCCGTCGCTGAGTGTCAACCCAGGGTGGTGCAGCATCTTCCTCTCCTTGGAAAATCCGTGTTTGATCGCGTTATACATATTGAACGAAATCTGTTCAAGCTGTAATAATCCGAAAAAAGGAGAGGACTATGAGTCAGAAGCTGAAAGTGGTGATCGATAAGGCCGCATGCTGCGGATACGGCGTCTGCGCCGAAATCTGCCCCGCGGTGTACAAACTCGACGCCAACGGCATCGTATACGTGGACGACGAGATCGTGCCGGACGGCCTGGAAGAGCTGGCACGCGAAGGCGCCGAAGCATGTCCGCAGGCCGCGCTCGCAGTGGTCGACGCCTGATAAGGGCTCGGTCGGTGGTACAAGAATCCTGATTCGCCCTCGGAGCGAACCTGTCGCCGGGAAGGTCTCAGGACGGACCGACTTGAGGCAGCAGTGTTTGAAATCAGGCAGGGCGGGAATCCACGGCACTATGGCAAGCGGCACCGAAATTCTTTTCAGGCCATGTGAAGTCGGGGCGCTAGCGCTGCCCAACCGCTTCGTAATGGCGCCGATGACGCGAAATTTCTCGCCTGATGGGATTCCGTCAGCGGGTGTGGCGGACTACTACCGCCGCCGTGCCGAAGCGGAAGTAGGTCTTATCGTCACGGAAGGCATCGGGGTGGATCATCCTGCTGCCGTCGGCAGGGAGACAATGGGGGGCGGAGCCTCGCCGATCATGCATGGCGAGGCCGCGCTTGCGCGGTGGCGCGCGGTCGTGGACGGGGTCCATGAGGCCGGGGGAAAGATCATTCCCCAGCTATGGCACCAAGGCGTCATCCGAGTCCCGGGAACCGGCTATCATCCCGACGCGCCGTCTGCGCGCCCCTCAGGCATCTGGGGCCCACTCGACAAGGCGATGGTGCCCCCGGAATATCTCGAACAGGTTCGCGAGCCTACCGCGCCGCTGACAGAGAACGAAATCGCCGACATCATCGCCGGGTTCGCACGCAGTGCGGCAAATGCGAAAGCCGCAGGCTTCGATGGCATCGCGCTGCACGGCGCACACGGCTACCTGATCGACAGCTTTCTCTGGGGCGAGACAAACCTGCGAACGGACCGTTGGGGAGGCGCACTCCCAGACCGCGCCAGGCTTGCGGCAGAGTTGGTCCGGGCGGTGAGGGCCGCGACGGCGCCAGATTTTCCGATCATGTTCCGGTACTCGCAGTGGAAATTGCAGGATTACGATGCGCGAAACGCGCAAACCCCGGATGAGCTCGAATCCTTGCTGGCACCGATTGCCGAGGCAGGCGTGGACCTGTTTGACGTCAGCACCCGGGTGTTCTCGGCGCCCGCATTCGACGGCTCCGATCTCAGCTTGGCGGGATGGGTAAAACGGCTGACGGGCCGGCCGACAATAGCGGTGGGCGGCGTCGGCCTCTCGCGCGATCTGCAATCGTCGTTCGCCCAGCCGACCGTGATGACCAACAATCTACTTCTTGTGGCGGAGCGCTTGGCGAGGGGTGAGTTTGACCTGGTGGGGGTGGGAAGGGCGCTACTGATGGACCCGCAGTGGGTTTGCAAGATGCGGAAGGGAGGGAGCGTCAATCCCTTCCGGCTGGAAGCTTACGGGTCGTTGGATTAACGCCTAATGCGTGTCACAGGCGGCAAACACCTGGATCCGGGCGAGGTTGGTGCGCTCGGGCTGAGCCGCCATATATCGCACGGCATCTGCTACATCTTCAGGTTGCATCGGCGGTATGAAACTGTCCCAGGCCGGCTGTCCGCGTGACTTCATGTCCTCGAATATTTCCGTGCTGGTCGTGCCGGGCGAAACGATACCGACTTTCACTCCAGTGCCGGCCAATTCGACCCGCAAACAATCGGTGAACCCCTCCAGTGCTCGCTTCAGGCCGCCGTAGACACCGACACCAGGTGCAACGATGTTGGCGCCGATGCTCGAAATATTGATGATCTGCCCTCTGGCTGCCGATTTCATTGTCCGTGCAAACAGAGTACTGGTGCGAACGACTGCTTCGTAATTGAGCGCCATCATCGGTCGCAACTGGTCGAGATCGAAATCGTCGATCGGTGCCGCATGAAGAATGCCCGCATTATTGACCAGAATGTCGGGTCGCCCGAACTTAGCCAGAACGAAGTCGTGCAAAGCCCGAGCGGCGTCAGGATCCGCCATGTCGGCTGAATGGACACAGGCATGCTCGCCGAGTTCGCCCGCCAGTGAGGCAAGGCGTTCGGCGCGGCGGGCGACCAGCACTGTCCTCGCGCCCGCCTCGGCTAGCGCTCGCGCAGTGGCCGCGCCTATCCCCGACGATGCCCCAGTTATAATGGCGACCTTACCTTCAAGGGCGTTCATTACTGTCACTCGTGCGCTCCTGTCTCTTTCAGCCGGATCAACCGCTTGCCGTGGTTTTCCCCACGGTAAAGGCCCGCAAGGGCATCCGGACAGCTCTCAATCCCGTCGAGTATTTCCTCGCGCCACCTCAGGAGGCCCTGCTCGGTCCACTCGCGCAGCTGCGCAACAGCGGCGGCGTAACGGGCCATGTGATCGAAGACGACGAAGCCTTCCATTCGTGCCCGCTTGACCAGAAGGTGGCGTTCCACTCGCGGACCATCGGGCCACGGAGCCCAGCGGTCCTGCGACGCTGTTCCGCAGACGATGACACGGCCGCCGAGCGCGAGGTGAGGCATTACCGCGTCGCTGATCGGGCCGGCGACGTTGTCGAAATAGACGTGGATCCCCTGGGGCGCGACGCGGCTCAAAGTGGCGGCCACGTCCTGGCCGCGGTAGTCGATCGCAGCCTCGAATCCAAACTCCTCGACACAGCGCCGCACTTTGTCTGCTCCCCCGGCAATACCCACCGTGCGGCATCCAAGGATATTGGCAATCTGGCCCGCGGCGGACCCAACCGCGCCTGCGGCAGTGGATACCAACACGGTTTCACCGGCGCGCGGCTGCCCGACAAGCGTGAGGGCCAGATAGGCCGTGACGCCGTTTATTCCCAAAATGCCGAGCGATGCGCGCAGCTCTTTTTCGCTGGTCTTCTGAAGGATTTGATCGGCCGCTACGCAAGCGAAATCCTGCCACCCGAACCATCCTGCGACGTATTCGCCAACTTGGAAATGTTCGTGGTTCGATTCGATGATACGGCCTGAGGCGAGGCTGCGCATGACCGAGCCCAGGGCCACCTGGTCTCCGTAGTTACCGACGTCGGCGATCCAGCCGCGCATGGCGGGCTCGACCGAGAGATAGTGATTTTGTACAAGTATCTGGCCCGGACCGGGACGGTCCACCGGAGCGCTGCGGATTTCGAAATGCTCGGCTTGGGCAATGCCTGCCGGACGAGAGCGCAACCTGACCTGCCGGTTCGTCGCCATCAAAAACCCGCTCTGACCATCGTGAATTTCCGGCGGGATATCCGCCAGCCTTCTGCCGTGCGGATCAGGCAGTCGTCATAGAATCCGGCCGCTCGGGTCGCGCTGCCGCCCGGTGCCGGGTCGGTCAGCACAGCGTCCACATAACTGCGGGCCAGAATCTCGCTATTGCGGCTCTCGACCACGATATTGGTTATGCGGTGAAGCGTCGCGCCCAGATTGCGATGCGCGGATTCCATGTACTCGGTTATCTCGCGCGGTCCGCGCCATTGACCGAAGCTGCCGTAATCCACTTCGCAGTCATTCGCGAAGCAGGAGCGAAACAAGGGCCAGTCCCGGGTATCGATGCCGGTCGCGTAGCGCAGCAGCAGATTGCGGATTGCGCGCTCGTCATCGGCCGCGACAGGCGATGTTCTCGTCAGGCTGCCTGATGTCGGCATGCTCCATCCTCCCGTTTTTGTTACTTGCGACGATAGTGCGTAATCGGGGCGACTTGCCCGTCCAAGGATAGGAGCTTGCGGGGACACGCCCCTATTTTTTACGATTTATCTGGCCCATCATTTCGTCGGCAGAGCATAGGCGATCAATTCGTCACTCGTTCCAGACAGCATGGCTGCATGGCCGCCGGCCGCGATGGCGACAAATTGGCGTCCGCTGGGCCGGGACCAATACGTGGTCGGCGATGCATTGCCGCCGGCTGGCAACCGTGCTTTCCACAACACCTGCCCACTTTCCGTCGCAAGGGCGCGAAATACGTGCTCCTGAGTCGCGCCGATGAAGGTGAGGCCGCTCGAAGTCGTTAGAGACCCGCCAATGTTCGGCACCCCCATAGGTATCGGTACGAGCGAAGGCAGAGCCAGCGGCCCGCTGTCGCGCGATGAGCCCAAGGTACGGGACCATACCAGCTTGCCGGTTCTGAGATCGACGGCGTTGATCCTGCCATAGGGCGGCTGCTGACACGGGATCGCGAGCGGCGAAAGAAAGGGTGCGATTTGCGCGGCGTAAGGCACGCCCTGTTGAGCCGCTGGACCTCCCACATTGCTCATGTGCGCTGCATTCATCGGCTTGATGCCGCGCCGATCCGCCTCCGCTCGGGAAATGAGGCGGTTGTAGTTGGCGACCTGGTTGTTGTTGACGATCATCAGGCCGCGTCTCACATCGACGGAGACACCGCCCCAGTCGATCCCCCCAAGGTAGCCAGGCCACGTAATCGTGAAGTGGTCTGTCGAGAGGGGCGTCATTTCGCCTTCGAAACGGGCTTGCCGAAAGCGGATGCGGCACAATGCCTGATCGATCGGCGTGAGCCCCCACATGCTCTTTTCCGTGGGAGCCGGGCCGCCGAAACTTGGCATCGCGGCGGAAAAGGGCTGGGTGGGAGATAGTCGCTCACCGGCGACCGCTCCGCGGGGAACAGCGCGTTCCATTACCGGCAGTAGGGGTTTACCCGTCATGCGGTCCAGGACGAAGATCTGCCCCCGCTTTGTGGGTTGTACAAGTCCATGGATGCCGCCGGGCAGGTCGAAGAGAGTAGGCTGCGCCGCAACATCGTAATCCCAAAGATCGTGATGTGTCGTCTGGAACGACCAGCGGACTGCTCCTGTCTGGGCGTCAAGTGCGACAACAGCGCTGGAGTAGCGATCGTCCAGCGCCGTGCGGTGGCCGCCGAAGTAGTCAGGCGTTGCGTTTCCGGTTGGCACATAGACGAGCCCCAGAGCTTCATCGGAGCTCATCGGAGCCCAGCTATTCGGCGTGCCTCTTGTGAATGTCGCGCCTGGTTCCGGTGAACCGTGATCGTCCGGGCGGCCAATATCGAATGCCCACGAAAACTCGCCCGAAACAGCATCGAACGCGCGGATGACGCCCGAAGGCTCCTGCGTTCGCTGACCGTCGATGATCCAGCCGCCGACGACCAGCCGTCCGCGAACCAGCGCCGGGGGCGAAGTGACGAAGTAATAGCCCTTTTCGACGGACCCAAGGCCCTTGGTGAGATCCACCTGGCCGTTCTGTCCGAAGGCGCCGCAGGACTGTCCCGTGGCAGCATCGAGCGCCAAAAGCCGAGCATCCAGCGTAGCGGTATAGATACGTTCTGAGCAGGTGCCCGTCGCGCCGGGCACGCGGTAATATGTCACGCCGCGGCATACAAGGCCGTAAACGCCTTCGAGGTTTGTCCTTGGCGAGTGACGCCAGAGCTGGCGGCCGGTTTCAGGGTCGAGTGCGATTACATCATTGTTGCCCGCGCAAATGAACAAGCGATCGCCGATCTTGAGGGGATTGGTTTGAAAGGCCGTGCCCTGCTTGCCGCTTGTCAGTTTGCCCGTATGGTAACTCCAGACGGGTTTCAGATTGCCGACGTTTGCTGGTGTGATCTGACCAAGCGGTGAATAGCGCGAGCCTCCGCGGTCGTTGCCGTAGGCAATCCAGTCACCTTCTTCCGAAGCTGCTGGTGCCGGTCCCCAAGCTGTGCTTGTGGCAGCAGGTGTGCGGTCAGCCCAGAACGCCGCCCCGATCCCGACTATCCCGATTACCGCGAGGCCAGGCCAAAGTAGGCGGCCGCCGGGCAGGGCTGCCTGCTGGCCTACATGCCGGCGGTACCAACCTGTCAGCATGTAGAGACCCATGACAGTCGGCATTGCGATCCGCGGCGCCAGTGCCCAGCCATCGAGGCCGCACTCCCACAGCGCCCAGCATAAGTTCACACCGAGAAATACCCAATAGAGCAGCGCAGACTTTGCTTCCCTCCGCCATCCCAGAACTGCGCAGACAAGCATGACAAGGCCGCTCAGCACATACCAGGGCGATCCACCCAGCAAGGCGAGCTGGGCGCCAAGGACTGTCAGGGTACCGCCTGTTGCGCCCAGCAGCACCAGGAAAGCATGATTGAATAGGCGTCGCATGTCACCGCCTTGGGTCTCAGGATGGAAAGTGAGCGCGAACTCAGGACGGAAGTTGTTCAGCCAGCCAGTCCGGGACATTGATCCGGTAGCATTTCTGTTCGTAAAGGCGGCTGATCTTCCAGCCCTGCTCGGTCCGGATAAAATCGTGAATATACCAGAGGCCAAATACGAGCGTGTCGCTCGATTGCCCCTGCGAGACGGTCATCGGATTGTAGCATACCGTCTTGGTCTGGGCCGTATCGCCATCGATAGCGTATTTTGTGGTCGACACTGCATGCTGGTAGGCGAGAATGGGAGATAGCCCCTCCACGAGGAATTGCTTGATCTCGGTCAGTCCGCCGCGCACGCCCACCATTTCTGAATAGTCTATCAGCGCGTCTTGCGTGAAGAACTCGTCAAGCGCGTCCCAATCGCGATTGTCCACGGCATAACAATATCCCACGATCAGGTCCTGCAGCTCAAACCTGTCGGACATTTCCTGCATGCTCAGGGTCATGGCCTCTCCTCCGTTCGATATGGTGCGATCGCACGGGCGTTCGTCTTGGCCGCCTTTCGTTGGGTAGGTGGCAGCAGGTGCGGGGATCGGGATGACGGGTTACGGCCTGCGCGTTGGGCGGGCCAGATATCAAGCAAGGAGACTACTGATGGGCCTGGCCCCGTTCACTGAAGCCGATTTCGTCCTGTCCAAGGAGAAGCGGGCCGAAATCACAGCCGGACTGACTGAGCGGCAGGCTTTCATGGTCACGCAATGGATGGACCTGCACGAAGTCATCAATCGGGGCGATTGGGACGGCATGGATGCCTTCTTCAACACCGACACCATGACGTATGACAATCCGAACCGGCCGGATCTTGGCACCTACCACATCTGGAAGACCTCGCCGCAGGGCCTCTACAAGACGTTCCCGCCCAGCACTTACCGGACTTTGAAGGCATGGGGTCGCGGCGACGATGAGGTCTGCGTGCTCTGCCATCACTACGGCAAGCACACCGGCGGTCCCTACATGGGTGTTCAGCCGACCGGAAACGAACTCAACGTCCTGTGGTTCTCCTGGCTGCGTTTCCGCGGCGACAAGATCGACCACATCTATTCGATCTCCGACGTGCTCTCGATGCTGAAGGACCTCGAAGTGATCGATGTGCCTCAGCCGGTCGATCCTTACAAGTGATCGAGCATGCCCCGGCCGCCTGCGTTGTCGGGCGGTCGGGGTGTGAAAAGGCCCAATCTTAGAGCGGGACTTGCGGCATAACTCGCCAAGGGTTTAACGAGAGTCTCTCGGGTGCCTCGGGGTATCGGCGTCCTTAACGCTGAGAGTTTCGCAGTAGCAGCTGGCGTCTCATTCGCCCGGCTTGGCCATCTCATCGATCCAGCTGTTGAGTTTCGCCCAGCTGTCGCTGCGCGTCGAGGCGAAGTTATGGCAATGCGCAGAACCAGCGAGCGGCATCAGACTGATACGGCGCGACTTGCCGTAGAACGACGGCTCAAGAAGCGGATCCGGACTGACGTCAATGTCCCCGAAATGCAGATAGACGGGAACATCGATCGCTGCTGCCTCATCCGCCACGCCGCCGGGCACGATCGCCAGGCGGCCGTAGCTGTTGGGCGTGACCGAGGCGCGGGAATCGTCGGCGGCAATGACGGCTTTAGGCACGTCAGGGGCGTGGAAACTCGCGCGCATCGAACCCCGATCCGCTTGACTGTAGCCACTGCCTTCGACCCGCTTTTCGAGATCTGCACGCACTTCGTCCGGCAGATCGAGGCTGATATTGGTGAACCCAAGGATCGCAACCTGATCGAAGCTGCGAAACGAGGCCTGCTGAATGATCGTGAGCATTCCGCCCATGGAGTGACCGATGCCGCTGATCCGTTTGCGCTTCGCTGCAAGTTCGGCGCCGAAATCTCCAGCGTCGATCCGGCACAGGATGTTTGCAAGCGCCTGATGGTGCGCCTGCGCGCCGAGCAGGGGATTTAGCAGTCCTTCATCGAGTGGCTTGGAACTATCCCCCATGCCCAGCGCGTCGAGGGTGAGGACGGCCTTTCCCTGGGAGAGGAAGTAATCGATGAAGCTGTAGCCGGGGTGACCGTCAATCCGTGCATCCCAGTACCAGCGACTGTACGATGCGCCATGAAGGCAGACGAGCAGGTCGAGAGCATCTGAAGGCACGGTTTCGGGCAGGGCCAGCGTAGCGGCAACCGTGAGTGGCTGCGCGAATTCGATCGCGGGTGCAACGGGTATCGACAGCGTTAATTTGGACACGGTTGCTATCCTGTTTCAGAGGCTGAAGCCGCCGTCGACGATGAGGGTCTGACCCGTCACGTAACCTGCACGCGCCGACGCGAGGAAGGCCACGGCGTTGGCGATATCGCCTGCGCTGCCAAAGCTCTGGAGCGCGATCCGCTTGCGCTGGGATTCCCAGATGTCCGGTGTGTAGAGAGTTGAAAGAAATTCGGCGCCAAGCCCTGCATCGATGATGCCTGGTGCGACCATGTTCGCCCTGATGCCGTATCGCCCTTCTTCTTTCGCAACAGCCCGGCAAAGAGCCTCGATACCGGCTTTGGGAACCGATGAAAGCGCATCGCCAGGGGGGAAGCAGTAATTGGCAACCGATACGACCGCGACGAAATTGCCGAAGCCCTGCGTCCGGAAGTGCGGCAGGGCATGGGCAACCACGCGGGTGAAACCCATCAGTTCGATCTCGATGACTTCGCGCCATTGCTGTTCGACGATCTGACTGACGAATGGCTGCGGAATTTCGACGCCGCTGGCGTAAACGACGGTCCCGATTGCTCCGAACCGCTCTACGGTGCGGCGCATGGCCTCCTGGATCGAAGCATTGTCAGAAAGGTCGCAGCGCACCGCGAGGGTGCCGCCGTTTCCGCCCATTGTTTCGGCGACTGCGAGGGCTCGCTCCTGGCTGGAACGATATCCAATGGCGACGCCGTTCCAGTCAGACGCAAGCTGCCTGCATATCTCGCTTCCGAGGCCGCCGGTTCCGCCAATGACTATTGCGGCTCCCCGGTTCATAAGGGCAGATACTCGGCCAGATGGCGCAGCAGTCGAGCTGCGAAGGCATCGTTCTGGTCGCCTGTGAACATGTGACCGACACCCTCGGCGATTTCGACCTCCAATTGCGGTGTGAGGCTTTTGAAATGGCGAACGCTCTCGTCCGAGACAAGTTCGCTGAGCTGCGCCTTCACCAGCACGACCGGTGATTTCACCCTGCCGGCCGCTGCGAACAGGGCTGCGCGTTCAGAAGGCGGATGCAGGAATTCGGGTGCGGTTGTGCGCGGATCCCAATGCCAGAACAGCCGGCCGTCTTGCTTCCGCATCGACTTGGCCAGCCCGGATACATTGGCAACGCGCGGTTGGCCCAAATGGCGATGCAGAGCATCGGCTGCGTCATCCAGCGTCGCAAAGCCGGCGTCGCTGCTGCGAAAGAAATCGCGAATGCCATCCACGCCGTCATCGACGATCAGCGGCGCCACGTCCGCCAGCATGATGAGCCTGACGAGATCGGGATGACGCGAACCGCCGACCAGTGCCGATTGCCCGCCTCGCGATGCGCCGACCAGCGCAACGGGCCTGGAGAGGCGGGTGACGATGGCTTCCACATCGCGCCCGTAGGCTTCCAGCTCATAGTCGCCATCGGCCGCCCAGCCGCTCTCGCCATGCCCGCGCAAATCGAACGTAAGTGCATAGTAGCCGGCCTCCGCCGTCCGCCGTGCCGAACGCGTCCATGAGCGGCGGCTTTGGCCGCCGCCATGGAAGAAGCACACCGCAGGAGCAGCAGGGTCGCCGAAGGCATCGGCTACCATGTCGAGATGGTCACCGGGCCACGTGGTTCGGGAAGCGGTGATCATGCGCAAGTCTGCCGGTCAGGCTGCCGCGACCGGGGGTACCAGTTCTGCAAAGGAAGGATGCTCACCGGGTCCGCTGTACGCGAACTTGCCCGGCGCATGGTGCCACTTGCCGTCGTTCCTGCTCTCATAGGGCGAGGCGACCTCGATAAGGCAGCCATGCGTGCTCTTCGGGCCCACCCAGCTCCATTTCTGCCAGGTCATGTCCGGGTCGTTGTAGGTCTTGCCGCCGCCAAGCACCTGAATGCCTTCTGCGGCCAACTTCTCCATCGCGCCCGGTACGTCGTCCGTAGCAAAGCAGAAGTGATGCACGTGCTCGCCGACCTTTTCGAGGCGGTCGCCCATTGGCGTTCCCGGAGAGGGCTGGATGAACTGGATTTCGGTTCCGCCATTGTTGACGAAAGTGGCCCACCGCATGCCTGCATCCGCACCGCTCGAGAATTCGTCGTACTTGACGATACGCTCTTCCAGCGATGCAGGGTCGAGAACGCGCAGGATCTTGGTCCAGTTCTCGATGGCGGTGTCGAGGTCGCGTACGACCATGCAAACGTGGGCAAAAGGTCCGCTAGGCATAATCTCTCTCCTGGAGAATCTTCAGATTTCTATTGTTGCTGTGCCGGAATTGACGGTACCGCGCCCGTCCACGTCGAGCTTGAATTCGCAAGTGACCGTGCTTCCATCGATCGCCGTGACCTTGCCGGTGACGACAGCGCGATCCTCGCCATAGACATTGTCCAGAAAGCGCGAATCCATCTTCGAAATCCGGCCGTTGGGGAAGGCACGCATGAGCATGTTCATCATGTAGGCCACGTTGATTGGCCCCTGGTTGATGACGCGGTTGCCTAGGCCCTTCGCCTTTACGACTTCGACGTCGAGATGGATCGGATTGGGATCCGCGAGAAAGACCGCCCACTGCTTCATTGCATCGGAGCTGACGCGTTCGATGGTGAAGGAAGGCAGTTCGTCTCCAACGTCGTATGTCATGCCGCAAACTCCTTGCGGGGCAGTACCCACACGTTGTCGGTTTCAAGCACTTTGTTGCCGTCCAGCAGGTGCAAACGGAGCCGGTAGGTCAGTACGTCCATGACGCCGAGCTTGCGGCTGCGCTTGCGGACAAGATCGAGGATTTCGCCGGTGACCCTGTAGCTTTCGCCCACCTTCAGAGGGGCGTCGAACGTTACGCCGCTCGAGCCCATCATCGGACCGTCCTCGACGTCGAATTCGCAGGCCTCGCATACGCCGGCCACCGTCTTGCCCATCGCGACCTGGGTCGCGATGTAGTAGTAGATCGGATGCGCAGTGCCGTCAGGCGCCGGCTCGATGCCGGTCGAACGGCACAGCGCAGCGTTTTCCTCGGCACTGATCGTGAAGATCGCGCTGCCGTCAAGAGAGGTGCCGGCAGCGTCCGGGGCAGGGGGCAGATCGTCGAGATCGCTCATGGCCATTTCCTTCAGAAAGAGCGGGGCAGCCCGAGGCTTTCGGCAATCGTGTTGCGAACCATCTCGTTGCTGATTGGCGTCATTCTCAGGATCCGATGATCCCGCCAGTAGCGTTGCATGTCCGTCTCTGCGGAATAGCCCATGCCGCCCAGGATCTGGATGCCTAGATCGGCCGCTTTTACTGCATTTTCAGTGGCGACCATCTTGAGCATGTTCGCCTCGACACCGCAGGGCATGCCGTTGGCTTGCATCCATGCGACGTTGTTGAGTAGCAATTCGGTCGTTTTTTGCCAGGTGGCGATATCCGCGACGTAGTGTTGAAGGATCTGAAAGCGGCCGATGATGCCCCCGAACGCCTTGCGCTGCTTCATGTAGTCGAGCGCGTCTTCAAGTACGCCGTCTATCGCACCGAGGCACTGCGCGCCGACCATGATACGCTCGTTGTTGAGCGTCGGCAGCATTGCGTACCACGCCTGCCCCGGTTCCCCGAGCACGTCCTCATCCGGGACGAAGACATCGTCGTAATGGACTTCGCACGAACCCATCGCCCGCATGCCAAGCTTGGGCAGTAGCGAGCAGGTGATGCCGGGAGATTTGGCATCGACGAAGAACATCGTAAGGCCGTGATGCTTCTTTTCGACATTGCGATCCGTCCGAGCGAGGACAAGAAGCCGGTCAGCCGCCTTGGCGGCCGTCGTCCACATCTTGGCCCCCTTCAACCTCCAGCCGCCCTCGACCTTGTCCGCGTAAGTCTTCATCGCGCCCAGAACATCGGTCCCGCCATCGGGTTCGGTCATCGACAGCGAGACGCGAAGCTTGCCCTGCGCCATCGGCCTCAGCCAGCGGTTCTTCTGCTCTTCGGTTCCCACCGCGCCGATCGTCTTGGCGCCTCCGAACGAGGTAAGGCCCCACACCCAGAGCAGCCCCCCCGCGGTGCGGGCAAACTCGCGGGCGAAGATCATCTGCATCATGACGTCGCCGCCAAGCCCGTCATATTCTTCCGGGATGCCGATGCCGAAAAAGCCTTGCTCTGCCAGCTTGTCCCAAAGCGCGTAAGGGTAGTTTTCCTCGTCGGCTTCGAGCGTACGCATCCAGTCCTTCGGGGCTTCTGCATCGACCCATCGGCGCACCACGTCACGGAAGGCCTGCTGCTCGTCGGTGAGCGAAAAATCCATTGTTCTTCCTGTTCTCTTGCGCTCCCAATTGGCACCCATCCGGTGCGCTCAGAACCTATCGTCCTATAGGGTCGGCCCTGCGTGGAAGCGAAACATCTGGTCCATCATCATGGTAAGCTGGCTGGTGACGCCCGCCTGTTCGATGGGATCTCCCTCGGTTCCGACCGTGTTGATCGCAACCCCGAGAGGTGTGGGCCAACCGCGCAGGGCATGGGTTATGCTGCGAAGCTGCTGGAGCGTTCCAACCGCAGCCTGCCAGCCAGCAGCCGTGGCGATTGCGCCGACCGGCAGGCCGTCGAAATAGCAGCGACTGTCCCGGTTCGTATCCTCGACGTAGTCGAGCGCGTTCTTGACGAAGCCCGATATCGCACCGTGATAGCCCGGCGAACCGATGATGATGCCATCGGCGGTCCGAAGCAGTTCGACGTAACGCCGTGCTGCGTCGGAGCGCTCCTGGTTTTCCGGTGCATACGGGGGGAAATTGATGTCCTCGCCCGAAAGGATGGTAGTGCGCGCGCCGCGCTCCTGCGCGATTGCTAGCGCCTTGCGCAAGGCGCGTTCGGTCGATGACATGGCGCGCATGGTGCCGCCGATGGCGATGAAATGGGGCTGGGTCATATCAGATCGACAATCCACCTTCGACCGGAATGACCGATCCTGTCACGTATGCTCCGGCGCGTGAGGCCAGGTAGATAGCGGCGCCCGCGAGGTCTTCCGCAGTACCCGTGCGCCCGCGCGGCACCATGCCTTCGACCATTTTTCTCATCTCGTCGGACGTGATGACGGTCATCTCCGTCTCGAAGAAGCCGGGTGCGATCACATTGGCCGTGATGTTATCGCGGCCCAGTCGTTTCGCGAGACCCTTTGCCAGCCAGTGGATCGCGCCTTTGGATGCCTGGTAGGCGTAGTTCTCCTTCGGACCGACCTTGAGAGCGCCTACCGAGCCGATGTTGATGAGGGATGCCGGCCGTTCCTTTGTCCCGCCGGCGCGCAGTAGAGGGAGAAATTTCTGAAGCAGGAAGAACGGTGCCTTCAGGTTGAGATCCATGACCAGGTCCCAATCCTGCTCGCTGTAATCGTCGATAGGCGCCTCGGCCATCGCACCGGCATTGTTGACCAGGATATGAAGCGCATTCTCGGCTTCACTCACGCGGGCGACGAGAGCGTCCACTCCCTCCAGGGATGAGACATCAGCGGTTAGCCCGATGCACTGACCCCCGGTCGAGGTGCTGATTTCCCTGGCCGCATCGAGCACTTTGGCTTCGGTCCGCGCGCAGATATAAACCTTGGCGCCGGCGGCCGCGAAGCCGGTCGCTATATGGCGCCCGATGCCGCCGGAGCCACCCGTCACGACGGCGATGCGGTCCTTCACCGAGAACAGTTCTGCGGGGTTCATGCGTCTACCTTCAATCCGGCGATTTTGAGGATCAGGCCGGTGGTACCTTCGGGATCGCCCACCAGCAGAGCATGGTCGCCGGGATGTTCGTGAATGTTCCAGCCGAGCGCGCGCGCGCGCTCGTGCATCGCCGTCATCACGGTGACGGCGGCAGCGATATAGTCCACCGGTCTTGCGATGGTTTCGCTGCCCTTGGCGATGGCGCCCGCTGTCGCCTTCATCGGCTGGTCAGAAAGGTTGTCGAGCAGCCACTTTTCCCGTGCGGGATCCATGAGGTGCGGATGCTCCTTGGCAGCCGCACGCTGCATCTCGTCGACGCCTGAACCGATCGGTCCCTCGCCGGCTTCAAGCAATGCATCGAGCTGTGCGACTTGTTCCTCGGGTACATAACCCATCAGCGAGGCGATGCGCTCGCCCGAATGGGCGATAATGGCGTCGAGGTAGATGATGCTGGCGATGCGGTCGCCCACCTCTGCTATGATACCCGGCGCCACGGTGCCTGCATAGCTGTGCGCTACCAGCACGACGTCATGCAGATCTTCGAATTTGAAGACGTTGACGATGTCGCGCACGTGGGTCTCGTTGCCCACATCGCGGCCGATGAGATGGCTGCGCTCGCCAAAGCCGGTAAAGGTCGGTGTGTAGACCTTGTGCCCTTGCGCTTCGAGAATCTCCCGGACGTATTTCCAGGTCCAGCCGCCCATGCCGCCGCCGTGAAGAAGAACGAATGTGGTCATGGCAATCAGGCCTCCGCTGGTTCGGTGTTCTGGATAAATTCGGGGAAGGGGTCCGGCCCCCAAAGGAACATGCTGTCGTCAGGGGCGTGGTTGGCCGAGGGCCAGTCCACATCCGCAGGAATGAAATCGATGTCGGCGGAATACTCGCTGAAGCTGCCCCAAGGATCGCGCACGTAGTAGAAGTAGTTCGCACCCAGCACGTGCTGGCCGAGGCCCCAGTTGGGTCCGTAGCCGGCGCGCGCCATGCTTGCGCCGCCGAGACCCACTTCCATGACGGAACCCACGTCCCAGCTGTTGTGATGCATACCGCGGCGGTCGGAAAGCACGAGTGCGAGCAAGTGGTGATCGCTCCCATGGACACCATGGAGAAAGGCAACAGCGGGCTCGCTCTTGTCGGACAGCCGCAGGCCAAGCGTCCGCTCATAAAAGTCGATCGCGGCGTTCACGTCGGTGGTGAAGATCGCAAAGTGCGAAAGACGGCGGGGGTGGACCTTGGGTGCCTTGCTGTTGGGAATTGCGCCGGACTTGCCGGGTTCTGAACTCGTGAAGCTGAAGCGGCTTTTTTCGGCAGGCGTCGCCTTTTCCGCAACGCGCACGTTGATGGGAAGGCCGTCGAAACCTCTGAACCAGATACCCTTGGCTTCTGCGTTGTCAGGTGCCGGGATGAATTCCACACCGGCGCGCTCGAGGTGGCCGCGAAACGTCTCCTCCTCATCCGCGAATATCCCGAAGCTGAGATAACGCAGCCGCTTGGCATCGCCTGCCTGGCTGAGGACTGCCCACCTGTGCGGATGACCCTGCGCATAGAGTTCGAGCCGGCCATCCGCCTCGCGCACGTCCAGACCGAAGAGCGTGTAGAAGCGTCGTGCCTCGTCGAGGTCGGGCACTTCCACCGCAAAGTGATCGATGGAATGGACACCAAGTACATTGGCGCGGCGACTGGCGATGCTTTTCTCGTTCATCCTGTCCTCCATGGCGGCCGAGCGATGTTCTGGCGCATCGCTCGGCCCGAAATCACGCTGCCTTGATGGGATTGACCAGCAAGCCGATTTTTTCGATCTCCACTTCGCACACATCCCCGTCCTTCATGAAGAGCGGAGGATTGCGGGCAAGTCCGATGCCCGACGGCGTGCCCATGACCAGCACGTCGCCTGCTTCCAGCGTGAAGCATGTGGAAAGCAAGGACACCGTATCGACAACGTCGAAGACCATGTCAGAGGTATTGGCGCTCTGAACGACCTGCCCGTTCAGCCTGGTCTCGATCTTGAGCCCAGCGCCGCCCGCGGGCAGTTCATCGGCCGTGACCAGCCATGGGCCGAAGGCACCGGTATCGTCGAAATTCTTGCCCACGGTCCATTGCGGCGTCTTGAGCTGATAGTCGCGCACGGAGCCGTCATTGAACACCGAGTAAGCGACGATGTGGGACAGCGCGTCTTCCTTTCCGATGTTCTTTCCGCCCTTGCCGACGATTGCGACCATTTCAGCCTCGTAATCGAGCTGGTCCGATGTGGCCGGCTTGATGATCGGCGCGCCGTGGCCGATCAGGCTCGAATTGAACCGTCCGAAAACTGTCGGGAATTCGGGAACCTGGAAGCCGCCTTCGGCAGCGTGATCCTTGTAGTTGAGACCAAGGCACAGGATTTTCGGCGCCTTGATAAGCGGCGGCAGAAATTCAAGGTCGTCTTGCGCGACGCTCTCTCCCTGGGCCAGGACTTTGCCGCCCGCCTTTGCGAGCGCTTCGCCGCCCTGAGCGACAAGGTCGTCCAGATCGTAGAGTGCCGCGTCGCCGAAAATCGCCTTGATGCCGGAGCCAGTGTCCACCGCAACGCCGATGCGACCGTCCTTCGAAACTTTTGCCAAGCGCATGATTCGATCCTTTTCCAAACTCAGGCACCGTGGGGTGGCTCGGTCGGCTCGTCAATCTGAAATATATTCTAAGTACTCAAATATACCTCTAGCGTTTACCTTGGATTTCGTTGCTGCTATGGAGACTGGGATGACAAAAAAGCTCAGCCTCACCGAGCAGGCCTATCGCCGGCTGCGGGACAATCTCCTGACCTGCCGCCTTGTGCCGGGGGAGCGGATCAACATCAAAGACGTGTCGGACAACCTGGGGTTCAGTCTCGGTGCAGTCCGAGAGGCCTTGTCGCGCCTGACGTCTGAAGGGTTCGTCGTCCTTGACGATGCGCGAGGCTTTCGGGCAGCGCCGATTTCCATCGCCGATCTGACAGACCTCGTCATGGTGAGGAGTGACATTGAGGGACAGTGTCTTCGCCGCGCCATCGAACGCGGCGGCCTCGATTGGGAATCGACGATCGTGAGTGCTGCCCACCGTCTCAGCAAGACGCCGACACGCGATCCCGCCATGCCGGAGCGGCTCAATGAGGACTACGCCGAGGCCCATGGCGACTTCCATCATGCCCTCGTCGATGCTTGCGACAGCCCATGGTTGCTGCGCATGCGCGAATGGCTCTACGCTCAATCCGAACGATATCGCTACCTCACGGTTCCGCTCGCAACCGGCGAGCGGGATCTGGTGCATGAGCATGCCGAAATTGTCGAAGCCACGCTTGCCAGGGATGCGGATCGGGCCGTCGCTCTCCTCAGGAGCCATCTCGAGGCAACAGCCAGGCTTCTGATCGATGGACAGACCGACCCGGCGGGTGAGGCGAACCTGCGTTTCCTGGATGACAAGGCCGCCTGACACCATTTCAGCGTTGCCTTTGCTGGCCCGTGCCGCCCCCGCTGGCCGGCATCAGCATGTTGCTCATGCCGCCGTCGACAAGCACATCGATACCGCTGATGTGGCTGGCCTGCGGACTGGCGAGGAACAGGATGGCGTTGGCGACATCCTCGGCCAGACCGAGTTTACGCAAAGGTATACTGGCTTCCCGCTCTTCCCGGCGCGTCTTGTCACCGTAGCCGGCGGCCGTCATCGGCGTGTAGGTAGGACCGGGAGAGACGGTATTGCAGCGGATGCCATCGGGACCCCACTCAATGCAGAGTTGCCGGATCAGCATCAAAAGCGCCGCCTTGCTGCACGAATAAAATCCGAGCCCCGGCGTGGGCTGGGTGCCCGACATCGAGCCTGTTGCAATGAAGGCACCCTTGCTGGCTCGCAGGTGTGGATGCGCGGCCTTTGCTAGCAGCCAGGTGGAGCGAGTGTTTATCGCGAAGATCCGGTCGAAGTCGGCAAGCGGCTGGTCGACAAGAGCGCCGCCCATGATGATGCCCGCATTGCTGATGACTGCATCGATACCGCCCATGTGGGCGAGTGCAGCCTCGACGATGCGATCGCCGCTGTCGGGCTCGGCAAGGTCAACGACGCAGCCCCCTGTCGCCCCCCCAATTTGGCCCGTCACTGCTCCAAGATTGGCCTCGTCCCTGTCGGCCAGGAGCATTGAGTGCACGCCGGGCAACACTTGTCCCGCCGCCAGCAGTTCAGCACAGGCCCGGCCGATGCCGCTGGCTGCACCAGTAATGACCACACGCATTCCATTCTCCCTTTGCGCGCAGCGCCTAATCAGTCCTTGAGACCAAGCTCGTCCATCAACGCGCTGCGCAGCTTGAACTTCTGTATCTTCGATGCCGACATCGGCCATTCGTCGATGAACCGGATGTGCCGGGGCACCTTGAACGAGGCAAGGCGCGCCTTGGTAAAGGCGATCAATTCCTCCGGCTCGACAATCACGTCGCCGTCCCGCTCGATGTAGGCTGCCGGGATTTCGGCCAGCCGCTCGTCCGGCAGGCCAACGACCTGGGCAAGACGAACAGCCGGATGCGCGGCCAGGACCGCTTCGACTTCTGCCGCCGCGACGTTCTCGCCGCCCACCTTGAGCATGTCCTTGAACCTGCCGTGAAACATCACATGGCCGTGCGCATCGATCGAGCCGATGTCGGCGCTGTGATACCAGCCCTCGCTGTCGAGCGTTTGGGCCGTCTTCTCAGGATCTTTGTAGTATCCGTCGAACAGATTGTAACCGCGGATCAATATCTCGCCCCGTTCGTCGACGGCTTTCTCCAAGCCTGTTTCAGGGTCGATGATTTTCATTTCGATGCCGGCGAGCGGATAACCGAGCTTTCTGAAGCCCATTTCCGGCTCCATCCCGTAGCCGCCGGTGGTCACGATTCCTGTAGCCTCCGTCATGCCCATGGTCCCCACCTGCAACATGCCGGGAGCCTTCTCCCGGTACGCCTGACCGACCCGGTCGGGCATGAAGGCAAAGCAGCTGTTCTGGAGCCTGACCGAGGAAAGATCTGACGTTTCCCAATCGGGATGCGCGATCATTGCCTGATGAAATGTGACGAAGGGCAGGAACATCATCGTCACGCGCTCCTGCTCGATCTGGCGCAGGCTTTCTCCGGCGTCGAAATGCGGCTGTCCGATGAAGGTACCACCTACCTCCATCGCGCCCAGCATGCAGAGCATTGCGGCGATATGGAAAAGCGGCAGCGGCGACCATGCTCGCTCGCCGGGCTGGAAGGCCCAGCGATAGTGCGCCAGGTTGTTCGCCTCGCGCGTCACGGCTTCATGGCTTAGCAGACAGCCCTTGGGATTGGCCGAAGTGCCGGAGGTGTACAGAATCATCGCGGTATCACGCACGCGAACAGTGAGGCGCGCCGCATGGATCTCGTCTTCGCTGACCTGTTCGGCGGCTTCATCGAACATCGCCTGGTCGATGAAGCCGGGAACCGAACGACCGCCAAGCATGATGATGCGGGAAAGCTTCGGTGCCGCGGCAAGTGACAGGCGAGCTGGATTGTCGGCACTCGCCAGGTCTGCAAACGCCTCGTAAAGCCGCGCACCGAAGTCGACGTGTTCAGAGACAAGATCGTTTGTGACGATGGCTGCAAGGTCGGCGTTCTCCGACACGTACGCCATCTCTGGTGCCTTGTAGCGGGCATTCATGAGAACCGAGACGGCACCGCACATCGCATTTGCGAAAAGCGTTTCGACGAATTCGATGCTGGACGGCAGCAAGATGCCGACATGGTCGCCCCGCCGAATCCCGAGCGCCCTTAGCCCCCTCGCGCGGCGCAGAACACTGGCCACGACTTCGTCATAACTCTTGCGTTCGCCCGGAAAAACCAGGGCCTCCCTGTTCTTGCCCTTGTCCCACCCCGCCAAGAGGTGATCACCCAACGTCGTCGCGGTGATGCGAATTGCGGCGTCGTCTTCACCCGTCATGCTCACAAAAGCTCGTCCTCAAAGTTCGTCCCTGCTCGATGAGTGCGAGATTGCAGCGAACCCGCGATCCTGCGCCTTTCGTTGGATAGGTGCGGACAGGCTGGCCAGACCCAAGAGCAGGATCACGAAAACACCGATCACTGGCCGGGAAATGACGATGGAAGCCTATATCTACGATCATGTTCGCACGCCGCGCGGCAAGGGCCGGCCCGATGGCGCGCTGCATGAGATCACTTCGGTCGAAATGGCGACACAGCTGCTCAAGGCCTTGCAGGAGCGCAACGCACTCGACACCGCCTTGCTCGATGACGTTATCATTGGCATGGCGCAGCCGGTCGGCGAGCAGGGCGGGGTCCTGGCGCGCGCGGCAGTTCTTCAAGCCGGCTATGCGCAATCGGTGGCTGGCCAGCAGATTCACCGATTTTGCGCGACTGGCCTCGATGCTGTCAGTCTCATCGCGGCCCAGGTCCATTCCGGCATGGTCCAGGCCGGCATCGGGGGCGGCGTTGAATCCATGAGCCGAACGGTCATGGGCTATGATTCCGGTGCCTGGACGTCGGACCCGGCAGTTGCATTCGGCAACTATTATGCGCCGCAGGGCATCGGCGCGGACATCATCGCGACGCTGGACGGCTACACCCGCGAGGATGTCGACCGTTTCGCGGTCGAGAGCCAGCGCAAGGCGGCCCGTGCCTGGGAAAACGGCTATTTTCGAAATTCCATCGTGCCAGTGAAGGACGTGCTGGGCGAGGTCGTGCTCGATCATGATGAGCACATGCGTCCGGGCACCACGCTGGAGAGCCTGGCAAAGCTCAAGCCCGCATTCGAAGGCTTCGGGAAAGCCGGCTTCGAAGCTGTCGCGAAAGCGCGGTACCCCGAGATCGAGGACCTCGACTACGTCCATCACGGCGGCAACAGCTCCGGTATTGTCGACGGTTCCGGGCTCGTCCTGGTCGGCTCACGGGCGTTCGGCGAGAAAGCGGGCCTCAAGCCCCGCGGGCGCGTTCGTTCCTATGCCAATATCGGTTCTGAACCGACGATCATGCTGACGGCCCCTGCGGAGGTCTCGCGCAAGGCTTTGCGGGCCGGAGGAATGATGCCCAAGGACATCGACCTCTGGGAACTCAACGAGGCCTTCGCCAGCGTAGTTATGCGCTTCCAGCGCGACATGGACATTCCCGACGACCGGATCAACGTGAACGGCGGCGCGATCGCCATGGGACATCCGCTCGGCGCCACCGGCGCGATGATCCTCGGCACCGTGCTCGACGAATTGGAACGCCGCGACGCCGAAACCGGCCTCATCACGCTGTGCGCGGCCAATGGTCTTGGGACCGCCGCTATCATCGAGCGCGTCTGAACGCTGCTCCATTCCTAGAAAAAGATCGGGACACACCCATGAAGACAATGCGACTGGAGAAGGCCGAAGACGGCTTCGCGATCCTGACTCTCGATGCCGAAGGTCCGATGAACGTCGTCAACGACGGCTTCATTGCGGACATGACGCAGGCCACCAGGCAGATCGCGCAGGACGACGCCATCAAGGGCGTTATCCTGACCTCGGGCAAGAAGTCGTTCATGGCCGGCGCGGATCTCAAGCAGCTGGTCAATGGCTTCGATACGCTCACACCGCTCGAGGCCTATGCGTTCTCGAAGCGGGCGACCGACATGCACCGCGCGATCGAGCAGTCGGGTAAGCCGTGGGTTGCAGTGATCAATGGTTTGGCGCTGGGCGGAGGTTTCGAACTTGCGCTGGCCTGCCATCATCGCATCCTCGTCGATGATGCAAAGGCCACTGTCGGCCTCCCCGAAGTTACTGTCGGTCTCCTTCCCGGATCTGGAGGCACGGTTCGGCTCGGTATCATCGCCGGCATGAAAACGGCGCTCGACCTGCTTCTGACCGGCCGCGCCGTCGCGCCTGCCGAAGCGCTCAAACTGGGCATCGTGGATCAGGTGGTTCCCGAAGCGGAACTTCTCGATACCGCCCGGACGTGGCTGGCGAGCGGGCCCGACTCTGTCAAGCCGTGGGACGTCAAGGGCTGGGTTCCGCCTCAGAAGAAAGGGCTCACGGTACCGGAAGATTCCGCCGCGTACATGATGGCGACGGGAGGCCTTGCGAAGAGCGGCTATAATCAGCCGGCTCCGCTCGCAATTCTCAATTCGCTGTTTCAGGCATTGCAGTTGCCGTTCGACAAGGCGCTCGCAGTAGAGGGCAAATACTTTGCTAAGCTGCTAACCGATCCGGTCGCCCGCAACATCATTCGCACGACCTTCATCTCGAAGCTGGCAGCAGAAAAGGGCGCTCGCCGCCCCGCAGGCTATCCCAGGTTCGAAGCGCGAAAGGTCGGCGTGCTGGGCGCGGGGATGATGGGTGCAGGAATTGCCTACGTTGCGGCCAATGCCGGCATCGACGTCGTCTTGATCGACCGCGATGTGCCGACGGCGCAAAAGGGCAAGGACTATTCAGCCAAGGTACTCGGCAAGCTGGTCGAAAAAGGCAAGGTGACGCGGGACAAGGCCGATGCGGTTCTTGCCCGCATTGTCCCGACCGACGATTTCGGCATGCTCCAGGGCTGCGATCTGATCGTCGAGGCCGTGTTCGAGGATACCGCGATCAAGGCGGAGACCACGAAGAAGGCAGAGGCAGTGCTGCCGCCCGAAGCCATTTTTGCTTCTAACACCTCGACCCTTCCGATTTCGCAGTTGGCGCTGGCTTCGAGAAGCCCGGATCAGTTCATCGGTCTGCATTTCTTCTCGCCGGTCGATCGCATGGGTCTGGTCGAGGTCATCATGGGCAAGCAGACCAGCAAGGAAACGCTGGCCAAGGGTCTCGATTTCATCGCGCAGCTCCGCAAGACGCCGATTGTCGTCAATGACAGCCGCGGCTTTTATACCAGCCGCGTGTTCCAGATGCTGATCCACGAAGGTGCGGCCATGCTGGCGGAAGGCGTGCCACCGGCAGTGATCGAGAATGCCGCCAAGGCAGTTGGCATGCCGGTCGGTCCGCTCGCGCTGCTGGACGAACTCACGCTGGATCTGCCGCTCAAGATCGTCGACCAGGCGATCGTGGAAGAGGGCGAGGCCTATACTCCGCCGGCCGGCGTTGCCGTTATGCGCAAGATGAAGGACGAAATCGGACGCTCCAGCCGCAAGACCGGAGGAGCCTTCTACGACTACCCTGAAGGCGGCAAGAAGCACTTGTGGAAGGGGCTCGCCGAGCACTTCCCTGTCAATGACAGTTGGGACATCGAGGAACTCAAGAAGCGCTTCCTATTTGCCCAGGCGATGGAGACTGCGCGCTGCCTGGAAGAGGGCGTGTTGGAAACACCGCAGGACGCTGATCTCGGCGCGATCTATGGGTGGGGTTTCCCGACGTGGACCGGCGGAACGATCAGCTACATCGATACGATCGGCATCGGCTCGTTCGTCGGGGACGCGGATATCCTTGCCCAGCGATATGGGCCCCGTTTCCTGCCTTCCGCGTGGCTGCGTGAGAAGGCATCGCGCGGCGAGAGCTTCTACGCTGCCGAAAGCGCCGACGAGACCAAGGAGCCCATGCCAGCATGAAGCGCCTGATCTTCGAGCCGGAGCACGAGCAGTTTCGCGACAGCGTCGTCAAGTTCATGAGCGCCAATGTCGGCGCCCATGCCGAACGCTTTCGCGAACAGGGCATCGTCGATCGCGATCTTTACCTCAAGGCAGGCGAGCAGGGATTGCTCTGCACCTGGGCCGAGGAACGGTACGGGGGTGCGGGAATCGACGATTTTCGTTTCGAGCAGATCATCATCGAGGAGAATATGCGCCACGGCGACATAGGCTTCTACATCAATCTCCATAACGATTTGGTCGCGCCCTACATCGCCAAGCTCGGCACGCAGGAGCAAAAGGAGCGCTGGATGCCCGGCATCGTCAGCGGCGAGACTATTCTTGCCGTGGCGATGACCGAGCCATCTACGGGCAGCGACCTTGCAGGAATGCGCACGAGCGCGGTCGAGCATGACGATCACTGGGTGCTCAACGGCGCCAAGACATACATTTCCAACGGCATTTTGGGCGATCTGGTTGTTGTCGCGGCACGGACCGATCCGGCCAGCCGCCATGGGCTTGGCCTGTTTGTGGTGGAGCGCGGCTTCGAAGGCTTCGAGCGCGGGCGCAAGCTCGCCAAGATGGGTATGAAGGCGCAGGATACCGCCGAGCTGTTCTTCAGCGATGTCAAAGTGCCCAAGCAAAACGTGCTGGGCGATCCGACGCAGGGCTTCAAGTATCTTGCGCGCTTCCTGGCACAGGAGCGCCTTGTGGCAGCGATCGGTTTCATGGCCACTGCCCAGACTGCCTTCGACCTTACGCTGGACTACGTGAAAGAGCGCAAGGCCTTCGGAAAGCCGATCGGCGCGTTTCAGAATACGCGCTTCAAGATGGCTTCCATGCGCGCGGAGCTCGATGCGATCCAGACGTACGTGGATCAGTGCGTGATCCTGCTCAACGCAGGCGAACTCACTGCCGAAGATGCCTCCGCTGCCAAGTTGCTCACGAGCGAACTGGAGGGCCGCGTGATGGACGAATGCGTCCAGCTCCACGGCGGGGCCGGGTACATGGACGAGTACCGGATCAGCCGGATGTACACCGATGCCCGTGTCAGCCGCATATTCGCCGGCACCAGCGAGATCATGCGCGAGATAATCGGGCGCGGGCTCGGGCTCGACGAGCGCAAGCTGACCTGACCGAAGGGAAACTCGCTATGCTGAACCTTGAGCGCATGCGCGGTTACCAGATCCCGACCGCGCAGGACGTTTGCGATGCGCGTTCCGCCATCCTCTACGCCCTGGGCGTGGGAGCGGGGCTCGCCGCCATCGATGAGAGCCGCTTCCTCTTTGAGCGTGACCTCACCGTTTTGCCGACCATGGCGCTTGTGCTTGGCACGCCGGGGTTCTGGCCGATGGCAGCGGAACTCGGGTGGGACTGGCCGCGAATTCTGCACGGCGAGCAGAGCTTGCGTCTTCATCGACCGCTGCAACTGGGCCAGGTCATTCATGGCCGGATCGAGATCGGAGAGGTCGCCGACAAGGGACCGGGCAAGCCCGCTCTCGTTCGGGCGAAGCGGATACTGACGACGCCGACAGACCAGCTGATTGCGGAGGCAGAGGAAATCTGGGTCCTACGGGGCGAAGGTGGTTTCGGGGGAGACCGATCTCTCGTTCCGCTTGCGGAAGGACAATGTCCCGATTTTCCGCCGGATGCAGTGCTTGACCTGCCTACGGCGGCTAACCAGGCGATGCTCTACCGGCTGACCGGCGACCGCAATCCGTTGCACATCGATGCCGGAACGGCGGCGGCGGCGGGGTTCGAGCGCCCGATCCTCCACGGACTGGCGACGATGGGCCTCGTTGGCCGCGCATTGATCCATTTGTGCTGCGGCGGAGACGCGTCGTTGCTGACGCGCATGCATGTCCGTTTCACCGCGCCTGTGTTCCCAGGCGAAACCATTCGGACCGAGATCTGGCGCGATGGAGATGCCATTCGCTTTCGCGCGTCTGCGAGAGAACGCGGCGTGGTGGTGATCGACGGGGGCAGTGCCTGCGTTCAAGGATTTGTGAAAGAACAGGAAGAGGTCACGTGAAAATACTGGATGGAAAGGTCGCGCTCGTTTCGGGATCGGGGCGGGGCATCGGCAAGGCGATCGCGCTCAAATTGGCTAGCGCGGGCGCAAATGTCGTGGTCAATGACCTTGACGAAGACGTGGCCCGCGCCACCGCGGCCGAGATCGAAGGACTTGGCGTTCGCGCCGTCGTTTGCGTCGGCGACGTTACTGACCCGACTTTTGGCGATACCTTCGTGTCCGCAGCAGTCGCGGCTTTCGGCACGATCGATATCATCATCAATAATGCCGGCTATGCCTGGGATTCGGTGCTTCAAAAGACCAGCGACGAACAGTGGATCGCGATGCTCGATGTACACCTGAGCGCGCCTTTCCGGATTCTCCGCGCCGCGCAGCCGATCATTTCGTCCGCAGCCAAGGCCGAGATCGAACAGTACGGGCGTGCCAAGCGACGGACAGTCGTAAACATTTCCTCGGTTTCGGGGCTTGGCGGAAACCCGGGGCAGGCCGGTTATGCTGCCGGCAAGGCAGGGATTGTCGGCCTCACCAAGACTGTGATGAAAGAGTGGGGGAGATACAACACCACGGTCAATGCCGTCGCCTTCGGCGCGATCATGACGCGGATGACGGCTGGCGAGGCTGGCAGTTCAACCATCGATATCAAGGGCAAGAAGATCAAGGCCGGGGTCAGCGACGAGATCCTTGAGGCCATGGAGAAAGGAATTCCCCTCGGGCGCGCAGGCACTCCGGAAGAAGCAGCAGGAGCCGTCTATCTCCTTTGCATGCCGGAGGCCGATTACATCACAGGTCAGGTCATAGTCGCGGGGGGCGGCTGGCAGCTCTGACCTGTGGAGCGAGGGAGGAACTATGTCCTCCCTCGCTCAAGTCTTTCCGCTGCCGGAGGAATGCGGCCCTCGGAGGATACGGCATCAGGGATGAGCCTGGCTGGACGCTCGTCCCTCTGCCGGCATCAAGATCACCCGCAGCCGACTACGCCGCCATCGACCGGAATTTGGGCGCCGGTGACATAGGCTCCTGCTCGCGAGCAAAGGAAGACGACAATTCCGGCGATGTCATCGGCGCGGCCCAGCCTGCGCAGCGGAATATGGCTGAGCAATTTCGGGTCGACTGCATCCTCGTCGCGCATGTGAGCGGTCATTTTGGTAGGGAAGAAGCCCGGTATCACGGCATTGACCGTGATGTTCCGGTCGGCAAGGTCGCCGGCGAGATCCCGCGTCATCATGTGGACCGCCGCCTTGCTGGCAGCGTAACTGTAGGCATTGAGCCGTTCGGCCTTCATGCCCGCCACCGAACCGATGTTGATGACCCGCGATGGATCATCGGCCGTGCCCGCCGCGACCAGTTCGGGAAGGAGTTCGCGCACAAGAGTGAAAGGCGTCTGGACATTGACTGCCATCACGCTTGGCCAGGCCTTGTCGGGAAAGGTATCGATAGGGCCGCCCCAGGTCTTGCCGGCGTTGTTGACCAGGATGTCGCATTGGCCCAGCGCGCTGCGATACAGTGCGGCAAGCTCCACCGCGGCTTCCGGAGTAGACAGGTCCGCGGCAAGCGGCAGGCATGGCCCGAGACCCGACATTTCCGCCGCGGCGGTCTCACACACATCGGCCTTGCGCGATGTGACTGCCACGCTAGCGCCTGCGCGCAGAAGACCTTCAGCGATCATCCGCCCCAACCCCTGTGCGCCGCCGGTGACGAGGGCTTTCTTGCCGTGCAGGCTGAACAGGTCGCTCACATCGTCACCACGACTTTGCCGAACTTGTGCTGGTCGCGAAGGTGAAGAAGAGCTTCCTTTGCCTTCGCCAGAGGGTAAGTAGCCTCGATGACCGGCTTGATCCGATGCTCGCCGGCGAACGCTAGCATTTCCCGGAAGTCCTGCGGATCGCCGACCTGACTGCCGACGATGCTGGCGCTCTTGAGGAAAATATCCGTCGCATTGAACTTGACCTCGTTCCCGGCGGTCGACCCGTAGATGACTATGCGCGCACCCGGGTTGATGGCGCGGACATAGTTGGCAAAGCTGGGTGACGGTGCACCATCCAGGACTACGTCAATCCCGCCGGTCAGCTTGCCAACCTGCTTTCGCCAATCCGGGTCGGTATAGAGCAGGCCGCCCTTGGCACCCATCTCGATCGCCCGGTCGAGGACTTCCTGACTCTCACCGGTCACATAGACGTTCGCGCCCTTGGCGACGGCGAATGCGAGGCCGAACGTGGCGACTCCGCCGCCGACCCCGCTGATCAGCACAGTTTCTCCGGCCTGAAGCCGGCCCTTGAACATCAGCGCCCGCCACGATGTCAGCGCTGTGAGCGGCATTGCGCCGGCTTCCTCAAAGCTCATGAAGGAAGGTTTGGGAGCCAGGTTCTCGGCAGGGATACAGATGTATTCGGCGATCGTCCCGGCAAATGGCATGCCCAGCAAACCGAAGTCGGCAGCGGGCGCATGGCGATTGGGGCCCCAATTGCGGGCCGGATAGAGAACGACTTCTGAGCCCACATCCACGCCGCTAACGTTGGTGCCGACCTTATCGACAATGCCTGCGCCGTCGCAACCCAGCGTTACCGGCACCACCATGCCGGGATATTGTCCATGAGAAATGAACAGTTCTCGGTGGTTGATCGAGGCGGCTTTGAGTGCGACTCGCACTTCACCGGGACCGGGTTCCGGCGTTTCGACGTCGGCAACGCGGGTGGATTCAGGTCCCTCGGCGTTTTCGAGATACAGGGCCTTCATGGTCAACCTTTCCTAGCTTTTGGCCCCGGCAGCTTCGGGCGGCCTGCTTGTTTCGGGCGTAAAGACGGCAATTTACGAAAATTCCCGGCCATCCGGAGCAGGACAATATCTCCGGCTCGCGAGGACCTATCTGCGGATAGGAAAAAGGATTGCGTTTAGGATTTCACACGTCAGAATATATTTCGGATCAAAAAACAAATTGCCACAAGGCATGTCCAGGAGAGAGCCATGAAAGTCATTCCGACGAGCGCTTTGCCGCATCGGATAACGCCGACATTGATTGAGCGCGCTGCCATGAAAGACCTGACGGCCAAGGTCCGCGATTCCCGATTGACGATGGTGTCAGCGCCCGCTGGAAGCGGAAAGACCACCTCGATGCTCTACTGGGCGGACCTGCTACGCGCGCAAGGCCACCCGCTCCTCTGGGTGGCGACACGTGCGGGGATCTTCAACAAGGCATCTTTCCTCTCTGCCCTCAAGGCAGCAGGCGTTGCGGCCGGCCTTCCTTGGGAGCAACTTTCCCTGGATGGCGACGATGCGCCCTGGCTCGAAGCGTTGTCGGTAACGATCGACCCGCGGCCCGTCCTTGTCATCGACGATGCCCATCTGCTCGATCAAGCCGCTCTCGATTTTATCGCACAGCTATCGGCGACAGCTCGGGATGCCCTGTGCATGATCGTTTCTGCCCGCGGCGCGATTGGGCTTCCGCTGGCGCGTATGCGCGCATTGGGTTTCCTCAATGAAGTGGGAAATGCCGATCTCTCACTCACGATCGCGGAAGCGGCTCAGCTGGTAACCCAGAGCATCGGAACGCCTATCGACTCCAAGGATCTTCAGGATATCGTGCGGGACACGCAAGGTTGGGTATCCGGCGTTGTGATCGCTTGCGACTTGTACCGCCGCGGCAAACAGGGGGCCGGCAGTCCCAGGTTGACGGGCTTGCGCCCGGAATTTGCAGAATACTTCCATGAAGAGGTGCTCAGCCGTCAGCCGGAGGACGTTCGCCGCTTCCTTGTCGATACGTCGATCCTGGATGAACTGACCCCTTCTGCCTGCGCGGCGGTCACCGGCGACGAAGATTCTCGCGCGATGCTTGACCACGTGTTCCGCCAGGGGCTCTTCCTGAACGCGATCGATCAGGAACACAGTCGATACGCGTATCACCGCCTGTTTCGTGAGATGGTCCTTGGACGCCTGATGGACAGGGCGCCCGCACGGGCGGGCCTGATGCATTGCCGTGCCAGCGACTACTTCGCCGCCAACGATCAGGCAGTCCTGGCCATCGAGCATGCCCGACTGAGCGGCGATCAAGCATTTCTGGCCCGCCAGCTCGACCAATTGGCGGAACAGCTGACCTATACCGGCTATCTCTATCGCATCGACGAGTTGGGCTCCGCCTTGCCCTGGGCGGAACTGGCCCAGCACCCTTATCTGTTGTTGGCTCTGGCATGGCGGCGCATTCGCCAATTGTCTTTCACCGCCGCCCAGCGCTTTATCGACGCAGCGCGCGCTATCCTCGAGACCAAGGTCTCCGAAGGAAGGGTCGCTGCGCACGATGCGGATCAGATCGATCTGATGATCCGTCATCGCCTGGTCATGCTGGCCGCCGCGCGCGACGACATGGTTAAGGTTGAAGCGGACGCGGAGCCGCTTTTGGTCGAGATGGCCGAAAGCCATGCCTATCTCAGCTGTACGTTGCTTGCCCAGCTCATGTCGGCGCGGCGCGAACTCTACCACTTTCAGGACATGCTCAAGCTGGAAGCGGAAACGCGGCGGGCGCTTTCCCGACCGGGTTCGGATTTTGCCTCGATCGCGCTCAAGGCCTCCGTTGCCCCGACATTGATGGCACAAGGCAAGACGCCCCTAGCCCAGCGCTTCCTCGAAGAAGCATTTACGCTTGCGAAAGGGTTACATGGCGAGGGCTCGGGGCTGGCTGCCTTGCCAGCACTCCCCCTCGCGGAGCTTCTTTACGACGCCGGCGATTTGGATCGTGCGGCTGACTTGGTTGAACGGCACTTGCCCGTCGTGCGACAGTGGGGGTTCGCCGACCAGATGGCATCCGGTTACCTCGTCGATGCTCGCCTTCGCGCGGCGCGCGGCGACCTTCCCGGCGCGCTTGTCACTCTCAATGACGCGCATCTCGTTGCGATAGAATGCGGTCTTGATCGCATGCGCGCCTTCATTGTTGCCGAAGAGGTTCGTCTGCTCGTCAAGGCGGGCCAAATCGAGGAGGCCGAGCGGCACTTCCTGGCCGGCGATCCGCAGATCGACGGCGAGCCCATACCGACGCTGCGGCCGACGCGTCGTAACGAGTGCAATGCGATCGCCTGGTTGCGCATCGAAATGCAGCATCACCGATTGACCCGGGCGCGCAAGGTGGCCCATCGCTGGCTGGAGTTCGTAAAGCGCGCCGGGGCCATTCGCTCGGCCGTAACCTTCGAATTGCTCCTTGCCGAAATCGCGGTGCTTCAGGGCAACCGCTCCGAGGCTCGCCGCGCTGTGCGCGCGGCGGTGGAGATGGCGGAACCTGCCGGCTGGGTGCGCACGTTTATCGACGAGGGCGAAGTCATTTCGGCTCTTCTTACGGAGGCCTATTCCCACGGCCCCGAACTCGAAACTCCTGCCGACCGGTTTGCGGTCCACTTGGTCTCCCTGATGCGAAATGGCCCGCAGATCGAGACTGACGAGGACGAGGACGACGATTTCGGGCTGACCGGTCGCCTTGCCAACCGGGAGGTGGACATTCTTACCATGGTGAGCGGCGGTCTGCGCAACCGGGAAATCGGCGATCGGCTGGGACTGACCGAGGGAACGGTCAAGTGGTACATGCAGCAGATCTACGACAAGCTCGGTGTTCGCCGTCGCCCTCAGGCGGTTCTGCGCGCCCGCCAACTCGGAATCCTTCCCTGACGAGCCACCTCACTGCCTATCGAAGGATAGATTGCGGGCGGCGAGCCGGCTGCCATCGAGCGGCTGCGGGAAAGGAAACATCATGGCCAAACGAAAAGTCATCATCAGTTGCGCAATCACCGGAGCGATCCACACACCCTCGATGTCACCCCATCTTCCGGTGACAGCTGACGAGATCGCGGAATCTGCGATTGGCGCGGCCGAAGCGGGCGCAGCCATCATCCACCTTCACGCCCGCAACCCCACTGACGGCCGGCCCGACCAGGATCCCAAGCTTTTCGAACCGTTCCTCAAGGTCATCCGCCAGCGCAGCGATGCTGTGCTGAACCTGACGACCGGGGGACACCCCTCGATGACCGTGCAGGAGCGCATCCGTCCTGCCCAGACTTTCGCGCCGGAAGTCGCCAGTCTCAACATGGGCACGATGGGTTTTGGATTGTTCCCGATGCTGGACCGCTTCAAGGAATTCAAACACGCCTGGGAGCCGGCGGCGCTGGAAGCATCGCGGGACTTGGTATTCAAGAATACCTACGCGGATATCGAGCATCTGCTCGGCACGCTTTCGCCTCTTGGCACGCGTTTCGAGTTCGAGTGCTACGACACCAGTCACCTCTATAACCTGAAGTACTTCCTGGATCGGGGCCTGGTGAAGGCACCGCTCTTCATACAGACATGCTTCGGCATTCTGGGCGGGATCGGCAGCCATCCCGATGATATCATGCACATGAAACGCACAGCAGATCGGCTGTTCGGCGATCAGTATCAGTGGTCGGTGCTCGGCGCGGGTGCCCGCCAGATGAGTGTCGTCGCGATGGCTGCGTCCATGGGAGGAAACGTGCGCGTCGGACTGGAAGATTCTTTGTGGGGCGGCCCCGGGCGTCTGGCAGAGACCAACGCCGAGCAGGTGCGCAATGCGCGCCAGATCATCGAGGGCATGGGGCTGGAAGTGGCAAGTCCGGACGAAGCTCGTGCCATTCTCGACCTGAAGGGCGCGGACCGGACAAACATCTGATGCCGGAACGGTCAGGGCCGCTGGTCGGCGTGCGTATCATCGAGATCGATGCGATCGGCCCGGTGCCGCTGGCAGCGATGCTGCTGGCGGACATGGGGGCGGACATCGTTCGGGTCGCGCGGCCTCCCTCCGCTGGATCCGGTGACTGGGAGGACGTGGGCGGTGATATCCTTCATCGCAGCCGAACCGTCACTTATCTCGATCTCAAAAACGAGAGGGATCGCAGCAGTCTGCTCGACCTGATCGAGCATGCAGACGGCCTGATCGAAGGCTATCGGCCAGGAGTGATGGAGCGGCTGGGTGTCGGTCCGGATGTCTGTCTTGCCCGTAATCCCAGCCTGGTGTTCGGGAGAATGACCGGCTGGGGGCAGGGCGGGCCCATGGCCATGCGCGCGGGACATGACATCAACTATCTCGCCATCACAGGGGCGCTGCATGCCATGGGCAAGACCGGCGAGCCGCCGCCAGTCCCTCTCAATCTCGTCGGTGATTACGGCGGCGGCGCTATGTTCCTCATATTCGGAATTTTGAGCGCCTTGCTGTCGGCACGGCGGACGGGGACGGGCCAAGTGGTTGATGCCTGCATCACGGACGGCGTCGCGTCGCTCATGAGCCTGTTCTACGCTTGGCAGCCGAAGGGCCTTTGGCATGATGCACCCGCATCCAATCTTCTTGACGGCGGTGCGCCGTTTTATCGATGCTACGCCTGTGCCGACGGCAAATTCGTGGCCGTGGGCTGTCTGGAACCCAAGTTCTTTGCGCAAATGCTCGAAGGTCTGGGCCTTGCAGGACGCGGTTACAATCAACATGAGCGGGCGGGGTGGCCTGGGATGGAGGCCGATTTCGAAGCGGTCTTCCGGACGCGTACGCGCGACGAATGGGGCGAGACCTTTGCGTCGACCGATGCCTGCGTGACGCCGGTCCTAAGCATGGCCGAGGCTCCGGCGAGCCCTCACAACAACGCCCGAAATACATTCGTCACCCTGGCCGGTGTAACGCAGCCAGCGCCATCGCCCCGTCTCACGGGGACTGTCCCGGCAATCACCGCCGGGACTTATGCCACCATCGCGGACCTCATCCGGGCTTGGGCGTAGCCGCGTTATTGAAACTCGCAGTGACCAAACGCCTCGCAGGTGGCGGTGCTGCGTATCGGCGGAGCCCGGGCTGGCCAGTTCATAAAACTGAACAGTTTTGCCCTCTTTTGTATCATTTCCTCTCCGAAGATAGGTGGTGAAAGACCGTGAATTGCGGCCATTCAGAGTGCTTTGAAAAGCCTGCGAAGAGACAGGCGGCGGGAGAGAGTGTTGATGAAATCGCGTTTGCTGAGACTTGCGCTGTTGTCGGCAGGAACGACCTTGGCCGTCCCGGCGTGGGCGCAGGATGAGAACGCTTCTGCCCCTCAGATGGAAAGCGCGGCGACGGGTGACATTATTGTCACCGCTCGCCGGCGCGAGGAGCGACTGCAGGATGTTTCCGTCTCCATTTCAGCGTTTTCCGCTGAAGCGCTCGAGCGCAGCACGGTCCAGACAGTGAGCGATGTGAGGACAATTACGCCAGGGTTCACGTTCTCGGCTGAAGGCGGTAAGGACAACGTGGCGCTGACGCTTCGCGGCATTGGCCAGCTCCCACTGGGTGAAGTAACCCCGGGCGTCGTGATCTACGTAAACGATACGCCGCTCCCCGCTGTGGGATCGAACGTACCGACTTACGATATAAGCAGCATTCAGGTTCTGAAAGGACCCCAAGGCACGCTGTTCGGGCGCAATACGCTCGGCGGTGCGGTAGTGATCGGCACGCAAAAGCCGACATACCGTTTCGAGGGCTTTGGCGAAGGCACATACGGCCGCTTCGACTATCGGGAGCTGCAAGGCGCGATCAACATCCCCATCGTCGAGGACAAGGTCGCGTTTCGCGCCGCGGGTCAGATTCGCCGTCAGGACCCGCGAACTATCGCATTTGACGAGGGCCCCGGGTTCGACAATATCCATCAGGACGCCTTCCGGCTTTCGCTGCTGATTGAACCCTTCGATGGGTTCACCAGCACCACCGTATATGAGTATTTCAAAGGCGACGAGCTGGCTGGCGGGCTCTATCTTTTGCGTCAGAATTTTCCTTTCGCGGCGCTGGGCCTCGCGGCCCTCGATCCTCAAGTCGAAGCCGCGTTGGCAACCCAGGCTTCCAATCGGCGCGGATCGTTTGACGGGGGAATCGACGGAGGTGCCTCGTATCGCAAGGCGACTGCGATCACCAACGACACGTCTTACAGTTTCGGCGACCTGACGGTTCGGAACATCTTTGGTTATCGGAAGAACTACAGTTACCAGCTGATCAATACGGGCGGCCTGCCGATACTCCAGATTCCCACCGGCCTGTCCGCCCCGCTGCCGGCATCGGTGCCATTCACGCTGTTTACGGCGTCGTCGGTAATCGACCGCCAATATCTCACCAACGAGACACAGCTGCTCGGCAACTTCGGCGCGTTCAATTTTATAGCGGGCGTCTTCTACAACAACGACAAGCCCCACGGGCCCACCGGATCGCAGTTCACCGCGTTCTCGGTGGGCGGGGTTCCCGCTCCTGCGGTCACGTCCCATGTCCGTAACCGAAACTGGGCTGTTTATGGGCAGATCGGGTACGAAATAACCGACAAGCTGAAATTGAACCTGGGGGGACGCTACAGCTGGGACAAGGTTTCAGCGTGCGGCGGCACTATCGGGACCAGCTATGTGGACGAAGCGACCTGCCTGGAAACCGCGAACACCGGGGCAATTGATGGCGTGGGCACAGTTTCGAACAAGGGGCAGGAGCCCAGTTGGACGGTCGGCCTCGACTACAAGGCGACGCCCGATTGGCTGCTCTATATCGTATCGCGTCGCGGCTATCGTGGTGCCAACGTCAACACGCCGAAATTCGAAACCGTCTATACGACTGGTGGAACCGATCCTGCTTGTGTCGCAACCGGAGGTGTTTGCCCCGATCTCCGGCCATTCCAGAAGACCAACGAAGAGACGATTACCGATCTCGAAGTCGGTTCCAAGTATGACTATCGCGTGGGAACCGCGCGGGGCCACCTCAATATTGCAGCTTACTATAGCAAATACAAGAATGCCCTGCAGTTCCTGAATACGCAGACGACCGTTCCCAACGGAACGCCGGATTCTCCTTCGAATGGTTCGCTCGCGGTCAATGCGGCGAACTTGCGGATCTGGGGCGTCGAACTCGAGGCCTCGATAAGCCCGGCACGCAGTGTAACCGTCGGCTTTAACGCGGCCTATACGAACGTGACGGTCGAAAGCCTTACCCTTCCCGCTGATTTGCCGCCGACGATCGTGCTCGGAAAGGATCAGATTAACAAGTATTCACCGAGCTTTTCCGGTACGGCCAGCTTCAACTGGATCCTCCCGGTACGGCCCGCGAATGGCGAAGTCAGCTTCAATGCCGACGTATTCATGACCGCCGATTACGGTGGCCAGAACGGCGAGAAGCTGCCCGGCTACGAATTGGCGAATGCGCGCCTGGACTGGCGGGGAATTGCGGATACCGGGATCGATCTCGGAATCTTTGTGAAGAACGTTTTCAACGAAAAGTATTTCTCGGCCGCGAGCGTGCTTCTCCCGTCCTTCCCGACGAGTTCCGTTTATGCCGGCGACCCCAGGATTTGGGGCGTGTCGGCAAAGTACACGTTCTAGAGCGGCCGGAGCGACCGGTATGAAAATCGGCCTCGAACTATCACGGAGAATGTTGTGATGCTCGACCAACTGCACCTGAGCCACGATGATGCAAATTGCATTTACAGCGCTCTCAGTACGACTTCCCTCAAAGAAATGATGGCCACGGCAGAGGCGATGACACTCGCCGCCCATGGTCCGCGCATGACATATTCGCGCAAGGTCTTCATCCCGCTGACCAAGCTGTGCCGCGACGTGTGCCACTATTGCACTTTCGCCACCACGCCCGGTCGGATCGACAAAGCCTACCTGGCGGCGGAGGATGTACTGGCGATAGCGCGCGCCGGTGTGGCGGCAGGATGCCGCGAGGCGCTTTTCACGCTCGGGGATCGACCTGAACTTCGCTACGGAGCAGCACGCGACGCCTTGGCCAGATTGGGGCACGAAACGACCCTTTCCTATCTCGGCGAAATGGCAGCGCTCGTCTTGAACGAAACCGGGCTGCTTCCGCACCTCAATCCGGGGCTGATGGGTGCTGCCGACTATGCCTCACTGCGTCCGCATGCGGCCTCGATGGGCCTGATGCTTGAAAGTAGCTCGCAGCGCCTGTGCGAGAGAGGAGGGCCGCACTTTGGATCGCCCGACAAGGAGCCGGCGCGGCGGCTTGAGTCGATTGCTCAGGCAGGGCTTGCCAAGGTTCCTTTCACTACCGGCCTGCTGATCGGCATCGGCGAAACGCGCCGCGAGCAGGTTGATGCACTTGTCGCCATCCGCGACCTGCATCGCCAATACGGGCACATACAGGAAGTCATAATCCAGAACTTCCGCGCCAAGCCCGGCACGCAGATGGTCGATTTCCCGGAGCCGGCATTGGATGACCATCTCTGGGCCATCGCGGCTGCTCGTATCGTCCTCGGCCCCGAGATGACGATCCAGGCTCCGCCAAATCTTCAGGAGAGCCATAATCTCGCTCCGCTGGTCCGTGCTGGCGTCAATGACTGGGGAGGAGTTTCCCCGGTGACGCCTGACCATGTCAATCCGGAAGCTCCTTGGCCGCACCTCGACATGCTCGAACGCGCCACCAATGCCGCCGGGCGCACATTGCACCAGCGCCTTGCGATCGGCCCCCGCTATGCAACGGCCGCAAGGCAATGGGCCGCGCCGCCTGTCGCGGCAACTGTTCTTCGGGCAATCGATGCTCGCGGACTGCCAAAAATCGACGATTGGGCTGCGGGCCGAGGCGATGCTGCGCCGCAGCAGATCTCGGCGGGCGGGTTTGCCGTATCCCCGCGCGTATCGTCGATACTTGACAGCGTGAAAGCCGGCCACGTGCCGGACGAAGCCGATATCGTGTCGATGTTCGATGCGGAAGGAGCCGACTTTACAGCGATCCTGAACTTCGCCGATCACCTTCGCAGGGACGTAGTAGGCGAAACGCTGACTTTTGCGGTCAACCGAAACATCAACTACACCAATATCTGCCTCTACAAATGCGGCTTCTGCGCGTTTTCCAAAGGTAGTACCAAGGCCATGCGCGGGCCGGCATATCGGCTCGATTTCGCCGAGATTGGCCGCCGGTCCGCCGAAGCCTGGGATCGCGGGGCCACCGAAGTCTGCCTGCAAGGCGGTATCCACCCCGATTACGACGGTAATACCTATCTGGATGTACTTCGCGCAGTGCGTCAGGCGGCGCCGGATATCCATATCCATGCTTTCTCCCCGCTTGAGGTGACGCATGGCGCGAGAACGTTGGGGCTGCCACTCGAAGACTTTCTGGCGCGGCTGAAAGCAGCCGGGTTGTCGACGCTGCCCGGCACGGCCGCCGAAATCCTCGATCCCGAAATCCGCGACATCATCTGCCCGGACAAGGTTACAGCGGATGAGTGGATCGAGGTCATGCGTGTCGCCCATGGCGTTGGACTGCGTAGCACCGCCACGATCATGTTCGGCCACGTCGAGGGATATCGTCACTGGGCACGTCATCTCCTGTCGATCCGATTGCTTCAGGACGAGACAGGTGGGTTTACCGAATTCGTCCCGCTGCCTTTCGTCCATATGGAAGCGCCGATCTGGCAAAAAGGCCTGGCACGGTCGGGTCCGAGCTACCGCGAGGCGGTGCTGATGCATGCCGTCGCCCGTATCGTGCTGCATCCCGTGATCGCCAATATCCAGGTCTCGTGGGTCAAGATGGGGCCTGAGGGCGCAGCGGCGATCCTGCAGGCAGGTGCAAACGACATGGGCGGCACCCTGATGGACGAGTCGATCACCCGTGCCGCCGGCGGCGTCAACGGGCAGGAATTTGGGCCGACGCAAATGCGGGCGCTCGCCGCTTCCGTCAACCGGCCCGTGCGCCAGCGCACCACCTTGTATGAAGATCCGCCGGTTCGTCACGGCCATTGCATGGAGACGTTATGATCGATCTTTCCTTTCCGTTGCGCGACAAGGTGGCTCTCGTCACCGGAGGCGGCAGCGGCATCGGGCGCGCTACCGCCCGCATGTTCGCCCAGCGCGGCGCCATGGTCGCCGTCGCCGGCCTCGACGAGGCGCCGCTGCTTCTGGTTGCCGAGGAAATTGTCGCCGCTGGCGGGCAGGCATTGCCGATTGTCATGGACGTGACGAGCGAAGACGCGATCGCAGGGGGCGTTGCGCGCCTCGCGGATCGCTTCGGCAGGCTGGATATTCTTCACAGTAATGCGGCGCAGACCGGCGAACTGCAGGAGGATGGCCTCATCGATGCAATGGACGCGGACTTTTGGGACCGCACGTTCTCGATCAACCTGCGCGGATCCATGCTTTGCGCCAAGCACGCCATTCCGCTCTTGCTGACGAGCGGGGGGGGCACGATCATTTTCACCGGCTCCGGCAAGGGTCTCGCCGGCGATCTTGATTACCCGGCATACGGCACGTCAAAGGCGGCCTTGCTGGGACTTTCGCGCTACATCGCGACCCAGTACGGGAAGCAGGGCATTCGCTCCAATGTCGTTGTCGTGGGCTTAGCCATGACCGAGGCGCTTGACAGGAACATGCCCGAGGCGGCGCAGAAGCTGATGACCGAGCACAATCTGGTCGACCACCTCGGCAGGCCCGAGGACATTGCCGAGGTCGTCGCATTTCTAGCTTCCGAGCAATCCCGCTACATCACGGGAGCAGCGATCGTCGCTGACGGCGGCTTCACTTCGCACTCGGCCGTCTATGCGGACATGCTGCGCTTTGCAGCGATGGATACCGGAGCCAAGGCATGACGCAACCTTCTATTGCCGTCGTTGGCGGCACGGGAAACCTTGGTGCGGCTATTGCCTGGCGGCTTGCCCGAGCAGGTTATGAGGTCGTAATCGGATCGCGAAATGCCCAAAGTGCGCAGGACGCGGCATCGGGGTTGGGGCACGGACTTCGCGGCGCGAGTAACGTCGACGCGGTGGCAGGAGCCGATATCGTGATCGTCACGGTTCCCTTCGCCGCGCAGCAAGCGACGCTTGCTGATATTGCGCCGCATGTCGCAGGAAAGCTGGTGGTGGATACTACCGTTCCCCTAGTTCCTCCCAAGGTCATGCGCGTGCAACTGCCCGACGAGGGATCGGCAGCCATGAGAGCGCAAGCGGCTCTTGGCCCCAGTGCCGTGGTCGTGTCGGCGTTCCATAACGTCGCTGCCCACAAGCTCGCTCAGGACGTCGATGTCGGCTGCGATGTCCTCGTATTCGGAGACGACAAGGAAGCGCGCGGACGGATTGTGGACCTTGCCGATGCCATGGGGCTTCGGGGTCTTCACGGCGGCGCGCTTGTCAATTCCGCCGCAGCCGAGGCGCTGACCTCCATCCTCATTTTCATGAACAAGACGTACCGTGTCGACGGCGCCGGCATTCGGATCACGGGCGAGCTTATCCCGCCAGATCAGCAATAGGCAGCGGCGATGATCGAAATAGTCGAACTGAGCGGCATCGGCGAAATCGCGCCCGGCGACGACCTCGCTGGGATACTTGGAGATGCCCTCCAACGGTGTGGATCGCCGCTGCGCGATGGGGATGTACTCGTGGTAACCCAGAAGATTGTCTCGAAGGCCGAGGGACGGCAGGTCGATCTTGAGCAAGTCGAACCGGGTGAGCCGGCCCGCGAACTGTCCCAATTGACGCGCAAGGATCCGCGCATGGTTCAACTGGTGCTCGACGAATCGAGTGAGATTGTGCGAGCGGTTCCCGAAGTGCTGATCACCCGGCACAAATTGGGTCACGTCATGGCCAACGCGGGGATCGATCGTTCCAACATCGGTCCATCACTGGGCGCTCGTGCACTGCTGCTCCCCCTGGACCCTGACGCAACAGCGGCGAATTTGCATAGCGCGCTTGGAGTGCCGGTAGTGATCTCGGACAGCTTTGGAAGGCCCTGGCGCCTTGGCGTGGTCTGTGTTGCCATCGGCGCAGCGGGCCTGCCGGCTCTCCACGATCGCCGCGGCGAACTCGATCGCGACGATCGCCCTCTGGAAGTCACTCAGGTGGCGCTGGCCGACATGATAGCCAGCGCGGCAGGGTTGGTGACGGGTGAAGGGGCAGAAGGCATACCGGCCGTTCTCGTCCGCGGATGCCGCCTTGAGGGGATGCCGCGCAAAGCCGCCGAACTGGTACGCCCGAGGCGCGAAGACCTGTTTGCATGAACGGGGCGCCTGCGCGCGCCTTCGTATTTGCAATTAGCTCCGCCGCAGGACTTGCACGATGAGAAACTGGATCGCTGTGGTTCCCTGGAAACAGGGGAGGGAAACGAAGTCGCGACTGGCCCCGAGCCTGAGTGCGAGAAAGCGGCAGGCGTTGGCCTGCACGATGGCGGCGCACGTCGTGGGCTGCCTTTCCGGGATCGAGGCAATCGAATCGACTTTCGTCCTGGCGCCTGCCAGCGTGGAAGGTTGGCCGGTGCAATGGCTGCGCGACAGCGGCTTTGGTCTCAACGGCGAACTGAACAGGATCCGCGAACATTTCGGCAGCCGACCGCTCCTTGTTATCCATGCCGACCTGCCTGCGTTGGTCGGTGAAGACGTGGAGGCCCTGCTTGCCGCGGCGCTGGCGACGGGACGCGCATTCGCCCCCGACCGGCATGGCAAAGGCACCAATGCAATCGCTCTTGGGGACTCGGGCTCGTTCACCTTCGCATTCGGTCCTGGCAGTCTAGCACATCACCGGGGGCAGTCGCCCGGTGCCGCCATAGTCGAAAGGGCTGGCCTGGGTTTCGATCTCGATACTCCGGCCGATCTCGAACACGCAGTTTCCCGACGCCTGATCAGGCAAGCCGCATGAGCATTCGCCGCTCGCGCCCCTTCCTAAGGAAAGGTGCGAGCACGCCGCCGCGCTTCACTATCCGCCCGACATCGTGAGAGGACAGCAGATGAAACTGAACGTCAGTGTGCCCAACAGCATGCACGTGGCTGCGATGACCCAGCCCTGGGAGCATGCCCTGACGGGCGACGATATTGGGCATGCGCTGAAAATTGCGGACGATCTCGGCTTCAACAAGTGCATGCTGGGCGAGCATTTCATAATTCCCCGTGAGCACATCGAACTGTCAGGCGACCATTACGTTCATGGAACAGTGGCTCTCGCATTCCTTGCCGGTCGAACCTCCAGGATGAAAGTCAGCTCTTCGGTCACGATCCTGCCCCTCCAAAACCCGATCGTCCAGGCCAAGGCATGGTCTACGCTCGACTGGTTGAGCGGTGGGCGGGCGACCGCGCTGTTCGGCGTGGGATGGCTCAAGGAAGAGTTCGACATGCTGGGAGTGGATTTCCATAACCGGGGACGAATGGCCGACGAGTACGTGGCTGCGATCATCGAGCTGTGGACCGCTGACAATCCGGAATTCGACGGCGAGTTCGTGAAATTCAGCAATGTCGGGTTCGCACCGAAGCCGGTCCAAAAGCCGGGCCTGCCGATCTGGTTCGGCGGCGACGCGGAAGCTGTTCTCAAGCGCGTGGCAAAGTTTGGCGACGGTTGGTCTCCGTTCAGGACACCGCCCGAAAAATTCCCGGAGTGCCTGGATTTCATCCGGTCCCAGCCCGAATATGACGGGCGCCCCATCGACTTGTTCTTCGCGCTCGAAATGCTCAATGTCGGTGCGCATCACGAAATCATGGACGACCCGCGCGCGCCAGGAACTCGCGACGCGCAGAAGATCATCGACCAGATCGGATGGCTTCGCGACCTGGGTGTCAACGAGACGATCGTCCCTCTGCCGCCAGGGATTGGTGGAATGGATGAATACGTCGAGCGGCTGCAGTGGGTCGCGCAAGAGATCATGCCGAAAATCTGAACTGGGCCGTCGGAACGACGGGTTTGGTGAGCGCCGTTCCATCCAAATCGAAAAACGGGAGGTAGCAATGACCCAGTATGATGTGGTCGTGGTGGGTTCGGGCGCGGCAGGCATGACTGCCGCGCTTCGCGCGGCGGCGGCGGGGAAGTCGGTGATCGTTCTCGAGAAGGCATCGCATTTTGGGGGAACGACCTCGATCTCGGGCGGCGGTATCTGGGTTCCGGTAAGCCCGCAGGCGCGGGCCGCCGGGGTCGACGACAGCAAGGACAGGGCGCGGCAATACGTCCTGGATGTCATAGGTCCCTCGGCCGAGCCGGCGCTCATTGATGCCTACCTCGATGCAGGGCCCCGGATGGTGGAGTGGCTGGAAAAAAACAGCCGGGTCGAATTCCTGCTCTCGCCGCCGAGCAGCGATTGGTATCCCGAAGTTGACGGCGCAGCCGATCACGGTCGTTTGCTCGCCCCTAAGGAGTACGATGGCAAGAAGCTGGGGGAACACTTCGCGCAGCTGAGGCCCGCGCGGGAAGAGTTCAACGCGCCAGGAGGCTTCATGATCGACCTGTTCGATCTGCCGTATCTTGCGCAAATGCCCTCGGCAAAATCGCTCGTGCACTTCGGCAAGCTGGCTGCCAAATTCGGGTTCGACAAGCTTCGCCGCTATCCTCGCGGCACGCGTCTCACGATGGGAAATGCACTGGCGGCCCGTCTCCTTCGCTCCGCGCTCGACGCGGGGATTACGCTGCGCACCAATGCGCCGGTCGATCATTTGCTGGTGCAGTCCGGCCGGGTGACCGGCGTTCGGGTAGGTGGCGAAGAGATCGGTGCAAGGCTGGGCGTCCTGCTGGCATCGGGTGGATTTTCCGCCAGCGAGCAGCTTCGCAAGGCTTATATCCCTTTTGCCGAAAACCATGTCTCGATCCTCCCCTACGAAAACACGGGCGACGGCATGAACATGGGATTGGAGGCAGGCGGCGCGCTTGCCGAGGAAAATCTGGTCAACGCGGTATGGGCGGTGGTCTCCAAGCTCACGCGGCCCGACGGATACGTGGCACGCTATGCCCATCTCATCGATATGTCGAAGCCCGGATGCATAGCGGTCAACGCCAAGGGCGAGCGCTTCGGTAATGAAGCATCTGTGCATTTCGTTGAAGCGATGCACCGTGACGGAGCTGTTCCGGCCCACATCATCTGCGATGCCGATTTCATCAAGAAGTACGGCATGGGCATGGTCTATCCCGGCGGCGGCGGTCTCAAGAAGCTTATCGCAGCAGGCTATGTGACCGAGGGGCGCAGTCTTCGCGAACTCGCAGAGAAAATCGGCGTAGAACCGGACGGCCTTGTCGCCAGCGTGGCCAAGATCAACCGCTATGCGGAGATCGGGCATGACGCCGACTTCGGAAAGGGAGAGACACAGATCGACATCGAGATCGGCGATCCCCGGAACAAGCCCAATCCCTGCCTGGGGCGCGTCGAGCGGGCTCCATTCTATGCGATCAAGATCTACCCCGGCGATGGCTCGACGACCGTGGGCCTCAAGGTCGACGCGCAGTTTCGCGTGGTAGGGGGAGACGGCACACCTGTTCCCGGTCTTTATGCTGCCGGGTTGGATGCCAATTCGATCTGGCGAGGCAAATCGCCTGCGCATGGGTGCAACGTAGGTCCTGCCATGGTCACCGGCTTTATTGCGGGCAATTCGATGGCGCAGGCCCTGACACTCGCAAACTAGCTCTCAAGTCACATACACGGCGCTTCTCGTCCCGGCGGGAAGCGCCCTGTGCTGTGCATTGCCGGAGGGCAGCGGCAATAAGGCTGCCGAGGCGGCCCCCGCGACGCATCGGTTGATTGACCATAATCGCCGCCATCAGGGGCGGAGCGCGCAGCAAGGAACGTGACGAAGGTCGACGGCTAGCGCGCTACGCGGCAACGCCGGTTCATTCGGTACAGAATTTGGGCCGCATCGCCGCACCGTGAACGCTCCCCAGCCTCGTGCCGTCGGACGCGTCCCAATACCCACGCCAGAACCAGACCCGCCCATCGAAGTCGAGATCGAACACCGCCGCGACGAGCGTTGTTGCGAGCCGTCAATCCCAAAGCCGGCGCGCTGTGCCTAACCATTCCGTAGAGACGGGGCCGGCGTCGTGATTTCCCGGACCACGCAGTAACACTCATCGTACAGCTCACTTCGTCGCGCCAGCTCTCGGCAGATCGGATCGGCACCCTGGCGCAGCGGGGCGACTGGAAGGGCCGATTGATAGTTGGCCCTCGGTGGCAAGCGCCACGCGCAATTGGCTTAGGTCGAGATGGGAACCATGGATGAGCGCCAAAACCTGCAAAAAGCCGTATCCCAGGTCTCCGTCGAAGGTCGGGGTGGTCCCTCTCTTCGGGCAGGTTGCGCTTCGGTTGCGCCTGCGATGCTCGGTATCCCGGATGCAGCGTAAAATCGGTCCGCAAAGCCGGCAAGCTCCCTCGGCCCAGGTTCGAGGGCCTTCGCCGGGACGGACGACGCTGTAACACAAGAACACATCAGGAGAGTTCGATGGACCCACAAGCCCAACCGCAATACCGCAATGCGACGGTCGATCCTGATTGTGTGCCTCGTCCTTATCCCACCCGAACTGGTCATCTGCCGACCTCGATGGAGGGGATCGATGCCGCGTGGTTGGGATCGATTATGGCCCACAAGTATCCCGGCGTCGCGGCACGCAGCATGGAAACGGTCCAGCTGCTGAACAGCCACACGACCAAGTGGCGCGTCAAAGTGGATTGGAACGAAGCGGGGCTTGCCGCCGGGCTCCCCGCGAACCTGTGCCTGAAGGCCAACTGGTCGGGCAGCTTCGACAATGTCGATATCCATGCCGTCGAGGCCCGGTTCTATCATTTCCTCGCCAAGGAAATGAAGGTTCCCACCGCGCAGTGCTATTACGCCGACTGGGACGACGATGGCAGCGCTCACGGCCTGCTCGTGCTGGAAGACCTCAATGATCGCGGTGGACACTTTGGTCACAGTACGCAGCACTCCGGCATCGACATGATCGCCTCCAACCTCGAGGGACTGGCTGGTCTTCACGCCAGTCTCTGGGGAAGCGAAAAAATCTCCAAGGCCAATGCCCCGTGGCTGCAGACGCAGATGGATACTCCGGTCGACAGCGACCAGGTCCGCATCATGTGGCAGTGGATCGACGACAATCTGAAGGATCCGAATTTCCGCGCGATCGCGCCAAAGCACTATCTTGACGATCCGCGCCGCGTCGAGCGCGCATTCGACCGGCTGGGCGAACTTGAGCGTGCCTATGACGCGCCCTATTGCATCGCACTGGGTGATTGCCACCAGGGGAACACCTATATCCTGCCTGGCGGGGAAAGGCTTTGGTTGGATTGGCAACTGGTGCGACGTGGACGTCCGTGGCGTGATCTTACTTATTTCCTAGTCGGATCGCTGACCATCGAAGAGCGGCGCGCCCATCACAAGGATCTGCTCGAGCAGTATCTGTCTTACCTGACCGCGACGGGCGTTCCCGGAATTCCCAGTTTCGAGGAGGTCTGGGAGCAGACGCGCTTGTGGGTGATGTACGGAATTCAGGCGTGGGTCGCCAACCACGACTCCTGGGGGCAGAACGGGTTGCCTATGAACGAGCGGTTCTTCGTCGCGGGCGAGGAACTGGGGACCTGGAAGATACTGCTGGGAGAGTGAGGATGGGACTGGTTCAGGGAAAAATCGCCGTCGTCACGGGATCGGGATCCAACATCGGGGAAGCATGCGCTCGCAAGCTCGCCTGCGAGGGCGCTAAAGTGGTTCTGGCAGACATTAATCTGGCGGGAGCAGAGCGCGTGGCGAAGAGCATCCGCGCCGCCGGTGGGGAGGCGATGGCATGTCCGCTCGATCTTGCAGAAGAGGCGAGTATCGCTGCATTGGTCTACGCAGTGATCACGGCTCATGGCCGGATTGATGTCCTGCACAACAATGCCGCCAACACCGCCGTCAACCAAATGGCCGCTGACGGTGCTCTGGTCGATATGGACGCAGCGGTTTGGGATGCAGCGTTTCGTATCAACACGCGCGGCACGATGCTGATGATCAAACACGTCGCTCCCCACATGATCGCCGCGGGCGGTGGGTCGATCATCAATACAAGCACGGGCGTTTCGATCCTCGGGGATGTCTTCAACCCGGCCTATTCTTCCTCGAAAGGAGCGGTGAACAGTCTTACGCGCAACACTGCCGCCCAGTTGGGCCGCCAGAACATCCGCTGCAACGCAGTGATGCCCGGTTTGGTTCTTACACCGCAGGCGCGCGAGATGATGCCTGCGGAACAACTGCGCATGATACAGCGGCATGTCCTGTTGCCACGAGAAAGCGTGCCTGACGATATCGCCGGGGCCGTGCTGTTCCTTGCCTCGGATCTTTCGGCATTCGTCACGGGCCAAGTCTTCTCGGTCGATGGCGGTATTTGCCACCACACTCCATATTTCGGCGATGTCATGGATATGCAAGCGGCCGCACACTAATGAAAACGGAGCGGTCAGTCGCAGACTGAACGCTCCGCACAAGATTACCTGATCGGCTCCGCGGATAACGCGGAGCCGAATTGATTTCAGAATTGGACCTTGGCAACGACCCCGTAAGTGCGCGGATCGCCTACAGCTACCGAATTGACCGGGAAGCTCTTGAGCAGGACATCCGCAGCCGCGAAATATCGCTCCTTGGTCAGATTGCGGACGAAGAAGCTGAGATCGACGCCAGTATGAGCGATGTTCTCCCAGTCCAGGCGCATGTTGACGAGATTGTAGCCTGGCAGCTTTTCACCATATTGACCACCGAAGTCCGCAGTCATGAACAGGTCACCGCTCAGCACCAGATCACCGTCCGCCGGACGGACAGGTAAAGTCCAGTTCGCGCTGAAAGTGCCGGAAAAGGTCGGCGCGTATTTGTTTACGTCGGAAGAGGTGAAGGAAATTCCTTCCACGTCGGGCAGCGTGAGCTTGTCTACCCTCATGTGCGTATAAGCGCCGTTGAAGGAGACCGTCAGGTTTCTGCTGGGGCTGACGGCGGCATCCAGTTCCACGCCATAGATCGACAGGTCTGCGGCGTTCACGCCGAACGAACCGTTGGTGGGACTGTCCGGGGCGGAAGCGGGAATCAATGTTTGCGCGTTCAGAAATTGCAACGCGTTTTTATACTTGCTGTAATAGGCTGCTGTGTTGATGTGACCGTGGGCACCGGCGATGTTGAACGTCCATTTCTCGCCGATCTCGATATCGGTAAGCGTCTCTTTCCCGGTTTTCTGGAATGGCCGCAAATCAACGCATTGACCGGAGCCGGATCCGCAGGCGGGGTCGGTTCCCCCGGTCGTAAAGCGCGTTTCGAACAGCGGCGTGTTTACATTGACACCGCGGTAGCCGCGACGGCTTACCACATAGAGCAGGAGGTCAGGCGCGGCCTTCCAATCCGCACCAATCGTCCAACTGGGCGCGGAGCCGCGATTGGATACCACGCCGATGCCGTCGGGAAGATCGAGCTCTGCAAGCGACCGGCAGGTCGAATCCTCGGCATAGGAAGTTCCGATGGCACCGCCGCAAGCCGACACACGGTCCCAGCTGTAGCGCAGGCCGGCGTTGAGCGTGACGGCGTCCGTCACCTTGTAGGAGATCTGTCCGAACGCAGCGTAGTTGGTGTTCCTGACATTGGCGGTGACGACTGCGGCAGGTGTTCCGGGCGTGGTGAATGCGGAGAATGTCGAACCGGAGGGACCATCGGGTGTGTCATGGCTATAGAAGCCGCCGACAATGAAATTGAATCGATCGAAGCTGCCAAGGAACTGCACTTCGTCGGTCAGATACTGGCGCTGAATCAGCGCAGCCGCATGGAATACCGTGAAGGGAACATCCACCGGACTGCCCAGTGCGGCGCCCGGCAGGTACATTGGGCCGAGAGCAGAAGTGTTGATCAATTGGTCGCTGCGATTCTTGCGATAACCGAAAATGTTTCGCAGCGTGAATTGGCCGAAACTTGCGGATGTGTCGTTCGAAATGCCCCAGTTGCGACGATTGGCACGGCCGGATCCCGAATCGTCCGTGAAAGCACCGTAGAAATTCTGCTTCTGCAACGCGAGATACTGCGCCGTCTGAGCATCAAGGGAACCGCCGATCAGTGCACCTGCAGCCGCGCCGACGGATGGGGCGAACAGGTCCGTAAAGCTGAAGTTCTGGCGAAGCAGATAATACCCTGAGGCAGATTCTCTGGCTTTGAAGTAGTCGAAAATGGTCGTGCTCTTCAGCCAATCGGCGGGCGTGAAGAGTAACGAGGCTCGTGCGCTGTCCTGATGGACGTCATTGAACCCATCGCCGCCGTTGATCGAATATGTCATCGGATCGCGCCGTCTGATCTGTCCTGCAACGCGGATGGCCAGAACGTCCGCGATGACCGGGACATTGAGGGCGCCTTGAACTTCGCGATAGTCGTAATTGCCGTACGTCCCCTGCAGGTAACCGCCAAAGTCCTGGCCAGGTGATTGCGGGGATATCAGAACTGCACCGCCAAGGGTGTTGCGGCCGAACAAAGTGCCCTGCGGGCCCTTGAGGACCTGGATGTTGCCGATATCGAACGTCGGCACGTTCGAGCCGAGCGAGGCAAGGGGCACGTTCGCGAAATAGGTAACTACACCGGGCGTGACTTCGCCAGTCGGTATCTGCCCGATCCCGCGAAGTGAAACCGAGGTGTTGTCCTTGCCGCCTTCCGAACTGAATGTGAGACCGGGCGAGATAGTCCGAATATCGGCAATCGTCTGGACGCTGCTACGCTCAAGGGCGGTATCGGAGAATGCTACGACCGATACAGGCACGTCCTGAAGCCGCTCCTCACGCCGCCGCGCCGTGACGACGATCTCGCCGGTCAGGGACGGGGCGGCGGAGGACTGCGCTTCAGCGGTCTGGTCGGGCGTGGGCGGGCCATCGGCGGCCCATGCCTGAACAGGAAGCACGCTCATTGCACAGAGCCCTGTCCCCGCTACGATGCGGACGAATTTAGTTTTCATGTATCGCCTCCCACTTGCGTCCGGCTTCTTGCGCCGCGCGTGATATTCCCCGCTGCTAAAGAACGGGCAGACGGCGGGAGCTATAGAGATCTATCTCGTTTCGATTCCTATCTTCGGAGGGGGCGAGGCCCAAATTGGTTTCGGTTTTTCTGGCGCAAGGATCTGCCTTCGAAACAAGCAGATTCTGGTCGGTGACGAACATTGAGCAGAACGTCGCTTTGCTGGCTTTCGATCAGTCTCGGCACTTCGCGCTTCACGGAATATCGGCATTATCCCACCTCGAGGTCATGCGCGGCGAGAATTCTTAGCCCTTTCTTTGACAACGCAGTTTGCAAATCCCCTGAAATCGAATAATGACGAAATTGTCATTATAGGAGTTAGGGATGCAAATCGGCACGTTTCACACTGGCAAATTGACTGTCGCCTGCGTCGAGAATCCTGTAAACGCCGCTCGCGCATTACGCCCTTTGCTCGCGGCAAATGCCGACAGATGCGAAAAGGAACGCCGCATCGTCGCGCCGGTGATGGAGGCTTTGCGCAACTCCGGCTTGTTTCACATTACTGCACCCCGACGCGCTGGAGGGCCGGGGCATAAACTGATCACCCATATTGAAACGGTGGCGGAACTCGCTCGTGCCTGCCCGGGCACCGGCTGGGCCTACGGTTTGCTGAGCGGAATAACCGGTACTGCTCTTGGATTAGGGCCGTCGATGACAGAGCTGCTTTTTCGTCATGGGGGTGAACTGTTCTGCAGCGCATCGGCGCCCAGCGGCAACGCGACGGGAGTACCCGGCGGTTACCTCGTCTCGGGACGGTGGGGATATGGTTCCGGATGCCTTCATGCCGATTGGGCACTGAACGGCATCATGCTTGATACAGGGGTTGGCGCGCAGCCAGCCATGGCATTCTTGGACCTTCATGATCCGGCATGTTCCATCGAGGACAACTGGCATGTTGCAGGTATGGCCGGCTCGGGGAGCAACATGATCGTTGCCGAAAACCTGTTCGTGCCGGAAGAGTTGATCCTGAAACCCAGTGATACACCTCCACCAGAAGTGCTCCTCGAGATGGAAGGTCTTGAGGCGCGGGACCGCTGGCCGATGGAGCCGTTGTTCCCGCTGGGCGTGTTGGCGCCGATGCTCGGCGCAGCAATGGCGATGCTGGAGCACGTAGTAGACGTGATGGACCGGCGGCCGGTCGTCGGCTGGACTTTTACCACTCAGACTGCCTCCGAAGCCCTGATCGGAATGACAGGACGCGCGGCAATGGAAATCGACTCGGCCTGGCTGCACGTCCGTCAAGCTGCCGCGATGCTGGACGAGGCGGCACAGCAACGGGTCTTGACTGGATACGACAAGGCGCGGATCCAGGCGGACTGTGGTTATGCCATGGAACTACTGCGTGGGGCAGGCGAGCGGCTGATGGACGTGGCCGGACCTGGTGCCTTCGCGTTGTCCAATCCCTTGCAGCGCTTCTGGCGCGACCTCAGCGTGGGCACGCGCCACAACGCGCTCAATAGCCATTTGTCCCTCGAGCTTTACGGGCGGGCAATCACGGGCCGTGCATCGAACATCCGCCTCATTCCCGACATCGGGCCGGTGCCTGTCCTTTCAAACGACCGATAACCCTTTCACCACAGGAGAGAAAACGATGCCCATTCCAACACCTCAGGCAATCGCGACCTTCCTCAAAGAGCAAGCCGAGATGTTCACCGCCGGGCGGCTCGACGATTTTTTGGCGGCGTTCAGGGCTATCGCGCCTGGAGGGTTCAGGGTGCAGGATCCAGCAACAGGTCCGATCCAGGAAGGGTGGGACAAGCTGGAGGCGCTATGCCGTGAATATGCGGGCTGGAAGCTTTTCGTGGAAGATGTGAAAGTCAGCGGCAACGAAGCCGTAATCTACGTCCGCAACGAAGGGGAATATCAGGGGCAAGCCATCACTGCATATAGCATCGAACAGTATGTGTTCAGCGATGATGGCAGCCTGCTTGCGCGCTATTTCCATCCCATGCAATAGGACAGCATGTCCTCGGTTGCCTCCCACCTTCAAGAGCCGGATCCGCGCAGCAAGGCAGCAGCGCTGCGGCGCGAGCGGATGCGGCAGAGGCTGATTGAGGCGGTACTTGAACTCTACCAGCCAGGCCAGGCCGCGCAGCATGTCCTCATCGACGACGTGATCAAGCTGGCGGAGGTCTCGCGTGGGAGTTTCTACAAGTATTTCGATTCCATCGATGCGGTAGTCGAGGAGTTGGCAGAGGCGATGACGGTGGGCATGATCGCCGATTATCGCCGCTTGTTCGAGGATATTTCTGATCCACTGGTGCGGGCCGTGGGCGGTGCGATGATGGTGATGCTGCGCGCGCTACACGATCCGCGGTGGGGAGGCTTTACCTGCCGCATCGACTTTGTGGATTATTTTGCGCGCGAGCGAGCGTTTGACCTCATGGTTCGCGATGCTCTGGAGGGTGCTAGGGATGGTGGTCAGATAATGTTCACATCGGCGGACGCCGCCGTAGACCTCATCGTGGGAATGACTGTCGAAGCTCGGCGGCGCCTCGTTCGCGGAATAAGCGATCCGCATGACTATATGGACGAGATGATCCGATGCACATTCTGCGGGCTGGCGGCAGCCCGCGACGTAGTGGCTCTCGCATGCGAGCAAGTACGGTTTCGCATCTCCCAGGAGGCAACCGAGTTGGACTGGTGGTCAAGTTCGATCGCACATGGGTGATCTGCCTTATTCGATCGCCGTCGGCCGTTGTTGAACGAGGCGTTGGCGAGCCGCACATCCATTCAGTATTTTCGCGTTGAGAGTACGCTTTGCGTCGCCAAAATCCGGTCGCTCCGTCGCCGCCAGCAAACCGCAATCGAGGCTTCATCGCACCAAAGCGGCCAATCTGATGGTCCGGATTCCGCAGCAGGCAGCGATGACAAGGTGGGCAGCGCACAAATCCGCTGCGTACCATGGCCCGGGGGCACCAATTTCGCGTTTCGCCTGCACGGGCATGCGCGGGGGCAATCTTAATCCCCGACGCCGGCCCGTGGCATTCTTTCTCGGCAAATGGTGCAATAGGCTACGCTGATCAGGCCGGCGCCGGAATTGCCGTGCCTGCTCGTGTCTTAGCGGCAGCGACCAATTGGAAGAGGCCTGAATTGTACTGGGTCAACTGTTCCAGCGTTAGATCGCGGTAAGGCGTCATCGGGCAAAGCGAATCGACCACCTCCCAGAAGGGTTCGATCTTCTCAAGTACCTCATCGACGGGTCCGCAGGTGACGAAGGCCTCCACCATCTCGTCGGAGACATTGCCGATCACTTTTGCAATGTCTCCATGTTCGCCGAGGCTCAGTTGGCAGGCCCGTGCCTGATCTCCAAAGCCGATCGCCTCGAAGAATGGCTCATATTCCTTGTAGCCGGAATAGGCGGCAACCGTAGCACGGCTGTCGTTGATCGCCTGCTGTTTGTCGTCGTTGACCGCAATCCAGGGCCACGCATTAATCTCGATATCCTGACGGCTGCGGCCGTGCTTTGCCAGTGTCTCATTTATGAAGGGCAATTTGCTCCTGGTGTAGGCCGCAGACCAAAGGGCGTGCACCATGAGCCCGTCGCCGATTTCGAGCGCCAGCGCGGTCATCTTGTCCTGGAGCGCCGCAATCCAGATCGGAATGCGCTCGCGAACCGGCGGCGGGGTCAGCATCATTTCCTCGAAATCGGCGGTGAAGTATTCGCCCTTGATCGGATCGAGGCCCTTGTGCGCATTGGCGATCACGTAACGGATGACGCCGACGCTCTCCCGCAGGTGCGTCAACAGCTTGCGTTCCGGCTCTCCGTACATGCCGGTCACGCAGCTCTTGATGCTGGAGCCAAGGCCCAGCACGAAGCGCCCTTCGGAGATTCGGTCAACTTCTATCGCCGCATAGGCCGTTTCGAGAGGACTGCGCGTGCCGACGATAGCCACGCCAGTGCCGACCTTGAGGCTACGGGTCAGTGCGGCAGTCGCCGTCATCGGAATGAACGGAGGGCCGTAAATCTGCAGAGAGAAGCAGCCTTCGAATCCGACCTGCTCCATTTGCTGGCCAATGCCGGCCATGATCGGGGCGGAAAGAGTGGGCATGACGCCCCACCAGCGGCGCTCCGCGCCGACGGCATTGACAAGCTCGGGCATGAGTACTCCGAAGATAAAAAAAGGGCGGACATTAATGTCCGCCCAAGGGGAGAGGTCAGGTCAGAACCGGAAGAGTTCCTTGCGAAGTCCGATGATCTCGCTGCAATCTGCGCTGACGTTGTCGCGATAGGCGAAATCGCCGTTGGCTTGCCGATCGGCCAACTCCATCATCGCCATGCGGTAACGCTGACCGGCCTGGTCGAACTTGCTGTGGAGGTCCTTGCGGTCAGTATGACGCATGTAGCGCGGGCTCTGCGGGGAGGTCATGTAGCTGTCCTGGCGCGAAACCTTGTAGCCAGCTTTAGGCATGACATGACGGAACATGAGCCCGGCATTGGTCGTGTTCATCACCATTTCCATGCGCGTGCGATCCCGCGTTTCGGGTGTACACGGATGGAAAAGAGGGACGTCGTCGCCTGGGCTGAACCGGCCATAGGCGATCGCGCAGTGCGAGCGGAGGTAGATGCGAATGACCTGGCGCACGTTTTGCGTGGGCTGCCTGATGCCGCTGAAAAACTTCATCACCGGCGCGACCGACTTGTTCACGCAGGTGCGAACCATGGTGACCGTTTCGCTGTCGTAGAAAGTTTCCACCGTCTCGCTGTCCGATCGCTCATCCCCCACGACATCGGCATGAAGGAAATCGGCGTGCGTAAGGTCGATTAGGTTTTCGAGGCTGATCGGTGCAGCGCTCTCAAAGCGTACCGTCGCGGTCATGTGCCGCGGAAGTCCGCCGTCCGGCGGCAGGAACGGCAGGCTCGGAAGGTGTACCGGATCTGCTGCGAGCGGATTGCCGAACCAGACCCACACGACGCCGTAGTGCTCCATCACCGGATAGCACCCGCGGGCGTCGGTATATTCGCTCTTGTCGCGCGCTATCCGCTCGTTCGGATGGAATTCACTGGCGATCACGGTGCCATTCTCGCGCCAGAGAAACACCGGATGGGAATAGACCGCACGTCGGACGGGCTTGGCCGTCACGGAATAATTGTGCGCGACTGGAAACCACGTATCGCGCATGACGATATTGTGCGGCACCCAGCGATTGATGGCATTCAGCGCAATCTGGCCGGTGCCGGTGCCGGTGCCGGAAGGGGGACTTCCGTCGTGTTCGGCGGAACGATCAGCGACTTCAAGCATCTCTAGTTTCTCCTTCAGGCCGCTTCGGTCTTGTCGCGCACGAGCGGTGTCTGTTCGAGCATTGCGCTGCGCAGGTCCTCGCCGTGCAGTGAGACGGTGGGTTTCGTGGCACGCAGCCTGGATCCGTCTACCGATGACAGTACCGAAAGCGGATTGATTCCCCGCAGAATTGCGCCGTGCAGGCCGGGTTGGCGCACACCCAGTGCAGATCTCCAACGCACAGCCGTGACGCCCCGCGCCGAGGGAACGGGACACAGCATCGCTCGCATTAGCTCGTTGAATTGATCGTCCCGCAGGATGAGCGTGGTTTGACCGGTCTGCGGGTGCGTTCGTGTCAGCAACGTCAGCGGAAAGTCCGACACAAAGTGCGATGGCCAGTGCGGCGTGCTCCATTGACAATTGCGCTCCATCACCAGCATGCCATCTTCTTCATGAAGTTCAGACATGAGATAAGGCGTGAAGCGGACTCCCCTGATCTTGAGGATCAGGCTGGGATCGTCATAGAGCGCATTGAGATACTCCTGATGGCTGCAACTCACGTTTGCAGTGCCGCAGTAGTTATACTTGTCCTCGGCTATTAGTGGAACTTTCGCCTTCGGGTCCAGGCACACACGTACAAAGCCGCCTTGTTCGAACACGCCGAACGCGTTGGCCTTGTAGACCGGCGGAAATTTCTGCTGGTCCTTCATGTTCGGGATTTCCTTCAGGCGCCCGGTCTCGCCGTCATAGCTCCATCCGTGATAGCCGCACTGAATCCAGCCATTGTCGCGGATGCAGCCGAGCGAGAGAGGAGCCCTGCGGTGCGGGCAGCGATCCTCGAGCGCACGCGCAATGCCCTGGTTATCCCGCCACAGCACGAGCGGCTGATCGCCAATATCGACCGACAGGGGCTTCTGGGAGGTCACTTCCTCGGAACGGGCTACCGCCCACCAGAGATCATTCTCGAGACTCATAACGTCTATCCACTCTCCCTTTTGATTAAATTGACGCGTGACAATTTATAAGTCAATGACTTTTGAATATGCCCTTCCAGATGCTCGATAGACCTCAGCGCGCCCGCGGCCGTCCTGCCCAGAATGCCGACCTGGCGCTGGATGAGGACAAGCTTCTGGGCCTTGCGTTCGCCACATTTGCAGAGCGCGGATACGAGGCCACGACCTTGCGCGACCTCTCGAAGCGGCTGGGCGTCAGCCACAATCTCCTGAATGTACGTTTCGGACGAAAGGAGGATCTGTGGGTCCGTGCGGTCGATTGGCGGATGGCCCAGGCCTCTCCCTTCGTTGAAATTGCTTTCGACGAGCAGGCTGACGCCGAAGTGCGTCTGCGGCATCTGGTGGAGCGGTTCTGTCTGTGGGCGGCGAGAAACGGTGACATAGTCGCGCTTACCAACGTCGAAGGTTGCCGCTCGACCTGGCGACTGGATCACATCGTCGAGCACTTCGTGCGGCCATTCCAGCGAAGGCTGGACGATCTTCTCGATGCGGTTAGGCGCCAGCGGCCCGTCCACGGCCTTTCGACGGCTGCCCTGATGGCCCTGCTTGTGCAGGGCGTTGGATACTATTTCTGCGCGGTCCCGATGCAGCAACGACTGGGCGCCGGGCATGAGGTCGACGCGGACCACGCCGACCAGCAGGCAGCCCATTTGGCCACTTTTCTGCTGGCGGCCTTGCTCCCGCCTGTCGCGTGAACAACGCGGCGGGAGCAAGTGCAAATCACTTGTAGGGGTCGACGGGCTGCGGCACGTCGATCACACCGATGTCCTTGAGCATCGAGAGAACGTCCGAAATGCTGAAGATGCTGACGATCTTTTCGTCCTTGAACTTGACGATCGAGAACCAGTTCACCTGGAACTCGTTGCCGGTCGGTTGCACGCCCATGTACGGGCCGCCTACGTGCTTGCAGTAGTGGGTCGCATAGATCCAGATCTCGTCGTCGCCCTTGCCTACCGCGTCGATGGTCTTGTAGGCGGCGGGGAAGAAGGTCTTGTACAGCGCAACCGGCGAGGTCTTCCACTGATCGTAAGTGCCAAGATCCGGCCGGTTGGGGTTTCCATACCGAAAGTCGGAATGGAAAAAGCGGTCCATGCCATCGAAGTCACCCGCGTTCAGGGTTTCCTGAAGGTCGGTCCAGTGCTTGACCATCTTCTTCTGGGCATCGGTGAGCAACGGGGAAGCGGACACGTCCAGTTGTTCGCGAATTGATTCTTTCCAGGCCACGTTTGTCCTCTCTCTCTTTCTCTGTTCAGTCTATTGGTATTATCAATCCTCGGGCGCGATAGTCACGGTAAGACCGGACAACGCATCCGTCATCATCAGCTGACACGACAGTCGTGACCTGTCGCCGCGGTGAGGCGACCCATCCAGCAAGTCGCTTTCATCCTCCGTCACCGGAGGCAGCGTCGTTGCAAACGAGGGATCGACGTAGACATGGCATGTCGCACAGGAGCAGCAGCCGCCGCAAAGAGCCAGAAGTTCGTCGAGGCCGGAATCGCGAATGGCTTCCATTACCGATGCATTCGCGGAAGCCGCGATCGTTTGCTGCGAGCCGTCACGGGTAATGACATTCAATTCAGGCATGGCATTCCTCTGCTGGAGTCTGGTCGATGCATGGCTGTTAGCGAGCGCGCCTCGGCTCACGACCTGCCGAAAGACAGGTCGCGGAAGGAAGTTACGTCACTTCAACCTCGACATCGAAGCGGTCGAAATAGAACCCGAACGGCCGGCGCAGCTCTTCCGCTGTGACAAGGAAATCTCGTTCCAGGTCGTAGACGATCTTTCCTTTCGATTGTTCGCCGTGCTCGGCGAGATAGCGATGGAGTTCAGCCAACGCTTCGTCCGTCAGCTCAACGCCTGCGATGCGATAAATCTCTCTCAGTATCCGGTCCGGGGCTTGCGTCCATTCATCGAAATAGACATCGATTGTCTGGTCCGCTGGCAGGACATCGCGGTCCCTGACGCAGGCACGCAGCAACCTCTGATACCGATCGGGCCAGTAGCCGAGCGGTTCCGCGATATCGACGGTCTTGCGCAGCATCCGGGCAGCGTAAGTGTACATCGTAAGCTGCGAGCGGATTGAGCCGACGGGATCGCGATGGGTCAGCACGAAAGTCGCATCCGGGAATGTCTTGTAGAGGGCCGGTAGCTGTTCCATGTGCTGCGGGCACTTGATGACCCACCGATTAGGGCCGTTAAGAAACGTCAGGATTTGCATGCATTTGCGCAAATAGGCGTAAGTTCCGGACTGATCGTGGCTGAGATAATAGTCCCGCCAGCGCGGCACGAGGGCAAGCCATTCTATGAGATAGGAGGAGAAATCGACTGCCTGCAGCTCGATGTCCTCGCTGATGTGGTCGGGCGAGAATTCGTGCATGATCGCCATGTAGGGCAGTATCGATTCCATTATGCGCCAACCTTGTTCGGCCTTTGTCCAGCGCGGGTTGGAATCTTGGGGTGTGGGCGTTTCATCGGGCGCTGCTACCGGCGCGATTGCCTCCCACCAAGGCAGGGAACGGAACCGGCGGTCTGCCGCAAGCAGCCCCAGCAAGTGCGTCGTACCGGACCTTGGAAGGCCGGCAACAATGATCGGCCTCTCGATCGGTATTTCGAGAATCTCGGGGTGTCGCTTCACGATATCCTCGACGCGCAGACGTGTTGCTGCATAGCGGATCATCATCTGGAACAGATTTGCCCGTGTCACGGCAGAGGCGTTTTCGTCCTCGTCGATGGACTGACACCAGACCGCCAGACGTTCCTGAAAGTCCTGGGCGCCGAAATCCGAAAGGCCCGTCTGCGCCATGGCGGCTGCCAGAATGACCTGCGGCTCGAACACAATATGCGCAGCGGCAGCTTCGGCGCCGGCGAGCACCTGCTTCTGGATTTCGTCGAGCACGGGGTGATGAAGGTCGGTGATATCTATAACGTTGGGGTGCGTTGCCCCCTTCTGAGCGGAATCGACCATGTCACTCTCCCTTGGCCTTTACCGCATTTAAGGAGATGGACCCTGTCCTAGGCAAGGTGATCGGGCATCGCAGCTCTGCCAAATCCTGCTTCATAACGCCAGTCGCCGTGCGCGGCGGATTTCGGGAAAGGGCGCCTGGGAGAGTTTGATGGACACTGTTTCACAAATCTACGACCTGCCAGCCACTCCGGAGATGGAGTGCAGGGTCGAAGGGCGCATCGAACTTCCTGGCGTGGTGATGGAACTCCATCGCTACCGTTTTTTCGGGCGGCAGGAAGGCATCTTCACTTCGCATCGCGGGTTTCTGGATCTTGCCTTGTCGCCGCGGCCAGGCCGTCCGCGTGGCGGCTTTGAAAGCGGCGGGGAGGGAGCGCTGGGCGAAATTATCTTCGTTCCAGAGGGAAGCAGGTTGCATACGCGCTGGGGTGACGGTGAGCAGAAATCCATCTGTTGCGGATTTGACGGAGCCGGTTTCGATCTCGCGGACGCGCGCCGTCCAACCGCCGATTTGGGTTTGGCATTGCTCGACGTTCGCAGCGCGGCGGTGCGCGCAGCTCTGAGGCGTATTGCGGGCGAAATTGCACAGCCCGGGTTTTGCAGCGAATTGCTGGTGCAGGCAATGTGGCTCGAGGCGGCTATAGAGTTGCAGCGGTATTTGCGGCTGAATACGGGGGATCGAAGCGCGCGCAGCGCACTCTCGCGCCGTCAAATGGAGCGAATTAACGAGCGGATCGAAATGCCTGGAAAGCCGCCCTCAATTGCCGAAATGGCAAAAGAGTGCGGTCTTTCCACGCGTCATTTCTTCCGATCGTTCCGAGCTGCCACCGGCGAAACGCTCACCAGCTACGTCACCGAGCGCAAAATCTTCAGAGCCAAGGAGAGGCTCAGCCAGACCGAGATGGCTATCAAGGTCATCGCGTGGGAATGCGGTTTCGATAGTCCCGCGGCGTTCTCCGCCGCATTTCGCAAGGCGACCGGAGTGACCCCGCGGCAGTTCCGGGATGCCCTGATGCACTAAGGCCGTTTGGCGATGGCTTTGGCAGGGCCGCGAAAGTTCCGATTGTTGATGTGAAGACCGCAACGGGCAATCTTTCGCCGAGCGGGCCAGACTTCAAAGCGGTCACTGGGAGATAGAGCGTGCCGGAGAACCTGTTCGACCTCAGCGGCAAAGTGGCACTGGTCACAGGGGCAAATTCCGGGCTTGGCTTCGGCTTCGCGCGGGGGCTTGCCCGTGCAGGCAGCGACATCGTGATCTGGGGACGCCGGCGGGAGAAGAACGAGGAGGCGGCTGCGGCCCTGCGCGCCTATGGAGTCCGGGTCTTTGCTGACAGTGTGGATGTGGCCAGTGAGCCGGCCATCGTCGCCGGGTTCTCACGCGCGCTCGAAGCGATGGGACGGATCGACACGCTTGTTGCCAACGCAGGCATCGCAAGCCAGGTGCCGTTCACCGAAATGGACGTCACACGGTATCGCCAGCTGATCGACGTCAATCTCGACGGTGCGGTCTTCACGCTGCGCGAAGGTGCACGCCACATGAAGGCCCGCGCCGAGGCTGGCGATCCGGGGGGCTCCCTGATCATCTGCGGCAGCGGCTCGATCTTCCAGGGTGTGCCGACTATGGCGCATTACGGTATCGCCAAAGGGGCGCTCAATGCGCTTGCCAAGGCGCTGGCAGCGGAGCTCGGCCACTTCGGTGTGCGCTGCAATGTCATAGCGCCCGGCTTCATCGAGACGGAAATGACGTTCGCGGACCCGGAGATCGGCCGAAAGATCGCCGATATCGTCGCATCGAAAGCGCCGCTGGGAAGGGCAGGAACCCCGGCCGACCTGGAAGGCGCTGTGGTCTATCTGGCGAGCGACATGGCAGCATACCACACCGGTGACACGCTCGTCGTCGATGGCGGGAAGATGTCGGCCAACTGACCGGACGGCAGGTGCGAGAGGGTATTTCGCCGCCAGTCTGGAGCCTAACATCAGGAGGATTGCATGTTCGCCCGGCCAAACAGCCTGCACAGTCAGGTCGCCTACGTCACCAATGACCTGCCCGCTGCCATGGCGAGGCTCAAGCAGGAATACGGTACGCCCGGCTTCTTCGAGATGTGCAACATCCAGCCAGGGGAAGATCCCACAGGCAAGCCGGTGCTCAAGATCGCCATTGCGGTCGTGGGGGGCGTCGAAATCGAACTGATCGAGCCGGTGGGCGACACTGCGCCGCTGTTCAAGGATTTCCTGCCGCAAGGGGATGAGCTTGCTATCCGCTTCCATCATATCGCGACCCGGATCGGCGGGCCGATGGCGAATTGGGAAGCGCATCTGGGCTCGATCGATCAGGATCGCCACCCGGTGGTGTTCGAAGGCGCGGTCGGAGACATGCTGCGCTATGTCTATACCGACGAGCGCCCAACGCTCGGGCATTTCGTTGAACATGTCTGGATGTCTCCAGAATTGCTTGCACAAATGCGAACGCTGATCCCGAGCTTCCCCCCGGTGGAGGGCTGAGACGATGACCCTCGCGCTATCCCGCCTGAACTTTCGCGATATCGGCGGAACGCCTACCTTAGACGGCCGAAGGGTTCGGCACGGCATTCTTTTTCGGTCCGAGGGGCCGGCCAGTTTCGTGGAAGATCACCGCGAAGAACTGGTGAGGCTTGGTTTTCGCAGCGTTGCGGATCTGCGCTCGGACATTGAACGTCAATCGGCACCCCACGATTGGTGCGGACCGGATTGCAGGCTTCTCAATCTCGACATGAATACCGACCTGCGCGCGCAAGGGGAGGATATGTGGGCATCGCTCGGGCAGGAGCCGAGTGCCTCGCGCGCGTCGGAAGTCATGGCGCATAACTATGGCCTGATGCCCCAGGCTTTCCGGCGCCATTTGCCGACAATGGTTGAGGCGCTTCTTTCCCGCGAAACACCGATGCTGGTTCATTGCACGGCCGGCAAGGACCGGACCGGGGTCGTCGTGGGACTACTCCTGGAACTGCTGGGCGTTCCGCGGGCGGTGATTGCCGAAGATTACCGCAAGTCCGATGTTTTCGGGGAAAATCTGCGCATGTCGGATCATCTCAAGCGTGACCTTGAAAAGACGTTCGGCTTCGTGCCGCCCGACGAAATGGTCGCAGTGCTGATCGGCGTTCAGGACAGCTTCCTCGCGCGCGCCTTTGACGAGATGGAGAGCCGGTGGGGCGGCGTCGACGGTTATTTTGCCGCTGCCGGAATCGATGAGGAACAGCGCGCGGCGCTGCGCACGCTTCTCGTCACCGACTAGGCGCAAGGTTTGTGCGGGCATGACGACAATCGCGGCCTTGACGACGATGCCGGGAAGCGGAGCGCACCCAAGGTGCAGCATGGATCGGTCGCAGAAAGGTGGAGAGCGATATGAGCGATAACGGCGTATTCGAATGGGAAGACCTTCTCGACCAGCTTCGTCCGCTGGGTCAGCAGATGCGCGATCGCATTCCCGAGCGTCTCCGCAGCGATCCGCATGTCATGCAGGAATCGATGCGGCTCTTGCTCTCCGGAGTGCTCAGGACCGCGAACGATGCGATCATGCACGATCGTAGTCATCCGATCTTCGTCCCCGAACTCAATATCTGCCAGAACATCTTCCAGCCCAACGCAGACACCATTTACAAGGCGGCGCTGATCGAGAAGGGCGGCACTTACCGCATTCGCGGCGATCGCGGCACCACGCGAATGATGATCCTGGCCCAGCTCGGTCCCGACACGCTCCGCACGGGGAAGCATCATCCCGCCCAGGATGCGAATGATTTCGATGACCTGCGGATTGCGCCTGACGGCAGTTTCGACGTTATCCTCTCGCCGCGGCGTCCCGCCGATTATGACGGCGACTGGTGGGAGCTCAAGCCCGAGGCGGAAAAGTTGATGGTGAGGATCGTGGCCTGCGACTGGGGTTGTGAGCGCGAGCCTCGCTTCGGCATCGTCCGCCTGGATGCCGAACATGCCGCCAAGGGAAGACCAAGCCTCGCCCAGCTCGCGCACCGGTTCGGGGAGATTCCCATGACGGCGGCGGTATGTGCGATGGCATTTCCCGACAAGGTCCAGAAACTGCGGGACGAAGGGCTGATCAACACTCTGAAAGTGGCTGATTTCTCGCAGATGACGGGTCTTGCTCGGCAGTCGTACTATGAAGGCGCCTACGAACTCGCGGAGGACGAGGCCCTCATAACAGAAGTGCGGATCCCGAAGGAGGTCGGGTACTGGTCTTTGATCCTGACCAACGAGCTCTACGAAACGACTGACTGGTATCACAATCAGTCCAGCCTCAATGCTGCGCAGGCCGTGGTCGACGTCGACGGCGTATTTCGGGCTGTTATTTCCGCGCGCGACCCGGGCGTGCACAACTGGCTCGATACCTCGGGCTATTCCAGCGGCGCGGTGCAGGGACGGTGGTTCAACACTGACGAGCGTCCAACCCCCAGCATGAAGAAAGTGAAATTGAACGAGGTCCGCCAGTATTTGCCGGCAGGCACCGTTTTGGTGGCACCGCACGAACGCGCCGAGGCAATCCGCGAGCGGGCGCTGCGAGCGCATACCCGCATCATCTGGTGAAGGACGGATGCGATGAACGATGCACTCTCGATGCTGCTTGATTACGAGGCGATCCGCAACGTCAAGGCGCGCTACTGCCGCATGCTCGATACCAAGGACTGGGAGGGGTTCATCGACCTTTTCACCAGCGACGCGGTGTTGGACGTACAGGAGGATACCGGACACGCGCCGGTCACCGGCCATGAGGCGATACTCGACCAGGTGCGGTTTGCAGTGGCGGATGCCCGGTCGGCCCATCAGGTTCATTCCTCGGAGATCGATCTCAAAGGGGATGAGGCGAACGTCGTGACTGCTATGCAGGACCGCGTTATCTGGGCGCCGGGCAAGAGCCCAATACCCGGTGCGCAATCCATCACCGGATTTGGTCATTACACGGAGCGTTACGTCCGCCAGGCCGGGACATGGAGGATCGCCTCGCTCAAGCTGACGCGTCTTTATGTCGAGGTTCATCCCGAGCCTGTCTTTTGACAGGTTGCAATCGAAGTCGCGGCCGCAAACCTGCGGCGCATAACGAACTGAGAGGATTTCAATGACGCTGGCGGTGGAACCGGGAGCACAGGCGCTTTTCGACAGGTTCGGCACGTATATTCTGCCGGGGCGTGTCAACGACCCGCGGCGCGGCATCGAAGAAGCTCGGGAAGCGGAGCGGATCGGCCTGGGGTGCGTGTGGATCTCCGAACGCTATGCGCTCAAGGAACCGGCTGTGCTCGCGGGCGCTGTGGCTGAGGCCACATCGAAGATCCGCATAACGGGAACCATGTATGCGACGATGCGCCATCCGCTGGTGACTGCAAGCGTTGCGGACATGATGCAGGCGATGAGCGGGGAACGGTTCCGCCTCATGTTCGCCCGCGCGGTACCGGCCTATATGAAGATGCTCGGATCCCCGCCCATCACGATGGAGCGGCTTGCCGATCTGATCACGATCTGTCGCCGGCTCTGGGCCGGTGAAAAGGTCGATTACGACGGCATACTCGGCAAGTTTCCGGCCATCAACCTGACCGATCGCCACGGAGGAACGCCCCCGCCGATCATTTTCACGGCGATCGGGCCAAAAAGCCTCGAATTTGCAGGCGAGCACTGCGACGGCGTGCTGCTTCACCCCTTCGTTTCGGCGCAGGGCGTGAAGAACAGCGCCAGAATCGTCCGTGAGGCCGCGGAAAAGGCAGGGCGCGACCCGATGTCAGTGCGCATCTACCATAATATCATTGTCGCTCCCGATCTGCCCAAGGACGAGGAAGAGGCCGTCGTCGGCGGGCGCGCGATCACCTATTTCGAACTCCCCGGTTTTGGCGACCTGATCGTCGACATCAACGGCTGGGACAAGAAGGTGCTCGACGACATCCGTGCCCACCCCAAGATTGCAGGGCTCAACGGAAAGCCCGCCGACCAGGCCTATACGCGTCAGGAACTCGTCGATGTAAGCCGTCTCATACCCCAGCAGTGGCTGGACGAGGGGGCTGCAGTGGGAACGGCAGCGCAGTGCGCCGATCAGCTGATGTCCTTCCTTGATGCAGGCGCCGACGAAATCCTACTGCACGGCTCCTCCCCCAAGGACATGGGTCCTCTCACGAGCGAACTGAAGCGCGCATTGGCTGCAAAGGGACTGTGATCATGGACGTGCTGACCCCCGATCGCATTACCGTCCAGTTGCAGGATTGGCTGGCCGGGCAGAAACCGCAATGGCGCCAGATCCATGTTCGCCCCCTCGACGTGACATTGGGGGCGGGCTTCTCTGCCGACATCTTCTTCGTGGAGGTCGACTATGTCGACGAGGCAGGCCCCCAGGCGCAGACACTTGTGGTGCGCCGCCAGCCGATGGACCTGGAAGTCGTCTTCGGCAGCAGTCTGGCCCTTCAGGGGAAAATGATGGCCGCGCTCGATGCGCGCGGAGATCTCCCCGTTCCGCCATGGATCGGGATGCACCTCGATCCCGAGATTCTCGGCCTGCCTTTCCTCGTGATGGGCAAAGTGGCGGGTGAATGCGCCAAGCAGACCCCGAACTACAATCTTGAAGGCTGGCTGGTCGACATGGCGCCGGAGCAGCGGCGCGCGGCCTTTACCAATGCCATATCGGCGTTTGCCAGCCTGGCGAGTATTGACTGGCGCGACGGGTTCGAATTCCTCGCACAACCCGAAAACGGTGAGCCGGGCCTCGATCAATACGTCGGTGCATTGGAAGCGTGGCACAAGGCCGCAGGACGCGGGCGGGCAATGCCCATTGTCGATACGGCGATGGCTTATGTGCGCGCCAACATGCCGCAAGATGCGGCCGTCAACGTACTGTGGGGCGATCCCACACCGTCCAACGTCATGTTCGCGCCCGATGGCCGCGTCAACGCGCTGATCGACTGGGAACTGGCGGCGTTGGGACCGGCCGAGCTCGACCTTGCATGGTGGCTTTACTTCGACGACCTGTTCGGTCGCCGGTTCGGCATTACCCGGCTTGAAGGGCTGCCCAGCAAGCAAGAAACGATCGCGATCTGGGAGGAGACCACCCGGCAGACGGCGAGAAACCTTGAATACTACGATATCGTCGTCGCACTGCGCATGGCGCTGGTGGCGATCGGCGCGTTCGACCGCCAGGTTGGTATCGGCAATATCCCTGAGACCAACAAGTCGCTGAACGACAACTTCATGACGCTCTACCTCGCGGAACGTCTGGGTTTGCCAATCCCGGAATTGGGTCCGGATTTCGTTGCTTTCATGAAGAACCTGACACCGGTCGAAGACAAGGCCTGAGCGACCGGATTCCATACCGGATCGCGGCACCTGGGAGAAGTACGGCAATGGCGCAGCACCGTGAAAAGCGGCCTGCATGAACGCGGGCTCTTGTGAAGCGGCGGTTTTGGAACCGCAAACCCTGATCGCGCGCGCGCGCGATCTCACGGGCCTTACGGATTTCGGAAACGACCTTTCGTTCATGGCCGGCTTTCACCGTCTGGTCGAGGCGGTGGAGACGATGGATCCGCCGCCGCAACTGCGCCAGACAGCAAGTGAGAAGATTGTCGGCCTGCTGGCGACCCGGCTGCGCTACATCGAGGATGAGAAACGCCATCCGGAGATTACGCAGCAGGATCTCGGCGACCCTCTCATAGTCTGCGGTCTGCCGCGCACAGGGACAACGATCACCTACGATCTGCTCTGTCTCGATCCGTCCGCGAGGGCGCCGCGCGAGTGGGAATGGTATATTCCCTGGCCCGCTCCTGAAGAAGCAAATTTCGAGAGTGATCCGCGCATCGGCCAGGTCCAGGCGATCTACGAGAATTGGCTGAAGCATGCCCCGCAGCTAGCCGACATCCAACGCATGGATTGTACCCAGCCCGGCGAATGCAATCATGGGATGATGCTGCATTTCGCCAGCACCAATTTTCCGGCCGAGCTCGGTGTTCCCGATTTTGCGCGCTGGCTGCAGGAAACCGTGCCCGAGGGACAATATCGCACGCACCGGAGAATGCTGCAGCAATTCCAGTGGAAAGGCCCGAAGGGACGGTGGACGCTGAAGTCGCCACAGCATCTGATGGACCTGCCTGGCCTGCTGCAGGCCTATCCCGGTGCAATGCTGGTCTGGACCCACCGCGATCCGGTTCTCACCTTCTCCTCGCTCTCGAGCATGATTGCAGGTTTCCTTGCTGCTGTGGGCGGCGCGAACGACCTGGCGGCGATCGGGCGATCGGTCGTCGACACCTGGTGTGCGGCGATGGCGCGCGCGACCGAAGCGCGGTCGGGCGATCCGGCGTTGGAAGGGCGCATCCTTGACCTTGCTCACCGCGATGTCGTCAGCGATCCAATGGCTGCAATCGAACGCATCTACAGCCGGTTCGATCTGCCATTTTCGGTGCGGCACCGCGATCGCATCGCCCGCTTTCTTGCCGAAAATCCCGCTGCGAACCGCTTGGGGAGGCATCGGCACAGTCCGGAGCAGTTCGGGATTGATCCGGCCGAGGTACACGCGCGCCTTGCCGGATACTACGCGCGTTACGGCCATCTTTTCGACCATTCATAGGCCTGACCAGGGGAACGAGACCATGGGCATTCTCGACCGTTTCCGCCTTGACGGGCGCACTGCAATCCTGACGGGCGTTGGTCCGGGAGTGGGGGAACATGTTGCACGGGCTTACGCCGAACTGGGGGCGAATGTGGTGATCTCCGCCCGTTCGGGGGATCGTCTCGAACGGCTGGCAGGAGAGATAAATGCGGCCGGCGGCGGCCGCGCCGCCGCCATTGTCGCGGACGCCGGGAAAAGGAGCGATCTTGAGCGTCTCGTGGCATGCGGACGCGATGCCTTCGGTCCGATCCACATCATCTTCAACAATGCTGCAGCCGGGGTCGTATATGCCGCCGATGGCGGTCTTTGGGCGAACACCGACGAAGTGTGGCGCACCGCATTCGACGTCAACGTCATGGCGACCTGGTGGCTGGCCGAACTGACCGAAGCCGACATGAAGGCACATGGGAAGGGCAGTATCATCTCGGTGCAAAGCTGCGGCGGTTTCACGCCCATCCCGCCGGCTGTCGCCTATGGAGTATCGAAAGCAGCGCTCCACTTTCTGGTGAGGGAACTTGCCAAGTCGCAGGCCCCGCACACGCGCGTGAACTGTCTGTGCGTCGGTTCCATGAGCCCCGATGGGCAGGAAGCGGAAATCCACAAGGGTCTGGGGCTGGCAGAGCGGAACGCCATCAAGCGCTTCGGTGCCGCGGACGAAGCTGTCGGGGCGGCCATCCTGCTTGCTAGCGATGCCTCCAGCTACACTACGGGAAGCACGATCTTCGCTGAAGGCGGCAGGGTGGGGACGATATCATGACGGTCAATCCGCTATGGACGGAAGATCAGGCTTCAGCCGAGCGGCTGGCTCTGCGCCTCATCGAACGGCCTGACGTTCGCGCTGCGCGCGAAAGCGCACGGCAGATTCTGCTTGGCGATCCGCTATCAAAGACGCTCGATGGACGAATTGGCCTCGATCGTGCGCTGGATCAATGGGTCCTCGGCCTTGCTATGCGGGAAGCCAACGGCGATCCCGCCGATCCCAAGGTCGTGTGGAATATCAGCAATGCGCCTCGGGATTGGTTCGGTCACATATTTCCCGGCGCCGCCGTCGCGATCGATAATCCGGATAATATCAATCGCGAGATTCCGATCGACGGCGATGGCGGGTACGCGGTTCAAATCCGCTTCTCCGCCGATCCGCCCCAATTCAGCATCGTTGCGGAGGTCGAGCCCGAACACCATGCCGGCCTCGGTCGAAATCTCGGTGCGCTCACTCTTCAAGACCTGTTGCCGCTCTGCGATTCAAGTCGGCGCGTGACGGTCACGGTGGGCCCTGGGGACGGCGGGCCGGCCCATCTGAAAACCGAGAGTGGTGCGCGCATCCAGATCTACACGCGCGACAGCCAATGCCGCTGGGAACAGGTACCCGCCGAAGTCAGGGTCAGTCGTCTCGACCAATTGCATGCATCGATGCCACGGAGAGAGGAGGATATCGCCCGCGCCATCATTGCCGACATGCCAGCCTGGGTGACATTCTGGTCGCGCTTCAAGGACGACTTTCTCGGGTATCCGCAGCCCAATCGGCTAGTCGGACCTCAGGGGCGGGATGGTGGCTGGGGTTATCTTGCAGGAGGTCGTTTCGCGCTCCGGGACGGCGAGGGGCTGCTCATCACCATTGATCCGGCAGGAAGCCGTTACACGGGTATCCAGGTTGCCGACCCCTGGACAATATCGCCCGATCCAATGCTGCGCACGGTAAGTCTTGCTGGCTCACAGGTTGCGCCCTCCGCCGACGGCACGATCACTTATGTCCTCGCCGGCGTGGATGCCGGTATCGCCAACTGGATCGACACCGCAGGGCTTGGGGAAGGCTGGGTATTGCTGCGCTGGCAAGGCGTGCCGGAGGGAAGCGATCCTGCGGCATTCATCCGCGACGTGCGCGTCGTCGATCTTGCGACGCTTGGGGATGGTGAAGGACGGCTGCCGCCCTCGGATAGCGCGCTGCGGCGCAGGCAATTGGTTGACCGGGCCCGCAGTCACGGGCTGCGGACCGCCGCAGCGAAGTGGAGTAAGGGCTGATGCAACCCAATGGCTCGATTCTCGAACTATGCCAGGTCGTACGCGACATGGACCGTGCGCTCGACCACTGGACGAGGGTCATCAAGGCAGGACCTTTTTTTGTCTTCGACGTGCCGGTGTTACCGGGCCAGATCTATCGAGGCGAGCCAACGCAAGTTGCACTGAAGGTCGCCTTCGGATTTTCCGGCGGCCTGCTGATCGAACTTCTTCAGCAGACGAACGAGAGACCATCCGTCTTCACCGAGATGCTGGATCGCAGCGGAGAGGGCTACCATCACGTCATGCTGCGGATTCCCTACGAGGAGGGCGTTCAGCGGCTCTCGGCCGAAGGTCATGAAATCGCTTTCAGCGGCACGATGCCTTCGGGTGAGCGCTTTGCATTGTTCGATACCCTGGCCGCCAACGGGGGGTTCATCGAATTGATGGAACTGTCGGGAGCCATGGAAGCATCGCTTCAGAGGATGCATGCAGCCCATCTCGAATGGGACGGCATCAGCCGGCCCATTCGCGCCATCGCCGATCTTGCGTGAACCTGCTGGCAAGAGCCTCGGCCCGTTCGCCTCAAACAGTCATGGCTCGCGGCGAGACCGACCGGTAAATCCGCCTAGAGCTTCTTGATGTCGTCGGTCGACATGCTCGTTGTGACGCCCTTTTCACCGGCGGTCAGCGTGGCGACAGGGATCGTGATGAACTTGCCGCGGAAGATGATGCGCACAGCGGTCGCGGTACCGTCGCTATCCGTCAGGACCCGCTCAACTTTGCCGATCCGTGTGCCGTTCGCGGAATAGACCGCGTCGTTCCGCTTTACCGCTGCTCCGTCGGCAAGCGCAGGAACGGACAGGCCAAGTGCCATGAGTGCGATGATTATCTTCTTCATGCAATGAGATCCCCCCAATCAAGGTTGGCGGCGTGGTGGCGCAGGTCTTGCCGTCGATCAAGTGAAAAATGATACACTTGAGAGAAAAAGTGTTCTACCTGTCTCATGCGAGGCAAAAAGTCCGCCTAGGGAGAGCTGCCAAACCTATGCCCAGTTTCACGATGCGTGACCGTTGGTTTCTGCTGCTTCTGGGCGGAATCTACATGCTCAATTTCATCGATCGCACCATTATCGCGGTGGTTGGCGAGGCGATCCGCCGCGATCTCAAGCTCACCGATCTCCAGCTTGGAATGCTTGGAGGATTGGCCTTCTCGCTCTTCTACGCAGTCCTCGGAATTCCACTTGCCCGTCTTGCCGAGCGGTATAGCAGAGTGAAGATCATCGCGGCCGTCACTGTCATCTGGTCGCTGATGACGGCTCTTTCCGGCATGGCGGGGAGCTACGTTCAGCTCCTGATCTGCCGCATGGGAGTAGGGGTAGGAGAGGCAGGATTCACGCCGGCCCTCGTTTCCATGATTTCCGACAGGTTCGAGGCCAGCCGCAGGGCGGTCGTGTTCTCGCTCATTGCGCTGGGGGTCCCTATCGGCGGCGCGGTTGCCGCAATTGCGGGAGGGGCGGTCGCCCAGACATTTGGCTGGCGCCTTGCCCTGGTCTGCGTTGGATTGCCCGGGATTCTTCTGGCGGGCATGCTGATAACGACGATCCCTGAGCCCGCTCGGATTGATGCCGGCAAGAGCGCCGATACGCCAAAATTCGGCGCTGTACTGCGCAGGCTGGGCCGTTCGCCCGCTTTCCTCTTCCTTACCGCCGGGAGCGGATTTGTAGGAATGGTCGGCTTCGGTACCAACCTCTTCCTGATTCCGCTGCTTGTCCGGCGATATGAATTGTCCTTGTCGCAAGCCGGGCTCGTCTTTGCATTGTCGTTCAGCCTTGCCACGATGGTGGGACAGGCAAGCGGCGGATATGTCATCGCGAGCATTCTTCGCCGCGACCTGCGTTGGGGAGGCTGGGCACCGGCGGCGGCCGTTGCTCTAGCCTTTCCACTCTATCTGCTCGCTATCTACCAGGACGACTGGCGCTGGCTCGTGGGCTTCCTGTTTGGTGCGACGGCCCTGCTTTATGCCTTCACGCCCGCAATCATGACAATAACCCAATCCCTCGTCGAACCCAGGATGCGCGCTTCGGCAGCGGCACTTCATTCCTTCGGCCAGACCGTGGCGGGGCTTGGACTGGGGTCGGTGCTCCTGGGCTATCTCAGCGATCACCTTGCCGCCTGGCGCTATGGGGCCGGTTACGCGAGCGATTGCGTGGGCGCCGCGGGAGGTTCGATGACTCGAGCCTGCCTTCAGGCTGCGGCCGGCGGGTTGCAGCTCAGCATGGCGGCAACAGCATTTGTGCTGGTTTTGGCGGTCTTTCTATATTTGCGCGCCGCAACAAACCTCCCCGCCGAAGCAAATGCATCGTGAGAAGCTGTAAATTTGTCGCGTTTCGGCCAACGGGCAGCTGTCAGGATGACGTCGACGGCCCAGCTATGCCACGATTTGAAACATGTCGATCAAGTGGCCAAGGCGCCGCGCATGAGAGGTAGAAAATGGGACAAGCAGGAGTCATCGGGTTGGGTCAGATCGGTGCCGGCGTTGCCATATGCCTGGCACGATCTAACCAACTCGCGGCAGTCTACGACATCCGGCCGGATGCATCCGACACGCTGGACGGCGTGCCCGCGATAGAGAGCTCCCCTGCCGCTGTTGCCGAGCAGGCCGACGTGATCGTCATCGCTGTCGTCGATGCAAAGCAGACGATCAGCGTGCTCACCGGCCCCGATGGAGTGCTTGCGCGGGCGCGTCCGGGCATGACCGTCGTTCTCGTGGCGACCGTCTCGATCGAGGACTTGAACGCCATCCGCAGGCTTACGGAGCAAGCCGGAGTGGAGTTGGTGGATTGCGGCGTGACCGGCGGCCCGAAATCGCGCGAACACGGGCTCGTCTGTCTGGTGGGCGGCAGCGATCAAGTGATTGACCGGGTTCGGCCGGTGCTTGACGGCTTTGCCAAGCACGTTGCCCATATGGGCGGTCCAGGTTCCGGCATGGCTGCAAAGATTGCACGAAACGTCATTGTCTTTGGGGGACTTCGCGCAGGATACGAAGCGTCGATATTGTGCCGCAACGCCGGCGTCGACATCCGTCAGCTCAACGAGGTGATCGAGGCCAGTTCCGACAGTGTAGGGGGGCCGCTGATGCTGGCCATCCGCGACGACCCGTCGTCTAGCAAGAGCGAAGCGGCGGTACGCGAATATACCCGCTCACTGATGGTGAAGGATCTCGACGCCGCGATCGATCTTGCGCAGAGCTACGGGATTTCGCTTCCGCTTATCGAACTGACCCGCCGCACCGACCTGGCGGTTGTCGGCCTTGAAGCAGTATTGGGAGAAAAGGCATGAGTATCGACGAAACACAGTGGCAAAAGGGTCTCGAAACCTTTGATCAGGTTTATGGGCCGGGTTCCTCGGACATGGTGCTGCCATTCCGGAACTCATCGTTCAACCAGGAGATCGTCGGTAATCAGTTCGCCAACCTTTGGGCAAGCGATGTCCTGTCGATGCGCGAGAAGCGTCTGCTCGTGCTCGGTGCAACAGCCATGCTCGGCCGCACTGATCTCGTCGAAATTCAGATGAACGGCGCCTTGATCAACGGGGAGTTCACCGACGAAGAGCTCGATTTCATTCCCCTTTTCACGCTGTTCTATGCTGGCGCAGGCAATACCACGGCGCTCTTTAGGGGGATCGAGGCCGCCAAGGCCCGGCGCCGCGATCGCGTCGAAGCGGCCCAATAGGGAACAGAGATTTCAAGTTTTCGGGAATGGCCCGGCTCGCACGAGCCGGGCCATAATTCTTTAGGCGATTTGCTTCTCCTGCGCGCGGCGAATGGACCGCGATGCCAGCAACAGCACCAGTCCACCGGCAAACGTGAACAGCATAGCCGTCCCTATGCCCCATGCGACTCCCTCGGTCCCGCCCACGAAGTCGCTGACAGCTCCGATCAGATAGGTCCCGGCGCCAACACCGATCAGATTTGCGCCAAGTTGCACAAGCGATACGGCAAGACCGCGCAGGCGCGGGCCGGCTATCGTGACGATCACCGCATAGATCGGTCCGTTGTAGGAGGCGCTCAGGAAGCCGCAGGCCATGAGGAGCGCTTGCATGGGACCAGTTTGTGAAACGACCACCGTGCCGATCCCGGTCAGGGCAGTAAGAATGGGGATCACCGCGCCAAAGAGGGCGGTTCTCGCCGGATCGAAGCCGCCGCGCTGGCGATTTATCTGATCGATTGCCCACCCGGCAAGGAAACCGCCCACCGAGCCGAGGCCGCCGTAGGCAATGGCGATGGTGATGCCCGCGCGCGAGATCGGCATACCATGAACGCGAATGAGGAACGTCGTAAGCCAGGTGCTCATCCCGTAGATGCCGGCCGCGATCAGAATGATGGCGGCTATGCACAAGAACAGTCCCGGCCGCGCGGCGAGTTGAAGGATGCGTTCGGCAAGACCGGGCTGGCCCTCGGCTGGCCGTGCAGGCACCGGATCGTCGTAGGCGCCTCGCTGCGGCTCACGAACGGTTAGGAAAAGGATCGGCGCCAAAACAAGGCCGGGCAGTCCAGCTGCGGCAAAAGCCCATCGCCACCCACCGACCTGAACGATGGCCCCTCCAATCAGGAAGGCGAGGGCAAGACCGATGCCCGAACTCAGGTACCATATGCCGATAGCCGTCGCCCGCCGTTCCTCGCCGAAATAGTCGCTAAGGAGTGACATTCCGGTGGGAGAGCCGGCAGCTTCTGCGGTGCCGACCGCGGCCCTGCCGAGAAGGAGCGTCCAGAAACCGGATGCCAGACCGCATAGCGCTGTTGCGCCGCTCCAAAGCGCCAGTGCGATCGCCATCAGGTTGCGCCGGTTCAGGCTGTCCACCGCGATGCCGAAAGGCAGCGCGGCCAATGCGAAGAATATCCCGTATGCAAACCCGGCCAGAATGCCAAGCTGACCGTCGGTGAGTGAGAATTCCTTGCCTACCGGTGCGAGCACCAGACCGATGATCGCGCGATCGATCCCATGGCAAGTCTGCGATAGTGTCAAGATGCCAAGCACATACCAAGGGTAGCGATCGGCGGATTTGACTGGGTCCGGAGCTCTCATCGCACGGACCCGCTTTTGACCGAAAGGTTATGCATAGGTCTCCCCGTTGTGACGAGAACAGCCTAGCCCCCGGAAAACGTTCCGCCATCTACGGCCAATGCCGTCACTCGGCCAGATCGTGTCGCGCATGGGCCAACGGGATAAATTGCCGACAGCACTTTCGGGCATCTTGACGACCTACCCGAAGATAGAGGAACTGGAGGCGGCACAGGTATCTGATGCCCTCATAAAAAAAGAGAAGAGGCAGAGGTAACGATGTTTCGTCCGGAGAGCGATTGGACCGGCCAGGACAGGTTCGGCGTCGATGATTTCTACATCGAAGCGTTGGCATCGGTGAACGATGCCCGCGTCGATATCCGGCACTTCAATTGGGTGCGGCCCTGCAGCGGCGTGTTCAGCCCTGAAAAGCATTACCTCGACTATTCCCTCAATACCCAGCCTCGTCGCAGCATGCTTTCGATGGGGCGTTCGGACGGGTTCGTGGCGAGTGGCGACATGCTCTACATGCCGCCCCACCGTCAGTACGTGGGTGAACCGGCCCTGCAGGAACGTCATCTCGTTTGCGTCGCGCTCGGCGAGGCCTTCCTCGAAGAACTTTTCGATGGCGAACGCCCCTTCCACGGGCTGGAACCTTGTGCCGATGTTCAAAATATCGCGATGCGGCGCTTTTTCGAGGGGCTGGCGGCAGAGCTTCGTGTACCCGGATTCGCAAGCCAGGCCTTGATCGAATCCATGCTCATGGGACTTGCCGTGGAACTGGTTCGGCATGTGAGTACACAGGAATTCGGCGCCGGCAGCCCACGTAGTACACGGCAAGTGCGCCATATCGTCGACTATGTGATGGATAATCTGGCGGCGCCGCTCGGAGTTGCTGACATCGCTCGTGGTTGCAATATGAGCGTGCGGCACGTGGCGCGCGTGTTCAAGGACGGTACCGGCGTAAGTCTGGGGGAATTCGTTGCGCGCAGCCGGATTGCTCTCGCCAAGGAACTGCTGCGCGGCGACGGCACGCGGATCAAGGAGATCAGCTGGCGCTGCGGCTTCAACAGCACCTCGGCTTTTTCGGCCGCGTTCCGTGTGGCGACCGGCCAAACGCCCAAGGACTTTCGCTGCCAGCCGCGGCAGGTTCACTGACAGACGCCTGAACATATCGAGCGACGGCCAAAACATGTCGCGCCGCAGTCATTAACTCCGCAACCACTATGGAGGAAAATCCCCCGCGCTTAGGCTCCTCCCCGCGTCAACGTGCCGAAACAGGCACGGAGCAAAACAAAAACGACGTGGGAGGAACGGATGACCAAGGCTGTCATACTGGCGACTATAGCGACAGGCGCGTTGATTGCTGCGTGGGGGCAAGCCGCACACGCGCAGCAAACACAATCAAACGAAACTACCGGGATCCAGGACATCATCGTTACGGCTCGCCGGATCGAGGAGAGTCTTCAGACCACGCCGATTGCGGTAACGGCGCTCAGTTCCCAGGCACTGACGACTGCCAAAGTCGAAAACGTCGTGGATCTTCAACGTACGGCGCCCGGCCTGGTGATCGGCCGCGGTTCGGCGGGCGGCGATGGCATCGTGTTCGTGGCCATTCGCGGACAAGGAAACCTTCAACCGATCCTCGCCAACGATCCGGCAGTGGCGACATACGTCGACGGTGTCTACATTCCGCGCCCTTCCACCGGCATGACCGACATCCAGGATGTCGAGCGCCTTGAGGTGCTGCGTGGACCTCAGGGCACGCTCTTCGGGCGGAACACGACCGGCGGGGCTATCAACATCATAACCAAGGATCCAACCGACCAACGCGAAGGCAGATTCAAGGCGGAGTTTGGAAACTACAACAACCTCGGTGTTCAGTCCACGATCAACCTCCCCCTGGCCGAAGGGCTGGCGATCCGCGTCAGCGGCGCGATCAACGATCGCGATGGCTACGGGAACAATCCACTTACAGGAAGGGATTTTGCTGACAACAACAGCAAATTCCTGCGCGGTAAACTCAAGTACATTGGCAATGGCTGGGACGTCACTCTTTCCGGCGACTGGAACCGCCAGCGAAACAGCGGGCAGCAGATTGCTCTTTGGACCTTCAATCCCGCAATTGTCCCTGCTCCCTTTCAGCCGGGTCTCACCGCAGGTCTGCTGACCAAGGACAACTGGTGGGACAATACCGCTACCGGTACCTCGGTGCCGGCAGGTATTGGCAGACTCACGCCGCAGGCGCAGGCTCTCTATGGGGTGCAGCCGTTCAACACTCTGGAAGTATACGGTTTTTCCGGCACCGTTAATGTCGAACTGGGCCAACTCAATTTGAAGTCCATTACTGGCTATCGTCATTCGATGAACTACGGCTTGAGTGATACCGATGGTACCGCGGTTCCCTTGCTCGGGACCTTCGCTGGATCGGGGTCCTATTACCTTTCCCAGGAACTCCAGGTTTCGGGTAACGTAACGGACGGGCTCAGCTTCATCGCCGGTGCCTACGCCGGGAAAGAAAGCGGCTACGAGTTCAGTCGATCCCAGATCTTCGGCGGCCTCATTCGCGATTCCAATGCGGACGTTACCAACAAGACGTTCGGCTTGTTTGCGCAAGCCTACCTGGAGCTGACCTCGAGCCTGCGCGCCGTCGGTGGCTTCCGCTACACGTGGGACACCAGGGACAGTGTTTTGCACAATGCCCAGGTATATGGCCTGCCCTATGACGTGCCGGTCGCAGGCACGCCCACCGGCATCAATTGCACGGTCACTCCCACCGAACCGGTCACGGCCACGACCTGTAATCAGGACCAGAATGCCAAGTTCCACTATCCTGCATGGAACCTCGGTCTCGACTGGCAGGCAACGGACGATCTCTTCCTGTATGTCGCGACACGCGGGGCGGCGAAGGCTGGCGGCTGGAACCTGCGGGCAGGCGGGCTACCGGCATTCTCGCCGGAAAAAGTGAAGGATGTCGAAGGAGGTCTGAAGGTGGATCTCTTCGATCGGCATCTGCGCTTCAATACGGCGGTCTTCCATACTTGGAAGAGCGACAACCAGGCGATCGTCAACAGCTTCGTTCCCGGGATTGGCGTTACGCAGTATATCCAGAACAACGGCAAGGTGCGGATCTGGGGTGTCGAGGCCGAAGCAACTGCGGTTCCCTGGAAGGGTATGACCGTCAGCCTCAATGGGTCGCTTCAGGACGGCAAGTACGTCAAGGGCACATTTAACGAAATTCAGGTCGTCCCGGGCAGTGGCTGTACCAACGGATCGGGCGTGACGAACGGCTGTGTTGTCGACCTGAGCGGATTGCCGCTGCTGCAGCTGCCCAAGGAGCAGCTCAACGTCAGCGCGACCCAGAAGGTTCCGCTGGGTGCGGGCAGCTTCGCTGTTACGGGCGCCTATTCCTATATTGGGGCTCAGCATTTCGACGCGGTGAGGGCGGCCGATCAGGCATCCGCTGCGACCAAGGCCGCCTACGACACTGAGAACAGCCTCGGACGCGTGCCGGGATATGGTGTCTTCAACGGCCGGATCGCCTACCAGTTCGACAACCCAGACATCGAAATAGCCGTCTACGGACGGAACATCACCAACAACAAGTATCTGCTGCGAAGATTCCCGGATCTCTATCGGACCCTTGGAATTGTCGCAGCCTATGTCGGGCAACCGGCGACCTATGGGGTGGAATTGACGTTCAACTACTGATCGGCCGCGTCGAGGCGAACTATTGAGTAAGCGAGGGGACAACTTGGTCCCCTCGTACACGTCCGGGAGAATTGTGAGAGATGAAACGGCTAGAAAACAAAGTCGCAATTGTGACTGGCGGGGGCGGCGGCATCGGTACGGGTGTTGCGCGGCGGTTCGTTGAGGAAGGCGCGCTGGTCGTCGTCGCAGATGTTTCCGAAGAGGCCGCGGCGCGCACGGCTGCATCTTTGGGAGAAAGGGCGCTCGCGGTACAGTTCGACGCGGCCGAGCCGAAGTCGGTCAAGGCCATGGTCGACAAGACGGTCGCGCACTTCGGCAAGTTGGACATACTTCACAATAATGCGGCCATGACCGATCCGGTCAAAAGCCCTCAGGATACGACCGCAGTCGATATCCCGATCGAGATATGGCGCGAGATACTCGACATCAATCTCACGGGCTACCTGCTCGGATGCAAATACGCGATTCCGCACATGGTGGCCGGTGGCGGCGGCTCGATCATCAACACCGCCTCGAATTCAGGCTCGGCAGGAGACCTGGCCCGTATCGCCTACGGTTCATCCAAAGCCGGTATCATTGGGCTGACCCGGTACATCGCGACGCAGCACGGACGCGACAACATTCGCTGCAACAGCGTGGCCCCCGGTGTCGTGCTGACCGAGGCCCTGGAAAAGACGGTGCCGGGTCTCAAGGAGATCATCCAGCGGCATATATTGACGCCCAATTTCGGAACACCTGAAGACATCGCTGCGCTTGTGGCGTTCCTGGCGTCCGACGAGGCTCGCTACATTACCGGTGAGAACATCTCCATTTCTGGCGGCGGCCTCGTCCATCAACCGCATTATGCGGATCTGCTTGCCTTCATGCAGGCAGCGGACTGATCGATGCCCAAAACCCGCATTCGGACCAGGAAGCTTCTACCGGGCAGTCCGATGGAAGTATCTGATAGCCAACCGGCCGCCGGCAACTTTGTAGGTCTCGAGGCTGGTCAATCTGACCGTGCCGCTATCGGTCTGAAGGTGATTGGCGACATAGGCGGCGCCTTCCGTTCCATTGACTATCACATCAAGAAGTTCGGTGGTGCATTTGCCCCCGTATTCCTTCCACATGGCGGCCATCGCGGTGGGGCCTTCGACTGCGGAGGATCCGACATATTCGATCGTGAAACCGTGGGGCCCGAGCGAGCGAAAAAGCGCATCGAGCTCTTCGCGCTTGCCTTCGTTCCACAACCGGTAGTTGTCCCTGATCGCCTGCTCAAGATCCGGAGTGATTGCGTCGCCCATTTGCGTGGCCTCCATTGGCTGCGGATATTCCGCCCCGCCGCATTCGCATCCGGGCAGCGGGCGACGCACCCATCTTTGGCAAGGGTTGCCACTTTCCGTTGAGCTCTGGAGAATACCATGACTTCACTCGCCAAATCTTCGCTCCCCGCCCATGTTCCGGCCGAATTGGCGTTCACGCTGCCTCTCTTTGCGCGCAAGGTCGTCTATGAAAATCCGCAGGAAGTTCTGATCCCGGCAATGCACGCCGAGCTTCCGCCCGTCTCTTACGTCACTAACATTTTTCCGGGGGATCAACCCGGCTGGCTGCTGAAAAACGCCGAAGATGTTCAGGCAATGCTCCGCGATCCGGACAACTTCACCAAAAACGGCATGGGAAAATGGGCTCAGAATATTGGTGAAGACTGGCTCGTGATCCCAACGGAAGCCGATCCGCCGATCCATACCCAGTACCGCAAGGCGCTGAACGGCCATTTCGCGCCGCAGAAGATGTTTGCAATGAAGGAACAGGTCCGTGAACGCGCGCGGTCTCTCATCGGCGCCTTGCGAGAGCGGGGACAATGCGACTTCATTGCCGACTTCTCGGAGAAGTTTCCCATCTACATCGTCCTCGACCTTTTGGGCCTGCCGCAGGGACGAATGACCGAGTTCCTGAAATGGGAAAAGGAACTGCTCCATTCCAACGACTGGGAAGTGCGCGGAAATGCCGTGCGAAAGGTAAAGGCCTACCTGCTCGAGGAAATTGCAGCGAGGCGTGAGCAGCCACGCGACGATTACATCACCAAGGTGCTCGACTTCGAAGTAGACGGGCGGCCCTGGAATGATGACGAGGTCTTGGGGCACTGCTTCAACCTCTACATCGGCGGCCTGGATACGGTCACGTCTCTGCTGGGCAACATCTTCAACTATCTGGCATCGCATCCGGAAAAGCAGAACGAACTCCGAGCCGATCCTTCGCTCATTGTTTTGGCTGTTGAGGAGTTCCTGCGCGCCTTCGCACCTGTCACCGTGTTTCGCATCGCGACCAAGGAGATCGAAATTCACGGCCAAAAGATCATGCCTGGAGACTATGTGGCCTTCAGTTCGCCGGTCGTGGGTCGCGATCCGGTATTTTACGATGAACCGCAGGAAATCCGGTTCGACCGCAAGGCGGCGCACATGTCATTGGGAAGCGGCATCCACAAATGCCTGGGCATGCATCTCGCCCGACTGGAGTTGCAGATAGCAGTGGAGGAGTTTGTGACGACGCTGCCCGAATTCAGAATCAAGGACGGCTTCAAAGTCCCCTATTACGTCGGCAACATCTTGCACGTGCCCGATCTTCAACTTCAATGGGATAGCGCGGCCTGACAGTTGAGCGTCCGGGAAGCCCTGTTGGGCCTCCCGGACGCTCAGGAGTATCAGCCATAAAGCCTAATACTCTGCGCGTTCCGATAGCGAATTTTCCAGCCTAGAACGGTTGATCCGACTGCATCGGATCAACCGCTCTAGGCTGTAGACTCATAAACGCGAAGCCACAGCCGTATTGAAGCGAGTTGAACCATGGCAAGGAAGTTCTCGGCCAGTTTGTCGTAGCGGGTTGCGACGCGTCTGAAGTGCTTCAGCTTGGAGAAGAAGCGCTCGATGAGGTTGCGCTCGCGATAGAGCCATGTGCTGAAGTAAGGTTTCGAGCGCCGATTGACCTTGGGTGGGATGTTGGCGAACGCGCCTTTGTCGCGGAGCGATCCGCGGATGCGATCGGAGTCATAGGCCTTGTCCGCCAGCATGATCGTTCCAGCCCCGACATGATCAAGTAGATCGTCAGCGGCTTGGCCGTCATGGCTTTGCCCTGCAGTCAGGCTCAGCCGGATCGGGAGGCCTTGCCCATCGACGACCGCATGGATTTTCGTCGTGAGTCCGCCTCGGGAACGACCGAGACAATGATCTCGATCCCCCTTTTTGCGGTCGCAGCCTGTTGATGGGCGCGAACGGAGGTGCTGTCGATCATCTGGAGTTCGCTATCATGTGCGGCGGTGATGGCGTCCATCATTCGGTCCCAGACGCCCGCTTTTCGCCACCGCGCAAAGCGATTGTAGCAGGTAGTGCGCGGGCCGTAACGCTCGGGCAGGTCGCGCCATGGAGCGCCAGATCGCAGCACCCAGAATATCCCGTTCAGAACGCGTCGATCATCGACGCGCGGCACGCCCCGCGGCTTGTTGGGTAACAACGGTTCGATCACGCGCCATTCAAAGTCGGTCAAATCATATCGGCTCATGCTGACGCTGAATCAGAGTAGACGCTGAAATGGAATGGGAAATCGCCGAAATCAGTCTTCCCAGATCAAGAACGTCACCGTCGCAGCCTGATCTGTCCAATCCACTTTATGGGAGACGTGGAAGCCTTCATAGATCGAAGCCTGTAGCCAGCGAAATCCTTGATCTCGGCCCACAGGCTCCCACCCCGGAATGCGAAAACTTACGGCTTTGGCCGACGAAAGCTCGCCCCCGAGCGTGTCGCGGTACTGTTCCCAGCGCGCTTGAACTGTCGGTTGTTCCATACTTGCCTGAACATGCCCGCAGGCTGCGCCATCGACAACCATTTATGGGTTCACGGCCTAAACTTCTGGTTTGGCGCGTTTTCCGAGTCATCAGGTGGTTCCACGTGATTAGAAAACGCTCTAGCGACCGATTGGGTAGAACACGGATTTCTGGTTCTGGTATTCGTGCAGCCAATCCGGACCATACTCGCGGCCGATACCTGACCTTTTGTAACCCCCGATCGGCGCATAAGTCATCCGCCCGGTCCCGCCATTCAGCATGACGCTGCCTGCGCGAATCTGCATTGCCATCTCATACCCTTTGGCAGCGTCAGCCGTCTCGATGCCGCCGTTGAGACCGTATCTGGAATCGTTGGCGATGCGGATGGCCTCGTCATCACTGTCAAAACCGATCACGCAGCCGACGGGCCCGAAGACTTCCTCCTGCGCGATGTTCATCTGGTTGTCGACATCATCGAAGATCGTGATCTCCGTAAAATAGCCCTTGTCGAGCCCCGCCGGCCGTCCGCCGCCGTGAACGAGCCTTGCGCCTTGATCGCGGGCCTGGGCGATCATGTGTTCGACCTTGCTGCGCTGGCTCTCGCGGATCAGCGGGCCCATCGTCACCGTTGGATCGCTGGGGTCGCCGATCCTGAACTCGCGGGCGACAGCGCAGACGGCCTCGACGAATTTGGCCCGCACACTGTTGTGCACCAGAAGCCGCGTCAGCAGAGCGCATCCTTGTCCAGCATTGACCGACAAGACAGCGGCGGCCATTGCCGCGGTTCGGGCAATATCGGCATCATGCCTGACGATCAGCGCCGACTTGCCGCCTAGTTCCAGATGAACGCGCTTCAAGGTCGGGGCCGCCTGCGCCATGATCGCAGCGCCCACGGTTTCTGATCCCGTGAAACTGACAAGATCGACGCGCGGGTCGGTAGTCAACAGCGACCCCACGTCTGGTCCGCCGGTAACGATATTCAGCACGCCCTTGGGCAACCCGATTTCTTGCGCGATCTCACCGAACAGCAGAGCGGAAAAGGGCGTAAATGGGGACGGCTTGAGCACCAGCGTGTTGCCTGCCAGCAAGGCAGGTACGATTTTCGCCAGGTTGAGCAGGAAAGGGAAATTGTAGCCGGTAATCCCTGCAACGACGCCAACCGGTTCGCGGACTACCGTCGTGCCGCCGATTTTCTTTGGGCCCTGGGGATCAAATGGATCGGGGGTCACGTCGATCGGTAACCGGACACTATCGTCCCGTGCCGAGTGGTTCAGCGCAGCAAGCAGATGGTCGAGCGGGTTGCCGACCTGCATCGTATGGGTGACGCCTTGCGAACAGCCGACCTCTGCCACGATTAGCGTCGCGATCTGGGCTCGCCGACCATCCAATGCGGCATGCATCTTGCGAAGGTATTCCGCGCGCTCGGCCATCGCCAAGCGAGGCCAGACACCGTTATCGAATGCATCTCGCGCTGCGGCGATGGCTGCGTGTGCCGCGATGCTATCGCCCACGGGTGCCCGGCCGATTACCGCCTCGGTTGCCGGATTGAGGATGTCGTCCCGATCGCCGGCGGCTTCGGCCCAGGCGCCGTCGATGTAAAGACCATCGAAACTGGTGAAGGGAATAGTCAAAGTCCATCATCCTGCTGGGGCCGCAAAATCATTTCCGCGGCGTTGAGAGCGATCGCCATGGCCGGCGCGTTGGTATTGCCCGACACAATGGTCGGCATGATCGATGTGTCCACGACCCGTAGACCGGTGACGCCGCGAACGCGCAGCTGCGGGTCGAGCACCGCACCCGTATCGCTTCCCATCCGGCAGGTCCCGCAGATGTGGAACGATGTGCCGCCAAGCCCGATGGCATTCGCGAGGATGTCCTCGTCGGTTTCGAGGCCCGCCGTGGCGCCGGTTTCCTCGACGATCCAATCCCGTAAGGCCGGCTGCCGGGCAAGGTTGCGCAGCCACCTGAACAGAGCCAGGAACCGCTCACGATCGTTGACGGTCGCAAGGTGATTGGCATCGATGGCAGGCGCAGCATCGGGATCTGCCGAGGTAATCCTCACTTCGCCCAGACTGTCGGGCCTCATGTAGTAGGCGATCACCGTCAGGCCGGGGAATGGGTCGAGAACGACCGCGCCCTTTTCATCGGTATGAAACGAATAGAGACCCATGCCCACTTGTGCGTCGGGCCGCTCGAGCTGCGGTTCTGTCTTGATGAAGCCGCCAACTTCGTGTGCCGAATGGGTGAGGGGACCGTTCGAGGCGAACAGGTAGCGAAGGAACGATGCGACCAGACCAGCGCCCGACAGTCGCTGGTTCAGACTCTGGCCGCGAACCTGGAAAGTGAAACCCAGATAGCGGTGCTCTTGCAGGTTCGCGCCCACCCCGGGTGCATCGACCAGGACCGGAATACCCAGCTCCTCCAACAGGCGGCGTGGGCCGATACCCGAGAGCTGCAGAAGTTTCGGACTCTGGATCGCACCCGCACATACGATTACTTCGCGCCGTGCCCGCACCTCGAAAGTCTGGCCGGCCTTGCGCGCGACAATCCCGCAGGCCCGTTTGCCTTCAAACAGGATGCGCAGGACATCGGTGCTGGGCGTAACGTCGAGATTGCCTCTCCCACGCACGGGTTTCAGAAATGCGCGCGCAGCCGAGAAGCGTTTGCCATTATGCGTCGTGGTCGGCTGATAACCCATACCGCCTTCGGTGACCGAAGGGATGTCGTTCATGTCTGCGACCCGAGGAATTCCGGCTTGCTCACTGGCGTCCAGGAACGCTTCGCAAAGTGGATCGCCCGCGGGATGAACACTGACCTTCAGTGGACCGCCGGTGCCGCGCCATTCATTGGCACCAAGCGCGTGGTCCTCGAGTTCGACGAAATGCCGGCCCATTTCCGACCAGCCCCAGCCATGACAGCCCGCCCGCTCCCACGCATCATAGTCGGCCGGAGCGCCCCGGACATAGACCATACCGTTGACGGAACTTGAACCGCCAATCGCTCGGCCCTTGAGCCACACTTCGTGTAATGCGTTCCCGCCCGGGGATACCTGATAGTCCCAGACATGCGGGTTTCCCGGGGCAAGCAGTTTGCCGATGCCGCGCGGCATCTTGATCAGAGGACTCTTGTCGTCAGGGCCCGCCTCGACCAGCAGCACCGAAACGTCTGGATCGGCAGACAGCCTGTTTGCCAGAACGCAGCCGGAGGATCCGGCGCCGACAATGATGTAATCAAAGATTTTTTGCTGCATGCTGCGGAGTGAACATGCTGGCACGCTACGCCCACCTGTCTGAAGGAAGGTCGGCGCACCTTCTGTCCAAGAAGCTGAACGGTTGCGGGCTAATTTCCTGGCAGTCGCCATATCGGGGCGTCTACATTGGCGTAAGTCGCCTCCCGCCGCCAAAGTGGAGAGGGCTGGGCCGGGCAACATGTTCCAGGCCACGATCCTGCATTGGCATTCGCGGGAAATCTGACGAAATGGGGTGCACACCGATTCCCTGCGCCAGTGCGCAGGTCACGGTCTGAACGGCCCAAGTGGCTGGTTTAAAACGGCTATCAAACACTGACCGGAATGGCAATATAGGCCATTCCGGTTTGCTGCAGTTCGCATGCGTTGCGTCAGCTTGAGGCGGGCTTCGTAACTGGAACGGGTTCCACGCCCCGATAGTGCGTCAAGAACGCACAGCGTCTCTTAGTCCCACTGAAGTTCGAGGCGGGGCACGAAAGTGATATTGCCCACGAAATATTTCGGTTCGAAACCGTCTTTGAATCGAAATTGCGGAATTTCTTTCAGAAACAGTTCCAAGGCAGTCTGCAGTTCGAGCCGGGCGAGATGCATGCCGAGGCACTTGTGGATACCACCGCCGAGCGCCACATGCGCGGCCTTGCGATCGAAACGGACCTCCGCTGGGTCTTCATGGATCTTCGGATCCTGGTTCACGACGGGCGTGCTGACCGAAACATATTCGCCCGGCATGATCTTCTGCCCGTGAATCTCGATTTCGCGCGAAGCGATACGGAATGCCGTAACCGGCCCGTAGACCCGAAGAAACTCCTCGACCGCCAGGACCATTCGATCCGGATTGTCGCGCAGTTCCTGCTGCTGATCAGGATGGCGTGCGAGATGTGCGAAGATATTGCCCAGCATGGTCGTGACCGTGTCGAGACCGCCGAGAAAAAGATTGAAGCAATGGCCAAGGACCTCTTCGTTATTCCACTTGCGGCCGTCTTCGGCTTCGAAGTCGAATATCTTGGTGATGTAGTCGTCCTGAGGAGTACGGCGGCGAGCATCGATCTCGGACTGCAGATACGCCACGACCTGGCGCACCGCGTTGCTGCGCACCTGCCAGTCATTGGTGTGCAACATCTCCTTCTCCCAGACCAGAAATTCGGCCATCCGTTCCTGCGGAAGTCCCAGGAGGTCGAGAACGATGAAGATCGGGTAGCGTTCGGAAAATTCGTTCACGAAATCGCAGTGGCCGCGGTCTTTGAATGCCGCGATGAGGTCGCTTGCGCGCCGCCGCAGCTCGTCTTTCATCGCGGCCATCTTCTGCGGCGAGAATTGGGGGTTCAGGGCCTTGCGGTAGAAACTGTGCATCGGAGGGTCAACCTCGGTGGGCACGACCAACCAGTCTGCGCCGATGCTCTGGGACCACTGGCCCATGCCGTTCTTGGTGAAATTGTCGGGATCGCGCAGCATGGCCATGGTGTCATCATAGCCGGTGAGCAGCCAGCCGGGCTTGTCTCCGGGGAAGATGTTGGTGACATACGTAATGGGTCCCAGGGTGCGGTGCATCTCGGGAATGAGCGTTTCCTGAGGGCAGTCCTTCACTTCCTCACGAGCGAAATAGGGCAACCACTTTGCCATCTCGGCCGGTACGTGGGGAGGAATTTCCTGTGTGGGTGCGCTCGCCATCAAATCTTCTCCGAATCCTCTTTGCCCCGCTGGCCAGACCGCTCGCCTGTGCGCTGCCATTCTGGTTTACCGAAGCGTCTAGTCCTGTTTCGCGCTGCGATCAGACGATGGGAAATGCGTCAACGCCTGGCCTGCGCAACCTTCCATAAGATAGGCGCCGGGCCGCCGTTCGCTGCCAACCGGCGCCTTGTCGCGTCGCAGTCACGTCAGAGCGGTTTGGCCGGTTGTTGAGGTAATACCGCCGGCTCGCATTCACAGGGGTCGTCGATGAAAGACATTGGCCGCGCCCCTGGTGGCCGAGGGTACCTGCGCGGCGGCGCCGGACGAAATCTGCGAAAGCATCTCGCTTCACTGCTTCCGGCGCCTTGCGTGTCGGCACTTCGGCTACCCCTATCAGACCGCGCGACGACTATGGCGAATGGGCTGAGCCATATCCGATTGGTCGCCCGCGGCCTGGTTAGGGACACTCAGGCGCCGATTGGTTGGCCGAGCGGATATTCCAGTCCTGATGTGGAAGCGGCGTTCTCCCGGATCAGTTCTACCATGGGAAGACGGACGCCGAAGCGAGCCGCCTCGGCAATCGCGACCTCCAGATCCTTCACCATGAGCATCTGGAAATATTCGCGTAGCTTCGTCTCGTCGGCATTCCCAGCCGCTTCGGGACGTTTCGCCATGGCAAGGGCGCCCTCAAGCCCGCCGCCAGCGGTCGGGTCGCCTGACAACGCGAGAGTAAGCTGATCGAGGCTGACGCCATAATTGCGCGCAATAACTGCCCCTTCATAACCCGCTCTCATGCAGCCGAAGTACGTGGTGTTGCGAGCGATCTTGGCGGCCATGCCGGCACCCGGGCCGCCCATGTGAAGGACCTGCTGCGCGAATCCGTCGAATACGGGTTTGGCGGCCGCTAGATCACCGTCTTCGCCGCCGGCCATACAAATAAGGCCGTTTTCGGCAGATTTCGGTCCGTTCGTGACCCCGCAGTCGATGAGGATAACGCCGGCATCCTTGCACATCGCCTGCGCTCCGGCGAGATCTGCCATATTGATCGTCGACAACAGAATGACCGTCTGGCCGGGTTTGTTTGCCGCGAGCACTCCGTCCGGTCCGGAGAGGACTGCAAGGGTCTGCTCCCCGTTGAGGACCGCAATCAGCACGCAGTCCGAAGCCTCGGCCAAGGCACGGGGGTTAGAGGAAATTGGGGGCGCACCCTTAACGCGATCCGCAGCTGCCGCATGAACGTCATAGATTGCTGCAAGCTGGCCGGATCGCTGAAGGCATATGGCGACGCCTCCGCCAATCGATCCCAACCCGATAACGCCGCCGGTCTTCATCACTATTCTCCTGTATCGGAAAAACACTGGTGCTGCCGAGGGGGGCTCGACGCTTCCAGGATAATTCAAAGTCAAAAAGGGGCGGATCGCCTCCGCCCCTTCATGGTTGTTCTGGCTATCAGAACCTGTAGGTCGCCTCGACGCCCCAGGTGCGCGGAGGGCCGAGATAGAGGCTGTTATATGGGGCATTCGGCAAAATGACCGAAACGCCCGCCTGATATTGAACGTCAAACAGGTTCTTGACGTAGAAGCCCAGGTCCAGCCCCGTGCCGGCAATTCCCTTGACATCGATACGCCCGTTGGCGAGGGAATAGCCCTTCAGCTGGTAGCCTTGCTGGCCGCCGTAATCGGCGGTCATGTAAAGATCGCCGCTGATGATGACATCTGCATTTGCCGGATGGACAGGCGTAATCCAGCTGGCCGTGACGGTACCGGAAAATGTCGGTGTCAGCCTGTTGATCTGATCTGCGCCGAAGGATCCTACATTTGGTCCGAGTTCGCCATTCGTATTGATGGGAAGCAGCTTTGCCACGTCCGTTTTTGTGATGGCGCCGTTAAAGCCCAGAGTCAGGTTGCGATCAGGCGACACACTGGCATCGATTTCCACACCGTAGATGTTGAGATCGGCTGCATTGATGATGATCGAGGAGGGCGGCGCGTCCAGGGTTCCGCGAGGAAACAGGAAGTTGCCGGAATTCGACAGGAACTGTGTGGCATTGTCGTAGCGCGAATAAAACGCCGCGACATTGAGCCGTCCTTGTGCACCGGCCACATTGAAGCTCAGCTTCTCGCCGATCTCGACATCGGTTACCCGTTCCTGCTTGATCGTCTGGTACCCACGCAGATCCACGCAGGACATCGAGTACGCTTGGGATGGGCAGGTCACCGGAGGAGACTCGAACAGCGGGAAATTGAGGTTCTTGGGGCGAACGCCGCGGCGGCTCGTGATATAGACCATGAAATCCGGGCTGATCTTGTAGTCAAACCCAACGGTCCATGTCGGATAGTTGTCTTTGACCGATGCCTGTCCGAAACCGTCGCTGAATTCGGTCGGCGTTCCCACCCGATCGGCGATATTCTGCTTGCACTGCGAGAAGTCAACAGATGCGAAGGTGGCCGTATTGCCAGGATTGTAGCAAAATTCCGACTTGTCCCAGCTGTAGCGACCGCCGATGTTGAAATTCAGCTTATCCGTGAGCGGAATGCCAAATTGCCCGTATACCGCGAGACTCTGGTTTTTCACATGGGTAGTCGTGGGCGGGACGCGGCCAAGCGAAGAGAACACGGTAAATTGGTCGCCGGAGGGCCCTGCCGGGCCGTCCACACTGTAGTAGACGCCGAGAATACCGTTCAGTCCGCCCGAACCCTTGTAGATGAACTGGAAGTCGTTATCGATATAGTCGCGAACATAGCGTTGTTCGGCGTAGTAGGTAATGAACGGCTGGGTAACAAGGCCGCCCAGGAACGGATTCGCTACGCCTCCCTGATCCAGCACCGGCACGGCAGCAGTGTTGATCGACTGGTCATTCGTATTCTTGCGATAGCCGAAAATGTTCCGGAGAGAGAAGCTGTCGCTCAGCTCAACGTCGGTCGTGTTGACGACCGCGATCGACTTTCGATAAGCCCGGCCTCCGTCGATCCCGCCGTCGAACGCGCCGCGAGGATGCGCCTGCGCGTAAGCCTCGGCGAGGCTTGCAAGCTGGACGGCGGTGGCAGCCCGACTGGCGCTGCCAAGGAGCGGCAGGAAAACGGCCGACTGGAGTGGCGCGAAATCTGCCTTGTAAAGGTAGAGACCGGATGCCAGTTCGTCGGCCTTGAAATATTCGGCGACCGTCGTGTTCGTGATCCCCTCGGTCGGGGCGATTGTAAGCGACACACGAACGCTGTCGTTCTTGATGTTCTCGAAGCCGGGATAGCTGTTGGCTTTCGGATCCGTAGCGCCCAGAGCCTTCACTTCAGGCAGCGCGAAGAAGTCTGCGTCAAGAGAGCGGATCCTGGGGTCCTGGCGCCGTATCTGGCCAGCAATGCGCAACGCGATCTTTTCCGACACGATCGGGACGTTGACCGCCCCTTCGATCGCCCAGTAGTTCCAGCGGCCATACGTGCCTTTCACGTAGCCTCCGAAATCGTACAGGTCCGGTTGAACGGTATTGACGAGGATCGCGCCGCCGAGCGTCGATTTACCGAACAGAGTGCCCTGCGGTCCCTTGAGAACCTGCACATTCGCGATGTCGTAGGTAGGAATGCTCGACCCAAGGCTGGGAATCGCGATGTTGTTGAAATAGGTTACAACGCCTGGGGTCGTAAGCCCAACGGGAAGCTGGCCTACGCCGCGCAAGCTCACATTCGTCGTGCTTTTCCCGCCCTCCGAATTGAAGTTCAGGCCGGAGGCGATTGTCCTGACATCCGAGAGTTCCTGTACGGTCGAGCGCTGGAGAGCGCTGCTGTCAAATGCCGCGACCGCAACCGGAACATCCTGCAATCGCTCGGCGGTTCGCCGAGCCGTAACGATAATTTCCCCGGTACTTTGTGCGCCGGCGGTGTTTGCCGGAGCATTGTCTTCTTCCGCCCAGGCCTGGCCCGAACAGATCATCAGGGCGCTCGAGCCGAGCAATACCCTACAAATGCCCTTTTTCATTTCCATCTCCCTGCCGACTCCGATTTTCTTGCAGTCTACTGGCGGTCCGCCGCAGGGCTACCTATCGAAGGGTGGGGCGGTCCTGTTTCCATTTAGGTTGTGCAAGATCTCCGACCTGAAAATACGCAATAGGTGAGGTGTCACTAGACTGCCGCAATGTGTTTGGGAATCCGAAGCGCGGGGCACATTTTCGCTGTTTCCGGCGTGCTAGTCTTCCAGTCGCAAGGCGATCACGGGCCGTGCGTGAGCACGCCGGACAAATGTGTCGAAGCGGTCTCTCTCATACGAATGGTTGAAAACACCTCGGGTGCAATATGGCGGATCGATGCTCCGATGGCATTTAGCAAATGGTCCTTCAGAAGCACCGCCTTCCGCAGGTGAAAGCCGTCTCATCCGACAAACCCTATCCTCGGGTGGGTGCTCTTCGCATGGGCGCTACTCACGATCCAGGAGAACAAATCCGGGGAGGGGTGATGGGTAGCCAGAGCACGACAATGAAGCTGTGCACTTACATGGGCGCGATTGCAGGAACAATGATGTTCCTGGGAATCTGGCCGGTTGCACACCTCTTTCCGCCGCTCGCGCCTTCAATGCCACATGCTCAAGTAGCCCAATACTATCGCGAGCATCAGGTCGGGATATTGGTCGGTGGCATTCTTATAACCTCGGCATCGGTCCTGTTTTTCCCATTTCTCGGCGCCTTGGCGACATTCATGAAGAAAATTGAGGGTCCAGTGTCTCCGCTGACCTGGTCGTTCGTGATGATCGTTGCTTATGGGTTTGTAACACTGTTTTTCGCGGGGCTTTTCTTCACCGTCGCGGCCTATCGGCTGGATCGGCCAGACACCGAAATCGTCATGCTGAGCGACATTGCGTTCTTTCTGTTCGTCATGCCCGCCGTCCCGGCGTTCGTGCAGAACATTGTCACCGGTATCGTGATCCTTCAGGATCGGAAGACGGCCCCGACGCTTCCGCGATGGCTGGGTTACCTGAACCTGTGGACTGGTGTCCTGTTTCTCCCCGGCCTCGCGGTCGGCTTGTTCAAGTCGGGTCCTTTTGCGTGGAACGGCGTTCTTGCTTTTTGGCTTCCAGCTGTCGTTTTCGGCATATGGTTCAATGTGATGATCTTCGCCATGCTGGCGGCGATCAAGCGCGGTGCATTGGCCGGCGAATGACGGACAAGCAACAAACAACACCTGCGATCAAGACTCCCGCCGGTCGTATACCGGGGGAGGAAGGCGTGTGGGTCTTCATTGGCGGCGACCTCATAGTCTTCGCTGTATTTTTTATAACCTACGCTGTCGCACACCGGCAAGAATCGGCCCTCTTCGAGACATCCCAGCGATTGCTTGATCGCCACCTCGGCTTGCTCAACACGCTACTGCTGCTGACCAGCAGTCTTTGCGTAGCGCAAGCCGTCACGGCTGTCCGAAAAGGCGATCGGCGCGCGCGCCACTTCCTGCTTGGCGCGATTGCACTCGGTATGGGTTTTGTCGCGGTGAAGGCTGTCGAGTACTCGGCAAAAATCGCTGAGGGCTTTACGCTCAATACCAACGCATTTTCGATATATTATTACATGTTTACCGGTATTCATCTGGTCCACGTCGTGATTGGCATCGGTGTACTGTGTTTTGCCGCATCGCAGATCGAATCGTCCGGTCAGATGCGCGGGAGCGTGGCCCTCATTGAGGGGAGCGGCGTGTTTTGGCACATGGTCGATCTCCTGTGGATCATTCTCTTCGCGTTGCTCTACTTGTTGTGAGGGGAGCCTTGATGCCTTCAGTTGTGCAAAATCGCGCAATCATTGTCTGGACGATCTTGGTCGCTGCGACCCTCCTTTCGTTCGAAACGATGGTCGTGGGGCGTGATGGAGCCGCCCGCTGCGTGATCCTTATCGTCGCGTTCGCCAAGGTGACTCTAGTCGGGCGTGAGTTCATGGAGCTCAGGCACGCACCGAAGTATCTCCTCTGGCCGTTTCAAATATGGGTTGCGGTCCTCGGCGTGGCGCTCGTCGTCTTGTTCCTGGCTTGATCCAGAATCCGGGCCGGACATCTTGTTCATCTGACGCCCGTTATCGGCCCCGTCCCTAGGGAATTACGGCATTGTGCGGCATTGATGAATTACGGTCTCAATATGATTGTATTGCCGCCACTAAATTGAAAAATCGCCGGATAGAAAAATAAAACTTCGATAAAAATTAAAAAAGTGCGGGAAAGGATTTGTATGTTGATGGTTCGCTTAAGTGTCAGTTTAAGTTTGTTAACCGTTATTCCAAATTCGACTTGTGCTGAACGATCCGATTTCGTTCTGACGTCGCTTGAGCGGCCGGATTTGCCGCGAGCTTACGCGTCGTACGCACCCACTTGCAATAGTCCGTGTGGCTGGGCGGCGCTCCCCTTCACGCGCTAAGTTCCGTATAGGCTGTCGGTGTCGGTCGTATCGCAGTGGGAACTTTGATGGGCAATGAACTTCGCCGCTGTCCGGCTGGCGGTGGTGATAAAACCCCATGAGTGAGCGCGTTGAAGGAAGTGCCTTGCGGGGCAGGTGGATGAGACATCGTCTCAAGCCATGGAATGCAGGCCGGGCATGTTCGGGAGAGATGTGAGGCATCGAAATTTATTCGCGCGCTCTAATGGCATCATCAATAGCGCTGACGAGCTCGTCGCTGGGGATTTGCTGCATTGCGTAATGTGGAGGGTGATTGAACGATACGTACGCGCTTTGCCCTACTGATTTTTCGGCGGTCGAATAATTTTTCTATCCATTCCAAGTTAGGCATCAATTGGATGGCGTCCGGAAGGTGGCGGGATACGGCCAATCTGGTGTTTTAGGCAGTGTGTGAATTGTGTCGATCATGCCACATATGACAAAGTTGTAATTTCGTTCTTGAAGATCGTCTCGCATATAGTACCTTTTGCAAGCATCGTTCTTTTGTTCGATGCCGAGGCGTGAGAACCTCACAAGTGAATAGGGATAGTCTCGCCTTGCGGGAATAGACCGGATGGCTGATGCATATGTCCAGGACCCTTTGCGGTCTAAACGCGTCGGCGCATGTGCTTGCATGTTCTCAACATCCGGTTCCTACCGGCTCCGCCTCGCTAGTCGAGCGGAGCCGGTAGATGTTTTCCATGCCTAATCTTCGTTTACCTGGCGGCAAGTCATGCGATTTGCCTTAGGGTTTGGTAGCGTCCCGCTCGGTGACGATGACCCTCTTCCCCCTGATGACGACCAGGTTTGCGCGGCTAGCGAGACGCTCGACCGAATTTACCGCGTCGAGCGCTCGGGGTTGCTGCGTTTCGTGATGCGCCGATCGCGTCGGGAAATTGCGGAAGATGTCGTCCAGCAAGCCTTCGCGCGATTTGCGGCACGCGGTAATGTGCATCAGATTGAGAACCCGGGAGGCTATCTGCGGCAATCGGCGGTCAACCTGCTGCGTGACAACGCCCGGCTGGCAATGCGCAATCCGGCGCCGTGTTCCGAGGTCATGGACGTTGCGGAAATTCCCGATTGCGATCCTGTGGCGGCACTCGAGGCCCGTGACCGTCTTCGCCGCATCGAAGCCGCGGTGGGCAAGCTCAAGCCTCTGACACGGCAGATATTTCTGGCGCGAAGGGTCTATGGTTATAGTCTCGCCGAAATCTCGAAGCAGACGGGTCTGAGTCAAAAGGGGGTCGAAAGGCACATGGGCATTGCGATCAAGAAGCTCGGCCAGCACTTGTGTAGCCATGACTGACCGGCCTCCGTACTCGCTCCCGGAGCGGCTTTACGAAGAAGCGAACCGATGGGCTGAGCGCTGCGATGCGGGTGAGCCTGGCGTAACGGAAAGCCTCGCGGCCTGGCTCGCCTCCGATCCACGCCACCGTCAGGCCTATGAGGAAAGCAGGGCCTTGCTGGGCGAAGCGCGGATCGTCCCCAAAGGTGTCGGTGGTTTTGATGGAAACCTGACGAAGGCGCCGTTCTACGCACGCCAAAGTACCCGCATCGCGCTAGGGACTGCGGCGGCGGTCTTCCTTGTCGGTTTAGCGACCGTTTGGGCCAGCGGCCATCATCTCTTGCCCCAATTGGTGACCCCGGCCGAGGCGGCGACTTACGAGACCGGTATCGGGGAAATCAGGACCTTCCGCCTCGCCGATGCGAGCGCGATCACCCTCGATACCGATACCCGAATCTCGGTTTCACTTTCCGGAGGGGTTCGTGACATCGTTATTTCGAGGGGACGGATCAGGGTGGAAAGCGGGGCGGGTTACATTCCTTATGCCGTGAGCGCGGGCAGGAACAGAGCGACAGTCCAGGGCGGTGTCTTCGATGCCTTACTGACAGGTGCAGCTCTGCGAATTGCCGCTCCGCATGGGGCGGTCCAACTGAACGCGGCCGAGCCGCCAACCGGCGCCCCCCGGCAAATCGCTGCAGGCTCGCAGATCGAGATCGGATCGCTGGCAAGCACCGCCGCTGTTCCGGGGCCCGACCTTGAATGGGTTTCCGGAATGCTCGCGCTCAACGGTACCCGGCTCGATCAGGCTGTGGAGACGATCAACCGCTACAACCGTGCCAAGATCCGTCTTGGCGCCGAAGACCTGGGCTCGCGCAAGCTCAGCGGCGCTTTTGCAGTAGGCGATCCCGTGGGGTTTGCCGAGGCGGTCGGCAAGATGCTGGATCTGCATGTCGATCTGTCAAATCCTGCTCTTATTGTTCTATCGAAACAGTAAGAATTAGTTTTCGAAAAATGCGATGAGAAAAGTGTAGGGCAAAATCTCGACCCATCGTTCCCCTCATGACCGGCCAATTCGTGGCGGAGGGGAAACAAGAAAATGGAAAAGAGAGCTTATTCGGCCACGCTTTGGCTGGCGTCGACGTCACTTGTCGCATTTGTAGCCTGCCCTTCGGTCGCAATAGCGCAGCAAACTGCGCAACTAACCGTCGATTTGCCAGAGCAGCGCCTGGCGGATTCGCTTAGGGCTCTTGCGCTGCTCTCGGGCCGGACGGTCCTTGCGGATGACGGGAGCGTTGCCGCGAGGCGCGCTCCCGCTCTGCATGGAACCTTCACGCTCGAGCAAGCTCTTGACCGTCTTCTCGCAGGTTCAGGTCTGAAAGCGGAGGTTGCGGGCAACGGTTATGTCGTCCGCGGCGCGGCGCGCGGCGGCAAGGAAAGTGCTGCTGGAGGCGATGATATTGTCGTGACCGGTACGAGACTGCGCGGAACCGAGGTGGCTTCCCAGGTCATCGTGCTTGGCAACCAGACACTTCAGGATTCCGGCTTCGGCGACCTTGGCGATGCTGCGCGGAATATTCCACAGAGTTTCGGCGGCGGGCAAAACCCGGGGATCGGGCTTAACGTACCGGCATCGGCGGGGGCAAATGCCGGCGGCGGTTCGACCGTCAACCTGAGAGGGCTTGGCAGCGACGCGACGCTGACCATCCTCAACGGCAGGCGGCTTCCCTACGATACCGCGCTTCAGGGCGTCGATATCTCGGCCATTCCGCTCGCGGCGGTGGACCGTATCGAAGTCGTCGCCGATGGATCTTCGGCGATCTACGGGTCCGATGCCGTCGGCGGCGTCGTGAACGTGATCCTGCGGCAGGACTACGAAGGCCTGCAGACCCGCGCCCGCATTGGCGGCGCAACCGAGGGCGGTGACTTCCAGCAGCTCTACGGCGTGCTCGCAGGACATCGCTGGAACGGCGGCGGCATGTTCGTGACCTACGAATACAACCGCAACACCGAGCTCAATTCGAACCAGCGCGACAGTACGGTATCGCACCCCAACATGACGTTGCTGCCCGCAAGCCAGCGCCACGCCGTAGCAGCGCACCTGCATCAGGATCTGGTGACCGGCCTCACGTTCGAAGGCGACATTCTCTACAACGAGCGAACGGGTTCGCTCACCTATCCGCTCAATGCGGCCTCCGATCCGCATGTCAGCCGCGTCGACCAGTCCTACAATTCCTACTCGCTCGCGCTTGCCGGTGCGCTGCACTACCGGCTCGGCCGCTGGGAAGTATCGGCAGCCGGGACATACGGCAAAGGGCGCAACGACCTTCTGGCCGAATACGTCTACAGCGATGTCACGGGACTCACGTCCGCAAAGCGCTACCGCAACCGTTCGACCACCGGCGAACTCGCGGCCTCGGGTCCTGTATTCCACTTGCCCGGCGGCGATGCCCGGATCGCGGCGGGGCTGGGCATCCGAGACAACGGTTTCGAGATCTATGCGGGGCCCGGAAATTACCAGAACGCGAAACCGAGCGAGACGGCCCGCTATGTCTTCGGCGAGCTCAACCTGCCGCTGATCAGTCCCGATCTTGGCGTTCCCCTGGTTCGCAAGCTGTCACTGAGCGGAGCGCTGCGTCACGAGGATTACGATACGGTCGGCCAGATCACGACGCCCAAGCTGGGGCTTATCTATGCGCCGGTGGACGCGCTCGAGCTCAAGGCGACATGGGGGCGCTCGTTCCGCGCGCCGAGCTTCTATGACCAGTACGGTGCCCAGACCGCCAGCCTTTACGCAGCCTCGCGTCTGGGCGGGATCGGCTATCCGGCGAGTGCGACCGCCATCCTGCTCGGTGGCGGCAGTCAGGACCTGAAGCCCGAACGGGCGAGGAGCTGGTCAGCGACGGCCTCGTTCCATCCCGCCGCGCTCGCAGGCGCGACCTTCGAAGTGACCTACTTCTCCACGAACTACGTGAACCGCGTCGTCATCCCGATCACATTGACGGCGCAATCGCTGTCCAATCCGATTTACGCGCAGCAAGTCAGCTTGAACCCGAGCGCGTCCCAGCAGGCGGGCATCATTTCCGGTGTGGACCAGTTCTACAACTTCACTACGGGGGCCTACGATCCCTCGCAGGTCGTTGCCATCATCGACAACCGCAAGGTCAATGCGGGCCGCCAAACCGTTCACGGCATCGACGCGCTGGCGCAGTATTCGGCCAAGCTGGCCGGAGGCACAGCCTCGTTCGATCTCAACGCCACCTATCTTGTCAGTGAGCGACAACTCTCGGACGGGCAGCCGATAGAGACGCTCGCAGGCTATCTCTACAATCCGCCGCACTGGCGCGGACGGGCAGCGGCAAGCTGGGACGACGGATCGTGGCGCCTGACGGGAACGCTCAGCTATATCGGCGGGGTCGTCGATACGCGCGCAAGTCCGCCGGACAAGGTGCACGGCATGACCACGCTCGACCTCTCGGCGCGCTATCGCTTCATTCGCGAAGGCAGCGTGCTCGATGGTCTCGAAGTCGGGGTGTCGGCGAACAACCTCTTCAACACGATGCCGGCTCAGATCACCACCACGACCTGGGCCGATACACCTTACGATTCGACCAACTATTCGCCCGTAGGGCGCTTTCTGGCTCTCGAGGTCGTCAAAAAATGGTAACGACGACTTCTTCCGTGCTCGCGTTGGCGAGCGCTATGCTCGGGCTTTCGATCGCCACCCCGGCTGCCGCGGCGGACCGCTGTTCGGATCTGCTGCCGCCCGTGGTGCGGTCTGCCGTGCCCAAGCGCGACATCACGCCCGAGGACCTGGTCCGGCTCCGGCAGATCGGGCCGCTCGAGGCCGTAGTTCCTGCCCCGTCGGCACTTGCCGTCTCGCCGGACGGTCGCCAGCTGGCTTTCGTCATCACGCGCGCCGATCCCGCAACCAACAGCCATTGTGTCGGGCTTGCGGTCGTGGATGTGGCGGGGCGAAGTGCGCCCCGGCTTCTCGACCAGGGAGGCCAGCTCGCGCTTGTCTCCAACGAGTACCGAAAGCGGATCTGGGGTATCGGATATCCGCTGACGATCACGCCGCATTGGTCGCCTGACGGCAAGTCGATTGCCTGGCTTCGCCGGGACAATGACGTCACGCAAGTCTGGGTCGCCGATGCCGCTTCGGGACAAGCTCGGCAGGTCACGCATTCGCCGGTGGATGTCGAAGCCCTGGCATGGAGCACCGATGGCAAGACGATCGTCTATGCCGGCCGCCGAGGGCAAGTGGAGGAGAGGGCGGCCTTTGCGAAGGAGGGGCTGTCCGGATTTCACTACGATACCCGCTACGTGCCGATCATGTCGAACAAGCCGATGCCCGACGCGGCCATTCCCTGGACCGCCTATGTCGTCGATCCGCTCACGGGCGAAGAGCATCCGGCCAGTCAGGATGAGGCGGCGCTGCTTCCGCCCGACATGATCGGCAAGGTCGAGCCGCCGCCTCGAGCAGCAAGCGCCGATGGGCGGCTGGCGGAGACGCACCGGAGTTCTGGCAATCCGGTCAGTCCGCTGCTTCTCTCGGTGCATACACCCGGCGGCGCCACGATCGATTGCAACGCCGATGCTTGTCGCGGTTCGCTCGACAGCATGTGGTGGACTGAAGACGGGAAGGCTTTGATCTATCTCCGGCGCGAAGGCTGGGCGCGCGGCGACAGTGCGCTCTATCGCTGGGTGCCGGGCGAGGGCGCGCCGCATCAACTGCTCAAAACGCGAGATCTTGTCAGCAACTGTGCGATGGCGCCGGACGGACTTGTCTGCCTCTACGAGCGGGCGACAGCACCGCAGAGGGTCGTCAGGATCAATCCGGCGACCGGCATGATGCGCGACGTTTTCGATCCGAATCCGGAGTTCCTGGGCATCCGGTTCGGGCAGGTCCAGCGTCTCGAATGGCGCAACGACCAGGGCGCCGAGGTGCGCGGTGATCTCGTGTTGCCGCCCGATTATCGCCCCGGAACGCGGCTGCCGCTCATCGTTACCACCTATATGAGCAACGGCTTCCTGCGCGGCGCGATGGGCGACGAATATCCCATCCATACCTTCGCGGCAGCGGGGTTTGCGGTGCTGAGCTTCAACAAGCCGCGCGCCGTCGCCGACGACAATCCCAGCCTCGATACGATCAAGAAAGTACAGGGTGACGGGATACGGAACTGGGCCTGGCGGCGCGAGGTCCAGTCGGCCATCGACCGCGGCGTCGAGAAGGTGATCGCCATGGGCATCGCCGATCCGAAGCGGATCGGCATCAGTGGGCTAAGCGACGGATCGAGCACCGTGCAATTCGCGATGATCAACAGCCATGAGTTCGCCGCCGCTTCGATGAGCACCTGTTGTCTAGAGCCGTGGGCGGTCAATGTGGGTTACGGACCGGCATTTGCGGCGCATATGCAGGCGCAGGGCTGGGGCGCGCTCACTGCTGACGACCGCACGTTTTGGGCACCGGGCTCGATTGTGCAGAGCGCGACCGGCACCGACACCCCGCTGCTGATGCAGGTGGCCGATCGTGAATACCTTGGCGGGATCGACGTCTTTGCCGCGCTCCGGGAGCAGCACAAAGCCGTCGACATGTTCGTTTTCCCGGACGCCTATCACTTCAAGTATCAGCCCGCGCAGCGGCTGGCCGTCTATCGGCGCAATCTCGACTGGTTTGCATTCTGGCTCCAGGGCAGGATCGATCCCGATCCCGCCAAGGCCGGACAATATGCGCACTGGCAGGAACTCGCCAAGGAGAGGGAGGCAGCCCAGCGCCCTCAGGATTGAGGGTGCCGGGCTGCAAGCCAGGCCTCGACCTGTGAGAGTTGGAGCAGACGCCTGTGGGCGGTGTCCATGATTGGCCCCGTGTCGCTTGTGGCGCGTTCGACCGCATCGCTATCGATGAGGCCGAGCCGCCGCAGGTGACCGTCGAGCAGCATCGATCGTACGGTTTCGCGGTTCTTGCAGTAGACATCGGCGACGAAGCTTTCGGGCGATCCCTTCGACTGCCGCATGACGATCTCCCTCGGTAAGCGGTCGGCGAAAGCGTCCCGGGCGATGATCCGGCTGCGGCCATCGCGGAACCACCACCAGCTTGGAACCCGAAGGCATGCCTCGACGACCGGCTGGCTCGCGAGCGGACTGATATGCCGGACCGGGCTGAGCAGGTCGCAATCTTCCGCCCATCCTTGGGCGGCGGCGATGACCGCCACGTGGGCGGCTGCGCCATGCTCTGCCTTGCCGGGGGCGCGGAGCCATGCGTGCGGTGCCTGTGATGCCAGATTGGCGATTGCATCAGGGGCAAGAAGGGCAAGGTCAGGCCGCCACCCAAACGTGGCGGATTGCCGGAACCGGCGGCGTGCAGCGCGCCACAGGACTTCGAGCGCGCTGGCCTGTCCTAGCGCGGCGACCGTCTTCGCGCACGACCACACCGTCTCGTACGTATTGGCGTGTCGCAAGGCGTCGGTGACAGGTGCAACCGAATTGAGGGCAAAGAACACGTTGTCGCCGCCCCCGCCATCGAGAGTGAGATCGGCGCCGAGTGCGGTCGCTGCGCTCGCGAGCGCTGCATTCGTTCCCTGCATGAAGACCCGCGAGCCGGGGGATGGTAGCTCCGCGCTTTCGGACCGCGTGACGTCGACAGCGCTCAGCGGAAAATCCAGTTCATCAAGCTGGCAGCCGAGGTGCCGCGCGACCATCCGTGCCCAGTTGCGCTCGTCGCCGGAGCTGTCCTCGTGGACGAAGTTGACGCAGCGATATTCGCCTCCAAGCGATGATAGGCAAGCGGCGAGGATCGAGGAGTCGATCCCGCCCGAGAGCATGAGGAGCGTCTTCGCCGCATCTCCCCTGAGAGCGCGGAGCGCCTGGTAAATCGCGCTGCGAACTTCATGCTGTGCCTGCTCCGTCGTCTCGTACCACTGGGCGCGCTCAGCATGGGGCCAGGGGGACCAGGCTTCTTCCGTGGATGCTCCACCGGGCCCGATTAGCAGTGTTGCGCCGCCCGGCAGGTTGCCGACCCCCGTCAGGCACGTGCCCTGTCCAGGGAGACCGGGAAACGCCAGCCGCTCAGCAAGTGCGCGGGCGTCAGGCTTACCCACGCCAACGCCGGCAATTGCGAGCGCGGCGACATCAGATGCCGCTATCGTCATCCCGTCGTTGAAGCCATAGAGGCAAGGCAGTTTGCCGAACGGCGCGCGAAGGACCGTGATCTCGCCGCTTCCGGGTGCGCGCAGCAATGCGACGTAGTTGCCCCAGAACCGGGTGACGAGGCGGTCCGCATCGACCGGCCGCTCCGCCAGCATACGACCGATGCTTTCTGCCGAGCTGGCGAGGTTGGTGCCGCGCGAGAAGACCTCGCCAATCACGATGCCGCGATCCTCGCCGAGATGATGATGAGCCAGTGCCGGCGAGACCGCAACAAAGAGGCCCGCGTCGCTGTGGCAGATTTCCAGACCGGCTGCGCGCGCGCCCTCGGCAATCGCCTCGCGATCGGGAATCGGCCGGTCCGGCGTGCCAATCACAGCGAGATAGCGTCCCATCATACAACCAGGATCGGGACATAGGGAGCGACGGTTCCGGCATCCTCGCACACGAGGGCGGAACCCACTTCCACCCAGCAATGTGCACTGAATGGCCCCAACTGCACACCCATGACCATCCGGGCGCAAACGCCGGCTTTGGCAAGATCGCTCATCAGGGCCATCGAGGTCGGAAGGCAGCGCCCTCGGGCCGACCGGATGAGGCCGGCGTGGCGATAAGCGCCGGCAACACCTTGCAGCGCGGCGGCCTCATCACGTGCGGGCTGCAGGTTTTCGCGTCTGCTGATGACGTCCGCGATGTTTGCGGCAAGGGCTCTCGTACGGACCCGTCGGTCCCACAGGGACCTGTTTGCAAGCGCCCGCGCGGCGGCCAGCGGCGCAAGGCGCGAAACGGATGAAGACGCACCATCCTGAGCCTGCGCACTTGCAGTGATGGGGGAGCGACGTGTGCAGGCAGTCAGCGGATAGCCATGCCCCATCGACAGAACGCCGATGCGTTGCAGCGCCTGCCTGACCGGGGCCTCAGCCTCGCCAGTTTCGGCAAGCTGGTGAAACTGGCGGTCGAGAGGCTGGGGCAGGCAGAAGTAGCGATCCGCCTCGAGATCGAGGAATATGTATCGCTCGCCAATGGCGCAGAAGCTCACGCCGCGGCGGAGTCCGTGACCCGACATGATCGTCTCCAGACACGTTTCCCGATGATCTCAGAGGAGTGGCGCGCAGCCCGAGCTGCGCGCCACCCTGGGCTCAGTCGTCCGACAGGCCCGCCTGCGGGCTGCCGATGCCGACATCGAGATCGTTGGGCTGCACGCCCTTGGTTTCGGTGCTGGCGGTGCCGAGTTCGATCGGCGTGTTATCACGGTCCATCGTCTTTGCTCCTTCAACAAGCTGCCGGGATTGACAGCAGAAGAAGCCTACGAATGAGCTAGCGATATACGAACTATATAGTGACTCTATATCAAGAATATATCGACTCTTACACGTTAATTGCGTTTTATTGACTGTCGGAATATCGATCTTCGTGAATGCAAGTGTTGCTATTCGTATGGTTTAAAGCGTCGCCATCGACGAATGAGCTCAAAAGCCGAGCGATGGCGGCGCTGATGATAAGACTTCAAAACTTTGCCGATCGAGTCTCCCGGAACCTCGGTAAGCGCAATCTTGAGTTCTTCGAATTCCCCGTCGACGTCTTCCAGCAGGTCAGACTCGATATGGCGAATCGCATGAAGGTTTGCATTGAGGCGGCGCATGGCGATGCGGTATTGCGTGTTGTTCGAGCTGTAGACGAGGTCCGTGAGAAGGCTTGCCACGCGATCCGGATAATCGTCGCCCCGCCCGAGCCTTGCGGGATCGCGTCCGGCGAGCGTTCCGGATCGCAGCGATAGACCGATGAGCGTGCGTGACCAGGAATAGAGATCGCGCAACGCCGGCTCATCGAGGGTGATGACGAAGAAGCCGCCTGGGACCAATGTTTCCACCATGCCCTCGCCGACGAGGCGATTGAGCGCCTCGCGAACCGGTGTGGCGCTGGCCTCCAGATCCTTGGCGATCGCCTTGGGGTCGAGGCGGAAACCGGGCCGCATGTCGCGGCGGGTTATGAGAAACCGGATGTGCTCGTAGATCCGGTCCGATGTCGCGCCTGCGTTCATGACACACCTCCCTGCACGGCGATGCGATTCTCGATCAGCGCTTGCTGATCGGGCCGAAGCGCGTCGATCGCGGCGAGCGGTCGGTCGGGATCGTAGTCCTCATCCAGCAGGATCGAGGGACACTGGCCTTCGTAGTTGCCGAGGTTGGGCCGGTGCTGGCGATAGCCCACCAATGCGGCAAGTTCGGGATCGAACCTGCGAGCGATGCCGGGCGGATAGGCAAGCCACTGCGCTTCGTACGGTTTGAGCCAGCCGAGCGAATAGCCGACGACGATACCGCGACGAACCTGGTGGGTACGGTTGCTGCCTGCGCCGTGCAGCGTCGAGCCGAGGAATAGGAGTGCGGAGCCCGGCGGGATTTCGACGGCAACCGGGTGGCCGCTCGGTTCCGGATCGAGAGCGGCGCTGCCATGGCTTTGCGGCCAGACCAACGTCGCGCCGTTCTCGGCCGTGAACGGTGTAAGTGGCCACATCACATTGACAAGGTACTCGGCCGTGCCCTTGGCTGCGGACCACATGTCCTGGTCACGGTGCGGCAGTTGTGCGGGCGCACCGCCGTGGACAGCGATCGCCTGCGTCGTATTGAGCTGGATGCAATCACACCAGGGGAGCAGGATCTGCTCGACGATCGCGACGATGAGGCTGTGGCGCACTAGCGTTTCGGCGTGCGGCGAGCGCGCGAGGAGCCGGCCGAACCGTTTGGTCGTCGCGCCGTAGAATCCGCCCTCACAGAACGGCGTGCGATGGAAGCGGGGCGCGATGTCGTCATCGAGCGCGGCAATGGTCTCGGCGGGAAGCGCGTTCTCGATCACGCAATAGCCGTGCTCGCTGAGATCGGCGGTGTAGCGGGCGACTTCGGAGAAAAGATCCATGATCGCGGTCTCCTCAATTCGCCCCGCGGTCGGAGCCGCGGTGGTTCGTGGTGATGCCGGCTGCCGCCAGTTTGTGAGGTGTGTCGCGGTCGATATCGATACGGATCGCTGCGAGCATTTCATTTCCACTGAAACGGGGAGGGCCGAGCGGACGGCAGTCCCATCCAAACTGCAGCACCTGTTTGAACCAGCCGGCGGATGCGATTGCGGTGTATGTGGTGATCCCGTTGATGAGCGCGTGGTCGACGAGAGCGCAGATCAGCGCATCGCGCGCTTCGCGGCGTTCGGCTGCGCACAGACGCCGATCAAGGCAGAAGCGCGTAATCTCCTTGATCGCGGGCCCGCGTGGCACTTCGTTCTCGCAAAACTCGGCGTAGAAACTGTCGAGGATATGCGGCCGTGTCGTCGGCAATAGCCTGGCCGAAGCATAATGTTCGCAATCGGGCCCGGCCAGAATGACGTAACGGGCGTAAGGGTCGTCGAACTGATCGAGTTCATACCGCTCGGCAAGTACCGGCAGGTCCCATTTCAAAAGGTCGACGAAGACGGATTTGCGAGCCGCCCACATGGCGCGCAGCGCCTCGTCGGGAGCCTCGCGATTTTCGTAGCTTTGGACGTTGAGCATGGGGTCATTCCCTGGCCGTGACCATTCGCGGTCACGTGCCAAGGGTCATCCGGAACGGCCGTTCCAGGCCATACCGGAAAAGGGGTATGTTACCGCCGCAGGATATCGGTGAAGGTCAGGTTTCCATCGAGCAGAGCCCGGATAACCGCCAATGTCCGTTTGTTCACTCCATATCGTCCGCAAACATTCCTGACATGAAGCGCGATCGTTTCCTCGCTACGGCCGAGATATTTCGCGATCTCGCGATCGTTCATGCCCCAGGCGACAAGGACCAGGATCTCGCGCTGCCGATCGGTGAGCCTGGCGGGTTCGATCAGGCGGCTTGCCCCGCGTCCGAGCCACAGTCCTCTCGCCGCATCGAACGCGAAGAGGGCGATCGACTGGACGATCGGCAGGATAGGATCGTAGATCGGAACGGAGACCGAGTTCACGAAGGAAAGCGATCCGCGCCATTCGCCCGGAACATAGCCCGGAACCGTGTAGCCGTGGACTATTCCCTGTTCGCGCGCCATCGCAAGAACGCGCCGATCCCCCTCCGTCATCGGGATCAGATGGGGAATGCGTTCCCAGCGGAAACCCAGGTTCGTGACGTTGCTCGCCCGGTGGACGGGGTCATTGAGACCAAGACCGAATTGGTCGTAGAACTCGGCCCACTGATCGGGATAATTGTGAATCCGAAAAGTCTCGCCCGCGGGATCCAGAAATCCCCCGTGGTGCGAGAGCGCAAAGCGCTGAAAACCCAGTTCCTCTGTCGCTTCGCTCATAGCTTCGGTCAGATCGTCTATGCTGCCGATAGTTTCGAAGATGCTCACGAGGTGCGTCATGAGCGCCAGAATTCGTGTGCCCAAGGTTCGACTTCGCGATCGTCGGCGGCGTTGCTTGTCACCGTCGGTCCGGCGATCGCCCTTCCTGCTTCGTGGCCGTCCAGCGGGTTCTCAATCCGCCATCGGGCAGGTTGTGTCGCAAAAGTGTCATATCACTCCATGCGCTCACTCTGGAATGGTCTAATTCGGACAGAATGTCCGTATATCGGTGAAAATTTGTTAATTGCCTACGAACACGTTTCTAAATTCATCTCGGATGCCTTGTTCAAATGAGGGTGGGTGTTTCTGCCAATTGGCAAGATGCTGAGTCCTATGCATATCTAAAGAAGGCTGATCGTACGGGTTTGATGTGGGAATGGCTCCGCAGGGATCCAGCTTATCTTGCATGGCACGCCAAAGCTTCTCTCCTCACCGGCGGACATTCGTCAGAGCCGTTGAATTGGGGGCTTCACTTTCGCGGAAGAGCCGGACCGGGATTGTCTCTCGGCCCGGATAATCTGGCATGCCCATCATGATCCATCGACACTGAGCGTCGAGGCAGGGCCAGGAACGCCCGGCGATGCCGGATGCCTCGATGTCGAGAGGATCAGACCGTGGCTGACTGCGATTCCAACCGCTTCAGGAGGCGAACACGCGGTATTGTCCGACGGGAGTCATCATATCAGGCTGGACGTGATCGCGGGATCCCTGAGCCGGCATTCCACCGTCCGGTTGCGCTTTTGCTTCGATGGTGTGACCCGGGCCGAACCAGGCGTGCTCTCGCTCCAGCGACTCCTGGCACTCCATCGCCACGGTCGGTTTGGAAAGATGCTCTACCCCCGCGACCCTGCTATCGCGCGAGGTGTCGTGTTGCTGCGCGTCCATGACGCATTGAGCGATGGTGCCAGCCTTCGCGATCTCGCCTGCGCCATGGTCGGCGGGAATGTCGTCGAACAGGACTGGGGTGATCCCTCCGATTCCCTGCGCTCGCGCATTCGCCGGCTCGCGCGGCAAGCACGCGAGATGGCGCTGGGGGGATACAAGGAACTCCTGCTTCGCAAATGAGACCCCGCCGAAAGATACGCAGGAAATGAGCGCGGCTCTTAGCGGGACTTGGTCGATCCGGGTACCAGACGCGCGGCTGCGAGAGCGCCGATCATGTACGGACCATCGTCACGCTTGCCGCTGCGGATTTCCCTTAGAAACTTGCGGTTGTCGAGACCCCGGCTTTCAAGTTCGCTTGCGACTGCGTCGCGGATCTGATCGATGCTGTCCATATGCTCCGTCCTTGAGGTCGGAACATATATAGAACAAAATTGAACCGATCAAGTCCGGCGCGGACGCCCCCGCTTCTTCGCGGGAGGGGCAAGCATCAGGTCGACGAGCTCGATGCTCCGAACCGCGATCGGCTGATCTTTCGAAATCTGCACCGGCTCGCCGCCATTTAAGTAGATGTCCTCCCAGTAGGTGATGCGCCGGACGAACTCACTTCGTAACTGTTTGGCGAGGTCCCGCTGGGACTCGCGGGACCCGAATTGCGTGCTGAGGACGGCGTACTTGGCGGCATAATCGGCAGCAATCTTGACGACATCGAGCGGCGTGAAGGCGATGCCGGCGGCCGACAATGCGTCCTGCGCTGACTCCGCCGCCTGGATGACCTGCTCGCGGGCGAGAGTCCGGGTTGATTTGGCCATAGGAACGATCTCTCAGGAATTGTCATCGTCCGTAAGCTGACAAATGCGACCGCTTCGCGGACGCTCCTGTCCTCTATTCGGCGACGTCTCGATAATCCCTCTCGATCCCGGCGCTTCCCGGGTTGGGAGACTTTCCGCGCGATTTGTGCATGGTCGCTTCAGTTTTTGGAGCCGTTGATCCTGGTCTCGGAGGTGCCGGACGCCGCAGGGAGACTATACCGGTAATCTGCGCGGGGGATCTGCAGGACGCCGCCCGAGCGCCTCGCTATGAAAGCCGCCTTGCTGTCGGTGACGAGCGTGATGCCTTCGATGGCGTCCGGACCATAGAGTGCGCAAAGGCAGTTGTCGGATTTCAGAGTCTTCCGTTCATTCTTTGCGCGCTGGGCGCCAAGGTCCCGCGCGGCTGCAGGGAAAGTGAACATCGCCGCATTCAGCGCGATACCAACGGTGATAATGGTGACGAAGAGAAAGGTCATGGCGTAGACTTCGCGCAGCGAGGGCTCCATGTGGAAGAACTTGCGCGCGCGTTCCGGATCCGAGCTGTACTTTTCGATGAGATGCTTGATGAAGCCATACACGATCAGCACCATCAAGATCGCAGGGACCGCCAGCGCGTAGAACTTGGCGCTCTCGGCCGATGCAAGCACGATTTCCAGCCCTTTTGTCGCCAATCTCGTACTTGGCAGGCTGAATGTTCCTTCGGGAATTCCGAACCCCTGTCCGTAGCTGTCGTAGTACTGCACGCCGAGATAACTCAGCCAGGCATAACCCGTACCACCCAGGAGGAGGTGGATCGCGCCTAGGACCAGGGCCGTGAGTGTCAGCTCCTGAAGTCCCAGAAGACTGGTCAGGGAGAACGGCGCTTTTGTGTCGCTCGGAGCGGGTGTTGTGGGGGCAGACATCTGTAGCTTCCGGTTTTGGTGCAGTTGGTGCGCACCGCTTCTGGAAAGTCATGCCTTTGATGCAATAGGAAAAATTTACCCGCCGATGGATTTGGCCATCGGTAGGCGCAGTTCGGTTCCGGTTGGCGCCTGGAGTGCGGGAGCAAAGTACTGCGGCCCGCACTCCAGATGAGGTACGCGCCGTTATTCGGACGGCACCGCATTGGCTGCCGACTTCGGCTTTCTCGCAGTCTTGCCGCCGGTGGCCGCCTTTTTCGCGGGGACTTTCTTTGTCGGAGCCTTATCGGCCGGCACGCTCGCGGAAGGCGCAGTAGCGACTGCGGGCGTGTCGCTGGGAACGGGGGCGGAGTCGGGTGACGCATCGGCGACTGCGGAATGTGCCTTCTTGGCCTTGACCTTCACGCCCTTCTTGCGCCCGAGGCCGATCTCCTTTGCAAGCGCCCGCCGGCGCTCGGCATAGTCCGCCGCGACGAACGGATAGCTCGCAGGTAGATTCCAGCGCGCCCGGTAATCTTCGACCGAAAGCTGGTGGTCGGTGGTGAGATGCCGTTTGATCGTCTTAAACTTTCTACCGCACTCGAGGCAGACGATGCCATCCGGCTTTACCGAAGCACGCACGGAGACTGCGGGTGTAAGCGATTCCGGCTGCGGCGCAGGAGCTTGTCCAAGGGACGCCAGCGATCCGTAAACCGCCTCGATCAACTGGGGAAGCTGCGCTGCGGGAATCGAATTATTGCTGACATGCGCGCTGACGATGTCAGCCGCCAGCGTAAGTAGAGCTTGGTCTGCCATGACGTATTTACGTACCCGAATTTCTTTTTGTGGGCGTTTCGTTTCGTTCATTGTCATCGCGGGCGCAAGCGGGATTGCAGGCAATGCGGATCAATTCTTTCGCTCGCCGTGATCCCTTCCCGTACCGTTTCCCAAACCGCTCATGTGGCCCGGCATTGAAAGCGGTGTGATCGGACAGTGGTTCTCCCGAAGTCCAGACGGCCGCCAATACGCCGCTGCCGCTTCCGGGAATGAGGCCACGATATCGATTGCCCGCCGTCCGCCACTATCGCGCGTGCTCCCGGCGTGCTCGTCCTTTTGGGCGGCTTGCAGGCAAGCGTCACGAATTGGGCTAGGGACTACGGGCGGTGACCGGCGTCTTCGGCGCCGCCGCCCATATACGCTACTGCCGCAGGCATGATAGGTTTGAGTGCCGGGCGGGTCATTGGGCAGGCTTGGTCGGTACGGGCAACAGCCACGGCAGAGGAGAGGGCCGCCATGTGCAATCGAGCCAGAATGCGGGGGGAGCCGGAAACCCTGTTCGGCTCGGCCGCCCAGCTGTTCACCGATCGTCCGCGTGACAATCGCTTCGACCCGCAGGAATTGCGGCCGAAAGGACGCAGTTATGTGATCCGCGAAGAGGGCGAGATGCGCGGATGGGATATCATGACCTGGGACGTGCTCGGCGGAAAGGCGGCCTGGCCGATGACCAATGTGCGCCAGCTCTCGCTGCCGCAATGGCGCCGGCTCGCGGAGAAGCCGGAAAACCGCTGCATCGTGCCGCTTACCGAATTCTGCGAGTTTACGCCGGAAAAGCACGATCTCGGTGATGGCAAGCCGCCGCTTAAAGGCGAAATGTGGTTTGCAGTCACCGACCAGCCGACCTTTGCCGTTGGAGGTTTCTGGCAAAGGAGCGAGACCGGCAACGGCTTCACCATGGTGACCTGCGATGCCAATGCACTGGTCGCGCCTATCCACCCGAAGGCCATGGTGACCATCCTCGATCCAGGTGACGTGACGACCTGGCTGCGCGGCAGCTACGACGAGATCGTTTCGCTGCAGCGGCCCTACGATCCGGCAAGGATGGTCGTGAGAGGGCCGATATTCCCGACGCGGCAACCCCAAGCGGAAATCTGAAAAGCGTGATTTGACAGCGGGTTGATCGGTTTACCCGTCGAAATCGCTCCGTCGTCATTTTCTTATGTTCCCAATATGTTCCGAATCGCGTTATTGGGATGGCATGTCTTCCGGCTTTGCCTTGCCCCCTTCGATTCCTCTGCCGCTTGGCGAACTGCCGCGCGAGTGGAGCCTTCGCGTTATCGGCGCAGCCGGCGCTGGCTTTCCCTCGCCTGCGCAGGACTGGGAAGAATCCGCGATCAATCTCGTAGAGCTGCTCCGGCTCGATCGCGCTGCCAGCTTCGTATTCCGGGTGAGCGGGCAGTCCATGGTCGATGCGGGGTTGTTCGATTCCGATGTCGTTGTGGTCGACAGGGATGCCAAGCCCGTGAACGGGCGCATCGTCATTGCCGTGGTCGATGGCGGTTTTGTTGTTCGCCAACTCTGCTTTCGCCACGGTGTCCCGATGCTCGAGGCGCGCAATAGCCGCATGCACTACGAGCCGGTCGTGGCGGACGAGACAGTGGAAGTCTGGGGCGTCGTGCGCGCGAGCGTGCGCAACCTTCAGGCTTAGCCCATGACCTGGGCCATCCTCGACATCGAGAACTTCTACTGCAGCGCTGAGCGCGTCTTCGATCCTTCGCTGCGCGGTGTGCCGCTCATCGTGCTGTCGAACGGTGACGGCTGCGCCATCGCGCGCTCGGCCGAAGCCAAGGCGCTCCACATTCGCATGGGCGCGCCCATGTTCCAGATCCGCGATGTGGTGGCGAGGCATGGCATCCAGTGCCGCTCCTCCTCCTACGAGCTCTACGCGGACATGAACCGGCGTTTCAATGCGGTGATTGCCGAGTTCACCGATACGGTCGAAATCTACTCGATCGACGAATCCTTCTTTCGTCTGTCGGTATTGCCTAGCGGCCTCGGCGACGTCGAGATGGCGCACCGTGTCCGCGCGGCGGTCAAACGCTCGGTGGGCCTCCCTACCCGCATTGGCCTCGGGCCGACCCGGACACTCAGCAAAGTGGCAAACGCCCTCGCCAAGGCATCCGAAAAGGTATGGGGCGGGGTCGTCGATCTGCATGACGAAGGCCTGCGGCGGCGGCTCTTGGCGGCCTGGCCGGTCGAGGAAGTCTGGGGCATCGGACCTGCATTGGCGAAGCGCCTGCGGCCGCTCGGCGTCCGGACGACTGCCGAGCTTGCTGCACTGCCCGCAGAAGTGGCGCGCGACGTGGGAACGGTCGTGCTCGAGCGGCTGGTGCGCGAACTCAACGGCATCGAATGCACCGATTTCGAGCCGGAGCCGGCTGCGCTAAAGTCCACGGCGGTCACGCGCAACTTTGGCGAACCAGTTCGGGACGTCGAGGCGCTGCGCGAAGCCATGGTGCGGCGCGCTGTACGCGCGGCCGAGAAAATCCGTAACCAGCGGTTGCAGGCGAGCCGCCTGATTGCCTTCGCGCATGGCAGCCGCTTCAAGCCGAACGCGCCATCGGCTTCGCGCGTCGGGCGGCTTTCGCCTGCCAGCAACGATCCGCGCGTCATTGCCGGCATGGCCGGCAGGATGGCCGAGGCCATGTTCGAGGTCGGCGCAGTCTACACCAAGTGCGGTGTGATGCTCGAGGGGCTGGAGCAGGAGGTGCGCGGGCAGCTCGACATGTTCTCCGCCCCGGATCCCCGGTCGCCGAAGCTGCTGGCCGCGCTCGACGAGATCAACACAAGGTTCGGGCGGCAGACCTTGCGGCTGGGTTCTGAAGGGATGGGCGTGAAGGCCTATGATACCAAGCGTGCCTTGAAGAGTCCCTCCTGGACTACACGGATCGATCAGGTTCCAGTAGCGCGCTGACGGGGCCTGGCGAAGCGTCTCGCAAAGTCGCGCCGGCGGCGCCGGTCAACGCGGGCTTTCCGGAGCAGGTGCGATTGTTACGTCGCGTGCGGTCGACGTCGATGATCCCGGTGACGGCATACCCTGAGCTGCGCGCAGTTCCTTCACGAAATCCCTGAAGGAGAATTGCAGGTCCTGCGGCAGGTCCTTGACCACTTCCTCTGCCGCCACTTCGTAGTGGGTAAGGAACTGGCCGATCCGGTGCACAAGCGGGGAGCTGGTGGAATAGTCTGACGCAATGGCGCCCGAGAAGAATGAGCCAGCGAACGCCGTCGCCCCGATTACCAGATTTCGGGCCGATAGCTTGACCCAGCCCCCCGCCTTCTCGCCCTGAAAATCGCCGCGACCGACTGTATCGCGTAAATGCTCCAGGAGCTCGGCCGTCTCGGTGGTTACGAGCTTATGTTCCTTCGCGGCCTTGATGACTTCGAATGTGGGCTTGAGGTCTGCAGTCTTGACGAGGAACCGCCCCGCTTCCTCGTCGGCCTCTCGTATACTGGGAAACGCGCGTAGCCACGGTGCCAGTGTGCGTACGAGATCACCGAGCGGTCTTTGGACTTCCGGATCGAGCGGCGCGGCGTAGGAAACAACGCCGGCCGATAATTGCTGGTCAAGTTCGACGAACGACCCAAGCTCGAGCGCGTTTGGATAGAGCAGTCCAAGCACGTCGGCGATATCTTCTGCAGGGCGATCGAGCAGCGAGGCCAGCGTTGCGGCGGCTCGGCCGATACCTGTCCATCCCGGCTGATTGTCGAGACGGGCAGTGAGCCCCGCGAAGGCGCGCGCCTTCTCGAGCAAGGCCCTCTGCATCTGCCGGTTCATTGGCTTCAGGGCGGCAATCCTGTCCCCGTCGTCTCCCGCCGTGACCATGGCAAGATGGTCGCCTTCCGGTTCGAACGTGGCGCCGCCCTTCGACTGCTTGAGCTGCGCGACGCGGGCGGCAGCGGCCACCTCATAGCGGGCATCGGATAGATCGATGGTCGTCTCGTGCCGGAAATCCATTCCGAGACGGAGGCCGTGCGCGAAAAGGCCCGCCTTTACGTCCTTTAGCGCCTCGCGACCAAAGCCAGGCGCACGCAAGAGTTGTGCTTCTGTGAGGGTAACGAGATCGCCGATGAGAATCAGGCCCATCTTTCCAAGCTGCGTCTTCGTCCGCTTGGCAAGCGGCAGCGAGGCAACAGGTTCGAGGAGGTCTAATGATAGAATGGGAAGCTCATTGGGTTCGTAACTGTATTCAACCATAAGCCGGCGCGCGATCCGCCTGAACGCGGCGATGTTGGAGTCGAACTGCCGCGCGTGAAGTTCCACGACAGCGGTTTTAGGGAACTCGTTCTCCGGCATTCCAAGATCGGTATCGATCACCAGCAGGAAGTTTATAGTCGCGAGGCGCATAAGCGCGTTGTAAGTGGCCCTGAATGCCGGTGATTTACGCATGTTCGCGGACATCACTAGGATGAATATTCCGGCGAAGTTGCTGATCACATCTGTTGCGCTCTGCAAGTCGAGAACGTCGAAGTCGAGCGTTGGTTCGACCGCAGTAAGCATGTGCTCAAGTTCAGTGGCCAACGGGAGATCCGCAGAGTCGGCTAGAATAATTGCGGAATGACCTTCGAGACGCATGACCTTTGGCTAGTTGTCAGCGACGGGGGACGCAAGCGCGCTGCGTGCCGGCTGTGGGAAATCATCGCAAGGCACACATGCGAAGGCGGTTTGCGGCTCCTAATCCGGCCCGCGGCAATCTCGATGGCCTTGTCGTCATTTTGTTTGAACTCTTCGGCATAGCCTGATTGCCTCACTGGCGCCTCGTGCCGTACGGCACGACCGCGCTCCATGCCGTGCGCAGGCGGGCTGACCGCCCTTCGGCCCTGCGCGCAGGCACCGAGCCCCATGGGGTCTCGGCCTCCCGGTCAGGATCGCTGGCGCGTTAGGGCGAGCACGCTCACCCTCATGTGGGCGCGCGCTTCGCAAGCGCGCGGCGTTCTTTGTGAGCCTCTCCCGGGCAAAGCCGGGGATGGGCTCGACGCCCGTCTAGGCCCGCCGCCGGCCCCTGCAAGCCGCTCGTTCCTCGCGGGCTCCTCCACTCCGTTACGGCCCTTGCCACCCCGATCCTGCGGATCGAGGCCCCGGCTGCGGGTGCAGGCGCCGCCTGGACGCGGGCCTTGTCGGTCGTCCGGGCCGCCCACCCCCGTCTTTTCCGGGGAGGCCATGGTGGTTTTTGGGCAGGCTTGGAGGTGAGACATGCGCAGCAATCGCAAGGCCTCGCAATGCGCGAGGTCGCAAGTTCGGGTTCTCAGTGAAACCGGTTCCGGCCAAGGCAGCTCAACTGGTCGTGCCCGGCCAAAGCAGCCGGGGACATCGGAGCGCGGGCGGCCCGGCGATGTGGACAAGCCGGTTCATAACTGCCGGGACAAGCTTGGGGGTAACTCTGCTGTCAACCGTTCCCGGGATCGGCAGGCCGGGCAGGAAAGCGAGGCAAAATCCCGATCCTCGCTTTACGACGAGGTCACCGAGCGGATCGTGGCGGAACTGGAGGAGGGACGTTTCCCTTGGGTGCAGCCGTGGAGTAGTGCAGCTTGCGGAAGCGATCTCGGGGGCGGCGGGGTGCCCTGCCTGCCGCGCAATGCGCTGACCTTGCGAACATACTCGGGCATCAACATTCTCCTGCTTTGGGCATCGGCGCTTGCCCACGGCTGGGAGCGCCCCGGCTGGCTGACCTTTCGGCAGGCGCTCGCGGCGGGCGGGAATGTGCGCAAGGGCGAGCAGGGGACGCAGGTCGTCTATGCCGATCGCTTCACGCCCGAAGGCGAAAAGGAACGCGCGCGGGCGAGCGGTGACGAGGCCAAGTCGGTTGCCTTCCTCAAGCGCTTCACCGTTTTCAATGTGGCGCAGTGCGATGGATTGCCGGATGATCTCGTTCCCCCGCCGGTCGCCTTGCCCGAACGCGAGATCGTTCCGGTGGGCGAGGCGGTCATCGCCGCAAGCGGGATCGATTTTCGTATAGGCGGCGACAAGGCGTTCTATTCGCCGGGGCGGGACTTCGTGCAGGTGCCCCCGCAGCAGGCTTTCCACGATCAGGTGAACTTCTATCGGACGGCGCTGCACGAATTGACGCACGGCGTCGGCCATAGTTCGCGGCTCAATCGGAACCTGACCGGCGCATTCGGTTCGAAAGACTACGCACGCGAGGAATTGATTGCGGAATTGGGTTCGGCGTTCCTTTGCGCGGCGCTCGGGATCGTGCCGACGGTGCGCCACGCCGACTATCTGGGGGCGTGGCTTGAAGTCCTGCGCGAAGACAATCGCGCAATCTTCCGGGCCGCCAGCAGGGCGAGCAAGGCAGCGGATTGGCTGCTCGCGCGCCATGCCGCCGCAGATGCGGAAGTGGCGGCCGATCTCGCTGAGGAAATCGGGGCTGCGCGAATCGGCGCGCCAGCATGCGCGCGCCGAACCGATGCCGTGCCCGCAGATGAGGGGAGGGCCGGGGCATGACGATCATTTCCCAATCCACCCGCGCTATGCTGAGCGCCAACTTCGAGCATAGCATCAAGAATCCCAAGTTCGATCCGCTGCCGCTGGTCCGCCTGTTCAACCCGATGGGCCGCGCGGTCTGGCTTGCGACCGAACTCTATGCCGACGACGACACGCTCTACGGGCTTGCCGATCTCGGCTTCGGGACTCCGGAACTCGGCATCTTCTCGCTTCGCGAGATCGAGGCCATCCGCCTGCCGCTCGGCATCCGGATCGCCCGCGACCTCGGATTTGCCACCCGGCATCGTCTGTCGATCTGGGCCGAGGCGGCGCGCCTCGCAGGGGCCATACCCGACGCCGCTGATCTCCTGAGCCGCCTTACCCGCGAGGATCCCGGCGCAATCAGACTTCTGCCCCGCTGAGGGGCCGATGACGCAGGCGGTCGGTGCAATCCCGCTCGGGCGCCTCAACCTAAGCCGGTCCACCTTATCCCATCACGAACTCGGTGGACCGGCACTAACAATCAGGAGTGCTTTCCATGAAACTCGAATTCATTGCCTTGGGCAACCTTGCCGTCAGCAAATCCAATATGCGTTACGCCCGCAAGGCCCCCGACGTGTCCGACATTCTTCCGACCGTCCGCGCGCGCGGCGTAATCCAGCCGATCCTCGTCCGGCCGAACTGCCAGCCGGGCCACTACGAGATCGTTGCGGGCGCGCGCCGCTTTCACGCTGCGCGGATCGTTGCCGACGACACCCGAGCGAATGCCGCGAAAAGGGAGGGGGCACGACCGGACGATGGCGGCGACGAGGCCGAGGCGATGATGCTTCCCTGCGCCATTCTCGATGAGGGCGACGACGCCGATGCCATCGAGGCATCGCTGATCGAGAACATCGCCCGGCTCGATCCCGACGAAATGACGCAGTGGGAATGCTTCACCCGCCTTATCCGCGAAGGCCGCAAGGTCGAGGAAATCGCGATTACGTTCGGGCTGCCCTACCTTGCCGTCCGGCGCGTACTGGCGCTCGGCAATCTACTGCCGCGCATCCGCGACCTCTATCGCCGCGAGGAAATCGACGTTGCGACCGTCCGGCAATTGACACTCGCCTCCAAGAGCCAGCAGCGTGATTGGCTCGCGCTGCGCGACGAACCCAATGCCTATGCTCCCTGCGGCTATCAGCTAAAGGCATGGCTGTTCGGCGGTCAATCGATCGCCGTAAGTCATGCGCTCTTCCCGGTCGAAGGCAGTGGCCTTTCCACGGTATCGGACTTGTTCGGCAGCGAGACCTATTTTGCCTGCGGCAAGACATTCTGGCCGCTCCAGAATGCCGCCATCGAGGCGCGCTCTCGGCAATATCTGGAGCAAGGCTGGGTTGATGCAGTCGTGATCGGACCCGAGGTCAACTTCCACTCGTGGGAATACGAGAAGACGCCCAAGCGCAAGGGCGGCCGCGTCTATCTCGATGTGCGCGCGAATGGCGAAGTGGTGATCCATGAAGGCTACCTCTCGCGCAAGGAAGCGGCCAAACTGGCCCGCAGCGAGGCCGAGGGAGCAGGGCAGAAACCCGTGCGACCAGAAGCAACGGCCATTACCGGGACCTATGTGGACTTGCACCGCCATGCCGCCGTGCGCGCGGCGCTTATCGGGCATTCCGGCCTCGCGCTGCGCATGATGGTCGCTCATGCTATTGCCGGGTCTCCGCTGTGGCGCATCGTGCCCGAGGCACAGAGCGTCAGGAACGATGCCGTCAAGGAAAGCGTCGAGAACTGCCGCGCCGAGGCTGTGTTCGACGAGCGGCGGCGCGCGGTTCTGGCGCTGTTGAAGCTGCCCGACGACGAACCCACGGTGATCGGTGGAACCGGCTACGGCATGCGTGGTTCAGGGAGGGAATTGTGCAGGCTGTTCGCCCGCCTCGTCGAACTTCCCGATGGCGTTGTCATGGAAGTTTTGACCATCGTCATGGGAGAGGCGCTGGCCGCTGGCAGTCCGGCGGTGGAGACGCTCGGTGTCGAGATGGGGGTTTCCATGGCCGATTGGTGGGAAGCGGACGCCGCTTTTCTCGAGACGCTGCGCGACCGCGAAGTGCTTCTGGCAATGGTTCGTGAAATCGCCGGCGATGTCGTGGCCGAGGCCAATGCCGGGCAAAAGGGCAAGACGCTCAAGGGGATTGTCCGCGATCATCTGGCCGGAAACGGCGGTCGGGAAAAGCGCGAGGGCTGGGTGCCGCGCTGGATGACCTTCCCGCCTTCCGCCTATACGGCGCGGGGCGGTGTGGGCACCGTCGAGGCGCATGTGCGCGCCATGCGTGCGCCGGGGCCTGACGAGGATTACGGTGAAGGGGAAGGGGCCGAAGCGGAATCGCCGAACGACGATTTCGTTGCCGAGGAAGGCTGCGAAGTCGGGACTGGCGAGGACCGGGAACCTGCGTGAAATAATCGGGCGGAGGCGGATTTCCCGCCTCCGCCCGATCCCCTTGCGAGGGCTCGAAATTTTTGCGGCGGGGCCGCGCCCTGAAAGGCGCGGCCCCGCCGCCTATACCAAATGTTCATTGCCCGGAGCCATTCGCGGCGGCACGGTTTATCCAAATCCGGGCGCCGGACCGGCGATCATAAAGGGCAGGACCATGACCGAACTTCACGTTATCGAAAAGCTGGTCAGCCGCCTTTCGCCCGCGCCGGTCTGCGACGATTGTATCGCGCAGACGCTGGCGCTTCCTCCATCCGAGAACGCGGAGCAGGCAGTCCGCGAACTTGTCGGTTCGAACGGCTTCGAGAGGATAAAGGATATATGCAGCCTGTGCGGTGAGACACGCCCGGTTACTCGGCTGAAGTAACCTTGCGCCTGCCTGTTTCACGGATGGGCGGCAGGCAAGGTCAAGGCCTCCGCTCAGCGCCGCACGGGGCCGGCACTTGCAAATATACGCGCTGCAATCGGCGGACGAACCGGCAGAGCGCAGAGCGTCCCGGAAGACTTTGCCGACTTCAGGGACGATGCCTGACCAACCGGCATCGCCGAACCTCAAGAATGATCGATTTCATAGCCGGAGATCGCCTTTCGATCAGCGTCGCGGCCTGCCCTAACGATCCGGCCCGGCGCACCTCAACCGTACTTGCCGGAACCGGCCAAGGCATGACGACGATAGGCTTCCACGCTCTCCGATAGTTTCGCAGCGCGCGCGGTACGTGGCTCGCGAAACTGCCATTGCGCCGCCTAATGGCGTTTCGGAGAGTCCCTGCCGTCGACCGCCGCCTGCACGGAAACCGCCCAGGCCCTCAGATAATGCGCGCGGGTCTTGTACTCGTCGCCGGCCTTGAGATGCACCATGGCGGCCCGGCCCAGCGACTGCGAAATCTCGGTGGCGGTACACACACCCTTTTCCTCAAGGAGCCCCGCAATCGCGGCGATTGCACTCCCGAAGGCGAACACGGCATCTTCGTCCATGGCGTCTCTCCCGGCACCGACTGGCGCCGCTCCAGTCTGCCTTGTCCCGCAAGACAAAGCCAGCGTCGGGAGCGAAGCCGGATGGGCGTCGCCGGGCTCGGGTTTGGCGTGTAAGCTCTCGAAATCGGGCGTTCATCTGCATCGTCCGTGATCTGCCTGAACCTGCCGTTACTCAGGGTGGACCGCCGAGCGGGAAGTCATCTCGCAGGCGCATCGTACCCGACCAAATCCGGGTCGCGGGGCATCGACCTGGGACAGGCGCGACATTCCCGAAACCATCGCGGATCCGAACTATTTCCCCGCCCGCCAAGGCGGGCTCCTCGCGGCCGCTGCGCTTCAAATAGGTCGGCCCGCTCCGGTCCTCTGCTGCGCGTCGGCCTGACGGTTCGGAAAGATCGCTGAGCCCGTCCCTCAAGGTCTGCCCATCGCCCGGAAATGGTTCGGGCGGACTTTGGCAGGAGATGAAAAATGCCCGCAATCGGATATGTCACTCGCGACGGCCGCAGCTTCAAGGGCCAGCTTCGCACCCTCTCGATCCGCGCGGATATCGAGATCATGCCCAACCCGCGGAAGACCAGCGACGCCCAGCCGGACTATCGGGTTTCCTCAGGCGGCGTCGAGGTGGGAGCCGGCTGGCTGCGGCGCAGCGAAAGCTCGGGGAACGACTACGTTTCGCTCAGCCTCGCCGCTCCGGAATTCGGACCCCGGCGGCTTTACGCCAACCTCGGGCGTGCGGCCGGTCAGGACGACGAAGACGCTTTCGCAATCATCTGGAATCCCGCCGACTAAATGCCCGTTCCGCCCTAGCATCCGGCCCCGCATCCTGACGGATGCGGGGCCCCCACGGCGCTCCGTACCGAGGCGATCGGTTACGTTCCGGGCACCACTTCGGAAGGCTTTCAAGGCACGACGGCGGGTTGGATCGGCGCGGGTGCGCTGGCGCAGATCGTTTGGCGATTGGAGGCACCGGCCAGGGGGGCGAAATTGCGCAGGTCGATTTTCGCCCCTGCCGCATCGTGTCCATGGCCGTCATCACCCCATCAGGCGGCTCATCCGGGACGCCGGAAGGGAGCGAAATCATGATGGATAGTCGCGATCGCAAGGCGTGCGCCGCGGGCCATGGAAGACCTCAAAATCTGCGGCCAAGAATGTCGTCCACGAGGGCGAAATCCAATGTCGAGATACGCGCCCGCGAAGCCCGGGAGACCTGTCCGTTTCTGACCACAAAGGAGGCTGCCTTCTTCCTCTGCCTGGCCGTCGTCACGCTTGCGGCAATGCGCCGGAAGGGCACCGGGCCCAAGTGCCGCAGACATGGACGGGACTGGCGCTATCACATCGACGACCTCGAGGCATGGTCGCTCTCCGACACAGTGGGAGGCGCGCATGACTGACGCCCGCAATCTGCCGCTCTTTGCCTGGGGCGAGGCACTTCGCAGCGCCCGCGCGCGCCGCCGCCTGCTTCGTCGGCGTGCGGCCTTGATCGGCGCCGGGATCGCGGCGCTCATCGCCACGCTGGCCTTTCCCCCAGTCCCCCGCCTGGTGTGGAACCACAGCGCCAGCGCGCCGATTGGCCTCTACCTCGTCACGCCCGGCGCTCCGCTCGCTCGCGGCGATATGGTCGTTGCCTGGCCGCCCGAGCCGGCGCGCACGCTGGCCGCGCATCGCCATTATCTGCCTGCTGGCGTGCCGCTCGTGAAGCGCGTGGCTGCAGCGGCCGGGGATAACATTTGCGCCCATGGCGACATGGTGACGGCGAACGGGCAAACCATTGCGCGCCGGCTTGGCTCCGACCCTTCCGGCCGTCCGTTGCCGCGCTGGGAAGGGTGCATCCGGCTGCGGCAGGGAGCCTACTTTCTGTTGATGACGATGCGGCCGGACAGCTTCGATGGCCGCTACTTCGGCGCCACCCGGGAACGCGATATCCTCGGCAAGGCGCGTCCGCTGTGGTTGCCCTGATGCGTGCGCACAGGGGTGATGCAAGGCCCATATCGTCGGCTTTCCGGCTCAAACGATGGGTTCGGTTGCCTACAGCGATACTGGTGCTCCCGGCGTTATTGATGGGGCCGGTATGTTCGTCGCCGACGCAGGCGAACGAAGCCGACGCCGTCTTCCGTTGGCGCGCGGAGATCGGGGAAGCATCCGCCCGCTTCGGGATCCCCACGATCTGGGTCGAGCGGGTGATGCGCTCTGAAAGCCGGGGGCATACAATGCTGGACGGCAGGCCTATCACCTCGCGCGCCGGGGCAATGGGGCTCATGCAACTGATGCCGGATACCTGGGCCGAGCTGCGACGGCGGCTCGGTCTCGGGAGCGACCCGCACGCGCCGCGAGACAACATCCTGGCGGGAACGGCCTATCTTCGGGACATGTACGATCGCTTCGGATATCCGGGTCTCTTTGCCGCCTATAATGCGGGGCCCGCGCGCTATGCAGCATCGCTTGCGAACGGCCGCTCGCTTCCGGCCGAGACGCAGGCCTATCTGGCCTCGGTCACTGGCGGCGACAATGGATTTTCGCGCCGGGATAGCGGCGAGGGTCCGCAAACGATCCTCGCGCCATCCTCGCCTTCAGGCCCCATCCGGCAGTCGATCTTCGTCGTGAGGTCCTCGGCAAATGCCGAGGCCTCACCTGACGCAGCAACGGACCGCCGCGCGCGATCCCAGTCTGGCGGGGCGGCCAAGATCGACCCCCTTTTCGCTGTCCGCATTCTCGGGGCCGGACCGGCCCGCTGACAAACGCGCTCGCAGCATCGCCGCGGGAGAGAAGCGGCACCTGACTGCGGGTGTCGGGCGAGGACGAGAGGTAGACAGCCCTCCTCGGATCTGCCGAGCGTGACGGCCTCTGCGGCGGCTGTAAAGGCCGGCGGCACCTCCAATTTTGCCGCAGAAATAGAGCGCGCTGCGCGCGCGAGTTTGTTTGTTTTCCTGGGGCAAAATCGGCTCCTCCGCCGCCGCTTCGCGGCGCACCGGCAAGCCGGCGCGGCCCTGACAGCCACCGCGCCGACCGTCGGGCGACAAGGGTCCTCGAAGGTCGGGGACGCTCTAGCGAAGGAGGCTGTTATGGTTGCTCAGGTAAGCATCGGCGTTGCGGTGCAGCGGGTCATGGAAAAGCTGGTGGCAGGGCTCGAGATCGAGTTTGGACACGGAGCGGGCGCGGCGTTGGCAGCGCGGTTCATGGAGGCGGAGGAGAGCGATTTCGTGTGGGACGCACGGGTGTGCGAGCGTTGGCTCGGCACGTTGATGTGCGATGGTGATTGCGGATCGGTTTGCGATTGCAAGGGACCGGATGGCGAGTGGTTCGAACTCGACCGGGTTGCGATCGTGGGGTGCCTGGATGGGGCTTGGTACGCGGCGGTTAGCATCGTCGACGGCGATGGCCGGGCGCACGGATTGATGGCGCGGCGGGCATGCGCGAGCGAAGGCGAAGCACGCGAAGCCTATGCCGCATTGCGATGAGAGGGAGGTCGGTTTCCAGCCGGGATGTGGATGCACTTCGGTGCCTCGCACCCCGGCTTTTTTGTGCTCACCAGGAAAGCGGGGCTGGGCGTCGGTGCGGGTGAGGCGGAGGGAGCAGGGGAGGGCGGGATATGCGGCTGAGAGGTTAGGGGCGCGTAAGGCAAGATAAAGGCATGGCACTCCCTGTGCCATAACCTATTGTCTGCACATCGTTTTTGGCGATTTTATATGGCACTGGCCGCGATTCGGCAGTGCCATGAGGGGCTTCATGTCCGTGTTTCCGCGGCCTTGGACGGCACCGGTTTTCAGAAATCCGCTGGGGCCGCATGATTGCCGCGATTTTCCTGTCGCGAGCATTGCCATGATCGATGATGACGACTTCATGCCTCGTCTGGGCCGCCAGAAGGCGAAGGGAAGCAGGGGTGTAAAGCGCTATCTCGGGCAGGTGCTCGCGGCTGCAAATCTGGCGCGCGGCGGCGCGCGGCGGCCGTCCGGAAAATCGGGATTTTCCGGGAGCAAAATCGGGCGCGGTGCAGGCGTGGGACGCATGCTTGCCAGCAGGGGCGGAACGGCGGGCAGTCACCGTCGCCGTGTGGTGGTAAAAGCGAGCATTGTCAGGCTGAGCGGCAAGGGCGTTGCGGCGGCCGCCGCGCACCTTCGTTACTTGCAGCGCGACGGGACTACCCGAGAGGGCGAGCGTGGCTCACTCTACGGGCGTGATCTCGATACCGTGGACGGCAAGGCTTTCCTCGAAAAGGGGACCGGCGATCGCCACCAGTTCCGTTTCATTGTCTCGCCCGAGGATGGGACGCGCTACGAAGACTTGAAGCCGCTGACGCGGCGGCTTATGGCGCAGATGGAAAAGGATCTCGGCACCGAGCTCGAGTGGGTGGCTGTCGATCACTTCAATACCGCCCATCCACACACGCATATCGTCGTGCGGGGGAAGGATGTAGAGGGCAAGGACCTGGTGATAGCCCGCGAATATCTCACCAGCGGGATACGCGAGCGTGCGGCCGACCTCGTCGAGCTCGATTTAGGGTTCCGGTCGGACCGGGAAATCGTCGACGGTCTTCGCGCGGAAATAGGCCAGGAGCGTTTGACCTCGATTGACCGGCTGCTGATAGGCGAGGCAGGGCAGGATCACGAGGTTGCTGCCAGATCGCACGATCCCCTCCAGCAATCTGTCAGGGCCGGGCGTCTCGCCCATCTTTCGCGGATGGGTCTGGCAGAACATCTGGGCGGCGATCGTTATCGCCTCGCCGCCGATCTCGAAGATACGCTGCGCAGCATGGGCGAGCGGGGCGATGTAATCCGTACGATGCAGCGCGAATTCACCAGGCTGAAGGTCGAGCGGGCAATGGGGGATCAGGTGATCTATGACCCGTCAGTGGAGCATGCTCGGCCGCTTATGGGGCGGGTGCTTTCGCGCGGGCTCGCCGACGAATTCGAGGACCACCATTACCTGATTGTCGACGGGACGGACGGACGCAGCCACTATGTCGCGATCGGCAAGGCCGGGCAGAGCGCTCTTGGCGCTGGGGTAGACGAGGCCAGTTCGCTCGCGGGTTCCATCGTCAGAATAGAGCCGTTGCGTCCTAGCGTACGCGAGATCGACCGGACGATCGCGGCTGTCGCGGCAGCAAATGGTGGCCATTACCAAATCGACCTTCACTTGCGGCACGATCCCAACGCGACCCAGACTTACGCCGAGACCCATGTCCGTCGCCTCGAAGCGATGCGGCGTGAGAGCGGTCTTGTAGCCCGCGAACCCTCTGGGCGCTGGACGATTTCTGCCGACCATCTGGAGCGCGTTGTCACGTGGCAACAGGGGCGGATCAGGGACCGACCAGTGGCCGTTGAATTGCTGACCCGCGAGCCGCTGGGGAAGCTGGTACAGATGGACGCGGCAACCTGGATCGATCGAGACCTGACTTCGGGCGCGCCGGAACCGGCGCGCGAGGCGGGATTCGGACAGGAACTGTGCGACGCCCGTAACCGAAGGCGACAATGGCTTCTGGCCCAGGGTTTTGCGGAAGAAGTCCGGGGCAGGACCGTGTTCGCAGACGGCATGATGGACGCACTGCGTCGCCGCGAGTTGCTACGGATGGCGGGCGGCCTGGAAGAGGAGTTCGAACGGCCTTACCGCGAGGCCCGCCAAGGCGAACGAATTGAGGGTGTCTATCGCCGGTCGGTCGATCTCGTCAGCGGCAAGCATGCGCTGATCGAGCGGAGCCGGGATTTCACGCTGGTTCCATGGCGGCCGGCGCTGGAGAAGCAGGTCGGGAAGACCGTGTCCGGCCTGATGCGGACGGACGGTATTAATTGGACGCTAGGTCGCGGGCGCAGCGGGCCAGGAATTACCTGACAGTTCGGGCGCTGGATGAATGGAATTGCAATCCATTGCACAGGCTAGCTTCTGATCCGTGGCTCGAGTTGGAGATTAGAAAATACATTACGCGATTTGACGTTTCTAATAAAATGAGATCAAATTCACTCGCGACAAATATGGCGGGGCGAATGGCGGCGCCTGCTGAAAGACAAGGCTTGGCTATGCAGAAGAGGTTAGCGTTTATAATGGTCGGCGCTTTGGCGCTTGCCGGCTGCGGTCAAAATGGCAGCCAGTTTCTTGGCACGTGGGTTAGCATCAAGCAGGCCAAGAGTACCATGACTATCGAGCGGAATGGGGATGCTTTCCTCGTGCGGCGTGAAATTCCGCAGATGATTGGTGGTCCAACGAAGGATTCCTACCCTGCGACGGTCCAAGACGGCATGCTCCATATGAATGTTGGTATCGGGGTAATCGATTTCGCGATCGACAAGTCAACGGGCCATCTCGTCGGCGGCGGGGCGGATTATTCGAAAGCGCCGTAATTGACTTGTTTCGATTGAACTTGGTCCCGACGAGAATAAAAACCGTGTGAAAGTTGCAAAACACGCTTCTCAGCGCTGATCCCTCCCAATACCAATATGGCGAAGGGGGATTCATGAAGATCGAGCGCATCACATTGAGCAATTTCCGCTGTTTTGGTGGGAGCGATGTTGTCATTGCCATTGACCGACACGTGACGGCGTTGGTCGGTAACAATGGCTCCGGAAAGACGGCTGTGCTTTCGGCGCTCGGAAAAATGTTCGGGACATCGGTTGCGCAGCGGTCAATTCGGAAATCGGATTTTCATGTTCCGTCAACCGAAACACAGATCGAAAGCGGTGCTACGCTCGTTATTGATTGCGTCTTGGGCTTCCCTGAGCTTGCGGAGGGCGGTGAAGATGAGGCGGTTCCGGAGGTCTTCCGACACATGTCTGTCTCCGGCGAAGACGACCCCCTGCAAATTCGGGTTCAGCTTCGTGCCAAATGGACAGATAACGGCACTCCTGATGGAGTCGTCGAAGACGAACTTCGTTGGATCGGTACCCTCGACGAAGATTTCAAATGGGACGATTGCAAGCGTGTTTCCGCTATTGAGCGAGGGTTCATCCAGCTTGTTTATGTTCCCGCTAGTCGGAACGCGGCAGATCAGGTCACGAGCTTGCTCAAAGGTCGTCTTTGGCGGGCCGCGAAGTGGTCGAAGGATTTTCGAGACGAAGTGGCCACCGGAGCAACTACACTTCAGGATTTGTTTGAGAAAGAGGCGCCCGCTGCATTTATCGCCAAGCGGTTGGTTAAGCGTTGGGCTCAGGTCCATCAAGGCGACACCGATTCCAAGCCGATATTGCGTTTGCTGGAGGGAAGTTTCGACGATCTCGTCAAGCGGGCCGAGTTTGGCTTCTTCCCAGATGAAGCTCGGCAAATCCGAAGTCTCGACAATCTCAGCGATGGCCAACGTTCGCTTTTCCATATCGCATTGACCGCTGCGACGTTGGAAATTGAACGAGATGCCCTTGCTGAAAAAGCGGCAGACTGCGCCTTCGATCAGGAAGGATTGCGTCGAACCTACCTAACGATATTGGCGATTGAGGAACCAGAAAACAGCCTTTCGCCGTTCTTCCTTTCTCGGATCATGGCGCAGGCCCGCGAGATCGGGGCGATGGCCGGTGCGCAGGTTATCGTTTCAAGCCACAGCGCCAGCATATTGAGTCGCGTGGAGCCGGAGGAAGTGCGCTACACCCGTATGAACGACAAAAGTCGTACTTCGACCGTGAGGCCGCTTGATTTGCCAAAGAAGGTGGATGAGGCGCGTGCCTATGTCCGGTTGGCTGTTCGCGCTTATCCGGAGCTCTATTTCGCTCGATTTGTCATTCTTGCGGAGGGTGAATCCGAATCTATCGTTTTGCCTCGTGTTGCCGAAGCAATGGACTTTCCGATCGATCGCTCGTTTGTTCCAATCGTTCCGCTTGGTGGAAGGTTTGTACATCATTTCTGGCGGCTGCTTTCCGGTCTTGGCATCCCTTACGTCACGCTGCTCGATCTCGATGCCGGGCGCTCCGGGGGTGGCAAAGGTCGAATTCAGTACGCGGTGGATGAACTGGCCGCGATCGGAAATGATCTAACCGAAAATATCCATTACATGACGGATGAAATCGAACCCGAAGACGTTCACGAAATAGACGAGTCGGAACTGCTTGAGGATGATGTTAATCACGTTTGGCTGAAGGCCCTCCGAGAGGAGGGGGTTTACTTTTCATCTCCACTAGACCTCGATTTTTCAATGATGGCCCTTTTTAGGGATTATTATTTTCAAGCGAGGCCTGGTGGGTATGGGCCTAAAGGGAGTGTGGAGGAAAAGAAAAAGGCTACTTTGAAAGCGGGTGGTGACGGTTCTCTTTATGGCGACAACTGGGATGACCTATTTCTTTGGTATCCGTATCACTTTATCGGGTCGAGCAAGCCTGAAGCGCATCTCGCTGCTTTATCTAAGATAGATAGTTCGCATTTGGTCGAAAATGCACCTGATGAATTGCGCCTACTTCTGGACCACGTAAAAAGGGCTGTAATCAATGATGATTGATCCGGCTCATTGGAAGCCGGCTGGAGTTGTCGATCTTGAGGGCCGTGCTTGGCAGGCGCTTCGGGAGACCCGCCGAAGCGTTTGCGTTACGGCAGGTGCGGGTGCCGGTAAGACCGAGTTCCTGGCACAGAAGGCGGCTTACCTGCTGCAGACAGGTTTGTGCCCGACGCCAAAACGGATCCTTGCGATTAGCTTTAAGCGGGATGCGGCGGATACTTTATCGAAGCGTGTGCGGTTGCGCTGCGGTGATGATCTAGCAAGACGCTTTGTTTCAATGACTTTCGATGCCTTCACGAAAGGGCTTGTTGACCAGTTCAGGAATGGGCTGCCGAAGGAGTATCGTCCGTCTTTTGATTACGAGTTGAGTTTCACGACGGATAATCAGCTCAATGATCTAATGCAACGCGCCGGCATATATGGCCTCAATCCCGGGCGTTTATCATCGGCAATCGCGGAGACCCGCCTCCCTGTGGTGGAGCAGGACATAGTTGATGCCCTGAAGCAGGGGGTCGACGCATACTGGCTCGACCAGTATCGCGATCCTAAACGAACCTTTCTGACATTCCCAATGATAAACCGGTTGGCAGAATATCTTGTGCGAAGGAACGCACACATAAGGTCTGCACTCCGTAGTACCTACTCCGCTGTCTTTCTTGACGAGTTCCAAGACACGACGGGATCGCAATTTGATTTTTTAATGAGCGCGTTTGGTGCTGTTGGTACTGTCTATACGGCTGTTGGAGATGATAAACAGCGAATAATGGGATGGGCAGGCGCGATGAAGGATGCATTCGCCGAATTTACGAATGTATGTGAAGCCCGATCGATATCACTGCTCTCGAATTGGCGATCTCACGAGGACCTTGTCACGCTTCAGCATGTTATAGCTCAGCGGCTTGATCCCGGTGTCGAGCCAGTAATTGCCAGGCGAGAGCGAACTGCCGATGGCGATGTCTGCGCGATTTGGTCCTATGACACTCGCGAAGAAGAGCTCGACGGGGTGGCTAGCTGGCTCAAACAGGAAGTCGATAGTGGCCTGCAGCCGGAGCGTTTCGCGATCCTCATCAGAATGAAGGCCGATGCTGCCGAAGCTGAGTTAGCTCCGGCGCTGGCGAAAAAAAGTCTGGTATTGCGTAATCTCGCTCGAAGCCTCGGAGAGATTTCAATTCAGGAGCTTCTTGTTGAAGAATTGACCGGTGCCGTACTGCCGTTCTTGCAGCTTGGCTGCTCACGTAAAAATTCTGAAGCATGGTCCAATGCACTTGCGAAGATCAGGCAACTGGAGGGCACGAGAGATGACGACGAAATTGAACTTCAAAGGCTGAATTCACACGCCGAGCGGATTGTTAAAGCCGTAAGAATATACATGGTTGAAAATATACCGTCGCCAGAATCCGCCGTGAAATTACTCACCATGTTAATTGGCGAAATTGGCGAAGCTACGATCCGGCGCGCAAGCTCGAGTTATCAACGGCAGGTCGATTATGATCGGGTCAGGATTGGCTTGGGTCTTTTGCTCGGAGAGTGCGCCGATGGAGCCGCAGGCTGGTCGGAGACCCTTTCGAAACTTGCTGGCGATGGCCAGATCCCTTTGATGACAATTCACAAGAGCAAGGGGATGGAATTCCACACGATGGTCTTTCTAGGCTTGGATCAGGGATGGTGGAGCCTCAAGCCAGGTAAAGATGAAGAGCTGAGCTCATTTTTTGTCGCTTTTACCCGAGCCGAGCAGCGAGCGTTTTTCACAAGCTGTCGCCAGCGAGGGGGCGGAATTAAGTGGCTTGAGGATCTGCTGGGCGACGGGGTTCCGCGAGAGATCGGTCCGCTCGATCTTTGATGACGACGGCTGCAAACCTTCCGTCAATGAGGGGTTGCCATCTTGTCCAGTTGATACGAGAATCCGGATAATGCGCAAAGATATCGATCATCTTCCTCCCGTTCAGCAGGCCGAACTTGAACGCGTTCGTCATATCTTGATGACTGAATTTGACGTTGCGATTTCACGCGCGACGCAGCCTTGGAAGAAAAACGGCCGGATCCAGAAGATCGTGCTTTTCGGGAGCTACGCTCGAACTGACTGGGTCGATGAGCCGCTGAACGGCTACCAGTCAGATTTCGACCTCTTGGTTATCGTCAATCATCCGAAGCTTACGGATGTTGCCGAATATTGGCATGTCGCGGACGACAAGATTGATAGAGATTCCTCGATCGAGCGTCAGGTGAACTTCATTGTACACACGATAGATGAAGTCAATCAGGGGCTAAACCGCGGCGAGTACTTTTGGGTAGACATCGCTCGCGATGGAATTGCGTTGTACGAGCTGCCGGGCTGCACTTTCGTTGCGCCAAAGCCGTTAACGCCTAGCGATGCTTATGAAATGGCAGATCAATATTTTTCTGTCCAATCGAAATCGGTGCAGCAATGGATCGATTTGGCGGAATTCTCGCTACAGAAAACGCGATCTGATCCTGACTGGGGGCGGAAAGCGGCGTTCCATCTGCATCAGGCAGTCGAGACTTGCTACATCTGCTTTCTTCTTGTTCGAACGCACTATTTTCCGCGATCACACAACATCAAGTTTTTGCGATCCATTGCGGAGGGCAAGGAGCCTCGTTTGGTCGATGCCTGGCCGCGAGAAGCGAAAGTTGATCGCAGGCGCTTCGAACTGCTCAAGCGTGCTTATGTCGAGGCTCGGTACTCAACAAGTTACGAGATCAGCATCGAAAATCTTGAGGCGATAGCGGAACGCGTTCATATGCTCCGGGACCTTGTAGACCTCGTGTGCCAAGAACGAATCGCACAACTGAGCGAAACAGCGCGCCACGATATCGGCGGTAATTCACGCGGTGCGTGACCGGCAATATCCTGCAATATCCAATAAACGCTAATTAGCGCCGTTTAGTTTTTTCTCTTCATCGCGGATTCTTTCTCCGCCCGGATCGCAATGGACGACCGGGCTGGAGAAGCCCCGTGACGCCCACCAAACTCCTCATTGGTCAAATTTTCGTTGTCTTCGCGATCATGTTCGCAGGGCTGTGGGCGTCGACGCAGTGGGCGGCGGCCATGCTGGGCTACCAGCCTGAACTTGGCACAGCGTCGTTCCATGTGTTTGGCGTGCCGTGGTACCGGCCATGGGCCCTGTTCGGTTGGTGGTATCATTTCGATGCCTATGCGCCCGATGTCTTCGACAGGGCGGGCCTCCTGGCGGGCGCCAGCGGTTTCCTGGGCTGCGGATCGGCGGTAGCCGGTTCGCTTTGGCGGGCTCGCCAGAAGGGCAGGGTCACCACCTATGGATCCGCCCGCTGGGCCAGCCACAGCGAAGTGGTCCGCGCGGGCTTGCTCGGCGATGCCGGTCTCATGCTGGGCAAGCTCGGCCGCGAATACCTTCGCCATAATGGCCCCGAACATGTCCTCGCTTTCGCGCCAACCCGTTCCGGCAAGGGCGTCGGCCTCGTGGTGCCGACCTTGCTCACCTGGACGGGCTCGGCCGTCATCCATGACATCAAGGGCGAGAACTGGACGCTGACGGCCGGATGGCGTGCGCGGTTCTCACACTGCCTGCTGTTTAACCCCACCGATGCGGCATCGGCGCACTACAATCCGTTGCTTGAAGTGCGCCGCGGCGCCAATGAGGTCCGCGACGTCCAGAACATCGCCGACATCCTCGTCGATCCCGAAGGGGCGCTCGAACGCCGCAATCATTGGGAAAAGACCAGCCATTCGCTGCTGGTCGGCGCAATCCTCCACATCCTCTACGCCGAGGAACAGAAGACGCTCGCCCGCGTCGCCACGTTCCTCTCCGACCCTCAGCGCTCGTTCGCCGCCACGCTGCGCGGCATGCTCACCACCAACCACCTTGGCAGCGACGAAGCCCCGCGTGTCCATCCGGTAGTCGCTTCAGCCGCGCGGGAGCTTCTCAACAAGAGCGAGAATGAACGCTCGGGCGTGCTCTCGACCGCCATGTCGTTCCTCGGCCTCTATCGCGATCCGACGATCGCGGAGGTGACCTCGCGCTGTGATTGGCGAATTGCCGATCTCGTCGATGCCGAACAGCCGTGTTCGCTCTACCTCGTCATTCCCCCGTCGGACATCAGCCGCACCAAGCCGCTGGTGCGTCTGGTGCTGAACCAGATCGGGCGGCGCCTGACCGAACAGCTTGATGGCCTCGGTGGCGCCGGCCGCAGGCACCAGCTGCTGATGATGCTCGACGAGTTTCCCGCGCTCGGCCGGCTCGATTTCTTCGAAACCAGCCTCGCATTCATGGCGGGCTACGGGATCCGGGCATTTCTCATCGCCCAGAGCCTCAACCAGATCGAGAAGGCCTACGGTGAGCACAATTCGATTCTCGACAACTGCCACGTCCGCGTTGCCTTCGCGGCGAACGATGAACGCACCGCCAAGCGCATTTCCGACGCCCTCGGCACCGCCACCGAGCAACGCGCTATGCGCAATTACGCCGGTCACCGCCTCGCGCCCTGGCTCGCACACGTCATGGTCAGCCGCCAGGAAACCGCGCGCCAGCTCCTGACCCCCGGCGAGGTCATGCAACTCTCCCCGGACGAGGAGCTGGTGCTGCTGTCGGGCATGGCGCCCCTACGCGCCCGCAAATTGCGCTATTTTCGCGACCGCAATTTCACCGACCGTCGGCTTCCTCCTCCGACCGTTTCCTGCGGCACCTATGTTGATCGGCCGGCACCACGACCTGACGACTGGCAAGGCACTGCACGGGCCCAAGACGTAAGGCTTGCCGCGCTCATGGCCCAGGCGGACGCTGATGATGAAAGCGGACAGCAACAGCAACGGACGCCCGGGCAAGGTGGCGGTCAGCCGATCGCACGCGACGAGCCCGAAGTCACGGAGCCCGATCTCGCGAACGACGATGACGGCAATACCGTCGCGGATAAGCGGGCGATGGAACAGGCACAGACCCTGACGCCCGTCGCGCGCGGGTTCGCCTTTGACGACAGCCAGCACATTCGCGACCTTGGACTGTGAGGGAGCCCATGAAAATCCGCCAGAACCTCTACCTCGACCGCGACGTCACCGTGGCGCTAGACCGCCTGGCCGCCGGCACGCGCGGCAACAAGAGCCGCCTCGTCAACGATGCGCTAAAGGCATGGATCGCGCGCCAAGGCTCGAATGAGATCGACGATCTGCTGCGTCTGCGCTTCGATCGCCTCTCGCGGGAGATCACCGCGAGCCGGCGCGATATCGATGTCGTGCTGGAAAGCCTGGCGCTCTTCATCCGCTACCAGCTCTCGGTGACAGCGCCGTTGCCCGAGGCTGACGCGGCCGCCCGCGCGGTTGGCCGGGAGCGTTTCGAGGCGTTCGTCGCGCAGGTCGGCCGCCAGATCGCTACCGGCAAGCGGACGCTTCCCGAGCGCAAGTCGGGAGAGGGCGCATGACGGACTCTCTTGACGCCGTTTCGGCCGAGCGCCGCCGTGCCATGCTGCGGACCGCCATGGGCCCGGCCATTCGCGCCGCGCTCGAAGATCCGCGCATCATCGAGATTATGGTCAACCCGGACGGTGCCCTGCGTGTCGATGTGCTGGGGGAAGGGCGGGTCGATACCGACGTCCGGTTCGAGCCGGCCCAGGTCGAACGCATTGTCCGGCTGGTGGCATCGCATATTCGCGCTGAAGTCCATGCCGACGCCCCGATCGTCTCAGCCGAACTTCCGGCCCATAGGGCCGGTGCGGGCGAGCGCTTCGAAGGTTTGCTGCCACCGGTTGCCACGGCGCCGTGCTTTTCGATCCGCAAGCCTGCGGCGCAGATCCACACGCTCGCCGACTACGTGCGCGATGGGATCATGACGCTGGAACAGGCGGGCTTCCTCTCGCGTGCCGTCGTCGAGCGGGCAAACATCCTCGTCGCTGGCGGCACCAGTTCAGGCAAGACCACGCTCGCCAATGCACTGCTGGCGGAAATGGCCAGTCTCGATGAGCGCGTCATCCTGATCGAGGACACACGCGAGCTGCAATCGCCTGCGGCCGATACGGTGGCGCTGCGCACGAGGGCTGGCAAGGTTTCGATGACCGATCTCGTTCGCTCGACGCTGCGACTGCGGCCCGACCGGATTATTGTCGGCGAAGTGCGCGGGCCGGAAGCGCTCGACATGCTGAAGGCGTGGAACACCGGACATCCCGGCGGCATCGCCACTGTCCACGCCAACAATGCGCGGGCCGCCCTCTACCGGATCGACGGACTGGTGCAGGAAGCGGTCACCACCGTTCCGCGCCGGCTGATCGCCGAAGCCATCGACATGATCGTCTTCATCGCTGGCCGGGGTGCCGGCCGCCGGATCGAAACGATCGCCCGCGTCGCCGGGCTGGATGAGCGCGGTGAGTACCGCGTCATCGATGCCTTTCGAACTCCCAGCACCTCCAACAACGCCCAACCTGAAGGAGAAGACTAATGCATAGCATCAAACTTGCCGCCAACCGCGCGCGCCGCGATCTGAGCGGTCTCGTAATTTTCGCTGTCGCTGCGGCCCTGGCGTCGCCGGTTCTTGCCAGCGGATCCGGCATGCCCTGGGAAGACCCGCTCGAGAAAGTCCTGGAATCGGTCCAGGGGCCGGTGGCCAAGATCGTGGCGGTGCTGATCATCATCACCACCGGCCTCGCACTGGCGTTCGGCGAGACCGCCGGCGGCTTTCGGAAGCTGATCCAGATCGTCTTCGGTCTCTCGATCGCCTTTGCTGCCTCGTCCTTCTTCCTCTCCTTCTTCAGCTTCGGCGGAGGGGCGCTGGTCTCGTGAGCCATATCGAGGGCTTCGAGACACCGATCCACGCGAGCCTCGTCCAGCCCATTTTGATGGGCGGGGCTCCGCGCGGGATCGCGATCGTCAACGGGACGCTCGCCGCCGCGCTTGGGCTCGGCCTCCAGCAGTGGCCGGTCGGGATCGCGCTCTGGGCGATCGGGCACAGCCTCGCGGTTTTCGCCGCCCGGCGCGATCCCGAATTCGCGAACGTCCTCATCCGCCACCTCCGGCAAAAAGGATACCTGGCATGCTGAACCTTGCCGAATATCGCTCCCGCTTCGACCGGCTTGCCGATCACCTGCCCTGGGCCGCGCTGGTCGCTCCCGGCGTGGTGCTCAACAAGGACGGCAGCTTCCAGCGCAGCTTCGCCTTCCGCGGCCCCGACCTCGAAAGCTCCACCGAAGCGGAACTTGTCGGTGCCTGTGCCCGCGCCAACAATGTCCTGCGCCGGCTCGGGTCGGGCTGGGCGATATTCTTCGAGGCCCATCGCCGCGAGATTTCAAGCTATCCGCAAAGCCAGTTTCCCGATGCGGCATCCTGGTTGATCGACGAGGAACGGCGCGCCGCCTTTGAAACTCACGGCCATCACTTCGAAAGCGTGTTCACCGGCACGCTGCTCTGGCTGCCGCCTGCGGATTCGAGCGATGCTGCCGGTCGTTCGCTGATCGAGCGCCCCGACGCGGATGGCGACGAGCGGGGCGGGCGCGATTGGCGCGCGGCGCTTGCCGGCTTCGTTGCCGAGACCGACCGTGTCCTCGATCTCTTCGCCGGCTTCATGCCTGAAGTTCGCGGGCTGTCGAGCGCCGAGACCCTCTCCTACCTCCACGACACGGTATCGGACCGGCCCGTCCGTCTCGCGATCCCAGAGACGCCGGTCTACCTAGACGCCATTCTCGCCGACACGCCGTTCATCGGCGGACTGGAGCCGAAGCTGGGACGCCATTACGTCCGCACGCTGACCTTGCCGGGCTTTCCCAACGTGAGTCGACCCGGCCTGCTCGATGCGCTCAATCATCAAGGCTTCGGCTATCGCTGGATGACTCGCTTCATCTCGATGGACCGAGCGGACGCCACCAAGGTCGTGACCAAGCTGCGGCGGCAGTGGTTCAACAAGCGCAAGTCAATCACCGCACTGCTGCGGGAAGTCTTGTATAACCAGCCGACGCAGTTGGTCGACAGCGACGCCGACAACAAGGTGGTCGATGCCGATACCGCGCTACAGGCACTTGGCGGCGATCACGTCTCGTTCGGCTACCTCACCGCGACGATCACCGTCGCCGACGAAGACCGCGCCCGCGTCGAGGAAAAGGTCCGCGCGGTCGAACGCGTGGTCAATGGGCTTGGTTTCACCTGCATCCGCGAAGGTGTGAACGCGGTCGAAGCCTGGCTCTCTTCGCTGCCGGGCCAGGTCTACGCTAATGTCCGACAGCCCCTAGTCCATACGCTGAACCTCGCGCACCTGATGCCGCTTTCCGCGGTCTGGGCAGGGCAGGAGAGCAACACGCATCTTGCCGGGCCGCCACTGTTCCATGCTCAAACGCAGGGTTCGACCCCGTTCCGCTTCTCGACCCATGTCGGCGATGTTGGCCACATGCTGGTGGTGGGGCCAACCGGCGCCGGCAAGTCGGTGCTGCTCTCCCTGATCGCCTGCCAGTTCCGGCGTTATCCCGGCGCGCGGGTTATCGTTTTTGACATGGGGCTTTCGGCGCGGACCGCCGTGCTGGCCATGGGCGGCACCCATAACGCCTTGGGTCACGGCACCGATGCGCTGGACGGTCTGAGCTTCCAGCCGCTCAAGGACATCGACGATCCGGTCGAGCGCAGTTGGGCCGCTGACTGGATCCTCGATCTGCTGACCCACGAATTGCTCATCACCTCTCCGGAAATGCGTGACCATGTCTGGTCGGCGCTCACCAGCCTCGCCGGCGCTCCGGAGAATGAGCGGACGCTCACCGGGCTCTCGCTGCTGCTGCAGTCGAATGAGCTGCGTATGGCGCTGGCGCCTTATACGCTCGAAGGCACGTTTGGCGGCCTATTGGATGCAGCCGAGGAACGCCTCGCGGACGCCGACGTCCAGTGCTTCGAAACCGAGGCGCTGATGGGACGGAGAGGACTGGTCGCCCCGGTGCTGACCTATCTCTTCCACCGCATCGAGCAGCGCTTCGATGGGCGTCCGACGCTGCTGGTACTGGATGAGGCCTGGAGCCTGCTCGACGATCCGATCTTTGCTGCGCGCATCCGTGAGTGGCTGAAGACGCTTCGGAAAAAGAACGTTTCGGTGTTGTTCGCGACCCAAAGCCGCGCCGACGTGGCGCAGAGCTCGATTGCGCCGGCGATCATCGAAAGCTGTCCGCAGCGGATATTCCTGCCGAACGACCGCGCGATCGAGCCGCAGTCTCGCGAAGCCTACGACGCATTCGGGCTCAACGATCGGCAGATCGAGATCATCGCACGGTCCACGCCCAAGCATCACTATTACCTCCAGTCGACGCGCGGAAACCGCCTGTTCGAGCTGGGGCTGGGACCCGTTGCGCTGGCGCTCTGTGGCTCCTCCGGCCCGGCCGCGCAGCAGAGGATCGACCGCATTATCGCCGAACACGGCGCCAAGAACTTCCTGTCCCACTTTCTCGCGGGATCGGACGCCGCGTGGGCATCCGACCTCGCCGCCTCGTTTCGGGCGCTCGGCGCCTTCTGACCCCGCTTCAGCAAAGGAGAAGACCGATGATTGTGAAACAGCGTGCCCCTTCCTCGCTTGCCGCCGCTGGATGCATGGCGTTGGTGGCCGTTGGCGGCACCTTCGCCGCCATGTCGTATCCATCGGAGCCCGCTAAGGCGCTCATCGTCTACGACCCGACCAACTACAGCCAGAACCTGCTGACGGCGGCCCGTACGCTCCAGCAGGTCAATAACCAGATCAAGTCCTTGCAAAACGAGGCGCAGAGCTTGCTCAATCAGGGCAAGAATCTAACGACGATTGGTTTTCCCGAACTTCAGACGCTGACTCAGACGCTCCAGCAGATAGATGTGCTGATGGGGCAGGCGCAGGGCATCCAGTTCCAGGTCTCGACGCTGAACCAGCAGTTCCGTCAGCTCTATCCGACCAGCAACGGCTCGCTCTCGCTCAGCAGCCAGGTATCGGCTGCCCGCGCGCGCCTCGATACCGAAATGACGGCCTACCAGCACACGATGACCGTGCAGGCGCAAGTCGTAGAGAATATCCAGAGCGATGCCTCCGCGCTCTCGGCCATGGTCGAGCGCAGCCAGAATGCCGAAGGCGCACTTCAGGCGAGCCAGGCGACCAACCAGCTTTTGGCGCTGACCGCCAAGCAGCAATTCCAGATCCAGCAGTTGCTCGCCGCCCAATACCGCGCCGACACGCTCGAACGGGCCAACCGCGCGCAGGCGACCAGCGACGCACAGGCCGCGACCGCAAAATTCCTCGGCACCGGGACGGCCTACACGCCGAACTGATCATCGGGACCGGCCGTGGCCGGCTCCGTTTCGAACTTCGTTTGCGGTGACGGTCCGCCTCTCCCGTCACCGCGTCGCGGGACGCGGTTTTCCGCGCCCCTGGCCGCGTCCCGCGACAACTGGTCTCCCGGCCATCGGCCTCCCGGATGGAAAGTGCAGCGCCATGAACGACCTCAATGTCATCGACCGCTTCATGACCAGCTTCATTGCCTACATCGACAGTGGGTTCGGTCTGCTGGGCGGCGACGTCCATTTCCTCACTGCGACGCTGATCGGTATCGACATGACGCTCGCGGGGCTGTTCTGGACGATGGGCGGCGAGGACAACATCCTCGGGCGCTTCATCCGCAAGATCCTCTACGTCGGTGCCTTCGCGTTCATCATCGGCAATTTCTCGGCGCTCGGCGATATCGTCTTCCGTTCCTTGGCACAGGCAGGGCTCACGGCCGGCGGCGGCACGCTGACCGCAGCCGACCTGCTGAAGCCGGGCCGGCTCGCCGGGATCGGATTTTCGGCCGCTTGGCCGCTGCTCGATCAGGTAAACAAGCTCCTCGGCTTCACAACCTTCTTCGACAACTTCCTGATGATCGTCGTCCTGTTGCTGGCGTGGCTGCTGGTGATCCTCGCCTTCTTCATCCTCGCGGTGCAGATCTTCGTCACCATCCTCGAGTTCAAGCTGACCAGCCTTGCCGGTTTCATCCTGGTGCCGTTCGCGCTGTGGAACCGCACTGCTTTCCTTGCCGAGCGGGTACTCGGCAACGTCGTCAGCTCTGGCATCAAGGTCATGGTGCTAGCCGTCATCGTCGGCATCGGCTCGAACTTCTTCGACGAGTTTACCACGGCCCTCCAAGGACAGGAGCCTGATATCGGGCAGACCCTGAGCCTTGTGCTCGCCAGCCTCGCGCTGTTTGGCCTGGGCATCTTCGGTCCGTCGATTGCTTCGGGCCTTGTCGCCGGTGCGCCGCAGCTGGGTGCAGGCGCTGCGCTTGGTACCGGGGTCGGCGCAGCCGGGATCATTGCCATGGGCGCCGGCAGCGCGGCCGGAGCGGCCAAGCTTGCGGGCGGCACCGCGCTCGGCGCGGTGCGCGCCGGCACCAGTATGGGCGCCGCCGCCTCTACGTCGTGGAGCATGGGTCAATCCGCCGCCGGCTCGCAAAGCGTCGGTGCTGGCCTCAGCGGCATGGCCAAAGCCGCTGGCGGTGCAGCCCGACAGAAGGCCAGTCAGGCCTTCGGGATTGGCGAAGCCGCCGAACGCGGTCGCTCGGCTGCGAGGGCTGCCTTCGAAGGCTCGGAAGGTGCCGGCAGTGCGTCTGAGACCACAGCCAATCCCGCGAACAATTCCGCTCCGGGCTGGGCGCGCGATCTCCGCCGCCAGCAGGACACCCGCCATCACCGACAGATCGCGCTCTCCACCCTGAAGGACGGTGAGCGCGGCGGTGCCGCCGCTAACCCCGACATCAAGGAAAAGGAGGACTGATCGATGATATTCAAGCGCGCTGTCCAGCGTTACGGACGAACACCGCAGCCCGAAACCCCCTTCCAGCGCGCGGGCCAGGTCTGGGATGAGCGCATCGGCTCCGCCCGCGTCCAGGCACGCAACTGGCGGCTGATGGCTTTCGGGACCTTAGGTATGGCCGGAATGATGGGCTCGGCGCTGGTCTGGCAATCGCTTCAGAGCCGTGTGGTGCCCTATGTCGTCGAGGTCGACCAGCTTGGCGAGGCTAGGGCGGTGAACGAGGCCGATGTCGCTATCACGCCCACCGATCCGCAGATCGCCTGGCATCTGGCACGCTTTATAGAGTGTGTGCGCGGCGTATCGCTCGATCCGGTGCTGATGCGCCGTGACTGGCTCTCCGCTTACGATTTTGCCAGCCAGCGCGGGGCGCGTTTCCTCGATGGTTATGCCCGCGAGGCCGACCCGTTCGTCAACCTCGGGCAGCGCAGTGTCTCAGTGCAGGTGACCAGCGTCGTGCGCGCGTCGGACCATTCGTTCCAGGTGAAGTGGATCGAGACGTCCTATGAGCGCGGCGCGAAGGCCGGAACCAGCCACTGGACCGCAATCCTGACGATACTGACCCGCCCGCCGCGCAGCGCCGACATCCTGCGACGCAATCCGCTCGGGATCTATGTCGAGGCGATCGACTGGAGCCGGGAACTTGAACCCGCCCCGTCAACCCAGTCCGCGGCGGCAGCCCCGCCGCCAACCCAACTTCCGCCTGAACCCGCAGCTCAGTCAGCATCGGAGATCCAGCCATGAATGTGCATTCCCACAGGCTCGCCATCATCGCGGGCGTCCTCGCGCTACCTATGTTGGGCCATCCCGCCCTCGCGGCCTCGGCGCCCAGCTCTCGTGCGGCCGTCGTCGAGCGCGCCAATCGCGCGGCGACGATCGAGCCTCAGGCCAGCGGGTTTGTCCAGGCCACCCAGCTTCAGGCGTTTGCCGAAGGTGCGATCTACCATGTGATGACAGCGCCCGACCGGGTCACTGATATCGCGCTTCAGGCGGGCGAGGGGCTGGTCGCGGTCGCCAGCGGCGATACCGCGCGTTGGGTTATCGGCGATACGACGAGCGGGCAGGGCGAAACCAAACGCACCCATATCCTCGTCAAACCCTATTCGCCGGGGCTTTCAACCAACCTTGTCATCACGACCGACCGGCGCAGCTACCATCTGGCGCTCTCCAGCAGCGGCGGCGCGGCAATATCGGCGTTGTCCTGGACCTATCCGGCGGACGAGTTGGTCGCGATCAAGCGGGCAGCGGCCGCGGCGGAAACGGCAAAACCGATAGCCGCCGGTCTCGCCGCCGAAAACCTCAACTTTAACTACGAGATCTCCGGCGATAAGCCGACCTGGCGGCCGCTCCGCGCCTTCGATGATGGCCGGCAGACCTTCATCCAGTTGCCGCCAAGCGTCGTGCTCGATGAGGCGCCCCCGCTCTTCCTCGTCGATCAAAAGGGGACCGCGCAGCTTGTGAACTACCGGCTGTCTGGCCGCTTTTATGTTGTGGATCGCATCTTCACGGCCGCCGAATTGCGGCTGGGGACGAAGAACCAGCAGGTGGTGCGCATCCAGCGCGTGGCCGAGGGTGCGGTTCAGGGGAGGGCGCGATGAGCGAAGAACCCGTAAGCGACGTCAACCGGCGGCAGCCAATTGGAGACCGGCAAATGGTGGGCTCCGCTGATAAAGTGGAGAGCGCGCCGGCCGCGCCCGTGCGTCCGCCGGCCAAGGTCGATCCGGAGTCGCTGGCGCTCCGATCGAAACCGCCCAGAGCCATCCGCTTCAAGCGGGAAGTCATCATCGGGATGACGGGAACACTCGCGCTCATCGTGGCGGGAACCGCCTGGTACGCACTCGGGCCGATCAAGCTTCACCTTGTCGGCAACGGCGACAGCGAGGCCAATGCCGCAAAGATCTCCACCGATGCGATCAATGTGCTTCCCGACAGCTATGACAAGGTGCCCAAGCTCGGGTCGCCGCTACCCGGAGATCTGGGGCGAGCCATCGTTGAGCAACAGGGCGCAACGATCGCGCCGATCTCGACGGCCTTGCCCGGATCGCAAGCGACGAGGCAGCAGCCGGCGCCGGATCGGATGGAGGAAGAAAGAAGATCGGCACGGCAGTCCGGTCTGTTCTTTGGCAGCGCCAAGGCCGTGGCGGTGGCTGTGACCTCGGAACCCGCAGCGCTTCAGGCCGAAAAGCCTGCAAGCGGCGTCGATGGAAAGCTCGCGATCGACTTCAACGCCGATCCCAACGCCCAGCAGCGCAAGGCCGATTTTGTGGCAGCCAAGGATACCGCCGGCGATGTTGAGCCGCATGCACTAACGTCGGCGGCGTCGGCGAACATGCTTTCTGCCGGCAGCGTGATTGCTGGGAGCCTCATTACCGGGCTTCGTTCGGATCTTCCCGGTCTCGTGATCGCGCAAGTCACCGAGCAGGTCTTCGACAGCGCGACCGGAAGGACCTTGCTCGTTCCGCAGGGTGCCAGGCTGATCGGAAGTTACGATAGCCTTGTCGCTTTCGGCCAAAAGCGGGCTCTGATCGTCTGGCAGCGGATTGTCATGCCCGATGGCAGTTCGATCCGCCTCGATAACGTGCCGGCGACGGACATGTCTGGGTACGCGGGCCTCGAGGACAAGGTCGATGCCCACACTTGGCAGGTCATCAAGGGAGCGGCGATTTCTACGCTGTTCGGAGTTGGATCGGAGCTGACCTTCACGGGCGAGAGCGATTTGGTCCAGGCGATCCGGCAGTCGACCCAGCAGAGCGTTTCGCGGGCAGGCGATCAGCTCGTTTCCCGCAGTCTACAAATCCAGCCGACGATCACGATAAGGCCCGGAGCGCAGGTTCGCCTCGTGGTCCACCGCGATCTCGTTCTGCCGCCATGGCTTCCGTAGGAGCAATCACTATGACTGAGTTGAAGCTACCAGTATTGCCCGATCGGACTCCGGTAAAGCTCTCCATTCACATCGTACCTGAACTTGCCGAAGCGCTTCAGGACTACGCGAAGTTATACGCTTCAACTTATGGGCGAGAAGAGCCGGTGTCAGTTCTGGTGCCGGCAATGCTTGAGGCGTTTCTCAGCAGCGATCGGTCGTTTGTCCGAGCAAGAGGACGGGGTGGAAGATAAGCTCATAGTCCCCTAATGTGCCTCGTCTCGATACACCGGCTCACTCTCCACCTGGTCTGACCAACGGAAGGTTTCACCGTGGCAAGGAACGTTAATCGCGAAATGCGTGCGTTGGGTCAGTTCGACCCGATCAGTGTACGGATTCCAGATGCAGTGCGCATGACGGGTCTTAGTCGATCTAAAATCTATTTGCTCATTGCTGCTGGTGATCTTGAGGCTGCCAAAGTCGGACGATCGACAGTGATTACGATCGAGAGTCTGAAGGCTGTCATTCAAGCACGGCGAATTTTACCCAGCGGTCGACGGAAAAGCCGCTGACTCGGGGGTGGAAAGGCGTGGCCGTTTGAATACGAACAGCCGGGATGTCGGAACTTCGCTATCGGCGGGTTCGGTGGGGAATGCGGCACGAGGTTTGGATTGATCGTCATTTAGAACGCGTGGCTTGCACGAATGGCTATAAGGCGGCCAGTAGGATCAAGGTAACCAGGTAGAAATTCGCGTGGCGTGTTGCCGTCTGAATCCCGGACGTGAAGCCTTTTATTGAAAATATTTTCGGCTCTAAGCGAGATGCGAAATAAATTCGATCTACTATTTGCTCGGGATCCACGAAAATTGCATCCAAATTCCGCAGTTAAAGTCATCAAATCACTGAATCGTAAATTCGAGGTATTTGATGATGTAGCGTCTGCAACGTCTGTCGATGATCGCCAATTTGCTCCAAATTGAAGATTAACGTTGCCAAGAGTAGCGCCGCCTTCGGCTGATAGAATATGCCGCGGCGTCCCACGCGCGCCATCGAGCGGTGTTCTGAGGAGGTCGATAGTCGCTCCGCTTGCGGAGGGTAAGAGATCGTGATCGAAGGTCCAGGTGTGGACAATACTTGCATCCCACTCAATAACACGATGATCCGTTGGACCATTGGCGTTGGTTGAAGTTCGCGGTGCACGAAATGAAAAATGAAAGCTGCTTTGAAGCGCTCGCTGGCGCTCCTTAGAGGCATTGAAGGGCCGAGCATCGACCACCGTCAGGCGGCCGGCCTCGTCGTGGAAAAAACGGGTCGGGAAGATTTCTTGGAAGAGCTCGGTCGGATAGATGGCGCTAACGATCGGATTGGCACTTTTCGTAAAGCTATATTCTTCATTTAACGAAATGGAGATGTTCTTGATGGTCTTATTGATGCTAACAGAAAAAAGTTTATCAATATCAATTGTTGGAAGTAGGCCTGGAGATCCTCCAGAAATCTGTGTAACCAATGAATATTCATCAGTTGCAGGATCGATTACCTGTATGCCGGGGGTGTAAATTTCGGGGCTTTTATGCTGATTTAGCGCCGAAACGGTCTGTGATCTGCTTTTCCTGAAGCCAAAAGCAATGCCTTCAAATGGGGTCCAGTCAAATGACATGCTGTAGCTTGGATAGGTTTCAATATCATCGACCTTTTCGTAGCTCGCGCTTAGTGACAGCGTAAGGTCGCCCAAGAAGCCGACGTTGGTAAGTGCGGAATTTAATAAGGGCAGGTTGAGCCCCAATTGACCTGTCGAACGAATTTGCGAATTGGCCTGCTTAATCGCCGGAAAACGGCCAACTGTTACGGTAAAGCGCCGTAGTTGGCTGGTCAAACGCGTGTATGCGGTTGCTCGGCCGGCAGGAAGCGAAAAGAGCGGGGAATTCGCCGAAAACCCCGCATCGAGGCTCGCGTGATCAGATGATGTGAAAAGGGGGGTGTAGGCGCTTGGCAGTCCCGATTGCTCGATATCATTGATCGCAAGGTTAATACGTTTGTTGGATGCTCGGCTATCGGCGGTGTCTGATACGATTGATCCGGTCAGGGATGCAGTCCACGATAAACGCCCCGTAAAGCCCGCTGCGTTAGCTGACATTTGGTAGGTGCGCGATTTGTTCGTATCAACTATGCCGTGCACAGTGCTTGGCCCAGACGCGTAGGCCGATGGCGTTGCAAAGAAACGAGACACGTGTTGAGACACCGTGTCATTCACCGATATCGATGCGTCCAGGTTGGAGGAGCCTATGGGAGTGGCAAACCCGGTTGTGAATGTAAGAGCCCTGTTCGCGGGAACGAGCGTCCGAGAGAGGCTTAGGGAAGTGTCACCCGTTTCGGATAGCAATTTGCTACGAGCTTGTCCCTCTAGTCGTCGGCTGTCTAGCACTGTCAAGGACACGTTGAGGCGCTTTTCGTCTCGAATGCTCGCGTAGCGCAATGCCATTGATCCGCTTTCTCCACCTCCGGATGTTGGCATCCGAATGCCGCCATCGACGCTAATCGTGTTGAAACGGGACTTCAGGACTAGATTGATTATATTATTATTGGAATCATAACCAAAGTTCGACGCGCTCGATCTTGGAAGAATCTCCAGCGATTCCAACGCCTCTGCTGGAAGGTCTTGAATATCCGAGATGCTTGCAAGACGTCGTCCATTGACGATTATGGCAAATGCATGGCCTCCGTTTCTCCGCTGGAGGCGGGCTATGACTTCGCCAATTGTAGTCGCATCCAATGACCGAATATCGCCTTCAGAGTATTGGTCTATGGCAGCTGCACTATTTAAGGGTCGGCGTCCGTTCACGACGATATCCGCGGTCGCTTCTTGAGATCGGGGTTGTGCCTCTTGTGCGAAAGTTGGTGACGCTACGAGCGTGATTGAGCCGAGGGTTAAGGCCGCGGCGAAAGGTGCAGTTGGGTATAGCATGTATCTTGGTAGGGTGAGGCCTTTGACGACACGTAATTCCGCTGGCGATCTTAGAGGCACCGGGAAAAACAGACCTCACCCATTCGGTTCTCAAGCGCTTGCCAAACCGTTAGGCATCGTTGGTCGAAGCGGCATTTTGGTTTTGCAAGTAGCTTAGGGCATTATCGAGCCAATCGGCGGGGAGCGATTGCTTCGCTTCGGCAAAGCGATCGAAGACACCGCGCAGATAGTCCGGAGTGACCTCGCCCTTGAATACACCGGCCGCCCGATCATTTTCAATTTTGGCGGCGAAATGGGAGACCTGCTCACCAATATCTTGGGGTGCCGGATTTCCCTGATCATCGACTACGGTTGTAGCGCCCCCGCTCAGCACGACGAGATTGTAGCCGGTGGCTGCCTTGATCGTGTCCAAATCGGCTTGCGAGTAATAGTTGATTTGGCCGGCGTGCGGCGTTTCACTCGTGCTTGCGGTCGCAAGCTTCATATTTTTTGCAAGCCACTGCTGAGCTGTGAGCGAGTTCGTTCCCGTCTCTTGAACGGGTTCTTCCGCAAGGAGGTTGAGAAGGTTGGTTGCCGTAGTCGGCATTAGCAGGCTGCCATATCCAGTGCTCTTCGCGGGCGTACTCACGCTCAGCGCCGTTGAAGTTGAAGCGGCGCCGGTCTGAGTGGGTTTTTCCACCGCAGTCGATATTAAGCCCAATGCGCCCAACGAGGTTCCGGCAGTCGAATTAATCATCATCATGTACCTCCATTGTGAATTGCCAGTGAGGGGGTGACGCGATTCAGACGAGAAAGCTGGTTGGCTGTCCTCGAAAAGCGCTCTTATTCATTATAGAAGATTGCGAGCGCCTAGAGGCACATGAGAGAGGGCATCCGCGTTCACCCGGGGTTCGCCTGGGTGAACGCGGAATTGATTAATAGTTATAGCTAACGTTCACGTAGCTCTTTCCGGACGGAACGACCTTCGGATTCAGAACTGCAGCTGTGGTGGCATATACCCGGACCTCGAAGTGAAAAACGGTGCTTGCCGGCATCGAGTTGAAGATGGTGGTCGAACCGCTGTAACCGGCGGCCCACGGTGTGCAGGTCACCCCCGCGCAAACGCGTGATTGAAAAGTTCCTTGCGAGGTCGATGAAGCACCGACGGTCCAACTGAGGCTCGCGATAGGTGCGCTTCCGTTGGGGCTGCTCAGATTGGCCGCATCTGCAGAGACGTAGGTGGTATTCGTCTGAGTCATAGACGGGATAGCAACGCCGGTATTGTAACCGCCGTTGGTCGCAAGAGCGGCGCTTGCCGTCATCAGGCCGGTGGCAGCAAGGGCAATTTGAAGCAGACGCATCATGATTCCTTTTAGTCGCAGTTATTCATCAAGTGGTCGAGGCGAGCCCATTAGCCAGTGATTATGGCAAAATATAGGATTATTTATCCTTGCACATTCGAGGTTAGGTGAAATAACGGGCGCGCGCGAGAATCTGCATTTGCTCCATTATGGAGGTAATTATGCCTATTAAAATCTGGATTTCGTCCAGTTTTAAGTGACGTAAACTAACATTATTTCCTTTGTGTATGGCTAAAATCTGTTGCGATTGGTTGGGTGCAATCCTTTGCGGCGCGGACCGGGGCGAGCTCGGTGTCTTAACGGCCAGGTCCCGCCATTATCTAACGCATTAGCGGAAGTATGGATTGGGGGAGGGCGCCCACCGCCGGGGACGCCCGCTCTGTCGGCGTATTGCCCGGATAACCGGCCAGTTTGATTTCAGATATTTAATCCAGAACGCGTCGTCGGAGGTCGCCAACATTGCGGATTCGCACTTCCGGACATTTGTTCGTATCACCAGAATGCCAACAACCGCTGTTCATTCAACTTTCAACGTAGGCTGCAAATTTCTCAAAGGCTGTGTGTGGCGATGCTCGCATCATCAGAGCCAAGATGGCGGAGACTTTGTCGTAGATCAGGTTTCGCACCGGTACCAAGTCACATTCGTAGAGGGCCGACATAGTTGCCAGAGGGCCCTTCGGCAGGCCGCCTCATAGCTTCGCCTAGTCCAAATTCCTGCTTACTTTAGTGTCATTTAACGCTAGGCACGTCGAAGAGGGAATATCGTAGGGGGGTAATTTGGGTCAGAAAAGTGCCGAACAAACCGAAAACCCAGACTTGGATGCTGTTCTCGCCGCTCTTCGCCGCGACTATTCGAGATTAGGACCGAGGATAAGGGAGCTGCAGCACGACGTGTCGTGTGAGTGCTCAGGCGTCACGCTTCGACTTCATTTTCCCGCCTTCCGACAAGGCAAAACCACGGTTCACGAACTGGTGGAGCTGGCTTGGCTCCATCTGACGCCTTTCGCGGTAACTCGAAAGGAAATCGATGCGGTGAGAGCGCTGCAGTCGACACTGCCGTTCGACGATTTCCTGGTCAAAACCACCCAACTCAACGATGCCGCTGCTAAGCTTTTCATAAAGGCGCATAGGGCGACAAATCGGAACGGCGAGGCCGGCGAGCTGCTGCTTTACTTGCTGACAGAATGGATTTTAGGCGCACCTCAGGTCATTGCTAAAATGACCTTGAAAACCAATCCGCAGATGCCCGTTCACGGCGCGGATGGGGTCCATGTTCGCTACTGCCCTGAAACCGCGCGGCTATTCCTCTACTGGGGAGAGTCGAAAATGTACGGTGACGTTGGCGCAGCCTTAACGGCGGCCGCAAAATCGATCGCGAAATCTTTGAAGCCCGATGAGCTGGACCATGAGCTGCAGCTTGTTCAGCGAAACATTGATTTTACAGGGTTGGACGCTGACGCCAAGGATGCCCTTCTGCGATATCTGGATCCGCATGAGGAAGAATATAACGAGCGCAAAGACGTTATAACTTGCCTGATCGGCTTTGATTTCGAGGGCTTCCAAAAGGCCAGCGCCGCTGGCGACCTGGGCGCCGAGGATGCCTTCAGATCTCTGGCTATGGAGCAGCTTCAATTGGTGGCTCCAAAGGTCGCCGCTGCGTTCGATGCAGCAGGGTTGGGCTCTCAAGATGTGGAGCTCTTCTTCTTCCCACTTCCAGCCGTGCAAGATTTTCGCGACCTCTTTCAAGCTCGGATTGGCTGGCTACCATGATACAAGAACTAGCTGAGAAAGTTTGGGAAAATCCTAACTTTCACGCCGCAGCGCATCGCATCGAGCTGGCATGGCTCACCCAAGAGATCGGCGGCGTCGAGGACGGCCCCGCTGATATAGCGGATGCAACGCGATTGATGCGTTCCGCGGCCATCCTGGCTTGTTCAGAAACGGCAGATCACCGACGCGCTGCCTTCAGAATAGCGACGTGTGCGTACGATCTGTTTGGTACCGAACAGGTGCCTTTGGATCAGGCCCTACGCGTCGTACTTATGCGTCTTGGCAACTTCCCATCCATTGGTACGCGTGCAGACGTTGAATCTGCACAGCCCAGTCTCCCCTTCGCGCTTGTCGTTGAAGAAATAGCGTCGGCGGCTGCACATGAAGTAACGATAAATGGGCACACGGTGCTGCTGACAGACTTCCAGCAGAAGTTATGGCTAAGTCTTATGCAAAGCCGGCGGATTGCGTTGGCGGCGCCCACATCGGCCGGGAAATCCTTTGTGTTGCAGGGGTATCTTTCGGCGCTCTTTGACAGCGAACAGGCCAAATCGGTTGTCTACATTGTCCCTACGCGTGCCTTGATTGCCCAGGTGGCGGAAGATCTGAAGGCACAGTTCGAGAAGAAGACACGTGAAGTTCCCGACATTGTCACGGTGCCGCTGGATGCAGAATCTATGCTTGCCGAGCGCGCCATCTACGTAATGACACAGGAGCGGGTGCAAATCGCCCTTAGCGCCCATCCCGACTTAAGTGCCAGCGTTATCATCGTCGATGAAGCACATTCGATCGCAGACGGTTCGCGGGGCGTTTTACTGCAATGGGTGGTCGACGATCTGCTCGTCCGCAATCCCGCAGCTCAGATCCTTTTCGCCAGTCCGGCGATTCGTAATTTGAACATCTTCGGACGGCTCTTTGGCTTAAACGATGTGATCGAGTTTTCATCCGTTGAACCGACCGTTGCTCAGAATTTCTTGGTCACCACCATCGAGTCCGCAACCAAGGGCAAATTGTCGATTCAAACCGCGGGCGATGGGTCGAAGGCATTACAGTCAGTCGCAACGCTGCAGCTAGGTCGCACGGTCGCGAGCAGAACAGAGAAATTGGTACATATCCCGGCAGAACTCGGGCGTGGTCACTCGAATATTGTCTATGCAAACGGCCCGGCGGAGGCAGAGCGCGTTGCGCTCCAACTGGCCGAGTTGATGTCTGATCGGGAGCCGACCGTGGCCCGCTTGGCGCTGTCAGATCTTGCGAAAGAAGCGGTCCACGCCAACTACGCTCTGGTTGAATGCGTCAAATATGGCGTAGCGTTTCACTATTCCAACGTCCCCACACAGCTTCGACGTGCAATTGAAGCGGCAGTTTCGTCTGGTGAGGTCGATTTTCTCGTATGTACGAGCACCCTACTTCAGGGCGTCAATCTGCCCGCCAAAAACATCTTCATGTTTGCTCCGGAGAAGGGGCGGACCAAGCCCTTGGAGTCGACTGACTTCTGGAACCTCGCTGGACGCGCAGGCCGGCTCAAACGGGAATTCCAAGGCAACATCTTCCTAATCGACTACCACAAATGGAAGAAGAAGCCGCTCGACGGGCCCAAGGACGCGGTCATCACTCCGGCGATCGAAAGAAGCCTGAGCGAACATCACGATCAGCTGATGAGCGTCATCGCCGGCGCACCGAGTGTTGGCCGCAGCGACGAAGCCGACCTCGAGACAACCTTTGTCCGGCTCTACACCGATTTCAAGGAGGGAGACCTCAACCAGACATTCGAACGAGCGGGCGTCACTGTAGGCAATGTTCAGTCAGGCTTGTTAGAAGCTGCGCTGGCCGCCGCAAGTGAAAATCTCAGCCTCCCAGCAGCAATTATCCGCCGGACTCCAAATATCTCGGCTCACAAGCAGCAGCAGCTCTATGACCGAATAAGCGCGAAAGTGGCTCAGGGCGCCGACGTCGCTCGGACCCTCATCCCTCTGCATCCCCGAGAAAGTGAATCTTTCCAGTCCTATGCAGCCGTTCTAGAGCTATGCCACGAGATCATTCTAGGCATCGACACTTCAAAGAATCTGCATCGGTTCCACGCGCTGATTGCGCGACGATGGATGCTCGGCCTGCCACTTCCCCAGATTATCGACGAACAAATTTCCCGGAATGCCTCCAAGCCTGTTCAGACGACGATCAGAAACACATTGGATTTGATCGAAGGCGATATCCGTTTCCAAGCTGTTCGTCTGTTTGGTTGCTACAGCGCCCTTCTTGTCTACGCCCTCGACAGCGCGGGTTTGGTGGACATGGTCTCGAGCATTCCGTCGCTGCCCGTCTATCTGGAAATCGGAGCATCCGACAAAACGATGATTAGCTTCATCTCGCTCGGTTTGTCGCGGGTCACCGCCATGAAACTGAACGAAATGTCGGCGCGTAAGGACCTTGACACCTCCGGCGCATTGCACTGGCTGCGTACGCGGCCGCTGGAAACGCTGGGGCTCTCTCCTCTCTTGCTAGCCGAAGTACGCGCGGTTGCCGATGTCTCTTCGCCGAACTGAACGGTGTGTCTCAATGATTTCGGAAATTCCATTCTGCCAATTCACGGCATCACTGCGCAAAAAATGCACGACTCGACGCAGACTGGCGGATGTGGGGGTATTTTTGGGGGTGGAGTTATTAAATAAAACGAAAATAATATGATAAATCATAGTGTTATAAGGGGTGAAATGTCCTGCCCCCGCAACCAAGTCCGATCGTCCCGCTCTGTCCAGTGACGTGTACGCATCCGTTGAAGGTCGCCTTGCTGGGAGGGTGATGGATCGCTCTTAAGGACGCTCTTGAGAGCGGTCGTAGGAGCGGTTGTTGTGGGTCAAATCACGGTTTTCGGCGGGCCTGAGCGTCGGCGGCGCTGGCGTGAGGACGAGCGCGCGAAGATTTTGGCGGAGGCCTTTTCTCCGGGTGCCTGCGTGGCGCGTGTAGCTCGCCAGTATGACGTGTCGACGGGGCTGATTTACACTTGGCGCCGCAAGGCTTGCTTTGGGGCTGGCATGGCGGGCTCTTCAGCGGCGGTGGAGGTCGGCTTCGTCGAAGCCGTCGTGCTGGATGACGGATGCAGCAAACAGTTCGCGTCGCCGCCCGCTGTTGTGGTGGATCTGCCTGGCGGGCGGCGCGTGAACATCTACGCATCGGCACCGCCGGGCGTGGCCGCGGCGGTTCTGAAGGCGCTGATCCGATGATCCCTGTCCCGAACGGAAGCAAGGTCTGGCTCGCGTTAGGTCATACTGACATGCGCCGCGGAATGCGGTCGCTCGCCTTGCAAGTTCAGGAGGCCTTGAAAAAGGACGTCCACGCCGGCGACCTGTACGTCTTCCGGGGCCGGAGCGGATCGCTGTGCAAGATATTGTGGCATGACGGCCTCGGGATGTCGTTATATGCAAAACGTTTGGAAAAGGGGCGTTTTGTGTGGCCCGCCGCAAAGGACGGGACGGTCGCGATCTCGGCTTCGGCAATGGCCTGCCTGCTCGAGGGTATAGACTGGCGCAACCCCCAGGAGACCTGGCGTCCGACGCAGGTTGGCTGATGGCCAGCGTCAATCAGGGTGAGACGAAACTCGCGCCTGGTCGAGCACCGGATCGAGGGCAAAATCTGCGGAAAAGTGGCTAAAAGTCTGGGGTTTGTGGGCTTCTGATGCTATAAGTGGGCATGGCCTCGAGCGACGCATCCGACGAGCTTCTCCAGCTACGCGCCGAGCTCGCCGTCGTTCGTGAACAGGCAGAACAAGCCCAGGTCAAAGCACTCGTGGCCGAGGCGCAGGTCGCCAAAGTTTGGGCTATCAATGCCGACCTGCTGGCTCGCAACGCGCACCTCGAGCTGATGAACGAGAAGATGCGCCGCGATAAATACGGCGCGAGCTCCGAGCGCAGCCGGCATCTGCTCACTCAGCTCGAACTGACCTTCGAGGAACTCGCGGCCAATGCGAGCGAAGCCGAACTGCTTGGGCAAATTGCGGCCGCCAAGACCACTACGGTTGCAGCGTTTACCCGCAAGCGATCCACTCGCCGCGACTTCCCGGCCGACGTGCCGCGCGAGAAGATCATTATCCCGGCGCCAGAGCTGTGTCCGTGCTGCGGCTCGGACGATCTGAGCCATCTCCCCGCGGTGATCACCGAGACGCTCGAGAGAGTGCCCGCTCGCCACAAGGTGATCCAGACGGTCCGGGAGAAAGTCTCCTGCCGTAAGTGCGAGAAGATCAGCCAGCCCCCGGCGCCCTTCCACGTCACGCCGCGCGGAATGTTCGGGCCGCACTTCCTGGCGAACCTGGCCTTCCAGAAGTACGGTCTGCACCAGCCCCTTAACAGCCAGCGCGATCGGCTCGAGGCCGAAGGCATCCCCTTGAGCCTCTCGACGCTCGCGGATCAGATCGGCGCGATCTGCGTGGTGGTGAAACCGCTGTTCTTGCTGCTGGAGGCCCATGGGCTCGCCGCTGACCGCCTGCATGCCGACGACACCACCGTTCCGCTTTTAGCAAAACGGAAGACCGAAGTGGCGCGGATCTGGGACTATGTGCGCGACGATCGCCCGTTCGGCGGGCCGGCGCCTCCAGTGGCGCTGTGCTACTACTCGAGCGATCGCAGGGGCGAGCATCCTCGCGCCCACCTGGCCGGCTATACGGGTATTCTCCAGGTCGACAGGTATGCCGGCTTCAATGCCCTGTTCGAGGAAGGCTGGGCGGATAAGCCCATGACGCGCGCTAATTGCTGGGCTCATGGGCGCCGGGAATTCTTCAAGCTCGTCGACCTCAGGCAGCAGCTCAAGCGTAAGAAGAAGGGCGCCACGCCACTCATCTCGCCGCTGGCGACCGAGGCGCTTGAGATCATCGATCGGCTCTTTGCCATCGAGCGCGACATCAACGGCAAGCCTGCTGCCGAGCGCCTCGCCGTTCGCCAGGAGCGGTCCGCTCCGATCGTGGCCGAGTTGGAAACCTGGATGCACGAGACGCGCAGCAAGCTCTCTCGTCACGATGCCGTGGCCAAGGCCATCGCCTACCTTCAGAACGACTGGGCGGGCTTCACCACCTTCCTCGCCGATGGCCGGATATGTCTCTCAAACAACGCCGCGGAGCGTCAGCTGCGCAGCGTTGCTCGAGGAAGAAAAGCCTGGTTGTTCGTGGGCTCGGACCGCGGCGGCCAGCGCGCGGCGATGATGTTCAGCCTCTTCGGCACGGCTCGGCTCAACGAAGTCGATCCGCTCGCCTGGTTCACCGACGTCCTCGACCGGATCGCTGACATTCCACAGAACCGCCTTCATGAACTCCTCCCGTGGCACTGGAAGGCCGCTCAGCAGCAGGCCGCAGAGGAACTCGTCGCCTGAACCTGCGTCAACGCGACAACCTCGCGGCGGCTATCGGATGCGTACAGTGACGTCCACGGGCGACCATTTTCCCAACCATATCAAATATTTTTGACCATCCCGGCGGGCCGTCATGCGTCTCGGGTTGCTTACGCCGCCCAGGTTTGACGCCGGAGACGCCATACAGGCGTCCCTCCAGATCTATGTCGCCGATCTCGGCTGGAACCGGCCATGCCAATCCCGAGCGATCGAACCGCGCGATCATGTCGCGCACTGTAGAACGAGCAAGGCCAGTCAGCCGGGCGATCTCGCGCATCGGGACACAAGCCTCCCGATGCATTTTCATTACTTCGCGCACATGGCGCATCTTCGGCCTCCTCGTCGGCATCTCCATCCTCCGGCTGCTGTGCCGATAAGATGGACCCAACGATCGGGCTTCTCACTCCCTCCCGGGTGGCCGGGAATTGCTCGGAATGGTGGCCGGCATCATCTCGGAATCCCGGCCGAGATCAAATCGCAATGGTGGCCGGGATGACCCCGGAATCCGCAGATACGGTGAGCCAGGCTGACAAGCAGCTGGGGGAGGAGTCCGGCGGCGACGTTGCTGAGGGGGCCTCCGTATCCGAGATCGTACAGCCAGCACACGGCGGCAATGTGTTCGGCTTTTCAATGACAAATCGGTTCGAGTGGCAGACTTGCCTGTCCACTGATCAAGATTGAGCCTTTCCTAAACAGGCCATTCCTGGAGTGCCGGCACCTGCCGGCCCGAAGGGCCGTATGTGGGACATTCGCGACTTTCTGGTTCTGAGTGCCCGACACAAGAAACTAGACACTCCCAACGTCCAGCTTACTAAAAATCTATCGGCAGCAACCGCTGACAAAGCGGTCGGAGACCAGATCAAACACCCTCCCCGAATCCGACCTTTCGTTAAGCGGCTCTGGTTTCCCTCTCTTGAGATAAGGAACAACAAAGACCGCAACGTACATTATTTCATTCTCATCGCGCTTGATCAGTCGTAACTCGCTTCTGGCTGCCAGCTGCCAAGTTGGTCAGTTCCACAAATTCGTTTCGCCAATAATTTGTCTGGTGACCCGCAAGCCGCGCGATATCAGTGTAGTCAAAGTCTTCCAGCCGAGTATCGCCCCGGAGTTTCTGCCCGAATGCGGCCACCGCGATAGCGAATGCGGCATCGCCCGTCGGCGCCCCCGCCGTTGCCAGACGGTTGGTGGCAACCGGCGCCTCGATAAGCCGGCTCTGCGTTCCGTCCGGAAGCTTATAGCGAAGACGCACGGTTGCCGCCTCTGATGCATCGCCGGACGGAGCGGGCGTCGCGGCCGCATTGGCGGCATACTTGCGCGCGGGCAACCAGCCTTGCTGACCGGCCGGCACGATCTCGTAGATCGCGGTGACCTGATGCCCGGCACCGATCTCACCCGCATCCACTTTATCGTCGGCGAAATCCTCTTCCCGCAGTGCCCGGTTCTCGTAGCCGATCAGACGATATTCGCTGACCGCCGCCGGGTTGAACTCGACCTGCATTTTCACATCCTTGGCAATGGTGAACAGCGTGGAGGACAGCTCTTCGTCCAGCACCTTGCGCGCTTCCATGGCATTGTCGATGTAGGCGTGGTTGCCATTGCCCAGATCGGCGACCGCTTCCATCATCGCGTCGTTGTAATTGCCCTGTCCGAAGCCCAGCGTGGTCAGCGTGATGCCATCCTCGCGGTTCTGGCGGACCATGTCCTCAAGCCCTTTCTGGTCTGACAGGCCGACGTTGAAGTCTCCATCGGTCGCCATGATGATCCGGTTGATGCCACCGGGAATGCGATGCGCGCGGGCAAGATCGTAGGCCATCGACAGCGCAGGACCACCCGCCGTGCCGCCACCGGCCTGCAGTCCGGAAAGCGCTGCCTTGATGGCTGCGGGATCGTGGCTGCCTTCGACCAGCGACTCCACCGAACCCGAGTAGGTGATGATGGAAATGCTGTCATCCGGCCGCAGCCCATCGGCAAGGATCGACAGCGCCTGCTTGACCAGCGGCAGCTTGTCCGGCTCATCCATGGAGCCCGACACATCGACCATGAACACGAGGTTCGCCGCCGGCCGCTCCGACCGGGCGACGTCGTAGCCGCGCAGGCCGATGCGCAGGAGCCGGGTCTGCGGGTTCCAAGGCGTGGTGGAGAGATCGGTTGTGACGCTGAAGGGCGTGCTGCGATCCGTCGGCGACGGATAGTCATAGCGGAAATAATTGATCATTTCCTCGGTCCGCACCGCCTCGGCCGGAACCGGTTGGCCGCCCATCAGCATACGTCGCACATTGGTGTAGGAGCCCGTGTCCACATCGACCGCGAAGGTCGATACAGGATCGCTAGCAACGCGGTGGATCGGGCTGACCTCCTTGCCGTCGTATCGCTCGCCGCTGTTGGCGTTCGCCGCGTTGTCTTCATACCCCGCATCGCCTGCGGGCTTCGCGCCGCCGCAGCCCGACAGCATCAGGCCCGAGATCAAGGGGAAGGTCATGATCACACGAAAACGCATATGCTGTCTCCACTGTATTGGTGGAGAAGAAATAGTTCTCTGAATTGCGACCTAACAAGGGGATAGAAAACGTCGATCAAACGCCTGCACTTCAGTTAATCCGGTAAGATAAATGCAAAATGGCGGAATTTCTGACAATCATCCATTGTCTGCACGGTTTCTGCACAGCCCCTGCGTCAACAATTGATCCGAATACCACGAAAAACTGCGCCGCCTGCCGCGCATGATAACTCCCATCATTCAGGGAGATACACAAATGCGCTTCGCCTCCGCCCCCTTGGGCGCAAGCTTCCGGTGGAAACTGGCCGTGGGTCTGGTCTTCGTCGCCGTGGGCGACTGGCTTTTCTATCAAGGCGGCCTCCCAAATGGAGCACTGGGCGTCCTGACATTGACCCTTCTAGCCGGCCTGCTGATGGGAAGATTGGCGGTCCGGCGCAGCGGGCCCGCACTGCTGGCAACCCTTGCCGCCACCGTTTTCGCACTCGCGCTGACCTGGGATCCCGGCGTGCTTTCGTGGACACTGTTCTGGCTGGCCGCAGGCATGGCCACCCTGCTCCCTCAAACCGGCCGTTTCGATGATGGCTGGCGCTGGGCGCAACGCCTGTTCTGGCAAGGCCTGCGTGCCCCGTTCGGTCCTTTGATCGATCTGCGCCGCATAGCAAGAGTCCGCGCCGCCGGTCACGGCAAACGCATCGGCCTGCGCCGCGCCGCTTCCCTGCTGACATTGCCGCTGGTGGGCGGCGCGGTGATCGTGACGCTGTTCTGCGCCGCCAATCCGATATTGGCGCAAGCGGTATCTTCGCTGCTTTCGATCGACACGACCATCATGTCTACAATCATGCGTGCGATGCTCTGGACGCTGTTCTTCGCCATGTCGTGGAGCCTGCTGCGCCCCAGCCTGCTGAAACGCCCCGCCCCCCTGTTCGACGGGCGCGGCGATATCAGTCTACCCGGCGTTTCACCGGCATCGATCACGATCTCTCTCCTGCTCTTCAATGCGATCTTCGCGCTGCAAAACCTACTCGACGCGGCCTATCTCTGGGGCATGGCCACTCTGCCCCATGGCATGACGCTGGCCGATTACGCCCATCGCGGCGCCTACCCGCTGATCGCCACCGCCCTGTTGGCGGCGCTGTTCGTACTGGTGGCGCTGCGTCCAGGTTCCGAAACCGCGCGGTCACCTGCGATCCGGCGGTTGGTCACCTTGTGGATCGCCCAGAACATCGTGCTCGTCGCCTCGTCGATCCAGCGCACGGTCGATTATGTGGAAGCCTATTCGCTCACCCGCCTGCGGATCGCGGCGCTGGCATGGATGGTGCTGGTAGCCTTTGGTCTTGCTACGATCTGCTGGCGCCTGCTGCGCGATCGCAGTTCGGCCTGGCTGGTGAACGTCAATCTCGCCGTGACCGCATTGGTGCTGACGATATTCTGTTTCATCGACCTCGGCACCGTGGCGGCGCGCTGGAACGTGCGGCATGCCCGCGAGGTTGGCGGCCAAGGCGCCGCGCTGGACCTTTGCTACCTTAGCCAGCAGGGCAATTCCGCATTGCTGCCCCTGCTCGAACTCGAACAACGGCGCGATCTGGCGCCCGATTTCCGCGAACGCGTACAGTCCGTCCGCCTGGGAGCGGAGCGCCATGCCCTCATCGACGGAGGCCTGCTCGATCTGCATCGGCATAAACAAGCACAGGCAATCGCCGCGACATTGCCGCGGCTCGACCTCGGCAAAGCCTTTCGCGAATGCGACGGGTCGCCGATGCCCGAACCTGTTGAAGTCGCACCTCCAGCTCCAACGCCGGCCCCAGAGGACACCACCTCGCCAGCCTCGCAGCCGCAATCCACGCCGCAAGCCACTGCACCGCGTTGACACGGGGCTTCAGGAAATGAACATGGCACCTATGCCCGGCACGATCCTTCTCGTCGATGACGATCCCCATATCCGCCAGTTGCTCGTCTTCGCTTTCGGCAAGGCCGGTCTCGACACCATCGAGGCCGGAGACGGTGAGGAAGCACTGGCGCAAGTCGAGCGCCATGATCCCGATCTGGTCATCCTGGACATCAACATGCCGCGCATGGACGGGCTGGAGGTCTGCCGCCGACTGCGGGCGACGAGTGAGGTGCCGATCTTCTTTCTCTCCTCTCGCGATGACGAGATCGACCGTGTTCTGGGCATCGAACTGGGCGGTGACGACTACGTGGTGAAGCCCTTCTCCCCACGCGAAGTCGTTGCCCGGTCGATGGCGATCCTGCGCCGCACTGGCTCGCGCAGTGCATCGGTCAATGGCCCGGCCGAAACGGTCGCCGTGCTCCGCCACGGCCTGCTGAGCCTCGATCCTGAAAGCTGGACCGCACAGTGGCATTGCCATGAAGTCGGCCTGACAGTGACCGAGTTCACCATCCTGCGCACGCTACTCGCCAGCCCTGCGCGGATCTTTTCCCGCGACCAGATCATCGACCGTCTGCGCGGCCCCGGCTTCGCGCTTACCGATCGCACGATCGACAGCCACGTCCGCAACTTGCGGCGCAAATTCGCAGAAGCCGGCGGCAGCGACGTGGTCGAAACCCGGGCGGGCATCGGCTATCGCCTCGGCGCCTGCACGGGAGCGGCAGCACAGGGATGATCGGCAGGTTCTGGAGCAAGACCAAGGCCGGCATCGCCCGGCACTGGCCGATCCTGCGCCTGCGCACGATCCTGCTGGGAACGCTGCTGTTCGTCGCCGCGCTGCCGGGGTTCGGCGCAATCTTCCTGCGCATCTATGAAAACGCGCTGGTCCGGCGGACCGAAGCGGAACTCGTCGCGCAAGGCGCCGCTCTGGCCGCCAGCGCAGCGGTCGTCGGCAGCGGCATCGCCCTTCCAGCGGCGCCGCCCGCTGTTCCCGAACGCTATCACGATCGCACGACCGAGGTGGACTTACGCTCCTCCCCGATCCTGCCTCCACGCCCGCCTGCCGGCCCCGGCGCCCAGAAGCCCGATCCCGCTGCTGTAGCGCTGGCATGGCGAATGATGCCGGCGTTTCAGGAAACCAAGGTGACGACGCTGGCCTCGATCCTGATGCTGGACCGTCAAGGAATCCTGCTCAACGGTCCTGAGGCTGGCGGCAGTCTGGCAATGTTGCCGGAAGTCCATGCCGCACTGGAAGGCGTACCCACGACCGTACTGCGCGAAAACGCCGGCTATCCCAGCCGCCATGCATTTGAGTGGCTGAGCCGCGCCGCGAACATCCGCCTTCATCACGCCCGCCCGATCATGCTCGACGGCAAGGTCGTGGGGGTGCTGCTGGTATCGCGCTCGCCGCGCGCCCTGGCCCTTGGCATTTACGAAGACCGGGGCAAGATCGCGCTAGGCGTGGCGGCGATCTTCGCAATGCTGCTGATGCTCTCAGCCGTACTGTCCCGCGCCATCGTCCGCCCGATCGAGGCATTGAGCCGTGCCACGCGCGCCCTCGCCTCCGGCCGCCGCGTAGCTACACGGCAGCCCAGCTTGCAGGTCGTCGAAATCCGTGCGCTCTACGAAGATTTCGAGCAGATGGCGGACGCCATCGAGAAACGCTCACGTTACCTGCGCGATTTCGCAGCCTCGGTCAGCCACGAGTTCAAGACGCCGCTGGCCGGAATTTCCGGCGCCATCGAGCTGCTCCAGGATCATGGTGCCCAGATGTCGCCCGGGGAAAGCGAACGGTTCCTTGCGAACATAGCTGCGGATGCCCGGCGCCTCTCGCGCCTTGTGGGCCGGTTGATGGAACTGGCCCGTGCCGACGTGCTGATGGGAACGACCGATGCCAGCATTCTTCCAAGCGCCTTGCTCCTCGCCGTCGCCGATGGACTATCTGGTAAAGACTTTGCGATTTCTGTAAATCTGCCGGAAAGGGAACCTGAGGTTTGCATCGACGGCCACGCACTGGAAGCCGTGCTGACCACTCTGGTCGAGAATGCCCGGCAAGCGGGCGCAAAGCACCTGGAAGTTTCTCTGCATAGCAAGCCGGACGTGGTTGCCATCGACTTGGTCGATGACGGCCCAGGCATTCCCAACGCGGACCACCAACGTATTTTCGAGCCGTTTTTCACCAGCAAACGCGAACTTGGCGGCACGGGACTGGGGTTGCCCATCGCCCGTTCGCTATTGCAGGCTTACGGTGGCGAACTGGAATTTGTCTCTTCGACACATGGCGCACATTTTCAAATCACATGCCTTAACGCAACGCATCGTTTGACTGACGATTAGAACAAGCAGAAGCCTGATCTTAAATGCGCGTCGCTTGTTACGGACCTCTTTGCAGGTTGGACGTTCGTAAAAAGCACGTCTAGGCACACGCCGAAACCAACGGGCTCAATCATCGTCGCCGACAGAGCGCCGTTCAGCGCCTCCTACGAGCAACTCCGAATCGGTCATCCGTTCACCGAGAGATCAGCCGCGATGAACGGCCGGCGATGGCCGATGCACGAACCGCTTCGCGGAGGGCGTAATCGGCGGGGTTCCTGCCGGGATCGTGGGTTGCCTGGGGATTGAGCGTCGCGGGCGGTAGGTCGAGCATTCCGGCTCCTTTCAACCAAGGAGCCGAACGATGATCGAGTCTACTTCCGCCGCCCCCATCAGCCCGCTGCGCCAGCGCCTGATCGAAGACATGGAACTGCGCCATTTCTCGATCGAGACAAAGCGCAATTATATCCGCGACGTTGCACGCTTCGCGACTTGGCTTGGACGTCCTCCCGACAAGGCGACTGCGGAAGACCTGCGCCGTTTCCAGGTCGAGCAGCGCGAAGGGGGCATGCCGTCTCCCACCATGAACAGCGTCGTTGCCGCGCTGCGTTTCTTCTTCACGCACACGCTGGATCGACCGGATCTCTCCCGGCGGCTCTATCGTGAGAAGGTCGTGCGCAAATTGCCGGTCGTGCTGAGCCGCGAGGAAGTCGCGCGCCTGCTGCAGGCCACGACATGCCTCAAGCACCACGCCGCGCTGGCCGTTGCCTATGGCGCGGGACTGCGCGTGGCTGAGGTGTCGATGCTCAAAGTTTGCGACGTCGACAGCGAGCGCATGCTGCTGCGGGTCGAACGCGGCAAGGGCGGCCGATATCGCAACGCCATGCTCTCGGCCGACTTGCTCGCCCTCCTGCGCGAGTGGTGGAAGATCGGGCACCGTGAAGGCGTGATGCACCGCGACGGATGGCTGTTCCCCGGCCAGCACTACCTCAAGCCGATCAGCACCAAGCAGCTTCACCGCGTGGTCGTCGAAGCTGCCCAGTCCGCCGGGATCGCCAAGCACGTGAGCCCGCATACGCTGCGCCACAGCTTCGCCACGCACCTGCTCGAGGACGGGATCGATATCCGGATCATCCAGACCTTGCTCGGCCATGCCAAGCTCGAGAACACCGCCTTCTATACCAAGGTGGCAACACGCACCGTCCATGCCGTGGTCAGTCCGCTCGACAAGCTCGGGATCGTCGTTCCGCCGCCGGTTGCGCCTGACGGCTGAGCCGTTGCGCGCCTCGCTCGAGGTCGCCGATATCTTCCGCAGCGCTGGGCCCGGCTACAGGACTGCCCATGCCGGGCATCTGAGCCTGGCCCAACTCAAGGTCATGGCGGCAATCGAGAACTGCCGCACCGCCGCGCTCGGCGGCCACATCGAAGCCTGCGTGGACTGCGGCCATCGGCGGATCGCCTATAACTCGTGCCGCAACCGGCACTGCCCGAAGTGCCAGGGCGCCGCCGCGCGGACTTGGCTGGAAGAGCGCGAGGCCGACCTGCTTCCGGTGGGCTACTTCCACGTCGTGTTCACGCTGCCGGCGGAGATTGCCGCGGTAGCCCTGCAGAACAAGTCCGCGATCTACGACCTGCTGTTCCGCGCCGCATCGGAGACGATGCTGACCATCGCCGCCGACCCCAGGCATCTCGGCGCCCGTATCGGCATTACCGCCGTCCTGCATACCTGGGGTTCGGTGATGACGCATCATCCCCACGTGCACATGATCGTCCCGGGCGGCGGCATTGCGCCCGACAATGCCCGGTGGATCTCGTCGCGCCCCGCCTTCCTTCTGCCCGTACGGGTCCTGGGCAAGTTGTTCCGGCGCCTGTTCCTGGCCCGGCTGATGCAACTGCACGGAGCGGGCCGGCTCTCCTTCTTCGGATCCATGACCCATCTGTCGGAGCGCACAGCCTTCCTGCGGCATCTCAGGCCCACTCGCTGCAAGCGTTGGGTCGTCTATGCGAAGCCGCCCTTTGCCGGCCCGCAGGCCGTGCTCGCCTACCTGTCGCGCTACACGCACCGCGTTGCCATCTCTAATCAACGCCTTCTGCGCTTCGACGAGACCGGCGTGACGTTCCGCTACAAAGACTATCGCCGCGATGGTCCCGAGCGTCAGCGCGTCATGACCCTGACCGCCGATGAGTTCATCTGCCGCTTCCTGCTCCACGTTCTGCCCCTCGGGTTCCACCGCATCCGACATTACGGCCTGCTTGCCGGCTCATCCCGCAAGGCAAGCCTCGCCCTCGCACGACAATTGATCGAGGTTGCCACCTCGCCAACGGCTTGTGCCGAAGAGGTCGCCAACGATCCGCTTCCGCCGTGCCCCTGCTGCGGCGGCCACATGATCGTCATCGAGACATTCACGCGCTGGTGCCAACCTCGCGCGCCGCCACATGCAGCTCTGCAACACCGGGAAGCCGTTCCATGACCCGGCATGGATCGCGGCCCTCGTGGGCCATCGCGCTCTCGCTTTGGCCATGGGCCCGCCTTGCGCCGAATGGTCAGAGCGCTCCTCAGAAATCACCGGATCGACGTACGCATCCGTTGAAGGTCGCCTTGCTGGGAGGGTGATGGATCGCTCTTAAGGACGCTCTTGAGAGCGGTCGTAGGAGCGGTTGTTGTGGGTCAAATCACGGTTTTCGGCGGGCCTGAGCGTCGGCGGCGCTGGCGTGAGGACGAGCGCGCGAAGATTTTGGCGGAGGCCTTTTCTCCGGGTGCCTGCGTGGCGCGTGTAGCTCGCCAGTATGACGTGTCGACGGGGCTGATTTACACTTGGCGCCGCAAGGCTTGCTTTGGGGCTGGCATGGCGGGCTCTTCAGCGGCGGTGGAGGTCGGCTTCGTCGAAGCCGTCGTGCTGGATGACGGATGCAGCAAACAGTTCGCGTCGCCGCCCGCTGTTGTGGTGGATCTGCCTGGCGGGCGGCGCGTGAACATCTACGCATCGGCACCGCCGGGCGTGGCCGCGGCGGTTCTGAAGGCGCTGATCCGATGATCCCTGTCCCGAACGGAAGCAAGGTCTGGCTCGCGTTAGGTCATACTGACATGCGCCGCGGAATGCGGTCGCTCGCCTTGCAAGTTCAGGAGGCCTTGAAAAAGGACGTCCACGCCGGCGACCTGTACGTCTTCCGGGGCCGGAGCGGATCGCTGTGCAAGATATTGTGGCATGACGGCCTCGGGATGTCGTTATATGCAAAACGTTTGGAAAAGGGGCGTTTTGTGTGGCCCGCCGCAAAGGACGGGACGGTCGCGATCTCGGCTTCGGCAATGGCCTGCCTGCTCGAGGGTATAGACTGGCGCAACCCCCAGGAGACCTGGCGTCCGACGCAGGTTGGCTGATGGCCAGCGTCAATCAGGGTGAGACGAAACTCGCGCCTGGTCGAGCACCGGATCGAGGGCAAAATCTGCGGAAAAGTGGCTAAAAGTCTGGGGTTTGTGGGCTTCTGATGCTATAAGTGGGCATGGCCTCGAGCGACGCATCCGACGAGCTTCTCCAGCTACGCGCCGAGCTCGCCGTCGTTCGTGAACAGGCAGAACAAGCCCAGGTCAAAGCACTCGTGGCCGAGGCGCAGGTCGCCAAAGTTTGGGCTATCAATGCCGACCTGCTGGCTCGCAACGCGCACCTCGAGCTGATGAACGAGAAGATGCGCCGCGATAAATACGGCGCGAGCTCCGAGCGCAGCCGGCATCTGCTCACTCAGCTCGAACTGACCTTCGAGGAACTCGCGGCCAATGCGAGCGAAGCCGAACTGCTTGGGCAAATTGCGGCCGCCAAGACCACTACGGTTGCAGCGTTTACCCGCAAGCGATCCACTCGCCGCGACTTCCCGGCCGACGTGCCGCGCGAGAAGATCATTATCCCGGCGCCAGAGCTGTGTCCGTGCTGCGGCTCGGACGATCTGAGCCATCTCCCCGCGGTGATCACCGAGACGCTCGAGAGAGTGCCCGCTCGCCACAAGGTGATCCAGACGGTCCGGGAGAAAGTCTCCTGCCGTAAGTGCGAGAAGATCAGCCAGCCCCCGGCGCCCTTCCACGTCACGCCGCGCGGAATGTTCGGGCCGCACTTCCTGGCGAACCTGGCCTTCCAGAAGTACGGTCTGCACCAGCCCCTTAACAGCCAGCGCGATCGGCTCGAGGCCGAAGGCATCCCCTTGAGCCTCTCGACGCTCGCGGATCAGATCGGCGCGATCTGCGTGGTGGTGAAACCGCTGTTCTTGCTGCTGGAGGCCCATGGGCTCGCCGCTGACCGCCTGCATGCCGACGACACCACCGTTCCGCTTTTAGCAAAACGGAAGACCGAAGTGGCGCGGATCTGGGACTATGTGCGCGACGATCGCCCGTTCGGCGGGCCGGCGCCTCCAGTGGCGCTGTGCTACTACTCGAGCGATCGCAGGGGCGAGCATCCTCGCGCCCACCTGGCCGGCTATACGGGTATTCTCCAGGTCGACAGGTATGCCGGCTTCAATGCCCTGTTCGAGGAAGGCTGGGCGGATAAGCCCATGACGCGCGCTAATTGCTGGGCTCATGGGCGCCGGGAATTCTTCAAGCTCGTCGACCTCAGGCAGCAGCTCAAGCGTAAGAAGAAGGGCGCAACGCCACTCATCTCGCCGCTGGCGACCGAGGCGCTTGAGATCATCGATCGGCTCTTTGCCATCGAGCGCGACATCAACGGCAAGCCTGCTGCCGAGCGCCTCGCCGTTCGCCAGGAGCGGTCCGCTCCGATCGTGGCCGAGTTGGAAACCTGGATGCACGAGACGCGCAGCAAGCTCTCTCGTCACGATGCCGTGGCCAAGGCCATCGCCTACCTTCAGAACGACTGGGCGGGCTTCACCACCTTCCTCGCCGATGGCCGGATATGTCTCTCAAACAACGCCGCGGAGCGTCAGCTGCGCAGCGTTGCTCGAGGAAGAAAAGCCTGGTTGTTCGTGGGCTCGGACCGCGGCGGCCAGCGCGCGGCGATGATGTTCAGCCTCTTCGGCACGGCTCGGCTCAACGAAGTCGATCCGCTCGCCTGGTTCACCGACGTCCTCGACCGGATCGCTGACATTCCACAGAACCGCCTTCATGAACTCCTCCCGTGGCACTGGAAGGCCGCTCAGCAGCAGGCCGCAGAGGAACTCGTCGCCTGAACCTGCGTCAACGCGACAACCTCGCGGCGGCTATCGGATGCGTACGGATCGACTGCTGGAACGCCTCGACGTCCCCCGGTCAGAAGGCGAAACCAACCTCGACCGGTCCGTTCAATGGCGCTCGCGTCGCCGCTCCATCGCCATCCCGGCGGCCCCAAAAGGGAAATATCCATAGACCAGTGAGTGGGGCCCGCGGGTTCGTGCCTCGGAGACTTTCGTACGCCTACCGGCGCCCGAAACTCTTCACGATTCCGGAAAGGCGGCTCACCGGTTTAGATCAGCGGATAGCTGCCCGTCGCCTTCGGTGTGTCGCTTTCCCAGGCAAAGGAAATTTCCTGCCGGTCGGCAGACGCCGACATAGCTGACACTCGATGCCACATCCGGACATCCTGAAAGCTGCCCTCCGTTAACCGAAGTGAGAGCGAACGTGAACGACCTACATTGGCCGTGATCCGCCGTAGGCGCCCCGCCCGTGGTGGCTCGAGATTTCTCGCCGACAATGCGTCCATTTGCCAATCTTCGAGCTTGAACAATGCGACGACGTCCTGGACCGATCTTCCTGTTCTCAAAATTTGAATTTTAAGCGTACAGAGTTCGCGGGGCAACTCGATGTGCGCTCCGTCTGTTCGCTCAGCACCTTGCCTCAAGGCCGTTTCCCAAGCAGTTCCTCGATAGCTTTGACAACAAACCTAGCGGACAATATTGCCCCTCCTTGCTGCAAATCGTTATTCTTCGCCTCATCCGCGTGATCAACGACTGTCTTCGCAGCGAAGCAGATGACGCCTTGGCCAAACAAGGTAGCAGCCCGATGAACGCCGTAAACCTCCATGTCGATACCGGCAACCTTACCGTGCTGCTTGCGTATAATTTCCGCATAGTGCGTCGAGGCGATCACCGCAGAACCCGAGACAGTCGGTAGAATGGCAGCACCGACTTGCGGCACGGCTGTTTCGTGCGGTTTAGACCCCAATTTCGACAGCGTCTTGTCTCTCGCGATCAAATGCCCAAGCGCCGTCTTGATCTCAGTATTAAGTGGCTCCTGGTACTCACGGATCTCAAATTCCGCGCCGCGCCACTTACCCGCTTGATGCTCCCAACTGATTTCCGACACAATGAGTGAACCCAGCTCGGCCTCGCCAGCGAATCCAGCACAGATTCCAGCCATGCAGATAAGCTTTGGATTGAAAGCTTCGAGCGCTCGAGTGGCCGTGATGCTTGCGTCGACCAAGCCCATGCGTGGCTGAAGTACGCAGAGGCCGCTCAGATCCCCGATTTTCATCTCGCGCACATCAAGCCCACGAATGGTATGATAATCTCGGAATTCAAATCCGTCCGCATGGACAGCTTCAAACGCGGAACGCTCGAGCTCCAGAGCACAAATGATGACAAAGTCATAAAACGTCTGGAACGCGACCTTCTGCATGCAAACGCGGAGGCAAGATTTCCAACTCTCTTCGTTGGCATAACTGGTGAGAAATATGCCAGCACGGACGAATGCTTCCTGCCGCTTGATCACCATATCTTCAAAGCGGGAAATCGCGATAACGGTCGTAAAGCGGTTTTTCTCGGACGCCGTGAGGTGGTCAATCAGCTCCTCGGAGACGTCCGTGGCCGCTTCGTTTTTGCGACGCGGCAATAGCAGATCGGCGATAATGAGATCGAATTCGGATTGTAGAATGTGACGCGTTGCCTCGCCGAACGTCCCTGCTTCTTCAAACGTTACATCACGACCAAAAATTTCACAGATCTCGGACTTGATCGCACTTTTTTTTGGCTCTTCATCCTCAATGAGGAGAATTCGCACAAGCCTCATGAAATCGCCTTTCCCAATCGATCGCGCCAGCCCTGCTCCCGGGGCTTGAAATGAATAACATCAAGAATTTGAACCGTCAGGCTTTTTGCTAGCAATTGCTTAGCCTTAGCCAAAGGGTAAAGCTTTTTATCGAACTCAATGTCAGGATATTGAGTAACAATTACGACCTTGTCCGGTCGCTCATCGTAATGCAGCTCAAGCAAGACTTCCACACCACCTGTCGGTTGTGACACTGGTTGCGCTCCGCCTGGCCTACTTTCACGACTTGGGAGTGACATGTCTAGAACGATCAGATCGTACTCATCTTGGCGTAACATTTGAACAGCTTGCTGAACCGTTCGGCCGCTATTTATTTTGATGCCCGGGCGAAGATCAAGGAGGGCTTGCTCGATAAGCTCTCGTTTAGCGGGCTCGTCTTCGATCAGAAGTATGTTCATACCGTTCACCGCTCCGTATTCAGCTGCGCGGATAGCGAAGGTCCAGTGTAAAATTCACAGTTTTATCATCATACTGGCAGTCAAATGCAATCAGCTCGTCAAGATGCTCCACAAGTGATCGAAGTTTACGTATCCCGCTCTCGCGATTGTCCACCATCGCATTGCCAATTTCGGCGAGCATCGCGCTCTTGATCCTTGAAACCGCTATATTTCTATCTTTTTTCGGAAGATCTGATGTGACCGTTATCCGGAGGTTAATGAACCTCACCTCGTCATCGAGGAGTTCAACATTGAATATCAGCTCGCCCGACCGGTCGCCATGCTTTGCCGCATTGTCGATAAGGATTACGAGTGCATCATAAACGTGGTGGAAACGATGGCCAATGAGGTCGAGGTCCTGCTCGCCCAGCGTGTCGAGCTTGGGGTTAAAGTCTGGGTAGCGCAGTTTGCTCTCGTCGAACACAACTTGAAACAGAGATCCGATACTTGCACTCGGGCTAACGCTCGTAGGGCGCGTCAACCACGAAGCAACTTGGTCGAATCGATGCTGGTACTCTGAGTTAAGTAGTCGAATTTGATCACTGACCGCACGATCAACATCGACGTGCCCGCAGCAATGTTCATCAATATGGATCGTGAATTCGCGTTTGAGATCGTCGACAGCGGCCCGCGCCCGCTTCAAATCGACTTCAAATACTGCCCAGCAATAGTCACCAATCAGACTTATGCTGTGAGTGAGTTCTGCGCTTTCGACCATGGAGCGAGCAACTTCTTGAAGCATTCCGGATGCTGCGTTAGCTTTTTCCGTCTCATCCAAAGTAGGATTGATGACGCCCTTTGACTTCTCTTTGGATTTAACGAGGATACGATCTCCAGCGAGCCGCAGCACCGCAGCGTCGAATCTTCCAAGCCACTCGGTGAGAAAAGTGGCTACTTTTGGAGCTGCCGCGCGCAATTCTGAAATGGCCGACTGGACTTTTGGGGCGAACTCAAGGACCAGATGGCCGTGAAGCGCTCCATGACGAATTCGGCGTCCAATAAACGAAGTCACACCGAAAATTTTGTTTGTGCAGAACTCGTTGTAGCAATCATCGAGCAAGGTGAGAAGTCTAAGTCGTGGATCTAAGGCATTCCTAACAGAACCTGCCAGGGAAACGCTGGTGTCAGTAGACAAATAAATTTCGGTTGCGAATGGAGACAGCGCTCGCATGTCGGTAATCTTAGTATCATAGATCCATTCATGAAATCGCAGAGGATCAACGTAAATGCGAGTCTCGTCGATAGCGCCGCGAACCTTCCGTAACTTCAAATTCAGCCGGTGGGAACGAGCTCGAGTAGCTGCATCTTCATCACCGCGATTCTTACCTCGCCATTCAAGTATGCTGGCTTGCGCTTCGGTCACGTCATCGGACTCTGCAAATAGATCGTAGAGTTCTGTTAAAAACGCTTCCGTGCAAAGATGGTATAGGTGCGCCGCGACGTGATCGTTGCTGGTACTTATGTGCTCAAGAAATGCCACTATGCTACCAGCGAACTCATCCTGAACAAGTTGCTGCAGCGCCCGTCGAACAGCGTGATTACTAACTTTGCTATTTTCGATTTCATTGACGAGCGCCGTACGAAGAAATTCATAGAGCTTATCAAACGGCCGCCTAGGCAAGAATGCGACAAGCTCGTCGCGCGACAGCATTCCCGACACGTCTATTGTCTGATCAAGGAGCAGGCGCAGCCTTTCGCCGTCAACGCCTGTAAGAGTTTTCTCCTCCAGTGAGGCTATGAGCGCGATGGTTCGATTGAAGGCACCGCTTGTGGTCGGATCGATGGCTTGAGTTTGAACTACCTGCCGCCCCTCTAAGAGTAATCCCTGCACGTCACCGTGCGGTTGGGCCATGCTACTAGCATTTCGACTTTTAACCGGGAAATGACCATCCAGACGCTCGCCGATGGCAAACTCCATTCGCAGGCGATAATCATAAAGATTAGGGTATTCGCTCCAAGCAGGAAGATGAGCGAATAGGCGTCGATCGAAGAATTGATCTTCGACACCAACTAAGGTTTGTAGTGCCTGCGGGTCGAGCGCGTCAAAGCAAACACGCCATGCCTCGCGAACGGAAGCAGGAATAGCGGATTCAATAAGTTGAACTTCTCCATCTCGCCCCTCAAAATCCACAAGCTGACGAAGTCTCATCAGGCCAGCGACCGCGTCGATCGCACTCCAACGACCATACGCCTGTACCCTTAGGGCCGTATCATAATGTGGTTGACCGAGCGGCGAGAACATATCTGACAGCACGACGCCGTCCGCTTCATCGACTTGGTTATTGATAACAAAATTTAGGAACGCGCGGCGAACGCGTACGTAGTCACGCTCGTCGTCAACTGAATCTTCGAACGCAACGGTAAGCACTTGGCGGCGCGGCGTGGAAAAGGGCCTGGTAACATCGCCATATGCGGATCGGCGGAGGAGCGACGGAACGCTAGAGTGACGAAGGCTAATTGCCTTGTTCGCAACGAGCAATGATAGCCCGAACTGATCCCGATACTGGGTGAATGCCCTGTCGATGCCATCGAGATCTCGACTGAGGATGCAAGAGTTGAGCTGAGCTATAAGGTGAATAGCATCGACAATTTTGCCTTTCTCTCGATCGATACGCAGGGCTTGGTCAATCAACTCGATTTCGAGCCGCGTACCACGATAGAGAGGGAGAGGGTTGACCTCGGCCGCACTCAAAGGAAAAGCGGTAGGCTTTGGAATGTTGTGGGCAAGCTTGCTTTCTTGCAAAAGTCTAAAGACTGCTCCCGCATCGCTGACGGGGCATTCCTTGCGCAGGCTCTCGAGGGTTCGTTTAGAGATATGCTCATCACGAGTGGAGATCGCGCCACGCAAAAGGTTCCGGATGCGCGAGCTTTTTACAGCTTGCACTGATGCCTGAGAAACGGGGCTAGAAATAGCAGACACTTTAACCTCGTTGAATTGCATTCGTAACTGCCGCGCGAAAAACAGTGAGCCACTGCCTGGGATTCGTTGTAATCTGGCTCAAGGCGCACTAGCTAGTACGTGCCTACTGGCAATCCACAATTAGAGCGGATTTCGACCGGTATGAATCGGCAGGGATTCCCTACGATAGCGTTTTGTGATTCATAATCCGTGCTGGTGAAGGAGGCTGGCATGGATGGGTCACCCGCTTTCGATGGATTTGCGCTCGCGGCTTTTGGCAGCGATCGATAACGGATTGAGCTGCCGGGCGGCGGCGGCGCGATTTGGCGTTGCCCCCTCGACGGCGATCCGTTGGCATGCGCTTCGGCGCGACACGGGCGCCTTTGCCGCCAAACCGCAAGGCGGTGACGTGCGTTCGCGCCGGATCGAGGAGCGAGCGGCGGAAGTCCTCTCTGTCTGGGAGGCGCGGAAGGACATTTCGCTGGAAGAACTACGGGTGGAGCTGGCCGCAGCCGGACTGATCGTCTCGGTAGCGGGACTTCATCGGTTTTTCGTGCGTCGGGGCATGACGCGCAAAAAAAGACTGGCCATGCAATCGAGCAGGACCGTCCCGACGTCCTGAAGCAGCGGCATGATTGGTTCGAGGGGCAGGTCGATCTCGAACCAGGACGCCTGGTCTTCATCGATGAAACTTGGACCGCCACCAACATGACCCGCAGCCACGGCCGCTGTGCCAAAGGCAAGCGACTGCGGATGGGTTTCCCTCACGGGCACCGCAAGACCACCACGCTGGTCGCGGCTCTGCGCATGACGGGCATGGTCGCGCCGATGGTACTGGACGGTCCCATCAACGGCGATTGGTTCGAGGCCTACGTGGCCCAGGTTCTCGTGCCTGAACTGCGGCCCGGTGACGTCGTCATCATGGACAATCTATCGAGCCATAAGCGTCCGGCTGTCCGGGATCGGATCGAAGCAGCAGGTGCGACACTGCGCTTCCTTCCGCCCTACAGCCCGGACTTCAATCCGATCGAGAAGGCCTTCTCCCGCCTCAAGGCCTTGCTCCGGAAAATCGGCGAGCGAACGGTTAGCGGTCTGTGGAGCCTCATCGGCAAGCTCGTCGACATCTTCCAACCCGCCGAATGCGCCAATTATTTCAGCTCTTGCGGATATGATCCAGACTGATCGAAATCCGCTCTAATAATTTAATAGAGGGAGGGGCACGCAGCGGATTTTTGCGCCTGAATGCATTGCAGGTGCCGTGTCCGACTTGATCGGATTGGCCTAAGCTGGCCGGTGACGTGCCCCCCCCGGCGGTCCCTCGATCATAACGAGAGCCTTGCGGTTGAATATTCCGGCACGCTCGCCTGCACAAGCGCGTCGGGCGTGATGCTATCGTCCTGCACGAACGTCCAACGCGCTTGCGCAGGCGTTCGATTCCCCAACGACGAGTGGGGCCCAACATGGTTGTAGTCGCAGCGCCAGATGGCCAGCTTCCGGCGGGCGTCAGCCAAGCTGTCGAACAGTTCTTCGTTGAGCAGCTCATCGCGCAATGAGCCGTTGAAGCTCTCGATGAAGCCGTTCTGATGGGGCATTCCGAGGTCGATGTAATGCCACTCGACCTTGTTCTTGCTGGCCCACTGCAGGATCGCCCGGCTCGTAAATTCAGTGCTATTATCACCGACAATGCAAGTCGGTTTTCCGTGCAGGCGAACCAGAGTATCCAGTTCGCGCGCCACCCGAGCCCCCGAGATACTGGTGGCCGCGGCCAAGCACAGGTTCTCCCGGCAGCAATCATCGTTGATCGCCATAATCCTGAACTTGCGCGACGCGCCAAACGTATTCGCGACAAAGTCCATCGACCAGCGGTCACCGGGGCGAAGCGCCCCGGGCACTGGCGTCCGGCTGCCCCGGGCACTGGCGTCCGGCTGCCCCGGGCACGCTTGCGGCCACGCCGTCGATGCACGGACAATCCTTCTTCCCGATATAGCCGGTAGAGCTTCTTGTGGTTCATGCTCATGCCCTTGCGCTCCAGCATGACGCCGATCCGGCGATAATCGCGGCGTTAGGAGCGCATGATCTGGTGGAGCAGAGATTCTCTGCAGCGGTTCAAAGTGACTTCATGGCAAGATATCAGTGATGTTGTCATTCGCTGAACGCGGACGATTACGCTTCTCTGATGCCAGGAGGCGGGCGACCGCAAATATTTCCCCGGCACGCTGATACGCGGCTCGATTGATGGGACCGATGCCGATTTATATCTCGAATTCGGATTAGAATCTGGCGCTGTTCCTAAACGGACTGCCGCTGGGGATGATCGGTGGGCATGTCACGAGGGTGGCGAACGTCGTCCCGCTCCTTGCGGAATAGCTGGGATTTGATGTTCGTATGTATTGCGAGCGCGAGTAGTCGTTCAGCAAAGTCTGCGGTCGATCTCACAATACAAGGTGTCCCGCAGATATACCAATTCTCCCCGAGGTGGGGCTGTGGATGCAGATGAGCAGAATGATGTCTTAATATTCTACCATGTTATTGCGTAGGGCATAGCGCACAATATCGGCGGTGGATCGCATTTTAAGCTTGTGCATCAGTGATGTACGGTGCGCTTCCACTGTTTTAACACTGATCGTAAGTTTATGGGCGATAGACTTGTTGAAATTACCCTCCGCTATGAGCTGGACAATTTCGCGCTCGCGTGGGGTGAGCACGGACACGATCCCTCGGTTGTGATCCTGTTCCATGAAATAGTTCTCCAGCCTGTCGGCTATTGCCACCGAGATATAGAGCTTATGCTTAATCAGCGCCTCGACAGCCGCGATCAAATTTGTGATCGTATCGGATTTTAGCACATAACCCAAGGCACCGGCGTCCAAGGCCTCGGTCAGAATACCCTCTCGCTCATGCATCGTGTACAATAAGATCTCGGTGCTGGGTAGATCGCGCTTGATTGCGCGAGTGAGCGCTAACCCGTTCATCTGCCGCAGTGAATAATCGACTATGGCGATGTCAGGCTGGGTTTCCCGGACGAGTTTCAAAGCGCCGAGACCGTCTGGTGCTTCGCCCACGATTTCCCAGCCCCGGCGGTCCTTCAAAATTGTGCGAACGCCCAGGCGTATTGCCTCATGTTCGTCAGCGATCACTATCCGGCAGCGCGAAAGTGACATTCCTATCCCTCCATATGTTGCGGGGCTGTCCTGTGGGCCCTACTTGCTTGAACGGCGCGATCGTGGCGTTTCAACACGGCCCTTGCTTGCGGCTTTGGGCTTGGCCCTGAGAGGGGGAAGCGCTTTGATGGTCGTTCTGTTTGCAGCCTCGAAGATTTCCGGCTCGACGGCGTTCAATACGAGTGCCTTCGTTGCAGCGCCCTTGCCCGAGACAGCCCCATCTGACTTCTTGAGAGCTCTCGACGCTCCAAAGCCGATGTGGGTATGCAGCTCTGCGCGCGTTGCTGCGTAGTCAGCCGAAACTATCGGATAATCGGATGGTAGGTTCCAGCGTGGGGGTAATCTTGCGGAGTTAGATCGTGCAGCGTTCTGAGTTGCCGTTTCAGCGTCTTCTGCTTTGCTCCGCATTCCAGGCAAGTCATCCTGTCGGGCGTGATCGTCGCGCGGATTGAAACCGCCGGTATGCGGTCCGGCTCGATAGTCTCCCGGCTCTTTCCCGAGTGAAGTGAGCGTGTCGAAAATCGCCGAAATTAATCGGGGAATCTCCCAGGTAGTAACGGTATTGTTGCCGATGTGGGCGGAGACGATGTTCGAAGTCAGATCGAGAATTCTGCCTTGCTCCACTCGAACTTCCTCCCAGGTCATCAATATGAATTTTTGTGATTTTTTCCTAATTGTCTAAGATCAGTAGTATTCGGCCGTTTGGCGCAGCGGGCTCCCGTGAGCCGGGCGCGGTCGCCAGAAAGTCATTGAAACTTCCAACGATCAGGCATCCTACCAGTGCGTCTTCGATTTCCAATAACCTATATTAACAATTGCATGTAAATTTGGCTATATGCGCAAGCGGATTAAAACGCCCAGGTAACCCCGCTTGCGCTGTGTGACCCCAGTACGAGGTATTGATCCAAGGATGAATTCCTGATTCTCGTCGGTCGCCCGCACCTCGGTTCGTTCGGGCCATGGAGCTCTGTCGCGCTAACAGGGAAATACTGGATCGCTGCCGAGCGGCTAAGCCACGCTCCCGGGAGGAGTGTGCTGTCAACCGCGCGCGGGACTGCATTCGTCACGAAGCTGGCAAGGCAATCCAGCGGATGCCGCATCCAATCGATGAGCGATGGATGAGGATGCAGATGGCTTCAGTGCGCATACAGTCTCCATGGCGCGGTGACTTACGAAGTTGCTCCGGCGGTCGAACCCGGAACCGTCGGGAAAACGTTAGCGGAAGCCGGCTGGTATTGGCCGATCATCGTCGCCTGCCACGGCCGCGCATAAACTGACTGCCTAGCGCTGAATAATCTCGTCTATTCTCTTCAATCTGGCGAGTACGCCTGGCAGATTGGAAACGCTGGCAGCCTTGCTGAAGAACCAGCCCTGCATCTGATCACAGTGCATTTTTACGAGTTGCTCCAATTGCGGCATGGTTTCGACCCCTTCGGCCGTCACTCTCTTGCCGAGGCTATGGGCGATGCCTATGACCCCGTTCACAATTGCCTGATCTTCCATCGACGTGGCAATATTCGAGACGAAGCTTCGATCGATCTTCAAACGATCGAAAGGTAGCTCGCGCAGATGTGTTAGCGAGGCAAACCCTGTGCCGAAGTCGTCGAGCGCTACTTCTACGCCGGCGTCATGAAGGCGGTTCAGGTCGTTTACGATGCGCTTTTGGTTGGCTCCAAGGAACATGCCTTCTGTGACTTCGACACAGAAGCGGGAACAGGCGACGTCAATTTTCTTTGCAAGCTCAAAAAATCGTTCGATAAAGGCATCGGAACGAAAATCGGAGGTCGTCAGATTGATAGCCACTCGCTCGAATTGTGCCCCCCTTTCGGTAAGCACCGCTACGTCGGAAAACACGCGCTCTAGCATGAACATGCCAAGTTTTGCGCGCAACGCGGGGTCCTTTTGTCCCGCGAGGAAATGATGCGGCGCGACTAATCCCAGTTTTGGATGCTGCCATCGCATTAGTGCTTCTAATGATACATCCGAGCCTATAGCCGCAGGAACAATCGGTTGATAGTGCATCTCGAATTGGCCGTCTTTCATGCCACCTTCGATCTCGTGCAGTACCGACATTCGCCGGTCGATGGCTTCCTTCAGGTACGGTTGAAAAACTTCGGCCCTGTCGCGTCCGAGCGACTTGGCATGGTAGAGCGCGATATCTGCAAGCTTGAACAGCGTAGTCGGGTCTTGCGCTTGCTCGGGAAAAATTGCGATTCCCAGGCTTGATGAGCAGTGGCGGTATGCAGATTCGACTTTGATTGGCTCGCGCATGCGATCGAGCACGGCCTCAAAGCGGGCAAACGCTTTTTCATCGTTCAATCCGCTCAACACAATTCCAAACTCATCGCCTCCTAAGCGGCAAATGTAAAAATGCACATCGACGAAGGACAGCAAGCGAGCGGCGATTGTTTCTAGCAGTTGATCGCCAACGTCATGCCCAAATGAGTCGTTTATTTCCTTGAACGAATCAATGTCGAGGAGTCCGAGAAAGAATTTCTCTCCCTTTTGGTTTTTACCGCAAAGGGCTGCCTCTAAATGCTCCTGAAAGTGCCTTCGGTTCGGTAGCTTCGTAAGCTGGTCGTGAAAGACAATCTCGGACAGGCGCAATTCGCTAGACCGGAGCTCATCTTCGGCGAGCTTTCTCGGCGTGATGTCGAAACGAATTGCGGTGTAACTATCGACCTTTCTCGATTGAGATGTGTGCGGTACGATTGTGGTGTCGACCCAATACAAACTGCCATCTTTTCGGCGATTGCATATTTCACCGTGCCAGACTTTCCCTTGCGCTATCTGCCTGTACATTAACCGGAAGAATTTAATACTATGTACCCCAGACCGCAACGTTCGATGATTGGATCCTATTAGCTCGTCCTTGCTGTAACCACTAATTTCACAAAATTTTGAGTTTACGAAAGTAATTGTCCCCTGGACATCGGTGATAGCTACGATCGCGGCACTATCGAGCGCAAATCGTATAAATTCCATCTCAGATCCCGGCCTGGTAACTTGATAAGGAGATACATCATGATGTGTTTTGGGTTGTGCCTTCATGCCTCATCTCCATCATCATTTTTTGCTGGCTTGCCACTCCCATGCGGCGACTATCTAACATCTCGTCGAGTGTATTCTGCTCAAGCGAATCAAACTTGGCTGGCCGAGCTCTCCGTATGGTCACCAATCGGAGCCGTTTGACGACAAATAGCATATCCGATCGGGCGGATCGTCTCTCCGAGTTGGGTGATCGCAAAAAGTATTGAGCGAGGACGCATCGCGCCACGAATTTACCGGCCGGTTTTTCTCATCACAGCGCGGCTGCAGATAGGCGCAAGCAGTGCTCGTGTCCCATGGATGTTGTAGGAACCGTTGATTGCTTTCGATCTCGGCGAAGGCCTTGGCCATGCCGGCGGGGCCGAGTTGGCCCAGAAGGTCCAGAGCGGGATGCTTCAGCATTCCTGCTCCTTCAGTTATAGTAGCCTGAGCCGCGGATGTTGGAGTGGATGATCGGCTCGTGCTCGGGGAGAGGTGGCCTGGAGAATCTGCACACTGAGATAATTGACTTTTCTGCCATTCAGGGCGCTCAGGAAGTTTTCGGTAGCTGCCCATCGTTCAGGCAGCAGTTTATCCACGCGGCGTAGCAACGCAGACCGCCTGCTTTCGGGATCGTCATAGTGGCTGCCGAGTGTCCGTATTCGGGCGTCTCCCGGCATTCCTGCGGAAGATTGATCTGGAACCAGGCAGCTCCGCGCGCCGTCGAGCCCCTCGCCGGATGCAGTGGGCGGCAAGCCGATACCATACGTCGCGTCGGTTGACAGGCGCCAGGCGTGAAGGGCGACTGCCCGGCGACAATGCCGCGCCCCCTTCCGCGCGCATAGTTGAAGTAGCGCGCCAGCAGGCCATCTGGCGCTGCGAATCCCATTGACGCTTCTCCGATAGGCGATTAGGCGGCGTTCGTAGACGAAGGGCTGGTTCGCCGCTTTTCGCGTAAGCGTTAACGTCAACCAACGCACGGTATCGCAGCCACCCACGGGTGGGATGCGCGCGTGCAGGGACGTCTACGTGCGAATTAAGTCATCGAAGGCCAATCATTCGGCCGCTCTCTATCTGGGCATTGTCCTGATCGGCGCAAATCTTCGCGCTCCGATCACCAGTCTCGGTCCCGTACTTGAAGAAATCCAACGCGATCTCGGGCTTCGCGCTACCGCTGCGGGTCTCCTGAATGCGCTCCCACTTGCCATCTTCGCGTTGCTTTCGCTGATCGCGCCGCGGCTTGGCCGGCGATATGGTCTCGAACGAGTCCTCGGCGCATCACTGATGGCCATCCTTATAGGTACCGTCATTCGATCGATGGCTTGGCCTGGCGCAATATGGGCGGGCACGGCCGTGTTGAGCGCGGGGATCGCATTCGGAAACGTCCTCTTGCCCGCATTGGTCAAGCGCGACTTCCCGCACCGCGCTGCAAGTCTTATTGGCCTCTACGCGGCGGCGATGGCCGGTATGGCCGGGCTCTCTGCAGGGTTAGCGGTGCCGATCGCGAACACGCCTGGACTGAGCTGGCGTTGGTCGATCGGTGTCTGGGCACTGCTCACGCTCGTGTCGCTTCTAATCTGGATTCCGCAGTTCAAGCGCGGGAATGACCCGCTCCCCATTTCTTCACCGGCGAGCACGGAGGCGTTATCGCCGTGGCGTCATCCGATCGGGTGGCAGGTATCCCTGTTTTTCGCTCTCCACTCACTCGTCTTCTATTCGATCGTTGACTGGTTTGCCTCCTTTGCCGCGAGCCAAGGCATTACGAATGCGTCCGCAGGACTGATGTTGCTGGTCTATCAGGTCGTCGCTGTCGCCACCAACCTTGGATGTACCCCGCTCATCCGGCGCTTTCGCGATCAGACCGGTCTCGGGCTCGCATGTGGTCTCCTGCTAGTGGCTGGGACTGCCGGTCTCCTCCTGTCACCGGGGCTTTCGCTGCTATGGCTCGCCATCGCGGGGTTGGGTGCCGGTGTCGCGATGGTCACCAGCCTCTCGCTCTTCGGGCTGCGTACACGTGACCACCATCAGGCCGCGTCGCTATCCGGTATGGCGCAGTTCATCGGCTATGCGGGTGCGGCAGCCGGTCCTCTGCTCGTGGGGGTGCTGCACGACATGACCGGCGGTTGGCGCTTGCCGCTGATCTTTCTCGTCGCGGCAGCCGTGCTCGTAACACTGTTTGCAGCTCTTGCTGGGCGAGCGCGAACAATCGAATAAGGATTTCAATCGGAGGGGGCTCGCTGGGAGCGAAAGCGTGGCAATCTTTGTTGCGGCGCCTGGCGACCTCCTGACCAACCCCGCCTGGAAGGGGCGATGCGTGGCGGCAAGGCGGCTGGCACGGTTGCCAGATCGCTGCGGCCTCGAGTTTCCTTTTCGGCGCCCGGAAACGCCTCATGGTTCCGAGGCCAATCCAGCGGCTTCCGGGGTCAGGATGACACTCAATTCATCGTTTCCTGCGATCGCGGTAGTGGGGCTCAGCGGCCGGCGGATGCGGCATGCCAATTCGGGGAACATGCCCACCTGTCGCGCTTGGCAATGACCATCGACGCCGCTGCATGATCGCACTTGTATGATGTGGACGGGTGCTGTAAGCGCCTCGGACCGCAAAGCACGTCCGTGCTCGGTCGTAGGCGTTAACGTCAACCAACGCGCCAAACAGACGAGTCCGTTTCCCGACTCCGATGACAAGGCGCGACGACGTTCAATGGTCCTTTTCTCACACCATCGCTATCAACACCGCCAATCCGTGCGTTTTGGCGGTCGGAGTCCTGTAATGCCATCTTCCCGCCCAGATCGGGTCGGAGGTGCGCAGAGTCCTGCGCTCGCTTCCGGCAACCTCATTTCCATCCTCCATCGCATCGCGTCCGCACTTGAGCGCATTGCCCCACCGGCAGCATCACCTGTCGATTTGGCGAGCGCTCCTGGCTATGTTTGGGCCAGCGCCCCGCCTCGCCTTTCGCCGGTCGCGCGTATCGACCACGTACCTCTGTCCGCGCTTGTCGGCATCGAGCCGCAGAAGGCGGAGATGCTGGCTAACCTGCGCGGATTTGTGGCGGGCTCGGCCGTCAACCATATGCTGCTGTGGGGCGCGCGCGGTACTGGCAAGAGTTCGCTGACAAAGGCCGTTCACGCGGTCGTCCATGCGGAAAGCGGTGGCCAGATCGCTCTCGTCGAGGTGCCAAGGCAAGAAATTGAAACACTGCCGGACCTGCTCGAACGGCTAGCCGACTTCGATCGCCGCTTCCTCTTGTTTTGCGACGACCTTTCGTTCGACGACGGCGATGCAGGCTATAAAAGCCTCAAGGCGGTGCTGGACGGCGGCATCCGGGGGTGCCCGACCAACATCCTCCTGGCGGTGACTTCCAACCGTCGTCACCTGTTGCGACGCGAAATGATCGACAACGAGCGTTCGACCGCACTTCACGGCGGAGAGGCGATCGAGGAAAAGGTATCGCTGGCTGATCGCTTCGGTCTGAGTCTGGGGTTCCATAATGTCGCTCAGGACGACTATCTGGCGATGGTGGTCGGCCATCTCGGCCCGCTCGCCCACGGTTGGGACACTGATGAGCTTGTGCAACAGGCGGACAACTGGGCCCGGCGACGCGGGTCACGGTCCGGACGCGTGGCGGCCCAGTTTGCCCGCCACATTGCTGCACGGCAGGTGCAAGTCGCATGATGAACGTGACCGAAACCTCGCCGCTCGCGCTGTTCGGCAATTCGCAGGAACGAGCGGCCCGCGCGATCGCGCGCATAGCTGCGGGCCAAGGTGTAATCGTCGTCGATGACGACGATCGCGAGAACGAGGGCGACCTTATCTATGCCGCCGATGCCCTGACTACGGAGCAAATGGCGCGCATGATCCGAGACGGATCCGGCATCGTCTGCCTGATCCTGACCGCCGCAGCGGCGGATGACCTCGATCTTGCACCAATGGTGACTGACAACACCGCGCGGAACGGAACCGCCTTCACGGTCTCGATCGAAGCGCGTGAGGGCGTGACGACCGGCGTATCGGCTGCGGATCGCGTGCAGACTATTCGAACTGCCATCGCCGCCGATGCGCGCCCCGCAGACCTCGCGCGGCCGGGGCATGTCTTTCCGCTTCGCGCCCATCCTGGGGGCTTGGCTGCGCGTCGCGGCCATACTGAAGCGTCGATCGAGTTGGCCCGCCTGGCGGGACGCGGAACCGCCGGGGTATTGTGCGAGCTGATGAACCCTGACGGCACCATGAAGCGCGTGCCAGAACTCATTCGGTATGCGCTGGAGCACGACTTCCCGATCGTGACGATCGACGACCTTGTGGCCTATCCGATGTGAGACGTGAGCCGGTGCGCTGGACGGAATCAGGGACGAGACCAACGTCTCATGCAATACATTTCCGGAACCACAGCACCGGCTCACCCCCTTCCGGCTCGCGCGACGCATCACCGAACATCCCTATGAATGATCAATCGCAGCATTGTGGCCAAATTTCGTCCCCACCCTCGAAGAGGGCACAGTTACCCTTAGACCGGGCGTCCAAACTTGCGGGTCTCGACGAAAGGCAGCTTTCAGGCTGAGCGATTGAAAGACTGAACGACAGGGGGCGGGCGTTGCCTGCCGCCAACGGACGCTTACGCTGACTCAAGCCAAAGAAATGGACCGGAAGCATCAGTTCCGGCCCATTCCGGGCTTACGCCGCCGTCCTGAAGCAGGCGAGATCGTCGCCGTAAAGATCACGCATCCAACTCTGGATTTGGTCATTCACGGCACGATGCAAGCCCTTAAGACGGCGCACGTCCGGCTTACCAGCTTCACCCCGTGCTTCGGCCTGCAGGATTGCGAGCTCGAGGCGCTCTCGTTCGTTGCGGAGCAGGTTGAACAGTTTGTCTGCCATGATCATGCCTCGCGATCATCAAGTGTACGCATGACCGCTACAATGTCGTCGAACCGAACCGGTTCCGACGCGCCCGGCGGTCGCCTCATGTCTGGTTGACCTCCAACGGCAGAGGCGCCCGAACCCCACGATGCAAGGATCGCGCGCTTTACCTCCGGCTCAAGTTGGGGGTGTTCCATGAATTCGAAGGTTTGAAAAAATTTGGAGAGGGACATTGCGTTGCCTCCTTTCTTCCAACTCTCCTCGTTGCGACAGGCGTGACCTGTCGGCTAAAATATCTTCAAAATCGCGATTCGATTCAAGACCTCAAGTGGAGGGGAACTCGGTTGGCCGCCGCCTCTCGCGGAGTCCCGCACTGCTGACCACCGGGAGGGACGTCCCGGTCATGTTCTATAACGCGGCGATGCGCGTTGCCGCATTGGCTGATCGCATTTGATACCGAATATGCCTGTTTGATCGGGCGCTGGGAGGGGCTCCGCGCAAGTGTCCTTCAAAATGAACTCGCAGGAACGCGAAGACCCGCGGCGGGTTTAGATATCAGCCGCTACGGGCTATCGCTTCCGACGGAGACAACCATGGGTGAATTGACTGACAAGGCTAAGGCTGCCGGCAACAAGATCGCCGGAAAGACCAAAGAGGTTGCAGGCAAGGCAACCGGCAATGCCGAGCTCGAAGCCAAGGGTGATGCCCAGCAGCTGAAGGGCACAGGGCAGGACATCAAGGGCAGCGTCAAGGGCGCACTTGGTGACAAGATCTGAATGAAAGGGGAGCGCCGGTATGGTGCTCCCGCTTCATATGGGGATTCCGGACATGCGCATCCCGACCGTGATAGGCCTGACCGCTGCCTTGGTTTTGAGTTCTTGCAGTGGCCCCAAGCAAAAGGCAGGGAAACAGGAGGACAGGGCCCAGGCAGCCGATTCCGGCGAGCCCTACCATGGCATTGGACCTAATGAGCGCGCCGGTAAGGCCCAAGACAAGATTGACGATGCCCATGCGGACGCGGCCGACGCTCAAGCAGACGCGCTGATAGCGCAAGGTAAGCAGGTGCGCGCTACAGCTGATGCCCAAGCGGATCGGCTTGAGCAACGCGCGAAGGAAATTCGTGAGGGCGGTAAGCAGCAGGCGCGGGAATTAAAGAACCAAGCCGAAACTGTTAAAGGTCAGTAGAGTTTGGTGAGGTGCTATGCATGGCACGCTATCGGCGACCGAGCAAATGCTCGCAAAAATGGTCGGTTGAGACATAATCCTGTTCATGCGCTGCGAGGTCGTGCCCGGATCTGGTCACCATGCGGAAGTGACGTGTGGTAATTCCTCAGGCCAACTGCTTTTTCCCAAAGATCGACCAGAAACCGCATTTGCTCTGCTCCGCTGAGAACAGGTATAGTCCGTCTCGCAGGACGTCGACTTCGTCGTATTTGAGGCGATCAATCAGTGCGAGGGCTGTCCCTGCATCACCCGATATGAAATCGGTGGGCAGTAGACGCTTGTCGGTGGGGATGATGGTAAAGCGAGACATTGTAGCGCTCCTCGAGTCCGGCGGGAGCACGCATCCTTATGTTGTCTCTCAGGCGGCAGTCGAGCCGTGGGTGACTGCCGATAGGACGGGTATACGCCTGCCGAGCTCATGCACCTAAAGAATTCGCTTGTGCCGGAAACGGGGCCCCGCAGAGTGTGTACGGCCGCGGGGCCTAGGTGCAGCACGACGCGTCTGACCGACACAGACCAACGGCTGCTATGAGCTTTCCATCAGCTGATTCGGGCGCACCTCCATGTAGAGGCGTGGGTCGCAGTCGCCCAAGGTGCGCGTAGAGCGATCGGCAGGGGGAATTGTTCCCATTCATCCGAAGTTGACAGGTACGCGTTTTGGCACCGAGTTGCGCCGGGATTGAGCATCGCAATTAATAGCCGGGGCGTTCGGGCCCTTTAAATCAAGGCGGAATGTGAATATTCGGTCCGGCTAAAGGCGAAATCGGGTTAGGTCAACTTGACGATCGATGTCGCCAATGGCGGCGAGGCCATCGCACTTTTCTACTGTGAATGGAACGGTGACGTGACGTGACGTCAGAACGACGATCCCGGACTTTGGAGGCTGCAACGTACGTGAACCTGCGGATGTACGCCGAAAGGCGCTTACGGGCCGCATACGTTGTCGGTCTGCCGGACCGCGAGCGCGGATAGCTTGTCGTCGCAGCCATCGTAGCGGCAGACGATGGCGAGCCGGATTTTGAATTCATTGAGGCGATCACGCGCACCCTCCTGTCGCCCTACAAGGTGCTGCGCCGGTGGATCGAGATTCGCCGCGAGGAAGTACCAATGCTGCCTTCCAACAGAGTCGCGCGCCGGGCCCCTGCCGACCTCATTTCCAACCGCCTCAGCTACTAGGATCGTTAGCGGCGGATCCAGCAAGGACTCGAGCAGAGTAGCCGCCCAAGGTGGGCCGCGATAAGGCAATCGTAGGACGTTGGAGCGAACCAACAGTTCGCAGGCCCGGTCGCTGCCGAAGCGATGTCCAATGTTCTTTGAACTCACAGCGATCGCGGTGAAATGGAAGTCAGCCACCTGGAGGCTGACTAGTACGCAGTCGACGCATAGCAGCAAGTTCGGTCGATCCGCGTTTCGTGCCCATTGGCCCGGATCAACGCAGGTTTCATCGACAAGGGGGGCCAAAGCGACGATGTTCGGCGGACCGTCTGGATTTCTTCAATCGCGTAGCGTCCATTGAATTGAACGAATGGCCCGTTTCGGGAGCGTGAGGACGACGGTAAACGACTGAAATTTAGCGCGAAGAGGACTCTAGCGGGGAAGGGCGAGGGCGAGTCCACGGCGGGACAATTCTCAATGGAAATTCGCCGGGCGCCGCAAACTCGTCTCGCGATCGTCTGCGTCTTTCTTGGAACCGATTTTGTCGGCTTCAAATGCGCTATTTTCAGCATGAATTTGCGGTGGTGACGGTCGATTCTGAGCGGATCCCGTACCTCGAATTGAGAAAGAGGGGATGACCACTCCATGATGGCCAATGGGTATGGCCGCTTCGGCGCCTGCAGCAATCGCAAATGGCCCGATTTCCAGCGCCAGGCTCCAGTTGTCAGAGGCGCGAACGCGCGCTGCAAATCCCTCGGCGAGCAGGGGGTGTGCTTCGACTGAAGGTCGCAGCAGGGCGATGTAGCGGGAGCAGGTCGGGCGGTGCCTGGCGTTCAGAAGGGGAGAGACTTGCATCATACGACGAGGATCGGCGTAAAGGGGCGGACTGCATCGAGCCGGTCGTTCACCAGACTTGTACCGGCCTGTACCCAGCAATGGGCGGCGAAGGGACGCAGCTGAACGCCCATTACCAGATCCACGGGCCAGCCCCGCGCAACGGCGTGATGGGCAAGCGCAAGTGAGCGCGGCAGGCAGCGATCGTGTGCCTGCGTCAGCCGCGCCGTGCTCTCGAATTGGAATGCAAGGTCCCGCATCGTCACCGGCTCCAATTTCCGTGCCTCTCCGATGGCGGCCTTGCGCTGTGAGAGCTGCAGGATCGTTTGGTGAAATCGTCCGATGCGCAGCGCCAGGCGTGCAAGGACAATTCTTCCAGCAAGCAGGCCTATGGTAATTGGCCGGGGAGTCCCTCTCGGAGCGTCCAGAAGGCTGATGCGCGCTGCGTGGGATATTCGCGCAGCCCGCAGTTTCTCTCTTCGGTTTTCGAAAACTGGGAGAGCGAGTTCCTGCAAATGTCGGCCGACGTGATCCTCACTGCATTTCTTGTTCAGAAGGAATCAGCGGAATCGAAAGATCCGGATGAGCCGCCGCGCGATTCCGAGCTGGCCCTACAGGCCCACAAGTCCGGTGCGCCCAAGATCCTCAAGTGGGGTCGCATCTGGCGTGCGCTTTACGCCCGTTCTCTGGGGATTGCTCTGGGAGCTTAATTCGTGATCCATTGGACGCAAAGCGCGCAAGTGGCCGCAGAGGAGGCGCTATCCCATGGTCAGGCGCCGTCCACGCTCCTCGAATATCGTTTTGATGCGCAGTTGTGGTTAGAATCGTTCCAGAACTGGCAAAGCGAATTTCTCTCGACAGCCGTGCTGGTGGTGCTGTCTATCTATCTGCGCCAGCGGGAGTCCCCGGAATCGAAACCCGTCGCCGCTCCCCACGCGAAGACCGGGAATTGATCTGGAAGCGGAGGGAGCGGCGATAGCTCAGTTGAGGCCATTCTGTTCCTTGACGCCAGTTTTCTGTTCCTGGTCGAGCTTTTCTGCATGCCAGATGTTCCGACCGACAAAAACCAGGACGATGACCGCGAGGATAACCGCGACCACGAAAATGCCCGCACGGCCCAGCCGCTGCTCGCTCGGTTGATTGGGCTTCTTCATGGCTTGGCAGCGCCTTTCGCGCGCTGGTTTTCCGGGTAGTCCTCGGGCTTCACCGTGCCCACGTTCGGGCGGTCTTCCACCTTTTCGGGCTTTAGCGGTCCTTCATTTTGGCGATGGGGATCGACTGCATCAGGGCGGGCATCGCCCAAGGCGCCCCGCTTGCTGGAGTTATCATCCATCAGGTTGCTCCTTCATGCGGTGACAAGGTTGACGGCAGTGGGCTTGGCTGCCGGCAATCCGCCCGATTTCGCCGTCGCCGAGAGTTCGGTTTTGCGCGCCAACATGCGGTCCCGCAGTTCAACGAGATCGACGTCTGTCTTGCGGCACTGCGCGAACATGCCTTCGGACGGCATTTCCTCTTCGTGGACATGGTGCTTGATCTCTTCCGACAGCACCTTGACCTTGGCTGCAAAGAAGCTGTCTTCGGGCGCGGCGGCTTCGATGTCATTTATGAGAATCTTGGCGCCGTCGTGCTCGACATAGGCTTCATCGAGAGTGTCATCTTCGATCTTACCGCGGAAACTGGGGTAGAAAATTTCTTCTTCGATGGCCGTATGGATCTTGAGTTCGACGCAGATCTGGTGCGCAATGGATTTTTTCTGGGAAGCCGAGCGTGCGGCTTCGAACTTTTCGAATAGTTCTTCGACAGTCCGATGGTCGGCTTTCAGCAGGGCAATTGCATCGGTGAACTGAGTCATGGGATTCTCCGTTGCCTGAGTGCCTAGGTAAGTCCGTCGCGGGCAGACTCGTTCCCAGCAGGGAAATTTAGGGCGCCTTTGCGTTAGCTTTCCAGTGCCGCCACTACAGATCTCGATGGAGCTCGGCTGTGCGGGTTCTCATAGCTTTGGAAGGGACATCTTGGGCGAAGGCTTGAATTTCATTTCAGCGACGCGATAATTCGCTGAGGTTTGGTGGCCGTTCGGGCGGGAAGGTCGTTTGCTGCATTGCCGGTAACCACAAGCGAGGAGCGCTCGCGAAGGAGCCATGCTCGGCCACTCGATATGGCTCGGTTTGGAACTCCCCTGAACGGCCCCCGTTTAGCGATGATGGAAAGTCCGGCACAACAATTCCAACGTTGGCCCAGCGCGCTCTGGCTTATCCGCCATGGCCAGAGTGCGGGTAATGTCGCGCGCGATATGGCACATGCGAACGGAATGCCGCGCATTGCGCTCGATCATCGCGATGTCGACATACCTCTCTCTCCTCTTGGCATGGACCAGGCCCGAGCGCTGGGACATTGGTTTGCGGAAGGTGAGGAGGGGCTGCGTCCAGAAGTGATCCTCTCCAGCCCTTACTTGCGCGCGCTTCAGACCGGCGAAATCATCCGCGAGGCGGGGGGCTGCGCATCCGAGCTTGGGATCTGTCTTGACGAGCGGCTGCGGGAAAAGGAATTCGGGATTCTCGACGGGCTCACCACTGTCGGCATTCGCGAATTGCAGCCGGAGCAGGCGAAATTCCGCGAGGTACTCGGGAAGTTCTACCACCGTCCGCCTGGCGGCGAGAGTTGGGTGGACGTGATTTTCCGCCTCCGTGCACTGCTGGACACCGTCTCGCTGCACTATGCAGGGCAGCGGGTCATGATCATTGCCCACCAAGTGGTGGTGCTGTGCATGCGCTATGTTTTGGAGAAACTGAGCGAAAAGGAAATCCTCGCGATCGATGCGGAAGGGGACGTGGCCAATTGCAGCGTTACGCAGTACCGTTTCGATCCCCAGGCCGGGCGGCTCGTGCTGGAACGCTATAATGTCGTCGCCCCGCTAGAGCGCGAAGGCACCCCGGCCACGCGTGAGCCTGATCCCATGATTGCAGCCCGTGGTTGAGCCGGTCGGGCAAGGCGAAGTGCGCCCCGCTCGACGCCCCCTGGCTGCGGGCACATCCCGTGCCGATGCCCTCAGACGGCGTCGACAAGAACGCGCGTGGGCGAGTGCTAGTTATAGGCGGCTGCCTGCAGGTTCCGGGCGGCATTCGGTTGACGGCGGAGGCGGCTTTGCGGGCAGGCGCGGGCAAGGTGCGAATTGCCACCATAGCGTCTGCCGTCATTCCCATCGGCACGATGTTTCCCGAAGCTGCCATGTTGTCGCTACCGGAGGGATTGACGGGCGAGACTGACGTCAAAGCCGATGTGCTCGCACCTCATCTGACGCGCTGCGACGCGGTCGTCGTCGGGCCGGCTATGACATGCGAGCGCCATGCCTCGCGTCTACTGGAGGCAGTGCTCGATGCGATGGCCGATTGCCGGGCCGGCTCGGGTTCGAGTGCCGGGGAAGGGGGGCTGGTGATCGATGCCTCAGCCCTCATGACGCTGGGCGATCACGAAGTGAGCTTGCGGGAACGCGCGACACCGTGCGTGATCACGCCGCACATCGGCGAGATGGCGGCCTTACTGGAGCGCGAAGCAGCCAATGTCGAGCGTGACAGGGTCGCCGCCGCACGCGAGGCAGCGGCTCGCTTCAATGCCGTCGTCGTATTAAAGGGCGCCACCACGCTGATCGTGGACCCAGCCGGCCCATGTTTCGTGTACAGCGGCGGGAATGTCGGCCTTGCGACCGGCGGATCCGGCGATTTGCTTGCAGGAATTGCAGGCGCGTTGCTTTCTCGGGGGCTGCCCCCGCTGGAAGACGCGCTCTGGGCAGTCTGGGTTCATGGAGAGGCCGGCCGACACTGTGCGGAGGCGACCGGGCCGGTGGGCTACCTCGCCCGCGAACTGTTGACTGCAATATCTCGGCTAATGGCATCAGCGCCGAGCGCAAGAGGCGTTCCGAACGAGGCAAATCGCCCCAATGACGATGCATCCAAGTCGAAAGCAGCGTCCAGAGCCAGATGACTTCTGTCCGGACCATCTATTTTCCGCGGTTGACGCGCCTGAAATGAGACCAACGAAAATGAATGGTCGCCGTTTCAGCACCCGATAACCCTCGGGTGGAAGATAAGCTTCTATTTCTCCAGGCAATGCGGAGGCGAGGAAGCAGATGCGGTATCCCACTCTCGAAACCTCCGGAACGACGCGGCGGCCCGCGAATTAAAGGAGTCTGCCTGAAGGAGAGGACAGATGGCTGCACGTCCATACTGGAAAGGCCAGATCCGCCTGGCGCTCGTTTCGATCCCTGTCGAGATATATTCCGCCACCAGGAGCGGAGCCACGATCGCCTTCAATCAGATTCACGAGCCCTCGGGCCAGCGCATCAAATACGAAAAGGTCGTGCCCGGCATCGGTCCCGTGGACGTCGAGGACATCGTCAAAGGGTTCGAGTATGCCAAGGGAGAATATGTCTTGCTCGACGAGAAGGAGATCGAGGGCGTTAAGCTCGAGAGCAAGAAGACGCTCGAGCTGACTCAGTTCGTCGATGCGCATGATGTCGACATGATTTATTTCGAAAAGCCCTTTTACGTCGTGCCGGCCGACGACCTGGCAGAGGAGGCGTTCATCGTCCTTCGCGAAGCGCTGCGGCGCACCCGTAAGATAGGGTTGGGGCAACTCGCCATGCGCGGCCGGGAGTACGTCGTCAGCATCAAGGCCTGCGGGCGCGGCATGGTGATGGAGACGCTGCGCTACGCCGACGAGGTCAACAAGGCGACGAGCTATTTCCGCGACATCGGCGATGCGGATCCCGACGAGGAGTTGCTCGACCTGGCTACCACGCTGATCGACAAGAAGACCGGCAAATTCGACGCGGCCGAATTTCACGATCGCTATGCCGATGCCCTCAAAGAGCTCATCGAGCGCAAAAAGAAGGGCAAGACCCTCAACATCGATTCCGACGACGGTGGCAAGGATCCGCGCGGCTCGAACGTCGTCGATCTGATGGCGGCGCTCAAAAACTCGCTCGGCAGCACGAGCAGGGCGGCGCCCAAAACGACTGCCAAGAAGCCAGCCGCTAAGAAAGCTGCGAAGCCCGCCGCCAAGAAGCCGGCCACCAAATCGGCTGCGAAGCCATCGACGCGCAAGCGGGCCTGAGCCGTGAGGGAAAGCCTGGATCATCCCACCCCAGGGCTTGTGGACGATGATGCCGCTTTCGCCGAAGGGGCGATAACGCTTTGGGCCAACCTCCTGACACTGATCGGAACGCATCTTCGCGAGACAGGCATGCCGCGACAGGAGGTGCTCGACATGCTCGCTATGCTGCACGAGACAAATGAGGAGACCATCCGCTCGCCACGCGCCCGCGCAGTGGCGTCGCGGCACCTGATGTCGGTTTATCGTGCTCTCGGTGAAGCCTGATTGCTCAGCCATTTGGCCCAAAGCGCCGGCGCCCGGGATTTCGCAGGCGCCGGAAATGGTCCTTGATACGCGCGTTGAAGAACGTCCCTGCAGAAGGTGCTCTGCGGAAGGCCTCAAAGAGGGACGCAGGCACGTCATAGTAGAGATAGTCGCCGGTCTGGTAGAAAGAGATCCTGAGGGTCCCGCCCTCGTCATCGTAGGCGATGTGATCGATCATCGAGGAGTGAGCGAAGCGGTGCGTGCGCATATCCTACCGAGCGCACGGAGCAGCGGCTCGTTCCCGGCTCAGACTCGATCCGACTGCATCTTAGGGAAGATGGCCAATGCTGAGTTCGATAGCCGGCGAAAATCCGACTTCGGGTCAGTAGCCCCGGATTTCCACTAAATGGCGCTGGCAAGCGACGATCAGCTGCGCGAGATGGCCCAGCATCGCGGGCTCAAGCTGCTGCGCTCCCGGCGGCGCAAGCCCGGCGTCGGTGACTACGGCAAGTATGGGCTGACGGATGAAAGTGGCAAGGCCCTTCTTGGTGTCGGCGAAAACGGGCTAACCGCCAACGCGCAGGATATCGAGGATTTTCTGCGTGCAAGCGAGCTTGGCACATGGAAGCAATCCGCCGAGGCGACGCCGCAGCGTCCACAACAGCCGAAAAAGCCTCCAGCGCCCGAGCCCGACGATGAAGATGCACCTGTTCGGCGGCGCCCCGGGCAGCGCCCGCGCCGCCGAACGGCGTCTGGTGCGGATAATCCGTCGCCTGGCAAAAAGGAACTAGCAGGTGGAACCCGCTCAAAACCAGCTTTGAGGCTCGTTCCCCAATCCGGACCGGCGCAGGAGAAACTATCCCGGCCCACCGAAAGGCCCAGATCAAGGAACGAGTCCTCGCCGGAACCCGTACCCGACCCAGTGCTGGTTGTCCGTCCAGCCGCCACCGCCGATAGCGAGGAGCTGGCGGCGCTGCTCAATCAGCTTTCCGGCGTGGCGATTGAGCCAAGCGAGGTGGAAACAAATCTGGCCATCGTCCGAAAGGCGAAGGCCGGGTTGATCGTGGCCGAGCTCGGTGGGCTCGTGGGTTGCTGTGAATGGTCGATCATTCCGTCTGTCCATCACGGTGCGCTGGGCCGCCTGATCGTGCTTGTCGTCGATAAAGCGCATCGGCGGCGGGGCATCGCAACGGTCATGCTGGCTGAGGCGCAGAAGGCGCTGGCGAAGGCTGGATGCATGCAGGTCGAGGCGCTGAGCGATATCACGATCGATAACAGTCATAATTTCTTTCGCTCGCTCGGCTTTGAACAAACAAGCTATCGTTTCATCCGCGACCTCGGAGAATAGGGAAAGGCGGCGAGGGAACGAGTTCGGCTCAGCATCGATTAACTGGCATATCGATCGGAACCGACATGGCACGAGCCCTTAAGACAAAGCATACGCAGGCGGAGGAGCGTCTCGGAAAATATCGCGAGAAACGTGATTTTTCGCGTACTGCAGAGCCTTCCGGTGCGACCGGCCCCACAACCGGCAACGGTTTTGTCGTTCAAAAGCATGCGGCATCGCGCCTTCATTTTGATTTTCGGCTCGAGCTGGACGGCGTGCTGGTGAGTTGGGCCGTTACCCGGGGGCCGAGCAACAATCCCGACGACAAGCGTCTCGCAGTCCGCACTGAGGACCATCCGCTCGATTACGCGCGCTTCGAAGGCACGATCCCCAAAGGCGAGTATGGCGGCGGGACCGTGATGCTATGGGACAATGGCACGTGGGAAACGATTCCAGGTAAGGATCCCCGCAAGACCCTGACCGAAGGCCACCTCCATTTCGTCCTCCATGGTCGCCGCATGCAGGGCGAATGGATCCTCTTCCGCCTCAAGCCGCGCGGCAAGGAGAAGGGAGAAAACTGGATATTGCGCAAGGTGCACGATGAATTTTCAGGCGGGTCGGATGAGCTGACCGGCGCCAACCTCACAAGCATCGATACCGGCCGCACCATGGAGGAGATAGCTGCGGGCAAAGCGGTCCCGAAGCGTAAGGCGAGAAATGGGAAACCCGTCACGGCTCCCAATCGGGATAGTGCCGGGCCGGGCCGAGGCAGGAAAGCGAGCTCGCCCCCGCCCTTCCAACCCGTGCAACTCGCCGCCTTGGTCGACTGTGTTCCACCCGGCGATCGCTGGCTCCATGAACTCAAGTATGACGGATACCGCACGCTTCTCGCCGTCGGCGGAAGTGAAGGGCGGGCCTACACCCGATCGGGCCTGGACTGGTCGGACCGTTTCGCAGCGCTCATTGCCGAGGCGCAGAAGCTTGGAGCCCGCAGCGCGCTCATAGACGGCGAGGCGGTCGTAACCCTTCCCGATGGCCGTACCAGCTTTCAGGCCCTGCAAACGGCGCTCAAGGCAAATCCCGAGGCCATCGACTATTTCGCGTTCGATCTTCTCGAACTCGATGGGGAGGATCTGACCGGTCTCCCGCTCATTGAACGTAAGGAAAAGCTCGCCGCCTTGATCAGCAAGGAAGGAGGCCGAATTCGCTATTCGGACCATATTGTCGGTAGTGGCGAGAAGCTCCTTGCCAGCTTCTGCGGCGCTGGGCTCGAAGGCGTCATCTCGAAGCGAGTGGATGCGCGGTATAGCGGTTCGCGCAGCGGCACCTGGGTCAAGACCAAGTGTATTCGCCGCCAGGAGTTCGTGATCGTGGGTTGGACACCGTCCGACAAACGGCGCGGATTTCGCTCGCTG